>NZ_CP083255.1:0-2792202 GCF_059492215.1 Cupriavidus sp. HY129
ATGCAGCAAATACTCGATCGCACACAGGAGTCGCTGGCGCAGGCGTTTGCTTCGCTGGCGCGCAACGCAAGACGGCAGCGTCAGCTCTACTACGCCACAGTCGGCCTCCTAATTGCGATCGTCATCGTATCGGCCATCCTGCTCGGCGGGCTTGCGGCTGCCAAGCAGCTCGACATCCGACGCAGTCATCTTGCCCAGTATGTCAGCGCGATCTCCCTTCAACTCCAGAGCGATGCCTCATTCCTGCGCCGAACGACGCTGACGGTGGCGCATTACCTGAATGCCCGCAGCGATTCGCCCACCGATCCAGATCTTCTCGAACGCATACGTCGTACTGGCATCGCCGTTGCTCCTGATGGCCGCTACACACTGCTGGTACCCTCGAGCACGCAGCAGGCCTGGGGCCGTTCGCTTCCAGAACGCGTCTGGCAATTGCAGCAGATTGCCATTGCTGCGCTGACCACCCGCGTCGCCTTCGAACTCGATAATCCCGCCTATGTGGTCGACGCGAATGCCGAGTACGCCGTCATCCTGACACCGTCTCCAATGCCACTCGACGTGGCGCTTCTGATTGCCGAGCAAAACGACCCTGTGGAAGTACTGCGGGACAAACTCGTTCAGGCCTTGCAGGCCCGGACCGGACAGGAGCTTCCGCGTAACGGAGAGCAGGTTTGGATCGGACCCGTCGAGGATCCGGTGCTGCACTCGCAAGTCATGACGTCCGTGGTAGGGACAACGGCAGGCGACGGACACCGACCTGCGCTCATCGCATCGAGTACACCTGTCAATGCCTTCCTGTCCCAGCTCAAGCGCCCGAGCGATCCAGCCATGCTGCTGTTGCTCAACCACGCGGAAGACCGCATCGACATCTCCCCGCGGGGAAGCTCGCTCGAAGTCGCGGAACGCATTCTCTCGCGCACACGCCGCCTGCCCCCCGACACACTCCGGCTCGGAAGATCCGGCCTGGTGCTGGTGCAGCCATTGCGCCAGGATTTCGGCTCCCTTGTCTATTTCCTGGCCTACGGCAAACTATTCAGTTCGATCTACTACGAACTGATGACCATCGGGTCCCTGAGCATGATGTTGATCATCGCGATCGTGATATCCACACGCTACTGGGACATTCATTTGCTGAGACACGGCCAGGCCGAAGCCGCCCGCGCGCTCGAGAACGAAACGATCAACCATATCCTCGTCAATGCCACGCCGATCGGGCTTTGCATCGTCCGCCAGCAGGACCACGTCATCGTGACCTCGAACCTGGTTGCCGACACGTTGCTTGGATGCAGTCGGGGAGCGACGATGCCCACCCGGATCATCGACGCCTTGCGCCAGCGCCCCTCGCAGGCTTTCAGTGACGCGTTCGGGCCAATTGCGCAGATCAGGGTGCCCGGGTACGCCCATGCCGACGCTTCCCGGCGGTGCAATTCCACGACGGAAGCCGCACCTGCTTCAAAGCCACAGTTTCTGCAAATTACATCAGCGCCCGCCAGATACCGCGGAGAGTGCGTGCTCTTCTGTGCCATTCAGGACGTAACAGCACAACAACAACTCGAGCAGAAGCTTCGATCCGCCCAGCAAGCGACGGAAGCCATGATGCGTGCCCGATCGAATTTCTTTGCCGCGATGAGCCACGAGATACGCACGCCACTGAATGCGCTCCTGGGCAATCTCGAACTGCTCGGGCGCAGCCGCGGCCTCGAGGCACACGCAACACGGCTACGCGCATTGCAGTCGTCCTCCGAAGGGCTGCGTCGGATCGTCAACGATATTCTTGATTTCTCGAAGATAGATGCTGGCGAGATGAAGCTGGTGTCCGCACCTTTCAATCCGCTCGACGAACTTGAAAGTCTGTCCCTTTCCTACGCGCCCATGGTGACGGATCGACCGATCCGCTTCTACGCCCAACTTTCGCCTACCCTGAGCACGCTTCTGAGGGGCGACCGCATGAGGCTGGCGCAGATCGTCAACAATCTGCTTGGCAATGCGTTCAAGTTCACGGCGAGCGGGAAAATCACGCTTAGTGCGGAGATTTCTCGAGATGCCCAAGGAATGGCGACGCTGGTCTGCCGGGTGCGAGACACCGGAGACGGCATGTCTCAGGCGCTGGCTTCCCGTGTATTCCAACCCTTCGTGCAAGGCGAGACCAGCACCACGGCGTATTACAGCGGCACTGGACTCGGCCTCTCCATCTGCGCCCGACTGAGCGAGCTGATGGGCGGACACATCAGCGTTGAAAGCGTGGAGGGCGTGGGCAGTGCCTTCACGGTAGTCATTCCGTTTGCCGAGCCTGCGGCAACGGCCCCGGCACATGGATTGACGATGCTTGGTGGCATGGTCATGGTGCTATGCCAGGAAACGGAATCTGGTGCCACGCTGGAAGCCTGGCTGACAAGAGTCGGCTGCCAGGTGCACGTGCTGCCGGCCAGTTGCGCCGCCCACACCTGGCTATGTACCAGCCATCCCCAGATCATGGTTGTGACCGGAGAGTATGGGCTCGACACAATCAGATCACTTCGAACCATTTGCCCGGCGAACGCCGTGTGGATCACACGCAATGGGCCGGATCGCCCAGCAGAGCTGGAATCGGGAATCTTTGAGGTTTCCGCATACAACCATGCCGCCATCCTGGCCGGCGTAAAAACCGCATTGATCGGGCCACCGCGACCGGTCGAAACAACAAACGGAACCGCCGGCGCAAATGGAAAGGCGCAGGCCGAAGCGACTCCCCATTCGCCCGATCAGCGTGGCACGGTTCTGGTCGCCGAAGACAACCCACTGAACCGCATGCTGATTGCCGAGCAACTCGAGACGATCGGCTGGACGTCAATCGTGGTCAACGATGGGCGCCAGGCACTCGCGGTGCTCGATCAACAAGCTGTCGACATCGTGCTGACCGACATCCAGATGCCGGTAATGAACGGATACGAACTGCTATCTGCAATCAAGGCCAAAAGGCCGCCGCTGCCCGTTTTTGCATTCAGCGCGGTCACGCACGCCGGTCAGGCCTCCGACTGGCATGCTCGCGGATTCGACGGCTACATTGCCAAGCCAGTGTCGCTGGCGGAACTGGAGCACGCCCTGCACGGCGTGTCCCTGCAACCGGACGTAGATGCCGCGCGCTCCACACCCGCCTCCAGCGACAGTCCCGCCGATATCGTCCCGGCGGCCGATCGCGAGCGCTACCGGGCGCTGCTGCGCGAACACCTGCAAACGGATGAGCCCAAGCTTGCCGGCATCCTGCTCAGCCGCAATACCCAGGCCTTGGGCCAATGGGCTCATCGTTGCGCGGGGGCATTCCTGATCGTCGGCGCAACCACCATCGTCAAGCTCTGTCGAGCCGTCGAGCGCCTCTGCGATGACGGAAACGAGTGGTCGCCCCTCCTGGAAACAGAAGCCGGTGCATTGCAGGCGGCGGTGCATGACTTCCGCGCCAGCCCGGATCAGCCCGAGGAAACGTCAACTACTTGATCCGGCGACGCAAGAAAGCGTTGTCACGTAGCCGCATGACGCACCGTGAGAGATATCCAGATTTGCGCTGCATGGCCTGACAGGACGATAATGGCGGGGCCGTTCTCTTCCTGATCCAGGGCGCCAAAAGCGGTCTGACGGGGTCTCCGGGCCCGGAATGGCAAGCCCAAGCCGCTCTCTGCCCCGTTCCATGCAGCCCCATCAAGGACTCCCCTATCCCCAGCGTGCCTGGGCAATCCTGACCGTCTTCTGCGGTCTCATCATGGCCGTGCTCGATGGCTCGATCGCCAATATCGCGTTGCCATCGATCTCCCGTGAGCTTAACGCCGAAGCCGCCAGCACGATCTGGGTCGTCAATGCCTACCAGTTGACCGTTACCATCTGCCTGTTGCCGTTGTCGTCACTGGGCGACATCCTCGGCTACAAGCGTGTGTACCGGACTGGGCTGGCAATCTTCCTCATCGGATCGCTGCTCGCCGCATGCGCGGTGAACCTGCCGATGCTGGTGGCGGCCCGTGTCATCCAGGGCATCGGTGGTGCCGGCATCATGAGCGTCAATACCGCGCTCGTGCGATTCATCTATCCGCCGACCAAGCTCGGACGCGGTATCGGACTCAACGCGCTGGTGGTTGGCGTGACGATCGCCGTTGGCCCTTCACTCGGCGCGCTGATCCTTGGCATCAGCAGCTGGCCGTGGCTGTTCGCGGTGAATGTACCGGTGGCCATCGTCGCGCTATGGATCTCGCGCTGGGCGCTGCCTGACACACCGGCCCAGCCGCGCGCGTTCGACTATCCCAGCGCCGTGCTGTCCGCAGTGGTCTTCGGCATGTTTATCCTCGGCGTCGACAGCATGGGGCACGCAACACTGCGCGTCGTTGGCGCGATCGGGATCGCGTTGGCCATCGTCCTCGGCTGGCTGCTGGTGCGTCGCCAACGCGGGCGTCCGGCGCCGCTGGTACCGGTCGATCTGTTCGCGAGCCGCGCCTTCACGCTGGCTGTCGGCACATCGTTCTGCTCGTTCATGACGCAGATGCTCGCGTTCGTAGCCTTGCCGTTCTATCTCGAGTATCAGCTTGGACGCAGCCTGCAGGAAACGGGCTTGCTGATCACCCCCTGGCCGCTGATGGTCGCCTTGATGGCAGCGCTGTCCGGCAGGCTGTCGGACCGCTATCCGGCCAGCATTCTGGCAGGCGCGGGCCTGATTATGCTGACTACCGGTCTGATTGGCCTGGCCTTGCTCTCGCCAACCGCCAGCAGCTTCGATATCGCCTGGCGCACCGCGCTGTGCGGTATCGGCTTCGGCTTCTTCCAGTCCCCGAACAACCGGGCGATGATCGGCGCCACGCCACGTGAGCGAAGCGGCGGTGCCAGCGGTGCTCAGGCAACGACGCGTCTGCTGGGACAGACCACGGGAACCGCAGTGGTCGCGCTGCTGTTCAGCCTAGACAACGCTGGTGCGGCGAGAACCGCGCTCTTCGCCGCCGCCTGCGTGGCGGCGATCGGCGCAATCATCAGCTTCAGCCGGCTGCGCGACGCCCTGCCCGCACCGACCGAAGGCGCGGCCGAGCCGGACGCCTGACTACCCAAGGGCCAGGACTCGCGAGAGCCCCGGCCCTTGCCGGGAAGATGCGGTATTAGTCCGCCTTCGCGCCAGAATCCTTCACGACCTTCGCCCACTTGGCGATCTCGCTGCGCTGATACTCTGCCAGCTTCTCAGGCGTCCCGAGAACCGGATCGAGACCCAACGTCTTGAGCTTTGCCTGCACGTCGGGCTGCGTGAAAATGCGGTTCATCTCGGCGTTCAGCTTGACCACGATCTCTTTCGGCGTATGTGCCGGCACGAAGACCGCGAACCACGATGTTGCCTCGTAACCGGGCAGGCCCTGCTCGGCGATGGTCGGGATGTCCGGTGCGGAGGCCGAACGATGCGCACTGGTCACGCCCAGCGCGCGCAGCTTGCCCTCCTTCACCACCGGCAGCGCGGACGGCAGGTTGTCGAACATCATCGTGATGTGGCCGCCCAGCAAGTCCGGAATGGCCATCGCCCGCCCCTTGTATGGAACATGCTCGATTTTCGTTCCCGCCATCGTGTTGAACAGTTCGCCCGCCACGTGCAAGGACGTACCGATACCCGGCGTGCCAAACGTCAACTGCCCCGGCTTGGCCTTGGCCAGCGCAATCAGTTCCTGCACGTTCTTCGCGGGCACGGACGGATGCACGACCAGCACGTTCGGCGTGGACGCCAACAGGATCACGGGCGTGAAGTCCTTGACCATGTCATAGGGCATCTTGCTGTACAGCGCGCCATTGATCGAATGCGTGCCGACCGTGCCCAGCGCCAGCGTGTAACCATCGGGCGCTGAGCGGGCCACCGTCTCCGCGCCGATATTGCCGCCCGCGCCCGGCTTGTTGTCGACGATAACGGGCTGCCCCAGCGAGAACTTCTCGGAAAAAATCCGCGCAAGAATGTCCGGCGCACCACCGCTCGGAAAGCCGACCACCATGCGGATCGGCTTGGCCGGATAGGCATCGTTCGCCTGCGCGGCGGGAATCGCCGCTAACGAGGCCGCGGCAGCCAGCATCGCCACGACATGGCGACGCGTGAACATTCGTACATACATGGATCTGTCTCCTGATTCTCCGGGCTTTTCGCCTCTGGATATGGGATAGGCCCGCGCGGGGCCCTGAGTTAAACGACGATGTTGCCAAACTCCTTGGTGACCTGGTCGTGCAGCCGACGCATGCCACGCAGCCACCGATCGTAGTCTTGCCCCTTGCGACGGTAGTACTCCAACACCTCGGGGTGCGGCAGGATCAGGAAGCTCTCGTTGGCGACGCCTTCGAGCGTCTTCTCAGCCACGTGCTCGGCCGTGACCGAACCAGCCTGCAGGAAGCCCTTGCGCTCGCCGCCCTCGCCGAACAGCATCTTCGTCTGCACACCCTGCGGGCAGATGCAGCTCACCTTGATGCCGCGGTCGCCGTAGGTGATCGACAGCCATTCGGCAAAGCCGATCGCCGCGTGCTTGGTCACGGCATAAGGCGCCGATCCGATCTGCGAGAGCAGACCCGCAGCCGAGACCGTGTTCACGAAGTACCCATCACCACGTTCGAGCATCTGCGGCAGCGCAGCCTTGGCCGCGTGGATATGCGCCATGACGTTGATTTCCCAGATGCGCTGCCATTCGTCCGCGGTGGCATCAAGGCCCTTGCGCAGGATGATGCCGGCGTTTGAGCAGAACACGTCCACCTGACCGAAACGCTGCGTGGCGGTGTCGACCAGATTCTGCACGGCTTCGGCATTTGCCACGTCCACGCGTTGCGAGAAGATCTGGCAGCCTGGCGCGGCCGCCACTGCCTCGGCGGCCACCTGCGACGCGCCGGCCTCGTCAATATCCGCCACGGCGATGCCGCGTGCGCCGGCACGGGCAAACGCCAGCACCAGGGCGCGTCCAATACCGGTGCCGCCACCGGTCACGATTACGGTCTTGTTGCGAACTTCCATGCATGCCTCCAAGGTTCGATGTCTGCGATGAATAAGATCAGGCTGGCCGCCAGAGTCTTGCCGCGAGCGCGTCCGCCAACTCGCGAATGCGGGGGCCAAGATTGCCTTCGAGAATTTCGGGCGAGAGCCGCGTGGACGCCCCGCCGATGTTGATCGACAGCACTTCCGAGCCATCCGCCAGACTCACCGGCGCGGCGGCGCCACTCACCGAACGGTCCCACTCGGCGTGCGCCATGCAGAAGCCACGTCGCGCGTGTTCGCGCAGCCCACGCTCAAGCTTGGTACGGATGGATGCCCAACGCGCCCCGTGGTGACGCTCGAGTTCGGCGAACACCGCGCCTCGCCGATCGGATGTCAGGCCCGCCAGCCACGCCTTGCCGATGGCCGATGTCGCCATCGGCAGCCGCGAGCCAGGCGTGAGCCTCATCACCAACGCACCACGCGGCTGGCACACCTCGAGATACACCATGTCGTGACGATCCGGCGCCGCCAGCGCCACCGTACAGCCAGTGGCAAACGCCAGAGACTGCATCAGCGGCTGCGCGATATCGCGAATGCCGGCCCCCGAGAGATAGCGCTGCGCGGGCAGCATCGCCGCCTGGCCAATGCGGTACTTCTCCTGGGCCTCGACGTACACGAGGTACCCGAGGCTGGCCAGCGTGTACGTCAGGCGCGACACGGTTGGTCGGGGGATGCCGGTACGACGAGACAACTCCGCATTGCCAAGGAAGTCATCGTCCGGTCCGAACGCACGCAGCAACTCCACGCCGCGGGCCAGCGCCGTGACGAAATTCCGATCCCCGTCCTCAGCGGGACGCGCGGCATCGGCCGATACCAGGGCGGTATCGGCGGGCATCGGAATCGAGGTTGTGCGCTTCATTTCGACTTCATATCAGTTTCCGGCAAGGAACGACCGCGCTATGCGCGGAAAGAATTGCGGTCATACACACGGCAAGTAAGGCAAGGCCCGCCCCGGGGGCCACTTGCACACTGAAATCAGGGATAACGCGGAGGTTCTGAAAGGCTTCTGCAAGCCCATATTTCGCACAGCGGAATACTACGTCCGATCGCTTGACGCTACTTAAAACGCTATGCAACAGTCGCCAAAAAAGAACGACCGTGCGAGAACGTCACGGCGTCAACAGACAGTGTCGGTACAAACCCCTGTATCGGCGCAAGGAGACGGTTCATGGCATTGTTTTTTCAGCAGTTTCTCAATGGCCTGACTTTGGGCGGCGTCTATAGCCTGGTCGCACTCGGACTGACCCTGGTCTACGGCATCTTGCACGTACCAAACTTCGCGCACGGCGCGTTCTACATGGCCGGTGCGTATGTGTCGTACTACGCCATGACCACGCTGGGCATGAATTACTGGCTGGCCATGCTTGCGGCGGCCGTCGTGGTGGCGGTGCTGTCGATGCTGGCGGACCGCCTGGTCTTTTATCCGCTGCGCCATGCGCCCGAGATTCACGACATGATCGCCGCCATCGGCATCCTGCTGTTTCTCGAAGCCGGCGCGCAGGCCCTGTGGGGGGCCGACTTCCACCGCATGCCCACGCCGTATGGTCAGATGGTCGAGATCTTCGGCCTGACCGCTCCACTGCAACGGCTGTTGATCATCGTCGCGGCATTCGGCCTGATGGTGCTGCTCCACCTGTTCCTGACGCGCACGGTCACGGGTTCGACGATCGTCGCCATGGCGCAGAACCGCGAAGGCGCCGCGCTGGTCGGTATCGACGCCATGCGCGTGACACTGCTTGTGTTCGCGATCTCTGGCGCGCTGGCCGCCATCGCCGCCACACTCTACGCGCCGATCAACCTGGTCTATCCGAGCATGGGCAACCTGGTCATCACCAAGGCGTTCGTGATCATCATCCTCGGCGGCATGGGCAGCATCCCCGGCGCGATCGTGGGCGGGCTGATCATCGGCATGGCCGAAAGCTTCGGTGGCTTCTACATCTCCACCGACTACAAGGACATCATCGCCTTCCTGCTGCTTGTGATCATCCTGTCGGTGCGTCCGCAGGGCCTGTTCGCCGGCAAGACCGCCTGACAGGAACCAGGAGACCACCATGAAAACAATGCAAGGCAAAATCGGCTGGACGCTGTTGTTCGTCGCGGCCATCGTGTTTCCGCTGGCCGTCCCCAACAGCTACTACCTGACGGTGATGACGCTGGCCTTCATCATGGCCATCGCCACGCTCGGGCTGAACCTGCTGACCGGATACACGGGCCAGCTCAATCTCGCGCATGGCGGCTTCATGGCTATCGGCGCCTACACCCTGGGCATCCTGACCGTCGACCATCAGATGCCGTACTGGCTCGCGTTCGCGTTGTCCGGCGTGGTCTGCATGGTTTTGGGTTATGTCGTCGGCACGGTGTCGCTGCGCCTGAAGGGGCACTACTTCTCGATCTTCACGATGTGCGTGGGCTACATCATCTATCTGCTGATCGAGAAATGGGAGAGCCTGACCCACGGTGCGGTAGGCCTGATCGGCATCCCGGTCCCGGCTTCGATCGGTCCGATCGCCTTCGACAGCGTACAGGCGCAGTACTACCTGGTGCTGGTCTTCCTGGCCCTGGGCACATTCGTCATGCATCGCATCGTCAGCTCGCTGGTCGGCCGCAGCTTCATGGCCGTGCGTAACAGCGATGCTCTCGCGGAAGCGCTCGGCATCAACCTGATGCGCACCAAGGTCCTGTCGTTCGTGCTCTCCGTGGGCTACGCCGGATTCGCCGGCGCGCTCTATGCCGGCCAGGTACGCTTCCTGGGTCCGGACATCGCCCGCACCGACATCACGTTCGACATGGTCATGGCGATGCTGGTCGGTGGCACGGGCACGCTGCTCGGTCCGCTGCTTGGTTCGCTGCTGGTACCGTGGGTCACGCAGACCCTGCAGTTCCTGCAGGACTACCGGATGCTCGTGTTCGGTCCGGTGCTGATCCTGCTGATCATCTTCGTGCCGGATGGCATCGTCGGTTCGTTCCTGAAGCGGCAAGTCCGCCGAGCCGCCGCCGCGCGCCGTGGACAGATGGCCGCCGCGCGCCCGACGCAAACCACGTCCGTCCCGACCACCCGCCCCGGAGCCGAGAATGCTTGAGATCCGCAATCTGACCAAGAAATTTGGCGGCCTGACCGCGGTGCACGATGTGTCCGTAACGTTTGAGACCGGCCATATCAACGCGATCATCGGTCCCAATGGCGCCGGCAAGACGACGTTCTTCAATCTGATCGCTGGCACCCATGCGCCGACATCGGGCCAGATCCTGCTCAAGGGACAGGACGTCGCCGGACTGCGCGCGGACCAGATCGCCCGCCTGGGCGTGGCGCGCACGTTCCAGGCCACCTCGCTGTTCGACCGCGCGACCGTGCTCGACAACCTGATCGTCGGCCATCGGCTCCGCACAAAGTCCGGGCTGGCCGACGTGCTGTTCAACACGCGCCGCCTGCGCGAAGAAGAGAAGCTGTGTCGGGAGAAGGCCGAGGCCGCGCTCGATTTCGTCGGGCTGTCACACCTGGCGCATGAACTGGCTGCGGATATCACCCAGGAAGCGCGCAAGCGCGTGGCGTTCGCGCTTGCGCTGGCCACTGACCCGGATCTGCTGCTGCTCGACGAACCTGCCGGTGGCGTGAACCCGGAGGAGACGGTCGGCCTTGCCGAACTGATCCGCAAGATGGTCCGGCACGGCAAGACCGTCTGCCTGATCGAACACAAGATGGACATGATCATGCGACTGGCCGACAAGATCATGGTGCTCAACTACGGCGAAAAGATTGCCGAAGGCACGCCGGCGCAGATCCAGCAAGATCCGCACGTCATTGAAGCCTACCTGGGAGCCGACCATGTTGCAGCTTGATCGCGTCTCGCTGTCGTACGGCAGCTTCCGCGCCCTGGACAATATCTCGCTGCACGCAGGCGCCGGAGAACTCGTGGTACTGCTTGGCGCGAACGGCGCGGGCAAGAGCTCCATCTTTCTCGCGATGAGCGGCATCCATCGCATCAGCGGCGGCAGCATGCGTTTCGACGGCCGCGAGCTTGGCGGGATGAAGCCGTCGCAAATCGTGCAGGCGGGACTCGTGCACTGCCCAGAGGGCCGCAAGCTGTTCCCCGCAATGAGCGTCGAGAAGAACCTGACGCTTGGCGCCTATGTGCATCGCCGTGACCGGGCCGGCATCCGCAAGACGCTCGAAGAGGTCTACGAGATGTTCCCGATCCTGCTCCAGAAGAAGGATGATCCCGCGGGATCGCTGTCTGGCGGGCAACAACAAATGGTGGCGCTGGGCCGCGCGCTGATGAGCCGCCCGCGCGCGCTGCTGCTCGACGAGCCCTCGCTGGGTCTTGCACCGCTGGTGGTCAAGCAGATGTTCGAGATCATCCAGCGCATCAATCGCGCCGGCACCACCGTACTGCTGGCGGAGCAGAACGCCTACGCGGCGCTCGGCATCGCCCATCGCGCCTACGTGATCGAGAATGGTCACATCGTGATGGAAGGTGATCGCGATACGCTGCTGAAGGATGAGGGGATCAGGAAGGCGTACATCGGCGGGTAATTCGATTCGCCGAACTGGCTGAATACACCCTTCTCTCACTCGCGGGAAAAGGGCGATAAGGGCGTAGAGAACAAGCGCAGTCAAAACTCAAAGGAGACAGCAATGCAGTACAAGACATTGGGTCGTTTCTTCCCGCTGGCCGCATGCGCGGTGGCGGCATTGGTCGCATCGGCACCGGCACTGGCGCAGGAAGTGGTCAAGATCGGCTACACCGGTCCGCTGTCGGGCGGCGCGGCGCTCTACGGCAAGAACGTGCTGTCGGGCATCCAGATGGCTGTCGACGAGATCAACGCCAGCGGCCTCGAGGTCAAGGGCAAGAAGGTCAAGCTGGAAGTCGTCTCGCTCGACGACAAGTACGCGCCTGCCGAAGCCGCGATCAATGCGCGTCGCCTGGTGCAGCAGTACAAGACCCCGGCGGTGTTCGTACCCCACTCGGGCGGCATCTTCGCGCTGCAGGCCTTCAATGAACAGGAAAAGTTCATGGTGATGGCGTACTCGAGCGTGCCGCGCATCACCGACGCCGGCAACAAGCTGACGATCCGCATCCCGCCGGCATACACCGGCTACATCGAGCCGTTCGTCAAGGCGCAGATGAAGCGCTTTGGCAAGAACGTGGCGCTGGTACCTGCCGACCATGACTACGCCAAGGCCTGGGTGCAAGCGTTCGTGCCGGCCTGGGAAGGCGCGGGCGGCAAGGTGGTGGGCAACAATCCGATGTCGTACACCAAGGCCACCGACTTCTACACCGGCGTTTCGCGCGCCATCGCCGACAAACCCGACGTGATGTTCGTCGGCGGCCCATCGGAGCCGACCGCGCTGGTGGTCAAGCAGGCGCGCGAGCTTGGCTTCAAGGGCGGCTTCATCATCATGGACCAGGCCAAGATGGACGAAATGGCCAAGGTCACGAACGGTCTGGCCATGCTCGAAGGCTCGATCGGCGTGATGCCGCTGGTCAACGACGCACGCCCGGTGGCACAGGCCTATAACGCCCGCTACAAGAAACTGCACGACGGTCGCGATGCCACCACGGAAATGTCGCTGAACTACACGATGACCTGGGCGCTGGCCAATGCCATGAAGCTGGCAGGCACCACCAGCGACGCAGCGGCCATCCGCGCGAAGATGCCCGAAGCGGTCAAGACGCTGCCGAAGGATGTCAATCCGAACGAGGTGGAAGGCATCGACGCCAAGGGCGGCTCCATGGCCGATACCGTGGTTGGCTGGGTGCAGAACGGCAAGATCGCGCCGGTACGCCTGTCGGAACTGGGCAAGTAAGCAGCCCGCCGGAGAGAGACGACGGAGGAGTGGGACCCTGCTGGCGGGCAAGCCAGCGCCATAACTAGAATCGCAAGTGGAGAGAAAGCAAAGGGCGTCCGATGATTCGGACGCCCTTTGTCTTTCAGGAGGTGCCGCTGGACATCCACCCCCTATCCCGCTAGCTGGCGAGGGTGAAACACCACGGACTCATCAACGACCGTCGTTATGTGCCTGTTCCTCACGACTCTGACGCGCGCGCTCCTGCTGCGCCCGTTGTTGCTGCTGTTGCTGTTGCTGCTGCTGTTGTTGCTGTTGTTGCTGCTGGATCTGGCGCTGGCGGTCCTGCTGTTGGCGCTGTTGCTCCTGCATCTGCCGTTGCTGCTCCTGTACCTGCCGCTGTTGTTCCTGCGCCTGGCGCTGCTGATCCACCTGTTGCCGCTGCATGGCCTGCTGACGCTGCTGCTCGAATTGCTGGCGCTGTTGCTCCTGGAACTGGCGTGCGTGTTCGAGCTGCTGTTGCTGTTGCTGTTGCTGCTGCTGCACCTGCCGTTGTTGATCCATCTGCTGGCGTTCTTGCGCTTGCCGCTGCTGGTCCATTTGCTGCTGCCGCTGCTGCGCCTGCCGCTGTTGATCCATCTGCTGGCGTTCTTGCGCCTGCCGTTGCTGGTCCGACTGCTGTTGCCGCTGCTGCGACTGCCGTTGCTGATCCATCTGCTGACGCTCTTGCGCCTGGCGCTGCTGATCGAACTGCTGCTGACGCTGTTGCGACTGCCGTTGCTGATCCATCTGCTGACGCTCTTGCGCCTGGCGCTGCTGATCGAACTGCTGCTGACGCTGTTGCGACTGCCGTTGCTGATCCATCTGCTGACGCTCTTGCGCCTGGCGCTGCTGATCGAGTTGCTGCCGCTGCTGGTCCTGCGCCTGTCGCTGCAGCGCCTGCTGCTGACGCTGCTGGAATTCCGCGGACTGCCGCTGGCGTTCTTCCGTCTGGCGTTGCTGGTCGAACTGCTGACGCTGGATCGCCTGCTCCTGTCGTTGGGACTCCTGCGGCAGACCACGCATCTGGTCCGGCCGCGGCGCGAAGCCGCGACCGCTCTGGGCCGCCTGGCTAACCCGCACATCAGGTTGCCACGGCATTGCCTGGGCTGGCTGCCCACCCCGGCGTGAACCCTGTTGCGGCCGCGCTTCCTGCGTCGGCCCCCGCCATGCCGGCCCCGCACCCGCCGTGCCGCCTTCGCGCGCGAAGCGGTTTGCCAGTTCGTCGGGCCCCACACGGCCAGGCTGACGCGCGGCAATCGCCTGCCGCTCAAACCCCGCGCGCGCCATCGGCGGCAGCCCGCGCGGCTGGGCCGCGCCAATCAGGCTGGTCTTGACCGGCGCCATCGGCGGCGCGCCAAAGTTGCCTTCACCAGCGGGCAGATGCCGCCACTCGTCGCGCGTACGGGCACGCGGCACCGGTCGGCCCTCCACGAAGCTCCGTGACGACATGCCAGAGATCGCGCCAGGTACCTCGCGGTTGTTCCAACGATCCCGATCGCCACGGGCGATAAAGTTGTTGTTGATCGTGACGTTGTTGATGCGCGTGACATAGGTCGGGCTGGCGCGATAGATCGGCCGATACACATCGCGAGGGCCCAACGGATACCAGGCCACCCCCGGCCCGCCGCCGATGCTGATCGTCGCGCTCACGCCACCGACGAATCCGACCACCGCTGGCGCATAGTAAGGCCGCACCGAGATCGGCCCCGGCACCCATCCCCAGCGGTTGCCGAAGTAGGCCCAACGCCCATAGTGAGAAGGCGCGAAGCCCCACGGCGCGTCGTCGACCCAGGTCCAGCCCCAGGGCGCCACCCAGGCCCAGTAGCCCGAACTATAGGGCGCCCAACCGGCTGGCTCGGCGCGAGGAAACCACACCGCGCCATAGCCCGGGTCTTGCTGCCAGTCACCATAGTCGTCCAGCGCGGTATAGCCCGTCATATCGCGCGGAACATAACGCGCCGATACGGACTCATCCTCGCGCGCGTCGCGCGCGGCCGTCCACTGGTCGAAGCTGTCGGGTCCACCAACGTTGCCCGGACCGGCATCCGCGAGATCGGCACCCGCAAAGCGCATCCGCTGCCCACGGCTCATTTCGATCGAACGCGTGTCGCCATAAAGCACGGCGGTGCCGTGGCGGATCGACACCTGCGTCGTGGTGCCGTCGGGGGAAACGTCGAGCCGGTAGTCACCCGGCTCACGTGGCACAAACGCCAGATTGGGTGTATCAATCTCCACTTGCTGGTCGGGTGGCAGCGCGCGCACGCGCAACTGGAGCGTGCCTTGTGTCAGTTTTACCTGCGTGGTGTGATCGTCGAGGTTCAGCACCCCTGCGGCGGTGCCGCCACCCAGTCGGATCGCAGTGGCGCCGGCGTGAAGTTCCGCTCGGCCGCCCGGATCGACCCAGACCCGGTCGCCAGTGGTCACTGGCCGATTCAGGCCGATCGCAGCCCATTCGTCGGAGCCCGCCGGAGCAAAACTGAGGCCGCCGGCCGCATCGGTTACCGTGGCAATGCGCGAGGAAGGGTCCGCCGACTGTGCAGTTTCCGGGCCGGCGGGCACTCCGGCTCCGCCTTGCCCCTGCTCGATGTAGCCAGGAGGCATGTTCGGGTTATAGCCCTGAGCGCCGGCCGGTGCCTGCGCGAGCAGCGCGGCCAGGCCGAACGCCACAGGCGCCAGCGCGAATCTTGTATGGGATTGCATGTGTGTTACCTGAGTCCGGTGGGCCACCGCGCCCACGCGCGGCCGCCATCGTGGCGACCTGTCAGTGCCACCCTACATCTGATAACGATGCAGAGTTCTACCTGTGTACCGGACTTTGTAAGTACATATTTCCCCGCGGCCCGGCCGGGCGATGGGGGATAAAGGTGGAAACAAATCCGTCGCCCGTGTCAGCGCGGCTGGCGGCGGAGGTGCTCTGTCAGGAGGTCAGCGGACATCGGGCGCCCATAGAGATAGCCCTGCGCCTCGACGCATCCGTTGGCCAGCAGGAATTCCCGCTGGGCGTTGTTTTCCACCCCTTCGGCGACCACGCCGATGCGCAGGCTCTGCCCGACGTTGATGACCGAACGCACGATCGCCGCATCGACACTGTCTTGCGTGACGTTGCGAATAAACGACTGATCGATCTTGAGCCGGTCCACCGGGAAGGATTTCAGGAAGCTCAGAGATGCATAGCCGGTGCCAAAATCGTCGCAAGTCAGCGTCACGCCATCGCGGCGCAGCGCCTGGAGCTGGCCCGACACCTCGTCGCCCTGCTGCAGTGCGATGGTCTCGGTGATCTCGATCTCCAGCCGGTCGGGCGGCAGCTCGAGCGCCCGCAGCACATGGCGGACCTCGGTCAGCAAGCGGCTTTCGGACAGCTGGGCGGCAAACAGGTTGATCGCCACCCGGGGGGCATCGGGAAACGTCAGCGACCACGCCCGCGCCTGCGCGCAAGCCGTGTGCAGCAGCCACATGCCGACGTCCGCCGCCACGCTGCTCGCGGCCAGGGCGTCGATAAACGCGGCCGGGGCCAGCAGGCCCAGCGTCGGATGCCGCCAGCGCATCAGTGCCTCCGCGCCCAGCACGCGGCCATCCCGCAGGTCCACCTGCGGCTGGTACAACAGTTCGAACTGCCGCTGGGCGTAGGCTTCCCGCAAGGCCTGGACGAGCGACAGTCGCGTCATCACATCCGTGCGCATCTGCGGTTTGAAGAAGCGGATCGTGCGCCCGCCATCGTGCTTGGCCCGGGCCAGTGCCAGGCTGGCGGCTGCCAGCACATCGGAAGTGGTATCCCCGCCGGTCGGCATCACGCACGCGCCCAAGCTGGCCAGCACATGGTGGCGGCGGCCGTTAAGTTCGTGGGGGGCAGACAGCATCGACAGGATGGCGGCGCTCACGTGCCGCACCAGCGTCGGGTCCGAGATGGAGGTCAGCAGCACGGCGAACTCGTCGCCGCCCACGCGGCCAACCACGGCGTCGCGCGGCGCGGCATCGCGCAGCCGGCGGGCAACTTGCTGGAGGATGGCATCGCCCTCCATATGGCCATGCATGTCGTTGAACGCGCGGAAATCGTCGATGCCAACCAGCAACAGGGAAAAGCGGGGCGTCGCCTCGCTATGCAGGCGCGTTTCCAGCCGATTCAAGAATGCCTGGCGAGCGACCACGCCGGTCAGCGGATCGACATCCGCCGGCGGCAAGGCACCAGTCGCCTGCGCCTCCGACTTGGCCACCATCCCTGCCCTATCTGTTGTGATGAACATGTTCCCTGCTCAAGCTATTTGGCAAGTGTGACGAAAACCTTGGAAAATGCAAGCGCTTCCAATTTCCGGCGCAACGGCGCAACGCCCCGGGCACCGCGTTGAAATGGCTTGGGCGTTACAGTACCCTACGCCGCAAAAGGCTACCACCCAAACGAGGGATACCCCCAACTGGGTGACGGCGCCCGCCCCAACGCATGACCCAGCCCGCCCCGAGCCCGGCGGCCTCACCGGAGACGATCCTGATCGTGACCCACTGGACCATCCGCACCCGCATTCTGGCGAGCTTCACCATCATCCTGCTGGTCATGGCACTGATGAGCGGCGTCGCCTACCGACGGCTGTCCGCCATCGAGCACGAAACCACCGTGATGCGCACCGATGCGCTGCCGGGCCTGAACTACAGCGCCGGAATGCGCGGGGTCTGGGGCGAAATCTACGTGCTGGCCTGGCAGACGGTAACCGCGGCCGATGCTCCGCAGCGCGCCCGCCTGCTGACGCAGACGCAGGACGCCATGCAGCGTCTGGACCGTTTGGAGCAGCAGTACGACGCCACCATCGTCCGTGACGACGACCGGGCCCGCTTCCACAACTACCAGGCCGTCCGCGCCCGGTACCAGCAGGCCGCCCAGCCGTACCTTGACCCTGCTCAGTGGAAGGATGCCGCCACAGCCCAGGCCGCCCTGCGCGGCAGCGCGCACGACCTCTGGTCTGATGGCCGGAAGTTGCTGCAGGACATCGTCGACGACAACGGCAAGGTCAATGAGCGGGCCTCCACTGGCATCGTTGACTCGGTGGTAACGGCCAAGGTCAGTATCGAAGTGGCATTCGGCATCGCCGTGCTCGCCGCCCTGATCGCCGGCTATCAATTGCTACGCGCCATTACGGTGCCGATGGGCAAGATCGTCTCGCTGCTGAAGACCATGCGCGGCGGCGACCTGCGCCAGCGGATGGTGCTGCATCGGCAAGACGAGTTCCAGGCCGTGGAGGAAGGTTTCAACCAGATGGCTGACGAGCTGACGTCGCTGGTCGGACAAGCGCAACGCTCGGCAATTCAAGTCACTACCTCGGTCAACGAGATCGCCGCCACGGCGCGCCAGCAGCAGGCCACCGCCACCGAAACGGCCGCCACGACCACGCAGATTGGCGCGACTTCGCGCGAAATCTCGGCTACCGCGCGCGACCTGGTCCGCACCATGAGCGAGGTTTCCCACGCCGCCGACCAGACAGCCGGACTGGCTGGCACCGGTCAGGTGGGTCTGTCGCGCATGGAAGCGACGATGAACCACGTGATGGAAGCCGCCGGCTCGGTTAACTCCCGTCTGGCCACGCTCAACGAGAAGGCCGGCAATATCAACCAGGTGGTGACCACCATCGCGCGCGTGGCGGACCAGACCAACCTGCTGTCGCTGAACGCCGCGATCGAGGCCGAAAAGGCCGGCGAGTACGGCCGCGGATTCTCCGTGGTGGCCACCGAGATTCGTCGCCTGGCGGACCAGACCGCCGTGGCCACCTACGACATCGAACAGATCGTGCGCGAGATCCAGTCGGCCGTGGCCGCCGGGGTGATGGGCATGGACAAGTTCTCGGAGGAAGTCCGCCGCGGCATGTCCGAGGTCACCCAGGTGGGCGACCAGCTTTCGCAGATCATCGGGCAGGTTCAGTCCCTGGCGCCGCGCGTGCAGATGGTCAACGAAGGGATGCAGGCGCAGGCAGGCGGCGCCGAGCAGATCAATCAGGCGCTGATCCAGCTGTCCGAAGCCGCGCAGCAGACGGTGGAGTCGCTGCGTCAGTCCAGCCAGGCCATCGACGAACTGACGCTGGTTTCCAACGAACTGCGCAGCGGCGTCTCGCGCTTCAAAGTCTGAGCAGGCGACCCCGGAGCCGCCATCGCCATGGCCCTTTTCCTGCTCTTCCGCATCGGCGCCGATCGCTACGCGCTCGATAGCGTCGAGGTGGCCGAGGTCCTGCCGCTCGGCCCCGTCAAACAGATACCCGGCGCGCCGGAGTGGGTCTGCGGACTGATGACCCGGCACGGACAGCCCGTGCCTGTCATCGACATCACCGCGCTGGCCACCGGCACACCCGCCACCGCGCGCGCCAGCACCCGCACCGCGCTGGTGCATTATCGGCGCGCGCGCGACGCCGGCACCCAGCCTCGCGTGCTTGGCCTGCGGCTCGAGCACGCCAACGAAACGCTGCGCTGCGATCCCGCATCGTTCATCGATGGCGGCATCGACCCGACACACGCCCGCTATCTTGGACCGGTGCGCCACGATCCGCGTGGCCTGATCCAATGGGTACATGTCGGTGCGCTGCTGCCCGACGCCGTCCACGCCATGCTGTTTTCCGCAACGTCCCCGGCATGACCGACGCCCCCCATCCGCCCACCTTGATCGAGGCGCTGCTGAAGGAACGCATCGGGCTTGATGCCGCATCGGTCGGCCGAGGCACGATCGCGCGCGCGGTGGAAGAACGGCGCCAGGCCCTGGGCGCCGATGACCCCGCGGCCTACTGGAACCTGCTTCATGCGGTGCCGGACGAGCTGCAGGCGCTGATCGAGTCCGTCGTCGTCCCGGAAACCTGGTTCTTCCGGCACCGCGAGGCACTGCTCGCGCTGGCCCGATTCGCCGCGCAACGGGTGTTCGGGGCCGGGGAGCCGATGCTACGCATCCTCAGCCTGCCCTGCTCGACCGGTGAAGAGCCCTATTCGATCGCGATGGCGCTGCTCGACGCCGGGATTCCGGGCAATCGCTTCCGCGTCGATGCCATCGATATCAGCGCACGCGCCCTGGAACGCGCGCGCGCCGCTGTCTATGGCGACAACGCGTTTCGCGGCCAGCCGCTGGACTTCCGTGATCGCTACTTCATGCCGGTCACCGGCACACCGGCGACCTATCAACTGCTGCCAAAGGTCCACAATCAGGTACGGCTGCTATACGGCAACCTGATAGACCCCGACTTGCTGAGGCACGAAGCGCCGTACCACTTTGCGTTTTGCCGCAACCTGATGATCTATCTCGATCCGGCCACGCAGTGCGAAGCGATCCGGACCCTGCGCCGCCTGACCCGGCCAGACGGCATGATCTTCGTTGGTCCCGCGGAAGCAAGCCTGCTGACGCGCGAGGGGCTGGCCGGCGCAGGGGTCCCGCTGGCCTTCGCCTTCCATGCTCAGCCAGCCGCCAGCCCATCGAGCCACGCGCCAGCAGCGCAAATGGTGCTGCCGCCACAGCCCGTGATCACGAGGGCCCGATCGGCCGCCACCACCCCGGCAAGGCACGCGGCGCCCGTGTCGGATGTGGCGACGAGCAGCCCGTCAGCGCAGCCAACACCCGCGCCCAGCCGCGAAGCCGCGCTGGCTGCCATGGCAGCCATGGCCGATCGCGGCGAACTCGATCGCGCCCTGGCGGCGTGCCAGCAATTCCTGGCTGAGCACGGGACATCGGCCGACGGCTGGTGTCTGCTGGGCGTGCTGCACGATGCCTCGGGCCGCGCCACCGAGGCGCACGCGGCCTACCGCAAGGCGGTGTATCTCGACCCTGGCCATGAAGAAGCGCTCTATCATCTGGCCGCCCTGCTCGACAGCGGAGGCGATACCGCCGGCGCGCACCGCTTGCGCGAACGCGCCCAACGTCATGCCCGAATGAGCCATGACTGAACCAAATTCACTGTTGCCCCATGCCGCCCCGGCAAGCGCCATCGACGACTGCTGGCGCCGCATCGGCGTGACCGGCGATCGCACCTGCCCGCTACTCGCCACGCACATCACCTGCAGGAATTGCCCGGTCTACGCCCAGGCCGCCTTGGTGTTGCTCGACACACTGGCCATCGACCCGATCGTCCAGCCTGCCAGCGATAGCGATACGCCCATCGACCCATCGTCAGCCGACCGGCTGGCCGGAGAGTCGTACATGGTGTTTCGCGTCGGCGACGAATGGCTGGCCTTGCCGACGGCCGCGCTGGGCGAAGTCACTGCGCCTGCGCTGGTCCACTCGCTGCCACATCGGCGCCATGCCGCGCTGATCGGGGTAGCGGCCGTGCGCGGCGCGTTGCTGACGTGCATCTCGCTGGCGCTGCTGTTTGGCGAATCCGCTGAATCCGCTGAATCCGCTGAATCCGCTGAATCCAACGGGCGTGGCGGCCAGGATGCCCAGCGCGCGGCGCGCTTCCTGATTCTTGGCCAGGGACGCAATGCGATCGCGCTGCCCGTTGCCGAGGTAGCCGGCGTCGAGCGCGTCACGCAGGATGTCTTGCTGCCCTTGCCGGCGACGCTCGCGCGCGCCTCCGCCCGCTATTCACGCGCGCTGTTCGATTTCAACGGCCACAGCGTCGGTCTGCTTGATGCCGACCTGCTGCGGCAGGCGTTGACCCGGAGCCTGTCATGAATCCGGAACAACTCCGTGATGCCTCGTTGCTGGACCTGTTCGCGCTCGAAGCCGACGCGCAGGCCGATGTGCTCAATGCCGGCCTGCTGGCCCTGGAACGCGATCCCACGGCAGCCGTCCAGCTCGAGGCTTGCATGCGCGCCGCGCATTCGCTAAAAGGGGCCGCGCGCATCGTCGGGCTCGACGGTGGCGTGCGCGTTGCGCATGTGATGGAGGATTGCCTCGTCGCCGCGCAACGTGGCGGCCTTCTGCTGAGCGCCGCCCATATCGATGCGCTGCTGCAAGGCACTGACCTGCTGCAGCGAATCGGCCATCCGCCCGATGGCAACGCCAACTGGCCGGAGCTTGGCGGCAAGGCGGAGATCGACGCTTTCGTCGCCCGTCTCGAGGCGCTGCTCGATGGTGGCGCGGATGTGGCGGCACTGGCAGCACCGACAGTGTTGCCGTCGGCCGCCGAGCCCTCGCCGCCGGAGCCCCCGTTATCCACGGTCGATCGCCCGTCAGCGAGCACCGTCGCGCCGGCGCAGCCACAGGAGTACTCCGGCAACCAGGAACGCATCCTGCGCGTCAATGCCGAACGGCTGGACCGGCTGTTGGCGATGGCCGGCGAGTCGATGGTGGAGACGCATTGGCTACGGCCGTTCGGCGTCGCGATCCAGCAAGCCAGGCGTCAACAGATGCGCGTGATGCAGGCGCTCGATGGCGTTCAGGCGCTGCTCGACAGCCCCGATAGCACCGTGCCACGCTTGCGGGCGGCACTGATGGAGACTCGCCAACTGCTCGAGGACAGCCACGGCCAGCTCACCCAGCGCGTGGAAGAATTCGACCAGTACGATCACCGCCAGAGCGGACTGTCGCGCCGCCTGTACGACACAGCGCTGTCGTGCCGGATGCGCCCGCTGGCCGATGGCATCACCGGTTACTCGCGCATGGTGCGCGACCTGGGCCGCTCGCTCGGCAAGCGTGTCCGACTGGAGTTGTCCGGCGAGCAAACCCAGGTCGACCGGGACATTCTGGAACATCTCGACGCACCGCTGGCTCACCTGCTGCGCAATGCGGTCGATCATGGCATCGAAGCGCCGGAGACGCGCCGCGTCGCCGACAAGCCGGAAGAAGGCCGGGTATCACTCCATGCGTGGCACAACGCCGGCCGGCTTGTGATCGAGATCTTCGATGACGGCGCAGGCGTCGATCTGGAAGCGTTGCGCGCCGCCATCGTGCGGCGAGGCCTCGCCCAGGCGGACACCGTCGCGCGGCTATCGCAAGCCGAGTTGCTCGAGTTCCTGCTACTGCCGGGATTCAGCATGCGCGAGACGGTTTCCGAGGTCTCCGGCCGCGGCGTCGGGCTCGACGCCGTGCAGGACATGGTGCGTGCCGTGCGGGGCAGCCTGAGGCTTTCCCAGCAGCCTGGCAGCGGCCTCCACTTCCATCTCGAGTTGCCGCTGACACTGTCGATCGTGCGGGCGCTGCTCGTGGAAATCTCGGGCGAAGCCTATGCATTCCCGCTGGGCCACGTGCTGCGTGCCGTGGCCGTGCGCCGCGAAGACATCGAACAGACCGAGCAGCACCAGCACTTCCGCCACGACGGCAAGCCGGTGGGACTGATCAGCGCCGCGCAGGTGCTCCAGCGTCCCGAGCGTGGCCAGGATGGAGATACCGTCCCCGTGGTCGTCATCGGCGAGCAGGATCGCGTGTATGGCCTTGCAGTGGATCGCCTGATCGGCGAGCGATTGCTGGTGGTGCAGCCACTCGCGCAGGCCCTTGGAAAGATCAAGGACATCGCGGCGGGCAGCCTGACCGACGATGGCACGCCGGTCCTGATCTTCGACGTCGAGGACATGCTGCGGTCGGTGGAAAAACTCGTCTCCGATGGCCGCATCGAACGGGTGCGCCATGGCGGCGAGGAAACGACCCAGACACGACGCAAGCGCGTGCTGGTGGTGGATGACTCGCTGACCGTGCGCGAACTGGAGCGCAAGCTGCTGAGCGGACGCGGCTACGACGTGGCCGTCGCGGTGGACGGCATGGACGGATGGAACGTGCTGCGTGCGGAATCGTTCGATCTGGTGATCACCGACGTCGACATGCCGCGCATGGATGGCATTGAACTCGTCAGCCGGATACGGAGCGATGCCCGCCTGACGCATCTGCCGGTAATGATCGTCTCGTACAAGGACCGCGAGCAGGATCGCGAGCGCGGCCTGCAGGCTGGCGCGGATTACTATCTGGCCAAAGGCAGCTTCCACGATACCGCGCTGCTCGACGCGGTACGTGACCTGATCGGCGAGGCACGCTCATGAGAATCGGCATCGTCAATGATTCCGCGCTGGCTGTTACCGCATTGCGGCGCGCGCTTGCGCTGGACGCCACACTCGAGATCGCCTGGATCGCCGGCGACGGCGAGGAAGCCGTGCGGATGGCGGCGACCCAGACTCCTGACCTGATCCTGATGGACCTGCTGATGCCGGTCATGGACGGCGTGGAAGCCACACGGCGCATCATGGCCGAATCGCCGTGTGCGATCGTCGTGGTGACCATGGACCTCGGCCGTAACGCGAACCAGGTGTTCGATGCCATGGGGCACGGTGCGATCGATGCCGTAGACACCCCGACGCTCACCGACTCCGACACCAAGCTCGCGGCCGGCCCGCTATTGCGGAAGATCCGGAACATCGCACGCCTGCTTGGCGGACGCGCGCAGGCGCCCCATCCGCTCGCGGCGGCCACCAAGACGCCCACCGCGCCCCGGCTGGTCGCGATTGGCGCATCGGCCGGCGGCCCGGCTGCGCTGGCCACGCTGCTCGGCGCGTTGCCAGCTGACTTTGGCGCGGCGGTCGTCGCCGTGCAACATGTCGACGAAGCGTTCGCCCAGGGCATGGCCGAGTGGCTCGACGCGCAGTGCCAGCTGCCGGTACGCCTTGCCCGGGCTGGAGAGGTACCGGAGGCCGGTGCGGTGGTGCTGGCCGGCACGAACGATCACTTGCGCCTGACCAGCTCGGGACGCCTCATCTATACCCCCGAACCTTGCGACTACCTGTATCGCCCTTCGATCGATGTGTTTTTTGAAAGCGTGGTGGAACACTGGCGCGGTGAAGCAATCGGAGTATTGCTGACCGGCATGGGACGCGATGGGGCGCAAGGCCTGAAGGCCATGCGTGAACGCGGCTTCCAGACCATCGCGCAGGATCAGGCCACGAGCGCCGTCTACGGGATGCCCAAGGCGGCGGCCACACTGGGCGCGGCGAGCGAGATTCTGCCACTGCAGAAGATCGCGCCGCGACTAGTCATGACGTGTGGCGGCGGTCGGCGGTAAGAGAAAAGAACAGGAGGCGAATAATGCCCAGACAAATCAAATCGGCCGATGCGGCGGCCACCCATGAATACCCGGCGATGGTGCTGCTGGTCGACGATCAGGCCATCATCGGCGAGGCTATCCGGCGCGCGCTGGCCAGCGAATCCGATATCGACTTCCACTATTGCTCGCAGCCCGAGGAGGCCGTGGCGGTGGCCGAGCGTACCAAGCCCACTGTGATCCTGCAGGATCTGGTCATGCCCGGCACCGATGGGCTGACGCTGGTGCGCCGCTACCGCGAAAACGCCGCCACGCGCGATATTCCGATCATCGTGCTGTCGACGAAGGAAGAGCCCACCATGAAGAGTGCGGCTTTCGCGGCCGGCGCCAACGACTATCTGGTCAAGCTGCCGGATTCGATCGAGCTGATCGCGCGTATCCGCTACCACTCTCGCTCCTATCTGAACCTGCTGCAGCGTGACGAGGCATATCGGGCGCTGCGCCAAAGCCAGCAGCAATTGCTCGAGACCAACCTGGAACTGCAGCGGCTAACCAATTCCGACGGGCTGACGTCCCTGTCGAACCGGCGCTATTTCGACGAGTACCTGGGCGCGGAATGGAAACGCGCCCAGCGCGAACAGACTCAGCTTGCGCTACTGATGATCGATGTCGACGCATTCAAGGGCTACAACGATACCTACGGCCACGTGGCCGGCGACGAGGTACTGCGCCGCGTGGCCACCGTGATTCGCGAGAACTGCGCGCGGCCGGCGGACCTGCCCGCGCGCTTCGGCGGCGAGGAATTCTCGATGATCCTGCCGGCCACGTCGCCCGGCGGCGCGCGACTGCTGGCCGAGAAGGTCAGGCGCGCGATCGAGACGCTGCGCATTCCGCATGCCTGCTCCCCAACCGGCGGATTTGTCACGGTCAGTATCGGCGGCGCGGTGATCGTACCTGGAAGCGATGCCGATTTCAGCCGGCTGATCGAGGCTGCCGATGCGGGCCTCTATCAGGCCAAGCGTAATGGACGAAACCAGGTAGTGATGGCGTAGTTCAGAATCTTCTGCTCCCGGGTTTCCAGATCTTGGCTTCCATCGCCGAAGCCAAGGTAAATCCTCGCCTGGGACACAACAAGTCAACGCCTTGACACGCATCGCAATGCCGATGCGCCCGGTAGCCATCGCCCCCGCTTCCCCGGCGGATGGCCCGATGCGATTCCGTACCGGATATTTCTTAGGTTCACCCCCCCTTTCCCCGCATTAAGCGCCGTCTTTGTGCGCCGCCTTTGAATGCCAAGGCGACCTATCTCGTTCAAAGCGATATTCTTCCTCGCGCGTCAATTATCAATATCAACGCATCACGTAAATAGTATTTACGCCAAAAATCATAATAATAGACTCATTTGCCCCAAAGCAAAAAAAGAGCGCCGGAACATTATCACTGCCCAGCTAAAATCATTGGCGAGGTTAATTATTAAACTCAATCGTAAATAATAAATTACAAAAACAACATTATTTACATCCAATACACGCGAGCAATGAAATGACATACAACCATCATTCACGAAATTTCGCTTCAGCATCACCTGTTTCCAGGGTCTCAACGCTTCGTCGGCCGCACACGGAACTCCTTCGCATTGCAGCCGCATCGGCTTTGGCCCTTGCGGCGCTGGCCGGATGTGGCGGCGGTGGAGACAGCGGCCCGTCATCGGGCAGCACGCAACCTGCGCCAACCCCGACGCCAACACCAACGCCAACGCCAACACCAACGCCAACACCAACACCAACACCTGGATACCCACGCACGACTTTCGACTTGGCCGGCGCGCTCGAATACGGGCAAACCAGTGTCGTGAGGCAGAACGAAACGCGTATCGCACCACACCTGGTCGAAGGCCGCAGCACGCTCCTGCTGTTTACGCCAACCAAGCCCATCAGCAATGACCAAGAAGTATTTGTCGAAGCAATGCTGAACGGCGTATCGATGGGACGTCTCTTCCTGAAGAAGCCCGCCGACCTGAATGGCTATGCGGAAGACAGGATTACCCAGGACACCTTGCCACGCTACAGCACACAGGCGTGGAGCACGCAGATGCCCACTGGGTGGATGAAGTCCGGTGTCCAACTAACCGTTGGCTATGACGAGCTGCGCCACGAGGTAAAACAGATCTACGCATACCGCGTCACGAATAGCCTTCCCCCGCTGGCGGCTCCATCGGAACTCACATACACACGAACCAAGGTGCTGTTCTGGGAGGATCCTGATTCCAATGCCGATACCCTCGATTCGGACAAGCTCGCTGACGAAATCCACGCCCGCATGCCGGTAAGCAGGATATCCATCGTGGACTACCTGCCTGCACGCTGGAACAGCGTCATTATGATGGACTCCCCAAATCCCCCAAGGAGGTTTGATTCACTGAGGCAGATACCGATCTCTGGGGTCCTTCCAACCCGCACCACGGCGTGGGCCGCGAACATCATGGTGGACAAGGCAAACACCGGACGCGGTTTGCAGGCCACCGACCCCTTCGACATGTTCAATCAGTCGTCGCCGCTTGCTTATGGAGCCACCCTTTCTCAAGGACGCTACAAGGACCGTGACGGAAATCTCCAGAGCGCCTTCGACGCAAATACCGGCCGCCCTGGCTGGGCTCAGATCCAATGGAACGAGGAATGTAGCGGTGCGATGAACCGAGCACTGGGCAGAGTCGTAGGCTTGACCCCATTCGTTGAAGGGCAACCCTTGGAGTTCGGAGGCGAGTATCCCGATGGTCTCATATGGGCAGCCTCGCACCCGCAGCCATTCGATACCGCGCGAGGCGTATTCAGAACGTGGTATGCGGCCACCGATGGCTTTACCATTCGGTCGTCAGACAAGCCACTGCGCGGCCGGATTGATCCTCAGTTCTACCACAAGGAAATCAACGACTATAAAGAGCCTGCCGACAGTCAGAGCTGCTTCTCTCCTTATACAAACAGCAACACGCGCGCGATCCAGCAGCTGCTGGAGTCAACACCAACGCTGCGGACCGTGGCCGGAAACCCTGGTTACTATCTTTGGGATGACACGACACGAACTTACGCTCCCGTCGCGCCAAACTGGAAAGGTGCGGCGTTGCAGTTGAAACCGGATCGTATGGGCATTCCGGTGGCTACCGTGATCGGCTCGCTGACATCCAGCGAGAGTCCGGGCGCCAGCATGCTCTTCCCGCCGTTGTTCGCAGCCAGCGGGAACACCTTTGTCCTGGAGGAAATCGGCACGACTTCCATCAACTACAGAGGGGCAAGGTACGCAGCACGGGTCCGCTACGCGGATGGCAGCCACCGGATCTTCATCATCCCAAAAGAGATGGCTAGCAAGGACCGCGCATACTATTTCTCGTTCAACCTTCCGATTGCCGACAAGCCTGTCGAAGTATCCTTGTACCGCTTGCAGCACCCGTACGTGGAAAACGGTCCCCGCGGACTGTCCCCCTCTGACACACTGCTGTCTACCCAGGCCATCACGGTACCCACCTCAATGCCTGCGGTCGTGACTCGGGGCGGTGATTCCCGGCAAGAAGCGCGTACGGCAATGGTAAGCAAGCTATGCACGACTCAGACATGCGAGACAGAGAGTATCGATATCGCCTGGCATCCGGATGACGAGTCGCAACTGTATTTCGTCGCCGGGCGGCCCTCGCTCGGTCTGACGACTCCCGTTGGGAACCCCAAGGACGCGCCAATGCGGCTTGAAGTAATGATGAAGGGACCGGACGGCAATCAACGCGTCGTGGTATTCCGGGCTTCGCGCGCCGTCAATACGACCGCCGATGGCTATCGCCTGAGCCCGGCAAACTATTGGACCGAGCCGGAATTGCTCAAGGACAGACTACAGCACCTCTATATCTGGGTTCATGCCAACGACAACACCGCGTTGCCGGCCGGCCGCTACACGATGACAGACGCCGTAAAGCTGCTCGACGTGCATGCCGTCAGCGGTGCCGGCGACAGAATCGTCGACAGGGTCAAGCTGAACGCCACATTTGAAAAGCTCTGACGCACTAGCATAGTTGCCACCCCGGCGCCGGTGCAGCGTTTCCATCGAGACGCTGCACCGGCGCATTTTCATGCTGCGCGCCGACACGCATCTCATCTCTCGTGGACGAAGCCAGTGGCGTTGTTGAATGCTTCGTTGGTGAACCCCTGATACCGACAATGCTTGGATGACGATGCCGGTACCACGCCTCATTCCAGGCGGCGTACCGGCATTTGCATTGGTTTATTCGGCTGTCTCGCTCATGTCGTCCTGAAGGACGTTGAGATGTGCGAGGTAGGCGTCCAGTTCGGCCCGTCCCGCATCCGTGATGCTGTAGACGCGGCCGTTTCCCTCGACAAGTTCGGCGGTAATGGATCGCGCCATCAACAGGCTACGCAGGATTGGGCGCAGCGCGCGGATATTCTTGTCGATGCCTCGCTCGCGCAGCCGCTCCATCAGGTTGAATACCGTGGATGGACTGGCCTGGACAAGCCGGAGGATATAAAGCCTGGAAACGATACGATCGAGCGATGGCGTTTTCATGGGCGCAGGCAACGCAACTAGCGGTGCGGAGAATCGAATCATCGTGCGCAGCCCATGACTGCAGCGCAGTCGGGCAGTCCTATCAGTGCTTCAAAGAAACGGGGGCGCTTTTGGCACCCCCGCAAGCTTACTCGGCTCGCGCCGGCATGGCGCCGGCGCTTGTCGTCAGAATTACTCTTCCTGGAACGCTTCTTCGCGCTTCGCCTTGATCGACGGCAGTGCCACCACGGCCACCAGTGCGGCAGCAGCAATCAGCAGGCCCATCGACAGCGGACGCGTCACGAACACGGTGAAGTCACCACGCGACAGCAGCAGCGAGCGGCGGAAGTTCTCTTCCATCATCGGTCCGAGCACGAAGCCCAGCAGCAGCGGTGCGGGTTCGCACTTCAGCTTCAGGAACAGATAACCGATCACGCCGAAGGCAGCAGCCATGAACACGTCGAACGTCTGGTTGTTCACCGAGTACACGCCGATGCAGCAGAAGACCAGAATCGCCGGGTAGAGGAAGCGATACGGCACGGTCAGCAGCTTCACCCACACGCCGATCATCGGCAGGTTCAGGATGATCAGCATCAGGTTGCCGATCCACATCGAAGCGATCAGGCCCCAGAACAGCGCGGGGTTGCTGCTCATCACCTGCGGACCAGGCTGGATGTTGTGGATCGTCATCGCACCGACCATCAGCGCCATCACGGCGTTGGGCGGAATGCCCAGCGTCAGCAGCGGGATGAACGAGGTCTGGGCAGCGGCGTTGTTGGCCGATTCCGGACCTGCCACGCCTTCGATCGCACCCTTGCCGAACTCGTGAGCGTACTTCGACGTCTTCTTTTCCAGCGAGTAGGCCGCAAACGAAGCCAGCGCAGCACCGCCACCCGGCAGGATACCCAGTGCTGAACCCAGCGCCGTGCCACGCAGCACTGCCGGAATCATGCGCCTGAAGTCCTCCTTGGTCGGCCACAGGTTCGTGACCTTGTTCGTGAACGTCTCACGGGCTTCCTTCTGCTCCAGGTTCGCGATGATTTCCGCGAAGCCGAACATACCCATGGCCAGTGCCACGAAGTCGATGCCGTCGGTCAGTTCAGGTACGTCGAACGAGAAGCGCGCGGCGCCCGAGTTCACGTCGGTACCGATCAGGCCCATCAGCAGACCCAGCACGATCATCGCCACGGCCTTCGGCAGCGAGCCCGAAGCCAGCACCACGGCGCCGATCAGGCCCAGCACCATCAGCGAGAAGTACTCGGCGGGACCGAACTTGAACGCCAGTTCCGACAGCGGCGTAGCGAACGCAGCCAGGATCAGCGTGGCCACGCAGCCAGCGAAGAACGAACCAAGGCCTGCAGTAGCCAGCGCCACACCAGCGCGGCCACGACGTGCCATCTGATAGCCATCGATCGTGGTCACCACCGACGACGATTCGCCCGGCAGGTTCACCAGAATAGCGGTGGTCGAACCGCCGTACTGCGCGCCGTAGTAGATACCGGCCAGCATGATCAGCGCGGCCACCGGCGGCAGCGAGTACGTCACCGGCAGCAGCATGGCGATAGTTGCCAGAGGCCCAAGGCCCGGAAGCACGCCGATCAGCGTCCCGAGCACGCAGCCCAGGAACGCGTACGCGAGGTTTTGCAGCGACAATGCCGTGGAGAAGCCCAGGGCAAGATGGTCAAACAATTCCATTTCGGGCGACTCCTTAGCCGGTAATGAAGGCAGGCCAGACCGGCATCTGCAGGTTGATGCCGTACACGAAGGCGCCCAGGGCGATCAGCACGAGCACCACGCTGTTAAGCAGGGCACCCTTCCAGCTGAACTCATGGCTGGCCATCGACGACACCATCACCAGCACGAACACCGACAGCACCATGCCGAGCGGCTTGAGCAACAGGCCGAACAGCACGACGGAACCCAGAATCCACAGAAGCGTCTTCAGATCCCAGCGGGCAAGTTGATCTTCCTCACCCTTCGACGACAACGACCCCATCAACACCAGCGCGCCCAGGATGGCCAGTACCAGGCCAAGCAGGAACGGAAAGTATCCGGGGCCCATCTTGGCGGCCGTCCCCATGCTGTAGCCGCGCGCGACGAAGGAAAAGCCAAGACCGACCAGAATAAACATCAGGCCGGAGGCAAAGTCCTTTTGGCTGCGTATGCGCAAAACGATTCTCCTCAAGGTTGTGAATTGCGGCACCGTGCGACACACCGGCTCTGGGGCATCTCCACGGCGAACGTATCAACTTCGACACGTTCATCGCAGCGAACAGTAGAGTCGGGAACTTTCAGGCTCCTTTCATTTGTCTGGGGTTTAGGGTATCCCCCAATCTTCAGCGCACGCGTCGTTTTTTCGTTTCCATCACGTTGTGACGTATTAAGTTGGAAACCAAAACCACAACTGAAAGTTAAATGAAAGACGTGGTGGAAAGGTGTTTGAAAGGGAATAGTGTGGATTGGCGCGGCACTGCGCGGCAGAGGGTGCCGCGCGGCTTTCGACTTGCTTACACCGCGGGGCGGTGCGTGAGTGACACGATCAAATGTCTCTCATCCATACATTCAGAAACCTGTCTGGATGCATTAGGAAGGTTGTCGCGCGACTTCCGCGTTGGCCTCTGCGTCGGCTTCCGCGCCCGCATCGGCATCCTCGCATGGCACGCCCATGCTGGTGTCGGGTGCATTCCCCACCGCTTCCGGATGTGGCGCGACCGGCAGGATATGACTGCGGCGCCAGTTACCGTAGCGGTAATAGCCGAGCGCAAGCAGCACCGATACCACCGAGCCGAGCGGGAAACTCCACCAGATCGATTCGGCGCCGATGTGCGGCCCGAGCAGCCACGCGAACGGCAGGCGGATCAGCCACATCGACACGAACAGAATGACCAGCGGCGCCATGACGGCGCCCGTGGCACGCACGGCGCCGAACACGACAATGGTGAAGCCGAACAGGATGAACGACCACAGCACCACGTTGTTGATGTGCTGCGCGATCTCAATCGCGACGCTGTCATCCCCCAGGAACAGGCCAAGCGAGTGGCGATTGAACGCATAGACCAGCGCCACCAGCGCACCGGTCATCAACACGTTGAAGAGCATGCCAACCTGCGTGACACGCGCCACGCGCACCCACAATCCCGCTCCCACGTTCTGCGCGACCATCGATGACACACTGGCGCCAACCGCCAGGGCCGGCATCTGCACATAGGTCCAGAGCTGCGATGCCACACCGTAGGCCGCGGTCGTCCGCGAGCCGTACGTATTGACCAGCGACATCATCACGATGGCCGACGACGAGATCACCACCATCTGCAATCCCATCGGCAGCCCCTTCATCACCAGCGCGCGCAGGATAGCCATGTCTGGCCGGAGCAACGCAAGTTGCTCCCGGTGCAGCAGCAGGAAGTGCCGGCGCCGGTACAGCAACCCGATCATCGCCGCCAGGCTGGTCAGTTGCGCGATCAGCGTGGCCAGCGCCGAGCCAGCGATGCCAAGCGGGGGAATCGGGCCCACCCCGAAGATCAGTACGGGATTCAGCACAACGTCCAGCACCACCGAGAGCAACATGAAGTAGAACGGCGTGCGCGAGTCACCCGCGCCGCGCAGCGTCATCATCACGAAGTTGTAGAAATACATGAACGGCAGCGCGATGAAAATGATGCGCAGATAGATGATGGCCAGCGGCGTGGCATCGTCCGGCGTATGCATCGCGGCCAGGATGTGCGGCGTGAAGACATAGCCCAGCACGGCGGCCAGCACCGACAGGCCGACGAAGAACGTGGTGCTGGTGCCCACCACGCGTCGCGCCTCGTCGATGTCGCGCCCGCCGACTGCCTGGCCGATCATGATCGTATTGGCCATGCTGATCCCGAACACCACGCCGAGCAGGAAAAACAGAATGATGTTGGCGTTCGACGTGGCCGTGAGCGCCGCCTCGCCAAGGTATCGGCCGACCCAGACCGAATTGATCGAGGCGTTGAGCGACTGCAGGATGTTGCTGCCAAGCACCGGCAGCGAAAACATCAGCAGCGTGCGGCCGATCGGGCCGGTGGTCAGTCTGGCGTCAGGCTTCATTGGGGCAGTTTTTTCCGCACCGCAGCAGTGCGAGGGTTGCGAACCTGTCAGTCTAGTCCCTGGCCGGGCACCATGCCAGCCACCGGACACATGACAGTTGTGGCGGGGCGATAATCGCCCGCAAGTCTGCCAGTGCGGACTTCCGTCCAAAGCGTTAAGCTTGCGCTTTCATTCTTCGACCACCCGCGGCGCGCCCCCTTTCGCTGCGCCGTCCATTTCCTTCAGGAGACAGGCATGTACCAGGATCTCGCCCTCTACATCGATGGAGAATTCATCAAGGGAGGCGACCGCCGCGAGCAGGACGTCATCAATCCGGCCACCCAGGAACTGCTCGGCAAGCTGCCGCACGCTACCACTGCCGACCTGGATCGCGCGCTGGCCGCCGCGCAGCGCGCCTTCGAAACCTGGAAGAAAACATCGCCGCTGGAACGCTCGCAGATCCTGCGCCGTGTGGCAGAACTGACCCGTACCCGCGCCAAGGAAATCGGCCGCGACATCACGCTGGACCAGGGCAAGCCGCTAGCCGAAGCCGTGGGCGAGGTGATGATCTGCGCCGAACATGCCGAATGGCACGCCGAGGAATGCCGCCGCATCTACGGCCGCGTGATTCCGCCGCGCAATCCGGCGGTGCGCCAGATCGTGGTGCGCGAGCCGATCGGCGTCTGCGCCGCGTTCACGCCGTGGAACTTCCCGTTCAACCAGGCCATTCGCAAGATCGTGGCTGCGCTGGGCGCCGGCTGCACGCTAATCCTGAAAGGTCCGGAAGACTCCCCGAGCGCCGTGGTGGCGCTGGCCCGCCTGTTCCACGATGCAGGCCTGCCCCCGGGCGTGCTGAATATCGTATGGGGCGTGCCGAGCGAAGTTTCGACCTACCTGATCGAATCGCCGATCGTGCGCAAGATCTCCTTCACCGGCTCGGTACCGGTGGGCAAACAGCTTGCCGCGATGGCCGGCGCGCACATGAAGCGCGTGACGATGGAGTTGGGCGGTCACTCGCCCGTGCTGGTGTTTGACGACGCAGACATCGAACCGGCCGCCGAAATGCTGGCCCGCTTCAAGCTGCGCAACGCCGGCCAGGTTTGCGTATCGCCCACGCGCTTCTATGTTCAGGAAAAGGCCTACGACAAATTCCTGGCGCGCTTCACCGAGGTCATCGGCTCGATCAAGGTCGGCAATGGGCTGGACGACGGCACCCAGATGGGCCCGCTCGCACATGAGCGCCGCATCGCATCGATGGAGCAGTTTCTGGACGATGCCAGCCATCGCGGCGGCAAGATCGTCGCCGGCGGCTCGCGCATCGGCGACAAGGGCTTCTTCTTCGCACCGACCGTCGTCACGGACCTGCCCGACGATGCCAAGCTGATGGTCGATGAACCGTTCGGCCCGGTAGCCCCGGTCACGCGCTTCAAGGATGCGGAGGAAGTGCTGCGCCGCGCCAACAGCCTGCCGTTCGGCCTGGCCTCGTATGTCTTCACCAACTCTCTGAAGACGGCCAACCTGGTATCGAACGGACTTGAAGCCGGCATGGTCAACATCAACCACTTCGGCATGGCGCTGGCCGAGACCCCGTTTGGCGGCATCAAGGATTCGGGTATCGGCAGCGAAGGTGGCCAGGAAACCTTCGACGGTTACCTGGTGACCAAGTTTATTACCCAGGTTTGATGGCGTAGTTCGCTGGGTTCTCCCCTCTCACATGCAATGTGAGAGGGGAACAACCGAACAGCCGATCAGCTGGTCACCTGATCAGGCGCTCTTCCCCCGCGCCTTCGCATAGTCCTCCCGGAACTGCTTCCACTGCGCGAGCGAAACATCGCGCCCGTGCTTTGCCAGCCGCAGCACGGTGGATTGCCAGCGCCCGCCTGCGGCGAAATCCTGTAACTGCTCGACACGATCCGCCGCCTGATGGCCACAGCCACGCAGATGGGCCGAGGCCGCGGCACGCGCCATCGTGGCGAACACGTCTTGCAACACAGTCTTGTCGCGGCAGTGCTCCAGATTCACTCGGTCGGTGCTCGGTTGCAAGCTCTTGACCAGGTACGAAGCCTTGCCCAGCGGCACGTATGAGAACAGTGCGGGCGATGCGGCCTGCATGATCTGCTGGATGGTCGCCACGCGTTGCGCATCGCTGCCCCAGCGCGGTTGGCCGCGTGTGCGCATTCCGATCCAGGCGCTCGGTGCCGCGCGTTTGATATCGATAAGCCGCTGACTTGCCGGCATGTCACGCTCATGCGCCAGCACGACGTAGCGTTCGAGCCCCAGGCTGCCCACACCGGCCACGCGTCGCGCCGAGTCTTCTGCGACGAAGCGATGACCGTGATGTTCCTGCTTCGAGTAGATCCCCAGAATTTCGGAAGCGCGTTCACGCTGCATCTTGTCCGCGCGCAGCGCATGGCCGTCGAACTTCAGACGCCGCCGCCCGCCACGCATCTCCGTGCGCGCGTTCAGCAGCGCGCCGCGTTTGCGGCGTTTGACCTGCCGCAGCAGCGTCGCCACCAGACCGCTCGCGGTGGCGCGTTCCAGCCAGCGCGGCTTGCCCGCGCGCAACATCGCCGTGTAGACCGACAGCATCTGTGCGCAGGCCGTACGGGCATCGGCTTCCGACAGGCCAATGCTCTCCCCGGCCACCAGCACGCTCGACAACATACGGATGACATCGACCGTCAGCGGCGCCAACATGGCATCGTCGAAATCGTTCAGGTCGAAGTACACGAGTCCGTTGTCGCCCTTGAACGTTCCGAAGTTCTCCACATGGAGATCGCCACACACATAGGTGCTAGGCGCATCGAGCAGACCAGCCTCGCGCTCGAGCGACGCCGCGTACAGGTGGTTGGTGCCTCGGAAGAAAGCGAACGGGTCGGCTGCGATCGCCGCCAGCTTCATCGTCAGCCGCTCGGGATCGCGGCCGTGGTTGTAGATCAGGATGCTTTCGGTAGCAGCGTGCATGGGCGGCGGAGTCCTCGATCGGGTTGCGCAGCGCCCTCATCGCATTTCATCATGCGACTTCAGTGAAAAAACACGCCGCGAGTCAGGAAAGTGTAATCCGCTTCGGCCGCCATGAGAAATACCAGCACGAGCAGGCACAGCGGCGGGATCAGGATCGCGCAGATCAACGCCATGCGCTCCCAGGCCATGTGCATGAATACGCTGACGATCAGGCCGGCCTTCAGGATCATCAGCAGCAGAATCAGGAACCAGCGCAGGTATCCCGTGAACCCGAAGTAGTCCACCAGATAGGACATCGTGGAGAGCACGAACAGCAGCCCCCAGACCTTCAGATACAGGCCGATAGGATGTTCCTGTTTGCCGTGGCCACCGTGGGCCGCCTCGGACGCTTCGGGGGCCGGAGTGATGGGTGTCGATGCCATGGTCGCCCTCACCAGAGATAGAACAGCGCGAAGATGAAGACCCAGACCAGATCGACGAAGTGCCAGTAGAGACCGGCGATCTCCACGACCTGGTAGTTACCGCTTGGTTCGTAGTGCCCGCGCACGACCTTGCTGGCGATCGTCAGCAGGTAGATCACGCCACAGGTCACGTGAAAGCCGTGGAAGCCGGTGATCATGAAGAACGTGGAGCCGAACTGCGCAGCGCCCATTGGATTGCCCCAGGGACGCACGCCCTCGTGCACGATCAGCGTGGTCCATTCGAACGCCTGCAGACCGACGAACGTCGCCCCGAGCGCGGCGGTCGCCAGCATCAGCAGACCGCAGGGGCGTCGCTCGCGACGGTAGGCGAAGTTCACGGCCATCGCCATCGTGCCACTGCTGGTGATCAGTACGAAGGTCATGATTGCGATCAGGATCAGCGGTAGCGTATGACCGCCGATGTTCTCGGCGAAAGCCTTGCTGGTGTCCGGCCATGGCGCCGTGGTGGAGATGCGCACGGTCATGTAGCCGATCAGGAAGCAACTGAAGATGAAGGTGTCGGACAGCAGGAAAATCCACATCATCGCCTTGCCCCAGGACACCTTGAATGCGCGCTGGTCGGATGACCAATCAGCGACGAGGCCCCTGAAGCCGCCCGGCGGATTCCAGGCTTCCGGATGCGATCCGGCCGAGGAAGGAACTTGCGAATGCATGGGCGCTCTCCGTCAGGACCTGCCACAGATGTACGCGACGAGCTCCGGCGTGAGCCAGCCCAGCGCGCCGAGCAACACGACCCATACCGCCAGCAGGAAGTGCCAATAGCGCGCGCACAGCCCGATGCGCATCACCGTGCGCGTGCCACTGCCGCGATCCACCGCCACAAACGCGAAGGCCACCAGCCCGCCAAGCATGTGCAGACCGTGCATGGCCGTGAGCAGGTAGAAGAAGCTGCCCGCTGGATTGTTCGCGGGAACAACGTGAAGCGCGTACAGCGCCTGCCACGCCCACAACTGCACGCCAACGAACCCTACGGCGCCCATCCCCCCAAGACGAAACGCCTGACGTGCTCTCACCATGCGGCCCGAGTGCGCCGCCCGCCTGGCAATCTCCATCGACACACAAGCGGCGGCGAGCACGACCGTGGACAACCACACCTGCCACGGCAGTGCAATTCGCTGCCAGTCCGGGCTGTCCATACGCATGACGTAGGCGGCCAGAAACAAGGTGAATAGCGCCGTGACCACGCCCATGAATATCCACAACCCTATGCTGCCGGGGGTGCGTGCCCCATGTCCATGCAAGGCGTCACCACCGGCGGGGCCGCCTCCGGGTGCTTCACGTGAAGCCCGGAAGACGCCGCCACCCGTATCCACCGCGAACGATTCGGCTTTCATGCCACGGCCCCCCTTCTCGCGTGTGGCTCGGGTTCGCTCCCACCTGCGTCTGGCGGCGCATTCTGCGCAATGAAGTCCTCCTTCGCGCCCGGCACGCTGTAGGCGTAGGCCCACCGATAGACCACTGGAAGATGCGCGCCCCAGTTGCCGTGCGCCGGCGGCGTCTGCGGCGTCTGCCACTCCAGCGAGGCGGCACGCCACGGGTTGGCGCCTGCCGGCTGCCCACGCCGCACGCTCCACGCGAGGTTGAAGATGAAAAGCAACTGCGCCGCCGCGACGATGAACGCTGCGATCGAGATGTACATGTTCAGGGTGTGCGCGGACTCGGGTATGAAGTCATAGCCCTGCCACGCGTAATAGCGCCGCGGCATCCCCAGAATACCGAGGTAGTGCATCGGAAAGAAGATGGCGTAGGTGCCGACGAACGTGATCCAGAAATGAATGCGGCCAAGCGTGTCGTTGAGCAGGCGTCCGGTGACCTTCGGATACCAGTGGTAGATCCCGCCGAAGACGACCAGGATCGGCGAGACACCCATCACCATATGAAAGTGCGCCACGACGAAGTAGGTGTTCGACAACGGAATGTCCACGCTGACATTACCGAGGAACAGGCCCGTCAGACCGCCGATCACGAACGTGCTGATGAAGGCGATGGCGAACAGCATCGGCACCGAGAAATGGATGTCGCCCTGCCACAACGTGATCACCCAGTTGTAGACCTTGATGGCAGTGGGTACTGCGATGATCAGCGTCGTGGTGGCGAAGAAGAAGCCGAAGTACGGATTCATGCCACTCACGAACATGTGGTGCGCCCACACCACCACCGACAGCACACCGATGGCCAGGATCGCCCACACCATCGTGCGATAGCCGAAGATGCTCTTGCGCGAATGCACGCTGATCAGATCGGAGACGATCCCAAAGGCGGGCAGCGCGACGATATAAACCTCGGGATGACCGAAGAACCAGAACAGGTGCTGGAACAGCAGGGGGCTGCCGCCCTTGTAGTTGAGCTGCTGCCCCATCGAGACGACTGCGGGCATGAAGAAGCTGGTACTGAGCGTCTTGTCGAGCAGCATCATCACACCGGAGACAAACAGCGCCGGGAACGCCAGCAGTGCGAGAATCGTCGCCATGAAGATGCCCCACACTGCCAGCGGCATCCGCAGCATCGTCATGCCCTCGGTACGCGCCTGCAGCACCGTGGTCACGTAATTCAGGCCACCCATGGTAGCCGCCACGATGAAGATCAGCAGCGACACCAGCATCAGGATGATGCCCCAGTCATGCCCTGGCGTGCCGGGCAGGATCGCCTGCGGTGGATAGAGCGTCCAGCCCGCGCCGGTGGGTCCGCCCGGGACGAAGAAGCTGGCGAGCAGCACGAGCACCGACAGGAAGTAGACCCAGAAGCTGAGCATGTTCAGGAATGGGAATACCATGTCGCGCGCGCCGACCATCAGCGGGATCAGGTAATTGCCGAAACCGCCAAGAAACAGCGCCGTCAGCAGGTAGATCACCATGATCATCCCGTGCATCGTCACGAACTGGTAGTAGCGATTGGCGTCGATGAAATCAAACCGTCCCGGAAAGCCCAGTTGCATCCGCATCAGGTTCGACAGCGTCACGCCGATCAGCCCGACCACGATGGCGACCAGCGTGTACTGCACGGCGATCACCTTGTGATCCTGGCTCCAGATGTAGCGCGTCCAGAAACTCTGTGGGCCGTGGTGGGCGGCATCATCGGCATAGGCCATCTTTTGCTCTCCGATTTCTGACTGTGCGTCGGGCCGCTATTTGCCAGCCTGCGGGGCCCCCGTTGCGCCAGCACCCAGCGAACGGATATACGCCGACAGCGCCACCACATCGGCATCGGTAACAGGCAACTTGGGCATCACCGGCCCGAAGCCCTTGACGATGCGGGCCTGCGGGTCCTCGATCTCCGTCTTCAGGAACGCATCGTCCACGGTCGCGCTGCTGCCGTTGCTGAAGGTCTGCGTGCTGCCGTACAGGCCCTTCCAGCTTGGGCCGACACCCACGCTGCCATCGACGCTATGGCATCCCACGCATCCTTTGCTTTGCGCCAGCGCGCGGCCCTGCGCCACGAGATCGGCGGCGCCAGCCGGCGCGCCCGCCACAGCGGTTCCTTCGACTGGCACAGCGGTGGGCACGGCGACCTTCGCCAGCGTCATCGCGAACGTCTGCTGCTTCGCAAGCCACGCGTCGAAGGCGGCCTGATCTTCGACCACGACGTGACCGCGCATGTTGTAGTGGCCCAGACCGCAGAGTTGCGCGCAAAGAATGTCGAAGCGGCCGGTCTTGGTGGGCGTGAACCAGAACGACGTCACCATGCCGGGCACCATGTTCATGCGCGCGCGGAACGGTGGCACATAGAAATCGTGCAGGACGTCCTTCGAGCGCAGGAGCACCTTGATGGGCCGGTTCAGTGGCAGGTGTACCTCCGGCCCCATGACGAGTATGTTGTCCTGTCCGTTCGGATCATCGGGATTCAGGCCGAGTGGATTTGTGCCGCTGACGAATCGGGGGTCCGTGGTACCGAGCTGGCCACTTTTGCCGGGGAAGCGGAACGCCCATTGCCACTGCTGCCCCACCACCTCCATGACCATCGCATCGCGTGGTGGCCGCACGTAATCCGCGTAGACGATCAGGCCCGGCGCCAGCAACGCGATGATGCACACGGCGGTCAGCCCGATCAGCCAGCGCTCCAGTTTCGGGTTCTCCGGCGCATAGGCAGCGCGATGCCCCGCGCGATGACGGTAACGCCAGACGATGTAGCCGACGAGCAGGTTGATGACGACGAAGAACAGCCCAGTAATGACGAGGGTAATGGTCAGCGTGTCGTCCATCTGTTTCCAGTTGGACGCCAGCGGTGTCGCCCACCAGGGGCTCAGGAAATGAAAGAGCACCGAGGCAACGACAATGATGACGAGTGCGATGGCGATCGCCATGACCCCCCTCCTCCGCGCGGACGAAAAGCCACGAGGAATGCGCAGTCTGCGCAGGTGGATTAAGACTAGTGCATCGTTTCAGGTCACGGCAAGGCGACATCGTGCCGGGATCGGTGCGCCGGGACGCGCATGGGCCACGATAAAAAATGGCGGAGGGGAAGCTTACTTCCCGATCCGCCATCGTGGCCACGCGCGGCCCCGTGTAGTGGCAAAGTGCGCGACGCAATCAGACCATCAGCACATGATGTATTCGGTACAGGATTCCACGGCAAGTATCTAACGAGATACGCCGCGCGACTCCAGCTTCCAATAGCAGATGGCGATGGCCATCCCGAAGATGAGGTGCCCCACCAGCGTATGCCAGCCACGCTGGTCGACAAACCACGGGAAGGCGCTTGTCATCACGTAGAAGTTGAACAAGTACACCACCAGGCCGAATACCGCCCCGACCAGTAGCGACATGCCGACGCTCGAATCGAGCTGGAACGGCGCGATGATCGCGCACAGCACGCAGCCGAGTATCGCGCCGAGCACGAAGTGAATGATCAACGCTGCGGCGACCGTGCTGACGCTGAAGAACGAGTTCTCCAGAACATCGCGCCCGAGCACGATTGCGGCAACCATGCGCGTGGTGCCCCATGGGTGAACGCCGGCCACCATCGTCGACCAGAACATCTCCACCACGATCAGCAGCGCACCGGCCGCGAGCCCGGACACGGCAGCCGCCGTCCAGTCCGGCAGGCGACGCATGTAGTGGTGCGAATGCATATGTAGTTCCATAGCGCCCTCCAGTCTGCTTCAGTCTGCTTTGGTGACCCCGTGCGTCCAGCATAGGACACTCGTCATCAATACGGCTGACACGACAGGAAAACCGTGTGGGAAACCGTCCGGGTGCGCTGTCAACGGTACAAACGGCTTCGCGCCAAGTCTCGTGCGAGATACCTGGCAGAGCATGACATGACGCAAACAGTACGGGACAACCCCAAGCACTACAGCCTTGTATTCGCCACACACTGCCTATACTGGAAGAACAAAGAAACAAGATAGGAGACCGCCATGCTGCATCTTCAGTTACAGGCGCACGATCTTGTATTTCTGATCCCCATGGCACTCGTCGGCCTGTTGGCGATGGGCGCAATTCCAGTTGCGGCCAAGGCGTTGCGTATCAGTTGCCGTTGCGCCGGCGCGATCCTGGGAGTCCTGCTTGGGGTATTGGTGCTGGAAGCCCTGCCGCTGCTGATCTAGCGATCGGCGATCAAACAGGACACCAGTTAGAGAGAACGCCGCTAGGCAGAACGGGCCTGGTCAAGAAGAGCCGCCATTTTATGCGAGCGCTTCAAACCGTGCTTGTCGGCTTGCTTTCAGCCCGGTAGCGCGTGCTCGCCCCATCACCCGCCACCACATCGAAACCGCGCGGCTAGGTGCCCTCGGGCTGCTGGCTGCACTCCCACACCGTCTGGCGCAGCCAGCGATGCGCGGGATCGGCCCTGCGCCGCGCGTGCCAGGCCTGCTGGAACGGCACCGGCGCCAACGCGATCGGCGGCGCGAACGCCCGCAGCGCGCGATTTGGCGCCGCGGCAACCGCGCGGGTCGCGACGGTCAGGATCAGGTCGGTGCCGGGCACGAGATCGAGCGCAGCGCCCCAATGGGGCAGCACCAGGGCCACATGCCGCTGCATGCCAGCCTCGGCCAGGGCGAGATCGATCTCACTGGGCGCGTCGGGACGCATCGCCACCAGCACATGCGGCCGCGCCAACCAGTCCTCCGCCGATAGCGGCCCCCGCCGAGGCAGCGTGGTCCGGTCCGCCACGCTCGTGTAGTGGTCTTCGAACAGCGTAGCCACCTCGATATCGCTGGGCAGCCGTGGAAAGACACCGATCGCCAGATCGGTCTCCCCATCGGCAAGCTGCGCGAGCATCGCCTCGCGGCCAGCCTGGATCACGGCGAGGTCGATGCCGGGCGCCTCGCGGCGCAGCCGCCGCATCAGCGCGGGCAACACGCTGCGCGCGCCATAGTCGGACAAGGCCAGCCGGAAGCAGCGGCGCGCATGGGCGGCGTCGAACGTGGATTCGCCCACCAGTCCGTTCAATTGACCCAGTGCATCGTCCAGCGGGCCCAGCAAATCGCGCGCGCGTGCGGTGAGCGTCAGGCCGTTTTCGCGACGCACCAGCAGCGGGTCGTCGAAGATATCGCGCAACTGGGCCAGCGCGTGGCTGACGGCCGGCTGACTCTTGTGCAGCCGCACGGCGGCACGCGTCACATGCTGCTCGGTCAGCAAGGCGTGCAATGTCAGCAACAGGTTCAGGTCGATACGGCGCAGGTCATCCATGCGGCGAATGTCTCATGTATGGATTGCGAATTTCCATTGCGGCGGCGGCGCGTGCAACATGCCCGATAACAGATTGCATTCGAATCGGAGAAATTATCATGACCTCGCCGCTTGCCGCATCCGCTGGCTCGCTCTGGATGCCATTGGGCGTCGCGCTTCTGGCCGGCGCGATGATCCCATTCCAGGCCGGCAGCAACGCCACGCTGGGCCGCGCGCTCGGGCACCCGCTCTGGGCCACCGTCGTCTCGCTCGTGATCAGCCTGGTTGCCGTCGTGCCCGTGCTGCTGGCACTGCGCGCATCGGCGCCCAATCTCGCTGCGGCCGCGCAGGGACCGTGGTGGCAATGGATCGGCGGGCTGTTCGGCGTGATCTACATCACCGCAGCGCTGTGGCTGGCGCCGCGCGTGGGCGCCGCGAACTTCATCGTCGGCGCCGTGGCCGGCCAGTTGCTGGCGTCGATGCTGGTCGATCATTTCGGACTGGTGGGCCTGCCTGCCCGGCCCGTCACGCTGGCGCGCCTGGCCGGCGTGGTGCTGGTCCTGGCGGGCATCTGCGTCATGCAATGGCAGCCGGCGCGAGCCACGAGCAACGCATTAAGCGAGCGGAATCTCAGGGGACAGTCAGATCAGCCAAGGCATCCCGGATCAGCGTGATGCCGGGCCAGGCCCCCATCTCCGCCATTGTGATGAATACCGTGCGCCCCACCGGGAACGAAAAATCATGGCGTACCGGGTGCACCATTCCCAGTTGCGCATAGTGCGCCACGGCGCTTTCCGGTGCGACGGTCAAGAGATCGCTGCTTGCCACCACACTCAGATTCGTGTGGAACGAGAACGACTCGACCTTGGGATGGGGCGGCACCAGCCCTGCGGACAGAAAGGTGTCGTCGAACACCTGGCGCGTATAGGCCTCGCGTGACGCCACGATCCAACCCTGTTCGCGCAGTTCCGCCAACCCGACGTTGCGCCTGCGGCGCAGTGGGTGGTCCTGTGCGCACGCAATGGCGAGCGGCTCCTGCCACAGCGGCGTGACCGCCAGCTTGCTTGCAGACTGCTTATCCAGCTCCACGCCGATTCGGCCAATCACGCAGTCGACATCGCCACGGCTCAACATTCGGAGCAGCCCGCCCACCGTCGATTCACGCACGACGAGTCTTGGGCAGTCTGGCCGCGCAGCCATTGCCGCCAGCAATCTCGGCAGGATCACCACGCCAACCAGCGGGAGTACGCCAAGCCGCACCACGGGAGCGGGGGGTGCTTCCGCCGCCGACTGAGCCGCCACCGCCAGCGCGCTGAGCGCGATACGCAGGCGGTCCAGTGCGACCAGTCCCGCAGGGGAAAGTGCTGCGCCGCGCGTGGTACGCGCGACCAGTTCCACCCCGAAGGCAGATTCCAGCTCCTGCAACATCTTGGTTGCGGCAGGCTGGCTGAGCGCCAGTTGTGCGGCCGCCGTCGTCAACGAGCCATGCTCGGCCACGAGTTCCAGAAAGCGTAGATGCCGGATGCGCAAGCGATCCAGCCGCTGCGCGCGCGCTGGCCTGTACAGGCCCATACCGTGTTGCTCAGGCAATACCCGGGTCATAACAAAACGTGATGACGCAATCAAGACATCATAATTTACAGGAAAGAATCCGGCTCGCACAATGCTGTCAAACAAGCTCACCTGAGCAAGAGGAGACAAAATGCGGCGAATCGCAAGGCGACTGGCATGGCTACCTGGCCTGGCAGTGGCGATCGGCACAACAGGGGTGGCAAGCGTGGCAGCAGCCTCGGCGGAAACCGGATATCCCACGCGGCCCGTGCACTTGATCGTTCCCTACGCCGCAGGTGGCGGCCCGGACATCCAGGCCCGCAAGCTGGCCGAAGTCGTCTCGCGCGACCTGGGACAACCGGTCATTGTGGAGAACAAGGTTGGCGCAGGGGGCATTCTTGCCGCTGAGTTCGTCGCCAAGCAGCCGGCTGACGGCTACACGCTGATGATCGGCGCCTCCACGCATCTGGTGCAGAAACTGATGCAGCCGTCGGTCAGGTTCGACCCTGCCAGGGATTTCACCCACATCATCCGTACCGGCTTCAGCCCACAGGTCATGCTGGTGAGGAGCAACTCGCCCTACCAGTCCGTGGCCGATCTTGTCGCTGCCGCGCGCAAGTCGCCGGGCAAGCTCAACTATGCGTCGGGGGGCATCGGCAGCGCCGCCCATCTGTCGGGCGCGGCATTGGCAAGCGCCGCGGCGATCGACCTGGTCCATGTGCCCTACAAGGGCTCGGTCGAGATCGTTCCCGCGCTGATCCGGGGCGATGCAACACTTGGCTTCCCGATTGCATCGACCGCGATCCCGCAGATCGAGAACGGCAAGGTGCGTGCATTGGCGGTTACCTCCGCATCCCGCTTGCCCGGCTTGCCCCAGGTGCCAACCCTGAACGAGGCGTTGGGCCGGAACGACCTGGCGCTGGATTCATGGTTCGGCATCTGGGCGCCCGCCGGCGTGCCAAAGCCCGTGGTTGCACGCTTGCAGGCTGCTGTGATCAAGGCCCTGAATGATCCCGGCACACGCGACATGTTCCAGAAGGCGGGTTCGGTGATCGACCCCACACCGAGCCAGGAAGCCTTTGACCGATTCGTTGCCGACGAGATGGTCAAGTACCGCCGGATCATCGAATCGAACCATATTTCGCTGCAATGAGGCCACCCATGACCACCGAAAACCTCTCGTTCTCCCCCCTTGCCGGCGTCCGGGTACTGGACTTCTCGCATGTCATCGCGGGCCCGTTGGCAACGTTCTACCTGTCACAGCTCGGGGCCGATGTGCTGAAGATGGAGAACGCCAATGGCGGCGATGTCATGCGCAGGACCGAGACTGGCCGAAAGGGCTTTCTTGCGCTCAATGCGGGCAAGGACTGTCGTGATATCGACCTGGGCTCCGAAGCGGGCCGCGCCGACGCTCTCGCCCTGGCGGCCACGTGCGATGTCGTCGTCGACAACCTGCGCCCCGGCGTGTTGGAGCGATTCGGCCTCGGCTTCGAAGCGGTGCGGGCAGTGAATCCGCGCGTGGTGTATTGCTCGATCTCGGGCTTTGGTCGCGGCAGTGCCGACTGGTCGGGCCGACCCGCATACGACCATGTCATTCAGGCGGCCACAGGCATGACCTTTCTGGCGGGCAACGAGAACGACCCGCCGATCAAGACCGGATTCCCTGTCGTCGACGCTGCAACGGGTATGCAGGCTGCGCTCTCCATTCTGGCCGGTCTGCGCGAGCGCGATCGCTGCGGCTGCGCCATTCAGCTCGACATCTCCATGACCGGCGCAGCGATGCAGCTCATGTATGGCTTTGCCTGCGAGGCATTGACGGATGGCACGTCGCCCTCTCGCGTGGGCAACCGGGGCTACTCGGGCAGTCCGACGGCGGACTTCTTCCCCACGACCGACGGCTGGATTGCACTCGGCGCCAACACCCCACGCCAGTTGCTGCGCCTTCTCGAAGTCCTGGAACTGTCCGAGCTTGCCGCCGACCCGACCTACTTTGCCGAACCACTGGACGCGGAGTCCCCCACCACCTTCGTGCGCTCACGCGACCCCGCCGCCCTGAAAACGATCATCGCGCAACGCCTGCAAATGCTGCGCGCTGACGAACTCGAGGAGCGCCTGGCCACGCGCGGGGTACCCGCAGCGAAGGTACGCAAGCTGGGCGAGTTTGCCGAAGCGGCGCTAGGTCACGGCCGCATATCGACTGTCACACTGCGCGATGGCGACACCGAAGTCATGTCGCCGGGCCTGGGCTTCGGCGCCCGGCGACATCCGGGCTAATTCGGGTCAATCCGCGCTAACGCTGATCGCCCCGCACCGGCGCGCGCTCAGAACGTTTCCCAATCGCCGCTATCGGCCGTCGCGGGCACCGGTGCGGCCGATGGCCTCGCCTTTGCCACGGGCCGACGGCTCGACGGCGTGGCCAGTACGGGTTCCTTGCGCTGATGGGTGACCGGCTGGCGGGCCTTGGCTGGCGTGGCTGGCTGGCGCGCCAGTACCGGGGCCGCCGAGGTCTTGCGAACCACGGGCGGTCGCACGGCGGCAGGCACTGCGGGCGCGCGCAATGGGCGTGATGGCTGCACCGGGCGCTGCAGGGCAGCGGCGGCCGTCTGGGTCGATGCCTTCTGGGGCGATACCTTCTGAGGCAATGCCTTCGCAGGCGATACCTTCTGCGGCGATGGCCTCGGCGCCAAGGGCTTCGGCGCAGCTGCAGGCAAGCGTGGCGCCGGTTGAACCGGCTGCGCAACGACCGCCACGGGCCCCGGCGCGCGCGGCACTTCGCGCTGCTGTTGCTCGCCCAGATCGAAACGCGCGACTTCCGTCACCAGCCCGCCGGCCTGCTGCATCAGGCTTTCGGCGGCCGCACTGGCTTCTTCCACCAGCGCGGCATTCTGCTGCGTCACGGTTTCCATCTGCGCAATCGCCAGGCCCACCTGCTCGATGCCAGCGCTCTGCTCCTCGCTGGCGGCGGTGATCTCGCCCATGATGTCCGTAACGCGGCGCACCGCGCCGACGATGTCATCCATCGTCTTGCCGGCCACTTCGACCTGGCGCGCGCCTTCCTTTACCTGCCGCACGGAGCCGTTGATCAGATCGCCAATTTCCTTGGCCGCCGACGACGAACGCTGCGCCAGGCTGCGCACCTCGGCCGCCACAACGCTGAAGCCGCGACCTTGCTCGCCGGCACGCGCCGCTTCCACGGCCGCGTTCAACGCAAGAATGTTGGTCTGGAATGCGATGCCTTCGATGACGCCAATGATCTCGGCCACGCGCGCCGAGGACTGGGTAATGCCGTCCATCGTATCCACCACGCTGCGCACCACACGGCCGCCTTCGGTGGCGACATCTGATGCGTTCGCGGCAAGCTGGTTGGCTTGTCGCGCGTTCTCGGCGTTCTGGCGCACGGTGGACGTCAACTGCTCCATCGACGCGGCAGTCTGCTCCAGCGATGCCGCTTGCTGCTCGGTACGGCGGGACAGATCGGTATTGCCACTGGAGATCTCGCGCGCGGCGGTATCGATCGAGCCGGCCGCGTGCTGGATGCCGCGAACCAGCGTGCCGAGCTGGCCAAAGGCGCGCTCAAGCGCGCCGAGCATCCGGCCCATCTCGTCCTGGCTGCGTACTTCGATGGCGTGCGCAAGCTGGCCCTGCTCCAGCGCCTCGGCAGCGTCAAGCGCCTGCCGGGCCGGACGCGTCACCGAGCGTGTCATGCCGATACCGAGCAGCGCGGCAATGATCGCCGCCAGGGCTGCCATGCCGATCAGAAGGTTACGCGTAAAAGCGTAGCGCGCTGTTGCCTCGTCCACCGCCTCCACGGCCAGCTTCTGGCCAAGCTGGGCGATCACGTCCAGCTTGTCAAAGTACGCGGCCTGCGATGACGGCAGCGTGGCAGTCAGTCCTGCACGGGCGCCATCGTATTCCCCGGCGCCCAGCTGGCGCATGACCAGGTCAAGCTGGCCGTCATAGGTGGCGCGTGCCTGCGTCAGTTGTTCGAACACGGTTTTCCATTCCGCATTGCCCGACGCCACCAGGGTCTTGCCAATCGGTTCGAGCGTCGCGTCGATTTCCTCGCGGAACCGGGCGATCTTCGCCGCGTTCGCGGTGACCAGCGCGGCATCCTCGGTCAATGCCGCATCGCGCACCATCAGACCGATCGTCAGCACGTGCGCCTTGGCGTGATTCAGGTCGATCACCCGCAGCAGCCGCTTCTCCACCGCCATGTGCATGGCATCGTTCATGCTGCCCAGCGCCGACACCCCAACCGCGGCAACCGCGGCGAGCAGCAGCACCACGAGACTGAAAGCAAAGGTCAGCCGCGCCCCGATCCCCATTTTTCGCAAGCCCATCACTTCGTACCTTTCTCTTGTGATCCGATTGTTCGTACGAGCGATATCCGCCCGAAACCGGGCATCGCACGGCCTCCTATCGGCGGCGTCGCGGACGGACTTGAGCGCGAAAACGAATTGAGGGGGAAATCGGCAGGTATTCGATGGATTGACTGCACAACAAATGGCATCTAATCCATCTGCGCAATACGCACCGGCACCGGAGACCAGACACACGGCGTCAGACCATCGTCGGCCCGACCAGCCAGTGCGAAAAAAAAGCCTACGCGCGGGGTGCTCGTAGGCTTTCCAGGACTGCTCTGAAGGACCGGCTGTACCCGGTCCAGCGCTCGAATATAAACCCGCTTACATGAGGTGTAAATCGCGCTTCTATCAGGGATTCCCCTGATGGCGGGTGTAATCCGAAGATCACTTGATGGCTTCGCAGTAGCGCAAAAGTCACGTGCGGGCTCTTCGTCAGATATCGGCAATTCCCCGCAAAGCATTAGCTGGCGCGGGTTGGCGGCATCTGGACGGGCGTTCCGATGGCAGCGCACCGCAAGTGCTTGCCACAACTCACTCCACGCGACAACATCACAAATAGAGTAATGACTCTAGCCGAAGACAAGCAGCCGCTCAGTCAATGCTTGTAAAACTTTGTTACTCTCCCCGTCTGAAGTATTTCCCTTCTCTCCTGGCAGCGCCGATTGGACGTGGTGGCCGGGCAGCGCCCCCGATATTCGCGAATCGTCTGCCCGCCGCAGTCATGCTGGCCAGTTCCTGCGCCACCTCCGGCTCCGAGAGCGAATGTTTCAAAGCGCCCCACGATCTGAGCGCACAAAACGTCACCCATAGTGCGTTACAGATCAAATCATGTGGTCATCGGACCGTTGTCAGCCGCCAGATCCCTCGCGGGTTCTTCCGGAGAAGTTGTGAAGAAGGAAAAAAAGGCTCCAAGACCCAGCCGGAAACTGCAGCACCTGCATTACGCAGCCCACGGCGCAAGCCGCAACGCAGTCATCGTCCATCTGTCGAACGGCACGAGGTTGACCGGTGTCGTCCTGGCATCGGACAACTATATGGTCCTGCTCGGGCAAAGCGCAGAAGACCCTACCCCCACGCTGATCTACAAGCGCGCGATTACCGTCGTGACGCCCGCCCACGCGCCCGAAACGGCGTCGGTGCTGCTCGACGCCGAAACGTCGCCGGACTTCGTGCGCCTTTACACCCCGCGCACGCGCAAGCGCCGCTGAGAGACGCAGCAAGTCGTGGCGCCCTTCTATATAGATGCGGGCCCACGACCACGCGAACGCCCGGTCAAGTTGCACGCGCAACCCCCGCAAAGATCACTCTAAAGTCTACCCCTGCCCGGTCGATAACCTTTGCAACGGAGGCACTCTACGCCCTGCAACGCAGGCAGCCAACGTTACGGCACCCGCCGGAATGCCTAAAACATTGCAAATAGGAGTCGTACCATGGCGCAAGTCATTAATACCAACTCGTTGTCTCTGATGACTCAGAACAACATGAACACCTCGCAATCGGCACTGAATACCGCTATTCAGCGCCTGTCGTCGGGCCTGCGCATCAACAGCGCAAAGGACGACGCTGCCGGCCTGGCAATTGCGAGCCGCTTCACGTCGAACATCAACGGCCTGACCGTTGCCCAGCGTAACGCCAACGACGGCATCTCGCTGGCGCAAACGACGGAAGGTGCGCTGACCGAAGTCACGAACAACCTGCAACGTATCCGTGACCTGTCGGTGCAAGCCGCCAGCGGCACGAACTCGTCGTCCGACCTGAAGTCGATCCAGGACGAAATCACGCAGCGTATGTCGGAAATCGACCGCCTGTCGGCCCAGACCGACTTCAACGGCGTGAAGGTGCTGTCGTCGAGCGCCAAGAGCGTGAACATCCAGGTTGGCGCGCAAGACGGCCAGACCATCGCCGTGAACCTGCAAGAAATCAGCACGAAGACCCTGGGTCTGACCAGCTTCAACGTGAACGGCCCGGTCGCCAACGGCGCCGCCACGTTTGATGGCGCGACCAACATGGTTGGTGTGGCTGACGCCAGCACCGCCGACTTCCAGAAGGCCTTCGGCTCCACGACCAACGTGACGACCTCGACCGTGTCGGAAAAGGCCGCCGGTACGCTGGCCACCACGCTGGGCATTGCTGCCGGTAGCGTGGCGGTTGGCGCCAACGCCGTGGTCGACAAGAACGGCAACTGGTTCGCTCAGGTCGCGATCACCCCGGCCAGCCAGACCGAAGCCCAGGCCCTGAAGAACCAAGGCATGAACGGCGCAGTCAGCGGCACGACGATGTACACGTACGTTGCGCTGGACCCGGCTACGGCCGACACGACGACGACCGCTGGCACCGCTGCCTTCTCGTTCGACACGAGCAAGGTCACGGCCGCCAACCTGACGGCTGGCGCCTCGTCCAGCCCGCTGGCGACGGTCGACTCCGCCCTGCAAACGGTGAACAGCCTGCGCAGCTCGCTGGGTGCTATCCAGAACCGTCTGGATTCGACGATCTCGAACCTGGGCACGACCATCACCAACCTGTCGTCGTCGCGCTCGCGCATTCAGGATGCTGACTACGCAACGGAAGTGTCGAACATGACCCGCGCGAACATCCTGCAACAAGCTGGTACCTCGGTGCTGGCTCAAGCGAACCAGACCACGCAAGGCGTGCTGTCGCTGCTGCGTTAATCGCAACGCGTAAGCAGGAAGGCCGGACCTCGTGTCCGGCTTTCTTGCGCCCGGAGTATTTTCCCAGGGCTTCGGCTCTGGGAAAACATTTCGAGATGACCGAGTCAGGACAATCATGGCAACCCAAGCTGCTCCATCGTCGGGCGTAGTGCAAGCGGCAGTCGGCGTGTCCCTGCCGCAGCCCGGCCTGCGTACGTCCGCCACGCCTGCGGATGCATCACAAGCACCGGCAGCCGCCACGCCGGCCGCACCGGCGCCTGACCATCCGGCGGCGCGCCCCAGCACGGATGCGGCAGTCAGGAAACTGACCGAGGCCCTGCGCGCTGCATCGGTCAGCGTCCAGTTTGAAATCGACCGCGAGACCAACCGCGTCGTGACCAAGATCGTCGACAAGGCCAACGGCGAAATCATCCGACAGATTCCCACAGAGGAAGTCGTGCGTATCGCCGACGCGCTGGCCCAGTTGCAAGGGCTGTTCGTCAACCAGACCGCCTGACATCGGCGCAGCTCCAACCAGAAGCCCCCTGGAAAACAAGAAATGACTACGATCTCCAACCTCGGCGTCGGCTCCGGTCTCGACCTGAGCAGCCTGCTCGATCAGCTCACCACGGCTGAACAGGCACCGCTCACCGCGATCAAGACCCAGCAGAGCAGCTACCAGACCAAACTGTCCGCGTACGGGCAGTTGCAGAGCATGCTCGCGGCGTTCCAGGCATCGGCCAACCAGTTGTCGAACCCCACGTTCTTCCAGGCCACCACGGCAAGCGCAAGCAACACCTCGGTACTGAGCGCTACCGGTAGTGCCACTGCGGCGCCAGGCACCTACTCGGTCAACGTCACGCAACTGGCGCAGTCGCAGTCGGTGGTTTCCACCGGGCAGGCATCGCAGACCGCCGCCGTCGGCACCGGCACGATCCATATTGATTTCGGTGCGATCACGGGTGGCACGCTGGACAACAACCCGGCCAGCCCGACCTACGGCAAGTACACCGGCGCCACCTTCACGGCCAACAACGGCTCCACCGGCGTCGACATCACGATCGACAGCAGCAACAACACGCTGCAGGGCGTTCGTGACGCCATCAACAAGTCCAATGCCGGGGTGACCGCCAGTATCATCAATGATGGATCGGGCACGCCGTACCGGCTGGTCATCAACTCGAACGCAACGGGCGCCACGAACAGCGTACGCCTGTCCGTGAACGAGAACGATGGCGGCACGGCGCTTTCGGATCTCGTAGCCTACGATCCAGCCGGCACGCAGAACATGACCCAGACCGTGGCCGCGCAGGATGCCAAACTGACGGTCAACAATATCGCCATCCAGAGCAAGAGCAACGCCGTCACCGACGCGGTGCCGGGCGTCACGCTCAATCTGAACCAGACCGGCACGAGCAACGTGGCGGTGCAGCGCGACAACAGTTCCATCGTCACCGGTCTGCAAGCCTTCGTCGCGGCTTACAACAATCTCCAGAACACCGCCGCCTCGCTGTCAGCCTACGACCCGAGCACCAAGACCGGTTCTCCGCTGACGGGCGATTCCACGTTGAGCATCATCCAGTCCCAGATGCGCAGCGTGATGAACACGCCGCAGACAGGCAACGCGCTCACCACGCTGTCGCAGATCGGCATCTCGTTCCAGAATGACGGCACGCTTGCTCTCGACACCACCAAGTTGACCTCGGCGCTGAACAACAACCCAGGCGCAGTTGCGGGGCTGTTTGGCAACGCCAACGGCGTGAGCGGCTACGGCAACCAGATCAGCACACTGGTCAAGAACCTGACCAGCAGCAACGGCGCGCTGACGACGGCCACGGCCGGCATCAACAACACGCTCAAGGATCTGAGCAATCAGTACGATGAAACGCAGACCCGCATCGATGCGGTCATCGCCAATTACAAGACGCAGTTCACGCAGCTCGACGTAATCATGTCGCAGATGCAGAACACCAGTTCGTACCTGACGCAGCAGTTCAGCGCCATGAACGGCACAAGCAGTAGCAAGAAGTAACGTCAGCCAACAGCAGGAGTCCACATGTTCGCGCGCCGCAATGCCGTCAATGCCTACGCCCAGGTGGGTGTCGAAACCGGAGCCATGAGTGCCAGTCCGCACCAGCTGATCGTCATGCTCTACGACGGCGCACGCGCGGCCATCGCACGTGCCAAGTTCCACCTGGCGGCCGGCGACGTCGCAGCCAAGGGCAACGCCATCTCGAAGTCGATCGACATCATCGACAATGGCCTGCGCGCCGTGCTCGACCACAATGCCGGCGGCGACGTTGCCGCGGACCTGGAACGGCTGTACGACTACATGTCGCGCCAGCTCATGCTGGCCAACCTGCGCAATGACGAAGCGCTGCTCGACCAGGTCGACAGCCTGCTGCAGGACCTCTCCAGCGCCTGGGCGCAGATCGGCAATCCAGCCGCCAACGGCACGCTGGCCGCACAGCCGATCGCTGCCAACTCGTGACTTTCTTCCGGAACTGAGACGATGTACTCCAACATGCCTGCCAACCCGTCGGTCATCCAGATCTACGAGGAACTCGTCCTGCTCTCGGAGCAGATGCTCGAAGCCGCCCGCCATGGCAATTGGGACGCAATGACCGAAGTCCAGCGTGTTTACGTGGCTCAGGTGGAAGCACTCCGCGGCAAGGACACGCACCCGCCCGCGACGCTTCAGGAACGTATGCAGCGCCAGGCCCTGCTGGCCAAGCTGCTGGCTCACGACGCCGCGATCCGCGATCTGGTGATGCCGCAATTGCAACGCCTCGGGGAACTGCTCGGCAACGCCCGCCGCCGCCGCGACGTCAACGAGGCCTACGGCGTTTCCGCCTGAGAGATACGTTCACAGGGCGCCCGGCGTGGCGCCAATGCGGGCCTTGAGCTCACGCATCCGTAACGCCCCATGTCACGGCCCGTTCCATGTCGATTCCGATTCATTCCCAGCCTGACGCTGGCCAGCTCGCACGTAACGACCTGCTGACACAGCGCACGGCGCTGGCGGTCGACAAGCTGGCCGCGCTGATGCCGGTCCAGGACACGAACGAGACCAGTTCGCGTGACACCAGCACCGATCTCGGCACCGCTGGCCGCGTGCCCGGTGCGCGGCCCGGCGAAGCATCGGCCGGCAATACCGCCGGCGCCGTCGTCACTTCGACGCGCGAAACGCTGAGCTTCGCAGCGCGCACGATCCTCGACCTGTTCGCGAATGCCGACGAGGCCGCCGCCGCGCTGAAGTCGGCCTCACCGCTCGCCACGCGCACGGAAATGCAATCCGCGCCACTGCTGGCCACCAAGCTTGCCAGCCTGCTCGACCAGAGTGGCATGTTCTATGAAGCGCATCTCGCCGAATGGGTGAGCGGTGCGCGTACGCTCAAGGACATCGCGCGCGAGCCCCAGGCCGTGCTGGCACGAGCCACCGCCAACAGCGCCAACCCGCCCCCTCCCGATGAGCCGCTGCGCCAGTTGCTGGCGCTGCCCTACTCCCCTCGGGCCGCCGATGCGGCGCGTGCGACGATGCTTGCAGCCGTGGGGCTTCCCGATGCCCCTGATGGCGACGCCACCGGCCGGGCAGGAAACGCCGCACACGGCGCAGGCACTGCCAACGGAACGGGCAGCGCAGGCGGCATGGCCGCGAATCGGGCCGCCGATGTTTCATCATTCGGCCGCCACCCGCCTGTCACCCGCACCATCACCGTCGGCGATCCGATTCCCGCGCCCGACGGCTCGCGCACGCAATCACTGCAGGCCGCCCAGTCATATGCCAGCGTTGCCGACGCGGGCAATGCGCCACGCGCGTCTCTGCTGGCCACGCACGCGTCGACATCCGAACCGCCCGCCGCACCGCCCCCAGCGCAAGGCCAGATCGTGCACCCGGCGACGGAGGGCCTGATGCGCCAGCAACTCGAACTGCTGGCCGCCCAGCAGTTCCGCTGGCAGGGCGAAGCCTGGTCCGGCACACAGATGTCGTGGGAAGTGTCGCCGACTCCCGTTGACGAGGATGGATCCGGCACGCAGCACCAGGCGCGGAGCTGGACCACACGGCTGGTCGTGCAGATGCCTGGCATGGGCACGGTCGAAGCCAGCCTGACGCTATCGCCGTCGATGCTGGACGTGCGAGTCAATGCACCGCTGGATGACACTGCCGCAAGGCTTCATGCGGCCATTCCCGATCTGCACGGGCGTCTGGCGGCCAGCGGCTTCGTGGTGGGCCAGATTACGGCACGCACCGATACGGCGCCAACGGCAGCGGGAGTCCCGTCATGAGCGACACGTCGCGCGGCGCCGCGGTGGCGCTGTCATATGAAGAAGGCGAGAAGGCCCCACGCGTGGTGGCCAAGGGCTACGGCGTCACGGCCGAATCGATCATCGCGCGCGCCCAGGAAGCCGGGGTCTATGTCCACAATTCTCCGGCGCTGGTCAACCTGCTGATGCAGGTGGACATGGACTCCCAGATTCCCCCCCAGCTCTATCTGGCGGTGGCCCAATTGCTGGCGTGGCTGCATCAGATCGAGCACGAGACGGGGCAATCCTCGGCCAAGTAATAAGCGCCATTGCCGCAATAGCCCGGAAAACAGGCCTTTCTTCGGCGTCTTGCAGTGCCTTTCCATTTCGTATGATGCAAAGCGCATAGCAGACCAACCGACATCACCGCATGACACAGTCAACCATTCGCACCAAGCCATTGCTGGAATCCCTCAAATGGGGCTGGTTCGACTTCGAGGACTATCTGTTCGAGAAGCGGTATGGACTCGATCTGGGCGGGGTAGTCCCGGTCAAGGACCTGATGGACGACACCAGCCTCCCGATCGCACATGCGTCCACCTACCATGCCGTGTGGTGTCGCAACCTCCGCGAGTTGTTCCGGGAGGCGCGGCGCACTGGGCATCGTTTCGACAATTTCGTGGACATCGGTTCGGGGAAGGGCAAAGCCTGCTTCTACGCGCACACGCGGCAGCCGTTCCGAAATATCGTGGGCGTGGAGTTTTCCAGCACCCTGATCGACGTCTCCAGCCGCAACCAACGCCGGTTCGGTGCCGACAACATCTCGTTCGTCAATGCCGATGCCACAGGATTCAGTCTCCCATCTGGCAACAACATCGTGTTCATGTTCAATCCGTTCGACGACGTGATCCTCGAACGCTTCGTCAGGCATAACCTCGATCACTTCCGCCAGCATCGCTCCGTCATTGCCTATGCCAACGACGTGCAGCGCATGACACTGGTACGTTTCGGGTTCGAAACCATCTACCGGAATCAGGAACGGAAGATTTCGCTGTACCGCCTGCCGTAGCAGACGGTCAGGGACCCCATCAGCGTTGGGAAAGTAGCTCGCGCACGGCGGCACCAACGCGCGCCACGTCGTTCCGCTCGAGATTGAGACCCGATGGCAGGTTCACGCCATGCGCGCCCAGCCGGTAAGCCACCATATTGCATTCGCGTGCCATCGAAGCTGGCTGCGTTTGCGCATACGCTTCCAGACTGCTTAACGGACTGAAGAAAGGTCGGCAATCAATCCCCTCGCCGGCGAGACGACGGATGACTTCGGCTTTTCCGCCCAGTCGATCCGGCAGAATTGCCGTCGTCATCCAGTAGCTGCTACGTACGCCTTCGGCTTCGTGGTTCAGCATGACCTCTTCGCAATCGCCCAGCTCCTCGCGATACCAGCCGAAAATCACCCGTTTGCGCGCCACGAGCTCCTCGATGCGCTCCGTTTGAGCCAGGCCAAGCGCGGCCTGCATGCTGCTCATCTTGTACTTGTAGCCCACCTCGCGATTCATGAACATGGTGTCACCAGGCGCACGTCCGTGATCGCGCAGCACGAGCACCCGCTGGTGGATGGCATCGTCATCGGTGATCAGCATCCCGCCTTCCCCGGTGGTCAGGGTTTTCGAACCATGGAAGCTGAACGTCCCGGTTGCGCCGAAGGTTCCGGCTGGTCGACCGTGGGACCAGGTTCCGGCCGCCTCGGCCGCATCCTCGATCACTGCCAGATCATGCCGGCGTGCGATGGCCTGCAATGCAGCGTAGTCGGGCACGTTGCCGTACAGGTCCACCGGGATCATGGCGCGGGTACGCGGCGTTACATATGCCTCTACCGATTCCGCCGACAGACACCAGCTCTGCGGGTCGATATCCGCAAACACCGCCGTCGCCCCCACATACTGGATCGGTGCCGCGCTGGCGATCCACGTGGAATCCGGGACGATGACTTCGTCGCCGGGTCCGATGCCGAGCGCGAGCAAGGAAAGATGCAGCGCCGAGGTGCAGGATGGCAAGGCCACGGCATGCCTGACGCCGTGATATTCGGCGAAGGCGCGCTCGAAGCGCTCGTGGTACACGTTGGCGTTGGCGTACCAGGCATTGGTCACAGCGTCGGTGACGTATGCGATTTCCTTCTCGCTGATGGAGGGCCCCGAGACAGGGATACGTTTCATGGCAGTGTGACCTCCAGTGCGGGCGTTAGGATGGCATCGGCTGATACAGCCTCTGCGCTTGCGGCTTGCCAGGACACCGTGCGGGAGCAAATGTACTGCGCACCCTCGCGACCACAGTTGGCGACGAGATCGAGCGCGCTGACGTAGGGCGTGAACGCGCCGTGGCGCTGCGGATAGGCACGCAGTTGATAGTCCATATACTCGACCACCACGCCGGCGCGCTCGAAGCGCTCGTGGTCCAGGTAGTGCCTCGCCCCGTGTCCGGTGACATAACGGCTGGCACCAAAATGCCCGCACAGCGCCAGCAACCTGCCGCTGCTCTCCCCGCCAACGCCGAGCGCCGACGCGTCCAGGAATTGCCGTCCGGCATCGAGCCCGAAGTAATGCGCCAGCGCCATGACAGACGCGCGCGACAGCGCCGCCAGCGTCGTCGCGTTCTGCGAGAAGACCGCATCGACCAGCGCCAGCATGTCATCCAGATGCGGCGTGCCCAGGTACGCCTGGCGCAGCACATCGCGATGCCGGCTGCGCCAGTCGGTGTTGTCGTCGATCTCGAGGTCAGAGATCAGGCTGTGGCGATGGCGGTCGCGTAGCGGCACGGTCAACCAGCGCACGCCATCGCGGGTCTTGACCTGAACGCGGTTGATGAAGCCGCGCGCGAACTGCACGTCGTCATAGAAGACGTAGGTGTCGCACAGGCGAATCTGCTCGAGCATGCCGACCCAGGGGAAGTACATCGGCTGGGACACCACGAGCGTGCCCGTGGTGTCCATGGAGCCTGTATGCGGCGCCGTACTCATGATGGCAGTCTCCGGATCTCCGGCACCGCCACAGCAAAGGTCCCTCCCCACTCCGCAACGCGGTGGTTCTGCGCCACCACTTCATCGGCAATGTTCCATGGCAGGATCAGCACGGTATCGGGCCTGCGGGCATCGAGTTCTGACGGCGCGCAGATGGGAATATGGCTGCCGGGCAGGAATTTTCCCTGCTTGGAGGCGGCTGCGTCGCAGACAAACGGCAGCAGGTCGGGCCGCACGCCCGCGTAGTTGAGCAATGTATTGCCCTTGGCGGCAGCGCCGTACGCGGCCACCCGACGGCCGGCCCGCTTCTCTTCGAGCAGGAACGCCAGCAGGCCATCCTTGACAGCATCGGCACGGGCCTGGAACGCGAGATAGATGTCCAGGCTGCGCAAGCCGAATGTCTCCTCTTCCTCGATCAACCCGGCCACCGAGGGCAACATTACGCGAGCGTCATCGTCATGGCAGCCATAGACACGCAGACTGCCGCCGTGCGTGCTCAGCCGCTCCACGTCGAACACGCGCAGCCCCGCCTGCGCGAAGATGCGTGACACCGTGTACAGCGACAGATACGAAAAATGCTCGTGATAGACCGTGTCGAACTGGGTCTGCTCGATCAGCCGCATCAGATGCGGGAATTCCAGCGTGATGGTGCCACCCGGCTTCAACGCGACCTTCAGGCCGCGCGTGAAATCGTTGATGTCCGGCACATGGGCATAGACGTTATTGCCCGCGATCAGGTCGGCACGCTTGCCCTGCGCGACCAGCCGTCGCGCCAGCGCTTCGCCGAAGAACTCGCGCAGCGTCGGCACGCCGATCGCCTGGGCGGCATCTGCGGTGCTCGTCGTCGGCTCGATGCCCAGGCACGGAATGCCGCCAGCCACAAAGTTCCGCAGCAGGTAACCGTCATTGGAGGCTACCTCGATCACGAGGCTGTCAGGTCCCAGCGACAGCCGCCGCGTGATGTCGGCCGCATAGCGCGCCGCGTGCTCTAGCCACGTCCGCGATGTGGACGAGAAATATGCGTAGTCGGGCCGGAAGAGCGCGTCGGCCTGCGCGTAGTCTTCAGTCTGGACCAGCCAGCAGGTATCGCAGACAAAGAGCTTGAGCGGGAAATGCGTTTCCGGCGCACTCAGTTCGGCGTGATCCAGATAGGCATTGGACGGCGGCGCGAAGCCGAGATCCAGAAACACGTGCCGAAGTTCGGCGTTGCAGTGTCGGCAGTTCATGGCACGATGCCGGCAAAGCCGGCACTGAGAAGTGGGTGGGAGGCATCGCGGGCGGAGAGTTCCCCCACCGGCAGCGGCCATTGGATGCCAAGCATGGGGTCGTCATGACGCAGGCCACGTTCGGCCTGCGGCGCGTAGGCTGCGGTATGGAGGTACATCAGTTCGCTGTCCGGTTCCAGTACCTGGAACCCGTGCGCGCAGCCCTCCGGAATCACCATCATGCGGGCATTCTCCGCACTTAGCTCTTCCGCATGCCACCACAGGAATGTTGGCGATCCCGCGCGCAGGTCCACCATGACGTCCCATACGCGGCCGGCCAGGCAGCGCACAAGCTTCATCTCCGCATGTGGCGCCAACTGGAAATGAAGCCCGCGCAACGCGCCGACCTCGCGCGTATGCGAATGATTGGCCTGCACGATCCGGCGATCGCCCAGCACGGGCGCCAGCGCGTCCGCGCAGAACAGCCGGGCGAACGCGCCGCGCTGATCTTCGATCCGCCGGGTGTCTACGATCGCCGCGCCGGCGATGGGCAGCGGTGTAACGATCATGGCGTTGCCCAGCACACGCCGGCAGCCGCGGCGGCGATCATGTAGTCCTCGATCTGGCGGCGCGTGATGCCTGCCATGCCATCCTGCGAAGTCCGGTACCAGCCCGCCGTGGCCGCCAGCGCCTGCTCGAGCTGCCACACCGGCTGCCAGCCAAGCTCACTGCGTGCCCGCGCGCTATCGAGATACAGCAGGTTCGCCTCGTGCGGGCGCGGCGTGGCACTCACATGCCATTCGAGCGCCGGCCAGTGGCAGCGCATCATGCCGAGCACGGCCTCGACCGTCCGGTTGTCATGCGCGGACGGGCCGAAGTTCCAGGCATCGGCGCACGCCGCATCGCCCTGCAACAGCCGCTGTCCTAGCAGCAGATACCCGGACAGGCAGTCGAGCACGTGCTGCCACGGACGTGTCGCGCCCGGTGAACGGATCTCCAGCGATTCCCCACGCGAGGTCGCACGCACGAGATCTGGAATCAACCGGTCCTCGGACCAGTCCCCACCGCCGATCACGTTGCCGGCACGCGCCGTGGCCAGCAATGGTGCGTCCGGTTGCGCGAAGAAACTCTGCCGATAGCTGGCGGCCACCAGCTCCGATGCCGCCTTCGACGCGGCATAAGGATCGTGTCCGCCAAGCCGGTCGGACTCGCGGTATCCCCATGACCACTCGCGGTTCGCGTAGACCTTGTCGGTGGTCACCACGACCACTGCGCGCACACCGGGCATGCGACGGCAGGCGTCGAGCACATTGGCGGTGCCCATCACATTGGTCGACCAGCTTTCCAGCGGATCGCGATACGAGCGGCGCACCAGTGGCTGTGCCGCCAGGTGAAACACAATCTCTGGATTGCCGCGCGTGAGCGCGGCATCGACGGTTCGCGACTCGCGTACGTCGCCACGCAGATCTATGCAACGCTCCGCATGGGTCAGGTCCAGTTCGCCCCAGAGACTCGGCGTGGTGGCCGGGTCCAGCGCAACACCGGTCACCTCGGCACCAAGCAGATGGAGCCACTGCGCGAGCCAGCTACCCTTGAATCCGGTGTGCCCGGTCACGAGCACGCGGCGTCTCCGGTAGATATCACCGAAGTGCGTCACTTCCAGACCTTCCATGGCGGATTGCCCGATGCCCAGAGCTGTTCCAGCAGGTTCTTGTCGCGCAGCGTATCCATGGCCTGCCAGAAGCCACGATGCGAAAACGCCTGAAGATCGCCCCGCCGCGCGAGCTGGATCATCGGCTCGGCTTCCCACGCGGTGCCGTCCCCGTCGATCAGGTCGATCACCGACGGCTCCAGCACGAAGTAGCCACCATTGATCCAGGCACCGTCGCCTGCGGGCTTCTCCTGGAAATTGCGCACTTCCGATCCATGCATGTCGAGCGCGCCATAGCGGCCCGGTGGCTGGATCGCCGTCACGGTGGCGGGCTTGCCGTGGCTGAGGTGAAAGTCGAGCAACGCGCGTATGTTGACGTCCGATACCCCATCGCCATAGGTAAAGCAGAACGGCTCGTTGTCGAGGTACTCGCGCACGCGCTTGAGACGGCCGCCGGTAATCGTGTACTCGCCCGTATCCACCAGCGTGACGCGCCACGGCTCCACGTGCCGTTGCAGCACTTCCATGCGGTTGTTCTTCATGTCGAAGCTCACGTCCGACATGTGCAGGAAGTAGTTGGCGAAGTACTCCTTGATGATGTAGCCCTTGTAGCCCAGGCAGATCACGAAGTCATTGATGCCGTAGTGCGAGTACGTCTTCATGATGTGCCAGAGAATCGGCTTGCCGCCGATCTCGATCATCGGCTTTGGGCGCAGGTGCGACTCCTCGGAGATGCGCGTGCCGAGGCCGCCAGCCAGGATGACAGCCTTCATGCCGCCACCTCGTCGGCCTGCTCCGCACGGGCGGGCACGCCCGTGATCTCGTGGATCGTGGGAACCGGCATCGCCTCGACAACCGCCGCATCCAGGCCGAACGATTCCTGCAGGAAAGCCGCAAGCGCCGACTTGTCCTGCCCAAGTTCGTCCAGGCGCGCCAGCAGCAGGCGGTAGAGTGGCAGCGAGTACTTGCGCAGCATGGCACTGTCGATCAGCAGGTCCAGCGCGCCAGCCTTGTCGCCTTGCTGATAGAGCAGCTCGGACAATGCATAAGCCACCAGCCAGTGCTTGCTCCACTTTGCGGAGACGTTCTCCAGCAGGTTCGCCAGAGCGTCCGTGTCGTACGTAGCCATGATACCGACCAGCGACGTGGCGATTTCCTCCATCGAGATCCACCGGCCGCCGAAGAACAAGCCCTCACCATCGGGCCGCGCAATCTGGCCGGGCGTGCGATACGCGGACACCCATTTGGCCATTTCTTCCTCCAGCCAGCGGCACAGCCCGGCAGCATCGGACAGCGCGCTGCCTTCGAACCGCGTCCGGATCGACATGCGCAGCGCGTCAAGCTGCGCGACGTCCGATGCCAGGGCCACCGCGGTCTCGATGTATTGATCGTCCGTCGTGCAGATCAGCCCGGGCAAGCCGATGGTATTGAGGAACGACGCCGATATGCGCTCATGGAAGGCCTGGCCGGCGATCGTGACAAGGGGCACGCCCATCCAAAGGGCATCACATGCATTGGCGCCCGCAGTCAATGGCGCGGTGTCGAGCAGTACGTCGATACGGTGATAGAGCACGTACTGGTTCTTGCCCTCGCGCGGCACACAGATGACGCGCTCCGCAGCAATCCCCGCAGCCGCCATGCGCTCGAGCAACGGTACGCGCACGGCGTCGTTGTCGAGACCCGAGCACTCCACCAGCAGCCGGCTGCCAGGGCAGCGTGCCAGCACGCCACTCCAGAGCCTGAGCGTGCGCGCGCTGATCTTTGCCAGGTTGATGCAGCAACCGAACGTGATGTGACCGTTCTCCAGCGCGGGCGTCGGCCGCACCCGGTATGCGGCCGCATAAGCATCAAGCGGACGCGCAACGAGCGGAAAGTACGAGGCAATCGCCGGGGCATGCAACAGTTCTTCCGTACAGAACGCCTCATTGCCCTCGGGGTCGGCCATCGCCTCGGTGAGGCGGTAGTCCATGCCGGGCATGCCGGTGGTGCCGGGGTATCCGATCCATGTCAGTTGCTTCATGGCAAGACCATGCGCCATGTAGGTCAGCGGGGTATTGCGCGTGTATCCGCCGAGGTCGAACAGTACGTCGAGCTGGTCAGCCCGCACGATGTCCACAACCTCTTTCACGGTCTTGCCGGCCAGCTCGACAAAGTGTCCGGCAAAGTAACGGACCTTCTCCGTGATGTTGTCCGCGTGCCCGTTTAGCGAGTAGACAAAGACTTCGACACGGGTGTGATCCAGGTTTGCGAGGAATGGAATGACAAAATAGGCGCAAGCGTGGCTCATCAGGTCGTTGGACATAAGCCCCAGCCTGATACGGCCATTGTCCGCAGACGGATGCAGTGCCCTGGCACCGCGCTTTGCCGGCATCATCAGTTGCGCGCAACGCTCGGCTTCATGTCGAAGATCCAAGCCGGTGGTGTTCTCGTCGAACAACATCGTGAACAGCAGGTTGAAGCGCAGCAGAAGCTGATCCGGTGCAATGGCAATCGCCTCGCGCAGCGCGCCAACGGCCTCGCCAACCTTGCCGGTCTCCTTCATGGCGTTGGCGTACGCGGTCAGCGTGCTCACTTCCTTCGGCGCCAGTGCGCGCCCGCGCAGTGCGGCGTCACGTGCGCCTGGATAGTCTTGCAGGCCATAGAGCACGCTTGACCAGGTGGCCCACGCCTGCCACATCGGCGGGTTCTGGGCAATCACCGGCTCGAGTGCCGCACGCGCTTGCGGGTAGCGGCCGATCGTCATGAGGGTCTCGCCCATGACCACGCGCAGTTCGATGTCCTCGGGAAACCGCGCGAGCCCCTGCTCGCTCAGCCGCAGCGCTTCATTGCGATTGCCAAGTCTCAGACAGCTTACGGCGCGCAGGAAGTACGCCCGCGGCGAATCGCTACCATGCTTGTCGGCACGCTCCGCATTGCGAATGCACTCGTCATACTGGTGCGCCTTGAAACTCGCTTCCGCCTTGGCAAGGGAGTTGGATGCCTTCACGGCATGATAGCTGTCGTGCATGATTTGGGTCGATCGCCGGTGCCGCGCGACATTTCGCGCGCGCGCTCCTGATTGGAGTCTGCGCAGATTACTGCCGCGCCGCCCATCCCCATCCGGCAAACTTCGGCGAAAAACGGCAGCTTTTCTACCAATCACCGACTCTGGCCCCGGGCGATGATGCGTATCATGTGGCGTCACGAGTCCCTGGCGCATTGTTCGTCACCACATGGAGCGTTCCGCCGTGGAGCTGATCAACCATACCCGCGCGAGCCTGATCGATTATGTTTGCGCTCAGATTGGCACGTTCTTCCCGGATGGCGCGGACGTTCGCGGCGCGATCACGCAAGATTTCGCCGAGGCGATGGCGCGGGTGGAGCGTTGCCTGAATGCCAATCGCGTATGGCCACACGGCAGGTTCAACTACCTGCATTCGGCGCAGTACTGCCTGTTCCTGTACTACCTGTCCAACACCATCTGGCGCAACGGTGGCGACACGGATACCTGCACCCGACTGTTCCTGCTCAACAAGGCGCTGAACGGCATCGATCTGTTCTACGAGATCGCCATGCCGGACATCTTCATCCTCGGCCATTCAACGGGAATCGTGCTGACCAAGGCCACCTACGGCAATTACCTGATCCTTCACCAGAACTGCACGGTCGGTCGGAATCACGACGTGGCGCCGGTGCTGGGCGAAGGGGTGGTCATGTATCCGGGTAGCTCCATCATCGGCCGCAGCCGCATAGGCGGGCTATCGACGATCTCGATCGGCACACAGGTCGTGAACCGCGATACGCAGGGAGACTGCATGGTCTTCGGCGCGGAGGGCGGCGAACTCGCCTTCAAGCCGCGCAGCCATCGATACGTGGAAGAGGTCTTCCACATCTAAGCGGCTGCCCCCCAGGCTGACCCTATGCCCTCAGGACCTGCGCCCTTGGAAGCCGTTCCAGAATGAAGCGAAGCGGTTCTGGCCAGGGTGAAGCAGGGATTTCGGCTCGTGTGCGAGCCGCCTGCGGAACGGCATGTGCCTGCGAGCACATGCGCGCCCTGCAAGGGCGGGACCGCAGACAGTACAAGTCGTACGGCAAGGCCCCGCAACGACGCCAGAATCTTTTTGAAGCGGCTTCTTAGACAGGCATGTTCATCATTTCCTGATACGCAGCGGTCAGGCGGTTACGCACCTGCACGGCGGTCTGGAACGAGATGTTGGCCTTCTGCATGTCGATCATGACGTCGTTGAGCGACACACCGGCCTTGCCCATTTCGAATGCCTCGGCCTTGCCGTAGGCGCGGTCCTGCGTGGCATTCAGGCGTTGCAGCGAGCGCTGCAGCTCGCCCGCGAAGCTTTCGGTTGCCGCCGATGCCTCCTGGGGCGCGGCGCCGCCGCCGGCCACCTGCGCGGTGGCGCGCATTTGCTGGAGCATGCCCTCGATGGAAGAAATGGTCATGACGCGTCCGGGTCCTTGAACTTGAAGAGAGAGGCGAACGGACGACGCGCCTAATGAGTCACACGCCATCCAGTTTCAGTCCTCGCACTGTACCCATCCGCCCGTGCCGACCAAAGCACGAAATCGACAGGAAAACCTCCCCTATTCAGCCGATTGTCGTTGGCCCTTCTGCCCGATCATCGCTACCGTGCCGGATCTGGCGGAACAGCCGCGACCATTGCAGCCCGCCCCCGGCCATGAACATCAACTATCGCGGGGAGTGCGCGTGTTTTTTCTGCAGCGTGATTTGAGCCGTGCCGGGAAGATTAACGGCAGCAAAGGCCAGAGTGGCAAGGGCGGATTCTGCCCAGCCAAGCCGGAGACGCGCGCATGAACGCGACCGCAACCCTGCCGAACGGCACGGCCCTGCTCGAAAAGGTCAAGGCCAATCCGCGCCTGCCCATGATGCTGGGCGGGGCCGCGCTGGTCGCCGCTATCGCCGTGGGTGTGATGTGGTCCCGCGCGCCGGATTACAAGGTGCTGTATTCCAATCTGTCGGAGCGTGACGGCGGTGCCGTGATCCAGTCGCTCCAGCAGATGAACGTGCCCTACAAGTTCGCCGAAGGTGGTGGCGCGGTCATGGTGCCGGCTGACAAGGTAGCCGAGACGCGCCTGCGGCTGGCCAGCCAGGGCCTGCCGAAAAGCGGCACGACCGGCATGGAACTGATGGACAACCAGAAGTTCGGCATCAGCCAGTTCGCCGAACAGGTCAACTATCAACGCGGGCTGGAAGGCGAACTGGCCCGTTCGATCGAATCGATCGGCGCAGTGCAATCGGCCCGCGTGCACCTGGCGATTCCCAAGCCCACGCTGTTCGTACGTGAGCGCCAGAAGCCCACCGCCTCCGTGGTGCTGCAACTCTACCCGGGGCGCGCCGTCGATGAAGGCCAGGTGGCCGCGATCACGCACCTGGTGTCTTCCAGCGTGCCGGAACTGACGCCGAAGTCGATCTCGATCGTCGACCAGCAGGGCAACCTGCTGTCCGGCACCAACGATCGTTCGCTCGATGCCAGCCAGCTCAAGTACGTCCAACAGGTCGAGCAGGGCTACGTCAAGCGCGTGGAGTCGATCCTCGCGCCGATCCTCGGCAAGGACAACATCCACGCCCAGGTCACGGCCGATGTCGATTTCTCGTCGGTCGAGCATACCGACGAGAGCTACAAACCGAACCAGGACCCGACCAAGGCCGCGATCCGCAGCCAGCAGACCAGCGAATCGAACTCGCAGGGTGGCACGCCTGTAGGTGGCGTGCCCGGTGCGTTGTCGAACCAGCCGCCGGCCGCCGCCGTGGCCCCGGTGACCACGCCGCAACCGCCGCGCCAGCCCGGCCAGCCGAATCCGCCCGCACAGGCCAACCAGCCCGCGCAGACGACCCAGACGGCCGAGAAGACCGGCCCGAGCAACAGCCGCCGCGACTCCACCACCAACTACGAACTCGACCGCGTGGTGCGCCACGTCCAGCAGGCAGCAGGCGGTGTGAAGCGTCTGTCGGTGGCCGTGGTGGTGAACTACCGCACCAAGGTCGATGCCAAGGGCAAGCCGGTGACGGAGGCGCTGTCAGCCAAGGAACTGGCCCAGATCGAAAACCTGACCAAGGAAGCGATGGGCTTCTCCGCCGACCGCGGCGACTCGCTGAACGTGGTCAACAGCCCGTTCACGAGCGACGTCAAGACGGAGCCGGAAGTGCCGGTGTGGAAGCAGCCGCAGATGATCGACCTGGCCAAGACCGGCGTCGGCTACCTGCTGCTGGCCCTGCTGGCCGTGTTCCTGTGGTTCAAGGTGGCGCGTCCGGTGCTGCGCAAGTACACCGCGCCGCCGCTGCCCGCGCCTACCGAGACGGCAGCCGCCACCGAAGCCGTTCTGCTGCCGCCGGAAGAGGAAACCAATCCGGAAGTGCTGCGCCTGGCCGCGAAATATGAAAGCGATCTCGCCCTGGTGCGCGACGCCGCGCAACGCGACCCGCGCCTGGTCGCCAGCGTAATCAAGACTTGGATGGCAAATGACGAAGGCTAACAAGGGAGTGCCCGAAAAGGGCCTGCAGAAGAGCGCCATCCTGATGATGGCCGTGGGCGAGGATGCAGCCGCCGAAGTCTTCAAGCACCTGTCGCCGCGCGAAGTGCAGCAACTCGGTTCGGCGATGGCCAACCTGTCATCGGTGACGCGCGAGGAAATGTCCGAGGTCCTGTCCGAGTTCCGCAACGAGACCGAACAGTACCTGGCACTGGACGTCGATTCGAGCACGTTCATCAAGAGCGTGCTGAACAAGGCGCTGGGCGAGGAGCGCGCGCTGTCCGTGATCGAGGACATCCTCGAATCGCGCGATCCGGGCGGCGGCATCGACTCGCTGAACTGGATGGATTCGACTTCGGTGGCAGAACTGATCAAGGACGAACACCCGCAGATCATCGCCACGATCCTGATCCACCTGGACCGCCAGAAGTCTTCGGAAGTGCTGGGCTTCTTCACCGAACGCCTGCGCAACGACGTGATCCTGCGTATCGCCACCTTCGGTGGCGTGCAGCCGGGCGCGCTGCAGGAACTGACCGACGTGCTGACCAAGCTGCTGGCCGGCCAGAGCCTGAAGCGCAGCCGCATGGGCGGCGTCCGCACGGCGGCCGAGATCATCAACCTGATGAGCACGGCCCACGAGGAAGCGGTCATCGACGGCGTACGCACGCACGACGCCGACCTGGCGCAGAAGATCATCGACGAGATGTTCCTGTTCGAGAACCTGCTGGAGATCGAAGACCGCGGCATCCAGCGCGTGCTCAAGGAAGTGGCCACCGAATCGCTCATCGTCGCGCTCAAGGGCGCGCCGCAGGAGCTGCGCGACAAGTTCATCCGCAACATGTCGACACGTGCCGGCGAGATGCTGCGCGAGGACCTCGAGGCGCTGGGACCGGTGCGCGTGTCGCAGGTCGAGGCCGAGCAGAAGGCCATCCTGCAGGTCGTGAGACGTCTGGCCGAGGCCGGCGAAATCCAGATTGGCGGAGGCGACGATGCCTACGTTTGACCGCGGTTTTTCCGCTGGCCGTGGCCCGGGCCACGGCGATCCAGGGTTCTTCGGCGCGCCCTCCAAGGGCGCGACCGGCGGCCTGACCAACCTGCACGAGAGCGACGACGGCTTCCAGGGCTTCCAGCCCCCTGCCCGTCCACGCTCGCGCGGCGAAAGCTGGCAGCGTTGGCAGATGGAGTCGCTGGATCCGCGCGATGTCCTGCGCAAGGCGCTGGCGGCCCAGTTGCCCGCCGAACCGCCACCACCCCCGGCAATCGATTTCGAAGCGCTGGACGCAATGCGCGACGGGGCCCGCAAGGAGGGCTACGCGCAGGGCTACAACCAGGGCCAGACGCAAGGTTATGGCGATGGGCACCGCGAAGGCTACGCACGCGGGCTTGAAGCGGCACGCAATGAAGCGGCCCGCCTGCAGCAGCTTGCCGCCAACTTCCACGACGCGCTTGGCCGCGTCGACAACGATATCTCCAACGCGCTGATCGGCCTGGCGCTGGACGTGGCCCGCCAGCTCGTGCGCAAGACCGTCGAGCTCGATCCGGCCGCATTGCTGCCGGCTGCGCGGGAACTGCTGACCGCCGAGCCACCGCTCTCCGGCGCGCCTTGCCTGCTGCTGAACCCGGAAGACATCGCGCTGGTGGAAACACACCTGTGCGGCGAACTCGAAGCCGCCGGCTGGACGCTGCGGGCCGACCCGTCGATCGCACGCGGTGGCTGCATCGCCAGTGCCGCAAGCGGCGAGATGGACGCCAGCCTGTCCACGCGCTGGCAGCGCGTGGTCAAGGCGCTGGGCCGCAACGATCCGTGGGAGCCGCCCCATGCGTGACGAGCCAGCGCAGGCCACCGCGCCCGACGCCCCCGCCGCGCACGTCGGCCCGCATGTCAGCCATTGGCGCGACGCACTGGCAGCCGCATCGGCCGGCGTCAGCGAAATCGACAGCAAGCGCACCTGTGGCCGCCTGACGCGTGCCGCCGGACTCGTGCTGGAAGCCGTGGGGCTGCGTCTGCCCGTGGGGAGTGACTGCCTGATCGAACTGCCCACCGGACAGCATTCGCATGGCGGCCCGCGCACGGCAGAAGCCGAAGTGGTCGGTTTTGGCGCGGACCGTCTCTACCTGATGCCGCAATCGGACGTGGCCGGCCTGGTACCGGGCGCGCGCGTCTATCCGCTGGAGCCGTCGCCGCTGCCCAACGGCATGGTCGGCGCCGGCGCGCCGCGCGAGCAGGGATCGAAGCGGCTGCCGGTTGGCGATGGCCTGCTCGGCCGTGTGCTCGATGCGGCCGGACGGCCGCTCGATGGCCTCGGCCCGATTACCGCTGCCAGCGAAGTTCCGCTGGCCGGCACGCAGATCAACCCGCTGACACGCGCGCCGATCGAGACCGTGCTCGACACCGGCGTGCGCGCGATCAATGGCATGTTGACCGTCGGTCGCGGCCAACGGATGGGCCTGTTCGCCGGTTCCGGCGTGGGCAAGAGCGTGCTGCTGGGCATGATGGCGCGCTACACCAATGCGGACGTGATCGTGGTCGGCCTGATCGGCGAACGCGGCCGCGAGGTGAAGGAATTCATCGAGAACATCCTCGGCGAGGAAGGCCGCAAGCGTTCGGTGGTGGTGGCCGCGCCGGCTGACACCTCGCCGCTACTGCGCATGCAGGGCGCTGCCTACGCGACGCGCCTGGCCGAATATTTCCGCGACAAGGGCCAGCACGTGCTGCTGATCATGGACTCGCTGACCCGTTACGCGATGGCGCAGCGCGAAATTGCGCTGGCCATCGGCGAGCCGCCCGCCACCAAAGGCTACCCGCCCTCGGTGTTCGCCAAGCTGCCGACGCTGGTGGAACGCACCGGCAACGGCCCCGAAGGCGGCGGCTCGATTACCGCGTTCTATACGGTGCTGACCGAGGGCGACGACCAGCAGGATCCGATCGCCGACTCCGCCCGCGCCATTCTGGACGGCCACATCGTGCTGTCCCGCAGCCTTGCCGAGGCCGGCCACTATCCGGCCATCGACGTGGAAGCTTCGATCAGCCGCGCCATGACTGCGCTGATCGACGCGCCGCAGTTTGCCTCCGTGCGGCGTTTCAAGCAGTTGATGTCGCGCTACCAGCGCAACCGCGACCTGATCAGTGTCGGGGCCTACGTGCCCGGCAGCGATCCGGAGCTCGATCTCGCGATTCGCATGTATCCGCGCATGGAGGCCTTCCTGCAGCAGGACATTCACGAACGCGCCGGCTACGACGCCTCGATCGCCCAGTTGCACGATCTCTTCGAGAGGACGCATCATGGTTAAGCACAATCCGCTGAATACGCTGGCCGACCTGGCCCAGGACGACACGGACAAGGCCGCGCGCGAACTGGGTCGACTGCAGGGGCTGCGCACCCAGGCCGAGCAACAACTCAACGCGCTGACACAGTACCGTCAGGAGTACCGCGTCCGGATGCAAGCGATCGCCGCCGAAGGCATGTCGTCGAGCCGCTGGCACGACTTCTCGCGCTTCCTCGATTCGCTTGACCACGCCATCCGTCAGCAGACCAATGCGCTGGCCAAGGCCGAGGCGGACCTGCTGGCCGGACGCGCCAACTGGCAGCAGCAGAAGCGCCGCCAGAACTCGTTCGATACGTTGATCACGCGAGCGGAAACACGCGAGCAGCAAGTCTCCGCCCGGCGCGAGCAGCGCGCCAATGACGAATACGCGGCCCGCATTGCCCGCCAGCCGGCGGCCGGCCGAACCTGATCCGACGAAGAGACCATGATCGATATCAGCCAGCTTATTGGTAACACCGCCAACGCCGCCCTCAAGACCCTGACGCAGTCCAACGCCGCCAGCACCGCCGCCGCGGACGCCAAGGCATTCCAGGACGCGCTATCGCGCGCGCGCGATAGCGCCCCGCAGAGCACGCAACCGGTCGCCAGCAAGTCCAAGGATTCAAGCCAGACCAGCGCGCCGAAGGATGACGCATCGCAGAACACGCGGCAACAGACGACGCAGGCCAGTACGTCCGGCGCTTCCAGCACACCGCAGCAGAAAGACAGCGGCAAGACCAGCGCCACGGCCGACAAGAAGGACGACAGCACGCAAGCCAGTGACGACGGTTCGACGCCCTCGAGCGACGCGCAGGCCGCAGCAGCAGCCCTGGCCGCTGCGATGCTGGCACAGCAGGCCGCACCCGCCACGACGGCACTGACTGGTGGCGCAGCCGCCGATGCAGCGGCCAATGCAGCCGCGGATGCAGCCAGACTAGCCGGTGCCAACGGCCTCCCGCTCGCCGCTCAGACCGCGGCGACCGCGACCGCCACGCAAGCAAACCCGGCCACCGATGCCGCCACGCTGTTGGCCCAGGCCGCCGACGCGCAATCGGCCACGACTACCGCCGGCACTGCCGCCAAGGGAACCGCGCCAAGCCCGGCGGACACGCTGGCCACGATCGCCCAGCAGCGCGCGGCTGCGCAGAACAGCACGCCGACCGCCGCTGACAAGATCGCCGCCGCGCTCAACACCCCGGCGCAGACGGGCGCGCAGGACGCGCGCGGCCAAAACGCGGGCCAGCAACAGACCGGCCTCGGCCACGGCGCGCAACCGACCTTGCAAGCCGACTCGACGCAAGCCAGCCAGACGCCCGTCGCCACGCCATATGCCATTGCGCAGGCCAGCGCACGCACGGGTGAAGGCACCGACACCGGCGCCACGAATCCGAGCAGCGCTGCCATGCTGGCATCGGCCCTGTCCGCGCAATCCCAGGCGAACGCCGCACAGACCACGGCCGCCGCAGCAGCGGCGCGCCCGGCAGTCGCACCGAATCTTGGCGACAGCCAGTGGGCTCAGGCACTGGGCCAGCAGATGGTGCGACTCTCCACGCAAGGCAGCCAGACCGCCGAACTCGACCTGAACCCGCCGAACCTCGGCCCGCTCAAGGTCGTGCTCAATGTGGTCAACGATCAGGCCCAGGCCCAGTTCGTCTCGCCGCACCAGGCCGTGCGCGCCGCGGTGGAAGCCGCGCTGCCGCACCTGCGCACGTCGATGGCCGAAGCCGGTATCCAGCTTGGCCAAACGTCTGTCGGCAGCGATGGCTTCGCCCAGGCTGGCAACGGCGGCCAGCAGCAACAACGCCAACCGGGCAGCGGCAGCGCATTCGCGCAGGCCGCCGGGCTGACGCAGGATGCGCCGGTCCAGGCAACGGTGGCAGCGCCTCGCGCACCGCGCGTGCTGGCGCGTGGGGAAGTCGATACGTTTGCCTGATTCGACTGCGCCACGGGTTCTCCCTCTCTCCCATTTCATGGGAGAGAGGGAGAACACAACTCGCGCTTGATGCGTGCGCCGGCGCGCACTCCCTCGCCCACGAGGGCAGAAGGCCGAGGGGCCGCCCAAGCACGACATGGGCATTTGTGCGACGATTCCCCTCCCGATCCGCACGCCCCCTGCGCACCATGCTCAAAGTCCGTCCGCTGCTGCTCGCAGCCATCGCCCTCTCCGTCCCACTCGCCCAAGCTGCCCACGCTGCCCAGACCGCCGATAGCGGCCCGGCCTACGGTCCCCAACTCGAGGGATTCGATTACCCCTATCCGGTTCAGCAATATCGCTTCAGTTCGCAAGGGCAGCCGCTCGAGATGGCCTACATGGACGTCAAGCCGGAGAAGCCGAACGGCCGCGCCGTGGTACTGCTGCATGGCAAGAATTTTTGCGCTGCCACGTGGCAGGAGAGCATCCAGCAGCTCACCGCCGCCGGCTACCGCGTGATCGCCCCCGATCAGATCGGCTTCTGCAAATCGACCAAACCGCCGCACTATCAGTATTCGTTCCAGCAACTCGCGCGCAATACCCACGATCTGCTGGCCTCGATCGGCGTGCACGACGTCACCGTGATGGGCCATTCCACGGGCGGCATGCTGGCGATGCGCTATGCATTGATGTATCCGAAGGAAACCGCGCAACTGGTGCTGGTCAACCCGATCGGCCTGGAGGACTGGAAGGCCAAGGGCGTGCCGTCGCTGTCGGTGGACCAGTGGTACGCGCGCGAACTCAACGTGACGGCCGAGCGGATTCGCAACTACGAGAAATCGACGTACTACGTGAACCAGTGGAAGCCCGAGTACGAGCCCTGGGTGCAGATGCTGGCCGGCATGAACCGCGGCCCGGGCAAGCAGATCGTTGCGTGGAACTCGGCACTGCTCTACGACATGATCTTCACGCAACCCGTGGTCTATGAAATAAGCGCGATTCAGGCCCCGACCCTGCTGATGATCGGAGATCGGGACACCACCGCCATCGCCAAGGACGCCGCGCCGCCGGACGTGCAGGCGAAGCTCGGCCACTACCCCGAACTGGCGAAAGCGACCGCCAGGGCGATTCCGAACACGACACTGGTCGAATTCCCCGACATGGGCCACGCACCGCAGATGCAGGATCCGCAGGCGTTCCACAAGGCATTGCTGGAAGGGTTGGCGAAGGTGGGTGGGAAGTAGGCGTGGCTGGCAGGAAAACGGCAACTGCGATCCCGAGTACCATCCCAGGTACCCGAAATGCCCGCCATGACCTTCGACCTCTTCGACGCCCTTCCCGCTGATTCCAACGCCCCGCCTGCCGTGGAGACGCTTGCGCCGGGCGCCGTGGTGTTGCATGGATTCGCGCGGGATACGGGGCCGGAACTGCTCGCCGCCGTGCAGACGATCAGTGCCGAAGCGCCGTTCCGCCATCTGATTACGCCGGGCGGCCTGCGTATGTCCGTGGCCATGACCAATTGCGGCGAGCGTGGCTGGGTGTCCGATCGCACTGGGTATCGCTACGATGCGGTCGATCCGGAGTCAGGACGGCCCTGGCCGGCCATGCCTGCCGTGTTCCGGTCGTTGGCCGAACACGCGGCGGAAGCGGCTGGCTATCCCGGCTTCGCGCCCGATGCCTGCCTGATCAACCGCTATCTGCCGGGCACGCGCCTGTCGCTGCATCAGGATCGTGACGAACTCGATCTGCGCGCACCGATCGTTTCTGTCTCACTGGGCCTGCCGGCCGTCTTCCTCTGGGGTGGATTGCGTCGCGCCGACCGGCCGGACCGATTCCGGCTCGCGCATGGTGACGTGGTGGTCTGGGGTGGGCCGTCCCGGCTCGTCTTCCACGGCATCGCCCCACTGGCCGACGGCGATCATGCGTTGACCGGAAGCGAGCGAATCAACCTGACGTTTCGCAAGACCCGCTAAGCAAGACCCAAGACCTGCCAGTTACGCGGGATCGCATGGGCAGTTGCCTGCACACCAGGACAACCACTACGATAGCGGCTCCGCACCATCTTCAGAACAAGGCCGGCGCCACGTTGCGCCCGGCAGCCAGCGAGACAACCCCGATGTCAGCTTCTCCCGGCCATACCGGCCAGCCCGACAACACCGCGCCACGACAGGAAACCCCACCACCCAAACCTGCGCCGCTCGGCGGCCGCCCGGCCGATTCGATCCGCGCCGCATTGCTGATCGCCGCGTGCATCAGCGTGGTATGGATCGCAGGGCAGTGGCTGCAGGCGCCGCCCGCGCTGATCTGGGCCGGCGCGCTGGTGTTGTCGACGGTGTGCTGCTGGGCGGTCGGGGCGCTACCGGAGCCCACCGCCACGCTGCTGTTCTTCCTTGCCGCGGTGGTGTTCCATATCGCCCCGCCAACGGTGGTGTTCTCGGGATTCACGTCCACCGCGTGGTGGCTGATGTTTGGTGGCGCCGTCACCGGCGTGGCGTTGCGCAACACGGGACTGGCGCTGCGGCTGGCCGACATCATCTTCCACAAGCGCGTTGGCACCTATCCGCAGGTGATCACCACGGTGGCGCTCAGCGCGGTGGGCCTGGCCTTCCTGATGCCCTCCACCACGGGCCGCGTGCTGCTGCTGATGCCGATCGTGCTGGCGCTGGCCGACCGCCTTGGCTTCGCGCCCGGCTCCAACGGCCGCATCGGCATGGTGCTGACCGTGGCGGCCGCCAGCTACATGCCGCCCACGTCGATCCTGCCCGCCAATATTCCGAACAGCGTGCTGTTGGGCGCTGCCAGTTCGCTCTATGGCATCAACCTGAGCTACGGCAGCTATCTGCTGCTGCATTTCCCGGTGCTCGGCGTGCTGAAGACCGTGGTGCTGATCTGGGTAATCTGCCGCATGTTCCCGGAAAGCGGGCCGATCGCGCCGCAAGCCGCCAGCGTCCGCACGCAGATGGGGCCGCAGGAGCGTGCGCTGGCCATCATCCTGGCGCTGGCCGTGGCGGGCTTCGCCACGGATGCCTGGCATGGCGTTTCGCCCGCGTGGATCTCGCTGGCAGCGTGCATCATCTGCCTGCTGCCGGGCATCGGGCTGGTATCGCCCAAGGCCATGACCGAGCAGGTCCACCTGGTACCGCTGATCTACGTGGCTGGCTTCCTGGGGCTGGGCGCGGTGGTCGAATCGACGGGCCTGGGCAGCGCGATCAGCGCGGGGCTGCTGCACTGGCTGCCGATGACGCCCGGTCACACTGCGGCGAATGTCGGCACGATTGGCGCGATGGGCGCCGTCATCGGCATGTTGTCCACGCTGCCGGCCCTGCCGGCCGTGCTGACGCCGCTTGCCGCCGATCTGGCGAAGGCCACCGGACTGCCGCTTGAATCCGTGCTGATGCTGCAGGTGCCGGTGTTCTCTACCGTGTTCTTTCCGTACCAGTCACCGCCGATCATGATCGCAATGCAGCTGGGCGGCGTAGGCCTGCGGCACGGCACGCGCCTGTGCCTGACCATGGCGGCCATCACGATCGTGGCGCTGCTGCCGCTGGACTATCTCTGGTGGCGCCTGCTGGGCTACCTGCCCTGAACCACTCAGCCCCCTGACCGCACAACTCACGACCTCACGACCTCACCACTCCAACCGGTCGATCTCCGCGTCGCTCAAGGTGGTGCCCGGCTTGTGGTCCGATTTGTGGTCCGGCTTGTCGTCCGGTTTGTCGTCCAACGCGCGCGGCTCCACGAACAGATCGAAGTCATAGGCAGCCAGCAGCGCCAGTAGTTGCGCCACGCTGATCGTCTCGGGGTTGAGTTCCAGGTGCGAGATGCGGCTCTGGCTGATAGCCAGCCGGGCTGCGGCATCTGCCTGGGAAAGGCCCGCGATCTTCCGCGCGCCCTGAAGCACCTGGCCGAGCTGCTCGCTGCTCGAAATCACGACTCTCGACATCATTGATTACCGAGAAATGAATATCTGAAATCTATCAATTTCGAGATATTCATGACAAATTTTCACGCCCGACACGCCATGAATGTGGCGCATCGGGCGAATTTTCTGTCGCGCAATCCCAACCGCCACATATCTGACTTGCATTGACGCCCGGTTGCGTCGGTGAGTACACTGTGCCAGCCAATAGTCGTATGACAACTGACGACTATGACGAATACCAACGTGGAAGAGACAAGATGACGGCTCATAGAAAGACGCCGGACGCACTCCGCAGCGCGCGCTGGTTCGCGCCTGACGATCTGCGCTCATCCGGGCACCGCTCACGGATCATGCAAATGGGCTACTCGCCCGATGAATGGATGGGCAAGCCGCTCATCGCCATCATCAATACGTGGTCCGACATCAACCCATGCCACGCGCACTTCAAGCAGCGCGTGGAAGACGTCAAGCGCGGCATCCTGCAGGCCGGTGGTTTCCCCGTGGAGCTACCGGCCATTTCTTTGTCCGAGAGCTCGGTCAAGCCGACCACCATGCTCTACCGCAACCTGCTGGCGATCGAGGCCGAGGAACTGATCCGCTCCCACCCGATCGACGGGGCCGTGCTGATGGGTGGCTGCGACAAGACCACGCCGGGCCTGCTGATGGGCGCCACCAGCGCCGGCGTGCCGGCGATCTACGTGCCGGCCGGGCCGATGCTGCGCGGCAACTACAAGGGCACGGTACTCGGCTCCGGTTCCGATGGATGGAAGTACTGGGACGAACGCCGCGCCGGCAACATCAGCAAGGCCGAGTGGATCGGTATCGAGGGCGGCATCGCGCGCAGCCACGGCACGTGCATGACGATGGGCACTGCCAGCACGATGACGGCGATCGCCGAGACCATTGGCATGACGCTGCCGGGTGCGTCGTCGATTCCGGCGGCGGACGCCAATCACATCCGCATGTGCTCCGAATCGGGTCGCCGTATCGTGGAGATGGTCTGGGAAGACCTGACGCCGGCACGCATCCAGACGCACCGCGCGTTCGAGAACGCCATCGCGGTCGCCATGGCCATGGGCTGCTCGACCAACGCGATCATCCACGTCATCAGCATGGCGCGCCGCGCGGGCCATGACATCGGCCTCGACGATTTCGACCGCATGAGCCGCCACGTGCCCGTGATCGCCAACATCCGGCCCAGCGGCGACAAGTACCTGATGGAAGACTTCTTCTACGCGGGCGGGCTGCCCGCACTGATGAGCCGCATCCGGGACAAGCTGCATCTCGACACGCTGACCGTCACCGGCCGCACGCTGGGCGAGAACATCGCCGGGGCCGAGGTCTACAACGACGACGTGATCCGCACGCGCGACAACGCGCTCTACCAGGAAGGCGCGCTGGCCGTCCTGCGCGGCAACATCGCACCGGACGGCTGCGTGATCAAGCCGAGCGCGTGCGAAAAACGGTTCTTCAAACATACCGGTCCGGCGCTCGTGTTCGACGACTACCCCTCGATGAAGGCAGCGGTCGAGAACGAAGACCTCGACGTTACGGCCGATCATGTGCTGATCCTGCGCAACGCGGGGCCGCAGGGCGGACCGGGCATGCCGGAGTGGGGGATGTTGCCGATTCCGAAGAAGCTCGTGAAACAGGGCGTGCGCGACATGCTGCGCATGTCCGACGCACGGATGAGCGGCACGAGCTACGGCGCCTGCATCCTGCACGTGGCGCCGGAAGCGTACATCGGCGGGCCGTTCGCGCTGGTGCAAACCGGCGACCTGATCACGGTCGACATCGACCGGCGCAGCATCCATCTGGAAGTCTCCGACGAAGAACTGGAACGCCGCCGCGCGGCATGGCAACCGCCGCCACCCCGCTACTCGCGCGGCTACGGCTGGATGTTCTCGCGCCATATCCGCCAGGCCAACGACGGCTGCGATTTCGATTTCCTGCAAACCGACTTCGGCGAAGCCGCCGGCGAACCAAGCATCTACTGAACCCGCCATGTCCGAGCTCACCCCTGCCCTGCTCGCCGCGCTGAAAACCGTCAGCACCGCCACGCTGTGCACCGCGCTGTTCAAGCGCGGACTGCGCAACCAGTTCATCCAGGACGTGCGGCCGATCCAGTCCAACCCCGGCACGATGGTCGGCGAAGCGTTCACGCTGCGCTATATCCCGGCGCGCGAGGACCTGAATCCGATCACCGTGTTCCAGGATCCGAACCATCCGCAACGCCAGGCCATCGAGCAATGCCCGCCCGGCGCGGTGCTGGTGATCGACAGCAGGAAAGACGCGCGCGCCGCATCCGCGGGCTCGATCCTGGTGACCCGATTGATGCAACGTGGCGGCGCCGGCATCGTTACCGACGGCGGCTTTCGCGATTCTCCTGAAATCGCCCAGATGGCGATGCCCGCCTATCACCATCGCCCATCTGCTCCGACCAATCTCACGCTCCACCAGGCGCTGGAATTCAACGTGCCGATCGGTTGCGGCGATGTGGCGGTGTTTCCCGGCGACGTGATCGTCGGCGACGCGGAAGGCGTGGTCGTGATCCCGCAGGAAATGGTGGAGGACATCGCCGCCGAGGCGGTGGAGATGACGGCGTTCGAGGACTTCGTGACCGAGGAGGTACGCAAGGGCCGCTCGATCATCGGGCTGTATCCGCCCACCACTGAAAAGGCGCGTGAGGATTTCGCGGTCTGGCGGAAGGAACACGGGCGGTAACGCGTTCGATCTCTCCTCTCCTACGACGTGGGCGAGGGGAGCGCATCACAAACGATAACGATAACGATCGGGAGACCCCATGTTGAAGACAGCCCGCCTTGCCGTGGCGCTTTGCGCCGCCACGCTCTCCGTCACCGCCCCCGCGCAGACAAACTGGCCCACACGCGCCGTGACGATCATCGTGCCGTTCACTCCCGGTGGCGGCACCGACATCGGCACGCGCCTTGTAGCCCAGCGCCTGTCGCAGCTCTGGGGACAACCGGTGGTCGTCGACAACCGCCCCGGCGCGGCCGGCAACGTTGGACTGGAACTCACCGCGCGCGCCAAACCCGATGGCTACACGCTGGTGGCGGGCAACGTCGGCACGCAATCGATCAATCCGTTCCTGTACAAGAAGCTCTCCTACAACCCTGACGGCTTCGTCCCGGTGACGATGATGGCCGAGTTGCCATTTGCGCTCGTGGTCACGCCGGGCCTGCCCGCGAATACGCCGAAGGAACTCGTGGCGCTGGCCAAGGCCAAGCCGGGCAAGCTGACGTTTGCCAGTTCCGGCACCGGCGGCTCGCCGCATCTGTCTGGCGAGATCTTCAAGGCGGCGACCAGCACCGACATGCTCCACGTCCCATACAAGGGCGGCGGTGCGGCGATGACCGACCTGATGGCCGGCAACGTCGACATGTTGTTCGCGTCGATCCTCGAAACTACCGGCCACGTAAAGGCCGGCAAGCTGCGCGCGCTGGCCGTGACCGGCACCGTGCGCTCGCCGTCGATGCCAGATGTGCCGACGCTGGCCGAAGCCGGCATCCAGAACGCGGAGTCGGGCTCATGGGTGGGACTGCTGGCGCCGGCCGGCACGCCGAAGGAGATCGTCGACAAGATCGCCGCCAGCGTGAAGCAGGTGGTGGTCATGCCCGACGTGAAGAAGCAACTGATCGAGCAAGGCGCGATTCCAGTGGGCAATACGCCGCAGCAGTTCGCCGCCATCATCGCCCAGGACCGAAAGCGTTATGCAAAGATCATCGCCGATAATCATCTGAGCGCGGACTGACCCGCACCCAGCCAAAACACCGATAACAAGGACTCTTCTCGCATGAAACCCCGCCTCCTTCAGCATGGCCGACTCCCGGAAAAGACCGAAGCCCAGCTTGCCGAGCAGTTCGATGTCCATCCGTTCTGGGCCGAGACCGATCCCGCCGGCTATCTGGCAAAACACGGTGGCGAGTTCGTGGCGATGACCACGCGCGCCGCGATTGGCGTCGATGCCGCAATGCTGGCCGCGCTGCCGAACCTGCGCGTGATCTCGAGCTTTGGCGTGGGCACCGACAAGCTTGATCTGGAGACGGCCCGCGCGCGCGGCATCGCGGTCGGCTACACGCCGGACGTGCTCAACGACTGCGTGGCGGACACCGCGTTCGCGCTGCTGATGGACGCCGCGCGACAGGTCAGCGCCGCGGACCGCTTCGTGCGGCGCGGCGAATGGCCCAAGGGCCCGTATCCGCTGACCACGCGCGTCAGCGGCAAGCGCCTGGGCATCGTCGGTATGGGCCGCATCGGACGGGTCATCGCCAGGCGTTCGATCGGATTCGACATGGAGGTGCGCTACTTCGGCCGCAAGCCGCAGGACGGCGTGGACTACGGATTCGAGCCGTCGCTCGAAGCGCTGGCGAGCTGGGCTGACTTCCTGGTGGTGGCAACCTCGGGTGGCCCGTCCACGCGGCACCTGATCTCGGCCAGCGTGCTGGAGGCACTCGGGCCGCAGGGCTATCTGATCAACATCGCACGCGGCACGGTGGTGGACGAAGCCGCGCTCGTCAGCGCGCTGACCGACAAGCGCATCGCGGGCGCGGGACTCGACGTGTTCGAGCGCGAGCCGCACGTGCCCGAAGCATTGTTCGCGCTCGACAACGTGGTGCTGCTGCCGCACGTGGCCAGCGGCACGCACGAGACCCGTGCCGCCATGGCCGATCTGGTGTTCGACAACCTCCAGAGCTTCTTCGCCACCGGCGCGGTGCTGAAATCCGCCGTCTGACGTCGTCGCCCGAAGTGTAGCCGGGTCGACACCAGGCAGAAATACTGCGCGCCCCGGCCCGGACTACACTGGCATCCCACATCTTCATCGCCCTAACGGAACGTGTGATGCCCGAAGACTCTCGGCCCCGGCCCTCGGGGCGCCGCCGTCATCTGCTGGCCATGGGACTTGGCGGCGCCGGCCTGATGGCCGCATCGCGCATGGCCACGGCGCAAACGCCTGCCGCGCTTCTGCCCCTCACCGCGCAGACCACCGAGGGGCCGTTCTACTTCGATGCCGGCAAGGTCCGCCAGGACATCACCGAAGGCCAGCCCGGCGTGCCGGTGGAGGTCCGCTTCACGGTGGTCGACATGCACGGCCGGCCGCTCGCGGGCAGGCGCGTCGACCTCTGGCACTGCAATGCCTCGGGGGTCTATTCCGGCTATGCGGGCCAGGTGGATGACCACGGCCAGCGCGTGTCCATGCGGAACCGCACATTCCTGCGCGGAAGCCAGCCGGTGGGCGCCGACGGCGTGGCAGTGTTCCGCACCATCTACCCGGGCTGGTACGCCGGGCGCGCCACGCATCTGCATATGAAGGTATTCGACGGCAGCCGTACTTTGCTGACTACGCAGTGTTTCCTGCCCGATGCGCTCAGCGAGTATCTCTATACGCAACTGCCGACATACCGCCGCAACGGCGTGCGCGATATCCTCAACCGCAACGACGGTATCGCGCTGATGGCCGGTGATACCGTGCTGGGCGCCGTGCGCGAAGCCCGCGACCGCTACGTGATCACGCTCACGCTGGTGGTCGATCCCGCCGCCACGGCGCCACGCGAGCCAGGCCATCCGCCGGGGCCACCGCCCGGCCTTCCACCGGGCGCACCTGGCGCACCCGGCGGTTTCGGCGAACCCACGGCGCCTGCCGAAGGCATTGCCCGCGTCGAGGCGATCGTTCCCGGCCAGCGTCTCCAGAAGTAGCATCCCGCCCCACCACCCCGGTTCCGTCTCACCCGCATGACGGATATACCGGGTGCAGTCAAATCCCCTACGCTGTACGGATTGCCGCCGCCAAACCCGTGGTAGCGGCGTCCGGGGCGCTTGCCGCCGCCGAAAAAGTATCAGACATGATCGGCAATTGTTCGCTATGCTCCCCACAACGGCAGTGATTTCCCTGTTGCAGCTCACCTCCGCTCAGTACTAGTTGGTCAATGGATGGCGCCCGCCGAAGGCGCCGCGTGCAGCGTAGTCTCGTGAGGGCCCCCGATGCAGCGAAGCTGGTTCCTGGTGGTGACGATCGCGCTGACGACGTTGGCCACGCTGTTTCCCGTGGGAATCGGTGTGTTCATGGCGCAGCTCGAGGCGAACCGGCGCGAGGCGGACCAACTGAGCGTATTTGCCGATGCCGCGACCCGGCGGGCCGAACTGGTCATGACGCAGGCAATCAGTGCGCTGCAGGATATGGAGATGCTGCGGGACGAGCCATGCACACCCGCCAACCTGGTCCAGCTTCGCCGCATCACCTACACCTATTCCTATATTCAGGACGCCGGCATCTATCGCGCCGGCAAACGGCTTTGCTCGGCGCTGCTTGGCCCCATCGAGCCTGGACAGTTCCCCCTGCCGCCGCCCGACTGGCGCACGCCTGACGGGCTCGACTACTGGTTCGACCAGCCCGTCCCGTTCAACACCCAGCGACACGTGGTGCTGATCGGCCGCAACGGCAACAACGTCGGGCTCGACTCGCAGGTCTTCGTCGATGTCGTCGATCGCGAATCGCGGATGCTGGCCGTGGTGCAGACCGATGCCGGCCGTATCTTCGCGGCAACGCAGGGCGCGAACCTGACGCGGCTGCAGCAGGCCTACTCGGAACACTCATATGGGTCAGGCGCCGACGCCACGCAGGAAGACGACGCCTCGATCGTCCTGCGTAAATCACGCAACATGCCGCTGGCAGTAGTAGTGCTTGCCCCGCGCGCGGCGTTGCTGGCCAACTGGAAGTCGCTGCTGATCGGCGGGCTCGTAGTCGGACTGTCCGCCGGCGTGCCGCTCGGCATCCTGGTCTGGCGACGCGCCACGCGGCGCTTCAGCCTGGAAGGCGAACTGCGCAGCGCCGTGCGCCGCCACGAGATGGTGGTGCATTACCAGCCGATCGCCTCGCTGTCGGACAACCACTGGGTGGGCGTGGAGGCGCTGGTCCGCTGGCGCCGCAACGGCAGGCTCGTGCGGCCCAACCTGTTCATTCCGATGGCGGAGAACGCGGGACTGATCCAGCAGATCACCGACCAGGTGCTGGACATTATCCTGTCGGAACTCGGCACGCTGCTGCGCCGGTTCCCGTCGTTCTACGTGTCGATCAACGTCGGCGTGGAAGACCTCAAGAGCCGGCGCTTTCTGAGCGTGCTCAATGCGCGACTGCGCGGCTCAGGCATCGCGCCCCAGCAGATCCGCATCGAGGCCACCGAGCGCGGCTTCCTGGAGCCCGACGTGGCCCGCGACACGATCCAGGCGTTTCGCGATGCCGGACACCCGGTCTATATCGACGACTTCGGCACCGGCTATTCGAGCCTGTCTTACCTGCAGAGCTTCAAGGTCGATGCGCTCAAGATCGACAAGTCGTTCGTCGACACGATCGGTCAGGAGGCCGCGTCGAGTACCGTGGCGCCGCACATCATCGCGATGGCGCAGTCGCTCGGCCTGCAGGTCATCGCTGAGGGCATCGAGGACAAGATGCAGGCCGACTTCCTGCGCGAGCAGGGCGTCGACTACGGCCAGGGCTGGCTGTTCGGGCGGCCCATGCCCGCTGTGGAACTGGCGCAACTGATGACGCGGGCCACGCCGCAAGCCGTGGCCTGACGGCTAGAATCGACCCACCTCACCGGTGATACGCCGCCGAATCGTTTCCCAACGTATTGACCCCGGAGCCGCCGCATGTCGCTACCCGCCCTGTTCCTGACCGCTGCCGGCGTGGGCCTGGCCGTGGCCGCCCCCGTTGGCCCGATGGGAATGCTGTGCATCCGGCGGACGCTGACCGACGGGCCCCGCGCCGGGCTGGCCATCGGCTTCGGCATTGCCTGCGGCGATGCGATCTACGGACTGGTGGCGGCGCTGGGGCTGGTAGGCGTCTCGCAATTCATGCTGGCCTACGACAAGCCACTGCATCTGGCCGCCGGGCTGTTCCTGGTCTATCTGGGGCTGCGCACGTTCCTGCAGAAGCCGACCGACCAGGCGGCTACGCTGAACAGCAACGGGTACGGCGTGCGGGCCTTTGGCAGCGCACTGCTTCTGACACTGACCAACCCGCAGACGATCATCATGTTCGCCGCGTTGTTCGCCACACTGGCGCCGCGTGGCGCGTTCTCGACCCCGATCGCGATGACAACGGTGCTCGGCGTGTTCTGCGGCTCGATCCTGTGGTGGTGCGTGCTGGTGACAATCGTCAGTGGCGCCCGTCATGCGCTGGGGATGCGCGTGCGCCAATGGATTGATCGCGCGGCCGGCGTGGCGCTGGCCGCGTTCGGTGTGTCGGAAATCCGGCGCGCGCTGTAGCCCTATACCCCCGGCGGCACCGGGGATATGACCACCCCGATGCCGTACCGCTGATTACTCGGCCTTCGCGCCCGAATCCTTCGCCACCTTGGTCCACTTGGTGGTTTCGGTCTTGATGAAGGCGGCAAGCTGCGGCGGCGTCATGTCGCCAGCCGTCACGCCCTGATCGTCGAAGCGCTTCTGCACGTCCGACTGCTTCAGCACCTTGGCAAGTTCCGCGCTCATGCGCTGGCGAATCGGCTCCGGAGTGCCGCGCGGCGCCATCAGCGCATACCACGTGGTCACCTCGTAGCCGGGCACGCCGCTTTCCGCCACCGTCGGCACACCAGGATAGGCGGGCGAACGTTTGGCCGACGTGACGGCCAGCGCCCTGACCTTGCCGCTCTTCACGTGCGGATTTGCCGACGGGCTGGTCTCGATCGCCATCTGGATCTGGCCCGCGATCAGGTCGGTCATCATCGGCGCGCCGCCCTTGTAGGGCACGTGTGAGATATCGGTGCCCGTAGCCGAGCGGAACAGCTCGCCGGACAAGTGCTCGGTGCTGCCGATGCCCGCCGAACCGTAGTTCACCTTGCCCGGATTGGCCTTGATGTAGGCGATCAGTTCCTGCACGTTCTTGGCGGGAATCGACGTGTTCACCAGCACGACGTTGGGCGTCAGCGCCACCATGCCGATCGGTTCCAGATCCTTCTGGAAATCGTACGGCAGCGTCTTGTAGATGCCGGGGGCCATGGTGTGGGCCACGGTCGCCAGCAGGAACGTGTAGCCGTCCGGATTCGCACGCGCTACCAGCGCGCCGCCGATGGTGCCACCCGCGCCGGGACGGTTGTCGACCACCACGGGCTGGCCAAGCGCCTCGCCCAGCCGTTGTCCGACTGCGCGGCCGATGATGTCCGTGGTGCCGCCCGACGCGAACGGCACAACGAGCGTGATCGGCTTCGACGGCCAGTGGTCGGCGGCAAATGCGGAGCCGGTCGGGACGGCAGCCATGGCAATGGCCGCCCCCGCCAGCATCCTGAGCGCCGTGCGGCGCGCCATGCATGGGGTCATGCGAGTCTCCTCGGGGAACTATGGAATTCTGAAATGCCTGATCCCTGAGACTTTACGAAGGTGGCGAAGCCTGCACCAGCCCCGTGCCGGCGGGAGGTGTTCAGGATTTGTGAAGGGTGGCACCGGGCCAGCGTTCGGCCGTGACCAGTTGGCGGGCCACCGATTCGAGCACGCCTCGCGCTGCCAGGCCGGCCGGCGACAGCTCGTCGTCCGACAGGCTGACCAGCAGGTTCGGACGCCTGACGCTGGCATCGGCGATCTCGATCAGCGCCAGCGGGTCGCCCAGATGGCGCGCCACGGCGGCGCCAGGCTGAATCGTCGCGCCAATGCCGGCACGCACGGCGTCCATCAGGACGGCCAGCCCGTCGATTTCGACCACCACGTTCAGCGCACGCTGGTGACGGGCCGCGGCCGCGTTCAGCACGGCGCGCAGGCCGTGCGCGCTGCTGGGCAGAATCAGCGGGATGTCGCCGATGTCCTCGAGCCGCACCGCATTCGCCGCTGGCAACCCAGGCTGATCGGGGCGCGCGATCAGGAAAAGCCGCTCTTCGAGCAATGGCGTGGTGCTCCAGCGCTGACCCGCTTCGAGCTGGAACAGCACGGCCAGGTCGAGCTGGCGTGCGCCAATCATCGAAGCCAGGTTGCCTGACAGGCTTTCGACCAGATGAAGACGGATATCGGGATAACGCTCGCGCATCGCGACCATGAACGGCGGCCCCAGCACCGCCAGCGTGCTCGGTGCCATGCCCACGCTGACGTGGCCCGACAGCCGCGCCGTCCGCGCCGCGCGCGCAGCATCGTCCGCGTGGCGCAGCGCCAGTTGCGCCTGACGCCAGAAGGCCAGGCCCGCGTCGGTCGGCACCACGCCGCTCGACGTGCGCTGCAGCAGCCGCGTGGATAGCTCGCTCTCGAGGCGACTGATCTGCTGGCTCAACGCGGACGTGACGACGCCAAGCCGCTGGGCCGCCTGTCCCATGCTGCCAAGCTCCACCACATGCACGAAGTAGCGCAACTGCCGCAGTTCCATTTCCTCTCCTGTCACAAGCCCCCGGTATTGTGCCTTGTACGCGGGTTGACCGGGTGGGCACGATGGTCGAGCATGTCGACATCGTCCTCGCCGTGCAGCGCGGTGACGCTACCGTCATCGCACATGCACCGTCATCTGGCGGATGGCAGGCACAGTCCTCGCTTGCCACGCTATTGATCACCACGTGTACCCAAACGGAGCTTCCACCATGCAAAGCACCCCACCGGCTGCCGCAACGTTGTGGCCGATGCCGACATTCTCGTTCCAGGCCTTGACGTCATTCGATCACACCGCAATGGAGGGCTGGCACAAGTTCATGGGCCTCAATGCCGACTTCACACGTTCGATGTTCGAGGAAGTCCAGTTCGACTGGGCATCGTGCTTCGTGCCGCAGGACCCCGAGGACTTTTACGTGCGCGAATGGTCGTGCCAGATCCCGTTCCTGTCGATCCCGCTGCGCTACGCCACGGCCATGATCGAACTGACGGCCTCCACGCAGCGCGCATGGGTGGATGCCTGGGGTCACATGTTCGGACTGCCGGTGCTGCCAACACCGTTGTCACTGATGCCAGCGGCCCTCACCGATATGCCTGCCACAGCACCGAAGGGCGAGGTGGAAGACGTTCCTGCATCGTCCATCCGCGAGACGCCACATCCTCGCAAAGGTAAGGCCGCGTCATCGACGTAACCAACGGTTGCAGATTCGTTCTGGCGACATCACGCGGAGATCGTCGTTCTTCGTTGTAACGACTATGCTGCAAGGGACTGACCTCCGCGTCATGCCGCCTGCCCGATGGCATTCTGGGCGCACCCGGCCAGGCAAGTGATTCGCGCCCATCTCGCGAGGCGACTATGCGCAAGATCCTCCTCACCAGCCTGATTGTTGCCACGGCGGCCGTGGTGGCCGCGCCGATGGCACATGCCCAGGACAAGAAGCAGTTCGACCCCTACACGCAAGGCGCGAAGTCGGACCAGTACAACCCGTACACCGACGGCGCCAGGGCCGGCGACAAGTTCGATCCCTACACCCAGGGCGCGAACACGTCGGCGCAATCCAATCTGGTGCCGGACCAGAAGGCCGACCCGTACACCGAGGGCGCGAAGGCGGGCAAGTATGACCCGTACACCGACGGCGCGCGCACCGGCAAGTTCGACCCCTTCGTGGACGGCGCCAAGTCCGACTCCGACAAGTAGCCCTCAACCCTCATTTGACGCAATGAACTCGCCCGGTGCGGCCGAAAGGCCGCACCGGGCGTTCTGCCTCAGGTGACGGGCCGACGACAGCCGCACCACTTCAGCGCGTCCGCGCCGTCTGTCCAACCGCACCTCCGTGGCAACTGCCACAACGATCATGGACGCGTTGCCGTTGCGACGACACCAGGTTTAAGCACCGCGATCACCAATTCGTGAAGCACCTGCCTTGCCGCCCTTGCTGCCTGCTCGTCATAGGCGATAGTCACGCCCCGTTCGACACACGGGTCATCGTAGGTAAAAGGCTTGCTGGTTTGTGCGTTGACCAGCAACCCATTCTCCAACTCCACCGTGCTGCAATGCCGCGTTGTTTGCGCGCGCGGAAGCTGCACGGCCGACGCGAGCGCCCGCGAATCAAAGGCGTGATTGGCCTTTGGATACTCGATCAACATCGCATCGTTACCCTTCGCCTTTAGCCGATCGACATATGCGCGGCACGGGCCAACCGGGTCGTAGTTATCCGCGCTGCCCTGGAGAATTCTTAACGGCTTTGCCACAAGGTCATCGTCGTCGCGATACGTATAGGAGCAGTCGGGATAAAAGGCGACGTAGGCCGCGAACTCGGTGCCGGGTGATGCGTGCAATCGGTGAAACCGTTTCAGGCTTGCATAGAGCGCATTCTGCCCGCCTCGCGAAAACCCCACGAGCATGATTCTCGTCGGGTCGATACGCGGATGTCTCGAAAGAATCGCGAGCGCGCGAAAGGCGTCTTCCATTTGCGCCAGGCGAGGTAGCTGAGCCTGGTCGTTGATCGTGCTGGTGATGCCACGAGCAGAAAAGCTGTCCAGGACAAACGTCGCGACGCCCATCCCCAGAAGATCCTGCTCCCAGTCGGTCACTGAACTACCGATACCGCCTGAGCCATGCAGCAGAATCACCAGTGGGAGCCGGTCCGCCCCGGCCTTGGGGAGCCGAAGTTCGCCCGCAATCGTTGCAGGTCGACCGCCCTCGACACCGGCCAGAAATTCCTGGTCCGACATCGTGACAGTCGGTACAGGAATGACCTCGGTCCGAGCGACTTGCGCCAGTCCGCCGGGTGACAGACACCCGAGTGTGAAGAGCAAGCAGAATTGGGCAGCCAGATAGGAAATTGCGGATTTCATGGCACCCCCTTCTTTTGCGTTCTTGTGCCTTCTTGTGTTTTCTTGTGCCTTACTGTGAGCACCCATTCACACGCGGAGTATTGCCCCCCAGATAGTCTAGGTAGCACGATGTCCATCTGCTAAACGATTCTTCCAGCCTGGCAAGCGGGGCATTTCCTGAAACGAAATGACGCTTGAATCCGGACCGCAGGGGATTCCCATCAGTTATGACTCGATGCCCCTCGGTTTCTTGTGAGACAGAATCCTCGCTTTCATACTCCGAAGCACGCTTTGCAAAGGAGAAAGAATGGACACCGTGCCTCGCCACCGCATTCATTGGCAGCGTAAGTGCAGGGCAATCGCCACGATAGCGCTGCTCGCCGTGACGGGCGGGGTCGCGGCACAGTCGCTGGGCCGCGACCAGAGCAACGACCGGAAGGACGTCGGTGTCATGGAGGGCTTTCCGCCGTCTCCAGCCATGCGTGTGACCAAGACCAACGCATTCCAGCCACCATATATGCGCTGGGCCTTCCGTCATGCGCGCGAGACCTCGCCGACGGCGGGAGTTCGGCACGCTTCAACGCCAATGACGCTGTCGGAGCGGCCGGCAGCAGGTCTCGATAACCTGCAATTCAATGTGGAAGGACAGGCAGTCAAATTGTCCGATTACCTTCGGGACACCCACACCGATGGCTTCATCGTGCTGCACAAGGGGCAGATTGTCTTCGAACGGTATCTGGATGGCTTCGGACCCGCTCAGCCGCACATCTGGGCGTCGATGACCAAATCGCTCACGGGCCTGATGGCGGCCATGCTGATTGTCGATGGCAAGTTTGACCCCGAAGCAAGGCTGGCCACCTATGTGCCCGAGTTGGCGGGCAATCCATTCGGCGACGCCACGCTCGCGCAGAACCTCGACATGGAAGTGCCCGTCGCGTATTCGCCAGAGCTTCCGCCCGATCTGGGGTTGTTCGGCGCGGTCGGAATCATCCCGCGCCGCGCGGGTGCGCCGGACAATATCTACGATTTCCTCAAGACCGTCTCCACCGACAAGGGGGCCGTCACTGGAGACTACTGGTTCTACCAGAACGGATCGCCGGAAGCTGTTGCATGGGCGATGCGCCGAATCTCTGGCAAATCGTGGGCGGAACTGGCGCAGGAAACGGTCTGGTCGAAGCTGGCCCAGGACGACGCTTATATTCAGGTCGACTCACTCGGAACAGAAATGGCAAGCGGTGGCCTGAGCACGACCTTGCGCGATGCGGCCCGTTTTGCCGACGCAGTCCGGCGCGCGCAGGCCGGGGATGCCGACGCGGGCATTCCCGTTCAGGCTGTCCGTGCCGCATTGCGCCCGCGCGGAAACCAGGCCGGGTTCGCCAAGGGCCGCCTCGCGGCTGGCCGGCCGGGTTACGCATATGGTGACTACTGGTATCAGGTGAACGACGGCGATGGCTCCGTGGAGGCGAGCGGCCGGTTCGGGCAGAAGATCTACATCAATCCGAAAAAGGAACTGAGCGTAGTGAAATTCTCTTCGAGTCCTGATTCAGCGCCTCGCGGCGCTTCGGCAGAAGCGGGCAAAGCCGTGGCGGCACGCAATGGATCGCTGGAATCATCGGCAGCTTTTATCGCCGCAATCCGGGCCGTCTACGGGGCCATACCGCACTAAGAGGCGCTATCAAAAAGAAGCGAAGCGGTTCTGGCTAGGCGCGCGGCCGCAGACAGTACAAGTAGTACGGCAAGGCCGCGCAACGACGCCAGAATCATTTTGATCGTGCCTCTAAGCCCACCGGATCACGGGGTCAGGTGCAGCAAGACCGGCCCTCGAACCCCGGCGTGGCGACCTTGTGGTGACGGTAGCGCCGGCGACCTGGCGTTTGCGATCGGATCAGTCGCACCTATCCTGATCACCGCTGCGCCAGGCTCGCTGGGATGGCTCAGCCGAGTTACCGCTGATCGGTCGTCAGCATTCGCACTCTCACCTTGCGGCCCTTCACCTTGCCTTCGTTCAGCCGCTTCACCGCCTCGCGTCCGATGGCGCGGTCCACGGCGATATAGGTCGACATCTCCATCACGCTGATCTTGCCGATCTGCTCCTTTGTGAAGCCGGCCTCTCCGGTCAGCGCGCCGAGGATGTCGCCGGGCCGGATCTTCTCCTTGCGCCCGCCCAGCATCTGCAGCGTGACCATTGGTGGCAGCAGGCGCCCGCCGCCTGACGGCGTCAGTTCTTCAAGCGCGTGCCATTCGAACTCGCCGCCCTGGTGCTGCTCGATGTTGCCGACGCGACCCATTTCATCCAGGCTGACGAGGCTGAAGGCCGAGCCTGCCTCGCCAGCGCGCCCGGTACGGCCGACGCGGTGGACATGGACCTCGGGGTCGGGTGTCACGTCCACGTTGATCACGGCTTCCAGCTGCGCGATGTCGAGCCCGCGCGCGGCCACGTCGGTGGCGACCAGCACCGAGCAGCTCCGGTTGGCAAACTGCACCAGCACCTGGTCGCGATCGCGCTGTTCGAGGTCACCGTGCAGTTCAAGCGCGGCATAGCCCTGCGCGCGCAGCAGGTCGGCCAGATCGCGGCAGCGCGCCTTCGTATTGCAAAAGGCGAGAGTGGTAGCCGGGCGGAAATGGTCGAGCAATCGTCCGACGGCGTTGAGACGATCGCCCTCCTCCACCTCGTAGAAGCGTTGGGTGATGGTGGCCGCGTCGTGCGCCTCCTCCACCTTCACCGTCTTCGGTTGGCGCAGGAAGCGATGGGCGAGCTTGTCGATGGCGGCCGGATAGGTGGCCGAGAACAGCAGCGTCTGCCGGTCCTTCGGTGCGTGGCTGGCGATAAATGCGATGTCGTCGTGAAAGCCCATATCGAGCATGCGATCAGCTTCATCGAGCACCAGCGTGTTGATCGCATCGATATTCAGGCTTCCGCGATCGAGGTGATCGATGATGCGGCCCGGCGTGCCTACGACAACGTGCGCGCCGTGAGCAAGGCTCTCCACCTGCGGCCGGATCGGCGAGCCGCCGCTGAGCGTCAGCACCTTGACGTTGTCTTCGGCGCGGGCGAGACGACGGATCTCCTGTGTGACCTGATCGGCCAGTTCACGCGTGGGACAGAGCACCAGCGCCTGTACGTCGAGCGGACGCGGATCGAGACGATGCAGCAGGGCGAGCCCGAACGCCGCAGTCTTGCCGCTGCCGGTGCGGGCCTGGGCGATGAGGTCGTGACCAGCCAGCGCGAGCGGCAGGCTGGCGGCCTGGATCGGCGTCATGGCGTCGTAGCCAAGCTGGACGAGGGTAGCCTGCATGGCCGCGGACAGCGGCAGCGTGGCGAATGAGGTAGGGGCTGAAGAAGTCATGCCGGATTATAGATGCGCGGCCGCGTCTTGCACGCCTTCCCTGCTCAGCGGCCTGACGGCATGACGCAATCGGCACATGCCAGACCATCGCCGCGACCGGCACGCTCAACGTCGACGGGGGCGAATACGGCGGCAACGCGCCCGCGAGCCGATTCCCCCAACGTGACCACGCCAGCCATATCCCTGTCGCAAAAGGGAAAGTTCAAGACATGCACGGAAAAGCGGAAAGTTGGGCCAGATCAGATGATTCACCACACAGGTTGTCCATCTGACGCGCTCGATCCGCACGCCACAGGTGGACCTCCATATTCGACAGCAGACAGGAGACCACATGGCGAAAGTCGTCAGGATTTATGAAACGGGCGGCCCCGACGTCCTTCGTTTTGAGAACGCCACGGTTGGTGAGCCGGGACCGGGCGAGGTCCGTGTCCGTCACGTGGCCGTCGGCCTGAACTTTGCCGACACCTACTTTCGCAGCGGTCTCTACAAGGTTCCACTGCCCAGCAGCATTGGCAACGAAGCCGCCGGCGTGATCGAGGCCATAGGTAGCGGCGTCACGCATCTTGCCGTCGGCGACCGCGTGACCTACACGGGCTTTACACCCACGCTGGGCGCCTACAGTACCGAGCGATTGATCTCCGCCGACCCGCTGATCAAGCTGCCGGCAGCGATCAGTTGCGAAGTCGCGGCAGCCATGACCATGCGGGGATTGTCAGCCGCGTACCTGATGCGCCGGATCTACCCCTTCAAGGCGGGCGACACCATCCTGCTCCATGCGGCCGCGGGTGGTGCCGGCCTGATCCTCTCGCAATGGGCCAAATTGCTGGGGCTGACCGTCATCGGAACGGTTTCCACCGATGCCAAGGCCGAAGTGGCGCGCGCCCATGGCTGCGACCACACCATCAACTACAGCCATGAAGACGTGGCCAAGCGCGTGCGGGAACTGACGGATGGCGTAGGTGTGTCCGTGGTCTTCGACAGCGTGGGCAAGGACACTTTCATGTCGTCGCTGGACTCACTCAAGCGCCGTGGCCTGCTGGTATGCGTGGGCTTCGCCTCCGGAGCCGTCCCGGCATTTGACCCGGCAGTTCTGGCCCGCAAGGGCTCCGCGTATCTGACGCGACCGGCCCTGGCCGACTACATCGCCGATCCCACCGAGAAGGCGGAGCTGGTCGACGAACTGTTCGGCCACGTGGCCGCAGGCCGCATTCGCATCGACATCAATCGCCGCTACGCGCTGGAGGATGCCGTGCAGGCACATCGCGACCTTGAGGGTCGCAAGATTGTCGGTTCGTCCATTTTCGCCATCTGACGGTTGCCCTTCCCTGGGGAGCATCCCGTTCGCCATCCCGCTATTCACCATTCATCCGGAGACCCATCACCATGCATTTCCTTGACGGCCACCTGTACCCCGAGAACCAGCAACCGCTGATCATCACCGCCGCACCGTATGCGCCGGGCTGGATTCCCGAAGATTTCCCGGAAGACATTCCGGTCACCATGGAAGAACAGATCCAGAAGGCGGTGGACTGCTACGAAGCCGGCGCCAGAGTGCTGCATCTGCACGTGCGCGAGGCCAACGGCAAGGGCAGCAAGCGTCTGTCGATGTTCAATGAGCTGATTGCGGGCGTGCGCGCCGCCGTGCCGGATATGGTGATCCAGGTGGGCGGCTCCATCAGCTTCGCGCCGGAAGAGGGCCAGGACGCCAAATGGCTCAGCGATGACACGCGACACATGCTCGCCGAACTCGATCCGAAACCCGACCAGGTGACGGTCACCGTCAACACTTCACAGATGAACGTGACGGAACATGCCGGTCTCGACGACTTCAAGGGTGTCTCGCGCGGTTTTCCGCACCTCTACAAGACCTACAAGGACATGGTCGTGCCTTCGAACCCAAGCTGGGCCGAGGAGCACATCCGGCGTCTGACCGCTGCCGGCATCCAGAGCGAGTTCCAGTGCTACAACATCAATAGCTTCGAAACGATCGAGCGAATGATTCGCCGCGGCGTCTACAAGGGGCCGCTGGTGATGAACTGGGTGGCCATCAGTGGTGGCATGGATCAGGCGAACATCTTCAACCTGGCAAATATGCTGCGTGCCGTGCCGGACGGCGCCGTGGTAACGGTGGAGAGCTCGGTACTGAATGTGCTGCCCATCAATATGATCGGCATCGCGCTGGGCCTGCACGTTCGGTGCGGCATCGAGGACGTGCTCTGGAACCAGTCCCGCACTGGAAAGATGAGCTCCGTCGAGCAAATCAAGCAGTTGGTGCGCATCTCCCGCGAATTCGGTCGCCCCATCGCCACAGCCAAACAGACACGGGAAATCCTCAAGCTTGGGGTCTTCTACGACACCGTGGAAGAGACGCTTCAGGCCAATGGCTTCTCGCCGAATCGTAACGGCGCCAACCAGGGCTTCCTGCGCAAGCAGGAGAACCTGCCGTCCTGAAGTCAGCCAGCCGGGCCGGACGCCAGCCCCTGCCCCCGGGGCTGGCGTCGACCTCACGCATCGACCTCACGCATCGGTTGAGCGACCGTCAAAAGACCAAGTACATGGAGGTAGACAATGGCATTACGCATGCAAAAACCGGCTGCGGTCGTGCTGGGCACCGCGGCGCTTCTGGCGCTGTGCGCTTCAGCGCAGGCACTGGCTGAGGACGTCTGGCCGTCGCGCCCGATTCAGATGGTCGTGGCGTCGTCGGCAGGGTCCGGAGTCGATGCGCTGGCGCGCCTGATGGCGCAACGCCTGTCGATCGCGCTGAAGCAACCTGTCGTTGTCGATAACCGGCCAGGCGGCAGTGGCGTCATCGGGACCAACGCGGTCGTCAAGGCGCCTGCTGACGGATACACGATCCTCTACACCACGGCATCGAACATGGTCGTTGCCCCGGCCGTACTGAAGACCATCCCCTACAACCCCAAGAAGAGCCTCCTACCCATCGCCGAGACGGCCTCGGGTGGCGTGGTACTGCTGGTGAGTAACGACCTGCCGGTCCATAGCCTGCCGGAACTCATCCAGTTGCTCAAATCGAATCCGGACAAGTACAGCTACGCGACCTGGGCCACGGGATCGTCAGGCCAGTTGATGATGGAATGGCTCAAGAAGCAGACCGGCATGAAGACCGATCACGTCCCGTATCGGACTTCGACCCAGTTGCTGACCGACCTGACCTCGGGAATCGTGAAGATCGGTTGGACAGACCCGGGCGCGCCAGTCCCATTCCTGCGCTCCGGCAAGGTCCGCGCCATTGCCATTGCCGGCAACGTTCGCGCGCCGCAGCTACCGGACGTCAAGACCATGGGTGAACAGGGCTACGCGTTCGATGCGGTGGGCTGGTTCGGCATGTTCGCACCGGCAGGAACCAACCCGGCGATCGTGAAGCGGTTGTCCGATGAGGTCAACAAGGCCCAGGCATCCCCAGATCTCGCAGCCACGATGAAGGCCATGAACTTTGGTCCCCCGCCTGTGAAGACATCGGTGCAATTCGGCGAGACGGTCAGCCACGACCTCGATGTCTGGTCGAAGATCGCCACCGATGCGGGGATTCAGATCGACTAGTGGATGAACCACCGCCAGGCGCCCACGGTGCCCGGCGTCTTGCGTCGAACGCCAGTTGAAATCTCGACGCAAAGCGGGGCAAGCCGTTGATCTGCCTTGCCCGTAGCCCTACTGCAAATCCAAGCGCAAGACAGGACGAACGCCATCGCTCACACAAAGGGCGAGAGCCGTGCTCGTCCATGGATAAACGCGCGGGTTCTGCGCAAGAAAGGGAACCGGACTTCGATTCGGACCCCTGGCAACGTTCCAGGCCGGTGGCGCCCGCGCGTCACCAGCCTGGAAACCAAAACAATGAACGTGGAGGAGTGCTGGTGAACAAGAGACTTTTTGCCCTGGCTGCCGCTTGTGCGTGTGGTGCGGCCAACGCGCAATCGAGCGTGACTTTGTACGGTGTGGTCGATGTGAACGTGGAGTACGTCAACCACGTCGGGGCCGTGCCGCAGGCAGGTAACGGCTACAACCCCGGCCCGCCCCAGACGGTGTTTCGCGAGAACTCTGGCGGCTACTCCGGATCGCGTTGGGGTCTTCGCGGCGTCGAAGACCTCGGGGGCGGCCTGAAGTCGATCTTCGTGCTGGAAAACGGCTTCAATGCCGATACCGGCACGCTGCAACAGGGGGGACGCATGTTCGGGCGCCAGGCCTTCGTCGGCCTCGACACACGCTTCGGTGTGTTCACGTTCGGCCGACAATACCAATCGATTTTCTCCACCATGGCCAACTTCGTCCCGGCGCGATATGCCACGCAGTATGAGCCGACGGGCGTGGTGGCGGGGGCCAACTTCCGCCAGGACAACACGGTCAAGTACTCCGGGACGTTCGGCCCCTTCACCGCGCAGGCGGACTGGTCGTTCGGGGTTGGCACGACACTGCCGTCCACCTACCCCACGGTGCCGACGGCGGGTGGCGCCGGTGAAGTACCGGGCCAGTTCCGCCGCGATTCGGCCTATGGTGCCGCCTTGAGCTATCTGGCTGGGCCGGTCGGGCTGGGTATTGGCTACGACCAGTGGAATCCGACCATCGGCACGGGCAATGGCACGTTCAAGAAGGCCGTTGTCATGGCCAGCTACGCGTTCAACGATACGGCGAAACTGATGGGTGGCTACCGATGGGGGCAGAACAAGGATCCAGGCGGCACGACGATCCTGCGCGACGACTTCTACTGGATTGGTGGCCAATACCGCTTCTCGTCGGCGCTGGATTTCACGCTCGAGTATGACTATCAGAACGTGAAGAACCTGGGAGGAAACAACAGCGTGGCCAACCCCTGGCAGATTGCCCTGATCGCAGACTATGCTTTCTCCAAGCGGACCGACGTGTATCTGACCACGGCATACAGCAGGAACGCCGGCCTGGCGATGGAATCGGCAGCGAGCGGCTTCGCGACCAGCCTGGCGTTGGGCAATTCCTATGCGCTGGCCAACGGACAGAAATCCATGTTCGGCGCGGCATTGGGGATTCGACACGTGTTCTGAGCGTTCGGCCGGAAGCGCCTTGAGGTGACTTGAGGTGACCTGATGCGACTTGAGGCGACTTGAGGCGACTTCCGGCTTCACTGACGTTGTCCGCATACTGGAGAGAGCGAACCATGGATCTTGGTCTGAAGGACAAACGAGCGATAGTCACTGGTGGCAGCCGGGGGATCGGCAAGGCGATTGCACTCCAGCTCGCGCAGGAAGGCGTCGACGTGGTAGTGGCAGCCCGTGGACGCGCGGCGTTGGAAGCGACGGCTGCCGAGCTGGCGACGCTGACAGGAAGACGGATCGTGCCACTCACCGTGGACACTTCCAGCAAGGTGTCCGTGGATAGCATGGTGAAGCAGGCGATCGCCGCCTTGGGCGGCATTGACATCCTGGTCAACGCCGCGGCATTGCCTGGTGGAATCTCATCGGCCTCACGGCTCGATGAAATCGACGATGCGCAAGCCATTGAAGATATCGACATCAAGGTGATTGGCTATCTGCGCACCGCGCGAGCGCTCGCGCCACACCTGATCGCCAATGGCTGGGGGCGGATCGTGAACATTGGTGGCCTGGCGATCTATCGCACCGGCCGCCCCATTGCCACGCTGCGCAACGTCGGCGTGGCTGCGATCACCAAGAATCTGGCGGATGAACTCGGGCCGAAGGGTATCAATGTCACGGCGGTCCATCCCGGAGCGACGCGGACGGAGACAACCGACGCGGCATTCGAAGCCTGGGCCGCGGCAAGGAACTCGCTGGGCCGCATTGTGGAAGCCCGCGAGGTTGCGACCGTCGTGGCATTCCTTGCATCGCCAGTGAGTGTAGCGATCAATGGCGATGCCATTTCTGTCGCTGGCGGGAGCCCCGGCACCATCAGGTACTGATCGCTACTGATCGCTGCAGTGCGTGCCGAAGCCCCGGCATTCCCGGGGCCCTTGCCCGCGCCCCGAGACGTCTCCGACTACCCGGCGGTCTTCCCACCGTTCACATGAAGGATCTGCCCTGTGATGTACGTCGATTGATCGGATGCCAGGAACAGAATCGCATCGGCGACCTCTTCCGGCGTGCCAACGCGCCCGGCAGGGATCGTCGCAGCGACGGAGGCAAGCCGATCCGCGCCACCGGCAATGCGTCCGAGCATGGCCGTTTCAATCGGGCCCGGCGCCACGGCGTTGACGCGGACATTCGCCTGGATGACGTCGAGGGCCGCGGACTTGGTCAGGCCCTCGATCGCGTGCTTGCTTGCCACGTACATCGGATTGCGCGGATTGCCACGACTGCCCATCGTGGATGACAGATTGACAACGACTCCGCGCTGTTGCGCGATCATCGCTTTCAGCTCGTGCTTCATGCAAAGGAACGTCCCAAGAACGTTCGCATCGAACGTCGTCGCGTACGACTGGACGGTCTGCTCGACGATCGACCCCGGTGTGCCTTCCGTCCCGGCACTGTTCACTGCGATATCAAGGCAGCCAAAGCGCTCGATAGCATGACTGACAAGACGCATGACATCGTCCTCGCGGCTGACATTGGCCGCCAGGAAGTCTGCTTCCGCACCCATCTCCCGAAGTTCGGAGATGAGGGCGTCTCCGGCTGCGGCATTCCGCCCGGAACAGACCAGTCGCGCGCCCTTGGCTGCAAAGGCCAGCGCCGTCGCACGGCCGATGCCGGCGGTCGCGCCGGTGATCAAGACAACAGGATGAGACATGAGCGTTTCCTTGGATAAGACAGGAGAAACTATTCGTGAGCCCTTGGGGAAGATCGGCCGGTCAGAACGCGACGGCATCGCGGCCCTTAAGCTGCAACATGTCGCGGGCCTCGTCCGGCGACGCCACTTCGAGGTTCAGCGATTTCAGAATGCCAACCACGCGTTTGACCTGCTCGGCGTTACTGGTCGACAGCTTGCCGCGGTCTTCCCAGAGTGAATCCTCCAGGCCAACGCGAACGTTTCCGCCCATGGCCGCCGCCATCGACGCAATCGGCATCTGGCTGCGACCGGCGCCGAGCACGGACCAGTAGTAGTCCCTGCCGAACAGGCGCTCCGCGGTGCGGCGCATGTGCATGACATCGTCGGCGTGCGTGCCGATCCCGCCCAACAGGCCAAACACGGACTGGATGAAGAACGGCGGCTTGAGGATGCCGCGGTCAATGAAGTGCGCGGCCGTGTAGAGGTGGCTCGTGTCGTAGCACTCGATCTCGAAGCGTGTGCCGTTGTCGGCGCAGGATTCGAGGATGTAGCGGATTTCCTTGAACGTGTTACGGAACACGCGGTCCTCGGAGCCTTCGAGGTACGGACGTTCCCAGTCGTGCTTGAACGTCGCGTGCCGGGCGAGCATCGGATAGAGGCCGAAGTTCATGGACCCCATGTTCAACGAGGCAACCTCCGGCTTGAGTTGCAGCGCCGGCTGCAAGCGTTCTTCCACCGACATGTTGGGGGCGCCACCAGTCGTGAGGTTGATCACGACGTCCGAACGGGCCGCGATCCGTGGGAGAAACGCACGAAAGAGGGCCGGGTCTTGCGATGGCTGGCCATTCTCCGGGTTTCGCGCATGGAGATGGACAATGGCCGCGCCAGCCTCCGCCGCGGCAACGGCCTCGTCTTCGATCTCCCTGGCGGTGATGGGGAGATAAGGCGACATTGTGGGGGTGTGAATACTGCCGGTCACGGCGCAGGTGACGATCACCTTGCTCTGTGGTGCTGCCATGGTGGATGCCCTCCGTTATTTCGCTCGAAAATGAACTGCCCGGTGCGATGTCGCATGCTACGGAACTTGACCTTCGCAGGCCGCTGCAACGGCCGGAATGTCGCGAATTGGAAAGTGAATGTCCTGCCGAAGTAAGCATGGATGCCTGGAACACCAGATACTCGTTGCCAGGCACTTACAAGACAGCAGGAGACATGGAAATGAAGATCAGGCAAATCACCCCTGCCATCGGGGCCGAGATTTCCGGCGTCAACATCGGCGAGGCGGCGCGCGATCCGGCAGTCTTCGCCGAGATCCGCGCGGCGCTGCTCAAGCACCGGGTCCTCTTCTTTCGCAAGCAGGAAATCACGCGCGCCGACCACGTGGCCTTCGCCAGCGGCTTCGGCAAGCTGGAAGACCATCCCGTGGTTGGCAGTGTTCCGGACTACCCGGGCCTGGTGAAGGTCTACCGTAGCGACAACCCGCACAGCTTCGAGAACAGCTATCACTGCGACGGTCTGTGGCGTCCCAACCCCGCCATGGGGGCTGTCCTGCGCTGCCTCGAATGTCCCGAGATCGGTGGCGACACCATCTGGGTGAACATGGTGAAGGCGTACGAGGAACTCCCCGATGAGATCAAGTCGAAGATCGACGGCTTGCGCGCGAGGGCCAGCATCGAACACAGCTTCGGGGCGGTAATGACACCGGAGAACCGCGCGAAGCTGGCGCAGGATCATCCACCGGTAGAGCATCCTGTGGTGCGCATCCATCCGGAGACCGGGGAGAAAATCCTGTTCGTCGGCGCCTCGTTCACAACGCACTTCACCAACTACAGCACACCAGCCAACGTGCGCCATGGCATCGACAAATCGCCTGGCGCCTCGCTGCTGCTCAACTACCTGACCAGCCGCGCCACCATTCCGGAATACCAGGTGCGCTGGGCCTGGCAGGAGGGTGACGTCGCGGTGTGGGACAACCGCAGCACGCAGCACTACGCCGTCAACGACTACTATCCGGCACCGCGCAAGATGGAACGCGCCGGCATTGTCGGTGATATCCCGTACTGAGCTGGAAGACAGAGAAAAGGGCATTCCATGACATCCGGAAATCAGCCAACGGTCGTGATCGTTCCCGGCTTTCGCGATCACATGCCGGAACACTGGCAGTCGCTGCTTGCGGAGCGCCTGCAGCAGCAGGGGCGGGCGGTGCGCATCGTGCCGCAGATCGATCACGACAAGAGGTTGCGCCGCGCGAGAGTGGAGAACCTCGAGCGTGTCGTCAGCGACATCCCAGGGCCGGTCATCCTCGTCGCGCATAGCGTGGGCTGCCTGATTACCGTTCACTGGGCACAGGAGACGAAGTGCGCCGTGCAGGGCGCGCTGCTTGCTGCGCCGGCCGACTTTGACAACCCCTTGCCGCCCGGATACACCGATCCGCTGACGTTGGAAAAGGAAGGCTGGACCCCGATCCCACGCCGACAGTTGAAATTCCCGAGCATCGTGGTCGCAAGCCGCAATGATCCGCTCGGAAAATTCGAGCGAATCCAGGAACTGGCGCAGGCGTGGGGCAGTCGTTGCATCGACGCCGGGGAAGTCGGGCATCTCGGACCTGTGGATGGCTTTGGCACATGGCCGCTGGCGGAAGAACTGGTTCAGCAACTCTGAGTCAACGCATCGCGGCGCTGGCAACCAGCGCCGCGACTCACCGTCGATTCACCATCAGTCCGGCTTGAAGTGGATGGAGCGCAGCAACGCGCCCTGGCGCTCGTAGGACTCACGCACATCCTTGAGAAGCTCATCGGTGGTAGCCGGCGAACCGGGCTCCATACCCATGTCCTCGAGCCTTGGCCGGAGCGTCGGAGATTGCGTCACTTTGAGCGTCGCGTCGCGCATTTTCGCAATCACGGCTGGCGGCACGCCTTGAGCGGACCAGATCCCCATCCAGCTCACGTCCTGCAGGTCTGGATATCCCGACTCGGTAAAGGTCGGAACGTCAGGCAGTGCGGCCATTCGCCTGGGCGACGCCACCGCATAGGCCCTGAGCTTCCCCGCCTTGATGAATGGCAGCGAAGTCGCCGGACCGTCGAACATGAGCGGCACCTGTCCACCCATCACATCCTGCAGTGCGGCCGGTGAGCCCTTGTAGCTCACGGTGCCGGCATCGAGCCCGGCAACGCGATTGAACTGCACACCCATCGTCTGACCACGCGTGCCAACGCCAAAGTTCGCATAGTCGAATTTGCCCGGCTTCGACTTCACGTACCTGACCAACTCACCGAGATTTTTCGCGGGCAGGTTGGGATTCCCGACGAGAACGAGACCATATTGCGTAAGCTGAGCAATCGGGACGATGTCCTTGAACGGGTCGTATGACACCTTGATGGCAAGAGGCACCTCGGATGCGATCCCCTTCTGGATCAAGAGGAACGTGTAGCCGTCTCGCGGCGAAGCCAGCATGGTCTGGACGGCGATGGTGCCCCCCGCGCCCGCCTTGTAGTCGACGATGACCGGTTGGCCAAGCGAGGCCTGCAACTCGCGGGCAACGAGGCGTGCCACGATATCCGCCGTACCACCCGGGGGAGCGCCCACGAGTATCCGCACAGGCTTGGTGGGCCAGTCGGCGGCCCGGGCCGCTTCCATGGCCGGCAGCGCAGAACCAAGGACGAGTGCAAGCGCCATGGCCTGGCGGGCACCGCGGGTGATCCGTATCATCGGGGGCTCCTTTCTATCGGACGGGGGGCGTCATCGCCATCGCTGTGACGATTGCTCAAGGACTTCCCGAAGCGAATCATCCCGCCCTCCCCCCCTTCCCGCTTTGCCTATCGCGTCGTGATTTGGCCTTTGGCGACAGCCATGGCAGCGCGGAAACAGGGAATCGCCGATGAGGCGAATGCAGCGCAAACAACCTTGCTGCCGCGCCTGAAGCTCGGGGATTCCTCCCGCTTGACAACCCATTGCCGCTGTCTATCATGGGCTGTCTTTCTATGGTCAGTTCCCGATGTCGTTACTTGTCCGGGCCGCAGCCCTCACCAACTACAGCGAGGTCGCTCGTGCCGCCGGACTCGATCCGGTGCGGATGATGATGGACGCGGGAATCAGTCCGAGCGTGCTGCGCGAACCGGATCTCATGATTCCGGTCGAGCGTTACGGACGCCTGCTGCAGACCTCTGCAACCATGTCGGGCAACGAGAGTTTCGGGTTGGCCATGGCCGAGTCGCGCCTGCTGTCCAATCTCGGTGCGGTCGGCATGCTGATCCGCGACCAGGCGACGCTGCGTGACTCCCTCACCTTGCTGATGCGCTATCAACCGTTGCTCAACGGCGCGCAGTCGCTGGCGGTCGAGGATTGCGGCGGACGGGTCATCATTCGCGAGGTGCTGATCGCCGGCAACGCTCATCAGCCAACTCGCCAACGGGTTGAATTGGCGCTTGGGGTCATGGTGCGGTTGATACGTCAGCTCATCAAGGCCGACTGGCAGCCACAACGCGTGTGCCTGGAACATCCCGCGCCGCGCGACCTGAGCACGCACCACCGGTTCTTCGGTCCTCACGTCGAATTTGATTGTGACTTCAACGGCATCATCTGCGCGAAGGCCGATCTCGATGCACGCAACCCGTGGGCCGATCCGGCCATGGCGCGCTACGCACAGCAACTGATAGACGAGTCGGCCGTCATGCAACAGGCGACGATGCTCGAGGACGTGCGGCGCACCATCCTCCTGCTGTTGCCCAGTGGCCGCTGCAGCGCCGAGCAGGTCGCCGATCACCTCGGCGTCGTGTGCCGCACGGTCCAGCGCCGGCTGGCCGAGCGGGGGCAGAGCTTCTCGTCGATGGTCAATGAAATCCGTACGGAACTCGCGACGCGTCATGTCATCGAGAGCGATCGTCCATTGACCGAGGTGGCGACCCTCCTCGGCTTTTCCGCGCCGAGCGGATTCTCGCGCTGGTATCACGTGCAGTTCGGTTGCAGCCCCAAGGAGAGCCGGGCCGCGAATGGCACCGCACGCCGGCAGACCGCAGCCGCGCCAGCGAGCAATGCGTGATGCTGGCTGCCGCTGATCGCGTAAGTGGCGATCGGAGCATCAGCCACTAGCCAGCACGATCCGGCCGATCTCCTTCCTGCCGGTCTCCTTCCTGCCGGTCCATCCACCCAACGACAGTCACACGCGGCAGCCATCAGGCAATCCTGACCGGGCTTGCGCAATCACCCATGAAAAAACCCCGCGGGCGCTTCACGCGCACGCGGGGTTCATCGGACTTCAGTTCGTTCCTCGGCGTCGCCGCCGAGGAACGTCGACACTTAGATCGACACCGTGTCCGCAACTTCCTTGAAGTCTTCGATCTGGTCGAAGTTCATGTACTTGTAGATCTTGTCGCCGTTGGCGTTCAGCACGCCCATGTCGGCCATGTACTCTTCCTTGTTCGGGATACGACCCAGGCGCGAGCAGATGGCAGCCAGTTCAGCGGAACCGAGATACACGTTCGTGTTCTTGCCCAGACGGTTCGGGAAGTTACGCGTCGAGGTCGACATCACCGTCGCGCCTTCGCGCACCTGTGCCTGGTTACCCATGCACAGCGAGCAACCCGGCATTTCGGTACGCGCGCCAGCCGTGCCGAACACGCCATAGTGGCCTTCCTCGGTCAGCTGCTTCTGGTCCATCTTGGTCGGCGGGGCAACCCACAGCTTCACGGGGATGTCGCGCTTGCCTTCCAGCAGCTTCGAAGCGGCACGGAAGTGGCCGATGTTGGTCATGCACGAACCGATGAACACTTCGTCGATCTTGGCGCCAGCCACGTCGGACAGCGTCTTCACGTCGTCCGGGTCGTTCGGGCAGGCCACGATCGGCTCGTGCACGTCGGCCAGATCGATTTCGATCACGGCGGCGTACTCGGCGTCGGTGTCCGGCTCCAGCAGCTTCGGATCGGCCAGCCATGCTTCCATGGCCTTGATACGGCGCTGCAGGCTGCGCGGGTCCTGGTAGCCTTCGGCGATCATCCACTTCAGCAGCGTGATGTTGCTGTTGATGTATTCGATGATCGGTTCCTTGTTCAGGTGCACCGAGCAACCGGCGGCCGAACGCTCGGCGGAGGCGTCGGACAGTTCGAAGGCCTGTTCCACCTTCAGGTCGGGCAGACCTTCGATTTCGAGGATACGGCCCGAGAAGATGTTCTGCTTGCCTTGCTTGGCCACGGTCAGCAGACCCTGCTTGATCGCGTACAGCGGAATGGCATTGACCAGGTCACGCAGCGTCACGCCGGGCTGCATCTTGCCCTTGAAGCGGACCAGCACCGATTCCGGCATGTCCAGCGGCATCACGCCGGTGGCAGCGGCAAAGGCGACCAGGCCCGAACCGGCCGGGAAGCTGATACCGATCGGGAAGCGGGTGTGCGAGTCGCCGCCGGTGCCCACGGTGTCGGGCAGCAGCATGCGGTTCAGCCACGAGTGAATCACGCCATCGCCCGGACGCAGCGAGATACCGCCACGGGTGCTGATGAACTGCGGCAGCGTGTGGTGCGTCTTCACGTCCACCGGCTTCGGATAAGCGGCGGTGTGGCAGAACGACTGCATCACGAGGTCGGCCGAGAAGCCCAGGCAAGCCAGATCCTTCAGCTCGTCGCGGGTCATCGGGCCGGTGGTGTCCTGCGAGCCCACCGAGGTCATCTTCGGTTCGCAGTACGTGCCCGGGCGGATGCCCTTGCCTTCGGCCAGGCCGCAGGCGCGGCCGACCATCTTCTGGGCCAGCGTGAAACCCTTGCCGGTGTCGACCGGGTTCTGCGGCAGGCGGAACAGCGTCGACGGGGCCAGGCCCAGCGACTCGCGGGCCTTGGCGGTCAGGCCACGGCCGATGATCAGCGGAATACGGCCACCGGCGCGCACTTCGTCGAACAGCACGTCCGACTTCACCTTGAATTCAGCGATGACTTCGCCGTTCTTCAGGGCCTTGCCTTCGTAGGGACGCAGTTCCACCACGTCGCCCATTTCCATCTTCGACACGTCGAGTTCGATCGGCAGCGCGCCGGCGTCTTCCATCGTGTTGTAGAAGATCGGAGCAATCTTGCTGCCCAGGCACACGCCACCGAAACGCTTGTTCGGCACGAACGGGATGTCTTCGCCGGTGAACCACAGCACCGAGTTGGTGGCCGACTTGCGGCTGGAGCCGGTACCGACCACGTCGCCGACGTAGGCCACCAGGTGGCCCTTGTCCTTCAGCGACTCGATGAACTTGACCGGGCCACGCTTGCCGTCTTCTTCCGGCTGGAACGCAGCGCCTTCGCGCTTGTTCTTCAGCATGGCCAGCGCGTGCATCGGGATGTCCGGGCGCGTGGTGGCGTCAGGGGCCGGCGACAGGTCGTCGGTGTTGGTTTCGCCCGGCACCTTGAACACGGTGATCGTCAGCGATTGCGGCAGTTCCGGACGGCTCGTGAACCATTCGGCGTCGGCCCAGCTTTGCAGCACGGCCTTGGCATTGGCGTTGCCCTTGTCCGCCTTTTCCTTCACGTCGTGGAAGGCGTCGAACATCAGCAGCGTCTTCTTCAGCGCCTCGGCGGCCACGGTGCCCACTTCGGCATCGTCCAGCAGCTCGATCAGCGGCGAGATGTTGTAGCCGCCCAGCATCGTGCCGAGCAGTTCGGTAGCGCGGGCGCGCGAGATCAGCGGGGTCTTTTCCGAACCCAGGGCCACGGCGGCCAGGTACGAGGCCTTGACCTTGGCGGCGTCATCCACGCCTGCCGGCACGCGATAGGTGATCAGGTCCAGCAGCGCCTGCTCCTCGCCCGCCGGGGGGTTCTTGATCAGTTCGATCAGGTCGGCGGTCTGCTTGGCGGTCAGAGGCAGAGGGGGAATGCCAAGCGCGGCGCGTTCGGCGACATGGGCGCGATAGGTATCAAGCATAGGAACCTGCTGGTAATAGGGTTGTAACGGTACTGCCGTCTCTGTGGGGACTGGCGCGCGAGGCGGCCAGTTGCGCGTGATTGTAGACCGAAGTCCCCGCCAGATCAAATGTCTTATATCTTATATAAGAGTTGAGGCGGGCAAACCTTTACAGATCAATTACTTATCAAAGTGCGAATCATCTGCCTCCGCAAGCACTTTACGGGAACCCCATCCGGTCGCACGGTACCGCAAGCACGGACCCGGTGACTCGGCCGCCGTGCTGGTCTTAAGTTCCGCTCATCACATTCGTTAACCAGCAAGGAGGCGCAAATGGCGCTCCTATGCACCCGTGCGCCCGACGTCCGCCCAGCTCAAACGGCCAAGCTGAGCGGGATTCCCCCTTTTTATCGGCCCTTTGCTTGCCTGCAATTCGGGAAGAATGCAGGCATTCCGACACAGGCATCTCATGGCGAACACGCTTTCCCCCTCCCAGACCGGTGGCACCTCGAGCAAGCGCGGCCGGCTCCTGCTGATCGGCGGCGGTGTGCTGGTGGTGGCGCTGGGCGTTGGCGGCTTCGTGCTGGGCAACATCATCGGTGGCAGCCGCCAACCGGCGGCTCCTGCTGCCCCGGTGGTGCCGCCGCCGATCTTCGTGCCGCTGGATGCGTTCACCGTGAACCTCAAGAGCGAGGATGGTGACCGTTTCCTGCACACCGGCCTGTCTCTGAAGGTGGCGGACAGCGACACCCAGGCACGCCTGTCGCAGTACCTGCCCGAAGCGCGCAGCCGCATCCTGCTGCTGCTGTCGGCACGCCAGCCAGCCGATCTCGCCACCGTCGAGGGCAAGCAGAAGCTCGCACGCGACATCCAGGCGACCATCAGCCAGCCGTTTGCCGCAGGCCTGCCGCCCCAGAAGATCCTGGACGTCTTGTTTACATCGTTCGTGGTGCAGTAAGCCGTGTGCCTGCCTCGCGAACCCTGAACCACATCCGATATGAAACTGCCCGCCGAACTTCACCTCTGCCGCCGCATCGCGCGCGCCGCCTGAAGCCGGCCATGGACCGTTTCATCCTTAAAGCCGTTCACGGGGCAGGACACTAGATGGCCTACGACAAGTTCCTCTCGCAGGACGAGGTAGACGAACTACTGAAAGGCGTATCGGGCGAATCCGATGCGCCGGTGGCAAGCGTGCCCGTCGCCGACGATGGCGGCGTGCGTCCGTACAACCTGGCCACCCAGGAGCGCATCGTCCGGGGCCGCCTGCATACGCTCGAGATCATCAACGAGCGTTTTGCCCGCGCCCTGCGCACCGCGCTGTTCAACTTCATCCGCCGCGGCGCCGACATCTCGGTTGGCACCGTGCGGATCGAGAAGTACGGCGATTTCGTGCGCAACCTGCCGGTCCCGACCAACCTGAACCTGGTCCACATGAAGCCGCTGCGGGGCACCGCGCTATTCGTGTACGACCCGAACCTGGTGTTTCTCGTCGTCGACAACCTGTTCGGCGGCGATGGCCGCTTCCACACCCGTGTGGAAGGCCGCGACTTTACCCAGACCGAGCAGCGCATCATCCGCCGCATGCTCGACCTCACGCTTTCCAGCTACGGCCAGGCCTGGCGCACCGTGCATCCAATCGAGTTCGACTATGTCCGCTCGGAGATGCACACGAAGTTCGCCAACGTCGCCGGCCCGAACGATGCCGTGGTTACCACCGCGTTCCACATCGAACTGGGCGCCGTGGGCGGGCAGCTTCATATCTGCATCCCGTTCTCGATGATCGAGCCACTGCGCGATCTGCTGATGAACCCGCTGCAGGACGAGGTCGAGGTGGACAAGCGCTGGCTCGGCCAGCTCTCCAACCAGCTACGTGCCGCCGAAGTGGAACTGGTGGCCGAATTCACGCACCTGCGCAGCACCGTGGCCGAGGTTCTGGCCATGCGCGAAGGCGACGTGCTGCCGATCGAACTGCCGGAACACATCTTCGGCAAGGTGAACGGCGTGCCCGTCATGCAGTGCGGCTTCGGCACCATGAACGGCCAGTACGCGCTGCGCGTGGAACGGATGCTCAATTACCAAGACAGCGATTCCAACAAGGAAACCGATCATGACTGACGGCACCCAGGACAAGCCGGTCGATCCAATGGACGACTGGGCCAGCGCCCTCGCGGAGCAGACCAGCGCCGAGCAGGCAACGTCCGCTGCCGCGCCGGCGCCCAGCGCTGCCGCACCGACGGCGCAAGCCATGCCCGCCGCCACGCCGGCGGCTTCCACGGTGTTCCCGCCGCTGGCGCAGGAAGCGCCGCCGGGGTTCCACAACGATATCGGGATGATTCTCGATATTCCCGTGCAGCTCACGGTGGAACTCGGCCGCACCAAGGTACCCATCAAGAACCTGCTGCAACTGGCGCAAGGTTCGGTCGTGGAACTCGACGGCCTGGCCGGCGAACCGATGGACGTGCTTGTCAACGGCTACCTGATCGCCCAGGGCGAAGTGGTGGTGGTCAATGACAAGTTCGGCATCCGCCTGACGGACATCATCACGCCGTCGGAACGTATCCGGAAGCTCAACAAATGATGGTTGCCGCGCGCCGGCTTGCCGCGGGCATTGCCCTTGTGGGCGTTGCCGCTTCCGGCGCGCAGGCTGCCGACGTCGTGCTCAGCACGGCCCAGGCGGGCACGCCCACCGGCGGCGCCGCGACCAACACCACTACCAGCGCCACTACTGGCAACACCGGCGCCAACGCTCCCGTCATCAGCAGTGGGGCCAGCCTGGCGCAAGCCGGTCTGGGCCTGTTCGCCGTCATCGCGCTGATCCTGGCGATGGCATGGGTGGCGCGGCGCGTCGGCCTGGTGCGCCAGGGCTCGGGCAATGCGTCGATGAAGGTGGTCGGCAGCCTGATGCTTGGTCCGCGCCAGAGGGTGGTCACGGTGGAAGTGGGCGGTACCTGGCTGGTGCTTGGTGTGTCGCCCAATGAAATCCGTCCGCTTCACACGCTGGAAGCACAACCGCACACCGGTTCTCCGGACGATTCGCGGCCGGGCTCTCAGGCGGACTCAGCAATGCCCCGGAACATGCAGGGCGGATTTGGCGAGCGACTGATGCGCGCCATGCAGGAAAACCTCAAGAAATGAACTCGCTGCGTGCCGACGTCGCACGGCATCCCGCGCGCCTGCCGCGCGTGGCCGCCACCCTGCTGGCCTTGCTGCCGCTCGTGCTGTGGCTCGCGCCCGAATCGGCGCTGGCCCAGTCGCTGCCCGGCGTGACCAGCCGGCCGGGACCCGGCGGCGGCCAGACCTGGTCGCTGTCGATCCAGACGCTGGTCCTGCTGACATCGCTGTCGTTCCTGCCGGCGGCCATGCTGATGATGACGGGCTTCACCCGCATCATCATCGTGCTGGGCCTGCTGCGCAACGCGCTGGGCACGGCATCGTCGCCGCCCAACCAGGTACTCGTGGGTCTGTCGCTGTTCCTGACGTTCTTCGTCATGTCGCCGGTGTTCGACAAGGTCTACACCGACGCCTACCAGCCGCTCTCCGAAAACAAGATCAGCCTCGAGACCGCCGCCCAGCGCGCCGCCGTGCCGCTGCGCGCGTTCATGCTGCGCCAGACCCGCGAGAAGGACCTGGCGATGTTCGCGCAGATGGCCAAGACGCCCGAGCTGCAGGGCCCTGAGGACGTGCCGTTCACGGTGCTGGTACCGGCGTTCGTCACCAGCGAACTGAAGACCGCGTTTCAGATCGGCTTCACGATCTTCATCCCGTTCCTCATCATCGACCTCGTCGTGGCCAGCGTGCTGATGGCGATGGGCATGATGATGGTGCCACCCGCCACCATTTCGCTGCCGTTCAAGCTGATGCTGTTCGTGCTGGTCGATGGCTGGCAACTGCTGCTGGGCTCCCTGGCGCAGAGCTTCATGAACTGACCGGAGGCCCGCCATGACACCGGAAATGGTGATGACCATCGCCACGCAGGCGATGAAGATGACGCTGTTGCTGGCCGCACCGCTGCTGCTGGTGGCGCTGGCGGCGGGTCTGGTGGTGAGCCTGTTCCAGGCCGCGACGCAGATCAACGAAATGACGCTGACCTTCATCCCGAAGCTCATCGCCCTGTTCGCGACGATGGTGCTCGTCGGCCCGTGGATGATCAACACCTTCGTGGACTACATGCGCCAGGTGTTCCAGAGCATCCCCGCCATGGCCCACTGATCTGGCCGCCGTACCTTTTTCCCTTTTCCTTCCCAATAGCCTGCCGTGATCGAGGTCACCACCGCCCAGATGTACGGCTGGATCGCCGCCTTCCTGTGGCCGATGTTCCGGATGCTGGGGCTGATCTCATCCGCGCCGCTGCTCAGCGAATCGACGATTCCCCGGCGTCTCAAGATCCTGCTGGCGGCCGCCCTGTCGGTAGTCATCTCCCCCACGATCGGCAATATCCCCGCTGTACCGGTCTACTCGCTCGATGGCCTGCTGATTGTCCTCAACGAAGTCGGCATCGGCCTGTCGATGGGTTTCGCAATGCGGCTGGTATTCGCCGCGGTGCAGATGGCGGGTGAAGTCATCGGCTTGCAGATGGGTCTGTCGTTCGCGTCGTTCTACGATCGCTCCGCTGGCGGCCAGACCATGGTGCTGTCACGCTTCCTGAACATGGTGGCCATGCTGCTGTTCCTGGCGCTCGACGGGCATCTGATGATGCTGGCCGCGCTGATCGACAGCTTCCAGGGCCTGCCCATCTCCGGCGTGCCGCTCTCCGGGCACGGCTGGGGTGTGCTGGCTCGCGCGGGTTCGATGATCTTCTCCGCCGGTACCCTGCTCTCGCTGCCGATGATCGCGGCGCTGCTGACGATGAACCTGGCCATGGGCATCCTGAACCGTGCCTCGCCGCAGCTTTCGATCTTCGCCGTGGGCTTCCCCGTCACGCTGCTGGGCGGCATGCTGGTCCTGGCGCTGGTGATGCCGCACATGGGCGCCTACGTGCAGCATCTGATCGAAAGCGGCCTGCAGACCGCCGCTACCGTGCTCGACCAGCTAGCGCCCTAGCGATCAGGCAAAGACCTCGGCCGTCGCTCAGGACAGCGCGCCCACCTGCTTCAGCACCGCGCGCGCAATCTCCTGGCGCTTCGGCGCGACGCCCGGGTTCGGCATATCCAGGTTGATCGCGAACACGTACGTATCGTTGCCGCGCGCCACCCAGCCCACCCACCAGCCAACATCAACCTTTCCGGGCACCGTCACCCAGCCGGTCTTGGCGTAGATCGTGTACGCCGGCGTCTTCTCGATCGCCAGGATGTCATCGAGCATGTCGTAGCTCCGCGCCGAGATCATCGGCACCCTGCGCGCCGCCACTTCACGCAGGAAATCCACCTGCTGGTAGGCCGTGATCTTCAACTGGTTGTTAAGCCAGAACCAGTCCACCGGACCGTCGACGTTAGCATTCCCGAAACGCGCGGCTTGCAGGTACTTGCGGTACTGCTCAGTGCCGATGCGCCGCGCCAGTGTCTGATAGGCGGGAATGCACGAATTCTTGAGTGCCACACGCATCGAAACCTCGCCGTTGCAGACCGGTGGTAGAAACGGCTTGCCGTTGTGCATGATGACCTTTCCGTCCCAGGGCAGCATGTCGTTGTCGACATCGGCGGCAGCGCCCGTCTCAAGCGCGATCAGCGAATTGAAAACCTTGAACGTCGACGCGGGCGAATAGGCAGTTGCCGCGCGTTCGGGGTTGTACGTCAGCGTGCGTTGTTGCCGCACGTCGTGAATGACCATCGTGCCGTCAACGCCCGCGGCATCAAACAATGATCGGGCGTTGATTGTCGATCCGGTGATGGCATGGGCGGCCAGCGGCAACAGCAGGCAGAGCGCCAGGGTCAGGCGCGCAAGTTTGTCTCGCATATCGACTCGTTATGTGAAGTGATGAGGATTGGTGTTTCGTCATGTCGACGGTTGGCAATCCAGGCCCGGATCGTGTTGCGGAGCATAGTTCGCGATGCATCAGGCGCCAACCGCGCCCGCTGTAACACGCGTAACATGGCGGCCATGCCCGCCCCCGTCATCCGCATCGACCTGTCTCCGCCCTATCGCGTCGCGGGACAATCCGCCCGCCACCAGTCGGTCTGGCTACTGGCGCGCATCTGGCTGGCCGCCACACGAGACCAGGATGACCTGCGCTCGGCCGAGGTACGGGCGCGCTTCGCCGACGCCACTGACGTACGCATGATCGTGTCACGTGCGTTCGCGGATTTCGCGCGCTGGCAGGTGCCCGTGGGCTGGGGTGCGGACAAAGATGTCGATGTCTCCGGCCTGCGCACGGGAGGCCGCAGCAAGGGTCCGTTCTGGATGCCAACGTCAACCGCGCAGCGGCTGCGTTTCATCGTCAACGGCAAGGCACTCGGCGTTGCGGGCGTCGCGCGCTGGCTCGGCAAGTCCGTTTCCGGCGATGCCGCGGCATCGACAACAACGGCGGGCGACGACGACGGATTGCGCTACGTGATGCGCGACATGGACTTCTGGCGCCACCTGACCCAGGCGATGCGAGGCGCGCAGGATGGTTTCGCGGGCACGCTGGAGGCTGGCGTCGCAGAATCGTTTCGCGCGGCGCAGCGTAGTGCGGCCGACGACTTCCAGCACGCGCTGTCGCTGCTCAAGGAAAGCCTCGCATGGCGCCGCAGCGATCGGCTGGACCGCAGTCGCGCGGCATTGCAACGGTTCCAGCGTCTGGTTGCGCGCGGCGGCGTCAACGCCGCGCTGCCGACCTTCGCGGCGATGGTGCACGTGGTGCGCGCCTGGGAACACTACGCGCGCGCCGACCTGTCGTCGGCACTGGCGGAACTCACACGGCTCACCGCGGATGCGGAACTGCGACCCGTGGTGCGCTACAACCCGCGAGTCCGCTTCGAGACGCTGAATCTTGACGCGCTGGTACACAAGAGTCTCGCCCTGCGGCCCGATGCGACCCACACAACCGATAAGCCAACTCGACGGGCCGCCGCCTGTCGTGCGCTCGAGTCCTTTTCCAGCGCGTTGCAGGCCGCGTATGAAGCTGACTCCGTCGATGCCGTACAGCACGCGGCGGCAAACATCGGCTGGTCGCTCTGGCTGTTCTGGCGCCAGGGTCTCGTCGATGAGGCTCGCACGCTGTCGGCTAGCGACGTGCAGCGGCAGGCCATGCGCTGGCTTGGACTATCCGAATGGATCTGTGATCGCTTCGGCGTGGGCGGTGGATCGGCCTGGAACACGGTGTTCCTTTTGCGTATCGCGCGTGGCGACATCGCCGACGAGCCGCCCACTTCATTGCGCGCCTTCCGTGCCCGCCGCCCCCTCAGCGTGGCCGAGGCGATCGACGCGCTGCGGCCCTTTCACGCCCCGTTCGCGCCCGCCAAGGGGTTCGTGCGCTGGTCGTCGGTGGCGGCGTTCGCGCTCGAGGAACACGATGCCGGACACGTCCGCTACAACGCGCTGCAGCTCGCCAATCTGCTGCTGGAGTCCGTCTGGTACCTGGCCCATGAACAGGGCGACTCGATGCAGGCGTACTCGACAATGGAACGGCTGGTTGCCCAGATCGCCGTGCTGGGGCCCGGCGAGCGCGGCTTCTTTCACGCCGAAATCCGCGCGTTCCCGCCCGAATTGCGAACCGCCGCCAGCCACGCCGGGCCCCGGCGCCAGCGGGCGGGCATCACGCCTGCGTGAGCACAGGCCGTCATATTTATTACACACTCGGCCTGTACGGTTGCGCCCCTAACAGGGGAGAAAACCATGCGCACAAAAAAAGCCCTCGGCTGGACAGCCGGGATGGTAGCGCTCGTCGCCGTGGCGGGATTGCACGGTTGCGGGAGCGACGACACCAACACCACCACCAATAGCAGCACCGGCGGCACCACGCCACCTGCGACGACACCGCCCACCACGCCACCTACGGTCGCGCCGGCCGACGCGGCCACCGCGAGCGCCAACATCCAGGCCGCGTGGGTCGAGATCGGCGACGGCAACCAGGCCATCGCACGCGCCGTCACCAGCTATGTCGCGTCAGCCGACGCCGGTACCAATGGTGTCTGCCCGATGCTGACAGTCGATGGCAAGGCAACGCGCATGACGCTGCGCGTGGGCCCCGCCACCGTGCCGCTGCGGACCACCGCGAGCGCGCCGGCCGATTCGAAGCCGTCCGAGTTCCCGGTATCGGTGTGCGAAGCCACCGTGGCTTCCACCGCCACCAGCGCGGCCATCGGCACGCAGACACTGCCGCTGCCCAAGGCATTGCCGCAGCGCATCGTGGTGCTGGCCGACACGGGCTGCCGCCTGAAGAAGGCCGACAACGCATGGCAGGCATGCAGCGACACCGACGCCTGGCCGCTCTCCACGGTGGCCACCACGGCAGCGGGCTTCAATCCCGACCTCGTGCTGCACATCGGCGACTACCACTATCGCGAGAACGCCTGCCCGCCGGACATCGCCGGTTGCCAGGGCAGCCCGTGGGGCTATGGCTGGGATACGTGGCAGGCTGACCTGTTCAAGCCCGCCGCGCCGCTGCTGGCCAAGGCGCCGTGGGTGGTGGTGCGCGGCAACCACGAGGAATGCGCGCGTGCCGGCCAGGGCTGGTCACGCTTCCTCGATCCGCGCCCGTTCGACACCACGCGCTCGTGCGACGATCCCGTCAACGACAGCACCGGCAACTACGCCGACCCTTACGCGGTGTCGCTGGGCGGCGGTTCACAGGTGATCGTGTTCGACTCGGCCAAGGCCGGCAAGGCTGCGTTGCCGACCACCGATCCGCAGTTCATCGCCTACCAGAAGCAGTTCCAGACCGTGGCCACGCTGGCTGCCAAGCCGGGCATGACCACCACGATCTTCACGAACCACCATCCGATCCTCGGGTTCGCGCCGATAGCAGGCGCGAACCCGGCGCCGGGCAACCTGGCGCTGCAGTCGGTGATGTCGAACCTGAATCCGCAGGCGTACTACCCGACTGGCGTTCACGTGGCGCTGCACGGCCACGTGCATGACTTCCAGGCAATCAACTTCGCGTCGGCGCATCCGGCGACGATCGTGACCGGCAACGGCGGCGACAACCTCGACGTCGCGCTGCCCGATCCGTTGCCTGCCGGCAGCGTGCCGGCCCCGGGCACGACGATCGACCGGATCACGCACCATGCCAGCTTCGGCTTCCTGGTGATGGACCGCAAGGCCTCGCCGGCCACCGGGTGGACCTTCAAGGCCTACGCGAAGGACGGCAAGCTGATGGCCACCTGCAACCAGACTGGCAACACGGTGACGTGCGACAAGACCGGCTTTATCGCACCTTGAACGCACCTTGATCGCATCTTGATGACATCAGCAAGACCTGCCGTCGCCGCCCTTGCGCTCTGGGCGGTGACGGGCCACACCGGTGCGGCGGGCACCGTGCTGCTGCCCGGCGCACCGCCCGCGCAAGTGGTGGCGACCATCGGCAATGGCACGCCCAAGGTGACCGCGAAGGTCGATGCCACTACCGGCGTCTTCCGGCCAGATCCGTCGCTGGTGGCGCTCGGCAAGCGCGCGTTCTTCGACCCGCGCCTGTCGATGCCGCGCGGGCAGTCGTGCGCAAGCTGCCATGACCCGGCGCGCGCGTTCTCGCCCACGCTGCCAGACGGTGGAAAGCGCGGGCCCGGCGTGCCGCAAGGCAGTCGCCCGGGACACTTCAGCCTGCGTAATCCACCTTCGTTGCTATACGTGCGCTACGTGCCGCGCCGGCATTTCTATCAGGACGACGATGCCCCTGCGGCATCCCCATTCGGTGGCCTGTTCGCCGACGGCCGCGCCGACACGCTTGCCGAGCAGATACGCGGCCCGCTGCTCGATCCGAACGAGATGAACAACGGCAGCCCGGCCCGGCTGCTGCGCAACGTCAACGACACCGATCTGGCGCCGGCAATGGCCGCGCAATTCGGCCCGGCGGTACGCAAGGACCCACAGGCGATGCTCCGCGCCCTGGGCGCAGCGCTGCAGGCGTACATGCAAAGCGACGAGATGGCGCCGTTCACGTCACGCTTCGACGACTACCTGCGCCGCCGCACACCGCTGGCGCCGCAGGAAATGCGCGGACTGGCACTATTCAAGAACCCTGACAAGGGCAACTGCATGAGTTGCCATACGCTGTCTGATACCGCGAGCCGGCCGGAGCGGTCGCTGTTCACGGACTTCGGCTACGACGCGATCGCCGTGCCGCGCAACCGCGCCCTGCCCGCCAACCGCGATCCCAGGCACTTCGACAACGGGCTCTGCGCCACCGCGCGCACGTTGCGCTGGCCCGATCCCGACCAGTGGTGCGGCTACGTGCGCACCCCCGGCCTGCGCAACGTGGCCGTTCGCCAGCGCTTCATGCACAACGGGGTGTTCACGACGCTGCGCGATGCCGTGGCGTTCTACAACACGCGATCGATCGATCCGGGCAAGTGGTATGCCGGCGGCAAGACGTTCGACGATGTGCCCGTTGCCTATCGCGACAACATCAACGTCAACTCGCCGCCGATGAACCGGCGGCCAGACATGCCGGCCGCGCTGACGGAAGGCGAGATCGACGACATCGTCGCCTTCCTGCGCACGCTTACGGACGCGGCTTACGTGAACGCGATGCCTGCCGTCCGCTGACCCACTACCGGGCGGTGCGCGTCGTGAATGCGCCCGCCGCCCGATGGCAGCTTGAAGAACGCCACAGCATCGTCCAGCGACCGGCTCTGCTCCTCAAGCGCCTTCGACGCTTCCGCGGCCTCGTGCACCAGCGAGGCATTCTGCTGCGTGACCTGATCGATCTGCACGATCGCCTGATTCACTTGCTCAATGCCACGGTTCTGCTCGGCGGACGCGGTGGCAATCTCGTCGACGATATTGGTGACGCGAGCCACGGCCTGCGTGACGTCGGTCATGGTCTTGCCCGCTTCGCTGGCCAACGACGAGCCAGCCTGCACCTGGGCAACCGATGCGTCGATCAACTCCTTGATTTCCTTGGCCGCACTCGACGACCGCTGTGCGAGCCCACGCACCTCGCTGGCCACCACGGCAAACCCGCGCCCCTGCTCGCCGGCACGCGCAGCTTCCACCGCGGCGTTGAGCGCCAGGATATTGGTCTGGAATGCAATGCCTTCGATAATGCCGGTGATCTCCGCGATCTTGGTCGAGCTTGCGCTGATGCCTTCCATCGTATCGACCACGCGGCCCACGGTGCTGCTGCCCTGTTGGGCCACCTCGGTGGCGTTGCGGGCCAGTTCGCTGGCTTGTCGGGCATTCTCGGTGTTGTGGCGGACCGTCGCCGCCAGTTCCTCAATGCTCGCCGCGGTCTCCTCCAGCGACGCCGCCTGCTGCTCGGTACGGCTCGACAGGTCCATGTTGCCCTCGGCGATCTGGCCTGTGGCCACCGCGATGCTCGAACTGCCCTCGCGCACGCGCGCCACTGTTTCGCTCAAGCGCTCGTTCATGTCACGCAATGCGCCGAGCAGCCGGCCGGTCTCGTCGGTGGAATTCACCTCGATGCGCATGCCAAGCTCGCCACGCGCGACGGTGCTGGCCACGCCCACGGCGCGCTCGATCGGCCCGGTGATCGCGCGGGTCAGCAACATGCCGCCGGTCATGGCAAAGGCCACCGCGGCCAGCGACACGATGATCAGCAGATTGCGCTGCGCGACATAGTCGTCCTGCAGCTTCCGGATCATTTCGTCCTGGCGCTCCTTGGTGAAGCTGGCATAGGTGTTGGTCGCCTTGATCAGCTCGGCCAGCAGTGGGCGGCATTCGTTGTTCATTTTCTCGATGGCGGCGTCACGCTTGCCCTCGAGCGCCAGGGCGACGATGGCCGTGGCCACGGGACCGTAACGCGCCTCGATGCGGTCGACCTCGGCCACCAGATTGCGGGCGGTCTCGCTTACGCCCTCGGCCTTGATCATCTCGTTAAGCTTGCCCAGCCGCGCCTTTACGTCGTCGTGCGCCTTGAGCACCGCTTCCTTTTCCAGACTGATGTCTGCCGGCGTGGTGACCAGCACGAGATTGCGCGCGGCGATGGCGCGACGATCGACTGACGTGCGCACCTCGGACGCCATCGCGCCACGGGCGTTGAGCCCGTTGATGTAGGCACTGAACCCATCGGTCGCCTGACTCAGCGCACGCAAGGACAGCCCCGAAACCACCAGCACGATGAGTGCCAGCGCGCCAAACCCCGCAAGGAGCCTGGTCTTGATCGACAGATCGCGGATTTTCACAGCTACCCCCAGTTGCCGATTCCTCGGCGATATGGATGTTGTTGCATCACGGTGTGATGCATTAAGCACTGAAAATCCCCGTATCACGCGTTACAGGTGTCGTCCGCGCCATCACGCCAACGCCCTGTATGTATTGTTTGCTGGCTAACGGCTGTCGGCCCCTCGATTTCGCCCTACTCCGGTAGGGGGTAGCGGTGAAAGCGCCTAGGGATTTGCACTCATGCAACCCGATGCATCGCATCCGAAGTTTTAAATTGCATTTCAGATGCATGTTTCATAGAATCGATTGCGTCACGCGCACCTTCCCCTCCGATCATGTCAGTCCTGCTGCAAATTTCCCCACCTTCCCGCTCCCAGGCCGGCTATCGCGGATTGCCCGTGCTAGCGCTGGGTTTTCGCCCGTTTTATCTGCTGGCGGCCGCATTCGGCGCCCTGGCCGTGGTGGCCTGGGTCGCCATGTACCTTGGCTGGTGGACGCCGGCCAGCCAGCCGTGGGCCGGCACCATGGTCTGGCACGCGCATGAGATGGTGTTTGGTTTCTCGGCCGCGGTAGTGGTCGGCTTCCTGTTCACAGCCGGCAAGAACTGGACCGGACTGCAAACGCCGCAGGGGGCCTGGCTCGGCGCATTGGTCGGCGTGTGGCTGCTGGCCCGTGTGCTGATGTGGAGCGGCCCAGCATGGGCGGCCATCACGGTCGATGTGCTGTTCCTGCCACTGTGCAGCCTGAGCTTCTATCGCATCCTCCGGCGCGCCAAGAGCCAGCGCAACTATGGCCTGGCGATCGCGCTCGGCGTGATGGGGGCCTTCAACATCGGCTTCCACGCCGCCGTCCTGAGCGGCCGGATCGACTGGGCACTGCACGCGTCGGAAGCTGCGATCGGGCTCGTCGCCATCTTCGTCACGGTAATCGGTGGCCGCGTGATTCCAATGTTCACCGCCAATGCGATTCCCGGTATCCGCATTCGCCGCTGGGCGTGGGTCGAACGCTGCGTGATCCCGCTGACGCTGCTGGCGGCGCTGGGCAGCGCAGTGGTGGTACCTGCGATCATCCTGGCGCCGCTGGCGCTCGCCGCTGCCATCGCGCAGGGCGTCCGCCTGGCCGGATGGGATTCGCTACGCACGATACGCAAGCCGATCGTCAGTATCCTGCACGCCGCCTATGCATTCCTGCCGATAGGTTTCCTCTTGATCGCCGCAGCGTCGCTGGGCTGGGTGGACCGTTCCACCGCGCTCCATGCGCTAACCGTCGGCGTGATCGGGGGCGCCATCATCGCGATGGTGACACGCACGGCGCTGGGCCATTCCGGCCGCCGCCTGGAAACGGGCCGCATGGAACACCTGGCTTACCTGTGCATGGCGCTGGCCGCCATTGTGCGAGTGGCCGGTCCGATCGCCCTGCCGGCGCTCAAGCCCGAGGCCGTCGCCGCGTCGGGCATCCTTTGGGCGCTGTCCCTAGTGCTCTACCTTGTCAAATACACGCCTTACCTGACGCGCGCGCGCATCGACGGCAAGGAGGGTTGAGCGGAGGGCTGGGCGTTATCGGGCACCAAGACGCCGTTTCAACATGAAGCTAAGCAGTTCGGGCCAGACGCGGGGCCGCAGACAGTACAAGTAGTACGGCAAGGCCCCGCAACGACGCCGGAATCGTTCTGAAACGGCTTCTACAGTCAAAGGGGGCGATCGACAGTGCTCGATCGCCCCCTTTCTTCCTTCAGCTTCCTGCCGTCGTATCAACTGCTTCGACCACCTTGGTCATCTTAGTCAAAAAGCTCGTTCAGCCACGACTTCCTGCGCTTATTGCTGTGATGGCCATTTCGGCTGCCGTAACCGTCATGACCGCCGCGCCCGTGGTCATCACCGTGGTAGGCAGGCGATGCCGGCCGTTCGCGCGGCGCCGAGGCCTGTGAAACTGGCGCGGCCATTGCGGAGCGCTCCAGGATCTTGTCCAGCTCGCCACGGTCCAGCCATACGCCCCGGCATTGCGGGCAGTAGTCGATCTCCACACCTTGTCGATCCGCCATGACCAGTACCGAGTCGGGGCAGGTTGGGCATTTCATTTGGAGCTCCTTGCAGTGGGGTGCGCGAATGGCGCGTTGCGGCCCATTCTATGGCGCGCCCCTGCCACCAAGCGCTGCATGACAGCAATGTCATCTCGGTGTCATCCGCCGTTTATGCACGGGTGCCTCGCACGGCACCGGCTTCCTCCCTCCGCGCGGATCAAGGGCGCGTCGCGCTCCCCAGAACTGGCAGCCGGAACGTGAACACCGTGCCACCGCCATCGCGCGGTGCCGCATCGAGCTCACCGCCGTGGGCCTCGACGATCGACTTGCAGATGGCAAGCCCCATACCCATGCCGCTCTGCTTGCTGGTGATGAACGGGTCGAACAGCCGCTGGCGCATGGCATCGGGAATGCCGTGGCCGGCGTCCTCGACCCGGATCACGACCTCGGCATTCTCGAGCGCCGAAGCAATCACCAGATCGCGCGCATCCGGCGTCGTCGTCGCCATCGCGTCGATGGCATTGGTGATCAGGTTCAGCATCACCTGCTGCAACTGCACGCGATCTGCCGCCACCAGCGCGCCGCCCGTGGCCAGGTTCGTCGAGACACGCACGCCGTGTCCGGCGATTTCCATGCGCACCATATCGAGCACTTCGCTCAGCACCTCGTCGGGCTGCAGCGGTGTCATCACCGATGGGGTCTGCCTGGCCAGCGCGCGCAAGGCACGAATAATCTCGGCCGCGCGCAGGCCATTCTTGCGGATATGCGCGAGCCCGTCCTGTACCTCGCCGAGATTTGGCGTGGCGCGGTTAAGCCAGCGCAGGCTGGCATCGACCGACGCCACAATTGCCGTCAGCGGCTGGTTCACCTCATGGGCGATGGAGGCCGCCAACGTGCCCATCACCGTCAGATGGGAGGTCCGCGCAAGCTCGGCACGGGCCGAACGCAGGCCCATCTCGGCTGCCAGGCGGCGATCGTTCTCGTCGATCAATTGCTCGTAGAGCCGCGCGGTCTCCAACGCAATCGCCACCTGCGGCGCCAGCACCTCCAGTTCGGCAATCCGCCCGGCACCGAACACGCCCGGCGCCAGGTTATTTTCGAGGTAGTACGCGCCGATCAACGTGCCGCCGCGCACCAGCGGCAGGCACACCAGCGAGCGCAACCGCCGCCCGGACGCGCCGCGCATCCGGATCGACGGCGCATCGGCAGAGGCGTCGGCCAGCGCGAAGGTCTGACGCGTGCGCAGGACGCTGTTGAGGACGGTAAGCGGCAACAGGTCGTCGTTCGGCTCCACGGTACCGAGCGTGGTGGAAACGGCGCCGTCGACGACGCGCGCGGACGCCTCGATCATCGGGCGATCGCCACGCATCAGCAGCAGCAATCCGTACTGCGCACCGGCATGGACCACCACATCGGCCATCAGCGACTCGATCAGCCGATCCATGACGCGCTCGCTGCTCATGGCCTGGGCGGCCCTCATGCCGAGCTCCCAGCCTGCTGCCACCCGCGCCGGCTCGGCTGGCACCTGCTCAGGGCCACCCGCGCCGGCATCACCAAGCTCGGGATACTGGCGGCAGAGCTGGTCCGCCTTGTGGTGGGCGCCCCAGCGGCGATACGCGTCGCGTGCCGAATGCAGATGGTGCAGCCCCGAGTCCGGCAGCCCGTTGGCCAGACACAGCGCACCCGCCAGTTCGCAAGCGAGCGCCTGCTCGTGCACGAACCCCGATGCCGCCGCTACCCGCGCCGATTGCTCGTAACTCGCCAGCGCCCGCATGGCATCGCCTTGCAGACGCAGCATTTCCGCGTCGATCAACAGCAGCTTGTTCCGGAACGTCAGCGGATTCAGCGCGGTCCAGCGCGCAAATCGGTCCCGGTGACCGGCCAGCGCGGCGAGGACTCCGGCACGATCGAGACCCTCGACACTATCGACACCATCGACATCAGCCGGCGCGGCATGTGCCAGCGCCAATGCCAGGTACAAGCGGCAATCGGCCACGCTGATATGCGCCGGCGCCGACCACGCCAGCGCTTCCGCCTGCCGCAGGCTGCCGAGCGCGCGTGCCCATTGGCCACGGTATGCCCACGCCATGCCGTCATGAAGCCAGACCCAGAAGCGCGTCGAAAAGGAGGTCGCGTCATCGGCCCGCTGCGCGACTGTCGATGCCGGGCCGTCGCCACCGTAGCGCAGGCCGCGCAGAAAGAGCCGCTGCGCAGCCAGAATCCGCTCGATATCGGCATAGCGAACCAGCCGTGTCAGCCCCACGCCACGTTCGACCTCTTCATCAACGAGTGCAAGCGGCTCGCCCATCGCCAGCAGATCCGAGACGATGTGATTGCAGGCATAGCAGGCCATGCCGATATCGCCCGACTCCCGCCCCAATGCCACGGCCTCCTGGGCGAGTCCGAGCGCGAACGCCAGCGGGCGGCTCCAGACGCTGACCTGGTCCACCGCCACCAGCGTGGCGATCTGCTCGGCCTGAAACCCATGCCGCTCCACCAGCGCCATCGCCGCCAACCCAAAGGCAAGGCCGTCTTCGTACGCGTCATAAAGGCTGGCGATGAAGACGCCGAACCAGGAAAGGCCATAGGGCGTCTCGGGCGTCGCGCCATGCGCGAGCGATAGCTCTACCATCGTCGCCACATGCAGGAAACTGATCCCATCGCGCACGAACTGCGACGAGATCAGCGTCGAGAGCAGCCCCATGACCGTGTGCATCCGCACGTCGGCCGTGACAGGAAGTTCGCCAAGACTGTCGATGGACCTTTCGCCAAGCAACGCCATGACCGATTCGTAGGCCTCCCGCATTCGCGCGGGCGACGGGTGTCGTTCAAGATGCACGTCCACCAGCGCCAGGCCGGAAAGCGCGGCATTGATCGCCCCTTCGTAGTCCGACCGCACGGTCTGTAGCGTGGCCAGCAGGCGATACACGGCGGCCTTGTCGACCGCCGGCATCTCGCGTTGCAGCAAGATGTTGATCTCCCGCGCGGCGCGGTCGAGATCGGCCTGCGCCAGCAGGCACTCGCAGCGCAACAGATGCGCGTCGCGCGCCAGCGGGTAGTGGGTGTCCCACCAGGTTGCATCCATCAACGTGAACGCCAGATCCACATGGCTGGCCGCGCGTGTCAGCACGGCCGCACGCTTGGCCCGTCTCGCCGAGTCATTGAGCGCCCGCACGAACATCACCCGCTCCGGCTTGGATAGCGCCTGCCCCGCAGTCCGCTCGATCTGGCTCCCGATCTCGAACGCGTGGTCCGCCGCCTGCTCGCCCCAGTGCTCGATCATGACGCGTGCCACGCGTGCGTGCGCGGCCGGGCGCGCTTCCGGTTCCACCAACGAATAGGCGGCTTCCAGCACCCGGTCATGCTGGAACGCAAAGCCCTCCGGCACCTCGACGATCATCCCGGCATCGATGAACGGACGCAGCCCGTGCGCCAGTTCATCAGGCTCGACACCTGCCACGCGGGCCTGCAACGCCGCCTCACCGCGAATGCCCACGCATGCCAGATGCTGTAGCAGCGCCGTGCCCGACTTCGGCAGCCGCGCGAAGCGCCGGAGCATCAGTTCGATCACATTGTCCGAGTAGCGCCGGTGCGCCAGCGCGGCATCGTCCCAGGCCCAGCCGGCTTCGCCACGCGCAAGCACGCCGTCGTCGATCAGCGCCCGCAGCAGTTGCACGCAGAAGAGTGGATTGCCACCGGTTCTGGCGTGGATCGCGCGGGCCAGTGGCGCCACCTGAGCCACCGGCGCATCGAGCGCGGTGGCCACCAGATCGGCCACGGCCCGTCCGGGCAGCGACTGGACCGCGATGCTCGACACTGGCAATCCACCGCTACGACTGCCCTGCTGCAACCACGCCAGGCGCTGCGCCATCTCGTGGCCGGGCTCGCGATAGGCTGCGATCAGCAGGATATTGGGAGGGCGATGCGCCGCGAATGCCTCGAGCAGGCCAAGCGTTGAGGCGTCGGCCCATTGCAGGTCATCGAGGAACAGCACCAGCGGCTCGCTGGGCGCGGCGAACGCAGCAAACGTGCGCAGTACCGCGCTTTCGATCCGCGCCTGAGCCTGCCGGGCCGGCACTTCCGAAAGCGGCACGGTAGCGCCCAGCACGTATTCGACGACGGGCGCCAGTTCGGCGACCGCGCGCCCCTGCCCGGTCAGCCGATCGAGCCAGCGCAGGCGCACCTGCTGCAGCGACGCATCGTCCTGGCCGAGCAACGTCATGGTCAGCGATGTGATGGCCTGCACCACCGGCGCATAGGGAATATCGCGCTGCAACTGATCGCTCTTGCCCGCCGCGAAGCGGGCCCCGGTCTGGTCCGCGTGCCCGCACAGCCATTCGGCCAATGCCGACTTTCCCACACCGGCCGCTCCCGCGAGCAATACCAGCTCCGATACCCCGGTCGCACGGACGCGTGCCAACGCGCCATGCAGCACCTCCATCTCCCTGGCGCGGCCGGACAGCCGCCCCTGAAAGCCCGACCCCGGCAACGGCAGCGTGCCCGGCATATCGAGGCAGAACGGTTCGATACGCCCGCGCTGCAGCCACTCGGCACGGACGCGCAGCAGGTCCGCCAGCAGCGCCGCCGCCGAGGTATAGCGACTGCCGGCATCCTTGGCCATCAGCTTGATGACGATCTGGCCCAGCACGGCCGGCAAATCGGGCCGACGCGATTGCGGCGGGGGCGGCTCGATGGCCATATGCGCGTGCTGCCATCCGGACGGCGAGTCCGCAACGAACGGCAGTTCGCCGGTCAGTAGCTTGTATAGCGTGACGCCGAGCGCGTAGAGATCGGCGCCGACACTCGGACGCGCCCCATCCTGCCGCATCAGTTCCGGTGCCAGATATGGCAAGACGGAATCGGCCGGATGCCGCAGCGCGGCGCAGGGTTCCTCAACAGCCACGGCATATCCGAACCCCGTGAGCCGCATGCGCCCAGCGTCGTCGAGCAGGAAGCTCTCTGGCCGGATCACGCCTTGCAGCAGGCCGCGCCCGTGCATGGCCGCCACGGCCCTGACCGCGCCGATTGCCAGTTCCAGGCGGGCCGCGATCGGGACGTCTTCACGCGCGCTGGCGTTCACCATGCCGAATTGGGTGGAGGCCTCGGCATCGCTGATCAGCACAAGCCGGTCAGGCGTCCAGATCGTGGCCGCTGGAATCGCCGCCCACGATGGCTCCATGCGCGTGGCAAGCCGCGCCGCGTTCCGCAAGCGCTCGCATACGGCCGTGGCCGTCAGCGGCGCGCTTTGGGCAAACCAGTGGGTCCGCGAGATCGGGTCAAACAGTCGGCAGGACTGGACGTGATCTCCCGTCAGCAGCACGGTCGATTCGACCCGCGCAAGCCAGACGGCGTCGAAGGCCGGCACGGGAGCATGTTCGATGCGGGGGAGGGAGGTCATGCTGGTGGCGATGGGCTGGCTCGTGGGGCGCGAGTGCGTCGTCACGCATTCTAGCCGTGCCCTGCAATACGTGTATTGCGCGTGCTATGCGGCGGCGAACTGGCGTGCCCGCCGCGCGGCATCCCTGTAAAGGCCGAGTTCCTGACCCATCAGCACCAGATCCGCAAAGGAGCGTGCGTTCATCTTGCGCATGGCCTGGCCCCGATGAATCTTGACCGTCACTTCGCTGATGCCGATCTCGCCCGCGATCTGCTTGTTCAGCAGGCCGGACACCGCCATGCCCATGACTTCCGCCTCGCGCGGTGTCAGCGTGGCGAAGCCGCGACGAATCGCGTCGGTCCTGCGCATCCCACGCCGGCGCGACCGGTCCCTATCGAGGGCGGCGGACACGGCTGCAATCAGCGACGTCTCCAGAATCGGCTTGGTCAGGAAATCCACCGCACCCGCCTTCATCGCTGCCGCCGTCATCGCCACATCGCCATACCCCGTCATGAAGATGATCGGCATCCCCATGCCGGACTGGCCGAGCCGCGACTGCAGGTCGAGCCCGCTGGCGCCGCCCAGCCTGACGTCGAGCAGCAGGCAGCAAGGCGTATCGGGAAGCGGATAGGCCATCAGCTCGCCTTCCGATGCGAACAGCGCCACATCCATGTCCAGCGAGCGAAAGAGGCCGCCGAGCGCGTCGAGCACCATGGTGTCGTCGTCCAGCACGAGTACCGTGCCAGGCTCTTGCTCGGCACTTGCGGCGGGTTCCAGGCAGGTAGCAGTCACGGCAAGGTCACAGAAAGTTCATGATTCACGGTCCATGCGCCGGCGCGCCAATGCGGTGCATTTCAGCATAGCGCCCGGATCCGTGCCACCCATACCAATGTCGTAGTTGCCAGCCCGCCGCTGCCTCGCCAACCGATGCCGCCCACCTATACGAAAGGTGTATGGCGTAGGCTCCCCGCGGCACCTACGCTGCGCACTGCCTCTTGCGGATGGGGCGGGTGGAGCTGATGGGCGGAACGGCCGATGCGACGGCACGCGGCCAGCACATCCTCCGCCCGCGCCCCTTCGCCAACCCCGCTACCCAAGGAGCGACCTCATGTCCAACCCCAAGCTCGAAGTCCTGACCCCGCAGAACAGCCAGCTCATCATCATCGACCATCAACCGCAGATGGCCTTCGGCGTGCAGTCGATGGATCGCCAGGCGATGAAGAACAACGTGGTGGGTCTGGCCAAGGCGGCAAAGATCTTCAACATCCCGACCACCATCACCACGGTAGAGAGCGAGTCGTTCTCGGGCTTCACCTATCCGGAAGTGCTGGACGTTTTCCCCAACGCGAAGACGCTCGAGCGCACCTCGATGAACTCGTGGGACGACCAGAAGGTACGTGACGCGCTAAAGGCCAACGGCCGCAACAAGGTCGTGGTGGCCGGCCTCTGGACCGAGGTGTGCAACACCACGTTTGCGTTGTGCGCGATGCTCGAAGGCAACTACGAGATCTACATGGTGGGCGATGCGTCGGGCGGCACCAGCAAGGAAGCGCATGACTACGCGATGCAACGCATGGTGCAGGCCGGCGCGGTGCCCGTGACCTGGCAGCAGGTGTTGCTCGAATGGCAGCGCGACTGGGCCCACCGCGACACGTATGACGCCGTGATGAAGCTGGTCAAGGAACACTCGGGCGCGTACGGGATGGGCGTTGACTACGCCTACACGATGGTCCACAAGGCGGCGCAGCGCACCGCCACGACGCACGAGTCCCTGGCGCCGGTCCCGGCCCGCTGATCCGCGCCGCAGAGGGACATCCAGGCTTTCAGGCATTCACCTACCCTTCTCTCCAGGAACAGACCATGAGCTACATCACCGCTGAAGACGGCACACAGATCTTCTACAAGGACTGGGGCTCCGGCCAGCCGGTCGTGTTCTCGCACGGCTGGCCGCTCAATGCCGACGCATGGGATGCCCAGATGCTGTTCCTGGTGCAGAAGGGCTTTCGTGTGATCGCGCATGACCGCCGTGGTCACGGCCGCTCGGACCAGCCCGCGCAGGGCAACGACATGGACACGTATGCCGACGATCTGGCTGCGCTGCTCGTGGCGCTGGACATCAAGGGCGCCACGCTGGTCGGCCACTCCACTGGCGGCGGCGAAGTGGCGCACTACATTGGCCGGCACGGCACGCAGCGCGTGGCCAAGGCCGTGCTGATCGGCGCGGTGCCGCCGATCATGGCCAAGACCGCGTCCAACCCCAACGGATTGCCGATCGACGTGTTCGACGGTATCCGCAAGGGCGTGGCCGACAATCGTTCGCAGTTCTACAAGGACCTGGCCGTGCCGTTCTTCGGCTTCAACCGTCCCGGCGCCAAGGTCTCGCAAGGCACCATCGACACGTTCTGGGCGCAGGGCATGGCAGGCGGCATCGTCGGCCAGTACGCCTGCATCCGCGAGTTCTCGGAAGTGGACTACACCGAGGACCTGAAGAAGATCGACGTGCCCACGCTGGTCCTGCACGGTGACGACGACCAGATCGTGCCGATCGACAACGCGGGCCGCCTCTCCGCCAAGCTGGTGAAGAACGCCACGCTCAAGGTGTACCCTGGCGCGTCGCACGGCATGTGCGTGGTCAATGCCGACGCGGTCAATGCGGATCTGCTGGCCTTCCTGAATACTTAGGCCAACGCCACCCAACCCGCTACCCGCGGGCAACTCATCGCCCCGACCGCCGCCATCGTGCGGCGGCCTCTTTGGAGCTATTCACCATGTCATCGACCCCCGACCTCATCCTCGTCAACGGCAAGTTCACCACGCTCGACAAGTCCAACCCGCAAGCTGACGCGGTAGCCATCCAGGACGGGCGCTTCACCAGCGTGGGGACGCGCGACGACATCATGAAACTCGCGGGCGCGCAGACGACGGTGATCGACCTGAACGGCCGGCGAGCCATCCCCGGGCTGATCGACAGCCACATGCACATCATTCGTGGCGGCCTGAACTACAACATGGAACTGCGCTGGGATGGCGTGCGCTCCCTGGCCGATGCGATGCGGATGCTCAAGGACCAGGTGGACCGCACCCCCGCGCCGCAATGGGTGCGCGTGGTAGGCGGCTTCACCGAGCACCAGTTCGCCGAGAAACGGCTGCCGACCATCGACGAACTGAACGCCGTGGCGCCGGACACCCCTGTGTTTATCCTGCACCTGTACGACCGCGCGATCCTGAACGGCGCGGCGCTGCGCACGGTTGGTTATACGAAGGACACCCCCAATCCGCCGGGCGGCGAGATCGTGCGCGATGCCAGCGGCAACCCCACCGGCCTGCTGCTGGCCAAACCCAACGCCACCATCCTCTACGCCACGCTGGCCAAGGGGCCGAAGCTGCCGCTCGAGTACCAGAAAAACTCGACGCGCCATTTCATGCGCGAGGTGAACCGGCTGGGCGTGACGGGCGTGATCGATGCCGGCGGCGGCTTCCAGAATTACCCCGAGGACTACAGCGTCATCGAGGATCTGCACAAGGAAGGCAACCTGACGGTGCGCCTGGCCTACAACCTGTTCACGCAGAAGCCGAAGGCCGAGCTGAACGACTTCACCACATGGACGTCCACCGTCAAGCCGGGCCAGGGCGATGACCTGTATCGGCACAACGGCGCTGGCGAGATGCTCGTCTACACCGCCGCCGACTTCGAGGACTTTCGCGTCGAGCGGCCCGACATGCCGCCGTCGATGGAGGCCGATCTGGAACCGGTGATCCGTCTGCTGGCCGAGAAGCGCTGGCCGTGGCGCCTGCACGCCACCTACGACGAGACGATCACGCGCGCCCTCGATGTCTACGAGAAGGTGGCACGCGATATTCCGTTTACCGGCCTGAACTGGTTCTTCGATCACGCCGAGACGATCTCCGATCGCAATATCGACCGCATCGCCGCGCTCGGAGGCGGCATCGCAGTGCAGCACCGCATGGCCTACCAGGGCGAGTACTTCGTCGAACGTTATGGCGCGAAAGCCGCCGAGGCCACGCCGCCGATCCGCAAGATGCTCGACAAGGGTGTCAAGGTGGGCGCAGGCACCGATGCGACGCGCGTGGCGTCCTACAACCCGTGGGTGTCGCTGTACTGGCTGACCACGGGCAAGACCGTGGGCGGCATGTCGATGTATCCCCAAGCCAATCTGCTCGATCGCGAAACCGCATTGCGCCTGTGGACCGAGGCCAATACCTGGTTCTCGTCCGAGGAAGGCAAGAAAGGGCAGATCAAGGCCGGCCAGCTCGCCGACCTCGCGGTGCTCTCTGCCGACTATTTCTCGGTGCCCGGCGACGACATCCAGGACATCACGTCCGTGATGACCGTGCTCGGCGGCAAGGTGGTCTACGGCGACAGCGAGTTCGGCAAACATTCGCCGGAGATTCCGCCCGCGATGCCCGACTGGTCGCCAGCCCGCTACGGCAGCCAGTACCAGCCGCGACCAACCGCCAAGGCGAAGACGCTGGCGATGAACACCGCGTGCGGCTGCGCGTCGTCATGCGGCGTGCACGGCCATGCGCACGCGAAGGCCTGGACATCGAACATGCCGACGTCCGACGAGAGCGGATTCTGGGGTGCGCTCGGCTGTTCGTGCTGGGCGTTCTGAGTCACGTGCCAATCTGAACGGAGACCGGTCATGCCTTCCTCGATGCCTTCGCTGTCATCCGCAGGCGATAGCCCTCACCGGCTGCCGCGCTGGCTGCACTGGGTCGCGTTGTTGCTGCTGTGCGCGGCCTACCTGCAGGGCGGACTGGTCAAGCTGTTCGACTTTCCCAGCGCGATGGCCGAGATGCAGCACTTCGGCCTGTCGCCGGCCGGCCCGCTGGCGGCTGGAACCATCGCGCTGGAACTGGGCGCATCGGCCATGATCCTGAGCGGACGCGGCCGTTGGCTCGGCGCGCTGGCGCTGGCCGCCTTCACGCTGGCGGCGACATTCCTGGCCAATAGCTTCTGGAACGCCCCGCCGGATGCCCGTTTTGGCATGGCCAATGCGTTCTTCGAGCACCTGGGTCTGGTCGGCGGCTTCGTGCTGGTGGCCTGGCATGACCTGCGAGCGTAGAGACGATAGACAGTCCACATGACGCAATCCGCCTCGACGGCAAACGCTCCCGCATCCACAGGTACCTTCGCGCCGCTTGCGCAATCGACCTTCGCGGTCCTGTGGGTGGCGACGATCCTCGGCAACGTCGGCAGCTTCATGCGCGACGTGGCCAGCGCATGGCTGGCCACCGACCTGTCGACCTCGCCGGCTGCGGTGGCCACCATCCAGGCCGCGTCGACGCTGCCGGTGTTCCTGCTTGCGATTCCCGCCGGCGTGCTGTCCGACATCCTTGACCGCCGCCGCTTCCTGATCGTGATCCAGCTCTGCCTGGCCCTGGTCAGTGGCTCGCTGATGCTGCTGGCATGGCGGCAATCGCTGACGATCGAACTCCTGATCGCGCTGGCGTTCGCCGGCGGCATCGGATCGGCGATGATGGGGCCGACCTGGCAGTCGATCGTGCCGGAACTGGTTCCAGCCAACACGCTGCGGCAGGCCGTGGCGCTCAACTCCCTTGGCGTGAACATCGCGCGCGCCATCGGGCCGGCCACCGGCGGCCTGCTGCTGGCTGCGTTCGGCGCGGCCGCGACCTATGGCGCGGACCTGCTCAGCTACGTGTTCGTGATCGCCGCATTGATCTGGTGGCATCGGCCCCAGCGACCGGTCGATCCGCTACGCGAGCACTTCTTCAGCGCGGCCCGCGCCGGCCTGCGTTTCACGCGGGCGCACAGCAAGCTCCATGTCGTGCTGGCCCGTACCGCCGTGCATTTCGCGTTCGGCAGCAGTGTGTGGGCACTGTTGCCGCTGGTAGCGCGCAAGCTGCTCCATGGCAGCGCGGGGCTCTACGGCGTGATGCTCGGGGCGGTCGGGGTGGGCGCAATTCTTGGCGCGCTGCTCATGCCGCGTCTGCAGAAGCGGCTCGACGCCGACGGGATGGTGCTGCTGTCCGCCATCGTCACGGCCGTCGTGATGGCCGCGCTCTCCGTCGCTCCACCCGTCTGGCTGGCGCTGGTGTTGTTGTTGCTGCTGGGCGCGGCATGGATCATGGCGCTGACCACGTTTGGCGGCGTGGCGCAGGCCATCCTGCCCAACTGGGTGCGTGGCCGCGCGCTGGCGGTCTACCAGATGGTCTTCAACGGCGCGCTGGCCGGTGGCAGCCTGCTCTGGGGCTTCGTGGCGCAGGCGCTTGGCACGCCCCCCGCGCTGCTGATCGCCGGCACGGGCCTGGTCGTCGCCGCGCTGGCGCTGCACCGGCTGCGTCTGCCGCACGGCGAAGACGACCTTGGCCCGGCCGGCCACTGGCCCGAGCCCGAAATGGCCGACGAGATCGCGCACGATCGCGGGCCGGTGATGATCCTGATCGAGTACCTGATTGCCCCGGCCAACCGGGACGGCTTCCTGCACGCCGTGCACCGGCTCTCCGAAGAGCGGCTGCGCGATGGCGCATTCAGTTGGGGCGTGATGGAAGACCCCACCAATCCCGAATTGATGACCGAGTGGTTTCTGGTCGAGTCATGGGCCGAGCACCTGCGGCAACACCGCCGCGTGCCGAACGCCGATGCCGACCTGCAGCGAGAAGTGACCGCGTTCCATGGTGGCACGACGCCACCGCGTGTGCGGCATCTGCTGGGCGTGGGACTGCCACCTAACAAGCGATGACGCGCCTGCCGTCCCCCCTGTTTCCTATGACCTGTTTCTTTTGACCCGTTTCGTATTGCGACATATCGCGAGGCTCGCATGAAGCTCTATCTGATCTCATTGGGCGCCGGCATCCTGGTCGGCATCATTTACGCACTGATGCAGGTCCGCTCTCCCGCCCCGCCAGCGGTGGCCCTGATCGGCCTGCTCGGCATGCTTATCGGCGAGCAGGTCGTACCGCCAATCAAGCGCATGATCGCGGGAGAGCCCGTCACCGTGGCGTGGTTCCACCAGGAATGCATGCCGAAGATCACGGGCACGCCTGGCCCGACACTGGCCGCGGCCGACACCAAGGAGAGCAAGCCGGAGCAATGAGGCCGCCATTGGGGCCGATGTCCGGAGCACCGTGTGACTGCCCTTCCCGTAATCGCGATCGTTGACGATGACGCCTCCGTCAGGGACGCCATGGGGCAACTGGTGCGTTCGTTCGACCTGGCCGTGGAACTCTACGCCAGCGGGCAGGCACTGCTGCAGTCCGCGTCGATCGGGCATATCCGGTGCGTGGTCAGCGACGTGCGAATGCCGGGCATCGACGGCTTCGCGCTCTGCACGGCGCTGCGCGCGCTCGGGCTCGATGTGCCGGTCATCCTCATGACCGCCTATGCCCAGGACGGTGACGAACAGCGCGCCCTTGACGTGGGCGCCACCGGGTTCCTCGGCAAGCCGTTTCAGGAGAGAGAATTGCTCCGGTGCCTGGCGCGTGCGCTGGCCAGCGGCCAGAGTGGGTCGGGGATCTGACGCGCGGGCTATCCGGCATCGTCCTGCACCAGCCCGAGAGACTGGGCCATGATGACCAGTTCGGCGAACGTGCGGGCCTGCATCTTGCGCATGGCGTGACCGCGATAGATCTTGACCGTGGCTTCGCTGATGCCGAGGTCGTCGGCGATCTGCTTGTTCATCAGGCCACGCGCCGCCAGTTGCATGACTTCCTGCTCCCGGCCGGTCAGGCGGTCGAAAAGATCGCGAAGCTGCCGGCTCTGCGCCTCGGCGTCGCGCTGCGCCCGGTCGCGCTGCAAGGCCTCGTCGACGGCGTCGAGCAGGTCCTGGTCGCGGAATGGCTTGGCGATGAAGTTGACGGCACCGGCCTTCATGGCCGCCACCGTCATCGGGACGTCACCACGGCCGGAGATGAATACGATCGACGCATGGCGGCCCGCCCGGTTGAGCGTGGCCTGCAGGTCGAGGCCGCTCGCGCCATGCAGATGCACGTCGAGCACGATGCAGGTGGGCCGATCCGGAATGCCGTGTGCGAGCAATTCCTCCGCCGAGGCGAACGACTCCGCCGCGAGTCCCGCCGAGCGGAACAGGCTGGATAGCGCCACGCGCACATCCTGATCGTCATCGACGACCAGCACCGCGCTCTCTTCACTTTCATCACCCTCTTCGATCCTGTCACGCGTCATGGCGATCCTGGGGGCATTCGTTCCGGGAAGTGGGATTATCGGCGCTTTGCCCTGAAATGCAAGCGGCCACGCGATCCGCCCCGGGCGTTCTGCCCCGGGACGCATCGACGTGGCCGTTGCGTGTCACCAGCTACCGGCACGAAGCCGGTCTGACGTCTACGGTCAGGTCTCCTTCTTGCCGATGAACACCATGCGTAGCGCCGGCACGATCACCAGCAGCATGATCGGTCCGATCAACATGCCGCCCACCACCACGGTGGCCAGCGGACGCTGCACCTGGCTGCCGATTCCGGTGGAGATGGCCGCCGGCAGCAAGCCGATACAGGCCGAAAGCGCCGTCATCAGCATCGGACGCATCCGCTGCTGGGCCGCCTGCGACATCGCCGCCTCGGACTTCAGCCCCTGTTCACGCAACTGGTTGTAGTAGGTGATCATCAGGATGCCGTCCATGACCGATACCCCGAACAGCGAGACAAAGCCGATGGCCGCCGAGATACTGAAATCCAGACCGGTCACGAACAGCGCGATCACACCCCCGGCGATGGCGAACGGAATGCCCGCGAGCGTCATGACGCTGTCCCGCAGCGAATTGAACAGACCGTACAGCAGCACCATGATCATCACGATGCTGATCGGCACGATCAGCGCCAGTCGCTTCTTTGCCAGCTCCAGTTGCTCGAACTCGCCCGCCCACTGGATGCGGTAGCCCTCGGGCAGCTTGATCTTGCTGGCGATACGCGCCTGCGCTTCCGCCACCGTGCTACCCAGGTCGCGGTCACGCACGCTGAACTTGATCGGGATGTATCGCTGGTTGCGCTCGTGATAGATGTACGACGCCCCGGTATCCAGCGATATGTCCGCCAGCGCGCTCAACGGAATATAGGCATTCGCGCCATCCGCTGTCTGGTACGCCACCTTGATGTTGCGGATCGCGTCGATACTGCCGCGATACTCGGGCGCCATACGCACCGTCAGCGAGAACTGCCGGTCGCCTTCGAGCACGGTCGTCGCCTGCGTGCCACCGAGCGCGGCCTCCACCACCGAGTTGACATCGCCGGTGTTGAGCCCGTAACGCGCCGCCGCCTCGCGGTTGATCTTGATGTTCAGGTTGGGCTGACCCAGCACGCGGAACACGCCAAGGTCCGACACGCCCCGGATCTCCTTCATCTCGTGCAGCACCTGATCGGCCAGCTTCTCCAGCGTGGGCAGGTCGCGGCCGACGATCTTCACCGAGTTCGCGCCCTTCACGCCGGAAAGGCCTTCCTGGACGTTGTCCTGGATGTACTGCGAGAAATTCAGCGAGATCCCTGTGAACTCGTTGGCAAATTCCTTCTGCACCTCCGCGACCAGCTTGTCCTTGGTCATGCCCGCCGGCCATTGATCCATCGGCTTGAGCGGCACGAAGAACTCCGCGTTGAAGAAGCCCGCCGCATCGCTGCCATCGTCCGGACGGCCATGCTGGGACACCACCGTCGCCACTTCAGGATGCGACAGCAGGATCTTGCGCATTCGCGCCACTGACGGCACGCCGGCCTCCAGCGAAACGGTTGGTGGCATGGTGGCGCGGATCCAGAGGTTGCCCTCTTCCAGCGCCGGCAGGAACTCGGTGCCCAGCAGCGGCATCAACGCCCCCGTCACCGCCAGCACGCCGGCGCCAATCGCCACCGACAGCTTCTTGTTGCCGAGCGACCATTTGAGCGCAGGCTCATAGATACGATGCAGCCAGCGCACCAGGATGGTTTCCTTCTCCTCGATGTGCTTGGGCAGCAGATAGGTGCACAGCACCGGCGTCACCGTGAACGTGGCGATCAGCGCGCCCAGCAGTGCATAGCCATAGGTACGCGCCATCGGCCCGAAGATCTGCCCTTCCACACCCTGCATCGTGAACAGCGGGACGAACGCCGCCACCGTGATGGCCGCCGAGAAGAACACCGCCTTGTCCACCTGCAGCGCGCTCACGAAGATCATACGGATGCGGTCCGTGATACCTGCGCCCCTGCCGATCGCCCGCGCGTCCCGACTCATCAGCAGCCGCTGCTGATCCGCCAGCGGCATCTGGAAGTTCCGGAATATGTTCTCCACCAGAATCACCGAGGAGTCCACGATGATCCCGAAGTCGACCGCCCCCACCGACAAGAGGTTCGCGGACTCTCCCAGCATCACCAGGATCATGATGCTGAAGAAGAGCGCGAACGGTATGTTGACGCTGACGATCACCGCGCTGCGCAGATCGCCCAGGAATACCCACTGGATGAAGAACACCAGCAGACAGCCGAACAGCAGGCTGTGCAGCACCGTGTGCGTGGTGACGGAGACCAGCGTCGAGCGGTCGTAGTACGGCTCCATCTTCACGCCGGCAGGCAGCGTGCCGTCGCTGTTGATCTTGTCGATCTCGGCCTTGACGCGCGCCACCACCTCATTGGTCTGCAGCGTCCGGTTCATCACGACGATGGCGGTGACCACGTCGTCCTGGTTGTCGCGCCCGGAGCGTCCCAGGCGTGGCGTGAAGCCGATCTTGACCTTGGCGACGTCCTTGACCTGCACGGGCACGCCATTGTGCTGTGTCAGCACCACCTGCTCGATGTCCTTGGTGTCCTCGATCAGGCCCACGCCACGTATGTTGACCGACTGCTGCCCAAGGTTGATGGTCCGGCCGCCAACGTTGATGTTGGCGTTACCCAGCGCGGAGATCATCTGCTGCAGCGTGATGTTGTACGCGTCGAGCTTGTGCAGGTCGGCCTCGACGTCGTACTCCTTGGTCGTGCCACCCCAGCTCACCACCTGCGCCACGCCCGGCACCGTCTTCAGGCGCCGTTCGAGCACCCAGTCCTGCAGCGTGCGCAGGTTCGTCAGCCCGAAGTGCGCCGGTCCCCTGAGCTGGTAGCGGTAGATTTCACCGACCAGACTCGACGCCTGGATCTGCGGCTGCACGTTGTTCGGCAGGTTGACGTTCTGCTGCAGGTTGAGCGCGGCTTGCGTATAGGCGAAGTAGTAGTCGACGCCGTACTTGAACGTCACCCGCACGAACGACAGGCCGTAGAACGAGGTCGAGCGGATGCTCTCCACGCCCGGCGTGGCGGCCAGCCCCACTTCCATGGGCACCGTGTAGTAGCGCTCCATCTCCTCGGCGGACAGGCCCGGGGCCTGCGCGGTGATCTCGAGAATCACCGGCGCGGGGTTCGGATAGGCTTCGATGTTCAGCTTCGAGTAGGCGAACAAGCCGGCCCCGGCAAATACCAGGAGGAAAAGCAGAATGAGCGGCCGTCGCGTCAGCGACAACCGGAGTACGTTCCTGAGCACGGAGGCCTCGTCTTCGAATTCTTCGGAATGACTGGGAAGCGGTGGATACGCTTACTGGGCGGCCAGTGCCGCGGCGTTGCTCAGGAACAATGCCCCTTCGCTCGCCACAAGCTCGCCCGGCGCGAGGCCGCTGAGAATCTGCACCAGACCGTCCTGGGTCTGTCCGACCGTGACCACGCGGCGCTCAAAGCGGCGCTGATCCTTGGTCGTCCATACGGTCATCGTGCCGTCGCCTTCGCGCACCAGACCATCGGCGGCGACCGCCGCGGAACGATCGGGCTCACCGGTGCGGATCGAGAAGGACGTGATCATCCCCGGCCGCAGTTCGTGCTTCGGGTCCTTGACCTCGGAACGGACCATCAGGCGGTGCGTGGCGGCGTCGATGGACGCGCCCGTTGTCGTGATGGTTCCGGCGAACTCCCGTCCCGGAAAGGCCATCGCATGGACCTTGACCGCCTGCCCCACCTTCAGCAGCGGGCTGTCTGCTTCGGTCACGAATGCCTGCATCCAGACCGTGGAGATATCGGAAACCGTGATCGGTGCCGGGCTGTTGCCGGGCTGGACCAGCAGGCCCGGCTGCGCATTGCGCGCCGTCACGCGGCCCGCGATCGGGCTGACCACGGTCAGGACCGGGTCGGTGCGACGTTGTTCGATGATGCGATCCATTTCGGACGCGCTCTTGCCGAAGATGGCCACGGCGTCGCGCGCTGCCTTGTAGGCGGCTTCCGCGGCCTGCTGATCGGAGATGGCCTGGTCGAGATCCTTCTGCGCGATACCCTGAATCTCAAAGAGCTGATGCGCGCGCTCCAGCGCCTTGGCATTGAGCTTGCGCGCGCCGGCCGCGGAGATCAGCGTCGATTCGGCCTGGACCAGATCCGGGCTCTCGATATCGAACAACGGCGCTCCCTTGGCCACGTCTTCGCCAACCTTCACGAACACGTTGCGAACCTTGCCCTGGTAGGCCGTGAACACCTGGACCGAGCGGTCCTGATTGAAGTCGATATTGCCGACGGCTTCGCGCTGGTTTGCGAACGCATAGTCTTGCACCGACACGACCTTGACTGTACCCATCTGGGTCTGGGTCAACGTGACGGACGAGCCGCGCGGCGCCACCTTAGGCTCCGACGGACCTCCCTGACCGAAGCCTTTTTCCGGGCCGTAGAGCGGGCTGGGCTGCGTCCACGCGTTGAATGCGAACATCAACCCCACCAGGACCACAGCGGTGGCGCCCCCGCCCAGGATGGCGGACTTGGCATCGAAACGCATGGACTAACCCTCTGGATTCTGAAAACTTGGGCAAATGATGAGAGTTCGCCGCGTCACGGTCTACTGTGATTAATGACAGTGGCCTCCCCGGCGCATCGCTCATAGAATCCGCCCAGCGCTACCAATAGCTCTACCAACAGCACCAGCCATCGCTTTGAGGTCACGGCCCATGCTGCCAGATCACCGCAGCCCTTCCATTCGCTCCAGAATCCCATTCGCCGGCACGGCTTGCGCCCTGGCCGTTTGCGGCGTTCTGACGGCCTGCGCCGTCGGCCCCAATTTCCAGACGCCGAAGGCGCCCGACGCCACCGCGTACACGCCCAAGCCGCTGCCCACCGAGACAGCATCCGCACCGGTGCAAGGCGGCGAAGCCCAGCGCTTTGTCGAAGGCATGCAGATCCCCGAACAGTGGTGGAGCATGTTGCACTCGGAGAAGCTCGACCGCTTTATCGCGGCAGCGATGAAGGCCAATCCGACAGTGACGGCCGCGCAAGCCGCGTTGCGGCAGGCTCAGGCGCAAGTGCGCGCGCAGCAGGGCTTCTTCTTCCCGACCGTCTCGGGTTCCTATTCGCCATCGCGGCAGCGCAATGCGGTAGGAACGATCTCGCCGACGCTGACGTCTGGCGATCCGCTCTACAACCTGCACACGGCGGAACTGTCGATCAGCTATGCGCCCGATGTCTTCGGCCTGAACCGCCGGCGGGTGGAGTCGCTGCAGGCGCTCGAGGATGCGCAGCGCTTCGAGGTGGAGGCTACCTACCTGACACTGGCATCGAACATCAGCCTGGCCGCTATCGAGGAAGCCTCGTTGCGCGCTCAGATCGACGCGCAGCAACGTATCGTCGCCATCGAGACCAAGCTGTACAACCTGCTGCAGAAGCAATTCACGCTCGGGTTCGTCAGCGGTCTCGAAGTGGCCGCGGCCCGGGCCCAGCTTGCGCAGGCCGAACAGGCACTGCCAGGGCTGCGCAAGCAACTGGCCCTGCAGCGCGACCTGCTGGCTGCCCTGGCCGGCAAGCTGCCGGCCGATCCGCTCGACGCCGAGTTCACGTTCGACGATTTCAAGTTGCCGGCGGAACTGCCGGTGTCGTTGCCATCTGAACTGGTGCGACAGCGCCCGGACGTGCGCGCGGCCGAAGCGCAGTTGCATTCGGCCACGGCCGAAGTCGGCGTGGCCATCGCCAACATGCTGCCGCAACTCACCATCACTGGCTCGTACGGCGGCACGGCCACCGTGTTCAACCAGATGTTCAGCGCCGGCAACGTCTTCTGGAGCCTGGCCGGCAACGTCGCGCAAACGTTCTTCGCCGGCGGCACGATGCTGGCGCTCAAGCACGGCGCCGATGCCGCGCTCGTGCAGGCCGAGGCCCAGTACCGCAGCACCGTCATCAACGCGTTCCAGAACGTGGCCGATACGCTGCACGCGATCGACGCCGATGCGGAAACGCTGCGTGCGGCCATCACCTCTGAGCAGGCCGCGCGCACGACGCTGGAGATCACCGAGAAGCAACTGTCGAGCGGCTACGTCAATGTGCTGGCAGTGCTCAACGCCGAACAGACGATGCGCACGGCCACACAGGCTACGGCACAGGCGCAGGCTGCGCGCTTCACGGATACCGTGGCGCTCTACCAGTCACTGGGTGGCGGCTGGTGGAACCGCCAGGCCGAAGGCACGCAGGTGGGTGACGCGGGCAAGCCGGCCCGCGCCGAAGTCGCTACGCGCTGAGCGGCGCTGGCGCTGGCGCTGGCGCTTCTGGCAGCCTGAGCAAGAAGCGCGAGCCCGTGCCTTCCGCGCTCCGCACCGACACCGTGCCGCCGTGCAGTTCGGCGGCCAGCCGGACGATATAGAGTCCCACGCCCGCGCCGGCGGTGCCGGTCACGTTGGCGCCGCGCACGTATCGCTCGAACACGTGGCCGAGATCCTTCTCCGGAATGCCGATGCCCTGGTCCGCGACGCAAATCAGGATCGCGCCCGATTCCATTGATACATCCACGCTGACCGGCGTCTTCGGCGGCGAATACTTGACGGCGTTCCCGATCAGGTTGCTCACGGCCTGGAACAGCAAGCGCGCATCGCCATGGAAAATCTCGGGTACGTCTTCGCGCCACTGCTCCACGATCTGCGCATCCGGTGAACTTTCGCGATGCATCTCGCAGACCTCGTGCACCAGCAGGCGTAGCGAGAACTCCGTGCGTTGAAACGCCCCCGGCGTTGCCAGGTCGAGCACCTGCGAAGCCCCGAGCATATCCTCGATCAACGCGGTCATCCGCCGCACCGCCGCGCGGATCTTGCTCGAGCGATCCAGCACCGGCTCGAGCGACAGCGGCGGCTTCATATGGCTCAGGCGCTGCGCGTAGCCGTCGATCACGGTCAGCGGGGTGCGGAATTCGTGCGACACCATCGACACGAAGTTGCGCTGCAATTCCGCCATGCGCCGCTCGTTGGCCAGCGTGATTTCCAGCGTGCGGGCCTGCTCGGCCAGCGTGGCGCGGCTTTGCGCCAGCGCCACCGTGTTGTCGCGGAACCGGACCACGGCGCGAGCGATCTCTCCCACTTCGTCGGGACGCTCGGTCGATGGGATGTCAATCGCGGTTTCGTTGTCGGAGATCCGGTGCATCCGGTCGACCAGTACCGCGATTGGATTGGTCACAGCCGTGACGAAGTAAAGCACGCCGGCAATCATCAGCAACGCCGCCACGATGATCGCGTTCACGATCAGGTCCCTGGCATGCCGGTAGGCTACGGCCTCCGCCTGGGTCGCCTCGTTCGCGCCGGTGACGTTGCGCTCGGTCAGCGTGGCCAGCGTGGCATTGGCCACACTGAAGGCGCGTCGGGACTCCTGATAGTAAAGCGCGATGGCATCGGTCTTGTCATCGCGCTGGGAGAGCACCAGCACCCGGTTGGCCAATTCGCGATAGGCCCGCCACTGCTCGCTGAACTGCTGGTAGAGGTCCAGCTCGATGGGGTCATGCTCGATCGTTTCATAGCGCCGCTTGGCATCCGCAATCTCTTCGTCGAGTACCGCGAGCGAACCTTCCGCGCGCCCCCGATCCTTGCCGCGACGCGCGGTCAGCAGTTCGCCCTCGGTGGCGCGAAAGTCCGAAATGCTGTTATTGAGATCGCCCGCGATGCGGTTGCTCAGCAGCCAGCGGCCACTGATCTCGGCCGCGACGTTGTGAAAGGCGCTGAGCCTGTTGATGCTGAACGCGCCCAGCCCGATCACAAGCAGCAGGAACAAGACGAATACCAGCGGCAGACGCACACGCAATCGATGAAGCTGTGCCAGCGGAGCCGCGGAAAGCCTGCCCACCGCTACCTTTCCCTCTGCGCTAGACAAGTGGCGCATACATTACCCTGAAGTTGCAAGATGCCGTTCGATTGACGGGTTGCGGCCCGCTCCCCTACAGTAGTGCCCCTACATGGTCACATCTGCAGACAATACTCCCCGCCAGATTCTATGCATCGAAGACGATGCAGAGACGGCAACGCTCATCGCGGAAGAACTGACCGAGCGAGGCTTTGTCGTGACCGTCGCCCATGACGGCCAGGAGGGCTTTGCCGCCATTCTGCGCATGCCACCCGATCTTGTCGTGTGCGATGTGGGCATGCCTGTCATGGACGGCTTCGAGGTGCTCGCCAAACTGCGCGCGCTGGCCCCGCGCTTTGCCGGAGTCCCGTTCGTTTTCCTTACTGCGCTGGCCCAGCGCGATGCCGAACTCAAGGGACGCCGCCTGGGTGCGGACGACTACGTCACCAAACCCGTGGATTTTGACATCCTTGAGAGCATTATCGAAGCGCGGCTGTCGCGCGCTGTCAAACCGCAACAACGCACCCCGCAGAACGTCACGCTGAGCGAGCGCGAGATCGAGGCGCTTTCATGGTCCGCGCGCGGCAAGACGTCGGGCGAGATCGCGACGATCCTGGGGCTGTCGAAGCGGACGGTCGATTTCCATATCGACCGCGCGAGGGAAAAACTGGGCGTGGCCACGCGAGTCGAAGCCGTGGTGCGCGCGGCCACCGAGGGGTTCATCAAACCGTAGGCACCGATCAGTCGTCGTCGTGCCAGCGGTGCCATTCACGACGGCGGTACTCGTGCTCGCGCCATTCGTGCTCGCGCCACTCCCGGCCGCGCCAGCCATCGTAGTAGCCCGGCGCCACCACGACCGGCCGCGGTGCCACGTAGACCGGAGGCGGCGGCGCGACATACACCGGAGCCGGTTGGTAATAGACCGGCGCCGCCGGTGCCACGACGACACCGGGGATGCCGATGCCAATTCCTACGTCCACGCGAGCCAGCGCGCTGCCCGATGCCAGTGCCGCCACGCCGGCCACGATGCCGGCAATCATGATTCGTTTCATATGCAGTACCTCCTGCGTGCAAGTCTATGAGCGCCCGGGTTCGTCTTGTCTTTGCGAACTGTTAGCGCGGTTATGACGTGTAACGGAGATATCCATCGAACGTTGACGAATCAGACACATTCTTGGCCGGAAGCTTTGTAAGGGATTGTTGCCGCGCCGCGCACTATGGCTACGCTAAGTTTTGTACGAAAGAATGGCCTCTCGCTTTCGCGGCGTCGCTCCTTAATGAAGACTTAATGCAGCCGCTGTACAACCTCCGCGCACGCGCCGCGGCTTAATCCAGCCTTAAGACAACGAACATGCGATGAACACTTCCACCACACATCACGCACTCAGCAAGGTGCCCGAGATCACGCTGGGCTTCTGGCTCATCAAGATCGCCGCCACCACGCTTGGGGAAACCGGCGGCGATACCTTGTCGATGTCGCTGAATCTCGGCTACCTCGTCAGCACCGCGATATTCGCGGTGGTCTTCCTTGCCGCCGTGTCCGCGCAGATCCGCGCGCGCGCTTTCCGGCCCGCGCTGTACTGGGTGACCATCGTCGCCACGACCACTGTCGGCACCACGCTCGCGGACTTCGCGGACCGCTCGCTCGGCATCGGCTATGCCGGAGGCAGCGCACTGCTGCTGGCGCTGCTCCTGCTGTCGCTGGCCACGTGGTATCGCTCGATGGGAACGGTGTCGGTGGACACGGTCAACTCGCCGAAGGCCGAGCTGTTCTACTGGGTGACGATCATGTTCTCGCAGACACTCGGCACGGCGCTGGGCGACTGGACCGCCGACACCATCGGCCTGGGCTATCTGGGCGGAATGCTCGTCTTCGTCGCACTGCTCGCAGCAATTGCCGCGGCCTACTACTGGACCAGCATCTCGCGCACCCTGCTGTTCTGGGCCGCCTTTATCCTGACCCGTCCGCTCGGTGCCGTGGTCGGCGACTTTCTTGACAAGCCGCTGCAATCGGGTGGGCTGGCGCTGAGCCGCTTCTCGGCGTCGGCCGCGCTGGTCTCGTTCATGGTGATCTGCATCCTGCTGCTGCCCCAGCGGGCGGCGGCCCGCGCAAGCCATTGAGCGGCGCTATGATGCGTGATGTCGGACACCGTTGGCATGGAGAACGCGATGCGGGTGCTGCTGGTCGAGGATGACCGCATGATCGGACAGGTGGTGCAGGACGCCCTGAAGGACGCCTCCTGCGCCGCCGACTGGGTCGAGGATGGACAGGCCGCGCTGGATGCACTGGATCGCCAGCACTATGATGTGGTCTTGCTGGATCTGGGCCTGCCGCGCAAGAGCGGCCATGCGGTGCTGACGTCGCTGCGCGCGCGTGGCAGCGCCGTGCCGGTGCTGATCCTCACGGCGCGGGACGCACTCGAAGACCGCATCGGCGGGCTCGATGCAGGCGCCGACGACTATCTGGTCAAGCCATTCGAGATGGATGAGCTGCTCGCGCGAATGCGGGCTGTGTGGCGCCGGAGAAGTGGCCTGGCGTCATCGGTACTTGGCAACGGCCGCGTCTCGCTGGACCTGTCGACCCGGCAGGCCACCCTGGCGGGCGGCGCGCCCCAACAACTCACGAATCGCGAGTTCGCGCTGCTGCAGGCGTTGCTGGCACGCCCGGGCGCGATCCTGTCGCGTGCCGAGCTTGAAGAGCGCATCTATGGCTGGGGCGATGAAGTGGAAAGCAATGCGGTCGAGTTCCTGATCCATGGCCTGCGCAGGAAGCTCGGCAGCACCATCATCAGAAACGTCAGGGGGGTGGGATGGCAGGTGCCGAAGGAAGGCTGAAATACGCCGGGCCAAAGCATTCGGTCCAGCAACGGCTATCCCTCTGGGTATCGCTGGCGATCCTCGCGGTGGCACTCATCGGCGGCATCTTCTCGTTCGCCTCGGCGTTCCGCGAAGCCAACATCATGCAGGATGACCTGCTGCGGCAGGTGTCGATGCTGTTCGACGCGCAGCATCTGCCCGCGCCCCATCTGGCGGACGCTGGCAGACTGCCGCACAGCGACGAGGAAGCCCGAGTGATCGTGCAGACCCTGTCACCGGGCGGTGACGGCAGCAGGCAGATGCTGGCGTTGCCCGCCAGCGCACCCGATGGTCTCGGCACCTTCGAGGTCGACCACGAGTCCTACCGCGTGCTGATCCGGACGCTGCCGACCGGCCAGCGCATTGCCGTCGCCCAGGAAACCGGCATGCGCGACGAAATCGCGCGCAACAGCGCGCAGGTCACGGTGTTGCCGTTTCTGGTGCTCGTGCCGGTGCTGCTGCTGATCGTGGCCTATCTGGTCCACCAGATGTTCCGCCCCATCTCCACCCTTTCCACGGACATCGACCGGCGCGGCGAGCACGAACTGTATCCATTGCCGGAAGACGAGCTTCCCGCCGAAGTCCGTCCTTTCGTAGTGGCAATCAACCGGCTGCTGGCCCGTATCGCGCAGGCCATGGAGATGCAGCGCCGCTTCGTCGCCGACGCAGCGCACGAACTGCGCTCGCCGATGACCGCGCTATCGCTGCAGGCCGAACGGCTCGAACGCACCGAGATGCCCGAGGCCGCGCGCACCCGGCTGGCCACCCTGCGGCGCGGCATCGAACGCAGCCGCGCCCTGCTGGAACAGTTGCTGAGTCTCGCACGTGCCCAATCGGCAACCGCCGCGCCAGCGCCAGCGGAGAGCATCTCCGTGCGGCACGCCTTCCGGCGCGTGCTGGAAGACCTGATGCCCCTGGCCGATTCGCGTCACATCGACATCGGCGCGGTTGGCGACACCGATGCGCAGGTGCCAATTCAGGAGGTGGAGCTGATCACGCTGCTCAAGAACCTCGTGGACAACGCCATCCGCTATACGCCCGAACACGGTCGTGTCGACCTGTCGGTGGAGACGTCCCCCAATGCGGTGGCAATGATCGTGACCGATTCCGGACCCGGCATCAGCACGGAGGAACGAAGCAGGATCTTCGATCCGTTTTACCGGATTCCGGGCAACGACGCGCCCGGCTCCGGCCTTGGCCTCTCCATCGTCCGGGTCATTGCCGAGCGGGTGGGCGCCACGGTCGAGATCGACTACGCCGACGCGGCCGCGCACCACGGCACGCGCGTGACGGTGCGCGTGCCCTGTGGTGACAACTATGTCGGCAACTACGGCGGCAACGAGAGCGGCGTCCGTCGGCAGCACGCGACTGCCGCCACGGATCAGCCGTTACCCTGAGCCTTGGCGGCGGCCTCCGGCGCTGCGGCCGGCTTGCTGTCCGACTGGTTCTCCGGCGGGTTCTCCAACGTCTTGCCCGGCTCATCCTCCCAACTGCCGCCCAGCGCCTGCATCAGGCCCACGGTATCGGAGTACCGGCTCGCGCGCGCCTGTACCAGCGTGATCGCCGACTGCCGGTACGTCTGCTCGGCCAGCATCACGGCCGGGTAGCCGATCTGTCCGGCCTTCCACTGTGCCTGGGCGATGTTGAAGCTCCGGTACGCGGCACGCTCGGCATCCGACGCCGTGCGCAGTCCCCGCGCATCGGCCTCGATTGCATGCAGCGCGTCTGCCACCCCCTGATAGGCGGTCAGCACCGTGCTGCGGTACTGCGCGGATGCCTGCTTGTAGGCCGCCTCGGCCGCGCGCTGCTGGTGCAGCAGCATCCCGCCCTTGAAGATCGGCTGCATCAGGCCCGCGGAGATTCCCCAGAAGCCGGTGCCGGCCGTGAAGAGATCGCCAATCGCCTGCGACGAGCTACCGAGCGCGGCAGTCAGCGTGATATTGGGCAGGCGGGCCGCCGTGGCCACGCCTATCTGGGCGCTAGCCGCGTGCATCTGCGCTTCCGCCGCGCGAATGTCGGGACGCTGGCCAACCAGCCTCGACGGCAGGCTCAGTGGCAATGTTCCGGGCAGCGTCAGCGATTCGAACTCGAACTGCTGCGGCACGGCATCGCTCGGCAACCGGCCCGTCAATGCCGCCAGCAGGTTGCGCTGCTGGGCGAGTTGCCGGTCCAGCGGCGGCAATGCCGCTTCCGCCTGCGCCAGCGTGGCTTCCTGTGCTGCGACTTCGGCGGCGCCGACCTGTCCCAGGCGCTGCTGCTTGCGCACGGCCTCGAGCTGGCGCGTGGATAGCGCGATGACGTCTTGCGTCGCGCGGATCTGGGCGCGCAGCGAGGCTTCCTGGATCGCCGCATTGACAACGTTCGACGTCAGCGTCAGGTACGCGGCCTGCCACTGGAACCGGGCAACGTCGGCCTGCGCCACGCCTGACTCCACCTGCCGGCGCGTGCCGCCGAAGACGTCGGGCACGTACGAGACACTCAACTGCGCCGTGTGCAGCGTGAACAGATCGCTGTTGTCGGACAGCGGGCTCGCGATGATCTGGGCGATCTTCTGGCGCGACGGCGTGTACGACGCGTCGACGCTCGGGAAGAACGCGCCACGCTGCGCCGCCACGTTCTCCTGGGCCACGCGCAGCGCGGCCTCCATCGCCTGCAGGTCCGGGTTGGCGCGCAATGCGGCATCCACCAGCGCGTTGAGTTCGCTGGAGCCGAACATCGTCCACCACTGCGCCGGCACATCCTGCCCCGGCGCGAAGCGCTGCGCCTGCCCATCCGGCGTGGATGCCGATGCGGTCTCCGCGGGCAATGTCGTCGCCGTGTAGCGATCGGTCTCGGGCGCGGCCGGGCGCTGGAAGTCCGGGCCCACCGCGCAACCCGCGGTGGCCAGCGCCAGCAGCGCCGCCACGCTGATCGAAGTGATTTTAGCCATTACAAGTCCCCTTCACTGGTGGGGCCGAACTGGACCGGAGGCTCCTCGCGCACCTGCTTCGCCGCGCGTGTCTCGATCAGGTAATACAACGCGGGCAACAGCACCAGCGTCAGCGCGGTTGCCGTGATCAGCCCGCCCACCACCACCGTGGCCAGCGGACGCTGCACGTCGCTGCCCAGCCCGTGCGCAAGCGCCGCCGGAATCAGGCCCAGCGCTGCCACGGTCGCGGTCATCAGCACCGGCCGCATCCGCTCGCCCGCGCCACGCACCACCGCTTCCTTCAGGCTCACGCCAGCGGTATCGCGCCACCGGTTCAGGTTGGCGATCATGATGATCGCGTTCAATACCGCCACGCCGAACAGCGCGATGAAGCCAACCGCCGACGACACGTTCAGCGTCATCCCGCGCAGATGCAGCGCCACCAATCCGCCCAGCGTTGCCAGCGGCACCGCCATCAGGATCAGCGCGGGCTGCCGCAGGTTTTTGAACTCGCCGAACAGCAGCACGAACATCAGCGCCAGCACCATCGGCAGGATCACCGCCAGACGTGCCTGGGCGCGCTGCTGGTTCTCGAACTGACCGCCCCATGCCACCTGGATATGGGTACGGTCGTACGGCACTTCCTTGTCGATGCGCGTCCGCGCCTCTTCAAGGAACGACGACAGATCACGGCCGCGCAGATTCAGGCGCACCGTCAGGTGCCGCTTGTTCATCTCGCGCGTGATCGTGGTCTCGCCTTCTGCCAGACGAATATGCGCCACCTGGGCCAGGGCCACATGCGCGCCATTGGCGGCCGTGAGCGTCAGGTTGCCGATTGCCTCGGGGTCGTTGCGCGAGCTGCCAATGAAGCGCGCCACCACGTTGTAGCTGCGGTCCTCGACGAACACCTGCGTGACGGGGCTGCCACCGATGCCAGTCTGGATCAGCGCCATCACGTCGGCCACATTGATGCCCAGCCGCGCGGCAGCGGCACGATCGACGTCGATACGCACCTGCGGCAACGGCGGCTCCTGGTCGATGATCACGTCCTGCGCGCCCGGCACCGTCTTCAGCAGCCGCGTGATCGCCGTGGCCACCTGCCGTGTCTCGGCGAAGTCGTTGCCGTACACCTTGACCACCAGGTCGCTGTGCGCGCCCGCCAGCTTGTCGAGCACACCGTCGATCATCGGCTGGGAGAAGCCCACCTGAGTACCCGGCAGATCGCGGAAGCGCGTGGCCATGGCCTCGATCAGTTGCTGCTTGTCGCGGCCGGTGGTCCAGGTGCTATAGGGGTGCAGCGTCACCGCGGTCTCGATATGTGACGGCGAGAACGGATCGGTACCTTCGTCGTTGCGGCCCACCTGCGTCACCACGTGCTCCACCTCCGGGAACTCCATCGTCGCGGCACGCAGGTTGTCGGCCATCTGGCCAGCCTTTTCGAGCGAGATGCCCGGCGGGAGCGTCACCTGCAGCCATATCGAGCCTTCGTCCAGATACGGCAGGAAGTCCCGCCCGATCGTCGCGCCCAGGATCATCACGCCGACCAGCGTAGCCACCGCGATGCCGATTGCCGTGCGCGTGCTGCCCACCAGCCGGTTCAGCACCGATTCATAGCGCGGCGCAAGCCAGACCAGCGCCGGGTTGTGAAACACCTTGCGCGGCTTGCGATAGGCCCAGTACGCCAGCCCCGGAATCAGCAGCAGCGCCACCAGCAACGCCCCGAACAGCGCGAAACCCACGGCGAAGGCCATTGGCGAGAACAGCTTGTACTCGATGCGCTGGAACGCGAACAACGGCAGGTAGGCCGTGATGATCACGATCATGCCGAAGAAGATCGGGCGCGCCACCTGCAGCACCGACTGCATGATGTCCCGGCCATGCAGTTCTTTCTCCGCGTCCTCCTCGCGCCGGCGCAGGATGTTCTCCATCACCACGATGGCGCCGTCCACGATGATGCCGAAGTCGATCGCGCCGAGCGAAAGCAGGTTCGCCGGGATCTTGAAATGATGCATCAGGATGAACGCCATTAGCAGCGACAGCGGGATCGTGACGGCCACGATGATCGCCGCGCGCGGGCTGCCCAGGAACAGCAGCAACACCAGCGACACCAGGAACATGCCTTCCATCAGCGTCTTGCCCACGGTATGCACCGTGGCATCGACGAGATTGCTCCGGTCGATATACGGCACCACCTTGACGTCCTTGGGCAGGATGTTGTCGTTCAGGTCACGCACGGCGGCATGAACGCCCTCCATCACGACCGACGGGTTCTCGTTCTTGAGCAGCAGCGTGATGCCCTGGATCGTGTCCGGGTTGTGGTCCATGCCCAGGATGCCGTGGCGCTGCGGGTTGCCGAGCACCACGCGGCCAAGATCCTTCACCAGCACCGGCACGCCATTCTTCTGGGTGACGACGATGTTGCCCAGATCGTCCAGATTACGGATCAGGCCCACGCCGCGCACCACGAGCCCCTGCTCGCCACGATTCAGGATGCTGCCGCCGGCGTTGGCATTGTTCTCGGAGATCGCCTGCGTGATCTGGTTCAGCGAGATGTTGTACTTCGACAGCATCACCGGATCGAACTCGAGCATGAACTGCGTGGTCAGGCCGCCGAAGTTGGCCACGTCCACCACGCCCGCCACCTGCTTCAGGCGCGGAATCACCTTCCAGAACTGGAGTTCCGACAACTCGCGCAGATCACGTGTCTTCGACACCAGCGTGTAGCGGTAGATTTCACCGATCGGCGACGTCAGCGGGTCAAGCGACGGCTGCGCACCGTACGGCAGCGAAACGCCGTTGATGCGCTCCTGCAGGCGCTGGCGCGACCAGTAGTCCTCCGCGCCGTCCTTGAACACCACGGTGATCAGGGACAGGCCGAACGTGCTCTTGGAGCGCATCACGTGCATGCCGGGCACGCCCATGATCTCGCGCTCGAGCGGGATCGTGATCTGCTGCTCGACTTCCTCTGCGGCCAGTCCGTTGACCTGCGTGACCACCTGCGAGGTGGTGTCGGCAATGTCCGGATACGCTTCCAGGGGCAGTTGCTTCCACGCGTACCAGCCGTACAGCGCGACCATCGCGAACACCAGCGCGACGATGCCGCGCCGGTTGAAGCACAGGGTTACAAGGCGCTCAATCATTCAGCAGCACCCCTTCCTTCACCACCACGCGGTCTCCCGCGGACAGGCCTGACTTCACTTCCATACGGTCGCCAATCTGCGCGCCGAGCTTGATCACACGGGGTTCGAACTGCCACGGCGCCACTTCGACGAACGCGCGGGTGTAGAAGCCGCTCTGCACGATGGCCGACATCGGCACGACGATGCCTTCATGCGGCTGAGACAGGAAGGTAGCCTGCGCGAACATGCCGGGACGGAGCCGTCCGTCAGGGTTGTCGAACACCATGCGCACCTTGGTCGTGCGGGTGTCCGCATCAAGGATCTGGCCGACATAGCGCACCTTGCCCGGTTGCGGATCGTCATAGGCGTCGAACTTGACGGTGGCCGACTGGCCGACGTACACGTGACCCAGATCCTTTTCCTGCGCGTTGGCCGTGACAAACACGTGCGAGAGATCGGCAACGGTCATCAGGGAGGCCGTGGTGTCGTTCCAGTACGCGCCGGTCGCGGCATTGAGATCGACCACGCGCCCGTTGATCGGTGATCGCACGGTCAGAATGTGGCCGCCGCCCGCCTGCAACGTGCCGCCACCCTTGGCGCCAAGCTGCGCCAGACGCGCATCGGCGCGCTGGGATTCGCTGGCAGCCTGGTCATAGTCGCTCTGGGCCTGCTCGAAGTCGCGCTTTGCGGCGATCTCTGACTTGTCCAGTTCCCGCTGACGATCCAGGTTGCGGCGTGCCATCGTCATGGCCGCGCGGGCCTTGGCGGCGTCGCTGGTGGCCTGCGCGAGATCGGCCGAATCGATCGTGAACAGCACGTCGCCAGCCTTGACCTCGTCGCCAAGCTGCTTGTTCAGGCTGACGATGCGGCCAGCCAGCGGCGGCAGCACTTTCACGAGCTTGGCCGGATCGGCTTCCACCATGGCCGGCAGATTGAACGGCGCGGCCACGGTTTCGCGCGTGGCAGGCGCGACGGCCAAGGTACGGCGCAATGGCGACTCGGCCGGGACTACCAGGCGCTCGCCTTCATGACGCAGGGCGACGGGCGGGTCCGCGCGCTTCTGGTCGGCCTTGGCGCGCATCGTCCAGACACCAGCACCGCCGAGACCCAGTATGACCGCCGCGGCAAGCCAGTAGACAACGCGCCCGGGAAAGGCTGGCTTGTTTTTCATCATTCACTCCGATGCTGATGTTTCAAAAGATATGGAATCGCCACATGCGGGAATTTGCCGCCAATGGTACGCACGCAAGCCCTCGCGCACTCTGAATTCTTCTTCAGGCAGGGCCGTATGCATAACATGCGGAAAAGTCGGCTGATAGAATCAGACCCGACCCGGAAAGGCGAACCCATGAGGATCCTATTGGTAGATGACGACCAGAAGGCAGCGCGACTGCTGGCCCGTGGTCTGCAAGAAGAAGGTTATGACGTGGAGACCGCCCATTCGGTTGACGTGGCAGCGGCTCACAATTGTTACGCGTTCAGTCTGCTGATCCTCGACTGGATGCTTCCAGGCAAAAGTGGCGTCGAGTTCTGCCGGGAATTGCGTGAGCAGGGCGTGCGCACGCCGATCCTGATGCTGACGGCGCGCGATGCGATCAACGACCGCATCACCGGGCTGGACACCGGCGCCGACGACTACCTGACCAAACCCTTCGTCTTCGAGGAACTGCTCGCGCACGTGCGGGCCCTGCTGCGGCGTGTGGAGCTGGCTCAACCCGCCCCGCTCACGCTGGATGACCTCGTCATCGACCCGCAGACCCGCAGCGTCACGCGGGCCGGCGCGCGGCTCGATCTCACGCCGAAGGAGTACGCGATTCTCATCCTGCTGGTGACGCACGCTGGGGAGATCGTCAGCCGGGCACAGCTTGCGGAACACATCTGGCACGCGGACCTGATCGCCATCGACAACCTGATCGACGTGCATATGAAGAACCTGCGCCGCAAACTCGACCCACCGGGCATGACGGCGCTGATCCAGACCGTGCGGGGCCAGGGCTTCCGCATCTCGCCATCGGGGGCCCTCTGACGTGCTGAACTTCCGGCAGCGGCTGGTCCTGACCCACTGGACCGTCATCGTGGTGATCGTGGCCTGCTCGGCGTTGGCCGGGTGGTGGCAGCTATCGCGCCTGGTGCATGGCCAGCTCGATGCGGCGCTGCTGACGCTGGCCGATACCGAGGCCGGCATGCAGGTGGAGAGCCACGGGCAACCGGTCCGCGTGCACGAGCGCCCGCCCGGGTCGGCCCCGCCATCGCTGGTGCGCCTGGACCGGCTGGTGCAGATCGTCAATGCCAAGGGCGAAATCCTGGCCCGCAGCTCAAACCTGGGTGACGCCATGCTGCCCGCCCCGCCCACGCTGCTCGACGAACTCGCGTCCGGCGGGGAGGCGGTCTTTCAGACGCTGCCGAGCTTTGGCGAAGAGCCGCTGCGCATGGTGTCCCTGCCCGCCGTGGCGAACGGCAAGCCCGTGGTAATTCAGGTGGCGGGCTCGCTGGACGACGTGCACAACGTGCTGGAGTCGGCCACGATCCTGTTCGGCATCATGGCCGCCGCACTGCTGGCCGCCGTGGGCGCCGCCGGCAGCGTGCTGACGCGGCGCGCCTTCCGTGGCATCAACGACGTGGTGAAGCAGGCCCGGCTCATCGGCGACGCCAACCTTGGCGAACGCCTGCCGCACCCCGGCACAACGGACGAAATCGGCCAGCTCGTCGATACGCTGAACGCGATGCTGGACCGGCTCGAGCAGGCTTTCGACCAGCAACGGCGCTTCACGGCCGACGCCTCGCACGAACTGCGTTCGCCGCTTTCCCGCTTGCGCACCGAGATCGAAGTGACGTTGCGGCGGCCGCGCGAGAGCCAGGAGTACGTGGACACGTTGCGCTCCTGCCTGGATGAAGTGGGCCGCCTGACCCGGCTGATCGAGGAACTGCTGATGCTGGCCCGCTTCGACGCGGGGCAGGATCGCCAGGCTGGCGAGCCACAGGCACTGGATGCGCTGATCGCGGAAACGCTGTTGCGCGCCAGCCCTGCCGCCCGCGAACGGCACGTCGAACTGGTGGCACGCAGCGAAGCGGCGGGCGGCGCCAAGGTGTCGCACGGATCGGTAGGGCTGGTGCTGGCCAATCTGGTGGACAACGCGCTCAAGTTCTCGCCACGGGGCAGCAAGATCGTGGTGGACTGCGCCGCCGACGCACACCACGCCACATTGCGCGTCACCGACGAAGGCCCCGGCATCCCCCCGGACGAGTTGCCCTTCCTGTTCGACCGCTTCTTCCGTGGCGCGGGCGCGCGCGCGTCCGAGAACGAGGGAGTGGGTCTTGGGCTGGCCCTGTCGCAATCGATCATCCATGCTCAGGGCGGGCATATCGAGGCCGCCAACGGGCCCGACGGCGGCGCGGTGTTCACGGTCAGGATTCCGCTGGCACTGCGCGAAGCCGGTTCCTGAAGAAGAATTCAGTGTACGGAGCAGCACCCCGTCGATACACTCCGTCCCATCAAAGCTCGCCTGGGGAGGACCCTCAAATGGACTGTTGTTCTAGTCGATATCCAACACAAGGTTAAGCAGGCCACCCACATCCATTTTGTCGCTGGCTTGCATCGATCCATCGCAAGTCACGCAGCGGCAATCACGGGCACCCCAGCCCGCCGCGCGCCACTCGCACGCGCCTGCCCCGGCAGGCACCATGCTGTTCCGCCATGGTCGGCAGGACAGCGAAGGAGTCGGAAATGCGCAAGTTCCTCGCATCCACCACCCGGACCTCCGCGCTCACAGAGCGTCTGGTCTCCCCGTTCCTGCGCGCCCAGACGCAGTCGAACGCCTCGACCACGAACTCGAAATCACTTGGCCAGGCCGACCGCACGGACGCCCCGAGATCCAATCGGGAATACGCCGACGCGGCCATCCGGTTCTGCCGCACGCTCTGGTAAGACGCGTCCGCGATCCATACGCCAGTTGTACGCCACGGCACGCACGTGCCGTGTCCTGCCACATGCCAGCCACGGCTGCCATGTGGCATCATGATTTCCACGTCCGTCGAGCATGTCCATCGAAGCCATCCAGAACATCAACCTAGAGTCGCTCCTCGACACCGGCATCAGCCTGGTTACCGCCTTCGTGCTTGGCGGGGTCATCGGCTATGAACGCCAGTACCGCCAGCGCACCGCCGGCCTGCGCACCAACGTGCTGGTTGCCGTGGGCGCGGCCATTTTCGTCGACATGGCCAACCGGCTCGCCGGCCACGACGGCGCGGTGCGCGTGGTGGCCTACGTGGTATCCGGCATCGGCTTTCTTGGTGCGGGCGTGATCATGCGCGAGGAAGGCAATGTGCGCGGCCTGAACACCGCTGCCACGCTGTGGGGCTCCGCTGCGGTCGGCGCCAGCGCGGGGGCGGACCTGATCATCGAGGCCGGCATGGGCTGCATGTTCGTACTGGCCGCCAACACGCTGCTGCGTCCCGTGGTCAATCGCATCAACCAGCAGCCGATCGACACGCCTGCGGTCGAGGTGACCAACACGGTCTACGTGATCGCGCCACGCCATCGCCAGAAAGAGGCATTGCGCCTGCTGTCTGACATGCTGGAAGCGAGCAACCATCCCACGCGCGATCTGGTAGTTCATGCATTCGGCGCGAACGATATCGAGATCGAAGCCGTGCTCATGGCCACTTCGGTCGACGGCGACGAGCTGGATGCCGTGGTGGCGAGGCTTTCGGCATGTGAAGCGGTAACCCAGGCGTTCTGGAGTCCGAGCACCACGGAATAGCGGCGCCCGAAGGCGCCGCCAGAGTGAACCCCGCCCCGTTCAGCGATCGTTGCGGATCGGCCCGTACTCGACGGGCACCCATGTATAGCCGACCTGCTCGCGCCGCACATGTCCGATGCCCGGGAACGGCAGGTGCGCGCCGCCTACCCAGAACTTGTCGCGGGCGGCGTCGGCCAGCACGCGATTACGCGTAATCACGGCCTGATGGCTGTCGGTATCGAACTCGATCGCCACCTGCGGGCTGCGGAACTGCACCGCGTGGCTATGGATGACATCGCCCCACAGCAGCAGTTTTTCCTTGCCGGACGTGAACAGATAGCCGACATGCCCCGGCGTGTGGCCAAATTCGGGCACCGCGCGCACGCCACGCACGAGTTCGTCACCTGCGCCGGCACTGGCACTGAAGGTGCGGAATCGGCCGGCTGCCCGGTACGGCGCCACCGCGTCGCGTGCCATGGCAAACAGACCTTGCGCATCCTTGGGTGCTGCCGCGGCCTTCGACTCGTCGAGCCAGTAGTCCGCGTCGGCCTTGTCGGCATAGACAGTGGCGGCGGGAAACACCGCCGTGCCATTGGCCAGCAGACCACAGGCGTGATCGGCGTGCAGGTGGGTCAGCAGAATGGTGTCCACCTGTTCCGGCTCGTAGCCGGCCGCGTGCAGGTTCTCTCGGATCCGTCCCAGCGTTGGGCCGAAACATGCCGATGCGCCAGTATCGACCAGAATCAGATGGCTGCCGGTATTGACCAGATAGGCATTGACCGCTGTCTGCATGCCGGGTGTCGATTCGACGAACATGCGCGCGAGCAGCCGTTGCACCTCGCGCGCGCTGGTGTACTTGAACAGCTTCGGATCGAGATCGATATAGCCGTCGTACAGCGCGGTGACTTCGAACTGGCCGACCATCATGCGGTAGTAGCCGGGCACCTGCGTCTTCTTTTGCGCGTGCACAGGCGCTTGCGCACACGCATCGGTCGGCATCGCGGGCAGGACCAGTGCCGCGGCCGCGAGCAGCGTGGCGGAAACCAGCGTCTGGAACACGCGCTTGCCGGACCCCATTCCGGCACGAAGCGGAGTTGAATGCAGCTTCATGAGAGATTCCTTCTGAATGTGGATGTCGATGGAAACTGACGATGTCGCTGAACACATGCCGGCGTGCTGCATCTGCGGCGACGCCGGCGCGGCGTAACGGCTATCTTAATCCACCCGGGATGCATCGGCTTGCATTCGAAGACACGCGGCCTACCATTGACTGGATAGGCACCCATGCAGGAGAGCAAGTCATGGAACTCAGCGCGGTGCCGGTATCCAAGCCGGCAGACACCAACTTCATCTTCGGACAGTCACATTTCATCAAGACCGTCGAGGATCTGCACGAGGCACTCGTCGGCACGGTACCCGGCATCCGCTTCGGCGTCGCCTTCTGCGAGGCATCGGGCAAACGGCTCGTGCGCTGGTCTGGCACCGACGAGGCGATGATCGACCTGGCCTGCCAGAACGCCACCGCGATCGCGGCTGGGCATACCTTCCTGATCTTTCTTGGGGATGGGTTTTTTCCCGTCAACGTGCTCGGCGCCGTGCGCGCCGTGCCCGAGGTATGCCGCATTTACTGTGCCACCGCGAACCCGACGGAGGTCATCGTCGCGCAGACGGATCTTGGCCGGGCCGTGCTCGGCGTCGTCGATGGAGAACCGCCGCTGGGCATCGAGACCGCCGCCGATATCGCCGACCGGAAGCAACTGCTGCGGCAGATTGGCTACAAGCTCTGAGTGGGAGGGAGCGATGGCCAGTATCGCGCGTGTCGCGCGTTTCGCTTGTATTGCCCGTATCGTCCATGAGGCACCGCCACAACCCCGGATCACCGAGGTCGTGGCCTGACGATGTCCTCCGACTACCGTTAGTCCGACTGATACTTCGGCGAACGCGGCCCGTACAGAATACCGGTGGGCTGACCCGCCGACAGCAACCGGTCGCTCGCGGCTCCAGCCACGCCGTAGCTGCGATCCACCGTGTGGTTGATCACCTGGGCAACGGCCGCGGCAATCAGCGCGCCCACCAGTCCGCCACCGGCGTTACCGGAGTCGTCGGTGGCCGCTGCGGCCGCACCGCTCCACAGCGCGTCGCCGGTCTTCAGATCCACCAGCTTCGCGCTCGCGGCCACGCGCGTTACGCTGCTGAGCACCTGATACTTCGAACCGTACTCGCTCACGGTCACATATAGCGCGGCGTCGGCGCCGAAGATCTCGCGCAGCTTGGCCACGGGAACGGCGTGGATGTCACCCGGCACGGTCAACCCGTTCTGGCGGAACGTCTCGTCAACCAGCGCCACGGGCAGCACGTAGTAGCCCGACTCGGCCAGCGGCGCGGTGGACTGCGCCAGCATCGCGTAGGTCGCATTGATATCCGGCGACTCGTTCAACGGCGGCAGCACCACGATCGAACGCGGCCGGCTGGCCTTGTACGCCGAATAGTCAATCTGCTTGGTCGGCACGGCACAGCCCGCGAACAGCACCACGGCGCCCAGGCCCGCGATATAGGTCAGGATTCGACGCATCACTTGGCGCTCCCGGTGGTGGCGTCGGACTTCGCTTCCGCCGTGTCAGCCTTGGCCTTGGCCGAGGCGTTGGTTGCGGCATCGGCTGCGGCCCCTGCGCTCACATCCTTGCGCGCATCGGTCTTCACATTACGCATCAGGAAATCCATATAGGGCGTGGCCTCCGGGAACAGCGTCTTCTCGGTCTGGAACTCCTTCACCATCTGGTCGCCCTTGCCCAGATTCAGATACAACATGCCAAGCTGGGCGTGATACCCCGGCGGCGCCGAGCCACCTTTCGCCTTCATCTTGTCCAGCCCGCTTTCCAGCGCCAGCACCTGTTCCTCCTTCGCGCCGTCCTTGAGGTACTGATAGACCTGGGTCTGATACCCCTCCCATTGATAGAGGGGCTTCGGCCCACTCGCACAACCCGCCAGCACGAGGCCGGCCGCCGACAAAAACGCTGCCTTGCGCAGCGTGACCATGCTCTTCATTTTTTCTTCCCGTCGTACAAAGAACAGCGATTACTGCTGCGGCTTCCACGCGCCGGATTCGATGGCGCCCACAAGGTTGTTCACCGCCTCGCGCATGGCCAGATCCATCACCTTGCCATTGAGCGTGGAGTCATAGCTCGCCGTGCCGCCAAAGCCGATCACCTCCCGGTTCGACAACTTGTACTCGCCCGCGCCCTGCGTCGAGTAAACGACCTCGGAGGTGCTGATGTTCACGATGTTCAGATTGACCTTGGCATAGGCCACCTGCTCCTTGCCGCGGCCCAGAATGCCGAACAGCTGCACGTCGCCGACTTCCTTGCGGCCAAATTCGGTGATGTCGCCGGTCACGACATAATCGGCGCCCTTGAGCTTCTGGGCCTGGTTCTTGATCGTCGCCTCGCGCTTCATCTCGTCCAGATTCTCGCGCTCCAGCACATTGAATCGATTGGTCTGCTGGAGGTGGGTCACCAGACTTGTCTTCGCCTGGCCGCTCAGCCGATCGATGCCGTCCGAGAACACACCGCGCATATAGTTCGAGCGGTTATCGAACTTGCCCACGGCGATCGGCGTGCGCACGCCGTTGTAGGGGCGGCTGGCACTTTCCACCTTCTGCACGGGCACCGCCGTGGACGTCTCGGTCGCGCAGCCTGCCAACCCCAGCGCCGCCACGACACCCACCGCGGCATAGGTCTTGAATCGAATCACGTAATTTCTCCTGTTTGACTACGTTGCTGAAAGCGGCGACAGCCGCCGGTATGAAAACTCAGTACTGATACGCCACCTGCATCCCGCCGGTGACGCCAGACGTATGAAAGGCGGCTGGCTTGTACACGGGCAGGCCGACAAAGAAGTCATAGGACAGCCGCCCGAACTTCGAACCAAGGCCACCGCGCAGGCCCAGCACCGCGCCGATCAGTTGCGTGCCAACCAGCCCGACCGTCGACGGCCCGAACACACGTCCGTAGTCCAGCCCCGCATACAGCGCCTGCCCGGTGTTGGCGACGGGTGCCTGCAGTCCGTTGCGCCAGTAGAAGCCACTATCGCCGGCCAACAGCATCTCACCGTCGAAGCCGCGCACCGTATAGCGGCTGCCGATGGTCATCATGTCCAGCGCATACAGGCGATCACCGGTGTACTGGCCACGGAAGGTCGTCACGTAACGCAGCATCTGTTCGCCAAGCCGGAAGGGCGCCGACAGATTGGCATCGGCCACGACCATGCTGTAGCGCCATGTCGGCCCGCCGTTCACAGCCAGCGTATCGGCCTGCGAACCGAATCCGCCGATGCCCTGGCGATACACGAGGCTGCCATCGAACTGCGCCGCGCCGAAGTAATGGCGATCGGTGAAGCCGGCCTCCACAAACGTGTTGTTGCGCCGCTGCTGGGGGATTGCCGTGTCCTCGATGAAGCTCTCGCCAAAGCGGCGCGAGAGCCGAAACTGCAGACCCAGCACGTCGTTCTGGCTGCGGCGAAGCACGCGTTGCAGCTTCATGTCCACCGTCTGCGAATTCCCGCTTGAGACAAAGGTCTGGTTGACGCCCGCAATCTGCTGGTAGTACGTGTTCGAGTACGCGGACAGCGTGCCCGTCCAGTAACCCCACGGCACCGAGTAGAAGCCGTTCCAGCCATGCGTGCCGTGCTTCCGGTTGCCAAGCTCAACGTCCTGCATATAGCCGACGTTGAACAGATCGTTGAGACCCAGTGGGTTATCGATGCCCAGACTCAGATTGCCGAGCCATTTGCCCGTTGCCTCCGTGCCCGAGTTGTCGATCGACGCCACCACGGTCCACGCCTTCGCCCGCTTGACCGCGATGACTACATCGCTCACGCCCGGCACGGCAGTCGGCACGATCTGCATCTCCGCATCCTGACTGGCCACGCGCTTCATCTGCTCCAGCCCCTGCTCCAGATCGCGCAGATTCAGCAGATCGCCCGAACGTGCCGGAAACGCGGACTTCCACGTGCCGCGCGTATCCGGTTCCGCAAAACGCAACTCGCCGATCACGCCGGGGATCAGCGCCAACCGCAATGTGCCGGTGCTGAGATCCTGCTGCGGCAGTAACACTCGCGTGGTGACATAGCCTCGGCTCAGAATGGTCTGAGACACACCCTTGGTCAGCATATCCAGGCCCTGCCTGCCGACACACGCACCCTTATAGTGATCGAGCCATGCACGGGCAAAAGCAAACGGGTCCATCGGCAGCGTAGAGGCACCGTGTACCTGGACGCTATCGGGCAGATCGGCAGGGACGTCGAGCACGAAGCGGTCGATGCGGAAACATGGCGTCTCGGTCGGCAGCGTCGGATAGGCGAGCGGCGTCACATCCTGCGCGCGCACGCCGGGCGCTTCAATGGCCTGGGCGCGCTCGCGGGCTTCCTGTTGCTGGCGGGTGAGTTGTTGTTGATCGGCGGCGGTGGTGGCCGGGCTCCGGCCCGGGCCAGTCGGCTGCGCCTCCGCGCATGTGGAAAGGCCGAGCAGAAGCAGGCTCGCATGAAGTGGGCGAGTCATCGCCATCGACTTGATTCTCATGGGTTAATGCTTCAATTTGACGCCAGTCATCATGCCGCCCGTAGGCATGGCGGCGAGACACGATGCGTCAAGTGGTGCCATGAGATTGCTTGCGGCACCAGTGGCGCCGGTGGTCGTGCCACTGTCGGTACCGCCACCACAGGCCGCAATGGCGGCAGCCATTGCGGGCAGAGAAAATGCGAGCGTCTTCTTCATGCAGTTATCCCCCTCAGTGGAGAGTTGGTTGGGGGGCGTTTGTCGGTCTGGTGCCGCTTTGGTTGGAGTAATTGATGACTACTGGCTCTGAGAACTGGCCGGAATATGGATCAGTGTTGGAGAAGTTTTTTGTCCGGGCTGGCCGTGCTCGTGATCACCGCCCCCTTCAGGTCCGTGTTGCCTTTCACGTCGAGATCGCAGCCGCCCTCTCCTGCTCGGATCGCTGTTTGCTCGTTCACGTTGGCGTACTTGCCGTCGCCCTTGCCCATCGACGCGGTGAACGAGCCCGAGAGGCCAGCGCCCTGGCTCCACCCGATACCGCCGCCCACGCTCTGCTGACGGGCCTCGCTGTCCTCGGTGTCCTGACGGCTCGCCACGTTCAGGTTACCGCCGAAGCATGTCTGCGACTCCGGCTACTCCCGGCGCCAGTAAACATACCAATCCAGTACTCCGTCCCGGAATTGTTGTGGGACATCAACTCTCACACATTCCATTTCGACACTTGCTTCATCGAAGTGGGATGCCACCTCCGAACCAACCTCATCCATCATTTCTCGATCCACATCAGGAATGGCACCATCAAAGATAACCTTCGCCCTTATGTTCCCATCGACAAACCCACAGCTTATAGCTCGCACGTTAGGGCCAACCCTTCCAAGAAGGGCATTTTGCATAGCTAAAAGCAAGCGCACACGCAATGTGCTATTCATCGTTATGGCCTCGCTGGGACAATGTGAACACCATCCTTTCCATAGTGGATGATGCCATTTGTAGTTGGGGTCTTCTCGCCGGTCACGGGATCAATATAGTTGCCAATCGCCGTACCAAAGTTCATGCACTCCCTATACTTGACCAGGTGAGGCCTTCTTTGTCGGCCCGTAAAAGCTAGCGCAAGCCTATCCTGCAAGGATAGTGGTTTGACCGGCGAAAAATTTCCAGACCAACAGAGCAAACTCAAAGCGAGAATGTCACACAGGAATTCTTCGCTGCAGCATCAACAAGAAAGTTGCGAAACGTCATTAGCTCTGACAGCAATAATTCTCTCGGTATGCTTGTGGTCACGGGCTTGTGTTCAAATGTCCAGCGATACACGAATTCAACATCTCGCTCGACCGACTCACCTATGACACACATCCTTTCATTCAGAGATTCAACGACAGCAATGACTACTGCCACATCAGCCACATTTTCTTCATACTGATCGAACATCGTGCCATGTTTCGCATTGATGTTTGACCAGAATCTCGACGAGAACAACCATTCGGACAGTGGGCCCGACAAACGCAGTTGGTTCGCCCCGTCATCAGCCATCACCAGCGATTCTTGCATCCGCATCCTATCGCCCCTTATTTAACTGGATCAGTATTGTTGAAGTGAGTCAGACCATTTCTCACACCTGACGGGACCCCCGTCTGAGTCGTCTTATTCGAACCAACCAGCGGAACGTTGTTGGGAATCACATTGCCTGTCTGATCAAGATACTGGCCAGCCGCGCTCTGCACCCGATAGTAATTCCCGGCATTGTCGTGCACCACGGACATGCCCGTGGTCGGGTTCGTATAGACCTACTTAAACCATTGGCCAAATCGTTTAGGTGAATCACTTAACATTCCTGCTTTACGCAATGGAGTCGACAGAGATCGAATCAAGTAAGCCGCAACGATAATTGCTGACGGCGCGAAAACGAACAACATGCTTCGCCGCTCATCTAATCCGAATAGTTTCTGTGCTAACGCAGCAAATATCATCCCCCAAAATATTGCACCAACAATCACGGCCCCACCAATTACGGCGAAAATTTGCAGAGTTGCCAAGAATCTTCGCCAATTCAATTATTCCATCCTGTCTCTTTGATGCCATTTATGAATGGGTGATTTCAAGTGCAAAGAGCAACACCCCACGAGTTATTGAACGGGAATCCGATCCGAAGGCTTGCCCAGGACCTGAGCGATGACTTGCAATGGGCTATGCCAGTTGAGTGCATTGCGTGTCCGGCCGTTGAGGCCGTCAGCGATAACGCTCATAGCAGCCCGCTAACAACACATATCCAAATCCTATTATTAAACCGATAAATGCTGCCTTCTTTACGCGAGCAATCTCGTCGATAGCGTTGATATGCATCCAAACAGCGCCAGACATGACATGCTCAACGAAAGAGGGCTGACTTCGACTTGCGCAATGTGAAAATATTCCACACCAATTTCGCACTGCTGGCTCCTCCATCAATGTCACAAGTAATGGAGAGGTTACAAAATCGATCAACACCACCAGAACAATCGTCATGATGATGAACATCAGAATGATTGCAAATATTCCATGCAATCTGGCTTCTTTAGGCAGCCTCATTTTTGTATTCCTTGGACAGCATCTTTTATGCGATTTCCAGTTGGCTCTTGAGAAACACTAGACCCCACACCACCAAGCATTCCTGGAAGCGCACTTGGAGCATTCCACTTAGAAACGCCATAACCCAAATTGGTCCAGTCCGGAGTCCACCAGCCTCGTGGATCAATGATCTTCGCTGCAGGAATTTCAAAAGCCTTGCCCACTCCATAGCCCGCTACAGTACCGACGGCAGCTCCGCCAATCCCGCCATTTGGGTTCTCCCCCTTGATCCCAGAGCCAAACAACGAACCTCCAACATTGGTTGCAATTGAAGATCCAAGGCCAGAACCTGTCGTAAGGAAACCGGTCGCAGCCGCAATACTGACATCCAACCAATCTGTTGGCCCCGACTGGAACGCGTAATTCGCTGCAGCGCCAACCCCAGCACCTAGTATTTTTACTCCAATAGCAGTTCCCGCGCCTCCTGTAAGGTGGCCGAGTCCAATCATCCCCGCTCCTGCAAGGGTCGCTCCAACTGGATCCTTCTTGATATTCGAAGTCACGTGCTCATTGTAGGTCTGGCCATTGCCCAATTGCGCCTGCCCTCGGTTGTATGCGCCCTGATTGGCAGCAATGTACTGACTGTTGAAGTTGAAATCGGCAAAGTGCGTATCGGTCGTAGCGCCGTTACAATTTAGGTTCTGACAACCTAGGACGCTGCGGATCTCATAGTCGTGCTTGCCACCGGTGGCATCAGCTGTCCGCTTGTCTGAGTTGCTGAGAATCTCGGCTACGATTCGGCCTTCCGCAACCTCCTCGGAAATGTGGAGTTTGTCGGCGACCGCCCTTGCATATTTTTTCGCCAGCGCATATTCATCCGGATGCAACTGCCGATTAAACCGATCCACATTCGCCGCCGTCGCTGCCCCCGATCCGCCTCCCACCGCCAACCCAATCCCGCCCGCTGCGACGTTCGACACCAGATTGCCAATCGCATCGTTCAGATCGGCGTTGCCGCTTCCCACGCTGCTGGCAATCGTCTGGCTCAGCTCGTTCAGCGTCTTGCCCGCCAGCGAAGCCGCCCCCGCACCTGCGGCACCCGCGACCGCATTGCCGCCGCCCAGCCCCACGATCAGCGCGCCGCCCGCGGCATGGAGTGCCGCGCGATTCGCTCCACCCTCCTCCCATAGCGCCGCCTCATCCCGATACTGCTGCGCCAACTCCTTATTGCCCGCGTCGCTGGCTTCCTTGGCCTTCGCAAGCGCGGCCCGCTCCTTGCTCCCCGCAATATCCCCTACCGTCTTCGCCACCGCCTCCCCAGCCGCCTGCGCCGCCGCCATGATGTCGGCCTGCTTGCCCAGCACGTTGGCCAGATCCGGGTTCTTGCCCACCGTCGTGTTCGTGTTCGACGTCTCGCGGTTCAGCGTCGCCACGTCCTGCTTCTGGTTCGCCTCATCGTTAATGACGATCGTGCCTGCCGCGACACCCGATTGCGCCACGCCTCGCTGGCTGCCGCTCTCGTGCTGCGGAATCATCGGGCTCACGCCGCCGGTGTTCCTGCCCGACGTCGGACCCGAGTTCTTGTCCTCCACCTTCGGCCCGAAGGTGAAGCCACCACTCACACCCAACGACGTGGCGCTGTAGTCCGACTGGTTCTCCATGTCGCTCCAGGACAGCGTGCCCGTGGACAGCCGGTTCTTGTCCGGGCTGGCCGTGCTCGCGATCACCGCCCCCTTCAGGTCCGTGTTGCCCTTCACATCGAGATCGAAGCCGCCTTCGCCCGCCCGGATCCCCGTTTGCTCGCTCACGTTGGCGTACTTGCCGTCACCCTTGCCCATCGACGCGGTGAACGATCCCGAAAGGCCAGCACCCTGGCTCCACCCGATACCGCCACCCACGCTCTGCTGACGGGCCTCGCTGTCCTCGGTGTCCTGACGGCTCGCGAGGTTCAGGTTGCCGCCGACATCGGCTGATACCTTGCCGCCGCTAACGACACCACCCAGAAGGTTGGTGTCCTTGCCCGATACGATCGACACGGACTCGCTGCCGCTCACGTGGCTGTTGACCTGCGTCGTGCCCGTGCCATCGGCATGGCCCTTGCTGGTCGAGGCCGATGCCGAGACCCCGAAGCCCGCCGCGCTGACCGACACCCCGATGCTCCCGCTGCTCGACTTGTTCGTGCTGCGGCTCTCGTACGTGTCAGTGGCCGACACGATGTTCACATCGCCCCTGGCGTCGAGCCCGACCTTGTTGGCCCCGATGTCCGAGCCAACGATGTCCAGATTGCCAGCCGTCTTGTTTCCCGCAGCATCCACGCCCGTGGCGATGAACGTGGCCGTGCCGCCTGCCTGTATGTTCGATCCTGTGTGCGTGGTGCTGTCCTGCGTCAGCGTCTGCTTGCTCTGGCTGGTGCCGAACGACAGCGTCAGCGCCGTGCCCGCTGGCCCCTTCCCATCGGCCAGGCTCTTGACGGCATCCCCCGCGCCCATCGCCGCGTCGTAGGCATCCCGCCCTGCCGCGATCCCCCAGAGCGCCGACGCGCGGCCGTCCTGGCTCTTCGTCGCGGCTCCCACCTTCTGCCCCGCGTTAATGGCCGAACCGATCGCGCCGCCGCCCACGCCCAGCGTGAAGCCGGTCTGCTTCACTTCGTGGGTTTCGTCGTGGTGTGCCATGCCCCTGGCCGCTTCGATCACGACATCGGCACCCACCCCGCTCAGATCCTTCGCAGCGATCACCTGACTACCCGTCACGCGCAGCGTATTGCCGGCCTGCAGGCTGACATTGCCTTCTGTGCTGCCGACCAGGCTGCCGGTGTGCGTCACGGCGTTGTCGTTGACAGTGTCCTTGGTTTCGCGCTTGCCGTAGGAGATGCCTGCGCCGGCAGCGCCGAAGCCCGTGGATGTCGTGCGCTCGAAGCTGTGGCTTGAACTCGTGCTTTCCGCCGTCGTAATCGTGAGATCGCGACCGGCGTCAAGGGTCAGGTCTTTCGTGGCAGCCACGGTAGAGCCACTGACAGTCAGGTCTCGCCCCGCGCTGCCCGCCACGCTGTCAGCCGAGACCACTGACCCCACCGCTACCGCCTGCTGCTGACTCGATTGCGTCGTGGTCTGCGTCTTCGACAGGAACCCCGAGCGGCGGCTTTCCATCCAGAACTGGCCGTCGTGCGCTTCCGTGACCGTTCCCACCGTGACGTCGCCCGTGGCGATCAATTGGGCCGCGCCACCCCCGCTGGTTCCGCCGGTTCCGCTAGTCCCATTGCCCGTCGAAACCCCCGACCCCAGCACCGCCAGGTTTCCCTTGCCGCCTGCGCCATCCGCCGCCGGCTCGATACCCCGCAACTGCAGCAGCGCGCTCGCGGCGCTGCTCTGACCCGCCGCGAGCGTGACGTTCTCCCCGGCCTGTACCTGGCTGCCACGCGCGGTTTCGTCGTAGGACGACTGCCGGTACTCCGTCAGGCTGCCGCCCATCGACCCCTCGCGATGACTATGGGTGTCGATCGCCGCCGTCACCGTCACATCCCGGCCCGCGACGACCGTCGCATTGCCACCTGTCTGCAGGGTCGAGCCCGTGAGCGTCGCATCGCGCCCCGCCACGGCCATGGCGTTCTCGCCCACCTGGATCAGGCTGCCAGCGTGCGTGGTGGTCCTGTCGTGGCTGTAGCTCTGCCCGCCACGCGACTCGGCATCCTGCGTCGTGCCCAGCGCCACCGTGCCAACGTTCAGGTCACGCCCGGCGGCCAGCAACGCGCGCTTGCCCGCCTCGATCGCGCCCCCGTCCAGGCTGATGTCACGTCCGGCAAGCACCGCCACGTCTGCCTTGCCGGAGATGCTCGCCACGGCGCCGATGCCCGTCGCCCCGGCGCGATAACCATTCTCCAGCGTCGTGGCATTCGAGATGGTCTGCGTCTGGTTGATCACGTCGCGCCCGGCCGATACGAACGTGTCGGTGCCGGTAATCTGGCCACCCAGATTCCTGACGTCCTGCACGGCCTGCACCACCGTCGTACCCGTGCCGCCCACCACGCCCCGATTGACGATGTTCGCGCCAATCACCTGTGTCGCCAGATTGCCCACGATCCTGCCGCTGTTGGACAGGCCGCCCGTGGCGTTCATGCTCACCGTGTTGCCGCTGACCAGCGCGCCAGTGTCCTGCAGGTTCACCGTGCTTGCCTGCGCGAGATAGACCTTGGGCACCAGCACTGTCTGGCGCGTGCCATCGGGCAGCGTCACATCCTGGCTGACCAGCCACACCATGTCGGTCGTAAGCTGCGCCATTTGCACGTCGGACAGGCCAATGCCAGGTGTCAGGCTGAAGGATTTGGCGTACTGAACGCCGTTGTCCATCAGCATCTGGTACTCGTCGAGGTTATTGCTGAAGCCAGCCAGATATGTACGGCCCGTCAGTTGCGTGACCTGGTCCCGGATCAGCTTCTCTTCATAGAGGCCATCACCGAGACGCTTTTGCGTCATCAGCGGATCCAGCCCGAGTTGACCGAGCATGTAGTCGCTGGAGATAAACCTGGCGTACTGCGTGAAGCGCGGATCGGTGGCAATCAGGTAGGTGGATCCTGGAGCGGGCTGGTATCGGTAGAGGCCGTTGGTCGGCAGCGTGAGGTTCGGGATACCGCCCTGCGCGGTGCCCAGGGTCTGCGTCGGCTTGCCCTGGTTACCCGACGCGCCACCGGCCTGCGTGCCCGTTGCGCCGCCACCCGTTATGCCGCTGCCCGTGACGGTCTCGCCAAGGCGGTTCACGGTGGCAACATCGATGGTTTGCGCAGTGGTCTGTACGGCCTTGTTTGCCGAAGTAATGGCCGGCAGCGCCTCGACCGTCGTCGGGGCCTGCGGGGTGACGGGATACGGCACCACCTGGATATCGCTCGTGTATGCCGTCTTCTGGTGCCAGAGGAACGTCGAGGTCTCCTGGGTGTCCACCTTCTGCTGCAGCACCGTGCCCGTGTCCAGAATGGCGCCGCCCACTGCGCTGCGTGTCAGGTCACCGCCAGCCGCTATCGTCGAGGACTGGTTCAGGATGCTGCCGCCGTCGCTGTTGATGCGGACGTTCTTCTCCGCCTGGATCAGCGCGGCAGGCGTGGCGCTCACCAGTTTGTCGGTCGCCGTCGTGGTGACCGTCGTACGGGAGATCTCGTTGTAGTCGTGCGAGTCTGTACCGAGGTCATAACGAATGCGCACCTGATCGGGACGGAGATGGACCGCCGGATCAAAGTCCGGCCAGAACGTGATCCGGTAGGACGTGGCGGTCTCTTCCAGCCCTTCGTAGTGCTGGACCGGATTGCGCACGATCTGCCGGTCGGCCACCGCGTAGTCGCAAACATCGTTTGCCGTGCAGGTCCATGCGCCCCTGGTCTGATCGACCGGCGCCTTGACGAACGAAAGCGTCTTCGTGGCGCTGTTCACATCCTTGACGTCGGCCTTGGGCACCTCCACGGTGATCGGCTGGCGCAGCGCATTGACCATGTCCGCACTGATCGCCGCATGGTCGCCATTCCAGCGCCACTGCGGGAACCGGGTGCTCGCGTAGTTCTTCTGGCCTTCCGGGAATCCAGCCATCCACAGCACCAGCGTCTGCCTGGCCGACTCCACTGGCATCCCCTTCTCTGTCTCGATGCGCGTACGCTTGTTCACCACCTGTCTGGCCGCGATGTCGATGTCGTCCTCGGCCTGGATCGTCGCCGAGCTGTTGATCAGCGTGTCCACCTGATTGACCAGCATGCCCGAGACCGGATCGCGCGTGCCGTCCCGCGCGATCTGCAGGTTGCCCGCGCTGTACAGGTTCGCGCCATCGAGGTTGCGCACCGAGTTCGTCGCGTAGAGGTTCAGTTGCCCGACCGCCGCCATCAGCGCCGATGCGCCTTCGTTCACGATGTCCTGGCCTTGCACCGTCACGGTGCTGCCGATGATGGTGCCGGTGTTGGTTGTCGTCGTGGCGTCGGTGTTGACCGTGTTGCCCTCGATGCGGCCGGCGTTGGTGAGCGTATTGGCGGCCTCCACGCGCGTGGTCGCGCTGTTCATGCCCGCGCCGGCGGCATTGACGACGTCGGCGCCCTTGATCGTTAGCCCGCCTGCGGCTGCCAGCTTGCCGGTATTGGTGAGCGTGCCCGTCGCCGAGACAAGCATGTCGCCATCGGCACGCAGGTTGTTGGCGGCATCATTGGTGTAGTCGCCGGTCACCTTGACCGACAGGTTGCGCCCGGCCTGCACCGTGCCGCTGCCAGAGAGGGCGCCGGCCACGGCGATGTCCTGGTTGGCCTTGACCGCGCCACCTGCGTTGGTCATGGACGCCATCGTCAGCATGACGTCCGTGCCGCCGAGCACCTGCCCGCCGTCGTTGTTCAGGGTCGCGCCAGCCTGATCGAGCGTCAGGCCCTTGTTGCCGGACAAGGTGCCGCCGCGATTGTCGACCTGACCCGACACCTTCAGATCGAGCGCGCCGCCTGCCGCTGTGGCTGCCCCCACAGCATCGTCGCCATCGTCGGCATTGTTCGCGAATGTCGCCGCGCGCAAGCTCACGTCGCCGTTGCCGCCGAGCTTGCCCGCCGTGTTGATCAGCGATGTCGTGGCCGTGATGGCCGTCACGCCATCGCCTGCGTTGACCATCTTGCCGCGCGTGTTGTCCACGCTGGCCGCCGCTATCGTGGCTTTCTCATGGGCGCCGTTAGCCGCCACCGTGCCGCCCGTATTGGTCAGCGCCCCGGTGGCGGTGATCAACAGATCGCCAGCGGTTTGCGCCGAGCCCGCGGTGTTGTCCAGATGGCCGCCGCTGGTCAGCGTCAAGCCTGTCTGGCCATAGATGCTGCCCTGGCGGTTGACGAGATCGCCCGTGCTCGCAAGAGTCGTGGCACGTTGTGCCGAGAGCATGCCTTGCGTGTTATCCAGCGACGCCGCCTGCACGCGCAGGTCGCCGTTGGTCTGGATCGCACCCTTGGCATTGCGAAGTGCGTCATCCAGACCAACAGCGGCCTGCACCGTCAGAAGGCCCGCGCCAGCGTGCGAGATCTTGCCGTTGTCATTGATGAGCGTCCCGCCCTGAACGGTCAGGTTCTGGCCATTGGCTGCGATCGAACCGCCGGTGTTGTCCAGCTTGCCACCCGCGGCGATCGTCGTATCAGTCTGCCCGAACTGATTGATTTTGCCGCCAAGGTTGAGCAGATTCGCGCTCGTCCGCATCGCGAGCTGGTTGCCTTCAATCAGGCCCGCGCTATTGTCCAGCGACTGGGCGGCAAGGCTCGTTTGCGCGCCGGAGATCGTTCCCTGTCGGTTGTTCAGGCTGCCTGCGATAGTTGCGTCGAGCGCGCCGCCCGCCGTGAGGCTGCCACTGCTGTTGTCGAGCGCGGCGGCCTGAATCGATGCATCCCCTTGCGCGCTGATCTGGCCATGATTGACGAGGTCGCCGGCAACGACGCGCACGTTGCCATTCCCGCCGATCACGCCACCCTGCGCGCCGTTGGCGGTCGTGCCTGCCACGTTGGTCAGCGTCCCGGTGACGCCAACCGACAGGCCATCAGCGTTCAGCGATGCGATACGCCCGCCCGTATTGTCGAGCGATGCCGCCGAGGCGTTGAGTGCCCCATCTGCCTGCACCGTGCCCTGGTCATTGTTGACTGCCCCCGCCGACTGAAGCGTCATCGCCCCCTGCGAAACGAGCTGGCCGCCTGCATTCGATACGCTGCCCGCCGTCAGGGTGGTCGCACCCCGACTCGACATCTGACCACGGTCGTTCACGACGGCGCCCGACGCATTAGCCGTCAATCCGGCGCCCGCCGTAGTCGTAGCGCCCGTCAGGTCGAGATCGCCCGTTGAGGCCGTCAGATCCAGGTTGCCGCCCGCAGACGTCTGACTGCCGGCCAAGGTCACGCTCCCCCCTCGAAGCGTGGCATTGCCGCTGGCCTGATTGCGCCCCGTGGCGGTCAACGTGCCGGTGGCCGACACCACCAGGTCCGCCGGCGCGGCCACCGTGCCATCCTGATTCACGCCTGCCGCCAGCGTGCCCGTCGAGTTCACACTGCCGCCCTTGACATCGAGCTGCTGCTGCGCCGCGAGCGTGCCGGTGTGACTCAACACACCATCGGTATCGAGCGAGACGGCTTGCGTGGCGTAGGTGGTACCGGAATTGTCGATACCATCGCGCGCGTGGGCGGTGAGGTTGCCACTCGCGTTGGTCTGACCGGCCAGCACCAGTTTGCCTTGCGTCGTCAATGTCAGATCGCCCGCTTGCGCGGCGGCGATGCCGCGCAGCGACACGCCTACGCCCTGCTCCGTCGAGGCCAGCAGGATCTTGTTGGCGTACATCCCACCCAGTTGCGCCACGTCGATGCCCTGCGCTGGTGCGGGGCCCGCGCCAGCGATCGGATTGATACCCAGCGTGTCGTGGTCCACCTGGTTCGCACCGGCGATCACGTTGAGCCGGTTGGCATACAGCGAGGCATTGGCCTGCACGGCACGTGCGATCAGATCCACCTGATCGACATTGGCGGCGTTCATGCCCGCGCCCTGCACCAGGATCTGGCCGCCCGTCACCCTGAAGGCGTCGAGGCTGCCGCTGCCGCCGAATACCGGCGTGCCCGTCGTCAACGTCGCGCGGCTGGTATTGATGAAGCCGAGGCCATTGACCATCAAGCCATTCGGGTTGGCGATCACGACTTCCGATCTGGCGCCGGCAACCTCGACATAACCCTGCAATTGACTCGGCATCGTGCCGGTCACCTGGTTCACGATAATGCGTGCACCCTGACCCGGCAACAGATTCGGATTGCCGTTGATATAGCCGGCTTGTTGTGTCGCGACGATCGCCGGCGAATTGTTGAGAATGACGCCGGGCTTGTTGACGTCGAATTGCGAATAGTGATTAAGAGAGACCCCTGCCGCGGAGGGACGCGTGATATCGACCTGCGGCAAGCCATTGGCGGTCTGTCCGACCGTCGGACGATGGGCGCCCGCATTCGGATCGGCTACGATCTGCGCCACGGCCTTTACCGGCACCCCCATTGCCATCCACACGCCGAGCGTGATCGCCGGCAATGCAAAGCGCACGGTGGCAGCGCGCGCCGCCGGCATTCCACGGCCGGCGTGACGGCCCTTGCCTCGATTGGCCGCACTTTCCTGCACAGCCACTAGCATTCCTTGCGCCGCGTTGAACACGAGGCGGTACAGATTGGTATTCATAACCCTGCGATTCCCGACGAAACGACAAACGGGGACGTTTGATCCCCAAACCAGCCTCCGTGCTTTGCGGAGGCATGTAGTCGACAGGCATGCCAGCCAATGGCACAGCCAGACCTGCGCGGTTTGAAGGCCAGCATATGAGTCGCGTCTATCCGCCGAAGGTTAAATTCGACGGATATTTGCGTTCACGCAATTTGCGGCCGGAGGGGGCGGGGAAACCAGAACGTGGAGCGTAGCTCGTGCGCGACGATTTTTTAATAGTAAGAATTTGAAAAACGCGCAAAGCACGCATCACGCATTGATGCCGTAATGCTTCAGAGAAGTGGAAATACTACGAGGAAAGCAGGCGAAAGAAAGGGACTGGCAAATGGACCTGAACGCAAAGCACACTCAATGCACGGCGCAAGAATTTTCTTAAATCGATGCTCAGCGATTCTTTGTCGCTTTGACCAAGCATTCAGACAATTTATCGAAGTGACGCAGCGCCGCCTGTGTCAGGTCGACCTGCTTGCGACGCGCGTCTTCGGTGTCCGCGAGTTCGATCCAACCCTTCTCGCGCATCGACTTCAGCCGCGCGTGCAGCGTCGCGGGCGAGCCAAATTCGGCGTGGCCGATCATGTCGCGCACACACAGCGACTGGCCAGCCTGACCGGCGCGTGCCACGAACTCCAGAATGCGCTGCTCCAGCGGGTCCAGCGCCGGGAGCGTGGGCAGGCCACGCACGGCGTCGGCAAGTTGCAGGAAGCGCAGGTAGATATCAGCGGGTCTGGTCATACGAACAACCTCGGCCGGGGCGCGGAACATTGACGGAGAACGGATGCGTTATCATCCGCCGGTCCCCAATTTGGTACCGGCCGGATTCTACGTCAATGCCTCACCTCCGTCTGCAACTCGCCATGGTCCTGGCGACGATCGTCATGTTCGCGCTGACGCTGGCGGCCAACGGATGGCTGTTCCCGCAACTGGAACTGATTCCCGGCATCAACTGGATCTACCTGCCTGCGGGCGTGCGGCTGGTCGCGACACTGCTGTTCGGCGGAGCCGGCGCGGTGGGCCTGCTGATCGTTTCCTGGCTCGTCTGCTTTCTGTACCTGTTTCCGGATGACTTCAGCCGCGCGTTCATGGGCGGCATCCTGGCGACGGTCGCGCCCTATCTCGTGTACAAGCTGGCGCAGCACTGGTTTGGCCTGCGGGCGTCGCTGGCCAACCTGACGCCGAAACGCCTGCTGGCCTGCATCGTGGCGTACTCGGTGGCCAGCCCGCTGCTGCATCACATCTGGTTCTATCTGCACGGCGGTGCCGACCACGTCGTGCAGAGCTTCTTCGTCATGTTTATCGGTGACCTGTCTGGCACGCTGATCGTGATCTACACGATCAAGGGCTTGCTCGCGCTCATGCCGCGCCGGCCGACAACAGACGCCCGATGTACCTTCCCAGAGCAATCTGCAGGACATCGGAATTGATGCCGTCCGTACCGCCGAGCAGCGGCACGATCACCAGTTTCGTCCCGTCCTTCGTGAAGACGCGCAGCCGCTTGGGCAGATCGGCCGGCTGCAGGATCACTTCCTCTCCCACAACGCCAGCGAAACCGAACGCGCTTCGATAGTCATCGGCATGCTGATGGCCAAAGCAAACGATGATCTTCGGCGTCATGTGACGCGCAAGCCTCGTGACAAACTCGAATCGTCCGCGTTCCCGACATAGCGCCGCATAGCGCGGGAGCGTGCGTGGCACGCCGAACGTATCGTGCGGTGTGCGCCCGGATGCCGAATCTTCGGCGCGGGCGAATGCCGGATAGAGACTCAGCCAGAATTCGTTACCCGCCGGCCCGTACAGCCGCTCCTGGAAATACTCCTTCCAGTCCGGCACACCAGGCCCAGTGGCAGGCGTGTGCACCGCGGCCAGAATCCGTGCGATTTTCTGATGACTCTGCCATTTCGGCATCTCGTCCCGATTGCGCTGACGAAAATCCGCATTCCAGACGACGGGCATCGGCAACGGCTCTGGCGATGCGGCGATTGGCGAGCCCGCCAGACGTGAGGTTGCCTCGCACAGCCAGACTGGCGATTCAGGATTGCCCTGCATTCCGGCATATGAAGCCAGAAAAGCGTCCAGACCCGGCTTGCGATCGCAGGCGGACACACCCGCCCCATCCGTTTGCGCCGCCGGGGTTGCGCCTATGAACGCGGGATACCCGCCCCAACTCGAACAGCCTTCCACTGCATGACCCCCAGACTCTCTGCCGTACCCGTTTTAATCGTTATAAAAAGTATAACAATCAGATCTGCACGGCGTCTTATGAAGTTGGTACTTCATACAGAATGTCGGTCGCCTGCAACAGGTGGGCTGTCATCAAGGTGTATTCTCTCGGCCATGCCGGCGCCCGAAGAAAACAGAAGATCCTGACCCAGCCCCCGCACGAACACCCATGATCACACGGCCTCAACTGCACTGGTTCCGGATGCTGTTCGTCCTGCGCGGGTCCGTGCTGCCGGCAATCGCGCCGCAACTGCTCGGCGTCACGCTGTTCTCCGCGCTCATCACCGCGTTTCACGGGCGGATCTGGGACTGGAAGGTATCGCTGAATTTCGTCCCGTTCTCGCTGATCGGGCTAACACTGGCCATCTTTCTGGGCTTTCGCAACAGCACCAGCTATGCGCGCTACTGGGAAGGACGGACGCTCTGGGGCAGCGTGCTGATCGAGTCGCGGTCGCTTGTGCGGCAGGCGCTGACGCTGACGTCGGACCCCGATGCAGCCCGGCAACTCGCCCACCGGCTCTGCGTCTTCGTGCACACGTTGCGCCATCAACTGCGCGGCACGGATCCGGCGGCCGATATCGCGCCGTTCGTCGATACCGCCACCAGCCAGCGCATGCGCGACGCCCGGTTCAAACCCGCCATCGCCTTGCTGATCGCCGGCGAATGGCTGGGCGAGCAGCTACGCCTGGGAAAGCTGTCGCCGTCGCTGGCGTTGCCGATGGAAAACGCGCTGAGCCATCTGGGCAGCGCGCTGGGCGGATGCGAGCGCCTTGCCAGCACGCCGATTCCGTTCACCTACTCCGTCATCATCCACCGCTGCATCTATCTCTACTGCGTGCTGCTGCCGTTCGGGCTGCTCGACACGATCGGCCTGATGACGCCGGTGATCGTCTGCTTCATCGCCTATACGTTCTTCGCGCTGGAAGCGCTCAGCGCGGAGATCGAGGAGCCCTTCGGCGAAGAGCCCAACGACCTGGCGCTGGCCACCATGTCCTACATGATCGAATCGACCGTGCTGGAGATGGTGGGCGAGCAGCCGCTTAGCCCCCGGCCGGTCAGCGACGGCTATATCCAGACCTAGGCCGGGGAATCACCTCGTATCAACACGTCTCGCAGCACATCAGCGCGCGTCCTTCGGCTTGTCTCCCTTGGGCCAGTCGTTCGCACGCGCGGCGTAGTCCGGGCGCGGCTGCGCCGTGAAATATGCCGCCACGTCGAGCGCATCCTGCGCCGACAGCGTGCCACCCTGGCCTAGCGGCATGTTGTGCTTGACGAAGGCCGCGGCCGTGTACATCCGCGCCATGCCCGCGCCGATATTGAACGAGTCCTTGCCCCAGACCGGCGGGAACACGTAGCCGCCCTGAGGATTCTTCATGCCCTGGCCGTCGGCGCCGTGGCACGACGCGCACTGCGCCGCGTAGACGGCCTTGCCGTGCTCGCGGTTCGGCACGAGCGCGGTGTCGATCTTCTCGAAGCCACGGCCGGTAACGTTGGCGCCGACCGGTACGCCGGAGGAGAGCCACTTCATATAGGCCATGATCGCGTTCATCTCGGCGGAGTCGAACGCCAGGGGCTTGCCGTTCATCGAACGCTGGAAGCAGTCGTTGACGCGCTCCTGCAGCGAGATCAGTTTGCCGCTGCGCGAGCGGTATTCGGGGAACGCGCCCGACAGCCCCACCCAAGGCGAGGCATAGGCCGTCGTGCCGCCGTTCAGGTGGCAGTTCGTGCAGTTCAGCCCGTTGCCGACGTTCTTTGGCAACTGCTTATGGGTATCGGTGAGCAACTGCTTGCCACGGCGGACAGCATCGCCGACCGGCCCGGTTGGAATCGATGCCTCGTCGGGAACGACCAGGGGCACGGTCTTCTCCGCATGCGATACGAACGGCGCGCATGCCGCCATGGCGACAAACGCCAGAACACCCAGTTTTGTCCGGTTCACTTTGTTCTCCTCGGTTTATATGTGAACGATTTGTTGGCTTGCCTACCCTCAGACTGCAAGCACGACCTTGACCACCATGCCGATGGCGATCAGTCCTGCGACCACAGCGAAGCCCTGCTGCAGCCGCTGACCGCTCAGGCGGCTGGCGAAGAGCCTGCCGACGAGCATCCCGAGCATCGCGCCGGCCGCGAACGGCGCGGCGACATGCCAGTTCATATTGCCGGCCAGCGCGGTGGACACCACGCCCGAAGCCGACACCAGCGTGATCACGGCCAGCGATGTGGCCACGATCGTCTTGACCGGCGCGTTGGTCGCGCGGCGCAGCGCGGGAACGATCACGAAACCGCCACCTACGCCCAGCAGACCGGAGAGAAAGCCCGCGCCGATACCCGACGCCGCCAGCGCGCGCGTGCAGGATGCCGTCCAGACGAAGCGACCCGTCGCGTCATCGAGTTGGCAAGGTGGTAGCGGTCCCTGCGGCAGCATGGCGGTTGAGGCCGTTGAGGCCGTTGAGGCCGCTGAGGCCACTGAGGCCGCCGAGGCCACTGGTTGCGGCGCGCGGCTCTGCCTGAACATGCGCACGGCCACCCAGCCCAGCACGATCGCGAACAACACGGTCAGCGGGCCGTTCGGCACCCGGTGCGCGAGCCATAGCCCGACGGGCGAGGCCAGCACGCCGCTTGCCGCCATCATGGCGGCGGCCCGATAGCGCACGATACCCGCGCGGAGCCCGATCAACGCACCAACCGCAGCCGACACGCCAACCGCCAGCAGCGCGATCGGGCCGGCTTCAGCCATGCGCAGATGCAAACCGAATACCAGCAGTGGCACGGCAAGAATGGCGCCACCAGCGCCGGTCAGCGCCAGGATCAGGCCCACGATGGCGCCCAGAGAGGCGCCCACGGCATAGATCGATTCCATCAGGACAAACGCTGGGGGGGCGAGCGTAAGAATTTTTGTAAGGCGCCAATCATTACAAATTCCGTGCCACCTACGCGCGCGGCCGGGAACCCCCATGGAACAAGGGCTCGACGCGGAATGCGCGGATTGCGAAAGCGGCATCGGCGCTGCCAGCGCGCGGCAGTGCTGCCACGATGGCAGCACGTGGCAGCCGATTGGCAGTGGGGGGAACCCCGAACGACACCTATTCGATGCCCAGGGCCTTGAGCCGGCGATAGAGGGTGCGTTCGCTCATGCCGAGCGATTGGGCAAGCGCGCGGCGCGTGCCAGTGAAGTGGCTTGCGTGGAAACGCAGCGCCTCGTCGTCATCCTGCCGTGGCGCCTGCGTGCGATACGCGGACGGCGGCACGAAGCGGACCGAAGACACACGGGCCTCGCCCATTCCCGGCGGCAGATCCTTCACGCGGATCACACCGTCGTCAGCATAGAGACGGGCGCGCTCCAGCACGTTGCGCAGTTCGCGAATATTGCCCGGCCAGTGGTGGGCGCGCATGCGCGCGAGCGCCTCGGGACTCAGCCGCAGCGGGTCCTTGCTCCGATTGCCGCGCGCCAGAATCGACTCCGCCAGCAGCGCGATATCGTCCAGGCGCTCTCGCAGCGATGGCAGGTGGATCGGGAATGCCGCGATCCGGAAGTACAGATCCTGGCGAAACAGCCCCTGCGCCACCATCTGCTCGAGCGGCTTGTGCGTGGCGGCAACCAGCCGGAAGTTCGACTGCAGCGTCTCGACGCCACCCACGCGCCGGTAAGTACCCGACTCGATCAGGCGCAGCAGCTTGACCTGCATCGCCAGCGGCACATCGCCCATTTCATCGAGGAATAGCGTGCCGCCCTCGGCCGTCTCGACCAGCCCCGGCTTGCGCGCCTGCGCCCCGGTGAACGCGCCCTTCTCGTAGCCGAACAGTTCACTCTCGAACAGGGTCTCCGTCAGGCCCGAGCAATCGACCACGACGAACGGCCCGCTGGCGCGGTCGCTGGCCTCGTGTACGGCGCGCGCGAACATCTCCTTGCCAGTGCCCGATTCACCGAGCAGCAGCACCGGTAACGACGACGGCGCTACGCGCTGCACGGCCTCCAGTGCGTGATTGAAGGCCTCCGAGCGCCCCACCAGCCCTTCCGCGCTCGGCCGCGCCGATGCGCTTCGCACGGTGTTCAGGCGCTCGACGTAAGCCACCACCTGGTGGTTGTCGTCGAGGATCGGGCGCAGCTCCACGTTCACATGCTCGGGGCCACGCGGGGTGTGATGGATGTGAAGGACACGATCCGGCCCACGGGTCTCGAACGCCTTGCGCATCGGACAGTGTTCGCCTGCCTGATCGCAGGGCACGTCATAGCCGTGCGAGACGCGGTAGCAGGGTTGGCCCAGATAGGGGCGTTCCACCGCGCCAAACTGGCGGCGGTAGGCCGTATTGGCAGCGAGGATGCGGTAGTCGGTGTCCAGCACGATCGTCGGCTGGCTTTCCTGTTCCAGGTAGGACAACAGTCCCTGGAGTGTGGTGGGGCGATCCATAGGGGCGGGGGGCGGGGGCGGGGGCGGGGGCGGGTAAAACAAGGGCGCCATTCTGCCAAGTTCTGCCAACACTGCCAAGTTGGCAGTGACCCGAGGTGCCTGACAGTCCACGCTCCGCACGCGCAGGAAGCGAAATCCCTTGGAAATCATCGCCTTGTGACCCACAGGCAGCATGGCACGGCTTTTGAGTCATTGCCCCGATCAAAAAACGGAAACGCCAACACACATGACAACACAGATGGTCATCGAAGCCTTCTTCGACCCCGATACGTGGACACTGAGCTACCTCGTGCTCGACCGCGAGAGCCAGCAGTGCGCGCTGATCGACAGCGTGCTCGACTACGACCCGAAATCCGGCCGTACCCGAACCGCCAGCGCCGACCGCATGATCGACCGCGTGCAGACGCTCGGTGCCAGCGTGCAGTGGATTCTGGAAACCCACGTGCATGCCGACCATCTGTCCGCCGCGCCCTACCTCAAGGCCAGGCTCGGCGGCCAGATCGCCATCGGCAGCCATATCACCACGGTGCAGAAGGTGTTCGGCACGCTGTTCAACAGCGGTCCGGAATTCGCGCATGACGGCAGCCAGTTCGACCGTCTGCTGCAGGACGGCGACACGCTCTCGATCGGCAGTCTGCAGGTGCGCGCCATGCACACCCCCGGCCACACACCGGCCTGCATGACATACGTGATCAGCAACGGCAAGGACACCGCGGCATTCGTTGGCGACACGCTGTTCATGCCCGACTACGGCACCGCCCGCTGCGATTTCCCCGGTGGCGATGCGCGCACGCTCTACCGCTCCATCAACAAGGTGCTGAGCCTGCCCGCCGATACGCGCCTGTACATGTGCCACGACTACCAGCCCGGCGGACGCGAGCTGCTGTTCATGTCAACGGTCGCGGACGAGCGCGCCAGCAACATCCATGTGCGCGATGGCGTGAGCGAGGACGAGTTCGTCGCGATGCGCCAGGCCCGCGACGCCACGCTGTCCATGCCCACGCTGATCCTGCCGTCGGTGCAGGTCAACATGCGCGCCGGCGAAATGCCGCCGCCGGAAGCCAACGGCACGCGCTATCTGAAGATCCCGATCAACGCGCTTTGAGTCTTCGCCCCAGATTCGACAAGGAAAAAACATGCAATCGCGCCCCCTGCCCCTCGCCCCCAAAACACCCCTCGCGCAGGCCGATGCCAGCCACGCCGTCGTCATCATCGGCGGCGGCGCCGCGGGCATTGCCGTGGCATCCAGCCTGCTGGCACGCAAGCCCGGCCTCGACATCGCCATCATCGACCCGGCCGACATCCACTATTACCAGCCGGGCTGGACACTGGTTGGCGGCGGCGTGTTCGAACCCGCGCATACCGCGCGCACGATGGCTTCGGTCCTGCCGCGCGGTGTGTCGTGGATCAAGGCCACTGTCATGGGATTTGAACCGGAGGCCAACGCGGTGATGCTGGAAGGCAACCGCGTGGTCAAGTACGAGCATCTGGTGGTTTGCCCCGGCCTGAAACTGGACTGGGACGCTATCGAAGGCCTGCCGCAGGCGCTCGGCCGCAACGGCGTCACGTCCAACTATCGCTACGACCTGGCGCCATATACCTGGAAGCTCGTGCAGGAACTCGTGCGCAAGCAGGGCGGCAAGGCACTGTTCTCGCAACCCCCGATGCCGATCAAGTGCGCGGGCGCGCCGCAAAAGGCCATGTACCTCTCGGCCGATGCGTGGCGCCGTGCCGGCGTGCTCGATCGCGTGGACATCCAGTTCTGCAACGCGGGCAATGTGCTGTTCGGCGTGGCGGACTACGTGCCTGCGCTGATGGAGTACGTCGAACGCTATGCCATTGACCTGAACTTCGGCGAAACGCTGGTTGCCGTCGACGGCCCGGCACGTTGCGCCACATTCCGCCGCGCCAACGCCGATGGCACGACGGCACTGGTGACGCGCGAGTTCGACATGCTGCACGCCGTACCGCCGCAGAAGGCGCCCGACTTCATCCGTTCGAGCCCGCTGGCCGACGCCGCCGGCTGGATCGACGTGGACCCCGCCACGCTGCGTCATACGCGCTTCGCCAACATCTTCGGTCTCGGCGACGCCGGCAACACGACCAATGCGAAGACGGCTGCCGCCGCCCGCAAGCAGGCGCCGGTGGTGGCGCACAACCTGCTGGCCGAGCGCGGCGCGGCGCGGGGCGAAGCGCGCTATGACGGCTACGGCTCGTGTCCGCTCACTGTCGAACGCGGCAAGATCGTGCTGGCCGAGTTCACGTACGGCGGCAAGGTCGCGCCGACATTCCCGAGCTGGTTCATCGAAGGCAAACGGCCCTCGCGCATGGCATGGTGGCTCAAGGAGCGGATTCTGCCGCCGCTTTACTGGCGCGGGATGCTCAAGGGCCGCGAATGGCTCGCGAATCCCGAACTTCAGGGCCGCTAAGCCAGCCACGGCCATCCTGTAGTAAAAAGGCGGGATCGTGCGCGAACGCGCACGCCATCGACCAATGCCATGGCAACGCGCGCTCCCGCCAGCACCCTGCGACAGATCCCGTCCGGCATCTGGATGCTTGGATGCGTCAGCCTGCTGATGGATATCTCCTCGGAGATCATCCACAGCCTGCTGCCCGTCTTCATGGTCACCACGCTCGGCGCCAGTGCGCTGGCCGTGGGGCTGATCGAAGGCGCGGCCGAAGCCACCGCCCTGATCGTCAAGGTCTTCTCGGGCGTCCTCAGTGATTACCTCGGCAAGCGGAAGACGCTGGCCGTGCTCGGTTATGGGCTCGGCGCGCTGTCCAAGCCGCTCTTCGCGGTGGCGCCCGGCGTCGGCACGATACTGGCGGCACGCCTGTCCGACCGCATCGGCAAGGGCATTCGCGGCGCGCCGCGCGATGCGCTGGTGGCCGATATCGCGCCCCCTCATCTGCGCGGCGCGGCGTTCGGGCTGCGGCAGGCACTCGACACGGTTGGCGCATTCCTCGGCCCCTTGATCGCGATCGGGCTGATGATGCTCTGGGCGAACGACTTCCGCGCCATCTTCTGGGTGGCGGTGGTTCCCGGCGTGCTGTCCGTTGCCTTGCTCGCATTCGGCGTGAAGGAACCGCAAACCCAGACCGGGGACAAGCGTGTGAATCCGATCCGGCGCGCCAACCTCGCGCGGCTCGGCCCGGCCTACTGGGGCGTGGTTGCCGTGGGCACCGCCTTCGCGCTGGCCCGATTCAGCGAGGCATTCCTGATCCTGCGCGTCCAGCAGGAAGGGCTGCCGCTGTTCATGGCGCCGCTGGTGCTGGTAACGATGAACGCAGTCTTCGCGGTCACGGCCTATCCGTTCGGCAAGCTCGCGGACAACTGCAGCCATGACAAGCTCCTGGTGGCTGGCCTGGCCGTACTGATCGCCGCGGATACGGTGCTCGCACTCGGCTCGCACTGGAGCATCGCACTGGCCGGTGTCGCGCTGTGGGGCCTGCATATGGGCATGACCCAGGGATTGCTGGCCACGATGGTCGCCGATGCAGCACCTGCGGATCTGCGTGGCACTGCATTCGGCGTTTTCAATCTGGCCAGCGGGCTGGCGTTGCTGGTAGCCAGTGTCATGGCCGGCTGGCTGTGGGACCGGCACGGCGCCGCCGCCACGTTCCACGCCGGCGCGGGCTTCTGCGTGCTGACCATCGCACTGCTGATCCACCGGTTTCGCAACCGCCCCGCCTCCGGGGCGGCCACCCGCTGAGATTCAGCTGAGCGCCTTGCGAAGGCAACCTTCCTGTTCGTGTTGCACAACTTACGGATTGTCACGACTCCGGCGTCAACGGCGACCGCTCGCGTGCCGTTTTTTCCGGTAAGCACGACGCATTGTCGAGCTAACAATCTCCCAGGAGTTGACATCATGAAGAAGCTGTTCGCTGCTCTCGCATCCGTCGCTTTCGTCGGTACCGTTTTCGCGCAGACCGGCGCACCGGCTGCCGCCTCGGCCACCCCGTCGAAGTCGGAACCGGCGCAGGCTCAGGCCAGCGCCCACAAGGACAAGGCCGACGTTCATACCGGCGCGCACAAGTCCACCGCCAAGGGCACGCATCACAAGGCCAAGGCCACGACCGACATGGCGAAGTCCACTGACACCACCGGCGCGACGGCCGGCGCTGCCAAGACCGCTGCTCCGGACAACTCCAAGAAGCAGTAAGCCCCGGCGTCGAGTTATCGGGGGGTTCACCGCCACGGTCAAGGCGAATGCCGTGGCGGCGACGCTCGAACCACGGGCTCTTGCGGAGAGCGCAAGCGAGAGGAAGGTCTCCGCGCTTGCCTCTCCGCTTTGTCATCCGATCATCTGTGCGACCATGACGGCATGTCTCCACGACTTGGAAGCCATTTCAAAATGAAGCGAAGCGGTTCTGGCTAGACGCGGGGCCGCAGACAGTACAAGTAGTACGGCAAGGCCCCGCAACGACGCCAGAATCTTTTTGAAATGACTTCTTAGCCCCGGGATCAGCATGCTCACCGTACACGCCATCCATCTGCTGCACGAAGCCGCCTTCGGCACGCTTGCCACGCAATCGTCCGTCCTGGCCGGCTATCCCTACGCCACCGTGGTGCCCTACGTCACGGACCACGCGCATCAACCGGTCATCTGCATCAGCGCCCTGGCCGAACACACGAAGAATCTGCTCGCGGATACACGAATGAGCCTGTCGGTGCTGCAACCGGAAGTCACGGATGTGCAGGCCGCCAGCCGGCTGACGATCGTTGGAGACGCGGAACGCTTCGAGCCTGCCACTGCCCTGCGCGACCGCTACCTGCGCTATGAGCCCGGCGCCGAACGTCTGCTGGCGCTCGATTTCGCGTTCTTCCGGCTGAAGCCGCTCAAGGTACGGTTCATCGCCGGCGTCGGCAGGATGGGTTGGGTGGAACAAGCCGATCTGGACGCTGTGCCCACGCTCCCCGCGCAAGAAGAAGCCGATCTCGTGAGCAGAATGTCCCGCCTGGTTCCCGAAAGCGTGCGCGTGCTCGGCATCGATCCGCTCGGCGTCGACGTCGAGATCAATGGGCGCCGCCACCGACATCGTCTTGCCGGCACGGCGCCGATCGACGAAGCCATCCAGGCCGCCACTCACGCGATCACGGCGATCACGGCGGCGCGGCAATGATGGCTTGACCGGCCGGCACTGCCCGCGCAAACGTGCTGAAGCGCTGACGCGCGATATGCAGCAGCACGCACCCGCCGGTCGCTGGCTTGGACTTTTCGCGTGCGGTGCCCTATCACATACCAGTGATGGGGACCGAAGCGACCATCGTGCAGAGCAGCATTCCCCGCGCGGCGCACCCGACCTTACCCTTTGGGGAAATTGCAGGCATCCGGATCTCATCCCATAGTCGTACAGGTACGCTGACAACTACTGCGGCCAGACCATGATCCACCATTGGATGCAACGCTTGGCGCCCACCATCGGCGCCGCCCTGCTCGCCGGCATGGCCCTCGTGGCAACCAGCGTCATGGCCCAGGAAAAGCCCGCTCCTGCCCCCGCGCCGTTCAAGGCCGAGGAGATCGAGGCACTGGTCGCGCCGATCGCGCTCTATCCCGATACCGTGCTGTCGCAGGTGCTGATGGCGTCGACCTATCCGCTGGAGATCGTCTATGCCGCCCGCTGGGTGAAGTCGCACCCTGGCGAGAAAGGCGATGCCGCGGTCAAGGCCGTGCAGAACGAATCGTGGGACGTCAGCGTCAAGTCGCTGGTGGCATTCCCGCAGATCCTCGAACCGATGTACGACAAGCTCGACTGGACCCAGAAGCTCGGTGACGCATTCCTGGCCCAGGAGAAGGATGTGCTCGCAGCGGTACAGCGACTGCGCGCGCGTGCCCGCGATGCCGGCAATCTGCAATCGAACGAGCAGCAACGCGTGATCGTCGAGCCGGCGACCACGCCGGGCGCGGTGTCGCAGACTATCGTGCGGATCGAGCCGGCCAACCCGGAGGTGATCTACGTGCCCGCCTATGACCCGGCGGTGGTCTATGGCGGCTGGGCCTATCCCGCCTACCCCTATTACTACTGGCCACCCTACCCGGCGTACTACCCGGGCTACGCGTTCGGCAGCGGCCTGGCATTCGGGTTCGGTCTCGCCGCCGCGGCAGCCATCTTCGGTGACTGCAACTGGGGCGGGGGCGACGTCTACGTCGACCACCACAAGGCCACCAACATCGACCGCAATTTCGATCGCAATGGTGGGCAAGGTGGCCAGGGCAGCAGTCGATGGGAGCACAGCGTCGATCATCGCAAGGGCGTTGCCTATCGCGATAACGCCACGCGCGAACGCTTCGGCCGCGAGCAGGCTGGCGCCGCCGACCGGCGCGCCAACTACCGTGGCCGCGATCCGGGCGCCGGCAATCGCGCCGGGGTTTCCGACCGCATGGCCGGCGGCAACCCATCAGCCTCGGACCGCATGAACGGCGGCAACCGCGCGGGCACGTCCGACCGACCCGCGACGGCGGATCGCGCGGCGGCAGGCAACCGGGCCGGCACCGCCGACCGCGCACAAGCCGCCGACCGCTACAGCGCGGGATTCGGCGGGCGGGACAACGGCTTCCAGGGCGTCGGCAATGGCGCCGGCACGCAGAACAACACCAATCGCGGCAGTTCCAGCATGCAGTCCTCGGGCTTCAATCGCGGCGGCGGCGGATATTCGGGCGGCGCGCGCGGCGGTGGCGGCGGTTTCGGTGGCGGCCGCGGCGGCGGTGGACGTCGATAAGCGGAGGCAACCATGACACTGACGACGCCAATCCGCGCAACACTTCGCCGCACCCTGTGCACGCTGCTGCTGGGTGCAGCCGCGAGCCTGACACCCGCGGCGCACGCCAACGAGGTCTTTGCCACGCCCGAGGCCGCGATGACCACCTTCGGCAACGCCGTCATCAACGACGACGAGCCGACGCTGCAGAAACTGTTCGGCGGCAAGTTCCGCGACATCATTCCGCCGGTGGGCGCCGAGGTCCGCAGCCAGTTCCTGACAGCCTGGGGCAAGTCCCACGCCGTCGACCAGAAAGAGAGTCGCGCCTATATCGACGTGGGAGACGACGGCTGGACCTTCCCCATTCCGCTGGTGAAGGGCAGCAAGGGCTGGCAGTTCGACACGCTGGCCGGCGTGGAGGAAATGCGGGTGCGCAGGGTGGGCCGCAACGAACTGGCTGTCATCCAGACCATGCTGGCGATCACCGACGCACAGGCCGAATACGCGCTGACGCTGCACGACGGCAGCAAGACGCTGGTGTACGCATCGAAGCTGTCGAGCACGCCCGGCAAGCAGGACGGCCTCTACTGGGCCTCCGCGCCCGGCGAGCCACAGAGCCCGCTAGGCGCTGCGTTTCGCGGCGCGGGAACGAACCATGCCGGCAAGGATGGCTACTACGGATATCACTACAAGCTGCTGGACGCGCAAGGCCCCAACGCCCCGGGCGGGGCCTACAGCTATGTGGTCAATGGCAAGCTGTTCGGCGGTTTTGCCGTGCTGGCATGGCCGGCGCGCTATCAGGACACCGGCGTCATGAGCTTCATGGTCAGCCATGACGGTCAGGTCTACGAGCGGGACCTTGGCGCCGATAGCGCGGTCAAGGCCAAGGAGATCCGGACCTTCGATCCGGGGGCGGGATGGCGGAAGGTGGCCCCGTAGCAGGGTCGTAGGGTCGCACCGTCACCTTCCGCGTCTCCGAATCACTCCTTCGGAATACCCGCCATCTCCGCGGCCTTCGTCCAGCGCTCGATTTCATCGAGCTGGTATTTCCGCAGCGCCTCCGAACCACCCGCGATGATCTGGCCGCTGGTGCGGCCCACGAACTCCGCCGCTTCCTTGCTGCTGATGATCTCGACCGTGGCGTCGCTGAGTTTCTTGACGATCGCGGGCGGCGTCTTCGCCGGCGCGAACAGCGCCACCCAATTCACCATGTAGTAGTCCTTGTATCCAAGTTCCTGCAGCGTCGGCACATTGGGCTCCAGCGGCAGCCGCTTGTCGCCGCCCACGGCGATGATGCGCGTCTTGCCGGCCTGCGACAGCGCGGAAGCGGCAAGGTAGTCCGACATCGCAAAGTCCACCTGGCCACCGGCGAGATCCGCGACAGCCGGGGCAGCGCCCTTGTACGGAATCGCCACGGCAGTGATACCGGCCTGCTTCATGAACAGCTCGGTGGCGATCTGATACGACGCGGAACCCGAGCCATAGCTGAGCTTGCCTGGCTTCGCCTTGGCGGCGGCCACCAGATCTGCCACGGTCTTGTAGGGCGAATCGGCGCGTACCGACAGGATCATCGCCCCGTAGTAGAGCCGCGCCACGGGCGCGAAATCGCGTACCGGGTCATAGGGCAACGTCTTGAACTGGACCACGTTGGTCGCCATCGGCGAATTGCTCGCCACAAACAACGTGTAGCCATCCGGGTCCGCCTTCGCCACCGCCTGCGCGGCGATGAAGCTGTTGGCACCCGGGCGATTTTCCACCACGAAAGGCTGGCCGAAACGCGCCTCGAGTTTCTGGGCCAGGAACCGCGCGCTGCTGTCCGAGCCCGTGCCAGGCGGGAACGACACCACGATCTTGACGGGCTTTCTGGGGTAATTATTCGCGTTGGCGTGTGCCAGCCCGGAGACCCCGAGCGTGGCAATCAGACAGGCGAGAAGCAAACGCCGCATATCTACAGTCTCCTTCTTCGGGTGATACGTGCCACCCGCTTTCATCATGAAAGAAGAAGCGTAAGGGAAGCGTGCTGCATGTCGCAATGCACACGGAGGCATATTCGTTATGCGCACGTCGGCATGGCACACCGTTACGCTGCACTGCCGCATGCGCGGTGAATTTCCGTTATCTCACGGCTGCGATAGGCGCGTCTAGAAGGCCACTGCTAACCTCGGCTCACTCTCAAAAATCGCAAGGAGACAGAGTTGGAGATAGCCAGCAAGGTCGTGATACGGCCAGCCGATCCCGACGCCTCACTGACGCCGCTGCGCCAGGAAGTCCGCGCATTCCTGGCGGAGACCCTCGGCAACCGCCCCCCCCAACTGCGCGCCAAGAGCTGGTCTGGCTACGATCCCGAATTCAGCCGCGCGCTGGGTGCGCGTGGCTGGATCGGCATGACGTGGCCCAAGTCTTACGGTGGCGGTGAACGCTCGATGCTAGAGCGCTACGTGGTGCTCGAGGAACTGCTCGCGGCAGGCGCGCCCGTTGGCGGCCACTGGGTTGCCGAGCGCCAGAGCGGCCCGTTGCTGATGCGTTACGCGGACAAGAGCGTGGCGGCGGACATCGTGCCGCGCATCACGCGCGGCGAGGTGCGCTTCTGCATCGGCATGAGCGAGCCCGACTCCGGTTCCGACCTGGCGTCGATCCGCACACGTGGCGATCGCGTGGATGGCGGATGGGTCATCAATGGCACCAAGCTCTGGACCTCCAACGCGCATCACTCGCAATACATGATCGCGCTGGTGCGCACCGATCGTGGCGCGGACGACAAGCACAAGGGCCTGTCGCAGTTCCTGGTCGACATGAAGTCGAGCGGCCTGCAGGTGCGCCCGATCAAGAATCTCGCGGGTCACGAGGGCTTCAACGAGGTTGTGTTCGACAACGTCTTCGTGCCGGACCAGATGCTGATCGGCACCGAGGGCGATGGCTGGGCCCAGGTCACCGCGGAACTCACGTTCGAGCGCAGTGGCCCCGAACGCTATCTGAGCAGCTACGCGCTGCTGGCCGAGATGGTGGATGCGGCGGACGCGACCGACTCGCGCCAGGCGGTGGAAATCGGCTACCTCGTCGCGGAACTGAGCAATCTGCGCCAGATGTCTCGCGGCATCGCGGCCATGCTCAATCGTGGCGAGAATCCGCAACTGGCCGCTGCCAACGTCAAGGACATGGGCGCGCTGTTCGAACAGCGCATCCCTGAGGTGGCCCACGCGCTGTTCGGCAATGAACTGCGCCGCACCGGCTCCCCGTTCGTCGCGACGCAAGCCTACCTGACCCAGAGTGTGCCCTCGTTCTCCCTGCGGGGCGGCACGCGTGAAATTCTGCGGGGAATCATTGCGCGAGGGCTGGGAATCCGATGAACGAACTCGAACAAATGCTGACCGACAGCGCGGAGCGCCTGTTCGGCAACGAGGTCACGCTCGAACAGTCCGAAGCGATGGAGCGCGGCGAGTTTCCACAATCACTCTGGAATGCGGTGGACAAGAGCGGTCTGGTGCACGTGCTTGCCAGCGAGGAAGCCGGTGGCGCCAACGCGAGCTGGACGGAAGCGCTGCCGGTGATGCTGGCCGCCGGCCGCACGGTCACGCCGCTGCCGTTTGTCGATGCCGCCACCGCCACGTGGCTGCTGAGCCGTCTTGGCATCGAGGCGCCGCAGGGCCTGCTGGCCCTTGCCGATCTGTCCACGGCCCCGACCGCGAGCCAGGATGGCGATACCTGGCGGCTGAGCGCGGAAGTGGAAGTCCCCTGGGGCCGGCACGCGCAACACGTGCTGGTGCGCGCCGCCAACGCCTGGCTGTTGCTGTCGACCAAGCACGCTTCAGTACGCGAGGATGCCAACATCGCTGGCGAACCGCGTGACAGGCTCACGTTCGTCGACGCCGTGGCAACAGCCGCGTCGACGCAGCAGCCGCTGGAGGGATGCGACGATCCGGCGGCGCTCGGCGCATTGATGCGCGCCATCCAGATCACCGGCGTGCTCGAACGCGTGCTGAACCAGACCGTGCAATACGCCACCGAACGCATCCAGTTTGGCCGGCCCATCGGCAAGTTCCAGGCGATCCAGCAACAGCTTGCGGTACTGGCCAACGAAGTGGTCGCCTCGCGCATGGCCGTGGCCAGCGCCTGCGCGGCGTTGTCGGGCAAGGACTGGGCACAGCAGGCCATGATCGCCAAGATCATCTGTGGTCTGGCCGCCAGCCGCGCACCCGCGATCGCGCACCAGGTGCATGGCGCCATCGGCTTCACGCGCGAGCACTCGCTGCACTACGCCACGCGGCGCCTGTGGTCCTGGCGCGCCGAGTACGGCAGCGAGGCGCAATGGGCCGCAAAGCTCGGCAAGATGGCAATCGAACACGGCGGCGACACGCTGTGGGAAAGACTGACGGAGGCCGCATGAGTACGCGTCGAGTCCTTCTCGCGATGATTGGCCTGCTGACGCTGTCGGCATCGGTCCATGCGGAAACGGCCAAGGAATTCCCGACGCGGCCGATTCGCGTGATCGTGCCATTCACGTCTGGCAGCGGCTCCGATACGTCGGCACGCTACTACGGCGAGCAGATGGGTCGCACGCTGGGGCAGCCCGTGGTCGTCGAGAATCGGCCCGGCGCTAACGGCCTGATCGGCATCCAGGCGCTCAAGAACGCGCCAGCGGATGGCTACACGGTGCTGCTGGCCAGCAACTCGCCAATGTCGGTCAATCCGATCGTGATGAAGAACCTGCCCTATGACCCGCTGAAGGATCTCAAGCCGGTGTCGGGACTGAGCCGGAACATGAACGTGTTCCTGGTGCCGGAGAAGTCGCCGATCAAGACCGTGGCCGACCTGGTTGCCCACGCGAAAGACCGTGGCAAGCCGCTGGCAGTCGGCACGTACTCGGCGGGCTACCAGTTGGCGGCGGCGTGGTTCGCCAACCTTGCCGGCGTCCAGTTCGTCAACGTGCCGTACAAGGGGCAGGCCCAGATCATGACCGATGTCATCGGCGGGCAGCTCGACATGGCCGTGGTCGACCTGGGCGGCGCCATGACGCTACTCAAGGAAGGCAAGATCCGCGCGGTGGCGGTAACCGGCGAGACGCGGCATCGCGACTTCCCGAACGTGCCGACGATCAAGGAAAGCGGCTATCCGGACTACGCGCAGTACAGCTGGGTGTCGTTCTACGTCCGCGCGGGAACGCCCGACGACATCACCGACAAGCTGGCCACCGCCGTGCAGACAGCCCTCAAGTCACCGGAGTCCGACGCATTCCTGGCCACCAAGGGCGGCGATCCCATGCCTTACCCGCCGAAGGAAATGCGCCAGTTCCAGGAACGCGAGATGGCCCGGTTCCGCAAGGTTGCCGCGGCAGCCGGCATCAAGCCCGAGTAATGGGCCAGCGGATGCGTAAATGATGCGTGAGCGATGCGTGAACCCGACGACTGCCTAGGCGGCAACGTGACGCGCGGCGGATGCCAGCAGCGACCGCAGCACCGTGACGAACGGGTGCGAGTGGACGTTGTTGTGCCAGCACAGATGAATCGGCACGGCCATGCCCTCGTCCTCCATCGGCGAGAAGCGCATACCGGGATGCCGGCACAGCGGTCTGGCGAGGTAGTCCGGAATCATCGCGTAGATCTCGGTGTCGTGAATCGCGTCGGCCACGGCCAGGTAGCTGGTCAGTGTGCCGACGATCCGCCGATGCAGGCCATGCGACTGGAAGTAGCGGTCGAGCAACCGCGTGATCAGGCCGAACTGCGAGATGTCGAGGCAGTCGAGCGATGCCAGTTCACGCGCCGAGGTGATCTCGCCGATATGCGGGTTGGATCTGGCCGACAGGCAGCCGAAGCGCGTCGTCAGCAGCAGCTCGGAGCGCAGCGATTCCATATCCACCGGATAGAACGCCACCATCAGGTCGATCGCCCCGCTGGTCATCGCGGAAATGCCGCCCTGCTGTGGCACGGGCTGCATCCGGACCCGCGCGCGCGGCGCCACCTGGCGCAGGCTGGCCAGGAACGCCGGGGCAATCAACGCCTGCAGGGAATCGTTGATACCGATCACGTACGTGCCGGTCTCCATCGCCGGGTTGTAGTCGCTGCCCTGCTGGTAGACGCCTTCGATGGCACGCAACACGTCATCGAGCGCGCCGCGGATGTCCTGAGCGCGGCGCGTCGGCAGCATCTTGTGCGCGCTCTTGATCAGCAGCGGATCGCCGAGATCGTCGCGCAGCCGGTCGAGCATCCGGCTCATCGAGGGCTGGGTGCTGTCCAGCCGCCTGGCGGCCTCGCTGACGCTGTTGCTCTCGAGCATGGCGGCCAGCACCACCAGCAGGTTCAGGTCCTTCTTGCGCAGTTCGGCAAGTGCCGGTCGTCTGCTGTCGCGGCCTTCCGGCGTCTCCGCGCCGTCCGTGCCTGGGGTGTCGCTAAAACGAGATTCGTTCATCGCTATTGCGCTTCAAATCCATATTGAATAAGGCATAACGCAGTATGCAGCATTTCAACCCCGCCCGGCGGGGAAACCTATCCACAGAACCGAGCCCATCGACATGACGCCCCCTAACGCTTCGTCTACCGCTTCCTCTGCCGTCTCCTCTACCAGCGGCCAGGATTCCCTTCAGGTCACGCGCGACGGCCATGTCGTCCAGGTCCTGATTCGCAGGCCGCCCCATAACCACCTCGACCCGGCATTCGTCGGCCTGCTGGCGGACACGCTCGAACAACTCGATGGCGACGACGAATGCCGCGCCATCGTGCTGGCGGCCGAAGGCAAGTCCTTCTGCGCCGGCGCGGACTTCTCCGGCCAGCAAGCATCGTCATCGGTCAGCCGCGACCCGAGCCCGTTCTACAAGCAGGCCATGCGGCTCTTCCGCACGCGCAAGCCGATCGTCGCCGCGGTACACGGCGCGGCCGTGGGCGCCGGCGTAGGGTTGTCGCTCGTGGCGGACTTCCGCGTCACCTGCCCCGAAGCACGGTTCAGCGTCAACTTCAACCGGCTTGGTTTTCACCCCGGCTTCGGCCTGAGCCTGACCCTGCCCCGCCTGATCGGAGTCCAGCAGGCTTCGCTGCTGCTATACACGGGACGCCGCATTGATGGCGAGACCGCCACGCGCATCGGACTGGCCGACGAACTCGTGCCGGCCGACCAGGTTCTGGCCCGCGCCCATGCGCTGGCCACCGAGATCGCAATCTCGGCCCCGCTCGCCGTGGAAAGCACGCGCGCCGCGCTGCGCGAGGGGCTGGCAGATGCGATCTACGCCGCCAACCAGAAGGAGCTGGCCATCCAGCTCACCCAATTCCCGACCGAGGATTTTCGCGAAGGCGTGGCAGCCATGGCCGAACGCCGTCCGCCGAACTTCCGTCGTCGCTGATACTCAATGGAGCGAATCTACGTGACCGTTTCAACCAAAACAGATGCCGGACCACTGTCCGGCGTGCGCGTGCTCGATCTGTCCGCCGTGGTGCTGGGCCCGATGGGCACCCAGGTGCTGGCCGACATGGGTGCGGACGTCATCAAGATCGAATCGCCCGAAGGCGACCTGATGCGCGCCAACGGCGTGGTCGAGGTGCCGGGCATGAGCTCGATCTTCCTGGCGTTGAACCGCAACAAGCGTTCGGTCGTGCTGGACCTGAAGACCGAGGCCGGTCGCGCCGCATTGCGCCGCCTGATTCCAACCGTCGACGTGCTGGTGCATAACATGCGCGTCTCGGCGATCGAGCGGCTGGGTTTCGGCTATGACGCTGTGCGCGCACTGAATCCCGAGATCGTCTACTGCGCCGCCACCGGCTTCGGCCAGGATGGCCCGGATCGCGAGAAGCCCGCGTTCGACGACATCATCCAGGCCGCCTGCGGATTCGTCGGCGCCGCGTCGATCAACACCGACGAGCCCGACTATCTGCCGAGCCTGATCGCCGACAAGACCACAGGTCTGGCTGTGGCCAACGCGGTGCTGGGCGCGCTGTTCCATCGCGAGCGGCATGGCCGTGGCCAGTACGTCGAGGTGCCGATGCTGGAAACGATGGCCGCGTTCGTGCTCACCGAGCATATGGGTGGCCTGACCTATCCGGGCTCCAAGACCAAGGCCGGCTACGCGCGCCTGCTCGAAGGCGGCCGCAAGCCCGTGCGCACCAAGGATGGGTGGATGAGCCTGCTGCCATACACGGACAAGCACTGGAAGGCCTTCTTCCACGAGGTGGACCGCGACGATCTGGGCGAACGCTACAACATCGCCAGCCGCGCCGACCGCAATGCGCACATCAAGACGTTGTACAGCCACCTGCGGGAGTTGGCGCCACTTCGCACGACGGCGCAGTGGATGAAGCTCTGCGAGCAACTCGACATCCCCGCCACGCCGATCTACTCGCTCGAAGCGCTGCCCGAGCATCCGCACCTGAAGGCCGTCGGCCTGTTCCAGGAATCGAAGCATCCCGTCGTCGGCACCATCCGGGAAATCCGGCCGACAGCGCGCTTCGCGGGCACGCCGACCTCGATCCGCCGCCCCGCCCCGACGCTGGGGCGTGACACTGCCGAGGTACTGCGTGAAGCCGGGTTCGAGGAAAGCGAAATCAAGGCGCTTGGCGGAAGCTGAGCGGTGGGTGCCGCGCGTCGTCGACCTCCCTTCAGGTCAACGACGGCAGCATCGCGGCCAGCACGATCCTTGCCAGCGCCTTCATCTTCCATCTCCTGACCGACGCTCAGGCCGCCTTGGCAACAAGTGGCGGATAGTCGGTCAGGCCACGCGCGTCGCCGCCGAACAGCGTGTCGCGATCGTGGACGGTGAGGGTGGCGCCGGTGCGCAGGCGCTCCGGCAGATCGGGGTTGGCCACGAACGGGCGGCCAAACGCGATCAGGTCGGCCCATCCTTCGTTCAATGCGGTCTGGGCGCGCGCCGCGGTGTACTTGCCGGCGTAGATCAGCGTGCCCGGATAGACCTTGCGCAGTTGCTGCTTGAAGGCCGTCGGCATATGCGGGGCATCCTCCCAGTCGGCTTCCGCGATATGGATGTAGCCCACGCCGATCTCGCCGAGCAACCTGGCCGCAGCGGTATAGGTGGTCTCGGGATCGGCATCGACGCAACCATTCAGCGTGGTCAGCGGCGCCAGACGGATGCCGACGCGGTCTTTGCCACCCGTGCCTTCGATCAGCGCCTGTGCCACCTCGCCCAGGAAACGCAGCCGGTTTTCCAGCGAACCGCCGTATTCATCGGTGCGATCGTTGGCGCCGGAGTCGATGAACTGGTTGACCAGATAGCCATTGGCTGCGTGCAGCTCCACACCGTCGAAGCCCGCCGCCATGGCATTGCGCGCGGCCTGGCGAAAGTCGTCGACGATGGCGTGGATTTCCGCCACCGACAGCGCGCGTGGCTGCGACGCCTGGGCGAAGCCGGGCTTGCCATCGCTTTGCGCGACGAACACGTTCACGCCCTGCGCCTGGATGGCTGACGACGATACCGGCGCATGGCCATCGAGCAGGCTGATATGGCTCAGGCGGCCAACGTGCCAAAGCTGCGCGAAGATGCGCCCGCCGGCCTGATGGACGGCAGTGGTGACCTTGCGCCAGCCGGCCACCTGCTCCGGCGTGTGAATGCCGGGGGTCCACGCATACCCCTTGCCGAGCGGCGAGATCCACGTGCCTTCGCTGACGATCAAGCCGGCGCTGGCGCGTTGCGCGTAATACTCGGCCATCAGCGCATTGGGTACATCACCGGGCTGGCTGGCGCGCGAGCGCGTCATCGGTGGCATCACGATGCGGTTGGGCAGCGTGAGCGAGCCGAGCGAATACGGCTGGAACAGCGGATTGCTGGTGTGGGTCATCATGATCTCCTTAATCCCAAACCGGAGCCAGGCCCTCAGGGCTGACTTCACGGCCGTTGCGTTCCAGCGAGGCGATCAGGGCCATGTCGGCGGCGTCGAGCTTCAGGTCGCGCGCCAGCAGGTTGCTGGCCAGGTTCTCGCGCCTGGTCGACGACGGAATCACCGCGTAGCCGAGTTGCAGCGCCCATGCCAACGCCACCTGCGCCACGGTGGCGTGGTGCTTCGCGGCAATCTGCGCCAGCACCGGGTCCTTCAGCACCTTGCCGTAGGCCAGCGTCATGTACGACGTGACGGCGATACCCTGTTCCTTCAGGAACGCGGTGAGCTTGCGGCTCTGCAGATAGGGGCTCAGTTCGATCTGGTTGGTGGCGATCTCGCCCTTGCCAACGGCCTCGATCGCCTGGCGGGTCAGTTCGATATTGAAGTTGGACACACCGATCTGGCGCGTCAGCCCGAGCGCCTTGGCTTGGGCAAGCGCGGCCATGTACTCCGACAGCGCCACGCCGTTGCCCGGCGCCGGCCAGTGAATCAGCGTCAGGTCGACGTAGTCAGTGCGCAGCTTGTCCAGGCTTTCGCGCAGGCTCGGCACCAGCTTGTCGGCGGCGTAGTTCGCCGTCCAGATCTTGGTGGTCACGAACAGTTCATCGCGCTTCACACCGCTATCCGCAATGGCCTGGCCGACATCGGCCTCGTTGCCGTAGATCTGCGCGGTGTCGATGGCGCGGTAGCCAACGTCCAGCGCATTGCGCACCGAGTCCACAACGACCTGGCCAGTCAGGCGGAAGGTACCAACGCCAAACGAAGGAATGCTCATGGTGTAACTCCTGTGAAGGTTCATGCAATCTCGATGGACGAAGTTTGCCGCCCTTATCTTTGCGGATAAAGCCGTGTATAAATGAAATTCATTTGAATTTTGATCAACAATGAAAACCACCATCGACGAATTGCTGGCCTTTGCCGCGGTAGTGGACACCGGCTCGATCACGGCGGCGGCTGAACAACTGGGGCTGACGATCTCGGCCACCAGCCGGACCTTGAGCCGTCTGGAGGAGAAGCTGAAGACCACGCTGCTGCGACGAACCACGCGGCGGCTGGAACTGACCGAGGAAGGCGCCGCCTTCCTGGAGCACGCGCGCGCGATCCTGGCGATGGTCGACGAAGCGGAAGAACAGATGGCCGCACGGCAGATGCGACCCGTCGGGCGCTTGCGGGTGGACGCGGCCACGCCGTTCATGCTGCACGTGATCGTGCCGCTGGTGGCGGGATTCCGCGCCAGCTACCCCGAGGTGGAACTGGAACTGAACTCGAACGAAGGCTTCATCGACCTGATCGAGAAACGAACCGACGTGGCGTTCCGCATCGGCCAGTTGAAGGACTCGACGCTGCATGCGCGACCGATCGGTATCAGTCAGATCCGCGTGCTGGCCAGCCCGGAGTATCTGAAACGCCACGGCACGCCCACCAAGCCGGCGCAACTCGCGCAACATGCGCTGCTGGGCTTTACCCAGCCTGAATCACTGAACGACTGGCCGCTGCGCGACGACGCCGGTGGCGTCGTGCACATCAAGCCGACGATTGCATCGTCGAGCGGCGAAACGCTCAGGAGCCTGGCGCTGGCGGGCCAGGGAATCGTCTGCCTGTCGGACTTCATGACGCTCGAGGACCGGCAGAGCGGGCGGCTGGTGCAGCTGTTTGCGAAGCAAACCCTGGACGCGCGCCAGCCGATCAACGCGGTCTACTATCGCAACACCGCGCTGGCGTCACGGATCACCTGCTTTCTCGACCATGTGGTCAAAACACTGGGCAAGCAGCCGTTCGAACGGTAGGCGAATCCGTCCCGTGTGGGCACGCTCCATACTTGATGCAGAATCAAAAGTATTTGACCAATACCGGTCTTAATCTGCAAAGATAAACTGGGCAGACTGCGATCCATCGAAAATCCATCGTGGATCGCAGCCAAATGTCCCAACTGTCCAAGCCCTTCGCCATGGGCGAGCGCACGCTCTCCAGCCGCATCGCCGTGGCGCCGCTGACGCGCCCCCATGCCGAGCCGTTTGTCGCCAACCAAGATCTGGTAGCCCACCTGGCGCACAACTCGCCGCGCAGCGTTGCACCGCGCGCCTTCCACGACGTTCTGAGGGGCCTGCCGCGATGAAATCGAACACCGCACTGCTCGCCCTCGCCATCGGCGCATTCGGCATCGGCACCACCGAGTTCACGCCGATGGGCTTGCTCCCGGTCATTGCCGAAGGCGTCAACGTCAGCATTCCCACCGCGGGGATGCTGATCACCGCCTACGCCATTGGCGTGATGGTCGGCGCGCCCGTGATGACGCTGCTGTTCAGCCGATTCGGCAAGCGCACCGCGCTGATGGCGCTGATGGCGATATTCACCATCGGCAACCTGCTGTCGGCATTGGCACCGGGATACGGCACGCTGCTCGCGTCCCGCCTGGTGACCAGCCTCAACCACGGCGCATTCTTCGGCCTGGGCTCGGTCGTGGCCGCAAGCGTGGTGCCGAAGGAGAAGCAGGCCAGCGCCGTGGCAACGATGTTCATGGGCCTGACCATCGCCAATATCGGCGGTGTGCCGGCCGCCACGTGGATCGGTCAGCAGGTTGGCTGGCGCCTGGCGTTCGCGGGCACGGCCGCGCTCGGACTGGTTGCGATCGCCGCGCTCTGGCTCGCGCTACCCAAGGGCGAGCGCGGTACGCGGCCGAACGTGCGACGCGAACTGACCGTGCTCACCCACCCGACCGTGCTGCTGGCCATGGCGACGACCGTGCTCGGCGCGGGCGCGATGTTCACGCTCTACACCTATGTGGCGCCGATGCTCGCCAGGCTGACTGGCGCATCCGACAACTTCGTTGCATTGGGTCTGGTACTGATCGGCGTGGGCTTCACGATCGGCAATCACCTTGGCGGCAAGCTTGCCGACCGCTCGCTGGACGGCGCGACGACGACCTTCCTTGCCGCACTCGCCGTCATCATGCTGGTACTGCCGTTCGCGCTGCAAAGCCATGTCGGCGCGGCCATCGGTCTGCTGGTCTGGGGCGCGGCAGCCTTCGCCGTGGTGCCGCCGCTGCAGATGCGCGTGATGGAAGCCGCTGCGGAAGCGCCCGGACTCGCGTCGTCGATCAACGTCGGCGCCTTCAATCTCGGCAATGCGGTGGGCGCCGCGCTCGGCGGCGGTGTCATCAGCCTCGGACTCGGCTACGCCGTCGTACCGGTAGCAGGTGGCCTGCTGGCGGCATCGGGCGTGCTGCTCGTGTGGCTCGGCCGTGCCAGCAAGCGCGCCGCGCAGCCTGTGAAGGCATAACGCGCCGCTGGCACGAGCTTGGACAGCGCCACAGGCTACAGTTGTCCGCGCTATGCGCCTGCCGTGTCCGTGGCAGGCGCGAGCCGCAGCACGCAGTCGACGCCGACCACGCCATTGGCGCGCACGAACAACGGGTTGATTTCAGCCTCGGCAACCGTGACGCCCTGCACAGCGGCCAGACGCGAGAATCGGACGATCGCGTCAGCCAGCGCATCTACGTCGCCCCGGGGCAACCCACGGAAGCCGCGAATCAGGCGCGTCGTGCGGACCTCCTCGATCATCTGCATGGCCTCTGCCGGCGTCACCGGCGCGGGGCGCAGACTGACATCCCGGTGAAGTTCGGCAGTGATACCGCCGGCGCTGAGCATGACCATCGGCCCCACCAGCGGGTCGTCGCGGAAGCCCAGCATCAACTCCAGCAAACGATCTTCCATGCGCTGGACCAGAATGCCGTCGATGCGCGCGGCGGGCGCGCCGCGGCGCGCATTGTCCATCAGGCGTTCGGCGGCGGCGGCCAGTTCCGCGTTGTCGCGCACGCCAACTTGCACACCACCGATCTCGGTCTTGTGCAGGATGTCGCGCGAGCAGATCTTGGCCACTACCGGGTACGGCACGGCGTGCTGCAGCGCCCCTTCGGTCACCAGTTCCGCCGTCGCGATCGGCACGCCCAGCGCACCAAACACCGTCGCTGCCTCAAGCTCAGAGAGATCGCCCCGCGTCGGCAAGCCAGCCGGCCACTGCACGGGCAGACAGGATTCGGACGCGTCTTCGCCTACATGCGCGCCTCGGAACAGGCACGCCAGCGCATCGGCACAGCTCTCCGGCGTGCGGAATGCCGGCACCCCCGCCGCCTGCAGCAATTGCAGGGACTCCGGTGCTTCCGGAGCCAGGAACGACAGCAGCGGTTTGCTGCCGACGCCTGCAGCCTCGACGATCGGCTTGACCGCAAGCTGAGGATGAAACTGCGCTGACGAGCCCACCACGCACAGCACGGCGTCACACCAGTCACTCAGCCGCATCTGCTCGACCAGATCCCGGTACTGGGCGCTTGTAGCCGCCAGCGTCAGGTCAATGATCGGTGTCTGGCGAATCTTCACGCCGCGCTCGGCCATATGCGCGACGAACGATGCGGGCGGTGGCACCGCTTCCACGTCGGCCAGGCCCAGCCGGTCCACCACGGTAGCCGCGCCACCGCCCGTGGTGGTCACCACAGCCACGCGCGGCGCACGGGTCAGCGCCGGCACATGGCTTGCGTAGCGCAACGCCAGCGGTGCGGCTTCGAACAGCGTTTCAAGCAATTCCACGCGCATCGCGCCATGCTTGCGCAGGAAGGCATCGACCGCTGCATCGTTGCCAGCCAGTGCCCCCGTGTGCGATTGCGCAAGCGCCTCACCCTGCTCGGAGCGACCTAGCTTGTAGACCAGCACCGGCTTGCCGGCAGCACGCGCGCGGCGGAGTGCGGGGCCCAGCACCGCCGCATCGCGAATCGTTTCGAGGAACAGCAGGATGACTTCGGTAGCCGCGTCGTCGACGAGCAGGTCCACCAGCTCACCCACGCCGATGTCGCTTTCGTTGCCGACCGAAACCAGCTTGGCAAACCCGAGCCCACGCGCCGCGCCGCGCGACAACAGCGCGCCCAGCATGGAGCCGCTTTGGGAGATCACGCTGACAGGACCGCGATGGAGCGTGTCCATCTCCAGCACGGCGTTGACGGAAAGCACGGCGCCGCTGTGCACGTCGACCACGCCGATGCTGTTCGGCCCCAGCAGCCGCACGCCCAGTTCACGTGCCCGCGCCGCCAGCGCCTGCTGGGCGGCCATGCCAGCCTCGCCCACCTCGGCGAAGCCGTCCGAGAAGACCGTCACCACACGCGCGCCACGCGCGGCGGATTGTTCAAGTGCCTCGGCCACCTGCGCGCCCGGCACCATCACAAACGCGTGGTCGATCGCGGCTGGCAGCGCCGCGACGCTGGGATACGCCTGAAGGCCCATCACCTCGCTACGCCCGGCGTTGACGGGGAACACGCGCCCCTGGAAGCCGTGCTTGCGCATGAAGCGCAGTGGTCGCGCCGTATTCTTCTTTTCGTCGGCCGAGGCGCCTACGAGCGCGACAGCATCGGGGGTGAACAGTGCCCGGGCCAGTTGTTCGCGCGTGATCCGTTCGGTGGATCGCTTCGTGTCGTGATCGACGCTAGTCATGGTGTTTCGTGGAGAAGATTGGAATTCGGGGAAAGTCAGCCCACCTGGAGCTTGTCCAGGGCCAGCGAGCGCAAGGGCCGGTCGTCCAGGCGCCAGAGCGCGTCGAGCAAACGGGCGGCGTGCACGGAGCCGAGCGCGGGGGCGCTCAGTTCCATGAACTTGTCGCCAAGCGTCGCGTCGTCAAGCGGGGCTTCCGGGTCACCAAGGCGATATGGCGCGAAGTGCGCGTGACGGCTGCCATCGGTCATCTCGATTTCCACCCGCGCCGCGCGCTGCTTCGGGAAGGCGGCAGTCAGTTCGGGATCGGCCGTCAGCCGGATCTTGCTCATCAATGCGCGGATGGATGTGTCAGCCAGCCTGGCCGGTTCAAACGCGTCAAGCCGAACCGCGCCATGCAGAATGCCGTGCGCCACCACATAGGGCAGGCTGAAGCGGGCTTCGAACGGCGTTTTCGGGTCGAAGTTGCCCGTCACATCCAGTGCCACCTGATAGGTGCGCACGTTGACCGCCGCGATACGCGCTGGCGCCAGCACGTTGTCTCGCATGATGCGCATGGCGGCATCAATCGATGCGAACGTATGGCCGCAGCAGCCATGGTTCTTCTGCGTGATGCGTGTGATGTTGAAGTCGGTGCCCAGGCCGCTGGTGACGCCGCGCCAATCCGGGCTACCGCACATCGCTGCCCCGAAGCCGGCATCGCCTTCGAGAATGTCGTGCACGCCCGTCACGCCATGCGCGGCGCCCTGCGCCGCCTGAACGCCAACCTGTGCCGCATGTCCGGCATGCAACGCCTTGGTCATCGCGTCGGACCGGAATGCCTGTTGCAGGCCAGATGCGAATGTCGTGGCCGTGGCCATGGCATCGGCGGCGGCACGTGCATTGCCGGGCGCCGTCAGAACACTGCCAGCGGCCGCGGCGCCGATGCAGCCCACGGTGCCGGTCGTGTGGAAGTAGCGATAGTGCGCCGGCTGGATGGCCGCCCCGATGCGTGTGCTGACCTCGTAGCCGGCAATCACCGCACGCAGGAAGTCGGTGCCGCTCGCGTCCCGATGCTCCGCCAGCGCAAGCGCGGCGGCAATCGTCGGACACCCCGGGTGATAAATGGCATCGCGGAAGATGTCGTCGAATTCGGCCGCGTGCGAGGCGCTACCGTTGATCCACGCCGCCAACCCCGGAAACGCCGTGGTGGCGTGCCCGACCAGCGTGCTGAGCCCGACGCCGGTCTCCGTCTGGTGCGCCGCAACAAGCTGGCGGCCGGGCGCCATCGGCACGCCGGCCATCAGGGCGGCAAACCAGTCGATCACAGCGCGTCGCGCGTGGTGCATGACGTCGTCCGCCAGCGTCGCGCGGGCCTGGTCGCCGACGTACTCGGCAAAATCGTCGATCAGCATTCCATGTGTCTCCTGAGCAGGAATGCCTCCCATGGTACGAACGGCAGCCGCCCCAGCTTTGACGATTCGAGAAAGCTCCCGCGCCAGAACGTGTATGCGGCGCGCAAGCGGCTGGTGCATACTCCGGCTGGCACGACCATCGCGCCAGCTTTTCCAAATCGAGCACGCACACCCATGGACATCGCCTCGCTTGCCATCCTGATCGCCGCTATCGAGGAGAAGAGTCTTTCACGCGCGGCCGAGCGAGAGAATCTCGTCACCTCCGCGGCCAGCAAGCGGATTGCCGAACTGGAACGCCGCGCGGGCACGGCGCTGCTGCGTCGCCATGGACGGGGCGTGGAGCCGACACCGGCGGGCGCCATGCTGTATCAGCGTGCCAAGGCCATCGTGCGCAGCGTGCAACTGGCGCAGGACGCACTGGCCTCCTACTCGATGGACGGCATCGCCAAGATTCGCCTGGCATCGAACCGGTCGACGATCCTGCAATTCCTGCCGACCGATATCAGCGGCTTTCTCAAGCACGACCCCGATGCCCGCATCGACCTGATCGAGGCGTTCAGCTTCGACATTCCGCGCATGGTGGCCAACGGCGATGCGGACATCGGCATCTATCACGCGCGCAGCCCGAGCCCGGGCGTGTACTCCCTGCCCTACCGCAAGGACCGTGTCGGACTGGTCGTGCCGCGCGGCCACCCGCTGGAGGCGAAAGGGTCGCTGCGGCTCGAGGAAGCACTGGACTACGACTTCCTTGGCTACTTTCCGCGCCATACGTTCGACGCCTTCCTCACCCTAGTGTCAGGCACGATCTCGCGCCCGCTGACCGTGAAGACACAGGTCTCGAACTTCGAGGCCCGCTGCCGCATGGTGCGCGAAGGCCTGGGCCTTGCCGTGGTGCCGGAGGGCATCGCCAGGAACTACCTGCAGATGATGGGGCTGTCACTGCTGACTCTGCGCGACGCATGGGCCGAGCGAGAGTTCTACGTCTGCGTGCGCGACAAGGAAAGCCTGCCGTCCGGCGTGGCGCGGCTGCTCGAATACCTGAGCCGCTGCGAGGCGATGGAGCAGCATTTCCTGAAGCCGCGCTGAGACCGCACTGCCGCCACGAGTCCCCATGATGCCGCGATCGCGCATGACAGCCGCAATGAAGTCTGCGTTTCCATATCGTCAAAGCTCGGGTACGTCAGCTCTCTAAGATGAAAAACAGCCACCCACCCTGCCTTGAAAGGGGGGCGCTGATTACAAGATTCATCGGAGACAGCAATGAAGAATTTCCTGCGGCACGCCGCCGTCGGGCTGATGCTCGCCTGCGCCGCGACCGGCCACGCCCAGCAGCCGTATCCCTCCAAGCCGATCCGCGTCGTCGTGGCGTTCACCGCCGGCGGCACCACAGACATCCTCGCGCGTGAAGTCGCGCAGCAGATGAGCAAGGCGCTTGGACAGAGCGTGGTGGTGGAGAACCGTCCCGGCGCGGGCGGCAACATCGGCACGGACTTCGTCGGCCGCAGCGACGCGGACGGCTACACGCTGCTGGCCACGTCGGTGGGCCCTGTGGCCATCAACCCGACGCTGTATCGCAAGCTCAAGGTCAATCCGCAAACCGACCTGCAAGCGGTGGCCCCGATCGCCGATGTGCCGAACGTGCTGGTGGTGTACCCCGGCCTGCCGGTGAAGTCCGTGCAGGATCTCGTCGCCTATGCGAAGGCGCACCCGAACGGCCTCAACTTCGGCTCCACCGGCGTGGGCACCGCCGCGCATCTGTCGGGCGTGCTGTTCAACGAGCGTACCGGCGCCAAGACCACACACGTGCCATACAAGGGCGCCGATGCGCTGAACGACCTGCTGGCCGGACGTGTGCAGTTCATGTTCGCGACGATTCCGTCGGTGATTTCCCATATCCGTGGCGGTCAGCTTCGCGCCATCGCCGTCACCTCACGCAAGCGTTCGTCGGCGCTGCCCGATGTGCCCACCATGGCGGAAGCCGGTGTGCCGAACCTTGTCACAGGCGCATGGTTCGGGCTGTTCGCACCCAAGGGCACGCCGCCGGAAATCGTCGCCAGGTTGAACAAGATCGTGACCGATGCGCTGGGCCAACCCGACATGCGCGGCAAGTTCGCGCAACAGGGCGCGGAATCGATGAACATGACGGCCGATGCCTTCGGCAAGTTCGTGGCGGCCGAGTACCTGACGTGGAAGCCGGTGGTAATCAGTTCTGGCGCCCGCATCGACTGAGTCGACCGTTCGCGCGCGGCACCCTTCCTGCAAGAAAAAGGGCCGGTCTCATCGACCGGCCCTGCTGTTTCCGCAACCTTGCGGCTAGCCTGCTGCACCTACCCCACGGCGACTGTCACTTGAGATCGAAGCGGTCCAGGTTCATCACCTTGCTCCACGCCGCCACGAAGTCCTGCACGAATTTCTCCTGCGCGTCCGCGGCACCATAGACTTCGGCAATCGCCCGCAGCTCGGAGTTCGAGCCGAAGACCAGATCGACGCGCGTGCCGGTCCATCTTGGCGTGCCCGTCGCCCGGTCGCTGCCCTCAAACACCTCCCTTTCCTCCGACGTGGGCTTCCACTCCGTGCCCATGTCGAGCAGGTTCACGAAGAAGTCGTTGGTCAGCGTGCCAGGTCGTTTCGTGAAGACGCCGTGCTGCGAGTTGCCGTAGTTGGTGCCCAGCACCCGCAGTCCACCGACAAGCGCCGTCATCTCCGGCACGGTCAGCTTCAGCAGTTGCGCCTTGTCCACCAGCAAAGCCTCGGCCCGGACCGAGAACTTGCCCTGCAGGTAGTTGCGGAAGCCATCTGCGATGGGTTCCAGCACCACCATCGCATCCAGGTCCGTTTTCTCCTGCGTGGTGTCCATGCGTCCCGGCGAGAACGGCACTGTCACATCCTGCCCGGCGCTCTTTGCCGCCTGCTCGACGCCCGCGCATCCGGCCAGCACGATCAGGTCAGCCATCGAGACCTTCTTGCCACCGCTCTGCGATTTGTTGAATTCGCTCTGGATGCTCTCCAGCTTGGCCAGCACCTTCGCCAGTTCGGCAGGCTGATTGACGTCCCAGTCCTTCTGCGGGGCCAGGCGGATGCGCGCGCCGTTGGCGCCACCACGCTTGTCCGAGCCACGGAACGTCGAAGCCGACGCCCACGCCGTCGAAACCAGTTGCGGTACCGTCAGCCCCGAGGCCTGCACCTTGGCCTTGAGCGCGGCGACATCCTTTGCGTCGATCAGCGGATGATCGACCGGCGGGATGGGGTCTTGCCACAGGAGCTCCTCCTTCGGAACTTCCGGGCCAAGGTAGCGCGCGCGCGGCCCCATGTCGCGATGGGTCAGCTTGAACCACGCCCGTGCGAATGCGTCGGCCAGTTCATCGGGATGATCGTAGTACCGGCGCGAAATCTTGCCGTAGATCGGATCGAAGCGCAGCGACAGATCGGTCGTCAGCATTGAGGGCGAACGGCGCTTCGACGGGTCGGCAGGGTCGGGCACGGTGCCGGCGCCGGCATCGCCCTTGGGCTTCCATTGATGCGCGCCCGCGGGGCTCTTCGTCAGTTCCCATTCGTACTCGAACAGGTGCTTGAAGAAGTCGTTGCTCCACTTCGTCGGCGTAGTGGTCCAGATGACCTCCAGGCCGCTGCCGATGGCATCACCGCCCTTGCCGGTGCCAAAGCTGCTGCGCCAGCCAAGGCCCTGTTCCTCGAGGCCCGCGGCTTCGGGCTCTGGCCCCACGTGCGACGCCGGGCCGGCGCCATGGGTCTTGCCGAAGGCATGACCGCCCGCGATCAGTGCGACGGTTTCCTCGTCGTTCATGGCCATGCGGCGGAACGTCTCGCGGATGTCGATGGCTGCGGCAACCGGGTCCGGGTTGCCATTGGGGCCTTCCGGATTTACATAGATCAGGCCCATCTGCACCGCGGCCAGCGGATTCTCGAGGTTCCGCTTACCGCTGTAACGCTTGTCCGCCAGCCACTCGGCTTCATTGCCCCAGTAGACGGACTCGTCCGGCTCATAGACATCCTCGCGTCCGCCGCCGAATCCGAAGGTCTTGAACCCCATCGACTCCAAGGCCACATTGCCGGTCAGAACGATCAGGTCGGCCCACGAGATCTTGCGGCCGTACTTCTGCTTGATCGGCCAGATAAGCCTGCGTGCCTTGTCCAGACTGACGTTGTCCGGCCAGCTGTTGGTGGGCGCGAAACGCTGCTGGCCAGCGCCGGCACCGCCACGCCCATCGCCGATGCGGTAGGTACCTGCCGCGTGCCAGGCCATCCGGACGAACAACGGGCCGTAGTGCCCGAAATCCGCCGGCCACCAGGACTGCGAATCGGTCATCAGCGCTTCCAGATCCTTCTTGACCGCCGCGAGGTCGAGACTGTTGAACGCCTTCGCATAATCGAAGGCCTCTCCCATCGGATCGGACAACGGAGCGTTCTGGCGCAGGATATGCAGATTCAGGCGCTCGGGCCACCATTCCTGGAGCGCCCGGCCGGCGCCGGCGGGATGTAGAAATGGGCACTTTGCTTCAGTTGTCATGCGAGTCTCCTTTGATCGACCGTACTCAACGTAACACCATGCCTCAGCCACTCGCCCGCATCCGGAGCCCCCTGAAGGACCGCCACGGATACCGGGCTGTATCGGACATCACAGCTGCCCTACCATCCTAGAACGCGATGCCAGCGTACCGAAGAAATTAAAACAATCCAGGCGTACCGGCGGCGGGCGGATGTCCCTGCCTGGCAGCAGGACTTCTATAGTGGGGAGTACCAGAACAACAGTCGCGATAGGCGCGTCGGAGGATGCAATCATGGCCATGGCTAGCACGCTGGCTAGGTGCCTTCACAACCGGCAGAGCCGGTTCGACACCGTGGATCGCCCCTGTAGCACCGGGGATCGGCTGGCCAAGACGGTCCTGCTGGAAGATCAGCGCGGCTACGTCGCGGCAGTGATTCCCTCGACGCACCACCTGAAACTGTCGGAGATCCGCGCGCAGACCGGCCGCCAACTATCGCTTGCCCGCGATTGCGGCGTGCGCGAGGTGTTCAGGGACTGCAGCCGTGGCGCGATTCCGCCTGTCGCGATGGCCTATGGCACGCAGACCTGGCTGGACGACAGCCTGCTCTCGCATCCGGATGTCTACTTCGAAGCGGGCGACCACCGGGCATTGGTGCACATGAGTACCGACCAGTTCGTCGACCTCATGGCTGACGCGCAACGCGGGCACTTCTCGCACCGGGATATGTAGGGCAGGCCCGAAGCGCGGACGAATTGCCTGCAATCCCCCGGTGCCATCGGCATAAATTGCCGGTACCACCGGGTGGCGACCCTTTGCCCGCCTGCCTGCGAAACCCCACGCGCCTGAGGACCGGGCGCCGCAAATCCCCTGACGCTGGTGTGCCTGCTGGCGCATTCCCAGCCTTCACGATGCGACCTTCACGCATCCGTATCTCTCCCCAAATCGTCTGACCGCGAGCTATACGGAACGCATCAGTCACTTTTTGCTGCGTCCGTGTCTACCTGACACAACATGTAAGTAAATTTACAATTTAAATACGAATCGTTATCATTCGTACTTCTATTTGTATTTGATCTGGCAGTGAGCCGCCCCCTCCGATATGCGTTTGAAATGCCTCGCCGTCGTCGCCGGCACCCTGCTCTCGTCCACGCCCCACCTCCGGGCGCAAACGGTTGGCACAGCGGACCCACTGCCTACAGTCGTCGTGACAGGCACCCGTTCCGAGAAAACACTCGATGAAACGCCGATCCGCACGGAGGTCGTCGACCGTCAGGAGATCGAACGCACGCACGCACGCACGCTGAAGGACGCGCTGGAGAACGTGCCCGGCCTGCAGCTGCGCGAGATCCACGGCAAGTCCGGCTATGAGGTGACCCTGCAAGGGATGACCAGCGACCAGGTGCTGATCCTGATCGACGGCCTGCCGATCACGGCCAGCACCGGGTCGACCGTTGACGTTTCCCAGTACCTGCTGGCCGAAGTCGACCACGTCGAGGTGGTCAAGGGCGCCAGTTCCGCGCAGTACGGCAGCTCGGCCATGGGCGGGGTGATCAACGTCATCACGCGGCCCATCTCGCGCGGATTCTCGGCTGCCGCAACGGCCGATGCAGGCACCTATGGCAGCCAGAACGCCGACGGCTCGCCCGGTTCCCTGCATGGCAACATCCGGCTCGAAGGCGGCAACGAACAGTTCCGCGCACGCGTCACCGCCGACGCGCTCGACAACAAGGGCTATGCCGTGGAGCCCGACGGCTGGACACGGCACGGCGACAAGATTCGCCGCGAGCAGTATGCCGGCCGCCTCGAATGGCTGCCCAGCACCGCCGGCAGCTTCTGGTTCGATGCCAGCGCCTATCGCGAGACCGACGAACAACGCTACCAGTACTACGCGCCGCCCAACTACGTCCCGCAGCGCAAGACCGAGGACATCGATCGCAACCGCTACACATATGGCGGCCAATGGCGCTTCGACAATGGCGTGCGCGCCCGCCTGGCCGGGGTGCACGAGACCTACGACAGCACCTCGCGCGAGTATTCGAACGGCTTCCAGACCGCGACGCGCAATGCCGCGCAGCAGACCGACCATGTCTCCGCGCAGTTCGACATGCCAGCCTGGTATCGACAGCTCTGGCAGTTCGGCGGCGACTTCCATCGCGAAACGCTCGACCAGAACGTCAACGGCACGTCCGAACTGGCCGGCAAGGGCAGCGCCGAACGGCAGGCCGGCGAGCTCTACCTGCAGAACGACATCCTTTTCAACGAGACGTGGGAAATGGTTGTCGGCCTGCGCGGCCAGCATGACTCGGACTTCGGCGCGCACTTCGCGCCCAAGGTGGGCGTACGCGCGAACCTGCTGTCCAACGACACCTGGAAGGGCGTGCTGCGCGCCAACTACGGGCAGGGCTACCGCGTGCCGAACCTGAAGGAGCGGCACTACCTGTTCGATCACAGCTCGCTTGGCTACATCGTCCTGGGCAACCCGAACCTCAAGCCGGAATCGTCGAACAGCTTCCAGCTCGGTGGACAACTCACGTGGCGAGACCGCGTCACGCTCGATGCCAACCTGTTCTACAACCACGTGACGGACCTGATCCAGACCGACATGACCAACTTCACGATGGTCAACGGCATCGCGGTCTACACCTACCGCAACGTGGCGCGCGCCCGCACCCAGGGCGCTGAGACGGCGCTGCGCTGGCGCGCGACCAACCAGTTGAACCTGACAGCCGCCTACACCTACACGTCGACCGAGGATCTGAACACAGGCAGCGAACTGACCCGCCGGCCGCGGCATATGGGCCGCGTCGGCGCGGACTGGCGCGTACTGCCCGCCACCGAGCTATCCGCGCGGGCGCGCTTCCAGAGCAGCGAGCTGACCGACTCGGCCACCGGCGCGCGCTCGCCCGGCTGGGGCACGCTGGATCTGGTGCTGAACCAGAAGCTCGGCCGCAACGTGACCGCTTTCGTCGGCGTGAACAACCTGTTCAACCGCCAACGCGATTTCGCAAATGCCAGTGACTTCGGGCCCGTGGCGGGCCGCTTCATCTATCTGGGCGCACGCTTCAACGTGGACGTCGCCCGCTAATCAGAAACAAACCAGAGACAAACGGGGAAATCAACAATGAAAGCCAGACTCGCATCGCATCACACCACGCTGCGCCTGCTCGGCGCTGCCGCGCTGACGATGGCCCTGGCCGCCTGCGGCGGCGGTGGCGATGACAGCAGCACATCCACCGGCGGCTCCACGGGTGGATCGACAGGCGGCACTACCGGCGGCACCGGAGGCACGACCACGCCGCCGGCCACCACGTCAGCCTTCACCCAAACCGCGGAATGGACGTTCAAGCTGCCGGCCGCCAACGCATCGGTCTGCTACGACTTCAACGCCAAGGCACAAGTCGACTGCACGGGCACTGCGTGGGACCTGAAGGTCAAGAGCAGCACGAACGGCATGAGCGCCTCGCTCTGGACCAACAGCGGCACCAGCGGCACCGGCAACGGTGGCGCGTTCGGCGGCCCGTTCGACCATACCTGGACCGCGTTGTCCGCATGGAAGAACGCCACCACCGACCCTGTAAGCGGCGCGCTGCCTGCCACCGTCTTCCTGAAGGACTCCGCCAGCGGCGTGTTCTCCGGCACCAACGACATCGCCTCCGCGGTGTTCGAGTACGGCGTGACCGGCGCCGCAACCGACCACTCGCTCTACCCCACCTTCCGCACATTCCTGATCACAGCCAACAGCGCGTCGGCCGATACCACTGGCACGGTAGCGTCGCCGGTGTTCGCGCTGCAGGTCACGGGCTACTACGGCGGCGCCGGTGGCACGACCTCGGGCTATCCGTCGATCCGCTACATCGACCGCAGCGCCCCCGGCAACGTGCGGACGGCCACGATCAATGCGTCGGGCAATGACTGGGTCTACTACGACCTCGCGGCGAACGCAGTCAGCACCGCCAGTGGCACATGGCATATCGCCTTCAACCGCTACAGCATCAAGCTCAATGGCGGAGAGTCGGGCACCGGCACCGTGGCGGGCTTCCTGGCCAAGACGCCGGCCGGTTTCTATGACACGTCGAACAAGCCGGTGGCGTCGATGTTCACGAACACCGGCAACGCCGCCAGCACCCTGGCCGATCTGACGGCTGCCGACCTCGCGCTGCCGGCCTCGGCCAGCGCGTGGAAGAAGGACGCCACCGCATCGGTGCTGAACCCCGCCTATACCGGTAGCTATCCGAATCCGATGAGCTTCGGCTGGTACACGTACTACCCCACTGCCGCTGCTGCCGCCGCCAACGGCTTGCCTTCCGTCGCCCACCTGATCAGCGCCAACAGCGATGCCGGCGGCCTGATCCGTGGTGGCGAGGGCACCACGTACGCGCGCTTCCACCTGACGAAGATCGCCTACGCGGACCCGAACGTGAACAGCAGCACCCAGACCTGGACGATCAATTTCGACGTCCAGCCCTGATCAGCCCTTCCGAAGACACGAACATGGAACAGCAAAACATCGACAGCCTGCGCCAACGCCACGGCGCCCTGGTCGAAGAACATCCAAAGCTGCGGATCCGCGAACGCGCGCAGCGCCTCGGCGTGACCGAAGCAGAACTGGTGGCGGCAGGCTGTGGCGTCGCATCACGTCAACTGGGCGGAACCGCGCAGGCGCTGTTCCGCGATCTCGGCACGCTGGGGTCGGTCATGGCGCTCTCGCGCAACGACCATGCCGTGCACGAGCGTCACGGCCAATATCAGAGCATCGAGGCGAATGGCCCGGTCGGCATCGTGCTGGGGCCGGACATCGACCTGCGCATGTTCTTCGGTGGCTGGAAGCACTTCTACGCCGTAACCGAAAACGGCCGCGACAGCATCCAGTTCTTCGACAAGGCGGGCGAGGCGGTACACAAGATCTACCGCACCGACCAGACCGATGCCACCGCGTGGTCGGCCTACATCGACCGCCACGCCGCGCAGGAGACCGCGCCGGTGCGGGTCGAGGGCTTTGACCGGATCGACGAAGCGGACGCTCCCGCCGACGGCGAGGCCCTGCGCGCGCACTGGTGCGCGCTCAAGGACACGCACGACTTCTTTGCGATGCTTCGCCAGTTCAAGGTATCGCGGCTGGGCGCGCTGCGCGCGGTCGGCCCGGATCTGGCGCAACGGGTGGACAAGCACGCCGTGGAGACCATTCTGGAACATTCCGCCGCCACGGGCCTGTCGATCATGTGCTTCGTCGCCAATCGCGGCATCGTGCAGATCCACACCGGCGCCGTGAAGAAGCTGCTGCGGACGGGGCCATGGTTCAACGTGCTCGATAACACCTTCAACCTGCACCTGAACACCGAGGCAGTGGCGTCGAGCTGGGTGGTCAACAAACCCACGGTGGACGGCTGGGTGACGTCGCTCGAACTGTACGGTGAGGATGGCGGGATGATTGTCCAGTTCTTCGGCGAGCGCAAACCCGGGCAGCCTGAACTGCCGGAATGGCGCCATCTGCTCGAGTCGCTGTGCCCGCAGGCACTCGCGGCCTGATTGTCCAGGAGGCTTGGCATGAAAATCCTGCAGTCCGCACTCATTACTGCGCTGATGCCGCTGCTTTGCGCGGCCGGCATTGCCCACGCCGCGCCGCCAGCCCGCGTGATCGGGCTCGGCGGCCCGGCCACCGAGATCGTCTACGCGCTCGATGCCGGCAAGAGCATGGTCGGCGTCGATTCCTCAAGCATCTATCCACCCGCCGCGCTGAAGCTGCCGAAGGTTGGCTACTATCGCGCGTTCTCTGTGGAAGGCGTGGTCAGCCTGAAGCCGGATCTGGTGCTGGCGCTGGACCATGCCGGCCCACCGCAGGCGCTGGAGCAATTGCGCAAGCTGGGCAGCAAGGTAGTGGTGGTGCCGTCCGAGCCGACGCTGGCCGCGCTGGACCAGCGCATCCTCGGCGTGGCGGCGGCGCTCGATGTACCCAAGCAAGGTCAGGCGCTGGTCGACAAACTGCACACCGAACTCCGTGACATCAAGCCGTCTGCGGAAGGGCTGCGGGTGCTGATGGTCAGCAGCCACACTGGCCGGATGCAGGCCGTGGGTGAGAACACCGCCGGCGACGCCATGCTGAAGCTCCTGGGCGCGACCAACGTGCTGGCCGGCCAGCGTGGCTTCAAGCCGTTCTCGGCGGAGGCGGCGGCGGCGCTCAGGCCGGACGTTATCGTCACGACATCGATGTCGATCGACGCTGTCGGCAGCGTCGACGCGTTCCTGGCGCAGCCGGGCCTGAGTGCCACGCCAGCGGCCCGCGACAAGCGCATCGTCGTGATGGACGATCTGCTGATGCTCAGTATCGGTCCGCGCCTTCCCGAGGCGCTGCGCCTGCTGCGCAACGGTCTTGCCAGTCGGCAGGTGGCGGCACGATGATGCGTGGCCAATGTGGCCGAAGGCCGGGCATGTTGGCCGCCCTGTGCGTCATGCTCGTGATCACCGCGCTCTGGGCAGCCGCCAGCGGGGCATTGTCGATTCCGCACGGCAAGCTCGTGCCCTTGCTCTGGTCACCTGCCGCCGAAGGAGACGATGCCATCTGGCGCAATGTGCTGATCGAGGTGCGGCTGCCGCGCATCGTGCTGGCCATCACCGCCGGCGCGGCGCTGGCGCTGTCCGGCGCGGTGATGCAGGCGCTCTTCCGCAATCCGCTGGCCGAGCCAGGACTGATCGGGATCTCGCTGGGCGGTGCCGCGGGTGCCGTGGCCGCGATCGTGCTGGGCGCCGAAGGGCTCGGCAGCGTCGCGCCCGCCGCATTCGCAGGCAGCCTGATTGCCACCGCCTTCGCCTACGTGCTTGGCACACGGCGCCCGGGCGCGGCCAACCTGCTGCTCGCCGGCGTGGCCATCAATGCGATCTGCGCGGCCGTCGTTGGGTTCTTCACCTATCAGGCCAGCGACGTGCAACTGCGCAACCTGACGTTCTGGAACATGGGCAGCCTTGCTGGCGCGACGTGGTCAATCCTGGCGTGGCTGGTGCCGCTGGTAGCCGTGCTCTGCGCGCTGCTCATGCGTGACTGGCGCGCGATGAACGCGCTGCTGCTCGGCGAACGGGAAGCCCAGCACATCGGTTTCGACCTGAAGCAGCTCCGCCGCCGGCTGATCGTGCTTACCGCGCTGCTGGTAGGGCCCATCGTGGCCGTCACGGGGACGATTTCCTTCGTGGGACTGGTCGTGCCGCATCTGATCCGTCTGGCATTGGGCGCCGACCATCGCTGGCTGCTGCCGAACACACTGGCGGGCGGCGCCATCGCCTTGACGCTGGGTGACTGGATGGCACGCACGGTGGTGGTTCCGGCGGAACTGCCGATCGGCATCGTCACGAGCCTGGTGGGCGGGCCTTTCCTGCTCTGGATGCTGACACGCAAGAGAACCTGACGAGCTTAATGAACCTGACGAACCTGACATGCTGATTGCCCGCAATCTTTCATGCAGCCGCGGACGGCGGCAGATCCTGTCCGGTATCGACCTGAACCTGCCGGCCGGCGAGATGGTCGGCGTGCTCGGGGCCAACGGCGCCGGCAAGAGCACGCTGCTCGGCACGCTGGCAGGTGAACTGCCCGGCGACGACGCGGCGGTGTCGCTCGGCAACCGGGCATTGACGGACTGGCCCGTGGACGAACTGGCCCGTAGCCGTGCGGTGCTGCCGCAATCGCCCGGTCTGGGCTTCGACCTGGGCGTGACGGAGGTGGTGGCGATGGGCGGCTATCCGTTTCCAGAGATGGGCAAGCACGCGCTCGATACCCTGCTGGACCGCGCGCTGACGCTGGCCGATGTCGGGCATCTGGCCACGCGTTCGTACCAGAGCCTATCCGGCGGCGAACAGCAGCGCGTGCAGTTCGCCCGCGCGCTGGTGCAGGTGCTGGCCTGCCGCACGGCCGACAGCTACCGCGCGCTACTGCTCGATGAACCGATTTCGAGTCTCGACCCCCGGCACCAGTTGCTGCTGCTCGGCACGGCGCGCAACCTGTGCCGTACCGACGCCCTGGCGGTGCTGGTCGTGCTCCACGACGTCAATCTGGCCGCCCGCTGGTGCGACAGGCTCGTGCTGCTGGCCGACGGCCGTACCGTGGCCAGCGGCACCCCCGCCGACGTGCTGACCCCGCCGAACCTCGCCACGGTGTACGGCATTCCGGCCACCGTCATGGAATCGCCAGTTCACCGGGGCGTGCCGATGGTGGTGTTTGGCTGATTCGACTGATTCGGCTGAGCGGCTGAGCGGCGCCCATGGGGGAGGCACCTATGCGTACTTCCCGGTTATCCCTCCATCGACCACCAGCTCGGTGCCGGTAATGTAGGCCGCCGCATCCGATGCCAGGAACGCACAGGCGTGTGCCACGTCCCACGCGGTGCCCATCCGCTGCATCGGCACCTGTCTTGCACGCGCCGCGCGGGCGTCGTCGAGACTGTCCGCCGAGAACTGCTTCGCCACGGTATGGGCGATGCGCGGCGTGTCGATCAAACCCGGCACCACGCAATTCGCACGGATGCCGCTGCCCGCGTACTGCTGCGCGATCATCCGCGTGAACTGGATCAGCGCGGCCTTGCTGACGCTATACGACAGGTGCGGATAGCCGATATAGCGCAACCCCGCCACCGAGGAAACCGTGACGACGGCACCCCGGCCCCGCTCGACCATCGACGGCAGCACCTGCTGCGACGCCAGCAGCAGGCTTCGCACGTTCACGTTGTGGGCCGCATCGAAATCCCGCACATCGGTGTCCAGAACCCCGCCGGTCTTGCCGATGCCAACGTTGTGATGCAGCACATCGATGGGGCCGAAGTGTTCGCGCGCCTCCGCGAACAGGCGCGCGATCTCCGCCTCTTCCGCCACGTCGCCGACGAAAGTCTCCGCCGCGCCACCCTCGGCCCGAATCAGCGCCGTCGTCTCCGCGGCCGAGGCGGCGTCGCGGTCCACCACGCAGACGCGGGCGCCAAGCCGGGCATAGGTCACGCTGGCGGCGCGCCCGATGCTCCAGCCGGGGCCCGCCGATCCACCGCCCGCCACAAACACGGTGCAATCCGCCAGACTGAGCGGCAGCGCGTTCATGCGTGGTCTCCGTGCGGCGCGTTGCCGACATTGCCGACGTAGGGGATGGCCTCCTCGACCACGTCCCAGATATAGCGTCCCGACGGGCTCTGCTGCTCCTCGACGATATGGGCCACGAGCCCAGCCGCGCGAGAGATCACCGCGAACCCCCGCATCACCGCCGTCGGCACGCCAATCTCGCCGAGCAACGCGGCCACCGACCCCGTGGCATTGATCGTGATCGGGCGCCCCGCCACTTCATCAACCGCCGCCGACAGGCGTCTCAGGGCACCGATATGCGCGCCGGCCAGATCCGGCTCCGCATCGCCGAGTTCCAGCAGCTTGTACGCGCGCGGGTCCACCGGCTTGTGCAGGTGATGGCCGAAGCCCGGCACAGCCGCCCGCATTTCCTTGTAGTGGCGCGCGATGGCCAGTGCTTCGGCATCGGGGTCCTGTGCCGCCAGAATGCGGTCCAGCAACGTCGAGCAGTTCTCCATCGTGCCGACGAACGAACTGCCAACCGCCAGCAGGCCCGCCGACACGGCGCCTTGCAGGTTCTCCGGCGCGCTCATGTAGATCAGGCGCGTGGCGATGGCGCTTGGCGTCAGGCCGTGCTCCATCAGCACCACGAGCACCATGTCGGCGATACGCATGTCCACCGGGCGCGGGGTGCGGCCGAGGATCTGCATCAGCATGACTTCGGTGAAGGTCTTCTTGCCCAGCAGGTCGTCCACGAGATTGGCGTCGCGATAGTGCAGGCTGGTCAGCGTGTGGGTGCACAGCCGGGTCACCGGCTTGTCTTGTTGGCTCATGCTTGGTCTCCGGTTTGCAATGCCGTCAGCGCCTGGTCGCGCACGGTGTTCTTGAGTACCTTGCCGACGGTGGAGCGCGGCAGGCTGGTGTGGAAATGAATCTGCTTTGGCGTCTGCACCGGACCCAGCCGCTCGCGCACGAACGCGATCAGCTCGGTGGCCTGCACCGCGCATCCTTCGCGCAATTGCACGGCCGCATGGACCGCTTCGCCCCATTTGTCGTCGGGCACGCCGAACACCGCGCATTCATGCACGGCCGGGTGCTGGCCCAGCGCGTTCTCCACGTCGATCGGGTAGACGTTGAAGCCGCCGGTGATCACCACTTCGCGCAGGCGGTCCTTCAGGTACAGGAAACCCTGCGCGTCCAACATGCCGCGATCCCCGGTATGCAACCAGCCGTCGACAATGGTCGCGGCGGTCAGGTCCGGGCGGTTCCAGTAGCCGGTCATGACCAGATCGCCACGCGCCACCACTTCGCCCACCTCGCCACGGGGCAGCAGACGCCCGTCCGGGGACATGATCGCCACCTCGCTGAACCACGTGGCGCGCCCCACCGATGCCATGCGGCGCTCGTCAGCCAGATCGTCGGGGCCGATCACCGTCAGCAGTTGCGGCGCCTCGGTCTGGCCATATGTGGTGGCCACCACCGACCCGAAGAATTCGCGCGCCTGCTGGATCTTCTGCGGCGGCATCGGCGCGCCGCCGTAAATCAGGCGACGCAGTGCCGGGTAGTCGGCGCGCGATGTGCCGGGCAGCGCCATCAGCATGTAGATCAGCGTGGGCGGCATGAAGCAGACCGTGCCGGCGCGGTCACGGAACGTGGCGCGCACCGCTTCTGCCCCGCTGCCTTCCATGATCACGTGACAACCGCCCTGCGCCAGGATCGGCATGACGTAGGTGGACGTGCCGTGCGTGATCGGCGCGGCCATCACATAGCGATCCGCCTCGGTGAAACCCCAGGCGTGGATCTGGTTGACGATATTGGTCATCCAGGCGCGATACGGCTGCATGACGCCCTTGGGCGCGCCCGTGGTCCCGCCTGTGAACTTGATGGCCTGCGTGGCGTCCCGGTGCAGATCGAGCACCGGGCGAATGGCATCGGGATACCGGAGAACAACGGCGCTCAGCACGTCTGCGCCGCCTGACGCATGGTCCGCATAGTCCGCATAGTCCGTGTAGAGCCGCGTGCCCGGTGCGTCGCCCAGCAGCGCTTCGCAGGCGGCATCGAGTACCACGATGCTCGGCGTCGTGGCGTCGATGATGCGGCGCAACTCGGGCTGGGTGCTCTTCGGGTTCAGCGGTACCCAGATCTTGCCGCTGGCCAGCACCGCCAGCAGCACCACGATGTGCTCGGCCGAGTTGCCGGCGCAGATACCCACGCGACTCTGCGGCGCGGGATCGAGCGTCATGAAATGCGTGGCCAGCGCCGCCACCTGGCCGGCCAGTTCGCGATAGCGCAGGCTGCCGCCGGGGGCGTCAATGGCGACGTTGTCGGGCCAGCGGTCGGCGGCCCGCCAGAACAGTTCGATCGGAAGCATGGGGGGTCCTTGGGAATCCTCAGTTGACACGCGCGCCTGATTGCTTGACCACGTCGTGCCAGCGCTTGATCTCGGACATCGTGAAGGTACGGAGTTGCTCGGGGGTACCCGGCTCGGGCGTGGCTGCCAGGTCGCGCATACGCTCGCGTACCTCGGATGCGTTGAGCGCCTTGTTCAGTGCCGTGTTGAGCTTGTCGATCACCGGCTTGGGCGTCCCCGTCGGCGCGGCGATGGCGAACCAGGACTGCACATCGAAGCCCGGGAGTCCGGATTCCGCCACCGTGGGCACGTCAGGCAGTTGCGGCATGCGCTGGGCGCTGGTGACCGCGATGGCGCGCAACTTGCCGGACTTCACGTGCGGCAGCGCGGACGGCGCGTTGTCGAACATCGACTGCACCTGCCCGCCCAGCAGATCGGTAACGGCCGGCGCGCTCCCCTTGTAAGGCACGTGCAGCATGTTGGCGCCACTGCGGCTGCGGAACATCTCTCCGGACAGGTGAATGGACGATCCGCTGCCCGACGACGCGAACGTCATACCGTCGGGCGACTCCTTGGCCAACCGCACATAGTCGGCAACGGTCTTGACCGGCAACTTCGGGTTGACCACCAGCACGTTCGGGATCTTGGCAATCATGCCGACGGGCTCGAAGTCGCGTACGGGGTCGTAGCCGAGCTTGTCGTAGAGCGTGGCATTGATCGTGTTCGCGATCGTGAAGACGTAGAGCGTGTAGCCGTCCGGCGTCGCCTTGGCCACGACTTCGGCGCCCACGTTGCTATTGGCGCCGGCGCGGTTTTCCACCACGATCGGCTGGCCCAGCGCCTCGCCCATCTTCTGCGCTACCAGGCGGGCCAGCACGTCGGTGGCGCCTCCGGCGGCATAGCCCACCACGAGCCGCACGGGGCGCGTGGGAAAGCTGGAATCGGCCGCCTGGGCGGCGGGAACGCCGCACGCAAGCGCGGCACTGATCAGGGCGTGGCTCAACAGGCGCCTGCGCGCCGCGTTCCAGAAAGTCATGAGTGCTGTCTCCTTGTTGGATGGTCGTGCCCGGAACGCGCCCGTCTGCTCGATTTGCCCACCGCACCTTGCGGCGCGGCTGCGGCATACTGCGGACTGCTTTCCGGCCCGCAAATTCTTTCCCATGACATCTCGCACTGCGAATCGAAACGTCCGGCAGGCGGACGTTTCATCTTCGACCTCCGAGGAAGGCACCCGTGCCTTACGACGCGGCCTGACGCTGCTCGACGCCATCCTGGCAGCCGGCAAGGATGGTCTCCGGGTGATCGACATGTGCCGCGCGGCCGGCCTGGAGCGGCCCACGGTCTACCGCTTGCTGGCGACGCTGATCGACTGCGGATATGTGGTCCAGCACGGACGATTTCGCTATGTGCGCGGTCCGCGTCTGGCGGCAATGCCGCAGCGTGGGGAATCGACGGACCTTTCTGGAAAGCTGGGCCCGGTGCTCACGCGGGTGAGCCAGGCGTGCGGCGATGCCGCCTTCGGCGTGGTTCGCGATGGCGCGTTGTCGCGCTGCATCGCGCGGCACGTGGGCACCCATCCCGTGCAGGTGCTGGTCATCCAGGTGGGCACCCGGCAACCGCTGGGCGTTGGCGCCGCGGGGCTGGCGTTGCTGGCAGCGCTGCCCGATGCCACCGTCGACGAGGTGATCGCCGCCAATGCTGGTGTGCTGGACCAGTACGGCGGCATGACGCCCGACCGGATGCGCATCCTGATCCGCGCTACGCGCGAACGCGGCTACTCGGTGATCGGCAATCACGCCACGCGCGGCGCACTGGCCGTGGGCATGGCCGTGCACGATCGCGATGGCGAACCCGTGGCTGGCATCAGCGTGGCCACCACGCTAGCGCGAATGCCGCGCGAGCGGCAGCAGTTGCTGGCCCGGGTGATGCGCGAAGCGGTGGCGGCGTTGCTGCCGCGTGGCCTGTAGCCGGTCCGTAGCGACTCACCTGGCGGAACGCCAGGTCGACACTCCGTCGCTTTACGGGCATGATCATTGGCCTGCCCGTTCCATCCGGGAATCCTCTTCCACGCAGCCGGTCGAACCAGGGAAACGCCGCCCGCCGGCAATCCCGCCAGGCTGCATTCCCTCCCCCACCGCTTTCGGCCCCGCGCCCAATCGCTTCCGTCATGCAACGTCTGCTTCTGATTCTTGGCTGCCTGTTCCTCGTCGCGGCAATCGCGTGGCCCTGGCTGTCGCGGCTGCCGCTCGGGCGGCTGCCCGGTGACATCCGGATCGTCCGCGACGGTTTCAGTTTCTACTTCCCCATCACCACCTGCATCCTGATCTCGCTGCTGGTGTCGTTGGTGCTCTGGCTACTACGGCGATGACGGTGATGAGCCAGTGCGTCGTGATCTCAGGGTGTTCGGGGGGCGGGAAATCGTCGCTGCTGAGCGAACTCGGGGCGCGTGGCTATCCCGTGGTGGAAGAACCAGGGCGGCGCGTCGTCGTGGAAGAAACGGCCCGCCATGGCAATGCGCTGCCATGGGTCGACATGCCTGCCTTTCTGCGCCGCGTGATCGCCATGGCGCGCGCCGACCTGCTCGCGCTGGAACAGTCGGTAGGCCGGGTTGGGCTCAGTGAGCCGGGTGAGCCAGGGAAATGGATCTTCTTCGATCGGGGGCTGGTCGACGCGTTCGTCGCGCTTCAGCACGTCAGTGGCAAGCCACAACTCGCGCCGCTCGTGCATCAGATCCGGCCGTACCATCGGGTCGTATTCCTGACGCCACCCTGGCCGGAGATCTACGTTCAGGACGCCGAGCGCCGCCATGACCTCGACGCCGCCACCGCGGAGTACACGCGGCTGCTCGAAGCCTATCCAGCGCTTGGGTATGACGTTCGCATCATCCCCAGGGCCAGCATTGCCGAGCGCGCCGATTTCGTCCTGAATACCCTCCAGGGCTAGACGCCACCCTCCGCGCGAAGCGGAAGGGAGCGTGCCCCGGACGGCTTGCTTCGATGGCTTACTTGCCGGACAGCTTCGGGAACTGCGGGTTCGTCACGACTTGCTTGAGCAGTTCCTGCACGGCCGGGCCGAAAGCATCCGCCACGTTCTTGCACGCGCCCATGGCCGTGAAGCTCGTGTCGAACGGGTACTTGACCGAGACCTTGTAGCCCTTGTCCGCCGGCGATTGCACGGCCATCGTGATCTGCCAGTACGCCGGGGACACCGAGCTGAAGCTCAGTTCCTCGATACGGCCCTGAATCGGGGCACCCTTCACATCGTAGGCTTGCGCCATCAGGAGTTCTTCCTGGAAGGCGTCCTTGATGTACTGCGACAGCGTCTTGCCCGGCGCCACCTTGACCGGACCCATCAGACGGCACAGCGGGCTCTCGTCGACGCCCTGCGCCATGCCGACATCGCTGACGCTGACTTTATTCGACTGCAGGCTCTGCTGGATGGCGATAACGTTCGAGGCGGATGCCTTGTACGGGATCGAGTTCGTGGTCTCGCATCCGGTCAAAAGAACGCCCGCCGCGCAGATGGCGGCAACGAGGGCAAACTTGCTTTGCTTCATGATTCTCTTCCAGTGGGTTGTATGGGCTCTGCTGATATCCGTGCCCTCAACGGACTACGGAAGAATTCCGCAAGAACCAAATCCCACCTTGGGGGGGGTGACAGCGCCGGCCACCCTGCCGTCACGCTGGTTCGGGCATTGAAAGAGACGGTAGAATCCGCGAACAATTCGTACCACCGCGCCGGAGACGCCAATGGTTCGCCTGCTGATGCTGCTGTTGGGAGTGGATTACCTGCGTACACGCTGGAAAGCGCTGGCCTGGGCCGGCGCCCTCAGCATCGCGGTCGGTGCCGTGCTGTTCATCGATGCGCTCGACGGCAAGCTTGATTTCCCGATCCAGCCGTTCGCCTGGCTGCTGCTTCTCGAAGGGCTGGCCACGCTGGCCGTGGCCTCGACCGGCATTGGTGGCCAGCGTACGCTGCGCTACGCCAAGGGCATCGCCTTCAGCGTGGCTGCCATCCTCGTGCTGGCCGAGCGCCACCATGGCCACATGATCCTGTCGGTCATCTTCGGCGCGCTGTTTCTGGCCGATGGCCTGCTGCAGGTAGCCTCCGCGCATGTGGTGCGCTTTCGCACGTGGCGGCTGGCAATGGCGGGGGGTGTGATCGAGATCGCCCTGGCCATCTTCTTCATCCAGCCCTACCCGACGCACTATGTCGGCACCGTGCCGTACTGCGTGGCGCTCGGGTTGATCTTCGGCGGCTGGAACATGTTGCTGCTGGCATCGCGCGCGCGCCGGCTTGCCGGCAACCCCGGCCTGCGCAAGGATCCGGAGTCCGCCAGCGCCGAATCGAACAAGCGGCGCCTGACGACGTGGAGCGGACCGCCCGCGTCGGACGAACGCGCGTTGACCGTCCACGTCTGGACGCCCGTAGGTTCCGCGAAGTCCAAGGCACAGCATCAGCCGATCATCGACCGCTACATCGCCGCCGTCGACCGCGACGGCGTCATCTCGACGGGGCACGCCGCGCTGGAATCCCCCGAAGGCATCTACATCAGCCTCTACCCGGCCGTCGAGATCGACCGTTCGCCAGACGATTTCACGCGGCTGCTGCGGGCCACGCAGGAGAACAACGTACCTGGACGGTTCCAGCCTGACTACCCGACAGAATCCAAGGCATGGTGCCCGTCGACCGTTCAGGTTCGCATTCGCAACTACGATGCCGAGCGCCTGCGGAACTTCTGGCACGACTATCGGCAGAACACGACTTACAACCTGACGCACCGGAACTGTTCGAGCACGGTGGCACGCGCGCTCGATGCCGCGCTGGAGGGCGCCGCCACACGCGCCTGGACGCGGCTCGGCGGCTGGTGGCCACTGTTCCGGCTATTGCTGACACCGGAGCTGTGGGTAGCCGCCCATCTGCGCAAGCGTGCCGCCACCATGGCGTGGACGCCGGGCCTGACGCTCGACTACGCGCGTGCCATGAGCATGTTGGCCGACCCGCGCCCCTTTGCGTGGGCGACCGTGTGGAGCGGGCTGGCGGTGCGGCGCTCGGGGCGCTCGGGGCGCGAATCGCGCTAGTGCTGCGTCAGCTTGACGGCGCCTCGTCGGAAAAGCATCCAGTTCCGATCGGGCGCAGCGCCCCGCCATCGCGCACGATAAAGAGGGCGTCGAGGCCGCGCCGCCGCGCGTAGTCCGGCCCGGCCTGCGCGCCGAGCACCATCAGCGCCGTCGCATAGGCATCGGCATCCGCGCAGGTCTTCGCCACCACCGTGACCGATGCCATCCCACCCGCCAGCGGCGCACCGGTACGTGGGTCCATCGTGTGCGAAATGCGCGCGCCGTCGACATCGGCCCAGCGCCGGTAATCGCCGGACGTGGCAATGGCGGCATCTGCCAGTTCGATCACGCCCATCGCCGCGCGGCGCTCATAGTCCGGGGCCTCGAGGGCGATCGCCCACGGCGTGCCTTCTGGCTTGTTCCCACGCGCGCGCATCTCGCCGTCGATGCCGACCAGCCAGGATTCGATGCCGTGCTCGCTCAGCACACGCCCGAGTTCATCGACGCCAAACCCCTTGGCGATGCCACACAGATCGAGCGCGACCGGGCCGAGCTTGCGCACGCGGCACAGCCGCACATCCACCTCGAGCAGTTCTCCTGCTGGCTGGCGGGGACTTGCGCCGGCCGCCTCACCGAGATCCGGGTGCGAAGCGTGTGGCATCCCGGACGGTCCGAACCCCCAACGGTCGACCAGATCGCCGACGCCGATGTTGAACGCGTTGTGCGTATCACTGCCGATCTTCAGCGCCCGCGCAAGCAGGGTCGCGAGGTTCCTGGAGACCGGCACCCAACCGCCCCGCGCAGCACGGTTCAGTCGGGACAGATCCGAGTCTGCCTTCCAGTTCGACATCTGCGCATCCACGGCGCCAACCGCCACGGCGAGTCGTTCCGCCAGCACCGCTTCATCCATGCCCGGCGGCGCGTAGTATGCCGCCGTGTAGCGGGTGCCCATGGTCGCGCCGCTGACGCGACAGAGCTCGAGCGCCGTGTCTGACCGATTAGTAGACGTCCTCGACATAGCGTCCCTCCGCTTTGAGTTGCGCGACGGTCAAGCCGGTGTCCGTCAGGATTCGCTCCCACGCCTGTGCCACACCCTCGGCCATCTTGCGACCGCCGCACACCATGATCTGCGCACCGTGGGCCATCAGCCCGCGCAGGCTCTGCGCATCGGCGACCAGTCTTTCCTGCACATAGGTCCGGTTGCCCGAACGTGAGAACGCGGTCGTGAGCGCGTGCAGCCGCAGGTCGGCCACCAGGCCCTTCAGCTCGTCGCGATACAGGTAGCTGTCCTCGGCATTGCGCGCCCCGAAGTACAGGTGCATGGGCCGGCGTGCCGCGTTGTGCCGGATAAAGCCAATCAACGGGCCGATCCCGGTGCCGGCCCCGATCATGATCACGGGTGTATTCCCTGGTTCGGGCCGGAAGCGCGTGTGCGGCCGGATAAATGCGTCGATGGTGTCGCCGGGGCGCAGGTCCGTGAGGTACGTCGAACACACGCCTTCAGGCAGCCGCCGCACACAGATCTCCACCACACCATCCGCCGCGCCACTCGCAAGCGAGTAGTACCGGGGCGACGTAGCGCCGGGCGGCACGATGCCGAGCAGATCCCCGGTCTCGAACGTGGGCAGCCCTGGCCGGAACAGCGTGGCACGCTGCTCCGGGACGAAGCGCAGGACCGAGGTCATCGCCTCAGCGCCGACGCCGTAGTCCTCACGCGAGAGAAGCTTGAGCGGCACGCTGGGTGGCAGCATCGGCGTGTAGCGAATATCAAGCGACACCCCGAGCGTCGTGGCCAGGCAGTCGCACCATTGCCGGAATTCCGGCTCCGACTGCCGGTCCACCGTGCCCGGATCGGCAAGGGCCCGCAGTCCCTTGCCCAGCAGCGCATCGTGCACCGCGCTCGCATAGCCGCAGAACGCCGGGAACTGGCGATCACCGAATCCCAGCACCGCAAAGTCGGTATCGGCTGGGACCGTCAGGCGATTGAGCTTCGACAGGAAATGACTTGCGCTCGCGGGTGCATCGCCATCGCCATACGTGGCGGTCAGGACCAGCAGCCGCTTTTTCCCACGATAGCTGTCCGCCAGCTCATTCATCGGCGCGGTATGCACGCGCAGGCCTGCCTCGGTCAACGCGGCATGCAGCGCGGAAGCAAAGCCCCATGTGGTGTTGCCCTCGGAGCCCACCAGCAGCACCGTATCCGCGTCGCGTGCCGGCACATTGCCGGCCAAGGTCGGCACGGTTCCCCGGCGACGCAGCCAGAGCAGCAGGCCCGTCACTGCCAGCACCGGCACCGACAGCGACGACGCACCAAGCATCAACCCGAGCCACCACATCCCCTGGCCCGTATGCAACATGCGGACAGCCGCCTGCGCGCGCTGCCAGCCGTCGGTGGGCTGGAAGGCGAGCATCTTCCCCGTCACCGGATCGATATACCCGGCGCCGTCGGTCGTATCCAGTTCGATGACGTCGCCCTGGGCATCGGCATGGGCGAATGTCAGTTGGTGCAGGTCTGCGCTGTCGATACCCAGCGCGGGCATCCGCTCCAGCGGCATTGCCGGGGCCGCCGCCGCATGCACACTGAGCACAGGGTCCTGGCCGCCGCCTTCCGGTATCAGCCCGAATGTCGTCATCGACATGACAAGCCCGGTCACCGCCGACAGCGTCAGCCCTAGCAGCGCCACGCGCGCGGTCTCGTTGTGCACGCGCTGGAGTCCGTTGCCGCGGATCGGGCCGAGCAGGTGCTTCCACCCGCCCATGCGCCGCGCGAGCAACGCCAGCCCGGAAATCGTGACGAGGAGCATGAATGCGGCCGTCACGCCGACCGCAATCCGCCCTGCGTCGCCGAGAAACAGCTTGCGATGCAGGTTCTTCATCCATCGCCAAACCGGCGAGGTGACATAGTCTCCCGTCGCCTTGCCGCTGGCAGGGTCGATGATCGAGGCGCGCTGCTGACCGTCGACCTCGTGATACGCGATGAACGTCCCTGACGGCCGCCGCGCAAGCGCTTCGACGCCCGGGATTTCCGTCTGTACGCGGCTCGCGAGCGTGGCCACGCTAACCGAAGCCTGGCCCGCGCGAACGGCATCCACACGTTCAAACGCCGGATTCACCGACAACACCGCGCCCGATAGTGCGAGGATCGTCATCAGCAACGCGGCGACGAGTCCTGGAACCAGATGGAGCTTGCGTAGCATCGGTGGACCTCCTTTTTTCTTTATCGCGTGTTGTTGTGGCTGCCCTGCTTACAAGGCATAGCGGAACGACTTCACGTAGCCATTGCCGTTCACCGGCTTGTTCGCGCCGGATGTGGTCAGCGGCACGACGACCTCAGACGGGTACGCCTTCATATCCTCCACAGCGGTATCGATATGCACCTGATATCCGGCATCGATCAGCGTGTCCGCCAGATCCAGCGTCACGCGCAACGTCTTCCCGGCGCCAACACTGGCGCCGGAGATGCCATCCACTTTCGCGGCGCCCCCTGCGGCGCGATACCAGTCACGCAGGTTCTTGTGATACTTGGCCTTGGGCCCGGCCACCCACAACGTGCGCTGATAGCGTCCGGCGTTGTCGGTCAAATAGAGAGCGACGTAGGCACCGTCTCCGCCATAGTTGGACATCTGCGTCTCGAACGAGACCTGACGCCCGGAAGCGAGTGACGGCACGGCGAGCGCGCCCACAAGCATGGCGACAGGAAGTGCGGCTTTCATCTGAATGCTCCTGATTTGTGCAAAGCGGGGTCGTCGTTCCTGGCCAGTCGGCACACACGCTGCGTGAGCGGTGCCGCTGGCGAGGAGTACGCGGTGTGGATCCGCAGTTGGCTTCAGCGGATCTCGACCTGGGGCTTGGTAGCCGGCGTCGACGAACTGTCGGTGGCCGCATTCGCGGGCGCTGTATTCACCACTGCATTCGCCGGTGTCCTGCCCGCGCCGCGATCGCCGTGATCCCCTTCCCGCTTCATGCGCACGACGTCGAGCGTGACGGGATCAATCTTGGCCTTGAAGCGCTGACCGTCCTTATCGCGGCCCTTGATTTCATAGCAACCGTCGTCGATCTTGAGCTTGTCGACCTGCCAGCCTTTCTGTTGCGCCATGGCCCGGACCGCATCGCGCGGCTTCCAGTCGTTGATCGGCGCCTCGCAGTCATCGCGGTCGTGCGCCTGCACCGTGTGAATACCCACCGTGGCACCACCGAGCGCAAGCATCGCGAGCACGACGGTCTTTCCCATACCAATCCGAAGGCGTTTCATTGCGGCATCTCCTTGTTACGTGTGGCTTCCTTGGACGCCACAATGCGCCGCGAACCTGAAGCGAACCTTGCGATGGCAGAGAATTTTCTTCATGTTCGCGACAGGTTCGCGTGGCAATATCATGTGATACATGCTTCAGGGAAGCCGTAATGAGAGTTCTTCTCATCGAGGATGAACCGTGGCTTGGGCAGGCCGTCCGCGACCAGATCGAAAAGGACGGGCATCCGACCGACTTCGTGGCCAATCTCGCCGATGCGCGCCGACATCTTTCGGCCGCAACCTACGACCTGATCCTGCTAGACCTGCTGCTGCCCGATGGCCGCGGCCTTGATTTCCTGCGTGAACTGCGCGCGAGCGGATCGAACGTGCCCGTCATCATCCTGACCGCGCTCGATCAAGTGTCGAATCGCATTGCCGGTCTGAATGCCGGCGCGGATGACTACCTGGTCAAGCCCTTCGATCTGTCCGAACTGTCCGCGCGCGTCAGCGCGGTGGCGCGTCGGTACGCGGGTAATCCGAATCCATTGGTGAATCTTGGCGACCTGCGCATCGACACGGCCGGGCATAGCGTGATGCGCGGCGAAACCCGCGTCGACCTGACGGCCAGCGAATGGGCGCTGCTTGAGGCACTGATCCAGCATCCGGGCATGATCGTGTCGCGGGCAAGGCTCGAGGAACGGCTTTACTCCTTCAACGAGGAAGTCGGCAGCAACACCATCGAGGTCCATATGAGCCGGCTGCGCAAGAAACTTGGCGCGGATGTCATCGAGACCTTGCGCGGGCTCGGCTATCGACTCAGGCGGGACTGACGATGCTGCGCAGCCTGCAGGGCAGACTCTCGGCGGCGCTGGTGGCGGGGCTGGTCGTGCTGGCGTGCGCGGCGGCGGCAGCATCGATCCACGTGCTGCGCCAGGAAGTCGATCGTATGTCGGACAGCGCGTTGCAGGAAGCCGCGCAGCGCCTGCTGCCACTGGCGCTCACCGACATCATGCGTCGCGAGGCCGATGACGATGAGGACGACAGCAGCCGCGTCACCGCCGTGCGGCCCCACGACGAATTGCTGACCTACGTGGTCCGCGACGACAAGGGCAGTCTGCTGCTGCAGTCGCATGACGCCGATCTCAGTGTCTTTCCGGCCGGCCTGAAGCCGGGATTCTCGTCCACCCTTTCACATCGGATCTACACCGAACCCGGATTGCAGGGAACGGTTGCCCTGACGATCGCCGAACCACTTGCCGCCCGGCGGCAGGCAAAAGTCGCGGCCGCACTCTCGGTCGTCAGGGTTCTGATCCTGTTTCTTCCCGTCGGCCTGATCGGCATCTGGCTGATCGTCCGGACGGGACTTCAGCCCATCCGCCGGTTCTGCGGCAGCATCGCCGCGCGCGGCCAGAGCGATCTGACATCGCTTGAAAAGAGCGGACTGCCCACGGAGATCGCGCCGGTGGCTGATGCGGTCAACGGCCTGATGGCGCGCCTCGATCGCGCGCTGGCTGCCGAGCGCAGCTTCACCGCAAATAGCGCGCACGAACTGCGCACGCCGATTGCGGCGGCGCTCGCGCAGACGCAGCGTCTCAAGGCCGACATGCCGACCGACGACATGCGGGAGCGCGTGCAGAACGTCGAACAGTCATTGCGCACGCTGGCGCGGCTCAGCGAAAGCCTGATGCAGCTCGCGAAGGCCGAGAACGGGCGTGTGCTCGGTGACGCGCCGCAGGATTTGCGTCCGGTGATTGAACTCGTGATCGAGGACTTCCGGCGCATCGCGCATACGCCAAACCCGATCACGCTCGACCTGCCCGATCAGCCGGTCGAATCCTGGATCGATCCCGACGCCTTCGCGATCGTGGTGCGCAATCTGGTCGACAACGCGCAGAAGCACGGCGCACGTGGAGAACCCGTGCGGGTGTCGCTGTCGGAGGCGGGGGCATTCACCGTGGCAAATCGCGGGCCTGTGTTGGCCGAGAACGACCTGGCACGCCTGATGAAGCCATTCGAGCGTGGCGCGACAACAGCCAGGGGCAGCGGTCTCGGGCTGGCCATCGTCGAGGCAATTGCTCGCGGGGCTGGCGCCACGCTTACCGCGCGTTCACCGGCACCGGGGTGGCCGGATGGTTTATGGATCACGATCGACGGCTTGCCGCTTGCCTCGATGACGCCTCGGTGATCCCTCCAACCACGGGAATCCGTGGCGTCTGGCAGCAAATCCGCAGCCGGCGAATCTCATTCCGTTTAACCACTATCAACTGCTCGCCAGCTTCTGCATGATAGCGTCATATAGCTCACTATATTGCGATTGACAAAGCGCGTCCGTTGCGTGGCGGGATTCACTCCCCCGACCGGCCGCAACGACCATTTTCGCTATCCGTTCTGAACGCCATAGGAAACGACAAATGTCACAAGATTCCCATAGCGGATCCAAGCCAGGACACGCTGGCGATAGCGCGGCACACGTCTTGCCGATTGCTGCAATCGTTCATGCGGACCACGCCGGCACGGACCGCCTGCTCGCCAGATTCGTCGACGGCCTGCGCCATGCCGGACTGCGGATTCACGGGCTAGTGCAGGAACGCGCGGAGAATGCCGAGAAGACATCCACGATGCTTGTGGACCAGCACAGTGGCCAACGCTACCCCCTGTTCCAGAACCTCGGCTCGGGCTCGACATCGTGTTGCGTCGATGCAGGCAGCATTGCCGCGGCGAGCGTCGCCATGCGCCGCGCCGTCGAGGCGCGACCTGACCTTTGCGTGGCCAACCGGTTCGGTGGGCTCGAAGCCCAGGGCGGTGGACTCGCTGCCGAGATGCTGAATGTGGCCGCCGCCGGCATTCCGCTGCTGACCATCGTCTCGAACGACTATCTTCGGGCCTGGCGCGCCTTCACGGGCGATTCGGGCACGGAGCTGCAGCCGTCGATCGAGGCCATGTACCTGTGGTTCGCGGGCCTTCGCGCGCGCCATGCACGTTCATGAAGCAGGCGATCGGCCCGTCGCTACGGCATCACCACCGAATCGAGCTCCACGTCCTGCGCCTTGCGCAGCATCTCGTCAAACTCGGGGTCGGTATCCGGAAAACTCGCTTGCGCCGCAGGCCCCGCGCGGCGAGCACCAGCGGGCCGGGCACCCGACGCGCGGGCGGGTTCGGCGATCACCTCGTCGATGCGCGCAAGCAGGTACGGGAAGAACGGATTGGAAGAGATCCGGAACATCGAATCGAGGCTGACCATCAACGCGCCGCGCTCACCACGCGGTGCGATCGCGCCGAGCGAAACGCCGAAGCGCGGATTGCCTGCATCCATCGGTTGTATCCCGTATAGCTCGTCGTCCATCGGGAACGGGATCGCTACGTGCGACAGCGAAAATACCTGCGCCGGGTAAGTCATCGCGACCGGCCGCTTCGTCTCCTCCGTGGCGCCTGCGTCCACCACGCGCGCTGTCACGCCGTCCGCCCCCTCCGCTTCATTGCCGATCATCGTCAGCCTGTAGCTCACCGGCAGCGCGGGCAAGAGCCGGGCAAGCGCCTGCGTTGACGCCGGATCAATCAGAGGCCCAAGCTTGGCACGCCGGTTGACGTCGAACAGCACCAGTTCACTGCCGTTGTCCGGCAGGCTCGCGTAGAGCCGTCGGACGATTGCCGGGGTGCTCACTGTGAAGTCGATCACCGACTGAAAAGTCAGCACGGGAGGCAGGTCCTGCAGCCCGCGCTCGCGCGCGACGCGCGCAATCTGGTCTTGCAACGCGACGGTCAGCCGATGGGATTGCCGCGCCCCATTGACGGGAAACGAGTTGTACTTGAATGGATTGAACTCGGGCACGATTCCGAGCCACGCAGCCTTCTCGAAGGGCGGCAGCAATGCTGGCAGCGCGGCCAGCCCGGCGAACCGCGCATAGCGGGTCACGCCGATCATCGGCGAGATCAGGATAATCCGGGCCGGTCGCTCCAGCCTGGGGTCTTCAAGGCTATCGAGCGCGTACTTCATCGCCAGCGCGCCGCCATTGGAGAAGCCAACCAGATGGATCGGACGATCCGCACCGGCCTGAAGCCGCGCCTCGCGCACGGCAAGCCGCGTCGCCGCCATCCAGCGCTCCCATTCAACATCAGAGAGCCCGGCCGGTACCGTGCCATGGCCGGGAAGGCGAATGCCGATCGCAACGAAGCCGTCCTCCACATACCGTTGGGCGATATGCCGCAGGCTGTACGGCGAATCGGTCAGGCCATGCAGCAGGACGACCGCGCCCACGGGCTTTCCGGCCGGACGCATCTCGTACGAACGGTTCCAGTCGTGCTCGAAGCGCTCCGGGTAGATCGGGCTGCCCTCGAAATAGCGGTTCGAAGGGATTCGCGCCGCGGGCGGCAGACGGTCACTGACGTGCCGTCTGACCTGCTCGAACAGGGCGTCTTCCTGCCTCAGATAGCGGCTCCAGTCGGACCGGTCGATCTGCTCGGCACCGAGTTCGTCGGGCACATAGGTGTGCCAGAGCTGCAGCTCCGGCCCCCGTGTCGCGTCATAGGCGCGCAGCGCCAGTAGCGCCACGCCAAGCACGACCAGCACGATCGCGGCGATGCGCACCTTGCTGGTCAGACGGGATCGCGCTTTCATCTGTGGAACAGGGCCCATGCTGATTGCGACATGCGTTCAGGCCTTGCGCCTGGCCGCGCCGGCCCGCTGCGATGTCACCAATGCGGTGAGTGGCGGGGAGGATCGAATGACGAGCTTCTCGAACTCCACCACGAAGAACAGCACCACGCCTCCGGCGATCAGCCATAGCCAGTGCTCCACAGTCAGTGCCTGGGTATCGAAGATCAGCTGGAACGGGTACCAGTACGTGAACAACAACTGCAGCACCACAACGCCACCGATGCCATACCAGAGATACGGATTGCTCGAGTGGGCGCGCACGGATAGCGAGGATTCAAGCAGATGCCGGCTGTTGATCAGGTAGAAGATCTGGCCTAGCGAGATGGCGTTGACGGCCGCCGTTCGCGCCATTTCATCCGTCGCACCATGCGCCTTCATCACGAAGAACGCCGCGAGTGTGTAGATGACGAGCGCCACGCCAACGAAGCAAATTCGCCATACCCCGAAACCGGTAACGATCGACCGGTCGATCGAGCGTGGTGGCCGGCCCATGACGTCCGCTTCGTGGGGCTCGAACGACATGGCCAGGCCCAGCGCGACGGAGGAAACCGTGTTCACCCACAGGATCTGCGGCGCGGTGATTGGCAGCGTGAACCCGATCAGGATCGCGATGGCGATCACGGCGCCTTGCGCGATGTTCGTCGGCAGCATGAACAGCATCGCCTTCTCGATGTTGTTGTAGACCGTGCGACCTTCCTTCACGGCCGCCGAGATCGACGCGAAGTTGTCGTCGACGAGGATCATCCCTGCGGCCTCCTTCGTCACCTCTGTGCCCTTGATGCCCATCGCGACGCCGATATCGGCCTTCTTGAGCGCGGGTGCATCGTTGACGCCGTCGCCGGTCATTGCCACCACCTGCCGGTTGGCCTGCATCGCCTTCACGAGTCTGAGCTTGTGCTCGGGGCTGGCGCGGGCGAAGACATCGACCTCTCGCACGCATTCGCGCAGGGCCGCATCGTTCATCGCCTCGATCTCAGTACCCGCCACGGCCGTGCGGCCATCGCCGATCCCGAGCATTCCCGCCACGGCGGCCGCCGTGACCTTGTGGTCGCCGGTAATCATCGTCACCCGGATGCCACCTTCATGGCATTCCCGCACGGCGTCGATCGCCTCCTTGCGCGGCGGGTCCATCAGGCCGACGAGGCCGAGGAACACGAGCGTGTTCGGCAAGTCCTTCGGTTCGAGGCCGCCCTGGGGCAGGCCCGGATCTGGCAGCCAGGCAAGTCCCAGCACCCGCTCGCCCTGCGCAGCCATGCGATCTCCCTCCCTCGCGAAGTACGCGCGGTCGAGCGGCACCGCGCCATTCGCGGTTTGCTGGTGATCGCAATGTTCGAGAATCACCTCCGGCGCCCCCTTTACCAGCAGCATCTCGCCGTCGGCCGAGCGGTTCAGCGTCGCCATGAACTTGTGCTCGGACTCGAATGGAATGGCGTCGATCCGTGGCGCGGCCACCCCCTCGGCGGTGCGGTCCATGCCGAGCTTGGTGGCGAGCGGATAGAGCGCGCCTTCGGTGGGGTCGCCCTCCACTTTCCATCGACCGTCGTCCTCGAAGAGTTCGGCGTCGTTGCACAGCATCGACACGCGACCGATCAGCGCCAGCGGCAACGGCACGGCGTCCAGCGGCTTGCCCTCCGTGCTGAGCGCGCCTTCCGGTGCGTAGCCGTGGCCCGTCACTGCATACGATGCATCGGCCGTCACGACCGATGTCACCATCATCTCCATCATCGTCAGCGTGCCCGTCTTGTCCGAGCAGATGCGCGAGACGGAGCCCAGCGTCTCCACCGCCGGCAAACGACGGATGATGGCATTGCGTTGGGCCATCCGCTTCACGCCAATCGCGAGCGTGATGGTGATCAGCGCGGGCAGGCCTTCCGGGATGATCGACACCGCGATGCCGACGATCGCCTGGAACAGCTCCACGAAAGTCATCTTGCCGAGCCAGTGCCCCCAGGAAAACAGCACGACACTGAGAACACCGATGGCCGCCGTGATGACGTAACCGAACTTCGTGATCTGCCGCAGCAGCGGCGTCTCCAACGGATTGACCTGCCCAAGCATCTCGTTGATGCGGCCGAGTTCCGTCTGACTTCCCGTTGCCACAACCACGCCGGTGGCCCGGCCGGAGACCACCATCGTGCCGGAGAACGCCATGTTCTCGCGGTCTCCCACGGTGGACTTGGCGGGCATCGGTACCGTCGTCTTGTCGGCGGGCACGGACTCGCCGGTGAGCGCCGCTTCCTCTGTGCGCAGGTTCCTGGCTTCCACCAGGCGCAGATCGGCGGGGACCTTGTCACCCGACTCCAGCAGCACGACATCGCCCGGCACCAGTTCCTCGGCATCAAGCAGGCGCGCCGCGCCGCCGCGCAACACGCGTGCCTCGGTGGACAGCATGTTGCGGATCGAATCCAGCGCCTCTTCGGCCTTTCCCTCCTGCAGGAAGCCCAGCAACGAGTTGAGGATGACGACGGCGAAGATGATCGATGCGTCGAGCCACAGGCTCAGCATCAGCTTGGTGAAGGCCGACGCGATCAGCACATAGATCAGGATGTTGTTGAACTGGGAGACAAAGCGCGCGATGGCGCCGCGCTTCTTGCCCTGGGGCAGCCGGTTGGGTCCGTAGGTACCCAGCCGCGCGGCGGCATCGTCGGCCTCCAGGCCCTGCGAGGGATCGACACTGAAACGCCGCTCGACCTCATCGGCGGTCATGGCGTGCCAGGGTGTTTCCTCCACGCCTGATACCACGGTATCCGCTTCACTCATCTTGCATCCTCCAGGTTGCGGCGCCCGTCATGCGGCGCCATTCGCCGTCGCACTGCTTTACCTGATGTCCCGCCTGCTTTCGCTTCCTTGCCTACTTCGCCGCCTTCTTCTCCCCTTCGAGTTCCTCACGCGCCTTCGCCAGCGCCTTCGCCTGGTCAGACGATATCTCGGGGTACTGGAGGTTCAACTTCTCCACGGCCTCGACAACGGCCGCCGCGACGACAAGCCGCGTGAACCATTTTTTGTCGGCGGGCACGACATACCACGGGGCCGCCTCGGTGGAAGTCGCGCGGATCGCCGCCTCGTAGGCCTGCATGTACTCGTCCCAGTGCCGGCGCTCGCGCACGTCGGAGGGTGAGAACTTCCAACTCTTGTTAGGTTTATCAAGGCGCTTCAGGAATCGCCGTTTCTGTTCCTCGTACGACAGGTTCAGATAGAACTTGAGAATGATCACGCCCTGCCGCGTGAGGTAGTCCTCGAAGCGGGCGATGTCAGCGAGCCGTTCGTCCCAGATCTTGTCGGTAATGAGTGCCGGCGGGATCTTCTGCGCCTCCAGCAGGTGCCGGTGCACCCGCACCACGAGCACGTCCTCGTAGTAGGACCGATTGAAGATGCCGATGCGTCCGCGCTGGGGCACCTTCGCAAGGTATCGCCAGAGAAAATCGTGCGAGAGTTCTTCATGGGACGGCTGCTTGAACGAGAAGACATCGCACCCCTGCGGATTGATGCCAGACATGACGTGCTTGATCGTCCCGTCCTTGCCGGCCGCGTCCATGGCCTGGAACACCAGCAGCACCGACCAGGAGTCCTGCGCGTAGAGCACGTCCTGCTCTATCGCCAGCCATTCCGATCCGTGGCGAAGCAGGTCCGCCGCCTCGCCTTTCTTCATCTCGAAGCCCAGCGTATCGGCAGGATCGAAGTCCGCCAGACGGAACCCCTCGCCCTGCGTGATGCGGAACGGATTGATATAGCTCCCCAGGGTGCCCAGTATCTCTTTGCGAGGCATTGCCAACTCCTCCCCAGCTTCGGCCGTCGGCAACGCACTGCCAACGAACAAAAAAGCCCTGACGTGGCTCCAGGGCTCGATAGCCGCGACAAGCGAAGTGCTATGCGCTCGCTCCCGTCCCGACTCTAAATTGACTGTAGCAGGTCACACGGAAACCGGAAGCCCTATCTGTCACTTTTTGCCAGGGACGGCATTGTCAAGAGCAGCGGCTCGGTGCCAAGCAAGGCGCAGCACGATATCGCGCTGGAGACGATTTGCAGCGTGGATGGGGTTCGCTCGATTCACGACAGCTTGAAGGTGGCCTCACGCTGAGGATGGGCGAAAGCGAGCGGCGGTAAAACAGTCAGGCTCCGCAGACGAGCCTGCGTGCGGCTAGCACTGGCCCTTCTTGGCCTTGCCGGGCGGGCAGAAGGACTCGTTCCCGTACTGGTCGACACGACAATTGCCCTTCTTCGCCTGTCCCGGCGGGCAGCCCGGACCAGCGGCAGAATCATCATAGGGGTACGGGCCGACGGCGCACCCCGTCAGCAATGCGGCACATGAGACGATCGTCAGCAGCAGAGCCTTCATCATTCCTTCCCTCCTGAAAATCGAAAAAAGGATACTACGGCACTCCGCGCGGGGAAACGTGAAGCTGGTAATCGCGTGTAACGATGCCAGAGCCGCCGAAAAATAAATCCGCCCTAGGTGGAATAAGCACCCCCCTCCCCGCGTCTACCCAACAACGGCCCGCTCCGGGCCCATGGAACGACGCGAGGAATCATGGTCTCCTTCTATCGACTGCCCACACCTCCAGCCATTGGTGCGGTGCTGTTCCTGCTGACGGCGCTGACCGCTGCCGCACCCGCAACCGCTCTTGCCGCCACCGCCACTGGCTCGGACGCCGAGCGGTTCGCGGCGGAGAACGAAGTGGCGATGACAAGAATGATGGACGGCATGTCGGTCCACCCTAGTGGCAATGTCGACGAAGACTTCGCGGCGATGATGATCCCGCACCACCAAGGCGCCATCGACATGGCCATGGCGGAACTCCGCTACGGCAAGAACGAGCAGCTCAGGCGCATCGCGCAGGAAATCATCGTCGATCAGATGCAGGAGATCGCCGCGATGCGGCTGGCGCTTGGACAGCCGCTTCCGCCGTCCGCGCCAGCACCAACCCAGCTAGCACCAACCCAGCCGGTGGCCTCCACACCGTCGCCGTCGCAGCCCGCCAACCACGACCACTCCGCCCACGCGCACTGATGCAAGGCCCGATCATGAAACCCAGCCCCCTTGGACACGCCATTTCGCTTTCCCTCGCGTTGATGATCGGTGCCGCCGGCATCGCCAGCGTCGCCCTTGCCGGCCAGGCCCCTGGCCCATTGAATGCGCCGGACGTGCCCATCAGCCACCGGGACCGTGTCTACGCGGCCGAACAGTTCTCGAACACCGTCTCCGTCACCGATCCGGCCGACAACCGGTTGCTCGGTGTTATCCGGCTGGGCGACCCCGCGCCCGGCAATCTGAGTCCGTTGTACCGCGGCCAGCTGCTGGTTCACGGCATGGGCTTCTCGCCGGACCATCGCACGCTCGCGATCGTCTCCATCGGGTCGAACTCAGTGTCGTTCATCGATACGGCCACCAATGCGGTCAAGCATGTCACCTACGTGGGACGCTCGCCGCATGAGGCGTTCTACACGCCGAATGGCAAGGAAGTGTGGATCACCGTGCGCGGCGAAAACTACATCGCAGTTCTCGACGCCGCGACGTTCGCGGAGACCGCCCGCATCAAGGTTGCCGACGGCCCAGGCATGCAGATCTTCTCGCCAGACGGCAAGTACGGCTACATCTGCTCGTCGTTCAACCCCGAAACGGCGGTCGTGAGCGTGGCCGACCACAAGATCGTGGGCCGCGTGAAGCAGGAAAGTCCGTTCTGCCCGAACATCGCGGCCACACCGGATGGCAAACAGGTCTGGTTCACGCTGAAAGACGTCGGCAAGACGCAGGTGTTCGAGGCACAGCCTCCGTTCCGCCCGATCAGGACAATCGAGACGGGCCCGATCACCAATCACGTCAACTTCGCGCACACGGCGGCGGGCACGCTTGCCTATGTCACGATCGGCGGCCTGAACCAGGTCAAGGTATTCCGCACCGACGACTTCTCCCCGGTGGCCACCATTCCCGTGGGTAGCCTTCCTCACGGTGTCTGGCCGTCGGGCGACGGGAGCCGGATCTACGTCGGACTGGAGAATGCCGACAAGCTGGCCGTCATCGATACCGCCACGAACCAGGTCGTCGCCAACGTGCCGGTGGGTCAGGCGCCGCAGGCGATTGCCTACGTGCCGAATGCGGTACCCGATGGCGATGGCACACAAGGACTGCAGCCGCCAGGCCTGGCTGGCCAGAGCACGCAATTGAAGTTGCTGCGTGTCGAGAACGGCAAGCCGGTGGCCACGGACAACGCCCCCACCAGCGTGACGCTGTTCGACCAGGGCCTGCTTCAGGTTCTGCAGGCCTCGGCAACGGGGCTGCAACCGAAGCACGCGTACGTACTGGCGCTGGCCCGCCATGCGGACGGCACCGGATCGCTGGAGCCGCTCGCCTCGTTCATGACGAACCCCGCCGGCTCGGCTATTGTCAATGCAATCGGCCCCATCCGGCAGATCGTGCAGGACAACGCCACCGTGGAGGGACGACGCTTTCTCGTCATCGCCCCGTCGGAAAACGGCAAACCCGCCGCACCTGTTCAGGTGCAGGCGCTCTAGCCCAAGGACGATCATGCTGTCCCCCCTGAAGGAGACACCGCTGCCGTGAAGGACTTGCTGCAACAGGTCGAGCCGATGATTCCGGCGTTGCGCCGCTATGCCCGCGCGCTATTGCGCGAGCAGGCGGCCGCGGACGATCTCGTGCAGGACTGCCTGGAAAAGGTCATCACGTACTGGGACAGCCGCCGCAGCCGCGCGGACACCCGTAGCTGGGTATTCGCCATCCTGCATAACCTGGCGATGACGGCCCTGCGCCGCCATGCCAGCGCGCAAGGGCTGCACGTGGCTATCGACGACGTGGCGGAGTCCCTCATGACCGTGCCGCCGGCCCAGGAAGACGCACTGCGTTATCGGGACCTGCTGAGCGCAGTCGATACTCTTCCCGCCGAACAGCGGAGCGTGCTCCTGCTGGTCTCGGTGGAGGAGATGTCGTACGCCGAGACCGCACGCATTCTTGAGATTCCCGTCGGCACCGTGATGTCGCGCCTGTCTCGCGCGCGGGAAAAACTACTGAGGCAGATGGAACCCGGCCTGAAGGCGGCCCCGGCATCCGGACTGCGGAGGGTCAAATGAACGAGCATCGACCGATACAGGAAGAGGAACTGCTGGCCTATGTCGACCACGCGCTCGACCCCACGCGCCTGCGCGAGATCGAGGCATACCTGCAGCAGCATCCCGACGTCGCGACCCGCATCGAGGGCTACATGGCCCAGCGCGAGCAGCTGCGCGCCGCGCTCGCCCCAATCGCAGACGAACCGGTTCCGCCAGAACTGAACCTGCGGCACATGCTGACGGCACGACGCGCCCGCGCCAGCCATCCGTGGCGGCTGGCGGCTTCCGTCTTCGTCGCCATGTGCCTTGGTGGCATCGGCGGCTGGATGGGACGCGGCGCGACCGAGCCGCCCACCGGCGGCATCGCCGCACTGGCGCGCGAAGCCACGGCCAGCTTCCAGGTATTTGCCGCCGACCCGATACGTCCCGTGGAAATGGGCGCCGCCGACAGCAACGACCTGGTGAACTGGGTCTCCTCGCGGCTGCGTCGCCAGATTGCCGTGCCGGACCTCGGCAAGGCAGGCTATCGCTGCATCGGCGGGCGCCTCGTCGCCACCGAGCATGGACCCGCCGGCCTCTTCATGTACGAGGACGGTCACGGCACACGCCTGGCGATGCTGGTACGCCCGATGGCCATCGAAGGCGACACACCAATGAAGGCACACGTACAAGCCGGCGTGGCGGGGTACTCATGGGCCAATCAGGGCCTTGGATACAGCCTGGTGGCATCGGCGTCCACCAGCGGCCTCCATCCCCTTGCCGACGAGATGCGCCGGCAGATCAATGGACGGGATGGATCGGTAGGCCCCAGCAGCAAACATCCTTCGCTGTAGGGGCGGCCCGTCGGCTTCCGCTTGCACCCAAGGGCACTGCCTCTGCCCTTCACCTCAATGGCGTACCGTCGATGCGCCATCAGTACTGCTCACCTGTTCACCGTGGCACCGGGTTGCGAGGATCAAGAACTGCGAACGGATCCACGCAGTCCGGCAGCACCACCGGTTGCGAACGTCACGGACAAGACTCTGCCGAACGATCCGCTTGTCACGTAACACCCGAAATCTGCAACGACAGGAACGGCATTCTCAGATACGTATTCCATCGAAAACCGCAGGGCAAATCTAAAGCAAATATTTCATGTCGAGGCGCATCCTGCACCCAAAAAACTAACTTCTGACACTCAGGAAGTTCGCTCAGAATTCTGTGCAGTCAGGCTCGTACTTGTCGGGATACACGGGTCTGCACACCTGGCCAACGCCCCCAAAACCAGGCCGGCACAAATTCGATTGGGACAATCAAAGAGGAAAACATGAAGAACAGCCGATTTCGCGCGAGCGTCGTGACGCTCGTCTCCGCCGCGGTGCTCTCCCAGTTCGGCGCGGCCTATGCCCAGGACGCGCGGAAGGACGCCACCGGCGCGACCAAGGCCGCCAACCAGAAACTCCTCAGCGAATTGCCTTTCTCGGATCGCTCCGATTTCGATGACGCACACCGCGGCTTTGTCGCGCCACTGCCGAACGCGCTGATCAAGGGGCCGTCGGGCAACCCCATCTGGAACCCGAACCAGTACGCCTTTATCAAGGAAGGCTCCCAGGCGCCTGGCACGGTCAACCCGAGCCTCTGGCGTCAGGCTCAGCTGATCAACATCAGCGGCCTGTTCCAGGTGACCGATGGCATCTATCAGGTTCGGAATCAGGACCTGTCGAACATGACCATCATCGAGGGCAAGGAAGGCATCACGGTCGTTGACCCCCTCGTCTCGGAAGAAACGGCCAAGGTCGCCATCGATCTCTACTATGCCAATCGCGGCCGCAAGCCCGTGAAGGCGGTGATCTACACGCACAGCCACGTTGACCACTATGGCGGCGTACGTGGCGTGATCAGCCAGGACGACGTCTCCTCCGGTAAGGTCAAGATCTACGCGCCGGAGGGCTTCCTGGAAGCCGCGGTGGCGGAGAACGTCATGGCCGGCAACGCCATGAGCCGCCGCGCCAGCTACATGTACGGCAATCTGCTGCCCGCCGATGAAAAGGGCCAGGTCGGCGCCGGTCTCGGCACCACGACCTCGGCCGGCACCGTCACGCTGTTGTCTCCGACGGACACGATCACCAAGACCGGTGAAAAGCGCGTCATCGACGGCCTGACCTACGAGTTCCTGATGGCTCCTGGCTCGGAAGCTCCGGCCGAGATGCTGTGGTACATCGAGGAAAAGCGCGCGATCTCCGCAGCCGAGGATTGCACACACACGCTGCACAACACGTATTCGCTGCGTGGCGCCAAGATCCGCGAGCCGCTGCCCTGGTCGAAGTACCTGAACCAGGCCCTGACCATGTGGGGCGCCAAGGCGGATGTCATGTTCGCCCAGCACCACTGGCCGAGCTTCGGCCAGAAGAACGTGGTACACCTGCTGCGCCAGCAGCGCGACCTGTATCGCTACATCAACGACGAGACGCTGCGCCTGGCCAATCAGGGCGAGACGATGGTCGAGATCGCGGACAAGTTCAAGCTGCCGCCCGACCTCGCCAACATGTGGGCCAACCGTGGCTACTACGGCTCCGTCAGCCACGACGTGAAGGCGACCTACGTCCTTTACCTCGGCTGGTTCAATGGCAACCCCGCCACGCTGGACGAATTGACGCCGGTGGAAGCCAGCAAGCGCTACGTCGAGTTCATGGGCGGGGCCAGTGCCGTGCTGTCGAAGGCCAAGCAGGCGTACGACAAGGGTGAGTATCGCTGGGTGGCCCAGGTGGTCAACCACGTGGTGTTTGCCGATCCGTCGAACAAGGCCGCCAAGAACCTCCAGGCCGACGCGCTCGAGCAACTGGGCTATCAGGCCGAATCCGGCCCGTGGCGCAACTTCTACCTGACCGGTGCCAAGGAATTGCGCGAAGGCGTGAAGAAGCTGCCCACGCCGAACACCGCCAGCGGCGATACGGTGAAGGCCATGACGCCGGAGATGTTCTTCGACTATCTCAGCGTTCGCGTGAACCGCGCCAAGGCGGCCAATGCGAAGATCGCGCTGAACGTCGACTTCGGCAAGGAAGGCGGCAAGTATCTGCTGGAACTTGAGAACGGCGTGCTCAACCACACGGCAGGCGTCGAATCCGCCAACGCGGATGCCTCCGTGGCGATGTCGCGCGACACGCTGAACGGCATCATCCTGCAACAGACGAAGCTGGCCGACGCGATCAAGAATGGATCGGCGAAGGTCACTGGCAATCAGGCGAAGCTCGACGAACTGGTGAGCTACCTCGACCACTTCGAGTTCTGGTTCAACATCGTCACGCCGTAAGGTAAAAAAAGGCCCCGGCGCTTGCCTCAAGCACCGGGGCCTTTTGCCGCTCGTTAGTCTGAACGCGGTGGCTACATGCGGAAGTCCGCCGCCATGTCCTCGTCACTGCGGGCTTCGATCTTGCCCGTCCGACACGCGAGCTTGAACGCCTCGTAATCCTTCAGATTCTGAGTGGCGCAAGCGAACGAGTAATCGGTGATCGCATCGGCGAACCGCTCCCCGCTGCCCAGGTAGGCCGCGATCTCCACTGCCTTCCCGCTCGCCTTCGCGTGCGCGCGTGCCAACGCCCAACCGCAGAAGCGCGCATATCCCTGCAGTACCCCGTTGCTCATGCTTTCGACGTCGGCCGATACCTTCATATCGCGCAACTGACGGAAGTAGAACTGTCGATTTGCCGGGCCAGACGTCCAGCCAAGGAACGCATCGCTGGCCGCCTGCAGCAGGCGCTGACCCGAAACGACACGCTGACCCTGATGCGCCGGGCCTTCAGCGTCATAGTGAAGCGCGATTACCGAGTCCCTGGCTTCCTTAACCTGCAGGAACAGCGGTTGCTCGTGGCTGTCCACCATCAGCAGCACCAGACAGAAGGTACCCACACTGCCGACCCCTACCACTTTGAAGGCAACGTCCTGCAGGGAAAAGTGGTCGATCAGCGCGCGTCGCTCCGAGGGAAGCGTTTTCAGATACCCGTCGAAAGCGCGGGCCAGCTTGCCTCGCCACGCCTCGGTGTTGGACCATTGGTCGTGCTCGCCAAGCAGCGAAGTGGGGCCGCTGGGATGAAAGATCGCCGGCGGCGCGTCCTGAATCCACCATTGCCCGTCACGCTGCGCGGCCATCTTGTTCAACATGCTTTCGTTGGTCCGCCCTGCGGCCTTTTCCTTCGCCTTGAGAATCGTTCGGCGGCCCTCGTCGCTCGTCGCGGCTTCGAGCATGCGTTCGAACGAGACAATCTCGTTCCAGAGATCCAGCGCGCTGTACCCGGCGTACTCCTCCATGCGGTCGCGGTATTCGTGCACAGCCGTCGCCACGATGTCGCTGACCGTGTCCCGGGCGATACCCATATGCTCGCCGGCGATGGCCAGGCTTCCGGCAAGGCGCTTGACGTCCCACTCCCAGGGGCCCACGGCCACTTCGTCGAAATCGTTCAGATCGAAGACAAGCTGCCGCTCCGGTGTGGCAAAGCCCCCGAAATTCATCAGGTGTGCGTCGCCGCAGATTGGGAATGCGATGCCTGCATTTGCCGTGGCGGCAAGATCGTGCGCCTGGAGAATCGCGCTGCCACGAAAGAACGTGAATGGCGACACCGACATGCGCCCATAGCGCAGCGGCACCAGCGCCTCCACGCGCCCCGCGCTGTTCTGCTCCAGCAACGCCACCGGATCACGGTCGATGTTGCCGATCTCGGCATTTGACGATCGCTTTGCGCGGCTGCGTGCTTCACGTCCAATCGCCTGCCGTTCTGCCAGGGTGCGGATGTCTGCCATTTTCGGGCCTCCTGTAGGTGGGATGCGGTGACATGCGGAGCGCTGCCGCGTGAATGGATCGGCTGCCTGCCTTCCGAACGCAAGGTCGGGCATACGGAGGAAATCTAGTGTATGGCAACTGCCGTTCGTACTGTGTGCGCATCGCCACCCAATGTATCCCGCTTTCCACTTGCGAGACACCGGAAATCATGGCGTACCGGACACTGCCCCGAAGGGCAATTGATTACCCCGACTACCTATGGCTTCAGGCGCGGCCTGGGACCACCGAGGCAGCAGTGCTATCGCAGCTTCTGACACGTCCGTCATTGCCACGCCATCTGTCCCAACACGCTTGAAGCAACCCATGACCATCGACTGAATCCTTTTCATACGCGCAAGAGAAGATTCACTTCATAAGGAAACCGGCTTCAGCGATAGTTTGATGCCGGCTGCCGGCAACATCGCACTTCTCACGCATACGCCATCTGGCCTATAACGTTGAGGGCGCACTTGCGCCGCCAGCCGTGTTTCATTCGCCACTCAGCCAACGCTGCGGGCGCCACTGAATCAGGGGATTGAAATGAGCAAGCTGATCGGGACGATCAAGCACGAATTCATGGAGATGCTGCCGCCGACGATCTACTTCTTCGTCATCCTTCATATCGTCGCGATCATCCGGGCACTCATGGTCAGGGGAACTGGCATCGAGCTGGAGACCACCGCGTCGGTGGCATTGGCTGCCCTGATCCTCGGCAAGGCAGTGTTGCTGGCCGACATGCTCCCGTTCATCAACCGGTTCCCGGAAAAGCCGTTGATCTGGAATGTTGGATGGAAGACGGTGATGTACAGCCTGGTGGCCCTGTTCATTCATTATCTGGAGCGCCTTTACGATTTCTGGAAGGAGGCGCCCGGCTTTGCCGCAGCCAACAAGCTGCTGGTCTCCGAGATCAATTGGCCGCGGTTCTGGGCAATACAGATTCTGCTGCTGACGCTTGTGCTCATGTACTGCACCCTCGCCGAACTGGCGCGTGCGATTGGTCGCGAAAAATTCAAGCGGGCGTTCTTCGGGCCGCTCCCGGACAACATGGCCCGTCGGTCCGTCAACGAAGGCTGATCAACACGCTCACCGCGTTTCCGCGCTGATCCCACTTCGTCCCATACATCGCGATCGTGTTAGCTGCCGCCCCCGCCTCGCACGTGCACCGCAATCATCACGCGCCAACGCCGCAGCGTGGATTCGGCATGCCTGCGCAGTTGAACCGTTACGGGATTCCATGCGGCCGGCGACTTCGTCCGATCTGGTGGCCCGGACGATCCATGAATACTGCAGTCAGCCAAACCCGTTCTTCCACGGTCGCCAATGGCGGCCGTCTCAGCAGGCCATGCCCACCACCGGAATCCGGCGAAGGCATCCATATCCAAGGGGGTTCGCTATGAATCGTGCATTGTGTATTGCCGCGCTGGCCATTTCGCTGGGCGCGTGCAGCAGTCCGGCCCCGCAGGCCACCTCTTCACCCGCGCCAGACACCCAGACGGCTGCCACGGCGCCGCCGCCAGAAAGCAAGCCTGACGCCAACGCCGTGAACCCCGATGCCATCCAGGCCTTGAAGGACATGGGTGGATACCTGCAGACGCTGAAGCAGTTCTCCGTCAAGATCGACCTCGATGGCGAACGCGTACTCGAAGACGGACAGAAGCTGCAGCATTCGGCCAGCGCCCGCGTCGATGCCGATCGACCCGACAAGATGCGTGTGCAGATGCGAAGTGCACGGGCACAGCGTGACCTGTACTACGACGGGCATAAGGTTGCGCTCTATTACCCGGAAAGCAACTACTACAGCACGGTCGACTCGAGCGACAACCTGAGCAACCTCGTGGTCAAACTGCGGGAGCGCTTCGGCATCGAGGTACCGGTTGACGACCTGTTCCTGTGGGGCACGCCGAATGCACCAACGAACGGCATCACATCCGCCATGGTCGCGGGACAGGACTTGATCGACGGCCAGTTGTGCGACCAGTACGCATTCCGTCAGGGCATGATCGACTGGCAGATCTGGATCGCCTCCGGTAACCAGCCACTGCCGCGAAAGATCGTGGTCACAAACCGGAGCGATGAAGCACGGCCGCAATCCGTGACGTGGCTGACCTGGAACCTGAAGCCGAAGTTCACAGCTTCCACCTTCCATTTCACGCCGCCCAAGGGAGCGAAAGTCGCCGAGTTCGTCCCCCTCAAGAATCAATGAAGGAGCCACCAATGAAACACTCTCTCAATCAGGCGATCGTAGCGCTGCTGGGTGCAGTCATCGTGGTGGCAAGTGGATGGGCACCCGTTGCCGAAGCACGCGGCGGTGGCGGTGGTGGTGGATTTCACGGAGGCGGAGGCGGAGGTGGGGGCGGTGGTGGACGGGGTGGTGGTGGCGCGGCAGTGAACGCGCAGGCACACAGGCCGGCTGACGCACGCGCCAACAACGTCCGCAGCACCAGCGTGAACAGTGTCAACACCAATCGGAACGTCAACGTCAACACCAACCGGAACGTCAACGTCAACGTTGAAAACCACGGCGGTTGCTGCGGCGGCGGCTGGGACAATGACTATCACCCGGTGGCAACCGCGGCGGCGGTCACGGCGACCGTGGCGGTGACCTCTGCCGTCATCGGCTCCGTCGTACGGTCCGTTCCGCCAAGCTGTGCGCCAGTCAATTACGGCGGCATGGTCTACCAGCAGTGTGGCACCACGTGGTATCAACCGCAGGGATCACAGTACGTGGTGGTGAACGCGCCGTACTGATGGCAACCTGAGCGGTTGCTCCGCCGCATCGCATTCGCAGGCCGATGACGTTGCGGCGGGGGCTGCCAGCAAAGGCAGCCCCATTTCCCCGCAACCCAAATTGCGGCTCGGTCCAAAGCGGAAACTGACGTCCGCATGAGCCGGTGCATGGCGCGGATGCCGCGACATGCACCGCAGGAAGTTCATTCGAGGCGCTCGCCCCGGATGGTATGGATCTTCACGGTGACCCTGTGCAGTAACGGGTAGCCCTTCCGGGACCCGGTCCGGGAATCTGCCTTCCGGGATCGGCCCTTCTTTTCCCCACACCACACGCGAATGCACACGCGCCAGATCGCTGACAGCGTCAAAAATTGACGACTCGAATTGCCCCGCAATATCGAAGGTTCTAAAGCGGCGTTCTCAAAGAATTCAACCCGAACTGAGGACGCAACTCTTATATTGAATTACTCCCGTTCCACTTGCAGGCTGGGCAACGCATGACCGCTTCTGCCTGCGATGCATGAGAAAGCACGCCTCGCGATGAAACCGGAAGCCGCCCTCAAATTCCAGCCATCGAGCCGCACCCTGGCACTGGAGCCTCGCCTGCTGTACGACGCCGCCGCTGGTGCCGCTGTCGAGCAGCAGCACTCGCAACACTGGCCCAGCCAGACGCAGTCAGGACTGCCCCGACCGACGCACACGCCCCGGCGCCCGATGGTCATGCGGCAACCCAGCAGTTGCTGGTGATCGATGCCCGCATCAATGGCGCCAACGAACTCGCGCAAAGCGCCACGCCGGGAACGCGTGTCGTCGTGGTGGCTGCAGGCCAGGACGGCGTGGCGGCGATCCAGGCCGCGCTGGACCAGCTCGGACAAGTCAGTTCGATCCAGATCCTCGGCCATGGCAATCCCGGCGAGATCACGCTGGGCACCAGCCAGCTCACCGCCGCATCCGCTGACATCAACCGCGCCGCCGAATGGGCGAGCCACCTGAGCACGGGCGCCGACATTCTGCTTTACGGTTGCCGCAGTGGTGCGGGCGACAGCGGCGAAGCGCTGATTCAGCGCCTTGCCGCCGTAACGGGCGCTGACGTGGCCGCCTCGACCAATGACACAGGTTCGGCTGCCGCCGGCGGTGACTGGACGCTTGAAAAGAGCACCGGCCCGATCGAGAGCCACCTCGACATCAATGCCGACGAACTGGCCCACTACAACGGGCTGCTGGCCAATGCCAGCCCCACCACGACGCTCGGCAGCAGTGGCGAGACCATCTTGCTCGGAGGCACCGCCACTTTCGAGGTGACCTTTACCAACCCGTCCAGCCAGCCGGGCTATGCGCCCTATATCGACGTATTGTTGCCGGCCACGGGCTATGACGGCGATGACGGCGCGACGTTCGTCTCGGCCACCTACCAGGGCATCGCGCTCAACGCGCAGATCATCACGTTCGGGGCGGACGGTACCGCCGTTCATCCGATCGCCAAGGACGCCAGCGGCAACCCGCTGATTCTCCGCGCCGCCGATTACGGCTACCGCGCCGGCGACCAGCTCGTCGTCCTGGAGTTGCCGTACGCCAGCTTCGGCAACGGCCAGCCCTCCGCCACGGTCGACATCACGGTCAAGCTAAGCGAACTGGCCGATGCCAACCAGCCCCACGTGATCAGTGTGCGAGGCGGCTTCCAGTACGGCAACGACGCGCTCGACAATCCGACCCAGGACCCGACGCTGATCGAGGCGTCATGGGACAAGTACACCCTGGAATCGACACCGCTGGAGATCACCCAGACGGTGGACATGGTCGAAGGCGAGACCGTGACCGGGCAGAACTTCCCCCACTCGCTCACGGTCACCACCACGCCGGCTCCCGGTCAGACACTGCACAACGTCCAGGTCACGCAGGACCTGCCCGACACGATTCGCGTGGAGAGCATCACGCCGGGCGCGGGCGGACTCGTGTTATCGATCACGCTGGCGGACGGCACCGTCGTCACTGGCCAGACAGCAATTGCCAACGCCCTGGCGGGTGGCGCGTACCTGCGCTCGTACACGGTCGTCTACCCGACGCTGACGCAGGCAACAAACACGGTCGTGGGCTTCTACGTGGGCGATACGGACAGCACCGGCGCGCCGATCCTGGACCCGATCAGCGGCGCCAGCAAGACCATCACCGTGGGAGCGCCCCATGTATCGGCCGACTGGCAGCCGCTCGATCCGCGCGATGTGCCGCCCCAGCCGCCTCCCTTTCTGGTCGTGACTGACGACGGCGATCCCGTCACCTTCACGGCCAAGTCGATTACGTTGCACAAGTCGGCCGCATTGGCCAACGACACTGGCGTGGCCGGCGTCTCGCCCGGAGACACGCTGCAGTTTCGCTATGACATTGCCGTATCCGACTACTTTTCTTTCGGTCAGACCCTGCTGCACAACGGCCAGCTAACCGTCACCGACCAACTCGGCGACGGCATGACCTTCAGTGGCACGCCAACGATCACCTTCCGCCAGGACGGCGTCTCCTATACCGTGCCGCTGGTCTACACCATCGGCGCCAAGGGTCCCGCTGGAACGACCATCACCTTCGACCTTGCCACGTCGATCCGCAACGCGGGGTTTCCACTGGCCGTGCTGGCCGGGGATATCTCCAGCAATGGCACGCTGCAGTCAGGCACCATTGCCACGGTCACCTACAACGCGGTGGTCGACGAGGCCTACCAGACCACCTATCCGCAGAGCGAGATCAACGAGGGCGACAGCCTTGGCAACAACGCGCTGATCACCGGCACGGTGGTGATCGGGCCGTTCAACCTCGGCGGCACCGACACCGACGACTCGCAAACCACGGTCACCATTCCCACCAGCCAGGTCGACGTTGCCGTCACGCAGATCAACGGCACCACGCCGCCGGCCAGCTACGAGCTGCATCCGGGCGATACCGTGACGTTCCGGCTCAGCTATGACCTCGTGACTGGCGACTACGAGAACTTCAAGCTTTCGGCATTCCTGCCGCTGCCGCTGTTCGACGCCGCCATCGCCTGGAGCAACGGCACCGGCATCAATCAGTGGAGCTACGGCAGCGGCGACACCCACCCGGGTAGCGTGCTGAGCGTAAGCGGTGGCGCAGGCAATTCCGTCGTTTTCAACTTCGGCAACTTCATCCTGAGTGGCAGCGCGGCCGGGCAGAACCGCATCGAGCTGGTGTTCACCATGCGCGTGAGCGACCAGCCGTTTGCCGACCAGCGTTCGATCAGCGTGGTGGGGCAATCGAGCCAGACCACCACGATCAACCAGCAGGTGCTGGTCAGTACGGATGTCGAGGAAGTGCATTCGGTGGCCGAACCAGTACTCAGCATCAAGCACGGCGTCGTGTCGAGTACGCATGGCACCGTTACGGGCACCACCGGTACCTGGGCAGCCGCTGGCAGCGCTGGCGCGGCCTTCACACAACCCGTGACCGATATCAACGCAGTGGAAGGCACCGTCACCGGCATTGACGCCGGCGACGTGGTCCGTCTGGCCACGGCGATAGAGAACACTGGCGGTGGTGGCGCCTACGACGTCGTCACCACGCTGACGCTGCCGCCCAACCTGACATTCCTGAACGGCAGCCTCGCGGCAGCAAACCTGCGCATCAGCCGCGGCGACGGCACGCTGCTGCAGGCTGGCGTCGATTACTCGGTATCGGGCAACACCATCACCTTCCTCGATGCCGGCAACCAGGCCACGTTCCTGGCGGGCCGCCCCGGCAGCGCCAATGACGTCGCCGGCACGAACATGGTGATCATCACCTATGACACCGTGGTGGCCCAGTCGGTGCTGGCCGGACAAAATCTGCAGACGGTAGCCGCGTTGACCAACTACGCGAGCATCAATGGCGGGACCGATTTCACCCCTACCGATCTGACCGACACCGCGGACGAACTGGCCGCATTGCCGGTGGTTACGAAGGTTTTCGCTGGTGGCGGCAGCACACCGGCGGAAAGCGATTCCAGCGCCAGCCACACCACCGGCGCCAATCTGGTGATCGGCGAAAGCATGCTGTACGACATCGTGGTGACGCTGCCGGAGGGCTCGACGCAGAACCTGCGCCTGACCGATATCGTGCCCGACGGCCTGACGCTCGACACCAGTTTCGGCAACGGCGGCTATCAGCTCATCGTCACGCGGGCCGGCAGTGGCGCGCTCGCCGCCGACTTTGCCGGATCGGTCAACGTGGCGAGCATCAGCCCCGCAGGTGGGGCGGCCGGCGCGGACGGCACCGACATGCAACTGACGTTCAGCGCCAGCTCGGCCGATGGCGACAATAACACTGCCAACAACAGCTTCGTCATCCGCGTGCGGCTGGTGGCCAGCAACGTGATCAGCAACCAGGCCGGACGGCAGCTCGCCAATAACGCCGCCATCACGTTCACCGATCCGGACGGCGACGTGCCCAATGGCACCACTGGCGTGGATCGCGGAATCGCGCTCACCGGCACGCAGCCCACGGTAACGATTGTCGAGCCGACGCTGACTGTCAGGCAGGACGTCACTTCCACTGGCACGATCGCCGGTGTGGACCGCGGCGACCAGATGACCTACACCATCACGTTGAGGAACGGCACATCGTCCAGCGACGTCAACGCCTACGACGTGTGGTTCGTCGATAACCTGCCCGAAGAACTCATCAATGTGCAGATCACCGGGGTCACGCTGTCGGGCGGCGCGACGACCTCCGGGCCCGGCGACTTCGTGATCGTCAATGGCGTGCTGCAAAGCGCGCCAGGCACCAAGCTCGACATTCCGCGCGGCGGCGCCGTCGCCATCCAGTTCACCGGCACGCTGAGCATTCTCACGGGCCTGTCCGGTACGGTGGACAACCAGGTCAATGTCACGTGGACCAGCCTGGACGGCGCCAACACCGGCGAGCGCACCGGCACCGATGGCGTGCTCAACAGCGGCGTCCTCAACGACTATCAGATCAACAACGTCAATGCCACGCGCGTGGCAGCCGGCTCGTCCATCAGCCACGTCGGTGGCGACCCCGATACCCCGCTCGGCCCGACCGTGGTCGATCAGGAAGACGTGGCCGTGGGAGAGATCATTCACTACCGGGTGGCGTTCGTGGTACCGGAAGGCGTCGTGCTGGACGGCTCGGTACAGATCTACCTGCCCGAAGGGCTGACCTTTCTCAACGACGGTTCCGCCGCCATCAGCTTTATCTCCGACCCGAACAGCAGCGGCACGCCCGGCCTGACGACAACGCTGGGCAATCTGGCCGTCGGCGGCACCCTCTATCTCAATGGCGGCGTCACCAGCTCGGGCCAGACCTTGCTGCAGGCGGATCTCGGTGGCCAGCTACGGGCCCAGGGCATCGTCAACACGTCGCTGATCGACACCTCGAACGGGCGTGTAATCGTCCTGCCAGTGGGTTCGCTCGTGAACCTGAACCAGGACCCCGACTTCGAGGGCTTCTACTTCGAATTCAACGTACGCGTGGATAACACCGCGAACGTGACCGCCGGCGCGCTGCTTCCTGTGCACGCAGACTTCCTGAGTGAAGGCCAACTGCGCACCAGCACCGCCCAAGTGGTCGAGCGCGTGGTTGAGCCGCGTATCGTCGATCTGGACAAGTCCGTCGTGGCGTTCGATCCCGGCGTTGGCAGCGCATTCGGCCAGGCCACCTACAGCGTCAGTTTCAGCAACTCCGGCACGACTGCCGCGCACGACGTGGTACTGACCGACAGCCTGCCGCCCGGCGGCCAGACGCTCACGGTGCAGAGCGTCGTCGTGAATGGTGTGACATACAGTCCCGGCGGCCTGCCTCCAGGATTCACGCTGACCAACACCGGCACCCAGGTCACGCTGAACATCGACTACATGCCTCAGGGTGGCAAGGTTTCGCTGATCTACTCGGCGAGCCTGCCGAACAACACACTTCTGGCCGATACGGCGGCTACCGTCACCTATACCAGCCTGTCGAACGCCTTCACCACGTTCGGCGGCTCGAACGTCGGGCCGGCAGGCAGCGCCACCGGAGAGCGCACCGGCAGTCTGGTGGGCCCCAACAACTACCAGGACAGCGATGCAGCCGGCGTGAGCTATGTATCGGGCACGCTCTGGAACGATACGGATTCCGCCACGGGCAGCTCGGTGCCAGACGGCCCGTCCATTGCGGGGCAAACCGTCACGCTCACCTGGGGCGGCGCGGACAACAACCTCGACACCACGGCCGACAACCAGACCTGGACCACGACCACCGACGCCAACGGCTTCTACAGTTTCGGCGTGCTGGGGCGCGGTGTATTCCGGATCGACGCGCCACCGACCATCGTGCTGGCGACGCCCACCGGCACCGTGAATGCCCGCATCGACAGCGATCCCTCCAGCCCGCTCGCGCGCGTGCAGTTCTCGGGCGGCGACAGTGGCGCGGCGGTGGCCGGCAACGTCGGTTACGTGGAGCGCAACGACCCGCCGGTCAACATCCTGCCCACTTCGCCGTCGACCCTCGAAGATAACGCGCTGCCTATCGTGGGCCTTGCGGTCAGCGACCCCGACGCCGGCAACGGCATCATCCGGGTCACCCTGAGCGTGCTGCACGGCACACTGACGCTCACCCCCGGGGCCACAACGGTCGTCGCTGGCGCGCTGGGCACGGCCACGTTCACGCTGGAGGGCAGCCAGACCGATATCAGCGCGGCACTCGCCACGCTGCTCTACACGCCCTCGCTGAACTACAACGGCAACGAAACGCTGACCATCCGCACCGACGACCTTGGGCAGCGCGGCGATGCCAATGGAGACGGCATCCCGTTCGATCCGGTGCTGGACAACCTCACCGCCATCAATACCCTGACCATTACGGTCATTCCGGTGAATGACCCACCGGAGGCCAAGCCAGATGTCGCATTTGCCACCGAGGCCGGCGGCACCGCCAACGGCACGCCAGGCGTCAACCCGTCCGGCAACGTGCTCACCAACGACATCGACGTGGACATTGCCACGAATGGCGATGTGCTGAAGGTCGAGCGCATCGCCTTCGGCGCAAACAGTTCGGCGGTAACGAGTACGGCATCGACCGTGATTGCCGGTCTCTTCGGCACGCTGCGCATCGGCGCGAACGGCGCTTTCCAGTACGTGGTGGACAACAACAACGCCACGGTGCAGGCGCTGCGGCTGCCGACCGACACGCTGACCGAGGTCTTCACCTACACCATCAGCGACCTTGCCGGTGTCCAGAGCTCCACTACGCTGACCGTGACCATCCGTGGCGCCAATGATGCGCCGGTGGCCGGCGACGATACCGGCGACGCCACCGAGGCCGGTGGCGCGGCCAATGGCACGCCCGGTTCCGACGCCACGGGCAACGTGTTGATCAACGATGGCGATATCGATACCGGAGACAGCCTCACGGTCACCCGGGTGCGCACCGGCACCGAAGCGGCGGGCGGCCCGGCTTCCGTAGTTCCCCCGGGCACCACGTCCGCGAACGGCGGGCTGCCCATCGCCGGCCTGTACGGCACCCTGGTGATTGGCGCCGATGGCAGCTACGTCTATCGCATCGACAACAACAACGCCGCGGTGCAGGCGCTGAATGTGGGCGACACGCTGCAAGAAGTGTTCACATACGCGGTGACCGATGCGGGCGGCCTGAACGACACCGCCGCACTGACCATCACGATCCACGGCGCTAACGACAATCCCGTGGCGGTCGACAACGAGGCCCAGGGCTACACCGCGCGCCAGCCGACGGCCAGCAACCCGGCGGGCGGCACACCGATCAACCCGGCTGGCAATGTCATCACCGACGAGCACGACCCCGCATCCATTGGTCAGGTGGATAGCGACGTCGACGATCCCGTCTCCAGCCTGGTGGTAAGCCAGATCCGCCCGGCTGGCGGCAGCGACACCCCGGTGAGCGCCGGTGGCATAACACTGCTCGCCACTTACGGCACGCTGGTGATCCACGCCGACGGCAGCTACACGTACCTGATCGACAACACCAATCCCGCGCTGATCGCCCTCGGCCCCAACGACACGGTGACCGACAGCTTCGTCTACACACTGCTGGACCCGCACGGGGGAACGTCGACCGCCAACCTGAACATCACCATTCACGGTGTCAACGACGCGCCGGTGGCACAGGACGTCACGGCCACTGCGAAGGAAGCCGGTGGTGTCAACAACACCACGCCCGGCACCAAGGCAACCGGCGACGCCACGCTCAACGACATCGATCCGGATGGCGACGCGATCTCGGTAATCAAGATCGCATTCGGCAGCACTACGCTGGATATTCCCGTCGGTGGTTCGATCGACATCGCCGGCGCCTACGGCACGCTGAACATCAACGACCATGGCGTTTTCACCTACACGGTCAATGACAGCCTGACCGCTGTCCAGGCACTGCGGCGCAGCACCGATGTGCTGATCGACACGTTCACGTACACGGACAGCGACGGCACCCTGACCGCCCAGGCCCAGATCCGGATTCGCATCACCGGGCAGAACGACAATCCGATCGGCGTCGACGATACCGCGGTCGCACGCGAAGCGGGTGGTATCGACAACAACACACCCGGCGTCAATCCCTCCGACAACGTGCTGACCAACGACACCGACGTTGATCAGTATGGCGAAACCAAGACCGTGGCCGGCGCGCGCGCCGGTGACAAGAGCGCAGGTGCCGTGGCCGATAGCGGCACGAACTTCATGCTGGTGACAGGTCAGTACGGCACCCTGCTGATACGCGCCGACGGCACCTACGTCTACCTGGTGGATAACAGCAATCCAACCGTCGACGCATTGAACGCCGGCCAGTCGATCCAGGATGTCTTTACCTACAAGGTGCGGGATGCCGCTGGCGCGACCGATCTGGCGCAGCTCACCATCACCATCAACGGCGCCAACGACGCACCCGTTGCGGCCAGCCAGCGCGCCGATGCCATCGAGGCCGGTGGCACGCTGAACGGTACGCCGGGCGTGGACCCCGGCGGCAACCTGCTGCTGGGCCTGTACGATCCCGATACCGGCGACACCGCCGCAGTCACCGCGTTCCGCACTGGCGCCGTCAACGACAACGGCGGCACGGTGGGCACGCTCGGCACCTACCTGCAAGGGCGTTATGGCGTCTTGCTGGTGAATGCCGACGGCACCTACCAGTACGTGGTGGACAACAACAACCCGGTCGTGGAACGGCTGCGCACCAACTTCGATACGCTGACCGACGTCTTCACCTTCACGGTCACGGATGCCGGTGGTCTGAGCAACGCCGCCGAGTTGCACGTCACCATCCACGGGCGCGATGACGCGCCGGTCGCCAAGCCCGACACGGGTGAGGCGATCGAAGCAGGCGGCACGTTCAACGGCACGCCCGGCAAGCCAGCCACGGGCAACGTGCTGATCAACGACACCGATGTGGACGCGGGCGACACCAAGGCCGTCAGCGCCTTCCAGACTGCGGCAGGTGCCGGGGGTACCGTGGGCGCCAGCCTGACCGGGCTGTATGGCTCGCTCACGCTGTCGGCCAATGGCGACTATGTCTACAACATCAACGATGCGCTGACCGCCGTGCAGGCCCTGAAACCGGGCGACACGCTGACCGAAACGTTCACCTACACCGTACGCGATACCGCCGGGCTGACCAGTACCGCCACGCTGACGATCACCATCCTGGGGCGATACGACGCACCCGTTGCCGTTGACGATGCCGCGGACGCCACCCCTGCCACCTCCGATACCCCACCGGTGGACGCCACGGGCAACGTGGTGACCAACGACAAGGATGTGGACGCCAACGATACCCGGACCGTCACCGGCATCCGGTCAGGCGCCGAAAGCACCGGCGCGACGCTGCAGGACATGTCGGGCAAGGTGCGCATCAACGGTCTCTACGGCTGGCTCGACATTGATCCGACCGGGCAGTTCCAGTACCACGCCGACGAAACCAACACCATCGTGGCGGCACTGGCGCCGGGACAAACGCTGGTGGAGCGATTTACCTACCGCCTGGCGGACGGCGGCGGCCTGACCGACACCGCCGAACTGGCCATCACGATCCACGGCATCAATGACCGGCCGGTCGCCTCCGACGTGATCACGCTGGCGCGCGAGGCAGGCGGCGTGGCCAATGGCACGGTGGGACGCGACCCGAGCGGCGTCGCCACCTTCAACGACGTCGACCCGGAAGGCGGTCCCCTGACCATCGTCGCCCTGCGTACCGGGGCCGAGAACGGCACCGGGACCAGTGGCATCGTGGGCGTCCCGCTGCGCGGGCAGTACGGCACCCTGGTGATGGGTGCGGACGGCCGCTTTACCTATACCGTCGACAACAACCTGCCCGAAGTCCAGGCACTGCGCATGTTGCTCGACGGGCTGGTGGACACCTTCACCTATACGGTCAGCGACGACCACGGCGCCACGGATCAGGCCACGCTGCGTGTATTGATCCTTGGCCAGAACGACAACCCGGTGGCGCATGACGATGCCGGCAACGCCATCGAAGCCGGTGGCCGGCACAACGCCACCCCGGGCACGGATGCCACGGGCAATGTGCTCGACAACGACACCGATGTCGACCAGTATGGCGAGACCAAGGCCGTCACCGCCATCAATGGCCCGCTTGGCGCCGGCGCGGTGGCGGGTACTACGGCGGGCCGCTACGGCACGCTGACGGTACAGGCCGATGGCAGCTACCGGTACGTGATCGATAACGACAACGCCGCGGTGCAGGCGTTGCGCACATCGGACGAAACGCTGACGGAGACCTTCGTCTACGTGGTGGCCGACCGCGCGGGCGCCACGGCCACGGCAACGCTGACCATCACGATTCACGGCCAGAACGACGCGCCTGTGGCGCGCGACGACAGCAACAACGTCGACAATATCCACGGGCAGCCAATCACCAGTGGCAACGTGCTGCCGAACGATTCCGACGTCGACGCCGGCGACCAACTCACCGTGGTTGGCATCCGACCCGGCGCGAAGGACGCGGGCGGTGCATCGACGTCGCCCGGCACGCGCATTGCCGGCAGCTACGGCTACCTGCAGCTCAACGCCGACGGCAGTTATACCTACGAGATCGACCTGACCAATCCGGCCGTGCAGGCCGCGGCCGGGCGCGGCAGCATCCTCAAGGACATCTTCACCTACACGATCGCCGACCGCGCGGGCGCGATAGATTCTGCGCAACTGGTCATCTCGCTCAATATCGACGCGCCGTACGTGCCGCCGCCAGGCCCCGGCGACCACGAGTACTTCCTGCACGACGAATGGCACCGGGACCGTTTCGGCACCACCCTCGGCGTCGATCCAGTGGTGTACGTCACGCCCGAGGTGCAGAGCATCTTCCCCGTTCATCAGCGCAACGACAGCCTGCTGCGCGGCGAGAACCTGGACATGGTGACGCCGCCGCATATCCAGTCGCCCTCGCTGGCGGCAGGTCTCGGAATGACGTCGGGAGAGTTCCTGCGGCCCGCGTTGCTGCAACTCGAAGCCATTGTGCAGTTCGAAGCGGAACGCACCGCCGGGCGGCACGGCATCGTGTCGCTGTCCGCCGACGGGCTGCTGCGCGACCCGTCGGTCTTCGCGCTCAAGGGCATCGAGGCCCGCCCCGAGAAGGCGGCCCCGTCGGACGGCAAGCATGACAAGCGCGGCAAGTCCGCGAAGCCGCACCCGGGCCGCCATGCCTCGCCACACACGGAACCTGCGCGCCCCGCAGCCTCCTTCACCGATCAAATCCGCCAACTGGCGTCGCGGCCCAGCACGGTGGCCGCCCTGTCCCACGCCAACAACAGCACCAACGAAGATGCGAAAAAGTAGCCCGCCCCTAGCCATCGCACTTGCTGCCACGCTGCTGACCACCGCGTGCTCCACGGCGCCGAGCGTGCCTCAGCCCTACTCGAAAGAGGAAGTGCGCCAGCGCGTGGAGGAAGACCGGCGCGGTATGTACAGCGACCAGGAACCTGTCACCCGCCCGATCACCTTCTACGAGGCCGCCGCGCGCGCGCTCAAGTACAACCTCGACTACCGCCTCAAGCTGATGGAAAGCACGTTGTCGCGGCAGCTTGTGGACGTGACCAAGCACGACATGCTGCCCAAGCTGGTGGCATCCGCTGGCTACACGCATCGGTCGAACGACTCTGGCGGCGTCTCGGTGGGGATCCAGGATGGCCAGATCAGCCTGCGGCCTTCCACCTCAGAACAGCGCTACCACCGCCTGGCCGATCTCGACCTGACGTGGAGCACGCTGGATTTCCTGGTGGCCTACGAACGCACCCAGCAAAAGGCCGATCAGGTGCTGATGGCCGAGGAGCGCCGTCGCAAGGTCGTGCAGAACGTGCTGCAGGATGTCCGTAATGCCTACTGGCGCGCGCTTGGCGCGCAACGCCTGATCGGCCAGGTCGACGCATTGCTGAACAAGGTCCGCCAGGGTCTGAAGGCCGCGCAGGAAGCGGACGAAAAGGGCCTGCTGCCGCGCCAACAGGCCCTGGCCTATCAGCGCGCGCTGCTCGATGCCGTCAGCCTGCTGTCGGCACGGCGCCAGGACCTGGAACTGGCGCGTGCGGAACTGGCCGCGCTGATGTCGCTGCCGCCAGATCAGCCTTTCACGCTTGCCGACGAGGCCGAGCAGCGCATGCCGAACGATCGGTTCGACGTCGCCGGGTTGGAACAGATGGCGCTCGAAAGCCGGCCGGAGATCATGGAAGAGTGGTACCGCAAGCGCGTCACCGACAACGACATCAAGATCGCCAAGGCCGAACTTTGGCCCAGCCTGTCCGTCGACCTGGGCGGCCACTACGACTCCAACGCCTACCTCTACAACAACGCGTGGTCCGCTATCGGCCTGCGCCTGTCGTACAACATCTTCAACCTGCTCAAGATCCCCGTGCTTAACGAGGCGCAGGACAGCCAGAACAAGGTGGGCGACCTGCGCCGCATGTCGCTGTCCATGGCCGTGCTCACGCAGGTGCGCGTGGCGCTGCAACGCTATCACCTGGCACTCGAGCAGCTTGATTTCGCCGAAGAAAGCCTGCAGGTTGACAGCCGCCTGCGCAGATTCGCCGAGGCAAGCGCCCAGGTATCGGCCGACTCGAAACTCGAGTTCATCCGCGCCGATGCGCGCATGCTGCTGGCGCAGTACCAGCGCTACGCCGCCTACTCGGAGGCGCAGGCCGCCTGGGGACGTCTCTACAACTCGGTTGGCCTCGACGTCATGCCGGACGCGATTGCCAGCCATGACGTCCCGACCCTCGCATCGGAGATCGAACAGACCATGCAGGGCTGGCAACAGAAGCTCTATCCAAGCGCCGTCGACAGCAAATCATGAGCAACGCATCATCTCGCTTTTCGTTCCGTCTTTCCGGCCTTGCTGGTCTCGCCAGTCTCGCCGTTGTCTCGGCCGCCCTGTTGCCCGGCGTGGCAGTCGGCGCCAACGATCCATCACCGCCCAGCCGGGCCGTCGACCCCGGCGCCATTCGGGTGTTGCTCAGCGCGGACCCCGAAACGACGATGGCCGCCACGATGAGCGGCACGGTCCAGAGCCTGGGCGTCACGCTCGGTCAGACCATTGCCAAAGGACGGCCGCTGGTGCAGATGGACTGCGCCGAGCCGCGCGCGCGGCTGGGCATGGCCGATGCCGAACTGGCCGGCGCGCGCGAAACGCTCACGGCCAAGTCCGCGCTGCGCAAGCTCGACGCGGTGGGCGACATGGAGCTCAACCTCGCCAAGTCAGCCGCCGACCGGGCCACCGCCGCTGTAGCACTGGCGCGCACACAGGTGGCCTACTGCACGGTGGCCGCGCCGTTCTCGGGCCGGGTGGCCCGTGTCTATGTGCGTCCGCATGAAAGCGTCAATGCCGGCGCGCCGCTGCTCGACCTGGTCAGCGATGGACCGCTCAAGTTGCGCCTGAACGTGCCATCGCGGATGCTGCGCGACCTGCGCATTGGCAGCCAGTTCAACGTCAACGTCACCGAGACGGGCAAAAGCTACACGGCCAAGGTGTCGGCCATCAACGCCAGGGTGGATGCGGTGGCCCAGTCGATCGAGATTGAAGGTCGCCTGACGGCGCCAGCGTCGGAGCTGCTGCCTGGCATGAGCGGCGTGGCCCAGTTCCAGCAGACGAAGTAACGCCCATGCAGATGCCGACGCAAAGCGATGTCGTGCTGTTGCTGCAGCTTGCCGAGCTGGAAAGCCTGGCACGCCAGGCGGACAGCGTGCAACAGCTCAGCTTCCACATTGCCAACGACGCCCATCCGCTGCTGCGCTATCGCCAGGCGTTGGTATTCGATGCCAGGCCGCCTGCGTGGCACCTGCTCAATATCTCGGGGCTCGTGTCGATCGACGAGCAGTCCCCTTACGTGGTGTGGCTCGGGCATGCGCGCAAGTGGCTACGCGAGCGGCTGGAGGCCGGCGAGCCGCAGTGGATCACGCAGGCGGATGCCGTTCTGGCCAGCGATGTCGTACGTTGCGGCTGGGAGGAATGGTGGCCGAATGGCGCATGGGCGCTGCCACTGCGCAGCCGCGCGGGACAGGTGCAGGGCTGGGTGCTGTTCCTGCTCGACGAAGTTCCCGGCGCGGGCGCTGGCATCGCCATGTCGCGGCTCACGCAGGCCTGGGGCTATCACTGGGAGATGCTGGCTCGCCGCGAGCGCGATGTCTCCTGGCTGTGGGGCAGCCGGACGCGTCGTATTGCAATCGCGGCCGCGGTGCTGATTCTGCTGATGCCGGTGCGGCAAAGCGCGCTGGCACCAGCCGAAGTGACGTCGCTGGACCTGCAGATGGTGAGCGCGCCCATCGAAGGCGTGGTCAAGGAAGTGCATGTGCGGCCCAACCAGACGGTCAAGGCCGGCCAGCCGCTCTTTTCGCTCGACGACACCACGCTCAGCCATCGCCTGGAGGTGGCCTCGCAGGCCGTGGCGGTGGCCGACGCAGAACTGCTGGCAGCGCGTCAGAACGCTTTCCGCAGCGACGACAGCAAGGCGCAGCTGACCACCTTGCAAAGCCGTGCCGAAGAACGCCGGGCCGAGCTGGAATCGATCCGTTCGCAGTTGCAGCGCCAGACCGTCGTGGCGCCGCGCGACGGTGTCGCGGTGTTCGCCGATATCAACGACTGGCTCGGCAAGCCGGTGGTGACCGGCGAGCGCATCATGCAACTGGCCAATCCGGATCGGCCGGCCATGCTGATCCACCTGCCGGTGGCCGATGCGCTCACGCTCGACGTGGGCGCGCCGGTCAGCCTGTTCCTCACGGTGCGCCCGCTGCAACCGCTCTCCGGCAAGCTGATCGAAACCAGTTACCAGGCAGCGCTCACGCCCGACGGCGTGCCGAGCTATCGGCTGCGTGCCGATATCGAGAACGGCGATCCGCAACACGCCCGCATCGGCCTGAAGGGAACCGCGCGCATCAAGGGCGGTTGGTCGGTACTGGCTTACGAGATCCTGCGCCGGCCGCTGGCAACCTTGCGCGCGTGGACGGGCATCTGACATGCAGGCCAGCCCCGACGAACTGCCGCTGCCGCTGCTGCGTGAGGACTTGCGCCTGTTCCCCGGCGCCCCGCATACCGACGGCAGCCCGGCGTGGATTATCGAAGACCCCGTACGCAACCGCCATTTCCGGATCGGCTGGCTCGAGTTCGAATGTCTGCAGCGCTGGCACATGACGCCGCGCGTCATCGCGGAGCAGGTGCGCGCCAGCACGCCGCTCGAAGCGCAAAGCGAGCAGGTACTCGGCTTTGCCGCATTCCTCCAGGGCAATGCGCTGCTGCGGCCGTCGCCCGGACGCAGCCAGGAGATGGCCACCACCCGCCAGCCACGCGAATGGCTGCACTGGCGCTGGTGGCTGCACCACTACCTGTTTTTCCGCATCCCGCTGTTGCGGCCGACCTACCGCATCCAGTCGCTGTACCGGCATCTGCAGTGGCTGTTCCAGCCGGCCACGGCATGGATCGTACTGGGGCTCACATTGCTGGGGGTCGTGCTGACCTTGCGGCAATGGGACACCTTCCGGCATACGCTGTTCGAATCGATCTCGCTGGAAGGCGCGGTGGGCTTCGCGTGCGCCGTGGTCGTTGCCAAGACACTGCATGAACTCGGTCATGCGCTGGTCGCGACCCACTTCGGTGTCAGAGTGGGACACATGGGCGTGGCGTTTCTCGTGATGTGGCCCATGCTCTATACGGACACCAGCGAGTCCTGGCGGCTGACCAACGCGCGGCAGCGGCTGGCCATCGCCAGCGCTGGCATCGTCACCGAACTGATCATCGGCGGTCTGGCCACGCTGGGCTGGGCGCTGCTGGCGCCCGGTCCATTGCGCCAGGCGTGCTTCTACCTGGCCACCACCAGCTGGGTGCTGTCACTGGCACTCAATGCCAGCCCGTTCATGCGTTTCGATGGCTATTTCATCCTGTCCGATCTACTCGACCTGCCGAACCTGCACGAGCGGGCGGGCGCGCTGGCGCGCACGGCGCTGCGGCGTCTGCTGCTGGGCTGGCCAGACCCGTGGCCAGAGCCGCTGCCCGCGACGCTTCGCAACCGGCTGATCGCCTTTGCCTGGGTCACGTGGTGCTACCGGCTGACCGTATTCCTCGGCATCGCACTGGTGGTCTATCACCTCTTCTTCAAGGCGTTGGGCGTTGCACTCTTTCTGGTCGAAATCGTGTTCTTTATCGCGCTGCCGTGCTGGCGGGAGCTCCGCGTGTGGTTCCGGCGGCGGGCGGAGACCACGCGCCCGCGCCGCCGGCTGCTATGGGGCGCGCTGGCCGCGCTGCTGATCGTGCTGGCGATTCCCTGGCCGACCGGCGTGCGGGCGCCGGCGCTCGCGCACAGCACGCGCCAATGGACCGCATACGCACCGGCGCCAGCGCAGCTGGTATCCACGACGCCCCCGGGCCACGTGCGCGCCGGCAGTGCCTTGATCCAATTGCGCCAGCCGGAACTCGTGAGCGAGGCAATGGCGGCGCAGGCCAGCATCAATGGCAACGATGCGCGGCTGACGGGCCTGCTCGAATTGCGCCGCGGTATCGAGCAACAAGCCGCGACGCTCGAAGAACTGCAGCAGAGTCTGGCGCGCGCACGTGCCGTCCACGCGGAAGAACGCCGACTGCTGCTTGCGGCGCCGTTCGATGGCGCATGGGTGGATGTACCGGATGACATTCGCGCCGATACCTGGGTGGGCTCCAAGCAGGTACTTGGCCGACTGATCGACCCCGCGCACTGGATGGTGGATGCCTTCGTCGACGAAAGCGATGTGCAGTATCTGCGCACCGGGGCCCGCGCCTGCTTCTTCCCCGATGCGCGTCCGGCTCGCCACTGCGGCGTGATACGGGCCATCGCGCCGTCGCGCAGCGCGCAGATTCCGGCGGCGCAACTCACCACGCCCCACGGCGGGCCCATTGCCGCCGTCGACAAGCAAGGCGCGCTGATTCCGGATGCCGCCCTCTATCTCGTCCAGATCGACCTGGCCGCGCCGCCGCCATCACTGGTCGAGCTGCGCGGCAACGTCCATCTGGCCGGCGAGCCTCGCAGCCGACTGGCGGACTGGATGCGCAACATCTACAGCGTCGTAATTCGGGAGAGTGGGTTCTAGGCGCCGGGGACCGGGCCGATGTCGAGGGTCGCGAAGGTGGCGAGCACGACGCGACGTCCCGCTCAACGCGGCGACGGGTTCTCCGCCGAGATCCAGTTCAGGAACAGGTCGCGTGCCGGGTGCAGGTAGTCGCCAATCGGCTGCGTGCGACCGTTGGCGTACCAGTGACAGTACGCGCCGTGGAAGATGGCCACCAGCAGGCGGGCGATGTCGGGAGAAAGCGGGCGCTCCGGCGTGCCCAACGCCTCCACCAGCACGCGGACATGGCCGTTCCACCCTTCGCGGATATGTTCGCGCACGGACTGCGGGGTGTTGGCGGAGAACAGCAGCGCCATCACCACCCCCTTGGTTTCCGGATTGCGCGTGAAATAGTCGGCCACCCGGTCAAAGATCTCGTCCACGCGCTCGGCCAGCGGCCTTCCTTCCAGATCGTCGGGACGCAGCGCAAGCTCGATTTCCTGGAACAGACTGATCGCCGCCTCGGCAAGCAGCATTTCCTTGCTGCCGAAATGCCAAAGCAGGCTGCTCTTGGCCACGCCGACCTGGGCAGAGATCTGATCGAGCGTCACTTCGCTATAGCCATGCTCGGAAATCAATGACTTCGTGAGCGCAATGACGCGATTGCGGGTCTCGAGGCCCCGGCGGTACTTCGTTGTCCCATTCGGAATGGCGACAACGTCGCCCGTCTCGTTTGCACTCATCGACTTCACCCATTCAGCTTGCCGCAAATTGTAGCAGCGGCGTCATATCGGTCCTCCGGACTTGCCCTAGGTTTCCCCTTCCTGGCTTGACACCGATCTGCCCCAACTCCGACACTTTAAATTGTACTGACTGTTCAGTTTATTTTTAAGGGGTTTCTAGTGCCCGATACTCCACAAACAGCAAGAGAATTCGCGCGTGAAGGGATGGAGCGTCTGTTCCAGGCGCAGCGGTCAGCCTTTGCCGCCGCGCCCTACCCAGCGCTGGCCGACAGAAAGCAGGGCCTGCGGCGCTTGCGCGATGCAGTTCGCAAGCACGCCGGCAGCCTGGCGCACGCGGCGGACCGCGACTTCGGCGGACGCGCCCATGCCGAGACGATGATGGTCGACGTGCTGCCGTCCGTGCTGCACATCAACCACCTGCTCGGCGGGCTTGGCCGGTGGATGCGACCGTCGCGCAGGAGTGTCGAACTGCTGTTCCTCGGGAACAGCGCCAAGGTGGTGTATCAGCCGAAGGGCGTGGTTGGCATCGTGGTGCCCTGGAACTTCCCCGTCTATCTGGCGCTCGGGCCACTGGCCACCGCGCTGGCGGCAGGCAACCGATGCCTGATCAAGACCTCGGAGTTCGCGCCCCGGACCTCTGCCGCGCTACGCGCCTTGCTTGCCGAGGCATTCACCGAGGACGAAGTCGCCATCGTCGAGGGCGACGCCGACGTGGCACGCCAGTTCACCGGCCTGCCGTTCGATCATCTGGTGTTCACGGGCTCCCCCGAGGTCGGCCGCCACGTAATGCGTGCCGCCGCCGAACACCTGACGCCCGTCACGCTCGAACTCGGTGGCAAATCGCCTGCCATCGTGTCGTCCAGCGCGAACCTGGCAACCGCTGCACGGCGCATCGCCCACGGCAAGACGGTCAACGCCGGTCAGATCTGCGTGGCGCCGGACTACGCCCTGGTGCCAGAGGCGCTCGCCGGCCGTTTTGCCACGGAAGTGCTGAACGCATCCGCGGCGCTGTTCCCCACGGATCGCGACGACTACGCAAGCATCATTCATGACCGCGCCCGCCAGCGCATGAACGATCTGCTCGACGACGCGCGTGCCCACGGCGCGCAGGTCATGCGCGCGGCCATGCCCGAGGATGGACGCCGCCTGCCGCTTCACGTGGTACTCGGCGTAACGCCCCGGATGCGCATCGCACGCGAGGAAATCTTCGGCCCGATTCTGCCGGTCTTCACCTATCGCGAATTCGAGGACGTCGTGACGCACGTACGCGGCGGCACGCGACCGCTCGCCATGTACTACTTCGGCGACGACAAGGCCGAATCCACCACGCTGCTGCAACGCACGCACGCGGGCGGCGTCACGCTGAACGACTGGGGCTGGCACGTGCTGAATCACGATCTGCCGTTCGGTGGCACCGGCACGTCCGGCATGGGCAACTATCACGGCGCCGAGGGCTTCCGCGAGCTATCGCACGCCAAGGCCGTGTTCTCCGAGCGGAAGTGGTTCCCGATCGAATTGTTTCATCCGCCCTACGGCACGTTCATCCAGCGTCTGACGCTGCGGATGTTCCTGGGCCGGCCCTCTGCAGCGCCTCCCGTGCAAACCGAAGCCTCGCCAGTGACGGCATCCCAAGACTAATTCCCAAGCTCCCAAGAACAACATCATGGATTTCGACTACGTCATCATTGGCGCGGGTTCGGCTGGCTGCGTGCTGGCCAACCGTCTGAGCGCCGACCCTTCCGTGCGCGTCTGCCTGGTCGAAGCCGGCCCCGTCGATCGCTCTCCGCTGATCCATACGCCGGCTGGCATCATCGGCATCCTGCCGACCCGACACGTCAACTGGGCATTCGAGACAGTTCCGCAGCCAGGACTGAAGGGCCGTCTCGGCTACCAGCCGCGCGGCAAGACGCTTGGCGGCAGCAGCGCCATCAACGCGATGATCTACATCCGCGGCCACCGCACCGATTACGACGACTGGGCGGCGCTGGGCAATCCCGGCTGGTCCTACGACGATGTGCTGCCCTGGTTCCGGCGCTCCGAGGATTACTTCGGCGGCGCCGACACCTATCACGGCGCCGGCGGCGAGCTGACCGTGAGCGCGCTCGACGCCCATCCGGCCACGCACGCGTTCATCGAAGCCGGCCGCAAGAGTGGGCACGCCGTCAATGCGGATTTCAACGGCGCCGAGCAGGAAGGCGTTGGCCACTATCACGTGACCATTCGCAACGGCCGGCGCTGCAGCGCATCGGTGGCGTTCCTGCATCCCCTGCGCGACAAGCGCACGAATCTCACCGTGCTGACGGGCGGCCATGCCACCCGGCTGATCCTGCGCGGCAACACGGCGGAAGGCGTCACGGTCCGCGTGAAAGGCCGTGATGTGGAACTGCGCGCGCGCCGCGAGACCATCGTGGCGGCCGGCGCGTTCGGCACGCCCCAACTGCTCCAGCTTTCAGGCATCGGCGACGAAGCAGACCTGCGTCCCCACGGCATCGCCGTCCAGCACGCGCTGCCCGGCGTCGGCAAGGGGCTGATCGACCATCCTGACTACATCCTGCCCTTCAAGAGCCCCGACAAGTCGCTGATGGGCATGTCGCTGCACGGCGTGGCGGCCATGACGAAAGCGTTCTTCGAGTACCGCAAGTCGCACACGGGTCTGCTGGCCAGCAACTTCGGCGAGGCCGGCGCGTTCCTGCGCACCGATCCGACGCTGTCGCGGCCCGACGTGCAATTGCACTGGGTCACCGGCATCGTGGACAACCACAACCGCACACGCCACGCGGGCCACGGCATGAGCTGCCACGTCTGCGTGCTGCGTCCGAAGAGCCGCGGCACGGTCGGCCTGAACTCGGCCAATCCGCTGGAGCCGCCGCGTATTGACCCGAACTTCCTCAGCAACGACGACGACGTGACGACGCTGCTCAAGGGCTACAAGCTCTCGCGCGAGATCATGCATGCGCAGCCGCTGGCCCGCTACGCCGGGCGCGAGCTGTACGTGAAGGGGGTGAGCAGCGACGACCAGCTCGTCGACCTGCTGCGCCGCCGTACCGACACCATCTACCACCCAGTGGGCAGCTGCCGCATGGGTAGCGACGACATGGCCGTGGTCGACCAGCGCCTGCGCGTGCGCGGCATGGAACGACTGCGCGTGGTCGACGCCTCGATCATGCCGACGCTGATCGGCGGCAACACGAATGCCCCCTCGATCATGATCGGCGAGAAGGGTGCCGCGATGATCGCGGAAGACTGGCAGGGCCGCGCGGCCGCCTGACTGCGCTTCGCAACGCCGCATCACAAAGCCAAATAGCAAACCCGCAAAACAAGAGCCCGAGAAGGAGACTCCATGCAACGCAAGACCGCCGTGATTCATGCGGCCATTTCCCTGCTGGTGGGCAGCCTGTTCCCGATGACCGCCATGGCCGCGCCCATCGAGACCACGGCAACCAACGACGCAACGGCCGCCACGCGCGATGCCAATGCGGACGTACTGAAGCGCCTGCCTTTCGCCAACCGGCAGGACTTCGAGGATGCCCAACGCGGCTGGGTCGGATCGCTCGACAGTGGCGAGATCCGCAGTGCCGATGGTCGCGTGGTCTGGAACCTCGACGCCTATGCCTTCCTGCGTGACGACGCCTCGCCCGCCTCGGTCAATCCGAGCCTCTGGCGCCAGGCGCAGCTCAACCTGAAGCACGGCCTGTTCAAGGTCACCGACCGCATCTATCAGGTGCGTGGCTTCGACCTCTCGAACATGACCATCGTCGAGGGCGACAGCGGCCTTATCGTGATCGATCCGCTTCTGACCGCCGAAACCGCCCGCGCGGCAATCGACGTCTACTACAAGTACCGCCCGAAGAAGCCCATCGTCGCGGTGATCTACTCGCACAGCCACGTGGACCACTTCGGCGGCGTGAAGGGCGTGGTCAGCCAAGACGACGTCAAGGCGGGCAAGGTGAAGATCTACGCGCCCGAAGGCTTCATGGAAGAAGCCATCAGCGAGAACATCTTCGCCGGCAATGCCATGAGCCGCCGCGCGCAGTACATGTACGGCGCCCTGCTGCCGAAGGGCCCGCAGGGGCAGGTGGACGCCGGCCTCGGCAAGACCGTTTCGCTCGGCACGATCACGCTGATCCCGCCCACCGACCTGATCGGCAAGACCGGCGAAACCCGGACGATCGACGGCGTGCGGATCGAATTCCAAATGGCTCCCGGCTCCGAGGCGCCAGCCGAGATGCTGATGTACTTCCCGCAGTGGCGGGCACTGTGCGCAGCGGAGGACGCCACGCATAACCTGCACAACCTCTACACCATCCGCGGCGCGCAGGTGCGCGACGCCAACCAGTGGTGGCGCGCGCTTGACGAAACCATCGACCGCTACGGCAACCGCACCGACGTCATCTTCGCGCAGCACCACTGGCCAAAGTGGGGCCAGCAGAACATTACCGGCTTCCTCTCGCGGCAGCGCGACGCCTACAAGTTCATCCACGACCAGACACTGCGCCTGGCCAACCAGGGCTACACGATGACCGAGGTAGGCGAGCGCGTGAAGCTGCCGCCGTCTCTGGCCAGCCAGTGGGACCTGCGCGACTACTACGGCACGGTGAACCACAACGCCAAGGCCGTCTACCAGCGGTACCTCGGCTGGTACAGCGGTGACCCGGCCGACCTGCACCCGCTGCCACCGGAGGAATCCGCGCAACGCTACGTGCAGTACATGGGCGGCGCCGACAAGATCCTGGCGCAGGCCAGCAAGTCGTACGCCCAGGGCGATTACCGCTGGGTGGCGCAGGTGGTCAAGCATGTGGTCTACGCCGATCCGTCAAACCAGGCGGCCCGCAAGCTCGAGGCCGATGCGCTTGAACAGCTCGGCTACCAGACCGAGGCCGCAAGCTGGCGCAGTGCCTATCTGGTGGGCGCCTACGAGTTGCGCAATGGGGTGCCCAAGCTGCAGGGCACCCAGACTGCCAGCCCGGACATGATCGGGGCCATGACCGACACGATGTTCCTGGACTTCCTGGCCGTGCGTCTCAATGGCGAGCGTGCCGCCGGCCACGACCTGAAGTTCAACTGGGTGCAACCAGATACTGGCAAGCGCTATGCGCTGTCGGTGGAAAACGGTGTCTTCCTTTACAAGCCGGAACGCCAGTTCGACGACGCCGGTGCCACGTTGACGATGTCGCGCAGCGCGCTGATCGGCTCGCTGCTCGGCCAGACCACGCTGCCCGCGGAACTCTCGGCCGGGCGCGCCAAGGTGGACGGCGATCCGGCCGTGCTGAAGTCATGGATGGGAATGCTGGACAAGTTCGACCCGCAGTTCAATATCGTGACGCCTTGATGCCGTCTGGCACCGCCATCCACTGAACCGCTAAACCGGCACCCGGCCCTCTTCCAGGAGCCGGGTGGCGGCCCCCGCGCACGGCACCCGCGCAGGTCGATTGGCGCCTGCTGTCATCACGGCGCGTGCAGAACCGCCATCCAGTCAATTTGGCAAATTGCGCTATTTATCTTTGACTTAATCAAATACTGCATTGAAAGTGACTGGCGCGCGGACCGTTTGCGCTCTCGCGTTTTCCCACAGGCAGAACCCGTGCGACGGCTATCCCCGGGGGGAAATCGACCTGCCATACCGCCCGCTTCGGACATCCCTGTCTGCGAAATCAGTATCCGAGCGTTTCATAAACAATTCACTTCACACCTTCAATAAACTGAATTCCGTTGATCTCACTCAGCAGCGATACTTCACGAGACTTATGCGCCATTGCAATTTGCACCGGAGGCACTTTCATGAGGCGATCTGAAATGAGAAAGACAAGAATCGGGGGACTGGCAACGCTTGCCATTGCCGCTGCCGTACTAACATTGGCGGGTTGCGGCAAGCAGGAAGAGCCCAAGACACCGGCAGCGCAAGCACCGGCCGCGCAATCTTCCGCCGAAGCGCCCGCTGCGCCGCCGGCCGCCCGCGAGAATCCCCCTGTCGCCGCGAATGCGCCGGAGTCGGCAGCTTCCGCGCCGGCACTGCCGCCGGTGGCCAATTCCGGCAAGAAGCCGAACATCCTGGTGATCTTCGGTGACGACATTGGCCAGACCAACATCAGCGCCTACAGCCATGGCGTGGTTGGCTACCGCACCCCGAACATCGATCGCATCGCCCGCGAGGGCATGATGATGACCGACTACTACGGCGAGAACAGCTGTACCGCTGGCCGTTCTACCTTCATCACTGGTGAAGTCGGCTTGCGTACCGGCCTGCTGAAGGTTGGCATCCCCGGCGCGACCGTGGGCCTGCAGGCGCAGAACGCGACCATTGCCGAAGCGCTGAAGCCGCTTGGCTATGCCACCGGCCAGTTCGGCAAGAACCACCTCGGCGATCGCAACGAATACCTGCCGACCGCGCACGGCTTCGACGAGTTCTACGGCAACCTGTATCACCTGAACGCCGAAGAGGAACCGGAGCGTCCGTACTATCCGAAGAACGATGCGGCCTTCGTGAAGGCGAATTCCCCGCGTGGCGTGATCCACTCGTTCTCCGACGGCAAGGTGGAAGACACCGGCCCGCTGACGCGCAAGCGCATGGAGACCATCGACGACGAGACCACGGCAGCAGCCATCGGCTTCATGGAGAAGCAGGTCAAGGCGGACAAGCCGTTCTTCGTGTGGATGAACACCACCCGCATGCACTTGTTCACCCATGTACGCGAGTCGATGCGCGGCCAAAGTGGTATGCCGGGCAACGAGTACGCGGACGGCATGCTCGAACATGACGCCGACGTGGGCAAGCTGCTCAAGACGCTCGACGACCTGAAGATCGCCGACAACACCATCGTGGTCTACACGACGGACAACGGCCCGAACCAGTTCAGCTGGCCGGATGCGGCAACCACGCCGTTCCGCAGCGAGAAGGACACCAACTGGGAAGGCGCGTTCCGCGTGCCGGCGCTGGTGAAGTGGCCAGGCCGCATCAAACCGGGCACGGTCTCCACAACGATGATGTCCGGCCTTGACTGGTTCCCCACGCTGCTTGCGGCCGCGGGCGATACCGACATCAAGGAACGACTGCTCAAGGGCACCAGCCTTGGTGGCAAATCGTTCAAGGTGCACCTGGACGGCTATAACTTCCTGCCGTACCTGACCGGGCAGACCAATACCGGCCCGCGCCAGGACTTCTACTACTTCAACGATGACGGGCAACTGGTCGCCTATCGCTACAACGACTGGAAAATCGTCTTCTGTGAGCAGCGGCAGCCCGGCGGCTTCCAGGTGTGGTCCAACCCGTTCACCTGCTTGCGCGCGCCCAAGGCGTTCAACCTGCGCATGGACCCATACGAGCGCGCCGATACGGTATCCGATCAGTACTATGACTGGGCCACGAAGAACGCCTACCTGATGCAGTACGGCGTCTATCGCGTGATTCCGTTCCTTCAGACGTTCAAGGACTATCCGCCGAGCCAGCGTCCCGCGAGCTTCAGTATCGACCAGGCGGTCGAGCAACTGATGAAGACGCTGGACAAGACGCCAGCCAAGTAACACGGGATAGCGTCTGACACCACCGGCCGGCTTCCGCCTCGCGGAACGCCGGCCGGTGGCATTCTGGGCAGGCAGAAAACACGCAGGAAGTCTCGTCGCGCCTAGAATGGCGGCTTTCCGCAAGCGGATTGCGGGTCGTTCCGGGGAGACCCCTCATGAAGCTCCATCAATTGCGCGCGTTGGCCGCCGTCTCCGAGACGGGCAGCATGCAGGAGGCATCCCGCCTGCTCCACGTCACCCAGCCAGCGCTGAGCAAGGCCATCAAGGAACTGGAAGCCAGCGTGGGCGCCGCGCTGTTCGTGCGCACGAACAAGGGTGTGCAACTCACACCATACGGGCAACGACTGGTCGGCCATGCCCGCCTGATCAGCGAGAACGTCAGACGCGCGCGCCAGGATCTCGAGGACATGAAAGGCACGGTGGTCAGCGAGATCACCGTCGCCGTCACGCCGGTCACCGCCCTGCTGCGCCCGGCGGGCGCCTGCATCACGGCATTCCGGCGCGATTTCCCGAGCGCGCAGTTACGCGTGCAGGAAATGCGGCCGGCGCAAATGCTTGAGCACCTGCGCGAAGGCACCATCGACTTCGCGCTGACGTCCCAGTCCCTGGCCAACGCGCATGGCCTCGACTGCGCCCAGGCTTGCCACGTGCCGACGTTGATTGCCGGCCGCAAGGATCATCCGTTGCGCAACACGCGCTCGCTCGGCGCCTTGCTGGAGGCGGAGTGGCTCGTACTCGATCCGCTCTCAGATACCGGCACGCCGTTTCATCAGCTCTTTGCCATCAACGGCATGACGCTGCCGTCGCGCGTTGTCGAATGCACGTCGATGACCCTGGCGCTGGAGATGTGCCGGCAGAGCGACCTGCTGGTGCTGCTCTCCGAGGAATCCCGCCGCAGTCGCTATCTCGTCGAAACCATGGACTTCATCGACGTCGACGAGACCATGCCGGACCGCACCATCGCGCTGGTATCGCGTGACCGCCACACCCTCACCTGGGCGGCGGCGCGGCTGCACGATGCCCTGCTGGACGCCTTGCGCCAGGAGTTTCCCACGGCGGACTAACGCCACCCCGTGATTACCAACGCTCATACCCATGAAAAAAAGCTGCGTGCGCCATGGGTGCCAGGCCCCTAAGATCGTCCGGTCGAACAGAAACCCATAAGAACACGGGCAGCCATTCAGCGACTGCCCGGACGGACCACCACGAGGAGCCTCATGAACGAAGCCACCGTTTCGCTGGGCAGCGATGCCGCAGCCAGCGTTGTCGCGCCCGCTTCACGCACGCAGGGCCGCCGCGCCGTCATCGCGGCCGCCATCGGCAATGGCCTGGAGATCTACGACTTCACGGTCTACAGCTTCTTCGCCGCCACCATCGGCCGGCTGTTCTTTCCCGCCAGCAGTCCGCTCGCCTCGTTGCTGCTTTCCTTTGCGACGTTCGGTGCCGGCTTCGTGATGCGCCCACTCGGCGCCGTGCTCATCGGCAACATGGCCGACCGGCGGGGCCGCAAGGCCGCACTGACGCTGACGATCGGCCTGATGACCGCCGGCACGGCGCTGCTGGCCTTCACGCCGGCCTACGCCAGCATCGGCGTGACCGCCACTGCGCTGGTGGTGGTGGGCCGTCTGCTGCAGGGCCTGTCCGCCGGCGGCGAGGTTGGCGCCGCGTCGGCGCTGCTGATGGAGTCGACTGGCAAGCACCGGCGCTGCTTCGCGGTGAGCTGGCAAGGCGCGAGCCAGGGTGCTGCGGCATTGCTGGGCGCGCTGACCGGCGCTGCGGTCTCGGCGCTGCTGAGCCCCGAAGCGCTCCAGTCATGGGGCTGGCGCGTGCCCTTCATGCTCGGCCTGCTGATCGCCCCGGTCGGCATCTACATCCGCCGGCATCTGGAAGAGACCCAGACCGAGAACACCGCCCACGCCGGCCTCATGACGGTGGTGCGCGAGCATCGCCGCACGCTGATTCTCGGCGTGCTGCTGATGACGAGCAGCACGTCGTCGATGTACATCATGGTGTTCTACATGCCGACCTATCTGGTCAACACCGTGCACATGCCGCCCGTCACCGCGTTCCTGGGCGCCTGCGTGGCAGGTCTGACGATGCTGGTCATGTCACCGCTGTTCGGCTTGCTCGCGGACCGCTTGCCGCGCCGCAAGCCGCTGCTGATCGCCAACAGCATTGTCGCCATCAGCGTGATGGTGCCCAACTTCGCGCTGCTGTCTTCTGGCCCGGGGCTGCCGTTGACGCTGGCCTGCATCGCGTTGTCGGTCACGTTGAGTTCCGTAGGCGGCGGCGCGGGATCGGCGCTGATGATGGAATCGCTGCCACGCCATCACCGCGCCACCGGTATGTCGATCATGTACAGCGTGGGCGTGACCGTTTTTGGCGGCTTCGCGCCGCTGGTGGTCACGTGGCTGATTGCCACCACGGGTAGCCGCATGGCGCCGGTCGGATACATGCTGTGCGCGTCGCTGATCAGCTTTACTGCGCTTCTGCTGTTCCCCAGCCATCCGGGCCGCGATTGAGCACCGCCTCGAAGATGCCCACGATTGCCCCACAACGCTCAGCCCCATTCATCATGACGACCACACCCATTCCCGCCGCCATCTCGTCCGCAGCCAGCCGCTTTGCCGAGCTGCGCCATCGTATCCACGCGCACCCGGAGCTCGGGGCCGACGTGCCGCGCACCGCCGCCATGGTGGCCGGTCTGCTGCGCGAGTGGGGCTACGACGTTCATGCCGGGATTGGCGGCCACGGCATCGTGGCCCAGCTCAAGGTTGGCAACGGCCCGCGCCGCATCGGCATCCGGGCCGACATGGATGCGCTCCCGCTGCAGGAACGCACCGGCTTGCCCTATGCCAGCGAAGTACCCGGCCGTATGCACGCCTGCGGGCATGACGGGCACACGGCCACGCTGCTGGCCGCTGCCGAGTATCTCGCGGCCACGCGCAACTTCGATGGCACGCTGAACCTGATCTTCCAGCCGGACGAGGAAGGCATGACCGGCGCCCTGTCGATGATGGAGGATGGTCTCTTCGAGCGCTTTCCGTGCGACGCGATCTACGCATTCCACAATGCGCCGGGCCTGCCGGTCGGCATGGCCGTGGTCCAGCCTGGCGCGCAGGGCGGATCGTCGGACCGCGTGACCGTGACCTTCCGCGGCAAGGGCGGGCATGGCGCGATTCCGAATCGTGCTGCCGACCCCACGCTGGCGTTGGCGCACACCGTGGTGGCCCTGCAAGGCATCATCGCGCGCAACGTGGCGCCGGTGGATGCGGGCGTGATCAGCGTGGGCCAGATCGCGGCGGGCACGACCTACAACATCATCCCGGAGACCGCCACGCTCAAGCTAAGTGTGCGTGCCACGTTGCCCGAGGTCCGCAAGCTGCTGGAGGAACGCATCCGTGCCGTGGTCACGCATCAGGCCGCGTCGGCCGGCGTCGAAGCCGAGATCGACTACCAGCATCTGGTGCCGGCCATCCGGAACACGCCGGCAGAAGCGGCGATCGCGCGCGAAGCCGTGGCCAGCGTGCTCGGTAATGACAAGGTCATCCAGGTCCCGCCCTCGACGCAGATGGGCAGCGAGGACTTTGCCTGGATGCTCGAGAAGGTACCCGGCTGCTATTTTGTGCTTGGCAACGGCACGGGCGAGTGGGTAGGTTGCTCGGTGCACAACGACGGCTACGACTTCAACGATGCCCTAATTCCGCTAGGCGCCGCCTGCTGGGTGGCATTGGCAGAGGGCTATCTCAAGTAGCCATCGTCACGGCCTGCCCGTCTCGCAACCTGGCCGCGAGACTCAGCAACGCTGCCTCGAAGCCGCGCAACATCGCGGTGACGGTGCGGTCGGCAGGCTGTTTCCGTGCGATGGCTGCCGCGACGTGGCGGCGAATCAGCGCGGCCTGCGCGTCGATGAACGCCAGGCAGCGCAGACGATCCGGCTCGGAGCCCGCCGCGATCACGGCTAACACCGGTGCCAACGCCAGCGTGCGATATCCCTCCACGGGCAGGGCGGCGATGCCGCCGGGCGCGGCCAGCAGTTCCGGCAACAGGAGCCGGAACACTGCATTGCCCCACTCCGCCTTCTCCGCGGCTTCGGCGGCGCGCCGTTGCGCCAGCGCTGCCGCGTAGGCCGACGACGTGATGCGCCCATCCCGCACCAGTTCCTGATAGCCATCGCGCATGCCTTCCGATATACAGTCCGCGCCGATATAGGCCGCACCGTTTCTCCGGCTGGCCAGCACAGCCGACTGCAGCGCATCGGGTGTCCACGCATCGAGCGGCACCACGGCGCAAGTGGTTGGCCGCGTGGCGTGGATGGTGCAGAGATTGTCATTGCCAAGTGCCGGACAGGAGGCCAGCGATGGATAGTCGACACCCTGAATCGCCAGCATGAGACTGTCACCGCCGGGCAAGACATGCCCAAGCATGGCCGCCAGATCACGGGCGTCCGGGTGCGACGGGCGCACCCGCCGCAACGACAGGCAGCCGATAAAACGGTCCTGATGACGGAATAACTCGGCCATCGTCAAGAGCGGCGACGAGTTGCAGCATTTGCCGCACGCGCTGCAATGGAATGAAAACGTCCGTTCGTGCGTCACGGCGATATCGGCCAGCTTCACCACGGACGACGCACCGAATCGTTGAAGCGCGCCAGGATGAACGTCTTGACGGGCTCGGAATGCAGGCCGCGCACAGTCGGCGCCAACCACGGCGCATCGCGATCACGCGCGCGGATGGCGAGCACATTGGCAAAGGGCACACGCGCGTCCTCCATGCCGAGCGCGTCGCGCGCGGGCGCGAGACCGGCTGCCGATGCCGTGGCAAACGGAAGCGCCACAAGCGCGGCGTTGTCGAGCGCGGCGGCAAGCTTCGCCTCCGCAACGGCACGCCAGCGCAGCCCGCGCCGGTTCTCCACGATATCGGTAGTGCGCGGGCTCAGTCCCGCATCGGACGATATCCGGATCAGGCCGTAGCCTTGCAACAGAAGCAGGGCACGCCCCTGCGCGGACGGCTCGACAGGTAACGCGACAACGGATCGCGGCGGCAATCCGCGCAGATCGGATAGCGTGCGCGAGTACAGCCCCATCGGATAGGTGACGGTATGGGCCACGGGCAGCAGGCCGCTGCCGGCCCGAGCCAGCGACGGCCCATCCTGTGCGATGTTTGCTTCGATCCGGCCCGCGGTCACCGCCGCATTGGCCTGCGCCACACTGGCAAAACGCACGGTCTCCAGCCGCACGCCTTCGCGCAACGCCGCATCGCTGGCCGCGCCAACCAACTCGCTGTCTGGTTCCGCGACCACGCCGATACGCACCGTGTAGCACGGCTGGACAGAACCGGATGCCGCCGTGGCAGATCCTGGCGATGGCAATCCCATCGCCAGCAGAGCCGTCAGTACGCCGCGCCGGTGGATGTGAATCTTCTCAGCCATCGCGCAGCACCGTCCGGAAGCCGATATGCGACGTCGGCAGGTCGCTTTCGGCAGACTCCCGCGCCGAAGCACGGTAGCGCACGCAAAAGTCCGGCGCGCACAGGAACGATCCGCCCTTGATCACACTGGTCGCGGCCGGCTTGCGCGGCCGTGACGCTGCCGCCACCACTGCCGTATCGCCATTGGCGTGCGACTGGCGCGGGCCAGTGTAGGCGTCGCCAGTCCACTCCCAGGCGTTGGCGATCATGTCGAACAAGCCGAGCGCATTGGCCGTGTAGCACCCCACCGGCGCGAGCCCCGCAAACCCATCGCGCGAGGTATTGAGCACCGGAAACACGCCCTGCCAGTAGTTGGCGGTGGGCGTTCCATCGGCCGTTTGCGGTGCCGTCTCCAGTCCGGCATCGCTACGTCCCGCCTTGGCCGCGAACTCCCATTCGTCCTCCGTGGGCAGGTCATGGCCGAGCCAGTTCGCATAGGCCCTGGCGTCGGCCTGCGTGACGAGCGTCACCGGCTGGTTGTCACGTCGGTGATCGTAGCCATGCGGATTGGCAGCGTCCGGCCCTTCCGGATGCCGCCAGTTGGCGCCCGTCACCATCGTCCACCACGCGTAGGGCCGTTGACCCAGTTCTGCGTCGGTCGGCTTGTGGAAGACCACCGCCGCGCCCTGGCGCTCGGCATCGGTGACGTAGCCAGTGGCCTGCACGAACGCCGCGAACTGGGCCACCGTCACCTCGGTACGGTCGATCCAGAAACTGCCGACGCGCGCTTTTCCTGCTGGCCGCTCGTCCGGATAGCCAAGCGTGGTGCCGGGCACGAACTCACCACCCGTCACCCGGGCCATGCCAGCCGTCCGCGACTTGCCCCAGCCGGCTGGCAAACCCGAGTAGGCGGCGCATCGCTGCACCGTGCCGAGCGTGGCGCCGCCAAGTATGGCGCCCCCCGGCACCGCATGCACGCCCAGCGACGCGATAGCACCTACCGCGAATGCCAGCCCAGCTACCGCCAGCGGCGCTCGCCAGCGTCCCCTGTTTCGCAACACGTTCACGACCATGTCCACGGGTTCCGCGATGTCAGTAGATCATGCCCGGTACCTTGGGCAGCACCGCGCCCACGCGCGCGGCGTAGTCGTTCCACTTGGACTTCAGGTCGCCCAGCACATCCGGGCGCTGCGCTGCGAGGTTGTTCGTCTCGCCGCGATCGGCGCGAATGTCGTAGAGCGTCCATTCGCCGTCTGCCGGGCCGAACGGTGGCTCGATCCATACGGCCTTCCAGTTGTCGCTATAGACATAGGTGCGACCGTACAACTCCTCGGAAAACGTGGTGCGCGACGGGCCGGTTGCCTTGCCCTGCAGCGTCGGCAGCAACGACAGGCCGGTGATCGGATAGACATTGCGGCCGTCGTACACGACCTTGCCCGCATTGCGGTCGATCCCCTTGCTGTCGTAGAGCGGCGTGGCCGGATTGGTCGGCGCGCTGACACCGGCGAGGTCCAGGAACGTCGGCGCCAGGTCCACCACATGGGTGAAGCCCGTCACCCTGCTCTGCGGCTGCGCGGGTGCCTTGCCCGCCAGCTTGACGATGGTCGGCACGGAATGTCCGCCCTCTGACGGGAACGACTTCCACAGCTTGAATGGCGTGGCACTGACTTCCGCCCAGCGCTGGCCGTAGTCGATCGTGGCCGTGCCCTTGTAGGCCGGCGTGCCGAGCGTGGGGAACACGGCCGGGTCGGCGTTCTTCGTGTCGTAGTCCTGGTCGTACTTGCCGCTGAACTCGTAGTAGCTGGCTTCGGGGCCATTGTCGGACTGGAACACGATGACGGTGTTCTCGTACTCGCCGATGTCCTTGAGGTGCTGCACCAGCCGGCCAACGTTGTCGTCCAGGTTCTCGACCATGGCCGCGAAGATTTCCATGTAGCGGGCCTGCGCCTTCTTCTGGTCAGCGGTCAGGCTGTCCCACTTCTTGTTCGCGTTCATCACGCGGGTATCCACACCGCCTTGCGCAACGCTGCGCGTGGCGCTGACGTACGACGCCTGAGGCGTGCCCCAGTTCGCCGTGGCCGGCGTGACGGCGACTGTTTCATCACGACCCGGATTTGGCGTGAAGTCGGCCGGGATCAGGCCGAGCGCTTTTTGCCGGGTCAGCCGCGCGACGCGTATCGGCTCGTAGCCCGCGTCATAGACACCCTTGTAGCGGTCGATATAGCCTGCCGGCGCCTGCAGCGGCGAGTGTGGCGCCTGGTAGGTCAGGTAGGCGAAGAACGGTTTGCCATCGGCGTTCTTGCCCGTGCTCGAGTCGATGTACTTGATGATCGTCGAGGTATAGAAATCCGACGAGAAGAAATTGGTTGTGTTGGGCGTGACGTAGTGATCGTCCTCCACGTAGGCGGTCGCGCCGTTACGGCCGAAGTGATCCCCTCCGCCGCCGAGCAGCGCGTAGCTCTTTTCGAAACCCCACGAGACCGGCGTCTGCCCCGGTGCCGATGTGCCAACCGCCGCGCCCTGGTTCGTCGCGTTGGGCAAGCCACTGCCAAGGTGCCACTTGCCGGCCATGTAGGTGTGATAGCCACCGTCCTTCAACAGTTGCGCGATCGAGAGCGCGCGATCGTTCAGGTAGCCCTCGTAGCCGGGAATGGGTTTGCCGTTCTCGTCCACGTAATTGGGGTCGCTGTTCGCCATCGTGCCCTGCCCGACCAGATGATGGTCCGTGCCGGAGATGATCATCGAACGCGTCACGGCGCACACGGCGGCGGTATGGTGATTGGTCAGGATGCGGCCATCGCGCACCAGCGCGTCAATGTTGGGCGTGCGGATCTCGCTGCCGAACGCGCCCAGGTCCGAGTACCCGAGGTCATCGGCCATGATGAACAGAATATTGGGCTTCTTCGCCACGACCTGCGGTGGGGTGGTGACCGGCGTGCCACTGTCCACGGCCAGCGTGCCGCTATCGGTGCCATCGCTCCCGCAACCTGCCGCCAGCGCCACCGCGCCCAGGCAAAGGGTGGCCAGCGCGCGTCGCACCGGTTGTGGGAAGGCAGCCGCTTTCGTTCTTTTCATATGCGTCTCTCGCTTCAACGTCGGGGTTGAGAAAGAGAGCCATGCTATGAATCACACCGGCTTCACAGAACGAATGGTTTCGCATATGCATTGTCGAAGCGCGCCAATACACGGCCGGAAGCGGGCCCGACGGCCGTATCAGCGGGGCTTGATAGCGTTTATGCGTGATCGTGGATCCGGTGTGGCGAAGGGGTGGCCATCGTTGGCTGACGCGTCGATTCCCCGCTTGACCACCATGCTAAGATCTCCCCGTTCAGCCTCCACGGCTCGTCCCGCAGGACCGATCACAGCGCCCCTGAAACGTCCAGACGCACCTACAGCCGGACCATGCGTCGTCCGGCAAGCACACGAGAGACTGGGAAGACCAGCGACGTGATGAAGATTCCTCCGCTCAACCCATTGAAGGTCTTCGAGGTCGTGGCCAGGGCCAAGAACCTCACGACCGCCGCCAACGAACTCCGGGTCAGTCAATCGGCAGTGAGCCGTCAGATCGCTGTGCTGGAGGAATACCTGGGCGTCCAGCTCTTCACCCGCGAACGCATCGGCGTAAAGCTGACCGAGGTTGGTGAAGCCTACGCGCGGCGCATCGGCCCGGCGTTCGAGCAAATCTCGGAGGCCACCAAGTTCGTCACCCAGAAGTACTCCGACAACGTCATTCGCCTGCGCACCTACACCACGCTGACAGCGCGATGGCTGATTCCCAGGTTGCCGCATTTCAAGCTGCAGTACCCCGACGTCGAAGTGCTGATTACCAACAGCAACGCGCCGCTCGATTTCGGCACCGAGCAATGCGACCTGGCGATCGTTCTCGGTGATGGCAACTGGCCAGACGCCGAGGCAACGCTGCTGCTCGAGGATGTCATCGAACCCGTCTGCTCGCCCGCGTTCCTGGAATCCTTCCATGGCAACACGGAGCAGTTGCTGGAATCGCTGCAAAGCAAGCGTCTGCTGGTTTCCAAGTACCGCAAGGATGACTGGCCGACGTGGCTCGCGCACGTCGGCATGGGTCACGTGTTCGACAAGGCCGAGAAGATGGTCTTCAGCAGTTCCATCCTCACGTGGCAGGCGGCCACGGACAACCTTGGCATCGCGATCGGCCAGCAGCACATGCTGGACCCCGACCTCAAGGCTGGACGGCTGATCTGCCCGTTTGCAAAGCCGCTGCGTACCGGGCGGGGCCACTATATCGTGACACCGTCGGTGCAGCGCTACTCGGGCAAGATCGAGGCCTTCAAGGAATGGCTGGTGCATGAGGCCCGGGAAAACAGGCCCATGGCACCAGGCTGATGCTTTATGGCGCCAAGGCCGGCTGATTCGGCCCCTTGTCGGCCCCTTACCCGCGCCGAATCATTCGATACACGACCGGGTAGTAGTTCTGGGCATAGCCACTGGCGGTAGCCTGATCCAGCAACGCGGCAGTCGCTTCGGCCACAGCGGGCCGGATCTCCGATGCATGAGCGAGGCTGAGCGCTAGGCGCATGTCCTTCAGCGCATAGGCCGCCGGGAACATCTTCTCCGGAAACTCGTCACGGGCGAGGTATTTTTCGCCGGTCAGCCGCAACGCGAAAGAATCGGCCGAGCCAAGCTTCAGCACGTTGGCCAGCATGGTCTTGTCCACCTGTGCCGCTTCGGCGATGGCCATGGCTTCGGCCAGCGCATTAACCGTGGAGAGGAGGACCATGTTGTTCATGATCTTCACGACCTGCCCAGCGCCAATCTCGCCACACCGTATGACGTCCGAGCCCATGCATCGCAGCCAGGGCAAGACCGCATCGAACAGGTCATCGGGGCCACCAACGGTGATCAGCAGCGTGCCATTGTTGGCCGCTTCGCGGCTGCGTGCCACCGGTGCGTCGAGAAATCGCACGCCGTGGCCAGCCAGCCGCTCCGCAAGCGCCCGCGTGCGCGCGACGTCGCTGGTGCTCATGTCCACGACGGTACGCACCGAGCCCCCCGCCACGATCAGCGGCTCCGGGCCAAAGCAGACGTCCTCCACCTGATCAATCGACGGCAGCGAAAGGAATACCGTGTCGGCAACCTGGCGCAGCCGCGCAATGTCCGAGGCCACCGCCCCAATCGCCGCGAGCCGCGCGACGTTATCCGCGTTGATGTCCGCCACATGCACGGAAGCGCCGGACTTCTGCACCAGATTCCGGCACATGCCCTCGCCCATCACACCAACGCCTACGAACCCCAAGACCGGAGACACAGTAGTCGTACTCACGATGCCACCCCCTGTCGAACACACTTGATGCGGAGAAACTCCTGGATGCCTTCGATACCGCCTTCGGAACCAAGGCCGCTGTCCTTGTGTCCGCCGAATGGCGTCTCCGGCAACGAGGCCTGCCACTCGTTGATACAGACCACGCCGCTGTCGATCTCCTGCGACAGCCGATGGGCACGCTGCAGGCTGTTGGTATAGGCGTAAGCGGCAAGTCCGAACGGCAACCGGTTGGCCTCAGCAATGGCGTCGTCCAGTTGATCGAAGGAACTGACCATCGCGATCGGGCCGAATGGCTCGATCGTCGCCGCGTCGCTATCGACGGACGGCTGGAGAATGACCGTTGGCTTGTAGAAAAAGCCCTCCGTCCCGGCACGTTCGCCCCCCGTGGCGACGACCAGACCACGTCCACGCGCATCCTGCACCATTCGATCAATCGCCTCGAGTCGGCGCGCGTTCTTCAGCGGCCCCATCTGCGTGGCGCTATCGAACGGGTCGCCCACCTTCAGCGCCTCTGCCGCCCGGACGAACTTCTCGCAGAACGTCTGGAAGATCGGCGCCTGGATCAGGAAGCGTGTGGGCGAGGTGCAGACCTGACCGCTGTTCCGGTACTTGGTGGCGACGGCCATGCGGACTACGCGATCGACGTCGACGTCATCGCAGACCACCACGGGTGCATGCCCGCCAAGTTCGAGCGTCGCGCGTTTCATGGTCTCGGCAGCCTTGGCGCCGACGACTTTGCCCACCGATGTCGCGCCGGTGAACGTTACCATCGCGATGCGGGGCGACCTGCACAGGATATCGGCGACCTCGCCCGGATCGCCAAACACCATGTTCACCACCCCGTCGGGAATGCCGGCGTCCTGCACCACGCGAGCGATCAGCAGCGCAACCCCGGCGGTTTCCTCGGATGGCTTGATGACGATAGTGCAGCCAGCCGCCAACGCGCCGCTGATCTTGCGCGAAGGGGTGATCGCTGGCGCGTTCCAGCCGGCAAACGCGGCCACGGGGCCCATCGGTTCCCAAACGACTGTTTGCGTGATGCCCTCCGAACGCGCCGGAATCGTGCGCCCATAGATGCGGCGCGCCTCCTCGCTGGCCCATTCGAACATCTCCGCGGCCGTCACCACTTCCTTCTGGGCTTCACCATACGGCTTGCCGAGTTCCCGGGCGATCTGCTCGGCGATGGTATTGCCGCGCTCACGCATCAGCGTGGCCGCGCGGCGCAACAACGCGGAACGCTCCATGGCCGAGGTCTTGCGCCATGTCCGGAACGCCTCGGTGGCGGCCGCAACGGCCTCTTCCACGTCGGCCCTGGAGGCATACGCGTAATCGCCCAGCGACTGCCCGTTGGCGGGATTGATGACCGAATAGCGCGTTTGCGCCGTGCCTTCGCGGAATTCTCCGGCGATGAATTGGGAGTATTTCATGTCAGTCGATCTTGATGTTGGAAGCCTTGATGACCGATGCCCAACGCTCGGTCTGCGACTTGATGTGGTTCGTGAACTGCTGCGGTGTGCCCGTCATCGGGTACTGCTCCAGACTGGCCAGACGCTCGACAACATCCTTGCGGGCCATGATCTCGACAACTGCGGCATTGAGCTTGGTGACAATCGGTTGCGGCAGTCCTGCCGGTGCCATCAGGCCATTCCACGGCTCCGCGGCAAATCCCTTGAAGCGGTCACCGAGCGTCGGCACGCCCTCGCCGCCCAGGCCGGAGCGCGCGCTGGCGGAGGCAAGAATGCGGAGCTTCCCTGCCTTCACCTGCGGCAGTGCGACGGCACCGGCAAGAAAAGCAAAGTCGATGCGCCCGGCCACCAGGTCCGTCACCGCTGCCGAATCGCCTTTGTAAGGCACATGCACCGCATTGATCCCTGCATCGCGCTTGAACCACTCGCCTGCCAGATGATTGACTGCCCCGCTGCCAGCCGAGGCGTAGCTCAGCTGGGCCGACGGCTTGCGGCCCTGTGCAAGCAATTCATCCAGTGACTTCATCGGCGATGCGGCTGGCACGACCAGGAAGTAGGGATAGCTGGCGACGAGACTGATCGGCGTGAAATCGTGGATCGAGTCATAAGGCGTCTTCTGCAGCAGAGGAATGATCGACAGCGTGCTGCTGCTGCCGAACATCAGCGTATAGCCGTCTGGCGCAGCCCGCTTGACCAGCGTGGCGGCCACCCCGCCCGATGCGCCGGCACGGTTGTCCACCAGGAAGCTCTGCTTGAATTTCTCGGTCAACCGCTCCGCGAGGATGCGGGCGACGACGTCGGTAGGACCGCCGGCGCTGAAGCCCACGACAATGGTGACCGGCTTCGACGGCCAGTCATCCGCTGCGGTGGCCGGCGCGGTCCAGCCGGTGGCGATCATGACGCCGAGCGCCATGACTCCGGAAAGTAGTGTGCGTTTGTTCTGCAAAATCACGTGCGGTCTCCTCATGTATGAAATTGGGGGTCAGGCAATACGGAAGGCAAAGCCTTCGTCGCCTTCTCCAACTGCTGCGGCTGGGTAGCGGATGCAGACCTGCGGGTCATGGCCTGGGACGATGTGCTGCTCGCTGTCAGCCAGCGCCAGGATTCGCTCGTAGCCCGTGAGCATGTCTTCCAGACTGTAGATGGCGGGGAACGGATTCCTTCTGGCCAGGTTCTCGTAGTAATGCAAGGCATCCGACGCGAGCACGACCCAGCCTTTGGCGGTACGCACCCGTACTACCTGCAGCCCATCGGTATGTCCGCCTATCCGATGCATCTCGATGCCATCACGCAGCGCATGAAAGCCGTCCACAAGTCGTACGTTGCCGCGATAGAGACGGCGGATCAGGATGGCGATGTCGTCGGTCGAGAAGAAGTGGTTCTGCTTCGGATCGCACATGCAGTCGCCCGTGGCATAACGCACTTCGCGGTCCTGCACCCAGATATTGGCCGCCGGGAACTGGTCGATGTTGCCCGCGTGGTCATAGTGCAGATGGCTGACGACAACATCGCCGATGATCTCTGGTGGGTAGCCAAGACGGCGGATGGCCTCCATCGGTGTCAGGAGATATTGCCGATTCCTGGCGAGTGCGGAGGTGGCGCTGAAACCCGTATCCACCAGCACCGTTGCGTCGTGCCCCACCACCAGCCAGACAAAGAAGTCGAGCGCCATCGGCGCAGCGGGATCGCCATCGACCGGATGAAGGAAGTTGCTCTGACGCGCGCGATCGGCGGTGGCGTACTTCAGCGCGAACACCTGGTATGTCGTGCTCATGCGAACCGCCTTGCCAGCCGTTGCACCAGCGTCTGAAGCTGCAGAACGACGCCACCGCGGAATGCCAACACGCAAACCACGAAGATGACACCCATGATCACGGGCACGAGCGCATCCAGCTCACCCGCCAGCGCGTGCTGCACCAGCACCATGATGGTGGCGCCGAACACCGGCCCGATAATGGAGCCGATACCGCCGAGGATCATCATGATGACGCCGTCGGTGGACAGGTGCCACGACACATCCGGCAAACTGGCCAGGCCGAAGATAACGGTCTTCAGGCTGCCCGCGACGGCGGCAACCCCGGCCGACAGCGTGAACGCAAGCACCTTGTAGCGGTTCACGTTGTAGCCGAGGGAGACGACGCGTTGCTCGTTGTCCTTGATCGCCCTGAGCACCTCACCGTAGGGCGACTCGATGACGCGGTACACGCCCCACCATACCAGCACCACCACGGCCAGCACGTAGTAGTACAGGACATGGTTATCGGCCAGATCGACGACACCGAGGAACGCACCGCGCGGCACGCCCTGATAGCCGTCCTCATTGTTGCTGAACGGCGCCGCCACGAGAATGAAATACACCAGCTGGGACAGCGCGAGCGTGATCATCGAGAAGTAGATCCCCTTGCGGCGGATGGCGAGCGAGCCCGACAGGAATGCCACCCCCATCACCAGCAGCACGGACGCGATCAGCGCGATCTCGGGCGTGAGGCTCCATTCCTTCATCATGTAGCCGGTGGCGTAAGCCGCGATGCCGAAGAATGCCGCGTGTCCGAAGGACAGCAGCCCGGCATAGCCGAACAGCAGATTCAGCGAACATGCGAACAACGCCATACAGGCCAGCTGGGCCAGCAGCACCGGGTACAGCCACGCTGGCAGCACGATGGCGAGCGCCAGCACCATCATGACGATCCACTTCTCACTCGAACTCGCTTTCACTGCTCACTCCTTCCCAAACAGACCCGAAGGCCGCAGGATCAGAACCAGAATCATCACGATGAAGATGACCACTGCCGACGCCTCCGGCCAGTACGCCCTTGTGACGCCTTCCACCAGACCCAGCAGCAGGCCCGTCAGGATCGACCCGAGGATCGAACCCATGCCACCGATGACGACAACCGCGAAGACGACGATGATCAGGCTGCTGCCCATGATCGGGCTCACCTGGTAGATGGGTGCTGCAAGCACGCCGGCAAATCCGGCCAGCGCGACGCCAAGGCCATAGGTCAGCGTCACCAGCACCGACACATTGATGCCGAAGGTACGGGCGATGGCGGGGTTCTCCGTCGCAGCCCGCAGGTAAGACCCCAGCCGGGTCCTCTCGATCAGCGCCCAGGTTGACAGGCAAACCGCCAGCGATATGACGATCACCCACACGCGGTACTTCGGCAAGCGCATGAAGCCCATGTCAAACGTGCCGGCGAACTGGGGCGGCGCAGAAAACGCCATGCCGGCAGCGCCGAACCAGTAGCGCGCCAACCCTTCGATGATGTAGGCAAGCCCCAGCGTGAGCAGGATGCCGAACACGTGATCGATCCTGTAAAGCCTGCGCAGCATCGTACGTTCGAGTGCGCAACCGACCGCGCCGATCAGCAATGGGACAATGATCAGCGAGTACCAGTAGCTCACGCCGAGCTTGTCCAGCAGCAGCCATGCCAGCAGCGCACCCAGCATGTAAATCGCGCCGTGCACGAAGTTCACGATGTTGAGCATGCCGAAGATCACGGCAAGCCCGAGACTGAGCACGGCGTAGAAGCAACCGTTGACCAGCCCCACGACAATCTGCCCCATCAGGACAGGAAACGGCAATCCGAAGATCTCCACGGTCAGACCCCTAGCAACTCTTTGAGTGTTTCCTGCCGCGAAGCGATCTCCTCCGCCGGAATATGCGCGACGACTTCGCCATGCTCGATCACATAGAGCCGGTCCGCGAGATCCGAGGCAAACTCGAAGTCCTGCTCGACCAGCACGATGGTGTAGCCACGCGTCTTCAGTGTCTCGATCACCTCGCCAAGCTTCTCCACGATGACCGGTGCCAGGCCCTCCGAGATCTCGTCGAGGAACAGGATGTCGGCGCCCGTGCGAAGGATGCGCGCCATGGCCAGCATCTGCTGCTCGCCACCGGAAAGGCGCGTACCCTGACTCTTGCGTCGCTCCGCCAGGTTCGGGAAGAGCGCATAGATCTCGTCAAGTGACATGCCACCGGGTTTCAGAACCGGCGGCAGCATCAGGTTCTCCTCACAGCTCAACGACGAGTAGATGGCCCGCTCTTCCGGGCAGTAGCCGACACCGAGGCGGGCAATCTGGTGGGTCTGCAGGGGCATGACATCCCGCCCCTGGATCCTGACTTCGCCTGCGCGACGGGACGTGAGGCCAAGAATGGCGCGCAAGGTGGAAGTACGCCCCGCGCCATTGCGGCCCAGCAGTGACACGCATTCGCCCTTGTGGACTTCGATGTCGATGCCGTGCAGCACATGGGATTCGCCATACCATGCCTGGAGACCTTTCGCCTCCAGCGCTAGGGTGTTCGTCAATGGACACTCCTGTTGATTCTTGTTGGGCGCGTGCACATCGGCCTGCATATCAGCGCCGCTTCTTGCGCCCCATGTACGCTTCGATGACGTGCTCATTCGCGGATACTTCGGCATAGGTGCCGCTGGCCAGCTCCTTGCCACGTGCCAGCACCGTGATGCGGTCGCTGATGCCGGCCACTACTTTCATGTTGTGCTCGACCATGACAACGGTGCGTCCCGTCGCGAATGACTTGACCAGTCGCATGATGTGTTCGACGTCCTCATGCCCCATGCCCTGCGTCGGCTCGTCCAGCAGGATGACGCGCGGGTCCAGTGCGATCGTGGTCGCCAGCTCCAGCGCGCGCTTCTGCCCATAGGCGATCTCGACGGCCAGCCGGTCCGCCAAAGCGTCCAGGCGAACCATCCGCAGGATCTCCATGGCACGGCCGTTGTACCGGTCGAGAGACCGGCGGGCACGCCAGAAGTTAGGGTTACCGCCGTCGCGCTTCTGCAGCGCGATGCGTACGTTCTGCAGCACGGTGAGATGACCAAACACCGCCGAGATCTGGAAGGACCGCACCATGCCAAGATTGGCGATCTGTGCGGAGGACTTGCCCGTGATCTCCTTGCCATCCAGGAAAACCTGCCCGCGTGACGGCGTGATGAAACTGGTCAGCAGGTTGAAGAAGGTCGTCTTCCCAGCGCCATTGGGGCCGATGATCGCGTGGATGTCTCCCCTGCGAACTGACAGGGAAACGTCGTCGACGGCCGTGAACCCGTTGAAGTCCCTGCCCAACGCGCGGGCTTCGAGAATGATGTCGTTCTGCATGTCGGAGCTGATGCCGGTAACCCCGGCATCCGAGAGAGTCACTTTCTGACCAGCGGGCACTTGCTTTCGGAGAGCGGCTGGAACGCCTTGTCACCAGGCACGGTTTCGAGCACGGTGTAGTAGTCCCACGGCGCCTTGGACTCCTGCGGCTTCTTCACCTGGACGAGATACATGTCGTGCACCATCTTGCCGTCCTCACGCACCTTGCCGTTCTTTGCGAAGGCGTCCTGGATTGGCATGGTCTTGAGCTGCTTCATCACATCGCTGACGTCATCCGACTTCGCTTTCTCGATCGCGCGGAGATAGTTCAGGGTCGCCGAGTATTGCCCGGCCTGCAGCGCAGTCGGCATACGCTTGGTTTTCTCGAAGAACTTGCGTGCGAACTTGCGTGACGCCTCGTCGAGATCCCAGTAGAACGACTCCGCAAACATCATTCCACCCGCATCCTTGAGGCCGATGCTGTTGACGTCCACGATGCTCATCAGCATGGCGACCGCCTGCTGGCCACCTTCCACGAGACCGAACTCCCTGCCTTGCTTGATCGCGTTCTGGAGGTCGAGGCCCGCGGTAGCGATGGCCACAGCGTTCGCCTTGCTGGCTTGCGCCTTCAGGATGTAGGAAGAGAAATCGCTACCGGGAAACGGGTAACGCGACGAGCCCAGCACCTTGCCACCGGCAGCCTCGATGAACTGCTTGCCATCGTTCTCCAGGGAATGGCCGAACGCATAGTCCGCAGTCAGGTAGTACCAGTTCTTCGCCCCCTTGCGGACGATGGACTGGGTGCCCACCTTGGCCAGCGCGTATGTGTCGTAGACCCACTGCAGGTTGGTCGGCGTGCAGTCTTCACTGGAGATGCGGACCGCGCCGGCACCGGTCACGATCGACATGCGGTGCTTCGTCTCGGCGATCTTCATCGCAGCAAGCGCCACCGCGCTATTGCCAAGCTCGGTGACGACATCCACCTTGTCACGATCGAACCACTCGCGTACCCGCGCCGAACCGACATCGGCCTTGTTCTGGTGATCGGCGCTCACCATCTGCACCGGATATCCGAGCACCTTGCCACCGAACTCCTCGATCGCGATCTCGGTTGCGACGATGGAGCCACGGCCCACGTTATCCATGAACGGGCCATTGACGTCGGTGAGCACGCCGATCTTGACCACGCCATCGGAAATACGCGCACCGGCGCCTTGCGCGCCAGCTTGCAAGGAAATGGCGGCAAGCGCGGCGGCGAGCCCCACCTTTGCGTATGGGAACCGTTTCATGGAGTCTCCTCTTTTCTTCTGGTTGGCTGTTTGGTGGCTGTCCTGGTGGACGTAGAAGCTGTTTCACAATGAAGCGAAGCGGTTCTGGCTAGGCGTGGGGCCGCAGACAGCACAAGTAGTACGGCAAGGCCCCACAACGACGCCAGAATCGTTCTGAAACGGCTTCTTAGAGCCGGATCGGGTCAATGCCGTTGGACTCGGCCCAGTAGTCAGTCATGCAGGAGGTGTCCTGGCCGTCCTTGCCCGCATGGCGCGCAAGCTGGAACATGCTGCGTGCGAGGTTGCCCATCGGCAGCGAGATCCCGGCGGACTGGGCGGCCTGGCAGGCCAGCGTCAAGTCCTTGAAACCGAGCGCGATGTCGAATCCCGGTGTCAGATCGTTGCCCAGCACCTTGACCGGCCACTTCTCCTTGAGCTGACCGTTCGACGCCGTCGTGCCCGTCAGCACGTCAAACGTCTTGCGCGTTTCCAGGCCCAGCGCGTTGGCCAGCACCAGCGCTTCCGAGTTGAGCTGGCAGTAGCAAAGCACCATGAGGTTGTTGATCAGCTTCATGCGCGTGCCCGCACCTGGCGCACCGCAGTGCAGGACCGTGGTGCCCATCTTGAGCAGTACCGGCTCAAGTTCGGCCAGGTCGGCCTGCTCGGCCCCGAGCATGAACAGGGACTCTCCGCGGTCGGCATGCGCTGCCAGGCGGCCAACCGGTGCATCGGCAAAGCGCACGCCCTTCTCGTTCGCGGCACGGCGCAGGTCATCGACCGTATCGGTGTCGATGGTGCTCAGTTCGACCAGAAAGGCGCCTTTGCGCAGCCCCGCGAGCACACCGGCTTCACCAAGGATCACCTCGCGCGCCTGCTTGGGGCCGGGCAGCATCGTGAACACGATGTCGACGGCGGCCGCCAATGCCCGCGCATCGGTCGCCCGTGTCGCCCCCTGCGCGACCAGTTTTTCCATGGGTGCCGGCTGGATGTCCAGCACTGTCAGGTCCGCGCCATTGCGCAGCAAATGAGAGGCCAAGGCAAAGCCCATGCGGCCAAGCCCGATGAATCCGACTTTCACGTTGTGTTCCTCAAAGAGATTGAATGCGTTGCAACACGGGAAGCAGATGGCTCATGAAGGCCTGCGGCGCTTCGCTCATCGGGAAGTGGCCGAGCCCCGGCATGATCGCCAGCTCGGCGCCGGGAATCAGACGTGCCAATTCCTGGCTGTCTTCGGGTGTGCAGGAGTAGTCGTACTCGCCGGTGAGCAGAAACAGGGGACACTTCGCGGTGTCGATCTTCTGGACTTTCCCGCGCAGATCGCCCTCCCCCTTGTAGAAGTACAGGTCGCCCTTGAAGATGCCCGGGCCGCCTTGCATGTAGTGCCACAGGGTTTCCCAGCGGTCACGGCTGTCCGCGCCCGGGCCGATCAGTCCCGAAACGATGCCGGCGCATACCTCCCCACCGTGCACATCGGGCCGATGCAACCAGTCCTGCTCGTAGTAGGGGTCGACGTGCGCGCCGGACTGCAGTCCGATCAGCGCCTTGAAACGTTCGGGGCACGCCAGCGCCAGATGCAACACCACGCGCCCGCCGATGGAACAGCCCATGACGATCGGCTGATGGATTTCCATCGCATCCATGAACGCCACGATGGTCTCGACGTACAGCTCGCTTGTCAGACGATATTCATGAGTCTCCCATCCGGCCGGTGGCGACGACTTGCCGTGGTACGGCAGGTCAAAGCAGATCACCTGATGGTGCTCGGTCAATGCCGGCGAATTGAGCAACTCGCGGTACTGGCGCGTGTCGCTGCCCGCGGTATGAAGGCAGAGCAGAGGCTGCCCCGAGCCCGCGGTCTCGTAGTAGACGCGGCACATGCGGCCGGCGATTTCAAGATTGATGTAGCCGCCGACGACGGCTTCCCGCTTAGCGCGCATGGAGCTGACTCCCGAGTTGACTGATCAGGTCCTTGAAATAGAGAAGGTTGCTCATGAAGATGGCCTGATCGCCTTCGATCCTGAGCGTCTTGAACCTGACCATGGCCATGAGGTCATGGAAGCGCGGCTGCGGTGTTGGCGCCCAGAACCGGTTCCAGTCGTCGTCGCCGGCCACGAGCGCGAAGGTCCAACGCGGCATGACATGCGGGCCCGGCCTGATCTGTGTCACGCGGCCATCGCGAATCGTGACGACGTAATCGGTCTCGCCCCTTCTGAGCAGAAAGCTCATGTTGACGTACCGCCCCCTGTACGCCAGCCAGTCGCTGGCACTCATGGTTGTCTGATGGGTATCGTTCATTGGTTTTGTCTCCTGCCCCGGATTCTCCACAGACCGAAAAGAAGGAACAACCGACAATTTGTCCGGAAGGGATGACCTTTGCTCATGTCTGCGATGCACAAAGTGCAGGACCGACAGGCGCGGCAGCGATCCCGCACGATGGAGCCCGCGCATCACACGACGGCCGTCAATCGGATTGAATTCGTCGGATGACGGCATGGTGCGTCATGCACGCCGCGCGGAGACCTTCCCGGATGTGGGGCTGGTATGAGTATTTGTTCGGGCTGCTGACGAAAGTCGAAGTTCTCAGGCTTCGGGGCCGCGGGCACCATTCCGACGTCACACATCCCGAACAGACGCAGGAACACACATGGATTTCAAGCTCAGCGAGGAACATCAGGCTTTCGCGGACTCGGTTGCCCGTTTTGCGCAGGACAAACTCAAGGATGGCGCGCTGGCCCGGGCGCATTCGCCCCACTACCCGTGGGACACGGCGGCGCTGCTCGCCGAGCAGGGGCTGCTGGGCATCGCCTTCTCCGAAGACGATGGCGGCCAGGGCGGCACGCTGATGCACGCGGTGCTGGCGATCGAGCAAATCGCGCTGGTTTGCCCCAGGAGCGCCGACATCGTCCAGGCTGGCAACTTCGGCCCGATCCGGACGTTCGTGGAATACGCATCGCCCGAACAGAAGGCGCGATACCTGCCGGATCTTCTGGCTGGCCGCAAGGTGGTCTCGCTGGGCATGAGTGAACCCGATGCCGGGTCCGCCGTAACCGAGTTGAAAACCAGCGCGCGCCTCGACGGCGACAGCTACGTCATCAACGGCAGCAAGGTTTTCTCCACGCACAGCCCCGACGCCGAGCTGTTCCTGATCTATGTTCGCTTCGGCCCGGGCGTCGGTGGCATCGGCTCCGTGCTGGTCGAGCGCGGCACGCCCGGCTTCCAGGTCGGCGAGCCATCATCGTTCATGAACGGCGAGCAGTGGTCGCAACTCTACTTCGATGATTGCCGTATCCCGGTGGAAAACGTGCTGCTCGGACCGGGCGGGTTCAAGAAGCAGATTTCGGGGTTCAACGTTGAGCGTCTGGGCAACTCGTCACGCGCGCTGGCGCTGGGACGCCACGCGTTCAACGTGGCCCGGGAACATGCGATGACCCGCAAGCAGTTCGGCCGAGAGCTCTGCGAATTCCAGGGTATTCAATGGAAGTTCGCGGATATGGCCATGAAGCTGGAGCAGGCGCAGATGATGCTGTACCGCGCCGCACTCGAAGGCGAGCACGGACTGCCGAGCGCGCAGAGCACGGCCATGGCCAAGCTGGCCTGCAACATGGCTGGCTGGGAGGTCTCTAACGAAGCGCTGCAGGTGATGGGCGGCATGGGCTTCAGCCAGGAATCTCTCGTGGAGTACTGCGTGCGGCGGACGCGCGGCTGGATGATCGCCGGCGGCTCCATCGAAATCCTGAAGAACCGCATCGCGGAAGGCGTCTTCGGCAGGACGTTCTCGCAGCGCCCGACCAACGGCTGACACTCGGCTGACACTCGGCGCTTGGCAAGCGGGGCCGGGGTGAATCCCGGCCTCCGTCATCCCCCTTCGTGCGTGCGCTCTCCGCCACGCACGTGATCCGTGGCACGCGCAACTGGCGCGCCCACCGGCAGTCGACCACCATTGGTGGTATCATCGGCGCTCCCTGCCATACGCCGGCATCGCCCGGCGTCAAGGCTGCGGCCGCAAGACATCACATTCATAGAAGAACACGAGCGGCCTGTCGGGCGTACACCCGATTCATTCTGGGTGACAGACATCGCCCGCAAACTACCTGACCGGCGGCACGTCCGCTCCGCGACTGTCGCGCCTGTACTGGCGCCTCAGTCCGCGTAAGCACGGTCTACCTCACGCCAGTTTTCCGCCTGCGCCTATGCGCGAAGCGGCACTGATTTATCCAATGGCTGTCGACAGCCGGCAAGCGCGCGCACATGTGAAGTGGCGACAGAAGAAGCTTGCCGGGCCGAGCGCCACTGAACAGGACCAATTTGAGTACGAGCACCACCCCATTTACCGTTTCCGTGTACCCGATCCAGCAAGAGCCGGGCGTATGGTTTGCCAACTACATGATCTCGGAGTACAGGAACGGCGCCGAGCGTGTCGTCGCCAACGTCTCCATGCGGCACGCCACGCATTGCTCGGAAGCCAAGGCCAAGCAGGCCGCCCGACAGGCGGGCAAGAGCGCCGCAGCCCGGCTGCAACGTTCCGCGCAACGACGCGCGCCATCGGGTCAGGCGTGACGCAAGGCCCACTCCGGGCACCCTCTCAACGGCGCGATGCCTGCCTTACGCAGGTGCCCGTGCTGCCCACCATCCAATCCGCATACAGGAGAGCAAGCAAGACATGCCAAACAACGAAGAATGGGAAGAACTCCACCTGACCCCGGCCGGATGGATTGCCGGCAGTTACCGGCACACGCCGTGGCAGCCGGTTGCCGTGACGCCACCGGATGCTGCCGTATTGACGGTACGCCGCCACGTGACCGCTACCTATGGCGGCCCATCGCGCGCCATCGAGGATCGCACGCCGCAAACGCAGGACATGGCACTGATCGAGTCATTGCTGACGCGTTACGGCAGCCCGGAATTCGGCATCTAAGCCAGCTGCGCCACAGGCGGTGCGACAATCCGCCGCCTGCGAATCACACACTCAAACTCACACTCAGCCCAGCGGACGATGCCGTAGCCCGCCCGTGGGCGCGCCCGCCCCAACGGGCCTGAGTTCGCCGTCCCAAGGCTCGGCGTCCAGATCCAGCGCGGTGTCGCCTTCCTTGGTTTTCTCGTAGAGGTGGTCCCGGACGGCCTGCCCGATCGCCAGGCGGCATAGTGCCTCCGAGTTCGCTGCAATCTCGCCCTGAAGCGATCCCGCTCCGGTCACCACACCGAACGAACGCCTGCCATCACCGACAAAGCTGGTGAATCTGACGCCCGTGGGCTGGGCCGCATCCGCAAAGCTAACGGCCACGTGATAGGCAATTCCCTTGCCCTGGCCGGGTAACGTGCACAGAAAACTGGATGGCGCGGCGGTGTTCGTCATGCCTGAGATGTCCTCATGAGCTACGTTATCGTTCGTCTGAATACGACGGGAAGCTAGGACTATACCCGGGTCAGTTGACAATGCCAGTGACAGTGAGGCAGTTACAGGGTAACAACGGACTGACCGGTCACTTCTCCGTTGATGATTTCCTCGGCATAGCGCAGCACGGCGCGCCGGGCGGCACCTACGTTGTCCCAGGGCGTTGTGTCCAGGTGAAACGTGCGGGCCTGCGTGCTATCGGGATGTGCGCCCTCGCGGCAGATCACCACCGCCGCGTTGAAGGACCGATCCGGCCTGGGCTCCCCCCAGGCACGCGCCCCGTCGGTATGTCTGTAGACTAGAGGGTAAATGTCATACCCTTTGTAAGTGGCAGTCGGGTAAGCATCCATAGCGTACTCCTAAGCTTTTGCGGTATCTATTGCTCACTCTACTCTTCTTGCGAGGCCAGGCGTGACCTAATTTCACCCTGCGCGGCATTTCGAAGCTGCTGACTTGACTTGCGTCGGCCAGGTCCGATCGAGTCGCCCCCCGGGATCCGTCCGTACGTCTTCACGGAGGGCGGCCCCTAACAATCCGGACAAGTATCTGCCCGAGTCTTCGTGTAGAAGAAATTTGTCCCGCGACACCCAATACTCAACCCCCGAGGAGTGACCATGCACCGAGATCAACCTCCGCCGCGGAGGGTGCTGTCCACTCTCATCCGGCTGATTGCCGCCGTGCCGCTACCGATTGCGCACGCTACAGGCCGCGCTCTGGGGCGGCTTGTCTATGCCCTCCCGGGACGGTACCGACAGCACGTTCAGCAGAATACCGCCCAGGCTGGCTTTTCCGACCCGGCATTTGCCCGCCAGGCCGCAGGCGAAACCGGCGCCATGATGATCGAACTGGCACGCGTGTGGTATCGCGGCCCGGCCTGTCGCGATCAGGTGATTTGCGATGACTGGACAGTGATCGAGCAGACCCTGGCGGAAGGTCGCGGACTCATCATGCTGACACCGCACCTTGGATGCTTTGAACTGGCAGCCCGTTATGCCGCGGAGCGCATCTCGCTGACAGTCATGTTCCGGCCACACCGCAAGCCGATATTGCGGGACCTGCTTGAATCGGTACGTGCCACCTCGAGCCTGAAGACGGTACCCGCGACTTCCCAAGGCGTGCGCGCCTTCGTCCGCGCGCTGCGTCAGGGCGAAGCGGTTGGGCTATTGCCCGATCAGGCGCCCAAGGGTGAAGGCGTGTGGGTACCGTTCTTTGGCCGCAAGGCCTATACGATAACGCTGCCAGGAAAGCTCGCAGCGCAAACAGGAGCGCCGCTGATCGTTGCCGCAGGCGAGCGCCTGCCCGGTGGGCGTGGCTGGCGCATGCACGTGAAGCGCCTGTCGGGACCATTGCCGCAGACCGCCGAAGCGCAGGCAGCATGGATCAACGCCGAATTGGAAGAGATGATCAGGCGCTTTCCGCTGCAGTACCTGTGGGGGTACAACCGCTTCAAGGTCCCGTCCGGCGCTCCGGCACCCGATTCAGCCGTTGTCCCGGAACACGACGCCTCCGTTATCCAGGGTCCGCCAGCACCTCTCGCCCCTTGATGTACCCGGAGGGCGTCCGCGCGCGGCCTGCCACAGCGGTAACGCGCCCCCAAGACAAGACTCAAGCCATCACGGCAGGAAACGTGGCGCCCGCTTCTCCATGTTGGCGCGTACCGCCTCCGTCTGGTTGGGCGCGCCGATCAGCGCGTCCTGCTCGACGGACTCGGCCTGGAGAATTGCCAGCGCGTCGCCATCCTCGGTGACGCGCATCAGGCGTTTGCCCGCACGGATCGCGTCCGGGCTCTTCATGGCGATCTCGCGTGCGACGGCCATTGCCGCGGCCCTTGGATCTTCACACACGCGCGTGGCCAGCCCCAGTTCCACGGCCTCGGTACCGCTGATGATGCGTCCTGTGTAGATCAGTTCGTTCAGCACATCTGGCCGCACGAGCCCGCGCGTCAGCAACATGCCGCCCATGTCCGGCACCAGGCCCCACTTGATCTCCATGATCGAAAGCTTGGCATCGGCCGTCACATAGCGCAGGTCCGCGCCCAGCGCCACCTGGAGCCCACCGCCAAAGGCAGCGCCATGCACCGCGGCGATCACCGGCACGGGCAGTTCGCGCCAGACCGTGCAGGCGTATTGCGGGTGATTCGACATGCCATGCGTGCGCGGCGTCAGCCGGCCACGCTTGAGCGAGGGGTCGGTCCCTTCGCCCAGACTAGCCATGCGGCCCATGTCCAGTCCCGCGCAGAACGCCTTGCCTTCACCGGAAATCACGACAGCGCGCAGACCCGGCATCTCGGCCAGTTGCCGGCCCGTGTCGACCAATGCGTCGAACATCGCCTGGTCCAGCGCGTTCATCTTGTCGGGACGATTCAGGCGGACTTCGGCCACGCCTTCCTCGATGGTTACAACGATACGTTGGGAGTTGTCAGCAGTCATTCCAAGGGCTTCTCATTGATACAGCATGTTGCAGCGGTCGCATCCCGGATTTCGGTGACTGGCTTCCAGGGCGCGCCGGACATGGCACCGCGGACCAAAAAAATCCCGTCGGACACGCTCCACGCGTGCACTCCGACGGGGCTTTGGAAAACGTGTGCCGCGCGGTCAGAGCCTTTCGACGATCGTGACGTTGGCCATGCCACCGCCCTCGCACATGGTCTGCAAGCCATAGCGCTTGCCGCGCTGATGCAGCGCATGGACCAGCGTCGTCATCAGCTTGGTTCCCGAGCCACCCAGCGGATGGCCCAGTGCGATCGCGCCGCCGTTGACGTTCAGGCGCTCCGCGTCGGCGCCCAGCGCCTGCAGCCAGGCCAGGGGGACCGGCGCGAACGCCTCGTTGACCTCGTAGAGATCGATATCGTCGATCCGCATGCCGGCCCGCTTCAGCGCGCGCTCGGTAGCGGGCAGCGGGGCCTCCAGCATGACCACCGGATCATGTCCGAGCACGCTCATATGGTGGATGCGTGCCAGCGGCTTGACGCCCAGCATCTTCAACCCGCGTTCGTTGACAACCATGACGCCGCTCGCACCGTCGCAGATCTGGCTGGCAGTGGCCGCCGTGACGCTACCGCCTTCGGCGATCAGCTTTACCGAGGCGATGCCATCCAGCGTCGCGTCGAAACGAATGCCTTCGTCGATGGTGTGGAACTCGCCGAGATCGCTGCCGTCATTCATGCGCGCGGCCAGCGGCAGGATCTCCTGCTCGAAGCGCCCTGCCTTCGTGGCCGCGGCGGCGAGCTGATGGCTGCGCAGCGCATAGGCATCGAGCGCGGCCTTGTCGAGCTTGTACTTCTTCGCGATCATCTCCGCGCCGGTGAACTGGCTGAACTCCACGCCCGGATAGCGCGCCTGCATTTGCGGGCTGACATAGTGGCCCAGGCCGTTCTTTCGCGGCAGCGTGCTCGGGGTGCCCATCGGCACGCGGGACATGCTTTCCACGCCGGCGGCGATCACCACGTCCATGGTGCCCGACATCACGGCCTGCGCCGCGAAATGCAGCGCCTGCTGCGAAGATCCGCACTGGCGGTCGACCGAGGTAGCCGGCACCGATTCCGGCAGCTTCGAAGCCAAGACCGCGCCACGCGCGATGTTCGAGGACTGCTCGCCCGCCTGGCCGACGCAGCCCATGATGACGTCCTCCACCATGCTCGGGTCGGCCCCGCTGCGCTCGACAAGCGCGTTGAGCACCTGCCCCGCGAGGTCCGCGGGATGCCAGCCGGACAGGCGGCCATTGCGACGGCCGCCGGCGGTGCGGACGGCGGAAACGATATAGGCTTCGGACATGGTGTCTCCAGTGATGAGATGACAGGCTGGCGCCCGATCTACCGTCGGGCCGCCTCCCTGAAAGCAGGAATGCCGGTTAGCGCGCCGCCATGCGAATCGCGCCGTCCAGACGCACGGATTCGCCGTTGAAGTAGCGGTTGACGATCATGGTCTCGGCCAGTTGCGCATATTCGTCCGGATCGCCGAGCCGCTTCGGGAACGGCACCGACGCGGCCAGCGCGGACTTCACGTTGTCGGGCAGGCCCTGCATCAACGGCGTGTTGAACAGGCCAGGCATGATCGTGTTCACGCGGATGCCTTCGCTCATCAGGTCGCGTGCGATCGGCAGCGTCATGCCAGTGATCGCCGCCTTGGACGCACTGTAGGCCGCCTGGCCCATCTGCCCGTCCTCCGCCGCCACCGACGCCGTATTGATGATGGTGCCGCGTTCGCCGTCATCGAGCGGGTCCAGCGTCAGCATTCCGGCGGCGGACTTGGCAATGCAACTGAAGGTGCCCACCAGGTTGATCTGGATGATCCGGTTGAAGTTGGCCACAGGGAAGTGGCGGATTTCTCCCGTCGATTTGTCCCGGCCCGCCGTCTTGGCGGAGAAACCGGTGCCGGCACAGTTCACGAGCACGCGCTCCTGTCCATGTGCCGCGCGCGCCTTGGCAAATGCGGCGTCGACCTGCTCCTCGTTGGTCACGTCGACCTTGCAGAACACGCCACCAAGCTCGCGCGCCAGCGCTTCCCCCAGCTCCGCATTCAGATCGAACAGCGCCACCTTGACGCCGGCGCCGGCCAGGCGTCGCGCGGTGGCGGCACCCAGGCCGGAAGCGCCACCGGTGATGACCGCGGCAATGCTGGAATCGAGTTTCATTGCATATCCTTGCGTGAATGGAAGACTGCCGTCGCATCTGGCCAGCCGGCGACACATGCCACCGGCATCGGCCATGCGGGGTTCAGACGAAATACTTGCGCGTCGCTTCGATGCGGTTCTGACAATCGCTGACCATGCGCGAGATCAGTTCCGCGCAGGTCGGAATATCGTCGATCAGGCCAATGCACTGGCCGGCGCTGACCACGCCGTTGTCGACCTCGCCCGATTGCAGCGCCGCGCGGCCACGGGTACCGGTCACCAACGGACGGATGTCGTCGAACACGCAACCGCCGGGGCGCCGTTCCATGGACACCACTTCCTCGGCGATGGCGTTGCGGAAGACGCGCGCCGTGTTCTTCAGCGTGCGGAAGATCAGAGCGGTGTCACGCTCGGAACCATTGACCAGCGCCTGCTTGATGTTGTCGTGAATCGGCGCTTCCTTCGTCACGCAGAATCGCGTGCCCATGTTCACGCCCTCGGCGCCCAGCGCCAGCGCGGCGGCCATGCCACGTCCGTCCGCGATGCCGCCGGATGCGATCACCGGAATCTCCAGCGCCCGCGCGGCGGCGGGGATCAGCACCAGCCCGCCCACGTCATCTTCGCCGGGATGGCCGGCGCATTCGAGGCCGTCGATCGAAACAATGTCCACGCCATTGCGTTCGGCGGAGAGCGCATGTCGCACGGTAGTGCACTTGTGCACGATGGTCACGCCTGCCGCCTTGAAACGGGCGATGAAGTCCTTCGGGCTGTTACCTGCGGTCTCCACGATGCGCACGCCGCCATCGATGATCGCGTCCACGTACTCGGCATACGGCGGCGGATTGATCGACGGCAGGATGGTCAGGTTCACGCCGAAAGGACGATCGGTCATCTCGCGTGTGCGTGCGATTTCGTTGCGCAGGGCATCCGGCGTGGGTTGCGTCAGCGCGGTCAGGATGCCAAGGCCACCTGCATTGGAAACGGCCGAGGCCAGTTCGGCCAGACCTACCCACTGCATGCCGCCCTGGATGATCGGATAGTCGATGCCAAGCAAACGCGTGACGCGGGTTCGCATGGGATTGCTCACGATAGTGACTCCTTGAATCAAGTTAGGACTGGTGTTGCCTCCACCAGTCTGCAAAAGCGTGTTGCTCAGCCTGCGCTTGCCGGCTGCAGCGCGCCCCAATGCGCTAGCGCGGCATCGAGGGCGACCCTTCTTTCGGATTGCGGCGCGGCCGCAGGGGTGCGCGAGAAACGCGGCGCTGCGGCAGGCTGAACCACGCCCTGCAGCGTGACGAAGGCCTCGCGTTCGCGGTTGTGCGGGTGCTCGGGCGCCTCGTCCCAATCCAGCACCGGGGCGAAGCACGCATCGGAACCCTCCAGGAGCGCGCACCACTCGGCGCGCGTCCGGGTACGGAAGATGTCCGCCAGTCGCAGCTTGAGCAGCGGCCAGCGCGCGGTTTCCATCTGGCCGTCGAACAGCGGGTCCTCGATGCCGCAACGCTCGCGCAGCGCGGCGTAGAACTGCGGCTCAATCGCACCGACCGCAACATACTTGCCATCGGCGCAGGCATACGTGTCGTAGAACGGCGCGCCGCCGTCGAGCAGATTCTCGCCACGTTGATTGTTCCAGCGACCGCCGGCCTTCATGCCGTACTGCATAGCGGAAAGCAACGCCGATCCATCCGTCATCGCGGCATCGATCACCTGGCCACGTCCGGACTGGCGCGCCTCGTACAGCGCAGCCATCAGGCCGAACGCGAGCATCATGCCGCCACCGCCGAAATCGCCAACCAGGTTCAATGGCGGCACCGGCGCTTCGCCGGCCCGGCCAATCGCGTGCAGCGCGCCGCTGATGGCGATGTAGTTGATATCGTGGCCGGCGGCCTGCGCCAGGGGACCGTACTGGCCCCAGCCGGTCATGCGGCCGTAGACAACCCGGGGATTGCGCGCGAGGCAGACATCCGGCCCCAGTCCGAGCCGTTCCATGACGCCAGGCCGGAAGCCTTCCACCACAACATCCGCGCGGGCGATCAGTTCCAGCGCGGCATCTCTTCCAGAAGCCTCACGCAGGTCCAGCGGTATCGTGCGCCGGCCCCGTGCCAGCACATCCGCAGGATTCACCTTTGCCTCGACGCCCGGCGCCGTGGGGCGCGTGATCCGGAGCACATCGGCACCGTGATCCGCCAGCAACATGCAGCAGAACGGCGCGGGCCCCAGCCCGGCGAACTCGACAACCTTCAAACCTTCCAGCGAACCTGCCATACCTGCCCCTATCGCGCCAGTGGCGCTCACATCACGGTCAACGCCGCTATGGTGCGTCAAACAGGGGGGTAACGAATCGTCGGAAGCGACGAAATCCATGCGCGAGCGTTGCCTGGCGGAACGCTCCTGAGCGTCCCGCCGCGGATTCAGGCAATCACACCGAGTCGGCGCGCGATAGCAACGGCCTGCGTGCGGCTGTGGGCGCAGATCTTGTTGTTGATGTTGCGCAGATGCGTGCGCACGGTGCTGTCGGAGACGAACAGTTTCTCCGCGATGGCGCTGTTGGAATAGCCCTCGGCAAGCAGCTGTAGCACGCGGATTTCCTTCGGCGTCAGCGGATCCAGCAGTTGCGGCCGGTCTCCCGCGATTGGCTCCGGAGACTCCTCGATCGGCCCACATGCCTGCACCAGCCGCAGCACGAATTCGGCCAGAACGGGATCGCGCTGGGCGCCGCCGCTCGACTCCAGCGTCCGCGAGAACTGCGCCAGCAGCGGCCCGACGCGATTGCCGCCTTCGTCGAGCAGCAATCGCGCGAAGCCTTCCGCGCAGGCGGCCTTCAGCATCGGTGCCAATATCGCCTGCGCCGCCGCAGGTTCGCCGGCGCGCTGATACGCCAGCGCGCACAGCAACCGGAGCTTCATGGCCCGTCGATGACGTCCATCGTGATCGGCAAACTCGGCGGCTGCCCGCAGGCGGGCCACCGCGGCCATCGCGGCCTGTGCGTCGCCGGCCAGCGCCTCCCAGCGCAGTTGCGCGAGTTCCAGGTAATCCAGATCGTTGGCGATCAGATGCAGACGGCTTACACGTTCCCACAGGGCCGGGTCGTCGGCACGCGCCAGTTCGTCCTTCGCGGCCCGGGTATGCCCCTGCATCAGCAGGATGCGGGCACGTTCGAGCTTGGCGCCGGCCGCCACGCGCGCCTGGCGTCTGACGTGGCCCAGATACTCGAGCTGCGTCAGCGTCTCGAACGCCTCGTCCACATCGCCTCTGGCAAACGCGATGCGCGACAGCATGACGTGCCCGAGCGTGACGTGATCACCCAGCAGCACATCGCGCGCGAGCGGCACATAGACCCGCAACAGATGCGCGGCCTGGGCCAGATCGTTCGCCTCATAGACCGTGGCCGCATACATCACGCCGGCCCAGGCATTACCGCCCGTGTAGCCGTAGTGTTGGGTGCTACCGCTGCCAACAGCGATCCGCAGACGCGCCGTGGCCTCGCGCAGGCGCCCGCCCTGCAGGTCGAAAATGGCCTCGACGGTTTCGGAGTACATCATGTTGAAAGCGCTGCTGTCGGCGCCCTGCGTGCGGCGCGCGGTTTCCAGCAGACGCCGCGATTCGGCATGCTGCCCCGACACGGCGAACACGTTCGCCATCGCATTGGCAAGCACCATGTCCGCGAAGGCCACGCCGGTGGGCCAGTGCTTCAGGCATTCGCGCCCGACTTCCAGCGCGCGTTCGAGCTGGTCCATCATCGACAGCAGCGTCGGCCGCAGCGCGAGAACATGCGGACGCACCGCCGGATCGTCGGAGTCCCGCAACCCGCTGCGTTCCAGCAGGTCCATCGCCTCCAGGGGGCCGCGCGTGAACGTCAGCGCCCAGATCCGGATGGCCTGCAGCGGCAGGTGATCGCGCAGGACGTCCTCGGGCAGCGCGTCGAACCAGCGTGTGAGCAGCCGCATACGCCCCTGCCCGAGCAGCGCCGGCGCGTGCGCGATCAGCAGCGTCACGGCATACGCGTAATCGCCGCCTTCGATCGCATGGTCGATGGCGGGCACGGGACGATCCTGTGACTGGAACCATCCGGCGGCGGCATGGTGCAGGCGCGGCACCTCGGCAGGCGCTTCGCGCTGCAATTGCGCCTTCAGAAATTCGGCGATCAGGCTGTGGTAACGCCACGCCCGGTCTTCACTCTCGATCGGCGCGATCAAGCTGGAAGCTTCGAGTTGCCGCAGGATCGCCTCGCAATCCACATCGGGCAGCAACACGTGACACAGCTGCGGGTTCAGATAGCGCAGGATGCTGGTGCGCAGCAGGAACTGGCGTACCGGCTCGGGCTGCCGGGCCACCACGTCTTCGGCCAGATAGTCGGCCACCGACCGGCTGGTGCCCGAGAAACGGTCGATGAACTCGGTATGCGCTTCGCTGCGCTCCAGCGAAGCCGATGCGAGCGACAACGCGGCCGCCCAGCCCTCCGTCTTGCGATACAGGCGCTGCAGATCATCCGCCGCAAGCGGCATCGGCCGCACCGTGCGGAAGAACTGCTCGGTTTCCTCGATCGAGAAACGCAGCGCCGTGGCGTCGATTTCCAGCAACTGGCCTCGGGCGCGCAGGCGGCCCAGCCTCACATCGGGCGTGCTGCGCGAGCCGATGATGAGCTGGCCGTTATGCGGCAGATGGTCGATGATCTCGCGCACCCAGGCGATCACCCCGGGCTCCTGAAGCACTTCGAAATCGTCGAGGAAGAATGCGAACGGCTCCGGGTAGCCTGCCAGGCAGTCCATGCTCTGCAGCGCGGCTTCGCCGGTGGTGCGTGGCGCGGGTCGGCCGATATCCGCGATGGCGTCGTCCCCGACGATGGCCGCCAGCGCCGCTTCGAAGCCGGACAGGAAGCGTACCGGGTCGTTGTCGGCGCTATCGAGCGTGAGCCATGCGGTTGCCACCGATGCCGCCTCCAGCCGCGCGCGGTACTGCAGCATGGCGGTCGTCTTGCCGAACCCCGCAGGCGCCCGGACGATCACGAGCCTGGCCGACGACGCGGCGCGCAGCATGTCGCCAACGCCTTGCCGGATCACCTGGGATGCGGGGGCAACTGGCGGCCTGAGCTTCATGCTCGGCACATGCCGTGTCATGCTCGGCGGCGAAGTCATCTGCTGGAAGAGTGGGCTGGACGCGAACTGGGCAGTTTAGCAAAGCGTCCCCCCTATGTCGCCGCCTGATCCATCTCTGGCCCATCCGCGGGCTTTAGTCCATCTTCTCCGTCAGACCCAGCGAGCGGCTGATGATCTCGAGCATGATCTCGGACGCGCCGGCAAAGATCCGCGATACGCGTGCGTCGCGATACATGCGGCTGATCCGGTATTCGTCCATATAGCCCGAGCCGCCGTGCAGTTGCAGGCAGTCGTCGATCACGCGGTTCTCCAGCTCCGTGCTCAGCAGCTTGGCAGACGCCGCCGTGACGGCATCCAGCCGGCCCGCGTTGTGCTCCATGACAAGCGCATCGAGCCAGATCTGCATGGCGTCGAGCTCGGCGCGGCGGCGGGCCAGCACGAAGCGTGTGTTTTGCAGGGCACCGATCGGGCGACCGAATGCGCGGCGCTCCTTAACGTAGGGCAGCGTCAGATCGAACGCGGATTGCGCGTGCGCGATCGACTGGCACGCGCACAACAGACGCTCCTCTTCAAGGCCTTCCGCCAGATAGGCAAAACCGCGCGCCGGATTGCCCAGCACGTTCTCGTCCGGGACGAAGACATCGTTGAAGAACAGTTCCGCCGTGTCTTGCGCATCCAGTCCAAGCTTTTTCAGTCGACGGCCCCGCTCGAATCCCGCCATGCCGCGCTCGACGACGAACAGGCCGAAGGCACGGCGCTCGTCGGGGTTGGTACGCGCGACCACGATGACGGCATCCGCGTTGAGCCCGTTCGAGATGAACGTCTTGGCGCCATTGATGACCCAGCCGCCGTCACGCCGCTCGGCACGTGCGCCGATCCCGGCCAGATCGGAGCCCGCGCCCGGCTCCGTCATGGCAATCGCCAGGATCGTCTTGCCGCTCGCCGCGCCGGTCAGCCACCGGCGCTTCTGTGCCTCCGTGCCCAGCCGGCCAATATATGGCGCGACCAGCCGCGAATGGAGCGTCAGATACACACCGACATCGCCGTGGCGAATCAGCTCTTCGAAGAGGATCTGTTCGTAGCGGAAATCGGTCACGCCCGCGCCGCCATAGGCTTCATCAGCCCACATCAGCAACAAGCCCTGCTCGCCGGCTTTCTCGAAGATGGCACGGTCGCAGCAGCCCTGCTCGCGCCACTGGTCGACATACGGGGTGATTTCGTTCTGCACGAATCGCGCGACCGAAGCACGGAACTGCTCGTGATCGGCATCGAAGATCAGGCGGCGGGTCTGGGACATGGCGATGGAAGGAAGGGATGCGACCGATGGCCGATCTTAGGACCGGTGCCACTGCCGTGCCTCGTCGAATCCGACGAATCTCCCCTAGGGAAAATCCGGAGCCGCAAGATCATCCATTCCGACGACGCGCCAGCCGTATCGCCGCCTGACAATGCTCCGCAGGCAGTGCTCCGACAACCGATAACGGGAGACAGTTCGTGTATCTGACACAGGCTCTGCACAAGGCATTCCGCGAAAACCCGTCTGGCGTCGCGACGATTTTTGCGCAACGCAGCACGACGTTCTCCCAGCTCATCGACCGGGTTGCAAGACTGGCCGGCGCCTTGCGTGGCCAGGGCGTTGCTGCGGGCGACCGGGTTGCCATGCTGGCGCTCAACTCCGACCGCTACGTCGAGTACATCTTCGGCACGCTCTGGGCCGGCGCGGCGCTGAACCCCGTCAACACCAGGTGGAGCGTCGCGGAAATCGCCTACTCGATGGAGGATTGCGGCACCGGCGTGCTGCTCGTGGACGACAACTTCCTGGAACTGATCGGGCCACTACGCGAGCGTTGCCCCTGCATCCAGACCGTCATCTATTGCGGCGATGCCGAGACCCCCGCAGGCATGGTCGACTACGAGCAACTGGTGCGGTCCAGCGCGCCGATTGACGACAGCCTGCGCAGTGGCCACGATCTTGCCGCAGTGCTCTACACGGGCGGCACCACCGGCGCGCCCAAGGGCGTCATGCTGTCGCACGCCAATATCGCCAGCAACGTGCTGTCGTCACTGGCAGCCGCATCGCGCCCGCCTGTGACATCGATCCTGCAGATGGCGCCGATGTTCCATATCGCGGCGCTCAGCTTCGTCTTTCAGGCCGTGACGCGCCTCGCCACGCAGGTGATCCTGCCCGGGTTCGACCCCAAGGCCGCGATTCGCGACCTCAGCCGCTACCGCATCAACGAGGTTTTCACCGTCCCGACGATGCTGAAGATGATGCTCGACGATCCCACGTTCGCCGACCATGACCTGAGCAGTCTCAGGAACATCATCTACGGCGCTGCCCCGATTGACGGCGCACTGCTGCAGCGCGCCATGGCGCAGATTCCGTCCAGCCAGTTCCTGCAGGCCTATGGGATGACGGAGACCTCGCCTGTCTCGGCGATACTGGCGGCCGATTGTCACGTCGTCGGCAGTCCGAGGCTGAAGGCGGCCGGCCGCCCGGCGCCCGCGTGCGAAGTGCGCATCGTCGATCCGGCAACGGACGAAGACTGCCCGACGGGCGCGGTGGGCGAGGTCGCGGTGCGCGGCCCGGGCGTGATGCTTGGCTACTGGAACAAGCCGGAAGAAACCGCCCGCGCGTTGCGCAATGGCTGGATGCACACCGGCGATGCCGGATACCTGGATGCGGACGGCTTTCTATACGTCACCGATCGCATCAAGGACATGATCATCAGCGGCGGCGAGAACGTCTATTCGACCGAAGTCGAGAATGCGATCCTCACGCACCCCGCGGTGCAGCTGTGCGCGGTGATCGGCATCCCTGACGAGAAATGGGGGGAAGCCGTGCATGCGGTCATCGTGGTCCGACCCGGCCACGAACTGTCTGTCGATGCGGTGCACGCGCATTGCCGCGAGCGGATCGCCAGCTATAAATGCCCCCGCAGTGTCGAGTTCCGCGCCGACATGCCGCTCTCGGCGGCAGGCAAGCTCCTCAAGTACAAGCTGCGGGAAGTCTACTGGCAGTCGCACGACCGGCGAATCTGAGCGGTAGCAAGGCAGACGAGGCGCGGGCGATGCCCGCGCCTGCCCGATTCATGCCGTCGGCAATCGATAGTTGCGGTAGTCCTCACGCAACTTCGTCTTGAGCAGCTTGCCAGTCGCGGTATGCGGCAGCTGATCGACGAACACAACATCATCCGGCACCCACCATTTCACGACGCGCTCGCTCAGGTACTGCAGCAACTCTTCGCGCGTGACATCCTTGCCGGGACGCTTCACCGCCAGCAGCAGTGGGCGCTCCTGCCACTTCGGATGCGCGACGGCGATGATCGCCGCCTCGTGCACGGCAGGGTGACCGATCGCCGTGTTTTCCAGGTCGATCGAGGAAATCCATTCCCCACCCGACTTGATGACATCCTTGGCACGGTCCACCAGTTGCACGTACCCGTCCGGGTCGATGGTGCCGATATCGCCGGTGGGAAACCAGCCGTCCTTGTCCAGCACCTCGCCACCCGTGTGCTTGAAGTAACCGCTTGCAATCCACGGCCCGCGCACATGCAGGTGGCCGAAGGCGCGTCCGTCGTGCGGCAATTCCTGACCGTCGTCGCCGATGATCTTCAGGCCCACGCCCCATACCGCGCGTCCGGCCTTCATCTTGATCGTGGTCTGCTCGTCCTTGGGCAGGGCGGCATGCTTTGGCAGCAGGCGGCCGGTGGTACCGATCGGGCTGGTTTCCGTCATGCCCCATGCCTGCAGGTACTCGACGCCGAAATCGCGCTCGCAGCGCTCGATCATGCTGCGCGGCGATGCGGCGCCGCCCGAGCCGATGATCTTCAGGCCAAGCGCCTTCATGTCGATCTCTGGGTGCTCGTCCAGGAACTGGAAGAGCATGAGCCAGATGGTCGGCACCGCCTGGGAGACAGTCACGCCTTCGTCGCGCATCAGTTCATAGAGCGATTGCCCATTGAGGTGCGGCCCCGGCATCACCATCTTGGCCCCGACCATGGCCGCCGCATACGGCATTCCCCAGGCGTTGGCATGGAACATCGGGACCGCCAGCAGCACAGACGTTGACGCGCCCACGGCAAACGCATCCGCCGCGCACGCCACGAGCGAATGCAGCACGGTAGACCGATGCGAGTACAGCACGCCCTTCGGATTCCCGGTGGTGCCCGACGTGTAGCACAGCGACGACGCCGCGCGCTCGTCCAGTTCCGGCCAGTCATACGTATCGCTATGCTCCGCGAGCAGGTCCTCGTAGCAAAGCAGGTTGGGCACGTCAATCGCGGGCATGTTCGCCCGATCCGTCATGGCGACGTAGTGCTGGACGGATTTCAAGGCCGGCGCCAGCTTCTCGACCAGCGGCGCGAAGCCAATATCGAAGAACAGGACCTTGTCCTCCGCGTGGTTGACGATGTACTCGATCTGCTCGGGGAACAGACGTGGATTGACCGTGTGCAGGATCGCCCCCGAACCGGATACGCCGAAATACAGTTCGAAATGTCGATGCGTGTTCCAGGCAAGCGTGCCGACGCGATCCGCCACCCCGACACCGAGACTCGCCAGTGCGTTGGCAACGCGCTTGGCACGCCGATGGATCTCGGCATAGTTGGTACGGTGGATCGGGCCCTCTACCGTTCTCGCGACGATCTCCCGCGTTGGATGGTACGTGGCCGCGTGCTCGATCAGCGATGAAATCAACAGCGGTCGGTCCTGCATCAGTCCCAGCATCGTGTCTCCTCCACTCTATGTATCGGTGTGCTTGTCGGTGTGCTTGTCGGTGTGCTTGTCGGTGTGCTTGTCGGTGTGCTGCCAGGATGCGGTGGGGCCCGGGCCTGGCTTTTCGTGGTTGGCCTGCCCGCCAGCAGTGTCGGTCGCGCTGGCCTGGCGAGTAATCGTCGAAAGCGACGAATTTCGGCGCTGGAAGGTGTTCGCGCTCAGCGCTTCAGGGACAGCAGGGTGCGGCAGCCGGCCGGCAGCGGATGCGCGGCGTGGGCCTTGACGGCGAGCGCCAGCTGCTCGGCAAGCGCCCCGGGGAACGGCGCCGCCCGGCGCGTTTCCAGGTTCACGTGTACCGAGAGCTGTTCCATGGTGGCCGCCACGTATCCCTCGGTGGCATGGGAGAGTTCCATCAGGCAAAGCAGACGCTTGTCGTCGGACTGCAATGCGCGCACGCGCAGCACAACCGGAGATCCGACCAGCAGTTCGCGGTAGTAGGCCACATGGATGTCGACGGTGTAGATCCCGCAGCGGGTGGCCTCGGTGTAGCCGAGCCCCACGCCGAGTTGCTCAAGCAGCTTGAAGCCCTCGCGGTCGAACACCTCCACATACCGGGCAGCGTTCATATGACCGTACTCGTCGATCCAGCCTTTTTCCACTTCGAATGTCGAACTGGGAAGTTCAGAGCTTTCAGAGCTTTCGGACCATGCGGACATGCTGTCTCCTGATCTGCGCAGCCTTACACATCGGCTGCCGATGTTGTTGTCCGCAAATGGTACGCCAATGCCTTAGTATTCGGCTGCCCCGCAGATCCCCCGCGTATACCCCAACATTTCCGCATATCGCGGACTCATTTGAAATTTCTCTTGTTGACGCCCGCGCAATAGGGAGTCCGCCCTTACCGGCGGAACGCAAGTTTGCAGTGCAGCAAAGGGGCGCAATGGAGGTCGCATTGCATGGCTCGCAACTACGCCGCCTGTGCCTCCACCCAGTGGCTTTCCACCATACGCCGATCCAGCAGGGGGATGATGGTCCCAAAGCCCAGGTGCTGAAAGTGCGCCGACTCGCGATGAGCTGTCAGTCCGTCGGCATCGCGATACTTCTCCAGGATCACGAAGTGGTTGGGATCGGCTGGCGAGCGGAAGTACTCGTAGTAGAGATTCGCGGACTCGGTGCGCGTGGCCTCGGCCAGCTCGGCCAGCAGCCGCGACACCTGATCGCCGTTGCCCGGCTTCGCGTGGTAGTGCGCGATGACCTGCAGATAGGAGGTGGACAAGGGGTTATTTCCTGATTGTCTTGGCTTGCGGATCAAAGGCCCACAAGCGCTGATCGCTGGTCGATACCGCAAGCGCATCATGGGCGATGGCACTGCGGATATCGTCCTGGGTGCTGACAAAGCCGGACGCCACAATGGGCGGCAGCCCTTTTCGAACGGACCCGGACAGGTGCTGCAGCATTGGCGCCGGCATCAACTGAACCAGGTTCGCATCGCTCTGTTCCAGCGCCTTGACGCTGCGTGGCCACGTGGACCGGTCGGTCACGAAGACTTTCTGCATGGTCATCATCCCGGCGCGATTGGCACGCTGGATGGTAGCCACGCGCGTCGACACGAGACTGGTGACGCCGATGTCGGCCAGGTACTCGACGCCGCCCTTGTCCTGCGACAACCCTTCGCAACTATCAATATTGACGATCACGTACTTGCCGGCCTTCGTCAGCGTGGCAATCACGGGTTGCAGCCGCCGCAGTTCCACGTTGGCGACAATCGAGACTTCCGCCTCGCTGTCGATAAAGGCATCGATCTGGTCCGCGCCGTATAGCGTGGCGATTACAGGGTGTCGTGTCAGGCGGGCGCCGAGAGACCTGTCCATGGCTTACTTCTTCACTTCGTGGGTCAGCACGTCCGAAAGGCCGAGCTTGCCCGGATTGAGGATATTTTGCGGATCAAGTGCCCGCTTCACTGCCACCAGCACCGGGAACGCCGTGTCGAGCGACGGCGCCATGTAGGGCGCGCGCAGCAGACCGATGCCGTGATGGTGGCTCAGCGCGGCATTGTATTGGATGAGCACCGCGTTCGCCGCATCCCATGCCGCGCGATACCACTTCTGGCGATCCTCCACGGCCACGTCACCGCGCAACGAAAAATACAGGCACGCGCCATCCACATAGGCATGCGACTGGTGCGCGGAACCCGCCAGCGTGCCGGGCACCGCGTTGATCGCCGCCACCACGTCGGTGTAGATCGCGGCCAGATCGCTCCAAGGGCCAGCCATCTCTAGCGTGTCGGCCACGAAGCCGGGGCTGCGCTTGAAGCCTTCGGCACTCTTGCCAGTCAGGTAACGCGTGTCGAGCCAGCGCTCGAAGATCGCGTCACCATCGAGCCTGTCACCAAGTTCGGCGCAGACACGCTCGCTGATTGCCATCACGGCGTCGACCATTTCCTTTGCGCCTTCATCGGCCACCAGCAGCACGTTGGTGTCGGGCAGGCCGAACTGCACGCCGCTTTCGAGTTCGTCGTAGAGACGCAGCGCGGCGGGATTCGCGCCACGTTGCATGATCTCGCGGCACGCATCGAGGCCGATCGCGAAGGTCTTGAAGCCGTAGGCAATGGCGCGGCCATAGTCGGGCAGACGATGCAGCTTCAGGCGCACGCGCACGATTACCCCGAGCGTGCCTTCCGATCCAATGAACATCTGCATCAGGTCCGGGCCCAGCGCAGCGCGGGGATAGCCTCCCACGGTCACCAGGCTGCCGTCGGCCAGCACCACGTCCATGCCGACCACCATGTCCTCGATCTTGCCGTAGCGCGTGGAAAGCTGGCCTGCGCCGCGGCATGCCACCCAGCCGCCGACCGTGCTGATCGCATACGACGACGGCCAGTGGCCCATCGTCATGCCGTACTCCTGCTGAATCGTCTGCTCGAAGATATCGCCGAACATGCCTGACTCCACTTCGACGATCTGGCTCTCGCGGTCGAAGCCCAGCAGCCTGTTCACATCACACACATCGAGCACGATGCCGCCGCGCACGGGCAGCGCCGCGCCAGTCACGTTGCTGCGGCCAGCCGATACGGTCACGGGAATGGCTTTGGCGTGCGCAATGCGCATCACCGCCTGAATCTGTTCGATCGTGGAGACACGCACGATCACGCCACGCGGTGTGGCAGGCTTGCCGCCCGTCTCGGTCATCATCGAGCCAGCCCACCAGTCGCGCGTCCACTCAACCACGTCACTGGTGGCGGTCAGAACGTGATCGGCGGCCTTGCGCAACGCGTCGAGCGCGTCGTTGTCGACCGCGACGGCATCCCGCTGCAGGCCCGGCGCGTCCGGCGTCGCCGTGATGCTCCCGGCAAAGTGAGGTGGCGTGTGCTTGCCGACGACGTAGTTGCCACGGTTGTAGCCGCGCTTGATGGCTTCCTTGCTGATCATGTTGCTTCTCCCATTAGGACGGATTTTTCGAGGGCGACAGCGGCCAGGTAGTCACTGACCTGCTGCGCGACGGCCTGCCCGGAGAGTCCGAGCTCGGCCTGGAGGATCTGGGCCACGCGTGGCGCGGCCTGCGCCGATGCGTCACGGGCCATCAGCCGCGCGCGAATGCGGCGCGACAGCACGTCGTCAACGGTGCCGGCCAGTTCGTGACGCACGGCATAGACGATTTCGGCTTCGGAATGCGGTAACCCTTCGACAATGGGCCGCGCGAGCGACGGGTCGGCCTGGAGGATGTCACTGACGAAGCGCGCCTCGGTGCCATAGCGCTCGCCCAAGTGCGCGGACATGCCACCCGACGCAACGATGGCTTGCGGATCGTATCCGGCAGCGCCAAGCAGAAAGGCCGACTTCGTGCGGCATTTCGCACGCTTGCCAAGAACCTTCTGCGCCGCGTCGACGGTCTGCTCCGCCATATGGCGCGAAGTGGTGAGCTTGCCGCCGACGATCGTCACCAGCCCGTCGCCAGCAACATGGATGTGATGGTCGCGTCGGACTTCCAGCGTCTTGCCGCCGGGTGGCGCCACCAGTGGACGACAGCCGGCGATGCTGCCGACCACGTCTTCTGGCGCGATATCGGTCTTCAACGCCGAACGCGCGCCCTCCAGCAGGAAATCAAGCTCCTGCCGCGTGCACATGACATTGTCGAGATCGCCTTCGTAGTCTTCGTCCGTGGTGCCCAGGTACGAGACGTTGCCCCAGCGCGTGATCGTGGCGCGACGACTGCGGCCCGGCACGGGGATCGTCACCGTGCAGTCATTGCGGATCTTGAGCCACGGAATGGCGACGTGAACACCCTTGGCGGGCCGGATATTCAGGGTCTTCTGTTCGCCCTTTCTGCCGCCGGTCCAGTCGCGCAGCCACACGCCGGTGGCCATGATGACCACGCCGGCACGCACGCGGATCTCGCGGCCATCGGCTTGAATGATCGCGCCGTCCACCTTGCCGCTGGCATGACGCGTGATTTCCGTGACCAGTGCGTGGTTCGTCACCACCGCACCGTGAAACGCGGCGGTGCGCGCGATATTCAGCGTCAGCCGCGCATCATCGACGCGCGCATCGAAGTACAGGAAGCCGCCTTTCAGATGTTCATCGTTGAACGTCGGGCAATGCGACAGCACTTCCGCCTTCGTCAGCTTCTGGTGCAGGATGCCTTCGCGCCAGCCGCCGGCCAGATCGTAGGTCCACAACAGACCTTCGAAGGCCTTGGCCAGGCGCTTGTCGAACACACCGTCACGCTCCATCACCGGAAACAGGAACGGCAGGCGCTGTACCAGGTGCCGCGCATTGCGGCGCAACCGCTGACGCTCTAGCAGCGAATGGCGGACAAGACCGAGGTTGCCTTGCTCGATATAGCGCAGACCACCGTGCACCATCTTCGATGACTTGGAGGATGTGCCCGATGCGAAGTCGTTTTTCTCGACCAGAGCCACGCGATAACCACGCAGGCTGGCGTCCAGCGCCGCGTAAGCGCCGGTGACACCGCCACCGACGATGAGGATGTCGAACGCTTCCGATTCCAGCCGGTCGATCTGTTCACTGCGCACCAGCCGAAGCGGCTCGACGCGGGTCATGGCGGCGCGCTCGCGGTTTGCGCTGCGGGATGGAAAACCCATCATGTTGCTTGCTTCTCCTGATCGGTCAGTGCGCGGCAAATGCCTGCACGTGGGAAAGCTCGGAAGCGACGCGCGCGTGCCAGAGCGCGCGCCGTTCCTCCCGTTCGTCGTCGCCGATGCGCGGCATGAACACCGCATCCGGCAAGGTGGTGGTGCGGGCTTGCTGCAGCGAATCCCACATCAGCCCCGATGCGCCAGCCAGATACGCGATGCCACGCAGGCTGGCCCGGTCTGTCTCCTGCATCCGATGAATCGGCAGGCCCGTAAGGTCAGCCTGCATCTGCAGCAACGCATCGCTGCCTGACAATCCCCCGCCGACGACGAGATCACGCACGGGCACGCCGGCGATATCGCGATTGGCATCAATGCAGGACGCCACGGAATGCGCGATGCCTTCCAGGATTGCGTAGGCGATCTCCGCCTGCGTGGTGGCCATCGACACCCCGTTCAACGCAGCGCGCGCCTCGGGCCGCATCTGGGGCACACGCAAGCCCGTCAGCGCGGGAATGAACGTCACGCCGCGCGATGACGGCACCGTCGCAGCCAATGCACTGATCTGCTTCGCGCTTTCGAACCAGTGCAGCTTCTCGCAGACCCAGTTCAGCGCCGAGCCAGTGGTGGCCACGAACGTCTCCACCGAAAAGTGCGAAACCCCCTCGAAGCGACGTGCCGTCATCGTCAGCGTGCTGTCCGACTGCCCGCTGCGCTCGGGCAGGTCCGGCCCGATGACGAGATCAACAAAGCTACCGGTGCCGTGCAGGCACATCGACTGGCCAGCGTCGAGACAACCGAGGCCGACAGCGCCCGCCAGTTGGTCGCCCGCGCAGGCGAGGATCGGCACGTCGACGCCAAGCAGGTCGCGGCGCGTGCGGCCGAAGTCGTCGGCATCCTGGCGCAACTCTGGCAGCAACTCTTGCGGGAATCCGAGCGCCTCGATCCACTCCGTCAGGTAGCGGTGTTCACCCAGAACATAGGCGCTGCACGATGTGGCATTCGTCGGCGTTGTCACACATGCCCGCTCGGTGGACAGGTGCCACAGCAGCCAGCTATCAACGGTGCCGAACGCAAGCCGGCGATCGCGCCACGCATCGGCGACGGCGCGTGTCTCCCGCAGATGTCGCGCGGCCCACAGGTACGCCGAGCGCACGCCGGCCGGACGACCCACGGTGGTGCGCAAGCGCGGGTCCCACGTGGATGCCATCTGGTCGAGGTCCGCCGCGTACCGCGTGTCCTGCCAGACCATTGCGGGCACCAGCGCACGCCCCGTTACGGTGTCCCACAGCACGCCGGTGGAGCGCTGCGTGGCAATGGCCAGCGCGACGACGCACAGGTCGTTGCGCTCGGCTTCGGCCAGCGTGGCGCGGCAGACTTCCAGTGTCTTTTCCAGCAGCACGTTGGCGTCCTGCTCCACCACGCCCGGACGCGGTGAATCCACCTCCAGCGTGGTGTACTGCTGACACGAGACGTGGCCGTCGCTGGCAACCACCGCGGCACGCGTACCAGACGTGCCCTCGTCGATCGCCAGGATGACGTTCCTGTTTTTCATGGTGTTACTTCTCTGTAGCGGGATGCATGAAGCCGGCGCCGTCACGCGCATCGCTGCGGAACTGCGGCGCATCGGCTTCGTTATCGGGATGAATGGCCGTGCGCGTGGGGTCCCAGCGAATGAGGAAGCAGATGATGCTGGCCACCAGCGGTACGACGGAGAGAATCAGGAAAGTGGTTTCGAGCCCATAGCGCGCGCGAAACAGCGGGAATACCAGCAGGCCCAGCGCGGCGCCGATGGCACCCAGCGCGCCGATAACGCCGTTGGCGCCCGCGCGCAGTTCGCTGCGGAACGACAGCGACGACAGGCTCTTGCCATTGGCGCCAGGGCCGCCCGAGTGGAACAGAATGAACAGCGACGGCACGATCACGGCCACCCATGTCGGCATCTTTCCGTTGAACAGGCCAAGAATCAGCAGCATCACGAACACCGCCGCGAAGCCGTACGCGGAAGCACGGCGCAGGCCGAGCTTGCGGCCGATCACCGGTGACAGGAAGCCACCGAAGATGCCGCACACATTGAACACCAGCGCGCCGATCGTGGCATAGACAAAGTCCTTGCCGAACAGCGCCGCGCTGATCAGCGGCAGATACCAGCCAATGCCGAAGTACTGGATCGACTGGCCGATCTGCACGGTGGCCGCCAGGATCGTGCGGGGCAGATAGATGCCACGGAAGATCAGCAGCACGTTGGCAAGACCGCGGCGTGCCATGTTGGTCACCGGTACGCGTTCGGCCAGTGGCGCAGCTTCGAACGGACGACCGTAGATGCGTGTCATGGCCTGCGCGGCGGCTTCGAGGCGCTCTTTGCGCGCAAGCCACGTCGGGCTTTCCACCAGGAACAGTACTTGCAGGATCAGGATGCCGACGCCAAACACGGCCGTGGCCGCCACCGAGTAACGCCAGATCGCGTCACCAACTTGCCACGAGTAGAACAACAACGCGAGCAGCAGGTTCAGGCAGACAGCCGTGTACCACATGCCCTGCCAGGTATTGAGACGGCTCTTGAGCTTCACGGGCGTGAACTCCGCCAATACCGCCATGGCAATGGCGAAGTCGATACCGTACGCGGCGCCGACGAAGAAACGTCCCACGAGAATCGCGTTGAAATCGGGCGCGAATACCACCAGCAAGGCACCCGCGACGGCAAAGACCTTGGCCAGGATCAGCGGTTTGACGCGGCCCCAGCGGTCGGCCATCCAGCCACCCAACGGATTGAACGCAATGGCCACCCACGAGGCGAACGACGTCAGCAATGCCACCTGCGCTGGTTCCAGCTTCAGGTCGCGCGTCATGGGCCCAAGGCCCGCGCTCAGTGCGGAATTGGAGAATGCGTCGAGGAACAGTCCGCCCAGTGCCAGCCACCAGATGATGCCGGCGCGGCCGCGAATGCCTGGACAGGAATCTATGAAGGCGATGACATCATCGATGCCACGTATCTTGATGGCAGAGGTTTGCACGGCGGTCTCCTTGTCGTTGTTCTGTAAGAGGCCGCAGCAAACTGCACGCGCTAAGAGACCATCTTACAGATGGTCTCTTATCTGAATCTGCCACGCGAATGTATGCGCTCCGCCACGTGGTGTCAACCGGGAAAACCCGGTTGTGCCGGGACGGCTCGCGAGAGAAATGGATTACCGGGGGCGCAGGAGGATCTCCCTTGCGCCAGCCCCCACACGAAATCCTGCGACAAGTAATCTTTCAGATCGCGTGTAAAAAGATTGAATTCGCGGGCCGCGTATGGCGTTGCACCATAAGGCATCCCGTGGCGTCGACGGTCCCGTTACCAAATGCGCGTCGCCCACGACTTTCAGTTCCCCGCACGGAAAGAGCCAACCATGGATCGACGCGAATTTCTCATCTCCTCGGCAGCCGGAGCCCTGTCAGCCACCGCTGCCACAGCGGCCGAAGCGCAGCCTGCAGCCCCATCCCATGCACGTGGCGCGCGGGAGCCGCTGGGCGGTCAGCCACCTCAGGGGGCGACCCCCTCTGTCAAGGACTTCGACTACCAGATCAAATACCACCGCGCTTTTGAGGCTGTGCTTTGGAACATGCCCGCGATCGCAATCTATTCGTTCCGTCGGGCGGCATTCACGGATCTCGGCCTCAAAGACAATGACATCATTGCTTACTCAGCGGCGGCAACGCCGAAGCTGGAGGCATTGACCGCCAACAGCTCGACACCCTACATCGCCGCCTATACGGACCTGCGCAAGGGGCCCGCTGTACTGGAAGTGCCAGAGGCCAGTGCAGATGGCAGCCTGTACGGCCAGGTCGTCGACGCGTGGCAATTCACGATTGCGGATGTCGGACCGTCCGGGCTCGACAAGGGCAAGGGCGGCAAGTATCTCTTCACACCACCCGGCTACAAGGGTGCCATCCCGAAGGGCTACATCCACGTTGCCTCACCCAACTACCGAATTGCCCTGGCCTTCCGGTCCGTACGCGCTCCCGGGAAGTCAGTCGAAGATGCCTATCACTACGCGCAGAAGCTGCGCTTGTACTACTACTCCGAGGCCGCGAACCCTCCTCGGCAGCGCTTCGTCGATCCTGCTGACCAGCGCTATGCCACGCTCCCTTTCTACGATGAGCGGCATTTCGAGGACATGCACGAAATTATGAGCGTGGAGCCGGTGAAGGAGCAGGACAAGGTGATGATGGGCATGCTGACGTCCCTGGGCATTGAGAAAGGCAAGCCCTTCACGCCAGACGCTACTGCCAAGCGAGCGATGCGCCAGGCCGCTATCGACGCCTGGTTCTTCCTGCAGCATTGGTTCGACACCGAGATGGTAAAGCGTGTCTACTGGCCAGACCGTCACTATGTTTCTTTGCTACAGAGCGATGCCAACCGAAAGTTCACCTTCACCTATGATGACCGCATCGACCTGATCGAACGCGCCGCCGAGTACTTCTGGTGCACCTATATGCCAAAGGTGCTCACCGATGCACCGGCGACGCAGTATCTGATTGCGCTCTCGGACAAGGACGGCAAGATGCTCGAAGCGGGCAAGCTCTACAAGCTGAACGTCCCGCCAGACATGCCCGTCAAGCAGTTCTGGGCGCTGACCGTCTACGATCGCGCCACTTTCTCGTTCATCTACAGCGACACCAATCGTACAACGCTGTCTTCGTACGATCTCGACAAGATGAAGCGAAACTCCGATGGCGGCGTGACCCTCTACGTGGGACCGAAGCCGCCGGCAGGACTGGAATCGAACTGGATACCGACCGAGGGCAAACGGCCCATGCCCACGATGCGCTTCTATGGTGCGACGGAGGCCCTGAACAAGAAGACCTTCAAGCTGCCGGACTTTGAAGTCGTCAACAGCTAGGTGCCTCAGCCCGATGTCGCCGCACGAGGAACGGGCCGCAGTTGAACTGCGGCCCGTTCACATTCAATCAGCGGCCGGCATTGAACGCCGTTACTTCCCCACGCGATCCATCTGCGGCAATTTCCACGCGCCGGAAATGACCTCCTCCTTCGGTTGATAGATGCGCAGGATCGCGTAGAAGGGGCCGCTCGGCGACGGCAACCAGTTGGTGCCCTCCGCCGGCTTGCGCGGCGACACGGTAACCGAGAAGCTGCCGTCGCCGTTCTTGCGGATGCCCGGCGTATCACTGCCGAACTTGTAGCGGTTCAGCGGATTCTCGATCAGCATCTTGGTCTTGGCGTCGTAGATCGTCAGCGACCAGAAGGCGTTGTTGGGCGGCTCGCCCGAGAACTTGACAACATAGTCATTGGCGCCATCGAGCGGTTTGCTGTCGCTATCCGTATAGCGGATCGGATAGACGGCCTCTTTCTCGCCCTGCCCTCCAAGGTACGGGCCAGCCACGACCGCCCGCAGTGGGTAGTCATACCCGAAGCTGTCCATCCCTCGCACATAGTTCCACCCCTGCCGGACTTGCGAAGCCTGGGACACCGCGGAGACCGGAATGAAGGGGCCATCATTGATGGCGCGAAGCAGGCCCTTGCGCTGATTCTCGGTGAGCTTGCCTGGATCGAATCCCTTGGCCGTCAGGCCGATCCGCGCAAACTGCTCGGCAAGCGCCTTGTCTTCCGTGCGGACGGGGTTGTCCTTCAGGGCTGCGGCCAGCTGACGATAGAAACCAAGCGGATCGCTGCCAATGTCGGGCAGCGGTGCCAGCGTTGCGCTGGGGGCCTGCCAGTTTTTCTGACCCAGCGCCGATAGCGGCCGAAGATCAAAAGCATCCTGGAGCGCGTGGATCTTCTTCATGTCCTCGCCAGCCGATACGCGCATGCGGCCCCAGAGCCAGACCTTGTTCGTCGCCACGTCCAGCCGCTTGACGCCTGCCGGCAGCGTTCCCTTCCATCCGGGTGGCACCAGCGCGTATCGCGCAGCCTTCGTTCCGGTGGAACGGCGGCCAATGTAGTGCTGCAGTTCCTGCCACATATTGAAGACATCCACGACGTAGTAGCGGTTGCCCACCTCCGGGACGGACAGGATGTAAGGCCCGCTGGACAGGTCGACCACCGCGCTCAGGTACGTGGTGTCATTGTTCGCCGTGGGCATGTCCAACGCGGACGGCGTCGCCAGTTCGCGCGCCCAGCCGATGCGGTTCAACGGGGCGCGATAGCTCGTAGCCGGCTTTGGATTGGGTACATCGGTATATTCACGCGCCACGCGTTCCATCCGGACGAGCGGATAGCCCCAGACGTAGGCCGACAGGCCAAGCTGGTAGGCGTCGTATTCCTCACCCTTTGCAACGTTCTCCGGCGTGCCTGCGGTTTCCAGCAGTGGGTCCGGCCAGTCCTTTGCGACGGCCGCCGGCGCGGATGCGCTCGCCACGACGCCTATCACAAGACTCGCCAGAATATTTCGCGCAACGGTCATCGCGTTCTCCATGATTTGGACTTTGCATGAGTGGGGCCAGGTGCGTATCCGCGTCCGCCCGATTCAAGAGGCGCCAATGGACTGGAGCCGGCGCGCGGTGCACTGACATGACGCCGGATATCGTGCAGCAATCCGTTCGGCCGGTGACTACCCGATCAAAGAATTCATATCGGTTCCTGAAACATCTAAAAAGACACAGGAACAGGCGCCGTCCTCACCATGAAAATGGACCACGAGGCCAACAGCCCCCGTGGTCCCGGAAACTCCCCGCCAGCGCCAGCAACGCCCTTGGGGAAGCGGAGAAATCGTTCCCCGTCAGAACTTGTGCCGCACGCCCATGGCCACGCCAAGCATCGAGTTCTGGCCGTTGGCCAACGCGTAGCTTGTCCCCAGCGACAGCGAGGTGGCGTAGACGTTGGCCACCGAATCGAGCGTCAGGCCGGCATTCTTCGCATAGGCCGCCGTCAGGTACACGTCGGTCCGCTTGGAGAATGCGTAGTCGGAAATCAGTGCGATCTGCCACGGATTGGCCAACTGGGTATTGCCGTACAGGTTCTTGAGGTTGTCGTAGTTGTATTCGACCGACAGTGAAATGGCCTGGGTGGCCTGATAGGTCGCGCCCGCCCAGTAGTAGTCGTCGCGCTGGATCAGGTTACCGGCCTGGCCCTTGTTCTGGCCCCAACGGTATCCGCCCATGATCTTGAGTGTCGGGCCGAATGCATAGCTGCCGGCGACCGACGCCTTCTTGACCGTACCGATACCCGAGGCGATCGTGGGATTGAACTGGTCATAGCCCGCCGTCACGGCGAACGGCCCCGTGCCATAGACCAGTGCCGCACCATACGCCGAGTCACGCCGGAACTGCCCAGGCACCTCACCATTGCCGCCGATAGGTGTGGCCACGCCCACCGTCGCCGGCAGGGCCAGGCCGGTGCCGAACGACCAGTGCGCCAGCGCGGTCACCGGGCCGAACTGGCCCGTGTACTTCACCGTGTTGTCCTCACGGAAATTGGCCCCCGCCATAAAGGCGACGGGCTCGTATTGCGTGGCATAGGCCATCGGCACGAAGTTGGCGAGCGCCTCGAACATGGAGGTGTACTGCCGGCCCAACGTCACCTGGCCATATGGCGACGCCAAGCCAACGAAAGCCTGCCGTCCGAACAGACGGCCACCCTGCTGCATCGTGCCCGTATCAAGGTTGAAGCCGCTCTCCAGCACAAACAAGGCGGACGTCCCACCGCCCAGCGCTTCCGTACCGCGTATCCCCAGCGCGATCCGGCATAGCCGCCGGAGTCCATGCGAACCACGTCATGCGACGGCCCCGGATTGAAGCCATTGCCCGCCGTCGGCACGACGCCGACATGGTTGGCATACTCGACGTTCACATCCGCCACGCCATATAGCGTCACGCTCGACTGTGCGTGCGCGCCTCCCGTACCGGCCAGCATCGCTGCCAGCGCAATCATTGACTTCCTCACTCCTGTCTCCCCATTTTTGGGTTGTTGATCGCCGCCGCCCGTTACATCAGACGTGACGGCATTGACGGGCATCTGAATGCCCGGGTGCTACAACTCTTGCCTGACGAGTTGGTTTGATCGGTCCACGTCAGCCTGCGGCCGATCGTGCGCCACGCCCCGAGGTACGGGTTGCCGTTTCCCGTCCGCGCAGCACGCGTAGCGATTTCTCCGGGTTGATCGCCAGGGCGCCCAGGATGCCGCCCACCACCATCAGCGCGCCGCAGAAAGCAAAGCCGGCCTGATAGCCTGCGGCGCCAGCAATGCCCTCGATGAAGAACGCCGATACCAGCGGTGCCAGCACGCCCGCAACGGAAGCGATGGAGTTGTCGATGGCGAGGATGGCGCCACGCTGCGCCCCGGGCGTTACTTCCGCGAGCATGGCGGGGCCCAATGAATAGATCGTCGGGGAAACGCCGACGGCCACGCCGATCAGCGCCACGCGCCAGATCGGCGCAAGGTCCGTCGCCCACAGGGCGATAAACGCGCCCCCTGCCAGCAACAGCGTGGCGGCGGAGAAGAAGCCGCGGGCGGCGCGCGATGTCACACCGCGCTTGAGCATCCGCTGGGCGAGCCAGCAACAGCCGATGACTGTCGGCATGCTGATCGCGACGATCACCGCATACAGGCGCCCCGCCTGGATGCCCGAGTAGCCGAGCCCTCGCTCCAGATAGGCTGGCAGCCATGTCAGCGTCAACGCGAGACCCCAGTAGGCAACGAAATGCAGCAGGAAGCAGGCGATCACGGTGGGATCCGAGAGCAGCCGTGCATAGGGCAAACGGTCTTCAGCTCCCGCGGAAGTCCCGTTGGAGTGCCTTGTATCGATGCGTCCCTCGCGGCCAAGCGCCAGCCACAGCAATGCCCAGATCAGGCCGACAGCAGACAGCACGTAGAAATTCGCCCGCCAGCCCCAATGCAGCGTGATCTGCGGAATCGCAATACCGGCAATCAGCAGCCCAACACTGCCGCCTTGCGAGAAGAACGCCACCGGCACGTTGCGCCGATCGTCGGGAAACCATTTGTAGGCCGCATGCACGGCCACGGGGAACGCCGGACCTTCTGCAATGCCCAGCAGTACGCGCGACAGGATCAGCACGGCCAGGCTCGTCGACATCGCCAGCGGAATCTGGAACACCGACCATGCCAGCGCCATGACCAGCAGCATCGTCGTCGTGGCGACGCGATTGGCCATGAAGCCGCCCGCGATGCCTGCGACGGCAAACACCCAGAAGAAGCTGCTGGCCACAAGCCCGAATTGCGAAGGCGTCAGCTGCAGCGACTCCATCATGGGCACGGCCAGCAGACCGATAACGATCTTGTCCAGGAAGTTCACCACCATGAACAGGAACAGCAGGACCGCCGTTCGCCACGCTCGCGCGGGCTCGTAGATAGGGCTCATGTTGTCTCCGAGATATTAGGTTGGGATGCAGTGGCCGTCTTGACGCGGCCTGTTATCGCTGAATGCGCCCCGATCGCGTGGCACGGATGCCGGGATTGCTGCCGTTTTTTCGGTCCGGATTAGCTACGGGCGGCGTCAAGAATCATGTCGGCCGCCTTCTCGCCGATCATGATTGACGCCGCATTGGTGTTCGACGAGCACATGGTCGGCATGATGGAAGAATCCACAACGCGCAAGCCAGCCACGCCGTGCACGCGGAGCTGACTGTCCACCACGGACATCGGATCGTTGCCCATCTTGCAGGTGCCGATCGGATGCCAGGACGTTTGCCCCGAAGCCTTGATGTAGTCCAGCAGACCCGTGTCATCGCGCACATCGGCCCCGGGCCGGGTCTCGCGCGCCACGTAGCCAGAAAGCCCCTGCTGCTGCGATACCTTGCGCGATAGCCGCAGCGCGTCCAGCATCGCCTGCCTGTCGCCTTCGGTATCGAGATAGCGCGGCTCGATCACGGGCGCCTCATGCGGATCGGTGCTTCGGATATGGAGATGACCGCGCGACTCTGGCCGCAACTGGAAGAAGCCCACCGCGAAACCGGGGAACGGATCGAGTCCGAAGCCCCTTCCGGCGTAGCGGTCGGCGCCGGTCAGGTGGTGAAGCTGGATCTTGACCGCCGGCCGGTCGGGCAAGCCCGGCGTGCGCGCCAGCGCGTGGACTGTCGCCGACGGCGTGGCCATGATGCCGCGCCGGGTCATCAGATAGCGCATGCCCATCCAGCCCTGCCGCAGCGGGCTTCGCACGATCTCGTTGAGCGTGATCGGCTTTGTGCATTCGAATGTGATGCGTGCCTGCAGGTGGTCGATCAGGTTCTCCCCAACACCGGGCAAATGATGGCGTACCGGGATGCCCAGCGCCTGCAGACGCGCCGCGTCACCGATGCCAGAGAGTTCAAGCAGTTGCGGCGACTTGATCGGGCCCGCACTGAGAATGACTTCACACGTCGCCATGGCGCGGCGCTGAATGCCACCTTGCTCGTACTCCACGCCGACGGCACGCTGTCCATCGAAGAGCACGCGCGTCCCGAGCGCCTCCGTCGCGAGCACAAGATTGGCCTGCGGCCTGCCGCGCAGGTAGCCGACGGCCGTGCTGCAACGCCGGCCGCCACCAGTCGACAGTTGCAGGTAGCTCACGCCCTCATAGACCCCACCGTTGTAGTCGCTGGCCGCCGGAATGCCAGCTTGCTGGCACGCCTGCACGAAGGCATCGCTGAGCGGGTTCGGATGGACCTTCGACACCGACGACACGCTGATCGGCCCGCTACGGCCGCGTGACTCGTCCTGGCCGCACGCTGTGTTCTCCAGGCGCTTGAAGTACGGCAGCAGCGACGCGTAATCCCAGCCCTGGTTGCCTAGCGCGGCCCAATGGTCGAACTCGGCGGGTTCACCGCGCACGAAAATCATGCCGTTCACCGAACTCGAGCCACCGGGCAGCCGGCCGCGCGGCCAGTAGATTTTCTGTCCGGCAAGCTGCGGCTGGGCCTCTGTCTGGAAAGGCCAGACGTAGTCAGGGTTGAGCAACAGCTTGGCAACACCGAGCGGCACCGTCACCCAGAAATCCTTGTCGCGCGGTGCACCGGCTTCGAGCAGCAGCACCTTGCCCCGGCCACGCTCGGCAAGGCGGGAGGCCAGCGTCGCGCCGGACGAGCCGGCACCGACCACGATGTAATCGTACGTATCTGCAACCTGGGAAGTCACGTCATCCCCCTTCAATGCGCGGCGTACCAGACGCCGAGTTGCTCCGCCTCGGCGCCCATGCGCTGGAACTGCCGATCCGGCAACTCCGGCTGCGGCTTCTCGGGGCCGAACTGCGGGGCCTCGGGCTCGGTCTTCAACACGACGAATACGGGCCCCTTGGCGTCGAGCAACGCGGGCATCGCCTGACCAAGCGCTTCCGCGTCGCCAAAACTGTGCGCACTCGCGTAGCCGGCGGCGAGCGCCATGGCGCGGAAATCCACGTCATGACCGCCCGGCACGGGAAGGTTGGAGGCACCGGCGAACTGGGCGCCGTTCTGCACCACAAAGTGGATCAGGTTGGTGGCTCCGGCATCGGCGACGGTGACCAGTCCGCCGAGTTGCATCAGCAGGCTGGCGTCGCCATCGACCACGATCACGCCGTGGCCTGGCCGCGCGAGCGCCAGCCCCAGACCGAGACTCGCGGCGCCGCCCATCAGCGGCACCGAACTCAGGCGGCGTTCGGTCACGCCGAGCATGTCGAAGGCGAACATCGCCCCCATCGTCGCCACGATCACGCGCTCGCCGCGCGCCTGTGCGATTGCCTTGCAGGCTTCCACGATTCGCATGTGCTCTCCTTCAATGCCACGCCACGGGGCGTCCGACGATCAGCGCCGCGGCGCCCCGACGGCTCTGCGCCGCGTCATAGGCGGCCGCCACGGCCTCCAGGTCGGAGAGCTGTTCGAGTTGCCAATACGGCACATCAATGGCGTCCAGCAGCGGTTCCAGCAGGTTGACGACGCGCCGGCGCGACTGCGTGCTCGGCTGGCCGAAGTTGTCTGTCTCCCGGCCGAACTGGCCAATCAGGAAGACGGTAGGAATGCGTGCATCGAGCGCCACGGCGCGGATGGTGTTGACGCATGCGTAGAGACCCTGGTTCTGGATCACCACAAGCGGCCGCTTTCCGGCAATCGTCAGGCCGGCCGCCACGCAGACGGCCTGGTCCTCGTTGCACGTACGGACCAGCTCCATCCCGCCTTCGCCGCGCTCCACGGCCTGATGCAGTGCAAGCTGGACGAAATCCGGCACTGTGACAAAATGGCTGACGCCCGCCCCCCGCAATGCGGCAAGATAAGCGGATGCGCCGATGCCAAGATCCTCGGCCATTGCTGTCTCCTGGATATTTATGAATGTGCCGGCGATTCTAGGAACGCGCCCCTCCGAAATCTGTAAAAAACATGACAGAATCCGTTCGGCCCTCGCACCGCGCCCTCGCCTCCGCCGTACTGAATCGCACAGGCTGGTTCAGCACCTGCAGGCCGGAAACACTAGAAACGCTGCTGGAGGAAGGACAGGTCCAAGTGCTGAAGCGCGGTGAGGTCCTGACCCGCCGGGGAGAGCCGGTGGGGCACCTCTGCCTGATCGTCGATGGCGTGCTGGAAGTCAGCGCCACCACACAGACCGGCAAGCGGCATGTGGCGCGCTATCTGGAGCCGGGCCAGTTGATGAACCTGATCCCGGTGCTGGATGAGCAAGGTGCCATCCATGACGCCGTGGCTCACGAAGAGACCGTTGTCCTGCTGCTCGGCAAGACGTTGGTCCAGCGCACCCTGGCCAGCGAGCCCGGGCTGGCGCTGGCGCTCATGCGACTGCTTTGCCTGCGCTCCCGCCTCACATACCTGAATCTTGCCGAGAGTTCGCTAGCCACGCTGCGCGCGCGCTGTGCGCGTACGTTGCTCCATATGGTTGACCCGTACGGCATGCCACGGACAGACGGGGTGTCGATTTCCCTGAAGCTGTCCCAGGATGAATTTGCCGACATGGTGGGCCGCTCGCGGCCCATCGTGAACAAGGAACTCAAGCAACTCGAACGCGACGGCATCATCCGCATCACCTATTCGCATTTCCTGATTCTCGACTTGGCGGCGTTGAGCGCGATCGCTACAGAAATGTGAGAGCGGCTTCCAGCGATAGCGATGGATCGCGAGTGACTGAATTCAGCGGCGGAACCGCCATTCCGTGACCTGCTTGCGAACGGCGGCGACGGGTTGCGGAGCGCGGGCTCGACAGGCGCTTTCCGGCCAGCCCCTGTCGCTCAAGACAGCCCATTCCACGGACCGAAATCGGCTCTACTTCAGCCTTCCATCTGTCGCCATGCGTAGTCGAGCCGGGCCGGTGAATAAGAAAGAACTCGCTGGGAATGGCGAGCCTTGTCTGCGCTACCAGTGCTCGAGTCCAGAAGCGATCTCACGTGACACTCAATGTGCGACGGTGGCTGCTGCATGACCATCCAGTCGCGAGCAATGTTCGATAGCTTCAATCGTCGCTCGCCGAAGGCGGTCGCCCGTAGAGATCTTCGACGCGGCGGGCGCTGCTGCCGCACTTGCCTCTCTGGCAATACGTGCCGATCTTGCCAGCAGCGCATCGGCGTCGAACCGGTGGTGCCTCCCGAACTGCGCATGCTTTTGCGTGAGGCGGGCCAACTGGTCACGCATCCAAACGTCGCCGCGATCGGCGAATGCACCTGGCTGGATCAAACGAATGGACATGACGGACTCCCCTTGCGTCCAGCCAAAGGCCGGTGACGCGCCTGACTCGTGGAAGCGAGACGTTGTATGTCTCGCCTGGAACGAAGAGTAGTGATCCGCCTTCGATGGCGCTCTCTGTTTCTTGCGCTAGAAAATGCTCAACCCCTTGCGGTGCCATTTTTAACTTCAGCAGGAACACCAAAGTCAGATCAAGGCGGTAGTCGCCACGCGCACTGCACTACAAAAAAATCCTCGAGTTGCGCGGCGCGTGTCGTAGAACCCCTCCGAACTTCGTCGCAAGAACCGGAGTTTTGAATCGCGACACGTTGTCTACGCTTTCGCTCAGATCATCGAGCGGTTTCGTTGATCTTCCGAAACTATCTATGAGGATTCCAAATGAGCAAAGAAGACGACAACAAGGCCGTCGTCGGCCGGTGGTTCACAGAATTCTGGGGGAAGACTCCCAATCTTGCGGTCATCGACGAAATCGCCGCTCCCGACATGCTGCTTCACTATTCGCTGCATGAGCCCCGTCGCGGCCGCGCGGACATCAGGGCGTTCATGACCGACTTCCGCAAGGCGTTCCCCGACCTCAACTTCTGGGGCACTGCCGACCTGATCGCGGAAGGCGACTACGTGATTGGCCAATGGGAAGGTGGTGGCACGCACACCGGCCCGGCGCACGATGACTTCCTGATCGGTGGCCTGCCTGCTGCAACTGGACGCAAGATGCACTTCACCGGCACCACGGTACTGAAGGTGATCGACGGCAAGATCGTGGAGGAGCGCGGACTGGACGATGGCGTTACCGCGCTGACGCAACTCGGTCTCATCAAGGCCACCACAAAGAACGGCGACGCTTGATGAGCACTCAATGAGGCATGTCGTTCCGCGCCTGTCTGGTGCGGAACGACACTCCCAATCGGCACAAGTAGGCCCGCAATGCTTGCGGGCCTACTTCATTTGCGAGCACGTATTCTATTTGCGCGATCTTCCGAATTACACCGCAGGAAACGGAGCGTAGTGAATCAAGTTCGGCAGTACATTTGGATTACCTTCGCTTTGTGAGGCGGGCGGCATTCCATCAACACCAGCCTCTCATGGCTGGCGCTCTTGTTTGCTTTACCCCTACTTCGATGGATCTGCACCATGACTAAGACTGCAAGCCCCGACCCTGTTGCGCAATCACTGCTGGCTTGGGTGACGGCGGTGAAGCAGGGCTTACCGCCGCAGGATGTCTCCACGTCGCGCCTTGATGGAATGCGACTTGAAGACTTCGTGTTGCGTCTTCTCGATTTGGACATCGAGCAGGCCGCGAGATTGGATGTCCTGGCGGATTCCGGCTCACCATTCGAGCGAAGCCCGATACGCTTCTACGAAACGTTGCAGCAGGCTATTCCATGACACCCGAGGCCTACGACTGGATAAGCATCGGGAGTTCGCTCGATGCTTATGGAAACGCCGTGCTGCCTGGCCTTCTTACGGTGGAGCAATGCGATGCACTCGCGGCACTCTACCCCAATGAGAAAGGCTACCGCACACGGATCGTCATGGCTCGTCATGGATTCGGGCGCGGCGAGTACAAGTACTTCGCTTATCCGTTACCGCCGCTGCTCGAACAGCTACGCCACGCGCTGTACCGCCGGCTAGCGCCGATTGCCAATCGCTGGAATCTGCAGTTGGGCATCGACGTGCAATACCCGGATGATCTGGCCGCCTTCCTGCAGCGGTGCCACCAGGCGGGCCAGACCCGGCCGACACCGCTGATCCTTCAGTACGGTGAGGGCGACTACAACTGTCTTCACCAGGACCTATACGGCGAGCACGTTTTCCCGCTGCAGGTGGCCATCCTGCTGTCGGAGCCCGGCAAGGATTTCGCTGGCGGCGAGTTCGTCATGACAGAGCGTTCCACAAAAGGCCAGCGCGCGGATGTGGTTTTGCTGCGTAAGGGTGACGCGGTGGCATTCACCGTGAATCAACGGCCTGCGATGGGACGGGGTGGCGCTCGCAAAGTCTCCATGCGGCATGGCGTCAGCCGCATTCTCAGGGGCAAGCGTCACACTGTGGGGCTGATCTTTCACGATGCGAGGTGAGCATGGAAACGCTCGAACTCTTTGAGGGAACAGCGGAGCACCACCGCCTCGGTCCTGCCGCAGTGGTGCTACGCGGCTTCGCGCTGCCTTATGTGCCAGATCTGACGACAGCGTTTCCTCCCGCCGTGGCTTCACTAGAGGGGTGGTAGCAGCAGCCGAGGTTTCCTATGAACATAAGTTCCGCAGAACTGCCGAGCCAGTTGGCTGACGCGCGCAGCCAAGTCGAAGCCTATTGTCAGTCGTTGGTTGATACCGGCGAAGCGCGATGGCGGATCAACAATGACGGTGATACCGAGCTGCATCTGGAAGGTGGCGAGGCTTACCTCTTTGGCAAGTTCGGCGTGACGCGGCTGAAGTGATCCACGAACGAGCCATTCGACTCATTCAACAAGGAGCGCATCATGAAGATGCTTCTCAGCCAACTGGATTCGCCGCTGGGCGTCATGCTGCTCGTGACCGATGCGCAGCAGGTCGTGCGTGCGCTCGACTTTGCCGACCACAAGGCACGGCTGCATCGCGGTCTGCGCGAGCACTATGGCGAGGTGGAACTGACTGAGATCCCTGCCCCGGCCGAGATTGCCGATGCACTCGCCCGCTACTTCCATGGCGAGCTGGAGGCGATGAAGGTGTTGCGGACTGCGACGTCTGGTTCGGAATTGCAGCGCCGGGTCTGGGCCGCGCTGCGCCGCATCCCTGTGGGCACGACCACGACCTACGGCAAGCTAGCCAAGGAACTGGGTTTCGACGACCCGCGCGCGGCCATCGAGATCGGCGCGGCCAATGGCGCCAATCCGATCGCCATCATCGTGCCGTGCCACCGCGTCATTGCGAGCAATGGCGACCTCAAGGGCTATGCCTGGGGCCTGCACCGCAAGCGCTGGCTGCTGGAGCATGAGAACGCGATGGTGGCAAAGAAGATGCAGCCCCAGGCGCAGACCGCCATGCTGCCGGGGTTTTGATCTTGAGCGAAATTCATGCGAAGACTATTGCCGCCGACCTGTCACCGCGTGCCTACCACCGGGCCGCCAAGTTCCTGTCCGAGTTGGACGACTGGGCTCTCCACATTGCCGCCATCGGACCATGTCGCCATGAGGCCAAGCCTGCACGCGAGCCCTATGAGGCGCTGGTGCGCGCAATTGCCTATCAGCAACTGCACGCCAGGGCGGGAGATGCCATCCTGGGCCGCCTGCTGGCGCTCTACCCGGGCGTGTCTTTTCCGGCGCCTGAGCAGTTGCTGGCCAGCGACCCGGAATTGCAGCGCGCCTGCGGCTTCTCGGCAGAAAAGCTGGCCACCATTCGGCGGATTGCCCAGGCTACAGTCGATGGCGTTGTGCCGAACCTCGAAGAGGCCCGGCGTCTGCCTGATACTGTGCTGATCGAACGCCTGACGTCCCTGCGAGGCGTAGGGCGTTGGACGGTCGAGATGTTCCTGATCTATTCGCTGGAGCGCTCCGACGTCCTGCCCGTGGACGACTTCGGCGTGCGGGAGGGCTATGGGCGCCTGAAGGGCCTGGAGAAGGCCCCCACGCCGCGCCAGATGCGCGAGATCGGAGAGGCTTGGAGCCCTTTCCGGACGGTGGCCGCGTGGTATCTGTGGCACCTGCCCCGTCGATAGATATCGGCCGCAAGAATCGGAGTGCTTGCGATGGAAAGCCCGCGTATTCTGGCTGCGTGATTGATGATGACGAGACTTCTGCCATGAAGACGACCATTGCCTACGAAACGGAAGACGATCGCTGGACGGCCGTACAGGCGCGCGATGCAGGCGCCGACGGCCATTTCGTCTACGCCGTGCGCACCACGGGCGTGTACTGTCAGCCAAGTTCGTCGGCACGGCTGCCCAAGCGCGAGAACGTGGAATTCTTCGACTCGGCCGAAATCGCCGAGGCTGCGGGCTACCGCAGCAGCCGCCGTGCTCATGCTGACCAGACCAGTGCGGCAGCCGAGCGCGCTGCATTGGTGGCCCGTGCCTGCCGCATGATTGAAGCATCGGAGACGCCCCCTCAGCTTGATGATCTGGCGACTGCAATCGGCATGAGTCCGTTTCACTTCCATCGGCTCTTCAAGGCTGAAACTGGCTTGACGCCCAAGGCCTACAGCTCGGCCTATCGCGCCCGCAAGCTGCGCGAAGAACTGAGCAGCCCGGATGCGTCCATCACGAACGCTATCTACGACAGCGGGTTCAATTCAAACAGCCGGTTCTACGAAGCCTCCGACCAGTTGCTGGGCATGCGCGCGCGGGATTATCGCTCCGGTGGTGTCGGTGCCGTCATCCGTTTCGCCGTGGGCCAGTGTTCCCTGGGCGCCATTCTGGTTGCGCAGAGCCAGCGCGGCATCTGTGCAATCCTGCTGGGCGACGATCCCGACCGACTGGTGCGCGACCTCCAAGACCAATTCCGCAAGGCCGAGATCGTCGGCTGCGACGGTGAATTCGAGCAGTTGATTGCCCAGGTGGTGGGCTTTATCGAAGCGCCTGCGATGGGACTGCACCTGCCGTTGGACGTGCAGGGCACCGCCTTCCAGGAGCGCGTCTGGCGCGCGCTGCGCGAGATCCCGCCGGGTACGACCGTGAGCTATGCCGAGATCGCCGAGCGCATCGGCTCACCCAAGGCGGTACGCGCCGTGGCCCAGGCGTGTGCCACGAATCACATCGCCGTGGCTATTCCCTGCCACCGCGTCGTGCGGCGTGATGGCGATCTGGCCGGCTACCGCTGGGGCGTGGATCGCAAGCGCGAACTGCTGCGCCGCGAAACCCAGGTTTGATGGAAAGGTGTCCCATGACTGCGTTCGACGCAACCCTCGATCGCCTGAATTGGGTGGACATCGGCCTGCAACTCGATGCCGAAGGCTATGCCGTGCTGCCCGGCCTGTTAGACGCCAACGCGGCGTGCGATCTGGCGCGGCTGACCTCTGCGTCTGGTGCCGAACGTGTGGCGTTGGCATCCAGCGGCCTCGGGCGCGGTGAATTGCTGGTCTTCGGCTCGGACCTGCCGGCGCCTCTGGAGCAGTGGCGCACCGCCCTCTATCGTCGTCTGGTTATCGTTGCCAACCGTTGGAACGAGACCCTGGGCGTCGATCATCGCTATCCGGCCGAACTGGAAGACTTCTCGCGGCGCAATCGGAAGACAGGCCAGACGCGGGGGCAATCCCACCTCAGTCGGCTCGGCGTCGACGATCATGTATTGCTGCATCAGCGCAATGAAGGCGAGCAGGTGTTTCCCATGCAGGTCGTCGCCGTGCTGTCCGAGCCGGGCGTCGATTTCCAGGGGGGCGAGTTCGTGATGACTGAGCAGCGCCCACGCATGCAGTCGCGCCCGGCAGTGTTGCCGCTCAGGATCGGCGATGCGGCTGTCATCGCCACGGCGGAACGCCCCTTCAAGGGTACCAAGGGCTACTATCGCGTCAATCTCAAGCACGCCATCAGCCGCGTCCGCAAAGGCGAGCGCATTGGACTGGAACTGTCGTTCCACGATGCACCGTGATGCAGAAGGGACACCGCACATGCCGACACCGGACAAGACATTCATGCTGATGGGGCCAGATGGCAAGCCGTGCTCCAGCGCCATGCCCGGCATCTTCGGAGGCCATCGAGGCCGAAAGTTATACGGGCGCATGGACTGCCGTGCCGCGCTGCAGGCGATTGCCCTTGGCGCGTATGTGAAGCACCGCGTTTTCTTTGCCGACGAGGCCACGGCCATCGCCGCCGGCTACAGACCGTGCGCCGTTTGCATGCCCCAGGAATACGCGGCCTGGAAGAAGAACCAGCCTACCAGGCCCTCGGGCAGCACCCGAAAGGAGGCACGCTCATGAGCGCGCCACTCCCCAGCTTTGCAAGTGCGGACAACCTCATGCCGCACGACCTACCCGAAGCCCGGATTGCCGCATCAGACTGTACTGAGACAACGAGAAGCGTGCTCCCTGGCACGCAAGGCACTTTGCATGCTCTCGCCCCATCGGCAGATGGAAAGAGCACCGTCGGACGTGTTGCTGCAGTGGCGTGCGCGTAAGGGCACCACGCCTTCGCTCCGTGGTCTCAAGACACTCGACGAGCACTATGTCACCCCGGCCTCCCTCGCCAAGAGCACAAGGCATCGACACGCCATTTTGATGAATCCGGCATTGCCTTCTCATCTCAATAGCGAGATGGCGCACGAAACTCGCGAAGGGCCAATCCCACAGGAGGGCGTTGTCACGTTGGCGCACTTGGGCCGTAATGAGGTGAGGAGTGAACCACCGCTTCATGCGGCAGACGGAACTTGGGTGACTTCGATAGGCCAACGTGACAGTGCCGAACGATGCGCTTCGCGCCTACGCCAAGTCGAAGCCGATGCTGCCTCGATAAAATTTTTCCGCACATGTGTCGCCACAGATAGTTGGCAACATCTGCGCCCTACAAATTCCTGACGCATCTTGTACCCTGAAAGGGCTGCACTCCCGCAGTCGGAGGTACATGTGATGAAGAACAATCGAATGCTAGCAGTGGCATGCGGCACATTCATTGTGGCGCTGAGTGCCGCGCATGCGCAGCCTACGCAAGCCCCGGATTCGGGGGCGAATCCGTCTTACTCAAATAGCCAAGGGAAGTTCGATCCGTATACCCAAGGCGCAAATGCTGATAGCACCAAGTCCAACCTCAGTCCTTCGGCCACGCCTAGCAGCCCGATGGATCCCTCGATGCCAATGCAAGGCACGAGCCAGGTGAACCCATATCCCCAGGGCGTACAACAGGATCCGCAGTTCAACCCAGGCGGCCATGTGTACGACGTTCGTAATCCGTACTTCATGGGCGGCTAGACGGCACTGTCACGTTGGCGAGGTCGCGTAAGATGGGGCGATGAAGAAGACATCGCTCTATCACGGCCACCGCTTTCCGGCAGTGGTCATCAGTTGCGCGGTACGCTGAACCTTCCGCTTCCACCTGAGCCTGCGCGACATCGATGAATTGCTGTTCGAGCATGGCGTGGTCGTGAGCTACGAGACGACCCGCCGCTGGTGCGACAAGTTCGGCGGCAACTTTCCCCATCGAGTCACGGCAGTGCGGCGCCAGCCTGGCAACACGTGGCACCTCGATGAACGCCCTCAAAAGACACGAGGTTTCGATACACCGGCAGAACGACTCCATCAAACCGTTGCGTTGACCGGTTGAATCCGCAGTCGGTCGGAGACGGTCGCAGCTCAGTGGCGGACGTCCGGCAGAGTTCGGCCAGGAACCGTCGTTCGCCCGCACCGTCGCTCGGACGTACAGAGGTCAGCTCCGTCCGGGCAAACGGTCATTCAGCCCTGGATGATGAGACATTGGTCTGTCGGCCTTTTCCGAAATTTACGCGCCCGCGCACCCTGTGGCTGCCCCGTCGTTGGTCAGACTTTCTTGCTCTTCGCGCTTAGAATCCTATGGACCAATCTGTGGCAGTTGGCGCAGAGGCATTGGAGGTCGTCAAGGGTGGTTTTGTGGCCTTCTGTCATTTCGCTCACGTGAGTGGCGAAATGATGAACTTCGATACATGCCTCGGCCTCTTCGGCTCCGTAATGCGCTACTGGATCGAGGCCGCAACGTTCACAGCAAAGCCGACCGTGTGTTCGACGAGATTGCGCTTTCTTAGCCTTTGCGAGGCCAGGGGCTCGTTCACGCTTCAGGTGAGATTTCAGCTTTGCGCCGCCCTCACGCCATTCTCGGTCGATGTAAGTTTCGCTGTCGGGTGATTCGTATGCCTCGCCTTTCGGCACGATCTGATAACCGGCCTCTTGCAGCAGGTTGAAACATAATCCCCCGGCAGTAAAGTGTCTCGGGCCGATCGGAGCGCCATCTAGCGCCATCGAAAGTGCGAGTCCAAAGACGGCTTTGGGCCGAAGTCGACGGCCATTGTCAGCGATCAGGTCATAGTCAGTCGACGGGCCAAATGGATCGTCCGTTACATTGCCATCGATGAATTGCTGAACCGCTCGCCAGATATACTCGGGTGTTGCTTGACGCAGCACGTCGGCGCGTAGCCTTTCCATGCTTCGGAGGTCTTCTTCCGCAGCTACACCTCCGAGCCGGTTAGCCAGATCCTCGCTGGATCCGCTGAAACCGGTCGCGATTCGAATGCGCTTTGTTGAGTTGCCTCCCTTCGCACTTGAATTTGGATCGCTGCGAATATTTTTCATGCGACTGCTCAACAGGCTGCAGATTTGCTCCGGCGACAGACTTCCTTCGGATTTACTCAGAATGGATCGCGTGCTGAGAGGTAGTGACTGGACGGTTGTGCTATCGACCCATGCACCAAGTATGGGTATAGCGGCTTGAGAAAGCCTGCTAGTCAGCAGGAGCAGAGCTTTAGCATAGTCCGCATTTACCGTTCCACGCTGGCCCTTTGCCCCGCCTCGGCTGTGCAGGATGATGTCTGCTTGGTCCACGGAGAAGCGAGCATCCAGCCGGGAGCCGTCTCCGTCAATCGCTTGGAATATTCTTGGCAATTTAACTTTCCCTGTACAAGCCTTTTCAGGTTTCGAAGAATCGCATCAGCTTCGCGCGTTCGAGTTCGTCGTTCGTGAAGGTCGTGCGAAGCTGCCGAGTCGAGCCGCCGATGTAGCGAACGTCCTCGATCGCTCGGCGCGGCTGTGCAATCGCTCCATTGTCATTGCGCGGCCGGAGTACCCTTCGCCCGCTCGGATCGACCACGAACAAACCGAAAGCGTCGTCGGCTTCTGCAGCCGCGACGATCTCCTGATTGATGTGCTCGTCGCCGAAGCCGTAGCCGATGGTCATAAGGCGCGTGCCCCGTTCACGCAGACGCGCACGGAACTCATCGGCGTATCGAGTCAGCAGCACCGATCCTGCAATCGCATCCACCTTGCGAGCGCCCATCACGAGCAGATCGTTACCGTCCTCGCTGCGCCAGTTGACTGAGCCGTGTAGTTTGAAGATCGGCTGGCAGTTGTCTTCGACGTGGTAGTTGGCACCCAGTGCGGGTCGCAGTTCGGTCGCCAGTATCTCTTCCGGTCGAAGCTGCCAATAATTCGGCGGAAGCTGTATCCCGGGATATTGTGGACGATCAGCCATCTGCTCTCGACCACGCTGCCGGAGCGGCAGATGTCTGTAATGCAATTCAAGTTGCAGATCCTGATTGAGCGTAAAGATTGCGTCGAAACCCGCGAGAAAGGGCACAAGACCTCTATCGGCAAAGTTTGCGCCGTTCCCCTGACCATCCAGTCCGCCACTATCAACGAGCATCCGATTCATGTCGTTAAACGATGATCTGATGGCGTGATCCATCGCATCGAGCCGCTCGCGGTGCGCGGGCTGCTGATGCTGCCGCCACTCACGTTGCAGGTCTCCGAGAACCTCTTCGAAGTTCGGATTGTCGATGAGCCGCTTGCAGAGATCCCAATTATCCGCAAGGCGGCTGATCAGGTCGTCGGCGAGTTCGCCCGCGAGCCAGCCGCCCCAGTTACGGGTGAAGCCTGCGCCGAGCAAAAGGAGGTGCGCCATTCGGTTTCCCCTGACGATTCAGCCTGCTTATTCTACCCGTCAAGCTGAACGTGATTGCCGGCGAACGACCATTCTGGAATTGGCAAGCTATCGCACCGGACGACTGTTTGGCACCTGAAACCAGCCATTGCCCGAGCGATGTACCGTAGGACCGCTTCGGGTCGGAAGCGGTCCCCCACAAATCCCCCATGGCCGAGTCCGCCCATCCGTGGGCATTTGCTTGCATGCCATTCGAGGCCGTGTCGGCGGCGCTACAGGTGCGCGGCTGGCGCAGAGATGAACAGGTTCAGCCCCAATCGTTCCGACAGGAAGCGCATGACAAGCTGCCCGCGCACGCTGTTGCCGGCGGCATCCAGTGGCGGCGAAAAGGTCGCGACCGCGCCCTTGCCGGGGGCGATCGTTAGTATGCCGCCGCTCACGCCGCTCTTTCCGGGCAGGCCCACATCATAGAGCCAGCTCCCTGATCGCTCGTAAAGCCCTGCCGTCGCCATGACCGCCAGTACTCGCTGGCAAGTCGCGGCGCTCACAACCTGCTCGCCTGTGAGCGGATGGACACCACCGCCGGCCAAGGTTGCGCCCATGAGTGCGAGGTCCCGCGCACTGACCAGCAATGCGCATTGGCGAGTGTAGACCTCGACGGCCTCATCCGGATCACAGTAGAGACGCCCGTGCCCGCGCAGGAGGTGCGCCTATCCGGCGTTGCGCTGGTTGTTGGCCGCCTCGGACGCGTAGACGTGCTCATCGCACTCCAGCTCGCGGCCGGCGAAGCGAGACAGGCCCTGGCGAACGTGGTGCCAGCGGTCTTCTGCACCAGAGCCGGGTATCAGGCTAGTGGCAGCGATGGCGCCGGCATTGACCAAAGGATTGCTGGTGCCGTCGGCACGCAGTTCCATCGCCATGATGGAGTTGAAAGGCAGCCCTGTAGCGTCTACACCGAGCCGCGCTGCAGCCTCGGCCGCACCGAGGGCCTCGCATACCAGCGCAAACACGAAGGGCTTGGACACGCTCTGGATCGAGAAGGTCTCAGCCGCCTCGCCGACCATGAACGCGTCGCCGCGAGTATTGGCGACACAAATGCCAAAGGCTGACGGGTCCGCCTCGGCCAGGGCCGGAATGTAGTCAGCCAGTTTCCCGCCCGCCTCCTCCCGAAAGTTCTCATAGGCCGCTTCGACCAGCGAGCGGATCTCGTCCGGCCCCGGCAGAGTGCCAGTGGAGACGAAGCGTGCTGTTGGGGCGGATGACGAGTTCATGCCTTGGCCAACGGATATGAGATGAAGCGGGTGGGTTGAATAAGTCCCGGTTTGATCATGTCTCGTCCCCCTTTTCAACACTGCCTTTTGTCAGGCGTGCGCCACCATGTGGCTGCTCTCGGAATCGCGAAGGCCCTTGGAATCCCTACGACTCTCGACGCAACGGCGAATTTTTTCACGCAACGCGTAGGCGTTCGGGATGCCATACAAGTGGATGACTGGCGAAGCGCCATTCGAACTCACAATCACTATGTTGGCCAGTTTAAGCAGCCACAGGAGCAACGGCTGCGTCAGTTGAATGTCCCGCACAAGGGACAACTCCACTTCATCGAGTTTCATCGACATGATGCCACTACGTACCGTCACGCGCTTAGTGGTTACCTCTATCCTGGTCGTCTGAACTTTCAGGTAACTAAGCGCTGCAAGGATGACGGCCGCAGGTATGAGAAACGGTATGAAGCACATTGCGACGCAAAGCACAAAGACAGGAAGGTTTGCGGCCTGCGACGGGCGTCCAGACCACAAGAGCGATTCGTTGGACATTTGAACTCCGTAATTTCAGAAGGGGGCTGCGGCGCGCGAAGCTTCAGCGCCCGCAGAACTCACTCTGAAAGTAGGCGTAACGCGGGCGCACGACTTTTCCTGAGCCGCCCCCGACTTTGCATTCGGCGCCATTTGGCGACGAGTGTGCCCTGGCATCCACACTACCGATACCGCGCAGCCGCGAGGGGTGAAGCCATCAGCACGTTGGTCGCAAGTGCCACTAAGCTCCACCACCTCGAAGAAGAGAACGACGATCCCATCCAACAAGACCTGGAAACAGCCCCCCACCCGAAACGGGTTGCGCTACCCGCGATCCGTGCCGAGTGGGTGTCCTCTTTCTATAATCTGCCGAGCCCTCACCGGGACACACGTTTCTTGTCGGTGCCACCTGGAGAATCTGCCGTCATGCCATCCGCAACGGGCGTGCCGCACAAGCAGCCGTACACGCCGCCCCTCTCGCCAGGCAAGCTTGCCCCGCCCCGCAGCGCTCGCCCGCTGATGCCGCGCGACACACTTACCGCGCGTTTGACCGCAGCGCGCGGCCTGCGATGCGTGGCCATCGAGGGGCCAGCCGGCAGCGCCAAGACCAGCAGTCTTGTCGCCTGGCGTCAGTCACTGCTGGCATTGGACTATGACGTCGCGTGGCTGTCGCTGGCGGCGGATGACGATGATCCCGCCAGCTTCTTCGAAGCATTGCTCGCAAGCCTTTCCACAATCGACCCAGCCCTTGCCGGCAACGCCCAGCTACTGACGGGGCGTGACGCGACGCCCAGCGCTGCCGAGCACTTTGTTATCGCGGTCGTTCGTGCCATCGCCGCGCACGGTCGCCAACTCGTGCTGATGCTCGACGATACCCACCTGCTGCAGGATGCACGCGTGCTGGCGGCCTTGCGCTGGTTGATCGACTATGCGCCGCCGCATTTCCACATCGCCCTGACGTCGCGACATCCGGTGCCGGAGCCCGTCTCGCTGTCGCTTTCCAGGCTGGAGGCCCGTGGGATGGCGGCCAGATTCGATCTGCGCGATCTACGCTTCACGCCCGACGAATCGACCAATTTTCTGCGCGATCAGCTTGGAGCCGTCGAGCCGCAAGATGCAAGCCGGATCCACGAGTTGACCGACGGCTGGCCCGCTGGCCTGCAACTGTTCGCCGTGGACCTTCGCGCCAAACAGGGCGGTGCGTACATACCCGTTCATGTGCGGGACGCCGAAACCTTCGCCAGCTATTTCGAGCGCGAGATACTGGTGCGGCTGGCGCCTCCGGATCTGCAACTCCTCACTTGCCTGTCTGCCTGCGACCGGTTCTGCGGCGCCCTCGGCGCGACGCTGCTCGGCACTCCAGACGACGGCCCCGAGATTGGGCGTCGGCTCGGTGGCCTCGCGCTGGACGGACTCTTCCTGGTCCGCATCGGCGACGCTGCCGGCGACCACACGTGGTATCGCCTGCATCCCCTACTGCGAGAAGTGCTGGAGGTTCGCGGCGCCAACCTGCCTCCTGTCGAGCGCCGGTCAGTCCATGCTTCCGCCTGGCAGTGGTTCGCGGCGAACGGACTCGTGGAGGAAGCCGTCGGCCATGCAGTGCGCGCCGGCGAGCCCGACGTTGCAGCCGACATGGTCGAGCACAGTGCCATCGACCACCTTAAACGCGGCGAACTCAACCGGCTCGCCGGGCTGCTGCGACGACTCCCGTCCGAGACCATCGCCAGCCGGTTCCGACTGGAACTGACGATGGCATATTTGCACATGTATGCCGGCGAAGCCGATGCCCTCGAAGCGAGTCTGCATCGCCTGCAGGTCTGGTCCGACACACCCGACAAGACCTCCGCACACCGACGCTATGCGCTGGCAGTGCTGCGCGGAGGCCTCGCACTCGTGCGCGATGACACCGACGCCGTGGCGGCATTGTTGCCGGAGCTGCATCGCCTGCCACCGGGCAGCGATGACTTCACGCTCACCGCACGCGCCAATATCCTGTCGTGGATGCACATCTATCGCGGCGAGTACGGCGAGGCTCGCGAGGTCATCGAGGATGGGGCACCGTGCGATGGTGCGCCCCGCGGGATTCTTCTTGGTCGTTGCATGGGTGGCATGACCCACGCCGCCGAGGGCGACGTCATGGTCGCCGAGCGAATTTTCCGCGATGTGCTGGCAGCGTCCGAGTTGCATGGCCGAACCTACGCGGGCGTTGCGTGCATGGCATCCGCGTTGCTCGGCGAGGCACAGTACGAACTGAACGACGTGGAATCCGCGGCGCGAATGCTGGTGGCACGCATCGACGTACTGGAACGCATCTCGATCCCCGATACCGTACTGCGCGCGCTGCAGACGCTATCTTGCGCAGAATGGCTTGCCGGCCGCCGCATCGAGGCAATGGCTTATCTCGATCGGCTCGAGCGTTATGCGCTACGGCATCAAACCGACCGCCTGCTGGCGTCGGCGCAATGGCTGCGCGTCCGTTGCTACCTCGAAGCCGGGAACACGGATCGCGCCGCCGCAGTGCTGCAAGCGCTGGAGACACTGGCAGACCGATACCGGGGCGCAACGCGCAGCACCGCATGGGAAGTGCGCGTCTGCGCGGATCTGGCGGCCACGGCGATGCACCTGCATCACCATGATTTCGACAGCGCGCTCGCAAGGCTGACGCCGCTGCATGCCCTCTCGGAGGCTGGCGGCCGCTGGTGCCGGGTTGCCGGATTGCACCTGCTGATGGCGATTGCCGAGAATGGCCGTCGCAATACCCGTGCAGCCCATGATCACCTGCTGTCCGCGCTTCGAATCGGCCATCGCCTCGGGCTTGTTCGCAGCCTGCTGGATGTCTCGCCCCAGGTGGCAGGCTTGCTGGCCAACGTGGCCGGAGACGCCGCTGTCGATCCTGTACTGGCGTTCTACGCCCAACGTCTGACAAATGAGGCCGGGCGCGGCACCGTGCCCGCCGCGCCTGCGGCATCGCACACACCAACCCCCTTCGACGCGCAGCTCAGCGACCGCGAGCGTGAAGTGCTGACGCTACTGACGCATGCCTTGCCAAACAAGAAGATCGCGCGGATGCTCAATGTCTCACTCGACACAGTGAAGTACCACTTGCGCAACGTCTACGCCAAGCTCGGCGTCGCTGGCCGCGATGAGGCGGTGGCTCGGCTGCGTGAGGCCCAGTCGCCACGTCTGGGCTGATTCGCCCTACCCACCTACACCACCGGTGTAGGGATTCTTTCCCTCCCCGCATCCACACTCCCCTCATTGCGGTGCCGAACCGGCGCCGCCAACCAGATTGGGGGAAATCACAGTGGAGATCCAGCGCAGCGTCTATCGCGATGATCATGAGATGTTCCGCGCCACCGCGCGCCGCTTCTTCGAGCGCGAGTGCGCGCCACGGCAGGCAGAATGGGATGCCGCTGGCCAGGCGGGGCGCGATATCTGGTTGAAGGCCGGGCGCGAGGGTCTGCTTTGCGTGACCGTACCGACGGAGTATGGCGGTGGTGGCGGCGACTTCGGTCATGCCTGCGTTCTGGCGGAGGAGTACCACCGTTCGAGCGTATCCGGGCCAAGCTTCTCGGTCCACTCCGACATCACGGCACCGTACATCGTCCGCCTTGGCACCGAGGAACAGAAGCATCGCTGGTTGCCTGAGATTTGCCGCGGCGAAAAGATCCTGGCCATTGCGATGACCGAGCCGGGCACCGGGTCCGACCTGAAGTCCATCCGTACCTCTGCCGTGCGTGACGGTGACGAGTGGGTCATCAATGGCAGCAAGACGTTCATCTCCAACGGGCTGAACGCCGACCTCATCGTCGTGGTCTGCAAGACCGATCCGGCCGCTGGCGCCAAGGGCGTAAGCCTGATCATGGTCGAAGCCGATCGCGCGGGTTTCCGCCGTGGACGCAAGCTGGAGAAGGTCGGCCAGCATGCGGCCGACACTGCCGAACTGTTCTTCGACGATGTTCGCGTGCCGGCAAGCAACCTGATTGGCGTGGAGAACCGCGGCTTTATCCACCTGATGGAAGAGCTGCCGCAGGAGCGCCTGATCATCGGCGTCTACAGTGCGGCCCGCCTGGAGCGCCAACTCGAGTTGACACTCGACTACGTGAAGTCCCGGAAGGCTTTCAACCAGACCGTCTGGGACTTCCAGAACACCAAATTCAAGCTCGCCGATATCAAGGCCCAGGCAGTCGCCGTCCGCACGCTGATCGACCACTACATCGGCCAGCACATGGCGCGCAAGCTGACGCTGCAGGAAGCCGCCATCGCCAAGCTGTTCGCCACCGAAACCATGTGGAAATGCGTGGACGAGATGGTCCAGTTGCACGGCGGCTACGGCTACATGCTCGAGTACCCCATTGCCCGCTCGTTCGTCGACATGCGCGTGACGCGCATTTTTGGCGGCACCAGCGAGGTCCTGCGCGAACTTATCGCGCGCAAGCTTTGATCACTAGCGGAGAACAAGCACCATGAGCGAAAAAGTACTGGTTGCTGGCGTTGGGATGATTCCCTTCGCCAAGCCGGGCGCCTGCCTGAGCTATACCGAAATGGGCGCCGAAGCCACACGTCGCGCGCTGGCCGACGCCGGTATCGGCTATGACGACGTGCAACAGGCTTTCGCCGGCTATGTGTACGGCGACTCCACCTGTGGCCAGACCGCGCTGTACGAGGTTGGCATGACCGGCATTCCGATCGTCAACGTCAACAACAATTGCTCGACGGGATCGACCGCCCTCTATCTCGCACGCCAAGCCATTGCCAACGGCGACGCCGATTGCGTGCTTGCGCTCGGCTTCGAGCAGATGCAGTCAGGCGCCCTCAAGTCCCACTGGGACGATCGCCCTGTCACGCGCGCCCGCTTTCAGCCGATCATGCACGGCCTGACCGCCGACATGGCCCACTTGCCGCAGGCGGTACGCACCTTTGCCGGCGCCGGCCGCGAGCACATGCAACGCTATGGCACGAGCCTGGAGACCTTTGCCGCGGTGCGCGCCAAGGCCAGCCGCCACGCCGCCAACAATCCGCTGGCGCTGTTCCGCAAGGTGGTGACCACCGAGGACGTGCTGAACGACACCCCGCTGTTGCCTGGGGTGATAACCCGCCTGATGGCATGTCCGCCCACCTGCGGTGGCGCGGCGGCCATCCTTGTATCGGAACGATTCGCCCGCAAGCACGGCCTGCGCACCGACGTGCAGATCCTGGCGCAGTCACTCACGACGGATCCGCCTGCCTCGTTCGACCCACCGTCGATGCTGAACTACGTCGGCACGCACATGACCCGCTCGGCGGTCAACAGGGTCTACGAGAAGGCCGGTGTGGGCCCCGAGGATATCGACGTCTGCGAGCTTCACGACTGCTTCGCCCAGAACGAAGTCATCAGCTACGAAGCCCTTGGCTTCTGCCCCGAAGGCGGTGCGGAGAAGTTCGTGCGCGACGGCGATAACACCTATGGCGGCAAGGTGGTGGTAGGCCCATCCGGTGGGCTCCTTTCCAAGGGGCACCCGCTCGGCGCGACCGGGCTAGCCCAGTGCTTCGAGCTGACGCACCAGTTGCGCGGCACGGCCGAGCAGCGCCAGGTGGAAGGTGCGCGGCTGGCTCTGCAGCACAACCTTGGCCTGGGCGGTGCCTGCGTGGTCACGTTGTACGGCAAGAACTGACTGACATAAATAAGCAAGCAGGAGGAGACAAACATGAAGCCATCGCTGCTCACCCGCTTGTCGGGCCTTGGCCTGGCGTTCGCCATGCTGTTGCCGACGCTGGCAGGCGCCGCCGACAGCTACCCGTCGCGGCCACTGCGCTTTGTCGTCCCGCTCACGCAAGGCAGCGGTTCCGACACCGTCACCCGCTTCGTCGCGGAGCGCACCGCCAAACTGCTGGGACAGCCGGCCGTGGTGGAGAACCGGCCCGGCGCCGACACCATCATCGCCACGCAGAGCGTCCTCACGGCACCGCCCGACGGCTACAGCGTATTGATGATTTCGCCCAGCTCGATGGTCATCAATCCGCTCGTGCACGACCGCCTTCCGTACGATCCCAGGCGCGACCTGCGTCCGCTCGCGGCAGCGATTCGCGCCACGTCCGTGCTGGTGACGGGCCCTTCGTCGCCATACAAGACGTTCAGTGACTTTCTGTCCGCCGCAAGGAAAGCCCCGAACTCGGTCAGCCTGGCGAACTACAGCTACCACTACCGGCTCGGCGCGCTGCAAATGCAGCAGATGGCCGGAGTCGAGTTCAACCACGTCCTCTACAAGGGCGCTTCTCAGGCCCAGACCGACGTGATGGGGGGCGCCGTGGACGCGGCACTGCTCGATCTCGGCGGCGCGCTGCCGCTCATTCGCGCCGGCAAGCTGCGCCCGTTGGCTGTCACGACCCGGGCACGCCATCCCGAGCTGCCCAATGTGCCGACAGTAGCCGAAAGTGGTCTGCCCGGTTACGAGCTCACGGTCTGGCTCGGCTTCGCGGTCAGCGCGAAGACGCCGGAGCCTGTCGTCGCCAAGCTCGAGGACGCACTGCTCAAGGCAATCGGGTCTGCAGAGTTCAAGAGCTTCGCCGCACAGACGCTGTACGCCGGCGTACTTGGCATGAGCGGAACGGAGATGAGCCGGATGATCGAGGCCGAGCGCGGGCGCTACGCATCGATCGTCAAGACCTACGACATCAGCGTGCGCTAGTTCACTACGTCAGTCGACGCATCCATCGAAATATTCAGAGAAGCCACCATGCAACAACAGATCTGCAAAGACCGCGTCGTCGTCATCACCGGCGCCGCCCGGGGTATCGGGCGTGAATATGCGCTTGAATTCGCCCGGCAGGGCGCCAAGGTCGTCGTGAACGACCTTGGTGGGAAGAGCGACGGCTCCGGTACTGCCAGTGCGCCTGCGCAGGAAGTGGTCGCCGAGATTGCGGCGATGGGCGGACAAGCCATCGCCAACTTCGACGACGTCGCGGACTGGGAGGGCGCAAGCCGCATGATCCAGACCGCAATCGATCACTTCGGCGGTCTCGACGTGCTGGTCAACAATGCCGGCATCTTGCGTGACCGCACCCTCGCCAACATGACGGAAGACGACTGGGACGCCGTTATTCGAGTGCACCTGCGCGGCACCTTCGCCCCGGCGCGCCACGCGGCCGCGTACTGGCGCGACGAAAGCAAGGCCGGCCGGCAGCGTGCGGCACGGCTCATCAACACCAGTTCGTCGTCGGGACTCTATGCAAATCCGGGGCAGGCCAACTATGCGGCAGCGAAGGCCGGCATCGCATCCATGTCGATCGTCGCCGCACGCGAACTCGGCCGCTATGGCGTAACGGTCAACGCGATCTACCCCACCGCCATGAGCCGGATGACCGAAGCGCTCTTCGCCGCCAATCACTTCAAGCATCTGGACGCCGCGGCCGAGGGCTTTGACCAGTTGAATCCGGCCAATGTCGCGCCTCTGGTCGCCTGGCTTGGGAGCGAGGAGTCCGGGGACATCACCGGCCGGGTATTTGGCGTGCGTGGCGGCCGCATTACTGTGGCCGAAGGGTGGCATGCCGGCCCGCGCATCGAGAAAGCTGGCCGTTGGGATGCGGCTGAACTCGGTGCGCAGATTCCTGCGCTGGTACGCCAGTCCGCGGCCAACGCCGATGTCTCCGGCGAGATTCCGCAGCACTGATCGCGAGCACACGCCATGACGATGACCCCGAAATACCTCGGCGACCACGCCACGCTGACACCCGACAAGCCCGCCGTCATCAACGGCACCACCGGGGATCGGCTCACCTATCGCGAACTGGACGAGCGCTCGAACCGCTTCGCCCAATACCTGTACGCGCTGGGCCTGCGCCGTGGCGACCATTTCGCCATGGTGCTCGAGAACAATATCCGCTGCTTCGAGGTTTGCTGGGCAGCCCTGCGCTCGGGCCTGCTGGTCACGCCGGTCAACCGTTATCTGACCGCGCCGGAAGCGGCCTACATCATCGCGGACAGCGGCGCGCGCGTAGTCGTGACCTCGTGGGCCATGCGCGACCTTGCCGTGCAGCTGGGCGACATCATGCCGGCCAACGTCGGGCGGCTGATGATCGACGGCACCATGCCCGGCTGGCGGAGCTATGAAGACGCCGTCGCCGCGTATCCGGCCGAGCGGCTGGCCGACGAGTGGCTCGGCGCGACGATGGTCTACAGCTCGGGCACTACGGGTCGTCCGAAGGGCATCATCCGCGCGCAGCCCGCCGGCAAGGTCACCGAGGGCTCGGGGTCGGCGCGTCGACCGCAGTTCGACCGCTACGGCTTCGGCGTCGATACCGTTTACCTGTCACCGGCTCCGCTGTACCACACGGCACCGTTGGGCTACGGTCTGGAAACGCAGTTCGGTGGCGGCACCGTCATCTTCATGGAGAAGTTCGACGCCGAAGACGCACTACGCATGATCGAACGTCATCGCGTCACCCATAGCCAGTGGGTGCCGACCATGTTCATTCGCATCCTCAAGCTTGATGACGCCACGCGCGCCGCGTACGACCTGTCGAGCCATCGCGTCGCCATTCATGCCGCCGCGCCATGCCCGCAGGAAACCAAGCGCGACATGATCGAATGGTGGGGGCCGATCCTGCACGAGTACTACGCCGCGACCGAAGGCAACGGGTCGACCAGCCTCGACACGCAGGAATGGCTGGCCCACCCGGGATCGGTCGGCAAGGCACTGCTCGGCAGCATCCGCATCTGCGACGACGATGGCAACGAACTGCCTGCCGGAGAAACCGGCACCGTGTACTTCGAGCGCGAGGCACTGCCCTTCCACTACCACAACGATCCGGACAAGACACGCGCCGCGCAGCACCCGCGCCATCCGACCTGGACGGCGGTCGGCGATGTCGGGCGCGTGGATGCCGACGGCTATCTGTACCTGACGGATCGGAAGGCGTTCATGATCATCTCTGGCGGCGTGAACATCTATCCTCAGGCGATCGAGGATGCGCTGGTGATCCATCCCAGCGTGGGCGATGCCGCCGTCATCGGCGTGCCGAATCCGGAGATGGGCGAGGAGGTCAAGGCGATCGTGGAACCGGCGGCCGGCATCAGCCCGACCCCGGAACTGGCGGAAGAACTGCTTTCCTACCTGCGCACGAGGGTAGCCAAATACATGGTTCCGCGCTCGGTCGACTTTATCGACACAATGCCCCGCTTGCCGACCGGCAAGCTCTACAAGGCTTCGCTGCGCGAACGCTACTGGAAGCCATCATGACGGCGGCGCCGTTCCGCACGCGCCTGACCGACCTGTTTGGCATCCGTCATCCGCTCCTCCTTGGCGGGATGCATCATCTCGGCGAATCCGGTGTGGTGGCGGCGGTTGTCAACGCCGGGGCGATGGGCTTCATCACAGCACGCTCGTTCGCCACACCCGACGCGCTGCGACGGGATCTGCGCCGTTGCCGCGAACTGACCGGCGGCAGGCCGTTCGGCGTCAACCTGACCCTGGCGCGCCGGGTCGGCCGCAACGATGCCGTAAAGGACTGGATTCGCATCGCGCTTGACGAAGGCGTGCGTCATTTCGAAAGCGCCGGCAATTCGCCAGCCGATTTGGTCGCGCCGATCCAGCGTGGCGGCGGCGTACTGATCCACAAGTGCCCGAGTGTGCGTCACGCGTTGTCAGCCGAGCGGCTTGGCGTGGACGCCGTGGCGCTGGTGGGCCTCGAGGAAGGTGGCCATCCTGGCGCCAACAAGCTGTCCGCCTTCGTCAATGGTGCGTTTGCGCTGGACCGCGTGCGCGTGCCGCTGGTGATTGGTGGCGGCATCGGCAGTGGCCGCCAGATCGCCGCCGCGCTGGCGATGGGCGCCGACGGCGTGGTGATGGGGAGCCGTTTCATGGTGGCGGAGGAAATCATCGCGCATCGGGCGCTGAAGGCCCGTATCGTGGCGGCCGACGAGCACTGCTCGGTCGCGATTCTCGACTCGCTTGGCGATACATGGCGCGTTCTGGACAACGACACCGCCCGGGCTGTGCAGCAGCTCGAAGCACAGGGCGCGCGCGCGCATGCCGATTTCGGCGATCTGATCCTGTCGGCGCGCACGCGCGAACGCGTCTACGAATCCGGCGACGTGGAAGCCGGAATCGTATCGCTGGGGCCAGCTGGCGGCTTCGCGGACCATATCGAGCCGGCGGGAGACATCGTTGCCCGGTTGATGGCCGATGCCGGACGCGCGGCAGCCTCCCTTTCCAGCGTCTTGCGTCATGAAGCGGTTCCGCACAGCGCCACGCCGACTGTCGACGTCGAAGCACTGCCCAGCAATGCCCTCGGAGCCCGTGTTCCAACGAAAGGAGATACCTATGCAGACCAATCATGACTATCCGGACATCGCCGTTCGCCGCAAGGAGCACGTCGCCATTGTCGAGTTGTGCCGCCCACCCCATAACTATTTCGACGAAGCGTTGATCCGAAATCTGGTCGAGTGCTTCGAGCAACTCGATGCCGATCCATCCTGCCGCGCCATCGTGCTCGCATCGCATGGCAAGGCCTTTTGCGCCGGTGCGGACTTCACTGGCGGGCAGACCGACCCGCAGTTGCCCCGGCGGCTGTATCGCCACGCAGTGCGCCTGTTTCGCACGCGCAAGCCCATCGTCGCCGCCGTGCACGGACCGGCCATTGGCGGTGGCGTGGGGCTGGCGCTGGTCGCCGATTTCCGCGTTACCTGCGAAACGGCGCGCTTCGCCGTCAACTTCAACCGACTCGGCATTCATCCGGGCTTTGGACTGTCGGTAACGCTGCCGCGTCTTATCGGTGCCCAGCAGGCGGCGATGCTGCTGTTCACCGGGAAGCGGATCGACGGTCGCAAGGCGGTCGAGATCGGTCTTGCCGACGTGCTTGCCCCCGCAGACGAGGTACTCGAGCACGCCGTGGCGCTGGCGGAAGAGATCGCCGCGTCCGCGCCCCTCGCGCTGATGTCCACGCGCGATACGCTGCGCCAGGGCCTGGCGGATGCCGTGCTCGCGGCGGTGGACCGCGAAGCATCGGAGCAGGAATGGCAGGTCCAGACCGCCGATTTCACCGAAGGTGTCGCCGCTACCGCTGCGCGGCGCACGCCAGTGTTCCAGGGCAAGTAGAAAGCGTCACGGCAAAGGAGTCTCCGTTGAACCAACTATTGCAAACATTTCGTCTCGCGCAACTTCCGCCGGAAGCAGAATCCTTTCGTGCCGAAGTCAAGCGGTTCCTTGCCGAACACCTCCCGCAAGTGCCGGCCGATCGGCGCGCCCGCTCGTGGATGGGCTTCGACGCCGATTTCAGCCGCCGCCTGGCCGCGCGCGGCTGGGTGGGACTGACATTGCCACCAGCCTGCGGCGGCGCCGGCCTCGATGCCTTCCGCCGCTTTGTGCTGGTGGAAGAACTGCTGAGTGCCGGGGCTCCGGTGGCCGCGCACTGGATCGCAGACCGCCAGAGCGGCCCACTCATCCTGCGCTATGGCAACGAGGCACAGAAGCTGGCATACCTGCCGCGCATCTGCCGTGGCGAGGCGTTCTTCTGCATCGGCATGAGCGAACCGAACGCCGGCTCCGACCTTGCCAGCGTGCGCAGTCGCGCCGTGCGGACCGAGACAGGCTGGCGCATGAACGGCCGGAAGATCTGGACCACCAACGCCCACCACTGCCAGTACATGATCGCGCTGGTACGTACCTCCGGCGCACCCGAAGACAAGCAGAAAGGGCTCTCGCAATTCATCGTCGACCTGTCGCTGCCGGGTGTGAGCATCCGCCCGATCCACGACCTGACCGGCGACGCGCATTTCGCCGAAGTCGTCTTCGACGACGTCGTGCTGGCCGACGATGCGTTGGTTGGCCAGGAGGGCAGTGGCTGGGAGCAGGTCAACGCCGAACTCGCTTTCGAGCGCAGTGGGCCAGAGCGCATCTACTCCAGCATGGTGCTGCTCGACCTGTGGGCAACGCATCTGCGCCGTCACGGCGCCACGCGCGAACAATCCGCGGCACTGGGCCGCTTCGTATCGCACATTGCCACGCTGCGCAGCATGTCTGTGGCGGTGACCGCGAAACTGGCCCGGCACGAGAGCCCGGTAGTGGAAGCCGCACTGGTCAAGGATCTCGGCACGGAGCTCGAACAGGCGATTCCGGCCTACGTCGAGAGCGCGATGTCCGCCGACCCCGATTCGCCGCCCGATCCCGTGCTGTACCGGACCGTGGCCTATCTCAGCCAGATTTCCCCAACCTTCTCGCTGCGTGGCGGCACGCGCGAGATCCTGCGCGGGATGATTGCCCGCAGCTTGGGCTTGCGCTAAGGAGCACCTGATATGTTCGTGGAAGCCATCGACGCCATCCTGCAAGACCAATTCACACCTGAGACCGTTCGCGCCATCGAGTTCGGTGGCAACGCCGCGCCCGCGTGGCAGGCGCTCGCCGCAGCCGGTTTCCTGGAACTGCTGGCCCCGGAAGCAGCGGGCGGCGCGGCACTGGAGCTGCCCGACCTGTTCCCCATCCTCACGACGATCGGCCGCCACGCGGTGCCGGTGCCGCTGGCGCAGAGCATCGTGGCCCGGGCCCTGCTCGCGCGCGCCGGGGCGACAGTGCCCACGGGCATGGTGACGCTGGCCCAGTCGTGCCGGCTCGACAACGATGGTTCGCTGGTCTGTGCCTATACCCCCTTCGGCACCATTGCCGATTACGTCATCGCGGGCAGCGCCGATGGCCTCCTGCTGCTCGATTGCGCCAGCGCGCAACGTGAGGCTTCGGGTGTTCGCGGCAGCCAGTGCGCGATGTTGCGCTGGCCCGCCGCCCAACCGGTCACGCCGCTACCCGGCGTCGACGCGGCGGACGTGCAGACGTGGGGAGCCGCCCTGCACGCCGCGCTCATCGCTGGCGCCGCGGCACGCGTCGGGGAAATGACACTCCAGTACTGCCAGGATCGCTCCCAGTTCGGGCGCGCCATTGGCAAATATCAGGCGGTCCAGCATCAACTCGCCGTCATGACCGAGCACATAGCCGCCGTCACGGTGGCGGCCGAGATCGCCTTCGCCACCACGGGGACCCAACCTTTGCGACTGGCCGCGGCTGTCGCAAAGTCTCGTAGCAGCGAAGCGGTGCAACTAATTGCCGCGACGGCCCATGCGCTGCACGGCGCGATCGGCGTGACGGAGGAGTTTGATCTGCAGTTGCTGACGCGACGGCTTCACGAATGGCGAACCACACACGGGTCGGAGGCTTGCTGGGCTGCCGTGATCGGCGATGCATCGCTGGCGGACCAGATTGCGATCGTGGACTTTGCCAGAGGGGTGGCTGGGAACACCTGCTGATCCGCGGGACGGACGGCCACCTGACGCCCTATCCCTCGTTCGCCAACGACGCACATCAGCAGCGCGCGGCGAGGGATGAAATTTATATCTGGGTATAAATACAGGGCAATCGTGGCACCCCCCACAACTTCTGGATGCAAAGTCCGCGGTACCGGGTCGCCGTCAGCGCCGTATGCGCCAGAGACCGGCCGAGCAGGCTCGATGGCGATCGCTTCAGTCCCATCTAGCGGCAGCCAGGCGCCGCATTCGGCTCATTTCAATGCGATCACATATCAACAGGCGCAGCTTGTAGCGCGCTAACATTCGACGCTGACGGCACAAGCCTGCCCTCAAGCCCGAGGTATTTGATTCAACGGCATCCCCATCATCGAGTGCGAGGTCCGGCAGGAGTTAGGCGTAACAAGCCCATCACCGGGTCTTGATAACGCCAGCGATCACGCTGCCGCATCGCATCGAGCGGCGCAGTGAGGACGGCTTTGGCGAAGGCGATTTCAAGGCGATTTCAAGGCGCTGTTCGAATTCCTGGAGCAGGATCAGGATCAGGATCAGGATCGGCGCGGCCCGCCCATCGGTTCCCACATCTTCAAGGTACACACCATGCAATCCAAGACGACAATCACCCTTGCGGATCCGCACCCCGTTCTCGGCAGCACCCAGGTTTTCAAGACTTTCAATTACGCGCCGGCTGTTGCGGCAGGCGGCCTGCTATTCATCGCTGGCCAGATCGGCATTCGCGCAGACGGGACCGTGCCTGTGGATGTGGAGGAGCAGATCGATCTCGCATTCCAGAGGCTGGGCGCGATTCTGCAGGCGGCTGGCCTTGGATTTGAGGATCTGGTTGAGCTGGTCAGCTATCACGTCGATATCGACAAGCAACTCACGGCGTTCCGTGAGATCAAGGACCGATACATCAAAGCGGATGCACCGGCCTGGACGATACTGGGTGTGGCCGCATTGGCCAGACCGACGCTGTTCATCGAGATCAAGGCTGTGGCTGCGACGCGCGCCGTGTGATCGGTCAACCGTGGAGGGCCGGAGATTCAACCAGTCGACTGCACACTCCGTGGAGGCGACGAATGGCGCTACCCTCCCTTCCATCAGTGCAGCGTGTAGAGAGTCTGTCGCCCCTTGGCATAGAGGTCCATGGCGATCTGCAGGATCTCATCGCGATGCCGGTCGAAGGAGTCCAGCATCCTCGCTTCACCGGAACCGAGAGCGGGGTCGAAACTCATCAGTACGCGATCCTCCACCAGGAAGGTAATCTCGCCTGTGTTGTCATAACCCCAGAACCACACGCCACGCTTGGCCTCATCATAGGTGCGGCTTGGATTGGGAAAGGTAAGTGTCATGTGTCGTCCTGTGTCCAACGCCTTTGATTGACCGCGTTGCGCGCACACTACCACCGCGATGCGCCCCAACTAATGCGTATCGCGTTTCATGCTCTCGGCTTCCATCGCGGCATGCAATTCCTCATATGCCTCGACTGGCTCCATGTCTTGATCGACGAACGCGGCTGCGCGCTCTGCTGCAGCCAATGCGTCGCGCGGGATATCGGTCTGGCTGTCGTCCTCGGTACTTGGCGGCAGCAGCATGTCCTCAAGCATCCCTCGCAACTCCGGCGTATTCCATGGCTTGCCCAGCCTGCTCTTCCTGTTCAGGTAGTGACGGATCTCCGAGTCTTGCTCGGCGGTGAGCGGCAGCCCCCGGAAAGTGGGGTCAGTGTTGTGATGGATCATGATACGCCTCCCGAAGCGGTATGCGCCCGCAATATAGAGATTTCGACTCCCCGCGGTGTACGTTACAAGTTACGCGTGATCACTGTGCCGCGTGTCCGCGGCACACCGATTTACGTCTTCCTCTTGGCGACACCTTCGTTTCCAACGCGCGAATGCGTCGTGCCAAATGGGGTTCCCGGCACGGCTGGCTTCTTGGGCTGCTTGGGCTTTTTTGCTTCGCGAGTGCTGCGTAGTTGACTCTTAGCCATGGTATTGCTCCTGATTACCTTGCTTGCCAAGGTGCGGCAGTACCAGCATACGCGCTTGGAGACGCCAGCAGGATGATTCTCTCGACGCTAGAGCGAAACAACGGATTCGCCCGCGACCAGTCCGTTGATGATGTCCTCGCCAAACTGCACCGCTCCCCTGCGCGCGGTACCGATGTTCTCCCAAAGCGTATTCTCAAGCCGGAAAACGCGGGTATGTTCGCTACCGGGGCGATATCCCGTCCGGCAGATGACGATCGATGCATTGAACCTGCCGTCCGGCTTGACTCGCGGCCAAGTCTGAACAGGCTGGTTCTTGTAGACCAGAGGATAGAGGTCGAAGCCCTTGTAGAAGGCGAAGGGTGGGGCGTTACTGATACTGGCAATGCTCACGACTGCTCCATGCGGCGTAGCGCCGCTGTTGCCCAGTTACGTCATGGGCTGTGTTGAGAATGCCTGTTGACGACAACAACGCTCAGAGTGAAACAAGGGATTGGCCGAGAATTGCGCCGTTGATGATGTCCTCGGCATAGCGAAGCACAACGTGCTCGCCTCCGGCGATGTCCGTCTTCGCGACAGATCACCACAGCGGCATTAACAATCGGTCTGGCCAGTGCCCCCGTCGTGCAGGCTCCGTTGCCGTTACGGCTTCCATTAGCCACTGTACTCTACTGGTGAGGCAAGGAGTGCTTTTATTCCACCAGGGAGAACAACTGCGCGACCGGCGAAGAAGCGAATCAATCGCACCCGCAACCTGAGCTTCCTCCCTCCTTAACGTACCGCACGACAACCGTGGTGAACCGGAGGCCGTTCTGCCTTGAAAGCCGCCATTGTGTCTGCACTGGGTCGATTGGCAGTTCAGGGGCGGCGCCGACCTCCTGGCGCCGGCGTAGCGGAACTCGGGTTCGACAGGTGCTTGCCCGCCAGAAGCAGACGTACGAAACCACCGCACAACGTGTGCGAATCTCGTTCGAAGCCGTGACTATTGCCTGGCCAGCGATTGGAGCTGGTCGCACGCGTGCAGATTCAAAGCAATGAACTCATCCCAAGTGTGCAGGCGCGCGTATCGCAATACATACATCCGATCTACCCGGCAAATGTCCGGGCGTTCGCTGTAGATGGAACAGGCTTTGCTCGCTGCGTGGTAGTGCCTGCATGTTCCATCACCACGATCGAGGAAGAGTGTTTCGTCGGATAGATGAACGTTCTCACAGCAACGCCCGCACTGCGTACAGGGAAATGCGCGCGAAATCGGCGTGTTCACTTCGCCAGGGACGCCAGCCATTTACGTGTGCTCGTCGCGTTGCCCATTTCGTAGGGCAACTCAATGCCCTGCTTGGCGATTTCATCTTTCAGAACGAGACCGCGCTGCATTTCATCGTTGCAAGCGGACAAGTCACGAGAGAACGCTGCCAACTCCTCGGTGTCCATGTTGAATTCCTGGCGCGCCAACTCGGTCAGGTAGACATCCAGCTCGGCATTGATGGCTTGGTACTTCTTCACCGTATCCGCATGCGGCATCATGGATTCGAGATAGGCCCAAGCCCGTTGCGCCACGCTGCCATGCAACAAGACGTATGTGAACCCAAGCGTTGCCAAGCCGGTTACCAAAGCGCCCACAAACGACGCCAGTTCAGCGCCGAACGGAAAGTTGCACAACGGCAGTAATTGCGCATGGGCGATCGAGCCCACCGTCACGCCCGCGGCCGCCGACAGGACGCCCATGACGGCCTTGCACAAATCAGTAAAACCCAGTTTCTCAGGGTTGAAGAAGACCAGCTTGAACGCCTTGCACAACTGGCCCCAGATCTCCCGAATGATCTTGATCGTAGCCTTCTGTGTGGTGGCAAAGATGTTGAAAACCGTGGTCGTCAGGCTCGATACGATGCCACCAAAAACACCGTCCTTGAAGCTGGTCAGGAAGTCCTTGAAGCGCAACCGAATACGACGCCAGATACCCCGAAAAGTGCTCTGGATGTCTTCGACGAACTTCTCGAAGCTGAACTGTTTTTTAAGGGTGTCCAGAATAGTCGGAACTTGCGCGCGTAGCTCGAACCAGACTTCCGCCATGACCAACCCAAGCATTTGGCGAGTGCCCATCTTGAAGCCGGAAAGACCCGCAGCAACGCCAGTTTGCTGCATGAACTTGCTGCCACCGTAGTAAGCACGATCGATTGCTCCGTCGTATTTCTTTCGAGCCTGCTGATCTTTCTTTCGCATTGCATCAGCATCGATAGACTTGAGGCCTTCTATTTTCTTCTGTGTCTTTCTGATTTTCTCTTCGAGAACGTCCACCTTGTGCCGCTGCTCGGGGGTCTCGCGCGGCAGGTTGCGCAATTTCTCCTGCTTTCTGGCCAAGTCTTTCTCATGACCTTCGACGAGCCTGGGAAGATTCTTCAGATAGTCATCGATCGGTGATTGTTTCTTGGACTTGTTAATCGTTTCCAGCGTCGTTTGCAGGTTGCTGCCCTGGTTAGCCAACTCCACGCCGTCGAGCTCTGCCAACACCCGGCCAGCGTCGTCGTGGATTTCCTTGGCGGCAATAATATGGTCGAGATTGCGTTGCTCGTCCATTGCCATGACCTGACCGCGATAGGCATCGTTCAGTTGCCCAGCTTGATGCAGGGCCTTGTCTTTTTTGCCGGTCGCTATGTAATTCGGATGCGTGTGATACGCCGTGCCATCGTACGCCCCGCGCTGCTCGAAGGCTTGCTGTTCCTTTTCCGTGCCCCAGATGCCCTGACGTACGTTATGGACTGTGTCCACGTCGCCGCCAACCTTGTCCTTGAACAGAAGGAAATCCAGGCCAAACGTGGTGACCAGACTGTTGACCACGGTTTTCTCGAGCTCTTCGGCCCAAGGGTAGTTGGCGACTGCGGTGGACATGTTTTCTTGTGATTGAGATGAAAAAATCGTGTGCCGCGCCAATCGCGGCGCACGTAATTCAGGAACGAGCCGCCTCGATGTTTCCTGCCTGAGACTCGGCCTGGCGCAAGGCCAGATCCAGTTCGGCATCGTTGAGGATCATGGAGCCATCGGCATCCTTCTCCATCTCTGGCACACCGTCCTTGTTATGCACGACCTTGCCATTGATCTTTGCAGGTCTGAAGATTGGAACGATGATGAGGTTCACCAGGATTGCCGCCAGCGCATAACCGTTCTCGATGACCCGGAGAACATCGTCGCCAAGTTTTTCGATCTCCGCGCCTACGTCGACATTCCGGCCCTTGATGTCATCCATAAAGCGGTCGATGCCCTTGAGGGTGTCGAAATAGCGCTGGAACTGCCCAGAAATCGTGGTCAGTTCGACCTTGATCTTGCGAGCATAGACTTCAGTCTTCGTAAGCTGCTCGCTGGCCTTCATCAGCTTTTCAACGGCACGGCTGACTTCGTCGTTGGCCTTGCGGGCATTTATGAGAGCTTCCTCGCCGTGACTATCGTAAGCCCAGCCAGCAATGGCAAGCACCGGCGCTGCCACGGCTGCGCCCAGAATGACCGTGCCGCCGGCCATACCCAGGCCGCCCGCCGACAGCGCGCCGCCGCCCAAGGCCGCCAGGGTGGCATTGGTGGCAGCCACACCAGACAGGGCCGAGATGGCAGTGCCGGTGGAAGCCGCACCTAGCGCCATGACGCCGCCATAAACAGCGAATCCCACCGCAGCACCTGCAGCACCCGCCCCAACCGCTGTGCCCAGAACACTGATAGCTGTGATGCTGTAGTTCTCGATCTTTTGCAGCTCATGCTTGGGAATGCTGATGTTCAGCTTGTTATCCCGCCCGGCATTGAGTTGCTGCAGGAGTTTGTCGGCCAAGGTTTTGAATTCGCCAATGCTCTTGCCGATCTCCAACTCTTTCTTGCCCAACAGGTCGAGCGCGACAGTCGTTTTCTCTTCCTGGGTGTCGACCGCAGATTTCCTGCGTTCGTAACGGGCCTGAGCATCCTTGACGATCTCGTCAGCTTCTGAGTGCTTTTGATAGCCGTCATAGCCTTTCTTGGCACCATAAGCAGCGGTGACAAGTGCGGCGGCGCCGATGATGAATGGCAGAGGCATGATTTGGAACCTTTCAGGTTTAGGGGATATCACGGAAGTGTCCGCTTCTGCGGACACTTGACATTGAATGCATGGCGGACAGCAGATGGCGCTTCCAGTCTTGAAACTCCTCCTTGGTAAGCGCGCCTTGCTTGTGCAGTTCATAGAGCTCGCGCAGCTCGCCGATATAGCCCTGACACGATGGAGCAGCCTCCTTCGCGTTCACGGACTCGGTGGTCTCCAACGTAACGGGCGCAGGCAATGCCGCCGTTGCCTCATCGTTGCGCCCATTGTTGAGCAACCGCGTAAGCCCACGTTGGATGGTCTGCACGCCCGCTGAAATGCCATACAGCACGCAGACAATCGCAAACAGGCCTAGCAGAAACATGATCATTCGCATCACGCGCAATCCCTTGCCAGAGAAGAAATCGTCCTACTTTCTGTTCTTGATAAGTAGTGATTCGGGCCTCTGGTCGTCAGCCTTGTCCTTGAAGCGAAAGAAAGCACCTTCCTTTCCTTCATCCAGCCGACTTTGGGAATGGTCCCTGTCCAGAGGCATATCGACCCATTGCCCGATACTCGATACCCCTCTTTGGAATGGCGGGATAGCTGGGCTAACGGGGCGTCAAAGATCGAGTTGCCCTGATGCTATTCGTGAATCTGGTCAGATGGTGTCCATATTGCTAGCATTGCATCCACATTCAGCGAACGCCCCGTCATGAAGAGGAACAACACCCACGCGCAGCCACTCAGCGATCTCGCGATCGCTACCCTCGAGCTGATGGCGAGCCGCCCCGACGGATATCCTTCTGGCGAGTTGCAAAGCGCGCTCGAAGGACATGCAGACAGAAGAACGATCCGACGCGCCCTTTCTGAACTAGAGAACGGCGGTCTCGCGAAGCCGGACGGTGCAACGAAGGGACGCGTCTGGAAGGCGTTGTCGCCAACGCCGGGCGGGCGTCGACCGTCTGTCAACGAGGCCATCGCGCTCCTGACACTGCGGGACCTCGCCTACCGTCATCTTCCCGCCAGCGTCGTCGGAGCATTGGAGGCCGACTTCATCGCGGCAGCGCACGTCCTCGAAGAGCATCCCACCGCGTCGAACCTCGCGGCCGCGCGCCTCTGGCTGGACAAGACCGCTCGGCTTCATGCGGGCTATCCACTCGTCGCGCCCGCGATCAAGGATGAGTTATTTCAAATCGTCGGTCACGCGCTCTACAACGATGAGTCGCTTGATATCACCTATCGAACATCGCGCGAGTCCGCACCCAAGCAATATCGCGCCCTCCCCCATGCCTTGATCGAAAAAGGGCCGCTTTGGTATCTGATCGTCAAGAACAAGCGCCGCACGGCCGAGGGTTCGATCTTCTCACTGCGAATGGACCGCATCATCGAGGCCACGCCCGCTGGCATCGATCTGACCCGCGACCGAGCATTCAACCTCGACGCCTATATCCGGAAGGATAAGAGCATGGAGTTTTTCGCAGGCAAGCCGGTCCAGCTTGTTCTGCGAGTCAACGAAATGATTGATGCCAAGCGGATTGAACACGCCTTCCGTTCATTGCGTCTGAGTGATGATCAGACCATTGTCGAAGAGGATGGCGGCTTCCTGCTGGTGGCGACGGTGGTGCCTTCGGTGCCGCTAACCAATCTGCTGTTGGAGAAGAGCACTACCGTGGAAATCGTCGCGCCGCCAGATATGCGTGAAGGCATGATTGCTCATTTAAAGCGCGCGTTGTCGCGCTATGAGCATGGAGCGGCGCCCATCGAGAATCTGGACACCACCGGCCCACATTAGTCCCTACCATTTGGATCGTTCTCACTACGGAGCATGCAATGCGCCTCGAAACGATCCGCGATCCACGTAGCCTGCTCATGGGCTTCATCGCCACGGAAGAGCATGGGAATGGCGTTGCCCACGACGCCCATATGAAGGTGCTGGGCACATACAGCGTCGAACGAAACTTCACATATGATTCACGGGGTTGCCCGTTCGCCCGCGGCAATAGGTTACTCGCGTTGGTTCACCGCAGCGCCGACTGAGGCCTTTCACCATGTGGATGCCTTGCCATGATGAGTTCAACCTCATGTGGGCGGACAAGCCCGGTACCGGCCACTATTTTGCGCCGCCGATTCACCCCGACCCTCGCATGTACAAGTACGTTTGGTGGATCTGGACCCGTGCATCGCCGTGGGATGGAACCGCCTTTTTTGCGAACACGCCTGCGCTATCTATGGGCCAGTTTCGTCAGATCGAACGGCAGTTGATTGATGCGAGGGAGCATTTCTTTGTCTATGGCATTCAGCGTCCGCGCCGTGGTAGTGCGCTGGAGCGATCTACCCCTCAATGGGCGCACGCCATATTCGCCCCCGCGTATGACGAAGACGATGACATCGCGTGGCAAGGTCACAAGTAGCGACCGGAACGCGAAGCCATAATGCACACGGACACCGGGGAAACGAGTAAGGTCGCTGCTTCCCTTCGCGTCCCATGTTCATTTGATTCCCTCGAATCCAGGGACTTACGCTGAAGATCGCTGTCTGGCGCGCATCACGCTACGCGTTCAAAACCTGGCTCGGCGAGTCGGACAGTGCAAGGCGAACAGGGAGCCGTCTGGCACAATATCAAATCGTCTGCCCCAACCCACAAGCCAATGCCACAATCGACCGAGGTCTTCACGCTGCCGCGCTGGAAGATAACAAGATGGCTTACGGACACAGACAGAGACGTCCCTACTGACATCAAGCGTGCGCTTATCGGAAGCTTGTTCGGGACGTTGTCCATCTTCGTTGGCGGGGTCATCAACACGCTGTTAGTCGCTGCGTTGATAGCCTGGCATATCCAACGCCCAGCATTCTTTGCATGGTTCGGATTGGAGTGCCTGATTTGCATCGCTCGAATCAGCATCTTGGTTTCGGCGCGGAGACGAGCGCGTACGGCACGGTCGACCCATACCGACTTGCACCTGGTGTTTAGTCTGGCGTGGGCCTTTAGCGTAGGATTGGGAGCCTACCTGAGCATTACAAGCGGAAACTGGCTCGCTGCCGCCCTGGCATGCCTTTCTTCCGCTGCAATGATTGGTGGCATTTGCTTCCGGAACTTCGGGGCACCCAGGATGAGCGGGCTAATGATTCTACTGGCTCTGGGTCCATGCTGCCTTGGTGCAATCGTCGCACGTGAACCGCTGTTCCTTCTGACACTGATTCAATTGCCCGTCTACGTGGCCAGCATGACGAGTGCATCCTTTCGCATGCATGCAATGCTGGTTGCAACGATGCAGTCGGAGCGCGAGAACGCACACCGCGCGCGCCACGATTCGATGACTGGACTTCTGAATCGAGGCAGCTTGCTGGCTGAAATCAGAGCGGCAATGGAGTGCAATGCCAGTTCCCCACTGCGCTCCGCGCTCCTCTATCTTGACCTGGACGGCTTCAAACGAGTCAACGACGTACATGGCCACGGCTGCGGAGACGAACTGCTCCAGCAAGTGGCAGGCCGAATGCGAGCGACGGTGCCCGAAGGCACTCACGTCTCTCGAATTGGAGGAGATGAGTTTGTCATCTTGCTGCACCACCATGAGAGTGATGACGTGCAAGCGCTCGCGCAACGGCTGCTACGAGACATAGCTGTACCGTATCTGCTGGCCAATGGAGAGAAGGTGGCGATTGGCGTAAGCATCGGCATTACCCATATTTCTCCCAACGGACAAAGCGCCGATGCAGTCCTTAATGTCGCCGACCGCGCACTGTATGTCGCAAAGGCGCGCGGCAAGGGATGCTTCCATTTTTCGGAGGCGGTTTAGTCGGTCTTCGGATGCAGCGCTGCTTGTTGATTGTCCGTACGAATTCGCGGCATTTCCGCTAGCCTCAACCAATTCGATGTACTCAGTCGGGTCGGAGGCTTGCTAGCAACGCTTGGCTCGAGACCCTGTCAACCGACGCGATACAGCCCGTTGCTGTCTGAGACGAGCACTGCGTCTCGTGAAAAAAAAGGCTGCAAGCCTTGCTGGACAAGGGTTGCAGCCTTTTTTTTGGTGTGCTCAACAGCTGTAGCTTGTGCTGTTTGCACTTATGTTTTCTTCATTGCTCCAACCCGCATGGCACGCGACAACAAGGTCGGTACGCCTGTGTACCAATCATCAAAACCATGAAAAATTTCACTGAAATCAGCAACTTAGCATCATGCGCATAACGTGATGTTGGGCTGTTGGTGTCAAATCCATATAAATGTGACTCTCTTTCGCGCTTCTTTTGGCGCGACATTAAGGTCGGTACGCCAAGCCTAGGTGGCTAATCGACATGCACGTGCTGCAGTTCACGGTCGCGAAAGGATCGGTCCTTTGCTTGATGCGACGCGGACGCCCGAGTTTCTGGGCCACGGCGGGATTGAATGACGCCCCTTGCCGATAGCTGCCAGATCTCGGTGTCTATTGCCAGAGGTCCGAGATCGGCTGTGGATTCAACCGGTCGATGCAACACACTAGACGCTGCATGAGCAGCGGAGGTGTTGCAAATGAAACAGAGGCGCCGGATCTACTACTCCGAGACCCAGAAGGCACTAATGTGGGAGCGGTGGCGGAAAGGTGACACGCTTCACCAGATCGCCCGACTGTTTGATCGGTACCATTCATCTGTGCAACGGATTCTGGCGGAGTCCGGCGGCATCCAGCCAGCACCCCGACACCGCTCCAGGCTAGCCCTGACGCTCGCCGAACGAGAGGAGATATCTCGTTCCGTCGTGGCTGGGCTGTCGATCCGCTCGATTGCATTCCGGCTCGGACGCGCCCCATCTGCTCCGCCCCTCACTCCGGCATCGGTATTCATTCTCATGGTGTCAGCCATTTGTCTTTTCCCTTCGCATCCGAAGCAAGGTTCTCACGTTCCGTACCAAAGCCTGTATTGAGTTCATGCCGCCTTTACACCGGCTGCCATCAGGTCCGTAATCAGGTGCCGTCCCAACTGATCCTGGAGTAAACTTACGACTCCAGTTTTGACAGCGCTTTAGATAAGTAACGATGCGTCGTCGGACGGTTTGCTTTCGCTCATCTACTCAACACGTACCTGCCACCCTCTCCGGGTGACTTTTCCACGGTCGCTCACCACCGCGTCTTTTGGACGCAGCAGCACCGGGCGGTTTGAAGCCTGCTCCTGAAAGCCGACTTCGGGAGACCTACTCCCATCTTCAGTACAGCACCGCAGGCTCCCGCCTGCGTTCGTGACACACAAAGTTTTCTTATCACAAGGCCAAGAGCAGGCCCGAAACAGAGGACCTGGAGAATGCGGGAGACGGCCGAGACCGGCCACTAGGGGTCGTAGAAAATCCATGGCCAAACGTCGCCTGCGGAGTGGCTTTCAGCCGTTCGGCAATCGGCAACGCCGTCCGCCGGACTCATGCGCAGATCAATGCTGCTGCGAGCTCGACAACTGGCGTCAGCCTGCGATTGTCGGACGGAACACCTACAGGCAAGAGAAATCGTCCACCACCTTGGCCACAGTCCCAAGGGCATGTCCGAGCGCGTCAAGACCGATAGAACCGAGTGCCAGTCGAATGGCGTGCGGCACATGCTTCGAGACGGCGTATGGCTGTGCCGTTGACACGGAGATCCGCTCCCGCAGCAACGCCTTCGCCACCGCATCGGCGCGTACATTCTCAGGCAGCGGAAGCCAGACGAAATACGACTCGGGATGTCGGACCGGCTTCAGGTGACTCAGATATTCGGTCACGACGCCTTGGCGCAATGCGGCGTCACGTCGCTTCTCAAGCTCGAGTCGCGCAACCGTTCCGTCTTCGATCCAGCCGCAGGCGATTGCCGTCATCGTTGCTGGCGTAGTCCATGTCGTGGCACGAATCGCCCGCTCCACCTTGCTGATCCACTCCCGCGGGGCGCAAACCGCTCCCACGCGCAGGCCGGTCGCGACGCTTTTGGATAAGCTGGACACGTACACGGTCGCCTCCGGAGCCAGCGCGGCCAGCGGGGGGGGCGAGCGATCCGCCAGGAACGCATATGCTGCATCCTCGATCAGGATCAGTCCGTGTTGCCGCGCGATGGTGACCAGTTCACGCCGGCGTCTGGCGCTCATGACCCATCCCAGCGGGTTGTGCAACGTCGGCATGGTGTACACGGCACGCACTCGCCGTCGACGGCACAACGCTGCCAGGGCGTCGAGGTCCGGACCGCGGGCAGATGAAGGTATCGCAACCAGTTCGAGCCGGCAGGCCTCGGCAGTGAGCTTGAACCCCGGATAGGTCAGGACGTCGACAGCGACCACGTCTCCAGGCTCCAGCAAGGCCATGGCCGTGACGGTCAATCCATGCTGACCTCCACTGACGAGCACAGTGTTGTCTGCGTTTGCCGCCAAGCCTCGTCCGGCCAGATGTCTGGCCATCGTTTCCCGTTCGTGCTCACGGCCACCATGCGGATGGTATTTGAGCAATGCTTCCAGGTTCCCTGATCCTGCAAGCCCACGCAGGGCTGCCCTAAGAAGCTCCCCCTGCCCTGGCATCGAAGGATTGTTGAAGCTCAGGTCGATCGTGTCGTCGCTCCAGGGCTGAAGATCGATGCCGTGGCCACGTGGCAGCACCTCTTTCACGAACGTGCCGCGGCCGGTCTCGCCGCTTACCAGACCCATTGCGTGCAGCTCCGCGTAGACACGCGTAGCGGTGACCAATGCCAGACCCTCCCGGGCTGCAAGTTCACGGTGGGTTGGCAATCGCGTTCCGGGACGCAAACGACCCTCATGGATGTCGGCCGCGAACTGGTCGACCAGTTGCTTGTAGCGGTGTCGGGGCATGTCAGTGGTATCCACGACAATTGTCGGAGCGTATTGATTATTGCGCCTGCATGCCTGCTACACAACACGAACGTACATGGCTCGCATCACGCGAGGATTTGGACTGCATCCATCGCATGTGCAGCCTCAATTTGCCAGTGGGCGAAGCTGGCAATCGTATCCATGACAATCATTTGATTGAATTGGTTCGTCGCACTACGATGGACTCCATCTCGGACGATGCCAAGGTGCTCAGCAGACTTGCTGCACTGTCTAGTCCAGTATCAGACGGAGCCCGGCAGCATGGAACTGAACGCCACCACCATTCTCGTCACGTTCACAGGCGTCTTCCTGATCTGTTTCATGAAGGGCGCTTTCGGTGGAGGATTCGCCATCGTTGGCATTCCACTGTTATCGCTCGTCATGGACCCTGTCACGGCGGGTGGTCTGCTCGCGCCCTTGTTTGTCGCGATGGACCTGTTCAGCCTGCGCTACTGGAAACCATCCACGTGGTCAAAACCCGACCTCATCCTGCTTGTGCCAGGACTCGGGATCGGGATTGCCCTGGGGTACGTGCTGTTTCGGGTATTGGACCACCGGGCGATCGCTATTGTCATGGCGGCGGTTACGCTGATTTTTGTGGGCCTGTGGTTTATCCGCGGTGGCGAGACAATCGTACGGCCACGTTCGTCGTCCAAGGCCGTCGCCGCCGGCGTGACGTCGGGCATCACGACCATGGTGGCGCACTCTGGCGGCCCACCATTGGCGATGTACCTGCTACCGCTCGGACTTGGCAAGCAGGTCTATGCTGGCACCACCAGCATGTTCTTCACCGTCGGCAACTTCCTCAAGGCGGTCCCTTGGCTGGCGTTGGCGCGCCCGGCGGGAACCACATGGACGCTGATGGCGATTTGCCTCCCAGCAGTTCCCGCTGGCGTCTGGCTGGGTTGGCGCCTGCATGGCAGGTTGGACCCGCAGCAGATGTACAGGGCCTGCTACGGCTTGTTGGTGTTGACCGCCATAAAGCTGCTGTGGGATGGCGCATCGGGCTATCTGCACTGACCGTCATTTCCCGGTTGACAAAGTCGCCTGACTGCCAAGTCGGCGTGACGTTTTGGGGAGACCGTCGGCCCTACCTCCTGAATCGGTACGACTCCTCTGCTCAAGCCATTTCATGCTCAGCAGATTCAGGCATCACGTGACCAGGCATCACGCGGATCTGCCGGCTTTGCGCTGCACAACCAGCCGCTCCAACGCGCCGTCACTGACTTCCTTGAACAGTGCGGCGCCCCCATAGGCGCGCGCCGCCAGCATCGCGCCGTAGATCAACGAGACGAGCGTTGCGGCTTCGGCCTGCACTGATGCAGTGAGTTTGACGCGCTTGCCTCTGGCCGCGGAGTCGAGGACTGACTCAAGCCAGGCAGTGAGGCTTCCAAAATGCGCCCTCACCTCGTCCGCCACGTCATCGGGCAACACCGGCAGTTCAGCTCCTAGCATGCCCGCAACACAGAATGGCGCGCTGTCATCGGCGACGCAGCGTTCCCAATGTTGGACGTAGGCCCGCAACTGTGCGACGTCGTCCGCGCCGTTGGCGCGAAGCGCCGCTACGTCCGCATCGAACATGTCCTGCGAATGCTTCACAACGGCAATCGCGAGGTCGGCCTTCGAGGGAAAGTGATGATGAATGCTCGCCTTGCGAATGCCCGTTGCTTCAGCGACATCCGCATAGCTGAATCCGGCGTAGCCGCGACGCATGATCAGTTGCCGCCCGGCTTGCAGGATCCTTGCAGACGTGTGATCTCCGGCCACAGTCATATCTACCTACCATCTAGTTGGTTGATTGAGGGACAGTCTACATCAATCGCTCAGATTCCGTATTGTGAGATTTCTTTGAATTTTTACCATCCTACTAGTAGGATGATTTTGCCCGCAACGCATAGTTTGCCACCCATCCTGCAAATACCCTCTGGAGCAAAAAATGAAATTCTCATCACAACTCGGCCGCTTTGTGGCCGCTGCCGCCTTGTCCATCTCCGCCGTCTTCGCGCATGCGGCAAGCCCGGCGCCGGTCAAGAACATCGTCCTCGTTCACGGCTTCTTCGCCGATGGTTCCGGCTGGCAAGCCGTGGCGAAGATCCTGACGCGCGATGGTTATAAAGTCTCCGTTGTACAGCAACCAGAGACCTCGTTCGAAGATGACGTGAAGGCGACCACCCGCGTGATCGATGCGCAGGATGGCCCATCCATTCTCGTAGGCCACAGCTATGGCGGTGCGGTGATTACCGAGGCGGGCAACCATGACAAAGTTGCGGGGTTGGTCTACGTCGCGGCGTTCCAGCCGGATACCGGCGAAAGCCCCATGGACCTGACAAAGAAGATGCCGCCTGCAACCAAAGCGATCAAGGCGACTGAGGATGGATACCTCTATTTCGATCAAGCCATGTTCCACGCCGACTTTGCTGCCGACGTACCTGCCCCCCAAGCCAGTTTCATGGCGATCTCGCAGGTAATGCCCGCTGCAAAGGCGTTTGGCGTTCCCATCTCAAAGGCGGCGTGGAGGACGAAGCCTAGCTGGGCTGTCGTTGCAACAGCTGACCGCGCTATCAACCCGGACCTGGAACGCTTCATGACCAAGCGGGCCGACAGCAAGACCATCGAGATTCGCTCCAGTCACGTCGCCTACATCTCGCATCCTGCGGAAGTCGCAAAACTGATTGAGCAGGCTGCAACGCAATCAGCCAAGTCTAAGTAATCGATTTTCCGCCACTCCCGCGCAATCGCCGGATGTGGCCTGTCTCAGCAAATCACGCCGTGGGCCCCACTCTCATGAGTGGGGCCTGCCCCGATTGCCCGGCACCGCAGAATCTGGCCAATTCGGGGCCGATGGGCAGGGGGCGGCCGAAAATTGCACGAACCCAATCTAGGTTACATGCTCGCCAGGCGTGTTTTTTTGCGGTGCAGCATTGATGGGGATCTGTAGGGCGGTGGTGCAGGCCTGAAGTGGCAGAGTTGGAATCAGAGCCAGTGCCCAGAAAACTCCGCAACGGTCAGACCCGGCGCCCATCGCCCGAGTCCGCCGATCAGAGAGAGCCGCGGTCCTGACGTGGGCGGACGGCAGAGACCGGCCACTACCTGTCACCCGCAATTCGAAACTTAACGACCAGAGTGCGCCAAACATCGGTCGCTGACCGCCTCAGGGAGGTGCCTTTCCCGTAGCGCCCCATACGATCAACCATTCATCTGGCTCCTAGACACTTGGCTCTCATGAGGTAGTCAGAGCATTGGCTAAAAATCGCCTTCTCGAAATCAGGGATGCCATGTCGTAGGGCGGACAGTCTGATCTCGGGAGCCGGAAACTGCATAGGACACTTCCTTTCCGGCTGCCAGCATCAGATCCACATACTCCGCCAACTTATCTCGCGTCAGCCGACTAATGGGCCCTGAGATGCAAAGAGCCCCGACCAAAGTCCAATTGATTCCGAACACCGGGACAGCCAGGCTCGAAACTTCAGGCTCCCGTTCGCCCATTGAAATGAAATAACCATCTTTGCGAATGGCCTCGTATGGCTCGCCGCTTTCGCCTGCGAATGCCCGCAAAACTCTGCCCGGCGCTCCGGTGAGAGAAAGCCTTTCCCCGACGCGCACGTGGTGCCGCACCGCGCCCGGTCCTTCGACTCGCACCAGGCAGGCCCGAGTGTCTCCCTCCCGGACATAAAAGGCCGCGCTTTCGCGTGTTTCGTAGCTGATTCGCCTGAGCACGGGCTCCACCGTTTCATTCACGCGAAACGCAGCCTGATAGCGCGCGCCCAGCCATCCCGCGGCCGCGCCGAGGCGCCATTGTCCATCTTCGCGTTGGACCAGATACTCGCTTTGCGCCAGTGTCCGCGCCGTGCGCAGCACGGTCGATTTGCCCATCCCGACCCGTCGGCTCAACTCCGACAGGGTCAACGAAGCGTCATCGGCGGAGAAGGCCTCGAGAATTTGCAAAGCACGGGTGACCGCAATGATTGTGTCTTTATCTGCACCTTCCGGCGCCTTTTCAGGCTGAGCATTCCGTTTCATGGCACATGTTCCGCTATGGACAACGCAATTGTATAGCACGGAACAGCAATCTATAGTCAACGCACAAATACAAGGTTTCGATTGGAGACACCCCTTGAAGATCATCCTTCGCGTTCTGGCGGCATGCGCCATTGCTGCAGTGCCTGGCCTTCCTGCGTACGCCGCAGATACCTATCCGACCAAGCCCATTCGCCTCATCGTGCCCTTCCCTCCGGGCGGGGCGCCGGATACCTTCTCGCGCGAAATCGCCCAACAATTTAGCCGGGACCTGAAGTGGACCATCATCGTCGACAACAAGCCAGGGGCTGGCGGCAACCTCGGCGTGGAAGCTGCGGCCAAGGCATCGCCTGACGGCTACACGCTGGTATTCGGCCAGACCAGCAATCTTGCTATCAATCCGTCGCTGTACAAGAAGCTGCCGTATGACCCGACGAAAGATCTGACGCCTATCGGCTTGATTGCCTCCGCACCGCTCGCGATTGTCACCAACAACAGTTCACCGTACAAGAATCTCACCGACGTGCTTGCCGCCGCAAAAGCCAAGCCAGGCACGGTCACGTTCGGCACGCCGGGCAACGGTACGGTCGCCCACCTCGCCATGGAACTCCTGCAAAAGCAGGCCGGTGTGAAGATGCAGCACATCCCATACAAGGGTGCATCGCAGGCTCTCACCGACGTTCTGAGTGGCCAGGTGGAGATCTATATTGGCTCTGTCCCGACGGTGATGGGTCAAATCAAGATGGGCAAGTTGCGCGGAATCGCCGTGACCTCTGCGAAGCGATCGCCGCAACTGCCCAACACGCCGACCGTAGCGGAGGCGGGCGTAAAGCAATTTGACGCGGACACATGGTTCGGCCTGCTTGCACCCGCCGGCACCCCGGCACCCATCGTCACGAGACTCAACGCTGAATTGAATCGCGTACTCCAGGTCCCCGCCGTGCGCTCCAAGATCGAGGCGGAAGGCGGACAGCTCCTGGGCGGTAGTACCTCGGCGTTTGCCGGCCTATTGCAAAAGGACCTTGCTCGCTGGCGAGTCGTGGTCAGCGACTCGGGCGCGACCATCGATTAACGCATCGGCGCGCGTCCGCGCGCCGGATTCCACTTTCGCAGTTTCACGATCCGTCAGTTGCCTTCCCAACTGCGCGGCTGGCTTCACTCGCACACTTTAGGAGCAACTATGTCGCCCACCCAGCAACTCCCTGATGTCATCCGTAATTTCGAACGCGTTTCGCCCGACATCGTCAAGCAGGCGTCCGAGTTCGCGTCGTCGATCTTTGCCGATGTCGCCGGCCGCCGCGGCGGCCTGCACGGGCGGATCGCACCACTGAGCCAAAAGAACAAGTTCTGCGGTCCGGCTGTCACCGTGGAAGTTCGCCCCGGCGATAACCTCATGATTCACGCCGCGATGGCACTGGCCAAGCCTGGCGACGTCATCATCGTTGACGGCAAAGGCGACCAAAACAGCGCGCTGATGGGCGCCATCATGGTCAATCAGTGCATTGCTCTCGGTGTCGCGGCCGTCGTTCTGGACGCCGCTGCGCGGGATGCCGAAGAGATCATCGAGACGGGCTTCCCCATGTACTCCGTCGGGCTGAATCCCAACGGGCCGACCAAGTTCGTACCCGGCCGCGTCAATCATCCGATTCAATGTGGCGGTGTTACGGTGCGCCCGGGCGACCTCGTCATCGGCGATGCAGACGGCGTGGTCGTCATCGAACGCGAAAAGGCGCCGGCTCTGATCGAGGAGGCTGCAAAGAAGGTAGCGGCGGAGCGTAAGCGCATCGAAGGTATCAAGTCTGGCGAAGCACTGCGACCATCCTGGCTGGATGATGCCCTGCGTGCCGCCGGTGTCCTGAAGACTGGAGAAACGCTGTGAGTACGCCGGACAAGCCCGTAATCGTTGTGACCGCGGCGAACATTGCGCCACAGGCAGTCGCGCTGCTGTCCGACTTCGAACTGGTCTATGCAGGGAAAGCGGCAAGCGAAGAAGAAACCGCAGAACTTTGCCGGCGTTATGCGCCTGTGGCGATCATCGTCCGCACAAGCAAGGTCGGCGCCATGGCGCTCGACGCGGCGCCGACGATTCGCGTTCTGTCAAAGCACGGAAGTGGCATCGACAACATCGACCAGGAAGCTGCGAAGGCTCGTGGCGTCAGGGTCGTGGCCGCGACAGGTGCAAATGCGGCAGCCGTGGCCGAACAAGCGCTGGCGCTGATGCTAGCCTGCGCAAAATCGGTGGTGAGCCTGGATCAGCGCACACGCAGTGGCCATTGGGACAAATCGACGCACCAAAGTCTCGAACTGCAAGGACGCACGCTCGGTCTTATTGGCCTGGGTGCGATCGGCCGGCGCTTCGCGCGGATCGCCTGCGCCATGGATATGAAGGTTATCGGATATGACCCATATGCCGCCGATCTGCCGACGTGCATCGAGCCCGTCAGCCTTGACGCGATCTGGGAAAACTCGGATGTCATATCGTTCCACTGCCCACTGACCGCCGAGAATCGCGGACTGCTCAACGAGGCGAGCCTGGCCAGATGCAAGGACGGCGTTATCGTCGTCAATACCGCACGCGGTGGGCTCATCAAGGAAGACGCCCTTCTGGCGGCCGTTGAAAGCGGTAAAGTGGCCGCAGCAGGCCTGGATTCGTTGCAGCAAGAGCCGCCACCTGCCGATCATCCCTTCTTCAGAAACAGCAAGTTCATCATCAGTCCGCACATCGGCGGCGTAACGAGCGATGCCTTCGTCAACATGGGTGTAGCCGCCGCGACGAACGTGCTGGCCGAACTCGCGAAGCTGCAGTAAGGAGCCGACATGAGTGAAGCACCAAGGCGGTGGCAGCGTAAGCCGGACGGCAGTAATTGGGGCGAATTTGGGTCAAACGATCAGCGTGGGCGCATGAACCTCGTGGATCGCAGCAAGGTGCTCCAAGGCGTCGCAGAAGTACGCGAAGGCATTACGTTCTGCCTTTCGCTGCCCCTCGATTACCCCGGCGGCCAAACCATGAACGTGCGTCGGCAACCGCCTCGGCGCTTCGCCGTCCTTCGGGATGGAAAGAGCGCCGGGCAGCAGGGGTTCTGCTGGTCGTACCGTTCCGAGGACCCCGACCTGACGGACGTGGTCAATGACGACGTCGTGCTCATGAGCCTGCAGTATTCAACGCAGTGGGACAGCCTCGCACACGTGGGCAGTCATTTCGATGCCGACGATGACGGCAGCGACGAAGCTGTCTTCTACAACGGCTTTCGGGCCGGCGAGGACATCAGAGCCGGTGTCGAGACTCAAGCGCCGGAGGCATGGGCAAGATACGAGAACCCGGAAGCAGGCGCGTTGAGTATCGCCGTCCTTGCTGAGCACGGTGCGCAAGGCCGCGGCGTCATGATCGACATCGAGCGCCACATTGGGCGCAAACGACAGGCTGTCGGCTACGACCAGCTCATGCGCATTCTGGAAGCAGATAACGTAACCGTCGAGCCGGGTGATATGGTCTGCCTCCATACCGGGTTCGCCGACACATTGTTATCGATGAACAAGTCGCCCGATCTCAAGGTACTCCACGAATCCGGCGCCGGACTAGATGGCTACGACGCGAAGCTGCTCAATTGGATCACCGACTCGCGCCTGGCATGCCTGCTGGCAGACAACCCCGCCGTGGAGCTGGTTGTGCCGAAACCGCTGACGCCTTCCCCCATTCGCGGGCCACGACTGCCGCTGCATGAACATTGCCTGTTCAAAAATGGCATTCACCTCGGCGAGCTGTGGCATTTGACACCATTGGCAAACTGGCTGCGGGAGAACAATCGCAGCCGCTTCCTGCTGACCGCGCCACCTCTGCGCCTTCCCGGCGCAGTAGGTTCGCCGGCGACTCCAATCGCGACGGTCTAGTACACAACTACAACATTCTGGAGACGAGACAATGTTCAATTCCGTTACCGGCGCCATTGCCGGCCTCACACTGCTGTGCGTCGCCACGTGTGCCAGCGCCGCCTATCCCGATCATCCAATCCGTCTCGTCGTTCCATATCCTGCAGGCGGCGCTGCCGACACGGTCGCCCGCATCTTAGCTGCGCCTCTGGGTACCAAGCTGGGTCAGACCATTGTCGTAGACAACCGCCCCGGTGCAAGCGGTGTGATCGGCGCCGGCGCGGTCGCCAAGGCTGCGCCGGACGGCTACACCCTGCTACTGGATGCTACGGCTCACTCGGTCAACCCTAGTCTGCAACCGAAGCTTCCTTACGATACCGCGAAGGACTTTGCCCCCATCTCCCTGGTGGTACTAGTGCCAAACCTTTTAGTGGTTCCTCCAAACTCTCCGTTCAACTCGCCCAAGGATATCGTGGCGCGCGCGAAGGCTACGCCTGGAAAGCTCACCTATGCGTCCGCGGGCTCCGGCACCGCACAGCATCTGGCAGCAGAGCTGTTCCGTCAACAGTCTGGACTGAATATGCTTCACGTTCCCTACAAAGGGGGGGCACCAGCCTTGAGTGACTTGATGGGTGGCCAGGTGGACATGATGTTCAGCAACATGGCAGCGTCTTACCCACTGGTCTCCGGCAAGAAGTTGAAGGTACTGGCGACCACAGGCGCAAAGCGCTCCCCCACGTTGCCCGATGTACCCACCGTCTCGGAATCCGGACTTCCCGGCTACCAGGTGTATGAGTGGAATGGCTTGTTCGCGCCTGCTGGCACATCTGCGGAAATCATAGAAAAAATCAACAAGGCAACAATCGAAGTCTTGGCACAACCCGCCATCAAGGAACGTCTCGCGGCAATCGGCGCGGAGGCTTCTGGTGATAAGCCACAAGAATTTCGAAAGTTCCTTGATGCGGAGCGCGCAAAATGGGCGACAGTCATTAAACAGGGCGATATTCGCCCGGATTGATGTTGGGTCTGGAGAAACGTACTGCGCTGAGTGTCGATGGCCGCTACGTCGGTCGTTACGGCCATTGGCATCTCCGTGACAAACGGCCGAGAAGGGTCGATCCGGGACGGTCGCACTTGGCGTCCGCGACGGGTGCCCACGCGACACTCTGGGAGCGAGCCTAGGCCAAAGGGGATGCGCTTCGTCATAGGGATGGTACGGGGCAAATCAGCGAATGCGACCCCATCGAGAGCCACCGCCGACTACACATCCCAAAAGCGATACCGGCCGGATTTCATCGATTGATATGGTCTGACCGGCGCCCTCCCCGCCGCACCACGCGGCGGCGAGGACGCCCAGCGACGCGCGCCTGAGCGATGCGAGCGCCCGATTGTTCCGACAATACTGACGCGATCGGGGACTTCTGGCACTGCGGTCGGGACGCAGACTTCCTTCAGCCCACGGGCGCCTTTGGCCTCTAGGTGGTCGGATCGATCGGTCAGTGCGTGCTCGCGTGCCGCACTAAACACGTCGGCGCCGCCGCGCTTTCCGTTGGCGGCCCGCGCACCGGTCCTCTCGCTGGCGGCACTGGCAGCACCGCCAGCGCTCAGAAATATGTCCGGATTTGAAAAGTCGCCGGAAGTTATTGAAAGTCGATTGCAGGGCGCGTCGTTAGCATTGCTTGAAATTGCAAACAAGAACCGATAGAGGCAACATGCTGCGAACAAGCCCTCGGAAGCGCCCGTAGCATTCGCTTCCAAAGTGCGGTCCTGACAACTCCGCGGATGTCTCACGAAAGCCTTATTGCCATGAAACCCAAAAGCATTGGCGAGCAGCATCCCCCCACTGTTTTGATGAGATCCACTTCCGCGTGGAATGGTTTGGCTTTTTCGCATGTCGCGGCCTTGCCCATACCGTTCATGCGCCGTGGCGCCAGCGAAGTTCCGTGGCTGGGGTTGACTGTCGCGGGCAGCAGTAAACTGAAGTGGAGCGTGGGGACGGATGATTTCCAGGCGCTGGTATGCGCCGGTACCGTGACCTACATGGACCACGACTATGAACTGGAGAGATTGAGTTCCAGCGGAGAACTGAAGGGCTTTGTCTTGGAGTTGGATACGCTAGAAATCGAACAATGGACTGGCCGCGACCCGTCCGCCGGCGCGCTATTGTCCCGGCACATGCCACGCCACGTCATCGATGCGGATCCACACATTGATGCACTGATGCGTGGCATGGAGGCGGAGATTCTCAATGGCTGCCCGTCAGGTCGGCTTTACGCAGAATCGATCTCACTCGCGGTTGTCAGCTATCTGTGGGGCCGATTCTCGCGACGTCATTCCACGCGCGAGCTGAACGGCCTGTCGTCCGCCAGCTTGGTCGTGCTCAAGGAGTACATCAGAGCAAATGTCTCCTATGATGTCAGCCTGGCGCAGATGGCGAGCATTGCCGGGCTCAGCCCCAAACACCTGTGCCGGTGTTTCAAGCAAGCGACGGGTAAATCTCCGTACCAGTATTTGTTGCAACTGCGCATGGATGAAGCGAAACGTTTGTTGCGCAACGGTAGCCCGTCCATCACAGAGGTTGCGCTTTCGACCGGTTTTTCCAATCCAAGTCATTTCAGCACCGCTTTCCGCAAGGCCGTAGGCCTCTCGCCCAGCCAGTTCCGGAAACGCCTTTGAGTTATCCAGGCGTATCGTTGCCCCGGCTAACACTCTCCGTCATTTTTTTCCGCGATTATTCTCGGCGGCATCCCTCCCCGCTTGACCGCTGATGCGCTGCGCAGCGGCACCTGCTTTATTGTCTCAGGCAGCGTCACGTCGTGCCCCGATTTTAAAGATCTGAAGACTTTTTTGAAATTCAGTTAGCTAGCGCGCAGCTAGTATTCATTGGCATTTCAAATTAAAGAACAACGGGAGACAAGATGCGTCAGACTGAACTCGCGCGATGGGGCCGCTATCTGGCCACATGTAGCGTCGTGGTATTGGCAGCGTGTGGTGGTGGTGACGACGGTGGCAATAGCGGAGAAGTTGCCGCGCCGCTCGGCAAGCCAGTCGAGTTTGCCGCCAAGGTCAGTGCATGCGGGACGGATGACAAGCCGGAGGCCGCATTGCAGGGTCAAGTGCCCGCAGCGCAACGTCAGGCCGGCTTCACGGGAACGCGCTGCAATATGGAGTTGGTGGGACAAGTTCAGGGTGAGGGCGGCACCTGGTCTGCCGCTACGTTCCGCGACGCCAGGGGCAATACCTGCGCGTACCATGCCACCGGTGGGTCCACCAATCTGCTGACGGGCGAGACTGTGGCCCGGGAACATCCCGGGGTGCCGGTCATCGACATTACCGATCCAGTCAAACCGGTGCGCGTCACGTCCCTCACCACCGCCGCCATGCTCGATCCATGGGAATCGTTGCGCGTCAATAGCCGGCGACAACTGCTAATCGCTGACAACGGCACCAATAGTCGCGGCGGTCCGGAAGTCGATGTCTACGACATGTCCGGGGATTGCCGGTCTCCGCAGTTGCTGGCCTCACTGGCTCTGGAATATGCGACGGGGGATATCGCCGCGCCGAACAAGCCCATCAACGGGCATGAAGGCAACATCTCCCCGGACGGCTTGACCTACTACGTTGGAGACACGACGAACGCGAAGTATCACGCGATCGACATCACCATTCCCACGCGGCCTCGATTGATCGCAACATTCGATATGGGCAAGGATTCTCCGATCGGGAAATCCCCGCACGGGTTATCGGTAAGCCCAGACGGCAATCGTCTATATGCCGTGGCGGTGGCCGCCCCCACTCCAGCGGAGGTGGGCGACGCGAGTATGGTGCCGCAGAACGGGTTTGTGGTACTGGACACCTCCGAAATTCAGGCGCGAAAGCCCAATGCAGCGATGCGCCTGGTGTCGCAGGCGGCGCACCGCGATGGGAGCGTCGCGCAACATACCATCGAGACCAAGATTGGAGGCAAGCCCTACCTCGTGATGGTCGACGAGGGCGGATCGGGTGGAATGTTGGGGGATCCCGCCACAGTCAAGAATGCGTGCAAGGCCGGCCTGGCACTGTTTCCAATGGCGCGGATCTACGACATGACCGACGAGAAGAATCCGGTCCTGGTGTCCAAACTCGGCCTGGAAACACATGATCCGAAGAACTGCGACAGCATTCTCCCAGACATTACGGGCCTGGGCTCCTTCACATACGGCAGCCACTATTGCAGCGTGGACAGCCGGGAAAATGCGACCGCCATGGCCTGCTCCTACTTCAACTCGGGCATCCGCGTGTTCGATATCCGCAATCCGGCGCAGCCCAGGGAAATCGCGTACTTCAATCCGCCGAGTGCCACCAAATACATGCCGGGTTCATTCCATGCCGTGATTGGTGAATGGAAATCGGGGGGGCCTGACTGGTGCACCTCACGCTTGGACTTTGACAAGGCTCGTGGGTTGCTCACGACGATGTGCCAGGACAACGGGTTGCTGGTCATGCGGTTCAAGAACGGCGTCTGGCCATTTCCTGAAACGATGGACTCGACACTGCACAATTAAGACAATGAATAATGTTGTGTCCATATTTGGAAATTTCGAGTATTTTTTTTGCAATTCATTTTACTGCCGTCTCTTTATGATTAATTGGAATTCAAATTAAAAAATGACAGGAGACAACATGCGTCGAAACGAACTCGGGAGGTGGGGCCATTATCTGGCGACCAGCTTTGCGGTGGCATTGACGGCTTGCGGCGGTGATGGCAATGGCGAAACTGGAGAAGTTGCCGCGCCGCTCAGCAAGCCAGTCGAGTTCGCCGCCAAAGTCAGTGCATGCGGAACGGATGACAAGCCGGAAGCGGCGTTGCAGGGACAAGTGCCTGCGGCACAGCGTCAGGCAGGATTCAAGGGAACCCGCTGCAATATGGAGTTGGTGGGACAAGTCCAGGGCGAAGGCGGCAATTGGTCTGCCGCCACGTTCCGCGACGCCAACGGACACACCTGCGCCTACCATGCGACCGGCGTACTCGGCAACATTGTCACGGGCGCGCCGCTAGTCCGGGAGCATCCAGGGGTACCGGTCATCGACATTACCGATCCGGCAAAGCCGGTGCGCGTCACTTCGTTGACCACGGCCGCCATGCTCGACCCGTGGGAATCGCTGCGCGTGAGTAGCCGGCGGCAACTGCTCATCGCCGACAACGGCACCAATAGCGCAGGGGGCCCCGAAATCGATGTGTACGACCTGTCCGGCGATTGCCGCTCTCCGCAACTGCTGGCCTCAATGGCCATGGAGTACAAGACGGGGGATGCCACCACACCGACCAAGCCCATCAACGGGCATGAAGGCAACATTTCCCCGGATGGGCTGACCTACTACGTAGGGGATTCGACAAACCTGAAGTACCACGCAATCGATATCACCATCCCTACCCGGCCTCGATTGATTGCGACGTTTGACATGAGCAAGGACTCCCCGATTGGCAAAACACCGCACGGGTTATCGGTAAGTCCGGACGGCAATCGTCTTTACGCGGCCGCACTGGGCGTGCCAAGTGCGGCGGAGGTGGCGGATGCAAAGACGGTGCCGCAGAACGGCTTTCTGGTGCTGGACACCTCCGAAGTTCAGGAGCGCAAGCCCGATGCGCAAATGCGCCTGGTGTCCCACACCGCGTACCGTGATGGCAGTGCGGCGCAACATACCATCGAGACCAAGATTGGCGACAAGCCTTATCTCGTGATGGTCGACGAGGGCGGGTCCGGCGGATTGAGCGATGCCGCGGGCGTCACGACGGCTTGCAAGGCTCGGCTGGCAACGTTTCCGATGGCGCGGATCTACGACATGACTGACGAGAAAAATCCGATCCTGGTGTCGAAGCTCGGACTGGAAACACATGACCCGAAGAACTGCGACAGCATTCTTCCGGACCTGACCGGCTTGAGTCTCTTCACGTACGGCAGTCACTATTGCAGCGTGGACAGCCGGGAAAGCGCAACCGCCATGGCCTGCTCCTACTTCAACTCCGGCATCCGCGTGTTCGATATCCGCAATCCGGCGCAGCCCAAGGAAATCGCGTACTTCAATCCGCCGAGCGCCACGAAATACATGCCGGCCTCTTTCCATGCGGCCTTCGGTCAATGGAAAGCAGGAGAGCCTGACTGGTGTACGTCGGGCCTGGCCTTCGACAAGGACCGTGGACTGCTCACGACGATGTGCCAGGACAACGGGTTGCTGGTCATGCGGTTCAAGAACGGCGTGTGGCCATTCCCGGAAACGACGAATTCGACGCTGCATAACTGATCCGTGCCGGACGGGGCGCCAGCGCTATCCGCGCCGCCCCGCCACCACGTTCGGTTGCATGCCCTTCACCGCCTCAATTTGCAGCGGGAGCCCCCTTGCGCAAAGCACTCACATGTCGCATGGCGTCCACCGTCATGACGATCCTTTTGTTGACGCCCGCGTCGTCCCCCGCGTTTGAGGCCGATGTGCATTACGGGTTGACGCAGTGGCTTGCGCTTCAGGCGGGTTACTCGGCGCAGCAGGCGGAATCTATCGCACGAGGCAACCAGCAAGCAGATTCTGGCCTCATGGATTCCATGTTGCCCATGCTGGAGTATGCTTGCGTGTCCCGTTCTCCCGCCATGGCCAGGGCCGCGCAGTCTTACCACTTCGCGTCGGCCGTGCCCGTGCCGGCCGCTCCGGAGCGGCGCGAGATCGTTGCCAACAGCGACGCTGCCCGCCGCAAGCTCGATTCCGTGATGCGCGCCGCCAAGAGGATGGCCGATTCGCATCTGCTGAAACTGGGCGAGGCGCTACACCTGCTGCAAGACAGTTGGGCCCATCAAGGCGTGCCGGGTAAGCCCATTCTCCAGACGCCAGCGGTGCAGTGCGACGCAGCACTGGCCTGGGCCACACCTGAGACACGCGGCGGCTGGAGCCGCCACAAGGCCGACGTGGCCAGCCAGTGGCCAGAAGACACCGTGGCGATGGCCGCTGCCACCTATCAACACCTCATCGCCTATCCGCCGCTGGCCGAGGGCGCGCGCGCTGCCAAAGCCTGGCCTGAGGTACGCCGGCAGCTCGACGGCTTCCTGTTGGCTGGCACCAAGGCCGGACAGCGCCGATGGTTTGTCGCCAATGGCGTGAATCAGGTGGCTTTCCTGCAGGGCACATCGCTGCCAGATGGCGCGGGCTTTGTCAGCCAGGGGCCGCTGGCGCTGCCGCGCGCGTTGCCTGTGCTGCGCAGCGACACCACAACCCAGTACACCGTCAAACAGGACGCCAAGGATTTCTTTGACAGCTTCTTTGCACGATGGCTGATGTCGACCCAGCCGGCAAGCGCGCTCGGAAGAGCCGCCCCCCCCGCACAGCGGGATCTCGCCGCGCGGCTCAAGTTGTGGCGTCTGGAAGACCACGGCGCCGCGGCTGTTCTCGCCCATGCGCCGGGCACGCTGACTTCGGCGCAGTTACAGCAGGTAGACAGGCTCGCGCGCAAGCCGGGCGCGTACGTGACCTACGCGAAGCTGGCCGACGCGTTTTCCCCGCTTCTGGAGGACAGCCCGAAGGCCACACCGCTGCTGCCCTACATCATCCATACGCTGCCGCAGTCGGAACAGGGCAAGGAGAGGATGATCGCGATTGTCAAACTGCGGCACGCGCCCTATGACGAACTGGGTGTGATTGCCGAGCATGCCGACGGCCAGTGGCACGCCATTGATCTTGCTTCCATCGTCAGCCACTAGCGAATCATGCCAACGATTTGTGTTCTTGAGTGCTTGCGCTTTTCGAAGCTGGCCGCTGTTCCTGTCCTGAGCCTTGTGTGTGCCATAGGAGACACCACTCAATATCAACCGCTGAGTCCGGTGGGTATCGGCGTGATAATGGCGCGCGAAATCTGTCACACCAACGGCACCGGTCCCACAGCCGCACCCTCTGCAATGCATAGGCCCCTATCGGCATCGGTTGGGTCGCCATGAACCGGCTGCAAGCAGTGTCGAGATTGCCGTGGGCGAAGGCATTGTGTTCTGCGCTGGCCTGTGTCGCACCCAGTGCCGTCCATGCCCATGCGTTTGCAGCGCCGTACACGTTGCCGGTGCCGTTCTGGATGTATGCCTACGGCGCCTCGGCGGCGCTGGTGGTTTCGTTCGTCATTGTCGGCTTCTTTGCGTCGGCCTCGGGCGAACGGAGTACGGCACTCGCGCCCATCCACGCCGTGGATTCGCAGCACAGCGTCAGGCCGGTTCCGCAGACGATGGTGACGACGCTTCGTGCCATCGCGCTGTTGTTGCTGGTGCTGTGTGTCACCAGCGGCCTTGTGGGCACCAGCAACCCTTTCCTAAATATCAACATGACGATGTTCTGGATCGTGTTTGTGCTGGGTCTCACCTACGCCACGGCCCTGGTGGGCGACATCTTTGCGTTTGCCAACCCTTGGCGGACGTTATGCGAAGGCGCGCACCGCGCAGGCTTGTTGTCACGCAGTGGGCGCGTCGCGTACCCACCAATGCTCGCGTCATATCCGGCGCTGCTGTTGTACCTCGTGTTCATCTGGGTGGAGTTGTTCGGGCACACCACGCCGCTGCAGTTGTCGATCTATCTACTTGGCTACACGCTGCTCACGCTGTATTTTTCCAGGCTCTTTGGCATTGACGCCTGGTTTCGGCACGGCGAACTTTTCTCGCTATTTTTTCGTCTGGTGGGATTGATGGCGCCGGTGGAATACCGGACGTGTGCAAGACGCGGCGTGGAATGTCGACTGCGGCTGCCGTTGTCGGGCTTGCTGCAGCGGCAGCCGGTAGACACCAGCCTGGTGCTGTTCGTGCTGTTCATGCTGGCGTCCACCGCGTTCGACGGCGCGCACGAAACCCAGCCGTGGAGCCGATTGTTCTGGCGCGGTGTGTATCCCTGGATAGAGCCTGCGGTGGCAGCAACCAGCGTGCAGCCCTATACGGTGGCGGCGCGCCTGTACTACCGGTGGCAATGGCTGATGTTGGCGCTGTCTCCCTTGCTCTATTTTGGCCTGTACGCCGGCTTCATCGCGTTAAGCAGGCACGTATCGGGCAGCACGCGTAGCACAAGGGAACTGGGCCAACTGTTTGCGCAGTCGCTGCTGCCCATCGCCTTTGTCTACCATCTCACGCACTACTACACCTTGCTGCCCGCGCAGGGCATTCAGTTCATCAAGCTGATTTCCGATCCGCTGGGCTGGGGCTGGAACCTGTTCGGGACGGCACGCATAGCGCCACCGCCCGTTCTTCTAGACGCAAGTGTCATCTGGCACTCCCAAGTTGCGCTCATTCTGACCGGGCACATCGCCAGCGTGTTCATTGCCCACATGGAAGCCCTGCGGGTTTTTCCCGACCAACGCGGCGCGGTGGCCAGCCAGATTCCGATGCTGCTGCTAATGGTCGGGCTCACCGTCGGAGGCTTGTGGATTCTCTCGCTGCCGATGGGATCGGGGTGAGCGGCTTTTTCATTTTTCCATCAACACAGGAGATTAAGATGTCAGTTCCAAAGCGCTCGCTCACGTGGGTCGCATCGGTGGCCGCGTTGCTCATCATGGGGTATTGGCTGGCAAAGCCCATGCCACACGCCGGGGCTGCTGCAACGATTCCACCCTCCATGGCCGTTGCGCCAGCCGTGGATGCGGCCGCATCGGGCAAGACCTTCACTGTGCGCATCGCGGCACCCGGCGCACAGCAGGAGCAGCCGGTTTTTCAGATCACAGAGAATGACGACATCACGATACGAGTGCTATCGGAACAGACGGGCACCGTGATGCTGCACGGCCTCACCGATAGCGTGGTCGTTGCCAGAAACGGCGAGGCATTGGTGCATTTCAAGGCGATCCATACCGGACGCTTTCCCTTGCATTTGCATGGCGAGAGCGGCAGTCATGTCGAACTTGCCGTGATGGAGATCCTGCCGCGTTAGCTAGCCGGTCGCCAGGCGCGCGACCAATTGCAGTTGTCCAATACATATGCGGCAACAGGCCCACTCTGTGGGAAAGGAGGAAAGTCACCATCTTCCGATGGCGATCTTTGGACCGAGATACCGATGGTCGACGGATTGCCGGGGTGGCGCGCTGATGAACTGATTCCATCGTCACTGAGTGCCATCCACGACGGCGGCTTCGCGGTGTTCGCCACTATCCTCCGAGCATGGGCGATCGCTACGCTCACAATGTGCCCGACGAGTATCAGGCCAACCTGAATTTGCCAGACAGCCTTCGGAGCGGATGCCACGTCAGGCAACGCCATCGCCCCCGTACCGAACAGGTTCCTTCCCCGCTCAAGCGGATCGCAGATCAATCTCGCCATCTGAATACCCTGCGTCGTGGGCAGCAGTATGAAGTAGTGCGCCATGTGGTTGGCGACCGCAATGGGCACCAACGTAGACCGAAGTAAGTATGTCACGGTTGCGACAGTAAATCTGTCAACCCTGCGCCAGACCTTGCTGGCCAAGCGTTTGCAGGTTGCGAACTGAATTTGTCACCAGCAAGCTGGGGCCGATGGGCTGGTTCCTGCCAGGCCCGACCAAAGGCAGGGATCGGCCAGAAGCAGTCATGGGCATGGGCGGCACAAAGCAGACAGTTGATCAACGCTGCTACGCGCAAGACGGACTTCCGGGTAACGCAACGCTTACTCGAAGCCCTTGATCGCCTCACCGCCGGCACGGACGCCGTGGGATTCCGCGGATGGGGGAACGGTTTAGGCGAGCCCGCCGGGAATCAGTTCGAGGAGGTGCGGCACGAGCTCGAAGTCCTCCTGGCCAAGACACCCTCCCAGACACGCCTCCTCACAGGTGCCGACTTCGACCCAGCGACGTTCCAGCGCATCTGGCAATCGTCAGAGGTCCAGATGCGCAGGCAAGGAATTTGGCTGGCGCCGCGTGGCCGAGGCGGTCTGGGCTGCAGCGTTTCGCAAAGCGCGTGTAATATGAAACTCGCCCCTGCAAGTGGCAACCTCACACACCCCACCATACAGAAAATGCGGCATGACGAGGCTCTCCACAGAATCAGCCGATAACGAGGCCAACTTTATTGACCTAGCGCTTCAGCGCGCCGGGTCATTTCCGACGATTCCCGGCATCGGAGGCCCTTACACCGGCTTCACCATGGTTGCGGATGGGCGCCGCTACTACTACGTCGCAGGCAAAGATGAGCAGCACAATCCACGACTCTTCGAAGTGTTCCAGGTCAATATGGCTGGCGAACTGAGCGCGGTCCCTGCCTATCTCTACCCCAAGGTCATTCTTGAGGTCTTTCCCCGCGACTTAGAGATTCTGGGACCGTCAGATTCCTGCGATACCAGCAAGATTGGTGTAACCACATGCCGTCCAGAGGCTGGCCCGAACATCGGGGCGAGACTATTCGCTGCACCTCGAACGCCCGGGACGCAACTGCAAGACTCCCCCGTCAAGAGATAGTGCAGGCACCTCATCTTCAGACAGGATCCCGCCCGCCACTAAGCTCCGGATTTCATCCGTTCCTGGATCGCTCGCTTGGCGGCTGCCCTTCTGTCGCCACGTCTGCAGGATCTGATTAATCGCACCTGCCTTGGCCCGAAGCATCAGCGCCAAGGGGAAAAGCCGCTCCATCACATCAGGCGTGGCCGCCTCACCAAGAATCTCGCCAATCTTCTCTCGCACGTCGTCTATACCAACGATCATCAGCGGTGCAGGCACTGGTACCAAGCCCGCAAATTGCTCCACGTCAACTGCCAGTCCAAGTTGCATCGAGCTGCGGCTCTTCTAAAGGAAATGTCCATGCGAACCCGGCGGGCGCGCCTAGGAAAGGTCGGCTTGCTGGCTTTGGCTCCAACATCTGACAACATCCGTATAAGGATGGGAGCGTTCGCGAGATCTCCGGATCAGTGGTAGTTTCCCGCCCTCCCGAAGCGGGAGGGGCGACGCGCAGGCGGATCGGCGCTTAATGGCTGGACGCCTGCGGCGCTTGCCAAAGTCACTGCCGGTGCCCGTCCAACATCACTTCCGGAAAATCCGCGCTATGCCAGTGTCCCGCCTGAAATGCCTGGCAGCCACCGCCGCAGTGGCTGCCGCCCCGCTACTGCTGGGCGCATGTCAGTCCCCCCCGCCATCCGTTGCGGCCATGCCGGCTGCGGTCGCGCAGGCGGACGTGTCCGACCAGCAGATCAGTGACGCCTATATCTACCTGCTGGGCCGCCTGCTGGTGCTCCGGCAGCAGCGCCTAGATTTCGCGGGTGGAATGGTGTGGAACGAGATCGCGCACCGCGAGCCAGGCCAGGTCGATTGGCCGAACCCGAATCTCGACGTAGCGTATTCCGAGGCTTGGGTCGCCACGGACGAGCATAGCTGCACCATCCTGAGTGTGCCGGCGATCCAGGGTCGGTACTACACGGTGCAGTTGCTGAACGGCTGGGGCGAAACCCTGGTCAACATTAACGAGAGGACGTTTCCGCAACAGCCGGCCGGCGACTTCGCGCTCTGCCTGCAGGGCGCGAATGTCGCGCTGGCGCCGGGTGTGAGGCGAGTGGACCTGCCTGCGCGCTACACCCGCATCCTTGCGCGAGTAGAGCTGGGCGCCGACTGGAAGGAGGCGACTGCGCTGCAACACCGCTTTACGCTGCGCGCGACCGGCACACCGCGTTTGCCCGACGTTCCGAAAATTCCCGACTTCGATCTGCAGAAGCTGCCGGGCGTTGAAGCCTTCGACAATGCGCGGGCCGTACTCGACAGCGACCCTGACATCAATCCAGGCATGGCGCATTTGCAGGCGGACGCGCTGACGCTGTCTGCCGCTATCGCCAATCCGGACGAGCGTGCGCGCGTCGACCGCGTGATTCACCAGCGTGCCTTTGCGGACTTTGCGCGCGCGGCCCGCACCATCGGCCCGGCCACCACCCGAAACGGCTGGACACGTCCCGCCGTCTCCGGCAGCTATGCCGAGGATTACCTGACGCGCACGCTGTTCAACTATGGCGGCATCTGGGTGAACACGCAGGCGGAAGCGAACTACTACCGCGGGGCCGTCGATGCAACCGGCATCCCGCTAGACAGCAGGAAGACCTATTCGCTGACCTTCCCACGCGACCGGCTGCCGGCCGGGGAAGCGCGCTATTTCTGGTCGGTGATTGCAATCGACAGCAAGAACTTCAAAGTACTGCCCAATCCGCAGCATCGCTTCCTGCTTAACAATCAGTCGCCGCTGCGCTACAACGCCGATGGCTCGCTGACCTTGTACTTCGGGCCCGTCCGGCCGGGCCAAGCGCCGGACAGCAATTGGCTGCCGACCCCCGCAGGACATCAGTACCGGCTGATGCTGCGCTTCTACGGACCCAAGGATGCCGAAGCCGCTCGCAATTACGTGCCTCCCGCGGTGATCCGCGTTTCCTGAGCCTTGTCTGCGCTGACCTTCATTGAATCTTGCACGGAGCCTCCGACGATGCCGAAACTCATCCCCTTAACAGCAGCGGCTACGCTGCTTGCCACCGTGCTGACTGCCGGCGCGCAGGGCACTCCCGCGCCTCAGTCCGCGGCGTCTGTGACAGTAACCGTGGACAACTTCACGCACGCCGAATCCGACCGCTATTTCGCGCTGACGGTAAAGCGCGGCGGCTTCGGCAAGTTCGCGCATTTCCGCGAACTGGTGCCGATCGATACGGCCACCGTCGTCCGTCCGAACCGCGATACGCTGTATTCGACGGCCGTCTTCGACCTCAATGCCGGTCCTGTCACCGTAACCATGCCTGACGCCAAAGGGCGCTTCATGTCGCTCTCCGTGCTGGACGAGGCCGCACATGTGTTAGGCGTGCACTACCAGGCCGGCAGCTACACCTTGCGCCGGCAGGATGTCGGCACGCGCTACGTCATGGTCGGCGTCAGGACGCTGATCGATCCAGGCAAGCCCGAGGACGTCAAGCAAGCGTGGGTTCTGCAGGACGCCATCGCCGTGAGCCAGCCCGGCGGGCCGGGCCGCTTTGAAGTGCCGGCCTGGGACAAGGAAAGCCAGACCAAGATCCGTACCGCACTGATCGCGCTCGGCACCACCCTTGACGATTCCAAGGGCATGTTCGGCAAGCCGGGCGAGGTGGACCCGCTGCGCAATCTGATCGGCAGCGCGATTGCGTGGGGCGGGATTCCGGAAAAGGACGCCTTCTACCAGGTGGTATGGCCCGAGCGCAACGACGGGCAAACGGCCTACCGCCTAGACTTGCCGACCGTTCCGGTGGGCGCATTCTGGTCGGTCAGCGTCTACAACGCGGCCGGCAGCTTCCAGCGCAACGAGCTGAATGCGTACTCGATCAACAGCCTGACCGCGAAGCGTGCGGCGGACGGCTCGGTGTCGATCCAGTTCGGCGGCTGCTCGAACGCGTCGATCAATTGCCTGCCGACGCCGGCGGGCTGGAATTACATGGTGCGCTATTACTTGCCGCACGCGGAAATCCTGCAGGGAACGTGGAAGCTGCCTACGCCGAGGCCTGCGCCCTGATTGCGGAGACGTTGCGTAGTTTCCCCGACCATCGAGTCGCCTCTGACTGCCGTCTTTGGCGATTGACGCTGTCCGACTGAGTGAGCGCTATCTGCCGCCACGAGTGTCCCAAGTGGGTTGTGGATTCAACCGGTCGATGCAACACACTAGACGCTGCATGAGCAGTGGAGGTGTTGCAAATGAAACAGAGGCGCCGGATCTACTACTCCGAGACCCAGAAGGCACTAATGTGGGAGCGGTGGCGGAAAGGTGACACGCTTCACCAGATCGCCCGACTGTTTGATCGGTACCATTCATCTGTGCAACGGATTCTGGCGGAGTCCGGCGGCATCCAGCCAGCACCCCGACACCGCTCCAGGCTAGCCCTGACGCTCGCCGAACGAGAGGAGATATCTCGTTCCGTCGTGGCTGGGCTGTCGATCCGCTCGATTGCATTCCGGCTCGGACGCGCCCCATCTACTATCAGTCGGGAGCTACGACGTAATGGGGGCAGTCAGGGCTATCGCGCGAATCAAGCTGATGAACTTGCCTGGGTTCGAGCGCATCGTCCGAAGACCTGTAAGCTCATCCGAAATCGTACGCTGGCTCAGGTTGTGGCAGCCAAACTAACGAAGCAGTGGTCCCCGGAGCAGATTGCAGGTTGGCTCAAGCATGTCTACGCGGTCAACAAGGACTACCAGGTGTCACACGAGACCATCTATCGTAGCCTCTACGTGCAGGCCCGCGGCGCTCTGAAGAAGGAGTTGCTTCAACATCTGAGGCGGCGCCGGATCATGCGCCACTCGCGCAACTATTCGGCCAAGACCGACGAGCGCGGAAGAATCCGCGATGCCGTTTCAATAAGCGAGCGACCTGCAAACGTTGAAGACCGCGCGATACCTGGCCACTGGGAAGGCGACCTGCTCTTCGGCAGTGCAAACAGTCAGATCGTCACCTTGGTCGAGCGTCAGACGCGCTTCCTAATGCTCCTGAAGGTCTCCGGCAAAGACACTGAGACTGTCGTCAATGCCTTGATCCGGCATGCAGGAAAACTGCCGCAGGAGCTGTACAAATCGCTGACGTGGGACCGTGGCAAGGAGTTGGCGGACCACCAGCGCTTTACCGTCTCGACCGACATCAAGGTCTACTTCTGTGACCCACAGAATCCCTGGCAACGCGGGTCCAACGAAAACACAAACGGCCTCTTGAGGCAGTACCTCCCCAAGGGGATTGATCTCTCTGTCTATTCCCAAGCAAAGCTTAATGGCATAGCCCAGCGCCTCAACGAACGTCCGCGTAAAACACTAAACTTCGATACACCCGCTGAACGATTCCATCAGACCGTTGCATCGACCGGTTGAATCCACAGTCGGCTACAGCCTGTCGTCGCCGACAGGTCGGCCGCCGACTCGATCGGGCTCTTCCCGGCCATGGTGAGACTCTCGTCCGATGCGCTGTCGAGACATTCACATGGCAACTCCACTTTGCAAGCGGTCGTTCGATCGTCGAGAAACGCCGTCCCGTCATCGGCCGACTGGACCATGCAGAGTGACGGACGACCTAACACCTACCATTTGCGCTAGGGCGCTCTCGCGAATGGGAGGTTTTCCCGAATGCAAGTGGATAGTCTAAACAAGTGCTCAGTGATGAGCGGCCTTCTGGGGCGACCGGCCGCCTCGTTTCTCCATTCGTCCTTCCCGCAACCTGCTTCCGATCAAGCATCGCGTGCAGCTCTCGCTAGCCATTCTTCTGAGCGATTGCGTAACTCGCTAGCCCTGTCAAAGCGGATGATATGACAGCACCATATCTACGCGGGTAATGAAATTCGCCGGCTCAATGAATGTTGCTAAGCTTTCTTGGAGGCTTATGATCCGCTCCCCCGCTACCATGTCCGTGTCGCGATCAGCACATCTGCGGATGCAGTGAATGGCCCAGTCAGCAAGTTGTTGATCTTGCCAAAGTTTTTGTGGGCGTCGACCGGAAACCCGCATGAGTACTGGGGGCTGCCACCCCGATAGACTGCAGCGAACGAAGGGATATTGATCGCCAATACACTAACATGGTGTTGATCGATTTGATCCTCCCGATAATGCGGCCGTCGGGATAGGCCAAGTTTTCAGGCGCAATGGTGAGCGGCATGGATGCCAATGTTGAGTCCGAGGTGGTGTACGAGGGCAACGATCGGCTGCTTCTCGGCATCATCATGGGCGTCGTGGCCTTCTGGCTGTTCGCCCAGACCACTCTCAATATTGCGCCGGACATGAGTCGCGACATCGGCTTGGATCCGAGCGTGATGAACGTCGCGGTGGCTATCACCTCGCTGTTCTCGGGCATCTTTATCGTGGTGATGGGCGGCTTGGCCGACCGTGTAGGCCGCCTGAAGGTCACTCGGATCGGTTTCTACCTGAGCATCGCCGGTTCGCTGCTGGTCGCAATAACGCCACAGGGCCCGTTGGCTGCACCAGTCATCTTATCGGGTCGGGCGCTGCAAGGTCTGTCGGCCGCGTGCATCATGCCGGCCAGTCTGGCATTGGTGAAAGCCTATTGGGATGGTGCTGGACGCCAGCGGGCCATCAGCATGTGGTCGATCGGTTCCTGGGGTGGTTCGGGCCTGTGCTCACTCTTCGGTGGCCTGATGTCGCAGAACTTTGGTTGGCGCTCGATCTTCTGGGCGGCCATCGTAGTTAGCGTACTCGGCCTGTGGATGATGCGCGGCACGCTGGAGAGCAAGGTAAGAACCACGGGCGGCTACAAGTTCGACGCGTCTGGCGTGTTGGCTTTCATGGTCGCCATGGTGGCATTGCAGGTGCTGGTGACGCAGGGCAACAAGCTGGGTTGGACCAGTGCGACGGGCCTGGGGCTACTGGCTGCAACGGTGGTGTTCGGCTTGCTGTTTTTCCACATCGAAAGCAAGGTGTCCAATGCGTTCTTCGACTTCAGCCTGTTCAAGAACGCGACCTACACCGGTGCGACGATTTCCAACTTCCTCGTCAATGGAGCAGCAGGCACGCTAATTGTGTCGCTGCAACTGGTGCAACTCGGCGGAAACATGGACCCCCAGCAGGCCGGCTTCCTGACGCTGGGCTACGCGATTGCCATCATCGCGTTCATCCGCGTGGGCGAGAAACTGCTGCAACGCCTCGGCCCGCGCAAGCCGATGGTCTGGGGCTGCCTGATCACGGGCTTGGGCATCCTGCTGGTGTCGCCTGCCAACCTGCTGCTGTCGGACTACAAGCTCCTCGCGATCGTCGGCTACACACTGTTCGGCGTCGGTCTGGCGTTCTATGCGACGCCCTCGACCGACGCGGCGCTCTCGAATCTGCCGGCTGCCCAAGTCGGGTCTGGTTCGGGCATCTACAAGATGGCCTCCTCGCTCGGCGCCGCCTTCGGCGTGGCGATTTCCGCCGCCATATTCACCGCGCTCAGTGCTAACAGCGAAAGCGTGAACTGGCTCGACGGCGTGATCACCTTCGCCGGCCGCCAGGACAACCTGGCCGTGCGCGAAGCCGCCATCGTTGCGCTGGGCTTCAACGTCCTGATGGTGGCGATGGCCACGGTCTCGATCGTGCTCACGGTGCCCAAGGGGATGAAGGTGCAAACCTGAACCTCCTGTTCAACTTCACTTCGAAACTTCTGGAGCCATCATGAATCCCCTCACTGAAGTCCTCGACCGCGCCGGTCCCGCCCTGGTGGCCGAACTCGAGGCGTTCTACAAGGACATCCACCAGCACCCGGAGTTGTCGATGCAGGAAGTTCGCACCGCGAAGATCGTCGCCGATGCCATGGAAGGTCTGGGCTACGAGGTGACGCGCAACGTCGGCGTGACTGGCGTGGTCTGCGTGATGAAGAATGGCACAGGCCCGACCGTGATGCTACGCGCCGACATGGATGCGCTACCAATGGCAGAGGACACCGGACTGCCGTATGCCAGCACTGTGACCGCGCGCGACGATGAAGGCGTAGAGGTCGGCGTCGCGCATTCATGCGGCCATGACATGCACGTAACCTGGATGATCGGAGCCGCGCGTATCCTGTCTGCAAATCGCACCACCTGGACAGGCACACTGATGATCGTGTTCCAGCCCGGTGAGGAAACGGCCGAGGGCGCATCCTCTATGGTGGGCGAATGGGGCGAAGGCCGCTTTCCGAAGCCCGACATCATCCTCGGGCAGCACGTGATGGTCGGCGCTGCCGGCACCGTTAGCTACCGTCCCGGCATTACGCTGTCTGCCGGAGATAGCCTGAAGATCAAGCTGTTCGGGCGCGGTTCGCACGGCTCTCAACCGCAAACCTCGATCGATCCGGTCATCATGGCAGCAGCGACCACGTTGCGCCTGCAGACCATTGTCTCTAGGGAAATCGCGCCGACCGAACCGGCGGTGCTCACAATCGGCTCGTTGCAGGCCGGTACCAAGGAGAACATCATCCCCGACGACGCCACCATCAAGCTGAACATGCGCACCTTCAGTGAGGACACGCGCGAATACATGCTTAATTCGATCCGCCGCATCTGTTGCGCCGAGTGTGATGCCTCCGGTGCCGAGCGTCCGCCCGAGTTCACCACGATCAACAGCTACCCGTTGACCGAGAACGATCTGGCCGCCACGCAAAAGGTGGCGCAGGCCTTCGACCACCAGTTTGGCGAGAAGGCGTCGCAGGCACCCGGTCCGGCATCGGCCAGCGAAGACTTCAGCATCTTCGGTCGCACTTGGGGCGTGCCCTATGTATTCTGGTTCGTCGGTGGTACCAACCCGGAGGTGTACGCGAAGGCCAAACAGGAGAGGACCATCAACAAAATCCCTAGCAACCACTCACCGAAGTTCGCGCCGCAGATCCATCCGACGCTCGAGACCGGCTTGGAGGCCATGCTGACGGCCGCCAGCGCGTGGTTGTGTCCCAGTGTATGAACGTCCACGAATTGGCCCTTGCCGGCCTGAATGACCACCGTCTGTTCACGTTTCTCGATCTGGCCGGCACATTTGCCTTTGCCTTCAGCGGCGCGGTCGCGGCCAGAGACCGCGGCCTCGACTGGTTCGGTGTCATCGTCATTGCCTTTGCGGTCGCTTGCGGCGGAGGCGTGCTGCGCGACCTGTGCATCGGCGCCGTGCCGCCCGCCGGACTAACCGATTGGCGCTATCTCTCCGTCGCAATGGCAGCGTCATGGGTGGTGCTCGCTGCGCGCGCGCTGGTCGTGCGCCTTGCACACCCGGTGACCTTGTTCGATTCTCTGGGACTGGGATTGTTTGCAGTGACCGGCGCGCAGAAGGCGTTGATTTTTGGCCATAACGCCGAGGTGGCAGTGATTCTCGGCGTAGTTACCGCCGTGGGTGGTGGCGTGGCGCGTGACGTGCTACTCAATCGGGTGCCGATGATTCTTCGACGCGAGGTCTATGCGTCAGCGGCTCTGGCGGGTGCCGTCATCGAGGTGTCCGGCGAGCGCCTGGGATGGGTGTCCAGTGGGCGGACCTGGGCCGCCTTGATGGCGTGCTTCGCGCTGCGTTACCTCTCCCTGCGCTACAACTGGAATCTGCCGCATTCTCGCGGGCATGATGGCAGTGGGAGCGGATCAGACAAGTGATAAGCGTATGTCGTCGTTGGCAAGCAACAACCATGGGACGGCACCGCCGATGACGGCGAACTTGCCCCGATAGCTGCCAAGAATTTGGCCCATCTCCACCAAGACCGCCTTGACGGCCTGCGTGGTGCGATCATCGTAGTCGGTCGCAGATTGCGGTTCAGTAGGTGTCATTGGGCTAGATCGAGTAGTTCGCGGCGAAGGTGCTCGGCGGCCTCCTCGCCCCGCTCCCCGGAGAGGGAGAGATCCAGGTAGGTCTGGACCGGGCTCGTACAGATCGCGCCGGGCGCCACCTCGATGGCATCGACAAACAGCCCTTCGTCTTTCGGAAGCCAGACCACCACATTTTCGCCTTTCGAGGCGGGAGCCAGGCGCAGGGCTGCCTGAAGCTGTTCCAGTCCGAGGCGGTCAGCATAGAAGTATTGTGTGCCGGTCCGTCCATAGGGCGCCAGCCAGTTCGCTGCGGAAAACGAGGCAAAGACCGCGCGCGCCGATTTTCCCTGCAAACTCAGTGCACTCCGTGCAGCGTCCTCGAAGGCTTTACCGTGCAGCGGCGTGTAGAAGCGCCGGCTTTCTCCGGCCGGGGCCGCGTAGGCGGCCTTCCACGCGTCGAGCAACGCCTCCGGTGCCGATAGCTGGAGACCCCGCTCACCAACGCGTGCCCATTCGCGGTCGAGCAGGCCTGTTCGTACATTACTGATATGGCCCAGGCTCACGCCGGTCGCATCGGCCAGTTCCGTCACACGCCAGGCCCGCGTGGGCTCGCGCAACATGGCGCGCAGCACCAAGGCCGACTTTGGCTTGAACAGGGATTTGAGTTCGCGTTGTTCTACGGCCGGCTTATCAGGCATTTCACGCTCAATGAATACCCCGCCGAACGCGATCCGGGCATTACCCGACAGATCGAGGTAGCCCACCCCGCTGTCGCGGCACATATGCCGGACGGCGGGGGACAGATAGGGCGCAATCAGGATGGGTACGGCATCGTAAGCGCCTTTCCCGACGTAGTCCCGCAGCTCCAGGAGCGCCATACGCGCGTAGCGTGGCTGCCCATTCGACTTGATTGCACACACCAACTGATAGGCTTGACCCGCGCAGCGGACGTGCGCCGTCAGGTCCAGGGCATTTTCGGACGCGGGAGTCGCATGAACGGCCCCAATCTCGATGATCGGAACTTGTTCCAAGAGCGCACGCAGCGCGGACCATGCCCGCCCGTCATCGCCATTCACTGGAATTAGACTTTTCAACATGCGTTGAAAGTAGCATATTCAATGAATATCTACCAAACAAATTTTCACAAAAATTACGCCTTTCAACACCCGCTAAAAGCCATATTTTGAGTGAAATGATGGTGGCCTGCGTGCGGCCTCCCACAGAAGTCCGATGGCGGTGCTCGCACAATGGAATATCCCAACCCGCCCAGGGAGTTCCGCCGTGCACGCTGCCACCGTCCGGCGCCAACTCGAGGCGCTGGGCCTCCCCTGTCGTGCCGCGATCGACGAAGCTGGGGTCAATGGCATTGTCGTGCTGACCGACTGGCTGCACGTCACCGTCTTCCCGGACGGCTGGATGCGTCTCGCGCAGCGCCGCGCGGATGGTGTCTTCCGGTTTGCCCCGGCCACCTGCTCGATCGAGGTGCTGGCGTGGCAGATCCGGGTGGCGTTGCGGCAGCCGCCAGCGGCGTAGCCCCTCACCGAAATGTGACTTGCCCATTTTTTGGCAGCGCCCCGCCAACCGCCTCCCACAAGGGACCGCGCCGCTTGTCCGCACCGTTGTCCCCACCGGGCGCCGACGGCGCCGCCAGCATCGCGCACTTCCACGTGGCGCTCCACGCGGGGCGCCTGATCGGCTGCGCTGCGACCGAGCCGCAGCACGCCCCGGACATCCTGCTGCGCGCCGTGGCGGTCACCCCAGACTGGCGCGACTTGGACGTCGCCACCCGTCTGGTCGCCGCCCTGCTGATCCGGGCACGTGGCGCCGACACGCGCGCCGCCTACCTGCTGTCGTCCTCGGCCCCCGCCTACTTCGCACTCTGGGGCTTCTCGCTGTTTCCGGTGGAACAGGTACCCGCCGTGGTGCGTGCCTCATCCACCTTTCAGCGGTGCTCGCGGGAGGGCGCCCTGTGCATGCGCTACGCGCTGCGATAGGCCCCCCCTCCCCCGCACCGTGCCGGCAAGCGGCATCGGTTGAGAATCGACCACGCCGATACGGGGAGTGTCAGTGTAGCCGGGGCCACAAGTCTAGGATGGCCTTGAACGCGACCGGCACGGCCCTGTGGCCGGCCAGCGAGACCACGGACTCATCCTGCGGATACCGCATCAGCCCGCTTGAGCGGAGCATGCCAAGCACCGGAGCGGAGTGACGGCCGCTCGCCGCCAAATCCGCAAAGATCCCGACCTCGATTTGGTGCAGTAGCCGCCAAGTCAGACGGCCGACGGTCCGGTGGCGCTGGATGATAGGCGGCAAGCCTTCGCGGATGGCCGCTTCGGCAGCGAACAAAGCCTGCATGAGATCTCCTCGGCTGAACGCTGTGAATTTATACAGTTCTTGCACGCGCCCCGTCTAACTCCCACCGCGATCATCCATGCGCCCTCAGGCACGCCCGCCAAGCGCGCCGCCGCTTCGCCTCACGGGGTCGTCGTGTTGCACGGCGGCGTTGCCGGTGAGGCCCTCCGCGTCTCGCGGCGCGCCCTTCCCCCCTGTTGGCGCGCCCATTTTGCCTCGGACTCGCTGACTTGGGCCGTGGGGACACCGGCCAGATCCACGCGCGCGACGCCTGCCTGCAGGCTCGCCCAGTAGCGTTGCCCCTGGCACCAGGCGCCGAGCGCCGCGCGCAGTACCGGCTCGGTCAGACCGAGTGCCGGCGCGTGCGCCTGCAGGTCGGCGAGGATGCCAACCTTCAGCGCCACCTTGGGTGCCGGGTGACGCGGAAACGCCAACGGAAAGCGCTTCTGCAGGCGGCCGATGGCCGCGCCCAGCGCTGGATCGGGTGTCGTAGCCCCCCTTGGCGCGACACCCCGAATGGCCTTGGCGTGCCCATCGGCCGATCCGAGCGTCTGCGCGGCGGCCGCAGCATGGCACGCGTCTTCGGCCCGTTCAGTGGATGGCGCCCCGGACGGGCGGGCGGTCGAAGCAATCGGGGAGGCCGCCGCGCGGCTGGCCAGCTGCGCCTTCAGCGCGGCGAGTTGTTCAAAGCCCATCGCTTGATGCTTGGTTAGCTGCGGCGTTAAGACGCGTAACGGAGAAAATCATGGCACGAACCGTAAGTGGTCGTCGTTCCCGGGGTGATCGTACTTTCCCTGCGAAAAATGGCGCTGACAGAGCGCACACCCGCCTGCAGCAAAGCATTTCGGCGCAATGGATCTCGTGCGCTCTGTGTCCTTATAAGCCATTGATAGACATGGATTTTTTAGGGAAAATCGCCAGAAAATGCACCGAAAGTACGATCACCCCGTCACGCACTCCGGCACTGTAAAAAATCTGATTCGTTGTGGCGAGGGCAGCGGCACTTCAGGGAAGTAGTCGCGTCGCGCAGCGCGCCAGTACGCGCTGAATATCTGAAATGGACGAGCCTCTCGGGTCGCCACTGCCCAAGGCTCTCGAAGAAGGTGCCCGTTGAAGGTTGAAACCGAGATTCCACGGGTCTTCAGCCCCTACTTGATCGCAGTGTCAACTTCGCGTTGCATTGCCGAGTATCTGCGATTCCAGCACACCTTGGTCGCACCAATACTTATCGCGAACGCTTCGATCACCTGCTGCTCGGGACCGCGAAGTACGATTAACTCCCCACCCGGCGTTGTGAGCGACTTGTTGATCTCTAGCAGAGACTCGTGTAGCCACCAGCGCGCTGCGGCACCGAGTGGACGAGTGTTCCGAGGCCCCGGGTCATGGACATAGACGCACGCGACAGGGTGGCCCGTGGCGATGGCATGTTCGAGCGCGGGATTGTCGGCAAGACGCTGGTCGTCACGGAACCAGACGACAATCGGCGGAAGGGACAGCGCTGAAGACGCCGGCATGCTAACTTTGGGGTGCGGTCATGCGATAGCCGTCGAAGCAGACTTTGAGCATCGCTTCAACGATTTCGTCCGGCGTCATCTTGCTGTATAGCTGCAAGTATTCAACCGCCGGGTCGCAACTGCGTGCGTAGTAGCTGAAGAGAATCACATCGGTCGGCAGCTCTGGATTCAATTCACCGGTGCGGCGCGCCTCCTCCACCAAGCCCTCAATTTGTTTGTTGAGCTTGAGCACACGTGTCACATAGCGCAGATTGCGCGTGAGCATTGTTCGCACTTGTGCGCTGGTCGACGGCAGGAAAGGTAGCCCGCCGCCCAAGCGCACGCGCAGCGCCCACTCCAGCAGCGCGCGCAACCGGCCCGTGGGGGTCAGGTCCTTCGGCTGCGACTCTAGTTGCTCGAGTGCGCCATCGACCAGGCGGACCATCACCTCCCCTACCAGGTCTTCCTTGGACTTGAAATGCTTGTAGAGGCTGGGCTTGGAGATGCCAACCTCGGCCGCCACGTCATCCATTGTCATCAGTTCGAAGCCCTTAGCCGCGAGCGTGCGCGTGGCAGCATCGAGGATAGCATCCTCGCGAAGCTTGAAAGCCTGGTCCTTGAAGCTGAGTTTGCTGAAAATACTCATTAGTAAATTTCGCTACTATGTAGTACTATTTCTTCCAAATCGGTAGCCTTATCTTAGCTCAATCTGACGAGATCAAGATGGAAATGGTGAAATGCCCGCTCAGCTTGTGCCGCCCGTTGAGCGCCAGCATCGCATTCGGCGTCAGGAACTCGCAATGAGTGTCGCACCAGGCACTTATCCGCGCGGACGGCGCATTGCAGTGGTGGGCGCGGGCATCGCCGGGCTTGCCAGCGCCTACCTGCTGGCACGCCGCCACGAAGTCACGCTGTTCGAGGCAGCAGACTATCTGGGTGGCCACACGAACACGGTCGACGTGACACTGGACGGCCAGACCTATCCGGTAGACACCGGCTTCCTGGTCTTCAACGAGCGCACCTATCCCAATCTGATCGCGCTCTTTGCCGAATTAGGGGTGCAGGCGCACGCCACGGACATGTCCTTCTCGGTGTCGCTCGATCAGGGACGGCTAGAGTGGGCAGGCACCAACCTAAACACCGTCTTCGCCCAGCGAAGCAACGCCTTCTCGCCCAGCTTTCTGGGTATGCTGCGCGACATCCTGCGCTTTAACCGCGCTGCCGAGCAGCACCTGGCGTCCAGCCTGTGCAGTGGCTCCTCGGTCGAGCAACTGTTGGTCGCCGGCAACTATGGCCAGCCGTTCCGCCAGCATTATCTGCTCCCGATGGCGGCCGCCATCTGGTCTAGCGCGCCGGCAGACATCCTGCGCTTCCCGGCTGCCACCTTCCTGCGCTTCTGCCTGAACCACGCCTTGCTGCAGGTCAACGGCCGGCCCCAATGGAAGACAGTGGCCGGCGGCGGGCGCGAGTATGTGCGACGCATCTCCGCCATGCTAGATGACGTACGTCTGAAGACGACGGTTCGGGCTGTGCGGCGTCACGCGGAGCACGTCGACGTTTGCACGGATGGGGGCATGGAGCGCTTCGATGCATTGGTGCTCGCCACTCACGCCCCCATCAGCGCCGGCTTGCTCCAGGACGCCGACGCGGCTGAGCGCGAGGTGCTTAGTGCCGTGCGCTACCAGCCCAATGTCGCCGTGCTGCACACCGACGCCTCGCTGCTACCGCGTCGGCGCCGCGCCTGGTCCGCCTGGAACTATGTTGGCGGCATAGACGTGGCGGGACAGCGGCCGGTCTGCGTCAGCTACCTGCTCAACCACCTCCAGCGCTTACCCTTTCGCCAGCCAGTGGTGGTGACACTAAATCCGATCGTGCCGCCCGCACCGGGCACCGAGCTGCGCCGCTTTGTCTACCAGCATCCACTACTCGACCTGGCCGCTGTTGCAGCGCAATCCCGGTTGCCGGCGCTACAGGGGAGACGCCGCACCTGGTTCGCCGGCGCCTGGACTGGCTACGGTTTCCACGAGGACGGTCTGCGCTCGGCGCTACGCGTGGCGGCCGATTTCGATGTTCTGCCGACATGGGGCAAACCATGAGCCGTGCATCGGCCGCAGATCCGATCGATGCGCAACTGCTGCGCGCCAACGTAATGCACGAGCGCCTTCGCCCCGTGCGCCATCGTTTCGTCTACCCGGTGTTCTGCCTGCGCCTGAACCTTGACGCCCTCCCACGCCTGCGGCGCTGGTGGTTCGGTGTCGACCGCTGGCGCCTGCTGAGCCTGCGGCGGCGCGACTATGGCCCGCGCGACGGCAGCGAGCTGGCTCCGTGGATGCGCGCCCGCTTGCGAGAGGCTGGCGTGCATGCGGACGGCGAAATCTGGTTGCAGACCTTCCCGCGCGTCTTCGGATACGCCTTCAACCCAGTCAGCTTCTGGTTGTGTCACGATCGCGCTGGCGACCTGCGCGCCCTGCTCGCAGAGGTCAACAATACCTTCGGTGAGCGTTATGCCTACCTGATGGCAGCATCGGACGGCGGCCCCATTCTTCCCGCCGCCACCCTGCACTGCCGCAAGGTGCTTCACGTCTCGCCCTTTTGCCGTGTTGAAGGCCACTACGAGTTTCGCGTACGCACTACCCCCGACACCGCCTTCGTTGGCATCACCTACCACGACGCTGACGGTCCGCTGATCCGCACAGCCATTGGCGGACGGATACTCCCCTTCGCTCGAGGCGCGGTGCTGGGGGCTCTGAGCCGCCAGCCCTGGATGGCGCTTGCGGTAGTCGTGCGCATCCACTGGCAGGCGCTACGGCTATGGCTTCGTCATGTGCCCTTTTACGGGCGTTGCCCGCCGGCGCCCAGCACGACAGCAACTCAGAGTTCTCGTGACGTCGCAGTAAAGGCAGATACGTCACCACACGGCGCGTTCAATGGACCTACCTCGACCTGAGGACTACAGCCGTGGCTGGAGCAACCAACTCTAACCAATGGCTGGTCGTCATCTGAGCCACGGCTCCATTATGCGGACAGTCTCTTCAATTTCCGCCAAGCAAGCGCTCTCGCAAAACCCCCGCTCGCGTGGAGGGAGAGAGCCAGATGTCGAAGAAGGCTCGCGCAAAGGCCGGATCGTCGATCTCCGCACTGACATTGCCGTTGATGTAGAAGCGCACCCCTCGACCTGGCAGGTAGACGCCGCAGATGGCATCACCTGGATGCGTATCGATGAAGGCCTGGGCCATGGCAGTCCGCCAGCGCCCAAGCGTGGCCTCCGGCGGCGGATCGTTGAGGCGTCGGATTTCGTCGATCGCGGTGTCGATCATGCGCGTACGAGGAATGCTGCGTCGGTAGACAATGTCCAGCGCAAAGGGGGCGTCATAGCTGAATCCGGGCCGAGCGGTCCAAAGCTGAGCGTCGTACAGGCAGAATCCCAGCAGGCAGAGCTGGCCCTGGCCCTGCAAGCGCAGCGGCGGGGGGCCATCCTCACATCGTCCCCAAGCCGTACTTAGCCACATTGCAGCCAGTCCGATGACGATCCACCGCATATCCGCCCCCTTCCTTGCCTTGCGTCGCGCGCGCCAGTACCAACCCGCCTCGCGCTCAATCCTTGTCGCCAGGCGACTGAAAGCCCTGCCGGCCTAGCTGCGCCGGGAACTGCGGGACGCGGCGGAAACGCGAGGTGTCATACCCCATCTCATCCAGTCGCTGCAGCAGCGCCCGGTAAGTGTCGTTGTCCATGTCCGGCCGGCGCGAAAATACCCAGCCCAGGCTCTTGTCCGGGTAACCGAGCAGCGTCACCTGGTAGTCGGGGTCCACGTACAGAGTGAGCTGTGCAACAGTAATTGGCCAAAACAGACGCACACGCCATTCGCCACCACCGGAGCCCGGCACCGGCGTATCGAGGAAGGTCATGCGCTTGTACGGGGCATCAAAATTGCCCGGCCGATAAACATAGTGATCGTCGATACGACCGTCGTCGCGCAGCACCCACTCGGCGTACGTGGCAACGTTGCCGCGCTCGCCGAAGTACGGGATGTTGGCGATGACGTACCACTTGCCCATGTAGCGCGGCAGGTCAACCGGGACTGTCTTCAGTGGCAGTTCTGCACGCGGATTTGGATTGGGCGGCGGCGCGCTGCAGGCTGCCATGAAAGGCAACACCATCGCGGCTACGCCCAATCGTATGACCACGCCGCAGCGCGCTAACCAGGATCTTGCATGCGCACTACACTGCCGCGGGCTCTTGTCTATGCCGTAGTTGGCCAAATCGGATGGCTTGCTGCGGTGCTCGGCGCCGCACACGATCTGGCTTGGCTTGGCCCGGTCTTCACGCTCGCGGCAATGATCTTCCACCTCTGGCAGGTGCCACAGCCCAGGCGCGAGGCGCGCCTGCTTGCCGGCGTGGGGCTGGGTGGCGCACTGTGGGAGACAGCCCTTGTGCGGATGGACCTGGTCCATTACGTGTACGGCACCACCCTGCCCGGCGGCGCACCGCTGTGGCTGGTCAGTTTGTGGATACTGTTCGCGTTGCAATTGAACGTCCTCTTTGCCTGGTTACGCAGCCGGCCATGGCTGGCTGCCCTGCTCGGTGCCGTGGCCGGGCCGCTGTCTTTCCGTGCCGGTGTCGCGCTGGGCGCGGCCGTCTTTCCCAATCCCTTCCGTGCCCTGGCCGTGCTGGCCGCCGGCTGGGCACTCGCGTTGCCGCTGCTGGTACGTGCCGCCGCCCGCTGTGATGGCACCCGCTCGCCCTGAGGCGTCCGAAGTAACCGCTCAGCGCTTGACGAAGCGGTAGTGAGACACTCCCCACTCGTTGCCACCTCCATAGCCAAACAACTCCGCCACTGCCATGTAGAACATTCGCCAGCGCTGAAACCAGAGCGGCGCCTCGGTCTCCCCGTGTGCCTGTGCGAGGATCGGCATCAGCTCTCCACGCGCCGCGTCGAGACGAGCCAGCCAGTGCTCGGCGGTGCGCGCATAGTGCTCCCCGCTCAGCCACCACTGACGCTCCACGCGCAGATCGTCCTGGAAATGCAATAGCAGCGCTTCCGAAGGCATGGTGCCGCCAGTGAAGAAATATCGACTCATCCAGTCGGTTTGGTCTCGCGCCTCAAAGTGGTAGCTCAGTGTGCGGTGAGCGAAGATGTGCACGAACAGCATGGCATGCGGCTTCATCCAGCCCGCCACCTTTGCAAGAAGACTGCCATAGCTCTTCATGTGCTCGAACATCTCGATCGACACGACACGATCAAAGCGCCCGCCCGGCGGCATGTCGGCAAAGTCGAAGTTCGCAATGTCGCCGGTATGCACAGTCAAGTTGGTGAGACCAAGCTCTGACGCACGAGCCTCAATCCACTGGCGCTGCCCGCGCGAGTTCGACAACGCGACAATGGTGGCCCGCGGGTAGCGCTCGGCCATCCATAGCGATAGTGAGCCCCACCCGCAACCCAAGTCGAGGATGGTTTGCCCATCAGCGAGCTTCGCACGCTCCGCATAACAGTGGAACATCGCCTCCTCAGCCTGAGGCAGCGATTCCACACCAGTCGGAAAAAAGCAGCACGAGTACTTGAGATGAGGCCCGAGATGCGCGGCAAAGAAATCTGGCGGCATCTCATAGTGCTGCTGGTTGGCCACGTCAGTTGCTACCGCAATCGGGCTCTGTCGCAACTCGTCGAGCAGCCGTCGCGCACGCGTAGAGCGGAACTCACCGTCGTCATGGCCTTCATCCAGCAGGCGCTGGCGCATGAGCTTGCGCATACCAAGCCGGATCAGCCAGTCAGGCAACCAGCCCCGCTCTGAGGCCTCAATGAGCCGGCTCCCGCGGGATTCAGGCGTAGCACGCGGGGACAAAGTCGGAGTCAAGATGCTCATGTATTCCTCTCTTGAGACGACTGACGCGGTGGCCAGGGAATCAGTACGCTGGTGGTACGCATGTAGTCTGCATAGCCTGGGCGGGTTGCCAGCAGGTGTGCTTCCAGCAATGGAATGCCGGACACATACCAGAGCAGCCCGGCCATCAGCACAGGCGCCAGCGCTGTCAGCCACCCCCACGGCACGCCCAGCGCGAGAGGAACATAGGCGACCCAGTGCAGGCACTCGAAGAAGTAATTGGGATGGCGCGAAAAGTGCCAGAGGCCGACTCGACACACTTCGCCGCGGTTTCCCGGCTGCGACGCGAAGAGCCGCAGTTGGCTGTCAGCCACACTTTCACCGACGACAGCAATCAGCCATATCGCGATAAACGCAAGAACAGCCACTGTCCCGGGCGACTGCTCACGCAGGCACGGAAAGAGGAACGCAACAGATAGCGCCAGGGAAATGACACCCTGAAGAAGAAACAGCCCCAGCATCTTCCCCTGCGTACTGTCACCCCAGTCCTCACGCAGCTTGCGGTAGCGGGCGTCCTCCGGCTTACCGGCGTTGCGCCGCCACAGGTACAGGCCGAGCCGGGCACCCCACAAGCCGCCACCTATGCCAACCAGCAGCCTGGCCGACGGCGCGCCGTCGGCCAGCGCGGCATACAGCGGAGCGAGCGCTCCCAGCGACAGGGCCCAGAGCGGATCGACCATGCCAGCATTACCGGTGCGCAACTGCCACAGCCAGGCACCGAGGAAGACCACGGCAAGCCATTCACTCGCCAGCATCAGCAAATCTACCAGCGCCATGATCAGCCCCGCTCCAACAGGAATTGCGACACGCCGATGCGTCCCTCGCTGAAGCCGGCTTCGCAGTAGCACAGGTAGAGGCGCCAGATTCGCAGAAAGGCCTCGTCGAACCCCTGTGCCAGCACCTGTTCCTTCGTGTCTTCGAACGCGGCGCGCCAGCGGCGCAGCGTCTCGGCGTAGTCGCGCCCGAAGTCGTGGCGCTCGGCGACACGCAGCCCGTGACGCTGCGCCGCGACGGCGAATCGTTCGCGGCTAGGCAACATGCCTCCCGGGAAGATGAACTGCTGGATGAAGTCAGAGCCGCTCCGGTAGCGCTCGAACTGCGCCTCCTCGATGGTGATCGACTGCACCAGCGCGCGCGCGCCGGGACGCAGGCAACGCCGCAGCGTGTCGAAATAGACCGGCCAGTAGGCCTCGCCGACCGCCTCGAACATCTCAATCGAGACGATGGCGTCATACTGGCCGGACACGTCCCGATAGTCACGCAGTACCACCTCGGCCTGCGGCCACACCTCAAGGCGCTCTCGCGCATACGCGTATTGCTGCTCGGAAAGCGTAATGCCGTGCACCGAAGCTCCAGCGCCGGCCGCCAGCTCCATAAAGCCGCCCCAGCCGCAGCCGATCTCCAGCACACGCATGCCTTCTCGCCCGCCCACACGCTCCCAAATGCGACGGTACTTGGCATGTTGGGCGGCATCCAGCGACATGCTGAAGTCCCCGTCAAACAGCGCACTGGAATAGGTCATGCCCGGGTCCAGCCAGAGACGGTAGAAGGCATTGCCGAGGTCGTAATGCGCCTGAATGTTTCGCCGGCTTCCGGTCCGGCTGTTGCGCCGCAGCAGATGACGCAGGCGCAGCCAAAGGCGCGCTAGGCCGTTGCCGAAAATGGCCCGCTCCAGCGCGGCGCCGTTAATGATGGCCAGACGCAGCAGACTCGTGAGGTCATGGCAGTCGACCCAACGGTCGCGCAGCGACTCGGCGAACCCAATGTCGCCGCTGGCCAGAATGCGGGCACAGGCGCGCCAGTCGTGGATGTGCAGCTCCGCGCTCGGCACGGCGCCCGCCTCGCCGAGACGAATGGTCTCGCCGCGAGGGGTCACCAGCACAAGGCTGCCAGCAACGATGCGCCGCAACAGGTTCAAAAGCAACCGCCCAGCCGAGGGCACTTGACGGAGGTCCAAGGGAAGCGAAGTGGTCAGTGTCATGGCTTCAGGTCGGTGTCGTTCGCAATTGAGCGCCTGGGTTTCGAGGGCTTTTTTGTCCACTTTCAATGATATGGCCGAGGCCCGAGAGAGCCTTTGCGGCGCCAAAGAATCGTCCGTAGATTGTTTGAATACCGCTCAGGAAGTAAAGCTACTACACAGTAGTAATATTTACCAACAAGTTTTTGCACACCCAAAGCAGATCGTCGAAGGAAAAACACGATGCGCTGGTCCACGCTTGGAGTCCTGATCGGGTCCCCTTGATTCCCGTGCAATTTAACGGGGTAGCCACCCCTAGCATCCGTGCGGGTTTCCGGGCCGCGCTCGCCTGATACCCCAGTCAAATCAGTCACTTGCTGACTGGTCCTTTGCCCCCCCTCCTGAACTGCTGATCGGCCCCTAGGCCCGAGTAGCGTCCCGATAACCCTTGCGATACCCTGTTTTCGCAAGATAATTAGATTTATCCCTCTTTGATTTTTACAACTGAATAAAAATAGCTTTCCTAACGTTAGCGGTGTACGTAAGATAGCCGGAAACATACCCCGGAAGCCGCCATGCCCCGCCTCGCCGCCACCCCCGATCAGATCCGCGCCACCGTGCTGGCCATGCTGACCGAGGCCGGCGACGCGGCGCCGCCCACGGCCGCACGCTTTCGCCGCGTGGTGTCGGTGCGCAAGCTGCGCGACCGCCTCGGCGGTGGGGACCCGGCGACCCTGTCGCGCACGCTCAATGCCATCGAGGCCGAAGTCGTGCGCGCGGGCCTGGCCGACCTGGCCCTGCCCGAGCTTCCCGCCGAGATCGCCGAAGCGATGCGCGCGCTCTGGCAGGCCGCCGTCGCGGTGCAGTTGGACGATGTGGTGCGCCTGCGGCGCGAGGCGCAGCAGACTGCGGAGGCCGCGCAGGCCGCCCGCGCCGAGGCCGAGCTGCGGGTCGAACTGCTGCGCGAGGAGCTCAGTGAGGTCCGCGCGCAGTTGGCCGCGCGCGATACGGCGCTGGCCGAAGCCAGCGCTGCCTTGGCGGCCGCCAGTGCGCGGGCCGACGCGCAGGCGGCACGTCGTGGCGAACTCGAAACGGCATTGGCGACCGCGCAGGATCGTGCTGGGGCGGACGAGCGCGCCCACATCGAGGCGATCGCTACCGCCCAGACGCGCTACGAGGCGCTGTCGAGGCAGCTCCTGCAGGAAACCGCCCATCAGCGCGAAGCGGTGCGCGCCGAGCGCACGCAACTGGCCTCGCAACTCAAATTCGCCGAGCACCGCATCGCGGCGCTGGAGGAGGAGCGTGGACGACTGGACGCCGCGCGCCAGACCGCCGTCGGCGAGGCCAGCGCCCTCAAGGCCGTCACCGCCAGCCAGCGCGCCCAGCTTGATGAGCTGCTGCGCGCGACGCTGGCCGCCGCACCGCCCTCGGCCAAGGTCGCCCGCGTGCCGCGGCCGGCCGGCAAGCCAGTCGGTAAGCTCGCCGGTAAGCCCGACAGCAAGCGCCGCGACAAATCATGAATCCAGCGGACTGGATCGATACCGGTGCGGTGCCGCCGCGCCCCTTGCCGGCCACCGTCGATGCGGCGCTCGCCTACCTCGCCGAGACGCTCGGGCATCCGGTCTACGCGCACTGGACCCTGACGCGCATCAAACGCTGCTACGGATCGCTCGCGGACGCCAAGGCCGCGCAGCCGACGGTCCTCAAGCTGCTGCTGGCCCACGACGGGGCGGTCGAGTACTGGGAGCGCGGGCGCCTGCGCACCGCGCCGGCGGACCGGGCGCCCAGCGCGGAGACGGTTCTCGCCCGGCTGCTGCACACGCACCGCCGCCGCTTCCGGTCCGCCGCCTCACCGGGAAGCCCGGCAGGGGTGCCGGCGGCCGCGGAGGCGGCACGGTTGGTCGCCGCGCCATGGCTCGGTGCCTTTGGTCATGCCGACCCCGCGTGGCTCGCCCGGGCCGGCCGCTTCGCCCAGCCACAGACGCCCGCCAACACGCTGGGCGCGGACAATGACGCGCAGGCGCTGGCGCTGTTTCTGCGCGATCGGACCGGCCGATCGGCCCACACGCTGCGCGCCTACGGTGCCGAGCTGCGTCGGCTGATGCGCTGGTGCGACTTGCATGGCTTAGGGCCTTTGTCGGACCTGACGCGCCAGCAACTGCTCGCCTACCGAGACACATTGGAGCACGGCACGCCCGGCACAGCGGGCGCCTCGCCGCCCCTGTCCGAAGCGACCCGCACGCGCGCTCTCGCGGTGGTGGCCAGCCTCTACGGCTACTGGTACGTCACCGGCTACCTGCATGCCAACCCGGCCGCCGGTCTGTCTGCGGGCAGTCGCGCGCGGAGCGGTTTTGTGCCGACGCGGCTGATTCCGCCGGCGCTGCTGGACGCGTGCGATGCCTGGCTTGACGCGAACCGTGCTGACGACGGGCTGCCGGCGCTTCGCCAGCGTGCGATCTGGGCGCTGTATCGCTACGCCGGCGTGCGTCTGGCGGAACTGGCCTGGTCGGCCGATACTGCACTGCCCCGGCTGGAGGCCGAGGCGCCCGGGCGGTGGACGCTCTATGTCTGCGGCAAGGGGCGCAAGGTACGCGCCATCCCGCTGCCGACACCGTGCGTGGTGGTGCTGCAGGCCTATCGGCGTGCCCGCGGCCTCCCACCCGAGCCGCCGGCGCACGAGACGTTGCCCGTGATCCACGGCAACAAGGGCGAAGCGCTGCAGCAGGCGGGCCTCTATCGGGAGGTCAAGGCGATCTTTGCAGCCGTGGCGGATGACCTGGAGGCGCGCGAGCCGGCACAGGCGTTGCTGCTGCGCGCCGCATCGCCGCACTGGCTGCGCCATGCCTATGCGCGCACGCTAGTGGTCGACCATCAGGTGCCGCTGCCCGCCGCCCAAGCGCTGCTCGGTCACGCTTCCGTGCAGACCACGGCGGCCTATGCCAGGACGGACCTGACGCAGTTGCGGGCCTTCGTCGACGCCACATTTGCCGACGATCTTCGTTAGCAATCTCTCAGGCCGGCTGGCGCCGCAGGCGAACCTGCGCCTTGTCGAGCCCAAGCCAGACGGCACAGATCGACCCACTGTTGCCGCTCGAGTCTCGACCGCCAACGTCTGCGTGGAGCCGGCTTCGGCCCTCGGCCTACCTCGGCACCTCCGACGCGGTGCCATCCTTGAAGGTGCAGCGAGGCGTATCTCGGACATCCAGATCAGCCCCTTCTACCTGACTTAGGTGTCTAGCGAACCGGTGTCATCGACTCCGTCAAAACCAGACTTCGCGCGTTGAGCGCACTCGGGATTGAACACCCGCTTGTTTGATGGCGAGTTGTTCGCCAGCTTGTTCGCCGGACGACGCGGCCGGGGCACGAGCTCGCCGTCACAGTTAGGGCACTTCCCCTTAAGCAACTCGGTCGCGCACTGCGCACAAAACGTGCACTCGAATGAACAGATGCGCGCGTCCGCGGAATTCGGCGGCAGATCCCTATCGCAACATTCGCAGCCAGGACGTAGTTCAAGCATTGTCTTCTCCCCGAATGCGGTCATCCGCCGCGACAAGCGTGAAACCTTCGTCAAGCCAACCCGTAACTCCGCCAGTCATCACCTTGACCGGTCGCCCCAGTTCGGCAAGCCGCGATGCGCCGCGGGTCGCCCCGTTGCAGTGCGGCCCCGCGCAATAGGTGACGAATAACGTATCGCAAGGATAGTGCGCCAACTTCGACTGGACGATCTTGCCATGCGGAAGATTGACCGCGCCCGGTACGTGTCCGCCCGCGAACAATGCCGGGCCTCGAACATCCAGCAAGATAAATCCAGGCGAGCCGCTAGCCAAGGCATCGTAGACATCCCAGCAGTCGGTTTCGAATCGAAATGCCGCGCTGAAGTGCGCATGTGCGGTGGCGCTGTCGGCGGCTGGAACGGCGGTGACGGCGTTCGTTGTTCCATTGTTTTGCATGTTTATAACCGATGAGGTGTGTTCAACTGGCCTTGATTTTGAGGCCAACCCACACAAAGGCACGAGTGGCGTAATTGCCAATATCCGGTAAGATCTCGCCATGAGCAAACATCTCGTGGTTGCGCTGGCTTATGACCGGCTTTGCACTTTTGAATTCGGCTGTGTCGCCGAAGTCTTCGCGCTCGATCGTCCGGAGCTGGGCGTCGATTGGTATCGGTTCGCGGTGTGCGCGGTTGACCGCGGGCCGTTACGCGCGGCGGGTGGTATCTCCGTGACGGCACCCTATACGCCCAAGTTGCTGGATCACGCGACTACGATTGTTGTGCCAGGTTGGCGCGATGCAAACGAGATTCCGCCCGAACCGTTGCTTCAGAAGTTGCGCGCAGCGCACCGGCGTGGGGTCCGTCTTTGTTCGATCTGTTCCGGCGTGTTCGTACTGGCCGCCGCTGGAGTGCTCGACGGCAAGAAAGTCACAACTCATTGGCGCTACGCGGAAGAGCTGCAGCGACGCTATCCGCAATTGCGTGTGCAGTCGGACGCGCTCTATATCGACGAAGGGCAGATCATTACTGCGGCGGGATCGGCGGCTGGACTTGATATGCTGCTGCATCTCGTGCGACGGGATTTCGGCGGCACCGTGGCGAATCGCGTTGCGCAGCGGCTCGTCGTTCAACCCCACCGCGACGGTGGTCAAGCGCAGTTCGTGCCACGTCCCATGCCATCGGACGAAAGCGGGCGTCTGGTGAAACTGATGGACTGGGTACGCCAGAATCCCGCTTTGCCGCATACGCTGCGCTCGCTCGCAGAACGGGCTGCGATGAGTCCGCGCACGCTGCAGCGGCAGTTTCATGACGCCACTGGCATGGCGCCGTACGCGTGGCTTGTGCATGAACGCGTTGCGGTAGCCCGAGAAATGCTTGAGTCGCAAGCGCCGTTGCCGGTAGGCCGCATTGCCGAGTTGGCAGGCTTCGGCTCGGAAGAGTCAATGCGCAGGCACTTCCGGCGTATCGCGCTTACGAGCCCGGCTGCTTACCGGGAGAAGTTTGGCTATGGCGCAAAGGCTCCGAAAGCGGCGTTGACACCCTGTGCTGAATAGGAGCGCTAGGAGCTAGCGCTGTAAGCTCAACGCGGTTGAGACACCAACGAGTAGCACGCCGCCGCCCAATGACCGCTATCGGGCAACGCCCCATTTGCGCGCTACTGGCCTGTCTCGGCCCGGCCGCCTATCCAGGCAAAGACTTTCTGACGCGGAAGGCGGCTACCGACCCTTAGCGGTCACCCGTACTAAGCCCTGGAAATGACTGAAATCAAACCACGTTCGGCCATTGCACCTTGCACCTGCAATGGCGTGCAGATCTGGGCAAGGCAGCGGCGCTTTGTATTGCTCCAATTCCGCGGTAATGGCAGGCGGTACATGTCTCCGACCGTCGGCAGCTAGCCATCCATGTGCGGCCTTCGGGTCGAATAGGAGACCGGACTGTCTGCGGTGACCAAGATAGGAAATGCGCACCGTGTTCGGCGTAGACAGGTGTCCACGCCGAACGGCGCGCGCTCGCTCCCGTCGATTCGGAAAGTGCTGGTATAGGGGCGGATTAGTATCGAGCTTGCTCTTTAGCGGACTACTGGACGATGAGTGATTCCATGCGCCGGCGGGCAGGCATCGTCTCCTTCAGGCACAAGGCAACCACGAGTCCCAGCCCGAGCGCGCCAAGGCCGAGATGAAGAATGTACTGGATGCCGAAATGCTTGGCGATATAGCCGGCAATCACCGGAGCCACGCCGCCGCCGAACACCTCGCCGATGCCCACCACTAGTCCCGATGCCGACGACATCAGCCGCGCCGGCACCGATTCCGCGCTGAGCGGGCCCACCGTCAGCGTGATCAGGCTGAAGACGAACAGCAGCGTCAACATCAGCCACTGGAACAGGCGAGCGGGTTCGGCACCCGTCCCCATGAGTTGATACAGGCAGATGCCCGCGCACAGCACCGACAGGATCATCACCGGCTTGCGCCCGATGCGGTCAGACAGCGCCGGCATCACCAGCGTGCCCAGCATGCCCCCGAATCCGATGGCCGACAGCACGTAGCCCATCTGCTCCATGCCGAGATGCAGATGATCGGTCAGGTAGCTCGGGAAGAGGGCGCTCAGTACGACGAGGCAGGTCAGCCAGCAGAGCATGCCGACGATGTTCAGCGGAATGTTGCGATAGCGAAAGACGTCGGTCCATTTGTGCGTGGCAGTGTCATGCACGGTGGTATGGGTGTCAGCGACCGTTGCGCGCGTATCTCGCAGCACCCTGGAAAGCAGTACGGCGATAATCAGCCCGGGGATCGAAACGATGGCGAAAATCCAGTGCCATGCCACCACCTTGAGCAGTTGCGTGACGAGGATCGGCGCGATGCCGAGCCCGAACAGCGGTAGCGCCATCTGCTGCAGTCCGACGTTCATGCCGTGCCGGCTTGGCTTGGAAGCGTCGATCGTTGCCACGATACTGGCTGGCGTGTAGGCGCCCTCGGCGAGACCCATCAGCGCCCGCAGGGCAACTAGGGAGCCGACGCCGGTAGCCAGGCCCGACAGCCCCGCCAGCAGCGAGAACACCACGACGGCCGGAATCAGCACCCTGCGGTGTCCGAGCCGGTCAGACAGATTGCCCATGAACATCGCCGAGAGTCCCCATGCGATGGACAGTGCACCGGTGATGTGGCCGAGATCCTGGTAATCGAGATGCAGGTCCAGCATCATCACCGGGAACAGCGGCATGATCATGAAGCGGTCGATGCCGACCAGGCCGAAGCCCAGCGACAACAGCAGGACCGCCTTCCATTCGTAAGTACGGTCCCAGCCGGCATTAGCCTGGCGGGAGGGCATGGGATGGTGTTGCATGGTATGTCTCCTGGAAATCGCCGGATCGGGCGGTGGACTTCCGGCGTGGAATTCAGTAGAAGCGGAGCGGATGGAAGGTGCCGCGGGAGTCAGAACATGTGCTGCAGGCCGACGCGGCCGATGATTTGCGTGGTGCTGCTGCTCGGCGCGGCGCCATTGATCCAGGCGTTGTGACCGCCAGCCACATCCCCGCCGGTCCACTGTCCGACTGCCTCGACATAGGCGGTAGTTCGTTTGGAGAAGGCGTACTGCACAACACCGGTGACCTGCTGCGCCCGGTTGTGGTCCAGCGTGGCATTGCCCTTCATGTACTGGTAGTTGGCGCCGAGGTGCCAGGCACCACCCAGCGCGTACAGCCCGCCGACTTGCGCGACCTGAATCGTGGCGCCCGTCAGCGTGTTACGTGTGTAGGTGTAGAGCGCGCTGGCGAAGAGGTTGCCGAATTGCTGGCCGACGCCAGCGCCGGCGTTGCGGATGCCATCGTGGCCGTTGTTGAGCTGCCCGTACTTCGTCTCGTTGTACGCCGCGCCGAAAGCGAACCCGCCGCGCAGGTAGTTCAGGCCGAAGCCCACCGTATTTCCGATCGAGGCCGATCCCGGTTGCTCGCCGAAGCCGTACAACGCCCCGACACGCAGACCGCCGAAGCTCTCGCTGGTCAGCTTGACTGCGTTGGACACACGCGACGTGCCTGCGGTCTGGTCGAAGTCGAACGCGCCGGTCGGATTGTTCGGGATGCCGAGCGCGGCGAACGGCCCGTGGCGCATGTTGTAGAGGCCGCCGTAGCCGAAGGTGCCGTCGAGCCGGGCTGGCGGAAAGAACAGGAAGTCGGCCATCAGGTTGTATTGCTGGCCAAACGTGAGCTTGCCGAGGCCGTCTTTTGACAGCCCCACGAAGGCCTGCCGGTTGAAGTCCGCCGACGGTCCGGGAATGCCTTTTCCGTCGTTGACGGAGAACTGGGAGGCCAGCTCGAACACAGCCTTGTAGCCTGCGCCCAGGTCCTCGGTGCCGCGCAGGCCCCAGATGCTTGGCGTCCAGACCGAATCGTCGGCCTTCAGGTTGTGATGGCCCGACTCGTTCGACACGTAGCTGACGCCAGCATCGAGCATGCCGAAGAGTGTGACGTTGCTCTGAGCATGGGCGCAAAGGGGCAGCGCCGCCGCCAGCGCGAGCGGTGCAAAGTGGTAACGCATGTTGTCTCCGTAGTTTTTCTTCTGTGAGGGCAGGCCGATGCCTGCCCCGTGGGCTCAGGCGGCCTGGCGCTGCACCGGATCGTTGGCGAGGGCGAGCTGGCTGCCCAGCTTCGCCAGCAGTGCCGGCAATTGCGCCGGATCGCTCACGCCGCCATAGACGTAGTAGTCGGGGCGCACCACGATCACGCGCGCACCGTGCTCGGCGAAGAAGCGCGCGTAGCGGCCGCTGACATCGCGCAGGACGCGCCCCGGGCTGACCTTCGACGGATCGGTCGTTACGCCGACGGTGCTGGCGCCCAGCCGGGTGAGCAAGGCGGATGAGTCGGCGTCGATGTAATGGCCGGGGTCGGTGTCGAGTGCGATCACCTGAAAGCCGTTGGCGACCATGTCGTCAAAACGTGCGGTGCGCCCGCTATCCTCCACCTGTCCGTGCACGCCGAGCAGGCCCGCCACACCGGTGATGCCAAAGTCTGTGCTGACCACGCCGCCGGTCAGGCCGGGGAAGGGCGGCAGCGGCGGCACTTGTCCGCTCAGGAACGCGGCGTCGCGGCGCGCCGCGGCTTCAGCGTCGGCGATGCAGACAACCTGGCCCATCTCAATCGATGCGTCGATCACGGCGCGAACCTGTGGCAGGCGCTCTGGCGTGTAAGTGTCGAGCACGTCGTCCGCGGCAATACCTCGCAGCAGCAGGTCCAGCCGCCACGCAAGGTTCCAGGCGTCGCGGATTCCGGAGCACATGCCCTGACCCATGAACGGCGGCATCAGGTGTGCAGCGTCGCCGGCCAGCAGCACTCGACCCTGGCGCCATTGTTGCGCCAGCAACGAGCGGAACTTGTAGACGGCGTAGCGCACCAGCGTCGCATTGTCGGGACTGACCCATGGCGACAGGAGCTCCCAGACCTTGTCGGCTTTCTGCAGATCCTCGATGGTCTCGTGCGGCAGCCGCATGAATTCCCAGCGGCGGTAGCCGGGCCCGCCGGGCACCATGGTCGTCGGCCGGGCGGGATTGCACCACTGGCCGATGTCGGGCACGTCGAGCTTCACGCCGGGATTCGGCTGGACGTCGATCACCAGCCAGTCCTCCTGGAAGCCGAGGTCGTCCTGGCCAATGTCAGACGCTCTGCGCACGAAGCTGTTGGCGCCGTCCGCTCCGATCACGTAACGGGCACGCACGGCGCGCGTCTGGCCGTCCGGCGTCCAATGACCGTCCTGTATCGTGCCGTGGCGAAGCTGTACCTCGCAGTGGTCGGCGTGCTGTACTAGCGCCGTCGCTTCCCAGCCCTGGTTAACCTCGACCGTCGGCAGCGAACGTGCCTTGCCGTCGAGCAGCTTTTCGAGCGTCGGCTGGTTGAACAGGTAGCCGACGGGACCATCGCTGATCGACTCGGCGGACCAGTCGATTTCGACCAGCGTCTTCCACTCTGCGTTGAACCACTGGTAGGTGGCCGACGGTTGCGAGATCGCGGCCACCTCCGCGCCGAGGCCCATCGCATGGAACACGCGGCGGATCTCATGGTCGTGGAACACCGCGCGCGGCAGCGGGTAGAGCGAAGGCCAGCGGTCGAACGCCGCCACGCGGTAGCCGCGGCTGCCGAGCAGGATGGACAGGGATTGGCCTACGGGGCCGTAGCCGACGATTGCGACGTCGAGGATCTGGGTATCAGTCATGATGGCTTCCTTGCTGCGGGCGCGAGTGTCTCCCTGGCGCTCGGCCGGGCCGACTGCCATCTGGTTGGCTCACGCGGGATTGCTGCGGTTAGTGCGCGGAGGTGTCCGGCGCTTCGGTGTTGTGGATGAAGTCCGGCGGAACGTCCGGGCCCCACTGGTAGAGCGAGTCCTCGGGAGAGAAGTCGCCGGCGGGCCACGGCTGGTCGGCAGCCACGAAGTCGATGTCGGCCGAGTACTCGTTGAACGAGCCCCACGGGTCCTGCACGTAGTGGAAGTAGTTCGAGCCGAGCACGTGGCGGCCCGTGCCCCAGCCACGCGTGTAGCCGGCGGCGGCCATCTGGGCGGCACCCTGGCCGACCATGTCGATGTCACGCACATCCCATGCTGCATGGTGCCAGCCGCGTGCGGCGCTCTTGGCGAAGGCCACCAGATGATGGTCGCTGCCGTGCGGGGCGTGCGTGAAGGCGATGATGTCGAGTGACTTGTCCGACAGGCGCAGGCCGATGGCTCGGTTGTAGAAGTCGATAGCGCGCAGCACCTCCTGCGTGAACAGCAGCACGTGCGACAACCGTTCCGGATGTACCGCCTGGACCTGCGAGCGCACCACCGCACCGCGCGCGTTGGCGCCGGCGCCTACCGTCACGTGTGGCGCCTTGGCGCTCGGGCTGGTTTTGGGGCCGACCTTTACCTGGAGCAGGTTGCCGTCCGGATCGTGGAACCAGACACCGCCCGCGTCGGCACCTTGGGGGGCGTCGGCCAGCGTGGCGCCAGAACGTTCGATCTGGCGCACCAGACGGTCAAAGTCGCGCTCGTAGCAGTTGAAGCTGAGGTACGCGAGCGACTTGCCCGATGCGGGCAGGATGCGCGCCCAGCGGTGGCCGTCGGCGGCGCGCAGTTCAAGTTCACCGCCGTCGCCAACTTCCTTCACGTCGAGCCCGAAGGCCCGATAGAAGCGGGCGGCGTCGGCGAGGGACGGCACGTTCAGCGCGAAGTGGTCGATGGAATGCACGGCGGCGTAGACGGCCGAGTGCGATCCTGCCACCTTGGTATTGGGCATGACTGTCTCCGGGGTTGCCGCCGGCTCACATTGCCGGCGGTCAGTTCTTTAAAGTTACTTCGCTTCGTCGACGATAGGGTTCGACAGCGTGCCGATCTTCTCGACCACCACCTCGCACACGTCGCCCTGCTTCATCAGCAGCTTCGGCTCGCGCGCCCAGCCAATGCCGGCCGGTGTGCCGGAGACGATGACATCGCCGGCTTCGAGCGTGATGGCCTCGGAAATGATCGAGATTAGCGTCTCGACGTCGAAGATCATGTCGTCCGTGCTGGCCGACTGCACCACTTGTCCGTTCAGCTTCGTCTGCAGCAGCAGGCCGCGTGCGCCGGCCGGCAGTTCGTCGGCAGTGACGAGGTCGGGGCCGAACGCGCCGGTGCCGTCGAAGTTCTTCCCGACCGTCCACTGCGGTGCCTTGAACTGGTACTCGCGCACCGAGCCGTCGTTGAACAGGGAGTACCCGGCCACGTGCGACAGCGCATCTTCCTTGCGGATATGGCGGCCACCCTTGCCTAGGATCACGGCCACTTCACCCTCGAAGTCCAGGCCGGCGCAGTCGTCCACGGCGGGGCGGACCAACGCCTGTCCGTGTGCGACCAGGCTCGTATGGACGCGGAAGAACAGCGTCGGATAGTTGGGCTGCTCGTACGGGCTTTCCTTGGTGTGGTCGGCGTAGTTGAGGCCAACGCAGATGATCTTGGGCGGGCGGGACAGCGGCGGCAGCAGGGTCACATCGGCTTCCGCGAGCAATTCGCCTTTGGCCGACTGGCCCAGCGCGGCGAGATCCGCGCCACGCGCCAGCAGGGATTCGAGCGATTCGTCGCCCACCACGCGGATTTGCGCCCCTTCGCGCACACCGACTGCCTGCCGGCCCTGGAATTCGAAACTGACGAAACGCATCTGCGGTCTCCTGAAATCTCATGTTGACGAACTTGTCAAAACGAATTCTATTCAAACTGACGAATTCATCAACATGAAATTGCCTAGGACAAACCCGAGGTGGGAAGCGCTGATAGAATCCGGAATAGTTACGGAATGACAAACATGTCAGACACAACAGTCGAGATTGAAGGCGCCGAAGACCACCGCACCCGTGTGGCGGCAATACGCAGGGAGAAGACGCGCAACCGGCTGATCGAGTCGGCGCTAGGGGTATTCGCGGAGAAGGGGCCGGACGGCGCCATGATCGACGACTTCATCGCCGCCGCTGGCGTGGCGCGGGGCACGTTCTACAACTATTTCCGCACGACGGGTGAACTGCTGTCGGCAGTGGCCGGCGAGGTGAGCGACGAGGTGCTGGCCGTGATCGACCCGGTCGTGCGCCAGTCCGATGATCCCGCCATGCGTATGGCCGTGGGCTGCCGGCTCTACATGCACATGGCGATCCGTTACCCGCTTTGGGGCGCTTTCATCACGCGCGTCGGCACGCGGCGCGGTTCGCGCGGACGGCGGCTCGATGCGTACATGACGCGCGACCTGGAGATCGGTATCGCCCAGGGCCGCTTTGTCGTACCGCACGTTGAAGTGGCGCGCGACCTGGCGCTGGGCGCGCTGGTCTATGGCATCGGCACCATGTTGCGCCCGGATGCACCGGCCGACTATCCAGAGCAGGTCATCCTGGCGGTGCTGCGGGCACTTGGGCTGTCCGAGATCGAGGCCAACTTGCTCGCGCATGCTTCGCTGCCGAATACGCAGGCGCCGCAAGGAATGATCTTCGAGAGGATTACGGCGACGCCTCCCACGGTGGAGTAATGCGGCTTCGGGGCGGGAAGTTGGCCGAGAGCGAGCCCGGCTACCTTCAGCCGCCTTCCCGTCGCGCGTAGTGCCCGGCTGCCCGCTCAAACAGCGTCGCCAAGTGTGATGCCGCCGGCGTCAGCGGCAGGCCGGCGCGGGCGATGCGGACGATGTCGGCACTGCCGATCCGCTCGGCAATAGGGATGACTTCGAGTACGCCCGCGAAAAGCGGCGAGTCGATCCACTGTCGCGGCAGTAGCGCCAACGCATCGGTCATTGAGAGCAGGGCCGCCACGCCAATCATCGAGTCGGTCTGCACCATCGAAACTGGCGGCACAAGACCGTAGCCCGCGAAGACCTCGGAGAATTCGCGCTCCAGCGGCTCCAGGGCACCGGTAAGGATCCACTCGGCGTCGATCAGTTCCGCCAGCCGCCTAGCCTTGCGGCGGGGATGCCCCGCGCGGCAGGCGACCAGGCGGTGATTTCCGAACAGCAGATCCACGCGGTAGCGGTCAGCGTCGATGCGTTCGGGACGGGGGCCGATATAGAAGTCGAGCGTGCCATCGGCCAGCCGCGCCTCCAGGGCTGGGAAAAATCCTTCCACCATGTGAAGCCGAACCCCGGGGTGCGACTTGCGGAAGACAGGAAAGACTTCGGGCACGAGGCCGAGCCAGGTACCACCCGAGAGACCCATCGCCACGGTTCCGGTCTGCCTGCCACGCAGTTGGGCCACTTCTTCTTCGGCCCGACGGATCTCCTCCATCGCCGCATGCGCGCGCCGCAGGAAGGCTTCGCCGATCGGGGTGGGCACCACGCCGCGCGCATGCCGTTCCAGCAGGGGGGTGCCGAGTTCGGCTTCGAGTTCGCGCAGGCTGCGGGTCAGCGCAGGCTGGGTCAGGCCAAGACGGCGGGAGGCGCCCCGGATGCTGCGCGTCTCCGCAATGGCGACAAAGTCACGCAAATGATGAAGTTTCATGGTGTTTTTCGCTAGTTGAGCGCGCGCATTCCGTTCGCGTCGATCGATAACTAATAGGCATCAATGAGGCAATTTTGCCATCTATTCGATGTCGGTGGTCATTCCTAAGATGTCGTCACACACAAGACAAAACGGAGACTGCTCATGACCCGCCCCCTGCTCTACAGCCCTCGCGCCTTTGTGGCGCGCCCCTCTGGTCCCACGACCACCAGCCACACGACAGTCAACTGAGCAGGTCAGCCGGATGTCTGTCGTGAATACCGTAGAAACTGAAGTCGTGATCCTGGGCGGCGGCCCGGCGGGGCTGATGCTCGCAAGTGAACTAGGCTGCCGGGGCATACGCTGCCTCGTCCTGGAAGAGGATGCGGACCCGCCCGATTTCCCCAAGGCCAACGCCACTTCAGCCCGCACCATGGAGCACTATCGTCGCCGTGGGTTCTCCGCCGACGTACGGGCGCTAGGTCTGCCGCCCGACTATCCGCAGGATCTGGTCTACTGCACGCGGCTCTCGCAGCCGGAGCTGACCCGCTTCCGCGTGCCGAGCCGCGCGCAGGCGGCAGCCCGCGAAGCGTTTGGCGACTATGGCGAAACGGCGTGGCCTACACCCGAACTGCCGCATCGCGCACAGCAGATGTACATCGAGCCGATCCTGCGGCGCGAGGCAGCCAGATATGCAAGTGTCGACCTCCGCTTCGGCCATCGCGGCGTGCGCGTGGCCGATCACGGCCACGAGGTCGAGGTCGACGCCATGCCGCAAGACGGCGGCGAGCCCTGGCGTGTGGTGGCGCGCTACGCGGTCGGATGCGACGGTCCGCGCAGTCTCGTGCGCAAGACGCTCGGCATCCAGTACGAAGGGCAAGGCAGCCAGAAGCGAGATTTCTTCGGTGGCCAGATGCTGTCGATCTACTTCAAGTCTGCCGACCTGTACGACGTGCTCGGCAAAGAGAAGGCGTGGCAGTACTGGGCCGTCAACGGCAGTCAGCGCGGGTTGCTGATCGCCATCGATGGTGACGAGTCGTTCCTGCTGGCCGTGCAACTGAAGGACGGAGAACAGCCGGCCGATATCGATCCCGTAGCGGCCGCCCTGGCGGTCGTCGGCGCGCCGCACGATTTTCGGCTGATCGCGATGATGCCGTGGGTGGCCGGCTACACCCTGGTTGCCACGCACATGAGCGCGGGGCGCTGCTTTCTAGCCGGCGATGCCGCGCACCTTTTTACGCCGACCGGCGGCATGGGCTACAACACGTCGATCGACGACGCGGTTAACCTTGGCTGGAAGCTAGCGGCCGTCCTTCGGGGCAGCGCGCCGCCCGCCCTGCTCGACAGCTACGACCGCGAACGCCGCCCGATGGCCGTGCGCAATACCGCCTTTGCCCGGCGCATGGCCGACAGCATCGGCAACGTACCGATTGCGGCCTGCATTGAGGCGCAAGACGAAGCGGGCGACGCTGCCCGAGCCGAACTCGGCAGCGCGTTGAGCGCGCACGTGGCCAGCGAATTCAACATCCCCGGGCTGCAGCTTGGCGTGCGCTATCTCGACAGCCCGATCGTCGCGCGCGAGGCTGGCACCCCTCCGCCGGACGATCCCAACCACTACGTCGCCAGCGGCTGGCCAGGCTCGCGTGCGCCCCATGCGATGGTGAATGGCGGGGTGCTGTTCGACTGCTTTGGGCGCGACTTCACACTGCTTTCGTTCGACGGTGCCGACTGTACCGCCTGGCAGGACGTGGCGCGCGCACGTGGCATCCGTCTCGACGTCCTGCCAATACACGACGAGAACGCCCGCGCACTGTACGGCGCCCCAGCCGTGCTCATCCGCCCTGACCACCACATCGCATGGCGCGGCGAACCATCCGCCGATGCCGCCGGCGTGCTGGCGATGGCGACTGGAGGTGCCGACGCCGCCTGATTCCCCGTAACGCCCCCAAACCAGCACCACCGGCACCGCCGGAAAAAACGAAAACAACGAGGAGGAGATCCATGAAGTTCCGAAAACTGGCGCTGGCCTGTGCCGCCGCCACGCCCGCGCTCGCCTGCGCGCAAGTTTCGCCATCGTCCGTCACGCTGTACGGCGTGGTCGACACCGGCATCGAATACGTCAATCACATCGGCACGGCCAGCAACAGCGTCGTGCGCATGAATACTCTCTCGGGGACGGTCCCGTCGCGCTGGGGCCTGCGCGGCACCGAAGACCTTGGTGGCGGCGTGAAAGCGAACTTCGCGCTCGAGTCGGGCTTCGCGCCGGATTCCGGCGCCATGAACCAGGGCGGCCGGCTGTTCGGGCGGCAGGCGTGGGTGGGACTGTCCGGCAACTGGGGGCAGGTGTCGCTCGGGCGTCAGTACACGATGCTGTTCTGGGCCATGCTCGACTCTGACATCCTCGGGCCCAACACATTCGGCTCCGGCTCGATCGACAGCTACATCCCCAATGCGCGCGCTGACAACGCCGTCGTCTACAAGGGAAAATTCGGCGACTTGACACTCGGTGCCACCTACAGTTTCGGCCGTGATGTCGCCAACGCCGGACCGAGTCCGGCCGGCACCAACTGCCCGGGCGAGAACCCAGCCGACCACGCCGCTTGCCGCGAGTGGTCGGCACTGGTCCAGTACGAGACGAAGCAGTTCGGTATGGCAGCGGCTTACGACTCCATCCGCGGCGCGCCCGGCGCGTTTGCCGGACTGAACACCAGCGGCAAGTCGGACGACCGACTGTCCGTGAGCGCCTATGCCCTGTTCGACCGCACTAAGCTCGGCGCGGGCTGGCTGCGGCGTGATAACGAGGGCAGCACCACGCGACTGAGTGATCTCTGGTACGCCGGCGCAGCCTGGGACATCGTGCCCGCGTTCAACCTGGCGGGACAGGTGTACTTCCAGCGCTTCCACGGCAGTGACAACAAGGCGATCCTCTACGCGCTGCGTGGCACGTATAGCTTCTCGAAGCGCACCTCGGTTTATGCCACGGCTGGCTACATCAACAATGACGGCCTGCTTGCGCTCTCAGTCAGCAACGGCTCAGCCGGCGCGAATCCGGCTCCGGGCGGCACGCAGCTCGGAGCGATGGCGGGCGTACGGCACGTGTTCTGAGGCGCGGGATCACGGGCCACCGCAGCATGCCCGGCGTCAGCCGTCGGAGATTCGGCAGATGACAACGCGGGCCCGACAGTATCTCTGCAAAACATCAATGAATAGTTTCGCCTTCAGGCGAACGAAGTTCTGGAGACAAGCCATGCACACGCAAACAGCCGCCCCCCCCGGCACATTAGAGGCGGGGCAGACGTCATTTCTGCAAATTCTTACGTTATTCCTTTGCTTTCTGGTGGTAGCTGCCGATGGATTCGACGTCGCATCGGTGGGATATGTCGCGCCGTTGCTAAGGAAAGCCTGGACGCTCAGTCCCGCGCAACTGGGACCGATCTTCGGAGCCGGGCTGTTCGGATTGACGGTTGGCAGCTTCTTGTCCGGACCGCTGGCTGATCGCATCGGTCGCAAGCGAATCATCACGATCTCCCTCGTGCTATTCGGTATAGGCAGCTTTGCATGCGCTTACGCGCCTTCGCCATTCTGGCTGGTGGTACTGCGATTCGCAACCGGCACTGGACTCGGCGGCGCAATGCCGAATGCAATCACGTTGTCGTCCGAATTCAGCCCGGCGCGCAACCGCGCGCTGATGGTGACGCTCATGTTCTGCGGCTTCACACTGGGCCTGGCGTTTGGTGGGGGCGTTGCCTCGCTCTTGATACCGTATTTCGGATGGCAAGGCGTTTTCGTCTTTGGCGGGGTCTTTCCGCTCGTGCTCACGCCAATTGTGTGGATCTGGATGCCGGAGTCGCTACGTTTCATGGCAGGCAAGGCACGATACGCACAGGAATTCCGGCGCGTCATGAAGCGATTGACTGGCGATGAGAACACCCCGCTGGCGCGCGTCATGCCTGAGGAGAGCAAAGCAGGCGGTACGCCTGAAGGCGCGATCGGGACGCTGTTTAGCCCTCGCTATCGCGTGGGAACGATGCTGCTCTGGCTCGCGTTCTTTTGCACGCTCTGGGTGTACTACCAAGTCAGCAGTTGGCTTCCCATGGTGATTACCAGCGCGGGTATCGATGCCTCGCATGCTGCACGCGTGGGAGCGATGCTGCCCCTTGGCGGAACAGTCGGCTCACTGCTTAACGCTCGCCTGATGGATCGGCTCAATCCGTTCTTCGTACTTGCAGGTTCCTATGCGATCGCAGCGATATCGACGGCGCTGATTGGCGCCTCCATCAACGAGCCGTTGTGGGTGTACGTATCGGTCTTCATGGCTGGCTTCGGGCTCTCCGGGGCCCAAACGGCGGCGAATGTATTGGTCGCCGGCTTCTACACCACTGCAGCACGTGCCACGGGTGTCAGTTGGGCTCTGGGCGTAGGCCGGATCGGTTCGATTATTGGCTCGATGACAGGCGGCATTTTGCTCGCATCATTTCAGACAGTCGAAGCTGCGTTCGGCGCTTTTGCCGCGCCGATGCTGATTGCCGGGGTGGCGATGCTGGCTAATGGCTGGATTTACCGTGGAAAGAGCAGTGCGGACGCATAACCAGGGGACCTCCGGGAACGGGCAGCGAGCCGATAAGACTGCCCGGCCAGAGTGAAATCTAGACAAAAAAAGAAACATCGCTTGAGGAGAATAACGTGGCAAAAAGCAGCTTGCGCAATACGTGGACGATCTTAGCCGGAGCGATTGGGATGTTGAGCGCCTGCGGAGGGAGTGACCAACTTTCATCCGCGCCAGATCTGACGACAAGTCAGGCGGTGGTCGAGTCGGGCGTGCTGGCGGGCAATGCACCCGACAGTTCGGGCATCATCAGCTTCAAAGGGATTCCCTACGCTGCGGCACCTGTCGGCGATCTGCGCTGGAAGGCGCCTCAGTCCGCTGCGCATTGGAGCGGTACACGTGCCGCCACAAAATACGGCAACACGTGCTGGCAAGGCACGGCGTTTGGGCCGGTCGATAACAGTAATGCCAGCGAAGACTGCCTGTTTCTCAACGTCTGGACCGGCGCAAAAACTTCGAGCGAACGGCGGCCCGTGATGGTCTGGATTCACGGCGGCGGATTCCAGTTCGGCACCTCTGGCGATCCGCGCTGGGAAGGCGAAAATCTTGCGAAGAAGGGCGTGGTCGTCGTCTCGCTGAATTACCGTCTCGGCGTGCTCGGCTTTCTCGCGCGCACGGATCTCGATGCGGAAGCCGATGGAAAGTCATCAGGCATGTACGGGCTCCTGGATCAGATAGCGGCGCTGCAATGGGTCAGGAACAATATCGCGTCGTTTGGAGGGGATCCGAACAATGTCACGGTATTCGGCGAGTCGGCAGGCGCGCACGCCATCGGCATGTTGCTGTCGTCGCCATTGGCAAAAGGGTTGTTCAGCAAAGCGATCGCAGAGAGCGGCGCATTTTGGGAGACGCCCAAGGGGGTGATGATCCCCCACGTCGTCGCGGCGCAGACCGGTACGCATCTTGGCGCGGCGCTCGGCGCGACGACGCTTGCCGCACTGCGCAGCCTTTCCGCATCGCAGTTGATGGCCGATCCCACCGAACCCGCCTATAGCCCCAGCGTCGACGGCTATGTGCTGCCTGCAGATCCAGCATCGCGCTTCGCCGCAGGGCTGCAGAACGACGTGCCGCTGCTCGAGGGCCAGAACGCCAATGAAGGCACAATCTTCGCTGCGGCAGCCGGCATCCCATCCGATACCGCAGCCCACTTCATCGCGGCGGCAACCGCAGCGTTCGGGGCGAGCAACATCAATACGTTCCTGCAGTTCTATCCGGCCAGCACGGACGCTGAAGCACAGCAATCCGAGACCCTGCTCGCAGGCGATCTCATCATCGCCTCGCAAACTTGGGAAATGGCCAATCTTCAAAAGAAGACCGGCAGCTCTCCGGTGTATTCGTACTACTTCAGCCAGACTTCGCCCTATAACCCGCTGCCAATTCACGTCTCCGAGGTGCCCTACGTCTTTCAGAATCTCGTGGCAAACGGACATGGGACACCGAATGCTGACGACCTTGCCGTAGCGGATGCCATGTCTTCATACTGGACGAACTTCGCGAAAACCGGGAATCCGAACGGAAGCGGGTTGCCGACCTGGCCCGCCTATACTGGGGCAGGTGGTCAGGTCATGGGGCTTGCGACACCGGTCGGGGCTAAGGCCGAATCGACTACCGCCAGGTTTCAGTTCTTGAACAGCTTCAGGGCACCGGGCAGCCTTGGATTTTCTTTCTAGAGGAGACTGGCTGTACAGAACTAACTCTGACGCAGCGGAGTCGTCAAATCCCAAGCTCTGGCAGGCCAGGGCTTGGGCTATCAATGCGGAGCGGGCGCGACAGCGGTCGTACAGGCCCACCGACCACTAATGACCGGGCTCAGCGTGAAGCGGTCAGCCGAGATAATGCACCGACTGACGGCTCATGGCCGGCAAGCGCCCGCTCGCCGGCCCGAGGCTTTTACACTTCAGTCTGCTCCGCCATCTCAAGCGCGTCGTCAACTTCGATGCCGAGGTAGCGAACCGTGCTCTCCAGCTTCGTATGGCCCAGCAGCAATTGCACGGCGCGGAGGTTCTTTGTTCTGCGATAAATGAGCGATGCCTTGGTCCGCCGCATAGTGTGCGTGCCGTACGCTGTGTCGTCTAGGCCAATGGAGGCGATCCAACGATGTACAAGCCGTGCGTACTGACGGGTGGACAGGTGGGCCGAGGCGTGAATCCGACTTGGAAACAGTGCATCCGACGAGCGCAATCCGCGATGGGCGATCCATGCCTCAAGACTGGAGTGCGTCTGCTCCGTAATCTCGAAATGGACTGGTCTATGCGTCTTCTGTTGAATCACCGTCGCTCGGGCACTAACGCGGCTACCCTGACAAACGTCGCGTACGTATAGCTTTGTGAGATCACATGCTCGAAGCTTGCTATCGATCGCAAGATTGAAAAGCGCGAGCTCACGAAAATTTGACGACATCTGCAGCCTTGTCCGGACTGCCCAGATCTCGCAGAGCTTCAGCGGCGGCTTTTGTCCGGTGAGCTTACCCTTATTCCACGGTGCCCGCGGGGCGGCGGGTGAATTGGACGTCTCCATGATCATCTCCTTTCCAACGAAGGAAGGAACAGTTTGCTCGCCCTGCAGATATTCGCTGATGACACTGTCAGCTTGGTCTGCCACACGTGCCGCGAACCCTGTGCCGCCGACGGTCGCTGACCGACCCCTCTGGGGCACTCGGAGCCTGAGGCAGTGTGACTGGACAGAACCAGTAAGCAGCCATCCATCGCCTGGCTCCGGAAGGATTGGAAGACTGCGGTCGGCAGCGCCGCCTAGACGTGGCCGAAGTCGCTGGCCACGCCTCCATCGCCAGTTTCGTGCGAATCTAGCTGGTCATGCAGAGCACACGCTGGTTTCAGTACCTTCCAGCGCCTGATGCGACGAGCCCCGCATCGTTAAACACGATCCGTGCGAATCGCTCGCCGATGCGCCGATGTGACGGCCCGTCCGGATGCAGTTGGTCAGGAAGAGGCAGATCGGCGAAATCCTCCGCGCCGTAGAGAACGCGTCCGTCGATGTAGTAAAGGTTGGGGTCACTGGCGGACCGCTGCTGCACGACGCGGTGCAGTTCGTCACGGATGACGGACAGCGTTAGCTTTCCCTCTTTCCGTGCGGACGGATCGCCGGTGGCGACGAACGAAAGCTTGCCCGCAGCCAATGCATTGGGATCGAATGCGCCCGGGCCGGGCGTGTCCTCGTGAATCGGGCAGTAAATCGGCGAGATGACAAGCAATGGCGTGTGCGGGTGGCCGTCGCGTATCGTATCGAGAAAACCGTGCACGGCGGGTACGAACGCGCGAACGCGCATCAGGTCCAGATTGACGAGATTGATGCCGATTTTCACGCTGATGAGGTCAGCGCGGGTATCGCGCATCGTGCGTGCCATGAAGGGGTCGAGCAAGGCGCTGCCGCCCAACCCAAGATTGATTAATTCCACCCCCCCGCGAAGCGCGGCAAGCGCGGGCCAGATCGCGGTGGGGCTTTCCGCATTGGAGCCATGGCTGATGGAACTTCCGTGATGAAGCCACACCTTGCGTCCGGTGTCGCCAATGGGTGATGCTGTCGGTTCGATGGGTGCCGTGGCGCGCAGTGCCACGAGCTCGGTGGTTTCGTTATGAGGCAGCCAAATTTCGATTGACTTGTCATAGTCGGGCAGACCCGCGAACTTGATCGTACTGACGGCCCCCGTCTGCTTTGACGCCGTGCCAGTGGACATGTCAATCGTCACGGTGTCGCCGCCGGTCGTACTGCACTGCCAGGCCAGGCGGCCGTTGACAAGCAAGTCGTACACGCCTGCCGGTCGGGGCGGTGCACCTAGGTAAACGCGCCGCGTGGGCATGACATCCAGTTCGATTTCCGTGGCCCGAGACCTGAACACTAGCCTGACGCCGGAAGGTTGGGATTCGGCCATCGCCAGTTGGGGATCGTTGCATTGCGCGCGCGCCCAGGCGGGCAGGCGATGCGGCATCACGCCGCGTCCGGTTTGCTCGATCTCGATGGCGCCGCGCAGAATTTGCTCGGTGATGGGGATGGTTACCCACGTGGCGACTGTGTTGGATGCATTGTTCATGTTAGAAAGCTTGATGTTCGTGCGCCTATTTGCGCGGCGGCTCAGTGCGATGCGTGCCCGAGCGCATCCATGGCAGACCGCACGATATGGTGCTGCCATTTGCGCTTCATGTCGGCCCGCACGGCTTGCATGGCCGCGATGCCGAGCCCACAAAACGCAGTAGTGACGCGCACGATCCGCTCGATATCGATGCGTTTGAGGTCGATGCCCAGGGCTCGGTAAAGAATCAGTCCGATCTCCACAAGTTGTGGATCGCCGTCGGGTTCGTTCTCGGCAATGCGGTTGGCCAGCGCGGACACGCCGGGCCATTCGTAAGTGAACTGCACGGCAGTCCTCGACGATCACCCTGTCGCGCTCGATGCCGACCGGCATGTCCTCCTCACACGTCAGTAGCGCCAACATGTGCGCGCGCTGTGTCGACCGCGGCCGAGTAGATCGCCATTTTGCTTGAAAAATGATGAAGCAACCCGGCTTTCGAATAGTTGACAGCATTGGCAATTTGCTGGAGCGACGCGTGATCGAACCCATGGCGGGCAAACAGGGTTGCAGCGCGGTCAATGATGTCGGCGTTGATTTCTGACTTGGTCGGCTCGAACATGGATTCAGTGGCAGGCCTACGTCGGGCTGCGCAGTAATAGTTTCGGCCAACTGACCTTTGGGCGACAGTACACGTCCCTTTTCTTGGGATTGGCCAACTTCATGCCTGCGAGCTACGCTGTTCAGTATGAACCGATCGCAGTCATAGCCGGTCCGAACTTCCGGGAGAACAATACAGTTCAGTACGCGGCCGCAACTGGGCCAGTGACAGCGATTGCTCATTGGTCCTTTGGTGTCGGCATAACTTTGCCTCCTACCAGTCCGTTTGCGCAGCAAGTCATGGTCGGCGGCAATGGCGAGACGCCGGGGCGGTTCCGCGATGACACTGGGTATGGTGCAGCACTGATCTATATGCCCGGAGCGTTCGGCTTCGCGATGGCCTACGATCAGTACAACCCATCGATCGCTCAGGGCAGTGGTACCAACAAGCGCGCAGCGGTCGCTGCGAGCTATACGTTCGATGACATAGCCAAGGTAATGGGCGGGTATCGTTGGGGGCAAAACAAGGATCAGAATGGCTCTACAGCCCTGCGCGATGATTATTACTGGTTGGGCGCGAATTACCAATTGACTCCAGTGGTCGAGCTGACGCTTGAGTATGACTATGAAAAGATCCACAGCCTGAACGGCAACGCTGCGGTCGCGAATGCATGGCAGCTGATCTTCATGACGAGATATAGCCTGAGCAAGAGGACAGATCTGTACTTGTCCACGGCGTATGCGCGGAACGCCGGATTGATGCTTGAATCAGCAGCGTCAGGCTTTGCCGCAAGCCTTTTTCTGAATAACAGTTATGCGCCAGCGGCCGGGCAGATGTCGATGTTCGGCGTTGCAGCAGGGATCCGTCATATTTTCTGAAGCGCCCCGTCTATGTGCTTGGAGTGGTCATCCCCAACTGCCAACGAGGAATTAGGACGGTCATTGGCTTTGTCATAGTAAGCCTCCGGTAAAATGGGCCGGCATGGGACTCAGCACTGCGGGTAACGGTCATGAATCCGGAAGTGGCGAAGGTATTGACGCGCTTGCGCTACCCGCTGGACGTGATGCTGCGTGCGTACGCTGGTACGTCGCCTATCTGTTGAGTCTGCGACATCTCGATGCCATCGACACTTGCCACTAACCGATAATATCGATCGTTTGGCCTGCAGATCGTGACGATTCCCCTTTCGGTACGGTCAATGTGAGCAAACCGTTATCGAGCTTCGCTAGGGTGTGATCAGGGTCGGCGCTTTCCGGCATCGGAATCGTGCGCACGAAGCTTCCATAGGCGCGCTCAAGCCGATAGCAGCCGTCCTCCTCGCTGCGCACGTCCTGTTTTTTCTCGCCACGCAACACGAGCGCCCCATCCTCCACAGTAACGTTCAGATCTTCCCGATCCATTCCGGGCAGTTCGGCCGTTACTCGCAGCACCCGCCCTTCATCGACCACGTCGATGCGCGGCTGGAAGTGCGATGAACTGAAGTCACCAAACCATCGCTCCAGGACCCCGCGCCCGGCGAACGGATCGTGAAAGAACTCTTCAACTGCACGCCACGGTTCGCGCGAGAAGAACCTGGGAATATCAGGCCACATGGCGTGCCACTGCTCGCTTGTCGGTGGGCCTTCCTGGCTGTCCGCATCGGACTCACGCCCCGCGCCACGAAGGAATCTGAAAGGACTCCACTTCTTCGGGTCAGTGTTCATCGTATCCTCCTCTACGGTCTGGCAGGAGAGTCGGATAGGGGCCATTTCACTGAAGTCGCGACTCCCCGCCTACTTACAATCAACGTGCTACATCCGGGGCACCTCAGTCGGGTGGTGGCCCCTGGCTTTGTCCCTCGCAAGTTCGGGCGCCGACACGCACGTCAGCCTCACAACTGTCCTCGGTTGCGCGAAGCCACCGCGACTGTGGTTGGTGATTCGGCGAGCGGCACGAAGCATCGTGTCGCACCGTCGAGCGCATCGATGCTGCCCGTCTCGATGTCGTAGACCCAGCCATGCAGATTCATGCGACTCTGTTCGAGCGCTAGTGCCACCGACGGATGTGTGCGGAGGTTCGCCAATTGAGCGATCACGTTTTCACGCACAAGGCCGTCGAGCTTGGCGCGAGGCGTATCGAACTGATGATCCGCGTTGAGCACATTAGCCGCGTCCGAATGGCGCAGCCAGTTCGCAACCGCCAGCAGACGATCGAGACACGTGCATCGCGAAATCGCCCCCATCGCGCCGTAGTCTGAATGGCCGCAGATTACAATGTCCTGCGCGCCCAACACCGCGACTGCATATTCGACGGTGGCCGACACGCCGCCAGGTTCTGGACCGTACGATGGCACGATGTTGCCCGCGTTGCGGATCACGAACAGTTCGCCCGGCTCACGCTGTGTGAGGAGTTCTGGCACGACGCGGCCATCCGAGCAGGTGACGAACAGCGCCTTTCGGGTTTTGCGTCGTCGCTAACTGCTTGAACAACTCGACGCGTTGGGGAACCACCTCGCGCTGAAAGCGCAGGAAGCCGTCGATGATGTCACGCATGGCGTCCTCCATTTTCGAATCCCAGATGTTGGCACGACCGCTCGATAGGCCGTCGTGCCGGTGCGACCGCTATTATTTCCGATATCGAGCGTTGGCTGACCATTGAGTAGTCCGTGGCTTGCGGAGCTATTCCGAAGCGGTACGGTATGCACCGTCGTTCGGAACAACTCCGGTCAATCTGAATCGAGATCGCACAGCAAACGGCACGCCAATATTGGCGCCGAGGCTAGCCGCGCCAGTTCGTCTATTGGCTGTGTCATCAACTCAGACTGGCAAAAAAGATCTCGTCGCCTGCATTGGACAGTCAGTATCATTGATACAGATAATCACACGAGCATCCTGGAATCTACCTTGGATTCTGGGGATGGCCAGATGAATCGAAATCGGGGAACTCGTCGTCAAGTATTTCGAATACTTCTGCCGCCTTTCCTCCCAGGTTTGACTCCTTGGTACGAAAATGGTATTCGTCGGCGCGCAGCCACTGGTACGCTCGCTGCACGTCCTCAATGGTCGGCTCGATTTCCAGAATCCGAACGATCGCTTCCTCGTCAATTGGACCAACGATTTCCCGGATCTCACTGGCACTCGCATTTCTCAAATCGACCTTGTGAGTGGGCATGGCCATATCTCCAATCCTCTTTGTCCCCGTGCCTTGCCGAATCCACCCTCATGCTGCCAGAGGCATCGCGTGGATTGCGACGCCTGCCTTGACCCTGCTGGTCTCGGCAAAGCTGATTAGCCAAGTTTGAAATTGCACTGCGTCACCGCATGACACGATTACCTCTTTGGGTTTCCTTCCTTGAACTCAACATCCGTCACGTCTTCGTCACTCTTCTCGCTGCCTGCCGCCTGGGCTTCCGCTGAGCGCCCCGGGTCGGAGCCTGCCTGCGTCTGCACGTCCGCGTAGATCTTTTCCCCGAGTTTTTGCGATGCCGCAGCGAGCGCTTGCCTCTTGTCCTCGATCACGGCCTTGTCGGAGGTCTTTAGCGCCGTCTCTAGTTCACTAATCGCAGATTCAATCTTCACCCCCTCACCCGCTTCCAGCTTCTCACCATACTCGGCCAGCGCCTTACGCGTGCTATGCACCAAAGCATCACCATGGTTGCGCGCATCGATCAACTCCCGCAGCCGCCGGTCCTCGGCGGCTTGTGCCTCTGCATCCCGCACCATCTTCTCGATTTCCCCTTCGGAAAGGCCGGAATTCGCTTTGATGGTGATCCTGTTCTCCTTGCCCGTAGCCTTGTCCTTGGCCGACACGTGCAGGATGCCATTGGCGTCGATGTCAAACGTCACCTCGATCTGCGGCGCGCCGCGCGGCGCCGGCGCAATGCCTTCGAGGTTGAATTCGCCCAGCAGCTTATTGCCGGAGGCCAACTCGCGCTCGCCTTGGAAGACCTTGATGGTCACCGCTGCTTGGTTGTCTTCGGCCGTGGAGAAGACCTGGGAGAACTTGGTCGGGATAGTTGTATTCTTGTTGATCATCTTGGTCATCACACCGCCCAGCGTCTCGATGCCGAGTGACAGCGGAGTGACATCGAGCAGCAGCACGTCCCTGCGGTCACCGGTGAGCACCGCACCCTGGATCGCTGCGCCCACTGCCACCGCCTCATCGGGATTGACGTCCTTGCGCGGCTCGCACCCAAAGAGCGCTTTGACCTTGTCTTGCACCTTCGGCATGCGTGTCATCCCGCCCACCAGGATCACGTCGTCGATCTTGTCCAGCGGCACCCCGGAGTCCTTGATGGCGATGTGACACGGCTCCATCGTGCGCTCGATCAGGTCTTCAACGAGAGCTTCGAGTTTGGCACGCGTGAGCTTCATGCTGAGATGCTTCGGCCCGCTGGCGTCGGCCGTGAGGTACGGCAGGCTGATCTCTGTCTGCTGGCTCGATGAGAGCTCGATCTTGGCCTTCTCCGCCGCCTCCTTCAGGCGTTGCAGCGCCAGGACGTCCTTCGACAAGTCAACAGCCTGATCCTTCTTGAATTCGCGGATGATGTAGTCGATGATGCGCTGGTCGAAGTCTTCGCCGCCGAGGAACGTGTCGCCGTTCGTCGAGAGCACTTCGAACTGCTTCTCGCCTTGCACATTGGCGATCTCGATGATGGAAATGTCGAAGGTGCCACCGCCAAGGTCGAACACGGCGATCTTGCGGTCTGTGCTGTCCTTCTTGTCGAGCCCGAACGCGAGAGCGGCCGCGGTCGGCTCATTGATGATGCGCTTGACTTCGAGACCGGCTATGCGGCCAGCGTCCTTCGTCGCTTGGCGCTGGCTATCGTTGAAATAAGCGGGAACCGTGATGACGGCCTCGGTGACGGGCTCGCCGAGATAGTCTTCGGCGGTCTTCTTCATCTTGCGCAGCACTTCCGCTGAGACTTGGGGCGGGGCGAGCTGCTTGTCTTTCACTTCGACCCACGCGTCGCCATTGCCAGCCTTGAAGATCGTGAAGGGAACCAGGCCAATGTCCTTCTGTACTTCCTTGTCCTCGTAGCGGCGGCCAATCAGTCGTTTGACGGCAAACAGCGTGTTCTTTGGATTCGTCACGGCCTGCCGCTTGGCGGGCGCGCCGACGAGGATTTCACCATCGTTCATATAGGCGACGATCGACGGCGTCGTGCGTGCGCCTTCGGAATTCTCGATGACTTTGGCCTGGGTGCCTTCCATCAAGGCCACGCACGAGTTCGTGGTGCCGAGATCGATTCCGATGATCTTACTCATGATGCTCAAGCGACTAGCGCTTCCCAACTCGGAAATTCCCTGTGAGTTTGACTGCGTTCACCACAGCCCGCACGCCTCGCACACCCTGTCAGTACTCCACCCCCAGTGACGCCAGAGCGGATTTGGCCGTATCCATTGGCTTCTCACTGAATGGGCAGCACGATGCCAAGCTTTTCTGCCAAACATCGTTCATACACACCAAAATGTGTATCCACTTCAGCCTGGCTAACGATTTCCACCTCCATATTGAGGTGGTCGGCCGGAATGCCTAGCATCGTGGCCAGCGCCAACTCAAGATGGGGGGCCGCTTCCCTGTCTTTCGCGAAGGTCGTGCCAACGGTGATGGTGTATGCGTTTTCCCCTGGTCCAGTAGCGGACACTTCAACTAGGCGAGCGGCTGCACTCAAGTTGTTTTCGATGGCGATCCTCGCCAGTTCTGCCACTGTCCGTGTTTTCTCGGTAGGAAATCCGCGGGCACACCTGAGCCTCACCCGATGTCGACCCAGCGTAAGCCAATCAGAATCAAATTCCATCGTTACCTCTTTAGCTTCATTCACCGATCTACTGGGACGCCTTGCCGTTGACAAACCGACCGTACGTCGCAGTCTATTACGCAAGACATTCCCTTCAGGTTCCTATACTTTTCGAGTCGCTTACTTGACCTCAATTTTCCTGACGGAAGGTGGCTGCGCGCCTGACTTGGATAGGCGCAGGGTCAGTAGGCCTCGTTCGAATCGGGCATCGACGTGGTCCAGATCGAGGCCATCCGGCAGCGGAATACTGCGCATGAACGCGCCATACGCCCGCTCCAAGCGGTAGCAGCCATTTTCCTCGCTCCGAATGTCCTGCTTTTTCTCGCCGCGCAACACCAGCGCGCCATCTTCGATGCTCGTCTGCACCTCCTCGCGCTCCATGCCCGGCAGCTCGGCCGTGATCCTCAGCGCCGTACCATCGTCGACCACGTCGATCCGCGGCTGGAAGCGAGCGGAGCTGAAGTCGCCGAACCAACGATCCAAACCGCCGAAGCTCGCGAGCGGCTCGTGCAGGAATTCACCCATCGCTCGCCAGGAATCGCCGGAAAGGAACCGCGACACATCCGGCCAGTCTGGCTGCCAGTGCCGGGGGGCCGGAACGTTGGAGGGTTCTGCCCCCTGTGGCTTGTCGGTGGACGTCCTGCGCAAGAATTTGAAGGGGTTCCATTTCCCCAGTTCCGTTTTCATGTTGTCCTCCTATCGACGCCTCTGCGTTTCGGTGCCGCCAAGAGAAGCCGGGGCGGACGCCTTCTCGGATCCGGCGCGGAGGGTTGTGGCACCGGACCTGCCAATGCTGTCCGCCGGCTCCACGCCGCTCGACGGTGGCATCCGAGCGGATGCCACCGTCGCCAGCTCCGCACCGTAGCCCCCCGCTGAGGGACATCACGCCACGGTGACTTCAATGCGGCGCGGACGGGCCTCGTCGCGACGTGGAATCGTCAGCTTCAATACCCCGTCCTGCAGGTTCGCCTCGATCTTCGCCGCATCGAGGTCCGGACTCAGCGAGAACGCCCGCGCGAAGTGCGGCTGGCGAATCTCCGCGTGTTGTACACGCAGCCCAGGCGGCATCGGCACGACCGCCTCTGCCTCAATCTTGAGGTTGCCGTCGTGGACATTCACCTCGAGCTTGTCCTTGGGCACGCCTGGCAAATCGGCCCAGAGGGTGACGCCGCTGCGGTCCTCGATGATGTCGACCGCGGGGTGCAGTGTCATGGTCGGCGTCGACCGGTCTTCCTCACGTTCTGCCAGCGCGTTCGGGTCGCGCTTGGCGACTTCGGTACTATCGTTCATGGCAGTCTCCTGGCATTACTGGATCGCGATTGCCCGCGGCTTTGACGACTCGCGCTTGCCCACACTGATGGACAAGCAGCCGTTGGCGTAGCGCGCCTGCACCTTGTCGGGATCGGCGCCCTGTGGCAACTCGACCACGCGCCGGAACGTGCCGGTAAACCGCTCTTGGGCGTATAGCCGTGCCTCCGAATCGTCCTCGGGATACGCCGCCTCGCGCTCGCCGCTGATGGTCAGCAAGCCTTTGTCGATCGACACCTCGAGCTTGTCTTGCTTGATGCCCGGTGCGAATGCGACGATTTCGATGGAGTCGTCCGTGGAGCCGATATTGACGGGTGGAAAGGCCCCGAAGCGTCCGGTACGAAGACTGGACGGGAAGCCGCCGAACAAACTCGCCATCTGCCTTTGCATGCGGTCGAGTTCGCTGAAGAGGTCGGTTCCCAAGAAAAGGTCACTCATGGTCATATCCTCCTTGGACGCAGCAAGGAGGCGAAGGGGCCTACGCGCTCCCATCCACCCGCCAAGCTGCTGGCAAACAAACAGAAACACGCAGCGCGCGCAACGACGCGACTGCCTGAGCGAAACTAAAATAGCAATTGGGCAGAATGATTTCAAGGGGGCTACGGTGCGGCCGCAAAGGCGAGCCATATCGATAACCGATGTTAGCGATATGGCGCCGTTTCTTGGCCAAACTGCTGTCTGTGAGATTGAGCCGGGTCCGGTCGGCGAGCCAACGTCTCATCACTTGCGGTGCGTCCCATGCGGAACTTCTTGATCACGGTCGACTTTCCCGACGCCGCCCCGCTGGCCGCCCTGCGCGCCTGGTACGCCGGAGCGTCGTCGCGGCAGGCGGTCGAGCGCTATTGCCCCGACGCGCTGGGGGCGGGTAGGTCAGCGCGTGGCGTGTTGGGAGCGATTCGCCGTCAGCTTGCCGAGTTCGCTCGGCAGCGCCGGCGCGAGGATTTGGCCACGCTGTTCCGTTGCGGCGAAACGGAGCGAGAGAAGCACAGCAAGGCGGTGACACGTGCGCTGGAGTCGTTGCGGTCGCTGCCCATCCCCGAGCCCCAGATCAGCGATCCGATCACCTGGTGGCTGCCCACTCGCGTGGCCGTCGCACTGCACGCCCATGGGATCGGCACGCTGGCCGACCTGACCGTGCGCGTGCCGCGCCGGCCGCGCTGGTGGGCCACCATTGCCGGACTGGGCGCTGGCAGCGCGCGCCGGGTCGAAGCCTTTTTTGCGGCGCACCCTGGGCTCACCGAACGGGCGCGCGCCCTGATCGCGGCGGCGCCACCAGTCCGAATCGTGCCGCAGGAGCAGATCCGCTTGCCACATGAACTCGACGGATCACACGGAAACTTCCGAGCACCGCGCCAGATGTGCACGCTCGATGCCGGCAACGACTACGAGGCCATCAGCGCCTGGCTGACCTTGCACGAGTCGGCCGAAACCACGCGCGCATACCGCCGGGAAGCCGAGCGCCTCCTCTTGTGGGCGCTCGTCGAGCGCGGCAAGGCGCTGTCGTCGCTAGCGACTGAGGACGCCATTGCCTACCGCGCGTTCCTGCGCCGGCCCACGCCGCACCAGCACTGGGTCGCGCGGGCACGGCCGCGCGCATCGTCGGAATGCCGCCCTTTCACCGGCGGCTTGTCCCCGCGCTCGATCGCCTATGCGCTGGCGGTGCTGGGCGCGATGTTCCGCTGGCTGATCGCGCAGCGCTACGTGCTGGCGAACCCGTTCGCCGGGGGGAAGGTGCGTGGCGCGCCGCGGGCGGCTTGGGTGGATGCCTCCCGGGCAATCACCGCGGGCGAGTGGGAGCTGATCCGTGCGATTGCTGACGGACTCGAGTGGTCGTACGGCTGGTCCGTGCCGGCGGCGCAGCGGCTGCGTTTCCTGCTCGATTTCGGCTACGCGACGGGCTTGCGAGCCGGCGAGCTGGTGGGCGTGACGCTCGGTGGCATCGAGATTGGCGCACGTGGTGAACGTTGGCTGTACCTAGGGATAGTCTGCACAAAAGGCCGTCAGATGTGCTTGCAATGAATCGTCGAGCCAGCGAGCATGTCGTGCATGAAACAAACTGACCTTGGACTGAACTTGTCGACCAAGCGCACCCGCAAGCGCGAATTCCTGGACGAGATGAACCGTGTTGTGTCGTGGGCTGATCTGGTGATGCTGATCGCTCCCTACGCCCCGGAAGGCAAGCGCGGCCGTCCCCCGTTCGCGGTCGAGGCAATGCTGCGTATCCACTTCCTTCAGCAATGGTTTGGCCTGTCGGACCCGGCGATGGAAGAGGCGCTGCATGACGTGCCGCTGTATCGGGAGTTCGCCGGGTTGGACAACTGGACGGTGCGACTTCCCGACGAGAGCACCATCTTGCGGTTCCGTCATCTGCTGGAGAAGCACAAGCTGGCGGCTCAGATCCTCGCGCTGGTCAACGACCACCTTCGCGACAAGGGATTGATGCTGCGCGCGGGTACGGTGGTGGACGCGACGCTGATCAGCGCACCGAGTTCGACCAAGAATGCCTCGGGCGAACGCGACCCGGAGATGCACCAGAGCAAGAAAGGAAACCAGTGATCCGCGAAGCACGCGGGAGGTACGTAATGCGGTCTTTCGCTACCTCTCTTGTCCGCCAACTTCAGAAGTTCGAGCAATGGAGGCCAATAGGGAGAGCCGCGATATGTTGGAATGAACGCAATCCGGCCGCGTGCCGCAGGCTAGAGGTCTGGTGTCTCGCCATGGGTGTATGGCGGTACTTCTGCATCATCATTCGTGGCGGCCACTTGTTATCTCTCCACTTCGGTGCAAGAGTACACATTCACGATGTCTCTCCGTGGCTGCTTATCGCCGGAATGAAATGTAGGTGCGCCTGATTGCAGCGCATTTGTATCCTGGCGGTCACTGAATACCAAGGGTTGTCACCCTGCGAGTAGCGCGCATGAATGCTCGTCGACGACGCCGAACCCCCGCGGCCACCTTGCTGAGGTGCCTTGCAGTGCATGTACACGTTCGGGGACATGAAACATGAGTCAGCACGAGCAAACGATCAGGATCTTTGACCATCCCGGCGCCGGAGGACGCAAAGCCAGGGCAACGCCGAAAGGTCGAGCGATCGATCCAAAGGCGGCCCTCGACATTGCGCTATTGCTTGGCGAAAAGTCGCGGCGACGGGATCTGCTTATCGAGCATCTGCATCTGATTCAGGACACGTACAAGCAGATCTCGGCCGCTCACCTGGCGGCGTTGGCAGACGAGATGAAGCTGGCGTTCTCCGAGGTGTTCGAAACAGCCACCTTCTACGCGCACTTCGACGTCGTCAAGGAAGGTGACCCGGCGATTCCCCCACTGACTATTCGCGTTTGCGACTCGCTTACCTGCGCAATGTTTGGAGCGGAGAAGTTGCTGGCGGAACTGCTCGTCGCATCTGGACCCGGCATTCGCATCGTTCGCGCACCATGTGTCGGTCGATGCGACACGGCTCCCATGGCAGAAGTCGGCCACAATTTCGTCGATCACGCGAACGTTCATGACGTGATGGAAACCGCCAGACGCAATGACGCGCACGTCCGCTTGCCAACGTATGTTGAGTACAAGGAGTATGTATCAGCAGGCGGATACCAACTGCTGAGCCGGCTGCGTTCGGGTGCGCTTGCGACGGAAGACCTGTTGAAAGTGCTCGACGATTCGAGTTTGCGCGGCCTGGGCGGCGCGGGCTTTCCTGCCGGCCGGAAATGGCGTTCGGTTCTGAGCGTCCAGGGCCCGCGCCACATGGTGATCAACGGCGACGAGAGCGAACCCGGTACCTTCAAGGATCGCTACTACCTGGAACGTGATCCTCACCGTTTCATTGAGGGCACACTAATCGGTGCCCATGCTGTCGAGGCAACCGAGGTGTACATCTACATCCGGGACGAGTATCCGGCGGTGCGTGAAATCCTCGCGTGTGAAATCGACAAACTCCCACCCGGTGGTCCAGTGCTGCATCTTCGACGCGGTGCGGGCGCCTACATCTGCGGTGAAGAATCATCGCTTCTGGAAAGCATTGAAGGCAGGCGGGGATATCCGCGCCACAAGCCCCCATACCCCTACCAGGTTGGCCTCTTTGGCCACCCCACGCTTATCAACAACGTCGAGACCCTGTTCTGGATACGCGACATTGTTGAAAAAGGTGCCGACTGGTGGAAAGCCCACGGTCGCAATGAGCGCCATGGGCTGCGCAGCTATTCAGTATCCGGACGCGTGAAGAATCCCGGGGTCAAACTGGCCCCCGCCGGCCTCACCATTCGCGAACTGATCGATGAATGTTGCGGCGGCATGGCGGACGGGCACACCTTGCGGGCCTATCTTCCCGGCGGAGCCTCCGGCGGCATCCTGCCCTCATCCATGGACGATATTCCGCTCGATTTCGGCACGCTGGAGAAGTACGGATGCTTCATCGGCTCTGCGGCGGTAATCGTTCTCTCCGAGCACGACGACATCAAGCAAGCCGCGCTCAATCTCATGCGGTTCTTCAAAGACGAGAGCTGTGGCCAGTGCACCCCTTGCCGGGCAGGTACGCAGAAAGCGGCACTACTCATGTCCGAAGACGTCTGGAATCAGGAGTTACTGGGCGAACTGAGCCAGGCGATGCGGGACGCATCCATTTGTGGATTGGGGCAAGCGGCCTCGAATCCACTAACGAGCATCATCAATTATTTCCCTGAGTTGTTTCCGGCCCGGGAGCGTGCGCCATGAAGGCCATCCAGTTTGAGCTCGACGGGAAGATGGTTGAAGCGGCGCCCGGTGAAACGATCTGGCAGGTCGCCAATCGACTTGGCACTGAAATCCCGCATTTGTGTTACTCGCAGGAGCCTAATTATCGTGCGGACGGCAACTGTCGCGTCTGTATGGTCGAGATTGAGGGCGAGCGCGTTCTGGCTGCTTCCTGCATGCGTGCCCCCGCGGTTGGCATGAAAGTGAAGTCCGCAAGCACGCGTGCGGTGTCTGCCCGGAATATGGTGATGGAACTGCTGCTCGCCGATCAGCCTGCGCGCGTCACGTCGCACGATCCGGACTCGAAGTTGTGGCAATGGGCGGACAAGATGGGCGTTGGCACGAGCCGGTTTCCGGGATCGAAACGCTGGGAAGGCGATGCCAGTCACCCCGCCATGCGCGTCAATCTTGATGCTTGCATCCAATGCGGCTTGTGCGTACGCGGCTGCCGCGAAGTTCAGGCAAACGATGTCATCGGCATGGCTTACAGAAGTAGTGGAGCAAAGGTCGCTTTCGACTTCGACGACCCCATGGGCGAGTCCACCTGTGTCGCCTGTGGCGAATGCGTCCAGGCCTGCCCTACCGGTGCATTGATGCCCTCCGCCCTGCTGGACGAGCATCAGACGCGCGTCAATTACCCGGACAGGCACGTCGATTCCTTGTGCCCTTTCTGCGGCGTTGGCTGTCAGGTGACGTACCAGGTGAAGGGCAACAGGATCCTATATGCCGAAGGCAAGGACGGCCCGGCCAACCACAATCGGCTATGCGTGAAAGGCCGCTTCGGATTCGACTATATCCATCATCCACATCGGCTGACGACGCCGCTGATCCGCTTGCCGAACGCGAGAAAAGACTGGACCGATCAGGTCGACCCCGCCAACCCGCATACCCACTTCCGCGAAGCGACGTGGGACGAAGCGCTCGACGTTGCCGCGCGTGGCCTCGCCAATATTCGCGATACGCAAGGCGCCAAGGCACTGGCCGGTTTCGGATCGGCGAAAGGTTCCAACGAAGAGGCCTACCTGTTCCAGAAGCTGGTACGCACCGGCTTCGGATCAAACAACGTCGATCACTGCACGCGACTGTGTCATGCGTCGTCGGTCGCAGCGTTGATGGAAGGATTGAACTCCGGCGCAGTGTCTGCGCCGTTCGAAGCGGCGCTCGACGCGGAAGTCATTATCGTTATCGGCGCCAACCCAACGGTGAACCACCCGGTTGCGGCGACGTTCATCATCAACGCCGTACGACGGGGCGCCAAACTGATCGTCATTGACCCGAGACGGCAAAGCCTGTCGCGGCATGCACATATGCACCTGGCGTTCAAGCCGGGGAGCGATGTGGCGCTGCTTAATGCAATGCTTTACACGATCATCACGGAGGGCCTGACCGATGACCGGTACATTGCCGACCACACTGAAGGCTATGAAGAGCTGAAAGAACGGATGCTTGCGTTCTCGCCGGAGAAAATGGAACCGATTTGCGGCGTTCCGGCCGAGTCACTGCGAGAAGTGGCGCGGCTCTACGCCAGGGCGAAGGCTTCCATCATCTTCTGGGGAATGGGCATCAGCCAACACGTGCACGGCACGGACAATGCACGATGTCTGATCGCACTGGCGCTGGTCACTGGTCAGATTGGGCGACCGGGAACAGGGCTGCATCCGCTGCGGGGACAGAACAATGTTCAGGGCGCATCCGATGCGGGGCTGATCCCGATGTTCCTGCCAGACTACCAGTCCGTTGGACGGGCGGATCTGCGAGCACCGTTCGAGCATGTCTGGCACCAGGAGATCGATCCCAAGCCAGGGTTGACCGTGGTGGAAATCATGGGCGCGATTCATGCGGGCACGATCACCGGAATGTACATCGAGGGAGAAAATCCGGCGATGTCAGATCCGGATCTGCAGCACGCACGGCAGGCCCTCGCAATGCTCCAGTTCCTTGTGGTGCAGGACCTGTTTGTGACCGAGACTGCGTTTCATGCAGACGTGATCCTGCCGGCCTCCGCGTTTGCCGAAAAGGTTGGCAGCTTTACCAGTACGGACCGCCGCGTTCAACTGGCGCGCCAGGTCCTCGAGCCGCCGGGCGATGCGCGCCAGGATCTCTGGATCATTCAGGAGATTGCGAAGCGCATGGGGTGCGAGTGGAAATATCGTGGACCTGCCGACGTATTCTCGGAAATGGCGCAGGTAATGCCCTCGTTGAAAAACATCACGTGGGAACGCCTTGAGCGCGAGGGTGGAGTGACGTACCCGGTAGAGGGACTGGCAGTGCCGGGAAACGACATCATTTTCACTGGCGGTTTCCCGACAGCTAACGGCCGGGCAAGAATCGTCCCAGCCCACATCCGGCCACCAGATGAAATCCCGGACGCCGAGTACCCCATGGTGCTATCCACAGGTCGCATTCTTGAGCATTGGCATACAGGTTCGATGACTCGCCGTTCGAACGTGCTCGATGGCATCGAGCCTGAAGCCGTCGCCCTGATCTCGCCAGATGATATGCGCCGCCTGAGACTGCAGCCTGGCGAGTTCGCCCGCCTGTGGACGCGCCGGGGCACCATCGAAGTCAAGGTTCGCGCCGACAGGGACGTACCGGAGAACATGATCTTCATGCCATTCTGCTATGCGGAAGCGGCCGCAAACCTGCTTACGAATCCGGCACTTGACCCCATTGGCAAGATTCCGGAGTTCAAGTTTTGTGCGGTCCGAGCTGAACGTGCCAATGCTACGTGAGCGAACCGCGAGCTTCTAGCGTTCTTGACGTTCGCTGACGGCTCGTGGATGAACTCATAAGCATACAAACACCCGCTGATGGGTCTAGGCCGCCTGTGCTGATTGCACGCGTCAGCCGACCCGTAGGGAATTGCAAATCTGCGGCAGTATGCCGTGTCGCTGCACTCGCACCGTCAGCCCATGCTGCGCTGCTGTCTATCACCATGTGGCAGGGAACCCATCAACCCCAGGCAAGGGTACCAGGGACGGCGGGATTTCTTGGGCAAGATGCTACGAGATCCACCGTCTTTAAAGTCACCGTGTCAAGATGACCTCGCCGGCCGAGCTTGTGCCACATCAAAGAGCTAGGTCGTACCGTTCTTATATTGGATGAAACGGTCGACCACACCAAAGGAGCAAGCAATGAGAGCGGACACTGAGTTCAAGAAGCTCGTGAGCGACGAGTTAGAGTGGGAGCATCGTGTCAGCGCCCCAAGCATCGGCGTGGAAGTTAATCAGGGAATCGTCAGCTTGTCAGGAAACGTCGAGAAGTATGTGGAGAAGCTTGCGGCTGAAAGCCCCGCCGAACGCGTCAGCAGAGTAAAGTGCGTCGTTCCGAAGGTTTCAGAAACGAGAGTGGTGGAACAGGTCGAAGCCGCCTTGCGTCCGCGGGCCGAGCGGGAGGCCCATCGTATCTCCGTTGAGGCCCCGTCTGGCGTCGTAACTTGGCGGGTACAGTCACGCCGCGTTGCGGCAGGCGCCGCGTGGTCCGGCCTCGGGCGTCGGCAATGTCATCAGTAACGTTCGGGTCCGATAGGTCTGCCGCTGCCGACTGGATGCGCGCCTGCGCATACTTCTATTGGTTTGAGTCGTATTTGGGTGCGCCGGAATTCCCTACCTCAGACGGCCTACTGCCTATGGAACCCAAGTTGCGTCAACGCGCAACTGCACATCAGTTGCGCTGCAAGGCGCGCTGGCTGGGCAACGCAAAGGCCCTCGGCGGTACAGAGGAAGACTTCAACAGCGCATGCATTGCTGTTCGTGGCGCATGGTACGGTCGCGACGACATCTTCATGCGCATTCGCGGAATGGCCTGCTCGATTTCGGAGCCAAACGTCGCAACCGTGATTGATGAATCACGAAGATCGGACGAGGAGGACAATTATGATCCCCTCTTTTGAGCCGGCTTGCGGAATTTCGCAAACTGGGGTCGGCAAGAGTGGCTTCCTACCGACATCATCACTGATGACAGAATCATCGGTAGGCGCCCGCTTCCCAGCCTTGATGGTCTACCGTTCCCCCGCAAAAGTCAGGCGCACGATGACCTGATCTACCTAGGTGCGCGCTCGTGCCCGGAGACGCGGGGGCAAATCTACCAGCTACGAATGTCAAGCAAAACTGGCACTTGTCTCCTTTCCTAAATTCTGCACGGCCTGCCCTCACCGCTCATCCATCGATCACATCCTTGATCACGCGGGGCCGAATCACGGCGTCCTTTAGCTCCATCTCGGTGTCCGCCGAGCCCGGCCTAGCGGCTTTCTCGGCCGGTGCGTCGGTGGGCAACCCAACCTTTCCCGCAACCTCGTTGAAGTGCGATACATCCTCTGCGTGCTGGGCATGCCGGCGCGCCGCCATCTTGACGGTAGCCGCCCCCGCCGTCGGGGGACTACCAACGGCTGCCAAGATCCGTTTACTGGCCTCCTGTGCCGCCCGGCCAGCCATGACAGGTGGCTTTGGATCGCCCTTGATTTCGTACGCCCGTTTCTCGCTGTTGAAATCGAGTTTCAGGAATTCGATGATCTCCAGATCGACGTCCTCGCCATAGCATTCCCTGGCCTGTCCACGCGCAGGTATCACCACGACCTCCTCGCCACGCACCCACAACGCACAATTCCCATAGGGCGGAATCAGGATCGGCGCCACCGTTGGCGATTGTAGGTCATTCGGATGCTCCAGTTGCCATTGCTTGGCGTACTCGGCGAGCGCGGCGGCCGCCTCGCACCCACAGTCGTCTTCGCGATTGCCACCATAGACGACATTGTCCTTGCGTATCACGCCGCGACGCAGCTTGCAGTGATAGTGCTTCGGCAGTGTGGCCCACAGCAGCGAGGTCTCGCTCCTGGGCGCACGGGCGTTGCCTCGCCTCGCCTCCTGCATGGCGGTGTGAATACCAACCCGTGTATTCGGAACCCGCCGCACCTGCATGCCCAATGTCAAGCCCGACCGGTCCGACTTCCACGCGGCGTTGATCTGCGCGATGGCGTCCACGACCATGCGCTCACAGCCACGCAGGGTCGCTTCGATTCTGTCGGGCGCCTTTCCGTGCCGTCTTTCCGTGCGATTGGCGATGAGTCGCTCCGTCGTAATGACACCGGTCGGGAACATCGCCGTCTTCGCTTTCACTGCCGCTCGCGTCTGTTGAATCAACCAGGTGTTTTCAAGGTCAGTCTCCTCGTCACGCACCCGCCGCTTGACCAGTCCGCCGGCCTCCTCCACATCCCCCTTGTCCTCCGGGACCCTCGTTCTGCCCCACGTCAAATCAATGTCCAGTTCATCTGCAGTCATCCTGACGAACTGATGGCCGCGTCCGGGCCCGCGGTCGATGAACGCTCCGTCGCAATCGCCAGAGACAATGCCTTGCGGTGTCTCCTCAAAGCCAAGCTGGCGCAGCCTCGGCCCTTTATCGGTCAACGCGTTATAGAGGGCATAGCAGTAACACAGGCTACTCTCCGGCCGGACCGTCAGGAACCACCCCACGATGCAGTTGCTGCGACGTTCGACCACGAGAATGAGCGTGGGCGGCCCCACAACGATCCGTTTTCCGTCTGCCTCCACGACGATATCAATAAACTCGAGCACGGTTGCGTCCATGTCCCAGATCACGAGACGCCCGTTGCACAGATCCGTCGCGTTGCCCCCCGTCGGTGAATGCGTCGCGGGCGGGAAGATCTCCTCGCGAAGATCTTTCAGCATCGCGCGCTTGTGCCGGTTGAGGATGTCCGCGGAGGGCAGCCGGATGGCGGCGATGCGCGGTGGGTCAGCGTCGTCGAGATGCCCCGGCACGTGACTGAAGCGACTGCGCATGTCGGCATAAAATCGCTTGCATTGCCGCAGCCTGATCCAGGCTTTTCCCCATGTGTCAGACTCGATGCGCGCCACCACAATAGCGGCCATGACTCGCGCTCGCCAGAACTCGTTGAACCGGCCCAGCGTGCATTGATGCAGGATCTCGTAGGCCGATCGTCGGCCCGGGCGCCGCTTTAAGCGGTCGTTCCTGGGAATCAACTTGCTGGCCTTCCGCTGTCCCGTACGGGGTATGATCGCCAGGTCGTCCGCGCCCTGACGGAGCCACTGCACAACCAGTCGCTTGACCCGGGCTGGGCGCTGCCTGAAACGATCGCTCACGAAGGCCACGGTGGCGGTGAATAGCGCGGGCTCAAAGAATAAGGCATTGGTATCGGGGATGCCCATCCGCCGGCTCTCGGCCTGCCCGATCTCCAGCAGCGCCGCAATCATCGCGCGACGCGTTGCCCAACGTTCGACATCGGCTGGTGCCAGTTTTGCGGCATGGCGTCGCGTGCAGGCCACCTCCTCCGTCTCGGGAATCTCGACGAGCCTTCCGCAGGCCATTTCCCGCGCGATCTGGTCGACCGGAAACGCGACCAGCGGAAAGCTGTCGTCTCGTGTCGCACCCTTCGCATCCAGCGGGTAAAAGGCCAGTCGGCCGCGGCGCGCGTCAAACGCCACCAAGCGATAGCGTCTGTCTTCGCCATTGCCGTCTGTCCATTGCAGCAGCCGATTGAGTTCGATCGGGCAAAGGGGCGTTTTCATGATGACACCTCCACCCTGACCAAATGCAACGCCCGGTGGGGCGCCAGTTCGTAGCGCGGGTCGATGCGGACAAGGCCCAGCGCAAGACTCGCTGCAAGCAGCTCGTAGGCGGCATCGAGACAGCACGGCAGCGCCGTTGCGATCCGCTGAAGGGTCTCCTCCAAGGTGCGGTGGTTGCGCGCGTCACGCAACCTCGCGGCGAACTGCACTGCATGGGGCCGCAGGGTATTGAGGTCACTGCGATGCAGCCACTGATAGCAGGTCATGGCGTTCTTGATTTCGATATTGGGCAGATCTTGTGGATGGAAGTACTCGAGCGTGACGTCGGTGTCGCGTAGCAGCGCTCGCGCCCGCAGCCATTCGCGGCGGTGGTAGCACAGTCCGTGCAGGTGCACGTGACCAGGCTTCGTCTTGAGTTCCACGCTGAGCATGCGGTGCACGACCGCGTAATCGTCGGCATACACGATCGATTGGCGCCCCTCACGCTGCAACCTCGCCACGTCGATCAGGGGATAACTGCAGCGGATTTCGCACACATACGGGCACATCTTGAGATGGAAATCGGCGCGCCACTGCGACGCGCTCTGAAAATAGAAGTGCTGTCCGCCGCGCAGATCGACACTGAAGCCCTGCAGGCCAATACCGACACGCTTGCCCTTGGCAAACAGATCGTGCTGGTAGGCGCTGCCCGTCAGCACGCCGAAGCGGTCGCGTTCTGGCATCTCGAGAATGGGATCGCACACACAGTACGTGGCAAGGTTCTGGTAACGCAGCGCCGGCACGTCCTCCCCACTTGGCCCGTCGCCGGTCCGGTCCTTGGCGCACGACCCGTCCCGCTGGTCATCGCCTGCCATGGCCAGCTCGCGCGGGCGATTTCTGGGATGGCGTGGCGGCGCCCTTCCTGGCTCCACGCTCGGTATTGGCCTCGCGGATCCGTCTCGTAATCCAGATGAGCTTGCTCTCCAGCTGGGTGGGGGTCAATGCATCAATCTCGCTGGACGAGAGATCCAACGCACCGGTGGCCAGCGCGGGATGGTCGGTCAGCTTGATCAGCAGATGGCGACGCTTCCACGCCTCTCCGGATTCCGCCTCGGCCTCCAGGGCTGCGACGAGTTTCGGCAGACGCGCCCGTTGCGTCGTATAGGTGGCGTAGCGAACGACCCCTTCGAGCAGCAGTTTCATGGTGATGGGCGGTGCATGCAAATCCCGATGCAGGGCCGCCGCCTTGTCATGTACGTGCTGTGCGTAACGCGCGTCGGTGACTTCCCAGCGTGCCTGCCGGCGCTCCGTACTGGAGAAATTCGCCGTCAGCCACGGCGACGCGAACAGGGTCAGGTACGTCAGCTCGTCGCGCCATGCGAGCTCGAGATCCGAAAGCCGCAGATGCGGGGCGCGCGCCTTGAGCGCCAGCGCCATGGCCTGATCCAGCGCCAGCCGCTCTGCGTCCGGGGTCAGCGTCTGCTGCAAGGCGGCTGCGGGCAACTTGCCCGGGTCGCTCGCCGCGCCGGCGACCGGCAGCAGGGCGAGCGCCGCTCTCGCCGAACCGAAAAGGGTGCGCAGCGCCATGATGTTGACAAGCGGGCTGCCCGACAAGCCATGCCCATGGACCACGCGGGCGCGGCTCGTCTCCCCCGCCCCCCGCAAGTGCAGGCTGTTGCCGGCCCCCAGATCTGCGTCGGGCTCGCGGTGGCACGAGCAATGGCCCGGGGCGGTGTCACACGACGCCAAGCTGCGCCCGTGCTGACAAATCAGGCTTTGCAGCGCCGGGCCGTTGACCCGCATCGGGTCGGCGGCCAGGACGGCCTGGAGATCCTTGGCCACCTCTAGCCACTCCGACTCGCGGGCCGCCACATGTCGGTCTACGCGCAGCGACTTGCCACATAGACAGCGTGCAGACGGTGCAAGGGGCAGACGGCGCGCGCGGTCGGTCCGCGCGCAGTCGGGGCACAAGCGCTGGATCGGCTCCTGATGGATCAGGCACATCTCCCACCCCAACAGCATGCCTTGGCGCAGCCAGATGCCCATCCCCAGGGACTGGAGCTGTTCGCGCAGGCACGACCGGCAGACGCCCGGCTTGAGGATGAAGGCATGCAGACTGGCCCGCAATAGCTTGACCGCCTGGTGGTCAGGCCCCAGGAGGGCATCGCGCAACAACAATTGTCCGACGTGGGGCGCTTCGAACGCCATCGCCAGGGGCAGAAAGCTATGCTGATAGGCCAGTTGGAGGGGCGGCTTTGCCTGTGCCTGCAAGATCGCGGACACCGCTTCGAGTTCCGTGCCGAACAGCGGCGCATCGGTACAATGCGCCAGCGTCGCAATCTGCGCCCGTCCGACCTGGCTCGAGGCGAGCAGGATTTTGGCGGCACGCGCCGCAAACGCGCTGCATAGCTCCTCCGGCTGGATGGGCAGCAAGGTCCCGAGCAGATGCTTGCTCATGGCGATCTCCGCGGCGGGTGATCGGGCACGTCACGCACACCAGTGCAACCGGCGGCATCGAGCAGGCGACGGACCCCCGGCCATCGCGTCATCCGCGCCAACGCGTACTCGTCGATGCCCATCAGCCGGCAAATCGCGCGCCGGGTGCACCGCCGCCGCAGGCCCGCGCGCACCTCGGCTTGCAGATGCGCCAGCGCCTGGCGCAGCCGTGCCGCTACGGCACGGCCCTGGCCCTTGGGTCCGGGATCCACCGTGCGGCACCGCCCGGCCGGCCAGGCCACGGGCCGCTGGGTGGCCAGCCACTGCGCGTCATGCGCGCGCAGCCACGCCAAGGCATTGGGCTCGTAGCGCTGCAGCTGATTCGTCGACATCCACGGATAGCGCCATTGCACGCTCAGCCAGGCCGCCCGTGCCCGCTGGCGCAACCGTTCGGCGAACCCCGCGTCGCACAGCCCGCGATAGCCCCGCTCCCGGACAATGCGGTGCACCGTGGCCTGGCTGGTCCGGATCAGCGTCGCAATCTCCGCGCAGGTGCAGCCCCGCCCCAGCAACGCGGGAATCTCCTCGCGCTCGTAGTGCCGGCGGCGGTCGACCGGACAGGGCCCCGGACCACTGGCCTGCTTGACCGCCCATCCCGCACGTGCGTGGCCCGGCGCACGCAGGCAGACCGGCGATCGGCCGGCCGCCATCGTCCCGGCCAGAAAGCCATCCAGGAGCACGATGTACAACGGGTGTAGGCGTCGCTCCTCATCGTCCAGCCAGGCGCATATCCTTGCGCACCGCGTGGGGAGTGTCGCCAAACGCGTCAAGGGCGGTGGCAGCGCCGCCTGCGCGACAAATGCCTCGAAGTCGCGGCGCAATGGCCTCGCATGGTAGCGACCGTCGGGTCGGCAGTAGCCGGCCTGCGCCATCCGGGCCCGAAAGACGCCACGGGCCTGCTTTGGGTCCATCTGGGCCACAACGAAGCTGGACCGGGCAAAGGCAATCTCGGACGCCGAGGCGTCACGTGGGCGGCGATCGAGAAACCCGGGGCCCATTTCGGTCGCCAAGTGTAACGCTGTCTCGTGCTGCCAGCACACGGTGACACCCGGTGCATAGTGCGGATAAAAATCGGCCTCGATCCCGAACGTGCGCCACGCTTCGCCGCTGCAGGTGCCGCAGAGTTTGCGGGCCACCAGACCGCCGGCAAACCACGCGGGCAACTGCCAGTGCCGCACCGGCCCGCCCCCATCCAGCACCCGACTGTTGAAGGCGTCCAGCTCCCGACGTGCCAGCCCGATCGCGCAGAAGGCGAACAAGGTCCGCGTGTCACGCAATTGCTCGCCGGATCCCACCAGCCCGGCATACAAGGCCGCCAGCAGGCGCAAGGGGCAGTCCACCGTGCCGAAGGCCAGCCGCGTCATGCCCTGCGTGCGGCCCACGCCGGCGGCCTGTGCCAGCGGCGCGCGCAGCGCCCGCGCCAGGCTACTGGCCGACTCGAACGCCGGGCGTGGGCCCAGGGGCACGAAGGTCTTCTGTGAGGCCATCTGCACTATCGCCCCTTCTTGCGCTTCGGCAATACGAAGGCCAACTCGGGATCCTTGGTCATCGCCACCGGAAACCAGTCCCGCAACTCGCGCGCCTGCAAGGACTGCAGGGGCCGTTCATGGGTCGCGGTGAAGTGGGTCCAGCAGGCGAAGGGAACGGCCGCCGCGCCCCGACAGTTCACGAGGTGCAAGTCGTGCAATGCCCGATCGGCGGCCGCTCGCGACTCATGATGCAGGAGGCTCAGGTACTCGGTGAGCGCCGCCTCGATCCAGTCCCGCTGGCCAAAGCACTGGCGGGCCACGTCGAGCATCTCGCCCGGCACTTCGCCGGCCAGCCCCAGGGCGGACCAAGCCTGCGCGATGGTCGCGCGGGCGTCGGCGGGACCGAGCCTGGGAATCTCGTAGCACGGCTCCGGGAAAAGATGGCAGTACGCAGCCGTGAGCGGGCTGTGCAAAATGGCCGACGTGACGAACACGGCGACGGGGACGCCCCAGTCGCGAATCTTCTCCAGCAACCCCCACACTGCCGTCAGGCCAGTCGACAGATGCTGGCTGTCGACGCCATAGACCGCCAGCAGGCCGACATGCAAGCCGGCCAACACCTGGCGCAGGTGGCCTTCCTGCGCGCGCAGGTTGGTAAAGCGCTCGCTGCGATAGAGTTGCGTGTCTTCGAGGTCGTCAATCGCGTCGCAGATGTTCAGGTAAAGATCGGCCGGGTACGGCCGCTCTGGCATACGCACCGGCAGCAGCCCAATCTGCTCGATACTGGCATCCGTCTCATGGATGGTGCCGTCGGCCAGTCGTTCGAACACATGCTTGTGTTCGAAAAAGGGACCAATCATGGCCTGCATGGCCCGCAACAGCTTCGCCACCTGCATGGTGCAGGGCGCGCTGACGAGGAGCGACTGGGGGATGGCATGCGTGGCGTTGCTGCGCGCCAGCTCCCGGTGGCCCCAGCCGTCCCAGCCCACCGCACGCAGATAGGTCCGGTTGATCTCCGCCAGCGATTCGCCGTAAGCCGCCGTGGCAAGCCAGATCATGGTCAGCATGCGCTCGGCCACCTCCTGCTCGGCCGCCGTGGGCACAAACACGCGGCCCAGGGCATAGCGCTGCCGCACCCATGGCGGCAGGCAGGCGCTGACGGCCTCGGGCGGCTCGACCTGCGCCGCGTCGATCAGGCGTGCCGCAAGCGTCTTGCGCGGCTGGTCCGGAGTCGGCAAGCGATCCAGCAAAAAGCTGCGCGGCGTGAGATCGGTGAAGAGCCGGGATGGCGGCAGCGGCGCGGCGGGTATCGCCACGTCGATGCGCCCGCGCGTGTTCATGGCCCTCCTCTGCCAGTCAAAAGCGCCGGCACGGTCTGGGAAGATCCTCGCTCCAGCTTAGTGCAGCCACGGCGCGAGGCCCGAATGGCACCACCACACAGGCGGGTAAGGCGGCTGTAGCGCATCGCTACCGGCGGCGTAGCTCCCGCTAGTGGGGCGCACTGGCCCACCAGCGCCGCATCGCCCCGTGTCGCCGAACGGCTTCCGCGCGCACGTAGCGCGATGTGGTGGCCAGCGACGCGTGGCCCACGTTCTGCTGCACCACTTCGATCGGGACGCCCCCTGCCAGGGCATGGCTCACATGGGTATGCCGCATCCAGTGCGTACTGGCGCGTTGCAGGCGGGCGGCCGCGGCGGCATCGGTGGGTGCAAGATGCGCGGCACACTGGGCGAAGAACCGCTTGATCTGGCGATGAAACGTGCTGGCGGCGATCGGCGCGGCCGGATCGAAGGCCCCCAGGCGCGCCCAGGGCGTGCGCTCCGCCCGGTCGGTCGCCGCCCCCAGCAGCGCGGCCCCTGCTGCTTGCTGGGGGTCGTCGGGCAGGCCGCGGGCGCGCAGATAGGCGCGGAGCTGGGCGATCCGGCAGGCCGCCACGGGCACCTCGCGCAGGCGCCCGCCCTTGCCGATCACGCTCAGCCACCACGCGTCACCGGCATCCGCGCTCCGCTCGCAGTGCAGGTCATCCGTGGTCGCCGCAACCAGTTCCGACAACCGCAGGCCCGTCTCGTACAGGAACGGCAGGGCGAACTGCAGCCGCTGATTGACCGAGGAGGCCGGCAAGGCCGCCAGCTCTCCCCGCACAAACACCCACTGGTCCGTGGCGAAGCTGCGCCCCGGATCCAGGTGCGGACGCACCGCGCGTGGCGCCCGCACCGCGCGCCACGGGTTGCCACTCAGATACCCCTGGTCGACCAGGAACGCATACAGGTTGCCGAGCACGGCGAGCGCATAGGCACACGAGGCGGGCGAGAGCGGTCCGGCCAGCGGCCGCCACCGCGCGCTCCAGCGGGGCTGGGCATGCGTGCTGCACCAGTCGGGCGGCGGTGCGAGCAGGAAGGCCCGATAGGCTACGGCGTCCTCGATCGTCACGGACGACAGCGCGCAGCGCCGCGCGAGCACCGCCCACAGCAGGAATCGCTCGGCCTCCTTGCGGTACGCCCGTTGCGTGCAGGTGAGCGAACCGCTCTGGCCGTCGCCCTTGCTGGCGAGCCACGCCAGCACCGCGTCCCGGTCGTTATCGGCCGCCAGCCGGCACTGCGCGCGCGGACAGCGGTAGGCCCCGGCGCGCCCGTCGAGGGTCACGGGCGGCGTGAACCGCTCGAGCGGCACGAATGGACTGCACGCGTGCTCCGCCAGCGGCGGCGCGGCGCCATCGGCCACGGGGTCGGGGTCCGGTACCTCGCCTAACGTGTCCGCGTGCGCGCGCAGGAACGCGGTGATCGCCCGGGCCTTGCGCGCGCCGATGCCGCGCAGCGGACGCCACCAGCCGGGTCCCCGGGTCCGCAGGCAATGCACCAGGTCCCCCAGGGTCGCGAGGCGCGCCCGGTGCAGCCGGGCGGCCACGGCGTCGACCAGCCACGCCTCGCAGCCATCGGCGGGCGACACCGGCTGGGCGACTTGCGCCTCGAGCGCGTGGATGGCGTCAAGCTGGCGCTGCAGCAGATGCAGGCGCCGCCGCTCGCGCGAGCGCATCGTGCCCCCGGGGGGTGCGGAGGGCGAATAGGCCGCCGCCCACGCCGCCAGCTGCTCGGCCTCGCCAAAACCGTCGAGCCCCTGCGCGGCCACGAAGGCGGCCAGGGTGGGGGGAGCATCCGGCGATGGCGGCGGTGCGAGCTCCAGGCGCAGCAGCCGGGCCCGGGCGAAGTCGCCGCCGCGCGCCGCCGCCGCGCCCAGTTCGGCACGCACCCAGGCTGCCATGCGGTGTACGCGCGGGCCGTCGTCGAAGGCGCCGGCGTCGCCCAAATAGCGCGCCCACATGGCACGCGGCGACAGGCCCTGCGCCACCGCACGCAGGAAGGCGAAGTGGCCGCGGTGCAGGCGCGGGCGCAGCACGCTGTAGGGACCACGCGGCGGTGCGGGCGCAGGCGAGTCAGGGGGCACAGACGCGGCCATGGCAACTCCAGGCGTCGGAACGAGCACGGCACGGGCGGAGCAACGCGCGTAGGCCGCAGGTGTCGGCCGATTTACGATAGCAGATAAGCAGAGTTATCCTGCAGTGGACCCGCGCATTTTGGGGGCCGCGTTGCACCCCAACCCGTTAGAGGTGATTTGAGAGTTTTTGCGGCAGAGTTTTTGAGCGCAGCAACCCTGCGCGAACTGTAGGTTGTTGCATTTATTTCGTCGCCGATGGCCTCACGTCGCGCTGTACGGTACGCGAGATTCTCTTCGTGAGAGCTGACGTCGGCGCAGCCTCCCGTCGCCGTTTAAGTCACCGCATCTTGGTGCTGACGGTGCTGACGAACCCGATAGCCATCGGGTACAGGGAACGACGCTGCCTACGTTAGCAATAAGGTTCAAAGCGCCTGGGTTCGCTCAGCACTGTGCCGCCGGTGACCGCTTGAACCGCAAGGTAGTACTCCGTCACCGCCAGCATTTGGAGTCCACCTGCTTCCTTTACGAAACCCTCAGGCACATCCGGATCAGACGTCAGACACCTCTTCTCCGCTTTCATTTCTTTCATGCCCCAGTTGACATAGAAGCGGAGTCGATCGGCCTCCTCCTTGAATCCGGTGAGTGCTGTGACCAATGCGTCCGAATCCAGCTCGAAAAGCGGTACCTCATCAATACGGTGAAGCGCCCGGCTGAATCGATCCGCATCGTAACTCTGGGCAAAGGCCACAAATCTAAAATCTGGTCTTTCGCCCTCGAACTCGACAGACACGTCCAGACACTACTGGTAGAGGGCGTCCGCGATCGCCTTGACGGACGACCAGCGTCGCTTGAGCCGATCGCCTTCCAGTTGCCCCGCCAGTCGTCTGCTTTCGTTCACTTGACGCATGGCGAAGTAGCTTGCACCCAGTATGGTGGCGACCGAGCCCACAGCCTGAAACCAGGCGGCGACGGTCTGGCCGTCTTGACTACCGGGAAAGAACGCGGCGAGTTGGAGCGAAATAAGCGTCAAGGCCATAACGGCAGAGATAGCCATGAAGGCGCTACGATTTGCAGACACCCAACGTTTAGCCCCTTCAAGTACGGACATCTGTGATCTCTCCTATTTGTTCGCGGCAGCCACGCTAGGCCCCTCCCGACGATGGCGATAGACCACACTCACGGCGACGGCCGATCATGAAATCTCGTCGGACGCCGCAAGTGCGCCGATACCGGGAATTATCCTGCAGTGAATCCGTGCATGTCGTCAGGCTGGTCACGCCCAATGCTAGATCTCTCGGAGCTGTCCGAAGTCCAAACTTTCGATGCGCTGCTTCGTTTCAGCTCAATAGTCAACGGTCAGGGATGGTTGCACGTCGGGCGAGAGCATATAAGCGACTTTATCGGCGCTCTCTTGCCGCTGGGCGCAAGTTGGCACGTCTTCTGCAGCGGAGCTACCGGTCAACGACTTCAAAACACCCTACAAGAATTCTGCGTGTCCCACCATCAGCTGCTTGCTCACGAAGCGAGCGGACCGACATCGCTCCACGTCATCACGCCTCCCGACTTGACCGCGTACAGGACTCCGAATCCATGATGACGGTAGCGGAGTAAGACAACGGCCGATTCACCACCAAGTGAACTCACGCAAAAACGACCCGGCGTCGACGCCTAACGCCTGCAGCCAGTCGTGGAGTTCGACGACATCTAGTCGACGCTCCAGTGACTCGACCTTTGAGACGAATGATTGCGGTCGACCTAGTGCATCCGCCATGGACTGCTGGGTGGTCCCTGTAGATTTCCGGAGTTCAATGAGTTTGCGAACTATCGCTTGATAACGATCGTCGTGGATGGTTTTCATCCCCGCGATGCCATCATCTAATTAGAAATATCCCAAAACGGGATAATGTTCGCAGATTCCGGTAGAATGCACACTCACCAATGGCTTAGAGCAACAAGCGCTCACAACAGTCCACGTACCAGAAAGATATGCTACTGCTAGATTCCACTTGGACTGATCGAACGCCGGCCCTGCGCACGATGGCGTACCCGTTCATTCCCTTTCGCTATGCTGCGCTGTGTGGCCGCCTGCCGTGCTTTCTCTTGAAGCTGCGAATCGGTCCCAAGCACGATTCTGTCATACAGGCTCTTTTGATTTCCGGCGTTTCTGATTTGTTTGTTGTGCTTGAAGACCCTGCGTACTGCCGCGAAGGGAACACACTTTCGATACTCCATTTCCCCGAGCCCATGGAAGGAGAGTCGCCGCACCTCGAGCACGTTGCCGCCCTCAGGGTTTACTTGGCAGACGGTCGAGAAGTCGTTTGCTACGAAGACTTTGAGGGTCTGGAGCACTATCTGTTTCCGGAGGACACCGGCTTGCTCTGTCGCGACGGAACGGTGGGCGAGTATTTGTTTGCTACCGGGAAGGCCCAATAGCCTGTCGCGCCGCGCCGGCGTAAGTTCAATGAGTGGGACTGCCTACGCATGGACAAGCTAGATCGCCGTCAATTGAGACACTGCGTACCAGTCATCAATTCGGGTGGCCGCCCGGCCTATGTGCCACTGTCTTCGGTACCTCAACCTTGGCAAGATGAGCTTAGGGACATCATAAGGCGTGAACAGGTACCCATATTTTCCCTAGAGGGTCGCGGCGACTGCATGTTCGTTTGGGACTGGTCAAGCTGGCTCGATGATGAACTCTTCTGTCCTTTCTAGCGATGGTTAAGCGCCGCTGGAAGCAAGAGTTCCGTGAGAGGGACAGCCTACGCATGGACAAGCTAGATCGCGATCGTTTGGGATGCTGCGTACCGATCATCAGCTTTGAGGGCCGAACCGCCTGTGGGACTAGTTTGCCTGACTAAAAGGACCTCGTTGGAACCCAACGTGTGAACGCTCAGGCGCAATCCGTAGCAATCTCAGTAATATCAGCGCCCGGTGATATCAAAAAGAGCACAGATGGCCACATTTTACGTTCCTTTAACAAGGTGCGAACATAATGAATTGGTGATGTCGGTACTCGAATGCACCAATCATTGCCAACAATGATGTGTGAAATTATTGGCATTTTTGTCGTTGTGCGTGACAAATAATCGGCGACAAAAAAATGGAGAAGGTCGGTACGGCCGCCTCCAGCAAGGCGTGGCGGGCGATTGAACACCCTCCGTACCGACCTCAATGTCGCGACGTACCAACCTTATTGTCGCGATACACCGCAAATGGCGAACGGAGCCCCGATCACCTCAGGTACTGAAACAGGTTCATCCCCTGGATCTGCATGAACGACTGCTGGGCGCCCTGGAGCGCAGTCTGGCGCTGGTAGTACTCGGTGATGGCCGACGCGTAGTTCAGATCCTGCAGGTCGGACAGCGTGGACTTGCTGTTCAGATCGCGGTTCTGGCCGATCGTGTCCAGCGCGTCGAGTTCCTGCATGCGCGAGCCCACCGACGAGCGGACCGTCAGCACGTTGTCGAGCGAGTTGCCCATCTGGCGGATGCCGGTGGCCAGCACGTTCTGCAGGTTGGCGCTGGCCGCGTCCGTGTTCGTGCCGGTGTCGATCGGCTTCTTCAGCGCGCTGATGACGTTCTGCAGGTTCGCGAAGATGTCCGCGCCGGCCTGTTGCGCGGGCACGGCCGTTAGCGAATCGCCAGCGGCCGGCGTGCCCTTGACCGTGAACGATACGCCGCCCACGTTGATGGGCGTGCCATCAGTGTAGGGCTGGACCGTGCCAATCGCCGCTCCCGTAGTGGCGTTCGATACCTGGTACTCCATTGCCCCTGTCGTGCCATTGGGCTGGAAGGTCAGCTTCAGCGGCGTGCCATAGAGCGGGTTGGTCGGATCCGAAACAGAGATCGGCCCATACGTGGCGGTACCGGCGTTGCCGGCATTGCCATTGAGCACGTAGCCGGCGTTGGTCGTCACGCTCATGAACACTTCGGCGCCTGTATTGCCCGATTCCATCTGGCGCGCGACGTCCACCTGCAGCAGCTGATGGCTGTTGTCGCCCTGGTACACAGCCGCGCCGGCGGCGTTCTTCGCAAACGGTACCGTGTTGGCCTGCAAGCCCGCGAACAGGTAGTTGCCATTGCCGTCGTCGGCGTTGGCCAGACCCATAAGCTGATCGTACTGCCCCTGCAACGCCGTGGCCAGCGACGCGCGGTCTGTGTCGCTCATCGTGCCGTTACCGGCGTTCACCAGCAGCGACTGGATATTCTGGATCGTGGTCGTGACCGACTGGAGCGTATTCTCCTCCAGGCCCAGCGATGCATTGGCCTGCTTGCGGGTCGTGGCGTACTGCCCGTTCACGGACTGGGCCTGGGCGACGCCGAGCGCACGCGTGGCGGCCACGGGGTCATCAGACGGTGTCAGGATGCGGCGGCCAGTGCCAAGTTGCTGTTGCACGTACAGCAGCTTGGACTGCTGGTTGTTCATCGAAGCCAGGCCTTGCTGGTACAGGGTGGAGGTAGCGACGCGCATGGCGTGATTCCTTCGTATCCGTTTGAACTGTCAGTGGAGGACGTGGCCCGGTCAGCCGATGCTGAGGAGCGTGTCGATGATCGTGCTGGCGGTCTGGATGACCTTCGCATTCGCCTGATAAAGCTGCTGGAACTTGAGCAGGTTCACCGTTTCTTCGTCCATGTTCACGCCGGACACCGACTGCTGTGCCGACGTTACCTGTGTGGTGATGCTGTCCTGCGACTCCGAGGCAATGCTTGCCGACTTGGCATCGCTGCCCACCTGGTTGACCAGCGACGCATAGGCGTCGTTGAAGCTGGACGTGCCGTTGATGGTCTTGGCGGTCTGCAGCTTGGCCAGCGCCAGGGCATTGCCGTTGTCCGCCGTCGCGCCGGAGTTGCTCGACAGCGTGAACGTGTCGCCCGCCTTCGGCGTGCCGTCGAAATGGAAGGTCAGACCACTGAAGGTGTAGTCGGTACCGGTACCGTTGGCGGCGGTGCTGGTCGGGGTCACTACGTTGCCCAGGGCATCGGTGAACGTATAGCCAGCGCCTGTGTAGGTGGCCGTGATCTTGCCCGACAGTTGCGTGAACCCCTGCGCCACGCCACTGAGCTGGGCCGTGCCGGATCCGGTGTTCTGCGTGCTGGCGTCGGCGCGTGCCGGCGAAGCGGCGGCCACCTTGGCCGGGTCCGTGATCAGCGTGCCAAAGCCTGCCGCGGCATTGCGTGTCGGCTGGATCAGGAACGAATCGTTGGCGCTCATCGGTCCGTTGAGACTGACGGAAATGCCGTCCGCAGCAATGCCGTTCAACGAGGTTGACGTCGACACGACGGTGTTGTCCGACAGACGCGTCAGCGAGTAGTTCGTGCCGTCGAACTTCAATGAGTAGTCACTGGTAGTCAGGCTGCCGGCGTTGGTGATCGTGGCCGTGGCAACCGCGTTCGACTTATTGTTCGCGTTCGCGTAGGTCGTCGGCTGGCCCAGCGAGAAAAGATCGGTGCCCGTTGCGCCGTTCAGGTCGATACCGAGCTTGTGCTGGTTGTTGAACACCTGGCCAATCGCCAGCGACAGGCGGCCGATGGCGTTCTGCGCCTGGTCGAGCGACTGGCTGCGGAAGCGCAGCAGCCCGCCAATCGAGCCACCGGTCACCGAACCATCTTCCGACTGCACCGTGTTGCCGTTGGGCAGCGTGTAGCCGATCGTGATGCGGCTCGGGTCCGCGGCCGACGGCACCGCGGTCATATCGTACGATTCGGAGCCCATCACCAGCGGCTGGCCGTTACCGACGAAGACGTTATACGTATTGCCATCCTGCACCACGACCTTCGCGCCCACCAGCTTGGTCAGCTCGGACACGGCCTGATCGCGCTGGTCCAGCAGGTCGTTGGGTGGCTGGCCGCCCGATGCGGCGGTCAGTTGCGAGATCTGCTTGTTCAGGCTGGCGATCTGCTTGGTGTAGTCGTTGACCTGACGCACCGACGACGTGAGCTGCGTGTTGATGCCGTCCTGAAGCTGCTTGAAGTAGTCGCTCGACGCCTTGACCTGGCCGGTCAGCGCCTGGGCGGCGGACAACATGCCTTGCCGCGCCGCGGTGTCGCCCGGCGTGTCCGATACCGTCTGCACGGCGGCAAAGAACTTCTGCATCAGCGGGGCCAGACCCGCGTTCTGGTCAGCCAGCAGGTTGTCGATCTGCGAAATCTGGCTCGAGAACGTGGACAGCTCGCTGCTGGCCGATGTGGCCGTGCGAAGCTGGCCGGTCAGGAAGCCGTCGTAGACGCGTTGCACGGTAACAGTGGTGGAGCCCTGGCCGAAGAATCCGGAGCCCGTGAACTGGCCGCCGGCCGACGCGACGATCGTGCTCTGGCGCGTGTAGCCCGGAGTCGCGGCGTTGCTGAAGTTGTGGCCAGTGGTCGTCAGCGCGTTCTGCGCCACGTTCAGGCCCGACAGACCGATATTAAACAGAGACATGTTTGTCTGACTCCGGATCGAATGGCAAGCCGGCGGCACACGGCCGACGGCGGTGGATGTGCTGAATAACGGCCGGAACGTCGCTCAACTTTAGCGCTGCAAATCGTGAAAATGCGGAGTAGTTGTGAGCGCGTACTCTCATGAAGAACTGCTTCCACAAATGCCAATAGCGCGGCTGAAAAGCGCCGCGCCATGCAGGTTCACCGATTGTTCCCTCCCCTCGTCCACAACGCGGCATAGGGGACCCACCCTCTATCGCAATGCTTCAGGTCGAAACCTTCTTCATGATCCGGACGAGCTTCTCGCCGTAGGCCGGATCGGTGGCATAGCCCGCGCGCTGCAAGCCGTGGGCGGCCTCATCGGCGCTGTTTGCCGCCACCACGCCCGCGTAACGGGGGTTGGAGGTCAGCAGCCGCGCATAGTCATTGCAAGCCTCTTCGTATGAGCCATAGGCTCGGAAGCGGGCACGCACCTTCTGCGGCTGGCCATCGACGTATTCGGTGGTCAGCACCTCGGTCGTCGGCCCCTTCCAGTTCGCACCGGCCTTGATGCCGAAGACGTTGAACGACGTCGAGCCATCCGCATTGAGGATCTCGCGGCGTCCCCATCCCGATTCGAGCGCGGCCTGACCAACGATCAGCTTGGCCGGCACGCCCGATGCGCGCGACGCGACCATTGCCGGGCCTGCCATGCGGTTGACGAAGCTGCTGATGTGTTCGGGCGTGTCGTTGGGCAGTTGTCCCAGTTGAGACTGGCCGTTGCCCTGCCAGTCCGACTGATTCTGGTACTGGCGCACGCCGGCGGTCGGGTTCCACGCCGGGCCGGGCAGCGTCGTGCCCACCGGCACTGCCGGACCATCGGCATCGGTCGCACCACGGCCATCGAGCAGGCCGGCCATCTGGGCGTCCTGGATGCTTGCGGCGGTGACCCCGCCGGCCGTTGCCATGTTCGGCGGCAGTTGCTGGCCCGTGGCGCGCGCAAGCTGGCGGATCATGACGTCGGCCAAACCGATACCACGTGTGGAGAGCTGTTGCGACAGCTGCTGGTCCATCATCGACATATAGAGCTTGGTCTGCTCGTTGTCGAAGAGGCCGTCCGACGGCGTCGCATCGCGCATGCTCTTCAGCACCATGTTCGTGAACACGGCTTCGAACTGCCTGGCGGCGGCCTGCAGCGAACTGCTGTTGTTGCCGGCACGCGCCTGGTTCTTGAGCGCCTCGAACCCTTGCGTGTCGAGCGCGAAGCGCTGCGAGATGTCGGACTGTCCGGAGAGCGTCGAGCCCGTCATCAGATGATCTCCAGCTCGGCGCGCAGGGCGCCCGCAGCACGCATGGCTTCCAGGATCGTCTGCAAGTCGGCCGGGGTCGCGCCAAGCGCGTTCAGGCCCTTCACCACTGCCGCCAGCGATGCGCCGGCCTTCACGATCTGGAGTGATCCACCGCCCTGCTTCATGTCGATCTGCGACACCGGCGCCACCACGGTCTGACCCTGGCTGAACGGCCCCGGCTGGCTGATGACCGGCTGCGTATTGATCACGACCGACAGGTTGCCGTGCGCGATCGCGCAGTCTTCCACGGTCACGGCCTGGTTCATCACGATCGAGCCCGTGCGGGCATTCAGGATGACCTTGGCGGCGGCCTTGGCCGGCGTCACGTCGAGGTTCTCGATCCGGGCCATGAATCCCACGCGCGCCGATGACGCCTGCGGCGTGCGCACCTGCACCACGCGGCCATCCATGGCGGTGGCAGTTCCCGCGCCCAGATTGCGGTTGATCGCCTCGACCACGCGCTCGACGGTGCCGAAATCGGTGTCCTTGAGTTCGAGGTTCATGAAGCCGCCTTCCGGCTGGAAGGAAGGCACGGCGCGCTCTACGATGGCGCCGTTGGCGATGCGGCCCACGGCGAGCTGGTTGATCTGCACCTTGCTGCCGTTGGCCGACGCGCCCGCGCCGCCCACCAGCATGTTGCCCTGCGCCACGGCGTACACCTGCCCGTCGATACCCTTGAGCGGCGTCATCAGCAGCGTACCGCCACGCAGGCTCTTGGCGTTACCCATCGACGACACCACCACGTCGAGCTGACTGCCAGGCTGCGCGAACGCCGGCAGCGCTGCGGTCACCATCACCGCCGCCACGTTCTTGAGCTGCATGTTCTTGCCTGCTGGCAGCGTGATGCCAAGCTGCGACAACATGTTCTGCAAGCTCTGCGTGGTGAACGGCGTCTGCATGGTCTGGTCGCCGGTGTTGTCCAGCCCCACGACCAGGCCATAGCCCACCAGCGGGTTGTCGCGCACGCCCTGGAACGTCGCCAGGTTCTTCAGGCGTTCCGCATGTGCGTGGCCAAAGCCCAGGCCCAGGAAGAGCGCGAGCAGCAGGCCAGCAAGAAAGACCGCGCGACCTGAGCGGGAATGAAGGCCGGGCGGGGTGCCCAAAAGCGAGCCTGGCTTGTGGAAAGGCATCGGAGGCAAAAACATGGCGGAATCAGAACGGAAGGACATTGAGGAAGAAGCGCTGCAGCCAGCCCATGTTCTGTGCTTCGTCGATATACCCCTTGGCGGTGTACTCGATACGCGCGTCCGCCACCTGGGTGGAGAGCACCCCATTGTCGCCAGTGATCGTGCGCGGATTGACCACGCCCGAGAAACGAATGAACTCCGCGCCCTGGTTGATGGCCATCTGCTTTTCGCCGGACACCACCAGGTTGCCGTTGGGCAGCACCTCCAGCACGGTCACCGTGATGGTGCCGTTGAACGTGTTGGTCGCGGAGGACCCGCCGCTGGCTTTCAGCGTGTTGGTACCGCCGATGTCGGCGTTCGAAGCGGAGCTGAACAGCCCAGCCAGCGCGCGCGGCACCGCGTTGAAGCTCAGCGTGCTGTTGCCGGCGCGGCTGGCATTAGAGCCCGAGTTCTTGCTGGCGTTGATGTTCTCCGTGATCACGATGGTCAGGATGTCACCAACGTTGCGTGGCCGCCTGTCCTCGAACAGCGGATTGCCCGCCGCATAGGAAGACGCAAAGATCGAGCCCGTGGGCGCGCTCACCGGGCGCGATTCGGCGCGCGCTGTGGTGGGCAGTTGCACGAGCGGCTCCTTGGGCATCATCGCGCAGCCGCCGCTGGCCAGCGCGGCCAGGCCGACGATGGCGTGCGCGACGAATGCGACGATGCGAGAGCCAGAGCGAGTGGCGGCCATGGTCATTGCCATTTATCCCATCTGGGTCAAACGCTGCAGCATCTGATCGGACGTCTGCACCGCCTTGCTGTTGATTTCGTACGCGCGCTGGGTCTGGATCATGCTCACCAGTTCTTCCACCACGTTCACGTTCGACGCTTCGACATAGTTGTTCTGGAGCGTGCCCGCGCCGTTCAGGCCCGGCACCGTGGTGTTGGGCGCGCCCGAAGCATCGGTCTGCACGTACAGGTTCTCGCCCATGCTTTCCAGCCCGGTCGGGTTCGGGAACGTGGCGAGTTGAAGCTGGCCCACCGTGGCTGCGTTGGTCGAGCCCGGCTGCATCACGGTCACCGTGCCGTCACGCGCGATGTTCACCGACGTGTAGTTGGCCGGCAGCGTAATGGCCGGATTGATCACGAAGCCGCTCGACGTGACCAGCTGGCCGTTCTGGTCCACCTGGAACGAACCGTCGCGCGTGTAGGAGGTGGTGCCGTCGGGCATCGTCACCTGGAAGAAGCCGTTGCCGATGATGGCCACGTCCTTGGCGTTGCCCGTTTGCTGCGGGTTGCCTTGCGTGTGGATACGCTCGGTTGCCACCGGACGCACACCAGTACCGATCTGCATGCCGGACGGCAGCACCGTCTGGTCCGACGACATCGCGCCCGGCTGGCGGATCGTCTGGTACATCATTTCCTCGAACACGGCACGGCTGCGCTTGAAGCCCGTGGTGGACACGTTGGCCAGGTTGTTCGAGATCACGTCCATCTGCGTCTGCTGCGCATCAAGACCGGTCTTGGCAATCCAGAGAGAGCGGATCATGGTGTTCCTTGTCTTAGCTTTTCCGCGCCGGCTTCAAGGCCGCGCGCTTCAATTGTTGGAGAGCAGCGCGTTAGCCCGCTGGTCGTTGCTGTCGGCGCCCGTGATCATCTTCATCTGCATCTCGAAGCGGCGCGCATTGGCGATCATTTCCACCATGGAGTCGACCGGGTTGACATTGCTGCCTTCCAGCGCGCCGGAGATCACGCGGACGTTGGGGTCCTGCTGAAGCGGGTCCACGCCCGGACGCAGACGGAAATAGCCGTCGTCACCACGCGCCAGCCCTTCGGGCGGCGGTGTGACGACGCGCAGCTTTCCTACCTGGGCCAGGCCGTTCGCGGCCTCGCCCGGGCCACGCGCGGTCACGGTTCCATCGGTGCCGATCGACACCGTGGAACCGGGCGGAATCCCGATCGGACCACCGTCGCCCATGACCGGCAGGCCCAGCGAGGTCTGGAGCTGCCCGTCCGGCGACACCTGTAGCGATCCTGCTCGGGTATATGCCTCGGAGCCGTCCGGCATCTGCACCGCCAGCCAGCCGTTGCCCTGCAGCGCCACGTCCAGATTGCGGCCCGTGTAGCTGAGCGGACCGGCTTTCATGTCGGCGCCTGGCGTCGAGGCCAGCGTGAAGGCGCGTGTCTGCGCCTCCTGCCCCACCACCGGCACGGCGCGGTACATGTTGACCTGCGCCTTGAAGGCCGTTGTGGATGCATTGGCCAGGTTGTTCGATACCGCGGCCTGCTGGTCGAGTATCTGCTTGGCGCCCGACAGGGCGGTGTAGATCATGCGGTCCATGACGCTGCTTGAAGTTCAGGCTGAGATCAGAGGTTCACCAGCGTCTGCATGACCGTGTCCTGCGCCTTGATGGTCTGCGCGTTGGCTTGGTAGTTGCGCTGGGCGACGATCAGGTTCACGAGCTGGCCGGACAGGTCCACGTTCGACTCTTCCACCGAGCCCGACTGCAGCGTGCCCATCGAACCGCCGGCCACGCCGAGCAGTTCCTGGCCCGAGGCGCCGGTGGCGGACCACACGTTGTTGCCTTCCGGCTTCAGGCCTTCGGCATTGCCGAACGCGGCCATGGCGATCTGGCCCAGCGACTTCGTCTGCTCGTTCGAGAACGAACCGAGGATCGTGCCGTCTGACTGCACCGAGAAGCCCAGCAGCGAGCCCGACGTGAAACCGTTCTGCACGATGCTCTTCGGGTCGTTGTCCGCGCCGAACTGGGTGGTGCCCGACAGATCCAGCGTAGCCGTCATCGCGGCGGCGCCATTGGCGGCCGGCAGCGTGACCGTCGGCATCGTGGTGGCGCTCGGCGCCTTGAGCATGCCGTTTGCATCGAACGACAGCGTGACCGTCTGCAGCACGTTGCCGGACGCGTCGGTCACGTTCATGTCCCAGTCCGTGCCGCCGAATGCGTTGGGCGGTGCCGGGTTCGTCGCCGGGATGCTCTTGCCGAAGTACGCGGTGAGCTGCTGCTTGTTGCCCAGCGAGTCATACACCGTCATCGCCGTGCTGTAGTTGAACATGGTCGAGTTCGGCAGCGCGGGGGGGTTGGCGCCCGGCGTGCTGACAAACGCGTTGGTCGGTACCGTGCTGCGCGAATCGAGCTGGAACTGGGCCTTGATGTTCGTGGTGGCCTGCGGCGGCATCTGCGCGTTGCTGATCACGATCGGTTGCGGTGCCACACCGCCTGCCGTGGTGCCAGCCGGGTAACCGGTGACCTGCAGGCCCGACGCGTTGACCAGACGGCCATCGTCCAGGCGCTGGAACTGGCCATTGCGCGAGTAGTACACCCCGCCGTCCGTGCTGGCCAGGCGGAAGAAACCGTTGCCGTTACTGATGGCCACGTCGAGGTTGCGCCCGGTCGACGAGATATTGCCGTTGGTGAACGACTGCACCACCGAATTCACACGCGTGCCCAGGCCGATCTTCGAACCTGCGTAGACATCCGCGAACTGCGCGGTCGATTGCTTGAAGCCAACCGTGTTCGCGTTGGCGATGTTGTTGCCGATCACGTCCAGGTTGGACGCCGCGGCGTTCAGGCCGCTTACCCCTTGACCAAAACCCATGATTAACCCCTATGTAGGCTGTCGTTCGTGAAATGCCCGCGCGTATGCCGGACCGGGTGATATGTAAATGCGTTCAGGAAATGCGGCGTACGTCGTCGACGCTGGCGGTCTGGCCGTTGCCGAGGTCGACCAGCACGCCCGAACTGTCGCCGCTGATCGCTTGCACCTTGCCGTAGACCAGCGCCACCGGCAACACGTCCTTGCCGTTGGCCGTCGCGGCCACCTTGAAGCTGTAGTCGCCATCCGCGACGGCGTTGCCCTGGTCGTTCTTGCCGTCCCAGGCAACATCCTTGACACCGGCGGTCTGGCCTTTCATGTCGATCGTGCGCACCACGTTGCCGCTGGCATCTAGCACCTGCACGGTCACGCTGTCGGCGGTCGAAGGAATGTCCACGCCGATCTGGCCCGGCACGCCGCCGGACACGCTCACGGCAGAGCCGGGCACCATCACGGTCTTGCCGATCAGGCTGGCCGAGTCCATCGCGCGGCTCGCGGCAGTCTGCTGCAGCAACTGGGTCAGCGTGGTGTTCATTGTCTGCAGGCCGCTCACGGTGCTGATCTGCGCGAGCTGCGAAGTAAGCTGCGAGTTGTCGAGCGGATTGAGCGGGTCCTGGTTGTTCATCTGCGTCACCAGCATCGTCAGGAACTGGTTCTGCAGGTCGGCGGCGCTGGCGCTGCCGTTCTGCAGTGCCTGGTTCACAGCCGAAGTGGTGCTGCTGCCAACGTTGGAAGTGGTGGTCATGGTGGGTTCCGGCTAGTCCTGGAGTTTCGGAAGGTTGGGCTTCACTGACCGATGGTCAGCGTCTTCAGCATCATGCTCTTGGCGGTGTTGAGCACCTCCACGTTGGCCTGGTACGAACGCGATGCGGAGATCATGTTGACCATCTCTTCCACCGGATTCACGTTGGGCATCGTCACGTAGCCGTTGGCGTCCGCGAGCGGATGGCTCGGGTTGAGCACCATGCGCGCCGGCGCGGTGTCTTCCATCACCCCAGCCACCTGCACGCCGCCAACATCGCTCTGGCCGGGCGTGGGCGCCATCTCGAAGATCACCTGCTTGGCGCGATACGGCTGCCCGTTCGGGGCCACCGCGCTGTCCGCGTTGGCCAGGTTCGAAGCCGTCACGTTCATGCGTTGCGACTGCGCGGCCATCGCCGAGCCCGCCACATCGAAAATGCTCATCGTTCCCACGGCAGTCTCCGTCAGCTCTGGATCGCAGCCAGCATCGTCTTGATCTTGGAACTCATCACCGTGAGGCCCGCTTCGTAATGGACGGTGTTGTCGGCAAAGGCCACGCGCTCGGTATCCATTTCGACCGTGTTGCCGTCGATGCTCGACTGCAGCGGAATGCGGTAGTCAAGTTCATTGCCGGTGGACGTGGGTGCCTGCCCCGGCAGGTGACGCGCGGACGTGGTAGACAACGACGTGCCCTGGCTGCGCTGGCCGCGTTCCACCGACTGGGCCAGCGTGCTGGCGAAGTCGAAGTCGCGGGCCTTGTAGCCTGGCGTGTCGGCGTGCGCGATGTTCGAGGCAATCACCGATTGCCGCTGTGTCCTCAGGCTCAGGGCTTCCTGCTGGAAGCGGAACGCTGCGTCGAGTTTGTCCATGATGTCTGCCTTTCCTGCGTGGCTTCAAATGGCTGCATTGCGGGAGAACGCCGTCGCGTGGCCAGGTATACGTGTCCGGCGCCGCGGTCGGGCTTCTTCAGGGTTGCCATCTTAGGGGCCGGGTTGTCACGCCAATCGCTGGAATAGGGACGGGAAACCCGCGCATTTCCGCTGCGGTCTCTCGCGCCACGCTGCCTACAATGAGCCCCACTGAATGACAACGGCGCATCGCGCACGGGCGGCGCGCCACCCATACATCCTTGCTGGGATGAACGCCATGAATCTCTATCGCCAGGCCGCCGCGCTGTTGGCGCTGGCCGGCATTGCCATGAGCCAGCCAGTGCTGGCCGCGCCCTCCGCTGCCACGCCTGTGACTGCACAAACCCCATCCACGCCGTTTGTCGATGACCCGGCGCGCGTGGCCGTGGAGCAGTTCCTGCTGCGCCAGGCCAGCGGGCTGCCCGGCAAGGTCAGCGTTCAGGTGGGAACGCCCTCGGGCGGCCGCGCGCCGGAGTGCGTCGATCCCCAACCGTTCCTGCCGCCCGGCGCAGCGCCTTACGGCCGCGTCAACGTAGGATTGCGCTGCGGTGGTGACCGGCCGTGGACACGCTACATGCAGGCGCGCGTGTCGGTGCTCACTGACTACTATGTGGCCGCGCGCGCGATGGGCCCGGGAGAAACCATTACCGCCGCCGATCTCGAGGTCCGCCAGGGCGATCTGGCCATGCTGCCGCGCGCCGTGGTGACCGACCCGTCGCAGGTGGACGGCTCCGTCTCCGCCAATCGCATCGCCGCCGGCTCGCCGATGCGCACCGACCTGGTCCGGAAGCCGATTGCGGTGAAATCGGGCCAGACCGTCAACGTGACCGTGGAAGGCGATTCGTTCCAGCTCAGCAGCGAAGGCAAGGTGCTGACCGACGCCGCCACCGGCAATATGGTCCAGGTGCGGCTGCGCAACGGCCAGGTTGTCAGCGGGCTGGTTCGCAGCGGCGATACGGTCGTGCTGCAGCAGTAAGTCGATGAAAATTGCGGCCGCGGCACTTTTCGCCGTGGCCTGAAATCATTGGAAGTTAGTCGTCACACGGGCTGGAGGCCTTGGCACAACAGGAAAATGGCAACGTCACAACCGGCACGGGCCGGGCGTGCGAAAATGCCGCGGAACTGTCAGGCGATCGCGCCGCACCACACCGGAAAATCCTAAAGTTTCCGGCAGCGCATCCGATAAGCCAGAGGAACCCAGCAAGGATTTCACCGTGAAGATCAACAATTCCCCCTCGTCCCGGCCCACCGAGCCGTCGGCATCCGAAGGCGGCGCCCGTCCGGCCGCCAGCGGTGCCGCCGCGTCGTCGGATCCCACCGCCCTGACCGGCGTGCGTGTCAGCCCGCTGGCCGCGCAGGTTCGGGAAATCGGCACGCGCCTGCTGCAGGACAGCGACAGTGATATCGATGTCGCCAAGGTTGCGGAAGTGCGCAAGGCGATTGCGGAGGGCCGGATCCAGATCGATCCCAGCAAGATTGCCGACGGCCTGCTCGCATCGCTCCATGAGCTGAGCCAGGGCGGCAGCAAACCCTGAACTTCACATGACCCAGGCAGCCCTGATCCAGACCCTTTCGATTGAAGCCGGCGCCATTGCGGCCTTTGGCCGCGCCCTTGCGGATGAACGCGAGGCCATCAAGCGACAGGACTTCCAGGCATTGACCGATCTGCTCGGCAAGAAGATGGAACTGGCTCAGGCGCTGACCCGCGCCTCCGCCGCGCGCGAGGCGCAGATGATCGCGCTGAAGCTGCGCGTGGGCGCCGGCGGACTGCTGATCGGCGGCCCGCTCGAACCGGGCGTGGCCGAAGCGTGGCGCAAGGTGGTGTTCTTTGCCCACAAGGCCCGCGACGCCAACGAACTCAACGGCGCCATCGTCAACGCGCATCTGGAATTCACGCAGGAAGCGATCCAGGTACTGCGCCAGGGCGGTGCCGGCCCGAACGAAATGTACGGCCGCAACGGCAAGGCAAGCGCCACCGCGGGCGGCGTCAGTCTGGCCGCTGGCTGACACACACCCCGACCGCGACGGGTGCGGCCCCGCACCCGGGTATTCCTGCGCCGGGATGTAAACATTGCGGAACCCGGGTTCCGCTCTATACACTCGAAGCGTTCACTTTTCGGTGATCGCCATGTTCGAGGCCCTGCGAAAGACAACCAGCGCGCTGTTCGACCCCGACCGACGATTCCGTCAGGCCCGCATCTTTCACGCCGTGCGCGTGGCGCTGGCCCTGCTGGTCTCGATTGCGCTCACCACCGGCATTCACATCCCGCACGGTGAGTGGGCCACCATTACCGTTCTGGTCGTCATCGGCGGCCTGCAGCACCACGGCAACATCCGCCGGCGCGCCGCCGAGCGCGGCGTCGGCACGGTGATCGGCGCATTCCTCGGACTGCTTCTGATCCTGCAGGAAGCCTATTTCCATATCCCTGTACTCACCTGGCTGCTGCTGGCCCTGATCTGCGGCTACTGCGCTTACCACGCCGTGGGCAAAGGCGGGTACATCGCGCTGCTGGCGGCCATTACCGTCGTCATCACGGCAGGCCATGGCAACCAGCATGTCGAGGATGCCCTGTGGCGCACGCTCGATGTACTGATCGGCACGGTGATCGCGCTGGCCTTCTCGTTCGCGCTGCCTGCCTATGCTTCCTACTCCTGGCGCTTTAAGCTGGCCGGCATGCTGCGGAGCTGCGCGGCCGTCCACGCGAAGATCGCGCGCGGGATGCGGGACGAGAAAGAGCGGCAGCAGGACATGATGAAGCTCTCGGCGTCGATGGTGCAGTTGCGCAGCCTGATCCCATCCGTCGCGAAGGAAACCGGCGTGCCGACGACCGATCTCGAGGAGGTGCAACACAGCGCGCGGGTCTGCATCAGCGCGCTGGAAATGCTCGCGGCCATCGACCCCGTGGCGGCCGAGCCGACGGACGAGGAACGCCACATCCGCGATCTGTTGCTGGAAATGGCCAGCGCGCTCGAGTCCGGCGACGAATCCATGGTGCAACTGAACCTGCCGCTGCCCGAGCCGCATCCGGATGACCCCTCGATCGGCCACAGCTCCCATACCTTCCTGACGCTGCACCTGGCCGCCGAGATCGGCCATCTGCGCGATCACCTTGCGCAGATGGCCCGGCAGAGCCGCTTTCCGTACAACGGTACGCACTGAGCAACCGGCCCGTGATGCCGATTCCAGTGAATGCGTCTGGCCGCCCTTCCAAATCGAAAAAATGCGCTTTGAGGCACATGAATGAGCCATTATTCCCGAGTCCGCCAGTCGGACTCTTCTATAAGATATAAGAATGATGCTTTTTCATCGATTCCTGTCATTGGCTAAATCGATGATTTTGAACGCAAATGGCAGCATGAAGACGGGGTGATAGCCAGACCGATGGTGAATGCGGCTGCATACATTGCGTAAATTTCACATGAAGGATTGCACCTCCGCCATGCAAAATCAGGCAAAATTCGAGTCTTGCCTCGAACCGCGACCCGGAAGAGGCATTTCCCAACCCGAATCTGATGCGAGATAAGCGATGAGCAACCAGCAGCCAACCATCATTTACACCCTAACCGACGAAGCTCCGCTGCTGGCCACCAGTGCCTTCCTGCCCATCATCCGTACGTTCGCTGGCCCGGCCGGCGTGAACGTCGTGACCAGCGACATCTCGGTCGCTGGCCGTATCCTGGGCGAATTCCCCGAATTCCTGACCGAAGCACAGCGTGTGCCGGACAACCTGGCCGAACTGGGCAAGCTCACGCAAGACCCGGACACCAACATCATCAAGCTGCCGAACATCAGCGCCTCGGTGTTCCAGCTCGTCAGCGCGATCAAGGAACTGCAGTCGAAGGGCTACAAGATCCCCGACTTCCCCGAAGATCCGAAGACCGAAGAAGAGAAGGCCATCCAGAAGCGCTACTCGAAGTGCCTGGGCAGCGCCGTGAACCCGGTCCTGCGCGAAGGCAACTCGGACCGCCGCGCGCCTGCCGCCGTCAAGAACTACGCCCGCAAGCACCCGCACAGCATGGGCGAGTGGAGCATGGCCTCGCGCACGCACGTCGCCCACATGAAGCACGGCGACTTCTACCATGGCGAAAAGTCGATCACGCTGGACGGCGCACGCGAAGTCCGCATGGAACTGCTGACCAAGAGCGGCAAGACCATCGTGCTGAAGCCGAAGGTCGCGCTGCTGGACGGCGAAGTCATCGACAGCATGTTCATGAGCAAGAAGGCCCTGCTGGACTTCTATGAAGACCAGATGGAAGACGCGCGCAAGACCGGCGTCATGCTGAGCCTGCACGTGAAGGCGACGATGATGAAGGTGTCGCACCCGATCGTGTTCGGCCACGCCGTCAAGGTCTTCTACAAGGATGCGTTCGCCAAGCACCAGAAACTGTTCGACGAACTGGGCGTGAACGTCAACAACGGCCTGGTCGACCTGTACACCAAGATCGAAACGCTGCCGGAATCGAAGCGCGAGGAAGTCATCCGCGACATGCACGCCTGCCACGAACATCGCCCGGAAATGGCGATGGTGGATTCGGCCAAGGGCATCTCGAACCTGCACGCGCCGAACGACGTGATCGTCGACGCATCGATGCCGGCCATGATCCGTATCGGCGGCAAGATGTGGGGCGCGGACGGCCGCACGAAGGACACGAAGTGCCTGATTCCGGAATCGACGTTCGCCCGCATCTATCAGGAAATCATCAACTTCTGCAAGACCAACGGCGCGTTTGATCCGGTAACGATGGGCACGGTGCCGAACGTCGGCCTGATGGCCCAGAAGGCCGAAGAGTACGGTTCGCACGACAAGACGTTCGAAATTCCCGAAGACGGCGAAGCCCGCATCGTCGACAACGCCACCGGCGAAGTGCTGACCGCCCTGACGCAGCAGGTTGAAGCAGGCGACATCTGGCGCATGTGCCAGGTCAAGGACGCCCCGATCCGCGACTGGGTGAAGCTGGCCGTCACGCGCGCCCGCAATTCGGGCATGCCTGCCGTGTTCTGGCTGGACCCGTACCGTCCGCACGAGGCCGAGCTGATCAAGAAGGTGGAAACGTACCTGAAGGATTACGACACCAACGGCCTGGAGATCCAGATCATGTCGCAGGTTCGCGCCATGCGTTACACGCTGGAGCGCGTGATCCGCGGCCTGGACACCATCTCGGTGACCGGCAACATCCTGCGTGACTACCTGACCGACCTGTTCCCGATCATGGAACTGGGCACCAGCGCCAAGATGCTGTCGATCGTGCCGCTGATGGCAGGTGGCGGCATGTACGAAACCGGCGCGGGCGGTTCGGCACCGAAGCACGTCGCGCAGCTCGTGGAAGAAAACCACCTGCGTTGGGACTCGCTGGGTGAATTCCTGGCCCTGGCCGTGTCGCTGGAAGAGCTGGGCATCAAGTCCGGCAACGAACGCGCCAAGATCCTGGCCACGACGCTGGACGCCGCCACCGGCAAGCTGCTGGACAACGCCAAGAGCCCGTCGCCGAAGACCGGCCAACTCGACAACCGTGGCAGCCAGTTCTACCTGGCCATGTACTGGGCCCAGGAACTGGCCGCGCAGAAGGGCGACGCCGAGCTGGCGAAGATCTTCGCGCCGCTGGCCAAGACGCTGACGGACAACGAGTCGACCATCATCGGCGAACTCGGCGCTGTGCAGGGCAAGCCGGTGGACATCGGCGGCTACTACATGCCGGACGCCGCCATGCTGGAAGCCGTGATGCGCCCGAGCCAGACGCTGAACTCGGCGCTGGCAGCAGTGAAGGCCTAAGAAGCTGTTTCAGAATGAAGCGAAGCGGTTATGGCTAGGCGCGGGGCCGCAGACAGTACAAGTCGTACGGCAAGGCCCCGCAACGACGCCAGAATCGTTTTGAAACGGCTTCCAAGTCGCGCTCGCCTCGCCGCTTGCCCGGTCGTTCTGGCTGGCGGTGGTGGTTGAAAACAGAAAAAGCCCCGGAGCAGGAATGCTCCGGGGCTTTTTCTTTGAGGTTCTTGCCGATCGGGGGAGGACTAAGGCGCCGTCGGTCCCCACCTCACGATCACGCCATCGCCGCCTGAACGGCCTCGGCGCAGATTGCCTCGTGCCGATCCGCCGAGCCGAAGATCAAATCCGCAACAATGGCACGCTTGTAGTAATGGCCGATCACGTACTCGTCGGTCATGCCGATGCCGCCGTGCAACTGAATGGCCTGCCCGCAGACATACCGGGCAGCACGGCCGACAAACGCCTTGGCCTGCGAAACCCGGTGCAACAGCGTGGCTTCGTCCTCATGGTCGATGGCTGCCAGCAGCGAGAACAGCATGGAACGCGCCAGCTCCATCTCCGCGGCCATGTCGGACATGCGATGTTGCAGCGCCTGGAAGCTGCCGATGGGCACGCCGAACTGCTTGCGCACCTTGAGGTAATCCGCCGTGACCTCGACGGCTTTCTCCATGCCGCCGACAAGCTCCGCGCACAGCGCCGCCGTTGCGTGCGCCAACCCGTGGCGCAGTGCGCGCAAGCCTTCGCCCGGCTCGCCGAGCATGGCCGAAGGCGGCACGCGCGCGCCATCGATTTCCAGCTCCGCCGCCCATGTGCCGTCATGTAGTGGCAGCGCGTGGCACGTCAGACCCGGCGTGCCGGTGTCGACGAGAAAGAGCGTGATCGCGGACGGCTCCCCACTATCGGCAAGGCGCGCCGACACGATGAAGGCATCGGCATCCACACCGCCCAGCACCAGCGTCTTGGTGCCACGCAACGTATAGCCGTCCGGGCCAGCCTCGGCTGACGTCGAAACGATCTCCGGCACTCCACGCGCATCGGCTTCGCTGTACGCAAGCGCGTAGCGTCGCGCCCCTTCGGCCAATGGTGGCAACAGTGCCTCTCTCTGGTTCGGTGTGGCTGCGGCCATCAGGGTCTGCGTGGCCAGCACGCCGCTACCCAGAAATGGCTCCAGCACCAGGCCACGCCCGAGTTCCTGCGCGATCAGGGCGGTGTCGATCACCGAACCGCCCAGGCCGCCGCAAGTCTCCGGCAGCGCGGCGGCCAGCCAGCCGTTCTCGGCAAAGGTCTGCCAGTGACAGGTACCGCCAGTCTGGCCCGCCTGGATCAACGCGGTGCGGGCTTCGAATGCATATGCCTTCTCGACGAAGCGGCGGGCGCTGTCCTGCAGCATTTGCTGCGCATCATTCAGCTTGAAATGCATGGATATGGAACACTCGTGCCGGGTCAGAACTGGAACAGCGACTTGGCGATGATGCCGCGCTGCACTTCGCTGGTACCACCGTAGATCGTGGTGGCCCGCCGGAAGAGCATGTCGGCCGCGATGGACTGCGCCACCTCCTGCATCGGCAGCGACCGGGCACCTGCCGTGGCCGCGTGCGATCCCGGATACGCCACCGCGCCATGGTCGCCCAGCGCCTCGACAAGGAACTCGCTCATCTTCTGCTGCAACTCGGTACCTCGCACCTTGAGGATCGAACCCATCGCGTGAGCCGCTGGACTATGGTCCGCCTCCATGGCCGCCACACGCTGCACCATCACCGTGATCGCCTGCAACTCGGCCTCCAGGCGTGCCAGGCGCAAGGCAAACTCGTGCCGGCCGATCAAGGTTCCGCCGCCCACCCCCCGCGTGGCAGCCAACGCACGCAATTGCCGCTGGAAGCGCTGCAGCGTCGGCAGGTCCGCCGTCGACGCGTGCTCGTTGTTGAGCAGGAACTTGGTGAGCTTCCACCCCTCGCCCTCGGCGCCGACGAGGTTGCCCACAGGTACCCGCACGTCCTCGAAGAACGTCTCGTTCAGATGATGCGCGCCGTCGATGCTGATGATCGGCCGTACGGTGATGCCTGGCGTCTTCATGTCCACCAGCAGGAAGCTGATGCCGGCCTGCTTCTTCACCTGCGTATCGGTACGCACCAGCAGAAAGATCCAGTCGGCCTCATGCCCATAGCTGGTCCAGATCTTCTGACCATTGACGACGTAGTGATCGCCGTCGCGCTCGGCGCGGGTCCGCAGCGAAGCGAGATCCGACCCGGAGCCCGGCTCGGAGAAGCCCTGACACCACATCCGCTTTCCAGCGAGAATCGCCGGCACGTGGGCGGCCCGCTGCTCCGGTGTGGCGAAATAGTTCAGCACGGGCCCCACCAGCTTCTGCGCGAAGCCATCCTGCGTCGGCGCGCCTGCCGCGCTGCACTCCTCGTCGAAGATCAGCCGCTGCGGCACGGTCCAGCCAGTACCGCCGTGCTCGCTGGCCCAGTACGGCGCGCCCCAGCCCTTGGCATGCAGGATGCCCTGCCAGCGGGCCAGATCCGCGCGTGGGGAGCGAAAGCCACCCTTGCGGCGCGGCAGGTCGGGGGGAAGACTCTCGCGCAGGAACTCGCGCACCTCCTGCCGGAATGCCTGCAGGCTGGGGTCGGGTCGGAAATCCATCTGAAGCTCTCCTGATCAAGCCAATGGACTTCACAGTAAGCGGCCAGACGTTGAAAGACAGCCCCCCGCTACTGGTGGGGGGGGCCAATATGCGCCTGGCCCGGTCGCCGCATGACTTCGCTATTCCATATGCCAGGTCTCGCCGGAAGCACTACACTAATCCACACCCGCAGACTCTCCAGACGAGGCCCACCATGCAGGCTCCCGACACATGGCGTTCCATTCGCCTCTACGTCCTCTGCCTTTGCATCCTTGCCTGGCTCGGCGGCTGCGCGGCGCTGACGGGTCAGGAACCGCTGCGGGTTGCCGTGGCTGGTGTCGAACCGATTCCGGGCGAAGGGCTGGAGATGCGCTTCAACGTCAAACTGCGCATTCAGAATCCCAACGATGCGCCGATCGAGTACAGCGGGGTGTCACTGGAGCTGGACCTGAACGGCCAATCCTTCGCCAGCGGCGTCAGTGACCAGAGCGGGACCGTGCCCCGGTTTGGCGAAACAGTGATCGACGTGCCATTGACCGTCCCCGCGTTCTCCGCCGTGCGTCAGGCGTTCGCCTTCGCCGGCGGCGTGAGTTCGGGCAACATTCCATATGAAGTGCGCGGACGACTGGCTGGCGGCTTTGCTGGCGGCACGCGCTTCACCGATCATGGAAAGCTGTCGCTGCCGACGGGGGGTACTTAAGGCTGATCCCATAAGTCAAACGCCCCGAAGCATCTCTGCTCCGGGGCGCCTTTCAAGCACGATTATCTTCCGCCGATCAACTCAGGCAAGCTCCTGCACCAGCGTCTCGCCTTCGACTTCCTCATCTATCGCATCGACCTCGCGGCCCGGCAGGCACAGGTTGAGTACCACGGCCACCAGCGCGCCGACGGTGATCCCGGAACCGAATACTTCCTTCACGAACGCAGGCAGCTTGCCGAGCAGATCCGGACGGATCGTCACGGCCAGGCCGCATCCGATCGACACCGCAATGATCAGGCTGTTGCGCTTGGTCGGTGCCGAATGACCCAGCATTCGGATGCCAGCCGACACGATCATCGCGAACATCATCAGGCCCGCGCCACCAAGCACGGGCTGCGGAATCGTCACCACCAGCGCGCCGAGCACCGGGAACAGCCCCGCAAGCACCAGCATCCCGCCGGTCAACGCCACCACATGGCGGCTGGCGACACCGGTCAGCGAGACCACGCCCACGTTCTGCGCGAACGTCGAGACAGGGGGGCTAGACAGCAGCGCCGCGAACGCGGAACCAACACCATCGCAAAGAATGCCGCGCGCCAGCGTCTTGCCAGGCATAGGCGTGCGCGTCGCCGAACCTAGCGCCATGAACGTGCCGGTCGTTTCAACGATGGTGACCAGGAACGCCAGGGACATCGCGGCGATACCGGAGATCGGGAACTTCATGCCGAAGCTCGCGGGCTGCGGCAGCGCGAAGACCGGCGCATCGTGAAGCTGCGAGAAGTCCACCATGCCAAGCGCCAGACAGATGAGGTAGCCGATCATGATGCCGAGCACCACGGCCGACGCCGACACGATGCCCTTGCCCCACTGAACGAAGCCGATCACGAGCAACAGCACGATGCCTGCAATCGCCAGCGAGCCGGGCGCCGCGTAGTTGGCGCTGCCCGCGCCTCCCGCTGCCCAATCAATTGCAACCGGTGTCAACGACAGGCCGATCATCGTGACGACGACACCTGTCACCGTGTGCGGAAACAGCTTGCGAATTGTCGGCATGAAGAAGCTGCCCACAATCATCACCAACGATCCGGCCAGCGATGCGCCGAGAATGCCTGGCACACCGTGCTCGAGGCCAACACTGATGCCGGCGCCAACAAACGTGAAGCTGGTGCCCATGACGCAGGGCAGCCGAATGCCGACGGGACCGACTCCCTTGCACTGGATGATCGTGACGATGCCGGAGCCAAGCAACGCGGCATTCACAAGCGCGACGATCTGCTCTGGGGGAAGTTTGAGCGCGCCGCCCAGAACGAGCGGTACGGCGATGATGCCGCCAAGCGCGGCGAGCAGATGTTGTGCGGCAAGCAGCACGGTCGTCAGGATCGGTGGACGATCCTCGACCTTATAAAGCAACGTCTCCATGCTTCAGGGTCTCCTCGGTTGATCCGGTCATAGCCGAATTTGTCCTCGGGTTTTTATCACAGAACCTGTCACTTTTGCATACAATTTTTGTAATACAAATTATGCATCCTAATGGCGGAAACGAAATCCTGCATCGGCATCGCCTTGCCAAACAGCCACCCTTGCGCGTATCGCACGCCGCGCGCCATGAGATAGTCCGCCTGTTCCTGGGTCTCCACGCCTTCGGCAATCACCGCGACGCCGACGTCCTTCGCCATGTCGATGATGTGCGCCACGACGTGCCCCCTGACCGAGTTCGTGCCGATGGCCGACACGAAGGATTTGTCGATCTTGATGTAGTCCACGTCCAGCGAGCCAAGGTACGAGAGTGACGAGTAGCCCGTGCCGAAATCATCGATCGCCACGCGAATGCCAAGCTTGCGTAACCTCTCGAAGTTAGGGATGACGCGGCTGGCTTCGAGCAGCACACCTTCAGTAGCTTCGACCATCACGCCGTCAACGCCACACGCATGCCTGACGTCGGCAATGCGTTGCGCAATCGCGCAAGCGGCCAGATCCTCGGCGGACAGATTGACCGAGAAGTACATCGCACGGGCAAGGTCCCGCGGCAACGCCTGTGCGTCGGCAACAAGCAGATCGAGCATTCTGTTCGTGAGCTTCCTGATGCGGTGATGCCGCTCGGCCAGCGGGATGAACTTGTCGGGCGCGATCCATTGCCCATCGTGGCACCAGCGCATCAGTGCTTCGGCGCCGATCCATTTCCCGCTTTCCAGTTCGACGATCGGCATGTACGCGAGGGACAGTTCATCGTCACGTAGCGCGCGATCGAGCTGCCGCAGCAACCCGTGTCGCCGACGCAGCCCCAGCCGCGCGAGCGCCACGAGCGCACCGCCGAGCAACGCGCCAAACGGTACCAGCCATATCGCGACATTGCGCCAGTTGGCATGGAGCGCGCTGTCCGGAGACATCACGACCGCTGCATAGTCACGCGAGGGGGAGAGGCTGACCGACCCCGTGGCGCCACGGTGCTGCCACGTGATTGCGCCGCGTTCGCGAATCAGTGGCGGCATGCCGTCAAGATCGATCGGGTCGCGTTGCACGATGATCTGTCTGTTGGAAATGGCAACGAGCGCGATCGCGAAGCCGCGACTGTCGCCGCCGGTGTCGAGAATCATGTCCGGCAGCGCCAGGCTCGAATAGCCGGTGACCGAGTCAGTCAGCGCGATGTATCGCCGACTCTCATCGAACGGCAACTTCACGGCCGTTCGCACCCATTTGCCAAGACGGCTTTGGTAGGCCGGCGGACCGATCGGGATACCCGCATCCCCGTAACCGTAGGACGAGCATTGCAGCACGTTGCCTTCGACGTAGCCCACCACCTGCAGATAGCTTGCGCCGACGGCGAGGTTGCGCATCAGCGCAACGTTGTCCGGAGAACATGGAGATGTGGCGCCATGCCGCCTCAAGGCCGCATTGATACGCAAGTTCTGCTCGCTGAAGACGTGGGCCCGGTACAGGACCTCCGCAGCAAGGATGCCGGTGTGCAGTTGCTGCTCGCTCAGCGCGAGGCGGTAGCTCATCCAGACCGAGGCACAGACGGGGAGCATGAAGGCTAGAGCAAGCGCCGCATAGGTCACGATCCTCGTTATCAGCCCCCTCATCCGCACCTCGATTCGTTTTTTTTGAGCCGATCAATCTATGCACTACGGCGGTTCGACGCTTAACCACTGGGGACAATAGCTTGACGGCTCGAGACATGACACCGCTGCATTTGAGAAATGACATATTGATGCTCAATAAATTCCGCCCGGCATCCGTTAGCGCTTCGGATCGGGATATGGGGTGTTCCCCCTGGGGCTGTTTTCTCGCCCGCTCCCGACCGTCAATGACAACAATCGAAGGCCACACAGGAGGACAACAATTCATGCGCCTGCTTCGCGGTATGACAATTCAACGCAAGCTCATCCTGAGCACAATCACCTGCCTCCTGCTCGTTGTGACAATGACCGCGATGCTCATCCTGTGGCAGATCAGCAAGGGGCTGCAGGAGCGCGTGGTCGATCTGGAATTGCCGGCGATCGTCGGCGAGATTCGCAATGACATGCTCCATCAGATCGCACGCCCGTTGGCCGCCGCCCAGGCAATGGCCGGCAACACGATGCTGCGTGACTGGGAGAGCAACGGACTCGCGGAGGACTACGTGCCGACGTGGCGCCGCTACGCTGCGGAGGTCAAGTCCCGCAATCAGGCGGACGCGGTCTTTTGGGTATCGGCCAGCCAGGGCAAGTACCTCACGGAGAAAGGCGTGGACCGCACCGTGCAGGCGGATTCCGCCGGCGACAAATGGCTCTTCGACTTTCTCTCACGCGGCAAACCCTACGAGCTGTCGCTGGACAAGGATCGGGATGCGGACAGCTACATGCTGTTCATCAACGCGCGCGCGGAAGCCGGTAATGGCAAGCTTGCCGTGGCGGGTCTGGGGCTGTCCATCAATCATCTGGCCGAGACGATCAACGGATATCGCCTGGGAAAGACCGGCTCGATCTTCCTGGCTCGCGCCGATGGCAAGGTACTGATGCATCGCGATGCGAAACTGGCGGAGGCCGGCACGCCGTTGGCGGACCTGCCAGGCTTCACCACCGATGCCGCGCGGGCGCTGCTGGCGCGGCAGCCGTTCGTGCATACGGAGGTTGATGCCCCGGAGGGCAAGCGAATCGTTGCGGCATCCTATGTGCCCGAGCTGGACTTGTACGTGGTGGCGCAGGTGCCCAAGTCCGAAGTTCTCGAAGAGATTCGCCACTCGTCGATCATCGCGGCCGTGACCGCGGGCCTGTCGGGCAGCCTGCTCGGCGTCATCGTGCTCTACTTCGTGATTCGCGCGCTGATGGCGCCGATCGGCCGCGTGGCCAGCGCGCTCGACGCGATCGCCACGGGCAACGGTGACCTGACCCAGCGCCTGCCGGTGGACTCGCAGGATGAAGTTGGCCGGCTTGCGGATGCTTTCAACCGTTTCGTCGCATCGCTGAATCGCACGATCGGAGATGTCCGGCAAGGCGTGGTGGCCATCGCGGATGCGACGCGCGAGATCGCGCAAGGCAATCACGATCTGTCCACCCGCACGGAGAATCAGGCGGCGGGCGTGGAGGAAACGGCCTCCGCCACCGAACAGCTCACGGCCACCGTGGCCACCAACGCGGAAACCGCGCGCCGCGCGAGCGCGCTGGCGGCCTCGGTATCCACGGACGTGCGCCGCAGCGGCGAGATGATGACCAACGCCGTATCGACCATGGAAACGATCACGCATAGCGCTGGCCAGATGTCGAGCATCATCGACGCTATCGAGGGCATCGCGTTCCAGACGAACATCCTGGCGCTCAATGCAGCCGTGGAGGCCGCGCGTGCCGGCGAGCATGGTCGCGGCTTTGCCGTGGTGGCGGGAGAAGTACGGGGTCTGGCGCAGCGCTCGGCAAACGCCGCCAAGGACATCAAGACGCTGATCGTCGGCACCGAGGAAGCCGTTCGTACCGGACGTTCGCTCGTCAATGAAGCCGGCAATGCCATGCAGCAGATCGTGCCGGCGATGCAGCAGGTCAGCACGCTGGTGGAAGAGATCGCGGAGGCCAGCGGCGAACAGAGCCGCGGCCTGGGCGAAATCAATCTTGCGATTACCGAGATGGACAGCACCAACCAGCAGAATGCCTCGCTGGTGGAGCAGGCGGCCGCCGCCGCGAAATCGCTCGAGGATCAGGCGACCGTGCTCAATCGCGTGGTCGCCGTGTTCAAGCTGGACGAACGCCTGCTGCAGGCCTGATCAGCCGGCCTTGCGCTTCCATTCCGCGTAAAGATCCGGGCACGATGCCGGCCGCACTGGCATGTACCGGATCTTCATCGACTGCTCGGCGAACGGCTTCGCCAGGTCGGCATAGATGGTCGCGGTGGAAAGACCGTATGGCTCGCCATCGTCGTTCGAATAGGCGTAGGTCACTTCCTTCACGCCCGCCATCCGCATCGCCGCCATGCACATCGGGCAAGGATGTCCGCTGGCATAGACGGCACAGCCATCCAGGCTGGGGCTGCCGAGCTTCTGGCTGGCGGCGCGAATGGCCGTCAGTTCCGCATGAGCGGTGGGGTCGTTGGTGCTCAGGATCTGGTTGACGCCGGTGGCGATCACTTCACCGTCCTTCACGATGACGGCCCCGAACGGCCGGCCACCCTGCTCCAGGTTGGCACGAGCCAACTCGATGGCTTCACCCAGATATCGTTCCGCGAGATTCGTGTTCATGTTGCTTCCTGCTCTTTATGGATTGCCGCTCTGGCGGCGGGCCAATGGTAACCGCGGATGGCGCATCGTCGCGTCGTTCGCTTATCGCACATTTGCATCGCGGCGCATCCATTTTTGACCGGCGTTGACATGCCATTGCGTGGACGCGTCCCCGATAATGAACCGCGCCGATCCCATCGGCTGCATATGTTCCGCCATGCGGACGTAATAAAGAGAATCAAAGTAGGAGATGACGTCTTGCGTATCAAGCATCAAGCATCGCGCATTGCGCGCGTTGTAGCTATTGCCGTTGCCGGCCTTTCCATCCACCACGGCGCCATCGCCGCCGACGCATGGCCGGCCAAGCCGATCAAGGTGATCGTGCCCTATACCCCGGGTGGCTCCACCGATACCGTTGCGCGCGTGGTGTTCGAGAAGGTTTCACAAAGCCTTGGCCAGCCGATCGTGATCGAGAACAAGCCGGGCGCCAACAGCACGCTGGGTGTCGGCGTGGTGGCCCGTTCGGCGCCCGATGGCTACACCTTCGTATCCGTGCTGGCCGCCTACAGCGCGAACATGTCGCTGTATTCGAAGCTGAGCTACAAGCCCACCGACCTGGCGCCGGTCGCCGAGATGGCCGAGCTGCCGCTGTTCCTGTTCTCCAGCAAGAAGCTGCCGGTCAAGACCGTGGCCGAACTGGTCGACTACGGCAAGAAGCATCCGGATACGCTGACGTTCGGCTCCAGCGGCATCGGCAGTTCGGCGCACCTGACCGGCGAGCGGCTGGCGATGGAATCGAAGGTCAAGATGACCCACATTCCGTACAACGGCAGCGCCCCGATCCTGCCCGCGCTGGTCTCGGGCGAAATCTCGATGGCGTTCGATCCGCTGCTGGTGCCGATGCCCCACGTGAAGTCCGGCAAGATCAACGTGCTGGCCGTGGCATCGGCCAAGCGCTGGCCGAGCGAGCCGAATATCCCGACGATGGAAGAGTCCGGTTTCCCGGGCTTTGTGATGAGCTCCTGGACGGGCCTGCTGGCACCGGCAGGCACGCCGCAACCCATCATCGACCGGATGGCGAAAGAGATCGCCGCCGCCACGCGTAACCCCGACGTGACGAAGAAGCTGACGGAGCTGGGCTTTATCCCAGTCGGCGGCACGCCCGAGGAGTTCCGCAAGCTGATCGAACGCGATACGTCGCGCTACGGGCAAATCGTGAAGGCTGGCAAGATCACGCTGGACTGACGACTGACAGGTACGGGCGACACCATGGTGCCTGTACCTCTGCTTATGCCTGTATCCGCGCGGCGCGGGAAGTCTCTCCGCGTCGCGCGTTGCTTCAATCGCCCCACCCTACTCGTTCCGGCCCCACGCGTCCGGCCAGTCTCCCTGCCGGCCGACATAGGCATCCACCGCGCTGCCCACCGTCGGGTGAAAGCGATCCTCGCCGATCACGTCCATCAGTTCGAAGCGCCGCAGCTTGTCACGGACCGGGTCCTTCATCTCCGCAAAATGCAGGGCGATACCGTGCTCGCCCAGTGTGCGACTCAGCTCGCGCAGCATGTCAGCGGACGTCACATCCACGCTGGTCACCGGCTCCGCGGCCACCACCACGCGGTACACGGGGGCCGGAGACTCGTCGATCGCTTCCTGCAGGCGTTCCTGGAACAGCTCGGCATTGGCGAAGAACAACGGGGCATCCCAACGGAACAGCACAAGCCCGGGAATCCGCTTGCCGTGCGGATAGCGCTCCAGGTCATGGTAGCCGCGCAGGCCCTCGACTTGTCCGAGTATCGCGTAGTGGGGTCGCCAGCCGTCCCAAAGGAATTCAATAATGGCGAGCACCACCGCAAGGCCGATACCGGGAATCGCGCCGAACACGGCAACCGCCACGAAGCAGACCATCGAGAGCCAGAACTCCCATTGCTGGATGCGATAGATCCGCTTCAGATCCGCGAACTCGAACAACCCTAGCGCGGCGGCAATCACCACTGCCGCGAGCGCGCTGTTCGGCAAATAGCGCATCAGGTCAGGCGCCACCACCAGCAGCGCCGCGACAGCCAGCGCGCCCACCACGCCAGTCAACTGGGTCCGCGCGCCGGCCGCCTCGGCCACTGGCGTGCGTGACGCGCTGCTGCTGATCGGGAAGCCCTGAAAAAAGCCCGCGGCGAGGTTGGCGGCGCCAAGGCCAACCATCTCCTGGTTCGGGTCCACGCGGTGATGGTGCCGTGCCGCGAAGCTGCGGGACAGCACACTGGTATCCGCGAAGGCGATCATTGCCACCGCGCAGCCACCCGCCACGATCTTGACGAAGTCGAGACCACTGGCCCAGGGCACCGCGAAGGCCGGCAAACCCTGCGGGATCGAACCCAGCACCTTCACACCCATCTGGTCCAGGTCGAACATGATCACGCACAGCGTTGCCACGATCACCGCTATCAGAATGCCCGGCACGCGTTCGAAACGCTTGAGCGCGAGGATCAGCACCAGGCTACCGGCCCCAACCGCGGCGCTATACCAGTTGACCTGGCCGGCAACCAGCGCCTGGCCCAACAGCACCAGTTCCCGCAGCGGCCCGGTGTCCTCCACGCGGATGGCGAAGATCTTCGGCAACTGGCTGACCAGCACCGTGAACGCAATCCCGTTCATGTAGCCGTAGCGGATCGGCTTGGACAGCAGCTCGGTGATAAAGCCCAGCCGCAACAGACCCATGACGATGCAGAACAGCCCCGAGACGATCGCCATCATGCTGGCCACCGCGATCGCGCGCGCCGGATCGCCACCGGACATCTGGACGACCACTGCAAGCACCGGCGCCGCCAGCGCCGAATCGGGGCCGAGCACGAGAATCCTGCTGGGACCGAATACCGCATAGGCAAGCAGCGGCACGATGGTCGCGTAGAGGCCGTAGACGCCTGGCACGCCTGACGCTTCCGCATAGGCAATGCCAACCGGCACGAGCATCGTCGTCAGGACCAGCCCCGCCGTCAGGTCCCGTGGCAGCCAGCTTGCCTGGTAGTCCCGGGCCATCGCCACGCCCGGCAGCCATCGCAGCCAGGAGTTGGGGATCCGCGCTTTACGCGAGGCGCCTGGGTTGCGGCCGTCGGATAGCATGGTCGGTCCTCTTTTCTAGTTGCGATGCACCGTGGGGATTCGGCAAGACATGGCCATACATCCCTAAGCATAGATGTGGATCATCAAACCCGCGCGACTAGTCGCTCCACCCGTTCGGCCACGAAATCGCGCAGACCGCGCAGCAACGGCGTCAGTTGCGAACGCCCCGCCACGACCATGTACAGCGGCGACGCTTCGGCCGTCCATTCGGTGCACAACGCACGCAGGCGACCGGCCGCGAGATCGTCGGCCACATCGAACCAGGCCTTGTAGGCGATGCCCTTGCCGGCCAGCGCCCAGCGGCGCACGGCGTCCCCATCGTTCGAAACATTGGCCGGCTTGACGCGCACGGTCAGGGTCTCGCCGTCTTCGCGCGCGAAGCGCCAACGATCATGCACGTCATCGCCAAACATGTAGCAGAGACAGCGATGCGCGGACAGGTCATATGGCGTTTGCGGCATGTCGTGACTGGCGAGATAGCCCGGCGAAGCGCATAGCACCCTGTGGATGCCCGTTGCCACCGGCACCGCCACGAGATTCGAATCCGGTGGCTCACCATAGCGGAAGGCCACGTCGACGGGATCGCTGTAGATATTCGCCACGCGGTCCGTCAACTGCAGCCGGAATTCGACCAGGGGATGGCGGTCCTGGAACGCATCGAGCCAGGGCAGCAGCAGGTTGCGTCCGAAGTCAGACGGGGCAGACAGCCTGACCACGCCCTGGAACGCCTGGTTGCCGGTGACCAGATCCCGGCTTGCCTGCTGCAGCACCTCGAGCGCGGGCCGGCATTGCGCCAGGTACTGCTCGCCCTCGCGGGTCAGCCGCATCGTGCGCGTGGAGCGCACGAACAACTGGACGCCCAGTTCGCCTTCCAGCCGCTTGAGCGCCGCGCTGGTGGCCGCCGGCGTCAGGTCCAGCGCCCGCGCGGTGGCGGACAAGCTGCCGTTATCGGCGGTTCGCACGAAAATATCGAGTTCCTGAAGCAATCTCATGGGCGTCGAAGGCACAGGGCCGATCTGGAGCGATTTTCAAATTTTATTTGAATACGGGTACAAGTGAAGCCCCGTTTTTCAATCGACTGCGTAGTGGGATCATCCACCATCCCCATCACTTCGAAGGACGCGCCATGGATTCCGCACATCCCGCCAGCCCGCGCGAAGCCTGGCAGTTTGACCACCTCAACGTGTCGATCGGTGCTGATCATGCGTTGCGCGCCCTGTTCGAAGGCGTGATGGACATGCATCCCGGGTATCGGCCGCCATTCCCTTTCCCTGGCTTGTGGCTCTATGAGGGCGACCAGGCCATGGTGCACGCGGTGGACGACGACTCGCTGTCGGCCAGCAGCGGCGAAGTCCGCATGGGCCATATCGCATTCCGGAGCCAGGCCAGCGCGACAGACGTCATCGCCCGCCTGCAGGCAGCCGGCCTGCGTTTCCGGGTGGCCCATGTTCCCGCCGACGACACCATCCAGATTTTTGTGCCACTGCCCGGCGGACTGGTGGTCGAGCTCGATGTGCCGGGCGATCCGGACATCTCCACCAGTCACCAGTACAGCGCCGAGCGGCGCGCGCCGGACGCGGGCGACATCTGAATTCGTACTCACCCTTCCCCAACATCGCATCCACCTGAACAAGGAAACACCATGAAAGCCATGAAGCTGTCGGAGATGATCGCCACCCGCCATACCGTGAAAGCGTACGAGCCCGGCCGCACCATTCCGCAGGACGTCATCGACGAACTGCTGGCCGTGCTGCACAAGAGCCCGTCATCCGTGAATTCGCAACCGTGGCACTTCGTGGTGGCGTCCACGCCGGAGGCCCGGGCACGCGTGGCGCGTGCCGCCAGCGGTGGCTACAGCGCCAATGCGCCGAGGATCGAGAATGCCTCGCACGTGATCGCACTGGCCGTGCGCGCCGACATGGACGACGCCCACCTGAACAAGCTGCTGGAAGCCGAGGAGCGCGATGGCCGCTTTACCGCGGAAGGTGCGAAGGCAGGGCAGAACAAGGGACGTCGTTATTTCGTCGACCTGCACCGCTTCGCGTTTCGCGACGTCCAGCAGTGGATGGCGAACCAGGTCTACCTGGCACTCGGCAGCCTGCTGACGGGCGCGGCGGTACTTGGCGTGGATGCCACGCCGATGGAAGGCTTCGACCGCAACATCCTCGATGCAGAACTCGGCCTGCGCGAGCGTGGCTATACCAGTCTCGTGCTGGTGTCACTCGGCTACGGCAGCGAGCAGGACTTCAACGCCGACCTCCCCAAGTCGCGGCTAGGCAAGGAAGAGGTCTTCACGTTCCTGTGACGGACGTCATTAAGGGACGTCATTAAGGGACGCCATTGAGGGACGTCATTAAGGGACGCCAGCACGACGATGCTGGCGTCCTTGCGTGGGGATACGCGCGCGGGTGGGTTCCTGCTCATGCCTCGTTCGGCGACAGCCACGCCGAGCGCGGCGCGGCGTCTCCGGCGCGCGGGTCGCGCTGCAGGATGCGAGCAAATTCGTCGAGATCCACCTTGGCCTCACCGGTGGTCACCTGCTGTTGCATCAGCACCATGACCGGATGCGGCGGACGGTCCATCGCCGTAGCCACCTCCTCGGCCGCACGGAACCCGCCGCGCGCGGCCATCACCGCGATCGCCGCCAGCGGCCCCTTGTAGCTGCGCTGGTCCTGCAGGAAGCTCCGCATCGGCGCCGCCAGATGCTCCACCCAGACCGGCGCCATCACCACCACGCTGCCGCAGGTATCGAGCGGCGGACCGTCGTAGCGATAGCCAACCTTGCGGCCCAGCCGATTATCCAGGACACAGCGCAAATCTCCCCACCAGCCCGCCCGGCTGACCGCGTCGCGCAGTTCGACCACGCGCCAGCCCAGGCGCGAGCCGAGCATTTCGGCGGCTTGTCGCGTGGTGCCGGTGCGGGAGTAAAAGATCACGAGGTTTTCAGCCATGTTGTCTCCTGATTGCCGAATGGATGGCGCTGACAGATTTCATCTGTCAGCCTAGCGGCAGACGTTGCCACGTGTTTGACGTACGTCAATCTGCGATCGGGCCTAGTGTCTAGACTCGAGACACAATCTTGCAGTTCAGACCCAAGAGGCCGTCATGCATCGCAACACATACTTCCTGGCCATTGCCGCCGCAGCCGTGGCATTGACCTCGCTTCCGGCCAGCGCGCAGAAGAACTACACCGATGGCGGCGACCTCTACGGCGGCGCGCACGCGCCGGTGACAAAGGACGCACAGGCACCCGCCAAGTCTGGCAAACACAAGCATAGTGCTTCCCGCAGCGGCAAGTTCGATCCCTATTCGGAAGGTGCGCAGACGAAGTCCAATCTGACTCCGCAGAAGAAGGGCGCTGACGACGCGGCGCACGCCGGGAAATTCAACCCATACACCGAAGGCCAGGCTGCCAAGCAGTAACCCGCGCCAAAGCCACGCATATCCGTCATCCCTCCCACCTGACTGGAACGCTCATGCAAAAAAACGCTGGAACCCTTGACCGCCTCGTGCGCGTCGCCATCGGAGTCGTGCTGATTGCCTTGACCCTGACGGATCAGATCGGCGTCTGGGGATGGATCGGCGCGGTGCCGCTCGTGACCGGTCTACTCGGATACTGCCCGCTATATCGCGTGTTCGGCTTCAACACCTGCCCCATCACTCGCCGCGGCAGTTGACCACCAAACCCTGAGGCGACATCGTCGCCTCAGGAATCGGGCAAACCGCGAACCTGTCGGATATCACGTTCCGCAGCCACTGGTTGCCCACCTCCCGGTGACGGGTAGCGTGCCAGAACACGTTGACACTGATCTCGGATATCTTCACCGGACACGGCGCGGAAACCAGGTTGAACAACACCAGCGCGCGCTCCGCATAGGCCTGTGGCACCACCGCGATCAGATCGGTCGATTGAAGGATATGACCTAGCGCCGCGAAATGCGGCACGCTCAGCCGCGAGCGTCGCGTCACCCCCGCCTGCTGGATTGCCGCATCCACCCTGGTGTGGCCCGTGCCTTCCGCACTGATCGACACACGATCCGCCGTGGCAAACGCTGCCAGCGTCAAATCCCTTCGTCCAAGCGGGTGCCCTTTCCGAAAGATGCACACGTACTGCTGTAACAACAGCCGACGCTGGAAGAAGCCCGCCGTCAGGCCCGGCAGGAAACCGATCGCCAGATCGATACAACCACTTTCCATCGCGCCCTTGAGTGAATCGCCGTGTATGCACACGGTGCTGATTCTCACGCCTGGCGCCAGTTTGCCAAGCTGCTCCATCAGGCCTGGCAAGAGATAGATCTCGCCGATATCGGTCATCGCCACGGTGAACGCTCGCGTGCTCGTCAAAGGATCGAACGTGGCGCGTGCATTGAGCGAGTGGTGGATGACATCGAGCGCCTCGGTGATCGGCCCGGCTAGCATGCCGGCAAGCTGTGTGGGGACCATGCCCTTCGACGTCCGCAGAAACAGGTCATCGTCCAGCAACTTGCGCAGGCGATTCAGCGCATTGCTGACAGCTGGCTGCGAGATCCCAAGCGTCCGCGCCACGGCGGACATTTTGCGTTGACGCAATAATTCGTTGAATACGACAAGCAGGTTCAGATCGATGTCCTGCAGTTCCATTACTACGTCTCCACCCGATTTATCAGGCACTACCGCGGCATTATCACTAGCGGTGATAGTGCAAATCAACCAGACCGCTATTGTCAACGCTGCCGTAAACGGCACTATGGTGCCCGGACAAAAAGCCAGCAAATACTGTGCCGTGGACGTTAGATCCAATCACCGTATTTCGCGACGCCGGCACACGACCGACGCAAGGCGATACGTCAGGCCCCAGACCGCATCACCCGCCGAACCCGGCAAGCGCAAACTGGCAACGCCAGTCTCGCAGAACCTGAAGAAAACGTCCGTGGCAACTCCCCACCATCAGGGTGTGCCACGACATGGAGATTGAGGATGACTACCGTCGAAACCTGGCAGCAAGTACTGTTGCTTTACGCCGATTACACTGCCGCGCTCGATAACAAGCAATGGGAGAAATGGCCCGATTTCTTCTTAGAGCAATGTGTCTGCAAGATGCAGTCGCATGAGACGCATGTATGCGGCTTGCCGATGGCAACACCCGCATTCGAGAGCTGTGGACTGCTCACGGAAAAGGCTTGTGCGAACAGAATGGACGCCCAGGATTTTCATTACAGGCAGCAGGTCGGCCTCCCGCGCATTCTGGAGGACAGCGGTAGCGAGATCCGCATCGAGACCAGCTACGCGATCTTCCACACCACGTCCGACGACACGTCGGCCATCCACAGCGTCGGACGCTATCTGGACACCATTGCGCGCACCGACGCAGGCTTGAAGTTCGCGTCGCGCGTCTGCATTCTTGAAAGAAGGGCGATCCCGGACTTGCTGACAGGCCGATGCATGAGCCGTTGAGCCAGGGCATCAGCCGCGCGAAATACGGATCCAATCATTTGTCCGGGCCAGTGGTCCTGCTGCCCTTGCCAGTGATTCCATCCCATTGGGCGCCGGACAGGCGGTAGAGCACATGCCTGGCGAGACGATCCCCCGAAGGCAGTGCCGGATGATCGAAATCGTCGCTGGCCGCGTGATGCATGCCAAGCCGCTGCATTACCTGTTCCGAGCGCTGGTTGATCGCCGCGGTGAAGGACACGATCTCGGCAAGCCGCAATGCGCCGAATCCGAGATCCAGCGCCGCGCGAGCCGCCTCCGTGGCATAGCCGCGTCCCCAGTGCTCTCGCGCCAGACGCCAGCCAATCTCCACGCATGGCCCAAATGGGGGCACCCATGACGGTATCGCCAGTCCGGTGAAGCCGATGAACGTCGACGTTTCGCGCAATTCGAGGGCCCACAACCCGAAGCCATGCTGCGCGTGATGCTGACGGATACGATCCATGAGCGCATCGCTCTGGGCATCGGACAGCGTCGACGGAAAGAACGCCATGATCTCTTCGTCCGCATTGATGGCGCGAAACGGTATGCGGTCTTCCTCGCGCCACTGACGCAGGCGCAGGCGAGCGGTGGGCACAGGTTCCATGTTCAGCAGGCTCCGTCTCTTCGGATCTTCGGGTTCCAGAGGGTTCACGGTCACACGACCAGTCGACCACTCACCGATGCCCAGTCACCCAGCGTCAAGTCTCTCGAACCGCCTTGCAGCACGGCACGACGTGCAAGTCGATCATGCCACCATTGTCAGGCCGCGTGAAACTGTTATCCACGTAACCCGGTGGCAACGAATGGGCAGCGCAGAGTAGCGCACATGAATCCGCCACTGAAACAAGGATGCCCCGTCCTGAGGATCTTCCCGAATGATCCTGATGGCGCCGCCTAGAACTCCACCATGGCAAAGTCTTCCTTGCCGACGTCGCACTCGGGGCAGCGCCAGTCGGCAGGAATGTCTTCCCAGCGCGTGCCGGGCGCGATGCCGTCCTCGGGCAACCCGGCCGCTTCGTCATAGACCCAGCCGCAGATGATGCAGACCCACTGCTTGAATTCGCTCTCGGCGTTTGTGGCAGGCTTTTCTTCGGCCTTTGCCTCCGTGCGGGCGGGCGCGGCGTCAGCCTGTGCGGGCGGCCCTTCGAGACTGAACACAAGCGGCGCGGTGGTACCCGACGCGGCCTGCGCTAGATGTGCCTGAAGCTGCGCCAGTAGTGCCTGGGCCTCGTCGATGGTCAGATCCACCCAGTACGGATCGCCTGCGGCGTCGTTCAGGCGTTGCGGAGAGAACTGGAGTTCGACAGAAGTGCCTTTCTTGTACATACGGAAACCGAGCGGGGGCTGGTGCAAGTCAAAAACAACCTCGCACATGGCGGCATTGCACCGGAATTCAAGCCCCCGACATCGTCCGGTCAGGACTTCGCACTCCATGAAGCGCTGCCGCTACCGGCCACCGAGTACAGCGCGCCCGGCGCATTGCGCGTCTTCTGGAAGTCTTCAAGGGACTGGCCACGCATCGCCGCGTAGATATGCAGGTTCGAGACACCGCAGACCGCGCCGAGCTTCTCCAGCATGAAGAAAATCACGCCGTAATGGATCATGCCGCGCCAGTCGTGGCGCGTAATCATGTCGCGCTCTTCCTGCGTCAGTTCCGCTTCGTCGTAGGTTGCCAGCGGATCGGCGCGGAATCGCTCGCGGAATGCCGGATCGATAAGCTGATGCAGATAGCGGTTGATCCGGTATGCGCGCACGCTGGTTTCCAGGGTGAACGGATATGTCCCTTCCAGTTGCTCGATCCCGCGCAACTGATGACCGATGTGCTCGCGCTGGCGTTCGGCACGCGCCTCTCGCAGCGCGGGGTCGTCGGCGGATTCGTTCTCGTAGACCGCCACGGCGATGCCGGTCATCGATGGCAGATAGTAGTCACGATGCAGGCAGCGGACGCGGCTCGACATCGCGCCACGCATCACCATCCACATGACCACTTCCGCGCTCTCGAAGCCGCCTCGCTTCGCGTACTCGGCATGGGTGATGTCTAGCAGCGCCTCGGGATCGGATTCGAACAGGTCGAGGAACTGGTGATCCCACGCGGTATTGTTGAAGCCCGCACGCTCGCCATGCACCTGGTGCGACAGGCCACCGGTGGCGACGATCGCCACCTTGAGGTCTTCCGGGTAGCTCTCCACCGCGCGGCGGATCGCCTCTCCGAGCTTGTAGCAACGACGCGCCGACGGTGCCGGGAACTGCAGCACGCCCACCTGCAGCGGCAGGATCTTCACAGGCCACTCGCCCTCGTGCGGCAGCATGACCGACATCGGCGAGAAGCAACCATGATCGAGCGGCTTGTCCTGGAAGAACGACATGTCGAACTCGTCGGCCACCAGCGATGCGCCGACGTGCCGCGCCAGTTCGACGTGGCCGCGCGCCGGTGGCAGGTTGCGTGGGCCACCGCCCTCATCGGCAGCGTGGTAGGTATCGCCGATACCCAGCGCGAAGGCCGAGTAGTGATCGAAGAAGAACGACGTGACGTGATCGTTGTAGACAACGAGCAGCACGTCGGGCTTTTTCCTGGCGAGCCACTCGCTCACCGGCGCATAGGCCGCGAAGATCGGCGCCCAGGCGGGGTCCTGCTGCTTGCCCGCGTCGAGCGCGAATCCGATGGTTGGCGTATGGGAAGAGGCGATTGCGCCGATGATGGTGGCCATGGCAATACGTCAAGCGGTTACGGCGCGAGGCTGCGCCTTCGTGGAAACAATGGAGATCGCCGCCATGGTCGCCGGAACGGCCAGGATGGCAATCACCGCGCTGAAACTCCAGCCCATCGACAGCAGCACACCGCCCGCCATGGAGCCGGTGATGCTGCCGAAGCGGCCGATGCCGAGCATCCAGCTTACGCCAGTGGCACGCACCGGCGTGGGATAGCACTGCGGCGCGAAAGCGTTGAGCCCGGTCTGCGCGCCGCTCATGCAGAAGCCGGCCAGCAGCACGTAGAGTGCGAACATCGACGACGTGACGCTGCCCGAAGCCAGCATCAGGATGAACATCGCGCCCAGCACATATGACACGCCGATCACGCGATGGGGCGCGAAGCGGTCCATGCAGTAGCCCACCACCAGCGCGCCGACGGTGCCGCCGAGCTGGAACAGTGCCGTCAGGTTGGCGGCGCGCTCGATCGGCAGGCCAGCGTCCTTGATCAGCGTGGGCAGCCAGCCGCTCAGCAGGTAGATCACGAGCAGCCCCATGAAATACGTGATCCACAGCGCCAGCGTCATGCCGCGATAACCCGGCGACAACAGCGTGCGCACGGGCTGCTTGCCGGAAACCGGCGGCTCGCTGATCGTGAACACGGTGTCATCGGCCACCGCGCCGCCGATCACCCGGCGCAGCGTGCGGGCGATTCGCGCCGGCGAGACATTGCGGACCACCATGAAGCGCGCCGATTCTGGAATCAGCATGATGTAGAACGGCAGGCAGATCAACGGAATCGCGCCACCGGCGATCAGCACCGCGCGCCAGCCATGATGCGGCAGAATCGCGGCGGCACCGAAGCCCACCAGCGCGGAGCCGAGGTTGAAGCCCGTGAACATCGTCGCCAGCAACATGCTGCGCGAACGTTCCGGCACATACTCGGAGAGCAGCGTGGTCGTGCTCGGCATGGCCGCGCCCAGACCAAGGCCGGTCAGGAAGCGCAGCAGCGACAAGGTTGCCGTGCCATCGGCGAATGCGCTCAGCAGATTGAATACGCCGAACAGCGCGATGGAACCGACCAGCAGCTTCTTGCGGCCGAAGCGGTCGGACAGCGGCCCGACCACTAGCGCGCCGATGGCCAGGCCGATCGGCGCGGCGCTCATCACCATGCCAAAGGCGGCTTTCGAGATGCCCCATTCGCGCGTGATGTCCGGTGCAAGGAAGCCCATGATGGCCACATCCATCCCGTCCGTGGCGACGATCAGGAAACACAGCACCAGCAGCAGCCACTGGTAGCCGGACATCTTGCGTTCGTTGATATGGGCCCGAATGTCGAGCCGTTGCGTTGTCATGTTGCCGTCTCCTGGCGTGATCCGCCGTGCGGGAGTCAGCGGATTCTAGTTATCGACATGGCGAATCGCCGCGGAAGCGGCCGGCCGCGCATCCCCCATGCACGGCAACGGCAGTCTACGTTCAGCAGGGGATCGCAGTATTGCTTTGTGGCGCGGGCTGCGTTGCCATCTACTTATCGACGGCCTGTTCCATTGACCCGCTGGCGTGCCGCAGCGCGGCGATCAGCGCATCGGCGCCGGGCGAGAGACGCGCGCCCACGCGAGTGGTGATGCCAATGCTGCGCGCCGTGTCGGGCAGCGGGAGCCCCAGTTCGCGCAGCCATCCCGCGTCGATCTCGTGGCGAAGCTGATGGGCAGACAAGGCGGTCACCATATCCCCCTGCAGCAACATGCCGCGCACCAGCGCGAGGTCTCCGGTTTCAACCAGCGGCTGCGGCAACGGCAGGCCACGTGACGCAAACACGCCGTCCAGCGCCTGGCGCGACGGCGACGCGGCGCGAGACAGCACCCACGGATACGGTTCGAGATCGGCCAACGTCACGCGCTTTCTGACCGCCAGCGGATGCGCGGCGCGAACGATCAGCGAGATCCGGTCCTGGAAGAGCCTCTCGGTGGCAAGCCCTTGCGAAGCCAGCGGACGTACCGCGCCAAGAATGAAATCGATCCGCCCGGCCAGCAGGCCCGCGGTCAGCTCCTCATACGGGCTTTCGAGCGTCCGGAAACGCAGATGCGGATGGCGTCGGTGCACGTCGGCAATCGCCATCGGCAACAGCAGCGTGCGGCCCAGCGGCAGCGCGCCAACCGTCACCACACCTTCCAGCACCCCCTTCAACGCGGCGATATCGGCGCGGATGTTGCGCAGTTCGGCCAGAACGCGCTCGAAACGTACCACCCAGCGGCTGCCTGCGTCGGTGGGCACCATGCCCCGCGCCGTGCGCGCGAAGATGGGCTGGCCCAGTGCGTCCTCCAGCCGGGCGATTGCCTGACTGACCGCCGGCTGCGACACGCCGATCGACGCCGCCACGCTGGGCATGTGATGCACCTCGGCCAGCATCGCCGCCACTTCGAGCCGCCGTTCGTTGTGCAGCGCGTCGATACTGGCGACGGCGGCACCCGAATGCGCCCGCATCCGTACCGCTTCCTCCCGCACCTCGCGCAAGGCGGCTTCGATATGCCGCGCGCGCTCGAGCACGATCTCGCCGGCGCGTGTCAGCAGCATCCCCCTGCCCTTGCGCTCGAACAGCACCACCCCAAGCGTCTCCTCGAGCGCGGCCACCGAACGGGCAATCGCGGACGACGCCCGATGCAGCGACTCCGAGGATCGCCGTACCCCTCCGGCAGCGGCGACACCGGCAAAAACGTGAAGGTGATGCAGGCTGATGGTCTCCATGGCGTTGTCCGACCCGATGTTGTATTTGTGCTGTCGATAAGCAGATTAGAACAACTGTCCTGCGACATGGCAACCAAGGGATTCCACGGTACGCCGATACTTCGGCCACCTGATGGACAACCTGATGGACCACCGATCGGACCCCCGATCGGGTCCGGCTTCGCACCCGCCATGACGCCCTGCCTCGCCTCCGATCTCCGCGCGATACCTTGCACGCTGATGCGCGGCGGCACGTCACGCGGACCGTTTTTCCTCGCGAGCGATCTGCCGGAGGACGTGCCAGCACGCGATCGCGTGCTGCTGGCCGCGATGGGCAGCCCGGACCCGCGCCAGATCGACGGCCTCGGCGGAGCCCATCCACTGACCAGCAAGGCCGGCATCGTGTCGCGTGGCACGCCGGGTCATGCCGACCTGGACTTCACGTTCGCGCAACTGCAGCCGGACGCCGATACCGTCGATACCACCCCGAACTGCGGCAACATGCTGGCGGCAGTGCTTCCCTTTGCCATCGAACGCGGACTGATTGCGCCGCAGGGCGACATCACCCGGGCACGTGTGCTGACGCGCAACACCGGGATGCTTTGCGACATCACGATCCAGACGCCCGGCGGCGTGCCACGGTTCTCGGGCAACGCGCGCATCGACGGCGTCCCCGGCACTGCGGCCCCGATCGTGATCGATTTTCTCGACACCGCAGGCTCCGTCTGCCATGCAATGCTGCCCACCGGCAACGTCATCGACGTCTTGACGATCAACGATCCGGTGCATGGCGGCTCACGCATGATCGCCGCCACCCTGATCGACAACGGCATGCCGATGGTGCTGATGCGCGCGGAGGATCTCGACCGCACCGGCTACGAAAGCGTGGCCGCGCTCAATGCCGATCACGAGCTCAAGCAACGCATTGAAGCCGCGCGGCTCGCCGCCGGCAAGCTCATGGGGCTGGGCGACGTCTCCGACAAAAGCTATCCGAAGATGTGCCTGCTGGCCCGGCCACGCCAGGGCGGCAGCATCGCCACGCGTTGCTTCATCCCGCGCGTCTGCCACGATGCGATCGGCGTGCTGGCCGCCATCACGGTGGGCACCGCCTGCGTGCTGCCGGGCACCGTGGCAAGCGGCATCGCAGCCACCAGCGTCGGGCCGCTCCACGCCATCAGCGTCGAGCACCCGACCGGCGAGTTCACTGTTGAACTGGAAACCGATCCTGCCAAGCCGGGATCGATCGTACGTAGCGCGCTGATTCGCACCGCGCGTCCCATCATGCGCGGCGAGGTACTGGTACCGACCAGCGCATGGCCTCTGTCTGACGAACTCCCATGATCATCGATTGCCACGGGCACTTCACCACCGCCCCCAAGGCCCTGGAAGACTGGCGCCAACGCCAGATCGCCAGCCTGAACACCCCGGCGCTCGCACCTTCCGTCAGTGAACTGCGCATCAGTGACGACGAACTGCGTGACGCCATCGCCAGCAATCAGCTTCGCCTGATGCGCGAGCGTGGGATGGACCTGACGATCTTTTCGCCGCGCGCGTCGTTCATGGCGCACCACATCGGCAACTTCGAAACCAGCGCCACGTGGGCCGCCATCTGCAACACGCTCTGCCACCGTGTCAGCGAGCTGTTCCCCGACCAGTTCGTCGGCGCCGCCATGCTGCCGCAATCGCCGGGTGTCGATACCAAGAGCTGCATCGACGAACTCGAACGTTGCGTGCGCGAGTATGGCTTTGTCGGCGTGAACCTGAATCCGGATCCGTCTGGCGGACACTGGACATCGCCACCGCTATCCGATCCGTACTGGTATCCGATCTACGAGAAGCTTGTCGAACTCGACGTGCCGGCCATGATTCACGTCAGCACGAGCTGCAACGCGTGCTTCCACACCACTGGCGCGCACTACCTGAACGCCGACACCACCGCATTCATGCAGGTGCTGACCAGCGACCTGTTTCAGCGCTTTCCGGCGCTGAAGTTCGTGATTCCGCACGGTGGCGGCGCGGTGCCCTACCACTGGGGCCGGTTCCGTGGGCTGGCGCAGGAGATGAAGCTGCCGCCGCTTGGCGAACACCTGCTCAATAACGTCTTCTTCGATACATGCGTCTATCACCAGCCTGGCATCGACCTGCTGACGCGCGTGATACCGGTCAAGAACGTGCTGTTCGCCTCGGAGATGATCGGCGCGGTACGTGGCATCGACCCCGAGACCGGCCACTACTACGACGATACGCGGCGCTACATCGATCAGGCCGCGCTCTCGGACGAGGAACGTCACCAGATTTACGAGGGCAACGCGCGGCGCGTCTACAGCCGACTTGACGCGCGACTCAAGGCACGTGGCCACTAGGCAGCGCCATCGAAGCCAGGCATCAACGTTGTTCCAGAAAAATATCTAACGGAGGAGAAGAAGATGAAACTGCGCCACCTGGCGCTGGCGGCCGCGCTCGGCCTGCCCGCCATCGCCAACGCCCAATCCGTGACGCTCTACGGCGTCATCGACACCGGCATCGAGTACCTCAACCACGTCGGCACCGCCAGCAACTCCGTCGTCAAGATGGCCAACCTCAGCGGCACCGTACCCTCCCGCTGGGGCCTGCGCGGCACCGAAGACCTCGGCAGCGGCATGAAGGCCAACTTCGTGCTCGAATCCGGATTCGCCCCCGACAGCGGCGTCTCCAACCAGGGCGGCCGCCTCTTCGGCCGCCAGGCATGGGTCGGCCTCTCCGGCAACTGGGGCCAGGTCAGCCTCGGCCGCCAGTACACCATGCTGTTCTGGGCCACGCTCGACTCCGACATCCTCGGCCCCAACGCCTACGGCTCGAGCTCGCTCGACAACTACCTGCCCAACGCCCGCGCCGACAACGCCATCGCCTACAAGGGCAAGTTCGGCGGCTTCACCGTTGGCGCTACCTACAGCTTCGGGCGCGACACCGTCAACGCCGGTCCCAGCCCCTCCGGCACCAACTGCGGCGGCGAGAACCCCGCCGACAAGACCGCCTGCCGCGAATGGTCGGCCATGCTCGGGTATGAAACCAACTGGTGGGGCATCCTGGGCGCCTATGACTCGCAGCGCGGCGGGCCCGGCGCATTCGGCGGCCTGACTTCGAGTTCGCTCAAGGATGATCGCGCCACCCTCGGTGGCTACATGCTTGTGGACCGCGCCAAGATCGGCGCCGGCTGGATCGGGCGTCGCAACGGCGCCATCGCCACGCCGCGCAGCGACATGTTCTATGCCGGTGTCGCCTACGACATCACTCCTGCGGTGACGCTCTCCGGCGAGGCGTTCTACCTCAAGTACCACAACAGCGCCGACAAGGCATGGCTGGGCGCGTTACGTGCCAGCTACGCCTTCTCCAAGCGCACGTCCGTCTACACCACGCTTGGCTATATCGACAACGGCGGCAAGCTGGCACTGTCCGTGGACAGCGCTTCCACCGGCGCATCGCCCGCGCCTGGCGGCTCGCAGTTCGGCGCAATGCTTGGCATGAAGCACGTCTTCTGACGGCACTTCATTCGTCGGCTTGAGACTGGGCTCCACCTGCCCGCTTCTGGTCATGACTGGCTGGGAGCGGGCTTTTTTTACGACTGCAGTCCTGTTCCGAGCGACCCGAAGTGCCAGCGACGTGCAGATACGTGCAGATTGAACCCGTCCACGGGCCGTTTCATTGCCGGGCCTGGCCCGGCGCGCTATCGGTAACTCACCGTCACCTCGTTACTGCGGCCTTGCAGGGTGGGAGACAGCCCCCCACGGCCAGCAACCCGGTAGGCAAACACAAACCCGCCAGTCGCATCGTCGCCCGCGAACGCATCGGTCTTCCCCTGCGCGCCAGACAGCAGCACGCAGCGTCGCGCGTTACACAGGTATGCTTCCAGATCGATCGGCGGGGTACTGACGAAGCTGTAGCGCCAGCGTACCGATGTAACGATGCCGCTTGCCTGAGGCATCGTGCCGGGAGGCAACACCGGCGACGACATCGTGCGCTGGCCGCGACTGGCAATCAGCGGTCCCTGCGCGGAGCTGGTCCAGGCATAACGCGACCCACTGAGCTCGTAGGTGGCGCGCACGTATGTCTGCGCGTCGACCCATGTGGGGGCCAGACAAAGACACAACGCGAACGCCAGAAGATGACGCATCACAACATGCCGCGAAGCTGGTTGCGCAGCCGCGTAATGGCCTGGCTGCGGATCTGGCAGACGCGCGATTCGGTCACTTCCAGCACGGCCCCGATCTCACGCAGGTTCAACTCCTGGTCGTAGCAAAGCGAGAGCACGAGCTTCTCGCGCTCGGGCAGCTTCTCGATGGCACGGATCAGCGCATCACGCATTCCGGATTCCATCAGCACCGTGAGCGGATTCGCTTCGTCGGTCACCCCAAGGTGCCGATCCAGGAAGTCTTCTTCCCCGGAACGTTCGAAGTCCTCATAGTGCAGCAACTGGCAGCCATGGACTTCGTTGAGCAGTTCCTGATACTCCTCCAGCCCCATTTCGAGTTCCTTCGCCACTTCGGAGTCGATGGGGCTCCGGCCGAGCTTCTGCTCGAGCTGGCGCTGCGTGCGTTCGATCTTGCGTGTGAACTGACGCAGACTGCGCGATTGCCAATCATTGGCGCGCACCTCGTCGAGCATGGCGCCGCGAATGCGCTGGCTCGCGTAGGTCTCGAATCGCGCGCCATGGTTGTCCTCGTAGCGCTTGGCGGCGTCGAGCAGGCCGATCATGCCGGCCTGGATCAGGTCGTCGATCTGCACGCTGGCCGGCAGCTTCGCCGCCAGCTGCAGCGCGATGCGTCGCACCAACGGCGCGTGCGATTTGACCACGTCTGCCTGTTCGAGCTTTCCCTGAATCGTGTACATGGTGGAACTCTCGGTAAATGCTTTCTATCGGTGCCAGCGCCGCGCAAGCATGGCCGCGGCTGAATGTCTGGCTCGGTGTCCGGTCTTGTCGACTTCTTGTTCTGGCTTCATGCGGGAACGGCCACAGCCGCTCCCTGGAGCGTTGTTTCGTGTCGCAACGGCCACGCGCCGATACCGCTGGCGATGTGGCGCAGCGCGCTGGTGGATGCCGCTGCGGGATATGCTTCCACCACGCAACGGCCAAGCTGCAACGCGCGGGCCACGAGCGGGTCAATCGGCAGGTATCCGGTCAGACCAGCCTCGACGCCGAGGTACTGGCTCGCGGTACGGGCAAGATTGCGCGCCAGCGCGGCAACGGTCGCTTCGGCGGCCGCCATATTGACGACCAGATGGAACCGACGGCATGCGTATTCGTGATGCAGACGCTTGATGCGCGCGTAGGCCGCGGTTATCGACGTTGCCTCCGGGCGCATGACGATCACCACGTTGTGGGCGGTTGCCGCCAGAGGCGACAGCGCGCCGGTCGCATCCGTGCGCGCGTCGATCAGCACCGACCGCATGTCGGGAATCAGATCGGATAGCGCGCGGTCCATGTTCCCGGCATCGACTGGGATATCACCTGCCGGCAGCACCGCGATGCCACTGGCAGGGCGCGTGCCAATCGCAGCGGCCGCGGTCACCCGGCCGGCCAGCGCATCGGCGAGCGTTGCGACAGGCGCGGCGCCCGACAGACGCGTGGCACGCACGCCATGGCGATCCTCGTCGACGAGCAGCACACGTTCGCCCTGCATGGCCAGCGCATTGGCCAGACCCAGCGTCACCGTGGTGGCGCCCGCCCCCGCATCGGCGGCAACCACCGCGATGCGCCGGGTGACGCGCGGCGCCAGCAGACGGCGCAGGCTTTCTGCCTGATCGGAACCCATGACGTTCAAGGCTTACTCCCCTGCGACTGCCAACTGCGGCAGTCCGGCTGTCGCCTGCATTGCCGCGTCGGCAGTGATATCACCGACGGGCGCAGGCGAGGCGGTACGTCCCGGATAGTTCTCCAGCACATCCAGCAGCGCCAGCAGGCGACCCATGCCCTCGTTGAGCACGGCGCCTGGCACCGGCGCATTTGCACGTGTCGCGGCGCGGCCAGCCAGGCGCGACAGGAACGCCGGTGCAGTTGCGGTGGGGGTGTGCTGCAGGCGCAGCGTGGTCAGCCCGAGCTGGAGCGACACCATGCTGGCCCCCTGACTGTCCGACGCATCGCCGTCCTGCGCGAAGTGCTCGGCGGCATGACGCAGCGTGCGGAACTGCTCGTCCGCGGCGTTCGCCCATTGCATCCAGCGAGCGACCTGCGCGGCGTCATCGGTCAGCGCCACGTCGCACAGCACGTACTCGACCGCCAGCGTTTCGCCGGTATCACGGTCCGCCATGCGGGAGACAACGAGGCAGGCTTCGGTACCGGCCTCTGCCGTGTTGTCGCGAGCGCGTCCCGCCGCACGAATCGTCCCTTCCGGAATCCGCACGGCGCAGTGACCAACCCAGTGCACAGCGTCGCGATCGCGCCAGGTCGTGTCGCCAATCGCATGAAACGTCAGCGTGTCGGCGATGGCATCGAGTTTGCTGGCGGCGCCACCCGTGATCACACGCGCGGTCTTGCGCGTACCCGCCACCCAGCGCTCGCCAAGTTGATGCCAGCGCGCAATCACGGCGGCCGATGGCACCGATGCATTCAGGTTGACGACGGTACGGGCCGCCGACAGCGTGGCGCGCACGGTCTCGGCTTCGGCATCGGCGTCCGCTTCTGACATCGACTGCCGCGTACGGCCAACCGGCGCGGTGGTACCGGCCAGCGGCATCCCGTCCCGGTCGGCAAGCCACAGGGTGCATTGCATCAACTGCGGCGCGCGACGACCTTGCACCGGCTGCGTAAAATTCTGCGATACGGCGAGCACATAGCGCTCGCAGGCCCGGCTGGCGTCCCGGCACATGGCCATGCGCGCCTGCTGGCCCATCTGCCGCAAGCCCACGGCACCGGCGCCGCGCTGTTGCCAGAGTTGGCGCGCGACGTCGAAGCCGTAGCCCGCGGCGTTCAACTCTTCCACGCACGTGCCCACGGCATTAGCGCTGTCAGTCAACGAACGCAGCATGTCATCGGCGCCATTGCGCTCGACCGGGCGCGGCGTTGCGGCGTCCGCTGCAGCGGCATGGCGGCGTGCCATGTCGGTGTCATTGAACAGCGAGCCACGACGCGGCGTCATGAACGCGCGTTCCACCAGCGTGCTGGCCTGCGCAAGTTCAAGATGTTCCGGCACACGCTGGCCAGTGGAAGCATAGAAAACCGGCAAGCGATGGCGGATCACCACATCGAGCACGGAACCGAGATGCGTCGCTTCATCGAGCTTGCTGATAATGCAGCCGTCGATGCCACCAGCGTCGCCGGCAGCGTCGTGCCGATAGGCGTGCACGACTTCATTGAGCGTATCGCCATGCGCGGCGCCGTTGAGCAGCAGCACGCGCTGCATCGGCGCCTGCACGCCAGCCAGCATCGCGATCTGGTCGGACAGGCTGCGATCGCGCTGGCTCATGCCAACGGTGTCGATGATGACCAGATGCTTGTCCTTCATCGCCGATAGCGCGAAACGCAGGTCCGCGGCGTCCTTCACCGCGTGCACGGGCACGCCCAGAATGTCGCCGTAGATGCGAAGCTGCTCGTGCGCGCCGATCCGGAAACGGTCAGTCGTCAGCAAGGCCAGGCGATCGGCGCCGTGGCGCAGCACGTAGCGCGCGGCCAGCTTGGCCGTGGTGGTGGTCTTGCCCACGCCGGTGGGTCCGATCAGCGCCAGCACGCCGCCCTGATCGAACAGTGCGTCCTCGTTGGACAGCACAGGCACCTTCTTCGCGATTTCCTGCCGAATCCACGACATGGCGGCCGGACGATCGGTACCCACTGGCAGACGGGAGATCAACGTACGTGACAACTGGCCAGAGAAGCCCGCGTTCACCATCCACTCGAACAGCGACTCGCGCAGCGGATCGCCCACGGCCACATTGCCAGCGCCGCTGGACAGGCCGGCAAACTGGCGCTCGAGCATCGAACGCATCGACGCAAGCTCGCCACGCAGATCACCAATGACGCCGTCGTCCGCCCGGGTCGCCTGCCCGTCGACGGCATTGGCCGCCGCGATGGCGATCGGCCCGATCTGCACCGGGGCGGTCTCAAGGATCTGGGATGCGGCTGGCGAGGGCGACACATAGGGCTGCGCATTGGCGTTCACCGCGCCGAGATCGGTGTCGCGCATGGCGACGATTTCCACGCCGCCATCGATGGTCCGGTTCGACAGCACCACGGCATCCGGGCCCATCGCCTCGCGCACCTTGCGCATCGCTTCACGGCCGTTGGCCGCCACAAACTTTGCCACGCTCATGTTCAGTCCTTACGCTGCGCCGCCGATCATGGCGGTGATGCGGATATTGCGGTTGTCCGGTACTTCGGCATGCGACAACACCTTCAACTGCGGCAGGGTGCGGCGCAGGAAGCGCGCCATCAGCGGCCGCAGCGGCGACGGCACCAGCAGGACCGGATCGAGACCCAGTTGCTCCTGGCGCACCACCGCGCCCTGCGCCTGCTGCAGCACCGCATCGGCCAGACCCGGCTCGATGCCGCCACCATTGGCCAGCGCCTGCGACAGCACGCGCTCCAGGCCGGCATCGAGGCCGATGACCTGCAGGTCGGCGTTGTTGGGGAAAAGCTGCTGCGTGATCGCGCGGCCCAGCGCCACGCGCACGAGCGTGGTCAACTCGGCCGGATCGCTGACCTTCGGCGCGTGTTCGGCGATGACATCGAGGATCGTTCGCATGTCGCGGATCGCCACGCCTTCGTCCAGCAGGCTCTGCAACACCTTCTGCAGGCCGGTCAGCGTGATCGTCTTCGGCACCAGGTCCTCGGTAAGCTTGGGCGATTCCTTGGCGATACGGTCCAGCAGCGACTGCACTTCCTGGCGACCCAGCAGCTCGGATGCGTGCATCTGGATCAGGTGGTTCAGGTGGGTGGCCACCACGGTGCTGGCGTCGACCACGGTGTAGCCATACGCCTGCGCCTGCTCCTTGAGGGCAGCGTCGATCCACACGGCAGGCAGGCCGAAGGCCGGATCGCGCGTGGCCGCGCCGGGCAGCGTGCCGGTGACCTGGCCCGGGTTGATCGCCATCCACTGGCCCGGATTGGCTTCGCCACTGCCAATCTCAACGCCCTTGAGCGTGATGCGATAGGCGGTCGGCTTCAGTTCCAGGTTGTCGCGGATATGGACCACCGGCACGAGAAAGCCGATGTCCTGCGCGATCTTCTTGCGGATGCTCTTGATACGGCCCAGCAACTCGCCGTTCTGGGCGCGGTCCACCAGCGTGATCAGGCGATAGCCCACCTCCATGCCAAGCGGATCGACCATCGTGACGTCTTCCCACGACGCTTCGGCGGCCTCGGCCGGCGCGGCGGGCGCGCGCGCGTCGTTCGACTTCGTTTCTGCTGCCGTGGCCTCGCGGCGCAACATGTACCGACCGAGCCAGATCAGCCCGGCAGCCAGCAGCAAGAACGCGAAATGCGGCATTCCCGGGATGATGCCCATCATGCCGATAATGGCGGCCGTGATGAACAACACGCGCGGATTCGAGAAGAGCTGGCCGGTCAGCTGCTGACCGACGTCCTGCTCGTTCGACACTCGCGAGACGATGACACCGGCGGCCGTGGAGATCACCAGCGCCGGAATCTGCGCCACGAGGCCGTCGCCGATCGTCAGCAGCGTGTAGTTATGCACCGCAGTGCCAAAGTCCAGGTCGTGCTGCACCATGCCCACGACCATGCCGGCCACGACGTTGATGAACATGACCAGCAGGCCCGCGATGGCATCGCCACGCACGAACTTCGACGCACCATCCATCGCGCCGTAGAAATCGGACTCCTGCGCCACCTCGGCACGACGCTTGCGCGCGCCCTCTTCATTGATCAGGCCGGCGTTCAGGTCCGCGTCGATCGCCATCTGCTTGCCCGGCATCGCGTCCAGCATGAAGCGCGCGCCCACCTCGGCGATACGGCCCGCGCCCTTGGTGATCACCATGAAGTTGATCACCACCAGGATGGCGAACACCACGATACCGACCGCGAAGTTGCCACCCACCAGGAAGTGGCCGAAGGCTTCGATCACCTTGCCGGCGGCGTCCGGGCCGGTATGTCCTTCGAGCAGCACCACGCGCGTGGAGGCAACGTTCAGCGACAGGCGCAGCAGCGTGGAGAACAGCAGGACCGCCGGGAACGCCGCGAAGTCGAGCGGACGCTGCGTGTACATGCCGACCAGCAGCACCATGATCGACAGCGCAATGTTGAACGTGAACAGCAGATCCAGCACAAACGCGGGCAACGGCAGGATCATCATGCCGAGGATCATGATGATCAGCACCGGCCCCGCGAGCGCCTTCATCTGGGCACCGGAGCGCAGGCCCGGCAAGTTGAGGATGTTCGTCAGTGCGTTCATGCGCGGCTTTCCGGTACGGCAAGTTCATCCGGCACCACCAGATCCGCGGGCCCATCGGGCTGCGGACCGTAGCTGTAGTGCCAGTTCTTCAGTTGATAGACCCAGGCCAGGACCTCGGCCACGGCGGTGTACAGGCCGGCCGGGATCTCGTGACCCAGCTCGACGTGGCGATGCAGCGCACGTGCCAGCGGCGGCGCCGACAGCATCGGCACACGGTGTTCCGCCGCCAGTTCGCGGATCCGCGCGGCCACTTCGTCGGCACCCTTGGCCACCACGCGCGGCGCGCCCATGCGGCCTTCCTCGTAGCGCAGCGCCACGGCGTAGTGCGTGGGGTTGGTCACCACCACGTCGGCCTTGGGCACTTCGGCCATCATGCGGCGGCGCGCAATGGCACGCTGCTGCTGGCGGATACGCGCCTTGATGTGCGGATCGCCATCGGTTTCCTTCATCTCCTGCTTGATCTCTTCCTTGGTCATGCGGAGCTTCTTGTGGAACGTATAGAGCTGCCAGGGCACGTCCAGCGCGGCCACCAGGATCAGCGATCCCGCCACCACACCGCTGACATACAGCACCAGTTCCATCATGTGCAGCAGTGCTTCCTGGATCGGCGCGTCCATCAGCGCGATCGCCTCCGGCAGCTTGCGCCAGATCATCCAGGCGCCCACGCCACCCACCAGTAGCGACTTGGCGATGGCCTTGGCCAGTTCCACCAGCGAATGCGCAGAGAACAACCGGCCGAGGCCGGCGATCGGCGACATGCGCGAGAAATCGGGCGAGAACGACTTGGTCGAGAACATCCAGCCGCCCAGGGCCAGCGGCGTCACCAGTGCCGCGACGCCGAACATCAGCAGAAGCGGCAGGAATGCCAGCAGGGCGTCCCAGACAATGGCGGCAAACTGGGACAACATGCGATTCGTGTCGAAGGCCGTGGCCGGCTCGAACGCGAGGCCGGCATGCATCACGGCATCGAGCTTGCGGCCCAGCACGCCGCCCGTGCTCCAAAGGCCGATCACGCCGGTCATCAGCATCACGAACGTGCCGAGCTCGCGCGAACGCACCACCTGCCCCTCTTCACGCGCCTTTTCAAGGCGCCGGGCTGTGGCGGGTTCGGTTTTCTCGAGATCGCTTTCCTCGGACATGGACGCTCCAGGCGCGAAGCGCGGACGGCACTTCGTCACCGAGGATTATCAAATCCCCGGCCGGGAAGCATTGGGAGGAAAAGGCGGGGAAACAGGTCCCTGTTTCAGGAATGGAGGGGGCAGCGGCGTTAACGGTCCCCGGGGGGCCGATCTTTAGGGGGAGCGCCCCAAAATGCCGGGATCGCGCACTGTCCAGCTGGCATCCGGCGGCATGTGCCGCCTTTGCGATGCAGCACGATTCAGCGTCGGGCGACGCCGCATCGCAAGGCGCGCAGACTCAGGACAGGCGCTCCGGGTCGATGGAGATGCCCAGTTGTTCGGCCATCTCCTCGACCAGCGCCTGCAGGCGCGCCACCTTGTCTTCCAGCTCGCGATGGCTGATCCGGAGCGCCTCCAGCTCCGACGGCGCGATCTCGATGCTCGCGCTCGCGCGTGGGCCCGGCGCTTCGGCCAGACTGACTTCTCCGCATAGCAGGTGCGTCCAGCGGTGTTCGCGCTCCCCCGGGCCACGGGGCAGCTTCACGACCAGGGCGGGATCGCGTTCGGCCAGCTCGTCCAGGAACGCCTCGACCGAGGAGATATCGGCAAAGGCGTGCAGCCGCGCCGTGTTCAGGCGCAGTTCCGCCGCCGTCTGCGGCCCGCGCAGCAGCAGCGTGGACAGCAACGCCGCGGACTGGCTCGGCACGCCAAGCACACGGGCAAGGTTCTGCTCGAAGCGGGGCACCCGGCTGCTGCTGCCTTCGAACACGAGGCTCAGCGATTTGAGGCCATCGATGGCGGTCAGGATCTCGTCCTCGCCGACGCTCATCACCGGCGATCGCGCGGTCTTCTGGTTGCAACCGGCGGCCAGCGCATTGAGTGACAACGGATAGGTATCGGGAACGGTGAACTGCTTTTCGAGCAGCACCGCCACCACACGGCCTTCGAGCGGGGTCAGGGCGCGCAGTGGCGGGCGGGACGAAGCCCCGGTGGCCATGGGGGTGTCTGGAGTGTCGGGGGTATCGGTCATTTCGGGCTACGGCTAGGTCGGCAAGGCGACCATTGAAGCGCAAGCGGGCGGCTGGCGCAACCTCGCCCGAAGCTGGCGGAGCCCGCGCCGCCCCCGCAGCCCCCGTAGCCCTTTACCGTGTGATTGGCGGATTGCCCCGGCGCCGTGCCAGCAGCGGTGCATCCACGCCGTCCACCCCGACCAGACCCAGCACGGTGGTCAGGCCCCATTGCGCGCCTTCCCAGGCATTGGTGGGATCAAACCACTCGCCACGCGAGTGTGCGCCGCCCGATTTTCCGCCGCTGCCAATGATGATGGCCGGAATGCCCAGCGCCATCGGCACGTTGGCGTCGGTGCTGCCGCCCCGCAGGGTTGGCGCCTCCTTGCTGTTGGCGTGAATCACGCGGACAGCCGATTGTACGATCACCGAGTCGGTCGGCGTCTGCCCGGCCGGGCGATCGCCAATCAGCTTCGTCTGGAACGTGATGTCTTGGCCCGTGGCTGGCGCCCAGCGACGATTCTCGTCCGCAACCCCGGCTGCAATCGCATCCATGATGTGCTTTTCGGTTTCCAGCAGCGCCGGCGTGCCGTTCGAACGGATATCGACCGCCATGCGCGCATCGCCCGCGATCGCGTTGACCGACGTCCCGCCGGAAACCGTGCCGACCGTGAACGTGGTCTTGGGATCGGATGGCGTGCGCACATCGCTGATCTTGCTGATAGCGCGCCCCATGGCATGAATGGCGCTGGGCAGGCCAAACGCGCCAAAGCTGTGACCGCCGGGACCGCGGAAGGTCACTTCGTAGCGATGGCTGCCGGTGCCCTGCGTCAGCACGCGATCGCCGGTGCCGGGTTCGATGCCGACCATGCCGTCGATATCGGGATGCTCGCGGAACACCGCCTTCATGCCGCGCAGGTTGCCAAGTTCTTCCTCGCCGACGTTGCCCACGAAGACCAGATCGCCAACCGTCCGCACATTGTTTTCGTTGAGCACCTTCAGCCAGGACAACAGCACAGCGAGTCCGCGCGTGTCGTCGCCGATACCGGGGGCGTATAGCTTGCCGTCACGCGCCTTGACGGTGACATCGGTGCCTTCCGGGAAGACCGTATCGAGGTGGGCGGAAATCAGCAGTTTCGGGCCATTGCCCACGCCCTTGCGGATCCCGACCGCATTGCCTTCGGCATCAATATGGGCATCGGCCAGGCCAAGCGCCTTGAGCCGCGAGACGAAGTACTCGGCGCGCGCGCGCTCCTTGAAGGGCGGCGCGGGAATCTCGGTCATGGTCTTCAGTTCGGTCAGCGCGCGCGCGTCATCGGCGCGGACGTCCGTCATCAGCTTCTTGTGGACCGGGGATGCTTCGAGTTTGGTGTAGGCAGTGTCTACCGCTGGGGAGACCTGTGGGAGGGGCAGCGTCTGCGCGTGGGCAATTCCGGCAAGTGCGGCGGCTGCGAGGGCAACAACGGTACAGCGAGCAGGCATGGGGGCAATCCTCTGGCAGGGGGAGAAACCGTGTTTGCTGCGATTGTGCCAGTGAATGCGAAGGTGCGCTGAAGCGCCGCTCTCCCGCGATGCGGGAGAGCGGAAGCCTATCGCCAAACGGCTTCAGAAGCCAAGGCTCGCCAGCAGATCGTCCACCTGCGACTGGTCCGACACCACATCGGCCTTGCCTTCGGGATTGATCTGCGGACCATTGATCAGGGAAGGGGGCGCCTCCACGCGCCGATCGGCCGGCACGTTGTCGATCAGCACCTGCAGCAGTTCCTGCTCCAGCGTGCGGATCATGTCCATCATCTTCTTGATCACCTGGCCCGTCAGGTCCTGGAAGTCCTGGGCCATCATGATCTCGAGCAGATGGCTGCCGGTGGCCTTGGTCTTCTCCGGAACCTCGGTCAGGAACTCGCGCGTGTCGAGCACCAGCGCGCGGGCGTCGCCCAACTCCACGGGTTGCTCGAACCACTCGCCCCAGCGCTTGTCCAGCGCGGTGGCCTTGGCCTCGAGTTCTTCCTGCAGCGGCTGCGCCAGTTCCACGGCCGTGAGCGAACGCTCGGCAGCCTGCTCGGTCATGGCGGCGATGTAGCTCAGACGGTCGCGCGCGTCGGGAATGGCCTGGGCGGCGCGCTCGATTTCCTTGTCGAGCCCCAGCTCCCGCATGTTGTCGCGCAGCATCCGGGTCAGGTTGCCGATGCGATGGATGATCTGCTCGGCCGCTTCGTTGCTGAAAGTCGGAGTCGTCGACATGTCGCGTCCCTCTTATTGACCCATTTTCTCGAAGATCTTGGTGATCTTCTCGTCGAGCGTGGCGGCGGTAAACGGCTTGACCACGTAGCCATTGGCGCCTGCCTGCGCGGCGGCGATGATGTTCTCCTTCTTGGCTTCAGCCGTCACCATCAGCACCGGCGTCTTGGCGATCTCGGGCGTCGCGCGGATCGTCTGCAACATGGTGAGGCCATCCATGTTCGGCATGTTCCAGTCCGAAACCACGAACTGGAAGCTGCCATCCTTGACCTTCTCCAGGCCGGCTGCGCCGTCCTCGGCTTCGTCCACGTTGGTGAAACCAAGCTCCTTGAGCAGGTTGCGGATGATCCGGCGCATGGTCGGGAAATCGTCGACCACGAGAATCTTGATGTTCTTGTCCACTGTTACGGCTCCAAAACGGTTGCGGATGGCCATGCCATCCGGATGATTGCTGCTTATCTGACCTCTCGCGCGCTATACGCGCTGCGCCCGCGCGCCAAACGTAGCCAGGTGCGCCATGACGCGCTGGCTCATCTGGTGCAGGGGCACCACTTCATGCACACCGCCGGCCGCGATGGCTTCCTTCGGCATACCAAACACGATGCAGGATTGCTCGTCCTGCGCCAGGTTGTAGGCGCCTGCCTCGCGCATTCGCAACATGCCGCGCGCGCCGTCCTTGCCCATGCCGGTCAGGATCACGCCCGTGACGTTCTTGCCACCGTGAATCGCGGCGGAATCGAACAGCACATCCACGGACGGTCGGTGCCGATTGACCGGCGCTTCCTGGGACAGGTGCGCCACGTAGTTCGCGCCGCTACGTGCCAGCAGCAGGTGCGAATCGCCGGGCGCGATGTACGCATAGCCTGGCAGCACACGCTCGCCATGCTCGGCTTCCTTGACCGTGATGCGGCACAGGCCGTTCAGGCGGTGCGCGAACGACTTCGTGAAACCCGCCGGCATGTGCTGGACGATCATGACCGCCGGAGAATCGGGTGGTAGCGGCGTCAGGAAATCCTTGATCGCCTCGGTGCCACCCGTGGAAGCCCCGACGATGATCAGCTTTTCCGTCGACAACAGCGGCGCGCGCAGCATCGGCGCGACGGGCGCCGCGCCAGCGCTCTGCTCCGCACGCGCACGCACGCGGGCGCGCGATGCGGCGCGGATCTTGTCCGCGATCGTCTGCGTGTAGTCCAGCAGGCCTTCGCGGATACCGAGCTTCGGCTTGGTCACGAAGTCCACGGCGCCGAGTTCCAGCGCGCGCATCGTGATCTCGGACCCGCGCTCGGTCAGCGACGACACCATGAGCACCGGCATCGGCCGCAGGCGCATCAGGCGCTCAAGAAAATCCAGGCCGTCCATGCGCGGCATTTCTACGTCCAGCGTCAGCACGTCCGGATTGACGCGCTTGATCAGGTCGCGCGCCACCAGCGGATCCGGGGCGGTACCCACCACCTCCATGTCCGGCTGGCTGTTGATGATTTCCGACATCAGGCTGCGTATCAGCGCGGAATCGTCCACGCACAGCACCTTGATCTTCGCGGCAGTCATGTTGGTCTCTACGTCTCTTGCGTGTATTTCGTGTATGACGCGTCTTGTACGTCCCGCGCGCCCGACATCAGGTCGGGATCCTGGCCGTGGTCTGTCGCGTGAACAGTTCCACGGCGCCTCGCGCGGGTGCCTTCGTCGACGTGGACAGCGCCCGTGCCAGGGCACGTTCCTCGCGTTCGACGCCTACGGTATCGTCCTGGCGCGTCAGCCGGCGGACCAGTGCAAGGCCGGTACGTGGAAAGTAGCTGACACGTCGCGCGTGCGGTCCGCGCAGATCCTGCGCGGCCACGCGCACTTCTTCCGTGCGCAGGTACTTCAGTACGAAATCGGCATTCCGATCCCCGATATTTAGGGTCGTCATGTTGGCCAGCACCGCGCCACCGCCAAATACTTTGGCCTCCAGCCGTTCACGACGCGCGCCCATCTTCAGCAGTTCATTGATAAGCACTTCGAGCGCGTAGCAGCCGTAGCGCATCGACGTAGAGAGCATCCGGTCGGCGCCGGCGTTCTCGTCGTCGGGCAGCATGAAATGGTTCATGCCGCCGACACCGGCCACTTCGTCACGGATGCACGCGGACACGCACGATCCCAGGACGGTCGTGAGTACGACGTCCTCGGCGGTCACGTAGTACTCGTTGGGCAACAGCTTGATGGCCTGCCGGTCGAATTCGCGGTCAAAGTACTTCCGGGTGGCGATGGCCTCCGGCATCTGGGGCGTGCCGCGCATCATGCAGCTCCGCTCTTGTTCGTCAGCTCGTACACGGTCTGCCCGCGCAACTGGAATGCGCGGGTGACGTACGAGAAGTTCTCCGAGTGCCCCGCGAACAGCAGGCCGTTTGGCTTGAGCAGCGGCGCGAACCGTTCGAGAATCTGGCCCTGCGTCGGCTTGTCGAAGTAGATCATCACGTTGCGGCAGAAGATCGCATCGAACTTCTCGCGCAAGCCCCAATCCGGCGCCAGCAGGTTCAGCGGCTCGAAGGTGACCGTCGCGGCAAGCTCCGGCTTGACCTTGACCGACCCGGCCCGCGCGCCGGTGCCCTTCAGGAAGAAACGCTTGAGCCGTTCCTGTGACAGCCGCGATACCTGCTCGGCGGTATAGATGCCGCTGCGCGCCTTGGCCAGCACCTGGGTGTCGATGTCCGTGGCCAGCACCGTGCCCGCGCGTTCGCCCAGCGCTTCCGCCAGCGTGATGGCGATCGAGTACGGCTCCTCGCCGGTCGACGCCGCGGCGCACCAGACGCTGTAGGGTCGCCCGATTTTCTTGGCGTGCTCGGCCAGCAGCGGAAAGTGATGGGCCTCGCGAAAAAACGACGTCAGGTTCGTTGTCAGCGCGTTGGTGAAGTACTCCCACTCCGACGAACGCTCGTCGGCTTCGAGCTGCGCGAGATAGGTGCTGAAGTCCGCAAGCTGCAGTGTGCGCAACCGCCGGGCCAACCGGCTGTAGACCATCTCCCGCTTGTGGCTGCCAAGCGAGATGCCCGCGCGCTTGTGAATCAGCGCGCGGATCTTCTCGAAGTCGCGCTCGGTCAGCAGAAAGTCGCGCATCTCATCGCGCAATGGCGCCAGCACCGGCGCACCGGGCGTCATAGCCGCGCCTGGCTTCCTGATGGCGCTGGAGGAAGAACGGAGCGGCGTCATGGTGTATGTCCTTCAAGGTACCGGGGAGTCGGCGATGCGGGCTGCCGGACGTGCCGGCAAGCATCAGGCGAGCTCGGCCTCGATCAATTCCATCTCTGGGCTGGTCATCATGCGTTCGATGTCGATCAGGATCAGCATCCGGCCTTCCACCGAACCCAGCCCGGTCAGATGTTCGTTGGAGACCGACACGCCGAACTCCGGCGCGGGCTTGATGTCATCGCCGGTGAGCGTCAGCACGTCCGATACGCCGTCGACGACGATGCCAACCACGCGGCCGGCCACGTTCAGGATGATCACCACGGTCTGGTGGTCATAGCGCACGTTGCCGAGCTTGAACTTCAGGCGCAGGTCGACGATCGGCACGATCACGCCGCGCAGGTTGGTCACGCCCTTGAGGAAGTCTGGCGCGTTGGCGATGCGCGTCACCGTCTCGTAGCTGCGGATCTCCTGCACCTTGAGGATGTCGATGCCATATTCTTCCGTCCCCAGCGTAAAGACCAGGTACTCCTGACCCGAGGCTTCGCTGCCCTGGGTATCGATATGTCCGATGCCGGCCATGTCCGTTCTCCTTGGTGTCGATTACTACGCGGCCATCGGGGCCTGGCGGCGCACACCAGTGCGCTGCAGCGCGCCGACGTCCACGATCAGGGCCACGCTGCCGTCGCCGAGGATGGTGGCGGCGGAAATGCACGGCACCTTGCGATAGTTGGTCTCGAGGTTCTTGAGCACCACCTGGTGCTGCCCGATCAACTGGTCCACCAGCAACGCGAAGCGCTTGCCTTCGGCCGCCAGGATCACGGCAATACCTTGCGTGGGCTCCTGCACGGCGTTGGCCACGTTGAAGACCTTGTGCAGTTCCAGCAGCGGCAGGTATTCGCCGCGCACGTTCATCACCCGCTCGCCGTTGGCCGCGGTGTGCACGTCGTCGGCCATCGGCTGCAGCGACTCCATCACGCAGTTCAGCGGCAGGATGAAGGTTTCTTCGCCAGTACGTACCGACATGCCGTCCAGAATCGCCAGCGTCAGCGGCAGCACGATGCGGGTGGTGGTGCCCAGCCCGGCGCGCGAGCTGATCTCCACGTGGCCGCCCATCTCCTGGATGTTCCGCTTGACCACGTCCATGCCAACGCCCCGGCCGGAGACATCGGTAATGACTTCGGCCGTGGAAAAGCCCGGCGCGAAGATAAGCTGCCAGACTTCGTCGTCGGGCATGTTCTCGGAGACCGGCAGGCCGTTCTGCATCGCCTTGGCCAGGATGCGCTCGCGGTTCAGGCCGGCGCCGTCATCGCTCACCTCGATGACGATGTTGCCACCTGCGTGCTGCGCGGAGAGGATCAGTTGTCCGGTCGGCTCCTTGCCGGAGGCAATACGCTTCTCTGGTGTTTCGATGCCGTGATCGAGACTGTTTCGCACCAGATGGGTCAGCGGATCGATGATCCGCTCGATCAGGCCCTTGTCCAGTTCCGTTGCCTTGCCGAACGTGACCAGATCGATCTGCTTGCCGAGCTTGCCCATCATGTCGCGCACCAGACGCGGGAAGCGCGAGAACACGTAGTCCATCGGCATCATCCGGATGGACATCACCGCTTCCTGCAGATCGCGCGCATTGCGCTCGAGTTGGCCCATGCCTGAGAACAGGCGGTCGAACAGCACCGGGTCCAGTGACGACGCGGTCTGCGCCAGCATCGACTGGGTAATGACGAGTTCGCCCACGAGGTTGATGATCTGGTCGACCTTCTCGGTCGGCACGCGGATCGAACCGGCATCCGGGGTGTGCGCGGCCGCGGGCTTGGCCTTCTCTTTCTCCTTGGCAGCCACCGGTGCGGCGGCGGGCGCGACAGGCGCGACGGCTGCCGGCGCGGCCACGGGCGCGGGCGTCGGCGCGGCGACCGGTGCCGCCGGTGTCTCGCCTGGCGTTACCGCTTCCACGGCGATCTGCTTCTCGTCGATCACGAAGCAGCAGACCGCGATGATGTCGTCGGCGCTGCACTGGCTGTTCAGCCAGATGATCAGGTCGCCGTCCGATTCCTGCTGACCGGTGATCTCGCCCAGGTTGGCAAGCTCCTCGCGCAGCAGGGCCTGGTCGGCGGCCGATACCTTGATCAGGCTCACCTTGAGATTGCCGCCAGCCGGTGCGGCAGCGGGCGCGGATGCGGCTACCGGCGTAGCGGCGGGCGCGGGAGCCGCCTCGCCGCTGGCTTCCTGGGCCAGTTGCTGCAGCACGGCGCAAATGCGCGCCAGCGTTTCCGGATCGGGTTCGGTGCCGTTACGGTAGGCGTTGAGCTGATCGTGCAACACGTCCTTGGTTTCCAGAAAGGTGTCGATGATGACGCGCGAGAGAGCTAGTTCCCTCCGACGCGTGCGGTCCAGCAGATTCTCGAAGATGTGCGTGGTTTCGGTCAGCGCCGTGAAGCCGAACGTCGCGGCGCCGCCCTTGATCGAATGCGCGGCACGGAAGATCGCGTTGAGCGCTTCCGCATCGGGGGATTCGATATCCACCTCGAGCAGCAGCTGCTCCATTTGTACGAGCAGTTCCTCCGCCTCCTCGAAGAAGGTCTGGTAGAACTGCGTGATATCGATATCGACAGACATGATGGTCCTGACTCGCTAGATTGCCCTGGAAGATGCGCCGCCCTGTTCAGGCGGCACGCGTCATTCCCCCTTGCCCTTGCCTTTGCTTTCTCCCGCGCCGCCAGGCTTGGCCGCGGGCGCCGAAGCGCTCCCCAACTGCGCCTGCACGTCCTGTGCCGCCTGGCCCTTCTGAGTCTGCACCGTGACATCGGCGGCGCTGGCGTTCTCGGCCTCGAACTGGGCCTGGGCGCGCTGGTTGAGCACAACGATGCTGATACGGCGGTTCACCGGTGCCAGCGGATCGTTCTTCTCCAGCGGCATCGTGTCCGCCAGACCCAGCACGCGTAGCAACTTGCCTTCCTCCATGCCGCCTGCAACCAGTTCCTGCCGCGACGCGTTGGCGCGGTCAGCAGACAGTTCCCAGTTGCTGTAGGCACGCTGGCCCATCATGTATTTGGCCGAGTCGGTATGGCCGGAAAGACTGACCTTGTTCGGCAGCTCGTTGAGCACCGGGCCGATCTCGCGCAGGATCGTGCGCATGTACGGCTCGACCGCCGCGCTGCCGGTGCGGAACATCGGACGGTTCTGCGTATCGAGAATCTGGATGCGCAGACCTTCGCTGGTGATGTCGAGCAGCAGTTGCGGGCGGAACTGGCGCAGTACCGGGTTGTTCTCGATGATCTGTTCCAGACGCTTCTTCAGACCGCGCAGCCGCTCGCTCTCGATCTGGTCGCGGCGGCGCTGGGCATCCGCGGCCGGATCGTTGGTCTGCGCCTTCATGATCTCGCCATCCTTGGCCATCACGTCCTTGCCGCCGCCGGGAATCACGCTCGTCGAAAGGCTGCTCTTGTCGCCGCCGGCGATCGCCACCTTGAGCGGCGTGCGGAAGTATTCGGCCACGCCGACGAGAACCTTTGGCGATGAGGAACTCAGCAGCCACAGCACCAGGAAAAGCGCCATCATGGCCGTCATGAAGTCGGCGTAGGCGATCTTCCAGCTGTGGTTGCCGTGCGGCTTGGCATGCGATTTCGCCTTCTTGATGACGATCGGACGCAGGTCCTGGGCGCTGCTCATGACTGCTCTCCCGTCAGGTCAGGCTCTTGACTTCGCGGACGTGGTCGTCGAGCTCGAGGAACGACGGACGTACCGTGGAGTACAGCACCTTGCGGCCGAACTCCACCGCTACCAGCGGTGCGTAACCATTGAGCGACGCCAGCAGCGTGACCTTGATGCATTCGTACATCTTGATGCTCTCGGACACCTGGTGTTCGACACGTGACGCCAGCGGCGACACGAAGCCATAGGCCAGCAGAATGCCCAGGAACGTACCCACCATCGCGTTGGCGATCAGCGCGCCGAGTTCGGCCGGAGGCAGGTCCGCGGATGCCAGCGCGTGCACCACGCCCATCACCGCGGCCACGATGCCGAAGGCGGGCAGGCCGTCGCCGACGCGCGAGAGCGCATGGGCCGGAATCTCGGCTTCATGGCGGACGGTTTCGATTTCGTGATCCATGAGCGCCTCGATCTCGAACGCGTTCATGTTGCCGTTGACCATCATGCGCAGATAGTCAGTCAGGAATTCCATCATCTTGGCGTCGGCCAGGATGCGCGGGTACTGACTGAAGACACTGCTCGATGCCGGATCGGCGATTTCCTTTTCGAGGAACAGGATGCCCTCGCGGCGTGCCTTGGACAGCAGCACGTACAGCAGCGCCATCACGTCCAGGTACAGTTCCTTCTTGTACTTGGAGCCCTTCAGCAGCGAGGGCATGGCCTTCATCGTGGCCTTGATGGCCTTGCCGCTGTTGGAGCTGATGAATGCGCCAACCGCGGCACCGCCGATGATGATGAGCTCCGCCGGTTGATAAAGCGCGCCCATGTGGCCGCCGGTGAGGGCGTAACCGCCCAGCACCGCCACGACTACGACGACATAGCCAAGAACTACAAGCACGATCGGATCCCCGTCTGAAAAACACGCGTCAGGCACGCATCGGGGGCATCCCGCGCGGGCGAGAGGGGTCACCGCTCACCAACCCAGGGCCCACCTCCTGCGCGGACGTTGGGCCAGATGGATCAGGCTTCGGTCTGCGCGGCTGCGGCGTCCTTCGAGAGCTTCTTCACCTTTCCGGCGCGTGACGGCGGACGGCACAGGCTGCACACGAAGTTCGTGTGCGGCTCATAAGCGTGCGTGACGAACTGTCCACCGCAACAGGTGCACGAGGAAAGCTGCAGCATGTTGCTCTCGAAAAACCGTACTAACGTCCAGGCACGGGTGAAACTTAAGACGATTTCGCCGCCGAGCAGAGAAACATGCTCGAGATACAGGCGATAGGCCGCCACGACTGCGCGAATGCCAGACGTCTCGCCTTCCTGCACCATGAACTGGTACGCGGAGAAGAACAGCGACGAATGGATGTTCGGCAGCCAGGTGGTGAACCAGTCCGTGGAGAACGGGAGCATGCCCTTGGGCGGCGATGCGCCACGGAGCTCCTTGTACAGGCGGATCAACCGGTCGCGCGAGAGCGTGGTCTCGGCTTCAAGCACCTGCAGTCGCGCGCCCAGGCCGATCAGCTCGATGGCGAGCTGCGTCTGGTTCGCGTCCTGCAGGACGCTCTTGCGGTTGGGGAGGGGGGTGGCCGTGAAGCTGCGGGCTGGCGAGGCCTGGAGGAGCGCGGTCAATTGAGCGACTCCACAGGTTGCCGGGCCAGCAGGATAGCAGCGTGGATCTGCTGCATATCATGGCTCTTGGCCGTGTGTGTGAGTGTGGAAAGCAGCGCGTGATCGTCGAAGCGGAAACGGCACAGCACCATGTTCGATGCTGCCAGCTTGACGAGTTGCGCCGAGGTCAGTTTGGCGAGGATCTCAGCAATTTCCTTGCTGACGCCGAGCCTGAACATGGCTTCCACCTGGTTTTCGCGCACCAGTCGTTGCGCGAGCAGAAGATAGGCGAGATTGACCTCCCGGATCTCCTGGAGAACTTCACTGCTTTCCAATTTTTCCCCGCTACCAAAAAAACCCTCGACCGCTTGTCCGGCGCTTACCGGCAGATGCTGCTTGCCGGCGACCAGATCGTTAAGGTGCGTGTGCGATGGGTACGACGTACTACGAAAGTAACTGCGCCTGGTAACACCGTCTCTCTGAAACGTTACAGATGTTACAGAGTGTAAGTGAAACTGTTACGTTTATATCGGCTTTCCGCCTCGTATGCCAATCCCTACTTGAGTTGGGGGGAGACAAATGTCGTACAGATCAGACAAAGGCCGCGAATTTTGTAACAGGCTTTAGAACTGTCTTCTGATTTACATCAATGTTGTTACGGCCAGCCAACCGAAGAGACACTCTAATTTTGCGCAGCACACGTCACTGACTGACTGATCGACTGCCGAATTCCACTATTGACGAACAAGCGCGCCTTGACTAAAGACGCGCCGCAACCATGCTGCCAAGCGGGCAAATACATCGTCGGGCGCCTCCCTGAACAAATGCGGACACGCGCGCTCCACCTGTTCCAGCACGCGAGCAGCCTCTTCGGCGCCGATGGAGCCGTACTCCAGCGCCAGGCCCAGCAAGACGCGCAACTCTCCAACCTTGCTGCGCCCCAGCGCTTCGCTCTGCTCCGTCTGCAATCCGTACATGACGTCGTACGCGCGCTGCCGAAGACCATCGGCAACCCGCCACGCAGGCGTCTTCATGCGTTCTTCCAATGTGCGAATATCGACGGCGCTGGCCGATATCTGCGCGGCCAGCGCCTCGGTGAAGGCGGCGTCAGCACCTGCCTCGGAGAGAATCTGCGTGGCCCACTGGCGCGCGTGCTCGACGCGCTGCTGCGGCGTCCAATCGGGCTGCACGGCCAGGCCAAAGCCGAAGCGTTGCGCATCGCGCATCAACGCGGCCAGCGCATTGGGTAGCTGCTTGTCGAAGACCTTCTTGGCCCATCCATACTCGCCACTGGCCAGCAGGCGCATTACGGCGCGCTCGGTCAGCGGACCATCCTGCTGCATCAGTCGCGCACGCAGGAAGTCATCGAATGCAGGTGGGATGAACTGGGCATCGAGGCCCGTGGAGACCTTTACGAAGGCATCGAAGTCCGCGCGCAGCCGCGCAGAGGCTTCGGCCGACAGGGACAGGCTGATGTCGGTGTTCATGGTGTCGTTGGACGAAAAAGCGCCCCGGCGCGGGCTGGCTCGATACCTGGCGCCGGGACGTGCGTCATCCTTCCTTGCGGCGCCGCAGAGCGGCTACCGGAAGTCTGGTCAGAAAGCGCTCCAGTCGCCGTTGTCGGAGGCGCTGGTCGCCGTGCTCGCGGAAATTGCCGGGCGCTTCAACTGGCTATCGGCAGCTTCGGCCGATTCCTCAACACCAGCGGCGGCAACCGATGTGGCGGCAAGCGCAGTGCCCGCGGCCTTGGCAGCCGTCTTCCTGACCGGGCGCGCCGGGGCAGGCAGGCGTTTCGCGCCCGACGGCCGGGCGACCGGACGCGCGGCTGGCGCCGGGGCAGCCAGTGCCGGCACGGCGTCATCGCCGTGGGACAGACGGAAGCCCGACACCGACGCCATCAGGCGGCTGGCCTGATCCTGCAGCGAACCTGCGGCAGCGGCGGCCTGCTCGACCAGCGCCGCGTTCTGCTGGGTGACTTCGTCCATCTGCGACACGGCCTGGTTGACCTGCTCGATGCCCGAACTCTGCTCGGCAGAGGCCGCGCTGATCTCGCCCATGATGTCGGTCACACGCTTCACGGCCTGCACGATCTCATCCATCGTCGTGCCGGCCTGCGACACCAGCGCGGCGCCCGTATCCACCTGCGCCACGGAGTTGTCGATCAGCGTCTTGATTTCCTTCGCGGCGTTGGCGCTGCGTTGCGCCAGGCTGCGCACTTCGCCGGCCACCACGGCAAAGCCTCGGCCCTGCTCGCCCGCCCGCGCGGCTTCCACGGCGGCGTTCAGCGCCAGGATGTTGGTCTGGAACGCAATGCCCTCGATCACGCCGATGATGTCGACGATCTTGCGCGACGCGTCGTTAATCTCGCCCATCGTCTGCACCACGCGGCCCACCACCTCGCCGCCACGGACAGCCGTCTCCGACGCATTGGCGGCCAGCCCGCTGGCCTGGCGCGCGTTATCGGCGTTCTGGCGCACGGTGCTGGTCAGCTGCTCCATGCTCGAGGCCGTTTCCTCCAGCGAGGCTGCCTGCTGTTCCGTGCGTTGCGAAAGGTCGTTGTTGCCGGCTGCGATCTCGCTCGATGCCGAGCCGATCGATTCGGCAGACACCTTGAAGTCACGCACCATCTGCGAGAGTTGCTGCTGCATTTGGTCCATGGCATGTAGCAGGCTGGTCCGGTCGCCGGCACGCAGGTTCACGGCGTCCGAGAAGTCGCCCTCCGCGATACGCGCCGCGATGGCCGCGGCATAGCCCGGCTCGCCACCGAGCTGGCGCGAAAGCTGGCGTGCCAGGAATCCACCCAGCAGCACCGACACCGCCAGGCCGCCCAGCACCAGCGCCAGCATCAGCACGCGCGAGTGGTTATAGACGCTGGTCGATTCATCCATGTTGGCCTTGGCGCGCTCGTCGCGGCGCTTCACCATCTTGAGCAGGAGGTCTTCAAGCGCGCGGCTGTCCTTGAGAAGCTCGGCGCTCTCGGTAAACACGGTGCTTTCGAACTGCGAGGTGTCCAGCGGCTGCTTGCCGACCAGTTCGACGTACTTCTGCATCCGCTCGCGGAACGGCGGCAGCAGCGTCTCGTACTGCTTGTACAACGCTTGGCCTTCCGGTTGCGTGAAGGAATCCTTGGTCGACTTGACGCGGGTCTCCAACGCGCTAAGCGACTTCTCGATCTGCTCCCGCTCGGTGGCACGCTCGCCCATCGTCGACGCGGACAGCAGCGCGATCTGCGCGCGGCTGGCATAGACCAGGTTGATGTTGCCGTCCTGGACCGCCTTGAGCGCCTGCAGGTCACTGTTGTAGATCTTGCCGGTCCATTCCGTCATGCGCCCCATGTTGACGACGCCTAGCAAGCCAATGATGGCGCCGATGACGGATACAACCAGGAAGCCAGCAATCAGCCTGGTTGTCACGCGTAGTTGATTGAACCACTGCATAGAACTACCCCCTCCTTCCATTTGAATAGACCCGAAGCTCAGGCGTTGACCAAGCCGGCTTCTTTCCCCGTTTCACTCATCGTCGCCACCTGTCGCTTGCGCGGCGGCCGGACCTCGGCCTGCATACTCACGCGGAACGTGGAGATCGACTCCCGCAGGCGCTCGGCCTGTTCTTCGAGCGAGCCCGCCGCGGCAGCAGCCTGCTCCACCAGTGCAGCGTTCTGCTGCGTCACATCGTCCATCTGCGTCACCGCCTCATTCACCTGCTCGATGCCTGCGCTCTGTTCCGCTGATGCCGAACTGATCTCACCCATGATGTCGGTCACGCGCTTCACCGCCTGCACGATCTCGTCCATCGTGGCGCCGGCCTGACCCACCTGCTCCGCGCCGCTTTCCACGCGCGCCACGGTATTGCCGATCAGACCCTTGATCTCCTTGGCCGCATTGGCGCTGCGCTGCGCCAGGCTGCGCACCTCGCCGGCCACCACCGCGAAGCCGCGGCCCTGCTCGGCCGCGCGCGCGGCTTCCACCGCCGCGTTCAGCGCCAGGATGTTGGTCTGGAATGCGATGCCCTCGATCACGCCGATGATGTCGACGATCTTGCGCGAGGCCGCGTTGATCTCGTCCATCGTCTGGACCACGCGCCCCACCGCCTCGCCACCGCGCACGGCCGTCTCGGAGGCATCGGCCGCCAGCCGCGTGGCCTGATGCGCGTTGTCGGCGTTCTGCCGGACCGTGCTGGTCAGCTGCTCCATGCTCGAAGCCGTTTCCTCGAGCGACGCGGCCTGCTGCTCGGTACGCTGCGACAGATCGTTGTTACCGGCGGCCACCTGATGCGTGGCGGCCGAAATGCTGGCCATGCCGCCCTGGATATCGTTGACCACCGACTGCAGGCTGCGCTGCATCGTGCGCATGGCACGCGACAGTTCGCCGACTTCGTCAGCTGACCGGTGTTCGAAGTTGCTCGTCAGATCGCCCGCGCCCATGCGCAGCGCGAAGTCCAGCATCTCGCGCACCGGACGCTCGACACGCGACACCAGCATCGAACCCGCCATGAACGAGGAGAGCACCGCGAATCCGAATGCGCCCCACAGCCACGGCCAGAGTTGCGCGGCTTGCTCCTCTGCCAGCCAGTGCACGCCGGCGATGGCCGCCAGGAACCACACCAGCCCTGCGAGCTGGGCCCAGAGGATGCGCCGCTTCAGCGTAATCCGCTTCACGCGGCCAATCAGGCCCGCCAGGCCAGTACGCACCACGGCGCCATCGCGGATCGCCAGGCCGCCGGCCCGGTTCTCACGGAAACGCCGATATGCGGCGTCGGCCGCGCCGATCTGTTCGCGACTGGCCATCGATCGCACCGACGTATAGCCGACGATGCGGTCGCCGATGCGTGTCGGCGTGACCGTGGCGTGCACCCAGTAGTGATCGCCGTTCTTGCAGCGATTCTTCACGATGCCCACCCATGACTTGCCCGCCTGCAGCGAATCCCAGAGATCGGCAAAGGCCTCGGGCGGCATGTCGGGATGTCGCACGAGATTGTGGGCAGCGCCAAGCAGCTCGTCGGACGTGAATCCGCTCACCTCGACGAACGCCCGGTTGGCGAACGTGATACGACCCTTGAGGTCGGTTCGCGAGATCAGGTAGACGTCCGGGGGTAGCGGATGCTCCCGCTGGGTGACTGGCTGGTTGTTGCGCATGGCTCTGACTGCTTTGGGGGCGTTGACCGCGGTGTGCGGTCGGCCCACGCCACGCCCGGCAGGACGCGCGTGGGGCGAAATACGACCCGTCGCGGAGCGCTCGGGCCGCTAGCGCCGCTCAGGCGGCGCCAGCCGCGGCTTCGATGGCCGCGAGATCGTCGACGTTCATCAGCTTTTCGATGTCCGCCAGGATCAGCATGCGGCCCTCGAGCGAGCCGATGCCACGGATATAGTCGGTTTCGACGCCGCCCGACAGGGTCGGTGCCTGCTTGATCTGGGCCGGGGCTAGCGTCAGCACGTCGGACACGCCATCGACCACGATGCCGGTGGTCCGCTCATGGATGTCGACGATGATCACGACGGTGTACTGGTCGTAGCTGATCTGGGCCTGGTTGAACTTGATGCGCAGGTCGATGATCGGGACGATCGTGCCGCGCAGGTTGATCACGCCCTTCAGATACGCGGGAGCATTGGCGATCTGCGTCACCGTTTCGTATCCGCGAATCTCCTGAACCTTCAGGATGTCGATACCGTACTCTTCGCGACCGAGCCGGAACGCCAGGAATTCCTCTCCCGAGCCGTCCGTCCTGTTGGTGCTGATGTTCATGGTTGCCCCCGCTGGCATGGTTGATCGTTGCCGGGCTGGCGTGCCCTTGCCGGTACCGCGCATGGCGGCCCCTGAAACCGGGCATCGAGTATCGCCCTCTAGTAATTACGGCAGGCAGCGGGGTGAATGAAGGGCGACTTTGCGTGAAATTCACCCTACGTTGGGAGGGCCCAGCAGCGCGTCGACCGACGCCATGAGTTCCTCGGGGTCGAACGGCTTGGCCAGGAACCCCGATGCGCCGGCCTCACGGGCGCGTTCGAGGATGGCATCGTCATACTCTGTCGACAGCATCAGCATTGGCACCGTGGCGTAGTCCGGCATGGCGCGCAACGCGCGGATCAGGGACAAGCCATCCATGACCGGCATGACCTGGTCGGTCACCAGCATGTCGAAGTTGCCCTCCCGCGCGACCTCATACGCCTCCTTGCCATCCGACGCCTCGGTCACCCCGTAGCCGCCGGCACGCAGACAGGCGCTGGTCATCCGGCGCAGGGATGGTGAATCATCGACGACAAGAATGCTCAGGAGAGACATCGGGGACTCCGGGTTCGGGTGAGTCCGCCAATGACACGTCAAGACCGCCGGCGGCGGACGTGCCGGCTTTGGGCGAACGCGATACGCGCGGCACGCCCTTTCATTGGCATATCGGCGCGATGCGGCCGGTCTTTAGCGCCGATTCGCGAAGCGTGACCGCTAGACTGCCAATGGCCGTGCCGCGTGCAATACGTCGGCAAACCCGGGCGAGTCGAGCGGAACGGCCAGCAGGTAGCCCTGCACTTCGTCGCAGCCCATGCCGTGCAGGATCTCCAGCTGCGAGGCCGATTCGACGCCCTCCGCCACCACTTTCATCCGCAACTCGTGCGCCAGCGCCACCATCGAGCCGACGATGGCGCGACCCTGCGGATCGGCATCGAGCCCGCCGATCAGCGTGCGATCGATCTTGAGGGTGCCCACGCGCAGCCGTTTCAGATAACCGAGGCTCGAGTAACCGCTACCGAAATCGTCGAGCGCCACCTGGATGCCGAGCGATTGCAGCTCCGCCAGCGTTTCCAGCGACTTGGCGATGTCCTTCATCGCGGCGGTCTCGGTGATCTCCAGCGTGATCGCGGAAGGCGGGATGTCGTGCTGGTGGATATGTTCGAGCAGATAGCGCGGAAAGTTGCGGCTCGCGAAACGCGTCCCGGACACGTTGATCGCCACCGGCACCACCGGCAGCCCGGCGTCCTGCCAGCTCCGCACCTGCCCGCAGACCCGCGAGATCACCCAGTCGTCGAGCTTGTCGATCTGGCCCGACTGCTCGGCCACCATGATGAACTCGGCCGGACTGACCGCGCCCAGCGTGGGATGCCGCCAGCGGCAGAGCGCTTCGGCGCCCACCACCTGGCGCGTCTTCACGTCGAACTTCGGCTGGAACATCAGCGACAGACCGTCGTCCTGAATGGCGGGCCAGAGGTCGCGCCGGATCACGCGCGTGCGGCGCGCACGCTCCCCCGCTGCCGAGTTGAACACGCGCACCTGGTTCGAACCGCTTTCGCGCGCCTCCGACAGACTCACGCGCGCTGCCTGCATCAACCCTTCGGATGTGGCCGCATCACGCGGATAAATCGCGATCCCGATGTTCACGCCGATCTGCATCTGCAGGCCACGTGCCGCCACGAATTCGGCCAGGGACCCGAGCACGCGAGAGCCAAGGTCATGCGCGCGGCTGTGATGCACCAGATTGGGCACGCCAACGGCGAACTCGTCGCGCGCCAGCCGTGCCAGGAAGTCGTGCGGCTCCAGCGCGGCCTGAGCGAGCGCGCCCGCGTCCTGCGCCAGGATGTCATCGGCACGAACCTCGAAAACCTCGTCGACCTCGCGATAGTCGGCAATATGGATCAGCAGCACCGCGCACCCTGTCTCTGCCAGACGCGCATGGGCGATGCTTTGATCGAGCCAGCGCGCGAAGGCGGTGCGGTCTGGCAGGTCGGTGCTGACGCTGTACTCGCCGACCGGTGACAGGCCACTGCCGGAAGGCCGGATCGTCAGGCCGGGAATGCGGCCCGGCCCGCGGCGCGAAACGCGTCCGTCACCGGCCCGAAGCATAGGCATCGTGGCATGGTCATCGGCGACGTCGTCGTGCATTGCCAGCTCGGCCTGCCCCGGGAGCCATCCGCGCGCCTGGGCGCGATGCATGGCGAACATCGCCACGCACAGCAATGCGATCCCGCATGCCAGGAAGCTGGCTTCCGAGAAGTCGGCCGTGTCGATACAGGCCCGCGCCGTCATGACGGTGCCGCCACAGGCACGCCCCAGCCGCGCGCCGGCCACGGCGACCAGGCCGGCGCCAGCCAGCATCGCGGCGGCAACCGCCACGCGCCAGCCACGCGCGCCCTGTTGCAGCCAGTGAACCGGCGGCCCGATCAGATGCGACGTAGCCAGGCTGGCCACCAGCGATGCCGCAAACGTGGCCGCCATCCGCGCGCCATCGTTGGCGGCGGTCAGCGTGCCGGATGCCAATGTCACCCAAAGAGGCATGCCGAGCATCCCGTGCGACATCAGCGCGGCCGGCCACGTCATCGACCACATGGCCTTGCGCCCTGGCCCGCCTTCGGTTTTGGCGGCGCGCACGCCCACTGCCGCGGCAATGCCGAGCAAGGCTGCGAGCAGCAGGAGGCTGGAACTCGTGGCGATCATGGGGGCGACAGGAATGGGAAATACTGTGGCACCGAAAGCGCCATGATGCGCGCCGGGCGCGCGCCCCGCATCATGGCACTTCGCAAATGCCTCGTAAATCTAGCGTCGATGTGTCCTTGCTGGTTGACGGCGTTAATCAGAAGGTTGCCCAGTCGTCGTCAGCCGTGGCTGCCGCGGCCGGCTGGTTCGCCGACGGGCGCAGTGGCCGGCTTTCGGCTGGCGTGCGCGCCACGGGCGGCCGGCGGTTGGCCGGGAGCATCGCGGGCGGCGACGCGCGTTCGGCGCTGCGTGCCATTGCCGGTGCGGTTACCGGTGCGGTTACCGGCGACGTCGCGAGCGAATGCATGGCACGTTGGGCACCGGCATTGGCGCGCGCGTTGCCGCCATCGGCAGCCAGCGTGAACACCGACACCACGCCCTTGAGCTTCTGTGCCTGTTCTTCCAGCGCGCCAGCCGCTGCCGCCGCTTCTTCCACCAGGGCCGCGTTCTGCTGCGTGACCTGGTCCATCTGCGCCACGGCCTGGTTGACCTGCTCGATGCCGGTGGTCTGCTCCTGCGACGCGGCGCTGATTTCGTTCATGATGTCCGTCACGCGGCGCACGGCATGTACGATCTCGCCCATGGTCTGGCCCGCTTCGGCAACAAGCCGGGTGCCGCTTTCCACGCGCTGGCCGGATTCGTTGATCAACGACTCGATCTCCTTCGCGGCATTGGCGCTGCGCTGCGCGAGGCTGCGCACCTCTCCGGCCACGACCGCGAAGCCGCGTCCCTGCTCGCCGGCGCGCGCGGCTTCCACCGCCGCATTCAGCGCCAGGATATTGGTCTGGAATGCGATGCCCTCGATCACGCCAATGATGTCGACCACCTTGCGCGAGGCGCCGTTGATCTCGTTCATGGTGTCCACCACACGGCCGACCACGTCGCCACCCTTCATGGCGATTTCCGAAGCCTCGCCGGCCAGGGCGCCTGCCTGGCGCGCATTCTCGGCGTTCTGTCGCACGACGGTGGTCAGTTCTTCCATGCTGGCCGCGGTCTGCTCGAGCGATGCGGCCTGTTCCTCGGTACGCTGCGACAGATCCGTGTTGCCAGCGGAGATCTGCTGCGTAGCCGACGCCATCGAATCGGTGCCGCCGCGAACTTCGGCGACGATGCCCGCGATGCTCTCCTGCATGGTGGCCAGCGCCTGCATCATGCGACCGATCTCGTTCTTCGACATGCTGGAGATACGCGATGTCAGGTCGCCGCGCGTCATGCGCTCGAACACGTCGAGCGCTTCCTGTACCGGGCGGACGATGGCGCGGTGAAGCATCACGGTAGCGAATACCGCAACCAGGATGCCGAGCGCGATCAGCGCCAGCGACATCGCGCGAGTCGTCTCATAGCGCGACTGCGCGCCTTCGAAGTTGGCCTTGCCGGTATCGAACTGGAATTTCTCGAGCTTCTCGTGCGCGGCGGACATGCCGCGCTGCAGGTCTGGCAGCACATCGCGCGCCAGACGCAGCGCCTCGTCATGGTTGCCGGCCACCATGGCCTGCTCAAGCGGCTTGACGCCGGTCTCGAAGAACGCCTGCCGCTTGGCCGCCAGTTCGCCGGCCAGCGCCTTCTCATCGTCGTTCTGAGGCAGCGACATATAGGTCTTCCAACCCTTGTCGGATGACTCGATGAAGACATTGGCGCGGTCGACGTGTTTCTTCAGGTCATCGTTCTCGCTCCCCCGCATCACACCGCGATCGAGCGCCAGGCGCAGGCGGGTGGTGCCGAGCATCGCCTCGGACAGCGCCTGTGACGACGCCAACTGGTTGGAGTACGTCTCCTTGAGGGCGCCGTTGGATTGGGAAATACCTAGCAGACCGGCGCCGCCGACCAGCAGGAGGTTCGCCGTAAGCAAGGCCATTGCGCCCCGTAGAAGGGTCTTGATCTGGATATTCTGGTGGAAAGACATGATGTGCTGATCATTGGGGGGATAACCCGAAGACACCCCTGCTCCGGTCCCGGCGGAGCGATACCGCGCGTCGCCCCGCTCAGGCTTCGATAACGGCCATCCCGTGAGCTTCCTTGAGGCGTCGGCCCCCAACGTTGACAAAATGCCGGTTACGCCACGTGAGATCAATCAGAATTATCTCGTGGCACCTTCGGCACTTACTTTCAAATAGCTTTCATTTGATAAATGTAAAAACTCGCGGCGCGCCTGATTCAGTGCCCGCTGAATTCCCTGTCCATGCGCGATCACCCGGCAATATCGCCACTATTGAATGGAGCACTGCCCTGAGCACCGTAGATTCACGGGTTTTAGTGTGGCATGTGGCTTGGGCTGGCGCCGCCGGAGATCATCGCGCGGACCACATGCCAACCCGAAAGTTCAGGGATTATTCTAATTTGGGACTTTTTGCAGATTTCTCCGAAATCAAAGTCAGGGGATTTGCAGCGGCGAAATACGCCGTTATAATTCCCTTCGTCAATTCACGGACCAACACTAAAACCCGAGGATACAAATGGCGACCTATCAGGAAATCGTTCAGAAAATCAGCGAACTGCAGAAGCAGGCCGAAGAGATCAAGGCACGCGAGCAAGCCTCGGTGATCGCCGATATTCGCGAGAAAATCGACCAATATGGCCTGACCGCCGAAGACCTCGGATTTGGTGGCAAGGCGGTGGCCGGCAAGAAGGCCGTCAGCCGCAAGGTGCCGGTTCGTTACCGTGACAGCGCCGGCAATACCTGGACGGGCCGCGGCAAGCGCCCGGGCTGGCTGACTCAGGCGCTGGCCAATGGCAAGTCGATGGAAGATTTCCTGATCCGCTGAGCAATCCAGCCGATCGGCAGATAAAAAGAAACCGGGCGCTATGCCCGGTTTCTTTTTTGCCGCGCGTCCATCAGGGCAGTCGCCGCTAAGAGGTGATATCAAGATGAAGCGAAGCGGTTCTGGCTAGACGCGCGGCCGCAGACAGTACAAGTCGTACGGCAAGGCCGCGCAACGACGCCAGAATCATCTTGATAGCGCCGCTAAGCCGCGAACCCCACCGGGTTCAACGACTGCCAGCGCCAGGAGTCCTCGCACATGCGGTCGAGGTCGTGGCGGGCGCTCCAGCCAAGCAGCGTACGGGCAAGACCCGGATCGGCATAGCATTCCGCGATATCGCCGGGCCGGCGCGCGACGATTTCGTAGGGTATCGGCCGCCCACTGGCCCGTTCGTAGGCTTTCACAACTTCCAGAACACTGTATCCACGGCCCGTGCCAAGATTCACGGTCATGCCGCGCGGGTTCTTGCCTAGGTACGCCAGCGCTGCCACATGGCCATCGGCCAGATCGCAGACGTGGATATAGTCCCGCACCCCGGTGCCATCGGGCGTCGGGTAGTCACCGCCATACACACTCAGCTTTTCGCGCCGCCCGGCGGCCACCTGTGCCACATACGGCATCAGATTGTTCGGAATGCCGCCCGGGTCCTCGCCAATCGTTCCGCTCTCATGTGCGCCTACCGGATTGAAATAACGCAGGAAGGCGATTTTCCATTCCGGATCGGAAATTTCCAGATCACGCAGGATCTGCTCCCCCATCAGTTTGGTCTGGCCGTACGGATTGGTGGCCGATAGCGGGAAATTCTCGAGAATCGGCATCGCATGGGGATTGCCGTACACCGTGGCCGAGGAACTGAACACCAATTGCCTGACACCCGCCGACTGCATCGCCGAGCACAATGTGATCAAACCCTCAAGGTTGTTTCCGTAATACTCAAGCGGTTTGCTGACCGACTCCCCCACCGCTTTCAGGGCGGCAAAATGGATGGCGCCGTTGATCTTGTGCTCGGCGAACAGGCGGTCCAGCAGTGCGCGGTCGCGCACGTCGCCTTCCACAAAATGCGGTGTTGTGCCGGTAATCTTCGCCAGCCGGTTCACGACCTCGGCGCTGCTATTGCAGAGATTATCGAGCCCGATCACGTTGTAGCCTGCTTCATGCAACGCCACCCATGTGTGGGAGGCGATATATCCGGTCGCGCCGGTCAGCAATAGGGTCTCAGCCATGGAAATCTTCAAGGATCTGGATTGGATTCACGTCGCTCGCTCACCGAGTGGGCTGCCATCATAACCGTGCGTCATTACGGCTGCGATATGTATCATGCGCCGCTTCCACCGTTCGGGCGCGAAAGGGGCCTGCCCATGACCGGAAGCCCGGTGCGAGCCTGCCACGCCTCATAGGCTGCCCGCAGCCGCCAGCCAGACTCCATATCGCGCATCCCCAGCAACTGGGCCACCGCCGCCGGCGGCGTTCCCGCATCGAAGTGCATGGCACCACAGGTATTCCGCAGTGTCTGGGGCGACGCCCGTTCGCTGCGGCCCGCCAGCACGCCAGCCTCTTCCAGCAGGATCTCGACACGGCGATACACCGATGCCGCGTGCATGGCACGGCCGTTGGTCATGGCCGGGAACACGAGATCGCCTAACGTCTCCGCTGCCGCCCGAACGTCCAGCCAGTGGCGCAGCGGCGCGTGGACAAACCCGAACAAGGGAACGGTGTACGCCCGCCCGTTGTCCGTCCGGACCATGCGGATCGCCATCGCGCCGCCACCCAAGCCCTCGATCGCCTCCACGCGCAGCGCCCGCGCCTCCGCCACCTTGAGTCCGCCACCCAGCAGGACTGCGAGAAGCGCGACATCACGGGCGCGTTTCCATTGCTTTGGCGAGATGGCCTGGCTGTCCGGGCGGGCGGCCCCGGCAGCCGGCTCGGGCGCCGGGGCCAGAATGCGGGCCACCAGCAGGTCGCGCTCGCCAGGTAACAGAAAGGCGGTCGGGTCGTTCTCGCCTTCGGCGAGGTGCGACTTGACGGCCTGACTGGCCGGGTTGTGCAGGTTCTGCTGCAACTGGGACAGATGATGGAAAACGCGTTCGATCAGCCGCGCGTAACGGTAGCGGTGACGCTTGTGCAGATTCTGGGCGTCCAGGAACGCGCCAATCTGTGCGGCCGACCACGTCAGCGGTGTCAGTCCTTGCTCACCTGACCAGCGCAGCAGCTTGCCCCACATCGCCCGATAGACCACGGCGGTGCCGTGGCGAAAACCGTGTCGCGCAAGCCAGCCGTCGAAGGCGCGGTCCGGGTGCTTTCGCCAGGCGTTGAGGTCGGCATCGAACAGATCGCCGGAGGTTGCCGGCGTTTCGCCGTCCGCCGTAACGAAATCGGCACTTGCCTGGGTCATGACCAACGCTCTCCCGCTCTGAGTATGCAAAGCAACGTTCTCATTGTAGACAAAGGGCCACTGGATCCCGCGATCGTAGCCCTCCGGCAGTTGCACAGGGGAGTCATCGCGTGATACCTTGGCACCCACTATGCAACCAGTTGCATAAATTCACCTCAACCGCTGAACGAGAGATCCGTCATGGCCCTTCCCGCCCTGCTGCAGAACCTGTCGCTACCGGCTGTCTGCTCGCCGCTGTTCATCATTTCCAATCCCGATCTCGTGATCGCCCAGTGCAAGGCCGGCGTGGTCGGATCGTTCCCCGCGTTGAATGCGCGGCCGGCGGAAAAGCTGGAGGAATGGCTGGACCGGATCACCACCGAACTCGGCGAGCACAACGCCAAGCACCCCGACCGCCCGGCCGCGCCGTTCGCGGTCAACCAGATCGTGCACAAGTCCAATGACCGGCTCGAGCACGACCTGGAAATGTGCGTGCGCTACAAGGTGCCCATCGTCATCACCTCGCTGGGCGCGCGTGTCGAAGTCAACGAGGCCGTGCACTCCTATGGTGGCATCGTGCTGCACGATGTGATCAACAACACGTTCGCACGCAAGGCCATCGAGAAGGGCGCCGACGGGCTGATCGCCGTGGCGGCGGGCGCGGGCGGCCACGCCGGCACGCTGTCGCCGTTCGCGCTGCTGCATGAGATCCGCGAATGGTTCGACGGTCCGCTGCTGCTGTCGGGCGCGATTGCCAGCGGCGATGCCGTGCTGGCCGCTCAGGCTGCCGGCGCCGATCTGGGCTATATCGGCTCGGCTTTCATCGCCACGCTCGAAGCCAATGCTCAGGATGCGTACAAGCAGATGATCGTCGACAGCTCCGCCGACGATATCGTCTACTCGAACCTGTTCACGGGCGTGCACGGCAACTACCTGCGCGAGAGCATCGTCCGCGCGGGTCTGGACCCGGCAGCGCTGCCGACTTCAGATGCGTCGAAGATGAATTTCGGATCGGGCAGCGCCAAAGCCTGGAAGGACATCTGGGGCGCTGGCCAAGGTGTCGGCGCCATCAAGCGCGTGGTGCCGGCCGCCGAGCTGGTGCGCCGCTTCGTGGAAGAGTACGCGCTCGCACGCCGCCGTCTGGGCTTGGCCGCGCCGGCCGGCGCGGCACGTGCCGTGGATCTGGCCTGAAGTTTGAAGCCTGAAGACTGACGGCGCCCGTCGTCAGTCCTTGCTGCCACTGGCCGTGCCAGTGAGCAGCGGCAGCAGCGACCTGCCCCATGCAAGCCAGTTTTCCTGAAACTGGATGCCGCGCTGGAGCAATGCGTACTGGATCTGCTGCCGGCGGTCGAGCGTGCCGGAGAAATCCTTGCGCTCGATCCCCCGGTATGTTTCCAGCCGCGCCTCGTGCAGTGCAATCAGTCGCCCCATTTCCTTGTCCAGGCCGAGCGGCCCGATCGCGGCATCGGCACGCAGCTTGACCAAAATCTCCTCGCGCTGGTCCAGCCCCTGACCGGGCGCAAGCACCCATCGCACCAGTTCGTCGTGCCCGGCGGGCAACACCCGGTAGACCTTCTTGCGGCCTTTCTTCTCCGCCCCGTCGCCGTCGACGGTGACTTCCGGCTCGTCCGAGGCAATCCAGCCCAATTCGGCCATCCGCCCCAGCTCCCGATAGATCTGCTGGTGAGTGGCGTGCCAGAAATAACCGATCGACTTGTCAAACCGGCGCGCGAGATCGTAGCCCGAGGATGGCTTTTCGATCAGGGATATCAGGAGAGCGTGTTGGGTGGACATTCGGCCGATAGGTGCGACGCGATCGCTGGCATGGATGATGCTGACCAAGTTCAGTGAAATGGTCAGGTGGCGCTATGGTAACGCGCAAGTCACGTCACGTCATGCCGATATCCACTGAGATGCGCGGCGAAACCCGCCATGTGCAAGTGACGGCACAAAAACTCGCATTCATGACAATTTAGTCAATTATTACGATACTGATGTAAAAAAATCGAAATGGCATTTCCCGATAATCTGCAATACATTCCAGACATTGCCACCCCGCATGCGCGTGCCCCTCTACCGGCCCAACGTTCCGCGCCATGCGCTACCCGGGAGTTGTCCATGAACGCAAGACCGGATGCGACCGCCGGCACAGCCGCAGCCGAGGCGACGAAGCCTGTCGCCCGCGCGCGCGCCGGAACGGCGCCGTTCTATTACCGGCTCCCCGATACCCCGGAGGGCCACCACATCAAGGAATACGCCAGCGGCCTGCGGCAACTGGTGCGCTTCGTGGGTGTGGAAGAACAGGTCGTCAAGTACAGCCTGACCTGATGCCTTTGCTGCGGTGAGATTGCAGTCACCGCAAGTCTGTCGATTGTCTCCTCCTGTCCGCCAAGGACCTGGGATTCAGCCCGCGACGAACGTCGCGGGCTTTTCTTTTCTGAAGAGGATTCCCACCAAAAAAAACCGGCCAGCAGGCGTGATGCCTGCTGGCCGGTCTTCGGCGACCTGGGTCGATCCGGGAGATCAGTCCACGGTCGCGCCAGAAGCCTTCACCACCTTGGCCCACTTGGCGGCCTCGGACTTCATGAAGGCAGCCAGTTCAGCCGGCTTTTCCGGATGCGGTTCGGCACCCTGCTCGGCCATCTGCTTCTTCACTTCCGGCATGGCAAGGATCTTCACCACTTCGGCGTTCAGGCGATCGACGACGGCCTGCGGCGTGCCGCCCGTGGCGTACAGCGCGAACCACGACGTGGCTTCATAGCCGGGCACGCCCGACTCGGCCACGGTCGGCACGTTCGGCAGTGCCGGCGAGCGCTTGGCCGAGGTCACGGCGATGGCGCGCAGCTTGCCGGCCTTCACGTGCGGGTACGACGACGGCATGTTGTCGAACATCAGGCCGATCTGGTTGCCCAGCAGGTCGTTCACGGCCGGAGCGCTACCCTTGTACGGGATGTGCTGGATATGCAGGCCCGTCATCGAGTTGAACAGTTCGCCCGACAGGTGCATCGACGAGCCGCTGCCCGACGAGCCATACGACAGCTTGTCCGGGTTGGCCTTCACGTAGGCGATCAGTTCCTTGATGTTGTTGACCGGCACCTTCGGGTTCACCACGACGATGTTCGGCACCATGGCCACGCGCGTGATCGGCGCGAAGTCCTTGACCGGGTCGTACGGCAGCTTCGAGTACAGCGACTGGTTGATCGAATGCGTGCCGATGGTGCCCATGAACAGCGTGTAGCCATCGCCCGGCGCCTTCGCGGCCAGCGATGCGCCGATGTTGCCGCCCGCGCCCGGACGGTTGTCGATCACGACGGGCTGACCGAGCGCCTTGCCCAGTTGCAGGCCGACGATGCGGGCCAGGATATCGGTGGTGCCACCTGCCGAGAACGGCACGATCATGGTGATCGGCTTGGTCGGATAGGTGCCCTGCGCTTGGGCGCCGGTCATGGCGGCAAAACCAGTTGCCAGTGCCACGCCTACGGCCAGCAGGCGTCTGCGCGCCTTCGACGTTTGCTTGGTGATACTCATCTTGTGCTCCAGGAGTGATGCACGTCCGCTAGCCAACTGGCTTACCGCGGACGTAATGCTTTGAACCGCTATTCCGCCCCGTGCCTGGGGGGCGGGCACTTTCTTATACGGGTGCCACACCCAGCGTGGTTCCGCCGCAGACGTACAGGACCTGTCCCGTCACGAAACCATTCTCGGGTGCAAGGAAGAACAGCGAGGCACGCGCCACGTCTTCCGGCGTTCCCATGCGTTTCACGGCGATGCTTGCCAGAATGCGCCGTGTCTGTTCGCTGCCCTCCGGATTGCTCCGGCGGAACAGCTCGGTGGCGATGGGACCCGGTGCCACGGCGTTGACGGTGATGCCGTCGCCGCCCAGCTCCATCGCCAGCGTTCGGGTCATGCCAACCAGCCCAGCCTTGGCCGCGGAATACACCACGCGTTCGGGCTTGCCCAGCGCCGCGCGCGAGGCCATGTTGACAATGCGGCCAAACCCCGCCGCGCGCATCGCGGGCAGGCAGGCCTGTGTCAGCAGCATCGTGGCCTGCAGGGTCAGGCCCACGACGTAATCGAGATCTTCCGCCGTGGCCGTGTCAGCCGTGCCGGGGCGCGTGGCGCCGGCATTGTTGACGAGCCGCGTCACGGCGAACTGAGACGTCACCTGCTCCGCCACCGCGCGCGTGGCATCGGCATTGGTCAGGTCGGCCTGGAAGAAGGTCATGTTCGGGTGCGACCACGTCGGCGCTGCATAGTCGACGTTGATGACACGCGTCACACCATCGGCGAGCAGCATTTCCGCAATGGCTCGGCCGATTCCGGAACTGGCGCCAGTGACCAGGGTGGCAACAGGAAGGGACATCTCGGTACTCCGCACCGGCACGCAAGCGGCCGGTCAAATCAGAAAAAATGCGGCGAAGCCGGCGAGCCCGTCGGCCTGGCCGCGATGCTCTACCTCGTTGGGGAAGAGACACCACTGAAACTTCCCGCATGAATTAACGACGGGAAGCAAGGGAAACTGAAACTTCTACTGTTCTGCTTCGGTAACTCCCCTCTCCCACTTGCGCGGGAGAAGGGAGCGCATCACCACTGGCATCGGCCAGTGGTGATGCATCAAGCCATCAAACGCGCTCGATCACCATGGCGATGCCCTGGCCCACGCCGATGCACATCGTGCACAGCGCGAAGCGGCCACCAGTGCGCTCCAGTTGGTACATCGCGGTCGTCACCAGACGCGCGCCGCTCATGCCGAGCGGGTGGCCCAGTGCGATGGCGCCGCCGTTCGGGTTCACGCGCTTGTCATCGTCGGCGATGCCCAGTTGACGCAGCACGGCCAGGCCTTGCGCGGCGAACGCTTCGTTCAGTTCGATCACGTCGATCTGGTCCAGCGTCATGCCCAGTTGCTTCATCAGCTTCTGCGTGGCCGGTGCCGGGCCGATACCCATCACGCGCGGTGCCACGCCAGCCGTTGCCATGCCAACGATGCGGGCACGCGGCTTCAGGCCATGCTGCTTCAGGCCCGCTTCGCTGGCCAGCAGCAGCGCACACGCGCCGTCGTTCACGCCCGAGGCGTTACCGGCGGTCACCGTGCCGTCCGGACGCACCACGCCGCGCAGCTTGGCCAGCGCTTCCATGCTCGTGGCACGCGGATGTTCGTCGCGGTCGACCACGATGGCGTCGCCCTTCTTCTGCGGAATCGTCACCGGGGTGATTTCCTGCGCCAGCGTGCCGTCGGCTTGCGCGCGCGATGCCTTCTCCTGGCTGCGCAGCGCCATCAGATCCTGGTCTTCACGGCCGATCTTGTAGTCGGTCGCCACGTTCTCGGCGGTCTCGGGCATCGAGTCCACGCCGTAGGCGGCGCGCATCGCCGGGTTGATGAAACGCCAGCCGATGGTCGTGTCGAAGATCTGCGCGTCACGCGAGAAGGCCGAGGTGGCCTTGCCCATGACGAACGGGGCGCGGCTCATGCTTTCCACGCCGCCGGAAATCATCAGGTTGGCTTCACCAGCCTTGATGGCGCGGGCAGCAGTGCCGGTGGCGTCCATGCCCGAACCGCACAGGCGGTTGATCGTCGCGCCGGGAACGGCGTCCGGCAGGCCAGCCAGCAGGGCCGACATGCGCGCCACGTTGCGGTTGTCTTCACCGGCCTGGTTGGCGTTGCCAAAGATCACGTCGTCGATCGCCGACCAGTCCACGCTGGCGTTACGGGCCATCAGGGCCTTCAGGGGCACGGCGCCCAGGTCGTCCGCGCGCACGCCGGACAGGCTGCCGGCATAACGGCCGATGGGGGTACGGATGGCGTCAACGATGAATGCTTCGCTCATGTTCTGTCTCGCTCGTCTTGGTGGTGGGTCAGGCGGCTACGGCCTGCTTGAGAGGCACGCCGGTCAGGCGTTGCAGTTCGTCGAACGACAGGCCGTCCACGAGATCGCGGGCAACCAGGCCGTCCGGCGTCACATCGATCGTGGCCAGGTCCGTGTAGACACGCGTGACGCAGCCGATGCCGGTCAGCGGATAGGTGCACTGGGACACGATCTTGCTTTCGCCCTGCTTGGTCAGGTGCTCCATCATCACGAACACCTGCTTGGCGCCGATGGCCAGGTCCATCGCACCGCCGACGGCGGGGATGGCGCCCGGCGCGCCGGTATGCCAGTTGGCCAGGTCACCCTTCTCCGAGACCTGGAACGCCCCCAGCACGCAGAAGTCGAGGTGGCCGCCACGCATCATCGCGAACGAATCGGCGTGGTGGAAATACGAGCCACCCGGCTTGATCGTCACCGGCTGCTTGCCAGCGTTGATCAGGTCGCCGTCTTCCTCACCCGGCGCGGGAGCGGGGCCCATGCCGAGCAGGCCGTTCTCGCTGTGCAGCAGGATTTCACGGTCGGCCGGCAGTTGATTGCCGACCAGGGTGGGCAGGCCGATGCCGAGGTTCACCACGGCACCGTCCGGAATGTCTTTGGCCACGCGGGCGGCCATTTGGTCGCGGGTCAGGCGTTGCATGTGTTTCTCCTTCTTCGCTCGATTCGGATCAGGCCGCGCTGGCCGGCTTGGCGGCGCTTGCAACCTTGACCACGCGCTTGACGAACAGACCCGGCGTGATGATGTGCTCGGGGTCCAGCTCGCCCAGTTCCACTACGTTGCTGACCTGCACGATCGGGCACTTGGCAGCCATGGCCATGATCGGGCCGAAGTTGCGGGCGGTCTTGCGATAGACCAGATTGCCCCAGCGGTCGGCGGTCTCGGCCTTGATCAGCGCGAAGTCAGCGTGGATCGGCTTTTCGAAGACATAGCCCTGGCCGTCGATGATGCGCGTTTCCTTGCCTTCGGCCAGCGGCGTGCCGTAGGCCGTGCGCGTGAAGAAACCGCCGATGCCGGCGCCGGCCGCGCGGATGCGCTCGGCCAGATTGCCCTGGGGCACGAGTTCCAGCTCGATTTCACCGGCGTGGAACAGCGAGTCGAATACGTAGGAGTCCGCCTGGCGCGGGAACGAGCAAATGATCTTGCGGACACGCTTGGCCTTGAGCAGCGCTGCCAGGCCCGTGTCGCCATTGCCGGCGTTGTTGTTGACGATGGTCAGGTCGCGCGCGCCCTGGGCGATCAGCGCGTCGATCAGCTCCGCCGGCATGCCGGCCAGGCCGAAACCGCCAATCAGGATCGTGGCGCCATCGTGGATGTCGGCCATTGCCGATTCCACCGAGTCATATAGCTTGTTGATCACTTGCGTTCCAGTATGGAAGGGTCCGGCGCGCATACCGGGACCGGCCGCAAAGGGGCGCGGCACGCAAAGCTGTCTCCGGCAGTGGCTGGACGGGCGTCCTGTCTGATGTCCCCGCGCTCCGTGCGCGGTGGTCCGTCAAGGACAGTCCAACAATCTTGCAGTTGTTTTGTCAGCCATCTTGCTGCGGCTTCATGCAGATGCTTGCTGCGAATACCAGCGAACGTCAGAAACTTCCTGCTTTGTTCACCGGATTCCCATGAAGTTCGCTATACGAACTCCAATTCGCAGAATGAACAAAGGTTACACCTGTCGCCAAAACAGGGTCAAGGCAGGGGGCCACGTCTCGGGCGATAATCGGCCAGCCCGGCTGGCAGCGTCATACACGACCAGAGGCGGGCTGAAACCGGCTTGAACCAAAGGTACGGCGGGCGATGCACAGCTACCACGCATGGTAGTGCGCAACGCCCGCCGATGCCTTGCGGAATCGCAGTTTTACTAAATTATTCCGACAACCGCTTCACCAGACGGTAGAGAAACTCACGGCCATCGTACAGGCGCGCAATCTCGATGCGCTCGTCCAGACCATGCGCGCGCATGTCCGACGGTTCGGTGAACAGGCCGGAAACACCGTACATCCGGATACCGGCATTGCGCATGAAGCGGCTGTCGGTTGCGCCCGTGCTCATGGCCGGAATCACCGGCACATCCCACATCTGCTTGGTCAGCGCATCGACTTCCTTCATCAGCGCGCCGTCTAGCGGAGAGGCCGGGCTGGCCAGCGGCTTGTTGATGTATCGCACGCTGATCTTGTCGTTACCGATTGCCGACTTGAGCTGGCGGTCGATGTCGGCCGGATCGTCATGCGGCAGGATGCGACAGTTGACGATGGCCTTGGCCGATTGCGGCAACGCGTTCTCGGCGTGCCCGGCATTGACCATGGTCGCCACGCAGGTGGTACGAAGCTGCGCGTTGTAGAACGGAATGGCCGACAGCCGGTCGATCGCCGCCTGGCTCGGACGGCCCGTCCCGACCTCGCGCATGTCCTCGGCGAGTTGCCCCTTCGCCAGCGGAGCGCTGCGCGCGAAGTAGGTCTGCGTCACGTCGGCCATCTTGACCGGGAACTGGTACGCACCCAGGCGGCTCAGCGCCTCGGACATCGCGTACACAGGATTGGACTTGGTCGGCACCGAGCTATGCCCACCCACGTCGCGCACTTCCAGTTCGTAGGTCGTGTACATCTTCTCGGCCACCTGAACGCGGTGCAGCACCGGCTTGCCGTCGCGCAGCTCGCCTCCGCCGCCCTCGTTGATGCCGAACTCGGCCTTCAGCAGTTCAGGCTTGTTCTTCACCAGCCAGTCGGCGCCATTGCTGGGCACGTCGCCGCGCTCCTCGTCGGACGTGAGCGCCAGGATGATGTCGCGCGACGGCTTGAAGCCTTCCTGCTTCAACTGTCCCAGCACCGACACGAACGCCGACGCCATCGCCTTGTCGTCGATGGAGCCACGCGCGGTGAAGTAGCCGTTGGTCTCCTGAAGCTGGAAGGGGTCGGTCTTCCAGTCCTCGCGCTTGGCCTCCACGACGTCGATATGCGCCAGCAGCAGAACCGGCTGCCTGGCGCCGGTGCCCTTGAAGCGCATCACCAGATTGCCCTTGCGCGGAAACGGCTCGAACACCTGGATATCCGACGCGGAGAAGCCCGCCTCCACCAGTCGCTTCTCCATCGCGCGCGCCGCCCGGGTACTGTCCCCGGCCGAATGCGTCGTGTTGATTTCGACCAGTTCCTTGTAGATATCGTGAAAGCGCTGCTGGTCAGGCGTGAGCGTGGCGGGGGGCGCCTTGCTGGCGGGCAGGCTCTGGGCAATGGCCCCTGCGGCGCAGGTCACGAGCACCGCGGCCACCAGGGCGCGAACAGCTTCAGGACGACGATGGAAACGCACGACACCTCCGAATATTCGTTATGGGATCGAGCAGGAAGGAAAAAGGCCAGACGGATTCGTCGCAGCCTCCCCTCCCTCGAAGTTCCGATAGGCGGAACTGCGTTTTATTAAATGCTCGCCGAATATTCTAGGCACGTGGCGTCCGCGTCGCGATTTGGGGTATCTCCCAAGTGGCGCGCGCGTGGAATTGCGCTCGCGCGCCTTCCACCGCGCGCTCCGGCGCCGAGGACCCGGGGCCCGGGACCCCGGCTCAGGGCAGGCGCAACACGGCCTGACTGCCCGCCACGCCGGGCCGGACCTCGAGCCGCACGTCGATCCGCTCACGCAGTTCGGTTACGTGCGAGATGATGCCGACCAGCCGTCCGGCCTGCTGAAGATCGAGCAGCGTGCGAATCGCGAAGTCGAGACTTTCCGGATCGAGCGTGCCGAAGCCTTCGTCAACGAACAGCGTATCGAGCTGGATGCCACCCGCGCGCGACTGCACCACATCGGCCAGACCCAGCGCCAGCGACAGCGATGCCAGGAAGCCTTCGCCGCCCGACAGCGTATTGGCCGGGCGCGTGCCGCCGGTATCGTGATCGAACACTTCGAGGTCGAGGCCACCGGCCACGCGCTGATCGCCCAGCTCTCGCACGCGTTGCAGCGCGTAGCGGCCCCGGCTCATGCGCAGCAGCCGTAGCGACGCGGCTTCCAGCACCTCGTCGAGCAACGTGGCCAGCACGAAACGCTGGAACGTCATGCGGCGCGGATTATTGCCGTTCGCCACTTCCGACAGGCGGCCGAGCACGGCGTAGCGCGTCTCGACGTCGCGTCCTTCGGCGGCCAGCGAGTCGAGCAGGCCCTTGCACTGCAACAGCGCATCGCGCACCGCGGCCAGTTCGCTGCGCTGCCGGATCGCCGCTTCAAGCTGCACAGCCACCGCATCGCGTGCCGCCAGAAGCGCAGGCATGTCCGGCGTCTGTAGCGCCTGACCGATTTCCGCCGTGCGTTGGCGCCATTCCGCGGCGCGAGCCAGATCGACATCGAACGCACGCACGGCGTCGTCGAGCACGCACGTGGCATCGTCAGCCAGGGATGCGGCGCGGTAGTCGTCCGCTCCGGCGAATCCGGCAGTGGCAAGTGCGTCCACGAAGGCGGCTTCGCGTTGCGCGGCCCGTTCCTCGGCACGGGTAGTGGCTTCGCGCGCGGCGGCCAGTGCCGCATTCGCACCGGCCAGCAGCGCCACCGCATCGCGCTCGGCGCCCTGGGCCGCCTGCAATGCGGCTTCCAGTGCGCCGGCTTCGCGCTGCGCGGCTTTGAGCGATGCGGCCACGACGTCGGGGTCGCGCGAATCCTCCGGCACCTGCGCACTCGCGGCACGCCACTCGCCATCTAGCTGAGCGTGCTCATGCATCGCCGTGCGCAATGCGCCATCGGCCGCCTGTACGGCGGCTTCGGCAGACTCCTGCGCCTGACGTGCCTGTACGGTCTGGGCCGCGAGCCGTTCCGCGCGGGTTGCCGCCGCCTCGGCCCTCGCGCCGCTGGCGGTCAGCGTCTGGATCTCCTGATCGAGCGCCTGCACGCCCGCGTCGGACACATCGCCTGCGCCTTCACGCAGATCCGCCAGACGCACCTGACATTGGGCGACGTTTGCCTCGGCCTTTTGCCGCACGGCCTGCGCGTCGGCCAACGCCTCGTCGGCATGTTGCAAGGCGGCCCGCGTGGTATCGAGGTCCTCGTCGGTCACCAGCACCAGCGTCTGCTGCGCCAGCGCAGGGTGGTCCTTGCCACCGCAGACGGGGCAGGGTTCGCCACGCTTCACGCCAGCGGCAAGGCGTGCTGCCTGGCCAAAGCGCCAGTCCGATTCCGCCTGACGCATCGCGACGCGCGCGGCGTCGCGCGTCTGCATCGCCCGGCTGGCGCCGGCTTCCGCTGAGGCCAGCGATTCGCGCAAGGGCCCAAGGTCGGCATCGAGCTGCCGGCAACGTGCCACGCGCGTCGCGCGTTCGCGCGCCAGTCCAAGCTGAAGCTGCAGGGCCTGCGCATTTGCACCGTCGCGCCGCGCAAGCTCAAGCTCGCCTTCCAGCGTCTTCGCCGCCGCCACGGCGGCATCGCGCGCCTTCGCCTTGGCGGCAAGCGCCACCTCTGCAGCGGCCAGTCCGGTACTCGCCAGCGCCACGCCGTTGCGCAGCACGCCAAGCCTGCGTGCCTGCGGGAGAATCGCCTCCAGTTTCGCCACGGTGCGCTGCGCGGCCAAACGCGCTTCGCCACGCGCCTGTTCCGCACGCAGCGCGCCCGTTGCGATATCTGCGGCCCGACTGGCGCTTGCCACGCGTGTCCCGGCGGCGGCATTCGCAGCGAGTGCGGCCGTCTGATCCTGCCTGGCAACCTCGAGCAGTTGCGCAACCGGCGTCACCTGTGCCGCGCGTCGCGCGGCCTGCAGGCGCGCGCGGTCCGTGTCGACCGCCGGCACGCGGGCCGACAGCAGGGCATAGGCGCCCTCCGCCTCTTTCCAGGCCTTGATCTGCGTGCTCTCCAGCTCGCCCTTGCGCAAGGACGCCTGCGCCGCGTCGCTACTCGCTCGCGCCAGCGCTTCGCGCCGTTCCAGTTCGGTCAACGTCTCCCGATGCGCGGCGATACGTTCGTCAAGCGCCAGCTCGGAGGGCAACTGATACTGGTCCAGCAAGGTCTTGCGTCGTACCGAGATCTCCTCGGCTTCGCGGCGAATGCTCGCGGCCTGCTCCTTGAGCAGTTCCTCGACGCGGCGGTAGAGCTCGGTCTGGAACAGACGCTCGAGGATCGACTGCCGCGCCTTCGAGTCCGCCGTCAGCAATTCGCGGAAACGTCCCTGTGGCAGCACGATCACCTGCCGGAACTGCGCGCTGTCGAAGCCGAGCAGAACCCGCACCGCGTCGGTCACGCGGACCGGCTGGCTGGCGTGGCTTTTCCACTCACCGTCCACCTGGGCATCAAGCTGCGCCTTCGCAGTCTCCTTGACGAAGCCGCCTGCCGCACGCGGGCTCGGGCGGTCCTGCGTCGGAGAACGCGTCACGCGATAGCGTGTCGCCCCAAGCGAGAACTCGAGGGTGACCTCGGTCCGCAGGGCTGGATCCGCATTGGCGCTGCGCATGTCCTGCGCGCTGCGCTCGCCACCCGATGTATCGCCATAGAGCGCGAAGCAGATGGCATCGAGCAGCGTGGTCTTGCCCGCGCCCGTGGGGCCGTGAATCAGGAAGAACGCCTGGTCGCCGAGCCGCGTGAAGTCAATCGTCTCCGTGGCGGCGAACGGGCCGAAGGCCTGCAGTTTCAGGTAAAGCGGTTTCATGCCGACTCCCTTTCCGATGCCTGCATGACTGCCAATAGATCGTCGAGCGCGCGGCGCTGATCGCCGTCGAGGTCTGTGTCAGCCACCTCGCGGAAAAAGTTTGCGAACAGGCTGACTGTATCCAGTTCCCGCAGCTTGCGCCCCGCTTCCCCGGCCTGACCACTACGCGCCAGCACCGCGCGCTCGATCGCCAGTGCGTTCGGATAGACCTGGCGCAGTCGCGCCATCGGGTCCAGCAACGCGCCCGCGTCGGTCAGCACCGCATGGACGTAGTCGTCCCGGCTCGGGTCGGTGGCGCCCGCCTCGAGCAAGCCGGCCAGCGTGCCGGTCAGCACGCGCAGGTCGCGCAACGGTCGCAGCGGTATCGCCTCGATCCGGACGCCACCCTCGGCGTCAAGTTCGATCAGCGATACCGTCTTGAGGTGTTCGGCTTCCGACAGCGAATACTTGAGCAGCGACCCCGAGTAGTGAATCCTATCGCCGATGCATTGCGGACGATGCAGATGTCCCAATGCCACGAAATCGAAGCCGTGGAACACGTCCGCGGCCACGGCACCGCTACCGCCCACGCTCAGTGGGCGCTCTGATTCGCTGACCGCGCCGCCCACCACGAAGGCATGGGCCACGGCCACAGAACGGACGCCTGCGGGATGCGTGGCGCGGATGGCGTCGAGCTGGGCGTTCAATGCGGCTTCGTGCGTCGGCAAGTCGGCGCCGAGCGCGTCGCGCACCGCTGCCGGTTCGGCATAGGGCAAGGCGTAGATGCGCACCTCGCCGTGCGCATCGTGCAGCGTCACGCAGGACGTTTCCGGACCCGTGCGCCCCGCCACGTGCAGACCCCGCGCGGCCAGCAGGCGCGCGCCGAAGCCGAGGCGCTGGGCGCTGTCGTGATTGCCCGCGATCATCACCACGGGCACGCCCGCATCCACCACGATACGCGCCAGCACATCGTCGAGCAGCGCCACGGCCTCCGGCGGCGGCACCGCGCGGTCGTACACGTCGCCGGCAATCAGCACGGCGTCGGGGCGCAGGTCGCGCACCAGCGCGACGAACTGGTCGAGCACATGAGACTGATCCTCGATCAGGCTACGGGCGTGGAAGAGCCGACCAAGATGCCAGTCGGCGGTGTGGAGAAAACGCAATTCGGGTCCTTCGGCACAGTGGCGCCAAGAGCACGGCAGATACCGTGCGGTCCCGCATCATAACGTCGCGGCCACCGAACGGTACGTGGACACCACTCAGACCGGCTCCGCCTCGCTGTCCTCGATCTGGAACTTGCGCATTTTTTCCCACAGCACCTTGCGGCTGATGCCGAGGCACGTCGCCGTGTCCTGGCGTCGCCAGCTGTTGGCATCGAGCGCGGCAATGATGCGGCGGCGCTCCTCCGCGTCACCGCGCGGGTCGGCCCGCTCGGTGCCATCGAACGCGCCGGGGCGCAGCGAGCGAAACAGCGGCCGGATGCGCGCCTCGTCCCATTCGCCGCGCTGCTGGACCGTGATGCCGATGCGCTCGGCCAGGTTGCGCAGTTCGCGCACGTTACCAACGAAGAACGCGGAGCCCACGGCGCCCTTGAGCCAGTCTGGCATCGGCGGCAGCGCATCGTAGGCGGCGCCGATCATGTGGCGCATGAACGATTGCAGCAGGCCGATCTTGTCCGCAGGGCCACGGTCCTCGAGGCTGGGCAGCCGCAGTTCGATCACGGCCAGCCGGAAGTACAAATCCGCGCGGAAGCGGCCTTGCGTCACGGCTTCGCGCAGATCCTTGTTGGTGGCGGCCACCAGCCGGAAGTCCAGCTTGACCGCCATGGCGGAGCCGAGCCGTGTCACCGCGTTCTCCTCCAGCACGCGCAGCAGCTTGACCTGCTGGAACAGCGGCAAGTCGCCGATCTCATCAAGGAACAGCGTGCCGCCGGTGGCCTGTTCGAAGAAGCCACGATGCGCGAACATCGCGCCGGTGAACGCGCCCTTGGCGTGACCGAAGAACTGCGATTCGAACAGCCCATCGGGAATCGCGCCGCAGTTGACCGCCACGAACGGTCCCTTGCCATACGTCGCGTTGCGATCGTGAAAGAGCCGCGCGATGCGTTCCTTGCCCGCGCCGGTCTCGCCATAGAGCATCACGTTGCTGTCGAAATTGGCGAAGGTATCGACCTGCTCCAGCAGCGACTGCATTGCCGCGGACCCGGCGACGAGATCGGCCACATCGGGGCGCGCCTCGGCGGCCGCCATCAATTGCGGCATCAGCTTGGCGATCTGCGTGCGCAGATCGGCGCCGGTGAAATCGTGGGGCAGGATGTAGGCGTACTCGGTCGGGAACCGGCCGGGATCGCTCTCGCGGTCGGGGGCGCCGACCCAGATCACCGGCATGCCGTGCGCGGCTTCCCAATCCAGCGTGAACTTGGCGGAGCCGATCGCCGACACACTGATGATGGCGATGCTGGGCTTGACCCGTGGCTCGGACGGCAGCGCATCGAGCGCGCCCGCGCGAACGACTTCGGCGCCCAGTGGCATCAGAAAGCGCGCGACGCGATCGGCGATCTCGTACTTGCCTTCCCACACATAGACTTCAAGGCTCTCGTAGGCCCAGCGGTCTGCTTTCATGATCGTTCAGTTCAGTACACGAGTTCCGTGTTGTTGCAGTCGACGCCGTTGAGCCACAAGTCGGCGTTGGCAAGGCTGATGCCGAGCAGGCTCGTCAGGGTATTGACGAGTTGGTTGATCAGCGTGAGCAATGGATTCAGCACCTGTTGCAGCAGCCAGCCCGGGGAAATGCTCAGCAGTTGAAGTTGCAGCAGGCTGACATCGAGCGTTGGATTGAGGCCGTTGATCACGTTGGTCACGGTATCGCCGATCACTGTGCTCGACGATGCGGCCACGTAACCACCCGGTGCGAGTACGAAGCTGTTGCCCGCACCGGCGAGGCCGGACTGCGAGATCGGTTGTCCGGTCATCTTCGCATCGGCAATCGGGAACAGTCCGACCGCCGACAACTGGACGTCGGCGATGGTAAGCGGGCCGCCGGAACAGCCTGTGCCGCCGGGGTTGCCCAGGCACGCCATCACGGCGTTGGTGGACACATTGATCGTCGCCCGCCGGTCCGGAACGGCAGCCGCGCACTGGATATGCGTCAGATCTCCCTTGGCCTGCGCGATCTGCAGCCACAACGGCAGATTCAGATTGATGTTGGCCACCACCAGCGGCACAGAGACCTGCGCAGCCAGTTTCAGGCCAAGCTGCGCGGTCGTCGCAGTGGTCTTCCACGTTCCATCCGGATACTGCTTGGCCGGCCCCACGGCCACCTTCGGCGGCTGGATGATGTACATCGAGCCGGCAATCGATCCAAGCGCAGTCTTCACGTTGAGCGTACTCAGGTCCACCGCGCTCGTCCCGCGCGCGACATAGGCGGCCGTGGTCAGCAACGTTGCCACATTGAGCGCCGCCTCCGCCGCCGACGAAGCCGCCGGTGTCAGCACGCCCAGGTCGAGCATCTGGCCCAGCGTCACCTTGGTGCCGATGCCATTCAGGCCAAGCTGTGTCGTGGGGCTGCCAAGCGCCGCGTTGAGCAGCGCCGACTGCCCCGCCGCGCCCAGCACCAGCGCGTAGAAGTCCTGGATCGAGAGCGAAGTGTTCAGCAACTGGTCGACCGTGCCCACACCCGCCCGCAAACGCAACTGCTCGAGCGTCACGTTCGCGCCTACCAGTCCGCTCCAGTCCGCCACCGACAGATTGACCGAGTTGCCCAGCAGCAGCCCAAGCAGGCCGTTGCCCGACGAGAGCCTGAGCAGGCCGCTGCCCAGCGTGAACGACGCGGCGGGCGGACTCGCGGCGGCAATCGCCTCGGCGTGTAGCTGCCGCGACTGGCCCCCCTGGAACATAAACAGCAGCGGTACCGTCAACGTGGCCTGCACGCGCACCGCATTGGCCGACACCGTTGTGGCCGGATAGCCCGGATCGAAGTGCCGCGTGCTGTCGCCATTGGCGGGGTTGCCGGGGTCCCACAACCCAAGGCACGCCCGCACGCCGTCCGCCGCGCCAGCCACTGCCGTGTTGCAATCATTCGCCACGGCCTTGGCGTAGCCGTTCTGCGCCGCGGCGGACGTCACGCTTGACAGCACGTTGGCATTGGTCGTCGCCTGATCGTCAGCGCTCTTCAATTGCTGCGCGCCAGAAAGCGCCGCCACGTCCACCAGCTTCTGCAACTGCCGCTGCGTGTAGAACACGAAGCCGACGTCGAGCGACACCAGCGCCGCGACGCCAATCGCGGCAATCAGCAGCGCGGCCATCAGACTGACGGCGCCGCGCTGGCGTGGGTGGATCGAGCCGGACGTGACGTGACGCATCGCGATGCCTACTGCCCCACCGGCGCCGGGCTTCCCGTGCTGCCACGCAATGCGCTGCCGGTCGACTGGCTGCTGAAGAATTCGGGCAACGGGTACTGGAAGCTCCGCATATAGCGGGCGTAGCCGATGGCGGCCTCTTCGCCGGTCATCGACTGCTGCGGCCCGGCCTGCGAGCCATTGCGCTGGACCTCGAGCAGCATCCGCGTGGTGTCCCCTACCGGCACGTCGTTCGGGTGAAACGTCGGGGACGGCGGCGGCTCGACGGCTTGCGCGGATTGCGCGGATTGCGCGGATTGCGCCCAGGCGGCTCCGGCCACCCCCAACAGCATCGCGGCGATAGCCACCGTACACGCAGCGCCCTTCAGTCTGGAACGATTCCTCGTCATGGTTTGACTCCTGCGTTGAGCGCCACGGCCTGCGCGCCATGCGGCGCGGTCTTTTCGCGGACCTGCACGGCCCGACTGACCCGATCCGCCTCCTTGCGGATGGCCGATCGCGTCGGCTCCTGCATCGCGGCACGCTGCATCATGGCGTTGGCTTCGGCGCGCTTGCCGGACGCCCACAACCACACCACCGCATTGCTGATCACGCGCGGATTGGCGGCATCCAGTTCCAGCGCCTGCATGACCGGCACGCGGGCCTCCTGCAGTGCACCGCCTCGCATCAGCGCGTAGCCAAGATCGCTCGAGAACTGCGGGTTCACCGGCTCCATCGACACCGCCTGGCGCAGTTCACCGGCGGCACGCATGAAGTCTCCCTGTCTGCCGATCACAAGGCCAATGCCGTGATGCGCCCGCGCGGCGCGATCGGTCCCGAGCAGATCACGGTACGCCTGCAGGGCCGCATCATCCTGACCGGTCTCACGCAGGGCATCGGCCCGCATCGCCAGCAGCGATGGATTGCTGCCGAACTTCTGCTGGAAGGCGTCGATATGCGCCAGCGACGCGAAGTACATGCCCTCCGTCTGCATCCGGTTGATCAGCCCCAGATAGACGGACTGATCGTTGTATTCGGCGCGGGCCTCCTTGTCGCGCAGCTTCGCCAGTTCGATCTGCGCATCGGCCTGCTGCGCCATCACCTCCGCGGTGTTCGGCGTGGACGCGCATCCGGCCAGCAGCAGAGCGGCTGCCAACGGCATGGCCAGTGACGCTGGCAAGAGGGTCCGGGGCGACCAGGGCGACCAAGGCGACATCACGGTCTTCATTCAACTGCCTCCATTCATCTGCGCCAACATGCGCATCACACCCAGGAACCCCGGGCCTGCCGTCAGGATCAGCAACACGGGCAGCAGGCTGACCACCATCACACCGGTCATCTTGACCGTCAGCCTGCCGATCTTGTCCTTCATGCGCGCCTTGCGCGCGATCTGCAGCCGCTCGCCGAACTGGCGCAACGGCTCCTGCACCGCGCCGCCGTGGCGGTCCACCTGCGTCAGCAAGGTGATCAGGCCCTTGAGATCTTCATCGTCGAACAGCTTGCCGATGCGCAGCAGCGTCTGCTCGCGTGAGCGGCCCGACGCGAACTGCTGGTTGGAGCGCTGCAGCTCGGGGCCAAGCACCTGCAGCATGCTGCCGAACTCGGTCACGATGATCTGCAGGCTCTGGTCGATCGACAATCCCACGCCCTGCAGCAGGCGCAGCATGTCGATCAGGATCGGAAGCTCGTCGGCCACGCTGTGCAGCCGTTGGGCCGCGCGCCGCCGCAGCAGGGTCTTCGCCAGCAGGAAGCCGCCCGCGAACGCTGCAAACGCCCATGCTAGGGCGCTGGCCAGCGACACGTCGAGCTTCCACGCGAACGCCAGCGCCGCCAGGATGCCCGGCACCAGCAGGCGTAACGCACCGAACACGGCGCGTGGCCTGACGCCGTAGAAGCCGCACTGCTCCAGCAACTGCTGCTCTTCGGCACTCACTGCGGCCTTGCCCAGGCGCGATTCGAGCCAGTGCTGGTTGAAGCGTTCGCTGAAGCGCCCGCCAAGCTGCGCGCCGATTGATCCGCGCTGCGTGTCGGCGACGCCCGGCGCCGGGCTCGCACCCTGCGTCGCGGCCGTGGCCACTGCCGTGGCGGCGGCTACTGCTGCGGCGCGTGGCGACATCTGCTGGACCGGTTGCGTCGCCGGTGCGGCGCCCGCCTGCGTGACACCAGCCTGCGCGGCGGCACCCGCGGCCCGCTGGGTGGCCTGCCGCACCAGCGCCTCGTCGATCGTGCGCGTGGCGGCGCGCCGCTGTCGCCATTGCTGCAGCAGCGGCCACGCCAGCAGGATCATCGCCACTGCGCCGACAAGCAGGCTGATCGAGATCAGTGTGAACACGTCCATGGCGGGCCTCTAGATCGACCGGGCGAGCCGGTAGAGCAGGAACGCGCCTGCCACCTCGAGCCCGGCCGCCGTCAGCAGCATCGCCTTGCCGCCCGGGTCACGCCACATCAGCAGGATGTAGCCCGCGTTGAAAACGAACATGCCGCCACCCACGATTAGCGGCAGCAGGCCCAGCACCCACGCCGACATACGTGTCTCCGCCGAGAGCGCCATCAACTCGCGTTGCGCCTCTTCACGATCGCGCATGAAGGTGGCGGTGCGTTCCATCACCACGTCGGCGCGGCCGCCATAGCGCTGCGAGAGCCGCAGCACCGACGACACGATCACGAGTTCGTCGAGGTCGTAGGCCCGGCCCATCTGCAGCACGGCCTGATCGAGCTCCTTGCCCGCGCGCTGCAAGTGAATCACCTGCACCAGGCACTGACGCAGCGGCGGTTCGGTGTTGGCCACCGAATTCTGGAAAGCGGCTGGCACGCTGCTGCCGATGGTCATCAGCCGCACCACGCCATCGAGGAATCCAGGCAACTGGCGCAGCATCTTTTCCTTGATCCTGCGGATACGCAGCCAGACGAAGAAGCACAGCAGCATCAGTACCATGACCAGCATGGCCCCCGCGCCGATGCCACCACCCACGATGGCGCCACCCAGCACGGCCAGCGCCATCGGGACGCTCACGACCAGATACGTGCGGCGCGTGGGCTTCAGGTCCGCCCGCCGCATCAGGTCGTCCCAGCGTCGGCCCAGATCACGCGCGGCCGATTGCGGCGTCGGGTCGCTGACCGTTGCGTAGCGCGCGCGTACCTGCTCCGTCTGCGCGGTCAGGTGCGCGCGGGCGTCCTCGGCGCGCGACCGGCTTCGTGCGGCGGCGAGCATCAGCAGGCCCAGCCCGACCATGATCATGGCGAGCGCGGCAATGAAGAGGCTGGCGCTAGAGATCAAAGCGGTCATCCAGCGCGAAGTTGGCCGGCCGCATCCGCGCCAGCTTGGGCGAATGCGGCAGGATGCCAAGCGACTGCCAGCGGTCGCTTTCGGTGCCATCCGGGTTCTGCACCGGCTCGTGCCGGTAAAGCTCCTGCGTGGAAATGATGTTGTCGCCCAGTCCGGTCACTTCCGTGATCGACAGGATGCGGCGCCGGCCATTCGACAGCCGGCCGATCTGCACGATAAAGTCGATCGCATTGGCGATCTGGCGGCGCAGGCTGACTTCGCTGCCCTGGAAGCCCGCGAACCCGGCCAGCATTTCCAGCCGGTACAGGCATTCGCGCGGACTGCTGGCGTGGATCGTGCCCATCGAGCCGTCGTGGCCCGTGCTCATCGCCTGCAGCATTTCCAGCACTTCGCCGCCGCGCACTTCGCCTACGATGATGCGGTCCGGACGCATCCGCAGGCTGTTGCGCAGCAGGTCGCGGATCGTCACGGTGCCGGTACCTTCGAATCCGCCGGGGCGACTCTCGAGCCGGACCACGTGCGGGTGATTGAGCGCCAGTTCGGCCGTGTCCTCGATCGTGATCACGCGTTCGGTGGACGGGATGAACGTGGCCAGCGCGTTGAGCAGCGACGTCTTGCCTGAACTGGTGCCACCGCTCACGAGGATGTTGCAGCGCGCGCGCACAGCGGCATCAAGCAGCTCGGTAATCTCCGGGCTCATCGTGCCGAGTTCCTGCAGATCGAGCGGTGTCAGCGGATCCTTGCGGAACTTCCGGATCGAGACGACCGGACCTTCCAGTGCCAGCGGCGGGATGATCACGTTGATACGACCACCGTCTGGCAGGCGCGCGTCGACCATCGGATTCGATTCGTCCAGCCGGCGGCCAATCGGCGCCAGGATCCGCCGCACGATGCGCAGCAAGTGCCCGCCATCGGCAAAGCGCACCGGAATCCGCTCCAGCACGCCGTGGCGCGACACGTAGACGTCCATGTGGCCGTTGACGAGAATATCTTCCACCGCCGGATCGTTGAGCAGATCCTCGATCGGCCCGAAGCCCGCCAGCTCGTTGGTCAGCGCCTCGGAAATCTGACGTAGCTCCGCTTCGTTGATCGGAATGCGGCGCAGGCGCGTGAAGCTCTCCAGCTCCAGATCGACAAAACGCTGGATGGCCACGCGCGACCAGCGTCCGAACTCCGCGCCAAGCTCCTCGATGCGCGTGAGCAGGTGTTCGTGCGCGGCCTCCTTGATATTGTGAAACTCCTGCGAAACAGGAAACGGGGCGGCAGCGTTGTCCGAGAATTCGATTGCGTCGGTCATGTCAGTTTCCTACCCTTGCGGCGCGCACCGGGCGCAGCATCTGGGGCAACTTTTCCTTGATCCGGGCCAGGACGCTGCGCTCGGGCACCTGCCCTTCGCGGAATCCCAGTCGTTCCAACAGCACGCCGATAGCGCGCACATAGGGGTCCGCCGGCGATTGGTCGGCCAGCACGACGCCACGATTCCCGGCCTGCAACAGCGCGGCGCGCCGCTCGGGCAGCACGCCCACCGAGGCCACGCCGATCCGCTCGGCGATCTGTTCCGCATCGACCCCGAGTTCGGCGTCGAAGCGCGATACCAGCAGATGCAGGTCATCGCGCTCGACCTCGCGCTTCTTCAGCTCCTGCAGCAGCTCTGCCGCGGAGACGATCGCACCGACGCTCTGCTCGGCCACCAGCACCACGGTATCGGCAGCCTTGACGATCTGCGCCATGAACTCGGCGTTCGAGAACCCGCCAAGGTCCACCACCTGGAGATCGAAGAACTCGCGCAGCCGGTCCAGCAGCGCCATGGCCTCGGAAAACGAGATGTCGCGCATCTCCGCCAGACTGGCTGGCAGCGGCAGCACCGACATGCCATTGGCATGCCGCACGATGGCGGTATCGACGAACACCTGGTCGAAGCGCCGCAGGTTGCGCACCGCTTCGACAAAATGGAACTCGGGCGAGACGTTGGAATAGAGGGCGCCGTCGCGTGCCGGCAATCCCAGATCGAGCAGCAGCACCTCGGACTGCGCGCCGCGGCGTGCGGCCGCCGCGAGATTCACGGCCAGGCTGGTGACGCCCACGCCCGGACGCGCGCCGAGCAGCGCGACGATCTTGCCGTCGCGCCGCGTTGCCGCGACCGGCCGCACCTGCACGCGCGGCACCATCAACTGGCGGGCCACGGACGCCGCATGGTCGGGCGCGCCACCAAGGTCGATGAAGTCGCGCACGCCGGCACGCAAGGCGGCGAGCAACGCCTCGGGCTCGCCTGCGTGACCCACCGCGACGAGCGGCAACTGCGGAAACAGCCGCGCGATCTGCTCGGCCAGCCGCGCCGAGTCGATCGCGCGCGACTGCGTGAAGTCGAGCAATACCAGGCCGGGCCGCAATGTGCCGATCTTCTCGACGAAGGAATCCTGCGAATCGGCCTCGGCGACCAGCGTACCAACGGCGCCCAGCGCGTGGCCCAACCAGTGCCGGACGTCCTCGCGCGTGGTGTTGAGCAGGAAATGATCCACAGATGTGTTTCGTTCCATCGTTGGTCCGCCTATCTCGAGAACCCTGGCAGGCTCTGGTCCGCGTACTCGCCCAGCATGTAGCGGCCCCAGACGTTGGGGTTGGCGCTGGTGCGGCCGTCCTGGGACGCGCCGGCCGCTGCGGGAGAATCCTTGGCCAGGGGCTTGATCAGGTGCGGCGTGACCACGATCATCAGTTCGCGGTCTTCCTGATGGAAGTTCAGGTTCTTGAAGAAGCTGCCGATCACCGGCAGATCGCCCAGGAACGGGACCTTGCTGACATTGCTGACCGTGTTGCGGCTCACCAGGCCGCCGATCACGAAGCTCTCGCCGTCACCGAGTTCGATCGTGGTGTCGGCACGCCGCGTGACGATGGCCGGCACCGTGGCGCCGTTCAGTACGATGCCACGCGAAGGATCGAGATCGCTGGCCTCGGGCGCCACCTTGAGCGCGATGCGCTCACGCGACATCACCGTCGGCGATACCGTAAGCCCGATACCGAACGGCTTGTACTGGATCGTCGTGGTCCCCAGCGCCTGCGGCACCGGAATCGGAATCTCTCCGCCAGCCAGGAAGCTCGCGCTCTGCCCGGACAACGCCACCAGGCTCGGCTCGGCCAGCACGCGGACCAGGCCGTTGGCTTCCATCAGGCTCAGGTTGGCGAAGATGCCCTTCGACACCGAGCCAGCAATCAGGTTGAAAGCGCTGCTGATTGGCGACACCGAGTCCACCACAGTGCCAACGCCCGGCGTGAACGTGGCCTTGGTCAGCGACGACGGGCTGAAGGTGCCAAATGCGAAGCCGCCGTTGTCGCGATAGAAGTTCAGGCCGATTTCCTTGAGAACGGTCTTGCTGATCTCCACCACCTTGACGTCGACCTGCACCGTGCCGGAGACCGGCACCGTCGAGCGATCGACTACAACGCCTGCGCTCTTGCCATCCGCACTGGAGACGGCGGCGCGCGCCGCCATCAGCGTATGCGCGGCGGCTGGGGCATCAGGAGACTCGCCGCTGATCGAAGCCCCGGCGGAAGAAAGATCAACGCTGGCGCCACCGGGATCGGGCCGCACCGCATCCACGCGCACCGTGTAGCTGACCGGCGCAACATCGCGGCTCCAGATCTTGAGGTCGGTGACGCCGGGCTTGCGGGCCACCACGAGCACCGTAGCAGGACCACCCCGATGTTTGAGCAGCAGCGCATCGGCCACCTCGGGGTTGCCCACCGCCACGCGTTCCAGCGCCTGTCCGGGCCGGATTTCCTGTTGCGCACCAGCGAGCAGGCGCAACGTGCGCGAGCCTGCGGTGTCGAAGGAACCTGACGGCTGCGACATCGCTTGTGTCGCCGCTTGTGTCGCTGCTTGTGCATCCGCTTGCGATATCGGCGCCGCAGCCAGCGCCAGCATCGTCAGCGCGACCACTCGCGCCAGCACACGGTGTTTCAACTTTTTCGGCATACCGTGTCGTCCGTTATTCAATCGCTCGCTTGCCGGCGCGGATCATTTCCACGCCGTTACCTTCGTTCTGGGGATCGCGTCGTGCGGTGGCCACCATCCCCGGGAGTCCTGCGGGAAGCACGGCAGGCCGCATCGCTGGCGCGGGCGTTTGGGGCGCGCGCGGTTCGCCGACCAGCCCGGCGAGGCTCACACCCGCCACAGCCTTGTCCACCGGCGCGCGCTGGGCTTCGGGTGGCACGCCCGCGCGGGCCTGCAGCACCCCCGGCGGGTCCGCGAACATGCCGTCGCTGGGCATCGCCTCGTCAGTCGGATTACGTAGCGCGAGCATCAGGCGGCCAGCCTGCTGCGCCATGACCAACGTGCCAACCTGCTCCAGCGGCACCGACAGCACCGCCGTTTTCGCGCCTTCGCGGCGTGCCATCATCTGCTCGCCCTGCTGCTTCGGCGCTTCATTCACCGCACCGTTGCCGTACGCCAGCACGCGCAGGCGCGACAACAACATCCGCGTCTGGCTTTCAGGAATCTCCTGGCTATCGCGCCGCAGGACCACGAAGACATCGACAAAGTCGCCAGGCTGTACCTGATTGCCGACGCCGATCACTTCATCCACGGCCACCGCCATCGCGCGCTCGCCATCGGGAATCTGACGGGCCAGCCCGGCCAGCAATTCGCTTTCAAGCACCGGCACGTTGGCGCCAAGGTTGACCAGCGGCACCTGGCCGGCAACACGTGCGACGTCCTGGTACGCGCCACCCGGTTCGATCGGCAACTGCAGGACCTGGAGCGCGTCCGCCGGCAGCGGCTTGCCTGCCGGCACCGCGCGCGTGGTCACGACCACGGCGTGCGTGGCCACCACGCCCTGCGCGGGTGCCGGCGCGGCCGTGTGGCGTGCCGCCTGCAGCGCCAGCAATGCCAGCAGACCGGCCAGCACGAGCAGGACAATCGCCACGATCCGTATCTGTTTGCTGCTCATGCCAAGCCTTGTCTCGGGTTGCGTCGATGGATGAAATGCGGGCCGTCGTTCATGGGGATGTCAGATCTCGGGGCTCAGATGTCGGGAGATAGCTGGACCATCGCCGAACCGGTCAGCACAGCCGGCACCGGCACCATTGGCACCGATGGCAGGATCGATCGGGTTGGCAGGCTCAGCGTCACCTGCACGCACTGCGTGCCGGACGGGGACGCGCACGTCACGGGCTGGGCGACGTTCGCGGACGAGATCAGCGAGGACATCGACGTCGGCAGCATCGCGCGCGCGGTCTGCGCGGCGGCGGCAACGCGAAGATCAAGCGTGGAGGCGGTGGTGCCTCCGGTCGAGGTGAGCGGATAACGCAAGGCAGCCCGCGCGCCTTCTTCGGCCGCGAGCGTCAGCGCCTGCTGCAAGACGAACACCGTGCCGTAGTACGTGATACCCAGCACGAGCGTCAGGAACAACGGTGCAACAATGGCGAACTCAAGCGCCGCGATGCCTTTCGCGCGACGCCGGTACGCATTCCCCGTTAAGTGCATGCTTCACCCGGTATTTTCTGCACGCCAGCATGCCGGCGCCAAGGGGCCACGGGACCGGTACCGGCATGACTGCCGGCACCGGCCGCGGCCGTTCTTCTCGTGCTGCATTGCGCGACTTGGCACCACTCCTGCTACTTTTTCCCCAGCCGTCCATGTACGACCCGCGGCCAGTGCGGCGCTACCACTTCATCCTCGTCAGAGGCCAGGCACCGAACCGCGCCGTCAGGGCGCAAGCGTCCCGCCGCGGCCAGCATTCAGGCTGGCACGGTATATACGTGCGATTCGATAAGTCGGATTCCGCTGGTCAACCGGCCAGCGGCGGCAATGGCGTTATTGCGTCAGGGGCCAACCGCGGCGAACCACGTTGTTACCTTGGTAGCAAGATTCGAGAAACCGGTGCCGAGATTTTGACCGAGGTTGGTAACCCCGGCGACGATGGCTACGGCGATCAGACCTGCGATCAGCCCGTATTCGATGGCAGTCGCTCCGCGTTGCGCTTTGCGAAAGAGGGACGCTTTTACTTGACGCATGTTCTCACTCCCGATGAGAAAATTTTCCGTACACGGAACCCAGCGATACCCCGGTCCTGACGTGATGCCATCGATGATTTCTCCGTGGCATTTCTATATTCCGATCGCTGGTACAGCCTTTATAAGACATGGAATGTCTCATCCATACCCCCCATTTGGGCTAGGTATGAATCAGCATAGAGTGGGACATACGTTTGAAACAACTTTGCCCGATTTTCATACTTAGGGATGAGGAACTGCCAATTGTTGAATGAAGGGCAATAAAGCCGGCACCGCCGTGCCGCATCCTGCACGCCAACATGCGGGACGCGGCACAGCGCGCAATAAAAGGATGCGCCGCGCGGGGTAAAGACGACAGCGCACCGTAAAGATGTCGACCAGTTGTCAGGGAAAGTCCTGAACCCAATTCGCCGGATTAGAGGACTTTCCCGATTCGTTGCGCGATCAGCGTTGTGTCAGGCCGCCGAGCAGGTTCGTGACCGGAGCGAGCGGATTCTGGCTGCTGCCGCGGGACGCCGCGCCACCCGTCGCACCAGTCAATCCGCCGGTCAATCCGCCGGTCAGGCCGCTGACCAGGCCCGTCACGGGAGCCAGTGGATTCGCGCCCGCCGCACCACCTGCTCCACCCACTGCACCCGCCACGCTGCCTACAACGGGCAGGTTGCTGACCGGAAGGCTACCCAGCAGGCCGCTGACCGGATTGGCGCTCGCGGAGCCAGTCGCACTGGCCACATTGGCAACCGGCAAGCTGTTGATCGGCAGGCTGCTGAGCAGACTGCCCAGCGGATTGGTGCCCGCACCACTACCCGTGCCTTGCAGCAGACCGCCCGCCACCGCGACGGTCTTGCCGGTCTCGGTCACCACGCCACCCAGCGGAGAGACGATCGGCGTATTGGTGTTGGTGATCATGCTGCCGGCACTGGCCACCGTGTTGCCCACCGTTACCAGCAGGTTGTTGACCGGCGCGCCCAGACCGGTTGCGCCACCGACGGTCTGCGTGGCGTTGGTGAGTTGCGTGGTCAGCGGCACGATGACCTTGCTTGTGCTACCCGTCAGTTCCGCCACGGCGCCCGTCGACAAGGCCGTGCCGAGCTGATTGCCGGCGCCCATCACGGCGCTGCCCACGCTCTGCACCACGCCGCCGACAGGCGTGGTCACTGGTGCGAGTGGGGCAAGCTGGCCGGTGCCCACGGCTTGCACCAGGTCGCCCGCGCTGACCACCGTCTTGCCAGTCTGCGTCACGACGTTGCCAGTGTTGGCCACAGTGACACCAACCGGGTTGTCGACGGCACCCATCTGTCCGAGCCCATTGGCAACGCCGGCACCGAGCGTGGCAACGGTTGCCCCGGCATTTATCACCACATCGCCGGTGGCGTTCTTTGCGCCGGTGGGTACCAGCGGAACGTTCGTGTCCTTGATCTGCTGGCCGATCTGGCTCACCGCGTTGCCTGCCGCCGTCACCGTATTGCCAGCGCCTTCCACCACCTTTGCAGTCGGCGTCGTCGCGGCGGTGGGCGTGGGGGTCGGCGTCGGGGTCGGTCCGGCCGGCGTGGATGGCGAAGGGCTTGCGCCGCTGCCCGAACCGCCGGACGAACAGCCGGCCAGCAGGGCGAGCGCGGCAGCGCAAGCCAGTGCCACGACATTTGTGGAATAACGGGGACGCTGCAATTGGCTCGTGGTCTTCATGTTTTGATCTCCTCTGGTGGACGTGTGCGATCGCAACTCGCGCGCTTTGCCGTGGCCTGTTGCGCAAGCCGTGTGCCAGGGTCAATCGCATGTTCGATACGAACGCTGGAAAACCACGGCACGCTGCCCTGAACCCGTTATGCGGCGCGGCTTTCCGGCGCAACGACGTGCACGATTTCCAGGTCAGGCGACACGGCGGACCACGCCATCGGCGCGTTACGAAAGCGCCGCGCGTTACGTAACGCGTAACGCCTCGCCCACTTGCCACAACCACCGTCCGCTTGATGCGGGCGTTTGATCGGCTGCCCGCAAACCCTTGTCAGACGTGCGTTTGCGGGCAGCACCCCTACTTGCGTTGGGCTCCGGTCCACTCGTGGTCCTCGATTGGCACACCGCTTGCGCATACATCCGCAGCCACGGCACGCCACACATCTCGACGCTCGACCGACGAGCGTGCACGTGAACTTCGACGGGTAAGAGAAAAGACAAAAGGGGAACAGGTCATGCGCCAACAACAAGATTTCAAGAAGCGGATCGTCATCACGGCAGTACTGGGGGCACTGTTCGCGCTGGGCGGCTGCGCCAGTGGCAGCGGTTCCACTTCGATGGGGACCAGCGGCTCGGGAGGAACGGGTGGTACCGCAGGCACGTCGGCCGGCACTGGCAGCAGCGGCACCAATGGCGGGGCCGGTGGGTCTGGCAGCACCGGTGGTGCCGGCACGGACCTGGGCAGCAACGGCGCAGGTGGAAACGGCAGCAACAACGGTGGTGGCAACAACAACAACAACAACGGCGGCGGTGGCACCACTGCCGCGCTGACGCCGACCAGCACGATCGTCAGCAACGCGGGCTCGGTCGCAGACGGCGCCGGCAAGACGGTCAGCGGTCTCGGCGACGCCATCAGCAACGCGAACGTGCCGGGCCTGCCGTCGCAGACCCAGACCGGTCTGGGTGGCGTGGTGACATCGGTTGGCAATGCCGTCAGCACGCTTGCCAACGGCGTGCAGTCCGGCCTCGGCAACATCCCCAACGCCACCAACCCCGTGGGCACGACCGTGGCCAGCACCGGTGGCGTGGTGAGCCAGCTCGGCAATGCGGTGACGAATGCGGGCAGCGCGGTCAGCGGCCTTGGCACCGGACCGCTCGCGCCACTGGCCGCGCTGACCACACCGCTCGGCGGCGTGGTGTCGCAGGTGGGCGGCACCGTCAGCAACGTTGGCACGCAGCTCGGCACGGCGCTGTCGACCGGTCCCGTCGAGCAACTGACCGGCGGCGTCAGCAAGATCATCGTGCCGCTCACGTCGACGCTGACCAACGGCACGCAGACGCTGGGCGCGGCGACGGGTCTGGGCCAACCGGTCAGCAACCTGCTGGCGACGGTGGGCGGCGCACTGGCTGTAGCGGGCACCACACTGACCAACACCAATACGCCTGTCGTCTCGGGCGTGGGTGGCGTGGTTACCGGCGTGGGCAATACGGTGGCTTCGGTCGGCGGCGTCGTGAATGGACCTGCGGGCGGCAGCGTCACCAATCCACTGGCGCCCGTAACCGGGCTCGTCAGCGGCCTCACCGGCGGCCTGAGCGGCGCGACGGGGGGCAGCGCCGGCCCGCTGGCACCTGTGACGGGTCTCGTCAGCAGCCTGACCGGCGGACTGACCAGCGCAGCCGGCGGTGGCGCCAGCCCCCTCGCGCCCGTTACCGGTCTCGTCAGCGGCGTGACCGGCGGACTGTCTGGCGCGGCAGGCGGCAGCAGCAGCCCGCTGGCGCCGGTGACAGGCCTTGTCAGCGGCATCACCGGTGGACTGACCGGCGGCAATAGCGCCGGCACCACGGCCAGTCCGCTGGCCCCGGTCACCGGCATCGTTGCCGGCCTCACTGGTGGCAACGCGCCCGCCAGCACCAGTGGCACGACGACGGGCGGCACCAAGCCCGCCAATCCGCTGGCACCCGTCACGGGCCTCGTCGGCGGACTGGTCAGCGGCCTGACCGGCGCGCTGGGTGGCACCAGGCACTGACCTGAGCAGCAACCGAATCAAGCGAATCAACCAAATCAACTGAAGCAAAAGCGTCGCGGCCACAGATGGGCGGCAGGGAGAGCGGCATCCCTACCGTCCGTGGCACGCGGCGTCATAGCCGCAAAGCTGTCTTGATCAAGGGGTATTACCATGCGTACACGCAAGCGTGTTGCCGCATTGCTGATTGGCATCGGCGCCATTCATAGCGGCCTGTCTCATGCCGAACGGAGCCCGGTCCAGGGCGATCCGACCCAGACTCTCCCGACCATCGCGCCGAGCAAGCCTGCGCAGAGCAATGTCACCGTGCAGGTGGAACGCCCCGATGCAGCCATGCAGAATCTGCTCGCCTCGCGCCTGACGCCGAAGCATTTCAAGATCGAAGGCGCGAAAACGCTGCCGTTCGAACAGATCGCCGCCAAGTTCTCGCCGCTGGCTAACCGCGAGATCAGCGTGGCCGAACTGCTGCAGGCCGCGGAATCTGTCACCCAGATGTACAAGGACGCGGGATACCCGCTGTCGTTCGCGTTTGTGCCCGCGCAGTCGTTCGAGAACGGCGACGTGCTGATCACCGTGGTGGAAGGCTACGTGGCCAACGTCACGGTCCGCGGCAAGCCTGGCCCAGCCGAGGGCCGCCTGCGCAAGATCGCGCAGCAACTGATGCGCGAGCGCCCGCTACGGCAGGAAAGCTTCGAGCACTACGTCAACGTGCTGTCGCAGCAGCCGGGCATGCAGATCAACGCCACAGTGCAGCCGCCCACCACCACCGATGGCGCGTGCGAGATGGTGCTCGAGGCCAAGCGCAAGCCGTTCACGTTCGGCACCGGTGTGGAGTGGATGTCGCCGGGCCTGCGCGCCATCGCCACGGCCACCACCAACAGCCTCACGCCGCTCGGCGAGCAGCTCTCGTTCACGACGCTTTTCCCGAAGGGCCACAACGACGAGGAGTACTACGCGCTCAACTACGCCCAGCCGATCGGCACCGAGGGCATGCTGGCCAAGGTGACGGCGTCGCACTATCGCGGCGTGCCCGAGAACACGTCACTGGCGCCCATCGGTTTCGAATCGCGCTATGTCAACGACTCCAAGCGTCTCGGCGGCACGCTGAGCTACCCCGTGATCCTCAACAACCGCCATGCGCTCACGCTGACCGGCGGCTTCTACGCGAACAACCAGTTCGAGCGCTACACGCAGGCGGTGCAGCCCGGCGCGGGCCGGCAGATCGAGTTGTCGACCGATGTGCGTGTGGCCAGCGCGGAGGCGTCGTACCTGCAGCGCGGCCAGGGTTTCACGCGCAACGCCACGCTGGGCTTCTACAAGGGCTTTGACGGGCTCGGGGCAAGCCGTCAGAACAACATCAACGACCTGAGCTTCTTCCGCACCCGGTTGCTCGTGTCGCAGGCCAACGACCTGCCCTACGGATTTGGCACATCGGTTTCCGCGGCAGGCCAGTACAGCGGCAACCGGCTGGCATCGAGCGAGCAGATCAGCTTCGGCGGCCGCTTCTTCGGCCTGGGCTATCCCGCCGGCGAAGTGGCTGGAGACAAGGGCTGGGGGGCCTCCGCCGAGATCAACCGGATGTTCGCGGTGGACTACACCTACCTGAAGACGCTGCAGCCGTTCATCGTCACCGACTACGCGCGCGTGTTCTCCAACAGCGTGTCGCTGTCGCACCGGACGCTGCAATCGGTCGCCGTCGGCCTGCGGTTCTCCGACCGTCGCTACTACACGATGGATATTTCGGTGGCGCAGCCCGTGGGCGACAAGCCGACCAACGCGAGCCATCGCTCGCCGCGCTTCAACCTGCTCTGGTCCTACCAGTTCGACTGACGGGTCGCCGGCGCGACGGAACGGGGGCCTGCGCCATGCCGCCGGCCCCGTTCAGTTCACGCGGAACCCGATCTTGAGCGTCACCTGAAAGTGCGCGACTTTGCCATCCTGCACATGGCCACGCGTTTCCACGACCTCGAACCAGTCGATGTTCTTGATGGACTCCGAGGCCTTTGCCAGCGCATTGCGAATGGCGGCATCGCTGCCGTCCGCCGACGACCCGACGATCTCGACCAGCTTGTAGGTGTGGTTGGACATGATCCGTCTCCTGTTGTGCATGGGTGAGTGTGACTGTGACCCGGCACATGCTGCGCGGCTTCATGCGCGGCACGCGTCATATCCCTTCATGATAGGCACGCGCCTGCACTCTCCCCAAATCCCGTCTGGTCTGTCCGGCATCAGGATCAGCCAAACACTGACATTCCCGGCGTGCGTACGGGTATGTACTTGAGACGAGTAACCTCGGATGCGCGACGGGCCACCAGCTCGGCCCCGGAGTGCGAAAGTTCCACACGTGTCTCCATCATCGTCATCGCATCCGCTTTACCTGGCAGGAGGAAGCGATGAGAACAGAACAGATTGCCATGCGCCAGCGCGCGCGCAACTTGTGCGCGGTTGGCGTCGCTGTGATGTCACTGGGCGCCGCCATGGCGGCACGTGCGGACATCACGAGTTCGACGTCAGGGCCGATCACCTATGTCTGCGGCGGGGTTGCCGCGGACGAGCAGGCCGAAATGCGCAGCGAGGCCCGCAACTACGACATGGGTCTGCTGTTCACACAAGGCGGACGGGGCGAGTACCTGTCCGACGTGAACGTCAAGCTGATGAGAAACGGCAAGGAAGTGGCCGAGTTCCGATCCACCGGACCGCGCTGCCTGATCCGGGGGCCGCGTGCGTCCTATCAGGTGGTGGCAACCTATGAAGGCATGTCGAAGCACGCCACGTTGAGTCCGGGCGAGAAGAACGTCCAGATGCACTGGTAAGCCACACGGGCACATATGAGGCCCGGCTGTCGCCCGGCCAATGCCGGCATCCGTCCCCCGGATGCCGGCTTTTTTGCGCGGACCCGCACCCATGTATCGCGTGGTCCGCTGCACGATTGCCTTACCGGTGGCAAACTTGCGCCCTGGTTCCCCACCCTCTGAACACTTCACCCCGGAGTTTCCGACCATGACCACCAATAGCCGCTGGATTCGTATCGATACCCCCGATGGCAGCTTCGACGCCTACCTGAGCCTGCCGCCAGCAGGCAAGCAGCCGGGCAACCCGGGCATCGTGCTGATCCAGGAGATCTTCGGCGTCAACGAGCACATCCGCTCCGTAGCGGACCAGTACGCCGCCGACGGCTACGTGGTGCTGGCGCCGGACGTGTTCTGGCGCACGGCGCCGCGCGTGGAACTTGGCTACTCGGGCAAGGACTGGGAAGAGGCCATGAAGCTGCGCCAGGCCGTGAACCTGGAGGAAGCCGTATCCGACATCGGTGCGACGGCCAAGGCGCTGCGCGCGGAAATCGGCGCCGGCGGCAAGGTGGCGGCAGTGGGTTACTGCTTTGGCGGGCTGCTGTCGTACATGGCGGCCGCGCGCGGCATGGTCGATGCGGCGGTGCCGTACTACGGCGGCGGTATCCAGAACAACCTCAAGGAAGCAGAAGCGCTCAACGTCCCGGTGCAGTTCCACTATGGCGCGCTCGACGCCCACATCAAGCCCGAGGACGTCGAACGTGTGCGTCAGGCTGTGGCGGGCAAGCGCGGTGTCGAGGTCTTCGTCTATGACCAGGCCGACCACGGCTTCAACTGCTGGGCGCGTGGTTCGTACCACCAGCGTTCGGCGGCGCTCGCGCATGGCCGCGCGCTGACGTTCCTGACCAACGCGCTGTCCTGACGCTTCAATGCAGCCGCCGTTCCGCTGCGCAGTACGTCTTCGACGGTTTCAACGGCTGCAGCGGACCCGGCGCGCTCAATACGGCATCGCCACGCCGTTCTGAATCTTGACGCGATCGCCCGTGCGCAGGTTGTACGGGCTGTTCTGCGTCACGGTCACGTAGGCGTTGTCGTTGGTGCGCACGCGCACGCGGAAGGCCGCCGGCGTGGTGCTGGAGCGCTTTTCCACTTCATTGCCGGCCAGCGCGCCGGCCACCGCGCCACCGATCGTTGCGACGGTATTCCCGCGGCCGCCGCCCACCTGGTGACCCAGCAGACCACCCACGACACCGCCGATCACGGCACCGGCGCCGCTCGTGTCGGCCGGCTGACCGGCCAGTTGCTCGATCGACTCCACCCATCCATAACGCACGGCGTACTGGTCGTTGTAGCCGTTGTTATAGCTGCCGTCGTAGTTCCCACCCTGCGGCGCGGAAGGCTGCGACGGGTAAGCGTACTGGTCATAGGTCTGCTGTTGCGGGTAGGTCTGCTGCTGGGGATAGCCTTGCTGCTGAGGATATCCCTGCTGTTGAGGGTAGCCCTGCTGCTGCGGATAGGCGGGGTAGCCACCGCTGACCTGCGTACCGCTGCCACCATAGCCAGCGTTGCCATACGAGGCGCCACCGTATGCGGTGCTGCCGTAGGAGCCGGACGAGCCGGAAGAGCCGTAGGAGCCGCCATAGCCCGACCCGTAGCCATCGCCATAGCCGCCATATGGCGCGGCGCAGCCAGCCAGGGCGCTCGCGGCGAGCGCGGCCAACACAACCGGACGGAACGGGAAAGACATGATGAAGGCTCCTGCGTCGATGCGCGTATTGGTATTGCGCGGGAGTCTAGTGCCGTCGTCCGGCCGCAGGTGTCACCGGAGATTGTGATGGGTAACCGCCTGTAACCGCATCATCGCGTCATCACCTCATCGCCTCCATGCGGGAGGTCGATCAGATGCGCTCGGCGCCGTCGTCGTTGAACGCCGTGATACGCGCCACGCGGAACGTGTTGCGCAGCGATTCCAGTTCCGTGCGATGCAGTGCCGCCAGGCGGTTCAGGCAACGCTCGCCCTTGGCCAGCAGATGAATCTGCACCACGCGGCGATCGTCGGGATTGATCTTGCGGCTGACCAGTCCGGCGGCCTCGCACCGGTTGACCAGCGCCACCACGCCATGCTGCTTGGCCTGCAGGCGCTCGGCCAGTTCGCCCACCGAAGCCCAGTTCTTGTCCGGGCATCCGCGGATATGCAGCATCAGCAGATACTGCTGGACGGTCACGCCTTCGGCGCGCGCGGCCTCCTCCGAGAAACGCAGGAAGCGGCGCAACTGGTAACGAAAATCGGAGAGTGCTTCGAAGTCCTGCTTGTGCAGCACGGCGGCTTCTTCGGAGGCCCTGGCTTGGGCAGACTTGCGTGGCATGGATGTCGGATCAGCGAGAACGTTGGTGGACCGGCCGCCCATTATAGGAGGTGCGCCCGCAGGCGCCGCCGTGCGCTGGCGCGCATTGCCCGGCAATCCCGCCCGTACTTCGACGCTTTGGGTCCCGGCGCGGTATGGCAGAATCTGTGCGGTTGCCGACACCCTATAACCGCAAAACGGAAATCCGCCCGATGTTCACGGAAATCATCCTGTTCCTGCTCGATACTGTTTTCACGCTCTTTGGCATGGCATTGCTGCTGCGCCTGTGGATGCAACTGTCCCGGCTGCCTTCGCGCAATCCTGTGTCCCAGGGCGTGTTCCAGGTGACGGACTGGATCGTCCGCCCCCTGCGCCGCATCATTCCTGGCCTGGGTGGCATCGACTGGGCCACCGTCTTCGCGGCCTATCTGACCGCCGTGGCGTTCCTGCTCTGCCGCGCGCTGGTGCTCGGCGCCGATCCGCTCGGATTCCTGCCGGTGATCCTGGCGCTGGGCGTGCTCAGCATGCTCAAGTGGGGCATCAGCATGGTGATGTGGGTGACGCTGCTGATGGCGGTGCTGTCGTGGGTGAATCCCAACTCGCCGCTGGCGGCGCCAATCTGGCACTTGACCGCCCCGCTGCTGCGCCCGATCCAGCGCGTGGTGCCGCGCCTGGGTGGCTTTGACATCTCTCCGCTGATCCTGTTCGTGATCGCCCAGATCCTGCTGATGGTGATCGCCAACGTCAGCCGTGGAGTGGCCTGAACGCCATTTCTAAAGCGATGGCGCACCCGATAGGACAAGTGCCCGGGGCGCCACGCTACCACAGACAGGAACTATAGGGAAAACCCTTATTGTCCAAATCGTTGGACAGTCTGTCGAGGATTCTCCCTTTTTCCTGTGCCTGCTGAAGCCTACATTACAGGCACCGCGGAACCCACCGCGATCACTGCCAAAAATAGTAGGAAAGCACAACCATGAAGACCCTCGCACTCTCCCTGCTTTGCGCCATCGGCCTGTCTGTCGGCGCCACCGCCGCCCAAGCATCGGAGTTCAATTCGGATCTGGCCCGCCTGGACGGAAGCATCGCCCGCAAGGTCGACCCGTACCTGGATGGCGCCCGTGGCGTCACCGAAAAGCGTGACGTGTACACGGAAGGCGCGCGCGGCGTGACCGAGAAGCGTGATGTCTACACCGAAGGCGCGCGTGGCGTGACCGAAAAGCGCGACGTCTACAGCGAAGGCGCCTGAGCCTCGCCTGCCTGATCCAGGCAAGTCAGACGGGGCGCTCCCCCTGCCCCGTCAGCAGTACACAGCGCAAGTTACTGCCCGAGATCATCGAGATCGGCCCCCATCATCGATTCAATCGCTTCCATGAATGCGCGCACCTTGCGCGGCTGCAAGCGACGGTCGGGCAGTAACGCAAAGACCCTCAGCGGTGGCAACGGCCAGTCGGGCATCATCCGCACCAGCCTGCCCTGCGCAATCTCCGCCTCCGCGGCTGCCATCGGCACACGCGCGATCCCGATTCCAGCCAGCGCGGCCTGCATACGCAGTTCTGCGTTATAGGTCTGCATTCGCGGACGAATCGGCACGGAGATACGTTCCCCATCCCGCGAGAACTCCCATACCGAGACACCGGGCGTGGCCAACGTCGGCATGTGTGACAGATCTTCCGGCTGCATCTGCGCCGGCAGGCTAGCCGCCAGCGACGGTGCCGCCACCAGGCCCCTTTCTATATGCCAGATGCGTCGGGCGATGGTGCCGGAATCCGGCAGGTCGGTATCCACCGTGACGAAGGCGATGTCGAAGCCTTCGCGGATCGGATCAACCAAGCCCTGGGAGATCTCCACCGTGATGTCGAGCGCGGGGTGCGCCGCCAGTGTCCGACAAATCACACCGCCGAGTTGCTGGGCGCCGAACTCATAAGGCGTGGCGATGCGCAGCATCCCCTGCACACGCTCCTCGCGGGCCAGGGTCTCCTGCCGGATCTCGCGCAGTCGCGCGAACAGCGGCGCGACGTCGCGATAGACCGCGCCGCCAGCGTCGGTCAGCCGCATGCGGCGCGTGGTGCGCTCCAGCAGCTTGGCGCCGATGGCCGTTTCCAGTCGGGCCACTGCCGCCGAGACGCGCGACTTCGGGCAATCGAGTGCCGCGGCTGCCGCCGTGAATGTGCCCTGCTCGATCACGCAGCAGAATGCCTCCCAATCGTTCCACTGAATTGTTTCGTTCACCGGACCCTGTTTCCTTTGCTGACCCTTGTTGTCCCGACTATCTGTCCACCATTGTGCGGACGCACATTATGCGATAGACAGATATGTCTCGTCAGCGTGCCCGGGCACCCCGGTACCGGCCGCAAATGCATCAGACTGGCAAAGCCGGCGCATTTCCTCTACCCTTTCGGCCTTTCCGAGCCAATTCCGGCGCATCGACGCCGATGTTCCGATCGATGGCGAACCCAGCCGATACCGCAACGTCCCGCGCGCCCGTAGCCGGCGCCACCGAAAAGCCAAGCGACAGCTACGTGCAGTCCTTCGCACGCGGCCTGTCGGTGATTCGCGCCTTCAATGCCAGCCACCCCGCGCAAACGCTGACCGAGATCGCCCAGGCCAGCGGCCTGACGCGCGCCGGCGCGCGACGCATCCTGCTCACGCTGGTGGGGCTCGGCTACGTGCAGAATGACGGCCGGCTGTTCCGGCTTACGCCAAAGATTCTCGATCTCGGCTTCGCCTATCTGACGTCGATGCCGTTCTGGAATCTGGCCGAGCCGATCATGGAAGCGCTGTCGCAATCGGTCCATGAAAGCTGCTCGATCTCGGTGCTGGACGGGACGGAAATCGTCTATGTGCTGCGCGTGCCCGCACGCAAGATCATGACGATCAACCTGTCGATCGGCAGCCGCCTGCCGGCCTACTGTTCGTCGATGGGACGCGTGCTGCTGTCGGGACTGGATCAGGAAGAACTCGATCGCGTGCTGCACGCGTCGGACCTGCGGCCACGCACGCGCCGCACCGTGACCGATATCGGCGAACTGAAGACGCTGATTGGCGAGATTCGCGAGCGCGGCTGGGCGCAGAACGACCAGGAGTTGGAGGAAGGGCTGGTTTCGCTGTCCGCCCCGATCCGGAATCGCGGCGGTCAGGTCATCGCCGCGATCAACATCAGCGGCCAGGCCAATCGCACGAGCGCGCAGGAGATGGTGGAGCGCTTCCTGCCGCCGCTGCTGGAAGCGGCGGGCAAGATTTCGGCGATGGTGGGGCTGCGTACCTGAGGGCCAGGGCGCCCGCCCCCCCGCGGTTACCAGGAAACCGCGATATCCCCCTTCACGAACGTCTGGCAAGCCATGCGATAGCCAGCGCGCAGATCGTCGTCGCTGAGATGCTTGCGCTCTTTCGGCTTGACCGCGTCGGTGTGTTCCAGCCCGCGTTCGATGCGGCACTTGCAGGTGCCGCAGATCCCCCCTCCGCACTTGAACGGAATGCCGCCTTGCTCGCGCAGGGACACGCGCAGCAGATTGCTGTTCTCCGGCGCGTTGACGGTCTTTTCGCCGTTGGTCACGAACGTGATTTCGATCGTCCGGGGCTTGGGCGGGGTATCGGTATCGGGCACGGCGGCGCCGGCGTCGATGTCGCCGATGTCAGTCTGGGCCTGCATCATTGCTTCCTTAGGGAGAGGTCCATGCTGCCGAAATGCGCCAGCGATTGCAGCGCGGTGCGGGCAGCGTCGAGCGTGTCGAAGCGCTCGAGGAATTTCGTCGGCACGTGATTGACGACCTCGGCGGATTTGTCCGCCTCGTCGATGACACGCACCTTCAACGGGTGTTGGGTATCGGATAGCTCGGCAATCACGAACGTGGCGGTGCAGCGCCCGTAGAACAGGTACTCCCACGTCTCCACCGGGTCCACGCCGGGCACGGCCTCGGTGCGGAACTGGCCCGGTTTGCTGGTCAGGATCACGTACATGGCTTGGTTCATCCGCTGGTTCCCTCGGTCATTGCTCGCTCATGTCATCCTTCAGGCAGCCAGTTCTTCCTGCTCAAGCTCGATGTCGTGCGTGAGCCAGATCTGGCAGGTCAGCCTGAAGCCCTGATCGAGCCGGTCGCCGAGCTGCTTCTTCTCTTTCCAGTTCGGCGGCGGCAGATGCTCCGCGCCGGACAGCACGCGGCACGCGCATTTCGAGCACTTGCCCATGCCGCATTCGTAGCGCAGGTTCGGATATGGAAACTGCTTGATGCCCGCGCGCACCACGAGGTTGGTTTCTGGCTTGACCTCGTCAACGAAGACCTGGCCGTTCTTGTGAAAGACAACTTTCGGCATAGCTCTGCTTTCCGCAATCAATGAATGGGCAATTGGGATGTCCGCCACGCGCTCAGTGCCAGATCAGCATCGCGCAGATGGTGGAGACGAACAGGCCGGCCAGCACTGGCAGCAGCAGCGCCCGCACGGCATCCAGTACCGGCACACGCGCAAATCCGGCCACGGCAATCAGGGACGACCAGGCGATCAGCGTGCCGCCACCGGTCCAGACCGCGCCCATCTGGCCGACGGCCGCCAGCGTGGCCGAGTCGAAGCCGACCACGGGACCAAGCGCGCCGGCCAGCGTGCCGGTCAGCGGCAGTCCGGCAAAACCCGATCCGTCGATGCCGGTGATCATGCCGACCAGAAGCACTCCGAACGCCACCAGCACGTGGTTGTCGGGAATCATGTGCTGGTAGGCCTGGATCAGTTCGAACAGCAGGCTCGGCGCGCGGCCCGTGTCGACGCCGAGAATCTGCGCGGCGGTCTCGCCCGCGCCAACGAAGAAGAAGCCCGCGATCGGCAGCACCGAGCCCATTGCCTTGAACGCGAAGACGAAGCCATCGGTGATGTGCTCCGGGCACGTGTCGAGCATCTTGCGCGGGCCTTCGGCGGCCAGCGTCGCCAGCATCATCAGCACTGCAGCCACGCCACCCACCAGCGCAGCGGCCGCACCGCCCTTGAGATCGACCATGCCCGAGGAGATCTTCGGCAGCACCATCAGCGTCACAACGCAGGCAAAGGCCAGCGGCGTCAGCACGGCGAAGAACTTCGACCACTTCACGCGGCGCTGGGCCACCATCGCCAGGCTGCGTTCGATATTGGCGTCGGTGTCCAGCGGCTCCTCGTGCGAGGTGCCACGTGCGATCTCGGCCTTGTCAAAGGTGCCGGTGGCTTCCACTGCGGTGTCCACACCGGTGGCACGCGCCTGCCAGCGGTCGAGCAACGCGCCGCTGGCGGGAACGATATGACGGCGCATCGACAGATAGGCCAGCGTGAGCGCGATGCCACCCGTGATGATCGACAGGATCAGCGCGCGATCCGCCACCACCGCCGCGCTGACCGCCGCGCCAGCCGCCTTGGCGCTGATGCCAGGTGCCACACCGATCACATAGTCCGACGACAACGCCATGCCCTGACCGGCAATGGCAATGGCCATGGCCCCCGCCAACGGCGGCAGCCCGGCGGCAATCGCGGCCGGCAGCAAGATGGCGGAAACCAGCGGCACAGCCGGCGTCGGCCAGAAGAACAGCGAGATCACGTAGGTGATGCCCGCCAGGATGAAATAGGCGCTGTGACCGTTCTTCATCACCACGCGGAACGGCTCGACCATCCGGACATCGGATCGCAATGACTTCAGCGCGTTGAGCAGCGCCGTCATGAAGGCAATCACCAGGAAGATATTGAACAGTTCCTTCGCCGCGACCAGGCTCGCGGAGAAGATGCCGCCCAGTGCCGTGACCGGACTGCCAGTGATGGCCAGTATCACGAGGAACGTGCCGATGATCGACGGCACCACGACGTTAGCACGCATGATCATGGTCAGCACGATCACGGCCACGCCTAGCAAATACACCCAATGTGCCAGGCCGATCTCTACGGTTTGATGCATGAGGCTCCCCTGTTATGGAGGCCCTTGTGGGGGCGGATATGAATTTCTGTTTTCACTACGAGTTGTATACTATATTCCGCATATCCTCTGACACAAGCAGAAATTACCACGCCTAGGGAAATCCCCAAAAGAGGGGCGATTTTCCGCTCTGGCGCACGGAATATGCGCATTTGGCACCAGTTCGGCGCCGACGAATTTCGTGAAAAGGGGCTAGCACTTTTTGAAGCATTGTGTAGACTGTATACCGAAATACAAACAAGACGCCCCTATGCTCCATATCACCGACACCCTGATCGATCGCCACGTCACGGCCGCCGATGCGCAGGCCGCGATGCTCGACGCCTTCCGCAGCTTTGGCCGCGGGCAGGCCGCCATGCAGGAACGCATCCGCACGGAGGCCGGCGGCGTGAAGCTTTCGACGCTTGGCGCGGTAATCCCGGATCAGCAGGTAGCCGGCGCCAAGGTTTACACGACGATCGCCGGTCAGTTCTCGTTTGTCATCCTGCTGTTTTCGACGGTTGACGGACGCCCGCTGGCTTCGTTCGACGCCGGCGCCATCACGCGGCTGCGCACTGCGGCCTGCACCGTGCTGGCCGCAAAGCGGTTGGCGCGCCCCGATGCGCAAACCCTGGCGTTGTTCGGCGCGGGCACACAGGGCGTGCAGCACGCATTGCAACTGTCGGCCGCACTGCCGCTCCAGCGCATCCTGATCTGTGATCCGTATGCCGATGCGGAGGCCGCCACGCGCCTGTCTGCCCAATGCGGCGTTTCCGTGTCATTCGCGCAGCCCGAGGAAGCGGCCGCAGCGGCAGACATCATCGTCACGGCCTCGCGCTCGACCACGCCACTGTTCCCTGGCGCCATCGTCAAGCCGGGCACGTTCATCGCGGCGATCGGCTCGAGCCTGCCGCACACACGCGAGCTGGACGATGTGGCGCTGTCACGCGCGTCCGCAGTGGTGGTCGAATGGCGCCCGCAGTCGTTGCGGGAGGCCGGCGACCTGGTGCTCGCCGACAAGGCGGTGCTGCCGGACGAGAAGATCGTGGAACTGGCCGATGTACTGCTAGACACCGCGCCCACGCGCAAGCATGCCGACGACATCCTGATCTACAAGTCGGTCGGCGTGGGACTTGAGGATGTCGCGCTGGCCGGTATTGCCTATCAACGCATCACCGCCGCCCAAGCCGCGGCTGCCTGAACCTATTCCGATGAACCTGCCGCCGCGCGCGGCATTTTTGTCGGCCCAACGAAAGTGTAGGAAGTATACAAACCCGAAAACGCCGCGACACCGCTCAGCGAGCCGTGGTGACCAACCCCAACCGACCTCGTCAAAACAGGAGCCCCAACATGGCCGAACTGATGAACCGTGAAGAATTCCGCACCGCGCTCGAAAACGCGATCAAGGGCAAGAGCGCTAACCAGGCCCCCTTCAGCAAGGCCTGGGCCAGCGGCGAACTGAGCCGCGAGCATCTGGCGCGCTGGGCAGAGAACCACTATCACTACGTCGGCCCGTTTGCGGATTACCTGGGCTACATCTACGCTCGCACGCCCGACCACATGACCGAGGCCAAGGACTTCCTGCTGGCCAATATGTACGAGGAAGAGATCGGCGGCGACCGCCATACCGATCTGCTGATCCGCTTTGCCGAAGCCTGCGGCACCACGCGCGAACGTGTGGTGAGCCCGGACAACATGTCGCCGACCACGCGCGGCCTGCAAAGCTGGTGCTACGCCGTGGCCATGCGCGAAGACCCGGTGGTGGCCGTGGCTGGCCTGGTGGTGGGCCTGGAATCGCAAGTGCCGTCGATCTATCGCAAGCAAACGCCGACGCTGCGCGAGAAGTATGGCTTCACCGACGAGGAAGTCGAGTTCTTCGACCTCCACATCGTGTCCGACGAGATCCACGGTGAGCGCGGCTACCAGATCGTGCTGGAGCACGCCAACACGCCCGAGCTGCAGCAACGCTGCCTGAAGATCTGCGAAATCGGCGCCCAGATGCGCCTGCTGTACACGACGGCGCTCTATTACGACTACGTCGACACCAAGGCACAAGCCGCAGCCTGAGTTGCGCAAGCAGTACGCCCCGGACGCGCGCGAGCCGCGTCCGGTGTCCCGATCCCAGTTCAAGGCCCCCGCAAGATGACCGAGACGTACCGCAACTACATCGATGGCGAATGGTGCGACAGCGCCAGCGGCCGTACCGTCGATAACGTCAACCCCGCCGACACACGCGACATCGTCAGCCGCCACGCCGCGTCCGACGCGCGCGACGCCGCCGCCGCTGTGGCCGCTGCCGCAGCCGCGTTCGACGGATGGAAAAAGACCCCGATCGGCAAGCGCGCGAAGATCCTCAACGATGCGGCCGCGCATCTGGAAGCCAACGCCGACACCATCGCCGCCGAACTGACCCGCGAGGAAGGCAAGGCGCTGAACCTGGCGCGCGACGAGGTCATGCGCTCTGCGCAGACCCTGCGCTTCTACGCCGTGGAGGGTCAGACGTTCAGCGGCGAAAGCTATCCGAACGATGATCCCGACATGCTCGTCTACAGCCTGCGCGAGCCGCTGGGTGTGGTGACGGTGATCTCGCCCTGGAACTTCCCCGTGTCGATCCCGGCGCGCAAGATCGCGCCTGCGCTGATCACGGGCAACACCGTGGTGTTCAAACCCTCGTCCGACGCGCCGCTGTCCGGCTACCGGCTGGCCGAAGCATTCGTCCGCGCCGGCATTCCGAAAGGCGTGCTGAACTTCCTGACCGGCAGCGCCGCCGAAGTGGGCCCGACCATCGTGGAATCGCGCGAGGTCCGCGCGGTCTCGTTCACGGGATCGACGTCCGCCGGCGAGCAGATTCACAAGTCCGTGCCGATGACCACGCGCACGCAGATGGAACTCGGCGGCAAGAATCCGCTGATCGTCATGGAAGACGCCGATCTCGATCGCGCGGTGGACCTGGCAGTCAAGGGCGGCCTGTCGCTGTCGGGCCAGGCGTGCACGGGCACCAGCCGCATCCTGGTGATGCGCGAGGTAAAACAGGCATTCACCGAGAAGCTGGTGGCCAAGGTCAAGGCGCTGAAGATTGGCAGCGGCATGACGGCCGGGATGGACCTCGGCCCGCTGGCCACGCGCAAGCAACTGGAAACGGTGCTGAGCTACATCGCCATCGGCAAGCAGGAAGCGACCTTGCTGTGCGGCGGTGAGCAGCTGTCCGACGGCGATTTCTCGCACGGCTACTACGTTGCGCCGACCGTGTTCACCGACGTGACCCAGTCGATGCGCATTGCCCGCGAGGAAATCTTCGGGCCGGTGCTGGCGATCATCGAAGTCGACAGTTACGCGGACGCCATCGCCCAGGCGAACGACACCGAGTACGGTCTGTCCGCCGCCATCGCCACGCGCAATCCGCGCTACATGCACGACTTCACGCGCGATATCGAATCAGGCACGGTCAAGATCAACCGCACCACCACGGGCAACCTGGTCAACGCGCCATTTGGCGGTCTCAAGCGCTCGAGCACCTCGACGTTCCGCGAATCGGGACGCGCTGGCCTCGAGTTCTATACGCAGATCAAGACCGTCTACCAAGGCATCTGAGAAGGCACCTGAAGGATTACGAACATGAAGAAAGCCATCAAGCTCGAGTTGAAGGAAGCCCGCCACATGGTGGCCGCGGCCATTCGCAAGGCCGAGGAAATCGGCGTGCTGGAATCCATCTGCATCGTCGACGACGGCGGCTACCCACTGCTGCTCGAACGCATGGACGGCGCCCGCATCACCGGACCGCAGATCGCCTGGAACAAGGCCTTCACGGCCGCCGGCCACAAGCGTTCGACCCACCTGTTCAACACGCCGCCCAACGGCCCCGCGCTGCCCGGCAATGAGGCCTTCGGCATCCAGTGGAGCTTCGACGGCAAGTTTGCCGTGTTCGTGGGCGGCTACCCGATCGTGGTCAATGGCGAGGTGATCGGCGGCGTGGGCCTGTCCGGCGGTAACGGCGAGCAAGACACCGCGTGCGGCGTGGCCGCGCTCGAAGCATTGCGCGACCTGCTGGCGGCGGAAGACCTGACCGTGCTGGCCCAGGCCGATATCAAGAAGTAACCAGGGAAGGAGTCATCATGTCCTATCGGGTCGAGATTGCGGAAACGCAGCAGGTTTTCATGGTGGCGCCCGGCGAGTCCGTGCTCGATGCCGCCCTGCGCTGCGGTGTCAGCCTGGCGCACGAATGCACCTTCGGCGGCTGTGGCACGTGTCGCGTGCGCGTGGTCGACGGTGCCGTGACCTATGAAGAATTCCCGATGGGACTGACCGAGGAAGAAGACGCGGCCGGCTTCGCGCTGGCCTGCCAGGCCCGGCCCGCCGGCGACCTCGTCATCAGCACCGCGCGCGCTGCGGAACCCGCGATTCCGGCGCGGCGTACCACCGCGACGGTGCAGGCCATCACCTCGCTCGGACCCGATGTGCTGCATCTGCGGCTCGCGTTGTCCGACGACGAGGTGTTCGTGTTCGAACCGGGCCAGTACATGAAGATCCTGCTCGAGGACGGCAGCCATCGCAGCTTCTCGATGGCATCGGCCCCGAACGGAAACACGGTGGACTTCCACGTGCGGCAGATCGCGGGCGGACGCTTCACCACGGGGCAGCTTCCGCAACTGCGGCCGGGCGACAAGCTCGACGTCGAAGTCCCGCACGGCAGCTTCAGCCTGCGCAAGGAAGACTACCGGCCGCTGCTGATGGTGGCCACCGGCACCGGGCTCGCGCCGATCAAGAGCATGCTCGAAGCGCTGATGGATGATCCGGACTGTCCGCCCGTGTGGCTCTACTGGGGGATGCGCTCGGCAGCGGATCTCTATCTCCATGACGAGATTGCCCGGTGGGGCGAGCGGCTCTACGATTTCCAGTACGTGCCGGTGCTGTCACGCGCGGACGATGCCTGGCAGGGCCGGCGTGGCTATGTGCACGACGCGGTGGCGGCCGATATCGGCGACTTGTCCGAACACGCGATCTATCTGTGCGGCTCTCCGAACATGATCCACGACGCCAAACAGACATTCATGGTGCTGGGCGCGCAGGCGCCATTCATCTATTCCGACGGATTCACGTTCCAGCACGCGCCGGGCTGACACCGGCACGAGAACGCGCATCTCAATGTCTACCCTATGTCTGCATTAAGGGGGTGACGGTATACAATAGCGGCATTCACGCCGTGGCCCAGCGCAGCGGCGTCCACCGAATTCCGACGGCCGATCCCGACCATGAACGACGCCACTGCCAGTGCCTACAGCCAGATTCCGGATGCCCCGGCTGCCAGCCTTGGTGCCCAGCATTCCCCGCTTTTCGCGCTTGTCACCGATACGCTGCGCCAGCGCATTCTGGGCGGCCAGTACGAACCCGGCGAGCGGCTGGTGGAAAACACGCTGTCGCTGGAGCTGGGGGTGTCGCGCATTCCGGTGCGCGAGGCACTGCGCGCGCTGGCGGCCGAAGGTCTGGTGCACATCGAGCCACGCCGTGGCGCCTCGGTGGCGCGGCTGTCACCCAATATCGCCCGCGAGATGGTGGAAGTACGCGCCACGCTGGAAGGCCTCAATGCCAAGCTGGCCGCCCAGCGCCGCGACCCGGCATTGATCCAGGAACTCGAAAAGGTGTTGAAGGAAGGCAATGACGCTGTCGACAGCGGTCAGACGCAGCGCTTTGTCGAGTTGAATTCGCGCTTCCACGAGGTACTGGGCACCATTGCCGCAAACAGCGTGCTGCAGGAAATGATGCGGTCGCTGCGCGAACGCACGGCGCTGCTGTTCGCCCCGGCCAACCTGACCCGCGCGCGCACCAACTGGGACGAACACGCGCAAATCCTTCAGGCCGTGATTGCCGGCGACGCCGACCTGGCATCGCTGCTGGCCACGCGACACGTCTACAGCGCGGCCAAGGCCGTCGAGGCCATGAATCCCGACCCGACCACAGCATCCACGTCCGCGGACGCCAACAAGGCGGCCTGACGCTCTCCCCCCTCCCGCTTTTTCAGCTTTTTCGGCTTCTTCGGCCTCTTCCGCTTCTTTCCGAGTTACCCAATCCGTGGACCGGTCCGGTGCATCTCGCACCGGTGCCGGGCTGTCCGGCATTCCCATCGTGGCAAGCAATACCATGGTGCGCACCACGAAATGGCGCACTGCACCAATTTTGTGTATACTGTAGTCTGATGTTAATCACAATTGGGAATGACCATCATGCAATACCCGGATGCTTCGTATTTCGACCGTCCGGTGGGCGAGCAGCTCTTGAGCCACTTCGCACGCCGTGACGCCGTTCGGCACACCACGCCGTTGCTGCCGTTCCGATTCGCTGACGTGCTGGCGCTGTTCCGCGGCACGAACGCCCACCGCAAGACCGTCTGAGCGCACCGCGCACCCAAATAAAAACCGCCCCGAGGGGCGGTTTTTATTTGCCGGCGAATCGGCCGCGATGTGGATGAAGCGCCTCAGAGCGCATCGGAGCACATCAGAGCGTCGTAGGCGGCAACTCCACACTGCCAAACTCCGCCGACCGCGTGCCGGCAACCGGCCGATTGCTCGCTCCGAAATACGCGAACGCCACCGACAGCTTGACCGCCTCGGAATCATTGCGACCCGCGGCATGGAACAGCCGGCTGTCGAACATCAATACGTCGCCACGATGCAGCGCCAGCGGCATGGTGCCCTTGAGCAACTGCTGGCTGGCAGGATGCGCCTCGACCAGGAACTCCGCCGGATCCAGCTGCGCGGGGTCGAGCTTCGCGCGGTGCGAGCCCGGAATGACGCGCAGCACGCCATTGCGCTCATCTTCATCGCCCAGGGCCAGCCACACCGTGATCAGGTCGCTTTTGACGAACGACCAGTAGCGGGTATCGCGATGCCAGCCGGTCTGGCTGCCGTAGTGCGGATGCTTGGTCATCACGCAGTTGTGATGGGCCAGCGTGAGGCGGGCCGGCTCGCCGAGCAGTGCCTCGACGGTGGCCACCACAGCCGGATCGCTCGCCCAGCGGCGGAACACCTCGTCGCGACCATAGGCCTGACGCAAGCGTCGCACCGTATGCCCGCCTGCCGCTTCTCGCGTGGCCGGCGCCCCCGGATAACCCAGATCGGCCTCGAACTCGACCGGCGGCACCGCGGCAGCCAGTTGCTCTCGCGTCACCGCCTCCAGCGCCGCGCAAGTGGCTTCGCTCGCGAACTTGCGCAGCACGATATAGCCACCCGCGTGGAATTCGCGTGCCAGACTGGCCAGCGCGGCCTGATCCGCGAGCGGGGCGGAAGAATCGAAGTCGAGGGAAGCGGACGCGCCAGACGCGTGGTGTTGCGGGGCAGTCATTGCAGCGGAGGAGAAAAATCTGAAAGTGGCAAGTCGCCAACAAGGTCGATGATGCCAGAAGCCGCGAAATCCGGCGCGGGCTGGCGCCTGATTTCGAGAATTCGCCACGGGATCGCCATACTTTCAGACCCCCCTACGTGCGGAATCCCACTGTCCGATGCGACCCGTGCGCCGCTACAATGGCCGGACCCTTGCGCGGCCGACGGCAAGAATCCGGCCACTGCCTCCAACCCGACCCCAAAGAGCGCCATCGTGACTGCCCGACCCAAGATCGCCGCCTCGCTGACCGAGGTGCAAACCCAGTTGGGTCGTATCGTGCTGGGCAAACCGCGCCAGGTCAGGCTCGCCCTGGCCTGCATTCTGGCTGGCGGTCACCTGCTGCTGGAGGACGTGCCCGGGGTCGGCAAGACCACCCTGGCGCATGCGCTGGCCCGCACGCTCGGGCTGCAATATCAGCGGGTGCAGTTCACGAGCGACCTGCTGCCCGCCGATCTGGTCGGCGTGTCGATCTTCAAGCGCGAGACGGGGGAGTTCCATTTTCATCACGGCCCCGTGTTCGCGCAGGTCGTGCTGGCCGACGAGATCAACCGTGCGCCACCCAAGACCCAGAGCGCGCTGCTCGAAGCCATGGCCGAGCGGCAGGTCACGCATGACGGCATCACCGAGACACTGTCGGCCCCATTCTTCGTCATCGCCACCCAGAATCCGCTCGAGCAGATCGGCACCCATCCGCTGCCGGAATCACAGCTCGACCGCTTCACGATGCGGATATCGCTTGGCTATCCCGACGCCGCGTTCGAACGCGTCCTGTATCTCGGCGGCGCGATCAAGGACGAGGCGGAGGCGGTCATGGACGCCGATCAGGTCGTGGCCCTGCAAACCGCCGTGGAGAAGGTCTATGCCAGCCCGGCACTGGTGGACTACGTGCTTGCGCTGGTGCAGGCCACGCGTGTCGAATCGAGCTTCGTGACCGGGCTTTCCCCGCGTGCCGGACTCGCATTGCTGGCCTGCGCGCGCGCCTGGGCATTGCTCGATCAGCGCGAGATGGTCTTGCCGGAGGACGTCCAGGCCGTGTTCGAGCCAGTGGCCGCGCACCGGCTTCTGCCCGCGGGTCAGGTCGCGCTGAACCAGGGCGCCGATACACTGGCTCGCCTGCTGGCCAGCGTCGCAATTCCCTGAGGTCATCGGACACACCCCCGCCCCATGACCACGCGGCCAGCTCTCCCCGCGCCCGATCACCTTGTCCCTGCGCCGGGACGCTTCTCCGCGTGGTTGCGCCGCAAGCGCGCGCCCGTCAACGGTGTTGTCACGCTCGACCGCCGGCATCTGTACATCCTGCCGACACGCGGCGGCATCGGGTTTTCGGTGCTGCTGGCGACCATGCTGCTGACATCGCTGAACTATGCGATCAGTCTCGGCTTCGCGCTGACATTCCTGCTGGCCGGCATCGGCATGGGCTGCATGTGGATGGCTTACCGCAATCTGCTCGATCTGCGCGTGTCAGCCGGACCTGTCACACCGGCATTCGTCGGTGAGTGCGCGATTTTCACCTTGCACGTCGATAACCAGGATGCCGCCGCGCGAATCGGGATCGAGGCCCGCACGCCGCTATCCGATGCCAGTACAGAAATGGCCGCCCTCACCCTCGACGGCGTTTCCAGTGGCACGTTACCGGTGCGACTCTCCGCCATCCGGCGCGGACGACTGGCGTTACCACGCGTCACGCTTTCCAGCCGGTTTCCGTTCGGCCTCTTCCGCGTCTGGAGCTATGCCGACCTGGGACTTGCCACCATTGTCTATCCCGCGCCGGAAGCCAGCCCGCCTCCGCTACCCCTGCACCCTCAATCCGACGATGCCGACGACGGCGCGGCCAGCTTCGCGGCTGACGACGGGATCGATCAGTTGCGCAGGTACCGGCCCGGCGATCCATTGCATCGCATCGCCTGGAAACACAGCGCGCGCACCGGAAAATGGCTGACCCGCTCGGGACACACACCGCAGCAGCCGAGTTGCTGGATCGACTGGAATACCCTGCCGCCGACCATGGACACGGAAGCGCGGCTGTCCCGCCTGTGTGCCTGGGTGCTGATGACGGGTGAGGTATCGGAAATCGGGTTACGCCTGCCGGGCGTCGAGATCAAGCCGGGTCGCGGTTCCGCCCACGTGCGTGCATGCCTGGAAGCCCTGGCACTCTGGCCGGAGCGGCGCGCGCGATGAGCAAGAAGGCAAAGACCGTCGCGGTCCGGCCCCTCGGCCATCAGGAACAGGGGATGCTGATCGGCCAGCTTGCGCTGGTGCTGGCGCCGCAGGCGCGCACCCTGCCTGTGTCGGTCAGCCTGCTGCTGGTGCTGCTGCTGGCATGGCGCTGGATGCTATGGAAGCGGCGCGCGCCATTGCCCTCCAAACTGACAGTGGGCTTGGCCGCAATACTGGTGCTGGTAGTGGCCGGCGCGTTGGTCTGGCAATCCGGCGGCAATCTGGGACGCGAACTCTGCATCGCGCTACTCGCGGCCTTCGTGGTGCTCAAGCTGATGGAAACCCGTGCGCTGGGCGATGCCACGCTCATCACACAGCTTTCGTTCTACCTGCTGCTCACGCTCTACCTTGCCGATCAGCCATTCTGGCTGGCGCTCTACAGCATGGCGATCGGTGCATGGGTCCTCCGCAACTGGCTGCTATTGCACCACCCCGAAGCGCGTGGCCGACTGGCGATCTGGCCGTTGCTCGGACGCATGGCGCTGTTCGGGCTACCGTGGGCGGTGTTCCTGTTCGTGCTGTTCCCGCGCCTCGACCATCCCTTGTGGCGCCTGCCGCAAACGGAGCCGATCGGTCGCACCGGTATCAGCGACACGATGAAACCCGGCAGTATCGGCAAATTGATCCGTTCGCCCGACGTCGCGTTCCGCGTCGACTTCGTCGGAGAGACACCACCACCGGCCGCGCTTTACTGGCGCGCTTTCGTGCTCTGGGATTACGACGGCGAGACCTGGCGGCCGGCCCGGTCCCGTTCGGTGCGTCCGGCCGACGGGCTGCGCGACGATATCGGTGACAGCGACTTTGCAGGTTCGGCGGCACCAGGCGCGCACGAGTACAACATCACGCTCGAGCCGACGCAGGCGTCGTGGCTATACGTGCTCGATCGTGGCCAGGCCATCTCCTCGAGCCTCAATGCGCAGGTTTCCACCGATAACGAGTTCTTTGCGAACCTCCCCGTCGACCGGCCGTTGCGCTATCGCGCCCGATCCGTATTTGGGGCGGTACCCGAACCGCTGACCCAGCGCACGCTCCGACGAGCCCTGACGCTACCGGAAGGCAATCCACGCAGCCGCGAACTGGCTGCACGGTGGGCCAACGAGTATCCGGATCCGTGGCAGCGCGTGCAGGCGGCCCTCCGGCTCTTCGCTGCGGCACCGTTCGCCTACACGCTGTCTCCACCGCCCCTTGGCCAAGATCAGGTCGACAGCTTTCTGTTCGAAACGCACCGAGGCTTCTGCGAGCACTATGCCAGCAGCTTTGTGTTCCTGATGCGGGCAGCCGGCGTGCCGGCGCGTGTGGTGGCTGGCTATCAGGGCGGAGACTTGAACCCGGTCGGACGGCACTATGTGATTCGGCAATCCGATGCCCATGCCTGGGCGGAGGTCTGGATCGCACAGCGTGGTTGGGTTCGCGTTGACCCCACTGGTGCCGTCGCACCCAGCCGGGTCGAGCAGGGCGTCGACGCGGCGCTGGCTGGCGACGAAATCCCAGCATTGCGTGATCTGCGGGCACCGGGCTGGCTGCGTGATCTGCGCTGGGGTCTCGATGGTCTCAGCTATACGTGGCAGCGCTGGGTATTGCAGTACGACCGTGTCCAGCAAGGAAAACTGATGGAGCAGGCTGGGCTGGCTGGCAAGTTGCCGTCGGTGCTGGTCGGCGGGCTGGCCGCCTTGAGTCTGCTCGCACTGTTGCCGCTCTGGCTGCGGCGCCGGCGTGCCGATCCGGTCCAGGCACTCTATGACCGCTTCTGTGGGCTGCTGGCGCGGCACGGCTGCGTACGTGATACCTCAGAAGGGCCGCGGGACTACAGCGCTCGCGCCTGTGCAGTGCTACCTCGCGCGGCGTCCGCGGTGCAGGCGTTCACCAACGGCTACGTGGCATGGCGCTACGGCGCCCCGACGACGCAGCAGCAGACCGAAGTCATTGGCCGGCTGCGCATATCACTGCGCGAACTGTCGAAGGCATTGCGGTAATCAGTCCTTTCACGCTTCACCTTGCCAAAGGTCCGCACGCCGCATATAGTTTCATCCGTAACTATTACAGATGAAATCATACAGTCATGTCATTCGAGCGTCGCATTGATCGCTTTTGCGCGGAGTATCCGGAAGCGCCCCGTGACCTGATCCTGGCATCGCGGCTATTGCTGAGGTCGGCAAGGCTGCTGCGCCAGCATATCGAACGGGCGCTTGCCGTACATGATCTCGACCTGAACCAGTACCTCGTCATCAGCATGTTGGGGATCGACGCCATGGAGCCGACCATACCGTCTGAACTGGGACTGACGATCGATGCCACACGCACTCAGATGACCCGCCTCATCGACGGGCTCGAGACGCGCGGACTGGTCCAGCGCAAGGCTTCGCAGCACGACCGGCGCAGCCTCGAGCTCATCCTCACCCCCGCCGCCCACGACTTGCTCAAACGTGCCGCACCGACAGTCCATGCCGCCTACGCCGAAGCTTGGGCACCCATCGGCAAGACCGCTCTGGCAGCCGTCACACGCGATCTCGGTCGGCTACATCAGCATCTGGCCGCACTGGGAGCGAACGCATCGTGACCGCACAGGCAGACCCCTGGCATCGGCTGCGCGCCCGCATGAGGTGGTTGCGCCTGCTCAGCCACCAGCAGCGGCAGACGTTGCTCATGATCTTGCTGGGCCTGGCTACCGGCGTCGAGTTTCTCGAGAACATCATGTTCGTGTTCGCGTCGAGCCATATCATCGGCGGCATCGACGCGGACCCGCGCAGCTTCGCGCTGGTCCAGGCCGCCTATGCTGTCGGGAGCATGCTGATGATCCTGACGCAGCATTGGCTCGCGCGGCGATTCGGATATCGCTACTACCTGACCGGGTCACTCCTGCTGTTCATGGCGGGCACGCTCGCAGCCGCCACCAGCACCGGACTGACGCAAATGGTGGGGGCCCGCTTCGTGCAGGGCGTTGGGGGCGGCGCGCTGTTCACGAGCTGCCGGATCCTGGTGAACATGATGTTCAGCCAGACCGACCGTGTGAGGGCTTCGCGCATCTTCATGCTCGGCATCTTCAGCGCTTCGGCGCTGGGCCCCGCATTCGCCGCGGAGCTGGTCGATCGAGGTGTCTGGCAGGACGTCTTCTATGGCGTGCTGCCGTTTGCGGCACTCGCGACGATCGGCGCCTGGCTGTTGCTCCCGGACGCGGAAGCCCGCGATGACGTGGAAGGACCCGGGCTCGGTCCACTGCTGCTGTTCGGCGTCGCGATCGTCGCACTGCAGGCAACGTTGACGGAAGCCCGTTTCGACGTGTTCTCGCATCCGATACGCGTTGCGCTGATCGCCGCGCTCGCGCTGGCGCTGCTAACCGTATTCCTGTGGCAGCAGTGGCACCACGAAAAGCCCGTGCTGCACCTGCGTGCGCTGTACCAGCCCGTCTTCCTGACCGGCCTGACCATGTACTTCGTCTATTACATGATCAGCAACCTCGCCGCCTATGTGTTCCCGATCTACGCGGAGCAGGCGCTGCGGTTTCCGCTGGCCACCACCGGCTGGCTGAACACGTTCGCCGCGACGATCAGTCTGGTCGGCATCTGGGTGTATCAGCGCGTGGCACGCAAGCTGAAACACAAGAAGCCGCTGATGACGACGGGATTGCTGCTGATGGCTGGGGCGATGACATGGTTCTCCTTCATGCCGCCGGACGTCGGCCCCCCGGCGCTCATTGTCGGACTGATCGGCAAGGGGCTCTTCGGCGTGATGGTCATCATTCCGATCGCTGGCCTGACATTCGGCTCACTGGCCGGCGATGACTTCGCGCATGGGTATCGCAGCAAGAACCTGATCCGCCAGATCGCCAGCTCGTTTGCATCGGCGCTGGGTGCTGTCCTGCTGCAGAACCGGCAGTTCGCAGTGCATACGAGCCTGGTGCATGCTCTGGGGCAGCGACCAGCCGAAACGGAGCAATGGATGCACACCATGCAGGCTGCGCTGGCAGCACGCGGATTCGAGCCGGGCCAGGCCCATGCAGGCGCGCTCGCACAACTTGCGGCCCTGGTGGATCAACAGGCGCGCTTGATTGCCTGCGAGGATCTCTATCGATTGATTGCCGTGCTCGCCTTGGCGGCTGCGGTCTTCATGCTGGTACAGCGTCGGCTCGACTAGCCAGGGAATGTGCCTTGCTCAGGCAGGAAAGGCGGGAGGAGTACTGCATTTGCGCTGGCGACAGCGCGGCAATGGCGGCGGATCGCCATCACATCGATCAGGCGTGCGCAGGTTGCGCTCGCCCTTAGAACAGCGACAACTGGCGCATGCCAAAGCCTACCGTTTCTTCCACTCGGGCACGCGCATGGGCCAGCGAGCCTTCTGCACCGGAGTAGTTGCCGGCTGCCCAGTGGTAGACCACAGGGAGATCGCCACGGTCGGACAAGCGGACTTCACCGAGTTTGTCGCCGCGTTCGTTGCGATAGTAGTGTGAGCGATAGCCCCGTTCCCAGTGCGGCGGAGCTTCTTTCTTGCGCCGACGCGGTGTCGGCTTCGTGACGGCTGGCACAAGCCGCCGTGCCAGGTCAGTAGCCGGCGAGGTGGGGGCGCGGGCGAAATCCAACTGCATAGACTTCCTTCTTCTGTCGATTCAGCAAGAACCAGAAGTGGTGATCGCAATATCACCACACGCTTCATGCATCGCAGTCGAGATCATACCCGTTCAAACACGGTTTTGGTGTGTTTTGTCTCCCGGAAATCCGCTTCTGGCAAGGGTTTGCGGGACGTATACCCGTTTACGGTATACGTCCCGTATACGTCTTGCGAGGACCGTAAACCACTTCCTCGCACTCGCTCAGCCGAGGTCGAGCGGGATGAAAATCCGCGCATCGTCACGCTGTACCAGCAGTGCCACCTGCTTGCCAGACTTGGACACCAGCGCCCGCAATTGCTCGGCGGAAGAGATCGGCGTGCCGTTCAGCGAGAGGATGACATCGCCCGGCTGGATACCCACTCGCGCAGCGGGTCCCGTCACGTCTTCGACCACGAGGCCGCCGTCTATGCCGCTGTCGCGCTTCTCCGCGGGCGTCAGCTGACGAACCGCAAGACCCAGGCGCCCGCCGTCCTGACCACCGCTACCCTTCTGAGCCAGGGCGTCTTCCTTCACCGCCCCTACCTGGACCGTCAGCATCAGCGGTTGCCCCTTGCGGATGACCTTGAGCTTCGTCTCGGTGCCCGGCTTGAGGTCGGCCACATGCTCGGGCAGATCACCGGAATGGTCGATGACGTCATCGCCGAGCTGCACGATCACGTCGCCAGCCTTCACACCACCCTTCGCCGCAGGGCTGTCCGGCTCCACCGAATTGACCAGCGCACCCGCAGGCTTCGGCAAGTTGAACGACTGCGCGAGGGCCTGGTTCACTTCCTGGACCGAGATACCGAGACGGCCGCGCGTGACCTTGCCATGGGCTACGAGTTGCTCCTCGACCTTGGTCGCTACGTTGATCGGGATGGCAAACGAGAGGCCCTGATAGCCACCAGTCTGGCTGTAGATCTGCGAGTTGATGCCAATCACTTCGCCGCGCTGGTTAAACAGCGGACCGCCGGAATTGCCGGGGTTCACCGCAACGTCGGTCTGGATGAACGGCACATAGGTGTCATCGGGCAGCGAGCGCGATTTGGCACTGACGATACCGGCAGTGACCGTGTTCTCGAAGCCGTACGGGGACCCAATGGCAAGCACCGGCTCACCGACGCGGGTCTTCGACGGGTCGCCCAGCCGGACCGTGGGGAGGTTCTTTGCATCGATGCGAATCACCGCGATGTCAGTCTGCGGATCGCTGCCTAACACCTTGGCCTTGAATTCGCGCCGGTCCGTGAGCTTCACCGTGACTTCGGTAGCGTTGTCGACCACGTGCGCATTCGTCAGGATCAGACCGTCCTGGCTAACGATGAATCCCGAGCCTAGTCCACGCACCAGTTGCGGCTGCGCATTCTGCGGCCCCTGGAACTGCGGGCCGAATCGCTTGAAGAACTGGAACAGCGGGTCATCCGGATCGACGCCCTGTGGCACTTGTGCCGAAGTACGCTGCGCGCGCGCGGTCACGCTGATGTTCACGACCGCTGGGCCATACTGATCCACGATGCTCGAGAAATCCGTTGGCGTGGCGACTGCAATCGGTCCTGCGCTTGCGGTGACCGGGGTCTGTGCGGCGTATCCCGGGGTGATCGCATCCTTCTGCAGATACGCGTAGCCGCCGGCAAGGGCAGCCAAGGCAGCGACACCGACAGCAGAGCGGGCGAGAGTCTGACGAATCATGGTGCTTTCCTTTCTCGATGGTCCATGGCGCCGACGATTTTCTTGGCGCGACGGAATCATGGTAAGCAGCCACACTTAAGCCAGACTTAAAGAACACGGTCAGTTCACGGCCAGGTTAGCTTCAGGCCGCGAGTGCATTTTTGATTACTTTTTCTCGTTAGCTCTTGTGCGCGCACGGCGCGCAGCTAATCTCTATAGGTTCGATGCAAAGTTTATATTGCACACAATTTAATTGTGTATAAGATATGTTCATGCGCGATACGACAACTCCCTCCCGAACTGAAGCATCAAGCAACGACTGGCTCTTGCTGGACCAACAGTTGTGCTTTGCCCTGTATTCAACTTCGTTGGCGATGACCAAGATCTACAAGCCAATTTTAAGTGAGCTTGGACTTACATACCCACAGTACTTGGTCATGCTTGTGCTCTGGGAAAGCAACACGCTAACGGTCTCGGAGCTGGGCACACGGCTGACACTCGATTCAGGCACCTTGACTCCACTGCTCAAGCGGCTCGAGTCAGCAGGATTGGTAGCACGCGAACGAGACGCCAAGGATGAGCGTCGTGTCCTTGTGAACCTGACGGATGCAGGCCGGAGGCTTCGCGCCTCGGCGGTAGGCATTCCGGAGAAATTGCTGTGCGCGACGCAATGCTCGGTCTCCGAGATTCAGTCGTTGACGTCGCGTCTTCATGCACTGCGGTCCACGCTGGAAGGCGCACGGACTGATGATTGACCGGCAAAAGCCGGGACCTTTGACTAGCCCGCCCCCGCTGGGCAAAACCTGGAGTATTCAAATGAAACTCGAAAAAGTCCTCTACACCGCTCACGCATCCGCAACCGGTGGCCGCGATGGCCGAGCCGAAAGCTCGGATGGCCAGTTGAACGTCAAGCTGGCAGTGCCAAAGGAAATGGGTGGTAGTGGCAACGGCATGAATCCGGAGCAACTGTTCGCGGCTGGATACTCGGCCTGTTTCCTGGGTGCAATCCGCTTTGTGGCAGGGCAACAGAAAATTGCAATCTCGCCTGACGCGAAGATCGATGGCGCGGTCGGCATTGGCCAGATTCCCCAGGGGTTCGGCATTCAGGCCGAACTGAAGATCTCTCTGCCGGGCTTGGATAAGGAAGCCGCGCAGAAGCTGGTGGAAGCGGCTCACCAAGTGTGCCCGTACTCGAATGCCACCCGTGGCAACATCGACGTGACGCTGATCGTGGTTTGACGCTCGATCGCACGTGAAGAAAGAAAAAGCCGGCATATTGCCGGCTTTTTTTCTATGGATACGTTGTTCGGAGTTGGCTGCAGAAGTCTCGTTTCTGCGCCGCACTCATGCGTTTTGTTCGGATCTCGGCCTTTAGGGCCTCCGATTTCGTCGAAAACTCAAGCCATCCAAGCAGCCTCAGCGGCCGGCGAGAACGCGTGTACTTCGCGCCGATTCCAGCAAGATGCTGAGCATATCGACGCTGAACGTCGGTGGTAATACCTGTATAGATGGATTCGCCTTCGCACTCGAGCAAATAGAGAAACCAGGTTGGTTCTTCGACAGGTGCGGGCTCAATCTCGGAAGTCATGGCGGCAAATCATACGTATGGGTGCCTGCCGTGGCAACGGTCTGGAGAGTTGCGGAGGGGGCTTTTACGGCCTGCGTTCAAATCGCGCGGCATAAAAGCAAAACCCCCAGCTTATAGGGCTGGGGGTTTTGGGTATAAGAGCCTGGCGATGACCTACTTTCACACGGGTAGTCCGCACTATCATCGGCGCGAAGTCGTTTCACGGTCCTGTTCGGGATGGGAAGGAGTGGTTCCAACTTGCTATGGTCACCAGGCATGAGGGGTTGCCGGGCTGACCCGAGGTCAGCGCGGCGAATCTGGGTGTAGTAAAGATTGGGTTGTGTTGCACACCTGGGCACAAGGCGCACTCACCAGGTAAAACACACTGGTTATAGGATCAAGCCTTACGGGCAATTAGTACTGGTTAGCTTAACGCATTACTGCGCTTCCACACCCAGCCTATCAACGTCCTGGTCTCGAACGACCCTTCAAGGAGGTCAAGCCTCCAGGGAATCCTCATCTTCAGGCGAGTTTCCCGCTTAGATGCTTTCAGCGGTTATCTCTTCCGTACATAGCTACCCTGCGATGCCTCTGGCGAGACAACAGGTACACCAGCGGTACGTCCACTCCGGTCCTCTCGTACTAGGAGCAGCCCCCGTCAAGATTCCAACGCCCACGGCAGATAGGGACCAAACTGTCTCACGACGTTTTAAACCCAGCTCACGTACCTCTTTAAATGGCGAACAGCCATACCCTTGGGACCGGCTACAGCCCCAGGATGAGATGAGCCGACATCGAGGTGCCAAACACCGCCGTCGATATGAACTCTTGGGCGGTATCAGCCTGTTATCCCCAGAGTACCTTTTATCCGTTGAGCGATGGCCCTTCCATTCAGAACCACCGGATCACTATGTCCTGCTTTCGCACCTGCTCGACTTGTCAGTCTCGCAGTTAAGCACGCTTTTGCCATTGCACTTTAGGTACGATGTCCGACCGTACCAAGCGTACCTTCGAACTCCTCCGTTACACTTTGGGAGGAGACCGCCCCAGTCAAACTGCCTACCATGCACTGTCCCCGACCCGGATTCACGGGCCAAGGTTAGAACCTCAAACAAACCAGGGTGGTATTTCAAGGACGGCTCCACGTGAACTAGCGTCCACGCTTCAAAGCCTCCCACCTATCCTACACAGATCGGTTCAAAGTCCAATGCAAAGCTACAGTAAAGGTTCATGGGGTCTTTCCGTCTAGCCGCGGGGAGATTGCATCATCACAAACACTTCAACTTCGCTGAGTCTCGGGAGGAGACAGTGTGGCCATCGTTACGCCATTCGTGCAGGTCGGAACTTACCCGACAAGGAATTTCGCTACCTTAGGACCGTTATAGTTACGGCCGCCGTTTACCGGGACTTCAATCAAGAGCTTGCACCCCATCATTTAATCTTCCGGCACCGGGCAGGCGTCACACCCTATACGTCCACTTTCGTGTTTGCAGAGTGCTGTGTTTTTATTAAACAGTCGCAGCCACCATTTTATTGCAACCCCTTCACCCTCCTGGCGCAGGCCAGTCAAGCTACAAGGGCGTACCTTATCCCGAAGTTACGGTACCAATTTGCCGAGTTCCTTCTCCCGAGTTCTCTCAAGCGCCTTAGAATACTCATCTCGCCCACCTGTGTCGGTTTGCGGTACGGTCTCGTATGACTGAAGCTTAGAGGCTTTTCTTGGAACCACTTCCAATTGCTTCGCAGCACTAGGCCGCTCGCCCCACATCCTTGAATTCCGCGCCCGGATTTGCCTAAGCGCCTTCTCCAATGCAGGGACCGGGACTTCCAACACCCGGACAACCTTCCGCGATCCGTCCCCCCATCGCATCATACGACGGTGCAGGAATATTAACCTGCTTCCCATCAGCTACGCATCTCTGCCTCGCCTTAGGGGCCGACTCACCCTACGCCGATGAACGTTGCGTAGGAAACCTTGGGCTTACGGCGAGGGGGCCTTTCACCCCCTTTATCGCTACTCATGTCAGCATTCGCACTTCTGATACCTCCAGCATCCTTTACAAGACACCTTCACAGGCTTACAGAACGCTCTCCTACCACGCACTTGCGTGCGTCCGCAGCTTCGGTGACTGGCTTAGCCCCGTTACATCTTCCGCGCAGGACGACTCGATCAGTGAGCTATTACGCTTTCTTTAAAGGGTGGCTGCTTCTAAGCCAACCTCCTGACTGTTTTAGCCTTCCCACTTCGTTTCCCACTTAGCCAATCTTTGGGACCTTAGCTGGCGGTCTGGGTTGTTTCCCTCTTGACACCGGACGTTAGCACCCGATGTCTGTCTCCCGTGATTGCACTCTTCGGTATTCGGAGTTTGCTATGGCGGGGTAATCAGCAATAGACCCCCCAACCATGACAGTGCTCTACCCCCGAAGGTGAGACACGAGGCACTACCTAAATAGTTTTCGGAGAGAACCAGCTATTTCCAGATTTGTTTAGCCTTTCACCCCTATCCACAGCTCATCCCCTAACTTTTCAACGTTAGTGGGTTCGGTCCTCCAGTACGTGTTACCGCACCTTCAACCTGGCCATGGATAGATCATCTGGTTTCGGGTCTACACCCAGCGACTCAACGCCCTATTCGGACTCGCTTTCGCTACGCCTTCCCTAATCGGTTAAGCTTGCCACTGAATGTAAGTCGCTGACCCATTATACAAAAGGTACGCCGTCACCCGTTTCCAGGCTCCGACTGTTTGTATGCATGCGGTTTCAGGATCTATTTCACTCCCCTCCCGGGGTTCTTTTCGCCTTTCCCTCACGGTACTGGTTCACTATCGGTCGATTACGAGTATTTAGCCTTGGAGGATGGTCCCCCCATCTTCAGACAGGATTTCACGTGTCCCGCCCTACTTGTCGTACACCTAGTTCCACAACGCTGTTTTCGCATACAGGGCTATCACCTGCTATGGCCGGGCTTTCCATCCCGTTCTGCTAACAATGCTGCTAAAGAGTACAAGGCTCTTCCCATTTCGTTCGCCACTACTTTGGGAATCTCGGTTGATTTCTGTTCCTGCAGCTACTTAGATGTTTCAGTTCGCCGCGTTCGCTTCCCTGACCTATGTATTCAGTCAGGGATGACCCATTCGGGCCGGGTTTCCCCATTCGGACATCTCCGGATCAAAGCTCGTTTGCCAGCTCCCCGAAGCTTTTCGCAGGCTACCGCGTCCTTCATCGCCTGTAATCGCCAAGGCATCCACCACATGCACTTGTTCGCTTGACCCTATAACGAGTGTGTCTCTAGGACACGACCGTCATAGGTCTGAGTTCTCGCGTTTGTGCCGTATTCCAAGTCATCTTTCGATCACTTTAAATACATTTTGGTTGATACAATCACAACCCGGTATCGCGTTTGTACTACAGCGTCTCATCAACGCTCGCGACACCTTTACTACATCCCATATTGTTAAAGAACAGCCAGGCTTGACGCCTGTTGGCAACAGCCAAAGACAAACACTCAGGCACCCGCCTGAATTCTTGTCTTTGACTACAACCCCAAGGTACTGGTGGAGGATGACGGGATCGAACCGACGACCCCCTGCTTGCAAAGCAGGTGCTCTCCCAGCTGAGCTAATCCCCCGCGCGATAACTTGGTGGGTCTGGTAGGACTTGAACCTACGACCCCCGCCTTATCAAGACGGTGCTCTAACCACCTGAGCTACAGACCCTTGGCTGTAACAGCAAACAAACCGATAAGTGTGAACGCTTGACTTGTGAACACAAGCCTCTAGAAAGGAGGTGATCCAGCCGCACCTTCCGATACGGCTACCTTGTTACGACTTCACCCCAGTCATGAACCCTGCCGTGGTAATCGCCCTCCTTGCGGTTAGGCTAACTACTTCTGGCAAAACCCACTCCCATGGTGTGACGGGCGGTGTGTACAAGACCCGGGAACGTATTCACCGCGGCATGCTGATCCGCGATTACTAGCGATTCCAGCTTCACGTAGTCGAGTTGCAGACTACGATCCGGACTACGATGCGTTTTCTGGGATTAGCTCCCCCTCGCGGGTTGGCAACCCTCTGTACGCACCATTGTATGACGTGTGAAGCCCTACCCATAAGGGCCATGAGGACTTGACGTCATCCCCACCTTCCTCCGGTTTGTCACCGGCAGTCTCTCTAGAGTGCTCTTGCGTAGCAACTAGAGACAAGGGTTGCGCTCGTTGCGGGACTTAACCCAACATCTCACGACACGAGCTGACGACAGCCATGCAGCACCTGTGTCCACTTTCCCTTTCGGGCACCTAATGCATCTCTGCTTCGTTAGTGGCATGTCAAGGGTAGGTAAGGTTTTTCGCGTTGCATCGAATTAATCCACATCATCCACCGCTTGTGCGGGTCCCCGTCAATTCCTTTGAGTTTTAATCTTGCGACCGTACTCCCCAGGCGGTCAACTTCACGCGTTAGCTACGTTACTGAGAAAATGAATCCCCAACAACTAGTTGACATCGTTTAGGGCGTGGACTACCAGGGTATCTAATCCTGTTTGCTCCCCACGCTTTCGTGCATGAGCGTCAGTCACGTCCCAGGGGGCTGCCTTCGCCATCGGTATTCCTCCACATCTCTACGCATTTCACTGCTACACGTGGAATTCTACCCCCCTCTGACGCACTCTAGCCTTGCAGTCACAAGCGCAATTCCCAGGTTAAGCCCGGGGATTTCACGCCTGTCTTACAAAACCGCCTGCGCACGCTTTACGCCCAGTAATTCCGATTAACGCTCGCACCCTACGTATTACCGCGGCTGCTGGCACGTAGTTAGCCGGTGCTTATTCTTCCGGTACCGTCATCCACGCCAGGTATTAACCAGCGCGATTTCTTTCCGGACAAAAGTGCTTTACAACCCGAAGGCCTTCTTCACACACGCGGCATTGCTGGATCAGGGTTGCCCCCATTGTCCAAAATTCCCCACTGCTGCCTCCCGTAGGAGTCTGGGCCGTGTCTCAGTCCCAGTGTGGCTGATCGTCCTCTCAGACCAGCTACTGATCGTCGCCTTGGTGGGCCTTTACCCCACCAACTAGCTAATCAGACATCGGCCGCTCCTGCTGCGTGAGGCCTTGCGGTCCCCCACTTTCACCCTCAGGTCGTATGCGGTATTAGCTAATCTTTCGACTAGTTATCCCCCACAACAGGGTACGTTCCGATGTATTACTCACCCGTTCGCCACTCGCCGCCAGACCGAAGTCCGCGCTGCCGTTCGACTTGCATGTGTAAGGCATGCCGCCAGCGTTCAATCTGAGCCAGGATCAAACTCTTCAGTTCAATCTCTGTGTGGTGCCGAAGCACCTCGCTCTTTCGAGCGGTCGCTCACTCTCAGAAAACTGACTGGCCAGGCTCCGAAGAACCCAACCAACATGTTTTACTGTGCGAGCACTGATAACTTTTGAAGCATCACAGCGACCGAAGTCACCGTGGCGTTCGCCATCAAGCGCCCACACTTATCGGTTGTTTGATTGTTAAAGAACCTCAGCGCCCGGCTTTGCCGGTTCGCTGTCGCTGCCTCGCTGACGTTGCCGTCATTTCGTTGCAGCGGAGAAACGAGATTATGCAGAGCATTCAGCGTTTCGTCAACAGTTTTTGCAGAACTTTTTTCTGCCGGTCAGCGCTGCATCCCTTCGCAACTCCAACCCACTGCCGCCCCGCAACCCTTGTCGCTGCTGCGTTTGCAGTGCGTTTCGTGTTGCGAGGGGGCGAATAGTACGGGACACCCACAGGGTTGGCAAGCACTTTGTCATAAAAGTTTTATGCAACGATGAAAGGGCTTCTTTCATCACATCAAGGGGCGCGATCAACCCTGTATAGAATCTGTGCATCGGCCTCCCCGGGCCCTCTTTCAAAAGGAAGCATCCATGACTATTGAAGCGACGTGGTTGGCAGACTCCGGTTCGAGCGTGTGTGACCTGAGCAATGGCACGGCCCATTGGAAGGCAGATCTCGACGCACCGGCTGGCGATGCGGCCCTTCCCAATCCTCATGACCTATTGGATTCCGCCCTGGCTGCCTGCACGACCCTCACCCTGCAGATCTACGCAAAACGGAGGAACTACGACCTGCAGGAAGTTCGCGTAACGGTTTCGCATGAAGAGGCGCCCGGCACCTACAAACTGGTGAGACGCCTTGAACTCCTGGGCAATCTCGATGAGAAGGCTCGGGAGGATCTGCTGCGCGTCGCCAACAAGTGTCCGGTTCACAAGGTGCTCGCCTCCCAGATCTCGATCGACACCACGCTCGCAGGCTGACGCATCTCCGACGTCTTGATTTAATGAATGATAATCGTTATCATTCATCTCCTCGGGTTCAGACACACCCGAGTCAGCAAATGGGTTCCCGGACACTTCCCGTGTCCGGCCTTTTTCGCTATCCAGCCATTCTTCCCCTCCGTCATCACCCTGCCCTACTAGATCCGCAACGTTGCCTGGCAGCGCGACACGCACTTGTCGTCCACTGACCTTGCACCGTCGTTGGGCGCATTCGCTCGCTTTGTGCGCTGCCCCACGCAGCCAGTGTTGCTACAGGTCGTAGGCGCCACCCCACCGCTTTGTCGGCCCGGGGCATCGGCTTACCATGAAGCCAAAAAAGAACATTGGCAGTGCGAAGCAAGGAATGCATCAGGAGCGGGGACACCTTGGCGAATTACATTGAAGAGTATTGCGCGCGCATCCGGCGGGGCGGCGCGCGAGGTCTTGCGGAGAAACCCGTCGTCATCGGCCAGGACAACATCTACGCGATGCAGTACGTGCCGTACGAGCACTGGAACAACAGTGCGCGGCTCGTAATCGTCAGTACCACGCCCGGGCATACGCATGTCCGGCTTGCGGCAACCGTCACAGAGGAACTGCTGCAAACCCAAGCACCAGGACCACGGATCCAGCGCGAGAACAAGCGCCGCGTGGAACTGGGCGGGCGGATGGTGCGCCCTAACCTCATACGAATGCTCGACCACTTTCGCGTGCCGGCACTGATCAGCCAGCCAGATGCCACGTCCCTGTGGGACGAGGAGGGCTTCGATTCGATACAGCCGCTGGCGTTGCTGCCCCACGCCACGACGCGCCGCGGGCTGACTTTCGACGGTCCGCTGGATGAACTGCTCGACACACCGATGCTGCGTGACGTCTTCCAGCGGGAGTTTCTGGACCGGCTCCCGCAATACCCCCGGGACGCCCTCTACATCGGACTCGGTCGCACGGCATGGTCCGGGCTCGAACACGCCGTCCGAGCGGGGCTGCTCTGCCAGCAACAGCTGCTGGGCATGATGCCCGTCCCCACGCGGGCCGGTAGCATGGTGCGCTACTTCCTGCGCGAGGTCGGGGAAGCCGATCTTTCCCCCAACGATCCGGTCCGGCATCGCATCGCCTGGCTCGATGCCGCCCATCGGGAAATGGAAGCTGGCGTGGAACGGCTGCGTGCCGAATCGATATCTTCAGCACAGCCTCGCCGGCTCACCGCCTGACCCTGCAGCCAAAGTGACCCAGACCCCACGTCGGTAGGGATCAACCCACGCGTCCCACGCCGATATTCCCTCTTGAGGAATCTGACCTCCTCGCATTCCCGATTGGCGGCCCCCGTTTGAGTGCGGAGGGCCGCAATTTTTTTGTGCCGCCGGACTGCCCGCATCGGCCAGTCGCAAATCCGACACCTTCCATGGAAAATTCCTACACGAACTGCGGAATCGTCGCATTACCGGAGCACTAACGCCTCCCTATACTGCCCCGTCATGTAGTGACCGCCCCACTGAATGGTCGGGCTACCACCAAGGCAGCAAGGCATGGCAAGCATTCTTATCGTCGACGACCACCCCGCGCTACGGCTGGCGCTGCGTACCCAGCTTTCACAGCTTCTGGGCGTGACAACCCTTCTGGAGGCCGATAACGGGCAAGGCGCGCTCAACCTGGTCCGGCAGCACAGGCCAGACCTTGTCCTGCTGGATCTCGACATTCCCCGCATGAGCGGCCTGGATGCCGTGCCACGCATACGTGCCCTCCACCCCGCCGTCCGCATTCTGGTTCTTTCCGCCCAGGATCCCATCCCGTTCGCAGCACGCGCCTATCACGCCGGCGCACAAGGCTTTGTGAGCAAGACGCAAAACATGGACGCCATCCTCCGATGCGTCGAGAGCGTGCTTGGGGGCTTCACCGTATTCCCCAACAACAACCCTCGCGACAACCCGCGGGAAAGCCGCGTCGTCGGCGACAGCGAAGGACTGAGCAAGCTGACGGACAAGGAAGTGGAAATCCTGCGGATGCTGACCCGTGGCATGAGCAACAAGGCCATCGGCAAGGCGCTGTTCATCAGCAACAAGACGGTAAGCAGCTACAAGACCCGCGTGATGAAGAAGCTGGCCGCGGATTCACTGGTGGACCTGATCGACTTTGCCCGACGCTGCCGGCTGATTCCATGACGTCCTCCGGCACCCCCTCCGTGCTGACCACCGAGGAATGCCAGGCGTTCGGCCCGGCGCTGGCAAGCGCCGCGCGCGAAGACCCCACCGTGTACCACCTGCTACTGACCCGCCTGATCGACGCCAACCACGGCGATCTCACCGATCTGCGTCGAGCCGCCAAGCTGCGTGACTGGGCTGGCGTGCATCGGAGCATTCATCGCCTCAAGGGCAGTGCGGCGCTGGCCCGATGTCCGACGCTGGTCGCGGCCGGCAAGTCCATCGAGTCGGCGGCGAAGTATCGCAAGGCCGCCGTCGTAAACGCGCTGCTGCCACGCTATGTCGCCATCGTCACCGAATTCAACGACCGATTGCGCGATCTGCGCAGTAACAGGCGCTCCGCGCCGGGCGGCGACAACGTTCAAGGAATTTGATCAAGCCGTCCATCAGACACGCGTGCAAGCGTCCCGGTCCGCTGGCAAACTGTGAGCCTGCTCCGGCCGCGCCCCCAAGTCATGTCTGCCGCCGGGAGCTTCAATAGTTCAGGCGGGAGACCTTGTCGTGGGTGATTTACAGAGCTTGCTCGATGGTCACGGGCTGATGCTCGTGTTTCTCAATGTGCTGGCCGAACAGGCCGGGCTGCCGATTCCTGCCTACCCCATGCTGTTCGTGGCGGGTGCGTTGTCGATGCAACCGAACGGCCCCTCGATCGGTACGGTACTGTTCGCCGTGATTGCCGCCTGTCTGATCGCCGACACCGCCTGGTACTTCGCCGGAAAGCGGCTGGGCCAGCCAATGCTGCGCACGATCTGCCGCGTCTCGATCTCACCGGATACCTGCATCCGGCAAACCCAGTCGCTATACCTGCGCGTGGGCCCCCGTTCGCTGATCTTCGCCAAACTGCTGCCTGGCGCCGGCGCGCTCTCCACGTCGATGGCCGGCATGACCGCCACGCCGTTCCTGACCTTCATCTTCTATGACGCGCTCGGCGCGCTGGTATGGGCCGGCGCCGCGCTGGTCGCCGGCATGGTCTTCAGCGATTTCGTCGATACGATCCTGGCCGCCTTCAGCGCCTTCGGCCACATCGCTCTCATGGTGGTGCTCGGCGCCTTCGCGCTGTTCATCGCCTGGCGATTCTGGATGCGCTGGCGCCTGCTGCGCCGGTCCGGCCTGATTCCGCGCATGACGGTCATGGAATTCGAGCAGCGCCGGGCGGCAGGAGACAAGCCAGTCGTCGTCATCGATGTGCGCGCCCATGGCGTCGCCCCCATCGAGCGCATTCCCGGCTCGATCGTGATGGAAATCAAGGGCCCCTTCGACACGTTGTCCGGCCATGACGCCAGTTCCGACTTCGTGGTCTATTGCGCATGTCCACACGAGATGTCGGCGGCCGTCCTGGCCGAACGCCTGCGCACGGCCGGGTATCCGAACACCTGGGCGCTAGCGGGTGGATTCGACGAATGGAAGCGGCTGCAAGGCACTTCGGGCCTGCCAACCGCCACGCCAGACGCGCCGCAGCAGATCATCGCGCACTAGAACCAGCGCCGGAGGCTCCACGCGGGCCTTTCGGTTCCCCTGTCGCTTCCTATACTTGGCCCAAACCGTTTGTGCACGGAGGGTGGCATGCCGGGCGAAGACCATGGTTGGGAAGAGGAAGCCGCGCGCGTGGCCCACCGCCGTCGCGCGCTCGACATTCCCGAGGTAGCGGGAACTGACGGACGCAACCGCGCGCTGGCGCTTTCCGGGGGCGGCATTCGCAGCGCCACGTTCTGCCTGGGCGTGATGCAAGCGCTGGCCGAAGCGCCTGCGCCTGATGGCCCCCCCAATGCTACCCGCGAGGCCAGCCCCGAAGCCACCCCCAATACCAGCTCGACGCCGGCCGACACCCCGGGCACGCGCTCGCTGCTGGCCCAGTTCGACTACCTTTCCACGGTCAGCGGCGGCGGCTACATCGGATCGTTCTTCACCAGCCTGTTCGTACCGGGCCGCCTGCGTCGTGGCTCCAGTCCGCTTCAGGCCGCGCAGGACGCCTATCGCACACTGCAGTACGAGCCACCGGGCCGTATCCGCACGGGAGATGTCTACAGCGACGCCCCGGGCCGGGCCGCCGTGGCATGGCTACGCGAGAACGGCCGCTATCTCACCCCGACCGGTGCTGGCGACAACCTGTACGCGGCGGCAGTCATCGTCCGCAACTGGATGGCGATGCAATACGTCATCGGCAGTGCGTTGCTGGTACTGCTGGCCGCGTTGGCATTGGGCCTGCACAAGGCCACCGGGACCTGGCCCGGCTTGTGGCAGAGTGAGATGGACCTCCTGCATGACGCACGGCAGGCCATCAACGACGGCGACCTGGGAATCTGGTGGAGTTCCTACCTCTGGATGCCGGTGGCATCCACCGTGCTGTTCGTGCTGCCGCCCGGCATCGCGTACTGGCTCGTCTATCCCACATCCGACAATCCGCAGCAGCCCGTGCGTGCGCTCAACGGCGCCGTCCTGCTCACGATGCTGCTCGGCGCGCTGTTCCTTGCTGCGTCGTTATGGTTCCAGACAATTGAACCGAACATGCGCGTTGCCTATGCCTGTTTCGTGATCGGCGTGCTGGCGTGGCTCGGCGTGGCCGCCTGCCTGGTCATGCTGATGCCCGCGCCGCGCACGGTCACCAACTACCGTGTGCGCGCCACGCGGGTACTGCGTGGCGCGATGGGGTTCACGGCGATACTGGCCGCGCTGGGCCTGGCCGACACGGTCGCCCGCACGTGCTACCTCTACAGCTTCATGGCGGCGCACCCATGGGCCGCGATCGGCCCGGCCGGCGCGCTCGGCGGCCTGGTGTGGCTGGTCCGCTACGGGGCGACACTATTCGACGACGGCAAGCAGGGCGCCACGGATTCGGTCTGGCGCTCGCTGCTATCCCGGCTGCCCGTGTCGCTGCTCGCGGGATTGGTCGCCGCACTGGTCGCGCTGCTCGTCTTCGTGCTGTGGTCGTGGATCGTGCTCTGGGTGCGCTGGGACGGCGGCGAGCCCGTCGACTGGCATGTGTTCGGCAAGGCGTGGACCACCGCCGCGCTCGCCACGCTGACGTTGCTGGCGTTGTGCATGGCGATCGTGGTGGGACGCTTCGCAGGCTTCCTGAACCTGTCCACGCTGCAGTCGTTCTACGCGGCCCGCCTGACGCGGGCTTACCTCGGCGCGTCCAACGGCAATCGATTCAGCACCCCCGCGACGGACCGCGCGGCACGCCAGCGCTTCAGCGTGGCCGAGCCCGCGCCGGATGACGCGCTCAGCCTCAACGACTACTACGACCCCCGCGTTCTGGCCCCGCTGCACCTGATCAACGTGACGATGAACCAGACGGTGGACCCCGCGGAGCAGCTCGTTCAACGCGACCGCAAGGGCAAGCCGCTCTGCATCGGCCCCGGACCCGCGCTGGTGCAGCCGGGCAATGCCCAGCAGCTTCCCGCCGACGCCTACGTGCGCTTCACGGTCGACGGGCAACTCTGCTGCGCGAAATCGCAGCAGCCTGCCGGCGCCGCCACACGTTCGATCGAGATGGCGCAGGCGCGTACCGTCGGCGACTGGATCGCGATCTCTGGCGCCGCGATCTCCACGGGCCTCGGGCGCGCCACGACGCTGGGCACGTCGCTACTGCTCGGGCTGGCCAATCTGCGGCTGGGGATCTGGTGGCCGTCGAACATGGCCGAAGGCGGATCGTGCGCAGTGCCGTCGGCCATGCGCCGCCCCGATATCGAACAGCGACTGCATCCGGCGCTGGGCGTGATCACCGGCCTGTTCCGCACGCAGTACTACCTTGCGTGCGAACTGGCCGCGCGCTTCCACGGCACGCGACGACGCTGGCAGTATCTGTCGGACGGCGGGCACTTCGAGAACACGGCCATCTACGAACTGCTACGCCCCGAGCGCCGTGTCGGCCTGATCGTCGTCTGTGACTGCGGTTGCGACGGGGATTACCGCTTTGGCGATCTTGCCAACCTGATCCGGCTGGCGCGCATCGACTTCGGGCTTGAGATCGTTGTCGATCAGGCGGCGCCGGACGACGCCGTTCTGGGCCCGGTATTCGGCACGCCAGACGACTTCACCGCCAATGCCCCACCCGAGTCCCGCGACAAGGTCGCCATCCTGCTCAACGTCCATATCGCTGGCCAGGCGGGGGCACCCGACAGCACGCCGATCACACGCATCGTGCTGCTCAAGCCTCGGCTGACGCCATCAGCACCGGCGGACGTGCGGCAGTATGGCGCAATGCACCCGGCATTCCCGCAGGAAGGCACGGCCGACCAGTTCTTCGATGAAGCGCAGTGGGAAAGCTATCGCGCGCTCGGCGTGGCCATTGGTCGGCGCATTGCCAGCAGTGCCGTCGCGTCGCGGTTGTTCGGCCACGTGTGATTCGGCCGGGTGTAACGGTGGCCCCACGGCCGTCATGGCTACTTTGCCGCCGCCAGCACGATCTGGCCGGTGTGACTACCATAGCCCGTCCCTGATTCGAGACCTCGCGTGGCATGCGTCGCGCGAGGCATGCAAGTTCTCCCCCATGATTCCCTATTCCCTGCTCGACCTCTCGCCCATCATCGAAGGCAGCGACGCCACCCAGGCCATGCGCAACACGCTGAGCCTGGCGCAGCACGCGGAACGTCTTGGCTATCGGCGCTTCTGGCTGGCCGAACACCACAACATGCCGGGCATTGCCAGTGCCGCCACGGCGGTGCTGATCGGGTACGTCGCCAACGGCACCTCGACGATCCGGGTCGGCTCCGGCGGCATCATGCTGCCCAACCATTCCCCGCTGGTGGTAGCCGAACAGTTCGGCACGCTGGCCTCGCTCTATCCGGGCCGGATCGACCTCGGGCTCGGCCGCGCGCCCGGCACCGACCAGGCCACGGCACGCGCGCTGCGCCGAACCCTGAGCCACGACTCGGCCGATTCGTTCCCGCAGGATGTGGAAGAACTGCAGGCGTACTTTGATGAGGTGCGACCCGGCCAGCGCGTGCGCGCCGTGCCGGGCGCGGGGCTCAAGGTGCCGCTGTGGCTCCTCGGTTCCAGCCTGTTCGGCGCGCAGCTAGCGGCGGCGATGGGCCTGCCTTTCGCGTTTGCTTCGCACTTTGCCCCGGGCTTCATGCGGCAGGCGGTAGACCTGTATCGCCGCACCTTCCGCCCGTCGGAGCAACTCGATCGTCCGCACGTGATGCTGGGCCTCAACGTGTTCGCCGCCGAGACCGACGCTGAAGCGCGCCGCCTGTTCAGTTCGCTGCAGCAGCAGTTTCTGGCGCTGGTTCGCGGCACGCCGGGACAACTCAAGCCGCCGGTCGACGATATCGAGCGTCTGTGGGACGCCAGCGAAGCGGAGCATATCCGCCGCTCCCTCTCCTGCTCGGTCGTGGGAGACCCGGCAACGGTACGCGAGGGCATCCAGCGTTTCGTGGACGATCTGCGGCCGGATGAGCTGATGCTGACGGGCCAGATCTACGACCATGCCGCGCGGCTGCGATCATTCGAGATCGCAGCCGATGCCATGCGCGCGCTACAGCCCGCGTCGTCGCAGACGGCGTGATGACGGGAAGACGTCGATAACAAGAAGGCCAACAGGTTCAGACCGTTGCCAGGCGGAACGCCGACACCGCACGCATCATCGACTGTGCCTGCTCGGCCAGCGATTGCGCGGCAGCGGCCGCTTCTTCCACGAGCGCGGCATTCTGCTGCGTGACGGAGTCCATCTGCGTCACGGCCTGGCCCACCTGCTCGATGCCGGTGCTCTGCTCGGCCGACGCGGCGCTGATCTCGCCCATGATGTCGGTGACACGTCTGACCGCGCCAACCACCTCCTGCATTGTGGCGCCGGCCTTGGCCACCAGCGTCGAACCGGTGTCAACCTGCGCCACCGAGTTGTCGATCAGCGTCTTGATCTCCTTCGCCGCATTGGCGCTGCGCTGGGCGAGGCTGCGCACCTCACCCGCCACCACCGCGAATCCGCGTCCTTGTTCACCGGCGCGCGCCGCTTCTACCGCAGCGTTCAGCGCCAGGATATTGGTCTGGAACGCGATGCCCTCGATCACGCCGATGATGTCGACGATCTTGCGCGAGGCCTGGTTGATCTCGCCCATCGTGCTCACCACTTCGCTGACCACCTCGCCGCCACGATTGGCGATTTCCGATGCGTTGACGGCCAGCGCGCTGGCCTGCCGCGCATTGTCGGCGTTCTGGCGCACGATGCCGGTCAGCTCCTCCATGCTCGATGCGGTCTGCTCGAGCGCGGCGGCCTGCTGTTCGGTCCGTTGCGACAGATCGTTGTTGCCAGCCGAGATCTGATGCGTGGCGCTGGCGATGGCGCCGGCCGCGCCGCGGATATCGCCCAGCGTTACGGCAAGTCGCTCCTGCATCTGCTGCATGGCGGCCAGCACGCTGCGATCGTCGTCACCGCGCACCTGCAGCGGCACGGTCAGGTCGCCGCCCGCGATACGCGTCACCGATTCCACGGCGTAGGCTGGCTCGCCACCAAGGCTGCGCTTGACCGTCCGCATGATCATGCCCATCACGGCAGCAATCAGCGCTCCGATCAGCAAGGTGCTGACAATCGCGTTGATCAGGTTGGCGCGGAAGGCATCCTCGATGTCGACCAGGAACACGCCCGTGGCGACGAACCAGTCCCAATCCGCCACGTAGCGCCCGTAGGTCAGCTTGCGCTTCGGCGTTTCGGTGCCGGGCAGGCGGCCCCGGTAGGTGGAAAAGCCAGCGTCCTCGCCGGTGGTGCGGCGCGCGCCTTCGATGATCGCGCGGTAGACGTACACCCCGTCGGGGTCCTTGAAGTCGCCGACCATATTGCCTTCGGTCTGCGGCAGGCCCGGGTTCAGCACCACCTGCGGCTTGGAATCGACGATGAACAGGTAGCCGTTCTGGCCGAAGCGCATTGCGCGCAGCGCGTCCTTGGCGGCGGCCTGGGCGTCCTCTTTTGACATCACGCCCTTGGCGGCGCGTTCAGCGTATAGCTTGACGATGCCCTCGCCGGTGGCCACGAGCGATTGCAGCGCGTCGCGCCGCTCGGCCATCATCACGGACCGCGCGTGGAAGGCATTCCATGTACCGAGCGCAAGCAGCAGCAACCACATGACGGCAAGCGCCGCCCAGAGTTTGGTATTGAGGGTAAGTCGATTCATGATCCGGCAGGGGGTTACCTGAGACCTCATGAATATCGGCACACCGCGGCAAAACCCTTAGTCCGCCCCTGGTCGGGGGTCACGCCACTGGCGCCACACACCGCCTGCGTGGAGAATGCGTTATCCGCCACGCGAGCGCCCGACGCCTAGCTGCCATGACGTTCACCTTTGTCGAATCTGATCCAACCGAGACCGATCCGCTGCAGGGTGAGCTGGCCCTGCTGGAACACGCGATCAGCACCGGCCCGGTGGCGCAACTCTGGGAGGCGCCGCTCTCGCTGGTCATCCCACGCAGCTACCTGCGCCAGCCGGGTATCGCGGAGGCACGGGCCCAGTTCGCGGCCCAGGGTTGCCCGGTCTGGCTGCGCATGTCCGGCGGCGGGCTGGTGCCGCAGGGTCCAGGCATCCTCAATGTCAGCCTGGCCTACGCTGTACCCCGGGGCGTGGCGACGTGGATGGAACCGGTCTACCTCCATCTGTGCGAAGTCATCGCCCAAGGGCTGCGCGAGGTCGGCGTGGAAACCCATTGGCAGGCCGTGGAAGGTTCGTTCTGTGACGGCCGCTTCAACCTGGCATGGGGCCCCGGCGATAGCGCCCGCAAGATCGCAGGCACAGCGCAGTACTGGCGCCGCGCCCCAAGCGCGGTGCAGACACCCGATGGTCAGCGGCACCTGGTGCTGGCCCATGCCATCCTGCTCGTGGACGCGGACCCGGTCGACATCAACGCCCGCGCCAATGCGTTCGAAGCGGCCATCCATAGCGGCCGCCACTACGATCCAGCCAAGGTGGTCAGCGTGCGCGAGGCGTCGGGTATCGACGATGCTACCGGCCTGACCGAAACCGTGAAGACGGCGATCCGGAACGCCATCGCGCGCTCGACGGCGCCCGGGCAATAGGCCCCGCTAGTTCTGCGGCGAGAACCTGATATCGCCGTACCAGGCGCGTGCAACGCCGCCCGTGTTGTCGGTATCGGTCAGGATGCCGTAGCCGGTCAGCTTGCCGGGCTTCTCATGAAAGACTTTCTCGAAATCAGCGACGACATTGCGGCGCAGGCTCTGCCATTTGCCCACCTCGTTACCGACCACGATCATCTGCACCCGGCTGGAATGAGGATTCTCGATGACGGTACCGGGCGCGGCGCTGTTGGTCCAGATGTACATCAGCGTGGCGTAAGGCAGACTCTCGCCCAGGGCATGGGCCGCGAACATCTCGGCGCGATCGCCAATCGACAGGCTGTCGACCTGACCGCCGAAGAAGAACACGAGCCGTGCGGGCGAGTCCTCGCGGTCGGCCACGCGATTGTCGGCATTCTGGATCGGCGCGGCCACCTTCCAGCGCCACGAAACGACCGGTGTCTTGTTCAGATCGAAGTCGCCCTCGTGTACCAGCCCGGATGCCGAGCCGCTGGCATCGGCTTCGAGCACCGTGGTACCTTGGTCCGCCACCAGCACATAACCGGTCATCTTTTTTCCGGGCAAAACCGGCCTGTTCTGCCATCCGCTCGGCAGCCCGCTGCCGGGCCGGGCCGTTGAGAATACAACCCCCGGCTCCACCGTCTGCGCGCGTACCGGCACGCAGTGGAGAACGGCTGGCAGCAGACAGGCCGCCAGTCCCAACAGCCGGGCTTTGGTGAGGATAGACGGCATAGTGACCGTTGATGTCGGGATGCGTTGGACGAGGATGACACGAGCATTCTAGGTGCCCGCCGTGATCGCTGTCGACGCGGCGTCGAAAACACGAACGCGGGAACGGGAAAGGTCGGTATGGATCTGGTTGTCGGCATCATTGGCTGGCTCTGCGTCGAACTCGTTTTTTACGGCCTGTTCTATGCCATCGGCTGGAGCTTCATCAAGATGGTCACACTGGGGCGCCATCCGGGCCCATGGCGGGGAGCGGAAAGTTTCGTCGACGCCGAACTCGTGGCATTCACCGGCATCATCGTCACGTTGGTCGTGATCCTGGTCGCCTGGAAGTACCTGGCGCCCTGATGCGTCGACGCTGCGCCATCCACTGATGTGATACGAAAAGATCACATTGACAGTTACTTACAACTGCGCGTCCGCGCGGTCATGCCGGGGTGATAAGGTGCACCGTCGCGCGGGCCAGCCGCTACCGGCTGGCTGCCACGTATCCTGAGATCCCTTGCCACACCTTAGATTTCGTTCGCTCCACGTGCCTTCATCCGTCCTACCGATGCGTCGCCTGACGCTCGCCGCAATCGCCACGGTCACCGTGATCGCCGCACTGGTCACGCCCCCCGCACTAGCGGAGGGAACCGTCACGGCGGCGGACGCCGACCAGCCGTTTGCCGGCGCCCAACCGGCAGCACTGACCAAGGCCCCCGACGCCGCCCAGGCGCTCGCGCCCGTGCGCTTCCTGCTAACGTTCGACGACGGGCCCGACAGCGGCCCCGACGGCAGCACGCCCGTGATCCTGCGCCAGTTGGCCGACAATCCGATTGCGCCCGGCATCAAGGCCGTATTCTTCGTCCAGACCGCGCACCGGCGCCGTGGCGGCAGCCCGGAGGGGCAGGCGCAGATGCGCGACACCTGCGCGGCAGGCCACCTGCTGGCCGTGCACAGCGGCCTGCCCGAAGGACACGTCCCGCACACCCGCCTGACGCCGGAAAAGCTCGCAGACTCGCTGCGCTCCGGTGAGGCCGACATCGTCGCGCAGTGCGGCCACGTCGCCCCCGTGGTGCGGCCGCCCGACTGGGCCCATAACGACGCCACCGAGGCCGTCTATCACCAGCTTGGTCTGGACATGCTGATGGCCGATGCCAACGCGCGCGACGGCAAGATCTACGGCTGGCATATCAGCCTGCGCCGGCGCTCACACATGGTCAGCGAGCTCGAACGGGTCGGCCGCGCCATGGCCACGCACCGGCTCGAACCGGTGAACGGCGTGGTGCCGGTGATCGTTGCTTTCCACGATACCAATGACTTCACGGCGTCGCACATGACCGAGTACCTGCAGATCCTGGTCGATGCGGCGCGCGAAAACGGTTTGCCGCTGGCCGATCCGCCGTTCTATACCGATACAGGCGCCGCCGAACAAGCCGCCGTCGCCCGTGCCAAGGCAGGGCTGTACGCACGCGAAAGCTGGCCCTGATCCGGTACATGGTCGGCTTGCCCTTGTGTGAAGCGGGGACATACGGAATTGGCCCGGAAGTGCTACGCTAGTTGCCCGTGGTGCCCTAACCAGGAGAAACACCGTGCCCCGCAAGACCCCCATCGAACGCTACCGAAATATCGGCATCAGTGCGCACATCGACGCTGGCAAGACGACGACGACGGAGCGCATCCTCTTCTACACCGGCGTGAACCACAAGCTGGGCGAGGTGCACGACGGCGCGGCCACCATGGACTGGATGGAGCAGGAGCAGGAGCGCGGCATCACCATCACGTCCGCCGCCACCACGGCGTTCTGGAAAGGCATGGCCAACAACTATCCGGAACACCGCATCAACATCATCGACACGCCCGGACACGTGGACTTCACCATCGAGGTGGAACGCTCGATGCGCGTGCTTGATGGCGCCTGCATGGTCTATGACGCCGTGGGCGGCGTGCAGCCGCAATCGGAAACCGTCTGGCGTCAGGCCAACAAGTACAGCGTGCCGCGCATCGCGTTCGTCAACAAGATGGATCGCGTGGGCGCGGACTTCTTCCGCGTGCGCACGCAGATTGCCGACCGCCTCAAGGGCAATGCCGTGCCGATCCAGATCCCCGTTGGCGCCGAGGACCACTTCAAGGGTGTGGTCGATCTGGTCAAGATGCGCGCGATCGTCTGGGACGACGACAGCCAGGGCGTCCGGTTCGAATACACCGATATCCCGCCCGAACTCATTGCCACCGCGAAGGAATGGCACGACAAGATGGTTGAGGCCGCGGCCGAAGCCAGCGAGGAGCTGCTCGAGCGTTACCTGAGCGGCGAGCCGCTGTCCGAGGAAGAGATCAAGACCGGCCTGCGCAAGCGCACGGTGGCCGGCGAAATCGTGCCGATGCTCTGCGGCAGCGCGTTCAAGAACAAGGGCGTGCAGGCAATGCTCGACGCCGTGATCGACTACCTGCCCTCCCCGGTGGACGTGCCCGCCATCCTGGGGCATACCGAGGACGACAAGGAAGCCGAGCGCCACCCGAGCGACGACGAGCCGTTTTCCGCGCTGGCGTTCAAGATCATGACCGACCCGTTCGTCGGTCAGCTGATCTTCTTCCGCGTCTATTCCGGCGTGGTCAATTCCGGCGACACAGTCTACAACCCGGTCAAGGGCAAGCGCGAGCGCCTGGGCCGCATCCTGCAGATGCACGCCAACGTGCGCAACGAGATCAAGGAAGTGCGCGCGGGCGACATCGCCGCGGCGGTGGGGCTCAAGGAAGCCACCACGGGCGACACGCTGTGCGACCCGGACAAGGTCATCATCCTCGAACGCATGAGCTTCCCGGAGCCCGTGATTTCGCAGGCCGTGGAACCGAAGACCAAGGCCGACCAGGAAAAGATGGGCATCGCCCTGAACCGGCTGGCGCAGGAAGATCCTTCGTTCCGCGTGGCGACCGACGAGGAATCCGGCCAGACGATCATTTCCGGCATGGGCGAGCTGCATCTGGAAATCCTCGTCGACCGCATGAAGCGCGAGTTCGGCGTGGAGGCATCGGTCGGCAAGCCGCAGGTGGCGTATCGTGAAACGATCAAGGGCAAGGCCCGCGACGTCGAAGGCAAATTCATCAAGCAGTCGGGCGGCCGTGGACAGTATGGCCACGTGGTGCTCGATGTGGAACCGATGCCGCAGGGCGGTGGCTACGAGTTCGTCGATGCCATCAAGGGTGGCGTGGTACCGCGCGAGTTCATCCCCGCTGTGGACAAGGGCATCCGCGAAACGCTGGAAACGGGGGTGCTGGCCGGCTACCCGGTGGTCGACGTGAAGGCCACGCTGGTGTTCGGCTCGTACCACGACGTCGACTCGAACGAGAACGCGTTCCGCATGGCCGGCTCGATGGCGTTCAAGGAAGGGATGCGGCGCGCCAAGCCGGTGCTGCTGGAACCGATGATGGCCGTGGAGGTGGAAACACCCGAGGAATTCACCGGCAACGTGATGGGCGATTTGTCATCGCGACGCGGCATGGTGCATGGTATGGAAGACATCGCTGGCGGTGGCGGCAAGATCGTGCGCGCCGAAGTGCCGCTGGCGACGATGTTCGGCTATTCGACGTCGCTGCGTTCGCTGACCCAGGGCCGTGCCACATTCACAATGGAGTTCAAGCACTACGCCGAAGCACCGGCCAACGTGGCGGAAGCGGTGATCAACGCGCGCAAGGTTGGATAAGTCGCGCAGCAGGGCCGACAAACCCGGGGATATGGACCTGTCCGCTTCCCCAGCCGTAACCGCCGGCCCACCGGCGGCCTTCGCACTTTCAGGAGCGCATCATGATGGCATTTCTTGGCACCGTGTTCGTTGGCCTGATCGTCGGTCTGATTGCAAGAGCGATCAAACCCGGCGATGACAAGATGGGTTGGATCATGACGATCATCCTCGGCATCCTGGGGTCGGTGGCGGCGGGTTACGTGGGACGCGCCCTCGGCATGTATCAACCCGGGCAACCGGCCGGCTGGATTGCCTCGGTGCTTGGCGCCATCGTGCTGTTGGCGATCTACGACATGGTCCGGCGCAAAGCCTGAGCCCTGAGCCATAGACCCCGCGGCGATCCCGGCACGGCCGGGGTCGCTCAGTTCTCGCAGCGAAGCAGTGTCGCGTCGCTGCCGGGCGCGACCATCGCCGTGATCTGCGGCGCCAGCGAGCGCAGCACCCGCAATGACAATGCGCTGGTGAACGAGTAACGCGCGGCGTAGGGTTCCCGCACGTGAATCGTCACCGTGCCGAAATAGCGATCACCGAGCAGGAACACGAACGTCGCCGAGCGGCTGACCGAACGCGACGAGATCACGCGGCCACCCGGGCCATAGGTCTGGAAGCGTTGGTCGCCGGTGCCGGTCTTGCCGGCAATGATCAATGGCGCCCCCACCGCCTGCCCCTTCCGATTCAATGGCACGAACGCACCGCTGATGGACTTGGCGGTGCCGTTCTGCACGACATCGAGCATGGATCGCCGCACCAGCATGGCGATCTCCGGCACGATCAACGGCTTGCCGGGCGCCGGTTGCAGCCGGTAGGCGCTTGCGTAGGGCGTGTCCGACGCGAAGGCCAGCGCGCGCACCGTCGAGGGCTGTGCGTCCACCCCGTTGGCCAGAATGATCCCCGCCAGTTCGGCCAGCGCGGCAGGCCGGTCACCCGATGCGCCGATCGCCGTGCCGTAGGACGGCGTAAGCGAATCGAACGGATAGCCCAGCCGTTGCCAGCGCGTGGCGATCTTCCCAAAGGCCTCGCGTTCCAGCAGCGTGCGAATGCGGCCATCCTGACCAAGCTTGCTGCGCGTCTTGAACAACCACGCATAGACAGTCTGGCGATCGGGCGCGCTCGCCTTCAGGATCTCCTTCAGCGTCGCATCCGGATGCGTGCCCAAATACTCGACCATCCATAGTTCCAGCGGATGGATGCGCGACAGGTAGCCGCGATCGTTGAGGTTGAACTTGTCGTGGCCGTACTTCACGTACAGCGCCTGCAGGTCCTCGTCCGACAGCGTCTCCTTCTGCTTCGGCATCCACTGGCGCAGCGTGCGCGCGTATGTCTCGAAATCGGTGTTTGGCCGCGCGCTCAGTAGCGTGACAGACAGCCGCACGGCCGCCAGATGCGGCGTCGGCTGCTTGACCCGGCCGAGCAACACCTTGAGCCGCTCGTCGTTGCCCTTGCCGCGATAACGCTGGTAGAACGCGGTCATGAACGCCGTGCCTTCTTCGTCGGCAAACTGTTCGAGATAAGCGCGACGGCCGGGCGCGTAGCGGTCCTCGAGCAAATCACGCGCGTCCGGGTGCGCCTGGTAGACCTCAAAGCGCACGATATCCCGCATCATTCGCACGAACACTAGGTTGACCGAATGCTGGAAGCCCACGCGCACTGTCATCTGGTGCTCGCCTTCCCATTTCTCGAAGTTCGAGAAGCTCTGCATGCCGCCACCGGTAAAGAACGCCTCTCCGGCGCTGCCCGAATACTTGCGCTCCATCGCGGCATCGAGCATCGTGGCCAGCCGGCGGTCAGCCGGGGATTTCGCGGCGATCAGGTAGTCGACCGCCCAGCGTGTCAACACATCCTGTCGCGGCACCTGGAGCGCGGTCAATTCGGCGCGGCTCATGTCCGCGTAGCGATCATGCAGTTCGCTGATGATCTCCAGATACGTCACCAGCGTGCGCAGCTTGGCGGTCGACCCAAGGTTGAGCCGCGCCCCGGCGTTGATGTCGAACGGCTGGTCGACATTGTCAGTCTGCACGCGCACCACGCTCGCATTGCCAACGCGCTCGAACAACGTGAAGCTGGCCACGAGACGCGACGGGTCATCGCCTTCGCGCAGCAGATTCTTGCCATACAGACCCATCTCGTGCGCTACGCCCTTGTCACGCATCCGCAGCAGCGTATCGGTAACCAGGCGCTGTGCCTCGCGATTAATGGTGCTGTCGACGGTCAGGTCCAGCCGGTCCAGGTCATAGCGGCTGTTGATGCCGATCATGTGCGAGACATCGTTACTGACCTGGTTGACGGCCTTGCGCGTGACCCACGGCTCGGCTTCCGGGCGTGGCGGCGGCGGAGCCTTGTCCAACGACTGCTCCAGCGCCGCGTCCCTCAACTCCGGCGTGATGACGTTGTTCGCAGCCAGCAGGCGCAGGTAGCTGCCTGTCAGCGCATCGAGGTTCGTGTCATCGCGCCGCAGGTGATACGACGGACGCCGCTGCGAAATGATCAGTGACAGCGCACGCTTGTAAGCCTGCGCTTCACGTGGCGTGGGGGCGCGCGGATTCATCTGCTGCAGCGCCGCGTTGAACTCGCTGAAATCCTCGCCATACCAGACGTAAAGCGCGTCGCCGATACCGTTGATCTCGCCGTGGCCGACACGTGCCGACAGCGGCACGGTATTCAGATAGTCCAGCACGACGTTCTCACGCACGCGCTGCGTGTCGGGTCCGTCATGGTAGGCGCGCAGTGAAGCGGAGGCCATCTGCCGGAACTTCTCGGAGACCGACTGCGTTTTTCCCTTCGGGGAATGCCGGAACTTCTCGATCTGTGTGGCCAGTGTGCTGCCGCCGGGCGTGTCGTGGTGCCGGTCAGCGAACTTGATGCCCTGGTCGAGTACCGCGCGCGACAGCCGGCGCCAATCCAGCGCCGGATTCATCATCGGATACTCGGGATTGAGCAGGTTCTGGTTCTCCACATAGAGCAGAGAGGAGATCAGCACCTTTGGAATCGACTCGAAGTTGTCATATTGGCGCTGCGGGTAGCGCGAGAATGACAGCGTCAACGCGTTGCAGTCGCGCACGAGCAGGCCGGCCTGGTTCTTCTCGCGATAGGGCGGAAAGATGCCGTTGTCCATCAGTCGCACCATGTCGGGCGACATGCGCGCCTGGGAACTGGTCACGTAGCCTTGCTTGAGCAGACGCTCGCCAAACTCACCCAGGCGCTCGTAGCCGAGTCGCTCGTCGTAGGGACCGGAGTGTGGATAGCGGATGCTGTCGCTGGGGCCGGGCTCGATGGAATACGTCAACGACTGGCCCAGCCTGCTCATGTATCGAGCCTGCCATTGCGAGGTGCGAACCTCATTCGCGACGAGGCTCACAACGATGTAGGTGCCGCCGCATACGGCGACCGTCATCCCGACGAGAATCCAGCCACGACGTGACACGTTTCGCATCCGGTTGCGCCGGGCCAGCCGTCTCGGCGGGCGTCGCCGGCTCATAGCCTCACGCAAGTCGGCCGTCATCTGACGGCCGTGCGTGCTTTTATATTACGCCCAACCGCAGCGGTTTGCCGCAGGGAAGTTGGCTGGCGCACATGGGCGTCATCCTTCGTGCACTGGGCGCAACAGGCACCTTGGAAATCACACCCGGACGGGGATGCGGGAGGCTACGAGTGGCTGCTAGGCGGCAGCGACGGGACGTCCGCCAAACGGGTATCCCGGGTCGTTGTACCCGTGCGTCGACGCATGTCCGCGCGGCACCAGGCCGTCGACCATGGCTTCTTCCGCCGGGGTGATCGCCGCGGCCACCGCGCCAAAATAATCCTCGAATTGCACCAGCGTACGCGGGCCGGCGATCACCGAGCTGATGATCGGGTTGGCAAGCACCCACGCGGTGGCGAACTGGCCCGGCGTCAGTCCACGACCCTCGGCATGGGTCTTGAGCGTCTGCGCGATGACCAGCGATTCCTCGCGGAACTCGGTTTCCATGATGCGCCTGTCCGCACGGCCGGCGCGCGTGTCCGCACCGGGTGCTTGTCCCGGCAGATACTTGCCGGTCAGGACACCACGCGCGATCGGGCTATAGGGCACCACGCCCAGGCCGAAGTGCTGGCAGGCGGGCAGGATTTCGACTTCGGGCACCCGGTTCAGCAGGTTGTAATACGGCTGACAGGCAACCGGACGCGGCACGCCGAGCCGGTCGCACAGCGCGGCGATTTCCGCGATGCGCCAGCCCCGGAAATTCGACACGGCCCAGTAGCGGATCTTGCCGGCCCGGATCAGGTCGCCCATCGCACGCACGGGCTCTTCGAGATTGGCGCCAGCGAAATCGCGATGCAGGTACAGGATGTCGATGTAGTCGGTGGCCAGACGGGTCAGGCTGTCTTCCACCGAACGCATGATCCACGTGCGCGAGTAGTTCGACTGGTTCGGGCCGCTACCCATCGCGTTTCCGAGCTTGGTCGCCAGCACCCAGTCGTGGCGACTGCCGGCCAGCAGCCGTCCTACCATCTGCTCGGAGGCCCCCTTGCTATACACGTCGGCGGTGTCGATGAAGTTGACACCGTGCTCACGCGCGCTGGCGACGATGCGGGCGGCCTCGGCCTCGTCGGTCTGATCGGCGAACATCATCGTGCCCAGGCACAGGGTCGAGACGTTCAGGTTGCTGGCGCCAAGGCGGCGGTATTGCATGGCGAAATCTGGCATGGTGGATTCCTGAATAGGACGAGCGGAGAGGACTTCACGCATTGTGCCGCGTTGCGGTAGAGCTTGCAGGGCGCCAGATGTCTGCCGGGCGGCGGCAAAAAAAAAGCGGCACGATCGCTCGTGCCGCTTTTCCGTCCGGAAACGTGCCGTGCTCAGTCTTCGAGCTTAGGCAGCGCCGCGCTGGTCTGGTTCGACAGCAGGCCGGACTTGGCGTACGTCTGCAGCTTCTCGCGCGTGTCGACGATGTCGAGCGTGCGCATCGTGAGCTGGCCAATACGGTCCAGCGGCGTGAACATCGACTCGCCCTTTTCCATCGTCAGGCGCTCGGGCTTGTACGTCAGGTTCGGAGACGTCGTGTTCAGGATCGAGTAGTCGTTACCGCGACGCAGTTCGATCGTCACCTCGCCGGTCACGGCGCCAGCCACCCAGCGCTGGGCGGTTTCGCGCAGCATGATGGCTTGCGGATCGAACCAGCGGCCCTGGTACAGCAGGCGGCCCAGACGGCGGCCGTTGTCGCGGTACTGCTCGATGGTGTCTTCGTTGTGGATACCGGTGATCAGACGCTCGTAGGCGATGAACAGCAGCGCCAGGCCCGGGGCTTCGTAGATGCCGCGGCTCTTGGCTTCGATGATGCGGTTCTCGATCTGGTCGCTCATGCCCAGGCCATGACGGCCACCGATGACATTGGCTTCCATGAGCAGGTCGACGGCATTGGCGAACGTCTTGCCGTTCAGCGCCACCGGCTGGCCTTCCTCGAAGCGCACGGTCACTTCCTCGCGCTTCACTTCGACGTCATCGCGCCAGAACTGCACGCCCATGATCGGCTGGACGATGCGGATGCCGGAATCCAGGTGCTCCAGATCCTTGGCCTCGTGCGTGGCGCCGAGCATGTTCGAATCGGTCGAGTACGCCTTTTCCGCCGACATCTTGTAGGCATGGCCGTGCTGCCGCATGAACTCGGACATTTCGGCGCGGCCACCCAGTTCGTCGATGAACTGCTGGTCCAGCCACGGCTTGTAGATCTGCAGACCCGGGTTGGTCAGCAGGCCGTAGCGGTAGAAGCGCTCGATGTCGTTGCCCTTGAACGTGCTGCCGTCGCCCCAGATGTTGACGCCATCTTCCTTCATCGCCGCCACCAGCATCGTGCCGGTCACGGCACGGCCGATCGGGGTCGTGTTGAAGTAGGTCACGCCAGCCGTCGAGATATGGAACGCGCCGCATTGCAGCGCGGCGATACCTTCGGCCACCAGTTGGGTGCGGCAGTCCACCAGACGGGCGGCCTCGGCGCCGTACGCCATGGCGCGGCGGGGGATGTCGTCGTAATCCGGCTCGTCGGGCTGGCCCAGGTTCGCCGTGTAGGCGTAGGGAATGGCGCCCTTCTGGCGCATCCAGAGGAGCGCGGCGCTGGTATCGAGTCCGCCCGAGAAGGCGATTCCGACGCGCTGGCCGGAAGGAATGTGCTGCAGGATGGTAGTCATCGCCAGAAAACCAGGTGAATTTGTCGGCTCTTGGGGCGCCCCCGCACGATCGCGTCATGCGGCGAGCCGGTCCGGCGCCCGAAACTCGTAACCGTGAATTGTGACATGGCCCGGCGTCAGCGCCAAACGGCAACGGTGAAACAAGCCTTTCGCAACCCGTCATATCTGTCCCCGAAAATAGATGTGGACATCCCCCGGACTCTCGCCTAATCTTTGTGGACGCCGTACACAAGTACCGGTTCAGCCCCCCGCCCGGCCGTATTGGGCGCCCAATCCACAGGAGTTATCGATGTCCTCGAAAGTCCAGCCGTATCTGTTTTTCGATGGTCGCGCTGAGGAAGCGGCCGAGTTCTACAAGACCGCCCTGGGCGCGCAGGTTGGCGCCATGCTGCGCTACCGCGATGGCCCCAAGGATGCCGGTCCCGGCTGTGGTCCGGCCGTCATCAACCAAGACAAGATCATGCATATGGCGCTGCAAATCGGCGATGCAGTGATCATGGGGTCCGACGGGGAAGCCAAGGGCAAGACAGAGTTCAAGGGCTTCGGCCTGTCGCTGAACGTGGCCAATGCCGCCGAGTGCGACAAGACGATGGAGAAGCTCGCCGAAGGTGGCCAGATCAACATGCCGCCGTCGCAGACGTTCTTCAGCGAGCGCTTTGGCATGGTCACCGACAAGTTCGGCGTGATGTGGATGGTGATCGCCGGGCCCAAGGAATAACCTGGCCCACTGGCCCACTGGTCTACTGGTCTACTGGTCCACTGACCATCGTTGCCGTTCTCCGGCTGGCCGTACCGTGCAGTCCCGTACAATGCGCGGCCAACCGGAGAACACCATGGAATCCCGCCTGACCGATCTGGAGATCAAGGTCGCCTTCCAGGAAGACCTGATCGAGACGCTGAATCTCGCCGTCGCCCGCCAGCAGCAGCAGATCGATCTGTTGCAGGCGCAGTTTCGCGCGCTGTACCAACAAGTGCGTGCCAGCGCACCCATGGCTGCCGAGTCCGATCCGCAGCACGAAATCCCGCCGCACTACTGAAACCTGTCGATGGCCCGCACCGGCGTCACATGTCGGAACGATCACCGCGCGGCACGGGTCTGACTGCGTAACTTCGATTCGCATCCCGGCCATGTCCCGTACCCTGATCAACCGCCTGTCCCGCGCACGCCGACCTTTGCTGGCCCTGGCCATCGTCGCGGCTGCGCTGGGCACTGCCCACGCCGGCTACAACGTCTGGACTGGCGAATACACGTTCACCAAGGACGAGTTGCAGAGCGCGGTGGATAAGCGCTTCCCGGCCACGCTGCGCTATGGCGAACTGGTCAGCGTGCGGCTTTCGAACCCGCGCCTCGTGCTAGACGAGGCCGGCAACCGCATCACCACCCGGGTGGACGCGGCGCTCTCGAACACGGTGATCCCGTCCCCGCCGGTCAACGGCTCGCTGGCGCTGAACAGTGGCGTCCGCTACGACGCCACGCGCCGCGCGGTGCTGCTGGACAACCCGACCGTGCAGGACGTGGAGGTGCAAGGCATGAGCCAGTATCGCGAGCAACTCAACGCCATTGGCGCCGTGGTGGCCCAGCAACTGCTGAAGGACTATCCGCTGTACACGTTCAAACCCGAAGAACTCCGCTTCAACGGCAAGGACGTCGAGCCGGGCGCCATCACCGTGGCGCCCGACGGCATCCGCGTGCAGGTCAACCTGCGCTAGCGTCCCGCGCGAAACACCAGCGCCAGCCCCACCGGAATGGCAATCATGCCGACTAGCGCAAGCGGCGCGGGCCGGTTGCTCAGCGCGACGAAGTCCAGCAGAACTGTGACAGGCGGCACCAGATAGAACAGGCTGGTCACGTTGACCAGGTTACCAGCCTGGATCAGCCGGTAGAACAGCAGCGTCGCCACCACCGAAATCACGATCCCCATCCAGAGCAGCGGGAAAAAGAAGCCCGGCACGTGCTCGAACCGGAACGGCTGGAACGGCACGCACAGCAGGCACATCGCCAGCGCCACCGTGTACTGCAGCGGCAGGATCTCCACCGGGGCCTGCCGGATGCCTTTCTGCCCGATGGCGCCCACCGTCATGCACGCGAGCGCGGCCAGGGCGGCACCCCAGCCAGCGATCGAGAACCTTGCGGCCATCAGGCTATCGGCCACGATCGTCACCAGCCCGGCCAGCGCCAGCGTCAGACCTGCCAGCCGTGCCACCGACACGCGCCGCTCCATCCAGAGCAAAGTCAGGATTGGCTGCACGCCCAGCACGGTAGCCAGTACACCCGGCGTCATGCCGAAATCCAGTGCCAGCAGGTAGCTGATCGAGTATCCGCCGATCATCAACGCGCCCGTCACCGCCACACGCACGCGCGTGCCGGGGGCTGGCAACACGCGCCGGCGTGCCACGCCGATGGCGGCAAGCAGGGTCAGCGCGATGACGAATCGCAACGTAAGAAACGCAAATGGCGAGGCATGGGAAAGTCCCACGCGGCTGAATATCGCGCCACCACTCCAGAGCAGCACGAACAAAGGGGTCGCGCCATACACGGCAAGCGCGTGCATGGACGTGCGCATGGCGGATGCGTCCGCCATGACGTCTTTTTCGGAATTCATGAATTGTCCTGTCAGAAACCACGCAGGCTCCGGCGCGTGCCGCGCGCGATGCGCGAGCACGTCTTCGTCAGCGATACCGGAGACGTAAGTCGGCTGGAATCAGCCGCGCGGCGGCGCGCAGGGGGGCGCCGTGACAGAAACAGGGGTCATGGGATGACTGGTTGGGGGCACCCGAAGATATCGGGCAATGCGTCGATCCTAGCGACAGGCGCCGCCGGGGTCAATCGGAGGTCCATTGGTGGTCAATGTTCGGTCACTGGGCGGTCAATCGGCAGCCAGCCCGATCCCGGTCGCCAGCGCGGACAGAGTGGGCCCGATCGGCGCGGATACCTTGAGTGTCAGCAGCGGATCGGCGCGCGTGGTGCCAAGGTTCAGCGCGGCGATCGGCAGGCCCAGCTCGTTCGCCCACAGGCAGAAGCGATAGCCCGAAAACACCGTCAGCGACGACCCGACCACCAGCACGGCATCGGAGTTGGCGAGTGCCGCCCGGCCGGTATCGACGCGTTCACGCGGCACCGACTCGCCAAAAAACACCACATCGGGCTTGAGCACGCCCTCGCATCGCTCGCAGACCGGCACCGCGAAATTGTCGAACAACGGCGACTCCAGATGCGCGTCGCCATCCGCGGCGGGCAATGCCGTCATGTCACGAAAATCGGGATTGTGTTGCCAGAGCCAGTGCTGCAGGCCCACGCGGGGGTAGCGCGTGGCGCACGACAGGCACACGACCTGTCTGATGCTGCCGTGCAACTCGACGACATCGCGGCTGCCCGCCTGCTGGTGCAGTCCATCCACGTTCTGGGTAACCAGCGCCGACACGCGCCCGGCATCGCCAAGCCGCGCCACCACGCGATGGCTGATATTCGGATGTGCCCCCACCGCCACCGGCCAGCCGACCATGCTGCGCGCCCAGTAGCGTTGCCGTGCCGCGTGACCACTCATGAACGCGCTGATGGTCATCGGCGCCGAGCGTTGCCACCGGCCTTGCTCGTCGCGATAGCCCGGAATGCCTGAGTCCGTGCTGATGCCGGCGCCGGTCAGGACGAACAGGCGCCGATGCCGTTCAACGAAGTCCTGAAGCGCGGCGGAATGGTTCACGAATGCGTTGCGGCGTTATCGCGAGCGGCCTGGCGAGCGGCCTGGCGCGCCTCCCATGCCCGCAGTTCCTGGCGATAGCGCTCCATCTCGTCGTTGTAGAAATCGAAGACGCATGGATCGCAACCGCTGCCGCAGCACTCGTTGTCGCCGGGTCTTTCGGGCGGCGCGGGTTTTGGATCGTCGGGGGGCGTGTGGAAATGTTCTGCGGAAGACACGGAAGACACGGAAGACGCAATGGAATCAGGTACGGCGCCAGTATATGCCGCATCGGCTATCCCGCGCCGGAGCGGACAGAAGCCGACATGCGTGACCGCCGATCTGAATGGTTCCGGCGCGCGTGATGAATTGTTTTGATCTTGGCGCATGGCATACGCCACATGCGGACCACACTGCTAGTGTTGAAGGTCGCGGCAATGTCCTTCGCCGCCCCCTCTTCTTCATGTCATCTGCGATGCGCCACGCCTCTGCCCTTCTTCGCTGCGCCGCATGGTTGGCAGTGCTGTGTTCGGGCGCGATAGCCGGCCCGTCGGCGCTGGCGGCCGAGCCCGCCGCGACATCGGCGCCGCAGGGCCGGCCTAAGATCTGCCTGGTGCTTTCGGGCGGCGGCGCGCGTGGCGCGGCCCATATCGGCGTGCTCAAGGTGCTCGAGGAACTGCGCGTGCCGATCGATTGCATCGCCGGCACCAGCATGGGATCGATCGTCGGCGGCGCGTACGCGACCGGCATGAGCACGTCGGACATGGAGAAACTCGTCGGCGGGCTGACGACGGGAACGATCTTCAAGGAGCGCCCGCCCCGTCAGGATCTGGCCATTCGCCGCAAGATCGACGACCACACGAACCTTTTCACGCCCGAGATCGGCGTGCGCTCGGATGGCCTGCTTTTGCCCAAGGGTGCCGTCTCGGGCGTGCAGCTCGAAACCGTGTTGCGGCAGCTCGCCAATGCTCCCGGCTATCGCAACTTCGACACACTACCGATTCCGTATCGGGCAGTCGCCACGGATCTGGTCGCCGGTACGCCGGTGGTGTTCAGCCAGGGCGAACTGGCCAACGTGATGCGGGCGAGCATGTCGGTGCCGGGCGCGGTAGCGCCCACCGAGTACGAAGGCAAGCTGCTGGTCGACGGCGGCCTGACCGACAACCTGCCCGTCGACGTGGCGCGGGCGATGGGCGCGGACATCATCATCGCCGTCAACCTCGGCACGCCGCTGATGAAGCGCGAAGAGCTGACCTCGATCATCGGGGTAACCGGACAGATGCTCAACATCCTGACCGAGCAGAACGTGCGCACATCGCTGGCCGCCTTGAGGCCCACTGACATCCTGATCAAGCCCGAATTAGGGGATTTCTCGGCGGGTGATTTCGACCACCTGCCCAAGACGATCCCAATCGGCGAGGCTGCCGCCCGGAAAGAGGCGAGCCGGCTATCCGAGCTGTCGATCCCGCCGGCACAATACGCCCAACTACGCGCGCGACAGGTGGCGCTGCCACCGCCCGATGTGCGGCCCGTCGACGAAATCCGCTTTGCGCCGATGGAACGCGTGAATCCGGAGTTCGCGGCCGCCACGATGGAAACCAAGCCCGGCGAGCCGATCTCGCAGGCCACGCTCGATCGCGACATGCGCCGCCTGTTCGGCACCGGCGATTTCGAGCACGTGAACTATCGCTTACTGGAAGAACCGGGCAAGCGCGTGCTTTCGGTCGATGCGATCGAGAAATCCTATGGCCCCGACTATCTGCGCTTCGGTCTCGGGCTGAGCACCGACTTCCGCGGCGATGCCTACTTCAACCTGCTGGCCAGCTACCGCCGCACCTGGCTGAACTCGCTCGGGGCGGAGTGGCGGACCGATGTGCAGGTGGGTCAGACTTCGAGCCTGGTCAGCGAGTTCTACCAGCCGCTCGATACGCGCCAGCTCTTCTTCGTGGCGCCGCGTATCGAACTGGAGCGGCGGCCGGTCAATATCTTCAACGGCAGCACCAGACTGGCCCAGTACGATCTGCGCCGCACTGACTTCGCATTCGACATCGGCAGCCAGATCACCAAGTACGGCGAGGCCCGGCTTGGTGTGGTTGTTGGGGAGCAGAATGCTTCGCTATCCACCGGCCCCGAGTATCTGAGCCCCGGCCCCGGCCGCGTCAACCGGCGCGCCATCGAAGGCCGGCTGCTGGCGGATCAACTCGACAATCTCAACTTCCCGCGCTTCGGGTACGGCGGCACGCTGAACGTCTACGCCTCGCAGGGTGGCATGGGCGCGACCGATACCTATACCAAGGGCGATATCTCAGGCGCGTGGGCATACTCGATCGGCAATAACACGCTCAGTTTGGCGTTCAAGGCCGGCAGCAATATCGGCGGCCCCGCCCTGCCGAAGTACGACCTGTTCCAATGGGGTGGCTTCCTGCAGCAGTCGGGGTACAGCACGGGGCAACTCATCGGCGGCAATCTGCAGTTCGCGCGGATGGTCTACTACAACAAGCTGATCCACCAGACATTTTTCGACGGCGTCTACGCTGGCTTCTCGCTCGAAGCCGGGCGCGTTGGCGCGCCGCTGGTACCGGGTAGTCCAACCGGGCTGCTGAAGTCGATGGCGGCATTCCTGGGCATCGACAGCCCGGTCGGGCCGCTCTACCTCGGCTATGGCCGGGCGGCGGGCGGCAACTATGCGTTCTACCTGTTCCTGGGCAAGCCTTGAGGAAGCAATAAGGAATGCCTTGAGCGATCCTGAAGCCGCCGCGAACCTCCCCCGAGCGCCCTTTGCGCCACCAGATGTTGGCTGCCAGCGCGTTCCCCCACCTTAGTTGTATTTAATGTCTCTGTACCCCTACCTATACTCGATTCGTCGTCAGGACCCCCGTCTTGACCGACACCCCCTTCCCCGTCGCCGTCCCGACCGGCGACATTTTTTTGTCCAGAAGGCGGCAATCAGCGCTCTGGGGCGTTAAGATGCGCGATTATCGAACGCTCCCCCGCACCGTTTTATCCGCCATGGACGCTCCGAGCCCCAGCCCCATCAGTCTCAAACCCGCGCAAGCCGACACCGTGCGCGCTGCCAAGCCGCCCGCCGACATCCTCGGCAGCTTTGCCGGCGATCCCAACTTCATGCTCTCACTGGCACGCGGACTGACCGTGCTCGAGGCATTCTCCGAACGCAAGCGCCCACTGACTATTTCCCAGGTGGCGCAGCGCACGCAGTTGTCGCGCGCTTCGGTTCGCCGCTGCCTCTACACGCTGGAACAGCTTGGCTACGTCAGCCAGCAGGACGGCCACTTCGCGCTGCGTCCGCGCGTGCTGCACCTTGGCCACGCGTTTTTCTCGTCGAGTGCGATCGTCTCTCTGGCGCAGCCCGTTCTGGATAGCCTCAGCGCGCGCGTGCACGAGACCTCGGCGCTCGCCATCCTCGACGGCACCGACATCCTGTATCTGGTTCGCTCGGAAGTGCAGCGCGTGCTGACGCACTCGCTCGGCATGGGCAGCCGCCTGCCGGCCTATTGCACGTCCACCGGCCGCCTGTTGCTGGCCCATCAGCCACAACCGATCCTGGAGGCGTTCTTCGACCATGCTGAACTGCGCCCGCGAACGCTGCTGACCAAGATCTCGCGTCCTGAGCTTGAGGCAGCCTTCCAGCGCGCCCGCGACATGGACTATGTGCTGATCGACGAGGAACTGGAGCCGGGATTGCGCGCGATCGCCGTGCCCGTGCGGTCGCAGGCCGGCGTGGTGCTGGCGGCCATCAGCGTCAGCGTGAAGGCCAACAAGGTATCGGAAGGGGAAATGATTGCGCGGCTGCTCGGCCCCATGCGGGAGGCGGCAGCCGCGATCGGCAAGATGATTGGCAACTAAGCGGAAACTGAGCGGCAACTGAGCCGTTTTCCGCTTGCGCCGGGGCGTCAGCCCCGGTGTGCCAGTTCGAGCTGGAACACCAGGCGCTGCAGGAAGTTTTCCATGCGGCCATCCGGGTTCAGGAACGCGCATCCGTAGTGGTGCACGGTGTTGTCGTCGAAGCCCACCAGCCAATGACCCACGACCTGCATGTCGAGCTCCAGCCGGCCGAGTTCGGCAAAGTCCAGCAGGCAGCGCTTGATCACGGTGCCCACTGGCAACTGGTCCGCGCCCACCGCGCGCGAGCGCAAACCCACCCCTGACAACGACAAGTCAGCGATATCGAGCTGCAGCGCCTGCTTCTCCGTCTCGGGAATTCGCAGTTCGCAGCGGTAGCCTTTGGTCAGCAACGTGCGCGCGCGGAAATGGCGGCGGCGCTGGAAGTGGTACAGCTTCTCGGGAAAATCGGCGATGAACGCGGGACCGCCTTCAAAGCGCGTGGCGCCCGGCGTGCCAACGATAAAGTTGACCGGCACTCCGCGCAGCAGGCCGGAAAAGGCGTTCTGCTCCGACGACATCAATGCCTGACGCTCGCCATCGGCACGGCACCAATCGAAAATGAAGGTCTTGTTGGCCGGATCGACATGCAGGATCGACGTCACGATCTCGGAGCCGCCCTTCGAGCGCACACTCAGCAGGCACTTCTGCCAGGCCATATCGCGCAGCACGGTGCCGATCTGTGAGCTGTGCGTCAACCGGTAGCGTTCATCCGAGTGGGCCGCAGCGTCCCGCTCGTCGGCCTCGCCATCGACCTGGGACTGTGATTGGGCCAGCTTGGACCCGATGGGTTCTTGAAGACTCATGGAGATACGCTACGTCGAAAGGGTTGCGCCACAACGCACCCTTTTGGGGGGCGGGCACTGGAAAGCGGAGACAGCTCGCGGCGACCAGCCGCCGCATGGTAAGCGCCACCCGAAGGTGGCGCAAGCACCTGCCATATGCTTCGGCAAAATACGACGTAACTTTAGCGACAGACTTCCGAGGGGTGGCGCACGTAACGCTTCCTCCATTTCTCGACTCCCGCATCTCGACGCACTCGGATGGCGATAACAGCACCACCCTGCCTAGGCCTGCGACGATGCGTTTGCCTCGGCATGGAGCCAGTCGAACAACGCCAGCCGGCGCGAGTCATGCTCGAACGGTACAGGCGAGAGCAGATGGTACGCCGAGCCATCGGCCACGAAGCCCCGGGGTGCGGCCATGCGACCGTCTGACAACTCGTCATAGGCCATCAACTCCGAAGCAATCGCCCAGCCAAGCCCCGCGGACGCGGCCTGCAGGCTCAGATAAAAGTGCTCGTACCAGACGTCCGTGTCGCCAGTGAGCACATACCCCGCGCTACGCGCCCAGCGCTGCCAGGCATCAGGTCTGGTGCGCGTATGAAGCCGGGGCATTGCATCAAGCCCGTGATCGGCCAGATCCGGCCGGCAAACCGGCCCCACCCGCTCGGGCGTCACCTCCCGCGTGTGCCAGCGCGTATCGAACGGGAAATCATTGCGACGCAATGCCACGTCGACACCGCTACGCGCAAAGTCGATCGCGCCGCCAGCAGCCATCAGATGCAATGGGATATCGGGATGCCGCGCGGAAAACCGTGCCAGCCGAGGAATCAGCCAGCGCATGGCGATGGTTGGCTCGCATGACAACACCAGCGCGGCGTTCGCAGCGGGCTTGCGGATGCGCTCGACCGCCGCCGCAAGCAAGTCCATCGACTGCGTGGCCGCGGACTGGAGCGTGCGGCCAGCCTCGGTCAGAAAGACCGCGCGATTGCGCCGTTCGAACAGGCTCACGCCGAGTTCGGCTTCAAGCTGGCGGATCTGCCGACTGATGGCGCCGTGGGTCAGGTGCAACTCGTCGGCCGCCCGGGCGAAGTTCTGGTGACGCGCGGCGGCTTCGAAGAAGCGAATCCAGCCGAGCCAGTGCATCGATGGCATGCCAATCAGTCAGTTTTTATCACGGAATATGGCGAGTATATATCGTTTGCCGTACTCGTTTCTGCGAATAAAAATGCCATATGTCGTGCCATCGAATACACGGCTTACGCAACAAAAACTGACCGAAATACCACAACAATGACTCCACTCGCCGAACTGCTGGCCGTCGCGGCCATCACCCTTCTTGCCGTCATCAGCCCTGGCCCGGACTTCGCCATGGTCACGCGCAACAGCTATCTGTTTGGCCGCCGCACCGGGCTGCTTTGCGCGCTGGGCATCGCACTCGGCGTGCAGGTACACGTCGCCTACACCATGTTCGGCGTGTCACTGCTGGTGCGCCATGCGCACGGGCTGCTCTCGATCATCAAGCTGGCTGGTGCGGCCTACTTGATCTGGATCGGCATTCAGACACTGCGTAATCGCAAGGCGCTGGACGTCGACGCCGATGGGGCACCCGCCGTTTCGGGACTGGCGGCGTTTCGCATGGGTTTCCTGACCAATGCGCTCAACCCGAAGACCACTCTGTTCGTGGTCAGCACGTACTCGCAGGTCGTCAACGAGCACACGCCCGCCGCAGTGCAGTTTGGCTATGGACTGTTCATGTCGGCCACGCATTGGGTCTGGTTCAGCATCGTCGCGTGGTGTTTCGGCTCGAAGTCGCTGCGTGCCGCGATGCTGCGATACCAACGACAGCTCGATGTCATTATCGGAACTGCCCTATTCGGGCTGGGTGTGGCACTTGGCGTCAGGTAGCCCACAGCGTTGAGCAAGCCATCCGGATACTGCGTGGAACATGCGTTACAGCCGATACACGGCTGATTTGAGGCGAACACTCCGAGCGGCTGTCCGGGTGATCGCCGGCCGAGCGGCACGGCGTGAGAGGTGTCAGCGTTAGGGGTCAGTGGTCTGGCCCTTTCGCGGCAAGCGGATAGACGGCCCGCGCCACATGGCGCGCGCCCTGCCGGTCAAGCACGCTCTCGAACAGCATGAACCGGTCGATCGCGCAGGCAGGCAGCGACAGCGCCCGACGGGTCGCCAGCCAGTCCCGCAATACATGCTCCGGCACCTCAGGCCGGCAACGTGCCAGGGTCAAATGTGGCCAGAAGCGGCGACGCTCGGGTGGAATCCCTTCGCGCTCCAGCGCGGCGGTGATGGCGTCGACCAACGCCTGCATCGGCGCCGACGCCTCCAGCCCGGCCCAGAGTATGGCGCCCTGGTGGCCACGAAAGCGGCCGACGCCCTTCACCTGCAATACCACGGGCGGCGCTGTCACCTCGGACAACACCGGTTCGATCCGCGCCGCCTTGGCGTCATCCTGCTCGCCCAGAAAACGCAGGGTCAGGTGCAACTGCGCGGCCATCGTCGGCCGAATGCCGCGCTGTGCTGGAACGATGCGCAGCAGGTCCGCCACCAGCGCGGCGGGAGGTTGGATGGCGACGAACAGACGCGCCACGCGCGCTCCTGCGTTTTCAGTCCAGGGCGAGCGCGGCCTGACCCAGCGCGGTGGCGTGCAACTGGCCCGGATAGAGCACGCCCTCCAGCGTCAGCAACGCACGCTTGCGGTCCACGCCGCCCGCGTAGCCGGTCAGGTCGCCGGTCGCGCCAAGCACGCGATGACACGGGACGATGATCGACAAGGGATTGCGCCCCACGGCACCGCCTATCGCCCGCGAATGGCTTGGCGGCAAGCCGAGCCCCGCGCCGAGTTGTCCGTAGGTCGAAGTCTCGCCGAATTCGATGTCGCACAGCGCTTGCCAGATCCGCTGCTGGAAGGCGCTGCCAACCAGCCGGAACGGGACGGAGAATCCATGCAGCGCCCCGTCGAAGTAGGCGCCGAGTTCCGTCGCGGCCTGCTCCAGCACGCGCGCATCCGCTGCGGGCATCGCCGAGACGGGAGTGGGACGCGCCAGCCCCGGGTAGTACTTCTGGCCGGCAAAGAACACACCGGTCAACGCGCCGTCATCGGCACGCAACAGCATGTCGCCCAGCGGGCTGCCGATGATCTGATGGCTGCTCATGCTGCCTGCTCCTCGATATCGCTCGCCTGAAGCTTCAGCGCTTCGTAGCGGTGCCAGAGATGGATTGCCGCATAGGCGCGCCACGGCGTCCATCCGGCGGTTTTCGCCTGCATCCCGCGAACCGTATCGACGCCCAGCACCTTGCGCAGCGCGTAGTCGGTGCCCGGAAATGCGTCAGGCCAGCCTAACGCGCGCATTGCGACGTACTGCGCCGTCCAGTCTCCGATGCCGTCGATGGCACGCAATTGCGCCACGGTCACCTCGGGTGGCGCGTGCGGATCGAGATCGATCTCGTGGGCAGCCACGCTGCGGGCCAACGCACGAATCGTCCGGGTCTTCGCGGCGGTCACGCCAGTCGCCCGATACGCCTCGTCGGGCAATGCAGCCAGAACCTGCGCGGTCGGGAAGGCGTGTGTCAGCGGCGCCTGGCCGGCAGGCGTGGTCAGTCCTGCCTGGGCCGCTTCCGGCAGCGGCCCGCCAGCCGCCTGCACCAGCCGAGCCAGAATGCGCCGCGCCTGCACCACCGGAATCACCTGACCGACGATCGCGCGCACCCCGATCTCGAATCCGTCGAACGCGCCGGGCAGGCGCATTCCAGGCGTCTGCGCAGCCAATTCGCCCAGGTGAGCGTCGACGATGTCGGGGCGACAGCCCAAATCGCATAACCGCCGGACCTTGCCCAAGGCCTGCGGAATCACGGGCGCCAACGTGCCGGACAACGTGATGCGCAGCACCGCGCGCCGCGCCACATGCTCGAGCCGCACCCAGCCCGCATGACACCGGCCGCCCGCTTCGATCGACAACGTGCGCGAGTACACCTCGCCATCACATTGTTCGATGCCCTCGACGACACGCACTGCCAGAAATCCGAGCAGCGCCTCCCACGCCAGCGGCGGCCGGTAGCCGAGCTCGAACACGAGCCGGTCCGCCATGCCATCTGCGGCGCGCTTGCGCATCGCCAGCGGCGTCAGGCCATAGCGCTCCTTGAGCACGTCGTTGAACCGCCGCACACTGCCGAAGCCGGCTGCCAGCGCCACCTCGGTGACGGGCAGCGCGGTGTCTGTCAGCAGGCGCTTGGCCAGCAGCAGCTTTTGCGTCTGGGCATACTCATGCACCGACACGCCGAACTCGGCATCGAACAGGCGGCGCAAGTGACGCTCGGTCACACCGATCCGGGCGGCCAGTTGGGCCACGCCCGCGTCGAACATGAAGCCTTCGTCGATCAACGTGGCGGCGGCCTGCGCCAGCCGGCCGGAGATGTCCGCCAGGCCATGCCCCGGCGCCAATTCCGGGCGACAACGCAGGCAAGGCCTGAAACCGTGTTTCTCCGCGGCGGCGGCTGTCTCGTAGAACGTGCAGTTCTCGCGCTTGGGCGTGCGCACGGCGCAAATCGGCCGGCAGTACACGCCCGTCGACGACACCCCGACGAAGAAGCGTCCGTCGAAGCGCCGGTCATGCGAGGCCACGGCCTTGTAGCAGGTGTCGGGATCGAGTTCCATGCCATGCATCCTACGCCTTTACAACGTGACAAACCCGCTGGAATCGGACATTCGCCTCGGGCCCGGACGCCGCCAGCAGTGACGATTGTTGTCCCCGAATCCGAAAGTGTGCCGGCACGCGGTTCGCGTGTCGTCCATCCGGCTAGAATCCTTGCAGACGGCCAACCGGCGCCGTCTACGGAGAATTCATGCGTCGTCTTGTCACCAGTTTTGCCGCCAGCCTCGTCACCGGCGCGGCTTGCTTCATCTTGGCGGGCCTGAGCGCCCTGCCCGTGCCCGCCTTCGCCGCGCGGCCGAGCAGTGCCGCGCTCCCGCCAGCCGCAGCGCCGGTCATCCGCGCGGAGCGCGTGGCCGCCGTGGAAGGCATTACCGAGTATCGGCTGCCGAACGGCCTCCGGATCCTGCTCGCCCCCGACGACGCCCAGCCGACCACCACGGTGAACATGACCTACCTCGTGGGCAGCCGGCACGAGAACTACGGCGAAACCGGCATGGCGCACCTGCTCGAGCACCTGATGTTCAAGGGCACGCCGTCATTGCCGGGCCGGACGATTCCCACCGAGTTCGCCCGCCGCGGCATGCAGTTCAACGGCACGACGGCGCAGGACCGCACCAACTATTTCGAGACCTTTGCAGCCAGCGACGACAACCTCGACTGGGCGCTCCGGATGGAAGCGGACCGCATGGTCAACAGCTTCATCTCGCGCGCCGACCTCGACAAGGAAATGACGGTCGTACGCAACGAGATGGAGATCGGTGAGAACAATCCGATGCGGATGCTTCAACAGCAGATGTACGCGGCGGCCTATCGGTGGCACAACTACGCCAAGGCGCCGATCGGCGCGCGCAGCGATGTCGAGCGTGTCGGTATCGAGAACCTGCAGGCGTTCTATCGACGCTACTACCAGCCCGACAACGCGGTGCTGGTGGTAGCCGGGCAGTTCGATCCGGTGCGTGCGCTGTCACAGATCGAGCAGGCGTTCGGGCAGATTCCGCGGCCCACGCGCGTGCTCCCGACCGAGCACACCGTGGAACCGCCGCAGGAAGGCGCCCGGGAACTGACACTGACGCGCCCAGGCGACAGCAGCATCGTGGCCGCGATGTATCACGTCGCGCCGGGCGCGCATCCCGACACCACGGCCCTGGCGCTGCTGACGGTCATCCTCGCCGACACGCCGGGAGGGCGGCTCGAACATGCGCTGGTGGACACACGCAAGGCCGCATGGCAGATGTCGATGTTCGACGCGATGAAGGATCCCGGCGTGATCCTGTTCGCGGCAGGGACAGGCAAGGACCGGCCCATCGAGCCGGTGCGCGCGGCGCTGCTCGCGGAAATCGAAGGACTAGCCGCAAAGCCAGTCACTCAGGACGAGCTGGATCGCGCCCGCGTGCGGATGCGTAACGCGTACGAGAAGATTCTCAACGATCCGGCACGCTATGGCGTGGCGCTGTCCGAATCCATCGCAAAGGGCGACTGGCGCCTGCTCTTTATCGCGCGCGACCGCGTGGAAACCACCACGCTGGAAGACGTACAGCGCGTGGCGGAGAACTACCTGCGCCAGACAAACCGCACGGTCGGCGAGTTCCTGCCGGGAGACAAACCCCAGCTTGCGACCATTCCGCAGTCGCCCGACGTGGCAGCGCTGGTGCGCGACTACGCCGGCAAGGCTGTCGCGCAGGCCGTGCCCACGTTCGACCCGAGCCCGACCAACATTGACGCCCACACGGTGCGCCAGACGCTTCCAAACGGGATGGAGCTGGCGCTGCTATCCAAGCCGACGCGCGGCGAAGCGGTCAATGGCACGCTGGTCCTGCATCTGGGCAATACCCAGTCCCTGCAAGGGAAAACAGCAATTGGTTCGCTGACGGCCGGAATGCTCGACCGTGGCGCGGGCGTGTTCAGCCGCCAGCAGATTGCCGATCGGCTCGAGGCGCTCAAGGCCAATGTATCGATCTCGGGCAGTTCGGAGCGGCTGACGGTACGGTTCGAGACGCACCGCGCCTACCTGCCCGACCTGCTGGACCTGTTGCGAACGGTGCTGCGCATGCCGACATTCCCGTCGGCCGAACTGGAAACCCTGCGCGCCAGCAGTATCGCGGGTGTGGACAGCCAGCGTCGACAGCCCAACGCGCTGGCGCCGAACGCCCTCGGGCGCCATGGCAACCCATATCCGGCCGAGGATCCACGCTACACGCCAACCTTCGACGAAAGCGTGGCCAGCCTCAGGAGAGTGACGCAGGCCGATCTGCGCGAGTTCCATGCGCAGTTCTACGGCGCGGACCATGCGCAACTTGCGATCGTCGGCGACTTCGACGCCGACGACGCCGCGAAGCAGATCCAGTTCCTGTTCGGCGACTGGCGAGCCCAGGTACCGTTCGAGCGCGTGGATCGCCCGTTCATCGCCATTCCGGCGGCCAACTTCACGCTCGACACGCCTGGCAAGGCCAACGCTGTGTACCTGGCATCGCAACCCGTCGATCTGCTCAACGACTCGCCGGACTACCCGCTGATGCTGATCGCAGCCAGAGTGCTCGGCGGCACCGGTATGCGCAGCCGGTTGGCCGACCGGCTGCGGCAGCAGGAAGGCATCAGCTACGGTGTCTCGAGTTCGCTGTCGATCGGCGCACTCGACCGCGCAGGACGCTTTGCCTTATGGGCCGTCTACGCACCGCAGAACCAGACGCGCCTGCGCGACGCGGTGGATCAAGAAATGCAACGCTTTGTGCGCGATGGCATCACATCCGTCGAGCTGTCCGAAGCCGTCAGCGGGCTACTGCAACAGGGCCTGATCAGCCGCACAAGGGATGGCGTGCTGGCTGGGGCGCTGGCGAACCAGCTTTACCTTGGCCGCACCATGGCCCATACGGCCGAAGTGGAGGCTCGCATCAGCAAGGCCACGCCGGAGGCGGTCAACGACGCGATCCGGCGTTACCTGAGTCCGAATACGCTGACGCAGGCATTTGCCGGGGATTTCAGCTCGGGTGCAAGCACCCCGGCCGCAACGGCGGCGGAACCCGGCACCGCGCCCGCAGCCGCCCCAGCGGAACCAGCCCGACCCTGATCCGGCAATGCAGCGAGGGATGACGGAAACGTCATCCCCCAAGCCTTGAGACCTGACGACAATCACTGTATATTCATACAGTGATCATTCAGACTAGAGGTATGGATGTCGATTGTGCGAGCTAGCAGCAAGGCAGAAGCGCTCAGGCTTCTGGCCTCTGAGCAGATGCTTGCGCTTGAGCTGGATTACGAGACCGGATGGCAGGACGCCGTCGAACTCGGACGGCTCGGAGAGAAGCGCGGTATCAAGGTGCAGTACCGCGGACAGGAGAGCATCGCTGTCCGCTCCCATGACGCCCTGATCGAAGGGCTTGGCAAACCCAAGACAACGTTCCGGCAACGCAATCTGTATTGCCAGTTCGATCTCGGCACGATGGCCGATCAGCATCTTCTGGAGCTCGAAGCCAAGGCGAGCCGCCTCGGTGACTACATCCTGGCGGGGCACCTGCTACGCGATGTGGACGGCGTGTGGGCGTGACCGGTTGAAACCGGCGCCGGCCGTAGTTGTGGTGATGGTGGCAATGGCGTTGCCAGCGATTTCCCCAGTGACAGCAAGGATGGCGGCATCGTTCACCGTTGCCGCATCCGCCAGCGCAATCACCAAGGCCGTTGCGATTGCTATTGCTATTGCTGCTGCTACCGCTATTACTACAGCCGGGGTGGTTATTGCCAGACGCGCATCGCGCCGGCCCAGCGGGCGGCTGCGGAGGTGTGCATCATCGCGCGATCCGCTTCGTTGGCCGACTGGGACTCGACCGCCGCGCCGTCGATGGCCGTGCAGCACAACACGCCGGTCACCAGTGTCTTGATATTCCCGCGTCCGGTGCTGGCCAGCGCGGCCAGACGGTCATAGCCGTCCAGCACGATCAGGTGGTCGCCGTCGCGTGGATGCATTTCGAGCGTGTACAGGTGATCGCACTCGCATTGCATCCTGCCGCCCGATACCGCGACGACGATCGCGCTGGGAAGCGCCAGACCGCTGTCGCGTACCGAGTTCAGCAACCGGTCCAGATGGGCTTGCGCGCGATAGTCGCGCGCCGAATGCGACGGTTCCGGGCCGCGGCCCAGCGACATCAGTTCGTCCGGGGATACGACCAGCGTGTAGGCCTGCAGCGTCGTGCGATACGTCGCCACCACGGCACGAAGCCGGTGCACTTCGCGGAGATCGTCCTGGGACACCTTTGACTGCTGCCCCGCCGTGACCGGCCCTTGCGAGGCCGTTACCTGGAACCTGCTCATCCTGTCTCCTATCCCCTCAGGCCCATCTGGCCTGATCGTTCCGGCTTTCGTGAGCCGTGCTCAGTCGCGCAGCAGTTGCTTGGCGATGATGAGCTGCTGGATCTGCGTCGTGCCTTCATAGAGGCGCAGCAGACGCACGTCGCGGTAGAAGCGCTCGGCCTTGTATTCGGCGATATAACCCGCACCACCGTGGATCTGCACCGCGCGGTCCGCCACGCGGCCCACCATCTCGGTACAGAACATCTTCGTGCACGATGCCAGCATGCTGACTTCCGGATCGCTCTTGCCAGCCGGCTTCGCATCATAACGCTGTGCGCAATCGCGCACCATCGACAGGCCCGCATAGAGTTCGGCCTGGCTGTCGGCCAGCATCCCCTGGATCAGTTGGAAATCGCCGATCGGCTTGCCGAACTGCTTGCGCTCCTTCGCGTACGCCACGGCGTCGGTAATCAGCCGGTGCGCCATGCCGCAGGCCAGCGCCGAGATGTGCAGGCGGCCACGGTCCAGCACCTTCATCGCCGTCTTGAAACCCATGCCCGGAACGCCACCGATGATGTTGGCTGCCGGCACGCGCACGTTTTCCAGTACCACGTCGCACGTCTTGGTACCGCGCTGGCCCATCTTCTTGTCCGGCTTGCCCAGCGAGATGCCCGGGGTATCGGCCGGCACGATGAACGACGAAATGCCCGACGCGCCCTGGCCACCCGTGCGTGCCATTAGCGTGAACGCTCCCGCGCGCGGCGCGTTGGTGATGAACCGCTTGGTACCGTTGATTACATAGTGGTCGCCGTCGAGGTCGGCGCGCGTTTGCAGCGAGGCGGCGTCGGAGCCGGCGTTCGGCTCGGTCAGCGCGAACGAGATGATCAGTTCGCCGCTGGCGATCTTCGGCAGATAGGTCTGCTTCTGCTCCTCGGTGCCGTCCATCAGGATGCCCTGCGAGCCAATACCCACGTTGGTGCCGAACACCGAGCGGAAAGCAAAAGCCGTGTGGCCCAGGTCGTAGACCACATCGCATTCCTGCGACATCGACAGGCCGATGCCACCGTAGCTCTCGGGAATCGAGATGCCGAACAGGCCCATTTCCTTCATGTCGGCCACGATATCGGCCGGCACATCGTCAATCTCTTCGAGCGTGTCCTCGGCCGGCTTCAGGCGATCGTCGATAAAACGCTGCACCGAGGCGCGCAGCAGGGAAAAGGATTCGGCGTCGAGGGCCATGGCAATCTCCGGTGATTCAGATGCGATAACGAAGGCGAACAATGGTACGCGGACTATCGAATTTGACAATCCACTGCGACTTGGACAGAACCGACAGTATTTTTTGACAATAAACCAGATTGAATCCTATCGATCACATTTCTTTTTGGCGAGGGTTTCGCGGGTATAGCCATAGCTCACGCGCAATTGATGCTCGACAGCGTCGGCCTGGTCCAGGCACGAGAACACAAGATCGTCCTTGAACTTCTGCGTGACGCCCTTGAGCCGTGGGGCCTCATAAGAAATCTCCCGCGCGCGGCAGCGCAGGAACAGCAGCGTCTCCTCCGACGCCGAACGCAGTTGCGACTGATCGACGCGCTGGCATTGCACGAGATCGGGTTCTGCCTGCGCGATCAATGGCATGAGCAACAACTGCGGCAGCAGAATCAGCAGATAACGCAAAACGGGCATTGGCAGGCTTCGGGAAATATCGGGAAAGACTTGGATAAGGGGGCTGGGGCGCAATCCGCAAGCATCATTGCGCAGCGTGAAGCGTCATGCAAGCCATACGGTCAAGTGAGGCGCGAGGCAGCCAAATTCCGCGCCAGCCCACACCAGCATTTGCAGAAACACTATTCACCCGTAAAGACAATGTTCCGCGAACCCAGCGCGGGCTGGGCCCTTCCGAATTTGGCTGGCAACCATCTGCGCACTTCTGCTGTGCAGTCTTCGTTTTACGAGTTACGCTAAGTAGGCACACGGGCCCCAGTGTGCGACGTCGCTCCCGCCACGAACCGCCTGGCCTCGTCGCCCATTGCGCCCGCCCCCATCCGGCGGCAAGCCCCACCGCCAAGAATCAGAAGGTCCTATGACAGACACCGCCTCTTCCGTCACCACCGGTACGGCACCCTCCCCCGAAGAAGTCAAGAAACGCATCTTCGCGATTGTTGCCGCATCGTCCGGCAATCTGGTGGAATGGTTCGACTTCTATGTCTATGCGTTCAGCGCGATCTATTTCGCGTCATCGTTCTTCCCCAAAGCCGACCCCACCGCGCAGCTCCTGAACACCGCCGGGGTGTTCGCGGCCGGCTTCCTGATGCGGCCAATCGGCGGATGGCTATTCGGTCGCATCGCCGACCGCACCGGCCGCAAGCACTCGATGGTGATCTCGGTCACGATGATGTGCTTCGGCTCGCTGATGATCGCCTGCCTGCCGACCTATGCCGCCATTGGCAACCTGGCGCCGGCGCTGCTGCTGTTGGCACGGCTGCTGCAGGGCCTCTCGGTCGGTGGCGAGTACGGCACCACCGCCACGTACATGAGCGAAGTGGCGCTCAAGGGCCGGCGCGGCTTCTTCTCATCGTTCCAGTACGTGACCCTCATCGGCGGCCAGCTGCTGGCCGTGCTGGTGATCGTGATCCTGGAGCAGTTGCTGACCGAGGCCGAACTCAAGGCCTGGGGCTGGCGCATCCCGTTCGTGGTTGGCGCGGTCACCGCGGTGGTGGCCCTGCTGCTGCGCCGCACGCTGCATGAAACGACCACCGCCCAGTCGCGCAACAGCAAAGGCGCCGGCACCGTGGGCGAGCTCTTCCGCCACCACAAGGCCGCGTTCTTCACGGTGCTCGGGTACACGGCCGGCGGCTCGCTGATCTTCTACACGTTCACCACGTACATGCAGAAGTACCTGGTCAACACGGCAGGCATGCCGATCAAGACGGCCAGCTACGTGATGACAGGCTGCCTGTTCCTGTACATGTGCATGCAGCCGCTGTTCGGCATGTTGTCGGACCGCATCGGTCGCCGCAACAACATGCTGATGTTCGGCGCGCTGGGCGCAGTCGCCACGGTGCCGATCCTGACCGCGCTCAAGACCGTCAGCAGCCCCGAGATGGCGCTGTTGCTGATCTGCGTGGCGCTGGCCATCGTCAGCTTCTACACGTCGATCAGCGGCATCGTGAAGGCCGAGATGTTCCCGCCGGAGGTGCGCGCGCTGGGCGTCGGCCTGGCATACGCGGTCGCCAACGCCATTTTTGGCGGCTCGGCGGAGTATGTGGCGCTGGGCCTGAAGTCAATCGGGCACGAGAGCACGTTCTACTGGTATGTCACCGCGATGATGGTGGTGGCGTTCCTGGTCAGCCTGCGCCTGCCGCGCCAGGCCAAGTACCTGCATCACGAGCACTGACCGGCCACCCGCCGCAGTCATGGCAAACTGAGGGGCCTTCGGGCCCCTTTCTATTTGCACGCGCCCTTCGCTCGCCTCCCCGCCATGGATCTCAACGCCCTGCGCCTGTTCGTCGATATCGTCGATGCCGGCAATCTCAGCGCCGCCGCGCGCAAGCTCAAGATGACGCGCGCCAACGTCAGCTACCACCTCAAGGCGCTGGAAGAGGAGCTCGGCGTGCAACTGCTGCGCCGGACGACCCGGCACGTGGAACCGACGCCGGTGGGTGCCGGACTGTACGAGCACGGCAAGAACATCCTGGGCGAAGTGGCCGCGGCCAACGCGCTGATCAGCAGCATGGGCAAGAGCCTCCAGGGCCATGTGCGGCTGTCGGTACCCACCGGGCTGGGTCACACGATGATCTCGCCGCTGCTGGTGCGCTTCAAGCAGCGCTATCCCGATATCACGCTCGACGTCGTGTTCGACAACCGCATCCACAACCTCGTCTCCGAGGATGTGGAAGTGGCGCTGCGCATCATCTCCACGCCTCCCGACTCGGTCGTTGCCACGGAAATCGGCGGGGTGGACTGGCTGCTTTGCGCCGCGCCGTCGTATCTGGCCGGACGCACGCCGCCCGCGGTACTGGCCGACCTGACGACCCATGCGATCGTGTGCGCGTCGCCGATCGGGCAGAAACTCAAGGTGTCGGGCACACGCGACGGCACGGCCGAGCGCGAACAGGTGGTGCTGGAGCCAACCCTGAGTTCCGAAAACTTCGCGTTCCTCAAGGAGGCCGTGGTCGGCGGGCTCGGCATCGGCATTTTTCCGCTCTATGCCGTGGACAAGGAACTGGCCAGCGGCGCGCTGGAATCGCTGCTCGGCGACTATCAGATCAGTGCGTTCGGCAGCAAGCTGTACATGCTGACCATGCCCAATCGCTACCAGACCATGGCAACGCGCTACCTGCTTACGTTCCTGAGAACAGAGCTGCAGGCGATCTGGCCGCGCATCCGTGCCGGCGGTGCCGACAGTGCCTATAGTGAGAACACTCAGGACTAAACTGCGCGTGGCTCGCGTGGGAAGGAAGGCAATCATGGCAATGGCAGGCACTCTGGCTGGCCGGCTCAGCCGTATGAACAGCCAGTTCGACATCATTCGTCATCCCTACAGCCTCAGCAGCATGGCCACTGCGCAGGCTGCCCATGTACCAGGAAACCGTCTGGCCAAAACGCTGTTGCTTGAGGACGAAGGCGGCTATGTGGCGGTTGTGATTCCTTCGAGTCACCATCTGCAGATGTCGACCATCTGCGAGATGACCGGCCGCAAGCTCGTGCTCGCGCACGAGGATGAGATCCGCGAAGTGTTCAAGGACTGCGACCTCGGCGCCATCCCGCCTTGCGCGATGTCGTACGGCATGCAGACCTACGTGGACGAAAGCCTGTTCGACGAACCGGAAGTCTGGTTCGAGGCCGGCGACCACATGGAACTCGTGCACATGCAACGCGATCAGTTCATGACGTTGATGAGCGATGCGGCAAGCGGCAAGTTCTCGCACCGCATGATGTAGCCCCCATCTCTCATGTCTTCAGGGGTGTGACAGCGCCGCCGACACGGTGGCGCTGTCGTCTTTCAGGTCCACGCCGGACCGACCGAGCGCTACCGCCCCTCGCATCAGGAACACCAGCCTGTCCGCCGCCTGCGCATAGGACAGTCCTTCGGGCCGCACGTTGGAGATGCAGTTGCGCTGTGCATCCGTGCGCCCCACGCGGGGGTCGAATGTCAGGTAGATCCCAAGGCTATCCGGCGAACTGAGCCCCGGACGCTCGCCAATCAGCATCGCCACCTGCCGCGCGCCAAGGCGCTCGCCGATCTCGTCGCCCAACGCCACCCGCGATTGCCGCGCGACCACCACCGGTCCAACCCGCCAGTCATGCAGACGCGCCAGCACGGCCTGCAGCAGCGGCAGCGCGTGACGCTGGGCGGCCAGTGCGGAAAGCCCGTCGGCGATCACGAAGACGACATCGTATGGCTGCGCCGATGGAACGAGTCGCGCGCGGCTCTCGGCATCGAGACTTCGGCCCAGGTCAGGGCGACGCAGGTACTGGTCGCGATCCGCCGCTGCGCCATGCGCGTGCAGCACGTGCAGCGCATCCAAGCCGGCATCGCGCAGCGCGGTTTCCAACGCCACCACATCGAGCGCCAGATGCACGGCATCACGCGCCTGTGCATGGGCCAGGCCAAATGCCAGGATCGACGCGGTCTTCTGCGCGTGACCGGTGCGGCCGATAGCGATGCGGGCGCATGTGAACTGGCGCAAACGCGCCCACGGGTCTTCGGGGTTCGCTGGCGTCGACATGGTGTCCGTCCTCCCGTTCAAAGCGTGTCCGCCATGGTCAGCAGCGGCTGACGCGCACCAGGCTCCAGCAACCGCCCGCCCGCGTCGACAATGCCCATCTTGCGCAGCCACGCCTCGAACTCCGGCGCGGGCCGCAGGCCGAGGACTTCGCGCAGATACAGCGCGTCATGAAACGACGTGCTCTGGTAGTTCAGCATAATGTCGTCGGCGCCGGGCACCCCCATGATGAAGTTGATACCCGCCACGCCGAACAACGTCAGCAGGTTGTCCATGTCGTCCTGGTCGGCCTCGGCGTGGTTCGTGTAACAGACGTCGCAGCCCATCGGCATGCCCAGCAATTTGCCGCAAAAATGGTCCTCCAGCCCGGCCCGGATGATCTGCTTGCCGTCGTAGAGGTACTCGGGACCGATGAACCCCACCACGGTATTGACCAGCAGCGGCTCGAACCGGCGCGCCACCGCGTACGCGCGCGCCTCCATGGTCTGCTGATCCACCCCATGGTGGGCGTTGGCAGAAAGCGCGCTGCCCTGGCCGGTCTCGAAATACATCACGTTGTGCCCCACCGTGCCGCGCCGCAGCGACAACGCCGCCTGCCGTGCCTCTTCGAGCAGCGCCAGAGAGATGCCGAACGCTGCATTGGCCGCCTGGCTGCCAGCCACCGACTGGAACACCAAATCGACCGGCGCGCCCTGCTCCATCACGCGCAGGGTGTTGGTGACGTGAGTCAGCACGCAGGACTGGGTGGGGATCTCGTAGCGGGTGCGAATGTCATCCAGAAGCTTCAGCAACGTGGTGATCGCCCCAAGGTTGTCGCTGGCCGGGTTGATGCCGATGGTGGCATCGCCGCAGCCGTACAGCAGCCCGTCGATGATCGACGCGGCGATGCCGCGCGGGTCGTCGGTCGGATGGTTCGGCTGCAGCCGCACGGCGAGGCGCCCGGGCAGCCCGATGGTGTTGCGGAAGGCGGTGACCACCGCGCATTTGCGCGCCACGGCCACCAGGTCCTGGTTGCGCATGAGCTTGCTCACGGCCGCCGCCATCTCGGGGGTGACGCCGGGCGCCACCCGGGCCAGCGTGGCCGTATCGGTATCGTGCCGCAGCAGCCAGTCCCGGAACTCCCCGACGGTCAGGCTGGCAAGCGCCGCGAACGCCTGCGCGTCATGGCTGTCCACGATCAGCCGGGTGACCTCGTCAGCCTCGTAAGGAATCAGCGGCTCCGCAAGGCAATGCGCCAGCGGCATGTCCGCCAGCGCCATACGCGCCGCCATCCGCTCTTCTTCGCTGGCTGCGGCGATACCCGCGAGGGCGTCGCCAGACCGGGCCGGGCTGGCCTTGGCCAGCAGCGTGCGCAGATCGTCAAAGACGTGCCGGCGTACGCCGACGGTATGCGTGAAGGCCATGCAAGTGGTCTCCTGAAGGGCTGCCACGGAACTTCAATATAGGCCAGTGCTGCAAGTATCACGCCCGAGCAATCGTCCGCACGGTTTGTCCCGTCATCTGCTTGTCTCGTCATCCTGTCTTGCCATTGTTACGCCCGGCATCGACAATCGTGGCGATTGCTTCCTTGCTTCATTTCCGCAACGCCCCGCTCTCAGCCGAGATATGCCGCAGTTGGACAACGAATTGGACACCGAACAGACCAAAGACCGCGCCGGAACCGGCAGCACCGAACAGCCTGACCAAACCCGGCCCCTGACTCCCGCCGCCTGGTTCAGCGTCAAGGCCGTGTCGTACGTGCTGACCGCCGGGGCCCTGCTGCTGGTGATGCACGCCAACCTGGTGTCCGCGCTGCTCGCCGGCCTGCTGCTCTACTCTCTGGTGGATGTGCTGGCGCCACGGCTGATGCGACTACATTCGCGCCGCGACGCCATCGCTGTGGCCATCCTGTCCACCATCATCCTGCTGGTGCTGACCGGCAGCATCTGGGCGCTCATCCGCTTCGTCAGCGGCGACGGCAATACGCTGGACCGGCTGCTCGACCATTCCGCCGACATCATCGACCGCTCTCGCGCCCAGTTGCCAGCCTGGCTGAGCGACTACCTGCCCAACGGGGTCGACGAACTCGCCACGACCCTGATCTCGGCATTGCGTGAGCACGCGCAGATGGCGCAGCGGCTTGGTGCCGATATCCTGCGCACGCTGGTCCATATCCTCGTCGGCCTCATCATCGGCGCGATGGTCGCGCTGTACCGCGCCATTTCCCGCCCGAACCGTCGTCCGCTCGCCCTGGCACTGGTGGACCGGGCCCGTACGCTGCAGACTGCGTTCTCGCAGTTCATCTTCGCGCAGATCCAGATCTCGCTCGTCAACACGATCCTGACCGCGATCTACCTGCTGGTGCTGCTGCCCCTGTTCCACCAGCACCTGCCGCTCTCCAAGACGCTGGTGGCCATCACGTTTATCGCCGGACTGCTGCCGGTGCTGGGCAACCTGATCTCGAATACGGCCATCGTCATCGCCTCGCTCTCGGTCTCGCTGCCGATCGCGGTGGTGTCGCTGCTGTTCCTCGTGGTGATCCACAAGCTCGAGTACTTCCTCAATGCGCGGATCATCGGTGCGCGTATACACGCCGCCGCATGGGAGCTGCTGACGGTGATGCTGGTGATGGAAACGCTCTACGGCATCCCCGGCGTGATCGCGGGACCGATCTTCTATGCCTACGTAAAGCGCGAACTGACCACGGCCGGGCTTGTGTAGGCGCTCAGCCAAGTGCTTGATTTCATTGCTTTGTCGTACGCAGAAATTGGTACGACCAATATGCGGAAAGACTAGTCGACCTTGCTCCGCACGAAGTCGATGTGCGTCTGCATCGCCGTGCGGGCTTCCTCCGGCCGGCGCGCCAGAATCGCCTCGCAAAGCGTGCGGTGCTGGCGCAGCAGCAGGTCCGACGATTCATCATCGGCCTCGCGCAGCCCCGTGCCGTTGATCGTGATGTGCTCGCGCAACATGCCAATCACGCTGGTATGCAGATGCAGGAACATCGTGTTGTGCGATGCCTGCGCGATGGCGTCGTGCAGCCTGGCATCCGCATCGGCCTCGGCGCGCTTGTCATCCGTCATGCGTGAGCGCTCCAGTTCCTTGAGTAGCGCGCGTATACGCTTCAGATCCGCCGCATCGGCACGCAACGCCGCGAAGTAGGCGGTGGCGCCTTCCAGCACCCGGCGGAACTCCAGAATGTCATCGCGCAGCGCCGGGTGATCGGCCACGAGCTGGCCCCAGGGCGAGGCGATGCCCGTGCGCAATTGATCGGTGACGTATACGCCCGCGCCGCGCCGGCTTTGCAGCAGGTTTCGCGCCGCCAGGCGCTGGATCGCCTCGCGGATCGTGTTTCGCGCCACCCCGAACTGCTCCGCCAGAACACGCTCCGCAGGCAGCCGCGTGCCGACGGGCCAGGTGCCGTCCAGCAGCGCGGTTTCCATCCTGCGCATGATGTCTTCCACACGGTTGCGTGCGTTGCCTGCCCCCATCCCTCATCCCTTGAAATCCGGCCGTTCCGGCAACTGGTCCAACCAATTTGTGCTCCGGCGCGAGAGCGGGAATTATGCGCCCAAAAATGTCGCAGCGCCTTGCCGGGCAGGTTGCGCCGCCATCCGGAGACTCACAAATGGAATCCAGGCAGTACCCCACCACCGCGCCACAGCAGGTGTACCTGTTCGGCACGTGCCTCGTTGATCTCTTCGTCCCGCAGGCCGGCCTGGATGCCGTGCGATTGCTCGAGCGCGAAGGCCTGACCGCTCACTTTCCGCGCGGACAAAGCTGCTGCGGCCAGCCGGCGTACAGCAGCGGCAACCCCGAACAGGCTCGCAAGGTCGCCCGTGCGCAGCTGGACCTGTTCCGGGAACCCTGGCCGATCATCGTGCCGTCCGGCTCATGCGCCGGCATGATGCGCCATCACTGGCCCACGCTGTTCGCCGACGACCCCAGCGACCCTGAAGCCGCTGCGCTGGCCCGTGACATTGCCGCCCGCGTCTACGAACTCGCCGAATTCCTGCTCAATGTGCTCCATGTGCGCTTCGACGCCACGCCCGCCAACGCGCCGCACGAGCGCGTGGTGCTGCATACATCCTGCGCGGCACGCCGGGAAATGGGCACGCGCAGCCACGGCGTGGCGTTGGTGGACGCACTGCCCGGGGTGACACGCGTCGAGCACGAGCGCGAGTCCGAATGCTGCGGCTTTGGCGGCACGTTCTCGCTCAAGCACGCCGATATCTCCGGCGCGATGGTGCGCGACAAGGTGGCCTCCGCCTGCGCCACCGGGTGCGACCGGCTCGTCTCCGCCGATTGCGGCTGCCTGCTCAATATCGGCCATGCCGCCGCCCACACCGGCGCGCCGCTGCCGGTCGAGCATCTGGCGTCGTTCCTGTGGCGCCGCACCGGAGGTGCCGAATGACGACGATGAGCGCGCGCGAACGCATGATCGGGCGGCTGCGTGCCGCCGCGCCCACTTCCGGTGCGACATTGACCGAAGACACCCAGAAACTGGACCAGCGGATCGACGACCATTTCGATGGCCGTCGTGGTCAGGCACCGTCGATCGACGCGATGGTCGCCTCGATGCAGGCCGCCTTGACTGCCTCCCACGCCGACGTGATCTGCACCGACGCGGCAAGCTGGCCCGCATGGGTCGCGCGGCGGCTGGCGAACGAAGGCGTGCGCCGACTGCTTCTGGACCGCGATTGCCCCGAAGGCGCCGCACTTGCGCGGGCGCTGCCATCCAGCATCGACACCGTAACGTTCGATCGTCCGCTCGAAGCCTGGAAGGCGGAACTGTTCGATACCGTCGATGCCGGCTTCACCGTGGCCCGCTCCGGCCTGGCCGCTACCGGCACGCTGGTGCTGGCGCCCGATGCCAGATCGCCGCGCACGATGTCGCTGGTGCCGCCCACGCATATCGCGCTGGTCTACGCATCGACGCTGCACCCTGACCTTCATGCCGCCGCGCGTGCCGAGCGCTGGTCGGACGGCATGCCGACCAATCTGGTGATGGTCTCCGGCCCGTCCAAGACCTCCGACATCCAGCAGACGCTGGCCTACGGCGCGCACGGCCCACGCAGGCTGTGGGTCGTGATCGTGACCGACGGAGAAACCTCGCGATGAGCCAGCAACCCCTGCATTTCGTTCCCACCGAGGACTTTCGCGCCCGCGCGCGCGCCGCACTCGACGATCCCAAGCTGCGCAAGAGCTTTCGCGGCGCGATGGACTTCCTCCAGCAGAAGCGGGCCGTGCAGTTCCCCGACGGTGACGAACTCGAGCACCTGCGTGATCTTGGCGAAGCCATCCGCCAGCACGCGCTGGCCAATCTGCCCGACCTGCTGGTCGAACTCGAAGGCAATCTGACCGCAGCCGGCGTGCAGGTCCACTGGGCCGAAACCGCCGATGAAGCCAACGCAATCATCCTGCGGATCGCCCAGGGCCACGCTGCCCGGCGCGTGATCAAGGGCAAGTCGATGGCCAGCGAGGAGATGGAACTCAACCATTACCTGGCCGAGCGCGGCATCGACTGCATCGAATCGGACATGGGCGAGTACATCGTCCAGCTGGCCGGCGAGAAGCCATCGCACATCGTGATGCCGGCGATCCACAAGACCAAGGCCGATATCGCGACGCTGTTCGAGCAACACATCCCCGATACGCCGTACACGGAAGACGTGGATGCGCTGATCCAGACCGGCCGCCGCGCGCTGCGCCAGGCCTTCGTCGAGGCCGATATCGGCCTGTCCGGCGTCAACTTCGCGGCGGCGGACACCGGCACCCTGTGGCTGGTGGAGAACGAGGGCAATGGCCGTCTTTCCACCACGGTGCCCGACGTCCATATCGCCGTCATGGGCATGGAGAAGGTGGTGGCGAAGCTGTCTCACATCGTGCCGCTCTCCAGCCTGCTGACACGTTCCGCGACCGGGCAGCCCATCACCACCTACTTCAACCTGATCTCGAGCCCACGCAAGCCGCATGAGCAGGATGGTCCGCGCGAAGTCCATCTGGTGCTGCTCGACAACGGCCGTAGCCAGGCATACGCCGACGAGCAGCTACGCGCCACGCTGCAGTGCATTCGCTGCGGCGCGTGCATGAACCACTGCCCGGTCTACACGCGCATCGGCGGTCATGCCTACGGCACGACTTATCCGGGCCCGATCGGCAAGATCATCTCGCCCCACCTGCTCGGCCTCGACGCCACGGCCGACCTGGCAACGGCATCGAGCCTGTGCGGCGCGTGCGGCGAGGTCTGTCCCGTGCGCATTCCGATTCCGCAGCTGCTGGTGCGGCTGCGCACTGAGTCGAACCGTAACCCCGACGAGGCCGTGCCGCACCCGCTCAAGGGCCAGGGCGCGAAGTTCAGTCGCCGCGAGCATCTGGTCTGGCGCTTCTGGAGCGGCGCGTTCGCCCACCCCACCACGTACCGCCTGTTCCGCTGGGCCGCCACCCGGCTGCGGGCGCTGACGCCCTCGCGGCAGATGGGCTGGACGCAGCATCGCAAGCCACTGACACCGGCGCCAAAGAGCCTCTCCGACCTGCTCGACGCACGCAACCAGCCCGAGTAGCGGCATCGAGCGGCATCCCACCAAAAGAATTCAGACAAACCACCAAGGAGACTTCCAGATGCAACCCTGGACCCAGATCTATACGCCGCTGGGCAGCCTCTGGCTGTCCGCGCTCGCGGCGGCGATACCCATCCTGTTTTTCTTCGTCGCGCTCGCGGTACTGCGCATGAAGGGCCATGTGGCGGCAGCTGTCACGCTGGCACTGGCGCTGGCCGTGGCGATCTTCGCGTACGGGATGCCGGCACAGCAGGCATTTGCCGCGGCCGGATTCGGCTTTGCCTATGGCCTGTGGCCAATCGCGTGGATCATCGTCACCGCGGTGTTCCTCTACAAGATCGTGGTCAAGACCGGGCAGTTCGACGTCATCCGCGCGTCGGTGCTGTCGATCACCGATGACCAGCGCCTGCAGATGCTGCTGATCGGCTTTGCCTTCGGGGCGTTCCTGGAAGGTGCGGCGGGCTTCGGCGCACCGGTGGCGATTACCGCCGCGCTGCTGGTCGGGCTCGGGTTCAACCCACTCTATGCGGCCGGGCTCTGCCTGATCGCGAACACCGCGCCGGTGGCGTTTGGCGCGATGGGCATTCCGATCATTGTGGCCGGACAGGTCACGGGCATCGACCCGATGCATATCGGCGCGATGGCGGGCCGCCAATTGCCGCTGCTGTCGCTGGCTGTGCCGTTCTGGCTGGTGTTCATGATGGATGGCGCCAAAGGCGTGCGCGAGACCTGGCCAGCCGCGCTGGTCGTCGGTGGCAGCTTCGCCGTCACGCAGTACTTCACGTCGAACCACATCGGTCCCGAGCTGCCGGACATCACGTCGGCACTGGTCAGTCTGATCTCGCTCGCCGCGTTCCTGCGTGTGTGGCAACCGCGCTCGGCATCGCAAGCGGCTGGTGGCACGGTTGCGGCTGGCGGCACTGTGGCGATGGCCGGGTTCGGTGGCGGTATGGGTGCGCCCGCGAGCCGCAAAGCATCGCCCTACACGTTCGGCCAGACCGTGCGCGCATGGGCGCCGTTCGGCATTCTGACCGCCATCGTCACGGTCTGGAGCCTGGCACCGTTCAAGGCGCTGTTCGCCGGCAACGGCGCGCTGGCGGGAACGGTACTGAAGTTCAAGGTACCGATGCTCGACCAACTCGTGATCAAGAGCGCCCCGATCGTGGCATCGCCCAAGCCCTACGAGGCTGTGCTGAAGCTCGACCTGCTGTCGGCCGTCGGTACCGCGATCCTGCTGACCGCCATCATCTCTGCGGTGCTGCTGCGCATGAAGCCGAGCGATGCCATCACCACCTTCAAGGAAACGCTGCTGGAACTGCGCCGTCCGATCGCCTCGATCGGTCTGGTACTGGCGTTCGCGTTCGTCGCCAACTACTCCGGTATGTCATCGACGCTGGCGCTGCTGCTGGCCGGAACCGGCGCGGCGTTCCCGTTCTTCTCGCCGCTGCTGGGCTGGCTGGGGGTGTTCCTGACCGGCTCGGATACGTCGTCGAACGCGCTGTTCTGCTCGCTGCAGCATACGACCGCGCATCAGATCGGCGTATCGGACACGCTGCTGGTGGCCGCCAACACCACGGGCGGCGTAACAGGCAAGATGATCTCGCCGCAGTCGATCGCAGTGGCCTGCGCGGCGACGGGTCTGGTCGGCAAGGAGTCGGAACTGTTCCGCTTCACCGTGAAGCACAGCCTGCTGTTCGCAGCCATCGTGGGTGTGATCACGATGATCCAGGCGTACTGGCTGACGGGGATGATTCCGGGGTAAGAAGCGGTGAGGTCGTTTTTACACCCCTCTCCCGCGCGGGAGAGGGGTGCGCATACCAACGGTTGACACCCAATTCAATCGTTCGCCGCCTCGCGCGGCAGGAACTGGTTGCCTTCGGTCAGCGGTGCATACCGGTACGTCGCCGGCGTGCGGCTCAGTTTGACCGGGGCGCCCAGGCCCTTGTAGCCGCCGGGCATCTCCACCACCATCTCGCGATGGGCGGTATGCGGATGCGTCAGTGCATCGGGCACCGACAACACCGGTGCGCACGGGACACCGGCCGCAGACAGTTCGTCGGCCAGCGCCTTCCCGTCCCACGTGGCCAGCTTCGATTCCAGCGTGCCCTTCAATTGCGCCCGGTTGACCGAGCGCGCGCCTGCCGTTGCAAAGCGTTCGTCGTCGGCCAGCTCCGCCACGCCGAGGTACTCGCACAGGATGCGGAATTGCCGATCGTTGCCGACGGCAAGGAAGATCGGATCGGTCGCGGTGGCCACCGTGTCGTACGGGTAGATGTTCGGATGCGCGTTACCGGTGCGCGCGGGCGTCTTGCCGCTCATGAACCAGTTGGCCGCATGGGGATGCAACAGCGACAAGCCCGAGTCATATAGCGCCGATTCCACGAACTGCCCACGTCCGCTGCGCTCTCGCTCCTGCAATGCCAGCAGCACGCCCAGCGCGGCGTTCAGACCAGTGACCATGTCCACCACGGGCAAACCAACTCGCAGCGGTTCCCGGTCGGCCTCGCCGTTGATGCTCATGATGCCGGCCATCGCCTGGATCGCCGCGTCATAACCCGGCAGGCCACCCAACGGACCATCGGCGCCGAAGCCGGACACGCGGCAATGCACGAGCCGGGGGAAGCGCTGCGACAGCACATCGAAACCAAGGCCCCATTTCTCGAGCGTGCCGGTCTTGAAGTTCTCGATCAGCACGTCGGCATCGGCCAGCAGCGTCAGCAAGACTTCGCGGTCGGTATCGGCCGTCAGGTCCAGCTTCATGATGCGCTTGTTGCGATTGAGGCCGAAGTAGTACGACGCCACGCCATCGCGGAACGGTGGCCCCCAGGTGCGTGTGTCATCGCCCTGCGGCGGCTCGATCTTGAGTACGTCTGCGCCGTGATCGCCGAGGATCTGGCCGCAAAGCGGGCCGCCCAGAATGCGCGACAGATCGACTACGCGAATGCCTGCCAGCGCGCCGGGTGTGAATGGCGTCATGTCTCCTCCTGTTCTTGTCATGATCAGTCGAGCTGCGCGCCCGACTTCTGCACCACGGAACGCCATTTGCCGACTTCCGACTTCACGAAACCACCAAGCTGCTCTGGCGTGGTGGCCGGCGCGAACTCCAGCCCCTGCGCCAGCAGCGTCTTGCGCACGTCTGGCTGTGCCAACGCATCGGCAAATGCGTGATTGAGCTTGCGGATGACTTCCGGCGGCGTACCGGCAGGTGCTACCACACCGAAGAATACCGAAACATCGAAGCCGGCAACACCCTGTTCCGCCACGGTGGGCACATCGGGCAATGCCTGCGAACGCCCTTTCGTGGTCACCCCGAGCGCACGCACCTTGCCGCTCTTGATGAACGGCAGCGCGGTCAGCACATCGGTAAAGGTCATGCTGACCTGCCCACCCAGCAGATCATTGAGCGCCGGGCCGGTGCCCTTGTATGGCACATGCTGGAAATCGGTGCCGGCCAGGTTGTTGAACAGCACACCGGCCAGATGCGACGATGCGCCATTGCCCGACGACGCATAGGACAGCTTGCCCGGATGCGCCTTGCTGTACGCGATCAGCTCCTGCACGTTCTTCGCGGGCACGCTCGGATTTACCACCAGCACATTGGGCAGTTGGCCAATCTGGATCACCGGCGCGAAGCTCTTGACCGGGTCGTAGTTGATCTTGCGATACAGGCTGACGTTGATGGCCAGCGGCGCCGACGTGCCGAACATCAGCGTGTAGCCATCGGGCTCGGCACGCGCGACGACTTCCGCGCCGATGTTGCCGCCCGCTCCCGCGCGGTTCTCCACGACCACGGGCTGGCCAAGGCTGTTCTTCAACGCAGCGGCCAGCGTGCGGGCCATCGCGTCGGTAGGTCCGCCGGGCGGATAGGTCACCACCAGCATGATCGGCTTGCTCGGGAATTCCTTCTGCGCGAAGGCCGGTGTGGTGGTGAGCGTGAACGTGCAGGCGACCAACGAGGTCAGCGCGGCAAGGGCCGCGCGGCGGTGCCATTGGGGCATGATGGGTTGTCTCCGGTAAAGCTTTTTATGTTTGGAATGCGCGCCGCGGGCGCGCGAGGTGCGCCGTTGCGGGCGCACCGTACTGCCTGGGTGTTCTCTGGGTGAGCCGTCAGAACACGTTGATCTGGTCCACGGGCCCCGCCGCGCGCACCACGCCATCGGCGGGCGGCTCCACGGTTTCGGCCAGCCACTCGGGTTCGACGCCGCCGCCGAGCGGATCCTGCGGCAGCACGCGATGCACCAGCACCAGTTGCGCCAGCCGCATCCGGCGAACCGAACCGATCTGGCCGGCTTCCCATGCCATGGCGACGGCACTGGTCACGTGATACAGCGCGGAAGCTGCCTGACGCGCCAGCACGTCACCATCGGCCCCAGCGTCTGCCGCACGGGTCGCCAGCGCGACGGTGTTGGCCAGCGCCAGGTCGAACGTGGCGCGCGCAGTGGCATGCATCGGCGTATCGCCAAGCAGCGCCTGCAGGTGTGCCTGCAACACGGGCAGCGAGCCCTCGCGGCGAATTGCGCGCAGCACGTCGAGCGCGACGATATTGCTCGTGCCTTCCCAGATGGAACCGAGATGCGCGTCGCGCACGAGGCGCGGGTCGCTCCATTCCTCGATGTAGCCGCAGCCGCCGCGGATCTCCATCGCATCGCCCGTGACCTTGCGCGCATCGCGGCAGGCGCGGAACTTGATCAGCGGTGTCAGGATGCGCATCAGCGGATAGGCGTCGGCATCGCCCGCATCGGCACGGCGCAGGGCTTCGGCAGTCTGGAAAACCATCGTGCGCGCCTGCTCCGTGGGCAGCGTCAGCTTCAGCAACTGGCGACGCATCAGCGGCATGTCCGCCAGGCGCCTGCCGAACGCGCGGCGCTCGCGGGCGATGAACTGGCCCTCGGTCAGCGCCCGGCGCATCAGGCCGGCCGCTCGCACGCCGTTGGACAGGCGCGAATTGTTGATCATGTCGGCCATCTGCACGAAACCACGGCCCAGTTCGCCAACCAGGTAGGCGTGCGCGCCCTCCAGCCGAATCTCGCCGCTGGCCATCGAGCGTGTGCCGAGCTTGTCCTTGAGACGGATGATGCGGAAGTGGTTGGCGCTGCCATCCGCCAGCGTGCGCGGCAACAGGAACAGCGAGACGCCCTTGATGCCGGCAACGGCCGAACCGTCGGCTTCCTCCACCCGCGCCAGCACCATCGCCAGCGCGGCATCGGGATTCGAGCAAAACCACTTGTCGCCCACCAGACGCCAGCCGCCCTCGGCGTTGTCGTCGCGAATCGCGCGGGTGGTCGTGGCAGCGACGTCAGAGCCGGCCCCCTGCTCGGTCATGAACATCGCGCCCTGATAGAGGTCGTCGAACACCTGCGTGGTCAGGTTCGGCAGGAATCGGTCGACCAGCGCCGGATCGCCGAACTTGCGCAACGTGCGCGTCAGCGAATCGGTCATCGACAGCGGGCAGCACAGGCCGAATTCGGCCTGCACGAACAGGTAGGTCAGTGCGTACTTCGCGGCCGGGGGCATCGGCTTGTCCCAGCCGAGCACGCCGCCGCGATGCGACACCGCAGCCAGCCCGAATTCCGAGAACGCCACGCGCTCCAGTTCCACATAGGACGGATGCTTGTGGATGCGCTGGGCATCAAGGCCGGTGCGGGTGCGGTGCGACAGCGTGGGCGGCGCGTGATCGGCCTCGTTGGCCAGTTCGTCGAGCACGCCGCCGGCCAGTGCGCCCATGCGCTCGAGGTGCGGCAGCAGGTGGTTGAACAGGTCGGCCGGCAGGTAAAGCGGCAGCAGCGCGCGCAGGTCCGGATCGGCCGTGAACAGACTCGCGCCATGGCGATCTGGCACCGGATGCGCGGCAACTTCGGGGTACACGGTGGTGGACGCGGCTGGACGCGCGGCGCTGGTCGGCATGAATTGTCTCCTGGAGGTCCCCGTCCTGGACACGATGCCTGTCGGGCGGCTGTCGGGCGGGATGGTTTGCGTCCATTATTCAAACCCCAACGATTCGTGTCTAATTCTAAAATTGGCTCGATCAATACAAATTTTGTATCGCCATGGAATTCCGACATCTGCGCTACTTCCTTGTGCTCGCCGAGGAACTTCATTTCGGGCGCGCCGCCCGGCGACTGTCGATTTCGCAGCCGCCGCTATCGCTCAATATCCAGCAACTCGAAGCCTCGGTCGGCGCCCGGCTGTTCGAACGCGACAGCCGTGGCGTGCGCCTGACCGCGGCCGGACGCGCGTTTCGGGAATCGGCCATGGCGCTACTGGCGCAGGCCGAGGAAGCCCGCCTGCTGGCGCGGGAGATCGAGGCCGGCGCGGTGGGACGGCTGCGGGTCGGCTTCGTGGGGTCGATGCTCTATCGTGGCCTGCCCCAGCGCCTGAAGGAATTCCAGGCGCGCTATCCCGGCATCCACGTGGCCCTGACCGAGCTGAACTCGCAAGAGCAGATTGATGCACTTTTACACGGTGAACTCGATGCGGGCTTTGTCCATACCAGCCGCGTGCCGGATGAGCTGGCCACCACGCTGGCGCACCGCGAACCGTTTGTCTGCTGCATGTCAGCCAAGCATCCGCTTGGCCAACAGGATACGGTAGCGCTCACTGACTTACGCGGCGAGCCATTCGTCCTGTTCTCCCGCAAGGCGTCGCCCGACTACTACAGCCGCATTTTCGACATGTGCGCCGCGCACGGCTTCTATCCCCAGATTCGCCATGAGGTGCGGCACTGGCTGTCCGTGGTGTCGTTGGTGTCACAGGGGATGGGGATTGCCGTGGTGCCGGCTGCGATGGCGCGCTCCGGCATGGCAGGTGCCGCGTTTCGGCCACTTGCGGATGCGACCGTGCCCTCGGAGGTGTATTGCGTGTGGAAACAGGCGCCGGATCACCCGGCACGCGACCATTTCGTCGAAATGGTCAGGCTGGCCGCCAGCGAGGCAGACATCTAGTCACTCGGCAAGAACACGCCAGGAATGCGCCAAAAGAAGAAGCCACTGGCCGAAGCCAGTGGCTTGAGAAGTACGCGTGGAACGGGGTGTTCAGCGTGCTTGCAGCTTAGCCCCGAGGCAACTTCGCAACCAATACCGCAATTGTGTTATTCGGTACATAAGGGGGGTTTACCGGGGGCAAATCGTCGTCGATTTCCCAATTTGCGATGCGCGGTAAACCACCGTCAAAGCGCCAAACTGCTACGAATGCTATACAATCGAGAACGATTTCTATTTACGTACCCGGCAGGTTCCGAGCCTGCCGCGCGGCGCTGATCGCGCCCCTGGACTGGAAGCATATGCGGTTGTCTGAACTGCCCCGGCGCACTGCCGCTGTCGTGAAATCCGTGGATGACGAATTCACGCATGATCCCATTGCGCGCCGTCTGCGCGACCTGGGTTTCGTGCCCGGCGAGACCGTGCAGATCATCGCGTTCGGACCGTTCGGCAGGGATCCGCTCGTTGCCCAGGTTGGCTACTCGCGATTCGCGTTGCGCCGCTCGGAAGCCGCCCGCATCACCGTGGAAGTGGCCAGCGCCACCGTGACCAGCATCGCGCCAGCCGGCGAAACCGAAGCGCCGCCATCGCAGCGCATCGCGTAACCGGCCTGCCCCTTCGCACTCACATGTCAGTCGCACAGAATCCCACCGCCGCCCTGCGCATTGCGCTGGTAGGCAATCCCAACTGCGGCAAGACCGCACTGTTCAATCGTCTCACCGGCAGCCGCCAGAAGGTGGCCAACTACGCGGGCGTCACCGTCGAACGCAAGGAAGGCCAGTTCGTGTCGCCGGGCGGTCGCACGGTTCGCATCCTCGACCTGCCGGGCGCCTACAGCCTGGACTCCGCCAGCCTGGATGAAGCCATCACGCGCGAGGTCTGCCTGGGCCAGCGCCCGGGCGAGACGCGCCCGGACCTGATCGTGTCCGTGGTGGCCGCCACCAATCTGCGCCTGCACCTGCGCTTCGTGCTGGAACTGCGCCGCCTTGGGGTGCCGATGGTGGTGGTGCTGAATATGAGCGATGCCGCCGAACGGCGCGGCATCAAGATCGATCGCGAAGCGCTGTCGCGTGAACTTGGCGTGCCAGTGGTGCAAACCGTCGCGGTCAAGCACGATGGCGCCGCATCGCTGATCAAGCTGTTCGACGACACGCTGCCACCGGCGCCGCCGGCCCAGCCGCTCGATAGCGTGTCGGAGCTTGATACGCACGCCGAGGTCAAGCGGCTGCTCGACGTCGCCGTCACGATGCCCACGCGCACCGCGCAGTTCGAGGACAAGCTCGACGGCGTGGTGCTGCACCCGGTTTTCGGCCTGGTCATTCTGGCGGTGCTGCTGTTCTTCATGTTCCAGGCCGTGTTCTCGTGGGCCACGCCGTTGATGGACGGCATCGAGGCCGGCGTGCACTGGTTCGGCGAGCTGGTCGGCACGACGATGCCCGACGGGATGCTCAAGAGCCTGATCGTGGACGGCATCATCGCGGGCGTTGGCAGCGTGATCGTGTTCCTGCCGCAGATCCTGTTCCTGTTCCTGTTTATCCTGACGCTCGAGGAATCGGGCTACCTGCCACGCGCGGCGTTCCTGCTTGACCGCCTGATGATGAGCGCGGGCCTGTCCGGCCGCTCGTTCATTCCCCTGCTCTCCAGCTTCGCCTGCGCGATTCCGGGGATCATGGCCACGCGCACGATCCAGGATCCGCGCGACCGGCTGACGACCATTCTCGTGGCGCCGCTGATGACCTGCTCGGCACGCCTGCCTGTCTACGCGCTGCTGATCGCCGCATTCATTCCGGAACGCACGGTGGCCGGATTGTTCAACCTGCAGGGCCTGGTGCTCTTCGTGCTCTACGTGGCCGGCATCGTCAGCGCGCTGCTGGTGGCGTACGTGCTCAAGTGGTTCCGCCGCGACCACACCGAGCATCCGCTGCTGATGGAGTTGCCGGCGTATCGCGTGCCGAATCCGCGCGACATCGCCATTGGCCTGTGGGAACGCGCCCGCATCTTCCTGTCACGCGTCGGCCGGGTAATCCTGACGATGACGGTGCTGCTGTGGTTCCTGGCGACGTTCCCGTCGCCGCCCGAAGGCGCCACCATGCCGGCAATCGACTATAGCTTCGCGGGGATGATCGGGCGCGCGCTCGAGCATGTCTTCGCCCCGATCGGCTTTAACTGGCAGATCTGTATCGCCCTGGTGCCCGGCATGGCTGCGCGCGAGGTCGCCGTGGGCGCGCTGGGTACGGTCTACGCGCTGTCCGGCAGTGACGACGCCGTGGCCACGCAGCTCGCACCGATGATTGCCGCTCAGTGGCCGCTGGCCACCGCGCTGTCGCTGCTGGCGTGGTACGTCTTCGCGCCGCAGTGCATCTCCACGCTCGCCGTGATCCGTCGCGAAACCAACTCCTGGAAGGTGATGGCCGCCTCCGTCGCCTATCTGGGCGGGCTGGCCTACCTCGCGTCGTTTATCACGTACCGCGTGGCGTTGATGTTCAGTTGAACAGGCACAAAGACCATGACGCTCTATCAAGCCTTTGAAACGCTGGTGGTTCCGCTGATCGTGCTGGCCTGCGCCCTGCACGTGGTGGGCCGCTACATGCCGCGCACACGCGAGCGCGTGAAGGCGAGTCTGGCGGCAGGGCTGGGCGGCGCATCGGCCAGCGGCTGGCGTGGCTGGGTCGCGCGGCGACTCGCACCTCGCGAGGCCGCCGGTTGCGCCACAGGGTGCGATACGAATAGTGGATGCAGCACCTGCGGATCCAATACCTCGACCAAGTCGACAGAGTCGGGCAGCGCCAGCAACGAGCATATTGTCCGCTTCGTGCGCAAATCCTGACGACCGGATCGACGGATGATGCCTGACGACGGCGACCTGAAAAGGTCGCCGTTTTCATTTGTGGGGATGCAACTCAGGCACGCAGAAATGGGTACGCCTTGATCCGCCTGCGTCCCTCTCCCACGGCGCAGGCAAGGGGTTGGGTGAGAGGGCGTGGAGGCTCTGCTTGCCACCTTGTCGCAATTTGAGCCGCTGATCCCTCTCACCCGGCCCCTCTCCCGCAAGCGGGAAAGGGGAGCGAACCAAGGAGGCATGCGTCCGCAGAAACGGGTACGCACCCCGCCGGAGTACGTTACTGTGCCGTGCCCGGAATCGTGATCGACAGCGGCATGGCCTCCACCCCGGCCGTGCATGTCGCCGTGACCGAGAAGGGGCCAGCCGCCGTCGGCAGGATCGACGCCGAGTTGGGCGCAAGCACCGACTGCGCGACCACGATATTGCTGCTCGTCGTCGACCACGCCCAGCTCGTCCCGCAACCGGTGATGCCCTCATCCACACCACGATGCAGCAGTTGCACCGCGATGGTCGCGCCAGCCAGGCGGTTCACTACCAATGGCTGTGGACCGTTGTAGACCAGCGCCCAGGTTGGTTGCTCCGTGACGAACAGCGTGGCGCGCGGCTTTGCGCTCAACGTCAAGCTGCCGGCCATCTCCGAAAGAATGCTCTGGAGCGGTGACGCACCGTTCGGCCGACCGGTGCTGACCGTGGTGAGACGTGTCGAGGAATCCGGCAACACGAGTAACGATGGCGATGTGGTCGTAAAGGTCCACAGGCCGGTGAAATCTGGGGTCGAGTCGTTTCCATCGCTACGCACCACCTGCGAGAGGTACGTCTGTGGGTAGCCGTTGAGCACGTTCAGCGCGTTGATCTGCGAGCCGTTCTGCGACAACACGAGCCGGTAGCTCGATACACCGGTCGGGAACACCGACACCGGGAAAGCGCCGGTCAGGGTGCTGCCATCCGGTGCCGTGACCTGAACGCTGACCACGGACAGGGCGACGGTGCTGCCCGCATTGACGCCAAGCAGCACGCCGACATTGGCCACGCCTGCCGCCTGCACCGCCGACGTGGTGCTGCGCCAGGTCCATCCGGTGGCACTGGCGGAGCGATCCGCGCCGTCGCTGTCGATCAAGGATGCCGTCACGCGCAGGGTCTGCCCGTCCGTCATCGAAAGCGATGGGTACGGCAGCGCGAGGCTGTACGTCCTGCTACCCGGCGCAACCACCGTAATCGTCGCCGATGCCTGTGGCAGCACGGTCGTCGCATTATTGGCGCCGGTCACGGTCGCCACCACGCTGATGTTGGCGATACCCAGACCCACGCCGGTCACCACTGCGCCGCCCGGTACCGATGCGTTCGCCACGACGGCGATGGAGGAATTGATGGTCGACCAGGCGAATGTGGTCGAACCGGTAACGTCATTGCCAAGATTGTCAACGACTGACGCAGTCAGCGGCATCGTGTCGCCTACCGCGACCTTGCCCGAGGTCTGGTTCAACACCAGCGTATAGGACGTTGCCACCGCGGCGGAGCCGCCGCTGCCGGCGCTACCGCCACTGCCCGCGCCGCCGGATGGCGCCGATCCCGAGCCCGAACTACCGCCTCCGCCGCCGCATGCCACCATCAGCATGGCGATCGCCGCACAGGCGAGCCATGTGGTCCACGTACGTGTCCGCATGATGATCCCCTCTTGTAGTTTTGGGCCCGTTCCCAGAATCAGACTAGGCGCGATGCGGCGGATGCAATACCGGCCAGAGGATTGAGTGCGAACCAACACAAGAGGCTCGTTTCATCCCTTTGTCGGAAGACGCAACCGCCATGACGGCCGCAGATCGCACCAATGCAGCACGCATCCACGCGGATCCGCGTCCGATCCCGGGTTGACGCCAGCCCGTGTTCTGCACTACGCTCCTTGAGTCGCGCAACCGCTGCGACACATTTCCCAGCACGATGACCGCCACCGCACTCAACCTCCGCCACGCCGCCGATGCCTTGCGCATCGATGCCGCCGTGCGCGCGTGCGTCGCGGGCCTGCTGTCGTGCCGCGCCCTGGGCGCTTCCTCGCTACTGCTAAGCCTACCGATCGGTTGCCGGGCCTAGAGCCCTGTGGCAGTTCGGCAGCCTTTCGCCACCGTTTTTCCGTCCGTTTTCCATTTTTGACGCATTCGTCGCATCTTCCCTTAGCGAGGAAGGAGAATTCCCATGCCCATGTTGCAGGATCCATCCACCAAATATCGCCCCGCCACCACGGTCGACTTGCCTGACCGAACCTGGCCGTCGCGCCAGATCACGCGCGCGCCGCGCTGGATGAGCACCGATCTGCGCGACGGCAACCAGGCGCTGATCGAGCCGATGAACAGCGCGCGCAAACTGCGATTCTTCGAACAGCTCGTCAAGATCGGGCTCAAGGAAATCGAGGTGGCATTCCCCTCCGCATCGCAGACCGATTTCGATTTCGTGCGGATGCTGATCGAAGAAGATCGCATCCCCGAAGACGTCAACATCGTCGTGCTGACCCAGGCGCGCGATGACCTGATCCGTCGCACCGTAGAGTCCGTGCGCGGCGCCAGGCGCGCAACGGTGCATCTCTACAATCCGATCGCGCCCGCGTGGCGCCGCATCGTGTTCAATACATCGCGCGAGGAGATCAAGGAAGTGGCCGTCTCCGGCACGCGCCTGATCCGTGAGCTGACCGATGCCATGCCGGAAACCGCATGGACCTACGAGTACTCGCCCGAAACCTTCAGCCTGGCCGAACTCGACTTCTCGCTCGAAGTATCGGACGCGGTGTCCGCCGTGTGGGAGCCCGATGCCAACCGACCGATGGTTCTGAATCTTCCGACCACGGTGGAATGCAGCACCCCCAATGTGTTCGCGGACCAGGTCGAATGGATGCATCGCCGTCTGGCGCGGCGCGAGCACATCGTGCTGTCAGTGCATCCGCACAACGATCGTGGCACTGCCGTGGCGGCGGCGGAACTGGCCGTGATGGCCGGCGCCGATCGCGTGGAAGGCTGCCTGTTCGGCAACGGCGAGCGCACCGGCAATGTGGATCTGGTCACGCTGGCGCTGAACCTGTACACGCAGGGCGTGGACCCGCAACTGGACTTTTCCGATATCGACGAAGTGCGCCAGTGCGTCGAGCACTGCAATCAGTTGCCTGTGCATCCGCGTCATCCGTACGTGGGCGACCTGGTCTTCACGGCATTCTCGGGCTCGCATCAGGATGCGATCCGCAAGGGATTCGCCCAGCAGAAGGACGATGCGATCTGGGAGGTGCCTTACCTGCCAATCGATCCGGCCGACCTCGGACGCAGCTATGACGCGGTGATCCGTGTGAACAGCCAGTCCGGCAAGGGCGGCATGGCCTATCTGCTCGAACAGATGCACGGCATCTACATGCCGCGCCGCCTGCAGATCGAGTTCAGCCGCGCAGTGCAAGCCATGACCGATGAAACCGGGCTCGAGGCCAGCGCGGCGGATCTCTACGCACTGTTCCGCCGCGAGTATCTCGACGTCGAGGCGCCACTGCGCTACGTATCGCATCGCATGGTATCGGCCAGCGACGCCGCCGCGGAAGTGGAAATCGATATCGTGCGCGATGGTCGTCCGATGCGCATGCGTGGCACGGGCAATGGTCCGATCGATGCGGCAGTGGATGCGTTCACGCGCAGCCTGGGCGTAGCGGTGCGTGTGATGGACTATCACGAGCACGCCATGACCACGGGCGCCGATGCCAACGCAGCCTGCTATGTCGAAGTGCGCGTTGCGGACTCGGCCACGGGCTTCGGCGCGGGCGTCGATCCCAGCATCGTCACGGCGTCACTGAAGGCCGTGGTCTCCGGTATCAATCGCCATCTGCAGACCCGCGACATGTCGGAAGCCGTGCAGGCCAGGGCGGCCTGATGACTGTCGGATGCCCTGCATCCGAGAAAACCGGTGTGCCCTCCCCCCAGAGGGCACACCGCGAAAGACGTCCTCTCGGACGCCCACGACATGCGCGGTGCACAACCACGTGCGCACAGCGTACGGGGGCGGCCGCGTGGGCGCCACGAATCATTCCGCATGTGGATAGAAGTCCTGTCCGCACAAGCTTGATCGCCGTTTGCACAAAGCGGTGGCGATCTGTCGCGCACAGGCGACGGTCAATCCCCCTTTCGAGAGCAGGGTGATTCTTGCTTGTGCTATGTCAAGGTCTGCAAGGGAACCACGGGACACACTGGGCGCACATTTTCAATGTCCAGTGCTTCCCGACCATGACCACTACCCTCTCTCCCCGCCGCAAGACCCTTGTTTCCTCCATCTGCATGGCGCTGACCGCCGCCACGATCGGCGCGCTCTCGGCACCGGCCGTGGCCGCCGACGAACAGCAGAGCAACTGGATGATCCGCCTGCGCGGCACGTTCCTGAACATGGACAACAAGTCCGACCCGGTTGGCGGTGTGGGCGCATCTGACCGGATCAGCGTCAACAACAAGTGGATTCCGGAACTGGACGTTACCTACTTCATCGTGCCGAACATCGCCGCTGAACTGGTGCTGACGATTCCGCAAAAGCAGGATGTCCGTCTGGATGGCGCGAAGATCGGCACGTTCAGCCACCTGCCTCCGAGCCTGCTGCTGCAATATCACTTCATTCCGAATGGCACCTTCCGCCCCTATGTTGGCGCTGGTGTGAACGTGACCCGCATCTGGAACGCAGACATCGCCGGCAACTCCCTCGGCCTGGACCGCTGGAGCGTGGGCCCGGCCCTGCAGGTCGGTATGGACTACAAGGTAACCAAGAACTGGTTCCTCAACGTCGACGTCAAGAAGATCTGGATCTCGAGCAACGTCTATGCGAATGGAACGGGCCAGAAGGTATCGAACGTGCAGCTCAATCCGTGGCTGTTCAGCGCCGGTGTCGGCTATCGCTTCTAAGCGGCAATTTTTCTCCTCCTTGTCAAACGGCTGAGCTCGCGACGGCTCACTCCGATTCCAGGCGCGCGGTGATACCGCGCGCTTTTTTTCGTTCACGAAGACAAGGAGGAAGGTGTCTCGGGTGTCTTATCGGAATGCTGGCTCGTCGAAGCTGCGCAGCTTTCGCGAGTGCAGTTGTTCGACGCCGTTCTCTCGCAGTATGCGGATCGCCTCCAGCCCGATGGTCATGTGCTGGCTCACGCGCTGGCGGTAGAACGCATTCGCCATGCCGCGCAGCTTGAGCTCGCCGTGTAGCGGCTTGTCCGATACGCACAGGAGCGTGCCGTAGGGCACACGCAGTCGGAAGCCATTGGCGGCAACCGCGGCGCTCTCCATGTCGATGGCAATCGCGCGTGACTGGTTGAAGCGCGCGTAGAGCGACTTCGATTTCAGTTCCCAGTTGCGATCGTCGGTAGACACCACCGTGCCAGTGCGCATCCGTGTCTTCATCTCGGTACCGGACAATCCCGTCACACGCGCCACCGCTTCCTGCAATGCCACCTGGATCTCGGCGATTGGCGGCACCGGTACCCAGGGCGGCAGGTCATGGTCGAGCACGTGGTCGTCGCGCACATACGCGTGCGCCAGCACGTAGTCGCCAAGCTGCTGCGAGCGGCGCAGCCCGCCGCAGTGGCCCACCATCAGCCAGCAATGCGGGCGCAGCACGGCGAGGTGGTCCGTCATCGTCTTCGCGTTGGAAGGCCCCACGCCGATGTTGACCAGCGTGACACCCAGCCCATCCTCGCGCACGAGGTGGTAGGCCGGCATCTGCGGCAAAGCACGTGGACGTGTCGCGTCATCCGGCTCTTGCTCGCCGAGTTGCTGGATCACGTCGCCGGGCTCGACGAAGCGCACATAGCCATCGCCACCGTCACCGGCCATCAGCGAACGGCCCAGTGTCACGAACTCGTCGACGTAACGTTGATAGTTTGTGAACAGCACGAAACGCTGGAAATGCTGCGGCGCGGTACCCGTGTAGTGATAAAGCCGCTGCAGCGCCAGATCCACGCGCTCCGCCGAGAACAGCGACAGCGGCCAGGCTTCGCCCGGAGTGGGCTCATACGTGCCATTGGCGATCGAGTCGTCGATGCGGCTCAGTTCCGGCAGCACGAATGACGCCTCGAGTTCACGCGCCTGCGTGTAGCTGATATCGGTGGTCGATGCTTCGATCACAAACGGCAGCGGGATCGGTCGGCGCGAAATCCCTACCACCACCGGCACGCGGTGATAACGCATCAGACGCTCGATCTGGTCGCGGTAGTAGTCGCACAGCAGGTCCGGCCGCGTCACCGTGGTGCCATAGACCCCCGGATAGGCCACCGTGCCCCAGGAAGGCCGGCTATCAGTGACCATCGTCTCCAGATTGACCGAGATGCCCAGATACGGATAGCACGCGTGCGCGGCCGACGGCAGCGGCTTGCCCTGGGCAAACGCGTCAAATCGCGCGCGCACGGCGGCCACTGAGCTGTCATAGATCTCGCGGATACGCGCCAGCGCGCTATCTGCGTCGTTGAACTCGGCGAGTTGATCTGCCGGGTGGGCGGAGGAGAAGATCGTGGCATTCATGGCAGGCATCATACCGCTAGCCCAAGGGACACGACAGGGCCCCGCGCAGGCCCTCGTGCGGCACCGAACGCGTGGGATTAACGGATAAAGTTGTTTGACGCAGCCGTGTTCGCTTAGCTACACTCTGTCGCCAAAACGCGCGAACCATACGCGCGCCCGTGGCGGAAGGCACTGGCGTACCCCCACTTTCGTGGGAGTAAGGCGCGCGTGCCCAAGTACCAGGCTGGAGGAATCGTCAATGGAAATCCGCAACCCGTTGCCCGCAGATATCGAGGCAGCCCGGCGTCTGCTTGCCGCCAATGGTTGGGAACAACAGGTCAGCAATCCCGAACGGTTCGCGCAGCTCATCGCCAACTCGCAACGCGTCGCAGTGGCGGTGGAGGGCGGCGAGGTCATCGGCTTCGCGCGCGCGCTCTGCGACGACATCGCAAACGGCTATATCTCGATGGTTGCCGTGGCGCCACAGCATCGCCGCCGCGGTGTCGGCCGCGCGCTGCTGCGGCATGTCATGGGCAACGATCCGGATATCACCTGGGTTCTACGCGCGGCGCGCTCGTCGGAAGCCGCATTCTTCGGCCAGCTCGGGTTCACGCCGTCGATGGTGGCGATGGAATGGCGGCGCCGCTAAGCAAGGCCGCCACCAGATCTCACTGATCAGGTCTCACTGATCAGGTCTCACAGCAGGCATCACGGGCTCAGGCACACGGCGCGGAATTTTGCGCCATGGCACGACGGAATTCCGCTTCCGTGCCCTCCATGTGGAACAACTTGCCTCCCGGCGCGAAGCGGTCGGCGCTGGACAGGCCTCCCACCACCACGGGCTGAAAGCCCGCATCGCGTACCAGCCTGCCGGCAATGATCAGCGCGCCGGCATCGTTCCCCGCCATCGGCACCGCCATCAACGGCCCCTTGCGATTGCTCTCACGCGCGAAAGACCCCGCGCTTGTGAAATTGAAGACGCGCACGACGCGCGCGCCCGGCAGGTACTTGGCAGTGGTCACCCCGATGCCATTGGCTTTGACCTCCTCGACGATCGCCCCATCTCGCGGCGCCACCGCGTTGGTGGCGTCGAGCACGATCTTGCCCTTCCAGTCATGCTGGCTGCCCAGTTCGGGCAACGCGCCATAAGGCACGGCAAGCAGGACGACATTGGAAAACTCGAGGGCCTGGTCCACGGTCCCGGCCTGTGCCAGCGATCCCAGTTTCTCGACCAACGGCTTGAGTTCTTCGGGATGGCGCGACGAGAACATCACCGGATGCCCCACACCCACCCAGATTCCCCCGATCGTGCCGCCGATATGGCCGGCACCGATTACGCCGATCTTCGATCTCGGCTTGCCGCGTAGTGACTGTGCCGACGCCGGCAACGCCACGGCGCCCAACGCCGCGGACGCCACCCCGATCAGGAAACCGCGCCGCTCACTCCGAAACCCCTTGCCTGTCTGGCTCATGACACGCTCCAGTCGTTCCGATCCAGACACTCTAGGCGAAATCACGGCGCGTGGCGGCGCAAGTTGTCACGGGAACGCCCTGCCAGCGCAAAGCGTACCCGTTTCTGCGTGAGGCGAACTTACTCGGGCTGGATGTTCGCCGCCTTGATGATGCGGCCCCATTTCGCCGATTCCTGCGCCTGGAACTTCGCCAGTTCGGCCGGCGAACTTGTGAACACATCGGTACCGGTCGACTGGTAGAAAGTGGCGGCCGTCTCGCTCCTGGCGGCCTTGACCAGCATCTGGTTCAGCTTGCCGACCACTGCGGGCGGCGTGCCGGCCGGCGCATAGGCCGCGAACCAGTAGCTCATCTCATAACCCTTCACGCCAGCCTCGTCGATCGTCGGCACGTCAGGCGCCAGCGGCGAGCGCGCCTTGCCAGAGACACCCAGCGCGCGCAGCTTGCCGCTCTTCACCTGCGGCAGCCCCGTCGCCGTGTCGGTGATCATCATCTGGATCTGGTTGCCGAGCAGGTCGGTGATCGCCAGCGGGTTGCTCTTGTACGGCACGTGCAGCAGTTCCACGTGCGCCATCTGCTGGAACAGCTCGCCGGCAATACGCGACGACGAACTGCCGCTGCCGAAGCTGAGCTTGCCCGGCTCCTTCTTTGCCAGCGCGATGAACTCGCCCACGGTCTTGGCCGGTACCTGCGGATTGACCACCATGATCTGGCCGCCACGGCCCAGCGCCGTCAGCGGCGCATAGTCCTTGACCGGGTCGTACGGCAGCTTCTTGAACAGGTGCTCATTGGCTGCGTGCGTGGTGTTGGTGGTGATCAGCACCGTATAGCCATCGGGGGCGGCCTTCGCCACGTCGCCGGCGGCGATGAAGCCGTTCGCGCCCGGCTTGTTGTCGACCACCACGGTCACCTTCGCTTCCTGCGTCACGGCCTGGCCCACGGCGCGCGCGAGCTGGTCCGTCGCGCTACCGGCCGCGAAGGGCACGACAAAGCGGATCGGCTTGTCAGGAAATTCGGCCCATGCACTGCCGGCCGGCAAGGCCAGGCACGTGAATGTAGCGAAAGCGAGTAGGGCTGCGGGGGCCTGCGGCTTGCGAAACGCGGACATCTGTGTCTCCTCCAGTTGTTTTGTGATGGAACAGCTTGGCAATCATGAGGCGCCGCCGGCGAACCGCGGCGGCAAGGGAATCGGCATGTCCAGCAGCAGAAACGCCAGCGCCTTGCCGTGTGTATCGAGATTGAGCGCATCGTTGACGCCGCCATCGAGCGCGCCATCGATGACGAAGTTCATCGCGTGGATCGACGGCACCAGATAGCGTTTCACGGCCCCTGGGTGCCGATGCGCAAACAACGCGTGCACCGCATCCTCGGTCACGTGCGTGACGAGGTGATCGAAATCGCGGGCATCGTAGGCAATCACGCTGATGTTGGAGCGGTCGCCCTTGTCGCCGGTGCGGCCGTGAGCAAGCCGGTAGAGCTGTGTGGTTACGGTCATGGCAGGCTCCGGTCAGGACAACAGGGTATGGCGCGGCGCCACGGCGGCGCGTGGCGCCAGGCACGACATCGCGTTGAGGCGCGCACGCAATGCCGTGCGCACGCCACCACCGCCCGCGGGGCCGCAGGTGTAGAGCGCATTGACCTCGCGCAGCAGCGCCTGGGCCACGGCCTTGTCCTCGTGCGCCAGCGCCGCGCGCAGGCGCACATCGCGCGCCTCGGCCTCATGCGGCTGTGGCCGCGCCAGCATCTCGCCGGCGTCATCGGCAAACACGCTCAGCACCCCGATCAGGTCGAAGCGGATCGGCACGTCGAAACCAAGACCCTTCATGCGCTTACCAAGGATTTCAGCCGCCAGTCGCGCGCGCGCCGCTGCATTGGGGCCCGCATACGAGATCTCGCCCTCGGCAATCCAGCCGCCCTGGTAGAACAGGTTGACCTTGAGCGTGTCTGGACGCGCATGGCCTCGGATGTTGCGGACAGCTACGCGATCCGGACCGACCTGCGCGACGGTCACCTCGCCGATATCGGCGACCACGTCGGGGGTCAGGTAGGCGCAGGGGTCGTGCACCTCGTACAGAAGTTGCTCCTTCACGGTGCGCAGATCCACGCAGCCGCCGGTGCCAGCCGCCTTGAAGATCTCGATGCCACCATCGGCATCAAGTCGCGCGATCGGAAAACCGACGGCGTGGACATCGGGCACGTCCTTCATGCCCGGATCGGCAAAATAGCCACCGCTGACCTGCGCGCCGCATTCGAGCAGATGGCCGGCCATCGTCGCGGCAGCCAGGCGATTCCAGTCATCCCAGGCCCAGCCGAAGTGCGCCATCGCCGGGCCCACGGCCAGCGCGGGATCGGCCACGCGGCCGCATACCACCACCTGCGCGCCGTCGCGCAGCGCATCGGCAATGCCCTGCGCGCCGATGTAGGCGTTGGCGCAGACGAACCGCGCCTCCGGGAAAGTGTCGCCGACGATACCGCGCAGCAGCGCGCGACCTTCGTCGTGCGACAGGTCGTCACCCTCCACCACGGCCACACGCGGCGCGGGCAGGCCCAGCGCCACCGCCAGTTCGCCGATACGGCGGGCCGCCGCACGCGGATTGGCCGCGCCGAAATTTCCGACGATCGGAATGTCGTTGGCCAGGCACAAGCCAAGGACCGGCGTCAGGAGCTGGTCCAGCAGCGGTTCGTAGCCATGCTCGGGATCGTCGCGGCGTGCCAGTTGCGCAAGTGCCAGCGTGCGTTCGGCCAGCGTTTCGAAGATCAGCGCGGCAGGTCCGCCCGCGGCAATCAGCGTGCGCACCACGGGCAGGGCGGCGTCGGTGCGGTCACCGGAAAATCCGGCTCCGGAGCCGATCAGCAAGGGGACAGTCATGGCGTTTCCGAAACTCGAAGGAAAGGACGGCGAACCCATTCTAGGTCTCGCAGACTCTCGCTGACAAACGGATGATTTGGATTAATCTATCGGTATTACCGATAAATCTCCACTACCCGAACCATGCTGTCGAACCTGTCGGTCAAGCACCTGCGCGCTTTCGTTGCGCTGGCCACCCATCGCAACTTCACGCGCGCGGCGCAGGCGTGCCACCTGTCCCAATCGGCATTCAGCGCGTTGATCCAGACGCTCGAGGAACAGGCAGGCTGCCGGCTTTTCGAACGCACCACGCGACATGTGGACCTGAGTACCGACGGGCGCCGATTCGAGGAGATGGCGCGTCGGCTGCTGGGCGATTTCGAAGCGGCCTTCGATGACCTGCGCGATCATGCCGAGCGCCGCAAGGGTCGCGTGGCGATCGCGGCGCTACCGTCGCTGGCGGGCGGCGACCTGCCGCCGTTGCTGGCCAACTTCCACCAGCAATATCCCGGCATCGCGCTGGAACTGCACGACCAGCTCGCCGACGGCTGCATCGAGTTGGTGCGACGTGGGCAGGCCGACTTCGCGCTGGCGCCCGCGCCGGCTCAGGACGCCGACCTGCACGTCGAAGCGCTGGTGCGCGATAGCTTCCATCTGGTCTGCCCGGCCGATCACCCGCTGGCCGGGAAGCGCCGCGTTACGCCGCAAGCCCTGGCCGGACTGCCATTCATCCAGCTATCCCGCACCAGCAGCGTGAGGCAGCACCTGGATGCAGCACTGCATCCGCTCAAGTTGAACGGGGTCATGGAAGTCGAGCACCTGGCTACCGTGGCGGCGCTCGTCGAGGCGGGTCTGGGCGTTTCGGTCGTGCCGGCGCTGGCGCTATTTCAGTTCCGGCGCGAGGGGCTGGCCATCCGGCCCATGCAGATGCCCACGCTGCTGCGCGACATCTGCGTGGTACGACTCAAGGACCGGGGTGATTCGGCGGCGGCAACCGCGATGCTGGAGTGCCTGCGCGCGCATTACCGGAGCGGCAGGCGCTAGAGGATTGGGCTCAGAAGTGGCCGAGGTAGCCACCATCGACGGCGAGCACCTGCCCTGTCACGTACGATGCCGCCGGCGAAGCCAGGAACACCACCGCACCCGCCACCTCTTCCGGCTGGCCCCAACGGCCCAGTGACGTCCGGTTGCGCAGCCACTCTGCCACGGTCTTGTCGGCCACCATCGCCTGATTCGGCTCGGTGGCGAAGTATCCCGGCGCAATGGCGTTGACGGTAATGCCCTGGCGGCCCAGATCGGCGGCCATCGCACGCGTCAGCGCATCGAGTCCGCCCTTGGTGGCGGGATAGAGCACGTCATTGGCGCGCGCCACCTGGCCGGCGATCGACGTGACATTGACGATCCGTCCATACCCGCCACGCTGCATCCATTGCGCCGCGTGACGGCATAACGCATAGGGCGCGACGAGGTTGGTCTCCAGCATCTCGCGCAGGTCAGCAGCATCGAGATGGGCCATCGAATTGCGATTGCGTGCGCCGGCATTGTTGACGAGGATGTCGAGCCGCCCGTGACGGGCCGCGATGTCATCGAACGCCGCGGCCACGGCGGCCTCATCGGTGATGTCGAGAACGAGCGCCTCGGCGCCGAGGCCGCTGGCCAGCAGTTGCGCGACGGCTTCGTCCACGCGCGCGGCGTTGCGCGCGCAGATCAGAACGTGCGCGCCAGCGGCGGCCAGGCCGGCGGCAATCGCCTGGCCGAGGCCCTGCGCGCCGCCCGTGACCAGTGCCACGCGGCCGGCGAGCGAAAAGGGATGGGCTGTGGATGCATTTTCCATGCGGGGAAATATACCGCAGCCCTCCGGTCTTCAGCGGATCAGCTTGCCGGTCGACGAAACGATCGACATTTCCACGAACGAGGAACCGGTGTGGCGCGTCGGGCTGTAGCTGATCAGGATGCCGCCGAGATCGTAGTCGCGCAGGCCTTCAAGCGCCGCCACGAGCTTCTCGCGCGTGGGCTCCGGTCCCGCGCGGCGCAACCCTTCGACCAGCACCTTTGCCGACATGAAGCCCTCCATGCCCGCATTGCTCGGCTCCACCTTCTGCGCCTTGGCCAGGCCGCGATACTCGCTGGCAACGCTCATCTGGCTCGAGTTCATGCCGGGCACCACCTGCGTGATGATCAGGCCCCGGGCATCGTCGCCCAGTTCCTTGATGAACGAATCGGCAGCGTTATTGGACAGCGTGACGAACTGCGCCTGGCTACCGGCCTTCTTCATCTCGTGGATGATCCGGGCAGCCTCCGAGCCCGAACCGATCACCATCACGGCTTGCGGATCGGCCTTGTTGACGCTGGCCACACCCTGGCTGATATCCCCCATCGGGCGATTGAACGACGCCGCGCCAGCGGGCTGCACGCCACGTGCCTGCAAGGCCGTATTGAAGCCCTCGAAGACGTCCTGCCCGAAGCCGTCGTTGGCATAGAAGATCGCGATCCGGTTCATGCCGGACGTGGCCAGATGGTTGATCGCGCGGGCCACTTCATCCTGGTATTTCGCACGCACGTTGAACACGTAGCGATTGACCGGTCGATGCAGCGTGATGGCCCCGGTCAGCGGCGCCACCAGCGGCACCTTCTCCGCGCCGATGATCGGCAGGATGCTCTCGTTCTGCGGCGTACCACGCACCATGAACAGCGCGAAGACCTTGTCGTCGGCAATCAGCTTGCGCACATTGCCGGGCGTGCGTTTGGCATCGAAGCCGTCGTCATAGGTCAGCAGTTCGATGCGCCGGCCCGCGACGCCGCCGCTGGCATTGACCGCATTGAGATAGACCTGGGCACCGGCGATCTGCTCCTTGACCGAGCCCGCCACCGGGCCGGTGACGCCGGCCGACTGGCCGATGCGAATGGTGTTCTTGGTGATGCCGGGTTCCGCGTGTGCCGCGATGGGCGCGACAAACCCGAGCGTGGCGGCGAATATGCCGCACGCGAACTGCCTTGCGTTCATTGTTGACCCCTCCAGTAGCGCTGGTGTGTTTGATTTTTAAGCGCGCCGCGCAACTGCGGCGGCATGGGGACGGTAACCCAACGGGTGGCAATGAGCAAACAAAGCGGCGGATAAGGCGGAATTTGACGCAGGAAATGCGGCGAAGTGTTGCTGCGGCATCACACCGGAAACCTGAAGACTCCGGTACCGGTTTCAGGTGTGGCCGCAGCATGGCGCGTGATGGGACACACGCCGGGGCGCGCCACGACGGGCGCGCGAAGGGAAAGGCCTGACCCCGCTTCGATCAGGGGAAGGCCGGTACTGCAGGATCCAGGCCGGCGAAGGACGCTTCGGGGTGCGCCTTCTGCAGCAGCGCCTCGACTTCTTCGACACGGCCGCGCGGCACATCCACCATCAGCAGCAGCTTGCCTGCCTCGATGTCCTTCTCGAACGACCGTAGTCGACTGTTCGGCGCCGAGCTGCCGATCATGCTCGCGGCCCACGCGCCAAACACGGCGCCCAGCACGGCGAGCACGCCGACCAGACCCCATTGCGGAGAGTCGCTGACGATCGGGAACATCGCTACCACCACGCCGGCCACGATACCGACACCACCGCCAACCATCAGACCCATTTCCGCAGCATGAACGATGTCCGAAGTCTGGAACAGGTTTGCCTCGTGCAGACCCGTCATGTCGGCGCCGTCGCGTCCCACGAAATGGATGTGGCTATTCTCGATGCGAGCCAGCAGCAGGTCGTCCATGGTACGGCGCGCGCTCGCCAGGTCGGGCAACAACCAGAAGATCCGTTTGCGCATGACTAGCCTCCTCTGTCAGGCCGCCCCGTACTCTGATGATCCGTCTTCGGGACGGGTTAGTAGCTGTTCTACTCTCTCCGCGAAGCCTGCGCAAGGTACCGAATGGATGACGGGAAGTGGGGTGCCAAACGGAGAATTTCGCGCGTCACTTCACCCGTGCGAACACCATCAGAATGTGATCGGTAGACGCACCGTCACCGTCAGATCTGGTGTATCTCGCGTCAGGCCCGCACCCACCGAGAGGTTCAGCGTGTACCGGTTGTTGAAGCGATAGGAGTAGCCCACGAGCAGCGTGCCCTGCGTGATGCGCACGGAGCCTGGGACGGTCTGCCCGTTCTGCTTGGTCGGCCAGATGATGCTCTGGTCATAGCCGATACTGAACGACGCGTGCTCGTTGAGCGACAGACCCATGCCGAAGTTGAACTCGAAGATGTCTCCCGGTGCGATCTTGCCGAGGAATTCCTGCTGGCCGTTCAGCACGGTGCGATAGATGTTGTCACGCGCGAAGTTGTGCAGGTAGCTGAACGTACCGAAGAACACCGCCGGATCGGTCGGCAACAGCCACGTGACACCCGGCTGGATTGCCTGGAAGCCGGTGCCGGTCGGCATGCCCAGCGGCAACCCGGTGCCGGTGGTGTTGCTGACACAACGGGTCACGCAATCGGTCACCACCTCGAACGGATCCTTGCCGGTGTTGGACTTGTAGCGCAGCCAGCCGATGAAGTACGGCATTTTCTCGTTGCCGTAGTTGAGCTGGTAGCGCAACGTCGCCTCGACGTCGCCCAGGCCGCTGCCGCTCGAGTTGAAGGCGTTGTCGACGGCGGTGCCGGTGAAGATCTCGCGGCTGACGGTATCGCTGCTCGAATGCACGTACGGCACCTTGGCTTCGATCTCGAGACGCTTGGTAATGCCGTAGCGGAAGGCCATGGACGTGATGTACGTCGACGTCTTGATCTCGCGCACGTCGATCAGGCCGATCAGCAGTGCGGGAATCACCGTGTAGCCGACCAGTACCGCGCGGTCACTCGACGAGTAGCCGTACTGGAAGCTCGGTTCGATCACGATCTTGCCCTGCGGCGTGAGTACGCCAGGCTGGTCGAAGATTGGCGCGATCTCTGGTGGACGCGTATCGCGCTCCGGCGGCCTGCCCACAGGTTGTTCGGGACCCGCGGCGGACTCGCCTTGCTGGTCGCCCTGGGCGGCCTGGCCCTGTTGCACGTTCTGCGGCGCCACGGCCTGCGGCGGCGCGTCGGAAGGCACCTGCTGGGCCTGTACGCCTTGCTGAGCCGTGCTGTTGATCTGTGTGGCGCTGGCGCCCGCAGCGGCCGCGGCGGCATTGGTCGCCATGTTGCCCGGCGTCACGCCGGTGCCTACCCCGGCCTGGCCACCACGTTTGCGCGCCAGCGATTCGCTATCCACCGTGCTGCGCAGTTCGCGGATCGTGGCCTCCTGTTCGGCCAGCGCCCGCTTCATCGCCTCCAACTGCTTCGCCTGCTCGCTCAGTTCCTTCTGCAGCGTTTCGAGCTTGGCGGCCGCCGGCGGCCCGTCGTCGGGCGGAGTCTGCGCATGAGCCATGCCGCCAAGCAGGCACATCGTAGAGCAACTGGCAAGACCAATCCCCTGCAGCGAGCGCTTCTTCATGACGTCTACCTCCCCCGAGGACGGCGGGCAAAAACGCTAAGGCCCGCTACCAGTTCGTCGATGTCTTCCTTTCCACGACCAAAGTTTCCTGCGACTGCCTTGTTGGTGTTACTTCATGCCGGCCATTGTTGAGATGACACTGTTCAGCGCGGTGTTTGCCATTTGCGCGCGGAATGCCGCCAACGTGTTCACGCTGGCGTTGATGGTCATCAGGCTCTGGATATTCTGGTTGTTGAGGGTATTCTGGATAACCGTGGCCGGCATGTTCGCTACCGAACCAACGTTCGCGGTGTTGGCCGCGCCGTTCTGTATCACCGTAAGCAGGCCGTTGGTGACGACCGTGCCCGCCGCCGCGACGGCCGTCGCAGCCTGTTGCTGCGCCACGCCGGCGGCGCCCGTTGCCTGAGCGATCCCGCCGCTTGCGGCTGCGGTAGACGTGGACGCAGCAGCGCCGGCGGCGCCTTGCGCGCTGGCTGCCGCGCCATTCGCTGCCGTGGTCGCGGATTGTCCCGCCTGCCCTGCCTGGCCCGTTGCAGCCTGGGCGGCAGCAATCGCCGCGCTCGCAATGCTGTTGGCGCCGGTTAAGGCAACAGTCACTGGCGCCAGGGCCTGCGCGAGTTGCGCGGCCTGGGCCGAGGTGATGCTGCTGATGTTGGGAATCGTGATGCTCGTGGCCACGGCCAGCGCGCCATTGACGAAGACGGCGCGATCAATACCGAAACCAACCTGCAACCCGGCGACATCAAAACCGCCACGCGATTCTTCAAGCCGCGCCTGCGCGACCGGCTTCCACCTGGCCATGTCGTCGCGTGCCTCGGCCACCTGCGTATTGGGCTCCCGCGTGGCCATTGTCATGGCAGCCACGAGCGTGTCCCCAATGGGGTGATGCCGCGCAACGGACGCCTTGTCCACCGGTTCTACTCCCCGCGCAGGCGCTTCGGCGATCGACTCGACAGCTTTTTCGGAAACGTTCTCCGTGACGTTGTCCGCAACGATGGGGTCTGCGGCACGCGCCGCCACAGTGATTGGGTCTTCGGATGGCGCCGACAGCTGTGTCGGCGTTGGTATTGCAGGCAGGTCGATGGCGGCCGAAGTCGCCACGCCCGCGGTATCGGCTGACTCGGGTGCCAGGGTCTCGACACCGGCGTGGGCATTGCCCGCGCAGGCCAGCCCCGCGCCAAGCAGCACGGCCGCGGTTGCCGACCTGGCCGTGCATCTTGATGCGGGTGAAATGGTTGTCTGGACCATGATGTTCCTCAGCTCAGAAATCGGCGGGGCCATGCTTTGGCATGACGGTGAAGAACAGACTGTCTCGCGGAACTCCCATCCAGTAAGGGCCCGACGGCGCCACGCGCCAGTCGGCTGCCAGGTTGAATCGCGCGCGGTCCGTGCGATTGTGGATAACGAACAGCAACTGGCTGTCCCAGATCTTTTCGAAGTGATCGCGCTCGATGGAGCGGGTACCACGCGCCGGGTCACCGACCAGCACGCGGTCGCCCTTGATCCCCTTGATCACGACGAAATGGTGATAACCGTTCTCGACGATCAGCACGATCGCCGGAATCTGCGCTTCCTCGAGCTTCGACAGCGGCAACTCGTAGCCGTCGGCCAGGAACCCGCGCGACTCGAGAAACCGCTTCATGTCGAGCAGCGAGAAACCTTCCGAGCGGATCTTGGCCTGATCGCCGTTGACATACATGTTGGCGAAGACCGTCTCTTCATTGACGGGGAATCCGTACTGAAAAGTCAGTAGCGTGGCCACGGCGGCCGAGCCGCAGCTGAAATCATACTGCTGTCGGATGGTCGTGCGGAAGCGCGCTTCGCGCAGGCTGGTCACGGGCACCGTGTAAGAGTTGCCCTGATCGCCCGGAATGCGAATGGTATCGGCGCGGGCTTCGGCGATGCCACCCAGCGCCACCGCCAGCGTGGCGGCTGCCAACAGCAGGCTGCGCATGATCATTTGAACTGGACGTTGAGGATGGTCGCGTTCTGGATCAGTACGTTGTTGCCCGAATTCTGGATCACGGTCGGCAAACCCGCGGCATTGGCGAACGAACCGTCCGAGACATAATTGCTGCCCGACAGCGTGTTGATGGCGGCGTTGCCGCCCACGGTGCCGTTCAGGCGCATGTCGTTGACGACCAGTTCAGCGCCACCGCGCACGTCGTCGAGCTTGCTGCTCGCGACCGCATTGGCTGTCGTACCGAAAATATTCAATTTGGGGGCAGCATCCGGCGTTACCGCCGTCACGCTTGCCGCCGCGCCCGCCACGACAGTGGCTGCGCCCGAATCACTGCTTGCCGCCGCGACGGCCGTGGCGGATGCCTCGGCGACGGGTGGCCCCGCAATAGCCTGCGCAAACGGCCAGGCCAGGATGGCTGTCGACATTGCCAGGACAGCTCGGCGATGCAATCGCATGGTGCGTCTCCTCATGCCCCGAGGCACGGCCCCCCATCCGGGCCGCCAGCGTCGGAAGCGATTTCGGACCTACAGGCGTCTGATGCGGCAGAGCGGCCGACAAACGATGCCGTCGGCACGCACTGCCCCATCCGATTCAACCCTGCGGGTGCTGTACCGTTCCGTGCGGAACGGTACAGACGCTCGAAGGACTTACTTGCCGACTGCCAGGTTCGCCTGGACGTTGACGCTTTGTTGCACCAGCGACGACATGCCGCTGTTCTGGTTGGCAATCATGATGCCGGCTGCGGACTGGCCGACGCTGGACATCATGTTCGACATGTTGAAGGTGCCTGCATCGACATAGTTGGTGCCGCCGTTGCCGCCAGCGCCGCCAACCGCACCGTTGCCGGTACCACCCGTGCCGCCCATGCCCGCGCCACCAGCACCGCCTGCGCCAGACGAAGCGCCAACCGCGCCATTGCCTGCCGTTGCGCTGCCATTCGACGCCATGCTGCTTGCGCTGCCGTTAGTGGCCGCACCGCCAGCGCCACCGTTGCCGGCAACACTGTTCTGCGCACCACCGGCGCCGCCGGTCGAAGTCGCGGCGCCACCAGTTGCCGCGCCGGCAGTCGAGGTGTTGGCGCCGCCAGCACCGCCGGTGCCAGTGCCTGCGCCGCCTGCGGAGGCAGCGGTCGCTGCACCGCCAGCACCGCCAGCACCACCCGTGCCGCTAGCTCCGCCACCAGTACCCGAGGCCGTACCGCCAGTACCAGCGCCACCAGCACCAGCTGTCGCCGTGCTGTTACCAGCATTGCCATGGACCTTGCCGAGCGCGGCGCCTGCGCCGCTGCTGCCGCCCAGTCCACCGCTCGCGCCAAGCGCATCACCGCCACTACCCTTGGCGTTTCCGCCGTCGCCACCGAAGCCACCCAGGGCGCCAGCGCCCGAGTCACCGCCACTGCCCTTGCCGGAGCCACCGAAGCCGCCTACGCCAAGGCTCGCGGAGAGCGCGCCGCCACCATTGCTCTTGGCGTTGCCGCCATCGCCAGCCCAGCCAACGGCCTTGCCGCCTGCCGCGCCATCGCCAGCGGTTGCGCTGCCGTTGACGGCATAACCCGCCGTGGCGCTGCCGTTGACTGCCGAGCCGCCGCTGCCGCCGCCGCCACCAGCGCCGCTGGCGCCACCCGAACCACCCGAGCCGCCCTTGCCGGTGCCGCCATAGCCCGCGCCACCCTTGCCACCCGCTGCACCGTTGGCGCTGCCATTGTTGGTGGCAACGTTACCGATGTTGTGGATGTAGTTGCCAGTCACATAGCCTTCAAGCTTGCTGATGGCCAGCGCCTTGCTGGAGTTGAACGAGTTGGTGAAGTTGGCGGTAGCCGTACTGCCATTGGCCGCTGCGGCGTTGCCATAGCCGCTCATGTCCTGGTCGGTGTGATTCTTGGAGTTGGTGTTGGTATTGCTGGTGTTCTTCGTCTTGTTGGTGGTCGAAGTAGAAGAGTTGCCGTTCGCCTGAAGAGCCGTCGAACCATCATTCGCCGCGGCGCCGCCGCCATTCTGCGTGTTGCTTGTTGAGGACGCAGTCTGGGTGTTGTCGTGGCCGTTCGTGTTGTTGTTCGTCGGGTCTGCTAGCGCCTGGCCACTAATGCCCAGTGCCAGCGCAACCGCCGACGCAAGTAATGTCTTGTTCATACGTTGCTCCCAGGAGAATTGCACATTGCGGCTCAGCCTCCGGCCAACGCTCATACAGGCAGAACGCCGGCTGGAGGTTCAGGTCCCGCACGGTTGCCGGACCAGCCTTCCCCTGCGCATATTCAGTGCCAGCACGCATGGCGCGCGGCGCATCCCGTTGAAATACAAAGGCTGGCGCGGGTTTCTCCGGGAACTTTTTTCGTTGGTTGTGCGCCGCACATTCGCGCGGAACCTGTGCATGGGAGTAGACATGTCACAGCGGTGTGACACCGATTTTGGCCGTCAGGCGAACCGGTCCGTCGCGCCCGAAAAAAATGCCAGAAATTCAACGTGTTACGAAGACACGAGTGAGACGCTGAAGACGGCAACCCGCGTAACGACGGTGAAACAGCCATGCCACCGCCCCCCAGCCACCACCCCTCAAGGTGCCGGCAAGCCTGACCAGTCAGTGTCGGCTTCGTCATGCTGCAAGCGCGTGAAACCGGGCAGCGCGAGCATAAGTCGACGCCCCCGCGTGAAGGAATCGCCGCTGCATCCCGTCTTTTCTTGCGTCTGGCGGACGTTCGATGCCGTCTCGCAACACATGTGGTCGCGGATTGTGCTTCGCACGCCGCGAGTGCGTTTGATGCTGGCCGCCATGTCTGATTTAAAGTACATTACACGCGTCTAGGACTTGTCAGCGCTTACGCAAGGGAAACCATGAGTGAAGCCGTCGTTCCCCTGTATCACCAGATTTACGTGGTGCTCCGCCAGCAGATCGTGGAAGGCCGCTTCGGCCAGGGCCCGCTGCCAGGCGAAATCGACCTTGCCAAGCAATTTCATGCTTCGCGCGTGACGATGCGGCGCGTGTTCGACCGTCTGGTTCAGGAAGGTCTGGTCCGCCGCCATCGCGGACTCGGGACATTCGTAAACCCGCATCCGGTCAGGCCGCAGGTCACCGAGGAGCGCGCCACGAGCCTGCTCGGCGCCATCATCGACATGGGCGAGAAGACTGCGGTCAAGGTCATCTCGATCGACGAGGTGCACGCCACCCCTGAAGTCGCCGAAGCGCTGCAGATCCAGGTGGGCGATCCCGTGGTGAAGATCGTGCGCGTGCGTCACTACCGCAACCGCCCTCTGTCCCATATCACGGTCTACCTGCCGATCGACCTGGGCCGCTCGCTGACCCGCAAGGATCTGGAAACGACGCCGATGCTGCGCCTGCTGGAAGCCGCCGGTGTGGAGCTGGGCCGCGCGTCGCAAGTGCTGACGGCCCGCCTGGCCGACGTGGTTGTGGCCCCGCTGCTCGACGTGCCCGTTGGCGGCGCGCTGCTGGCCGTGCGCCGCGTGGTGCTCGACAAGAATGGGCGTCCGGTGCAACTGCTGATGGGCCAGTATCGACCCGACCGCTACGAATACCGCATGGAACTGTCGCCGATGGGCGGCGGGGACAGCGCCAACGTGTGGGTGGAAAACGAAACCCGCACGGGCCTGCGCGACTGACCTGCGGGCGAGGCCGGAACCCACTCCTCGTACCGGCCACGCGACGAATCGGAATCGGGCGATACTGCGCACTCCACATCACAACCGAGGAGCTTTCGTCATGCCAGTCGTTCGCCCGGGCGAGCATCAGCCTGTCTGCAAGTCTGCCCTGCAATCCGCCAGCAGCCGACGGCGCGCATCCTGCGCCGCGCTGCTCGCGCTGGCCGCGTGGTGCATCGCGCCTTCCGCACAGGCTGCGCAAGCTGCGATCGCCGGCGGCAAGCCGATCCGCATCCTGGTAGGCGCGCCTGCGGGCGGCACCACCGACACGCTGGCACGAACGATCGCCCAAGAAATGTCGCAGACGCTGGACCAGCCCGTGGTGGTCGAGAACCGGCCCGGCGCAGGCGGCAATATCGCTGCCGACATGGTGGCCAAGAGCCCGGCCGACGGCACCACGCTGCTGATGAGCTTCACCAGCCATACGATCAACGCGACGCTGTACAAGAAGCTGCCGTTCGATCCGATCCAGGACTTCACGCCGATCACGCTCGTGGCCACCGTGCCCAGCGTGCTGGTGGCACGGCCCAACCTGCCCGCCAACAACATCCCCGAACTGATCCGTCTGGCCAAGTCCGAGCCGGGCAAGCTGAACTTCGGCATTGGCGCGGTGGGATCGTCGGTGCATCTGGCCGGTGACATGTTCAAGATGATGACGGGCACGTATATCGTCAACATCCCGTACAAGGGCACCACGCCCGCCATCACGGATCTGCTCGCGGGCCAGGTTGATCTGATGTTCGCCAGCACGATCAACGTGGCGCAGCACGTCAAGGCCGGCAAGCTCAAGGTGCTCGGCGTGACCAGCCCGACGCCGCTGCCGCAGTTTCCGGGCGCGCAGCCGATTGGCGCCACGGTAAAGGGTTTCGAATCCAGCGCGTGGTTCGGCCTGTTCGGCCCGGCCAATCTGCCGCCGGAGATCACACAGGCGCTGTACCAAGCTGCGCGCCACGGGCTCGAGCAGCCCGCAGTGCGCAAGCGCCTGGAAACCGACGGCGCGCAACCCAGCGCCATGCCGCCCGAGACGTTCGCGAATTTCGTGAAGCAGGACGTCAAGCGCTGGGCCACGGTGGTGAAGTATTCAGGAGCCAAGCCCGAATGACCCTGCCGCACGGCAAGACCGCGGTCGACCCCAGCCAACTGCCCGCCACGCTCGCCCAGAAACTGGTCGCTCGCGCGGCAGGTGTGTCGCATGTCACGCCGGGATCGGTGGTGATGTGCAAGGTCGACCTGGCCATGTCGCACGACTCGAGCGGACCGCGCCGCGTGGCGCCACTGCTGCGCGAACTCGGCGCAAAGGTCTGGGATCCGTCCCGATTCGTGGTGGTCACCGACCACTACGTGCCTGCGGCCGACCCCGAAGCCGAATCGATCCTGCGCTTCACGCGCGACTGGGTGCGTGAAGCGGGCATTCAGAACTTCATCGACAACGAAGGCATCTGCCACGTAGTGCTGCCCGAGCGCGGCCATGTCCTGCCCGGTCGCTTCATCGTCGGCGGCGACAGCCACAGCCCCACGGGCGGCGCTTTTGGCGCGTACATGTTCGGCATAGGCGCCACGGAGATGGCCGGCGTGCTGGCCACGGGGGAGATCTGGCTGCGTGTGCCGAACACGATCCGGGTCGAGTGGCAGGGGACGCTGTCTGACGGCGTCTGCGCCAAGGACGTCATGCTGTTCCTGTGCGCCACACTGGGTATGGCGGGTGGCCGCTACGAAGTGATCGAATACACGGGGAACGCGGTAAAGACGCTGTCGATGCAGGAGCGCATGACGCTCACGAACATGAGCACCGAGCTTGGCGCGCAAACGGCGCTGATCGCGCCGGATGCCACAACGATGGCATGGCTTGCGGATGCCGGCGTCGATGCCGCCACGCTCGCCGCTATCGAACCGCGCCAGTGGCGCAGCGATGCGGACGCACCGGTACTGGCCACACATCGCTTCGATGCCGGCACGCTGGTACCGCAGGTAGCCGCGCCGCATTCGCCGGCCAACAGCGGCCCGGTCGACCAGGCCGCCGGCGCGCCGATCGAGATCGCCTATCTGGGCGCCTGCACCGGCGCCAAGCTCGAAGACCTGCGCATGGCCGCGCGGGTGCTGCGCGGGCGCAAAGTGGCATCGGGCGTGTCGTTGAAGGTCGCGCCCGCTTCGCTGCGCGACCAGCTGCAAGCGGCCAGCGAAGGGACGCTCGGCGTGCTGATGGATGCCGGCGCGGAGCTGCTGCCGAACGCGTGCAATGCGTGCGCGGGCTACGGCGCCACACGGTTTCCGGCCGGCAGCCGCGCCATCGCCTCGACTGCGCGCAACTTCCCCGGCCGCATGGGCGATGCAGGTAGCGCCGTATGGCTGGCATCGCCCATGACCGTGGCAGCCAGCGCCGCCACTGGCTGCATCACTGACCCGCGCAAGTTACTGGCATGACCCCGGCTCCGGATTTCCAACCCCCGCCCTCTGGCCGCATCTGGCGCTTCGGCGAAAACGTCGATACCGACGCAATGGCGCCGGGCCGATTCATGAAGGACGGGCTCGACGTGCTGGCGAGCCACTGCCTGGAAAACCTGCGACCGGAGTTCCCAGGCGCGGTCAAACCCGGCGACGTCATCGTCGCAGGCAGCAACTTCGGCATGGGGTCTTCACGTGAACAGGCAGCCCAGGCATTGAAGCATCTTGGCGTGGCGGCCGTGCTGGCGCCGTCGTTCGCCGGGCTGTTCTATCGCAACGCGATCAACATTGGCCTGCCGGTGCTGGTGTGCGCGGATACGACCGCATTGGCCGACGGAGCGCGAGCCACGTTCTTCCTGGATGCGGCCGAGATCAGGCTCTGCGATGGCCGGCGCGTATCCTGCGAACCAGTGCCCGATTTCCTGCGCGCGCTGTTGCACGCGGGCGGGCTGGTGCCGCATCTCAAAGCACGCCTCAATAAAGTCTGAGACCTGGTCTCAGTGGGCAGCCGGTCCGTTGCTGAGGTGTCCTGACTCCCCACCTCCCGACACGCCACCATTGCGCGACCAGGCACCATGCGTGGCCATCGGCGGTGCGACGGCAGCGGCCTCGCGCAGCAGCGACAACGCCTCGTCATCCGAGGTCTGCGTGAAATCGAGATAGAACGCGCCGACCGCGCCAAAGTTCTCGGGGATATTCAGGCAGACCACGCGATCCGCCACGGCGCGGAGCGTGTCGAGGCCATCCACCGATCCCACTGGCACCGCCGCCACAACCTCCGCGGCGCCCGCCATGCGCACGGCGTCGAGCGCTGCGCGCATCGTCGCGCCAGTCGCCACGCCATCATCGACAACGATCACGCGCCGGCCCGCGATCGCGGTAACCGGGTGCCCCTGGCGATACCGCTGCTGTCGACGGCAGATCTCGCCAAGCTGACGGCCGCGTTCCGCATCGAACGCGCCAGACTCCAGCGCGCGGCGTGCCCACGGGTCGTCGTTGACGACCGTATGCGGCCCGCTGCCACCTGCATCGCCCTCGACCACGGCGCCAAGCGCCAGTTCCGGATAGCCGGGCGCGCCGATCTTGCGCACGAGCAGCACATCAAGCGTCGCGTCGAGCACGCGCGCGACATCGTAGGCAACGGGAACACCACCGCGTGGCAAGGCCAGCACAAGCGCTGGATCGCCATCATGTGACCGGCAGTAGCCAAGCGCGGCGAGATGACGACCGAGGTACTGGCCCGCCTCGCGGCGGTTGGCAAAACATGGCGGAAGACTCATGACGGGCTCCCCCAGGCTGGCAGGAAAGATGGGATGCAAACCGCGCCGGGCGCGGCTCCACAGCCACTATAGTCCTGGCCGAACAGCCCGGCGGCGCTTTGTTCGCGCTGTCTTTGCGACACGACAAACCCACAACATATGCAGGGCCGTTGTTGTGACGAAGCCGCTTGATGCGCGGTGCATACCCGCGATTGATGGTTGAACTGGAACAGTCTTTTCGGGCGGACGCCGCTGATTCCTCCGCCAGGCTTGGGTACGATGCACTGCGTGACGGCAATCCCGTCCGGTTCCTTGACACGCGGCGCCCAGGCGGCCCGCCCTGAATGAGTGAGCGTTACCGTGAATCCGCAACAGATCTCCCGCACCAACGACGAGGCCATGCAACCGGAGGCCGACCTCGACATCCCCTTCGGCTCGCTCGACGCGGCCGCCATGGCCGAGTTGCCGTACACGTTCCGGCAAACCGGCACGTGCACGCGCTACTACCAGGAGTTCTTCGGCTGAGTTTGGGAATATGGGAATGGCGGCGGGCCGGGTGCAACCGGCCGCCGCGAAGCCGCGTCTGGCGCCTGTAGCCCCTGCCTCCGCCGTCAGTAGGTCTTGTACGGCAGGAATTTGCCGGACATCTCGATGCGAACGCGATCGCCGTTGGGATCGGGTTCGCGCTGCAGGTCCATGCGGAAGTCGATGGCACTCATGATCCCGTCGCCGAATTCCTCGTGAATCAATGCCTTGAAGGTCGTGCCGTAGACGCTGATCAGTTCGTAGAAGCGATAGATCAGCGGGTCTGTAGGCACCTGCGTGGGTAGCGAACCCTTGTAGGGCACGGCACGCAGCCACGGTTCAGCCTCGGCGGGCAGCCCAAAGATATCCATCACGGCGCGGGCGCCGGCTTCATCGAAGGCCATCTGGCCCAGGCAGGCCGCGGTCGTCCATTCCTTGCTCTTGCCGACACGTTCGGCTACATCAGCCCATCGAATGCCACGCAGCACCTTGGCTTCGATAATCAGGTCGGTCACGTCACTACGATTCATGGTCTCTCCGTTCGTCATGGATGAATGCGGAGAGGACGTGAACACCGGCGCGCCTGTGCTCGCCTACGGCTATGGCACCTGGGTGCGATCGATGACCGCCACGGCATCCGCGCCATCGACGCCGCCGTGCACACGGGCGAATTGCGGCACGGCAAGCGGACTCAGACCTTCAAGCGCCTGCAAGACCAGCACGATGAGCATAACCGGCATGACGTCCTCCCTCGGGATTACGGCGAACTCATTGGCGCAAACTTCATGCCACCGGGCCAGCGGCATCTGCGCCCTGCTTTTGACGCATCGTGGGGCAATCCGGGCACTGGCCGCCGCCACGGACACGCATTGCGCACCATGTCCGGGCACCCGCCGATTCCGGCTCAACCAGCGAAAGCGTACCCGTTTCTGCGTCCAACGTGGGGGACGTCTCCTGCGATGACAGGGGTCCTCCGATACCGCAGCCGAGCCCCGCGCACCGGAAAATCTTTGCACGACTCATTTCCGATGTAACGCCACATTATTTGGCGCTCGATCAAGTGTGCCTGTCGGAGCGTTCGCGTCACATTCCTCCAAACCCTTACCAGTCAAGGGCTGGCGGGTTATCTGTCAGGTCAGAAAACAGGTGGTCGGCGCGTAGCGGCGTGAGAGACCGTCTTACAAGTGCAACCGCGCAAGAGAAGAGGCCGTCGCTAGAGTGAAGCCGTGTTCAACGCGAACCGGATATGGAGCCCCGAATGAAACGCGCACTCACCCTGGCCTTGCTACTCGTCACCACCAGTGCCCTGCTTTCCGCGTGCATCGTGGTGCCGCCGCGCGGACCGCATTACCACTACGACCACTATGACCGCTATGGCGGCCGCTACTGAGCCCGCTGGGCCCGGATGCAGCCGACACCGGCTGCCAACTCAACGCTAGCCAAGGAGACATCATGAAACGCCAGCTACTGCTCGCCGCCGCCGTGCTTGCCGCCGGCAGCGTCTTCGGACTGATCTCGCCGGGCGCCCAGGCGCACGACAACTACTATCGAAGCCCACCGCCGCCCCCGCGACACGAGGTTCGCCCCGCGCCACGGCCCGGCCATGTCTGGGTACCAGGCCACTATGACCACGCTCGAGACAACTACGCCTGGCGCGGCGGCTACTGGCAATCGGCACGCCCGGGCTACCGCTACGTGCCCGAGCGCTGGGAGCGTGGCCCGCACGGGTGGTACAAGCGCCCGGGCTATTGGGGCCGATAAGGGGCCGATAAGGGGCCGATAAGCCGCACGGGCGACCGGCTCCGCCAGGTGGGCGCGATCGGTAAACGGCAGCCTGGCGTTGGTCGGGGCATGGGCATGTGACCCCGACCAACGTCAGGTTTGCCAGCCGATCGGTCTCATCGAGGGTGGTGGGAACCCGGGAGACGGACGGCCGACAGGCAATCTTTTATCTCCTACTGAAGTGGGGTACATCCCTCATCCATTTGAACTAGTGCGACTCCCATTCCGCGTCAACCCGATGTCCGGATATATGGCATAAATGCCCTTTTTCATGGGTTTCATCATTGTGTCAGCCAGCACGATATTCGTTAATGCCACACCCCCCAACCGGGTGAATAATTGATAATTGTCAGACCACTTTCATTCAAATCGGTTGCATCGGTGAAACATCCTTGGGAATTGCTGTATCAGGCGTGAAACCCTTGTGACAGCACGTCCAGCAAGGCTTGGCGGGCAGGCACGCCACCAAATGAATGAATCAGGAGACGGATTATGAGGCGGACTTCATTCCATCTCGACACCACCTCTAATCCAGCCGCTTGCAATCAGATCAACCAGCCCATAAGATGAATTTAAGTTCGATTTTGGAGCGAGATTTTCTTTCGGGTTTGGGTTCGGGTCATACTTCCGGTCGCGCGGACAAGTCCATCCTGACAAATGGACAAAGACTGACACGGAAGCACGGGGTTGGCGCAGTTTCGCGGCACCGCCATTGGGGCGGCTGTCTGTCCTGACGCAGCAATGATTCCCGCAAGCAAAGCATCCCGCAGCTCGCCCATGAACGGGGAGTGAAGAAGAATGAACGCCTTGCTTATCGAGGAGCATCCATTGCTCCGGCTCGGGCTGTTGCAGATGCTCGAGACCATTCAGGAATTCGGTCACGTACTTGCATTGTCGCCAGCTGACGTTGTCCGAACTGAAGTACCTCATCGAAATGCCGAACTGCTGGTCTTCGGCATGCCCGGCGACCAAGCCTCCGGATGGGCGCAACTCGAACAGGCGCGCGAGCGTCTGGCGCCGCAACGCATCCTGGTGCTGGCCGACGCCTTGCCGCTGCACGTGCCCAACGCGGATGCCGCGCGCGGCATCTGCGGATGCCTGCCGAAGTCCACATCGCTGCCCGTGATCGAGGCCGCCATCCGGCTGACCATCTCGAGCGTGCAGGGCCTGATGCTCGCAAGCGAGGTCTGCGCGACGCCGTCGGCATCGCGCTCGGCCATGCATGCCACGCAATCGCTGGCATCGGCTGCGCCATTGCCGCTGCCACCGGCCATGCAGGAGCCGCTTTCGCCCGGCGCTTGCGCCAACGTCCTGCGCACCACCGTTGCCGTGCGCGACCTCACCAGTCTGCGCCCGGGCCAGCCGATCAGTTCGTCGGCAACCCCGTTGTCGCCGATGGTCGAGGAGGAGCCTGGCTACGACGAGGCAGAGATGCTGCAGATCACGCCGCGCCAGTACGAAGTGCTGGTGCTGCTGGCACGCGGGTATCCGATCAAGACCGTCAGCCGGATGCTCAATATCTCGGTGGCCACCGTGAAGAGCCACGCCTGCACGCTCTATCAGCGCCTCAAGGTTCGCAACAAGGGAGAAGCCGTGTATGCGGCGTTGCAGCGCGGTGCAACGCTCGAGTGGGTCCATGGCGACGAACACTCGGCTCGCGACGGCGGTGTGCGGCGCGTGATCGCCCGCGGCCCCGACGCGCAGTACGACACCAGCGTGCCTGCCTGAGTCTCCGGATTTCCCGGCCCCCTCCCATACGGGCGCCTTCCTCGGAAGGCGCCCTTTTTCATTGGGCATGGCACATTGGGCACGTCACGCCCGGGCGCTGCCACTGTGTGGGGTAGCAGACAGTGGCTTCAGGACACCCCCCCTACAGTCCGCGTATTGCTAACCAAAATGTGACTGTCATGGGCGTAAACGAACTGGACAACCTCTTCGACGCGGCAGACAAGCCCGACGATGCATCGACGCCACGCGGCGCCAATGGCCGGCGCCGGGCACTGATCACCGGCATCACTGGCCAGGACGGTTCGTACCTGTGCGAATACCTGCTCGACAAGGGATACGAAGTCCACGGCATCAAGCGGCGCAGTTCTCTGTTCAATACCGAACGTATCGATCATCTGTACGAGGACCCGCAAGCGCCGGACCGCAGACTGATCCTCCATCACGGCGACATGACCGATACGGCGAGCCTCGTGCGCGTCGTGCAGCAGGCCCGCCCCGACGAGGTCTACAACCTCGCGGCGCAGAGCCACGTGCAGGTGTCATTCGAAGAGCCCGAGTACACCGCCAACACCGACGCCGTCGGCACGCTGCGCCTGCTCGAGGCGATGCGGATTCTCGGCATGGAGCAAAGCACGCGCTTCTACCAGGCATCCACGTCCGAACTGTATGGGCTGGTGCAGGAGATTCCGCAGAAGGAAACCACGCCGTTCTATCCGCGCAGCCCGTATGCCGTAGCCAAGCTCTACGCCTACTGGATCACCGTGAACTACCGCGAAGCCTATGGCATGTACGCGTGCAACGGCATCCTGTTCAATCACGAAAGCCCTGTGCGCGGCGAAACGTTCGTCACCCGCAAGATCACGCGCGCCATCGCGCGCATCGCGCTGGGCCTGCAGGAAGTGCTCTATCTTGGCAACCTGTCCGCGCTGCGCGACTGGGGCCATGCGCGCGACTACGTCGAGATGCAGTGGCTGATGCTGCAGCAGGAAACGCCCCGTGATTTCGTCATCGCCACGGGCGAGCAACACAGCGTGCGCGAGTTCGTCACGCTCTCCGCGCAGAAGCTCGGGCTGACGGTCACCTTCGAAGGCAGCGGCGTCGACGAGGTCGGCATCATTTCTCATATCGACGCCTCGCGCCGCGAGTTGTCCTCCCGCTGCAAGGTGGGCGACGTGATCGTGCGCGTGGACCCGCGCTACTTCCGCCCGACCGAAGTCGAGACGCTGCTGGGCGACCCAACGCAGGCACGCGAGCAACTGGGCTGGTCCCCACGCATCACGTTCGACGAACTGGTGCACGAAATGATCGAAGCGGACTTCGTGGCCGCGCGGCGTGACGCGCTGGTCAAGATGGCCGGCTTCAGGACCTATGACTACCATGAGTGACGCCCGCCCGAGAGTGTTCGTGGCCGGCCATCGCGGGATGGTCGGTTCCGCGATCGCGCGCGCGCTGGCCGCGCGTGGCGATGTGGAACTGGTCCTGCGCACCCACCGTGAACTGGATCTGACCGACCAGCGAGACGTGCGCCAGTTCTTCGCCACCGAACGGATCTCGCAGGTCTACCTGGCGGCCGCGCGTGTGGGCGGCATTCATGCCAATAACGTCTATCCCGCCGAGTTCATCCAGCAGAACCTGATGATCGCGGCCAACGTGATTCACGAAGCCTGGCGCGGTGGTGTCGAGCAGTTGCTGTTCCTGGGGTCGAGTTGCATCTATCCGAAGTTCGCGCCGCAGCCCATCCAGGAATCGGCGTTGCTGACCGGTGCGCTGGAGCCCACCAACGCGCCGTACGCGATCGCCAAGATCGCCGGCATGATGATGTGCGACAGCTACAACCGCCAATACGGCGTCGACTACCGGAGCGTGATGCCCACGAACCTCTATGGTCCGGGCGACAACTACCATCCCGAGAACAGCCACGTCATCCCGGCATTGATCCGGCGCATCCACGAGGCCAGGCTAGCGGACGCGCCGGAGGTTGCCGTGTGGGGCTCCGGTGCGCCGATGCGTGAATTCCTTCATGCCGACGACCTTGCCCGCGCCTGCCTGCATGTGATGGACCTGCCCCAGGCATCGTACCGGGCGCATACGGAGGGCGCCGGGTTCCTGAACGTCGGCAGCGGCGAGGAAGTCTCGATTCGACAGCTGGCGCTGCTGATCGCGCGCGTGGTCGGCTATCGCGGCAACATCGCATTCGACCCGACACGCCCGGATGGCACGCCACGCAAGATGCTCGACTGCGGCCTTATCAACGCAACCGGCTGGCAGCCGCAGGTGTCGCTGGAATCCGGCCTGCGATCGACCTACCAGGACGCGCTTTCGAGCGGACGGCTCAGCGTCGAGCCGGAAGCGCTGGCCACGCCAACCTAGCGGTTCGAACGAGCCAAGCGACTCCTGGGAGACCGACATGCGTTTGCAGCGCAACTTCGTATGGGACACCCTGCTGGCGGGAACGCTGTTGCTGATCGTCGGCTACTGCCATGCGATATCGCATATGGACTCGCCGATGTTGCTGCTGTCGACCCTGATGCTGACCGCGATGGTCATCATCCACTGGTTGCTGCACGTGCGGGAACGCGTCCCATCGCTGGCGAACTCGAGCGTGCTGCTCTTCGAGACGCTGTTTCTCGTGGTAGCCCCCTCCGTGCAGCGCGCCTATTACGAATGGCATATGGTCAACACGGCCACGCTCGAGGAAAGCCTGGCGGTGAGCACCAACCTGCTCTGCACGCTGTTCGTGATGACCTACGTTGCCACGCGGTACTACATGCAGCGGCGCGACCAGCACCGGTCACGCACGCGTCGGCCACGTCCGCCCACGTTCGTGCGCACGCTGCGCCTGAACGCGCCGCGCACGTTCGTGTTGCTGGGCGTGGCGGCAGTGGCCGCAATGCTGTCCTGGCAGACCATCGACCTGCGCGCGCAGTCTGAAGTGATCGAAGCCACGCCGCAGTACCTTCTGGTGCAGAAGTACCTCTGCTTCATGCCAGTGCCGATGCTGCTGATGCTAGTCAACGTGAAGGGGCGCAAGATGCTGCGCCAGCCGTTCTGGCTGCTGGTCACGCTGTTCGTGCTGGCCTGTGTGCTGATCACCCAGAATCCGCTGATCGAGAAGCGCAACGCCATCGGGCCGATCTACCTGAGCCTGTTGCTGATGTTGATGCCGTGGTTCTCCCGCACGCCTCGCCGTCTGGTGTCGACGCTCGTGCTTCTGACCGGTGTCTTCTTTCCGTTGCTGTCGATCTTCACGCACGCCGACCTGTCGGCATGGCAGCCGTCAGAGATCCTCGATCCGTGGTTGTATTTCTCGCACTTCCTGGATCTGCACTACGACGCCTGGGCCAACATCGCCACGGTCATCGAGATGGTGAACCGCGACGGCCTGAGCTACGGCCACCAGTTGGCGGGCAGCCTGCTGTTCTTCGTGCCACACACGCTTTGGGAGACCAAGCCGCTCGCCACGGGCATCGAGATCGGTCAGTTCCTGATGGCGTACTACAAGCTCGACTTCGACAACCTGTCGGCGCCGCTGATCGCGGAGGCCTACATCGACTTCTTCGCGTTTGGCGTGATCGCCTACGCGATTGCGCTGGCGTTTATCGTGCGGCTGCTGGACAAGCTCTGCCGTAGCGGCGGCATCATGGCGCTGCCCGCCGGCATCTATTTCTCGATCTTCCTGATCTTTGCGCTGCGCGGCGCGCTGATGATCGCCATGGCCTACGGCAGCGGTGCCTTGATGGCGTTTCTCACCATCGGCTGGTTCGTTTCCAGCAAGCGCAGGCTCCATACCCGGCGCTCCCGCAATGTTCGCCCGCTGGGCCCCACGCCGGTCCGTCCTGCCATCTAGTCAATTCGCTTCGATTGCGTTTGCGTTTGTGCTTGCGTTTGCAGGGCCCGCCGGTATCTACGTGGGCGAGATCAAAGCGAACCCAGACGGGTCCCGCCCCTCGCATTGCCCATGCCACGCTCCGGCACCGCCGGAGCGTCAGCCAACGTCTCAGTGCTGCGCATCCAGCGAGCCCCGGCTCAGCCGCACGATGGCCTGCGTCGGCATCATCCAGAGGGCGGTCATGGCATTGGCCGCGATCAGTGCCTCCACCACGTGCGGGAAGCTGACCGCATCGGCAAAGTACAGGATGGTGCAGAGCACGCCGGCAGCCAGAAATTCGGCCATGCCGATGTTGCCCAGGCTGACGAACGCCTTCGCGCCCATCAGCACCGGCGTGCTCGCCGCCGACGTTACCAGCAGGGCGAAGTAGACGGCGCACAGCGTAGCGAGCTTGTTGGAGATCGGGTATTCGCCGGCCGTCCACAGCGACACCGCCGCACCACCCACGAATGCCGCACCGATGATGGCCAGCAGCCCGTAGGCCACGTAGCACGTGGCCAGCTTGCGATAGATCCTGATCACCCACTGCCAGTCGCCCGCCAGCATGTTGCGATGAATGATCGGCCAGAGTGGCTGGTTGATCATGTAGACAAAGCTGTGCAGCAGCAGGTTGGCGCGAAAGAGCAAGGCGAGCAGCGCGGCATCGCGCGGCATGTCGGTTTCGTAGCACAGCAGCACCGCGCCCTGCTGCAGGAAAACCACAGCCAGTTGCGCCTGCAGGAGCGACCAGGAATTGCGTGCCAGCTCACGCGCGAATGCCTTGCCAGGAAACGCATGAGGCCATCCGGCGCGTACCACCACGCCGATCATGTTCACCACGCGGATCAGGATGAAACCGGCCTGGCTGGCGACGAACAGCAACGTCACATCGACATGTTCCTCGCCGGGCGGGCGGAAATAGGTCACCAGCAGGATGAACACGACGTTCAGAATGCTGCCCGCCGCGGTGATCAGGTTGTTCACGTGCTGACGATGCTGTCCCTGGTTCACCGCCTCGCCCACGGAGAGCACGGTCAGCATCGCATAGCAGACCAGGGCCGCGGTGAAGAGACTGTAGTGCCTGGCGGAGAACAGGTTGATGCCACTTGTTTCGAGTACCGGCCGCAGGATCAGCACCAGCAGGATCAGCGACGCGAAGATCGCCGACAGCCCCACCCACGACACCGTCAGCACCCCTGCCAGTTGCCCGCGCCGCCGATCGTCGGCCGCGATGGAAGTAACGGTCGGCCAGATACCGATCGCCACCAGCGACAGCCATGCCGTCACGCCGAAGTAGACCATCATCGCGCTGAAATCGTCGGTGTCCAGCACCCGGGCGAAGAGCGGAATGCTGACGGCCTGCAATCCTATGCTGCAAACCTTCGACACCATCGAGCTTGCCACGGCCAGGCGCAACGCCCGCTTGGCCTCGCTGGCCCGCTCCGCGGCCGCGCCGTACTGCCCGCCTTGCGCGGCCGCCGCCATCCCGGTTTCGGTTTCACCCTCCAGCAACTCCCCCTTGATGGTCGTCACACATACCTCCAGATAGCCAGCCTTCAGATTGATGTTCGCCGATGCCGTTCATGGCATCGGCTCGGAAAATAGGGACGCGCGGACACGCACGATGCAGGACCGCCCGGCATTGGAGCGTAGTCCCCTGGCCCATCCGCTTCTGTTCGCTCGCGCACAACCGTGCCAGGTGCTGGCGCGTGCGTGCGGAGGCGAACGTTCCCTTCCGGCGACTCTCCCTACACTTCGCACGTGAATGACCTGCCTTGTCGCACTGACCAACGGTGGGTCCCGAATGGATACCTCCACCCTGACCAGCCCGGGGCGGCAGTACTGAAGTAGACCGATGAAAATCCTGCTTTATTGCCTCAACTACGCGCCGGAACTGACTGGTATCGGCAAGTACACCGGAGAACAGGCCGAATGGCTTGCCGCGCGCGGGCATCAGGTGCGCGTGATCACGGCGCCGCCCTACTACCCTGCCTGGAAGATCGACCGGGCATACCGGGGCCTGCGCTACCGGCGCGAGATGCGCCACGCCGTCGACGTCATGCGCGCGCCACTGTGGGTGCCTGAGCGTCCGTCCGGCGTGAAGCGACTGCTGCATCTCGCGTCGTTCGCCGTCACCAGCCTTGGATGGCTGGCTCGCCAGGTGGCATGGCGCCCCGACGTGGTGTTCACGGTCGAGCCGCCATTGTTCTGCAGCCCCGCGACGCTGCTATTCGCCCGGCTCACCGGCGCGAAGGCATGGCTGCATATCCAGGACTACGAGGTCGATGCCGCCTTCAAGCTGGGGCTGCTCAAGGGCGGCCTGCCGCAACGCATGGCGAGTACGTTCGAGCGCTTCATCATGCGGCGCTATGACCATGTGTCATCGATCTCGCACACGATGGTGGCACTGGCTCGCCAGAAAGGCGTGGACGCCACGCGCGTCTCCATGTTGCCCAACTGGGTAGATCTGGCGGCACTGGCGCGCCGTGGCGAGGCGGATTTCCGCGCACGCCTTGGGATACCGGCGAACGCCGTCGTGGCGCTATATTCCGGCACCATCGGCACCAAGCAGGGCATCGAGATCCTGGCCGACGCGGCGCGGCACCTGTGCTCGCGCGATGACCTTCATTTCATCATCTGCGGCGCAGGCTCCGGCGTGCCGGCATTGCGCACGCAATGCGAAGGCCTGGCACGCGTGCATTTCCTCCCGCTGCAATCGGCCGAAGACTTCCCGGCGTTGCTCGATTGCGCCGACATCCACCTGATGCCCCAGCGGGCCGACGCCGCCGACCTCGTGCTGCCGTCCAAGCTCACGAACATGCTCGCCAGCGGCAAACCTGTGGTGGCCACTGCCGCACCGGACACCGAGCTGGGCAAGCTGGTCATTCAGTTCGGCTCGCTGGTCGAACCCGGCAACAGCGTGGCAATGGCCGATGCCATCGCGGCGCTGGCCGACGATCCGCCGCGCCGTCAGGCACTTGGGGCGGCCGGAAAGGCGTGGGCAGCCACTCATCTCGACCGGGACGCCGTGCTGGCGGAATTCGAGCGAACGTTGCTGCGATTGCGTGCCCCGCGTGGCGTAGCCGATCAGGCCGCCGCCGACCTGGCCGGGAAATAAGGCCGGGCACACGTCATGTGACCGCTTTGTGGTCTGGCGTACGGTACGCACGCCAGCGCGCGGCCATGATGAAACCATCGTCACCGGCCTGACCGGGAACAAGGCTCGGGCTGGTTCCAGCCCGGCATTAGGAGCCTGCTGTATGTTTCAGGACCTGTCGACTTTCCGCATGCCACCCGGCTTCCGTGGCCGCTCCGCCGTTGTCGTGCAGCTGTGGTGGTGCGTCCAGAGCCTGTTCTTTCACCACTCTCCGCATTTCGCCAACGGATTCCGCTGCTGGCTGTTGCGTCGCTTTGGCGCGCGCGTGGGCCGTCATGTCGTCATCCGGCCCAGCGTCCGCATCACCTATCCGTGGAAGGTCAGCATCGGCGACTACGCGTGGATCGGCGACGGCGCCGAGCTGTACAGCCTGGCCGAGATCGAGATCGGCAATCACGCAGTGGTATCCCAGTTCAGCTACCTGTGCGGCGGCGACCATGACTACCGCAGCAGCGACTTCGCCATCCAGGGACGCCCTATCCGCATCGCGGACGAGGCGTGGGTGGCCAGCCACACCTTTATCGCGCCGGGCGTAAGCATCGGCAAAGGCGCCGTGATCGGCGCCCGCAGCGCGGTATTTACCGACATGCCTGCCGGCATGCTCTGCGTGGGCAGTCCTTGCCGGCCGTTGCGGCCACGCCTGGACACTGCCCCGCGGAACCAGACGCGTCCGCATTCGCAGGCGGCCGCGCCATCAGAACGAGATTCCGCTCAAGTCAACTAGATAACGGGAATGCGGAAACCAAACAGGGAACTCATGGCTGCCAATGATCGACATCTATCACAACATCCTATGGCCTAGGTACAAGGGAGCCGTATTCAGCGAAGCTTTCTCTCACGCACACAAAGCCGGGCATAAGGTGCGCTTCTTCCATATCTCGTCCACGGGATACGGGCGCACGGCCTACAGCAGCGTCGACACCAGTTATCACCGGTACCCGTACGAGATTCTTTTCGATGAACCGTACGAGGCGATTCCGACGTGGAAGATGTCGCTACGGCTCATGCGCGAGGTCTGGCGTTCGAAGAACCGTCTGATCCTGATGCCTGGCTACCATCGCGTGGAGTTCTGGGCAATGCTGGTAGCGTGCATGTTGAGTGGCAAGCGTCGTGCCGTGTTCTGCGATTCCACCATCCAGGACCAGGTCGACCATCCGATGAAGCGGCGGCTGAAGCGGTTCTTCTTCAGCCGGTGCGATGGGGTGTTCGTCTACGGCCGACGCTCCGCCGAGTACGCGATCGCGATGGGTGCCGACCCCACGAAAGTTATCTGCCATTGCCAGGCCGCCGCGCTGCCGCACTCGTACAACGCGACCGAAGCCACCCGAATGCGGATCGCCAACGCGCCGACGGCGGAGGCGCCACGTTTCCTGTTCGCGGGCCTGGTATGCCGCGCCAAGGGCATCGAGGACCTGCTCCGGGCGTTCGTGGAAGTGCGCAGGCAACTGCCGGCCGCCACGCTGGTACTGGCGGGGCCTGTCGTCGAGGCCGACCAGTTGCCGGAACTGGCCCGGTCACTGGGCCTTGGCGACGCCGCGCAATTCCTGGGCGCCATGGATATCGATCAACTGGCGCAGCAGTACTCGCGTGCGACGTGCCTGGTACTGCCGAGCCACACGGAAGCCTGGGGCCTGGTCGTGAACGAGGCGCTCAACTATGGCTGCCCGGCGGTGGTCAGCGATTGCTGCGGTTGCATCCCCGAACTGATCAAGGAAGGCCGCACGGGCCATACGTTCGTGACGCGCGACGTCGCGGATCTGGCGCGCGTGCTGTTGAAGGCGACCAGCAGCTTCGCCGACGTCCAGGCCACCATGCGGAACTGCGTTGATGTGGTGCGAAAGTACACACCCGCCCGCGCCGGCCGGTCCATCATCAAAGGCTGCCAGAAGATACTGAAGAGGGCCCGAACATGACGATACCCAATACCCTCGGCCCCATCGCCCGGCAGCCAGTCGACGATGACATCCCGCCCTCGCCGGCGCAGTCTCTCGCGCAAGCTGGCGCGCCGGCAGCAGTTGCGCGGCCGGTGCTGTTCCTCGGGCCGCTCCCGCCGCCGCATCACGGCTTCTCAGCATCGAACCAGCGCATGGTGGACCAGATTCGCCAGCACGCGCCCGTCGTGGTGCTGGACGTCGCGCCACGGGCGTCCGGCCGGTTCGGCGGCCGGTTTGGCGGTCTGCAGGCGCTGGGCAATCGCGCACGGCAACTCTGGCGCATGGTCCGGCTCGTGACGGACGGCCAGCTCGCCAACCGGCCGCATACGCTGTACATGGGGCTCTCGGGCGGTCTTGGCCAACTGCTCGACGCGCCTTTCGTGGCACTGGCGCACTGGTCGGGCATGGCCATCTACTTCCATCATCACAGCTTCGCGTACATCAACCGGCCCACGTGGTACACGCGCCTGATCCTGCGTTGCGCGCCGCGCGGCAGGCATCTGACGCTGTGCGACCGGATGCGCGCGGAACTGGCCCGCCTCTACCGGCTGACCCCGGACCGTGTCCAGGTACTGTCCAACCTGAGCCTCATCGACCTGCCTGCATCGACATCGACAGAGGCGCCGGTCCGCCGGCATTCGGAAGTGATCAACGTCGGCTTCCTGTCAAACATCACCGCCGCCAAGGGCATCTTCACATTCCTGGAGGTGGTGCGACTGGCGCAGGAGATCGGCATCCCGGTTTGCGCGCGGATCGCGGGGCCAGTGGCACGCGATATCCGCGCAAGGTTCGACACGGAATTGGCCCGCACGCCCTGCACACGCTACCTCGGTCCGATTCATGGCACGGAGAAGGAGGCGTTCTTCCAGGAAATCGACGTGCTGATGTTCCCCACGACCTATCACAACGAGGCGGCCCCGCTGATCGTGCTTGAGGCGCACAGCCATGGTGTGCCCGTCGTCGCGCATGATCGTGGCTGCATCGGGTCCATGATCGACGAGCGCAATGGCGTGCTGGTGCCGGCCGACGCGGACTTTGCCGAAGCCGCCATCGCCTACCTGCGGAACATGATGCTCACGGACACGCAGGCCGAATCGCAGGCCGGATCGCAGGCCGAATCGCAGCGTGCCGTGCTGCTCGCCGACTTCCAGGTTCAGCGCGGACGCGCCGAGGCCGTTCTGGCGCGCGCGGTAGCGGATATCAGCCACTGCCCCGACTGACCGGGACAGCGGCAAGGGCGGGTCAGATTACCGGTCAGATGTCGTGATAGCGCATCAACACGACCCCGGCCTGCCTGAATGCGGTGGCAAGGGGGGTCGGATGCATCAGCGGCTCGCCTTCCTCCCGGCGCCATGGCTCGGCGAATCCCGGGTGCACCGACATCTCGGTCACGCCTTCCGGCAGCATCGCCGGCAACCGCAGCGCCCATCCCTGCTGACGCGTATCCGCGCCCACGTAGAAGTCCGGGCTGCGCAGGCCATTGAAGTGGCGCAGCAGCATCACGTTCATCGCGCCTCGCATGTGGTTCTTCAGGAAGTAGCAGTTCTGCGGCGGCCGAACACGCTCGATGCCTGCGCGCAGCATTTCGTCGCGCAGCACCCGCATGACGGCGGGGTACTTGTGCAGATGGCCATGCCCATCGACGTGCGACACGTTCACGCCGTGATCGCGCAGTTCGTCGAGCTGGAGCCGGAACTCGCGCCGGATATCGGCGGCGTCGATCAGGCCCGCCATCGCGCGGGCGCGCTGGATCTTCGGCGGGAACAGCGAGCCGTCCTTGCGGCACAGCGTGGAGGACGCGCCATGCGGGCGCCGCCCCTCCACGATATTGAAGTGCAGTCCGAACGAGAACCGGCTGTGATTGTCTCGCGCGTACTGGCACGCGCTTGCTGTCGCCGGGCTGCCCGCCAGGATTGTCGCGCTGGTCAGCAGCCCAGCGTCGAAGCAGGCAACGGTGGCCTGAAACGTATCGTCGTCGTAGCCGAAATCGTCGGCGTTGATGATCACGCCCTTCATGCTTCCCCCCTCCTTGTTTTTGGTGCGGCAAGAATGCGCCGACGGGCCGGATGCGCGGCCAGTGGTGCGAACGATACGCGGCACGTCAAGGGGCCTTCCGTGCGCCGCGCAACACATCGGCACGACAAGGGCCATTGGGGCAGTCCTTCGGACGTCAATGTGGTGAAACGCACCGATAGCGCACATTGCAGGCTCCTACGATGCACGTAAATGCGCGGGACTGCGATGTCCGCGCTCGTTTCAACGACTGCGGAGAGGATGCCGTGAAGAGATGCCCTGACCACGCCACCTGCAGGCAGGATGCCGGATCGTTTCATACGCTGGGAGCCACGCTTGCCATGGCCTGCGCGGCGCTGCTGCTGAGCGCGTGCGCGGTGTCTCCGGGGATGCAGTTCAGCTCCAGTGCGCCGGTCAATGCGGTGAGCCCGAACGCGATGCCTGATGTCACACCCATCACGCTCGACCTTGTGCACGAACAGCAGGCGCACTCCAAGCCGACCAATGCCGGCGTGGAAGACCTGTACGGCACGCCGACGCCTTACCGTATCGGTCCGGGCGACATCATCTCGGTCGTGGTCTGGGACCACCCCGAACTCGTGTTCCCGACGCAGACGTACAGCATCGGCGCGGCCTTCGAGATTCCGACGTCGAGCGGTGGCTCCAACATGCCTGGCTACGTGGTCAGCCCCGCGGGCGATATCCAGTTTCCCTACGCCGGGGTCATGCGGGTGGCGGGCAAGACCGCCAACGAAGTGCGCGACGAGATGGCGCGCATCCTGTCGCGCGTGGTGCGTGACCCGCAGATGACCGTGCGCGTGCTCGGCTTCCGCAGCCAGCGCGTCTACGTGGATGGGGAGGTCAAGACCCCGGGGATGCTGGCCATCGACGATGCGCCAATGACATTGGTCGAGGCGCTGAACCGCGCCGGCGGCGTGCTTAACCTGACTGGCGACAACAGCCGCGTCCGTGTCACGCGTGGTGAACGCAGCTGGTACGTCAACATTCCGGCCCTGCTGGCCAAGGGTACCGACCCAGCGCGGATTCTGCTGCAATCGGGCGACATCGTTCGCGTGGAGCAACGCGAAGACAGCAAGATCTTCGTGACAGGCGAGGTGGTCAAGCCCTCGTCGCTGCTGATGCGTAACGGCCGCATGACGCTGAACGAAGCGCTGGGCGATGCCGGTGGCGTGAATCCGTCGTCGGCCAACGCCGAACAGATCTTCGTGATTCGCCGGGCCACCGACGGCAAGCCGAAGGTGTACCACCTCGACGGCACATCGCCAGTGGCATTGGCCATCGCCGAGAGCTTCGAGCTCGAACCCAAGGACGTGGTCTACGTGGATGCGCGTGACCTCGTGCGCTGGAGCCGTGTGATGACGCTGCTGATCCAGCCGGTCGTTGGCACGGCCACCATTGTCAAGCCATAAGACATGGAAGTCATGAGAGAGGAAAAGGAAGCAGCATTCATCCGGTCGATCCTCGTGGTGTGTATCGGCAACCGGTGCCGCAGCCCGATGGCGGCGGCACTGCTTGGCCGCGCGCTGCCGCAGTGCCGCGTGCTGTCAGCGGGCCTGGCACCCCCGGTAGGCGCCGCGGCCGATCCGCGCGCGGTGCGCCTGCTGGCGGTGGAGGGCAGCGATCTGACCGACCACCGCGCGCGCGCCGTGAGCGCCGCGCTCGTCGCCGGCGCGGACCTCGTGCTGGTCATGGATGAAGAGCAACGCGACGCGCTGGAGGACATGTACCCCCAGGCGCGCGGCAAGACCTATCGCCTGTGCGAACAGGAACAAACCGACGTGCCAGATCCGTTCAGCGGATCGATGAGCATGTTCGTCATCGCGCTTGGGCTGATCAAGATGGGGGTTGAATCCTGGTCGGCAAGAATTCATGCGGCAGAACCGGCACACCGCCACGGAGGGGCATGATGAGTAACGTAAGGCAATTTCGAGAGCCCTCGCCAGAGCCATGGGAGGAAAGCGACAACGCCGTCGACATGACGTCCTATGTCGATGTGCTGATTCGCTATCGCTGGACCTTCCTCGTCGTCGCGGGGACGATCCTCGGCGTCGGCCTGTTGTACGCGCTGATGGCCCGCCCGATCTACCGCGCCGACATCATGGTCCAGGTGGAGGAATCCAACCCGACCAATAACGCGAGCAAGCTGATCGCCAGCATTTCGCCGGGGCTCGACGTGAAACCAGCAGCCACGGCTGAGATGGAACTGCTGCGCTCACGCGCGGTGGTGGGCAAGGCAGTGGAAACGCTGCGTCTCGACATCGACGCCAAGCCACGCTATTTCCCGCTTATCGGCGCATCGATTGCCAGCTACAACAAGGAACTGTCGAAGCCCGGGTTGTTCGGCTTTGGCGGGTTCGCCTGGGGCAGCGAGTCGATCGTGGTCGACCGGCTCGACGTGCCCGAGCAGATGGAAGACCGCCGCATGGTAGTGACCGCGCTGGGCGACGGCAAGTACCGGCTCGAGTTCGCCAGCAGCGAGAAATCCGCCGAAGGCACGGTCGGCCAGCCGCTGACGGTGGCCACGGACAGCGGCACCGTCTCGATCGACATCAGCCAGCTGGACGCACACGCCGGCACCCAGTTCCGCGTGCGCCGCGTGCCACGCGCCACCGCCATCGCCAACCTGCAGGACCAGTTGATGATCGGCGAGCGCGGCAAGCAGAGCGGCGTGATCGGCGTGGCGCTGGAGGACACATCGGCCGTCACCGCCGCCGCCATCCTGAACGAGATCGCCACCGAGTACGTGGACCAGAACCTGCGCCGCAAGGCCGCGGAAGCCGAGAAGTCGGTGAACTTCCTCGAAAGTCAGCTGCCGCAGCTCAAGCAGCAGATGGAAACCTCCGAGGCGCGTTACAACGCGATGCGCAACCAGCGCGGCACGATCGACCTCAGCGAGGAGTCGAAGCTGATCCTGGCGCAGTCGGTGCAGATCCAGGGCAAGCTGCAGGAACTGCGTCAGAAGCGCCAGGAACTGATCGTGCGCTTTACCGCGAATCACCCCACGATCGAAATCCTGGACAGCCAGATCGCAGGCCTGACCGCGCAGCTCAACGGTGTCTCCGGCAAGATCCAGAAGCTGCCGGACGTGGAGCAGGACGTGGTGCGCCTGATGCGCGATGTGAAGGTCAACACGGAGCTTTACCAGTCCTTGCTCAATGACGTGCAGCAACTGCGGCTGCTGAAGGCCAGCAAGGTCGGCACGGCACGCCTGATCGACGCCGCCGACGTGCCGATCAAGCCGGTGCGTCCGAACCGGATGCTGGTCACGGGCGTATCGGTGGCGATGGCTGTCGTCATGGGACTGCTCGCGGTCGGGGTACGCCGCGTCTTCGATGGCGGCATCACCGACGCCGAAGAGATCGAGACGCAATGCGGCATGACCGTCTACGCCACGATTCCCATGAGTCCGAACCAGGCCCGCCTGGCACGCAACAAGGAGAGCGGCGGCGATGTGCTGGCAATCGACCAGCCGGACGATCCGGCCATCGAAAGCCTGCGCGCGTTCCGCACGGCATTGCAGTTCGCACTGCTCTCCGCGCAGCGCAACAACGTCGTGGTATTCACCGGCCCGTCGCCCGAGGCCGGCAAGTCGTTTGTCAGCGTCAACTTCGCCGTGGTCGCGGCCGCCGCCGGGCGCAAGGTGATTCTTGTCGACAGCGATCTGCGCCGTGGTCTGCTCAACGAGCGCTTCAAGGTGTCGCGCAAACCCGGCCTGACCGAGGCACTGACCGGCACGCGGCTCGACCAGGTCATCCAGCACGACGTGGCGCCCGGTGTGGACTTCATCGCGACCGGCGCGGAGCCGCCGCTTGCGGCGGACCTGCTGCAGAGCCCCGGCATGGACACGCTGCTCGCGGAGCTGCGTTCCCGCTATGACCTCGTGCTGATCGACACGCCTCCGGTGCTGGCGGCATCCGATGCCGGCATCCTGGCCCCGAAGGCCGGCGCGGTGTTCATGGTGGCTCGCGCTGACAAGACCACGACCGCCGAACTTACCGCCGCACGCCGCCTGGTGGAGCAGACAGGTGGCGAGATCAAGGGCGTGCTGTTCAATGGGCTCAAGATCGAAGGACGCTGGTACCGCTCGCATTACCACTTCGGCAAGTACCGCTACCTGAACCGCTACGGCCACGATCACGCCAAGCAGGCGTGAACCACGCCAGGAATGAAAAGGCCGCTTCTTCGCAAGCGGCCTTTTCTTTTCGCGCATCGCTACGCGCCTGCTGGCGGGTCGTCATGGCTGATAAGCGGGCGCGACTGCTGTCATCGCCAGATGCCGCCGGACCAGCATGACGAGCAAGGCGATCATGACGATGGGAAGCACGTTGAGATACTGGTGCAGGTACGCGGACAGCAGCGCCTGAGCCGGCGCCACCCAGGCCAAGGCGAAGACGATCCATTCCAGGGGCGACAGCGGCAACCTGTTGCCATCGCGCAGAAGAAAGGCCATCGGCAAGATAAGCCAGGCCAGGTCATAGAACATGACGTAGGGTTGCAGCAGCAGCGTGGCGAGGACGAACGAGGCCGCCCGTAGCTCGAATCTGGCGCGCTGCGCCCAGAGGAACGCCATCGCAAGAATCGCCGGTGCGGCGACGAGGCCGTGCAACAGGTAGGCGCCGTTGACAGAGAGGCCGATGCTGCGGCCCAGCGCGAAAGCGGTTGGCATCCCCGGCCACATCATGTTGCCGCCTTGCTCCACCGCCAGCGTACCGAATTGCGGCAGGAACGCTGCAAACGCGCGCCATGCGTCCTGCCCGAGCATCACGACGCTGGCGCCGACGAAAGCGGCCGTGCAGAGCGCCGAGACGCCAAACACCTTCCAATGCCTGCCGCAGATGAGTGCGAGCGGAAACAGGATGCCAAATTGCGGCTTGATCGCCAGCACGGCGATGCATACCCCCGCAAGCGCCGCCTCGACCTCGAGCAGTGCCAGCGCCGCGCCGGCAGCAGCCAGCGTGAACAGGGAGTTTTGACCAAGCCCGATGGCAATGGCAGCACCCGGGAACGCCAGCAGCAGCGACAGATACCCACGGTCGATACCGTGACAGATGCGCATCAGCACTGCGCCATAGACGAGCAGGCCGAGCACTGAATACAGGATAAGCGCCGCGCCAAAGGGCAGTTGCCCCAACGGCAAGACCGCCAGCAGGAACGTGGGCGGATACGGCCATGCCGAATAGTCGCTGAGCCCCAAGGCGCGTTCCATGGGCAGCATCCACTCCGGCGAGAACACCGAGGCCGCCCCATGTTCCACGGCGACCTTTGCTGCGGACCAGAAGATCGCGAAGTCGATGCCGAACATGGGGGCCGATTGGTCCCCAAGAATGTAGAACCGGACGATCCATATCCCCAGGACCGGAATCTGGATCGCGAGTGCCGCCCCGGCGTAGACCGTCAGGCGGCGTACGCCCGGGCGCTTCTCATGCATCGACGACATGGGCTCCCTCCTGAATGACCTTTCGCGGAGTCTACCTCTTCCAATATCGCGCAGGCAGGCCCCGATGCGGGGGCGTGTTTTCCCTGACGAGGGTCGAAATGGATCGGTGCGCAGCGCGCCCTGCTCCATAATCTGGGCACAAATCATATAAGGGAGACAAGTCGATGACGCAATCCAATCAGGACAACCGCGGCGCGAGGATGCAACTCCAGGGCAAGGTCGCCGTCGTCACCGGCGCCGGCAGCGGGATCGGCCGCGCCGTGGCGCAGGCGCTGGCGCAGCGCGGCTGTCATCTGGCGCTGGCGGACCGCAATCAGGAAGGGCTGGCCGAGACCGCCGCGCTGCCGGAACTGAGCAGCGTGAAAGTCAGCCTCCACACCCTCGACGTGGCCGACCGCGACGCGGTGGCAGCCTTTCCGCAAACGGTGCTGGCCCACCACGATCGCATCGACCTCCTCGTCAACAATGCCGGCGTGGCGCTGGCCGGCAGCTTTGAACAGGTCAGCGAGACTGACTTCGACTGGGTCATGGCGATCAACTTCCATGGCGTGGTGCGCATGACGCGTGCCTTCCTCCCGTTGCTGCATCGCAGCGACGACGCCCGCATCGTCAACATCTCCAGCCTGTTCGGCCTGATTTCGCCGCCGGGGCAGAGTGCCTATTCGGCCAGCAAGTTCGCCGTGCGCGGGTTCTCCAATGCACTGCGCCATGAACTGGCCGACAGCCGCGTCGGCGTCACCGTGGTCCACCCCGGCGGCATTGCCACATCCATTGCCCGGAATGCGCGCGTGTCCGCGGACATTCCGCAAGCGCAAATGCAGGAGCGGCTCGCGCACTCGCAGAAGATGCTGCGGATGCCGCCGCCGAAGGCCGCCGACATCATCGTGCGCGGCATCGAGAAGCGTAGCGCCCGCGTGCTGGTCGGCTCGGACGCGGTCGTGATGTCGTGGCTCGAAAGACTGTTCCCGGTACGCTACTGGAACCTGCTCGCCCGTCGCGCCAAGCTTTGAACGCGGCGGCGGACCGACGCCTAGCCTACGTATTCGATCAGTGCCACAACCTCTGCGCCCGGGTCCGACCCGGGCGTGAGGGTCAGCGTGCAGCGCTGCCGCGTGTTGCAGCGGAAAGGCAGCCGTTCCTCGGCCGGCCCGCTTGCCTTGAATACGGACAGTTTGGTGGCATCGCCACTCACGATGGCGTAGCTCCCCCTGTCGCCCGCGGTATCGAAGACAACCCGCGTGACGACCGCATTGAGCGGCAGGATCGCCGTCGGCATGGACCCACGCTGGCCACGCGCCACCCTCAGCGCCATGATCTTGGTCCTGACGGCTGCCGATGCGGCCACGTGCCAGCCAATCTCGGCATCGGCGTACACGTTCGCCGCCCCCTTGCCACGGCAGCCTTCCAGCGTCACCACGCGGCGATTGGCAGAGAGGTTGTTGGCCTCCGAGAACATCAACGCTTCGTCGGGATAGGTGTAGTTCACGAAGTCGCAGTTGCGATAGACCGCCCGCCCCTGCGCGGCCGGCGTGTTGCCCGAGACATACTGGTGGCGCCCCATGATCTGGCAGTTGTCGAACACGACTTGCGCGCCTGCCGTATTGCCCGGTGAAAACACCGCGGAGACGGTATCGGCCGCAAACGGGCGAAACCCCTGCGAGCCGAAATCGCACTCCCGAAAGCCGATATTGCCCTGCTCCCATTCGCACAGCATCAGGCCGGCGTTGCGTGACTTCTGTTCCACCCGCAAACCGTGGGCCTTGAACGAGCAGACACCCATTGCATGGTTGTTGCCGCGCAGATTGAACAGGTACGTCTGCGCCGACGGCTCGTAGCCGCTCACATCGCAGTCGGTCAGCTTGATATGGCCGCCGCGGCGCATGTCGATCCATGGGCTGGAGCACCAGTACCGGCAATGCTCGAACCAGTAGTTCAGGAACTGGTCGGACGTGTTTTTCTCGCCCACGTGCAGGAACGAATCCCACGTGCCGGCCCAGGTGCAGCGCCAGAATTTCCACTCGCTATTGCAGTTGTCGCCGGTCAGGTCAACGCCGTAGCGCCACGTTCCTGTGAACATGCAATCGTCGAAGGCATAGTCCTGCGCACCGCCGGAACTCACGCTCGTGATCAGGTCGCTCCTGGCGTCCATGCCGTGGAATTGCAGGTTGCGCAGCCGCACGCCCAGTGCCTTGTCCTGGTTGTTGAACAACGCGCCCGAGCCGTCGCGGCCCGGCTTGTAGAGGATGACAACGGTGCCCGGCGGGCCATCGCCCTCGATCGTGAAGCCGCATGTGCGGCTGGGAAACTGCCTGGCATTGAACAACACGCCGGGCCTGGTCAGCAGATAGGTACCGCGAGGCACGACGATTCGCGCGCCGCCGATATTGTTCGGGTTCTCGCCGAACGCCGGCGCATGCACCTGGCCGGCCACGACTTGCAGCGCTGCGCGGAAAGCCTCATCCGAAGGCGATCTCCCGGTGCCATCCAGCCCCGGAAAGTCGGCAACGGACACCACCTTCTCCAAAGCGTCTGACCTCGGGTTGGCTGGAGCGCCCAGATCGCGCGCACCGGCGGCGGTGGCCACGCCCGCGCCGGTCAGGGCGCCAAGCGTGGTCAGAAAACTGCGTCGAAGATTGGGCATCGATGAGTTCCCGTTCCTGTTTGGGAAGCGTTGGTGCCTGCCCCGCGCGGTCTACGCCGCGCGCTGGGTCACTGGCGTGAGCGATATGGCTGCCTCGGGCGTATCCGACGTTTCGGAGCTGTCCATCGACATCCACCGGAGATGCTCGAGTAGTTGCTCGGCGAAGGCCTGTCGGCTCGCGTCGAGGAACAGTGAATGATCGAGCAGCGGCAAGGTGCGGAACTGGACATTGCGCAACCCCTGGATAGCCTCCAGGTGCTTGCCCAGGCCCAGTCGCAGTTCATGCAAACCCACGTCCGTGGCGCCGTACAGGAACATCGTCGGCACGCCACGCCGGTCCAGTTCCCGCACGGCGGCGGCGGCGAACTCGGGCATGGTCTGCTGCACGTCGTCGCGCCGCATCCGCCCGCCGGCAGCGGAAACATGGTCACGCACGCGCTGCCGTACCCTGCGCATCGTTGCCGACAAGAGGCGGCGCGCGTTGATCTCGCCACGGAACAGCCGTTGCCAGGTTTCCCACTGGCGTGCCGCAGCAAGGTAGACACGCATCGAGCGCAGGTGGTCGCCCACCGCCGCGTCATCAACCTCGTCCCAGCGAAACTTCACCAGATTCACCAGCAGCAGCCCGCTGACGCCCGGGTTGCTCAGCGCGGCATACAGGCCCATGAATGCGCCGGAGCAGACACCCGCAACCACGACATTGCCAAAACCGCGCCCGCGTGCCCAATCCACGGCGGTCGCAAGATCCTCGCGGGGCTTTATCGAATAGATCGCCGACACGCTCATCTTGCACGCCGGGGCAGGGCTGTCGCCCAGGGCCGATACGTCCAGCCGCAGCGCCGCCGTGCCTGCGCGTGCCAGCTGCCGCGAGACGTCCACGAACATGCGGCCGTCTCCGATGTGATGGTTGCCGCCGGTGTTCGGAAAGATCACGACCGTGCTCGCCTGTCTGGCGTTGGCGCTGGCGTCGGCGGGCACGCAGAGGATGCCGAACATCTGCGCTTCATCCAGCCATATCGGGTGTTCCACGACACCGTCCATGCCCTCGCCCGCCAGCGCGTCGCCAGCGCTGTTGGGGCTGTTGGCACTGGCGGGCGCGGCCTCCGCGCTGGCCGACACTTCAGGCCGGCGCGCCGCGCCCGATTTCACCCAGTCAGCTACGTGCTTCCAGGCCTCCACGGGCACGTCCGCGAACTCGGTCGAACGCATCATCTCCGGATACTCGGTGAACGGCGCCATGTTGACGTCAACGCCAGCCTCCCCAAGTTGCCGGGCCATTGCCGCGACTGGAGATGCCGCATCTGGCCACGCATCGAGCAGCAGCACGCGACGGGCGGGCACGACGTCATCGAGTCGCATCGCCTGGATTGCGGCGATGGTCGCGGCGGACAAGCGGAAGCTGAGCACGTCCTGCTCGCCGGCAGGCGTGGGAGGTACCTCGAGTTCGGGAATCGTGCTGTTGCGCCAGCCCGCATGCAACGCGCGAAGCTCCCGCAGATACAAGCGGCCGTTGACGACAGGGGCCAGCATGACCACGCCGCTGACTTCCGGCCCGCGCGCGGCGGCAAGCGCGGCGAGCGACGCCCCCAGGCGAAGCCCGCATAGCACCACCCGGGTGACGTGCGTCTCACTGCGTAGGGCCGCGACGGCCGTCGCGATATCCGCCAGCGCGCCGCCGAACATGTCCGCGCCGGACTCCAGATCGGCGGAATCTCCGGTGCCACGGTAGTCAAAGCGCAGCACCGGCACACCAGACGCCGCCAGCGCATCGGCCAGATGCCGCCATGCGCGATGCGACCACAGCATCTCGTGGCCCTGCGGCGCGCACATCACCACACCCGTGTCGCCCCCAGCCTCATGCAACCACCCCGCGCAGCCTTCGAACACGACCCTTCTCATGGGTCCTCCCGTTGCAATGGACGGGGTGCCCACGCCAGCCCGCCTCCGCGATGTCGCCCAGACCGGCGTCCGCAGAAACGGGTACGCACCCCGCCGGGCCAGGCCCGTCAGCTCGTTGTTGTCTTGTCTTCCACGGCAGGGACGTGGGCAATCTGCCGGACCGCTGGCATGACCGTAGGCATGCCGAGATAGGGATTCATGGTGCCGAAGCCGACGCGGTTGCTGCGCTTCGGCATCACGCCGTTGAGAATGCCGCCCGAGAGACTGGCCCCGGCGCGGGTCAGGCGCTTGATGGTTTCCTCGACCTGCGACGGCAGCGTCGAATCGGCGCGCAGCACGAGCAACGTCGCGCCCACGACATTGGCGACGAGCATGGCATCCGCCACCGCCAGAACGGGCGGGGTATCGATCAGGACGAGGTCGAAGCGCTCCGCACCGGCACGCAGGCAATCGGCAAAGGCAGGACGCATGAGCAGTTCCGACGGGTTCGTAGGCGGCGCGCCGGCAGGCAGGATCGACAGCCCATTGACGACGGTTGGCCGTGCCGCGTCGACCAGCGTGGCGCGGCCGGCCAGCACTTCGGCCATTCCCGGACCCACCGGCTGGCCGAACCAGCTCGACACCCGCCCACGGCGCAGGTCGGCATCGACGAGCAACACGCGCTGGCCCGCTTCGGCGAACAGCACAGCCAGGTTGACCGAGACAAACGTCTTGCCCGCCCCTGCGGTGGGGCTGGTCACGGCCACCACCTTGTTGCTGCCCTCGCGACGCAGGAAATGCAGTGCCGCGCGCACGCTTCGCAGGCCCTCCACGGCCATCGAATGCGGCGCGTTGCGGGCCAGCAGGTATTGATCATGCAAACCCCAATGGCCCGGCTCGGCATCGCTGGCCCCATGCGGCAACGCCTGCGCGACCTGGCGCCCGGGCTCCGGCGCCTGCAGCGCCAGCATTGTCCCGATATCCTGGTCCTTCGCCGTCAGCAGCCGCTCCAGTTCCACCTGTTCGCGGCTGTACGCGACATCGCCGAGCATGGCCAGGCCAAGCGTCTCCTCGGCATCATTGGCGGTGGCCACGGCCGGCTTCATGCGCTGGCGCACCGAGACCACGCACATCGCCAGGCAGATGCCCAGCAACCCGCCGCCCATCGTGAGCGGCGCGGTGCCCACGCCGATTGGCGAGACCGGTGTCAGCGCGATGTCGACCACGCGGGTCTGCCGGGTGCTGTCGAGCTTGGCCAGCGAGAGCTGTTCGAGCCGGTTGCGCAAGGACATGTACATGTCCTCGGCCACCTTGACGTCACGCGTCAGGGCCACGGATTCGCGCTCGGAGACCGACAGCGTCTGCATCCGGGTATCCAGCTCCTTGCGGTCCCGCGTGAGCTGCTGGATCTGACTGTCCATCGTCCGTACTTCGTTCGACTCTTCCGTGAAGCGCTGCAGCAGCTTGGTGCGGTCGAGCTTGAGCTGGGCGATCTGCTTCTGGTAGTCGATGCTGCTGTTCAGATACGACTGGGCGTCCTGGCTCGGCTGCATCGATCCCGTGCGCGAGCGGTAGCGCGTGAGCGCCGCCTCGGCGCGTTCGAGCTCGTCCTTGACGCGCGGCAGTTCGCCGCTCAGGAAGGCCAGCGTGGAGGCGGCTTCGTCGCGGCGCGTCTCGGCCTGCCCGGTAATGTAGGAATCGGCGATGCCGTTGATCAGCGCGGCTACCGCGGTACGGTCACTGCTCTGCCACGCGATGCGTACCGTGCTGGTATCGCTGCCGTCGCTGCCGATGCGAAGTTCCCGCGCCACGGTATCGATCGTCTGCGCCGTGTCGTGCCGTGTGATAGTGAATCGCGTGCCCGCGCGCGCGTCGATGCGCGACACCAGAATGGACACGCCATTCTCTTCGACACGGCTGCCGATCTTGCCATCGGTCACGAGCTCGCCGTCGAGCGTCAGGCGATAGGCATCCCCAGGCAGCACTTCGAGCGTCATTGGTACGTTGAGCAGGCGCTCCGGCACGTCCAGGGTGCGGATGTCGACCCGCTCGCCACCCCACGCGTAACCGAGCCGCTCTGGCCACGGTCCCCGGAGCTTGCCCGCCTGCGCGAAATGCGCGGCCACGCCGCCCAGCAATGGCGCGCGCAGCGGCTCGACGGAGATGTACAGGCGCAGGCGCTCCACCACCGGGCCGACCACCGCGCGGCTGCGCAGCATCCCCACGTCGAACGGTTCGGTGTGCTGCGTGGTTCCCGAGCCGTCACCCTTCTGATAGATCTGCACGAGCGTGTGGGCATCGTAGAGATTGGGACGGGAAATACCGATCATCGCGGCAATCGTGGCGCCAATGACGCCAGCCGCGACAATCCAGCCGGCATGGTCCATCCATGCGCGCAAATGGCGCCCCCCCTTGCGCGTGGTGCTGCTCCCTGGCGCCGGCATTGCGCCGGCAGATGACATGGTGCTCACGAAATACTCCCCTGACGCCTGGCTGGCTCCCGGTGGCCATCGCGCACCGGGGGCTGCGGGACTACTTGCGTCCGTAGTTGTCCTCGACTCTGACGATGTCGTCCTCCCCCAGATACGCGCCCGACTGCACCTCGATGATTTCCAGCGGCGTCTTGCCGGGATTTTCGAGTCGATGCAGCGTGCCGATCGGGATATAGGTCGACTGGTTTTCGGTAAGAATGCTGGTGGTCTCACCGCAGGTCACCCGTGCGGTGCCGCGCACGACGACCCAATGCTCCGCGCGGTGGTAGTGCATCTGCAGGGAAAGGCTCGCACCAGGCTCGACGACGATCCGCTTGACCTGGAAACGGTCGCCATGGTCGATGGAGTCGTAGCATCCCCACGGCCGGTGTACCTTGCGGTGATTGACGATCTCCGCGCCATGCTCCTGCCGCAGCCGCTGCACCACGTTCTTGACGTCCTGCACGTGGTGCTTGTCGACCACAAGCACCGCATCGGCGGTTTCCACCACCACCACGTCCTGCACGCCCACACACGCGATCAGCCGGCCCTCCGAATGGGCCAGGCACGAACTCGCGCCGTCGAACAACACGCGGCCACGGCCGGCATTGCCGGCGTTGTCCTTCGTGGCGATATCCCAGATGGCCGCCCACGAGCCGACGTCCGACCATCCGGCATCCATCGGCACGAGCATGCCGGGGATACCGCGCAGCCCGTCGAGCTTTTCCATCACCGCGTAGTCGATCGAATCAGACGGACAGGTGTCGAACGCCTCTTGTCCGATCCGGAACACATCGTCCTTGCCGCTATCACTCGGCTGGCCCGTCTCGTAGGCCGCGCAGCAACGGGCGTGCATCTCTGGCTGGAGTTGCATCACGGCCTTGAGCCACACCGATGCCAGCACGACAAAGATGCCGCAGTTCCACCAGTACTCGCCCGAGTCGACGTAGTGCTGCGCCAGCTCCAGGTGTGGCTTCTCGACGAACCGCTCGATCAGGAAGCCACCCGGCGGCACCGGCACGGCGGCGCGGATGTAGCCGAAGCCTGTTTCCGGCGCGGTGGGACGCACGCCCAGCGTGACGATCGCACCGCGCTCCGCGTGCAGCACAGCGGCGGCGATGGCATCACGGAAGGCATCGCTATCGGTCACGCTGTGATCGGCCGGCGTGGCCACCAGCACAGCATCGCCACCTTCGCCAGCCGAAGCCATCGCGTGCAGCGCAGCCATGGTCAGCGCGGGCGCGGTATTGCGGCCGCACGGCTCCGAAACGATGCGCGCGCGCTTGCCCTTGCGCTTGAGCATGTCGGCGACCATGAAGCGATGCTCCTCGCCGCATACGACGATCTGCGGCGCCTCGACACCCGCCGGACGGCCAGTGCGCGCGGCGACGCCTTCCAGGCGGGCCGCCGTGGCTTCCAGCAGCGTATCGTTGGCCACCAGGTTGAGCAGCTGCTTGGGATACTGTTCGCGCGACAGCGGCCAGAGCCGCGTGCCGGCGCCGCCCGCAAGGATGACCGGCTGAATCACCGGCCGCTTCACAGGCTGGATCACAGGCATGGAGGTTGCCCGTCCTGGCGCCAACACCGCTGGCGCCTCTACCTGCGCCTGCACCATGACAGGTGGCAGGATCTTCCTCTCCCGGCTTCGCACTCTCATCATGCCCCCGCCTCTACGCAGAAATAGGTTCGCAAGTTAGTTCCGGACCGCTGTCCGGACGGATGCCGCCAGTGTAGAAATTCAGCCCGCGCCATCTCTGTTCGATTCCGCACACGCTCGCCGGCGGGGCCGTGCGGCACGGCCGCGCATCTCGCCGTTCTGTGGCCCAGCGTACCGATGCGCGCGCGCGTTGTCGCTGCAATAGCGCTGATTGCGCCCTTGCCGGCCACGGCGGGCAAAGCACAACAGGCATTCGAACCTTGCGGAGAATCGACATGGAGCGCGGTACTGAAACTGTCCTGGGGACGCTCGCGGGTTGCGGCGGAGCGGACTCTCCGGCAGCCATCGCCCCCGCGAACACGCGGCCGGGCGGCCTGCACGGCGAAGACGCGATCTGGCAGGAAACCAACTGCTACATGGACCTGTGGATCGAACTGCTCTACGGCTGGGGACTGGACCCGCGCGCCGCGCTGGCATTCACGGTCACCCAGGACTTCGAAGGCGACCACTTCACGTTCTTCAAGTATCCGCAGGCCGATATCGAGCAGCTTTACGGCACTGTCGTGCAGGAGATGGCCGTCTACGACACGCTGGAGGCACACGTCGCCGAGCAGGTCGGTCGTGGCCATACCGTGCTGGTCGAAGTCGACAGCTACTACCTGCCCGATACACGCGCCACGGCGTACCGTCGCGGGCACGTGAAGACCACGATCGCCGTCGACCGGATCGACACGGCGGCCCAGCGGCTCTCGTACTACCACAGCGTGGGTTACTACACCGCCGAAGGCGAGGACTATCGCGGGTTGCTGCGGCTCGATCCTGCCCTGCGCGACAACGGGGACGTGCTGTTTCCGTACGCCGAATGCGCCAAGCGCGTGCGGACGCCGCTGCAGGGCGCGGCACTGGCGAATGCCGTGGCCGTGCAGATGCGCCGGCATCTGGGCCGGCGTCCCGCGCACAACCCCGTATCGCGCTGGCGCGAGGCGTTCGGCGATCAGGTCGGCAACGTACTGGCGCGTGGCGATGCGTACTTTCATCACTATGGATTCAACCTGCCGCGCCAGCTCGGCGCGAACTTCGAGATGCTGGGCCACTGTCTGACCTGGCTCGGCGAGCACGGCTATCGCGTGCCGGCATCGGCGATCCGTGGCGCGGCGACGATCGCATCGGAGTGCAAGGTATTGCAGTTCCGGCTCGCGCGCGCCGTGGCGCGTGGGCGCCCCGACCTGTGCGCAGAGACACTGGACACGCTGGAGGCCGCCTACTCGGAGGTCATCGAAGGGCTGCTGCAATCGTTTGGCAGCATCGATCCGGCGCATTCCTGAACCCCTCGTCGTGAAAGAGGGCCGACACGCCTGGCGCGCCGGCCCTCTCCCCTGCTCCATCCCCATCCCGAGGCGATGTATCAGGCGTGCACGTCGGCCAGCGCTGGCAGCAGGCGGTCGTACTCGCGCTTGACCAGCTTGTAGCACTCGCATGAATGCTTCTCCAGGCCGCAGCGATCCAGCACGGTGATATGGCCGCGGCTATGGTGGATCAGTCCAAGGTCCTCGAGCTTGCCAGCGGCTTCGGTCACACCTTCGCGGCGCACGCCGAGCATGTTGGCGATGACCTGCTGCGTGATCACCAGTTCATTGGTGCTCATGCGGTCGATGGCCAGCAGCAACCAGCGGCAAAGCTGCTTGTTGAGCGAGTGGTGGCGGTTGCAGGCGGCGGTCTGCGCGATCTGCGTCAGCACGGCCTGCACATAGAGCAGCGTCACGCGCTGCAGCGCGGGCAGCTGACCCAGTTCGGAACGCAGCACACGGGCCGGAATCCGGTATGCGAAGCCCGGGCTGCGCACTTCCACGCGACTCGGCATCGTGTCGCCACCGGTCACCACGGGAATGCCCACCAGCCCCTCGTTGCCGACGGCCGCGAATTCGACGGTAGCGCCGTCTTCCAGCAGCGACAGCAGCGAGACCACCGACGTGGTCGGAAAATAGACGTGGACGATACGCTGACCCGAGTCGGTCAGCAGTTCGCCGGCACGCAGGCGAACCAGCTCGAAGTGCCTCGACAACGCCTCCCATTCATGGCGCGGCAATGCGTTGAGCAAGTGATTGACATGCAAGTCCGACCGATGCGTGATCATTTTTAATTCCTCCTTCTGATCCCGAAGCGGCTTCGGAACGCATCCCGCGCCAATCCAAGCGCCCAGGATACGTGACCCGGTTTCGCCGCTCCACCCGTATTCGATTGATGGCGCAAGCCGGCAGCCCTGAGGCCGCCACCCGTTTTCTCCGCCGGGGTTCGGCCCCGACTGGCTGTGTTGTTGCTGGCTCTATTAAGTGCTATGCCGCACAGAACCGACAGTAGGCGAACGGTTGGGTCGGCCAGTCATGCTTTGGTAGGTTGGATGGAGGAAAACGGTGGAGGCGCAGGGTGTACGCATAGGCGCCACCCGCGCGGGGCGTACCCGGTGACAGATGCGCCCGCCGCGCCAGCGTTGGGCTGGCGGGAAAGGTTGAAGTGGGATGAATGAGGTTGAGATCAGCCGTCGTAGCTGACCGGGCGGGAAGCATTGAGTGCCGAAACTTCGCCCGAAGGGATGGCGCTGGTGCCGCTGGTGACGCCGGCGTCATGCATCAGGCGGATGCGCCGCGTTTCACCCGGACCAAGGTGGAACCAGTCGGTCTCCGGCTGCAAGGCATGGTCCACGATATGGACCCACCGCGCGAAGCGCCGCGTTCCCACCGTGAGCCACCATTCGTCACCTTCGCGCGCCACGCTGGCCTGCAGTTCCGGCTCGCGCAGCGCAGCGGCGCGGCGATCCGGGAGATACACCGACTGACTGAGTGGCGAACCGAGCGGCGAACCAAGCGGTGAACCGGGTGGCTGATTGAGCAACCCGTTGTCCTCATCCATTGGGTGTAGCGTGGCGATGACCACGTCGTGCGCGGGCGGGCCAAACCGGTAGGCGTAGGTGAAATCGAAGAAATGATCGAACATCTCCGCCGCGGCCAGCCTGCGTGTCTCGCGTGGTGCCAGCGTGAGCGTCTGCTCGGCCCGTGCCGCCACCGCCTCGCCATCGCGCAGGCAGCGCAGCGTCAGACATACGGTGCGTGGCGTGGCGGATTCGTTGATCACGTGCGCGTGCAGGCCATTCAACCCTTCATCCGTCAGGATGACCTGCAGCGGCTGCCATACCTGGCGCAACGCATGCCATGCGGACTTCGGCCGCGCGCGGGCATCGACGATGCCCCATCCGGCGCCTGGCATCAGATCCTGCAACTGCCAGACCAGTCCGCCCTGGCACGTGGACCCCGCACGGCGCCATTCACCGAAGACCTCCGTCATGATCTCGGCCACGACCGCGCGCGACAGCGCCAGGTATCGTTCCGGCTGCTCGTAGCGCAGCCGGGGCGGATCAACATCGAACAGATCCCGCAGATAGAAATCGCGGATGTCCTCGAAGTCCCACGCCGCGCCTGCGTCACGCGGCACACGCGCCTTCCAGCGCGGATCATGCAGCGGTTGGGACAAGCCCGCCTCGGAAAGCGTGCGCGCGCACGGCACGTTCGCAAAGGCCAGGCATTCCGAGGTGAAACGGACGTTTGCCATCCGCGCATCGGACAACGGGCGCTGATAGGCGCCCACGCCGTAGTAGTGACTGACGCCCGTATCGGGCTGGAACGGCCACGCGCCCTCGCTCGGCGAATTGCGCACGTAGATCACGTCGGGCCGATGCTCGCGCACGAGCGACGGAATCAGTTCGTCGAACAATGGCTGGCGCCAGACGTTGCGCGGCGTTCCCATCATCGCGGCCTGCTGTTCCGACTCGCTGCCACCGCACAGCACCGCAAGGCTGGCGTGCGCCCGCGTGGACGTCAGCCACTGCGCCACTTCGCCCGCGGCATCGGCCATCAGCGCCGGGCTGGCGCTGGACTCGCTGCCATAGTCGAAGTTGGCGAACATGAAGTCCTGCCAGACCATCAGGCCGAGCGCATCGCACTGGCGATAGAACGCCTCTCCCGGATAGCAGGTGACGCCACTGACGCGAACCATATTGGCCCCGGCATCGCGCGCGAGTTGCAGCCAGCGTGCCACGGACGCGTCCGTATCCGCCAGCCCCGGGAGATCGTGACTCGACACACAGGCGCCACGGCAGAACACGCGCTCGCCATTGACGCGCAGCGCGAACGCGCCTTCGTCGCCGGAGCGGTCCTCGGTGATCGTGCGGAAGCCAGTATGCCCACACGCGATTCCATGCGCGCCGATAGTCGCCTCGACGCGGTACAAGGCGGGTTCACCATGCGTATGCGGCCACCAGCGCTGCGCCTGCGCCACCCGCAGCGTGCCGGCAAGCGAATGCCCGCCGACGCGGCGCAATTCGCCCTGCCACACTGCGCGGTCGGGGCCAATGGCCGCGAACGTTCCCCGCTCTGGCGCCGGCCCCGGAAAGTGCAACTGGAGCACCACGACGCCGTCATCACCATCCAGATGGCTCGCCAACTCGGCGCGCACGCCGTGTGTGACATCGGCGCCCATCGGGTCGAGCAGTTCGATGTCGCGCCATGGCCCCACCGCATGAACGGGCGGGCACCAGCCAGGCATATGACCAAGCAGCGTGGTACGCACCGCGCGCAGCGTCGGCGGCACGATCATGCGCGGCTTCCAACGTACCGGCCCGCGCTGCGTGCGCAGCCACGGGTGCATCGCGCGGAAGCAAAGGTGCAGCACGTTGTCGCCGGCCAGTTCCACCTCCACCTGATGTGCGGTGAACATGTGCCGCGCGGTCAGCACCTTCGTGCCGTTGAGCCAGACCTCGGCCAACGTCGCAAGACCATTGAAGCGCAGCAGCCGGCGTCCGTCGCCCTGAAATCGAAGCTTGTACCAGTAGTCGTGCTGATGCAGTGGCGGCGGCGCAGCCTCGTCCCAGCGGCCTGCGGCACGCAAGGCGCTAGCGACGGTACCCGGTACCGGTGCCGGCAGCCAGTGTCCACCATCGTCGAGTTCGCCCGGATGCGCGACCGCGTTCGCGAACGTTTCCAGCAGGGTCCAGTCGCCTTCAAGCCGTGCATCGGCCACGGCTACGCCTGGGCGCAGTATCGGCAGCAGAGCCGGCTCCGGATCGCGCGCAGTCATGAGACGGTCTCCCCGAAGCACGCGGCCAGTGCCGGCACGGTGCCCTGGTAAGCGGCCTCGAGCTGCGCCAGGCAATCCTGGCATCCGTCGGGCTTGTGGCTGATCACGGCACGCATCAGGCGGAACTGCATCACCATGGCTTCCGACGCCATCGTGTAGCAGGCTTCGGCCACCGTATCCGGCACCACCTTTCCGTTCATCACCAGCCAGCGCACGTAGCGGCCCATCAACTCGAAATTGGCGCCGAGCTGGCGCAACACGCTCGCGGCGTAGATCTGGAAGTTGGGCTCGCCGCGCGACATCAGTTGCTCGAGGTGTGCCGGAAATGCCTCGCGGAAAGCCTTGATCGGATTCTGGCGCGGACGGCGGGCCAGATGGCTGCGCAGCAGGTCCATTGACGCCCGCAGCAAGGCATCCTCCGCCTGCGCGGCAAAGCGGCGGCGCACGACCTCCGCCTGCGGAAACGACGCGGCGCCCCAGGACGACTCACCATCGGGGCTCCGAAAGATCGACGCGTAGTCGTCGCCGCTCGCGGTGTGATACCCGTCGTGATGGTAGTAGCCCACGGCCGTGGCCTCGGGCACCAGCACGTCGATCGCAATGCAGGACCGCGCGTGCTGCCGCCGATACGCGCCGGTCGGCTGCGGCAATTGATAGTTATCGACCTCGAGCAGCACCACGTTGCCGCGATTGGTCTGCGCGGCCACATGCGTTTCGAGTCTGCCGTAGGTCGACAACTCGTCCTTGACGATGCCGTAGAGCAGTTCGAGGTCCGCTGATGGAATATTCAGCGATGTGAACTGGTCACCCTCGAAATCGAGGGTGACCGTAAATGGCAATGCGGCGATGGGCTCAAGCTCCCATCCATGCAACAACTCGATCCAGAGATCGATATGGCGGTTGGCATGCGACCACACGGGGTTGCCCCCGTGCAGCGCATAGGCTCCGCCGCGCGTGCGCACCTTGCCATCACCGTACATTTAGACGCCTCCCAGCGTTTCCCTTACTGCCTGAGGCCACTTGGCTGGGTCCAGTCCATGGTGCTTCAGAAGCGCCAGCACCAGCCGTTCGATACCGAAACCGACGCAGCCCGTGTGGGCGACGCCACCGTCGTGCAGTCCGATATGCCAGAGCGCGCCGAAGTGATCCATGTGGTAGTTGAAGCTCATGCAGGCCGTCGGCGGCGCGCCGTCGTTCACCGGGATCAGCAGTTCGAACTTGAGTTTCAGTTCGCGCTGGCTGTCGGCCACGATCTTGCCGCCGCGCCCGAAGAACGGGTCATTGGCCACGTCGACTTCCACCGGAAGCTGCAAGGCCCGGCCGAACGCCAGCCCGCGCTCCATCCACAGCTCGCGGAACGCCACGATCCGCTCGGGGGACCCCAGGCAGACGTACTCGCGCTGCCGGAACAACTGCATCCGGGTAGGCTCCAGCGACGGTTCGTGCCGATAGCAGTACGACATCACGTCGACGATCTTGCCCTCGGCGGGCAGCGGGCCACGCTTGCCGATGACGGGATAGATCGGGTAGCAGGCGGCGGGCGTCATCACCACGCCCGTGAACTGCTGCTGATCGGTCCAGTCCTGCTTGTCCTCGAGCCGCGCCAGCAGTTGTCGATGCCCGCGATCGTCGCCGCAGAAGCTGTGGATCGTGCCGGCAAGCTGCGGAAAGCTCTTGAGGTACTCGCTGGTTTCAAAATCATCCTTGCCGATCGCTGGCGGGAAGCGCAGCACTTCGGCGTTCTGGTCCGCGCCAATCCGCGTGAACGCGGCATTCAGGCCGTCGGCGATGCCTTCGAACACCGCGCTGCGGCCGTAGAGGCCACGCACGCCAGTCTGGATCAGCAACCCCGCTGCCAGCAGCGATTCGAGGAACGTTGGCGGTTGCGCGGCCATTGGGTCCGCGCCACCGGCCGGACGTGCCTCGGTGAGAGTGTGTGCATCCATGGATGCCTCCTTCAGGAACGATCGGCCAGCAGCAGGTTCGCTGTGTTGGTCTGAATGCGATCGTTGTTGATCATCAGCGGCGCCGACCACAGATCGCGCAGGTGGCGTCCCAGGCTGAACGGCGTGCCGTGCTTGTAGCCCGCCATGCCGCACACCAGCAGCGCCTGCTGCACGACTTCCAGTGCCATCGTCGACATCGCCGTCTTCAGACCGTTCATCTCGGCCGCCAGCGCGAATGCGGCGGAAACCGAAGCGCCCGCATGGCGGCTGCGCTGATGCGCCAGCGCCAGATCCACGCGGCCTTCCATCATCTGCAGCAGGCTCACGGCTTCTGACACACGCGATGCGGACGGCGGCAACTGGCCCGGACGCGCGCGCGCCTGTCCCTGGAAGAAGGTCTTGGCGCGTGATACGGCATCGCTGGCGATGCCGAGCCACAGCGAGCTCCAGAGGATGTGGGAGACCGGCGTCATGGTGGCGTCGGCGATCTCGCCGAACGGCACCGGCAGCACCTGGTCCACCTGGCCGGTGGCTTCCAGCCGGAAGCCATTGCTGCAGGTGCCGCGCATGCCGAGCGTGTCCCACGCATTCAGGCCTTGCAGCGTGTAGTCGGACTTCAGTGCGCACACCAGCACCTGATCGGACGGCGAGGCATCCGCATTGCGACGCGCGGTAATCAGGATGCCGTCAGCGTGGGCGCCATAGGAAATCGTCGGCGCCATCTTCAGCAGGTGGAAACGGTCGCCATCCACGTTGACGGCGCAGCCGCTGCTACGCAGCGCGCCACCGATCGCCTCTTCGGACGTGGCGGACGCCAGCAGCAATTGCTCGCCGGCGATGCGTGCCAGCAGGTGTTGATGCCATGGGCTGCCGGTGCCGTGATCGAGCAGGCACGCCACCTGGATCTGGTGCATCGCATAGATCATGCCGGTGGACGCGCAGGTCTCGCCCAGCACCTTGCAGATCGCGGCCACCGTAGCCAGCGACGCGCCGCTGCCGCCGAGCACGGCCGGCACCATCGCGCCGAGCAGGCCCTGGTCGCGCAGGACTTCGAACGCTTCGTGCGGAAAGCGCGCTTCCTGATCCACGGCGTCGGCAAAGCGCTGCGCGACCGTTGCGGCCTCGCGCGCGGCGGCCAGCAATGCATCGCTGGCCATCACGCCGCCCGCGTCGGGGTTGGCGTGCGCCAGCGTAACCTTCGCTCCGGTGTTCATGCTGCCTCCTGCTGCTGGCGAATGGCTTCCACCGCGGCCGCCAGCGAGTCAACGCTGCGGAATAGCTGGCGCGTCAGCATCTGATCCGGGATCTCGATATCGAACGCGTTTTCCAGCGCCAGCATCACATGCACGGTGGCCAGGGACGAGAGTCCCGCCGCGTAGAGATCGTCGTTGTCAGCCAGGGTGGCCAGCGGTACATCTAGCCGGGCCACTTCGCCCAGAATATTGCGGATGGTTGCTTTCATTCGTAGTCTCCGATTGCGTTGACGGGCTCCATTCCATGGGTTTTGCGTGGTCGTTTCGGTGCGATTTCGCACCAAACCGCTCACGCGGCGGCGTCTACCCCTCTGTGGGTCTCTTTATTGTTGGTTCAGTAAGCCGTGGTGCCGGTCCAGCCATGCAGCGCGGTGCGCAGGATGATCCGGAGGTCGAGCTGGAACGACCAGTGCTGGATGTAGTAGATGTCGAACTCGATGCGCTTGCGCATCTTCTCGATCGTGTCCGTCTGGCCACGCAGACCGTTGATCTGGGCCCAGCCGGTGATGCCGGGCTTCACACGGTGGCGCAGCATGTAGCGGTCGATCAGTTCCTTGTAGAGCTCGTTGTGCTCCATCGCGTGCGGGCGCGGGCCGACCACCGACATCTCGCCGCGCAGCACGTTGATGAACTGCGGCAACTCGTCGAGGCTGGTGCGGCGCAGGAACGCGCCGACGCGGGTCACGCGCGGATCACCGCGCACGGCCTGGGTCACGCCACCGCCGTCCTGATGCGGGCGCATGGTGCGGAACTTGAACACGTTGAAAGGCTGGCCGTCGATGCCCAGCCGCTGCTGCCGGAACAGCACGGGACCGGGCGACGACAGCTTGACCATCGCGGCGATCAGCAACAGCAGCGGGCTCAGGCAGACCAGCACGCCGAGCGAGAACACGCGATCGAAGCTGGCCTTGACCACGCCCGTGATGCCCGAGACGGGCGGACTGTTCAGGTCGATGACGGGCAGACCCATGAACTCGCTGAAGCGGTGACCCAGCAGTTCGACGGACGACACGTCTGGCACCCAGCGGATATCGATCATTTCATTGCGGAACTGGCGCACCACGCCGGACAGATCGCGGCAAGCGGCCATCGGCAGCGTCAGCCAGATCTCGCGCACGCCATGGTCGCGCACGAAGCTGCTGACTTCCTCGATCTGGCGCAGCGGGGTCACGTCGTACGGAATCACATCGGACTCCTCGTCATACACGCCCACGACGCGATAGCCGGCATCGCGGAAGTGCTGTACGCGGTCGTACATTTCGCGGCCCAGTGGGCCGTAGCCGAAGATCAGCACGCGCTTGGCGTTGATGCCCTGCTGGCGCACGTTGGCCAGCATCCGGAACATCACGACCCGCGACAGCGCCAGCATCACGCCGGTGCCGATGAACCAGCCCATCGACCAGACGCGTGAGACCGCCCCGATCTGGTGGATCAGGAATGCACCAAGCAGGCCGGAGATGAACACCACGGTCCATGCGGCGGCAATGCGCAACCCCAGCACGGCGCGACTGCGGCCGCGCCATGATTCGTAGATGCCGAAGGCAGGAAAGATCAGCAGCGCGCCGAGCGCGCACAGCATCGTCAGGAACCCGTTGACGGGTGCCGCGCTCCTGATGCCGTCATGGAAATACAGCGCGCCCATGGCGATGCCGCATACCGCGATCAGTACCGCATCGCCGAGCCGATAGAGATAGTGAAGTGCAGAGTGCCGCTCGGCGGCAACATTCCATTCCGACGCCATGACCGCCCCAAAGCCCTCGCGGGAAACCAAGTGCGGTCATGGTTGCGCACGCATGGCGCGTCGTCTGTTGGCAGGCGCACAAATCCTTCGAACGCCTGCGACCTGGGTGGCGTCAGCAGGCGCAATGCCGGGTCGCGCAAGCCGGCCGTGCGGCGACGTTGATCTGGCAGACGCGGCAGTCCGCTTGCCAGGCCCACTCGCCACGCTCGTAGGGGCGGTCACGGCCGGAAAGAAAGGTGGCGATACCCTGCACCCAGATATGCGTCACGCCCGCCACGCCACTCACCGGCAACACGAGCACCGTGGCCAGCACACCGGATGCCAGCAGCATCGCAACCGGGCCGTGCGGCACTTCGTGACGCATGATGAATGGCAGGCTGACGCAGAATCCGAGCGCCAGTCCGCTCACCACCTCGGACATCGAATGCGCGTGCAACGCCAGCCGGGACATGCCGACGGCAAGTGCCAGCAACACGCCGGCCACGGCGGCCAGCAAGCTCAGGGTTCGATAGCGCGACGGCACGGCGAGGCACGCGAACACGGGCAGGATCGACGCAGCCATCATCGCGTGGCCGGAGAAGCCCGTGAAGTTGAGCGCGGCGCTGCCGATGCCCCAGCCCATGAAGGCCAGCTTCGACACCAGCACGAGGCAGGCCGTCAGCGAGAACGCGATCAGCCAGTGCCGCGCGACGGCGTTGGCGCCATGCCAGCGCAGCCACGCATACAGGAACACGGCACACGGCAGCAGGAATGCCGATTCGCCGAAGAAGGAAACGAGTTGCCAACGACTCATGACACGCGGACCTCGTACGGTTCAACGTACGGATTGCCAATTGCTTGGGATGCCGCAGCGTAGCAGTCCATATCCATCCCCTCTGTGCGCAAGGGCACGCCAGGTCTCCATCCCGAAGCATGAGATGGGCGGCGCTCTCCGCCCCCGAGGATGAGATGCCGCGCAGGCGCGCGCGTCACCCTGAGTCTTCTGGTTGATGGAGTGTCGCCGCGCGATTCGATATGTTCGTGAGTAATGGGCGTTCGCGCACGCGAGCGTCCATTTCAAAGCCCGCATGGTCCCCCGGTCGGCGGGCTTCTTTTTTGGCGCGCCGATCGGAGTGACCGTGAGGCGTAGCGCCCCGCGACCAGGTTCAGGTCATTTCGTGGTGAGCGCCGTCGGAGACGCGCGCCAGCGCGACGATCATGGCGTGCGCGGCATCGATGTGCCGGCCGGCCTCGCGCTCGCCGATTTCGACTGCGGCGATGATGGCAGCCTCCTCGGTGGCAAAGCTCCGTCCGTGCAGCTCTCCCCGATACAACAACGGCCCGCCTACGATGGCGAGCCGTATCTCATAACAACATGCCCACTTGCCCCGGCCCTCGCGCACGGCGAAACCATGCACGGCCAGGATATCCAGACTGCGATCCATACGACCCCCTTCTTCCCCCGTGCGGCCGGCCTGTCATCTCACCGGCTTCTGATCACGAGCACATCCAGCATAGTCGCATCGACGCACGCCTGCCTTCATCCGATCGCAGGAGATCCCTTGGGATATACCCTTGCGTGGGGTGGTAGTACCGGCGAGGACGAGATATCCGCCATGGTTGCTGGCGGCGGCACGGGCCTCGCGCGCGGCATCGTCAACGCTTCGCGCGGAAAACAATGCCCGCCCGCCCATACCAGCGCGGCGGCAGCGCACACAAGGTCCACCGGCGCGGGCACGGCCTGGCAACCGCCAGCGCCGAGCTTCGCGGCGTGGCCGATCAGCGCGGCATCGAGCGCATCGGACAGGACGAGCCAGCGGCGCGGTGCCAGCTGCGCGTGCACGCGATCGAGCAGTTCGTGGGGGTCATCCTCGGCGCTGCAATCGACCACGACCAGATCCACGCCGCCAGGTGGCAGGGGCTCGGCTTCATCGGGATTGTCGATCGTGTGCAGCGACACGCGCGCTGTGGCGCCGTTGGGCAACCATTCCGGGCAATGCCATCGCACCGGCTGCGGTACGTCCTGCGATTCCATGCGCCGCGCGAGGATGCGGCACATCATTTCGTTTCTGGCGATCAGGTAGGTCGTCATCGAAGTACTAATGAGCATCTCGTCGACATCGTCGCGCAGCATGTTGCGCTGGCGAGATGCCCGGTATGCGGTGGTCGGCTCATTTCAAGGTAGCAACGACCACCTGCGGCCGCCTCATGCTTTTGGATGAGGGCAGGCCGGCGAAAGGCGGAAACTGGACGATCCGAGGGCGCGCGCGCCCGGTGCGGGCAACCGATGCTCAGGCTGCCTCGCAGGCGTGCTGCGCGCTCAGGGATGACATCGGGATATGGGTCGGCCGGGCCGGCGTCGGGCCGGGCCAGTTCAGCGATGCGCCGCGCTGGAGCGCGACGTACACGGCCTCGCCCTTGTTGCGCACGTGCAGGCGCTGATAGAGCGTGCAGGCATGCGTCTTCGCCGTGGCCACCGAGATATTGAGCAGACGGCTGACCGTCTTGATCGGATAGCCACGCGCCAGCAGGGCCAGCACTTCGTACTGGCGCTCGGTGATGTTGAGCAGGTGCGCGCCCGCTGTCGGCGTTTCCGTCGGCACCGCGTGGGTGTCCGCGTGCGCCGGCGCTGCGGCGTCGGCGCCGTGCAGCGGCACCACGACCGGCGTGGCGACGAGTCTCGACAAGTCCACAGGCAAGGCGTCCGCGAGCGGTTCGTGGACACGATGGGCAGGTGCATGCGACGGGAAACACTCGCCACCGGCCAGCACGAGCCGGATCGCGGCTTCCAGCGCCTCGGAAGAACAAGTCTTGGCCAGCAGACCACGCACCTTTTCGGGCAGGCCGCCTTCCGGCATCGGCGCCAGCAGATGATCGGCCAGCACCAGCACGCGCAGCGGCTGCAGACGCAGACACAATTCAGCCAGTATCGGCCAGCCCGCGCCACTGTCGGCGGGCATCCCGATAATCAGCAGATCGGCATGGTGAACCCAGGGTTCGGGGGCGTGCAGCGTGGTGGGATCGAGGTCGACCAGATCGCCGGGGACGTGCGCCTGAGACAAAAGGTGGTGCAGTCCGAGACGCAACAAGGGGTGTGGCTCGAACAAGAGGATGGTGGCCATGACCGCTCACTTCTTCTTGGCGCGCCGCAGGCAGAGTTCGCTTCTGCAACGCGCTGATTGGAGGCGCTCCACTTGTAACGTGGCTGCACTTCCATACGATCAGGTATAGCCTCCTGAGCCAATAGCAGCTTCCCGTCCTGGCCCGCCGCCGTCATACCGGCCCTCCCTTGGAGGATGCCTGACCGCCCCGTTTGCGCATGTAGCGCATTAGATCCTTCTCAATACTGATTCAAATTAAATCTAATTCTGATGTTCAGCATAGGAAGGGCACTGAGTGAATGCAAGGTGATGGTGCGGCGCAGCGGGTTTCTCCGTAGGAGGACGCAGGGAGCCATTGCAGGATCTGTAGCGACGATCTGCGCACAAAGCGATGGGCGCGTGAATCCCGGCTGTGCGGCGCACAACAGCCCGGCTGCGACGGCGGCAAGTAGCGCTGCGGCAACGCCCGGGCTCAGGCCGGAGGCCATAATGGCGGCCTCGAATATCGGACACGGTTCGCACGCCATCCATTGTCCCGACTCACCAACTACAGGGGGCTCCTTGGCCACTACCGAAAATACTGGCTCGCAACCTCAATCGCATGCTGGCCTCACGGCTCTGCCCGACAACCCGGACCTGGTCCCGGGTATGCCATATCGCCATTACAAGGGTGGCGCCTATCTCGTGACCGGGGTTGGCCGTTTCGAAGCCGACATGACACCGGTCGTGGTGTACGAATCCATGCGTGACCGCTCGCTGCTTTGGGTGCGACATGCCGACGTGTTCACCGAACCCGTCTCGACCGCGACGGGCGACGTCGCCAGATTCGCGCCGCACTGGGCACCGGCCTTGTCGTGTCTGGACTTCCTGCCACGCAAGACGGTCCTTCAGGTGCTGGCCTTGTACGATGCGCCGTACCGCAAATACCATGACCGGCGACACGTGCTGGAGATGTTCGAGCAGGCCCACGCGCTCGGCATCGCACTCAATCCTGCACAAGCGCTCGCCGTCCTGTTTCATGACGCCGTGTACGTCCCGGGCTTCGAGCACAACGAAGCGGCCTCGGCAGCCTTGCTCGACACCATGGTCGAGGACGTGAATGCCGACGTGATTCACGTGGCGAGGAAGATCATTCTCGACACACGCACGCATGAAGCAAGCGTGCCGGATGCCGCAACTGTCCTGGATCTCGATCTCCTCCGACTGGCCGCCGACGACGATGTCTTCGACGCGCATGGGCTGGCCGTATTCGATGAAAACCGCGGCTTGCTGGCTAGCAGGGTCCAACTTTCCGGCGAGGCGTTGTATCACGCATTCATGGTTCGCCGCGCGGCATTCCTCGGCACACTGGCGCAACGGCCGAAGCTGTTTTTGACGACTGCATTCGCCGATTTCGAAGGTCCGGCTCGTCGCAATATCGCAAGGGTTCTGGCAAGCGTTGGGCAAGCGGAAGCCAACTGATTCAGGGCTGCGAAGACCATCTCTGGACCTGCCCAGGAGATGTGTCTGAAATATGACTGTCATCTAAATCGCACCAAACTCGCCCCAGATGACAGATGTCATGCAAACGTCCGGCCATCTGCTAACCTCAATCTCCAGAAGCCGGTTTCGTGCAGCCTGAAGAAGGACCAATAATCATGGGCAGACACATCGCGGCGCTGGCGCTGCTATTCGCCGCGGTCAGTGCATTTGCCGGAGATGTCACTGGAGCTGGTTCCACATTCGTCTATCCGCTGATGGCGAAATGGGCGGCCACGTATTACGCCAGGACCGGCCAGCAGATCGATTACCAACCCATCGGCTCCGGCAACGGCATCCGGCAGATCAAGGCGGCCAGCATCACGTTCGGCACCACGGACATGCCGCTCAAACCCGAAGAACTCGAACGCGCAGGACTGGTCCAGTTTCCCATCGCGGTAGGCGGCGTCGTGCCGGTGATCAACCTGCAGGGCATTGGCGCGGGGCAGATCCACATGACGGGCGCGCTGCTGGCCGATATCTACCGCGGCAAGATCGCCAACTGGAACGATGCGGCCATTGCGTCGGCCAATCCCGGCGTGCGGCTTCCCGACCTGAAGATCACGGTGGTCCATCGCAGCGACGGCTCGGGCACCACGTTCAACTGGACCGACTACCTTTCAAAGGTCAGCCCCGAATGGAAAGCGGCGGTCGGGGCAGGCACCACGGTGCGTTGGCCCGTCGGGATGAACGCGAGCGGCAATGAGGGCGTGTCGCTCTATATTCACAATATTCGCGGTGCGATCGGCTATGTGGAACTGACCTACGCGCTGCAGAAGAGCCTGCCCTATGCGTTGGTCCAGAACCGCGATGGTCTCTACGTGAAGCCTTCGCGCGAATCGTTCAGCGCCGCGGTGACAGCCGTGGAATGGAACCCGCGACTCGACTTCTATCAGGTGTTGACCAATGCGCCGGGTCCGAATGCGTGGCCGATCACGGGCACGGTCTTCGTGCTGATGCAGCGTTCCGCCGCGCACCCGTCGAATACGAAGGATGCGCTGGCGTTCTTTCAGTGGGCGCTTGCCGAAGGGCAATCCGATGCATCGGCCGAGCACTACGTGGCACTGCCGCCGGAACTGGTGAAGCAGGTGATTGCGTACTGGGCGGAGACCTTCAAGTAGCGTCGATCCGAACACGTACGCGGCGGACAGATACAAGAAGTTGGTATCGTGACCGCCGACCCTGCCGAGCGCCTTTGCCACAGCGACGTGCACCACGCCCGGAACCTTCCTTGAGCTTGCTTTGAACCTGGCCTGAGGCACGATGCCGGCATGACCGCGATGGCCATGCCATGCCGTGCCAATCAACCGATCAACCGATCAGCGCGAGGAATCCAGCGCCTCGCCGTTCTTCTGCACGTCTTGCGCCTTCAGGTAGCTCTCGATCAGCAGTTGATACGCGGGGAAGATCTTCGTGTAAATCTCGGCCCACTGCTGGGCATCGTCGCGGTTCCAGGTGCGTTGCAGTTCGGACGCCACCGCCGCGGTATCCATCGGCACCACGCCTGCCTGCACCACGCGGGCCAGCGTGATTTCCTGCGCCATCTTCGAGTACGTGCCCGAGGCATCGACCACGGCAAAGACCTTGTAGCCGTCGGCAACCGCGCTGATGGACGGGAACGCCATGCACACGCTGGTGATGGTGCCGGCGATGATCAGTGTCTTCTTGCCCGTGGCCTTCACGGCGGCGACGAACTCGGGGTTGTCCCACGCATTGATCTCGCCCTTGCGCGCAACGTACTTCGCGTGCGGCGCGTTCTCGTGGATCTCGGGGATCAGCGGGCCGTTGGGGCCTTGCGGCACCGAAGCCGTGGTAATCACGGGCAGCTTGCTCAGCGTGGCCATTTTTGCCAGCGCGGCGGCACGTTGGCGCAGCTCGGGCATCGGCATGTCGCCGACGGTCTGGAACAAGCCGCTCTGGTGGTCGATCAGCAGCATGGCCGTATCAGCCGGATCAATCACGGGACGGGCGCCGTTGAAGTTGGCGGGTTGGGTCATGGTGAAGCTCCTTCTTCATAAGGTGGTGGCACGCCACCGTAAGGGGAGAGGGCCCGCCGCCGGCGGCGATAGCGGGTCGATGAAGACAGCTTAGTTTTGGAACGCTGGCGGCGGTAGAGTGCTAGATTGCGCATCAGAGTCCTATTTCACGAACACTGATGGCCGGGAAAGGCCTGCAGGAACAGAGAAGGGGTGATGGCGTGCAGGATCTGAACGACCTTTACTACTACGCGCAGGCGGTGGAGCACGGCGGCTTTTCGCCGGCTGGGCGGGCGCTCGGGATGCCGAAATCGAAGCTGAGCCGGCGGATCGCGCTGCTCGAAGAGCGCCTGGGCGTGCGTCTTATCCAGCGCTCGACGCGGCGCTTCAGCGTCACGGAGATTGGCCGCACCTACTACGAGCATTGCAAGGCGATGCTGACGGAGGCGGACGCGGCGCAGGAAGCGATCGAACTGACGCGCGCCGAGCCGCGCGGCATTGTCAGGGTGACCTGTCCGGTTGCGCTACTTCATGCGCACGTGGGCAGAATGCTTGCCGATTTCATGGCGGCGCATCCGCATGTGACGCTGAACCTTGAAGCCACCAACCGGCGCGTCGATCCGGTGGGCGAGGCGATCGACGTGGCGATCCGCGTACGGCCCGCCCCGTTGCAGGACAGCGACCTCGTCGTGCGCGTGCTGGCCGAACGCAAGCAGTGCATGGTGGCCAGTCCGGCGCTGGTGGCGCGGCACGGTACCCTGCCGCGCGTGCCGGCAGATCTGGCCGACTGGCCGAGCCTCGCGCTCGGCGCACCGATGGCGGACCATGGCTGGACGCTGTTTGGCCCCGATGGCGGGCAGGTCGTCCTGCGACATCGGCCCCGTTTCATCACCGACGACATGATCGCGATGCGCGATACGGCGCTGGCCGGCGTCGGCATTTGCCACCTGCCCCTGATGATGGTGCAGGACCAACTGGCCGCCGGGACACTGGTCCGCCTGATGCCGGAATGGGCCCCGCGCGCGGAGATCCTGCACGCGGTGTTTCCGTCGCGACGCGGCATGTTGCCCGCCGTGCGCGCGCTGATCGAATATCTGGCCCAGCGCTTCGGCGCAATGCAGGAGGAGTAGACCCGGCATCGCGCCGGAGGGCGTGTAGTTCGAACGAACTACACGCGCAGGGGGACGAGATTCCTCCCTTCGACGGTCGCCCGTGGGCGACATGCTCTCTACAGTCGGTCTCATCAACAGGCGCGGCCTTCGCCGCCCGATATCGAGACCGATTGCAAGCCGGAGACAGCATGTACCTGACCCAGGGCCTACACCGTCGTATGCAGCAGACGCCCGACCACGTTGCCACGATATTCAGAGGCCGCCGGCGTACCTATCGCGAATTCTCCGAGCGTGTCTCGCGCCTCGCTGGCGCCTTGCAGCAACTCGGCATGAACCCGGGCGACCGAGTCAGCATGCTGGCCCTGAACTCGGACCGCTATCTCGAATACGCAATGGGCGTGTGGTGGGGCGGTGGCGTGCTCAATCCGGTCAACACGCGCTGGAGCGTGCCGGAAATCGTTTATTCGCTCGATGACTGTGATACCGGCATCCTGATCGTCGACGATCACTTTCTGTCCATGGCCGAGCCAATCCACGCCACGGCGAAGCGGGCGCCGATTCTGATTCATGCGGGCGACGGCGCGCCGCCGGCAGGAATGCTGGGATTCGAGGCCCTGCTCGCAGACTCGCCCTCCGTACCGGACGCCATGCGTGGCGGCGAGGATCTGGCCTCGATCATGTACACGGGCGGCACCACTGGCAAACCGAAGGGTGTCATGCAGTCGCACCTGAACCTGTGGTCGTCGTCGATCTCGCGTCTCGCCCAGTTCCCGCTGGACGAAGCGACGATCACGCTCCACGCGGCCCCACTGTTCCATACGGCGGCGATGGCCAAGGCAGTGGGTGTGTTCGTCATCGGCGGCACGCACACGATGGTGCCGACGTTCGATCCGGCCGAGGTGCTGGAAACGCTCGAACGCGAGCGCGTCAACGACATCATGCTCGTGCCCACGATGCTGCAGGCGATCCTGGCGTGCCCGGACTTCGCCAGACGCAATGTCAGCAGCCTGAAGCGCATCAACTATGGCGCATCACCGATCAACGGCGCGGTGCTCGATGCGGCGCTGGCCGCCATGCCGAATGTCGAGTTCTCGCACGCCTATGGGCTGACCGAAGCGTCGCCGGTGGTATCGGTCAATCCGCCTGCCAACCACGGCCCGGTGGGCCGCGCCAGCGGGCTGTACCGGTCGGCGGGCCGCCCCGGCTTCGGTGTGTTCGTCAAGGTCGTCGACCCGAACGGCGATGAAGTCCCACGCAACACGGTCGGCGAGATCATCGTGCGCGGCCCCAACATCATGCTGGGATACTGGAACAAGCCAGAGGAAACGCGGCAGGCACTGCGCAATGGCTGGCTGCATACCGGCGACGGCGCATACATGGACGATGCCGGCTACCTGTTCATCGTCGATCGCATCAAGGACATGATCGTCACCGGCGGCGAGAACGTCTATTCGGCCGAGGTCGAGAACGCGCTGGCCCAACATCCGGCAGTCCATTCCTGCGCGGTCATCGGCGTGCCGCACGAGCGCTGGGGCGAAGCGGTTCACGCAGTGGTGGTGCTCAGACCCGGCTTGCAGGCCGGCGAGGACGAGTTGCGCACGCATTGCCGCGCGCTCATCGCCAGCTACAAGTGCCCCAAGAGCGTGGAGTTCCGCACCGACCTGCCGCTCTCCGCAGCGGGCAAGATCCTCAAGCGCGAACTGCGCACGCACTACTGGCAGGACCAGCCGCGGCAGGTCAGCTGAACCAATCGGGTCGACAGCGAACGACCCCACATCTATCTCCTCGTCACAAGAAAAGAAGGAAAGCGCAATGACCAACAAAGTGGTGGTAGCCGGTGTCGGCATGATTCCCTTTACCAAGCCGGGCGCGAGCGACGACTACGGCGTGATGGGCGCGCGTGCCGCGAAAGCCGCGCTCGCCGACGCGGGCATCGACTACGCGCTGGTGCAGCAGGCCTACGTAGGCTACGTGTTCGGCGATTCGACGTCGGGACAGACGGCGATCTACGGTGTCGGCCTGACCGGCATTCCGGTCATCAACGTCAACAACAACTGCGCCACGGGATCGACGGCGTTGTATCTGGCGCGGCAGGCCGTGGAGAGTGGCGCCGTGGAATGCGCGATCGCGCTCGGCTTCGAGCAGATGGTGCCCGGCGCGCTGAAGGGCGCGTACACGGACCGCCCCGGCCCGATGGAGCGCTTCGCCCGTGTGATGAACGACGTGCAGGGCTTCGACGATCAGGCGCCACGCGCGGCGCAGTTCTTCGGCGGTGCCGGCCGTGCCTATATGAAGGAATTCGGCATTCGGCCCGAGACCTTCGCGCGTATCTCCGTGAAAGCCCGCCAGCACGCAGCGCGCAATCCGTTCGCCGTATTCCGCAACACCGTCACGCTGGAAGAAGTGATGACCTCCCCGAAGGTGTTCGATCCGCTGACGCGTCTGCAGTGCTGCCCGCCCACCTGCGGCGCGGCCGCCGCGATCCTGTGCACCGAGGCGTTCGCGCGCAAGCATGGGCTCGACACGCGCGTGGCCATCGCGGCGCAGGCCATGACCACCGACCGCAACAGCACCTTCGATGAAGGCGACATGCGCAAGGTGGTCGGCTACGACATGACGCACACGGCGGCCACCCAGGTCTACGAACGCGCAGGCGTCGGGCCCGGCGACGTCGACGTGGTGGAACTGCACGACTGCTTCACCGCGAACGAACTGATCACCTACGAAGGGCTGGGCCTGACGCCCGAAGGCACCGCCGAGAAGTTCATCCTCGACGGCGACAACACGTACGGTGGCCGTGTGGTGACCAACCCCTCGGGCGGCCTGCTGTCCAAGGGTCACCCACTTGGCGCCACGGGACTCGCGCAGTGCGCGGAACTGGTCTGGCAACTGCGCGGCGAAGCGGGCGACCGGCAGGTAGCCGGCGCACGCCTGGCGCTGCAACACAACCTGGGTCTGGGCGGTGCGTGCGTGGTCACGCTGTACCAGCGCCAGTGAAGGCCCGCCGAGCATCGACGGACAGCACTGAGAACAAGACGACTAAAACGAAGGAGACACGAAGCATGAGCAAACTGACCAACAAGGTGGCGATCGTATCGGGCTCCGGCCGGGGCATCGGCCGCGAGATCGCGCTGAAGCTGGCAAGCGAAGGGGCGGCGGTTGTCGTCAACGATCTTGACGCCGAACCGGCTGAGGCCGTGGTCCGCGAGATCACCGCGATGGGCGGCCGGGCCGTAGCCTGCGTGGGCAGCGTGACCGAGGCCGACTTCGGCACGCGCTTCGTGGGTACCGCATTGCAGACTTTTGGCGGGCTCGACATCATCGTCAACAACGCCGGCTATACGTGGGACAACGTGATCCAGAAGATGACCGACGACCAGTGGTCGGCCATCATGGACGTGCACGTCACCGCGCCGTTCCGCATCCTGCGCGCTGCGGCGGACTACTTCCGCGAGACCTCGAAGCAGGAAGCCGAGCAAGGCCGCGAAGTGTTCCGCAAGGTGGTGAACATCTCCTCGGTCTCGGGCGTGATGGGCAATGCCGGCCAGGCCAACTATTCGGCGGGCAAGGCTGCGATCAACGGCCTGACCAAGGCGCTGGCCAAGGAGTGGGGACGCTACAAGGTCAACGTCAACAGCGTCGCGTTCGGCCTGATCAAGACGCGCCTGACCGAGGCCGTGGCGGGCGAAGGCCATGCCACCATCGACATTGCCGGCAACGAGATCAAGGTGGGGGTGAATCCGCAGCTCATGAAGAACATCGAGGCCATGATTCCGCTAGGCCGTGGCGGCACGCCCGTCGAAGCCGCCGGCTCGGTCTACCTGCTTTGCATTCCCGAATCCAACTACATCACGGGTCAGGTGCTTGTGGTGGGTGGCGGCCGTCCCTGAACGGAAGGAGACCAAGATGGATAACGAAAGACGCCGCGCGCTGCGCCGGCTTGGCTGGGGCATGGCAGGCGTGGCCGGCATGCAGATAGCGCTGCCCGGCCGTGCAACGCCGACATATCCCTCCCGCGCCGTGCGCCTGATCATGCCGTACGCAGCCGGGGGTACCGGCGATGTGGTGGCGCGTCTGATTGCCGAGGGGCTGGCCAAGACCTGGCAGCGCCCCGTGGTGGTGGACAACAAGCCTGGCGCGGGCGGCATGATTGGCGCCGATCTGGTCGCCAAGTCCGAGCCGGATGGCTACACGCTGCTGATGGCGCTGACAGGGCTCGTGCAGGCGCCATCGCTGTATGGCAAGGCCGCCTACAACCCGGTGCGCGATTTTGCGCCGATCTCGGAACTGGCTACGTCCCATCTGGCACTGGTCGTGCAGCAGGATTTCCCGGCACGCACCGCGAAGGAGTTCGCGGAGCACGTGGCGCGCCAGGGACAGCCGCTACCCTATGGCACTTATGGCCTCGGTTCGAGCGGTCATCTGCAGATGGAGATCTTCGCTCGCGCCACTGGCATCTCGCTGGTGCACGTGCCGTACAAGGGCGAGGGTCCGCTGGTCAACGATCTGCTCGGCCGGCAGATCCCCGCTGGCGTGGTTGGCGCGGTCACGGCGCGTCAGTACGCGCAGGCTGGCAAGTTGCGCCCGCTTGCCGTGGCCGGCGGGAGCCGTTCGCCACTGCTGCCCGATGTGCCGACGTTCCGGGAGTCCGGCTACGCCGGGCTGGAGCGACAGGGCTGGATCGGCCTTTTCGCGCCGGCAAGTACGCCCCGCGATGTGGTCGACAAGATCAGTCGAGATGTGAATCGCGTGATCGTGTCCGATGCGCTGCGCGCGCGACTGGTGGACATGGGCATCATCGTCAAGGGCAGCACGCCATCGGCATTCGCGGACGTCGTCAAGGCCGAGCAGGAATACTGGGCCGATGCGATTCGCGCGGCCAACATCCGGCTCGAGTAAGTCGGTGTCGCCACACGCTCCACTCACTCAACCACCGGAGACAACATGAACGCTCGCGAGCAAACGGCTGCCGAACAGATTGCAGCCCCGTTCTCGATCACCCCCATGACGCCCGTCATCGGCGCGGAGATCGGCGATATCGATCTGCGCGAAACGCTGGATGACTCCACCTATCAGGCACTGCGCCAGGCACTGGTGCGCCACAAGGTCCTGTTCTTCCGCGATCAGGACATTACGCCCGCGCAGCACGTGGCGCTTGCCCGGCGCTTTGGCGAACTCGAGGTCCATCCGGTCTTTCCACATCACCCCGACCATCCCGAGCTGGTGCTGCTGGGCGGGAACAAGGATGCGAAGGGGCGCGAGAACATCTATCACTCGGACGTCTCATGGCGTGCCGTGCCGTCGATGGGATCGATGTTGCGCTGCGTGGAATGTCCGCCGATGGGCGGCGACACGATCTGGGTCAACATGGCCCAGGCGTATGCCGGACTGCCGGACGATGTGAAGGCGCGCATCGAGGGCCTCGAGGCGGTGCATGACATGATGCCGGGGTTCGGCGCGCGCATGTCGCCGGAGGAGCGCCTTGTCAACCGCGAGAAGTTCCCGCCCGCCACGCATCCGGTGGTGCGCACGCATCCTGAAAGCGGCGAGAAGATCCTCTACGTCAACGAGGGCTTTGTGACGCATCTGGCCAACTATGGCGCGCACATCCAGTATCGCGTGGGGGCCGATTTCCGCCTGGGCGAGCTCGACCTGCTGCAGTACCTCTATCGGCAGGCCACGGTGCCCGAGTATCAGGTCCGGATGAAGTGGCGACCCAACACCATCGCGTTCTGGGACAACCGCTCCACCCAGCACTACGCGGTGCAGGACTACTTCCCCGCTGTGCGTCGCATGATGCGTGCGACGATCATCGGCGAGCGTCCGGTCTGACCCCGCGCTCACGGGCACGGCGTGTCCGTGAGCGCATCGTGGTGGCGCAGCATCGCCGGTGACTATCGAAGCAGTCCAAGACTGCGCCCGATGGCGACGGCTTCCGTGCGGCTCTGCGCGCCGAGCTTGGCGTTGATCTTGCGCAGGTGAGACTTGATCGTCAGCTCCGACACGAACATTTTCTCGGCGATCACGCGATTGCGATGGCCTGCGGCAAGCATCTGCAGGACTTCCTGCTCGCGGGTCGTCAACGGTTCCGCGATGGCGGTGCCGCGCGCCTGGTTCACTTCCACACCGGCTGCAGCCAATGGCGCCGGAATCTGCGCAAGCACTGTGCGGACGAACTGAAGGTCGATGCCGGCGCGGACGCATTCCGCTTCACGCGCGTCGGCCCATCGCCTTAGCAGATCCGCCAGACGGTCCCCTTCGTCCAGGAACGTCCGCGCGATGCCTTCATGGCTGGCGAGCCGCAGGGCCTCGGTCAACTGCTCGAACGCTTCGGACTGCTTGCCCGCGCCATCGAGCGCCATGGCCAGCAGAAGCCGGAGTTTCAGTGCGCGCCAGTGCCGCTGGCGCTGGGTGGCAATCGCAATGGCATCGGCCAGTTCTGACGCGGTCTGTTCATGCTCGCCATGCGCGATCGCAAGCCTCCAGCGGATCGAGTCAGGGAAGTCGATGTCGTTCGCATGGCCATAGCTGTCACTCGCGGCCCAGTCGGCGTGCAGTTCGGCGCTGCGCAACGCCTGATCGGCGGCATCGAGCCGGCCTTCGATCGTGGCAACGCGCGCGCGCTCCAGCCAGGCCGAACAGATGGCGCGCGGCAACTGAATGCCGCGGCCGATCTCCTCAAGCTCCGCCAGCATACGCAGCCATCGGTCGCGGTCGCCGCCCAGCAGCGCCAAGCGCGCCGAGAGAATGAACCCGGCAATCATGGCGTCCGGCGGCGCGTAGCCCTTGCAGTAGGGCATCGCTTCGGCCAGCACGCGTGCGCAATCCTCGAGAGCGTTCGCCTCATAGAGGGCCGTGGCCCATGCCGGAAGGAAGGCGTGTCTGAGGCTGCTCACCTCGCTAGGGCTCCAGCCGCGCTCGGCGACGGCGCGGAACCGCGCAAGTGCATTGCTGAGTCGGCCCTGCACCAGATCGATGATGCCTTCGAGAGAATCCGCGATGCTGCGCTGGAATCCTGTCCGCACATCGTTCGCGCCCTGCATCAGGCGCGACAGCACACGGCGCGCGTCCTCGTACCGATGACTGGCCACCAGCGAGAACGCCAGGGAGTTGGCCACGCTGGCGTACCGGAAGCGCGCGTCCGGCGGAATCCGCTCCAGATGCGCAAGGCCTGCGGCCAGACACGTTTCGATCTGGTCGGTCATCGCCAGCAGCACACAACGCAGCGTCTCGACCTCCAAGGCAATCCACGCCTGCTGGTCGGCGGGAACATCCGCCGCAAGCAACGCCGCCATCGTCTGCATCGCTTCCGCATAGCGGCGATTGAGCAACAGGACCCAGGCATAGGCCAGACCCATGCGATGGGGGTCCGCGAGCAAGCGCTTGCGGTCGATGCGGTCGAGCCATCGCGCCAGCAGTCGCACGCGGCCAGCCTGGAACAGGGCTGGGGTATGGATGGCGATCAGCGGCAGCGCCTCATCGTCAAGCCCGGCTTGCAGCAGGTGCTCGATCGCTGGGACGGGACGATCCTCCGACAGGTACCAGCGCGATGCCGCCACATGCAGCGCGCGCGCCTTGTCCGGATAGGTCACTTGCAGCCGATGCTGCAGGAAGCTGGCGAAGAGGCTGTGATAGCGATACCACTGATGCTCGCCATCAAGCGGCGTAATGAACAGGTTGTTCCGCTCCAGGAAGCTGAGCATTTCGCGGCTGTCGTGCCGTCCGGTCACGGCATCGCACAGTGGCGCCGACAGTTGGCCAAGCAGACTGGTCTGCAGCAGGAAGTCGCGGCAGGATTCGCTTTGCCCCATCAGGATGTCTTCCGCCAGATACTCGGCCAGCTCGATATTGGTACCCGAGAACGAGCGGACGAACGCCGCATGATTGGGATGTCCGCGCAGCGAGAGCGTGGCCAGGTAGACGGCCGCCGCCCAGCCCTCGGTGCAGCGCCATAGCGTGGCGATCTCGCCGTCCTGCAGCGGCAGCTCGCAGTTGTCCCGTATGAAGCTGGCGGCCTCTTCCGCGCTGAAGCGCAATGCGGCCGGGTTGATATCCAGAAGCTGGCCCCTTGCGCGAAGTCCACCAAGGCCGAGGTCTGGCGTGGCGCGCGTGCCGATGACCAGCACACCCTGCGGCGACAGCACTCTGACCAGTTGCTGCAGGTATTCGGTGATTGCGTCGTTCTGGATGGCTTCGAGATCGTCGAGCAGGATGGCGAAGGGTTGCGCATAGGAAGCCGCGATCTCGATGATCTCGTGCGCGATGGTTTCGCCAGCAATGGCGTCGGAGCGTTCGTCGCGCTGATGGCGGGTCAGGCCCGGCAGCCTGAGCAAGCCCGTGTGGAGATGCAGTAGAAAACGCTGCAGATCATTGTCGGCGGCATCGCATCGCAACCACACGCAGGCTCGCTGGCCGGCCTGGCATCGTTCCAGATACTGCTGCATCAGGGTGGTCTTGCCGAAGCCGGCTGCGGCGCGGACCAGGATCAGGCGGGCCGAGGCGGCGTCCACCATCACGTCGACAAGGCGCGAGCGGACCAGATGGTTCGGCAAGGCGCGGGGCGGCACAAGCTTGGAGGCAACCAGTCCCCGCCGCTGCGTGTCACTGTCACCGGGCTTGCGGCTGATCGCTGCGCTCATTGCTCCTTCCCTCACCATGCGTGGCGTGGGGCGTTCGCCATGGGTTATCTCCGTTTGATCTTTTCGGGCGGCTCTTGCGGCACGCCTGTGTCCCGCGGCTGTGATCCGGTCGTCGCCAATTGAAAAGCTGCCGCAGATTCTGCCATGTCGACGGCACGACCGAGAGTTTCCCATCGCGGAACGAGACTGTCGTGGTTCTTTCGAACTAGCTGGACCGATGACATGCGGCTGACAGCCAGACCATTCGAGGCGCTGATAATGTTTGGCAGGCCGCGGGCGACTATGCGCCGCAATGATTGCGATCTTCTGGTATTGCGCTCTGGAATTTCTTCCAGTGAATATCGCCAATTTTTGCTGTTTTCCTCAAATGCGCGGGCAACGACCTCTGCGGTATATGCATGGCACGTATACACCATATATGGTGGCCGGGTGCCGCGTAAACCGTACCAATGGGGCGTCCGCGCACGAAGCGTACCCAACGCTGCGTATGTTTTTCTTTAATAATCAATGCCAAATTGAATTACATGATTTTTGAAAATTCCGCCCGTTCGGGGGCTTGAGAACCCGGATCGCGGTGGGTGTGGCGACGCGGAATCCACCCATTGGCCGTCATCAGGGTGCGTGCGACACGACAAGAAGCAGCTTCGGGGCGTGGAGAACAACATCGGGCGGTTTGATTTGGTGATGTTTCTGGAGAGACCCATCATTCCTTCTATGAATTTTGAAAATGATGCTTCTTCGGCGACATGCAGTCGGCGGACTCGGGGACTCGGGGCATCGAGGTGCCGATGCCGTGACCGCAGCGTTTGGCCCTGCGCGGGCGTAGACGTCTTGGGGTGCGTTGCCCTGCCCTGGCCGCCGGGGCGTCGTCCAGGCTAATGCCGGCAATCACCAAGAGGGCCCCGGACCAGCGTGACGTCACTGTCCTGTGCTCGATCTGCCGACAGGTGCACCAGACATCGGTGTTCATCCGCCACCCAGCAAGATCAGACGCATCACTATGCTTCTGGCAAAAAATAATTTACATTGCACTTTGTGATGCAGAACAGGCCGGATGAAACAGGAGACTGAATAATCCTGTTGTAATTCAGTCACTTATGCGCGGATGGCCAATGTCGGCGTTCGCGCACGCCGGACGAAATCCCAAGCGCACAAAGTGCATTCAGAGGCCATATACCCCCATGCCTGACGATCGAGATACGCTGGCCGCCACGAAACTGACGCGAACGGAGTTCGCCGTCGTGCGGGCGTATGCCCAGGGTATGAAGCCCCTGGAGATCGCCAACCGGTACCTGCAAGACCCCGACGACGACGACGATCTGACCGAGCATCAGGCTATACAGCGCATCCTGGCGCTGCGCGACCGGTTGGTTCAGTTCGCTTTGCAGCATGATCGCCCCGATATCGCGGAGATGTTCGAGGCGCTGCGCGGGCGCTCCGACGCCGGCATGACTCGCCGGGTGGATGCGCTGACTTCGATCGAACAATTGGGCCAGGGGCGCCCACTGCCAGGGCATCAGGTCTCCCTCTGGTTCGGCCCCAGCCTGTCTCGACGTCTGATGGCGGCGGGCATCCGGACGATCGCCGACATGACCGACCTGGCCAATCGAAAAGGCAGCGGCTGGTGGCGCCACGTGCCGCGTATCGGGCGCCATTCGGCCGAGATCATCGTCCGTTGGCTTGGCACGCAATCCGCACAGACGGCGCTCAAGGTCAGTCCTCATGTGCTCGTATCGGCACAAATAGTGGATCGTAAAGCACTTTATGCGCAACCGCTGGGGCGAGGTATGGCATTCCCTGTTCCGCTGGAACTGATGCGCGCACCGGAAACATCTGCTGCCTGGGCGATGGCGCTCGGGGATGAACTCAAGGACGTTCAAGGGTGGGTGGCCGCACGGGCACGCTCTCCAAACACCTGGAAGAGCTATCGTCGCGAAGCCGAGCGGTTTCTGCTCTGGGCTGCAGGGCAAGGCAAGTCATTGCGTGCCATGGCTGCCGAAGACGTGGATGCGTATCGAGCGTTTCTTGCCAATCCGGAGCCTTCATCATTCTGGTGTGGCCCGGCGGGCCCGCGTGACAAGGCGCACTGGCGGCCGTTCGAAGGGCCATTGCGTACCAGTTCCTGCGAGGCTGCAATACGGGTGATCAGCGCGCTGTTGCGGGCATTGCGCAAGGGAGATTCAGCCAGCTTGGCGCGGAGCGGCGTAGTCGATGATGGGATTGCCACCGTGCAGGCATCCTCCAAACCGGCGGCGTTACCCCGCGAGACGATCGAATCGTTCCTGGCCTGGCTGGGTGCCAGCCCGTCTTCGCCACGGCAGCGTGCTGCGCTGGCGGCAGCGCTACTGCTTGCCCGTCACGGTATCCGGATCGTCGAACTGGCTTCGTTTCGCCTGGTTCATGTTTCCTGCTCACCGTCTGCGTCGCCCCCTATGGGCCGGCTGCTGCTCGAAGCAAAGAGTACGGCCAGGCGTGGCGAGATCGTCCTGGAGGAGGATGCGTGGTCCGCCCTGTCGGCCCATTGGACGGACCGACAACTGGCTTGGGATACGTTGAGTGAGGGATGGGATCCGGATGCCGCGTTGCTGGCGCCGATCGAGTACCCGTCGACAGCACGGGGGCGAGCCAAGCAATCGATAGCGACTGCAGGTTACTCGGCCAGTGGCTTGGAGCAATTGCTCCGGGCAAGCTGGAGACGTTTTGCCGAGGCACACGACATCGACGTGGAAGCCTTCACGCCGAGGCAGTTGCGGTTGGGGTGATTGCGATCCAATAGGGCAATTTCGTCACCCGATTGGATCGCGATGGATAGTGATGGTTGGAAGATGCTCAGATCAGCGTCTTGTCCAGGCCGAATCGGGCCTTGAGGACGTCTAGAAGATCTTCCCGGGCACTGCGGTCGGTGAGCTGAACATCGAGCATGACACGGCCGGAGTCCCACTCTTTGATCGTCCCGAGTAGCAGGCCAGATTCGGTCCGAATCTTGTACTGACGGCTGATCTCCTTGACCTTGCGGGATTTCCCTTCCTGGGCCTGCTTGCGAATCGATTCGACCTCGCGGCTGGACATGCCGTCGTTCATGATTCGCGTGGCCAGATCGCGCGTGCGGTCTTCGCCGGCAACCTTGCAGTACAGCGTCAGTTCGTAGCCGGTAGCAATCCCGATCGCGCTCGGACGTTCGCGCATGACCGCCAGAACGGACTCGGGCAGCTTGAGCAAGGCCAGTGTCTTGTTGACGGTGCCGGCCGACATGCCGGTCAGTTCACAGATTTCGTCCTCCTTCTGAACCTTGCCTTCATCGAGCAACTGACGCCAGGCGATCGCGTTGTCGAGCGCGGACTGGTCCGATCGCTGCTCGTTGAGCAGGAAGGACAGGCGATAGAAATCGAGATCGCTGAGGTCGGTCTCGATGAAGCATTCCATCTCGAGCTTGCCCGCTGACGCCAGTGCGCGCTTGCGGTAGTGACCGTCGATCAGGATGTAGTGGCCGGGACGGGTCGGGTCGGACGCAGCCAGACCCGGCGTCTTTTGACCATGCGTGGCGATCGACGCCGCGCGCTCCTGCACAACCGCCGGATCGTAGATGCGGCGGGCATTGAAGGGGTTGTCATGCAGCTGGGCGATTGGGATTTTTATCAGCGACCGCCCTTCGATCACGCTCTCTTCACTTTCAGCGCTGAAAGTCGAATGCGGCGGCACTGCACGTGCCGACTGCAACAGCCCGTTTGGATGCTGGGAGATAGCCGCCTCCGCACGCGCGAACCGGTCGATCGCGTCGCTGCGGGTCTTTTCCGCGGCCATGCCGGCGAGCATCCCCGCCTTGAGACTCTTCAATTTCGTTGCCATAGGTATTACTCAATCAGGGACAAGATTTCGTCCACCATCATGTCGACTTCCTGCACGGCCTCGCGTGCGCCCGGCACGCCGTGGACTGTGCAGCCAATGGCTTGGCACTCTCGAAAGGCCGATCGTGAACCGACCATTGCGTTCAACAGCGGAACATCGCCGTCATCACCAAGGATCTCGATGGCCTGGCGCGCAATAGACACACGGCGCTGGACCATGTTCGCCATCACACGGATCTGAAGCGTTTCGTTCTGTACCTGGGCGTGCTGCGCCAATGTTTTGGCGGCAACGGCTGCCCAGAGGTCTGGCGGCGACGGCACGACGGGGATGATCGCCAGATCGGAGATCAGCAAGGCGCTCGATGGGGCTGCCGAATGGACGGCAGGCGGGCAATCGACAAGGATGTAGTCGTAATCGTTGACGAACTTGCGCACTTCCCGGTGCATGGCGCCTCCCGAAGGCGCCAATCCGATCACTGAGGCCGGAAATGGACGTTCGTCACTGGCTTGCGCAGCCCAGCGCGTAGCGGTGCCTTGTTCATCCATATCCACCAAGAGCGACCGGGCACCACGGAGTCCAAGCGTGCCAGCGATATGCATACTGACTGTGGTCTTGCCGCAGCCGCCCTTTTGGTTGAAAACGGTGATGATCTTTGCTGCCACTACGGCCTCACTTTCAGCGCTGAAAGCGCGAATGATGGTATTCAGTTAAGGCGTCACTTTAGCCAAATAGACATTCCACTACAACCCGTTTTTCAAAAATTGAAATTTTGAAATCTGATCGAGAGCGTAAGGGCGTTGCAGCGCAATAGAAAGCGAGTGATAGCCTGCCCGGCAACGGAAATCCGCTTGAATTGCCTGCGCAGATCGCTTCTTCTTGAAAAGCGGTACGGAATCCGCCTAAAGTAGGGGTAGTGCGCTCTACGGCGCACATGACACCGCAACACATTGTGGTTATGATGCCTGCTACAGTCGAGTCAAGTCGTGTCAACCTCGTCGGCTTCCGTTCGGTTTCTACGAGAATTCAACATGCTTGAGCGGTTGTTTGCGCTGTGTAACGAACTTGCTTCGAAAGGAAATTCTTATGGCAACCGGTACGGTCAAGTGGTTCAACGAGACCAAGGGTTTCGGCTTCATTACTCCGGATGACGGTGGTGCAGATCTGTTTGCTCACTTCTCGGAAATCCAGGGCAGCGGCTTCAAGACGCTGAAGGACGGTCAACGCGTGACGTTCGAAGTGAAGCAGGGCCCGAAGGGTCTGCAGGCATCTGCAATCAAGCCTGCGTAAGCTGGACCACCACCAGCGTCGGCGTATCGCGTCAGTGACTCGTCCGGCAGCAAAAAAGGCAAGCGTTACGCTTGCCTTTTTTGCTTTGCCCGCCAAGGGGCTCAGGAAAGCTTGCGGACGCTCGTTCGAGACGGTTGCAAGATCAGCGCCTTCGAAGAGTCGGCATCCACCTTCGCCCCGGGATAGACCACGAGCACGTCCTTGAGCGCCTTACGGAACAGCGCCCGGAACTTGCGCTCGCTCTCCGTTTCCGTGCCGAACTGCATCTGCAAGGCTTCCCAGGGAATCTCGGTGCGCCGCTGAATCGTGAAGAAACGATACGTCAGCCAGGAATACACATCCAACGCGAAGGGCGACTGCTTGAGTGCCTTGAGCGCGCGCATATCCACGGGTACCGGGCGGTTGACCAGCTCGTTGAAAAACGGCTCGGACAGCACAACGAAGCTCTCGAACATCGAGCCTTGCCCTGGCTGCATCGGATCCCACCATGTCGACAGCTGATCCGCCAGCAAGTAGCCAACGCGATCGATCGATAGCGGTTCATGATTCGGCGCCTGATTCGGCACAGGCACCGACTTGTTCTGCACGATCGCAATCGTCGCGGAGAACAACCGAATCATCTGCTGGCGTACCAGCGTCATCGTCCCACGCTTGCCCCCGGTGGCCATCGGAATGCCGAGGTTGTACATGAACTCGGACAGCGAGTTGCCAAGGGAAATACGTCGATCCTCGACGGTTCCAGTGAACTCGCCCCGCTTCTTCTTGGCCATGATCTCCTTGCCGATCCATGCCAGCATCAGGCGGGGGTAGGACCCGTAGGGGTAGCCAAGGGATACAGTTTCCGAGACGAGCTTCTGCCGGCCGTTCGTAGCCCGCTCGGAGCGCTGCTGCGTGAAATAGCCAGGCTGGATCATCAGCGAGATGTTGCCACTTGTGCGCGTCCACACCGGCGGCGCACCTTTGGGCGCGCGATAGGGCAGCGTTACCTGAACGCTGGCACGGCTCAGAAAACCTACTTCACCGCTTTGCCATGCGTCCTCGCGCTCCATGGCCTGAGCCTCGTCGAACAGGCGCTGGAATTTTTCGGATGGGACAAGGCCGTTCTCGTTTCCGGGAACGATGATACGGGATGGCTCGTTGTCCCCTACCAGGACGGAGCGATCCTCGTCGACGGCCATTGAGCGTTTGATCGGCATATTGACGGGCTTCGAATTACCCGCCTTTGTACGCGATCACGTAAACGTTGTCACGCAGAAACGGGTACGTATACGTATTTCCCATGTCTTGATGCTGGCTAACGGGTTTCAGGTGCCGGGTATCCGGCTAGTGGTGAGATGGCAGGTCGACGGTGGGCAATCCCGAAGGGTTGTCCACGGTTGCCTGCTCATCCACTACAAGTAAACGATACCGATACGGGTTAACTACTCGTAAACCGTATACGGGGTGACTCGAGCCCTGATTACAAAGGAGAAATTGACCCCACTTGTACCCGTTTCTGCGTGTAAACGTACCCGATTCTGCGAACGGCCGAACCCGAATCTGCGACAAACCGAACCCGTTTCAGCGCAATCGCCGAACCGGATTCTGCGTGGATAAGTCACTGATCCCACAGGGTTTTCCACAGCAGGAAAGCATAAAAGCGTACCTGTTTCTGCGCGAAAGCCTCGGGGGCCGTCGATATGACATGCACCCGAGGGCCAGAAAGGGTGTTGTCCACGCAGAATCGGGTACGCAAACGGCTTGTCAGCATCGAGGAACTGGTCTGGGCGTACCCGATTCTGCGCCTGTATCGACTGTTAACGAACCCGTTTCTGCGCTGAACCCCAATCGGCACGCAAAACCTCCAAAGCGTACCTATTTCTGCGGCGTACCCAATTCTGCGCATGGAGCCGAGACCACCCTCGGAAACGCGTCGCGTACCCATTTCTGCGTACTCCAACGCCATACGTAAAGACGCAAGCGTACCTACTTCTGCGAGCCGACACGACCTGGACGACCGGCGGCACCGGCGCCCGGTACGTATACGTCGTCTCTCAAAAAAAGCTAGTACCCACTTAGTACGTATACGTCCAAGTTGGCTCGTTCCGTTGCGTACCAGTTTCTGCGGCGCACTTGCGTATACATGCGGGGCTAGAGCCCGACAACGCAGGGGGGGAAACAACAAGGCCGTACCCGTTTCTGCGTACGAACGCCGCAAAACTGCGTACCTGTTTCTGCGAGCACCCTTCGGCATGGGACATCAACGCCGTGGTGGCGAGCGCGCTGTACCCGTTTCTGCGTGGATAACCCGATTGCCTCTTTGATAAGCAGGAAAAGTCGACCAGCGTCTGTGACGCTGGGCGCTTAGGCTCGTTGGATCGGCGCGACATGAAGGCGGGCCGGCTTAACCTACATGCGTACCCATTTCTGCGGAGCAATTGGAGGCATCCGTCGGTTGCGCGCGAAAAGCGTACCCATTTCTGCGTGCCCAAGCGATTGGGCTAGGAGGAGTGGACCGCGCACACCAGCTTCGACGGGAAAAAGCGTACCCGATTCTGCGAGTGGATCAGGAGTGGGTCAGGGTTCTGCCAGGGGAACACCAGGCGCGATGCTTGGCTTGGGGAGCTACGAAAGCAACGGGCGTAAAAAAACCCGCCATAAAGGCGGGTTTTCGCGATCAAGCGCACCGCAAGGTGCGCTTTGAATCACAACGCTTACAGCGGGGTGATGTTCGCAGCTTGCAGACCCTTCGGGCCGTTCTTGACTTCGAACGACACGCGTTGGTTTTCCTGCAGCGACTTGAAGCCGTCAGCACGGACTTCCGAGAAGTGAGCGAACAGATCGTCACCGCCAGCGTCCGGCTTGATGAAGCCGAAGCCCTTGGCGTCGTTGAACCACTTTACGATACCGGTTTGCATGGTATTGCTTTCCAAAAAAAATATAAAAGAAACCGATGGTGCACACACCACCGTACAGCGAACTCAAGGAAAGGACACCATGGACAACCGAAGTACCAAGACGGTGGCTAACGAATGAACTGTTGCCTCGTCGCTTGAATCTGGCGGAGATTTATACGGGGGATTGTCGCTCCCGTCAAGGCAGGGGATTACCCGAACCTAAGCTGGATCAACAAACCCAGCATATGGGATCATCTCGCCTTTTTGCATATTGTCGATGAAGTGCCCGCTGGCAGACAGCGCTGGCGCCGCAATGAGCACTTCGTCAACAGTCAGGAGACCAGTGATGTCCACGTCGGACCAGAGACCACGGCCAGGCAGCGAATCCACCCTCGCACAGCCATCGACCGGTGTGTTCGAGCGCCTCTTCAAGCTCGGTGAACACAAGACCGACGCCCGCACCGAAATTCTCGCGGGCGTGACCACTTTTCTTACCATGGCGTACATCATCTTCGTCAACCCGAGCATCCTTGGCGATGCCGGTGTGCCGAAAGATGCAGTGTTCGTGGCCACGTGCCTGGCTGCTGCCATCGGCACGTTGATCATGGGGTTCTACGCGAACTATCCGATCGCGATGGCGCCTGGCATGGGGCTGAACGCCTACTTTGCCTACACCGTCGTCAAAGGCATGGGCTTGCCGTGGGAAGCCGCGCTTGGCGCGGTCTTTATTTCAGGCTGCCTCTTCTTGCTGGTGACGCTGTTTCGTGTGCGCGAGATGATCGTCAACGGGATTCCGCACGCGCTGCGCGTAGCGATCACCGCCGGCATCGGCCTGTTCCTCGCAATCGTCGCGCTAAAGAATGCGGGCATCATCACCGCCAGCCCGGCCACCCTTGTCACCATCGGCGACCTGCACCAGACGTCCGCGATCCTGGCGGTGATTGGCTTCTTCGCCATCGTCGCGCTGGACCATCTCAAGGTGAAAGGTGCCATCCTGATCGGCATTCTCGGCACCACGATCCTGAGTTTCGTTTTCGGTGGGAACACGTTCCACGGCGTATTTTCCGCGCCGCCGTCCATCGCCCCCACGCTGTTCAAGCTTGATATTTCCGCTGCGCTGTCGATCGGCATCGTCAATGTCGTGCTGGTGTTCTTCCTGGTGGAGCTGTTCGATGCCACTGGCACGCTGATGGGCGTGGCCAATCGCGCCGGGCTGCTGAAGGCAGGTCGGATGGACCGTCTGAACAAGGCGTTGATGGCGGACAGCACTGCGATCATGGCTGGCTCGTTGCTCGGCACGTCGTCTACCACGGCCTATATCGAAAGCGCTTCGGGCGTGCAGGCCGGCGGCCGCACGGGCCTGACAGCGGTAACCGTGGCGGTATTGTTCCTGGCGTGCCTGTTCATTGCGCCGCTGGCTGGCACCGTTCCCGCCTATGCAACGGCGCCCGCGCTGCTCTATGTCTCCTGCCTGATGCTGCGCGAACTGGTCGATGTGGACTGGAGCGACGCGACCGAGGTCGTGCCCGCGGTGCTGACGGCGCTTGGCATGCCATTCACGTACTCGGTGGCCAATGGCGTGGCGTTCGGTTTCATCGCCTACGCCGGCCTCAAGCTCCTGACCGGCCGTGCGCGCGAGGTGCCGGTGATGGCATGGGTCATCGCGGCCGTCTTCCTGTTCAAGTTCTACTACCTGCCGGGGCACTGAGCACGGCGGCTTAGCCATTTGCAGGGAAAACAGGGCGGCCTCGGCCGTCCTTTTTCTTTCCGTGAGCGTTGTAACGTCATCGTCAAAATGAAAACGATGACATTCGGCGGAAGCAAATGCTGCAGTGCGTACCTATTTCTGCGTATGAAACGCGAGGTTCCGACGCCAACCGTACCCGTTTCTGCGATGAATGTGAGTGCTTATTTACCTTGCGGCCTCCACATAAAGCCGCGTACACGCCTCATACAAAAGTATGAGAGTAGGAGGAAGGGGACTACGCCGGGCTGGACAAAAGAGGACAAATGCACTGAACTATAGGCGTGGCAAAAATTTGAGGGCGCAAGAGCGCCCTTTCTTGACTCCGGGTTTCGGAGGACGCCGGCGATGACCGGCAAGCGTTTCCGACAAAGCGCCAGGTCCGGCAAGTTTCAGCCAATACAAGGACCGGCCGACAATGAGACCGTTCGCTTTTGCGCCAACGGCTTCGCCACCACGAAATAAAGAGCGCGCGAACCAGATACGCGTCAAATAAAGACAGATCCAATCCAGAACAGAGATAGTGGTAACAAGCGAACGTGTAGTGCCGGGGGATGTTGTGCAACGGGGAACAGATCATGACCGCAGGAGAAATCCGGCGTCCCGCCATCGGGCCCATCAGCGAATCCGCCAAGCCGTCCGCCCACCGTGCGTGGACTGTCCTGGGTGAATCGTCAGCAGGCATCGCGCTGTCAGACTGGCACGAGGATTACGCCATTGCCGAAGTCGCCGCCGTGCTTGCCGATGACCAGGAAATATCGCCGCGCACCCGCGCCGCGGTAGAGGCGCTACTGCACCGGCACCGCCTGCTGGCCGAAGAGCTTTCGCGACAGCGAAAGCTGCTCCAGGAATGGATTCTCAGCCAGCAGACCTACAAGACGCTGTACTTCCAGTACTCCGGCCAGTCGCCCGACGCACCGAACATCGAACTGATGCTCGAAAAGGACATGGTGCGCCGACGAATCCGCGACCAGCTGAGCGCCGGACGCGACGATGTCAGCGTCGTGGAAGAACCCCCACACAGTTTGTCCAGACCGTGATTCCCACGTTGCGCGCGGCACCGACCGCGCAGCCAGCGGACCCCGAACGGGCCATGCGGCTCGCCGCCACACCTGCGGGCTCGGGTTCCGCCACTAACAAGAAGTTCAACGTCCGGGAGAACGTCATGGACCGACTGTGCAAGGCGCCGACACGGACCGCACAGATCGTGCTCGTGTCGCGCTATGAAGATTTTGGATTTAACGCGAACCAGTTTGGCTCCGGATGGGAAATCCGCCGGGTGCAGCAGGTTCGCGACCTCGAGCGCCTGGTGCGTGCGAGTTCGCCCATGGCTGGCGTGCTCGACCTGCAGGCGCCTTACACCGATGCCGAGCTGAGCCAGCTCGAACAGGCGCTGCAGCACCTGCACGTGATGTGGGTCGCGATTACATCCACGGCGATGCTGGAGGACGAGCGTATCCGTCGTCTGATCCGGGACTATTGCGTCGACTACGTGCGCACGCCATTCTCGTTCGACGAGTTGCTTTACACGCTGAAGCACGCGCATGGCATGGCCTGTCTGCACGGCGCTCGCTCGCCCGAACTGGTGGCGCGCGGGCCGATGATCGGAGAATGCGCGCCCATGCGCAACATGTTCCGCTCGCTGGCGAAGGTCGCGCACAACGACGCGCCGGTGTTCATCTCCGGCGAATCGGGCACGGGCAAGGAACTCGCGGCCCAGGCCATCCACGAAGCATCGAGCCGCCGCAAGGGGCCGTTCGTGGCGATCAACTGCGGCGCGATTCCATCGCACCTCGTGCAATCGGAACTGTTCGGCTACGAGAAGGGCGCGTTCACCGGCGCGAACCAGCGCAAGATCGGCTGGATCGAGCAGGCCCAGGGCGGCACGCTGTTCCTCGATGAAATCGGTGACCTGCCGCTGGAAAGCCAGGTTGCCCTGCTGCGATTCCTGCAGCAAGGCATGATCACGCGCCTGGGCGGGCACCAGTCGATTCCGCTCGACCTGCGCATCATCTCCGCCACGCACGTGGACCTTGTAGCGGCACAAAGCGACGGCCGGTTCCGCTCCGATCTGTTCCACCGGCTCTGCGTGCTGACACTGACCATTCCGCCGCTGCGCGAGCGTGGCGAGGACATCCTGCTACTCGCGAATACGGTGCTGGCAGAACACGGCCACGAGGCGCACCGGCGTATCCGTGGCTTTTCCACCTGCGCGACGCAGGCCATGATGCAGTACATGTGGCCGGGCAATGTGCGCGAACTGATCAACCGCGTGCGTCGCGCCATCGTGATGACCGACAACCGGAAAATCACGGCCGAGGATCTGCAATTGCACGGTGGGGTGGAGGTGCCACGCAAGACGCTGGACGCGATTCGCGAGGAGGCAGAACGCGAGGCGATCCGCTCCGTCATGGCCAGCCATGGCTTTCACGTGGTGCCGGCAGCGCGCGAACTCAACGTGTCGCGCGTGACGCTATACCGGTTGATGCACAAACACAACATCCGTATCGACACGCAGCCCAGCGCGTCCGCGGAGTAGCGACCTCGACACAGGAAGTGCAGAAACAGCACGCGCAGCAAGTGCCAAGGGAGACCCGGCGACGTCCGCTCGCCAGGTCTCCTTTGTCCTGCCGCCCGGACAGCGGTGGCAGGCTAGCGCGGCTTGGCCCGCGCAATGCCGAACGATTCCTCTTCCCGGAGTGATCAGCTCATGCTGATCTTGCCGCGCCGTCCGCGCGGCGGCGTGGTGCCATCGTGGTTGCGATCGGGCAGCGCCTCGTGCGGATCGATCGCGTTATCGCGAGCCTGCCGCTCATCGGATTTCGCCGGCTGGTCCGGCTTGAAGCGCACGTCTCCCCAGGCCCAGCCGAAGGTGCGTACATAGGTGTCGTTGCTGACGGCCGCATGGCTGTTCAAGTTCATGTCGTCGGGCCGGTCGAAGTATGCGTAGTTGCCTGCCAGGGCCGGCGTCGCAATGCTCGAGAGCAAGGCCAGCGCGAGGGCGGCAAGGACTCTTGCGTGCATGGGTGGCTCCCTCCCTCACTAAAAAAGGTGCCCGCCGGGGGACGGAGCACGTAAACCGGTGTAGATCCGCGCGCGACAAAAAGCAACGACCAATCACCCGCCCGCGCGAGAAAGAGGCCCGTCAGTAACCGGGCGGCCCGCTGCGGGATCGGCTGGCGCAGGCAGCCACGCCACAGCCGGCGGCCGCGCAATAGGACGTGGCGGGCCGTCTGGGCGCTCGCGGCGACGGAAGCAGGGGCGGCGACAGCAGATCCTGGACGCTTGGCGCGGGGCCCGCTAGTCGATAGGCGCGTCTGCGCGCCGTCATGCGCGCTGGTGGATGACGCATGGCTGTTTCCTCTCCCGGGGTTACTTTCGTATTGTTGTCACTGGCTCGTGTTCTTCTGGCACTGACTCTCCAGAGCGACAAGCGTGCCAATGTCATGCTTTCTCTTGTGCCGCAAGGCCTGCAGGCCGTTGACGTGCCAAGCGTTCCCGGCGGGATGGCATGCTTCGATGCCATTCGGTTTCGCGGCTGTAACCGAAGGCGTGAAAGTCCGCTGCTAGCGCGTGCACGCGCGCAACAAGCTGGCAAACCGTGGGCGCGTCAGCGGGCTGGCCTGGTCGGCGGCCCGGGTCGGATTCGGGGGGGAAACGGAAGATGAGCGGTGGATTAACGGCCTGCGCATCCACTGGAAGGGCGGCCATGCGAGTCCACGCCACGAGGTGAGCGGTTCGGCGTCCACATGGCATGTCAGTCTTATCAGACAACGATGCCTGTGCACCTTGTTGCAACGCTGAAACAGGCGGTCAGGCGATCCGCTGCCGCAGAAATGGGTACGCTCGGCGCTGGCCGAACCTGACCGTACCACGCTCGGTGCGGTGTTCTAGCGGGGCGTGCCAGACGGTGACGATGCGCTGGTGCCTGCGGCCTGCGATCCGTTGCTGGAGATGGGTTTGGGGCCCGGCCCCGGCGCCTGATTCCGATCGCATCCTGCAAGCGCGCCCAGGCAGAACGTCAGGCAGAGCGTCAGCCCGATGCCGCGCACAACAGGGGACCGGCCAAGCATGGTGCGAATCACGATTGCCTCCTGATATCCCGGCGAGTGGATGGCCCGGCCGGTTGTTGTGCCTTGATCTACTCTAGCAGGCGTGTCCGCGCGGCGCTTGACCGCGCGCACTATGATGAACTCAAGCCCGGGCGCCGATAACGGCGGTCGTATTCATCGTGGCGCGGCCGCACGACTTTGACGGTGCCGATCCCTGCACTTATGCTTGGCGAAGTTACCCAAGGATGAACGCCATGCCCCCTGAACACGCCCCAAACAACCCGGAGCACGCTTCCTCGCAACGGGCGCCCAGGCGCTGGCTTCCAGACCGGCACACCGGCGGGCGCACCGTGCGCGTGGTGTCGGCCTCGATCAATTCGTGGCTGGACCATCGCGCCGCCAGCAAGGGCGCGGCGCTGTCCTTCTACATGCTGTTCTCGCTGGCGCCTATCCTGGTGCTGGTCATCTCCATCGCCGGACTGTTCTTCGGTGCCGAGGCGGCGCGCGGTGAGATTTTCGCGCAGATTCAGGATCTGGTCGGTGCCAAGGGCGCCGCCGCGATCGAGGGCATTCTGGCCGCCACGCATCGCGCCGGCGGCAGCGGCGTGGCGGCAATCATTGCCACCGGCATCCTGTTCGTCGGCGCCACCAGTGCGTTCGCCGAGCTCAAGAGCAGCCTGGACGACATCTGGCATGCGCCGCCGCCGGCCGGCGCTGGCTGGCAGAAGCTGCTGCGGGCCCGGCTGCTGTCGTTCAGCATCGTTCTGGTTCTGGCTTTCATGTTGCTGGTGTCGCTGATCGTGAATGCCGCGCTGGCCGTGATCGACCGTTTCTGGGGGCAGCTCTGGACGGCCACATGGTTCGCGCCGGTGGCTGAAGGCATCTCGACGCTGTTTTCGTTCGCCGTCGTTACCGCGCTGTTCGCGGTGATCTTCAAGATGCTGCCGAATGCGCGCATCGCGTGGCGCGACGTGATGATGGGCTCCGTCATCACGGCCCTGTTGTTTGCCGTGGGCAAGCGCCTGATCGGCCTGTACCTGGGCAACAGTGCGGTGGCATCGTCGTACGGGGCAGCCGGATCGGTCGTGGCGCTGATGCTCTGGATCTATTATTCGGCACAAATCTTCTTCTTCGGTGCCGAGCTGACGCGCCAATACGCACTGCAATTCGGTAGTCTGCGCGGTCATGATCCCGCGCAGGAGCGCGAAACGGTAAAATAGCGCCCCTGTCCGCCCTCGGGCCAGCCGCGCCCCGGCGCCGCTGCGCCGTTCGGGCCTTTGCCATCACCAGATATCACCTGCCAGGTTCCCCCAGCCGTGAGTTCGCTCGTTTCCGAAATTGCGCGTCGGCGCACATTTGCCATCATCTCCCACCCGGACGCGGGTAAGACCACACTGACCGAGAAGCTGCTCTGGTTCGGCGGCGCAATTCAGGTGGCCGGCGAGGTGCGCGCGCGCAAGGCCGATCGCCACGCCACCTCGGACTGGATGGAACTGGAAAAGCAGCGAGGCATCTCGGTGACGTCGTCGGTGATGCAGTTCCCGTATCAGGCGCGTCCGGAGTTGCCCGAGAACATCGTGAACCTGCTCGACACCCCGGGCCACGAGGACTTCTCCGAAGACACGTACCGCACGCTGACCGCCGTGGATTCGGCCGTGATGGTGATCGACTCGGTCAACGGCGTGGAAGCGCAGACGATCAAGTTGCTCAACGTCTGCCGTTTGCGCGCCACGCCGATCCTCACGTTCATCAACAAGCTGGACCGAGAAGGCCGCTCGCCGATCGAACTGCTCGATGAAATCGAGGACGTGCTCCAGATTCAGTGCGCGCCGATGACCTGGCCGATCGGCATGGGCAAGGCGTTCCGTGGCGTGTATCACCTGATCGACGACAAGGTGCAACTGTTCGACCCGAAGGGAGAGAAGGGCACGGCGGCGATCATCGACGGCATCGACAACCCGGAACTCGACCGCATCCTGGGCTCGCAGGCCGAGGAGCTTCGCATCGAGGTGGAACTGGTGCGCGGCGCGTCGCACACGTTCGACAAGGAAGCGTTCCTGGCCGGCAAGCAGTCGCCGGTCTACTTCGGCTCGGCCATCAACAACTTCGGTGTGCAGTCGCTGCTCGACGCGCTGTGCGAGCTGTCGCCCCCGCCGCTGGCGCGCCAGACCGAAAGCCGCACCGTGGAGCCCGAGGAGGCCAAGTTCACCGGCTTCGTGTTCAAGATCCAGGCGAACATGGACCCGCGTCACCGCGACCGCATTGCGTTCGTGCGCGTCTGCTCGGGCCGTTTCGATCGCGGCATGAAGCTGCTGCACGTGTCGCAGGGCAAGACTGTCGCGATCAACAACGCCATCACCTTCATGGCGCAGGACCGTAACACGACTGAGGAAGCCTTCGCGGGCGACATCATCGGCGTGCCGAACCACGGCACGATTCGTCTCGGCGACGTGTTCACGGAAGGCGAGCCGCTGCGCTTCACGGGCATCCCGTCGTTCGCGCCCGAGTTCTTCCGCCGCGCGCGACTGAACAACCCGCTCAAGGTCAAGCAGCTGCAGAAGGGTTTGCAGCAGCTTGCCGAAGAAGGCGCGACGCAGATGTTCCGTCCGCTGGCTTCGAACGATCTGGTGTTGGGTGCGGTCGGCATGCTGCAGTTCGATGTGGTGGCGCACCGCCTGGAGCATGAGTACGGTGTGGACGCGATCTTCGAATCGCACGAATGCGCCACGGCACGCTGGCTGAAGGGCGATCCGGCCGAAATCGAGAAGCTGATCGACAAGGCCGGGCACAACGTCGCGCTCGACGGTGCGGGCGACCATGTCTACCTGGCCCCGAGCATGGTCAACCTGCGCCTGACGCAGGAGCGCTTCCCGAACATCAGGTTCCTGGAAACGCGCGAGATCGCCTGATCCCCAGCGCAGTTCGATAACGGAAACGGCCCGCATCTGCGGGCCGTTTCCGTTGGTGCGTGCGGCGTGACCCGTCAGTACGCCAGCGATGCCTGGATATAGAACGTGCGCGGCATGCCGACGTACATCCCACGGTTGTTATCGGTGGAACGCGTGAAGTAGCGGCGGTCGAACAGGTTCTTGATGCCGACTGCCAGCTTCAGGTTCTGCGCGGCCTTGCCGAAGTCGTAGCCCATGCGCATGTTCAGCAGCGCGTAGCCGGGAATGTCGCCAAGCGAGCCATCCGCCGATTGCTGCGTCTGGTACACGGGGTTGTCGCCGGCCGGGTCGCCTGGCGAGTGTTGCTTCGACTGCGCGTAGCCATCGACGTTGATGGACCACCGGTCACGCGCGTAGCGCATCCCCAGCGTGGCTACGTGGCGCGAGTAGAAGGGCAGGTCGCGGCCCGCGAACGCGCCTTGCTGGTAGGTGGCGTCCGTGAACGTGTACGTGGCGTAGGCGGTCAGGCCGGCCAGCGTTTTCGTCAGCGAACCGAAGTCGAAGCGCAGCCCCGATTCGATACCGCGGTGCTTCGTCGCGCCAAGGTTCGTCCATGCATCCTGCGAGCCGTTCCGGCCGGCACGCAGCTGCAGTTCGTCATCGAAGTTGATGTTGAACAGCGTCAGCTCACCGCCCCAGCCGTGCACGTCATTGAAGTGCGTGCCGATTTCGTAAGTCTTGGCCTTCTCGGGCGTCAGACCGTTAGTGGTGCGGTTGATCTGGAAGTACTGGACGGGCCCGAACGAAACGCCCGCATTGGCGAAGGCGGTCCAGTTGTCGGTGACGTGGTACATCACCGAGACCGACGGCAGCGGCTCGTTCGCCGAGTTGTCGGTTCGCTTGCCGGTCACGTTGTCCGTGATGTTCGAGCGGATGAATTCGTAGCGCAGGCCCGGCGTGATCGTCCACTTGCCCCAGTTGATGGTGTCATCGATGTAGATCGCGTTGGCCGTGGTGCCGCCGTCGCTGGACTGGTACAGGCTGGCAGGCAGGTCGGGCGCGTACACGCTGCCCGGCGTGTAGAGGGCCGTGCGCGTCGCCCGTTCGGAACTGGCCTCGCGCAGATAGCGATAGCCGACGCTGATCTCGTTGCTGACGCTGCCGGTGCGGAACAACTGCGAGTAGCGCGGCTCGATCGCGAACACGTGATAGTTGCGCGGTGATTTGGTCAGCCGCATCTGGCTGCCGTTGGGCTGCTCGAGCGTGCTGCCACGGAAGCTGTCGGTGTAGTACGTCAGGACTTCGAACTTGCGGTTGTTGTCGTTGTGCGCGTACTTGAGCGAGAAGTCCGTGCGGCGGCCCGAGAAATCGTCAAACGGGCGCGTGGACTGGAACGGGTTGGCCGCAAATTGCTCCGGCGTGAGGCCCCCAGGCATGCCTGCGTGCGCTTCGTAGTAGTGGAACGCGGCCGAGAGCTCGTCGGTCTTGGAGATCCGATAGGCGCCCTTGAGCATCAGGTCGTCGATATCGACGTTGTCATTGCTCTCGCGGTAGCCATTGCCATGCACGCCGGAGTAGAGCAGGGCGCCACCGAGGCCGTTGTCGTTGGTGCCGCCGATGAAGGCGGTGGGGTTGGCCTTGGCATTGCCACCGTGGCTGTAGATGTCGGTGGAGACCGACGCGTCTGCCGCGAAAGTCTGCGGAATCGGGCGCGTCACGAAGTTGATGATGCCGCCCACGTTCTGCGGGCCGTATCGCACCGAACCCGCGCCACGCACCACGTCGACTGCCGCGAGGTTGCCCAGCGAGGTAGGAGCCATCGACAGTTGCGGCTGTCCATAGGGCGCCACGGCCAAGGGCACGCCATCCATCAGGATCGTCGAACGTGGGGAGAGCCGCGAGGTCAGCCCGCGCACGCCCACGTTCAGCGAGATATCGCTGCCGCCCGTGCCATTGTTGTCCTGCACCTGCACGCCGGGCACGCGCTTCAGCACGTCGCGCACGTTATTGGCGCCCGTCTCGACAATGGCCTCCCGGTCGACGATGGTCCGTGCGCCGGGATGCTCCAGCACCTTTTCCTCGTTGGGGGCCTCGAGCCAATTACCCACCACGGTCACGGCGTTGAGCGTGGTTTCATCGGCACGGGTGACGGCCGGTGCGGTCTGGGAGCGGGAGGCGAGAGGAAGGGCGAGCAGGGCGACGCCGGTGGCGCAAAGGGTCAGGCGAAAAGCTGGCAGCACGGTGAACATCCGAGGTAGGCAAATACAAGTGCCTGATGGTGCGCAACGCGTCGCGAAAAGCGTGTGCTGCGTCACAAGGCCTCGAAAGTATAAATAGGAATGATTCGCAGCTACATTGTTAACGGTAAATTTTGTCGGACATGTGGCATAAATGCATCAACGTTGATACATGAAAGCGTCAGCACCTCCCGACCGCCTCGTTTAGAATCACCACCTTTGTGTCCAAGTGCACGCATTCGTGCGCTTCCCGCCTCGCAGTACACAAAATGTGCTGCTGAAGCATCTCCGACGCGTTCCTTCGAGCGCCGATACACCCCATGTCCACCGCCCCCGCGCAAGCGGCCGACGAGCCGCAAACCGTCTTTCGTGATCCTGCTTTCCGGCATTTCTGGTTCGCCCGGCTTTGCACCACCATCGCCTATCAAATCTTCACTGTCGCCGTCGGCTGGCAGATGTATGACCTGACGCGCGATCCGTTCATGCTCGGCATGGTCGGGCTGGTGCAGTTCCTGCCGTCGATCGTCCTGCTGCTGATGTCGGGTCATGTGGCCGACCGGTTCGATCGCCGCATCGTGGTGCGTACCTGTCAGGTGCTGGAAGCACTGATCGCGGCATCGATGGCCGCGGCGAGTTTCTCGGGCTGGGTCACGAGCGAGCACATCTTCCTGTTCGTTGCCGCGATCGGCGGCTGCCGCGCCTTTGAAACCCCCACGCTCCAGGCATTGCTGCCCAGCGTGGTGACGTCACGCCAGTTGCCACGCGCGGTGGCGTTGTCGAGTTCGGCGGGGCAGACCGCGATCATCATCGGGCCGGCGCTGGGTGGCTTTGCCTACGTAGCGGGGCCCGGCGTGGTCTATTCCATCAGCGCCGCGCTGTTCGCGGTTGCCGCGATCCTGGTCACCACGCTGAAGCTCCGGCAGGCCGCGCAGCGGATGACCGCGCAGGCCAGCCTCAAGACGCTGTTCGCCGGATTTGCCTATATCCGAAGCCATCAGGTGCTGCTGGGCGCGGTGTCGCTGGACCTGTTCGCGGTACTGCTCGGTGGCGCCACGGCGCTGCTGCCGATCTACGCGCGCGACATCCTGCATACCGGTCCGTGGGGTCTTGGCCTGCTGCGCTCGGCGCCCGCGATCGGTGCGTTGACCACCGCGCTCTGGCTGGCCCGCAACCCGCTCAACCGTCGCGTCGGGCGCGTGATGTTCACGGCCGTGGCGATCTTTGGTCTGGCGACGATGGTGTTCGGCGTCTCCAAATGGCTGCCGCTGTCGATGGCGGCCCTCGTGGTGCTCGGTGCGTCAGACATGATCAGCGTCGTGGTGCGCCAGACGCTGGTACAGCTCGACACCCCCGATGACATGCGCGGACGCGTGGGCGCGGTGAATTCGGTGTTCATCGGCGCTTCCAACCAGCTTGGCGAATTCGAATCCGGGGTGACCGCCGCGCTGCTCGGGCCGGTTGGCGCGGTCCTGCTGGGTGGTGTCGGCACGCTGATCGTGGTGGTGGCGTGGATGCGCCTGTTCCCGAACCTCACTGAGCGTGATCGCCTGCACGACCATCATCCGGCCAAGGCAAGCTGAGCGGCATGGCCGCTCGCCGGCAGAAAAGCGTACCCGTTTCTGCGCGCCGGTGATCGCGCTATAGTCGCCCAATGTCCGTCTCCTCCACACCCCTCCATGACAACGCGGTGTTCTCCGCGCTCACGCAATCGCGGGCGTCGCTGGAGAGCGCCTGCGCGCTGGGTGACGGGTTTGGCCTCGCGCTCTGGCGCAACCGGATGGACGACACCGCGTATGCGCGGCCCGGCCATCACACGATGTCGGTCTATCTCGAGGGCGGCTTCTCGACGTACCGGCGCGACGCACCCGACCGCAAGGGCGCGCCCGACCGCCTGTGCCTGCTGCCTGCCGACCATGAGTCTCGCTGGCACGTCGGCGGCACGCAGCGCTTCATGCATCTCTACTTCCAGCCCGAGCATCTGGCCTGGCACTGCGTGCGTGTGCTGGACATGGAGCCACGCGCGCTGCAGTTGCAGGACCGCCTGTTTGCCGAAGACGATGCGCTGGTGGCGCTGACCCGCCACATGGTTGCGCTCGACTGGGAAGCGCCCGACATGCGCATGGCCGCCAATGCGATGGCGCACGAAGCAGTGACGCGGATGCTGCTGTCGCACGGCACCCGCCAGCCTTCGGTCGACTGGCGCGGCGGTCTTTCCGTGGCTGCGCGTCGGCGTGTAACGGAGTGGGTTCACGCCCATCCGGCCGCCAATCCCACGCTCGGAGACTTGGCCGCGCTGGCGGATCTGTCCGAGTACCACTTCGCCCGCATGTTCCGAATTTCATTCGGAATGCCCGCGCATGTCTGGATCATGCGCGCGCGGCTGTCACGGGCGTGCGGGCTGCTGGGCGACCGGCGGCTCTCGTTGCAACAGGTAGCCGACCAGGCTGGCTTTGCCTCCGCCAGCCATTTCAATAACAGGTTCCGCGCCGCCTATGGGGTGACGCCGGGACAAGCGCGTGCGTCTGGAATGGGCGCACTACCGTCTATTTCGGCCTCTCGGGCATCGTAAGGCGCACATTTAGACCGTTTCGCTGCACTGCGTCACGCAGAAATGGGTACGCTTTTGCTGAAGACCGATCCGGAACGTCTCGGTCCGACGGGTGTCTACGAGCTTTGCCCTGAAAGGAAGGAGCCGACGGATGGACCTGAAATTCATTGATCCCGCCAAAGTCGAGGCCACCTGGACCTATCTCGCGCAATTCGCGGTTAGCCAGGGGCTGAACCTGCTGGCCGCGCTGGCGATTCTGGTTACCGGGTGGTGGTTGTCCAGCCGCGTCAGCCGGGCGTTGACGCGGGCGCTGCAGCGCACGTACATCGACGACACCCTGAGGCCGATGCTGACCGCGGTGGCGCAATGGATCATCCGGATCCTGACCATCGTGCTGGTGCTGTCGCAGTTTGGCGTGCAGACCGCCAGCATCATCGCGATGCTGGGTGCCGCCGGCCTGGCGATCGGGCTGGCGTTGCAGGGCACGCTGCAGAACATCGCGGCCGGCATCATGCTGGTGCTGCTGCGACCGTTCCGCGTCGGGCAGTACATCGACGCGCAGGGCGTGGCGGGCACGGTGCGCGAAACCGGCCTCTTCATGACCGAGCTGACGACGGCCGATGGCGTGTGCATGCGCGTGCCGAACGGCAAGATCTGGGGCAGCGCCATCACCAACTACAGCGAGAACCCGACGCGCCGCCTGGACATCGAGGCCATCGTCACGTTCGACAGCGACATTCAGGCGGGCCTCGATGCGCTCAAGGCCATGATGACCGAGGAGTCGCGCCTGCTGCCCGAGCCGAAGCCCGAAGTCATGGTGACCCGCTACACCGACCGGGGCATCACGCTGAACGCGCGCTACTGGACGAACAGCGGCGACTTCTGGAGCGTCCAGTATGGCTTCTTCGGCCGGCTGCAACAGCGGCTGGAGGATGCCGGTTGCCGCCTGGCCGTGCCCGTGCAGGAAGTACGCAAGCCAGAGAGCGGCGACGCCGCCCGGGCGTAACCCACACGCACGCGAAACGCGTCCAAAACGCGCGCAAGAATCGTACGCAGAAACGGGTACGCTTTCGCGGCCGCCCCCCCAATTCCCCTAATTCCCTTAATGCTCTTCCGCGAACAGCGAGCACGCGCCGGCTTCGGCCGTGCTCACGTGCGCGCGAAAGCCGCCGAAGAGGTCGCGGCCCACGCCATGCCGATTGCGTGTCAGATCGGGCGTGTCCATGGGGCGGGACGCCCATTCTGCCTCGTCGACCCTGACCGTGAGCACGCCTGCGGGGGCATCCACGCGCACGATATCGCCCGTGCGGACCTTGCCGATCTCTCCGCCCGCATGCGCTTCGGGGCAGACGTGGATGGCAGCCGGTACTTTGCCCGATGCGCCCGACATGCGGCCATCCGTCACCAGCGCCACGTGGAAGCCGCGATCCTGCAGCAATGTCAGTGTCGGCGTGAGCTTGTGCAGCTCGGGCATTCCGCAAGCCGATGGGCCTTGCCACGGGAGCACGGCCACGAAGTCACGCTCCAGCTCGCCACGCTTGAAGGCAGCCAGCAGATCGTCCTGGCGATGGAACACGATGGCGGGTGCTTCCACGACCTGATGCTCGGGTTTGACGGCCGATGTCTTGATAACGCAGCGGCCGAGCTTGCCATCGAGCAGCTTGATACCGCCGTCGGGCGCGAACGGGCTGTCGGCGGTGCGCACGATGGTGTCGTCCAGGGACTTCACCGGGCCGTCAATCCAGCTCAGCTTGCCATCTCGCAGTACCGGCTCGCGCGTGTAATCGGCCAGACCGGTGCCGGCGATCGTATTGACGTCGTCATGGAGCAGCCCCAGCGACAGCAGCCCGCGTATCACCACCGGCAACCCGCCGGCCGCCTGGAACTGGTTCACGTCGGCCTTGCCGTTCGGGTACACACGCGCCAGCAAGGGCACAGCGGCGGACAGTTCGTCGAAATCGTCCCAGGTCAGCAGAATGCCGGCCACGCGGGCCATGGCGATCAGGTGCAGCGTGTGGTTGGTGGACCCACCCGTGGCCAGCAACCCGACGATACCGTTCACAAAGGCGCGTTCGTCCAGGACTTCGGCAATCGGCATGTAGCGCGTGCCGCCGTGAACGAGCCGCAGCGCCTGGCGCGCGGATTCGCGGGTCAGGGCCTCGCGGAGCGGCGTGTTCGGATTGATGAAGGCCGTGCCCGGCAGATGGAGGCCCATGATCTCCATGAGCATCTGGTTCGAATTGGCGGTGCCGTAGAACGTGCAGGTGCCCGGGCCGTGGTACGACCGTGTCTCGGCTTCCAGCAGTTCCTCGCGCCCGATCTTGCCTTCCGCGTAGAGCTGGCGGATATGCGCCTTTTCCTCATTGCCCATGCCGGTCGTCATCGGGCCACCCGGCACGAACACGGCGGGCAGGTGTCCGAACGACAGCGCGCCCATCACCAGGCCTGGCACGATCTTGTCGCACACGCCGAGGCAGAGCACGCCGTCGAACATCTGGTGCGATAGCGCGACCGCGGTGGCCATCGCGATCACGTCACGCGAGAACAGCGACAGGTCCATGCCGTCCTGGCCCTGCGTGACTCCATCGCACATGGCCGGCGTGCCACCGGCGAACTGCGCGGTACCGCCGGCGTCCAGAGCGGCTTCCTTGATCCACTGCGGAAAGGCGTTCAGCGGCTGGTGTGCGGACAGCATCTCGTTGTAGGCCGACACGATCGCGAGATTCGGCCGCTCCTGCGCCTTGAGCCGGATCTTCGCATCATCGGGCATCGCCGCCACGCCGTGTGCGAGATTGGTGCACGACAGGTTGGCGCGTTCGACCTTCTGGCCCGCCATGGCGCGGGTGCGCTCCAGGTAGGCCTGGCGGGTAGGGGCACTGCGGGCCACGATGCGGGCCGTGACCGCATCCAGTACGGGGTGGCGGGGCATGGAAGTCTCCTGTAGGGCGCTATCAGCGTAGTCGAAATTCATGGGCATCATCGGAATGCCGTCCGGATCGGCGACCTGCCCGTTTGCGAGGGCGTCTGCATGTGGGATTGAAGCGGCTCACGGTTGTTCCGCCACGGTGATCCGGGCCACGCAGAAACGGGTACGCTTTGGGTCCGATGTGCGGCGCGGGTCATGCTCGTGGCCACTTCCCCCTGCCCAAGCGGCGGCGAGTGACGTACCATGGCCGGAACCAATGCGCCGCGCGGCGGACTCAATAGTTGCCGGGGCGCCCCATCCCCCGCAAGGAGCCCAGGGTGAGCTTGCCCGATTTCGACATGGTGCTGTTCGGCGGCACCGGAGACCTGGCGCGGCGCAAGCTGCTGCCAGCCCTTTTCGACGCGCACCGCACGGGGTGTCTCCACCCGTCCTCGCGCATTCTCGCTACCGGAAGTCATCCGCACACCACCGAGCAATACAAGGCGATGCTCGAGGAAAGCGTGCGTCCTGGCCTCGAACATGCGCCACCCGAAGCGTGGACCTCGTTCATGGATCGTATCGGCTACGTGCAGGCCGACGCGCGCCAGCCGGCGCACTTCGACGCGCTGGCCGAGCAGGTGCTGGCCCGAAAGCCCGAAGTGGTCGTGTGCTATCTGGCCACGGCGCCACATATCTTCGTGCCGATCTGCGAGCAACTGGGGCGAACCGGCCTCAATGCGCCCAACGTGCGCGTGGTGCTCGAGAAGCCGCTCGGCCATGATCTCGACTCGTCGGAGGCGATCAACAACGCCGTGTCGCGGTATTTCGGCGAGGAACAGATCTACCGGATCGACCATTACCTGGGCAAGGAATCGGTCCAGAACCTGATGGCGATCCGCTTCGCCAACGCGCTGTTCGAGCCGCTGTGGCGGCGCGAGTGGGTGCAGGACGTGCAGATCACCATCGCCGAGGAACTGGGCGTGGAGACACGCGGTGATTTCTACGATCGTACCGGCGCGCTGCGAGACATGGTGCAGAACCACCTGGTGCAACTGCTGTGCATGGTGGCGATGGAACCGCCGGCCAGCCTGTCCGAAGACGCGATCCGCGACGAGAAGATCAAGATCCTCAAGGCGCTCAAGCCCATCCTGCCGCAGGACGTTGCCGAGAAGACCGTGCGCGGCCAGTATCGCGCCGGCGCCGTCGGCGGCAAGCCCGTGGTCAGCTACGTCGACGAGCAGGGTATCGCCGCCGACAGCACGACCGAGACCTTTGTTGCCATCAAGGCCGAAATCGCCAACTGGCGCTGGGAAGGGGTGCCGTTCTACCTGCGCACGGGCAAGCGGATGCAATCGCGCGTGGCCGAGATCGTGGTCCATTTCCGCGACGTGCCCCATGCGATCTTTCCCAGGCCGCTGACCCTGTCGCCGCAGAACCGGCTCGTGATACGGCTACAGCCCGAAGAGAGCATCCGCTTGTATTTCCTGGTCAAGCAACCGGGCGATACCGTGGAGCTGACGCCGACCTCGCTCGATCTCGACTTCGCCAACTCGTTCAAGATGCGCCGTGCGGGCGCATACGAGCGGCTGTTGCTCGACGTGATCCGCGGCAAGCTTGGCCTGTTCGTGCGACGCGACGAGCAGGTGCAGGCGTGGCGCTGGGTCGAGCCGATTCTGGATACGTGGGACCAGAGCACCGTGCCGCCCAAACCGTACACGGCCGGCACCTGGGGACCGGCGGCATCGTCGGCCCTGATGTCGCGCGACGGCGCGTTGTGGCACGAGGAGGCCTGACGCGCCACAGAAGGATCGGAAACATCGGAAGCATCGGATTCACCACGACACGCGAACCATAAGGAGTAGAAGGAGCAGCCCATGCGCCAATTCGAACATGCGACGTTGATGGACCAGGCTGAATCGCTGGCCATCTCGATCGGTCACGCGCTTGATCTCGCGATCAAGGCCAAAGGCTGGGCCGTGCTGGCCGTGTCGGGCGGCAAGTCGCCACAAGCCATGTTCGAGCGGCTGCGCTACCGCCCCGTTCGCTGGGAAGCCGTGACGGTCACGCTGGTCGACGAGCGCGCGGTGCCGCCCGATGACGCAGACAGCAACGGAGCCATGGTGCGCAGCCACTTGCTGCGCGAAGGCGCGGGCGTGGCGGCCTGGGCGCCGCTGATTCGCGACGAGGCCGAGGCCGCGCACCCGCAAAGCGCGGTGGCGCGCCTGAATCAGGCCTTCCTGCAACCGGATGTGGTGGTGCTGGGCATGGGCGAGGATGGTCACACGGCCTCGCTGTTTCCGGATGCGCCTGAGCTTCAGACCGCCCTGTCCGAACCGACTCCGGGCTACATCGTTACCCATCCGTCCGTCGCGCCCCATGCGCGCATCACGCTGAACCTGGCGGCGTTGCTGGCGGCGGACCGCATGTTCCTGGCGATCAGCGGCGAGAAGAAGGCTGCCGTGCTGGAGCTGGCGCTGAAGACGCCGACGCCCTCGTTGCCGGTCAGTGTCGTGCTGGCACGGCACCGGCACGGCGTCGATGTCTTCCGGGTCTAAGCCGATGACGGATCGCGCGATGTCCTATCCCCGGATTCTGGCCGACGTGGGCGGCACCAACGTGCGCTTTGCCATGGAGACAGTGCCGATGCGGATCGGCGAGATCACCGCATACAAGGTGGCCGAGCACGCCTCGCTCGAAGCCGCGATGCGGCTCTACATGCTGACGCGTAGCGGCGCGGCCCGGCCGCGCCACGCGGCCATCGGCCTGGCCAATCCGGTCACTGGTGACCAGGTCAAGCTGACCAACCACAACTGGGCGTTCTCGATCGAGGCCATGCGCCGCGCGCTCGATCTCGACACGCTGGTGGCCATCAACGACTTCACCTCGCTGGCGCTGGCGCTGCCGTATCTGCCCGACGCCAGTCTTGTACAGGTACGCGACGGCACGGCGGTGGCCACGGCGCCCCGGGCCTTGATCGGGCCCGGTACCGGCCTTGGCGTATCCGGCCTGATTCCCGCGCCGGGTGGCGCGGTGGCGCTGGCGGGCGAGGGCGGACACATCGAGATCATGCCGGTCACCGACGACGAGTGGATCGCCTGGCGCGCCGCCCACGATCAGTTTGGACGCGTGTCGGCGGAGCGGCTGCTGTCGGGTATGGGTCTCTCGCATATTCATGCCGCGCTGTCCGCAGAAATGGGTACGCCTCTGGAGGTGCCGCTGGCCCCGGCGCAGGTGACGGACGGCGCGATGCGCGCGGGCGACCCGATATGCCGCCGCGCTTTCGACGCGTTCTGCGGGATGCTCGGCTCGGTAGCGGCCGACGTCGCGCTGGTGCTCGGCGCACGTGGTGGCGTCTATATCGGTGGTGGTATCGTTCCACGCTTTGTCGATGCCCTGCGGGCGTCGACGTTCGCGGAGCGCTTTGTCGCCAAGGGCCGCATGGGCAGTTTCCTTGCCGACGTGCCGGTGTACGTGATCACGGCAGAATATCCGGCGCTGCCGGGCCTGGCTCGCGCGCTGGCGGACCGGCTCGAAGCCGACGCGCGCCGCGCCGAGACCTCTCAATCCTGAAAGACGATGCGTGTATTGCTGGTAGAAGATGACGCCATGATCGGCGAAAGCGTGAAGGTGGCGCTGCGCCAGGAGGGCTTTACGGTCGACTGGGTGCGCGATGGCGATGCCGGACTCGACGCCGCATCGGACCAGCACGGTCCCCGGGCCGACGGCGGCTACGACGTGGTGCTGCTAGACCTGGGTTTGCCGCGCCGCCCGGGGCTCGACGTCCTGAAGACGCTGCGGGCCCGCAACGTGCGCACGCCGGTGCTGATCCTGACCGCGCGCGACGCAGTGGCCGACCGCGTGGCCGGACTCAACGCTGGCGCCGACGACTACCTGATCAAGCCGTTCGACCTGCAGGAGCTGGCGGCCCGGATGCATGCGCTGGTGCGCCGTGCCGAGGGGCGCGCGGAACCGGTGCTGCGCTACGGCGACATCATGCTCAACCCCGCCACCCGCGAAGCCACCAAGGCCGGCGCGTCCGTCCGGCTGTCGGCGCGTGAATTCGCACTGCTGTCGGCGCTGATGGCTCGACCCGGCAAGGTGTGGTCGGTGCCGCAGCTTCAGGAGCGGTTGTATGGCTGGGACGACGAAGTCGGCAGCAATACGGTGGAGGTCTATATCCATGCGCTGCGCCGCAAGTTTGGCGCGACGCTGATTCGCAATATCCGCGGGGTGGGCTATGTGATCCCCGCTGAAAGCGGCGCGGAACAAGACACCAAAGGCGGTCCCGACGGAGCCACACATTGATGCGCTCGATTCAACGTACGCTGCTCTGGTGGCTGGCGGCGGGGCTTGCGGTGGGGATCGCCGTGGCCACCGCGCTGATCTATGGGCAGGCGCGGCAGGAAGCCAATGCGCTGTTCGACTATCAGATGAAGCAACTGGCGGCCGCGTTGCCGAGCCAGTTTTCCGCGCCGGTGGCGCCGCCGTTCGATTCCGGCAGCCCGACGGGCGCCGACCTGCTGCATGCCGATGAGGACGTCGTGATCCATATTTGGGATGGCTCGGGGCGCAGCCTCTATCTGTCGCACTCGCATCCGGCATTGCCGCCGCAGGCGGAGCTGGGTTTCTCGAATGCGCAGACCAACTCTGGCGAGTGGCGCATCTACAGCGTGCAGCTTGGGCCGGCGGTCGTGCAGATCGCCCAGCCGATGAGCGCGCGTCGCACCCTGGCCGCGCATATGGCGCTGCGCACGGTGGCGCCGCTGCTGCTGCTGTTGCCGCTGCTTGGCTGGCTGGTGTGGCTGGCGGTGGGGCGTGGCCTGAGGCCTCTGCGCGAGATTGCCAGCGAGGTGAGCGCGCGCGATGCCAGCACGCTGGCGCCGCTGTCCGTGCGCAATATGCCCGTGGAGATCGCGCCGTTGTCCGATGCCTTGAACCAGTTGCTGGGGCGGCTGGCGCACGCCATCGACACGCAACGCGCGTTCGTGGCCGATGCCGCCCATGCGTTGCGCACACCGTTGGCCGCGCTGCAGTTGCAGGCTCAACTCGTCGAACGGGCCGAAAGTGCCGAGGCCAGGCAGGAGGCCGTGGGCCAGCTACGGCAGGGGCTCGAGCGGTTGACCCACCTCGTGGCGCAGTTGCTCACGCTGGCGCGGCAGGAGCCAGGCGCCGTGCCGCCGCCGCATGAACCGATCGACCTGCACGAACTGGCCGTCGGCGTGGTGGCGGATATTTCCCAGGCCGCCATCAATCGCGATATCGACCTCGGTCTGGATGACAAGGCCGGGAGCCAGGCCACCGTGCGTGGCGATGCCGATGCCTTGCGCATCCTGCTGACCAATCTGGTCGACAACGCGCTGCAATACATTCCGCGTGGCGGGCGCATCGATGTGCGGGTGAGCGAGGCCGCGGCGGGCGTGGAACTGGCCGTGATCGACAACGGCCCGGGTATTTCCGCCGCCGAGCGCGAGCGCGTGTTCGATCGCTTCTATCGCGTCCCAGATGCGCCCACCGGCGGAAGCGGGCTGGGTCTGGCCATCGTGGCCGAGATCGCGCAGTCGCACGGCGCGCGCGTCTTTCTGGAAGATGCGGCGCCGGGGCTGCGTGTGCGGGTGGTGTTTCCTGTGATCGTCTGATCTGATCGGCTGATCAGAGTACCGGCGCCACCAGCGGCTCGCCGGCGAAATGCCGCCGCGCATTCTCGACGAACTGGCTGACCGAAGCGAAGATTGCTTCGGGCGACCAGCCGGCCACATGCGGCGTCAGCACGACGTTGGGGCAATCGAACAGCTCGACGGGCGGTGCCGGCTCGCTCTCGTAGACATCGAGCCCCGCGCCGCCTAGTTCGCCTGCCCGCAGCGCGGCCGCCAGCGCCACCGTGTCTACCACGCTGCCACGCGCGATATTCACCAGATAGCCCGCCGGGCCCAGCGCGCGCAGCACGGGCGTGCCGACCATATGCCGCGTCTCGGTGCCGCCCGGCGTGGCGATGATCAGGTAGTCGGCCCATTCGGCCAGGGACATCACGCTGTCGAAGTAGCGATGCGGCACGTCCGTGCGCGCGCGGCGGTTGTGATAGCCGATCTCCAGATCGAACCCGAGACCGCGTTGCGCGATCCGTCGGCCGATCGTGCCCAGCCCGACGATGCCCATCCGCTTGCCTGACAAATTCGGGGCCAGCGGCAGCGCATTGCGCCAGATGCCTTCGCGCGTGGCGCGATCGTACGCGGGCACGCGGCGTACCGACGCCAGCAGCAACGCCATCGCATGGTCTGCCACGCAACTGTCATTGGTGCCGGCGCCGTTGCCGACGGCGATGCCGCGCTCGCGGCATTTGGCGGTGTCGATGTTCTCGTAGCCGGCACCCATCGCGCAGACCAGCTCCAGCGCGGGCATCGCGTCGATTTCTTCCGCGGTCAAGCCAATGCTGCCGATGGTCAGCACCGCGCGGAAGGTCTTGCCATGGGTAGCGACCTCGGTAGCGCGTTCGGCAGCAGTCGGCGCATAGCGAACGTCGTAGTGTTCGGCGATGAGGGCGAGGTGGGCAGGTTCGAGATGGTTGAGGATGAGCAGAGCGGGCTTCATGACTTCAGGACGTAACGGCAAGGCGAGGGAGAGACTGTTTCTGGATGTCGGCTTCAGCGGCCGAAGCGCCATTCTATGCCTGATGATCGATGGCTGCCGGCCCTCGCCCCCGCTCGCAGAAACGGGTACGCTTCGGGCATTTGGCGTGCGCAGAAATGGGTACGCTTTGGCGGTCGAGGATGGTGGAGATGTCCGGCATCCTCCCGCAGCCGCTCACCATCACCCAATGCCGACTACCCTCACCCGAGAATCCCCAACCTGGCTGCCCGCCCCCGAAAGCTGGCAGTACCACCTGCTGCTCGGCGCGGCCGGGATGCTGATCCTGGGGCCCCTTGGCGGTATCGCCGCGGCGTACATGAACTTCTCGCTCGGGTTCTTCGTGGGTGGACAGGTATTGGCCGGCATTCTCGGGTCGGCCGTGACGGCGGGCTACGGCGCATCCGGGCGTCACGGCGCGAACTACATCCAGACCGCCGCTGCGTCCGTGGCCGGCATGAGCGGCATGGCCGTCGTGATCCAGGCGATGGGCTGGATGGGCATGGCGCCGCCGCCGATGTGGCAGTTGATCGGCTACATGCTCTGCATCGGCATGTATGGGGTGGGCGTGGGAATGCTTTATACCCCGCTGCTGGTGGACCGGATGCAGCTCACGTTCCCGTCCGGGCTCGCGGTGGCCAACATCCTGCGCGCACTGACCGATCCCGTGTTGCTGCGGCGCTCGGTTGCCCGTCTGGCGGGCGGCACAGGGCTTGGCGTGCTGGCGAGCATCGGTGCCACACGCGTGGCATGGCTTGGCGCGATCGACCTGTCGGCTTCCACATTTGGCGCGGGCATGATCGTTGGCGCCCGCATTGGCATCGCGGCGCTGGTCGGCGGGCTTGCAAGCTGGGCGTTGACGCCGTACTTCGTCTCCATCGGCTGGCTGGCGCCGGGTGACCCCTATCGCAAGATCACGTTCCTGATCGCGCTGGGTATGATCATGGGCGCGGCGGCCGTCGATGTGTCGCTGCTCCTGATGCGCGCGGCGCAACGCACGCGTGCCGCTGCCTCGGGCGGCAGGGCGCCGCAGCGCTGGATCGTCGCATGGGTCGCGGTCTGGGGCGCGGCCGTCGTGGCCGCCGGCGTGGCCTGGTTCGGCCAACCAGTCGGCTATCAACTGATGGCCGTGGCGCTGGTGCTGATATTCGCGCTTGTCAACGGCATCTCGGTCGGCATGGTCGACCAGAATCCGATTTCGTCCGCGTTCGTGCTGACGGTGATCCTGATGGCGGCGGTGGGTTTGCGTCAGCCGCATGTCGGTTTGATTGCCGCAACCGTGCTGCTGGTCTCCACCGCGGAGGCGTGTGACATGCAGCAGGACCGTTCCACCGGCTGGCGCCTCGGCACCAATCGCATGATCCAGTTCGGCTATCAGGTCGCCGGCATCGTCGTGGGCGCGATCCTGGCGGTGCTGCTCGCGCGTCTGTTCATGGATGCCTATCCGGTTCTGCGACTGGATCAAACCACGCTACCCGCCGATGCGCAGCCCGCGCGCTGGACATCGGCCATGACCTACAAGATCGTCGGTGCGCTGCGCAGCATGACCGAAGACAAGCCGTATCTGCGGCTGGCGGTATGGATCGGCCTGGGCATCGGGCTCGTCACCGAAGTCCTGCGCAAGCTGATAAGGGCGTCGGCGCGTTATCGCGAGTTCGCGGAGCAGAGCCGTGTTGGCAAGGGCTGCGATTTCCTTCTGGATGCCGTGTTGCTGCCGTCGCCGTATGCATCGTCCTTCGGCGGCTTCGTCAACTTGCCCGCCGCCGCGTGGATGGCGGCCGGTGGCGTGGTCGCCAGCCTGGTCGACAGTCGCGCGCAATCGTCATCGAAGGATGCGGCGCTGCCCGATGACATGAGCACGACGTCGCTGGTCGGTGGCGGACTGATCGCCGGCGATGCGCTGGCCGCGCTGGGGTTCGGCATCGCCGGCCTGCTGGCAGTCGTGCACTGATACGGCGGACTAGATCACCTGCAGCATTGCGTGTGGCGGCTTGCGCGCGAGCAACCCCGATAGCTTCTTTAGCGCCATCGAAAGCTGCGCGCGCTCCGCCACGCCGCCAAGCGATATACGGATGGCGTTGGGCGCATCGGCCCCATCGGAAAACGCATCCGATGCGGTCACCCGCAGGTGCTCGTCGCTGGCCGCGCGGCTGAATCCACTCGACGTCCAGTAGCTTGGCAACGGGTGCCACACATGGATGCCAGATTGCGGCGACTGGTTGGCACCGATCAGCCATTGCTGCGCGATCTGCTGCCGTGCCGCCGCTTCACTGCGAATGCCGTTCAGCAATGCCTCCGCGGACCCATCGCGAATCCACTGCGTGGCGAGCGCGGTGGCGATCGGCGACGCCATGAGGGTGATCGCGCGTAGCGCGGCCAGGATCGCCTCCTGCGTGTCGGCATCGGGCGCCACCACGTATGCGGTGCGCAATCCGGGGCTCAGGCATTTCGACAGGGTCGCGATATGAATCGTCTGCGCCGGCGCGAGTGCGGCCACCGGGGGCGGTGCGTCGGGCGTGAGCAGCCAGTACGGGTCGTCCTCGATGATCCGCGCGCCGCACTGGGTGGCCACCCGTGCGATGTCACGCCGACGGTGCTCGGGCATCGTGTGCGTGGTGGGATTCTGCAACGTCGGGTTCAGATAGATGAGCCGAATCGCGTGCGCACGGCAAGCGGCTTCGAGCGCATCGGGACGCATTCCGTCGCTATCTGTCGCCACCGTCACCACGCGCCGCCCCGTTTGCGCCGCCGCCGCGCGCAGCCCCGGATAGATCAGCGGCTCCGCTGCGATAACTGACCCCGGGTCGCTGAGGCAGAGGATCACTGCCGACAACGCCGATTGGGCACCGGGGCTGGCGATTACGCGTGAGGACGCTACCGTGCCGAGCATCGGCCCAAGCCACCGCGCACCGGCTTCGCGATCCGGCTGCGTGCCGCCGCCCAACTGGTAGGTCATCAACAGGCTGGCGTCCGCGTGCAGCGTCACCTGCGCCAACCCGCGCCGGAGCATGTCGTCGAAGTCGATGCCTTCCGGTGGTGGCGGCACGTTCATGCTCAGGTCCACAGTCTGGGCCAGTTCAAAGACCGGCGCCGCGACGAAGGTGCCGAGCGAGCCGCGTGGTTCGACCAGCCCACGGCGCCGAGCCTCGGCCAACGCCCGCGTCACCGTGGTCAGGTCCACGCCAAGCATTGCCGCCAGTTCTCGCTGAGGCGCCAGCCGGTCCCCGGGAGAGAGCCGCCCGTCTGCCATCGCGTGTTCGAGGAATCCCGCGATCTGCAGATAGCGCGGCCCGCCGGTCGGGCTGAACTCGCCGATCCAGGCGGGCTTGCCTGTCGGTGCGGAAGTCTTTGTACGCACTGAAAAATCCGTCTTGTATGGATGTTGTCTTACCTTAGCATCCCGCGCACCTCAGGCCAATCCATACAAATACCCGGAATACGCCTGTGCCCCCATCAATAGGTGTCTGAAATGCGTGAGCGAGTTGCCGCCCCGGAGCATGTCCGCCGGCGAGTACCCATCCCCCCCAAAGTCCGCGCGTGGCTCTGCGTCGCGGCTCCCCTGATCCTCAGCGGTTGTTCCTACGATCTGCTCTCCCCGAGCGGCGCCGTAGGTGTGCAAACGCGCAACCTGATCGTGCTGTCCACCGCGCTGATGCTGCTGGTAGTCATCCCGGTCATCATCCTGACGCTGGTGTTCGCGTGGCGGTATCGCGAGACCAACACCAAGGCCGAGTACGCGCCGCGCTGGTCGCATTCGACCAAGATCGAGGTCGTCGTCTGGGGTATCCCGTGCGTGATCGTGGCGCTGCTCGGCATCATCATCTGGGACACCACACACAAGCTCGACCCGTTCCGGCCGCTCGAATCGAAGGTCGCGCCGATAGAGGTGGACGTTGTCGCGCTCGACTGGAAATGGCTGTTCATCTATCCGCAGTACGGCGTGGCATCGCTGAACGAGCTACCCGTGCCGGTCGGCACGCCCATCAACTTCCGCATCACGGCCGAATCGACGATGAATGCGCTGTTCATCCCGAAGCTCGGCAGCATGGTCTATGCGATGAGCGGGATGCAAACCAAGCTGCATCTGATCGCCGATGAAACCGGCGTGTTCGACGGCCGCTCCGCTGCCTACAGCGGCGCCGGCTTCTCCGACATGCATTTCCGGACGGTTGCCACCTCGCGCGAGGATTTCGATGCCTGGATCGCCCGCGCCCGCGCGTCCGGCAACGCGCTCGACGAACAGACCTACCGCGCGCTGAAGCAGCCCAGCAGCAAGGACCCGGTCACCATCTACGCAAACGTTTCGCCACGCCTCTTCCAGGGTGTCGTCGATCAATACATGGCCAGCTATGGCGACATCTGCCGCGCGGACAGCCCCGAGACGCTGCGCGCCGCACTGCCGCCGCTGCCCGACACCGTGGAGCAATAACCCATGTTCGGAAAACTCACTCTCGATGCCATCCCCATGCACGAGCCCATCATCATGGGCACGCTGGTGGTGGTACTGCTGGGCGGCGCCGCGCTGTTCGGCGCGATCACGTATCACCGCAAGTGGACCTACCTCTGGCGCGAGTGGATCTGCTCGGTGGACCACAAGCGCGTTGGCGTGATGTACATCATCATGGCGCTGGTCATGCTGCTGCGCGGCTTTGCCGACGCCATCATGATGCGCACGCAGCAGGCCATTGCCGTCGGCGAGACCGCCGGTTACCTGCCGCCGCACCACTACGATCAGATCTTCACGGCGCACGGCGTGATCATGATCTTCTTCGTGGCCACGCCGTTCATCCTGGGCTTGATGAACGTGATCGTGCCGCTGCAGATCGGCGCGCGCGACGTGGCCTATCCGTTCGTCAACTCGCTGAGCTTCTGGCTCTCGGCCATTGGCGCGGTGCTGGTGATGATCTCGATGTTCGTTGGCGATTTCGCCGCCACCGGATGGGTGGCCTACCCACCGCTCAGTGGTCTTGAGTACAGTCCCACCGTCGGGGTGGATTACTACATCTGGGCGCTACAGATATCAGGGCTTGGCACCACGCTGACAGGCATCAACTTCATCGTCACGATCCTGCGGATGCGCGCGCCGGGCCTGACGCTGATGAAGATGCCGGTGTTCACGTGGACCGCGCTGATCACGAACATCCTGATCGTCGCGATCTTCCCGGTGCTCACCGCCACGCTGGCGCTGCTTACCGCCGACCGCTACCTGGACATGCATTTCTTCACCAGCGAGCTTGGCGGTAACGCGATGATGTACGTGAACCTGATCTGGATCTGGGGCCACCCAGAGGTCTACGTGCTGATCCTGCCGTGCTTCGGCGCGTTCTCGGAAATCATTGCCACGTTCTCGCGCAAGCCGCTGTTCGGCTACAAGTCGATGGTCTACGCGACGTCGTCGATTGGTGTGCTGTCGTTCTTCGTCTGGCTGCATCACTTCTTCACGATGGGCTCGGGCGCCAGCGTCAACGCGTTCTTCGGCATCATGACGTCGATCATCTCGATCCCGACCGGCGTGAAGCTGTTCAACTGGCTGTTCACGATGTATCGCGGCCGCATCCGCTTCCATTCGTCGACGCTGTGGACCATCGGCTTCATGGTGACGTTCGCGGTGGGCGGCATGACCGGCGTGCTGCTGGCCGTGCCGGGCGCGGACTTCGTGCTGCATAACAGCCTGTTCCTGATCGCCCACTTCCACAACGTGATCATCGGTGGCGTGGTCTTCGGCTGTCTGGCGGCCATGTCGTTCTGGTTCCCGAAGGTGTTCGGCTTCACGCTCAACGAGTTTTGGGGCAAGGTCGCGTTCTGGTGCTGGCTGATCGGCTTCTACCTGGCCTTCATGCCGCTGTACGCGCTGGGCCTGATGGGTATGACCCGCCGCATGAACCACTACACCAACCCCGAGTGGCAGCCGTACCTGATCGTCGCGCTGGTTGGCGCGTGCATCATCGGCGCCGGCATCCTGGCGATCCTGTGGCAGCTCTACGTCAGCGTGCGTGACCGCAACCAGAACCGTGACCTGACCGGCGATCCGTGGGATGGCCGCAGCCTGGAGTGGGCCACCGCCTCGCCCGCGCCGTTCTACAACTTCGCGCACGTGCCGAACATCACGTCGCTGGAGCAGCACTGGGAAGACAAGGATACCGGCCGCGCCTACGCGCAGCCCGCCAGGTACGAGGACATCCATATGCCGCGCAATACATCGGCCGGCTTCCTCGTCTCCGTGTTCGGCCTTGTGTTCTGCTTCGGCTTTGTCTGGCACATCTGGTGGATGGTCGGCTTCGGCCTGGCCGCGATGATCTTCACCTTCATCGCTCGCGCGTATGACCGCGACGTGGACTACTACGTCCCCGCCGCCGAAGTGGAACGCATCGAACGCGCGCGCTTCCAGCAACTGCAAGGCGCCAACTGATCATGACGACATCCCTGAAACTCCGGGCCGACGCAGCGCCCGGCATCCATGCGCCGGGCCATGCGTCCGACGCCCACGGCCATGACGCCGCCCACGGTCACGACGGTCACGACGACCACGTGGTGCAGTCGCGCACCACGCTGGGCTTCTGGCTCTATCTGATGAGTGACTGCCTGATCTTCGCGGTGCTGTTCGCGACGTTCGGCGTGCTGGTCAACAACACCGCAGGCGGCCCGGGCGGGCGCGAACTGTTCGACCTGCGCTTCGTGCTCGGCGAAACGATGCTGCTGCTGACCAGCAGCCTGACCTTCGGCGTGGCGATGCTCAAGCTGCAGGACGGCAAGGCCAATCCGAACCAGGTCATCCGCTGGATGGTGCTGACGTTCGCGCTCGGCGCGGCGTTTGTCGGCATGGAGATCTTCGAGTTCATGGAACTGATTCACGAAGGGGCGGGCCCGGGCCGCAGCGCCTATCTGTCGGCGTTCTTCATGCTGGTGGGCACGCACGGCCTGCACGTCACGGCCGGGCTGCTCTGGATCATCGTGATGGTGCACCAGATCCAGGTGTTCGGCCTCGACGGCATCGTGCGTCGACGCCTGGCCTGCCTGAGCCTGTTCTGGCACTTCCTGGATCTCGTGTGGATCTGCGTTTTCTCCATCGTCTACCTGAGGACCTTCCTGTGAAGCCCACCAGCGTTACCGCTCACGAATCGTCGCACGGCAGCATTCGCAGCCATCTGATCGGCTACGGGCTGTCGGTGGTGCTGACCCTGGTGTCCTTCGGTGCCGTGATGAGTGGGGTACTGCCGCCGGGCTACGGGCTCGCGGTCATCGTCCTGCTCTGCATCGCGCAGTTGCTGGTGCAACTGGTCTTCTTCCTGCATCTGGGCCCGCGCAAGGGGCAGCGTGGCAACACGGCGATCTTCGCCTGCACGGTGTTCCTGATCGCCATCGTGGTGTCTGGCTCGCTGTGGGTCATGCACAACGCCAATCTGAACATGATGCCGATGCAGTCCATGCCGCTGCAGGCCAGCCCGAAGGGCTGAGCGAATCGAACCGATCCGGTTTGGGGAAGGCGTGGCGGCACAATGGGCGTTGTGCCGCCGCGCCCCTTTTTTATCCAGGCTTCAACTCGGCGGCGAGCCGTCCTTGAAGCACGCTTTGAGCTGACTGCGCAACTCTGGCGTGTCCTGATGCTCGTGCACCTGCACAGCGTGCTGGACCGCGGCTTCCAGCAGTTCCTCTTCGGTATCAGCACTGAGTGCCACCGTGCAATGCATCTGGCTGGGATAGTCGCGGCAATCGATGAATTTGCGTCCCATCGTTGCCTCCTGGCGCGAATGGTTCGTCGGGACGGGAACCTCGGGGGGCTCCCAGTGCGGAGGCCGGCTGCGCAGCATCCGCGAGTTCGGCTCCTCCTGCAGGCGTGGTCGTTGACGGGACACCGGCGCGGTTGGTCGATGTCATGTCCAGTATAGGGCGTGGCACGCATCGCCAAGCACGGCCCGGCGATTCACGCTAACCTGTCGCGGTTCCCATATTCCGCAGATCAGGAAAAGTCATGACTCAAGCACTCAGGATCGATTTTGTTTCCGATATCGCATGCCCATGGTGCGCCATTGGCCTGACGTCGCTCAAGCAGGCGCTGGAGCGTCTCGGGGACGAAGTGGAAGCCGAGATCGTCGTGCATCCGTTCGAACTGAATCCGGACATGCCGCCGGAAGGCCGCACCATCCTCGACTACGTCAGCACGAAATACGGCAGCACCGCCGAGCAGCTTGCCGAACGCCAGGTACAGATCCGCGAGCGCGGCGAGGCGGTGGGATTCGAGTTTGGCCCCCGGACGCATATCTACAACACGTTCGACGCGCATCGCGTGTTGCAGTGGGCCGGCACGCAGGGCAAGAAGCTGCCGCTCAAGCTGGCCTTGCTGAAGGCGTATCACGGCGCGGGCAAGGACCCGAGCAATCACGACGTGATCGTCGAGGCCGCGCAATCGGCGGGTCTCGATGGCGCGGAGGCGCGCCGCATTCTGGAAAGCGATGCCTATGCCGATGAAGTGCGCGCTGAAGTGGCGCAGTTCCAGTCGATGGGCATCAACTCGGTGCCATCGGTCATTTTCGACAACCGCTACCTCCTCACGGGCGGGCAACCGCCGGAAGCCTTCGAGCAGGTGATTCGCGAAGTGCTGGAAAAACGGCAGTCATGACGTGAACGTGGCCGCGTGCGGGGGGACCCGCACGCGGCCACGTTGCCTGCTGGACGTCGGGGGCGACTTTACTCGTGCCCCGTCACGAACTTCTTCGTCGAGTGATAGCCACGCTTGCTGGCATCGGCGACGGCATGACCGGCAGCCTTGGCGCCGTCGCCAATCGCAATCGCGGTCTCGTGCACCGCGTGTCCGGTCTTCTTGCCTGCCGCCTTGACGTCGGCCTTGAACTCACGGGCGCCTTCGGCCACGCTGGCGTTGGCCAGCGTGCTGAAGGCGACCAGCACGATCGCAACGAGGGAAGTTGCCTTCTTCATCAACGGTATCCCGACTCGGTCTCTGATGCGTGCATTGTAGTACCGTCCGATGCGTGTGACGTTCAGCGCGCACCGGCGCCCGGCTCCGTGATCGCGCTGTAGACCATCGTGCGCAGCTGGCGGCGCACGGGATAGGCCGACGACGGCAGGAGCTGGGTCAGGAAGAGGCCGATCAGGTCTTCCTCAGGATCGACCCAGAAGAACGTGCTGGCCGCGCCGCCCCAGAAGAAGTCTCCGGCGCTGCCGGGAATCAGCGTGGTGGCCGGCGTGAGCGTCGTGGCGAAGCCGAGTCCGAATCCGACGCCCTCGTAGGTGGCCTCGCTGAACATCGAACGGGACATACGAGGCAGATCCACACCGCCCGGCAGATGGTTGGCGGTCATCAGCGCCAGGGTCTTCGGACTTAGCAGGCGCGTGCCATCGAGTTCGCCACCCTGCAGCAACATGCGCGCGAAGCGCATGTAGTCCGCCGCCGTCGACACCAGACCACCGCCACCCGAGACAAAGCTGGGCGGCTTCAGGTAGGTGCTGGCCAGAGGATCGTCCTGGAGCATCGGCCCACGAGGCGAAATGACCTTCGAACCCAGCGCGCCGATGGCGTAGCACGCGCAGAAGCGCGATACCTTGTCCTCGGGTACGTGGAACGCGGTATCGACCATGCCCAGCGGATCGAAGATGCGTTCCTTCAGGAAGGTCTCGAACGGAATGCCGCTGATCTTGCCGACCAGGTAGCCCAGCACATCGGTCGATACCGAGTAGTTCCAGGCCTCGCCCGGCGAGAACTCGAGCGGCAGCGTGGCCAGCTTCTCGATCATGTCGTCGAGCGTGCCATCCGTGGCGATGTCGCCCAGCTTCAGCCTGCGATAGGCGGCATCGACATTGGTGTTCTGCTGGAAGCCGTAGGTCAGTCCAGAGGTGTGGCGCAGCAGGTCGACCACCTGCATCGGTCGTGCCGGCGCGCGCGTCTGGAAGCTCTCCATGAAGCCGCCGGTGAAGACGCCGAGGTTTTCCCATGCGGGGATGTACTTGCTGACCGGATCGTCCAGTGCGATCTTGCATTCCTCGAGCAGCATCATGATCGCCACCGAGGTGATCGGCTTGGTCATCGAGTAGATGCGGAAGATCGAGTCCTCGGCCAGCGGCACCTGCCGCTCGCGGTCGGCCTGGCCGAGCACCGAGTTCAACACCAGCTCGCCACGCCGCCACACCTGGGTCAGCGCGCACGGTAGCTTGCCGTTGGCGATATACGCTTCATTGATGAAACGATCGATCCGCCCCAGCCGCTCCCGGGACATCCCCTGCGTTTCCCTGCCTTGCATATCCATGGCTTCTCCTCGATCCGGCGTTCAGTTCAGTGCTGCATGTGCCGTGAAGGGTCAAGGATACCCCGGGATACGCGGATCCCGCTCAGTCGCCAGCCTTCTCCGGCGGCACGGCCTTGCCGAGCAGCTTGCCGAGCAGGCCAGTCTTGCCGGTCTCTGCGCGGCGGCCGCCCTTAGGCAGCGAGCCAGCCCGGTTGGCGCCGTACTGTTTCATGCTGTTGTTGATCTTCAGGCCCTTGTTCTTTTCCAGGTCGGTTTTCTTCACGGACGTCATCCCACTAGTTGAGCCCGGCATTGTACGCAGGTGGGCCGGCAAGCGGCCGGTTCGGGCCATCAGGTGGCCTTGTGCGGGGGCATAACAATTCATTACAACGCCAGCATCCCGCCCGCATTATGCTCGCCGACCGTGACGATACGGGATACGGAAGGATCGAATGAAAAGGGATTGCGGCGTTCGTGTGATGACGGCGGCATGGCTGCTTGCGGCAGCCAGCTCCGGTAACGCGCTGGCCCAGCATGTGGTGGGCGGCATGGGCGAACCGGTGCGGATGGGGGCGTTCGACGCGCGCGGCCAGTTCGAAGGCCAGGCCATGCTGGCTGCGCCGGTGTCAGGCAAGGAGAAGGCGCGCGCCAGACCCACCGGCACGCGCCGTGTGCCCGCCGCAGGCACGCGTGGCGTGACACCCACGCTGCCCGGCAAGCAGTTGCCGTAGGCGCCGCGGGGGGGGCGGCGCCGGGCGGATCAGTGGCTTGCGGCCCCGACGGCGCCAATGCCGGTCTCGGAACGCAGTTCCTGTGCCTCGAAGCCGGCCCGGTCGATACGTGCCCGGGGCGACCTGTCGGTGATCGAGAAGAACCAGATGCCGACGAAGCCGATCGTCATCGAGAACAGCGCCGGCGACGTGTACGGGAACGGCGCATCCTTGAAGTGGAACACGTCGACCCACACCGCCTGCGACAGGACGGTCAGAATCACGGCCGACAGCAGGCCGAGGAAGCCGCCCACCATCGCGCCGCGCGTGGTGCAGTTCTTCCACAGCACCGACATGAACAGCACCGGGAAGTTGGCCGATGCCGCCACGGCGAACGCCAGCGACACCATGAACGCGATGTTCTGCTTCTCGAAGACGATGCCGAGCACCACGGCGATGATGCCCAGGATGATCGTGGTGATGCGCGACACGCGCAGTTCCATCGAACTGGTTGCCTTGCCGTGCATGAAGACCGTGGAGTACAGGTCGTGCGACACCGCCGACGCGCCGGCCAGCGTGAGGCCGGCCACCACGGCCAGGATTGTCGCGAACGCCACCGCCGAGATGAATCCGAGGAACACGTTGCCGCCCACTGCAGTGGCCAGGTGAACGGCCGCCATGTTGAGGCCGCCGAGCAGCTTGCCGCTACCGTCCTGGAACGTCGGGTTGGTGCTCACCAGCACGATGGCGCCGAAGCCGATGATGAACGTCAGGATGTAGAAGTAGCCGATCCACGTGGTGGCCCAGAACACGGACTTGCGCGCTTCCTTGGCGTTGGGCACGGTGAAGAATCGCATCAGGACGTGCGGCAGGCCGGCCGTGCCGAACATCAGCGCGATGCCGAACGAGATCGCAGAGATCGGGTCCTTGATGAATGTGCCCGGGCCCATGATCGCGTCCTTCTTGGCATGGACTTCAACGGCCTTGGCGAACAGTGCCTCGGGGCTGAAGTGGAACTGCGCCATGACCATGAAGGCCATGAACGATGCGCCGCCCAGCAGCAGGCCAGCCTTGATGATCTGCACCCAGGTGGTTGCCGTCATGCCGCCGAACAGCACGTACACCATCATCAGCGCGCCGACGATCACCACCGCGATCCAGTACTCGAGCCCGAACAGCAGCTTGATCAGTTGCCCGGCGCCCACCATCTGCGCGATCAGGTAGAACGCCACCACCACCAGCGTGCCCGATGCCGCGAACGCGCGGATCGGGCCCTGCTTGAAGCGGTAGGCGGCCACATCGGCAAACGTGAAGCGGCCGAGATTGCGCAGGCGCTCCGCCATCAGGAACGTGATGATCGGCCAGCCGACCAGGAAGCCGATCGAGTAGATCAGGCCGTCGTAGCCGTTTGCGAACACGGCGGCGGAAATGCCGAGGAACGATGCTGCCGACATGTAGTCGCCAGCGATGGCCAGGCCGTTCTGGAAGCCGGTGATGCCACCACCGCCCGTATAGAACGCCGCCGCGGACGTGGTCCGCTTGGCCGCCCATTTGGTGATGAACAGCGTGCCGATGACGAACACGACGAACATGCCGATGGCCGTCCAGTTGGTGGGCTGTTTGACGGCCTGCCCAAGATCACCACCCGCGGCCAACGCGGCCGTCGACAACAGCAGGGCGCCGCCTGCGGCGATAACGTGATGCGTTTTCATGCGACCTCCCGCTTGATCTGCTCGGTGAGCTCGTCATAAGTGTTGTTGGCATGGCGCACGTAGAGCCCCGTGATGACGACGGTGAAGACGATCACGAACAGCCCGATCGGCATGCCCCATGTCGTCACGCCGTCTCCGACCTTCGTGGCCATCAGGTCCTTGTCGAAGGCAATCAGCAGCACGTAGCCGTAATACACCACGAGCATGACGAGCGTGAGTATCCAGCCAAGCCGAGAGCGCTTGTGGACGAGTTGTTGATACCGTGGGTTGGTCTTCAGTCTTTCGACCAGATCGTCATTCATCTCTGTCTCCTGCGTACTTGTGCGCTTTGCATGGCCGAGTGCCGCCCGCGCGCCACGCCAGCGGGGCGCGCAATATGAGCGTCATCAGGGAACCATGCCGACAAGGTACGGTGTTCGGCTTACCTGCTTCTTACACGGGTCAGAGAAATGCCCGGGGGTAAACGCGAAGTGGTGCGTCGGGACGGGCTTGGGGCGTCACGGCATTGCGTGCTGCCGTGCGCAGGAGAACTAGAACGAGACGGTGAGATTCGTCATGACCACCTGCTCGGACGAGCCGGGATTGAACCAGTAGCAGCCGACCGTCACGTTCTTGAACGTGAGTTGCACCAGGCCGCCACGCTGGAACTCACGATCGCCGCCGTAGATCCGCGTCCGTTGCATCACGAAGCCAAGCCGCAGCCAATCGACCGGACGATACCCAAGCTCGCTCCAGGCATAGAGATAACTTGGCGTTTGCGTGCCGGAGCCGGTCAGGTACTCGGCTTCGATGTAGTAGTCGAACTTGTACGCGGCGAGACTCGCCTCCAGCCCCGGAATCACGCCGTGGATGCTTCCCATGGCGAAGCCGATGATCGGCGTCACCTTGTAGGTGAATGTTTCACCGCCGGCGAAGGACCAGCCAACGAAGGCCGATTGCGCGTGCATGGCCTCGTAGTTGGCACGCGCTTCGAGATGCAGCTTGTCGCGCTCCGCGATCGCGATGGCGGACAGGTAACTCTGCTCCTGACGCGGCATGTTCCAGTAGCCGGCGAGCGAGAAATTCCAGGTGGGTGGCTGCGCTTCCTGCGATGCGTTGGCCACAGGCGCGGCAGCTTCCTGCGCGTGCGCGCTGGATACGGCCAGCGCGATACCCAATGCGGCGACCGGGTGGCGCATTTCATCCCCCCAGAGCGATGACGGCCATCGTCAGGGCGACACCGAGCGCAGTCATGCCAAGGCCGGTGGCCCAGCCATTGAATCCTGCGTGGCGACCGAGCGCCATGCCGCCTGCGAACAGCATGATGAGGGTCAGGATGCGGGAAACGATCAGGGCCGTCGACACATCGCTCAGCAACACGAATGGCAGCGCGACGGGAAACGTGGACAGCACGACGATGAAGAAGATGCGGATCGACCCCAGCACGTCGCGGGTATTGAGCTTCGCCCGCTCAGGGAGTTCTACGGCACTGGCCATCCGCTGACGCAACATGTCGATCTCCGCGTCACTCAGCAGCAACTGCGCGCTGGGTGACAGCGCGGTGCGGATGGCACGCACGGCCTCGGTTGCGGTTGGCGCCTCCCGGGCGGCCGTTGCGACCTTGAATCGCATCCCGCGATCCGCCAGGGTACGTACCAGGAACATGATCGCGTCGACGAGCCCCCAGGCCAGATTGCAGCCCAGCGCCGTGACGAGCATCGTGTGGCCCGCGTCCGCCCCGGAAGTCGGGGAGGGCGCGGAAGTTGCCGAAGATACCGCGCCGACGAACGTCAGGGCCATGAACAGCCCAAAGCACATCTCCGCGACACGATCGACGACATTAAGGGCTGGATCGCGCCCCTCGTCCGCCTGCTCCATCGCATCGGACTCCGATTGGCTTCCTGGCATGGCGGTTCACCTGGCGAGTAAGTTGGAGTGGTTCGAGATGGGTGCCGGGCGGATGGCAATGTTCAGGACTGCGGCGCTACTGGCCGTCGCATGCCAGGCTCGACGCGCCCGTATCCTTGAAGGTCACCACCACCTTGCTGTCCTTGGCGATGGTGATGGTCTGGCCATAGCTCACGGTCGGCATGAAGGCGATATCCGGCGCGACGGCCACGGGCGGATTCCGCGCGCCGTCGACACTCAGCGCCAGCTCGACGCGATAGGTATCCACCGCCACGCCCTGGCCCTGTGCCTTTTGCGCGAACTTCTGCTTGAACGCGCACAGGTCGGTAGTGATCTTTTCCAGCGCGGTGGAGATATCGACGGGTTTGCCGGGCGGGATGGGCGCGGTATTGCAGGCCGCCAGCCAGCAGGGGCCCAGCACTGCAATCAAGGCGGTACGCATCAATGGCTTCAAGATGTTCTCCTGCGAGGCGGCTGTCCGTTGTGCTCGATCCACTTTATCCCTGCCGCTGTATGGTCTCCATTGGTCCAAAGCCCTAGGGACCAATGGAAACCAGCCGGATGCTCAGAACTGATGGCGCATACCGACCATGACGCCCACGCGTGTGGTGCTGTCGACGTTGGTCACTGGCGTGCCAGCCCAATACTCGGTTTCGCGGCCGACGGTGCCGCCGCGCGCGTAGACGACATCGGCCTCCACGTACAGGCTGGTGCGCTTGGAGAGCGCGTAGTCGCCGACCAGGGCGACGCTGTCGGCGTTGCCGCTGCCCAGCAGGATGGGCGTCTCCTGGAACTGCGTGGTCACGGCCCCGCGTTGCTGGTAGCGGTAATAGGCGCCAGACAGATGCAGCGCAGGGGTGAGTTGATAGCCAAGGCCGATGAACGAGGTGGCGAATGAGGCATCGCTGGCTGTTTCACGACGTCCCATGTGGCCCAGGTAGGCCGTGGCCTTGCCAAACGCGTAGGACCCGCCCACCGAGTAATTGCGGATCGTGTTCGCGCCATCGGTGCTGCTGCGCTGGTCGTAGGCCACGCCCAGCGCCAGCGGTCCCTCCTGGTATTTCACGCCGCCGCCGAGCGTGGTGCCACGGCTCTGGTTGCCGGGTTGCTCGCCCGCGCCGTAGTCGAGCTGGACGGAGAACGGGCCGATCGTGTTTTGATAGACCACGCTGTTGTTGATGCGGTAGTCCTGGAAGAAGATGTCGCCGCCGACGTACAGCGGGTCAGACCAGAAGTTGCCCCAGCCCTGATCGAGCGGATTGAACGCCCAGCCGATGTTGTTGAGCGCGTTGTACTGGCGCCCGAAGGTCAGACTGCCCCAGTTGCCGGAGAGACCGGCCCAGGCCTGGCGCCCGAAAAATGCGTTGTAGGCCGCGCGGCCATCGTCGCTGCCGATGCCGGCCTCGAGCTGGAAGATGGCCCTGTTGCCGCCCCCAAGGTCCTCGGAGCCCCGCAGGCCGAAGCGGCTGCCTACCATGCCGCCCGATACGAGCGCGACCTGGTCATGATGCCGACCGTCGAGGTTCGAGGTATAGCGCACCGCCGAACTGACGATGCCATACAGGTTCACACCGGATTCGGCGTAGGTGGTGCCGGGCACGACGGTGGCGGCAAGCAGCCAGAGGCTGGCTGACTTCTTCATGGATTGTCCTCCGGAATTCGGTCCCGCCCGGCGCATGAGCGCGTCCAGGGGCAGACCGGTCAGGCAGTTGCCTGGGGGGTTCCAGTCCCGCGCGGCGGTCCCGTCAGGGCGCGCGGGGCGTTATCCAGACCGTGCGCGGCAAAAGGCGCGTAGGCCCGGATCGAGGGTCGAAGCGGCAGGCAAAGCCTGGAGGGGGCGCAAGCCGGACCGCTCGTTGGCAGGTTCAGGCAGGCTGGTGGGGCGGGCGCGAGGGCCCAGGGATGTGTTCGCCGGATACCCACTTCGACGTTCGTGACGGCGGCTCGTGTGCGGATAAAGACATGCACGATGGGCCGCGTCCGGCGTGGCGAACGATGCGTAGTTTACTGCATTCGCTCCGACGCCCCGAAATGCGCGTCTTTTGACGCACGTCCCTTTCTGACCGGCCGGTTCTCGCAATAGACTGAAAGCGGCCACATGCGGCGTGCGTCGCGCCGCCCGGCGTCCATCCAATCAGCGAGCCCCTATCCATGTCACTGCCCCATCTTTCGTCTGGCCAGACCGCGAGCGTCCTGCCGCTCGGCACGGACCTGGCGCAAACGCCGAGCAGCGCGCTGTTCAAGGCCCCCCACCTCGAAGTTGCCCGGCTCGTCATGCTGGCGGGCAAGCGCCTGCCACAGCATGCGGTCCCCGGTCCGGTCACGATTCAATGCCTCGAAGGCGAAATCGAGGTAACGCTCGGCAGCGTTGCCCAACGGCTTCGACACGGCGACCTGCTCTACCTCGCCGGCGGGGAGCCGCACGACGTGGCGGCGCTCAGCGATGCCTCGCTGCTGTTGACGATCGTGCTGCTGAATCACGACTGACACACGACTGACAAGAGGATCCGATGGGTATCAGCAGATGGTTCAGGCGGCGCGGGACCGAGGCATCCGGTGGTGGCGCCAGAGGCGGACGTGACGTAGACGACACGATCGAGCGCATGACGGCGTTGAATCCGCGCCTGCGGCTGGCCACGCGCTACCAGCAGAGGCTGGCGCCCGAGACCGCCGCCGCACTCGAATACGTCAGGGGGCTGGTGGCCCAACTGCCCGCCGTTCATGAGGCATGCGCGGCCGACTGGTCGACGGATGCCTGCATCCATGCCTGCTTTGCGACGGCGGACGACGTGTCCCGCGCGCTGAACGGGGCCACGACGCTGCGCAAGTTCTTCGACAACAACCTGGCGGCCGATGAGGCGTACGCGGTGCTCGGCATGACCATGGTGGAGCGCCACACGCTCGGCGTAGCCACGGAAGGCGATACCGTGCGCTCCGATGTGCCGCAGACGACATTCAGCTTCAGCGATCATCAACTCACGATGTGCGAGCCGACCGAAGCCGCGCTGCGCGAGGAGATCGTGCGCCGGATGCTCGATCAACTGGCGGTCCAGGGAATGGCGCGCATTGCCAGCAGGCTGACGAAGCGCGATGCGCTCAAGCAAGAGATCGCACTGCTCAAGACGCGGCAGCGCCTGCTCGAGTCGCAAGGCAAGGGGATGGGCGCGGTAGTGGGCGGCGCGGTGGAACCGGCAATCGGTGAGGTGGCGAAACTGGACGCCGAAATCGCGCGCAACGATGCCGAACTGGCTAAGCTGTCCGAGGCCACCGGCACGCTCGATCGCCAACTGGACATCCTGATCAAGGTGATCGGAGATGTCAGGCAATTGCTGCGGGTGGATTACCGGCACGTGCGGCTGAGCCGCATGAATGTCCTGCTGACGAATGATGATGTGGGTGGCGATGACGTCGAGCTAGGATCGGCGACCATCCCCGGTGACCCGCCGCTGGTCCGGGCGTTCATGCTGGTGCGGGTGAAGCGCAGTGCGATAGTCCCGGTGCGCAATATGCTGGACGAAGCGGAGCGCTTCCTCTAAGAGACGCTATCAAAATGATTCTGGCGTCGTTGCGCGGCCTTGCCGTACCTGGTGTACTGTCTGCGGCCGCGCCCTTGCAGGGCGCGCATGTGCTCGCAGGCACATGCCGTTCCGCAGGCGGCTCGCATACGAGCCGAAACCCCTGCTTCACCCTAGCCAGAACCGCTTTGCTTCATTTTGATAGCGCCTCTAAGAGCCGTTTCGTTTTCTTTCGATAACGTTTCCGCGTGCTTCAGGCGTCCAGTGCCTGACACAGCGCCCGCAGATCGCGAACGATCAGGTGCGGCGGCGGGCTGCTGCGTGACCATTGCGCGGCGGACGCCTCTTCCGAGCGCACCACCCATGCGGCCTGTGCGCCTGCGGCGATAGCGCCGGCTACGTCGAGGTCGGGATCGTCACCGACGTGAAGCATCCGGCTGGGTGCGCATCCGGCTGCATCGGCTGCGGCGTGGAAAATCGCGGCGCCGGGTTTGCCGCTGCCGAAGCTCTGCGGATTCAGCGATGCCCGGAAGAACTGGTGCCCGCCAGTCAGCTTGAGATTCGCATTGCCATTTGATACCGCGACGAGCGGAAACCGCTGGCTCAGCCATTCCAGCGCGGGCAGCGCATCGTCGAAGAAATCGACTTGCTGGCGCGCGGCGTAGAAAGCGTCGTAGGCGGCCTCGGCAAGGCCGGGGTCTTCTTTCGACATGTCGAGCACCAGCCGGATCGAGCCCAGCCGCAGCGCGCGCATGTCGCCAGCCAGCTCGGGGCGCATGGCTTCGAACTGGACGCGGAGGTCACGTAGCACCTGGGGTGATGAAAGGATCGGCGCGGATTTGGGCGCTTGCTGCAGCAGCCAGTCATGCAGAACTTGTTCCGCACGCACGACTGCAGGTTCGAAGGCCCAAAGGGTGTCGTCGAGATCGAGAGATATTGCGGAGATACCGGCCAGACGCATGGTGGGGAACGTGAGAAAGCGGAATTGCGGGGAATCCGCCGAATTTACCATCTTCGCTCGTATCGCCTGGAGGCCGTGTCGACCGCGAGGTCACTTCAGGCTGAGCGTGAATGGCAATAGCAACACGTTGACCAGCAGGAGCGCATACACGATCACGATCGCCGCAGGGATGACCACGGGCGGCCGATTAGACGGGTAGGCGCGTCGACGGCGCCAGAGGAATCCAGCCGTGGTTCCCGTGATGACCAGTGCCAGCATGGCGCTGGCCCACGCCAGTGACGCAGGTCCGGACTCGTCGCCATAGATCGCCGTGTCCGAATCGGTCAGCGAGATGTCGACGGCAGTGGTCGAAGTGGCAGGGACGTGTGCGACAGGCATGGCAACGGGTGTTTCAAACACCGTGGCGCGAACCGGCTGCGCGATGGCAGGTGTGGCTGTCGCGCGGACAGGTGCTGCCGCGTCCGCCATGTGTTGCGCTGGTGCAGCGGCTGCCGGCGGCGCGTCATGACGTACGGTCGATGGCGCGGTCGCTGCGACACGCGGCGCGGAGGCCGTTGCGCTGTGCATCGAACTGCGGTCCCGCCAGAACAGGTGGAACAGGCCATCGAGGCAGCGTGCCGAATCACAGGCATCCCGCCGGGCGCGCCAGGCGACGATATCGGCGTTCTGGATCGTGCCCTTGTGCAGCATCCTCTGCTGCTCGGCATAGATGCGTTCGTAACGCTCGGACAGTCCCGGTGAGTCGCACACCAGGCGATTGTGTGTGCCACTTGCGTGTGGGCTGTTGGTGTTCAGCGAGCAGCGCATCCCGCTGCCGCCAGGGTCATCGCAAACCACCGGGGGGGTGGTTCCGCGCGAATGGCAGATGATGTCTGATGCGCTCACGTTGCCTGCCGCGAGCAGGCCGGTTGCGAGGCAGATGGCCATACGAATGGCCCAGCGCACAGTGACCCTCTTCATCATGCCCCCCCATTGAAGCGGCCTGGTTTTATAACGTAGACGAAAGCCCGGGCGATGCCCAAGCACGCAATGCGATGGGCGGGTCATGATGCACTTGCCGCCAGATCGGGTTTCCCATACGCGCGACGTTCCGATCATTCGTCCGCCGTCGTAATTTCTGAGACGGAAAGCGTCTATCGTGGCGGCGACGTTCCTGGGTGATCGCGCATGCATCCTCAAAACGCTCGTGACGCAGCGTGCCGTGATTAATGGGACGCCGTGCCCGCTACGTGGCGAACAGGCGTTTGAAGCCTGGGGCTGGTTCCTTGCGCCCTATTGCGCCACGAGGAGCGGCCGCAACCGCGTCGAGTCGTGGCTGTCACGGGATGAAGACAACCTGATGTGAAGCCTTTGCGCTGCGGAATTGAATTCTTTCGATGCGTCGGCCGAACGCAAGCGGTGCCCATAGAATGCGTCTGGATTGGGTCCATTGCAGTACCGCTGCTGTGGGGAGGCCCGCGGTGGCATCACAACAACCTGAGTTACCCGAGGAGACTGATATGAGCCATCGTTTCGCCGCTGCCGGCGCAGCGTTCGCGTTGCTGTTGCTGTCCGCCACCGCTGGCGCGCAGACACAACCGCAGCCGCAACCACCCGCGAACGCGCAGGAAGCCAAGGCGAAGTTCACGGAGAAGTTCAACGAGGCGGATGCCAACCACGATGGCAAGCTGACGCGCGAGGAAGCCGAGGCAGGAATGCCGCACGTGGCGAAGGACTTCGACAAGATCGATGCCAAGAAGAAGGGCTACGTCACGCAGAAGCAGGTCGGCGCGTACTACGCCGCCAAGGCGAAGCAGCGCCGCGCTCAGGACCCGGGCAACCTGAACTGATCCGAGTCGTATCCGCCAAGGCGGTCGCCATCGGCGCCGCCTTGGTCGCGTCTAAGCGTATCTCCAATCCGTCCCCGGTCGTAGAAAGTCCCGTGTCACGTGCGTGATAACATTCAAAAAATTCGCGCGCGAACTAAATCATCCGGGTGCCGTCTTGAATCCTCGACTTGTCTACCTCCTGAATGTCGGTCAGCGTCGGCTGCATCGATGGACACAGGCGCGCACCGCCGCCGGTGGCGTCACCGCGTCGCAGGCCGGAATGCTGTTCTTCCTCGGCAAGAACGATGGCGCGTTGATGAGCGAGGCCGGCGCGGCGCTCGACCTTGGCGCGCCGGGCGTGAGCGGGCTGGTGGATCGCATGGAGCGGGCGGGGCTGGTCGAACGCGGCCTGGACGAGCACGATCGCCGGGCCTTCCGCATCTGGCTGACCGATGCCGGGCGCACCGCGCTCAAGCGCTCCCGGTCGAATCTCACCGAACTGAATGCCCGATTGACCGAGGGGTTCACGGCCGCCGAGATCGATGTGGTGGCGCGCTGGCTGACGAGCCTGCAGGACAAATTCCCGGCCAGCGACGACGAGTGATGCCGGGGATGAACGAAGGCGCCGAAGCAGACGACGCCTTCTGGCGCATCACTGCTTGGCGATCCTGCTGAAGTCCGGCTGGCGCTTCTGGGCAAACGCCGTGAAGGCTTCCTTCGCTTCCGCGCTGCGCAGCCGCTCCACGAACGTCGAACTCTCGGCGTCCATCTGCGCGACCAGTTTCTCGGCCTCCCGCATCAGACGCTTCATTGCCGTCAGAGAGCCGGACGGCTTGGTAGCGATCTTCTCCGCGATGCGTCGGCCTTCCGCGCGCAACTGGTCGACCGGAACCGTCCGGTTCGCGATGCCCCATGCCACGGCGGTGTCCGCCGGCAGTGGATCGCCCAGCGAGAACATTTCAAACGCGCGCGCGTGGCCGATGCGCAACGGCAGCAGGTAGCTCGACGCTGCCTCGGGCACGAGCGCGAGGTTCACGAACGGCGTGATCAACTGCGCGTCGTCGGCCAGGACCACGTAGTCGCAATGCAGCAGCATGGTCGTGCCGACGCCAACGGCCTTGCCCTGGACTGCCGCGACGATCGGCACAGTGGCATTCGCCAGGCTATGCAGGAATCGCACGACATGGCGCTCCTTGGGTGCGTTGCCGGTGGCCTGGGCCGCGAACTCCCCGATGTCGTTGCCGGCCGTGAAGGAATCACCGTCAGCCTGAATCAGCACGACCCGGACCGATGCGTCGGTCGATGCATTCTCGATGGCGTCCGCCAGGGCGCCGTACATGTCGTTGGTCAGCGCGTTCTTCTTGTCCGCTCGCGAAATCGTGAGGGTCAGCACGCCACGTTCAAGTCCTGCTTGGATTTCCGGAATCACGGCTTTGTCTCCTGCAATGGAAGGGGTAGGGGCAATGAAGATGTTCGTATGCGAAGTAGATGCAAAGTATAGTTGATTCGCGTGCGAAGTAAACCGGCGCCAGCATCACCATTTCCTCCAGGGCCGCGGCAGGTGCGTGACCCGTATGCCATCAGCAATCACCCCATGAGGGTTTGTGCCGACTTTTCCGCTTGGCGGCGTTGCAGTCTACTGAACCCAGGTTGTGCAGTGTGGCCGGGGGCGCGCGGCGTCTCCCCGGGGTTTGGAAACCTTTCTGGAGACAACACCATGGTGACCAAGCAGGACGATGCCTTCATTCTGAGAAACCTGATCGCGCTGGCCGCCGTGGAGACACTGGGCGGCGCCATTGCACTCGGGCTGGTGTTCAACCTACTGACATGACCTGACGCTCGTGGTGTTGCTTGCGGCCGATCCGCAGGCAACGCCACGAGTCCCAGGTTCCGGGCCATCCATCGACCTGCATTTCGCTTCCAGCAGACTTTCCGGGCCATCACTACAATGGCGCATTGCCCGGCTCGTTGCCGGGCCAGATCTGGGAGTCGAGGATGCGAATTCTGGTTGTCGGAGTGGGAGCCACGGGTGGCTACTTTGGCGCGCGGCTGCTGCAGGCCGGGCGTGATGTGACGTTCCTGGTGCGCCCCCGCCGCGCCGCGCAACTGGCCGAGCACGGCCTGCGGGTAAAGAGCCCGCACGGCGACCTGCATTTCCCGAATCCCCCTGTGGTGTTGTCCGAGCAAATCACGCAGCCTTATGACGTGGTGTTGCTGAGCTGCAAGGCGTATGACCTCGAAAGCGCCATGGATGGCTTCGCGCCCGCCATGGGGCCGAACACGGTCATCATCCCGTTGCTCAACGGCATGCAGCATCTGGATCGCCTCGACGCGCGCTTCGGCGCCGGGCGTGTCATGGGTGGCCGCTGCCTGATCTCCAGTACGCTCGATGACCAGGGCACCATTCTTCATCTGTCGAGCTTCCACGTTCTGTCTTTTGGCGAGCGCCCTTCGGGCAGCAGTGAGCGCGCGCTGACCTTGGCCGCCGCCTTCAGCGATGCCGGCTTCGACGTCCAACGCAGCGACGCCATGCTGCAGGACATGTGGGAGAAATGGCTGTTCCTGGCCACGCTGGCATCGGCTACCTGCCTGATGCGAGCGACCATCGGCGATATTCTCGCCGCGCCACGCGGGCGCGAGACCATCGCGGCGTTGCTTGGCGAATGCGCCGGCGTCGCTGCCGCCAATGGCTATCCGGCCCGGGGGCCCGCACTGGAGCAGGCGAAGACCACGCTGTTCGCCGAAGGATCCCCGCTGACAGCCTCGATGCTGCGCGACCTCGAGCGCGGCGGGGCGATCGAATCGGACCAGATCGTGGGTGACATGCTGGCCCGCCGTGGCCAGACCGCAGCGCCGACGCTGGAGATGGCGCTGACCAGCCTGAAAGCCTACGAAACGCGCCGCGCGCGCGGAGGCTGAAGCCGCCGGCGTCCGATTCGCCCGCATCGCAGAATTTGTCAGGACAGAATCAAGCCTGATACACGCGATTTCGATTGGGCGAACGACGCCGTTTACCTACACTCCGCACATTACAAGCAGCGCCCGGCACGAGCCATGCCGGGTAAAACAAGAGCGGAGGAGGTCGTAAATGCGGGAAATCCTGTTCAAGGTGGGCCTTGCCTCGCTGGCGGCCTGCACCACGCTGGGCGCCAGCGCCCAGAGCACCGCGGCATGCAATGGGGCCGGTTGCGGCTTTGGCGGAGGTGGCCTGCTGAACCAGCAGACCACCTTGCGCCTGAGCGCGGCCCAACTGGCGGCACTGCTCGGATCCACTGACGATGGACGCCAGCTGATGCAGGTTGCGGGCGTGCCAAGGTGCGACATCGAGATCGTGACGCTGCGCTACCGCACGGTGGGCGGCGCCGGGGAACCGGCGAACGCCAGCGCCGCGCTGATGATTCCCGGTGGCGCGGCCTGCAGTGGTCCGCGCCCGACGCTGCTGTACGCGCACGGCACCACGACGTACAGGAAGTACAACCTCGCCGATATCACGCAGACCGACCCGCGTAACGGCGACGGCGCGTCGGAGGGCATCAGCGTAGCCGCGATGTACGCGGCGCAGGGCTATATCGTCGTGGCCAGCAACTATGCCGGCTATGCGGGCTCGGATCTCGACTATCACCCGTACCTGAATGGGGCGCAGCAATCGGCCGACATGGTGGGCGCGCTTGCCGCCGCGCGCGTCGTCATGCGGGCGCCGGGTGGCGGGCGCAACGTGCGGGAGAGTGGCAAGCTCTTCGTCACCGGATATTCGCAGGGTGGCTACGTGGCGATGGCGACCCACCGGCTGCTGCAGGCTGCCGGGATTCCGGTGACCGCGTCGGCGCCGGGGTCGGGTCCGTATGCACTGGCGGCAATGGGCGACGCACTGGTGGCCGGGCAGGTGGGTATCGGTTCCACGGTGTTCGCGGTGCTCGTCACCACGAGCTACCAGCGGTCCTACCAGAATCTCTACCGCAAGCCGTCCGAGTTCTACGAGTCGGCCTATGCGCCAGGCATCGCCAGCCTGCTGCCGAGCATGAATTCGCTCGACAAGATTTTCACGCAAGGCAAGTTGCCACCGACTCAGCTCTTCAACAGTACGCCGCCGGCCTCGCAGTTCGCATCGCTGACGCCGCCGCTGTCACCGCCGCTGGCTTCGCCAGACCTGACGCCGGTGTTCGCGCTCGGATTCGGCAATGCCGATCTCGTGCGCAATGACTACCGGCTGGCCATGCTTGAGGATGCGCTGGTCAATCCGGACGGCGCGTTCCCGAGTTCGACCGTGTCGATGGCGCCGGCAACGCGGCCCGTGCAACCGCTGCGCGTGGACTTCAAGATCAACGATCTGCGCAATTGGCAGCCACGCGCGCCGGTTCAGCTATGCGGCGGGCACGACGATCCCACCGTGTTCTTCTTCAACGCCACCGTGCAGCAGGCGTACTGGAACAGCGCGAAGGTTCCGGCGGGTCTGACCAGCGTGCTGGATGTGGATGCGCCCATCGCCGGCCCAAGCGACCCCTATGCGGCGCTCAAGCAAGGCTTCTCGATGGCGAAGATGAATGTTGCCGCGCAGGCGGTGGCAGCGGGCGCGCAGGATGGCGGCGCGTCGGCGGTCATCCAGGCGTATCACGGCACGCTGGTGGCGCCGTTCTGCATGGTTGCCGCGCGAGCGTTCTTCGGGCAGTTCTGAGCGGGAATGTCGATAAAGAACGCGCGGCGGGGTGACCGGTCGCGCGTTCTTTCCATCAAGCGATTGGTCGATCGGTCGATCAGACGTCGATGGCAGCGTTCGACTGCATCTTCTTGCGCAGTTCGAACTTCTGGATCTTGCCGGTAGAGGTCTTGGGCAGCGGCCCGAAGTAGACCGCCTTGGGCACCTTGAAGCCGGCCAGCAGCGTGCGGCAATGCGCGATCAGTTCTTCGGCGGTGACGCTCGCGCCATCCTTCAGTTCGACGAACGCGCACGGCGTCTCGCCCCACTTGGCATCCGGCTGCGCCACCACGGCGGCGGCCAGCACCGCGGGGTGGCGGTAGAGCGCGTCTTCCACCTCGACGCTGGAAATGTTCTCCCCGCCGGAGATGATGATGTCCTTGCTGCGGTCCTTGATCTTGATGTAGCCGTCAGGCATGCACACGCCAAGGTCGCCCGTATGGAACCAGCCGCCCGCGAACGCCTCGCGCGTGGCCTTGTCGTTCTTGAGGTAACCCTTCATGCAGATGTTGCCGCGGAACATGATTTCGCCGATGGTCTCGCCGTCGCGCGGTACGGGCTGCATCGTATCCGGGTCCAGCACCGTGACGCCGGACTGCAGGTGATAGCGCACGCCCTGGCGCGCCTTCAGCACCGCGCGTTCTTCCTGCGACACCGTGTGCCAGGAGTCCTGCTCCGCGCAGACCGCGGCCGGGCCGTAGACCTCGGTCAGGCCGTAGACATGCGACAGGTCGAAACCCATCGCTTCCATCTGCGCCAGCACCGCCGCCGGGGGCGGGGCGCCCGCCACCATGCCGCGTACCGGCCCGCGCAACCCTTCGCGCCACGACGGCGGCGCGTTGACCAGCGCGGTGTGGACGATCGGTGCGGCGCAGTAGTGCGTCACGCCTTCATCGCGCATCAGGTCGAAGACGAGCTTCGGCTCGAACTTGCGCAGGCAGACGTTCACCCCGGCGCGGGCCGCCACTGTCCACGGGAAGCACCAGCCGTTGCAGTGGAACATCGGCAGGGTCCACAGGTAGACCGGATGCTTGGCCATGTCCCACTCCAGGATGTTGGAGATGGCGTTCATGGCCGCGCCGCGATGGTGATAGACCACGCCCTTCGGGTCGCCGGTAGTGCCCGACGTGTAGTTCAGGGCGATGGCGTCCCACTCGTCGCCGGGCATCTTCCAGTCGAATTCCGGATCGCCGCTGGCCAGGAAGGACTCGTAATCGGTGTCGCCGAACCGCTCGGCGTCGGGTCCGAGCACGTCTTCCACCGCGATCACCTTGAGTCCACGCACCTCACGTGCCATCTGGCGGGCGGCATCGGCGAACTCGGTGTCCGCCAGCAGCACCTTGGCCTCGCCGTGGCGCAGCATGAAGACCAGGTTGGCGGCGTCCAGGCGGATGTTGAGTGCATTCAGCACCGCACCGGCCATCGGCACGCCGAAGTGCGCCTCGACCATCGCCGGGGTGTTGGGCAGCAGCGCCGCCACGGTATCGCCCTTGCCCACGCCGGCACGGGTCAGCGCGCTGGCCAGGCGCCGGCAGCGCGCGTAGGTGTCGCGCCAGTTCTGGCGCACCGTGCCATGCACGATGGCCAGGCGATCGCCGTAGACCTCGGCCGCGCGGGCGATGAAGTCGAGCGGGGTGATTGGAACGTAGTTGGCGGGGTTGCGGGCCAGTCCGGTGTCGTAGTCGGTCGGCATGGCGTGTCTCCTATTGTGATCCTTGGGGATTCGTCGAATGAAATCCGGCGCAAGCTATCATCTCGCCTCCGGCGGACTCTGTCGTCCGGATGACAGATCTGGCGTTTTCGATGCGTTGCAGCATTGTGAGTGCCCAGAAAATTGATTCTTATCAAATGTCTTCGTCCCTTGATCAGGTTAACGCCCTGCTGGCCCAGCATGACTGGTTTCGTGCGCTGTCCCCGGCGCATCAGGCGCTGGCGGCGTCCGAGACCGTTGTCCGCGAATACCCCGCAGGCGGCTATATCGCCCGACGCGGCGAGTTCTCGCGCTACTGGATCGGGGTGGACACGGGGCTGATCAAGCTCGCGGTCTATACGCCGGACGGGCGCGGTTGCACGTTTTCCGGCGTGCCCGCCGGAGGCTGGTGCGGCGAGGGCAGCGTGATCAAACGCGAGGATCGCCGCTATGACGTGATCGCGATCCGCGACTCGCGCGTGCTGCTGGTGCCGGAAACGGTCTTCAACACACTGCTGTCGGATAGCCTGCCCTTCGCGGGTTTCGTGGTGCGGCAGCTCAACGAGCGCATGGGCCAGTTCATCGCCACGGTGCAGAATGATCGGCTGCTTGGCGCCGATGCGCGCGTCGCACAGGCTGTCGCGCAACTGTTCCATCCGGCGCTGTACCCGAAGACCACTGAAGTGCTTGAACTCTCACAGGAAGAGATTGGCCTGCTGACCGGTCTGTCGCGCCAGCGTGTGAATCAGGCGTTGCGCCGGCTGGAGGCTGGCGGCATGGTCAGCCTCGCTTACCAGACCATCAGGGTGACCGATCTCGAGGGATTGCGACGCTTCGGCTTGTCGGAGTTGTGAGGGCGAGAGGCTGAGGGCGTCGAAATTGCGGCGCAGCGTGCGCAATTTGATGTCACGAGTCACGTGTCGGGCACTTGCGGCTAGCGCTTTCCCTTAGTGCCTTTCCCTTAATGCCTTTCCCCAAGTGCTACTGGTTGCGGATGTTCCCATACTGAGGGCTCGCCACGTTCGCGCGGCGATCACTTTGACTCATGGGATCTGCCACCATGCTCGCGATTTCTGTCTGGTTTCTCGCTTCCCTCGGTGTCGGCATGTTTGCCACGGCATTGGGACGCTCCAGCCCTGCCTGGATTCTCTTCTCGCTGATCCTGAGCCCGTCTCTTGGTCTGATCGTTGTTGCCGTGCTCGATAAGAAGCGCGTGCGGTCCGCTCGCGTGCTGGCCACTTCCTCCTCGCCCGCGGCGGCGATCTCCGTGCCCGCATAACGCTGCGGGTAACGCAGGTGGGCCAGGGCCCACCTGATTGCTGTCGTGGCTTAGCTGTGCGCGCCGTCGGTGTACGGGTCGCGCCGGTCCGTGACATTCGCGGTGTCTGCATAGACATCGAACCTGCTTGCCTTGCCGCCATCGGTGTACGGATCACGTGGTCCGATGGCATGTGCGTGACCTTCCGGCATCGCCGCCGTAGTGGGGGTGAGTCCGGCGGCGGACGTTACCGTGGCGAAAGATGCAAGCGAGGCAATGGCGGCAACGGCTGCCGCCGCGATACGGGCTTTCATGATCATCTCCTGAGGCAGTACGAAAGGGTGCCCAGCACCTGTGGCCACAATGGACCACGAACGGCCGCGCATGGGCTTGCATGCCGACCACGCGCCCGAGAATCGTTCGATCTTGTCGTTCCGGCTCTACGCGCCGCGGTGCCATGCACCTGTAGAACTGCCCGGCCCGGCGCCTTATTCCCGAAAGAAGACGAAAATATTCCTGGGAATAAATGCCGGATTCCGGCGGTAAATGCCGCTTTGAAGTGACCAGGACGCTGCTACGCTGTGTTGATATGGCTGTCAGGCAGCCATGCTCGAGCCGGTTGCAGCGGTGCAGTTCGCCCCTGGTGGTCACCGGCATTCCCATATCAAGACGGAACGCTCATGTTCACAGGGTCGATTCATTGGTTGAGAGGCGTCGCGATCGTTGTGCTGCTTGGCGCAGCGTCTGACATGGCATTCGCCGCATCGCAGACGAAGTCGCTCGATACGCAACGCGGTATCCGTGATGGCAGCAGCGGCGGCACCGAGCTGAGCACCGCGCCGCTTTCGCAGCGGGGCGTGACCGGCACGCAGCCGATGGGGCCAACCGACGGATCGGGGCAGTACCCGTACATCGTCGCCCCGTATATCCAGGTGGGCCCCGGTGGCGGGCCGATTCCCTATCCGCCGAATCCACCGCACCCTCCGCAGCCGCCTCGTCCCAGGCCCACGCCGCACGCGCCGTAAGCCTCGAGCGTCAAGGGGTAGTGGCAGGTGGCTATTGCAGGTTGCCCCAGCGTGCAACCGCTGGCTCGGCATTGGCCCATTTCCACTGGCCCTGCTGCTGGCAGGCCGTGACGAAGAACCATTGGGAAGTCTTGGCGGGCTGCCCGCTCGTTTCCGACTCGACGGTGGAGAACAAGGCTTCCTTGCAGAGAGCGAGTGGGCTGTCGATGACGCGGATTACCTGTAGCACGCCGCGTTGATTGCCATAGGCGACGGCATGCCGGACCTCCCACGGCTGCTCGAAGCCGATGGGCGTATCACCGATGACCGCTGCGATGCTGTCCTGCTCCTCGCGTTGCCAGTACCGGTAGACGTACTTGCCAGCCGCATCGGCCGCCGCGCTGACGCCGACCGCGACACCGTATCCCACAACAGGATTTGCCGTGACGGCACCGGTGGTAATTCCGGCTACGGCACCCGAGATTTCGCCGACGGAACTGCACGCGCAGAGACTCACGACCGCCGCCGACAAGACCAACCTCGCGCACAGCGTCCTCACTGAAGCGAACCCCACCGCTCGGTAGCGGGCTCGGCGGATGCCCACTTCCATACCGACCCGTCGCGGCAAACCGCGGCGATATAAAAGCCGTTGCCCTTGTTCGCATCGTCGACGGAGAAAATGATCTCCTTGCAGGCAAGGTACGCATTGCCCAGCAAGCGCGTCACGGTCACCCGTCCCTTCTCATCGGGTTCGAGCGGCACGGTGTGAGCCACTTCCCAGGTCGCCACTGCGCCGACATCGAGGTTGCCAGCCACCTGCGCGATCTGATGCTGCGTTTCGGCGTGAACCTTGCGCTGACTGGCTTGCAGGGCGGCCTTGGCGCCAGCCTGCACACCGAGACCAATGCCCGTGGCAATGGCCGCGTTTTCCGTGACCGCGCCGGCAATGGCAGCGCCGCCCATGCCAGCGACAGCCGTCGTGCCCTCATTCATCAGTGAACTGCAGCCGGTCAGCATCCCCGCCGACATCGCCGTCAGCAGGAGGGTGGTGACACAGACAAGCTTATGCATGGGGCACATCCAGACAGGCATCGAAACAACCTGCGGAAACTATCACAGTGCCGCAACGCCCGCAGCCATGGCCCTTTGCCATGGGTCATGAATCAGACATTTCTGGGCATCGTCGGGGAAGTCGTCCTGGAGCCCGCCCACTGATCGAACTGCCCATATGCGGATCGAGTGCGATCACCGATCCGCCGCAAGTCCTTTGATGGTGGCAATCTCGCTTGCCGCCATGGCGAACCGCTGGCGGATGATCTCGAAGGCCATCATCGTTGCGGGCGCCATGGTGCGGTTGCCATGCCGGACGATGCCGAGCGTCAAGTCCAGTTCCAGCGCGGGCCGTACGTCAAGTTCGACAATGAGCCGTGATTTGAGCGCGGAGATCGCGGCAAGGTCCGTCAGCGGGACAACGGCATCGGTTGACGCCACGATCTCCAGGACAGTGCCGATGTCGTCCGAAATCAGCGCGAACTGGTCCTGCACTGGCGCGGGCAGTTCGTAGAGTTGCGCAATCCGTTGTCCCAGCGATGGTTCGAAGTAGCCGGGCGCGAGCAAGGGGTACTCACGGATCTGCGCGGCGCTGACATTTTCGTTGTGTGCGAGCGGGTGATCGCGCCGCGCATACCAGCCAAATGTGCAAGGGAAGATGGATTCGATCGCCAGCCCGTCATGCAGCTTTGCCACGCGGGTGTCGCCGACGAAGAAGTCGATGCGTTCGGCATGCAGGGCATCAAGGAGTCGCTCGGACGTGTCGATCAGGCTGCGCAGCCGCAGTCCAGGCGATGTGCGCAGCAGTTCAGCCAGCATCGGGCGCAGGATTGGCGTGGCAAGCGAAGAGCCCATCCCTACCGAGAACGTGCCGAGATCGCCGGACTGCATCAGGCCGAGTGTCCGTAGGCCTTCTTTTTCGTCGGAAAGCATGCGGCGCGCGCGGGGCGCATAGGCGATGGCATAGGTGGTCGGGCGCAGCCGCCGGTCATTCCTGTCGAACAGCGGCACGCCAAGCGTGTCTTCAAGCGCGCGGATGCTGCGAGATAGCGCTGGCTGGCTCAGATGAACCGATTCGGCCGCCGCAGCCAATGAGCCGGTATCGAGAAGGGCCAGAAAGTGGCGTAGTTGACGCGTATTCATGACGATGACAGTCCACTTGCATGAATTGCATTTCAACTAGAATTTAGTTGCAATTTACACAAGTAGTGGATGTCTCCAAACTGCGGCCAGATCCATTCCGACTGCCGCATCGTTCCATGTCATCCGCCCCAATTCAAAAGTCACTTCTTCCGGTCGTGGCGATCATCACGGATCGTATCGACCTCCACAGGCATCCGGCTTACTCGGTTCTCGGTGGCTATGTGCGGGCTGTTAGCGAGATTGCCGGTGCGCAGCCGCTGCTGCTCCCGGCGTGCGCCGACGCCATCGATGCCAACACGTTGATCGACACGCTGGACGGCATCGTCCTGACCGGCAGTCCGTCCAACATCGCGGCGGAAAGGTATGGAGCCACGCCCCTGCCGGCAACGACATGCCAGGACCCCCACCGTGACGCCGCGGTGTTTGGTCTGCTGCCAGCCCTGATCGATGCTGGGGTCCCAATACTGGGGATTTGCCGTGGCTTTCAGGAGTTGAACGTCTTGCATGGCGGCACGCTCGAGCGCGCGGTGCACGCTCAGCCTGGCCGACTGGATCATCGGGAGGGCGACCACGACCGACCCATCCAGCAGTGGTACGACGATAGCCACGATATCCACATCGTGCCTGGTGGCTGGCTGGAAGGGATCGCAGGGCGTTCGGCCGTGGTCAATTCGCTGCATCACCAGGGCGTCGAGCGGCTCGGTGCCGGACTGCGTATCGAAGCAACGGCGCCCGATGGACTCGTGGAGGCGTTCTCGCTTGCCAACGCAGCGCAATTCACGCTTGCCGTCCAGTGGCATCCGGAGATGCGTATCGACGACTGCGGCCTGGCCAAAGCGATCTTTTCCGCGTTTGGACGCGCTTGTGGCGAACGTCGCGCCACACGGACGCGCGCATCCCGACCGACATTCCCCGCCTGAGGTCATCGGCATATGGAATCAGCGCTGCATCATCGAGGAGTCAAGGTGCAACCCGAAGTTCGTAACCTGTTCAGTCGAACATACGCGGAGGCCCGGCAGAAGTTCCTGCAGGCCGCCGCATCGCGAGGGCTCGACGTCGAGTCCCATGAACTGCCGCTCGAGGGTGCCCACGGCGAGTCGCTGGCCACGGACGTCGTGCGCGACGGGCCGCTGCATGCTTCGAAGCTGGCCGTCATCATCAGTGGCGTGCACGGCGTGGAAGGCTACTGTGGCTCCGCCATTCAGACCGGGTTGCTTGGCCTTGGCCCGGTAGCGGCGCCGGACACGGCGGTGCTGTATATCCATGCGGTCAATCCCCACGGGTTCTCGTACTCGCGCCGGGAGACGCAGGAGAACGTCGACCTGAATCGCAATTTCGTCGACTTCTCGGCTCCGCTGCCGGACAACAAGCCATATGCGGAGATCCATGAACTCTTGCTCCCCACGGAGTGGCCGCCCAGCGATGACAACGAGCTTGCGCTGTTCATGTTGCGCAAGGAGTGGGGCGTGAAGGGGTTTCAGCATGCCGTCTCGCTGGGTCAATATCGCTTCGAGGATGGCATGCATTTTGGCGGGCGCGAGCCGGCCTGGAGCAACACCACATTTCGTCGGATCCTCCAACGCCATGCGCGCAACTGCCAGCATCTGGGCTCCATTGATGTTCACACTGGGCTTGGACCTTATGGCGTGGGGGAGCGCATCTTCGCTTGCCTCGACGAAGGGCGTTCGCTGGAGCGAGCGCGTCGTTGGTGGGGGGATGTGACGTCCGTTCATGCCGGGACTTCGAACAGCATCCCGATGACCGGGCCGATCCAGTTCGCACTCTTCGACGAATGCGCGCAGGCCGAGCAGACCAATCTCTGCCTGGAGTTCGGCACGTATCCGATGCCGCAAGTCATCGGCGCCAGCCGTGCCGAACACTGGCTGCACCGCCACGGTTCGTCTGACCCGCTGCAGGCGGCGGCCATCCGCCAGACCCTCAAGGATGCTTTCTATCCCCAGGCGGACGACTGGCAACAGGCTGTCTGGCAACAGGGCCGCGACGTGTTCCTGCAGACCCTGAATGGACTGCGGGAAGACTGATCGTCTGAGCAGGCCCTCAGTCCATTCATAACGATTCCAAGGAGACAAAATGCGCGCCACCAGTCCGGCGTCTGCCCAGACGCTTGCGGTTCACACGGCGAGGGATGTCGGCGAGCCCGACGTTCGGCCAGTCATTGGTCGGGCCGCGGTTGCCGCCGCCGTTGCCGGCAATGCCCTCGAGTTCTACGACTTCGTCATCTACGCATACTTCGCCGTCTACATCGGTCGCGCATTTTTTCCGGTCGGTGGCGAGTTCGGCAGCCTGCTGCTCGCGGCCGCCACCTTCGGAGTGGGATTCTTCACCCGCCCACTCGGCGCCGTCCTGATCGGCGCGCTGGCTGACAGGGCCGGTCGCAAGCCTGCAATGATCCTGACCGTGGCGTTGATCACCTTTGGCACGCTTGGCATGGCCGCCACGCCGAGCTATGCGTCCATCGGTATCGCCGCTCCCATCATCGTGGTGGCTTGCCGTTTGCTACAAGGCCTGGCGCTCGGCGGAGAGGTGGGGCCAGCAACCGCGCTACTCGTCGAGGCCGCGCCGCCGAATCGCCGCGCACTTTACGCGAGTTGGCAATTGGCCAGCCAGGGTATTGCCGTGGCGGTTGGTGGACTGCTGGGCGTTGCGGTGTCGATATTGCTGCCGGCGGAAGACCTGGCCGCCTGGGGGTGGCGTATCCCCTTCGTGATTAGCATCGCGCTCGTGCCGGTCGCCCTGAAAATTCGTCGCAGCCTGCCCGAAACCTTCGAAGCCCGGACCGAGCGCAGCACGGCCGAGGTGGTCGGTGGCCTGATGAAGTCGCACCGGCGCTATGTTGTTCTGGGCGTGCTGATGGTGCTGTCTGCCTCGGTCGCGTCTCAGATTGGCAACTACATGACCACTTACGCGATCCAGACGTTGCACCTGCCCGCAACACTTGCGCAGACCAGCGCTCTCGTTGGTGGCGTGATGACGTTCGCGTTCGGACTGGTGGGAGGCTGGCTATGCGATTGGCGCGGCCGGAAGATTGTCCTGATTGCGCCGCGCGTCGCGCTGATGCTGTTGATCGTGCCAATGTTCTGGTGGCTGGGCGCAATGCCCGGTGCCATCAGCTTCCTGACCGTGACAGCGGTACTCGCAGCGCTCACCGCCATGAGTGCCGCGGCATCGATCGTCGTGATTCCCGAGTTGTTGCCGGCCGGCTTTCGCAGTATCGGCGTCTCTCTGGTCTACGCAATCGGTACCACGCTATTCGGAGGGACCACGCAGTTCGTGGTGACAGGCTTGCTGGCCTGGACGCACAACCCTAACGCGCCGGCCTGGTACCTCGCCGCCACCAGCGTCGTCAGCCTTGTGGCGATCTGGCTCCTGCCGGAAACGCGCGGCACCGACATCTCCGAATAGCACGCGCCTGTTCGCCAGTGGGACGCAGTGCCGTCCCAGTGTTCCCAATCCGCAGTGCAAGCCAAAGCCGGGGTAATTCGCTGGCGGGGGGCAATTGCGCCCATTTTCCTGACCGACAACCTGTCAGGGCCACGGCAGCCTGAAGTTTTGTGGGGGCGGCGGTGTTTTCGCGCCGTTCCGGCAGGAGTGGAAGGTCTTTCAGACCGATGAGAGGAGAAACATAACGATGAAGAAAATCTTTTTTGCGACGGCGGTGCTTGGCACCATGGGTACTGCACACGCTCAGTCGAGCGTGACACTCTATGGTGTCGCGGATGCCAACATCGAGTACGTCAGTCATCTTGGCTCTCAGCCGCCAACACCTGCTAATGGCTTCAATGCCGGGCAGGGTGGGAACACATGGCGACTGACTTCGGGTGGCCTGTCCAGTTCACGCTGGGGTTTGCGCGGCGTGGAGGATCTCGGTAGCGGCACCAAGGCCGTGTACGTGCTGGAAAGCGGGTTCAGCATCGACAACGGTGTGCAGTCGCAAGGCCGGTTGTTCGGTCGCCAGGCATACGTTGGACTCGACAGTCGCTATGGCCAGTTCCTGTTCGGGCGCCAGTACACGTCGCTATTCCACATCATGGCGAACTACTCGCCCACGGCCTATGCGGTGCAGTACGAACCCGTCGTGGCATTCGCAGGTGCGAACCTTCGCGAAGACAACACAGCCAAATACATCGGCACATTCGGCCCGGTGACGGCCATCGCGCACTGGTCGTTCGGCACGGGTGTCGCGCTGCCGGGTACGAGTCAGGGCGCGCCAAGCGTGGGCGGCAATGGCGAAGTGCCGGGCCAGTTCCGTCGCGACTCCGCCTATGGCCTTGGTGCGGAATATGCAGCAGGCCCCTTCGGTGTCGCCGTGGCCTATGACCAGTACAACCCGAGCCTTAGCTCAGCCGCGGGCGCTTTCGTCGGTACCGGCTCATTCAAGAAAGCGACGATCGGTGCCAGCTATACGCTGGGTGCCACCGCCAAGATCATGGGCGGCTATCGCTGGGGTCAGAACAAGGCGCAAGACGGCTCCACGCTGATTCTGCGGGACGACTTCTTCTGGATTGGCGGCAACTACCAGGTCACCCCGGCCCTGGGTCTGACGCTGGAGTACAACTACGACAACGTGAAGAACCTGCTGGGCCAGACGCATCTGGCCAACCCATGGCAGGTGTCCTTCATCGCTGACTACACGCTGTCCAAACGCACCGACCTGTACCTGACGACGGCGTTCTCGAAGAACGCGGGCCTCAACTTCGATACGTCGGCCATCAGCTTCGCGAACGGATACTTCCTCGCCAGCGGCCAGAGCACGATGCTCGGCGTCGCGCTCGGCGTACGTCACAAGTTCTGAACGCTTGGGCCATCGGCCTGCTGGTGGCTCAAAAAAGGCCAGGCCAGTGAATGCATTCACTGGCCTGGCCTTTTCGTTTCCACCATCTCGATGGCGCGTTCGCTTTCCTGATCGGCTCTCAGACTTCCTTCGTCATTGCCTTGAAGTCGATCCATTGATCGAATTGTTCGTTGGTGACGTGGCCCGATGCGATGGCGGCCTCGCGCAACGAGAGGTTCTTCTTGACCGCGAGCTTCGCGATCTCGGCAGCCTTGTCGTAGCCGATATGCGGGTTGAGCGCGGTCACCGACATCAACGAGCGCTCAAGCAGTTCCTGAATGCGCGCGCGATCGGGTTCCACGCCTTCGACCATATGTTCGGCGAAGCTCGATGCAGCGTCGGCCAGCAGTGTGACGGACTGCATCAGGCTGTAGATGATCACTGGCTTGTACGCATTGAGTTCCAGCGTGCCGAGGCTGTTTGCCAGTGTCACCGTCGTGTGATTGCCGATGACGCGGCAACAGACCATCGCCAAGGCCTCAGCCTGCGTCGGATTGACCTTGCCGGGCATGATCGACGAGCCGGGCTCGTTGGCGGGCAATTGCAGTTCGGCAAAGCCGGCACGGGGCCCCGAGCCCAGCAGCATGAAATCGCGGGCGATCTTCAGGAATGACGAAGCCGTGGTGTTCAGCGCGCCGGACAGGTCGGCCAGCGCGTCGTGGGCGGCTTGCAGTGCGTAGCGGTTTGGCGCGGGCTCGAACGGCAGGCTGGTGTAGGTGGCCAGCGCGCGGGCAAAGGCGACGGCGAATCCCGGCGGCGCGTTGAGTCCGGTGCCGACTGCCGTGCCACCCTGCGGCACCGGCATCGCGCGCAGCATGGCCTGTTGCAGGCGCGACTGGGCATCGGCCACCTGCGTCATGTAGCCGGAGAATTCCTGGCCCAGCGTCAGCGGCACGGCGTCCTGCAGATGGGTGCGGCCGACCTTTACGATATCGTCGAACGCCTCGACCTTCTTCGCGAAAGTCTGCTGGAGTTTTTCCAGCGAAGGCAGCAGCGTCTGCTGGATCGCGCGCGTGGCCGCGATGTGCATCGCCGTCGGAAAGCTGTCGTTGGAAGACTGGCTGCAGTTGACGTGGTCGTTCGGATGCACCGGCTTCTTGCTGCCGACCTCGCCGCCCAGGAGCTGGATGGCCCGGTTGGAGATGACCTCATTCAGGTTCATGTTGGTCTGGGTGCCGGAGCCCGTCTGCCAGACGGAGAGCGGAAACTCGCCCGGCCATTTGCCGGCGATCACTTCCTCGGCGGCACGTTCGATGGCATCGGCCAGATCGGGCTTGAGCACGCCGAGTTCCCGGTTGGCGCGGGCCGCGCACAGTTTCAGTATTGCGAACGCCTCGATCAACGCCGGCGGCATTTTTTCGCTGCCGATTCGGAAATTCTGACGCGATCGCTCGGTCTGGGCACCCCAGAGATGATCCGCTGGGACGGCGACGTCTCCAAGGCTGTCTTTCTCGATGCGGGTGGCGGACGACTTCTCGGACATGGACGGACTCCTTCAGGAAAGGGATCGCAGCAAGTGCTGAGTACGATCTGCAAGAATAGCCGCCTGGTGTGATATCCGCCGTGTACTGGAACAAAGTCCCTGCCGCCGGTGCGTGCATGGATGCACGCCGGCGGCGGTTGCCTGGTCAGGTTGGGACGGGGCGCTTCAGGCAGTCATCTTCAGGCACATCTCCATGCAGGCGGCGCAGGCCTTGGCGCATTCCTGGCAATGCCAATGGTCATAGCGCTCGCATTCCTCCTTGCACCACTTGCACACTTCGGCACAGTCTTCGCAGACCAGAGGCGCGAACTCGCTGTTGCGCAGCATGTAGGACGCGGCCAGGTTGGCGATGCCTGCGCAATCCATATCGAGCGCAATGCAGCGCGTCATCTTCTTCGTGTCGGGCTCCTCCAGGCAAGCGGCCGCGCACTTGAGGCATGCGGCGGCGGCGGCATTGCAGGCTGCGATACAGTCGGCGTAACGGGAGAAATTCTCCTGCACGGTGGGTCGAATCATCGGTGTCCTCCTTGGGGGGTAGGTGGTAGGCAACCGTTATCCACAATAGCAGGCGTATCGTGGTCGTGCCGGACACGCGTACTGGTCTACAATGGCACGCCCGTGCCATGCGCCGGCGGAGTCTGGATGAATCCTTTGAGTGGGGTTTGGCCGACGAAGCGCGCAGAAGGCCGTGGTAGACGAAAACAGGCAGTCAGAAAGGACAGCATCATGGGTGAGGCAAAACGGCGGGGAACGCCCGAGGAACGGGCACAACAGGCGCGTGCGCGCGTCGATGCACTGCGGCCGGCACAACTGGTCTGCGGGGCCTGCAAGACGTCGTTCACCAATTTCGATGCCATCCCGGCGCCGGGATTGCACGGCATCGACGCGGTATTCGGCGGTCAATGCCCGAACTGCGGCAACGACGTGGTCGTGTTCAAGGGCGAGTCCAAGGCCGTGGCCGAGGCCATGCTGGCCTACGAGAGGATGATGGGCGAGAACGCGAAGCTCGGCTACCAGTCGGCGGACGGCCGCCATGTGCCGTTCGACGCGGATGCGCCCCAGGCGTCGGACGCTTCCGACGAATCTACGAAGCACTGAGCAGCGGCCCCAGCTCTGGCTCCAGCGCTAGCGCCACCGGCCAGCCGATTCTGACACTGTCAGGCGGCTTTCAGCGCCGAAAGTGGGTCAGGCCCCAGCGTCTGCCAGCAGTTCCGCGGGGCCGATTTCATAGCGGCCCCGGCCCAGGGCCTTGGCGCGATACAGCAGCACATCGGCCTGCCGCATCAGCGTTTCCTCGCTGATCGGCGTGCCCTTGTAGAGCGCCACGCCGATGCTCACGTCGACGTCGGCCAGTATTCCATCGAAATAGAAGTGCCGACCGACCGATTCCAGGATCGCGCTGGCAATTCGCTGCGCCGTGGCTGGCGTGCCGATGTCCTCGAGAATCACCGCGAATTCGTCCCCGCCGATGCGCGCGACATGATCGCTCTCGCGCACACAGCGCCGCAGACGCAGCGCGAATGCCTGCAGCAGCAGATCGCCGGTGGCATGGCCGTGGATGTCGTTGACGGCCTTGAAGCGATCCATGTCCAGATAGAGCAGGGCCATCAGTTGCTGCTCGGCGCGGCTCAGCGTCATCGCGTCCCGCAAATGGCTTTCGAAGGCGTTGCGGTTCTGGAGTTGGGTCAGGTGGTCTGTGCGCGAAATGTGCGACAGCCGCAGATTCTCCACCTTGCGCCGCGTGATGTCCTCCACGTGGATGTGTACGCCCACCACCTGCCGGCCATCCTCGCCCCATTCCGGGCGATAGTTCATTTCCATCCAGTGATGATGCGGGTAGTGATACTCGGCCTCGAAGCTGACCTCCTCGCCCCGCAGCGCGCGCTGCAGGAAGGGCTGGGCGCGAACGTAGCGTTCCTCGCCCAGCACTTCGCGCACGGTCTTGCCCTGGATTTCATCCAGCGACATACCGAACACACGCTCGTAGGCGATGTTGTTGAAGACGTAGCGCTCGTCGCTGTCGATGAAGGCCAGCAGTGCCGGGAGCGTGTCGGTGACCGCGCGCAGCCGCCGTTCGCTGCGTGCCAGTTGCAGTCCGCGCTGGCGCATGTCACGCATCAGGCGGATGAAGGCGCCGGTGACATCGCCGATCTCGTCGCGGTGCGGTCGCTTTGGCAAGCGCTGAAATGCATCCAGGTCGTTCGCGCTCGCCTGCACCACCTGATGCAGGCGCGAAAGCGGCGTCAGTAACTGACGCACCGCCAGCCAGATCAGCAGCGCCACCACCGACAAGGCGATGGCCGACATCATCAGGAATCGCCGCTGCATCTGGCGCAGCGGCGCGTAGGCTTCCTGCGCCGGCATCACGGCCACGAGTTCCCAGCCTGTGCTTGCCATCAGCCGGCGGGCGATCACGGGTCGGGTCGGCGTGAGAAATTCCAGTGGCGCGCTGTGATCGTCCACGCCGCAGGTCTCGCCAATGGCGCGGGCGGGCTTGCGCGCCATGGTGGGGTCCGGATGCTGGACATAGACGGGTTCGCTGCCGGCCGACACCAGACAGTAGAAGCCCGTGGTGCCCAGCCGGTTGTTGGCGATTTCCACCAGGAAGTTCGAGTTGGCAAGGTTGAGCCAGCCCCCCGCGACGCCCAGGAACTCACCGGACGACGAGAGCACCGGTACCGCCACCAGGACACCCACATAGCCGCCGACGCGGGAGCGGATCGGCGCGGCAACCACGACATTGCGCGTGCGAATGGCCTCAAGGAAGTAGGCGCGGTCACCCACTTCGACGGGCTTGCCGTCCATGGTGAGGACTGTGCCAGCCGCGTCGACGACCATCACGGCATTGAACGCCTCGGGCATCGGTATCGTGCGGTCGATTGCCTGCTGTAGCGCCGCCCGTACGGCATCGTGTGGCTGGTCATGCGCGGAAGCGAGCGTGTCGCGCAGTTGCGGTGCCAGGTGAGAGAGCAGCTCGATGCGGTCGTCCATCGCGGTGTCGAGCTGGTCCACCGACAGCTTGACGATGGAGTCCTGCTGGTTCTGCAGCGCGTCTTCGAGATCGAGATGGGCGAAGTAGAGCGAGCCGATGACGATGCCTCCGCCGAGAATGGCGGCAAGCACCGTGGTGATCAGCGCAATGCGTACCTTGAGCGACGGCAGTAACCGGGGCATGTGAGTGTCACGGAGTCGATGTGGCATCGAAAGCCTGTGAGTTCGCTGGAGCCAGCGCGTCGCGCATGTCTGGTTGCTGGCGAACGTAAGTTATCACGTTCGCCTGATGATGAAAGCCCGGAGAAATCGGGTTTGACAGCCTGCGTTCCATGCGTCTCTTGTCATCGGAAGCGAACCGGCCGCTACTGTGCGGGCGCAGGCACACAAGGTATAGTGCGCCAGACACGGTGTTCTTCGGGTGTCCTTCGCCAGGGAAAGGGCCCACAACGCCTCCACTGCTGTTTCATTCCTTCGTTCATGCAACCGCTCCTGTCACCGCTCGTCTGGCTTCCGCTGCTACTCGCGACGGCTGCTGTCATGCTGGCGGGATGGCTCGCAGGCCGTCTTCGGCGCGAGCGCCAGGAGGCGCGCAAGCAAGCGACGCTCGCGGATGCCTATATCAGCCACATGGCGAAGCACGATGCGCTGACGGGGCTGCCAAACCGGTCGGAACTGCATGAGCGATGCGAAGTACTGCTCGCGGAAGCGCGCCGTCGTGGCAGCGGTGTGGCGCTGCTGTTGCTTGACCTCGACCATTTCAAACATATCAATGAAACGCTCGGCCATCCCGTGGGGGATGACCTGCTGAGGACCATTGCCGACCGCATTCGCGGCGCGGTGCGGCCCCGCGATGTGGTGGCGCGCATGGGCGGCGACGAATTTGCCGTGGCGCTTGGCGACTTGCGCTTCGATGGCGAAGCCGAGCTGGTGGCCGCCAAGATTCTTGCGCGCGTGTCCGAGGACCTGCCACTGGCGGGCGAACATGTTCGCGTCACGCCCTCGCTCGGCATGGCGATCTTTCCCCAGGATGGCAATTCGCTGACGGACCTGATGAAATCGGCCGACGCGGCGATGTATGCCGCCAAGCATGGCGGGCGCGCCCAACTGCGGCGTTTTGCCAGCGAGATGGCGGAGGCATCGCGGACGCGCTTCACGATCGAGGGGTTGCTCCGTCGCGCGCTGGCCAAGGGGGAGTTCCGGTTGCGCTACCAGCCGATCGTCGACGTTTCCAGGCTGGCGCTGCTCGGGGTCGAGGCCCTGATCGCCTGGGAGACCCCCGAGCGCGGCGTGATGCAGCCGTCTGAGTTCATCCCGATCGCCGAGCAGTGCGGGCTCGTCAGCGAGCTTGGCGAGTGGGCGTTGGGCAAGGCTTGCCAGGATATCCAGTCGGTGCGTCAGGAACTGGGGTGCGATATCGATGTCGCGGTCAATATTTCGCCGCTGCAATTGCGTCAGGCAAGTTTCCCGGCGGCCGTCGCGCAGGCGTTGCGCGCTTCCGGGCTGCCGGCCGCCAGTCTGACCATCGAGGTGACCGAGGGCATTCTCGTCGACGGCAGCGAGACCACCGTCGAGACGCTCCGGCAGGTGCGCCAGCTGGGCGTGGGGATTTCGATCGACGACTTCGGTACGGGCTACTCCGGGCTGGGCTATCTGACCCGCCTGCCAATCAGCAAGCTCAAGATCGACAAGTCGTTTGTCGATGATCTCGCCGTGCCAGGACACGACCGGGCGGTGGCCGCGGCCATCGTCGCGCTCGGGCGCCAGTTGCATCTGCAGGTGGTGGCCGAGGGCGTGGAGACAAAAGCGCAGTTCGATTTCCTGCGCGCCGAAGGGTGCGATGCCGTGCAGGGCTACCTGTTCAGCCAGCCGGTTGGACTGGATACGCTGCGTCAGATCCTGCGTGGCGATAGCAGTCTGGCCAATGCGGACGTGCTTGCGGCCTGACATGGCGGCATGACGTCTGGCACGCCGCGGGCGTCCGCAGAAACGGGTACGCAACGTTACGCACGCATCGGGTGGATACGCGGTGGCTGAGACGTTCGATCCCACCCAAACAAACAAACCGGCAGGCCGCTGGCGCGGCGTGCCGGTTTCGTCATTCAAGCGTGGCTTGGGAATCAGGAATCAGGTGTGGGAAACGGTCGCCGGTGCCATGGCGACGGTCTCGGCGACGGGATTGTGGAGTCGGCGATACAACTCGTCGATCCGTGTGCGGCTGGTGGCCAACTCTTCACGCCCCAGTTCGGTGAGCAGGTAAACCCGCCCGATACCGTCGCGCAGGACGCTTTCGAGATAACCCTCCATCTGCAGCGCACGCAGCAGAGGTCGTACGGAGCCGATGTCTACCTGGAATCCGTAATCCATGAGCATTTCCGCAAGCATCGCCACGGTGGCGGGCACCTCCATGGCGAATTGCATGACGTAGACGCGGGCGAGCAAGCCGAGGAACTGTCGTTTCATGTCGCTGGCAACGCTGTAAGGGGGCTGATGGTTGACGCGGGAACGCAACGTGCACCATACGCCAGTTGCTGTATGTGGCCCTGCTGTGACATACGATACAACTTTTCGTCGCGACAAAAAAAGAAGCCGCCAGGATTGCCTGGCGGCTTGTCGGGAATGCGTCGGAGGGGTCAATTAACTCTGGCGCAGTACAGATTTTAAAGGAATCGAATACGCGATGTCACGCCCTGTGCTAGTGCCCCCTACATTTGAGGGGTGATTACGAAAGGAAATCGAAAGTAACTTGCGGCGGAAGCGCAACAATCGCCGCATTTCTGCCCTTTACGATGCGATTTCGATGATTTTGCGGCGCAGCAAAGACATCCCCTCGTCCAGCAGGGGAATGTCCGAATCCAGCGTGCTGCTTGCCAGTTTCAGCGCTTTAATACCTTCCCGTGGAGCCGTTGCTCCGCGCCGCATCGACCAATGTGCTGATTTTGTCGCATATCAGCAACGGTCTGATGTTTTTCGGTTTGATCATTGCATTTCATAAACCAATGAGACCCGCTGACCTGATCCGTCTTCTACTGCTGTCGGCCATTTGGGGCGCCAGCTTCTTGTTTATCCGCATTGGTGCCCCCGTGCTCGGGCCGCTGCCGACGGCATTCTTCCGGGTGCTGATCGGTGCCGTGACGCTTGCCGCCTGCCTTCCGATGCTCGGGCTCAAATGGGACATGCAGGGCAAGTGGCGTGCCGTGATCATCCTCGGCATCATCAACTCGGGCATTCCTTTCGTGATGTATGCCATCGCTGCGCTCTGGTTGCCAGCCGGGTACTCGGCGATCTTTAACGCGATGACACCGCTGATGGGGGTGCTGATCGGCTCGCTGTTCTTTGCCGAAAAGCTGACGCGTGCCAAGGCGGCTGGTGTCCTGATGGGGCTGGCGGGTGTCGGCGTGCTGACGCGGACGGGGCCGGTGGTGTTCTCGCACGAGGTGTTGCTCGGCGCGCTGGCTTGCCTGGTGGCAACGTCATGCTACGGACTGGCGGGCTTCCTGACGCGCCGGTGGATCACTGCTCGAGGCGGTCTGGACAGTCGCCTGGTCGCTGCCGGCAGCCTGGTGGGCGCAACGTTGTTCCTGCTGCCTTTCAGCGCGGTCGCGCTGTGGCGAGAGAACACGCTGCCGGCTGCGGGCCCTGGCGTCTGGGCGGCGATGCTCGCGGTCGGGATGTTCTGTACCGCGATCGCCTACGTGCTGTACTTCCGGCTGATTGCCGACCTGGGTCCGGTCAAATCGCTGACCGTGACCTTCCTGATCCCGCCGTTCGGCATCGTTTGGGGCTGGATGTTCCTCGGGGAATCGCTGTCATGGGCCCACGCCGCCGGGATGGCGCTGATTGGCGTGGCGGTCTGGCTGGTATTGCGACCCGCCGCGCCGGCAGTGGCGCCGGCGCCGGCCCGGTCGTGATCGTCACGCTGGATCAGCGGCGGTAGTAGTCGTCGTGATGGTGCCAGGCGTGGTACTCGCGGCGGTCATACCAGCGGCGGCCGTCCCAATAACGATCCCCGTGCCAGCCGACGACAACTGCCGGCGCCACATAGACCGGCGGGCCAGGGCGGTAGACGACCGGAGGGGGCGGCGCTATATAGGCGGGCGGTGGGGGTGCCACCACCACGGGCGCGGGAGCTACAACGACGGGTGCGGGAGCGACCACCACCGGCGCGGGCACGCCGAGACTGACGCCGATATCGACGCGAGCCATTGCGGAGGCGGAGGCAGCGAGCGCGGCTGCGCCAGCGAGGAAAATCGAAAAGTAGAGAGGACGCTTGTTGTTCATGGTCTTCAGCCTTCACCAGAAGGCGTGAGTTGCTACACCTCAACTCTACCCATGTGGCGTATTACCATTCGCGCGTGTTTGTAACGGAAACTGGCTATTCTGTAAGCAACATCCGGGGTTTCAGCGCCCCGCGCCGATGTCTGCTTCCACTGCTCCAATGCGTGACTGCTGGCAATCGGGGCAGAGTCCATACAGCACCAGCATGTGCTCGCGCAGCACGAAATCATTGCGCGCCGCCACCTGTTTCTGGCGTTGCTCGATCGCCTCGTCACGAAACTCCTCGACGCGGCCGCATTCCAGACAGATCAGATGGTCGTGATGACCGCCCTCGTTGAGCTCGAAGACAGCATGATCGGATTCAAAGCTGTGGCGTAACAGGATGTCCGCCTGCACGAGCTGGTTGAGCACCCGATAGACCGTCGACAGCCCGGCATCGATGCCCAGTTCAAGCATGGTCCGATAGACGTCTTCCGCGCTCAGGTGGCGGCGTTCGCTTGCGCGGAATACTTCAAGCACGTGCATGCGCGGAGACGTGGCCCTCAGGCCAGCGCGCTTGAGTGGGACTACATCGGCATTCACGTTGGAGGTCATCATGCGGATCTCGCCCGCGAGCGGGCGGTGCAATGGAACCAGGCGAGGGCCTGGAATGGAACGGGAAAGAAGAGGTCAGGCGGAAGACGCCCGGTCCGGCGCGTGTTGCATCGTCCCGGGCGGCGCGCCGTGCCTGGACGGCGCGCGGAATAAAAAGGTGGCCTGGCTTGTTGCTGGATGACGCGATCGGGAAAACGGGGTCTGGTTGTTTTCCCGATCTTCCTGCAACTGGCTACTACCAAACGCTCCGTGTTTCGGAGCGGTCCCCACAAAAGTCGGTATCGGGCGTCGCGAGCCTGGTTTCAGCCGAAGACGACGCTCTGAAATCTTGTACTGTCCGGTCCCGGCGACTCGCCGCGCGTCAGACAGTGACCGGATAGTAAATGGGAATCGATCTCATTACAAGGGATTTTTTCGATCGGGGTTTGCGGTCCGATAGGTAGGGCCGGTATCAAGCAGCGGATTCGCCGACACTCGCCCCACTGCGGCATTGCCGCTTGTCGTGCCGTTTCCGACTGTCCGAACGTGTTCAGACCGAACATGCTCCGGCCTTCTGGCTGCTAGCGCACAGATCTTGCCATTCGAGCGAGCGTAGTAATGGCAATACTTGCCGGGTTCCTGGGCAAGAGCCCGCTCTGCATGCTTGCCATGCCGCTATCGAATCCGCGTTGATGGCGGGGCGGCAAAGCGCAGTGCGCCGTCGTCCTGACATTCGTAGGATGCGCTGTGGGTGACAATCTCAAATCGGCTTGCGCCGCTCTCATATCCGCCAGTGTCATCATCTTTGCCTATGCAAAGGTCTCGAACACCGAGGTAACTTCCGTGCTTGCCCAATTGTTCCACGTGGTCGCCGAGCCGTTGCGCTGGCTCCTCTAGAGCGGCCGTCCCCGGGGCGGACGCATAGTAGAGAATGCATCCCTGGACTGGATCCCGGGCCAAGTTCATCGACGCGACCGCAGTCGGAAGCCGAAGCAAGTTCTGGCTAGTTCATTCCCGCCAGACACGCTGGTATTCCCCGGCTGCCAGCGCCAACCCCCGAACCTATACTTCAACGTTGTTGCAGCGCGACTTCATGCCAGTCGCCCACGCGTGGCGGCGGGGTACTGCTGGGTGTTGGCTGGAATGCCGCGCACCGTTCAATGTATTGGTAATTCGTTGTCCATTCGAGAGCGCTCTACCGCGCCAACCAGGAGACAAGGATGAAAGACGGGGCATCAGGAGCTGCGGCATTCGTCGCCGCACGGGATTTTCTGCTGCGACATCGCGCGGACTACGAACGCGCATACGGGGAATTTGCCTGGCCGCAGCTCGGCGAATTCAACTGGGCGCTCGATTACTTCGACGTCATGGCTCGGGGAAACGACAATCCCGCACTCTGGATTGTGGACAGCCCCGATGATGCGGGCGCGCCATTGTCTTTCAGGGAGATGTCGGAACGGTCTTCTCGCATGGCCAACTACCTGCGTGGCGTAGGTGTCTCGCGCGGCGACCGGCTCCTCCTGATGCTGCCCAATCGGGTCGAGTTGTGGGACGTCATGCTGGCGGCGATGAAGCTCGGTGCCGTCGTGCTGCCTGCCACGACCCAGCTATCTCCCGACGATGTTCGTGATCGCGTGCAACTCGGCGAGGCGCGGTTCGTCGTGGTTGACGGTGCGGAGCTGGGCAAATTCGACGGCGTTGACGCGAGTGTCACCCGTATCGCGGTGGGCGAGCGTGTCGCCGGGTGGCATCACATCGGCGACGCGTATCAGGCGTCGCCAACCTTCGTCCCGGACGGGGTGACTCGCGCGACGGATCTGCTGCTCCTGTATTTCACGTCGGGCACGACATCGAAACCGAAGCTGGTCGAACACACGCATCAGAGCTATCCAGTTGGCCACTTGTCGACGATGTACTGGATTGGGCTGCAGCCCGGAGACATCCACTGGAACATCAGTTCCCCGGGATGGGCCAAGCACGCATGGAGTTGCTTCTTCGCGCCTTGGAATGCCCAGGCGTGCGTCTTCATCTACAACTTCGCCCGCTTTGTTCCGAGGGATGCGCTGGACGTGCTCGTGAAACGCAACGTAACCACGCTCTGCGCCCCGCCCACGGTATGGCGAATGCTCGTGCAGGAGCCATTGGCTTCGTATGCGGTAAAGCTGCGCGAGATCGTCGGGGCAGGAGAACCGCTCAACCCGGAAATCATCGAGCGGGTGCAGAGCGCGTGGGGCATCACCATTCGCGACGGATTCGGGCAGACCGAGACTACCTGCCAGATCGGCAACCCGCCGGGTCAGCCCGTCGTGCCCGGCTCGATGGGCAGGCCGCTTCCCGGGTACCGTGTCGATCTGGTGGATCCGGATGATCATCTCGCAAACGAAGGCGAGATCGTCCTCTCGCTGGCCAGCCGCCCGCTTGGATTGATGGCGGGCTATTCGAACAACGAGAAGGCGACTGCGGAAGCCATGCGCAATGGCTTCTATCACACGTCCGATATCGCGATGCGCCGGGACGACGGGTACCTTGTCTACGTGGGTCGTGCGGACGATGTCTTCAAGGCATCGGACTACCGGCTGAGTCCATTCGAACTGGAGAGCGTCCTGATCGAACACGAAGCCATTGGCGAGGCCGCCGTTGTGCCGAGCCCAGACCCGGTGAAGCTGTATGTACCAAAGGCCTATGTCACGGTTCGCCAGGGCTACGAGGCGGGCCCCGAACTGGCCAGGGCAGTATTCCGCTTTTCGAGAGAGAAGCTTGCCCCGTACAAGCGGATTCGCAGGCTGCAGTTCAGCGAGCTACCCAAGACGATCTCCGGAAAGATCCGGCGCGTTGACCTCCGCCGCCGCGAGATGGAGCGCGAGGATCAGTCGTCGAGGATGCCCGGGGAATACTGGGAAGAAGATTTCCCCGACTTGCGTTGACTGATGTTGACTGATGGCGTGGCAAGACCCGCGGAGGGCGGATCAGGAACCGCACTCCGCTAGCCGAACTTGCGATTTCGTGCCGACGGCAGGCACCCGGCGCGGTCTGGTTTTCCCGGTTCCATCACCCCTGATCCGGGCTTAAACTTGACGCCTCGCTGATATCACGGGGCGCTCAGATGGATAACAGGACGGTCAAATCCGCGGATCGTGTGTTCGACCTGCTGGAGTTGTTTGAACGCGTGCGCCGGCCGCTGCGCGTTGGCGAGATTGCCGAGCGTCTTGGCGTTCCCCAGTCCAGTGTTTCCATGCTGCTGCGAACGATGGTGGCGCGCGGCTATATGGAGTTCGACGCGCAGATGCGCAGCTACTGCCCCTCCGTCCGGGTGGCATTCATGTGCGGATGGACCACGCGAAAGCAGGGCGCCGGCGCCTCCGTCCACGACGCGATGCAGCGGCTATCGAGCGAGACCGGCGAGACGGTGCTGCTGGGGCGCCAGAGCGGCAATATGCTGCAGTACCTCTCCGTTATCGAATCCAGCCAGGGGCTCCGCCTGTCGGTATCGTCCGGCACCATCCGGCCGATGCATCGCACCGCCATCGGCATCATGCTGATGAGCCGGATGGAAGACGAACAGATCGGACGGATGCTGCGCCGATTCAATGCCGAGGTTCCTGCTGGCGAGTCAGCCGTGCGGCCCGCCGAGATCATGCGTGCCATCGAGCAGGCACGTCGGCAGGGGTACTACGAATCGGCCAGTCTTGCCTCCCCGGGGGCCGGCGTGATCGCCACGCTTGTGGCGACGCCGATACGAGGACAGTGGCTCGGCATCGGCACCGGTGGCCCGGTGGCGCGGCTGCACGCGCGGCGCAAGAAGCTGCTGGCCGCCGTGCTCGCGGTGGCGCAGGACTGCTGAGCGCCGCTGTCCGGGAAGAATCAACCAGTTAGCCGGGCAACTGCTGACTGCGTGTCTGAATCGCATCCAGCTTGGTCAGTAGTCGCGTCGCCTGTTCCAGATGCAGGCGCTCGACCATGCGTCCATCCAGATTGATGACACCCGCCGCTTCGTGTTCGGGACGCGCGAAGGCGGCCACGATCGCGCGCGCATCGGCAATCGCGGCGTCTGACGGCGTGAACGCCAGGTTGGCGGGCTCGACTTGCGAAGGGTGGATCAGCGTCTTGCCGTCGAAACCCATCCGCACTGACTGCAGCACCTCGTTGTCGAAGCCCGCGCGGTCGCCGAAGTCGTTCCACACGCCATCCAGCACCTCGATGCCATATCGCTTGGCCGCGAGCACGATGGACATCAGCCACGGCACCAGATACATGCGATTGTCGCCGGGATAGACGCCGGTTTCCTTCGCGATGTCGTTGGTACCGACGACCAGGCACGCGAGCGAGACCCGGCTGTCCTTGCCGGCACGCAGAATGTCGTCGACATGATGGATGGCGCAGGCGGTCTCCATCATGGCCCACAGCCGGGGCGCGGGGCCGTCCACAAGCTTGCCGACCGCGGTGGCGAATGTCTCCAGATCGGCACCGGTATCGACCTTCGGCAACAAGACGGCATCCGCGCGGCACGTGGCGGCCGCGCGAAGATCCGCGTCAAATTCGGCCGTTCCCAGTGCATTCACTCGAATCACGGTCTCGTGCGCTGCAAATGGCTGCGCTGCGAACGCGGTGATCAGGTTCTCGCGGGCCTGGGCCTTCATGGCGGGCGCCACGGCGTCCTCCAGATCGAACACGATGACATCGCAAGGCAGGTTGCGGACCTTCTCGATGGCGCGTGGATTGCTCGCGGGCACATAGAGCACGGAGCGGCGAGGCGTGGTGGTGTTCATGGTCATGGGGTAGTGAGTGATGAAGAACGGCGCAGGCATCAAGGATGACACGGAGGCCGCAACCAGGCTTGCGATCGCAATCGAACGCTGATGCAAGTTTCCGCCGCGGGATTGTCGTGGCTCATCACATATGTGATGGATCGGCGCAATCCGGAACCATCACATATGTGATGCCACGCCTGCGGCCAATTGCCAATACTCAAGCCCATCGACAACAACCCAGCGCCCGCCACCACGGGTCGCCTCCGAGTGGAAACTGACAACACCATCGATAAAGCCACTGCTGGCAGCGGCACTGGCTTTACCCAGGCAATGGCCACCTGGATCAGCACGGTCGACGATGCGGAGATCGGCGAGCCAGCTTTCGAGTGGGCACGACATGCCATGCTCGACTGGGTCGCGGTCACCATCGCCGCTGCCAGTGAGCCGCTCGTGGAAATGCTCACGGCAGAGTACGCCAGCCAGGCCGCACTGCCTTGCGCGCTGCTGGGCAGTTCGCGCCGCGCGGAGATGGCGCAGGCCGCGCTGATCAATGGCTCCGCCGGCCACGCCCTCGACTTCGATGACGTTGCTTCGGCGATGCATGGCCACCCGACCGTACCCGTGGCGCCCGCGGCGCTGGCAATGGCGCAGGCCACCCGCGCCAGTGGCAAGGACCTGCTGCGCGCGCTCGTGGTGGGGCACGAAGTGGAAAGCAGGATTGGTGAGATCGTGGGCACGGAACAGTATCAGCTGGGCCTGCATCCCACCGGCACAACGGGCACGCTAGGCGCGGCCGCAGCGTCTGCCAGGCTGAGTGGATTGGATCCGACCACCACGGCGCACACGCTGGGACTGGCCGCGACACAGGCCGCGGGGCTCAAGTGCATGTTCGGCACGATGGCCAAGCCGCTGCACGCGGGCAAGGCGGCCATGAACGGCGTGATGGCCGCCCGGCTGGCAGCACGTGGTTTTACCGCCAATCCGAACGGCATTGAATGTTCGCAGGGCTTCGGTAGCACGCAGTCGCATGCCGCACCGGTGTTTCCGGATGCGTTCGAACGGCGGACGAGCATGGCCATCGAACGCACGCTGTTCAAGTTCCATGCCTCCTGCTACCTCACGCACTCGACCATCGAGGCTGTGCGTGCCGCGTGCCGTGAGCATCAGATCGATCTGGATGCACTGGAGGCAATGACCATCTTCGTGGCCGGCCCACATCGCGGCGTGTGCGACATCGCCAATCCGCAGTCCGGCCTGGAGATCAAGTTCGCGATCCAGCATCTCGCGGCGCTGGCCATGGATGGTGCGCCCACCGCTTCGCTCGCGTTGTACTCACCCGAAACCGCGTGCGCGCCGCGCTACGTCAAGGCACGGAAGCGGATCGCGCTGGAGGTGGTGCAGGGCCCGGATCGTAATGCTGCCACCGTGCAGATCGTGACGCGCGACGGCCGCACGATTCGCGCGCAAGCCAACGTCGCGGTCCCGGCCACCGATCTCGCATTGCAGTGGCAACTCCTGGTCGACAAGGCGCGCGCCATCGTCGTGCCGCGCGTGGGCGCGGCGAAATTCGCAAAGCTGGTGTCCGCGATCGAGTCGCTGGACCGGCTCCCTTCCGTTGAACCCTTGTTCGAGGCGATCCAATGACCTCCACTCAATCAAAAGCCGGTCTCGCGACTGAGAACCCCGTCGACCCGGTTGTCGCACGCCTGAGGCGGGACGCCCAGCTACGCGTCCGCGGCAACCGCTACGAGGACTTCGAACCAGGCCTGCGCTTTGCGCACCACTGGGGCCGTACGGTAACGGCGGCGGACAACACCATGTTCTCGGTGCTGACGTTGCACTACAACCCGCAGTACACCAATGACGCGGTGGCGCAGGCCAACGGTTATGCGGGCGTGCCACTCAATCCGCTGCTGGTGTTCAACACGGTCTTCGGCCTCTCGGTGGAAGACCTGTCCGAAGGCGGTGGCCCATTTCTGGGCGTGGATGAGCTGGCGTACCTCAAGCCGGTCTATCCCGGCGAGACGCTCTACGCCAGTTCGGAGGTCGTGTCACGCCGGCCCGCCAGCAATCGGCCCGGCTACGGCATCGTGACATGGCACACGCACGGCACCAATCAGCAAGGCGAAACAGTCATCGAGTTCAAACGATCCAATCTGGTCAGGATGAGGGGATAAGCATGTCGGGAGATGGTCTGGGATACATGACAGAAGAGCGCCGCATGATCCGCGATGCGGCGCGTGAGTTCACGATGAAGGAAGTGCTGCCGGTGGCCAATGCGCTGGACGGCCCGGATGCGGAGATTCCAATGTCCCTGCGCGACAAGCTCGCGGAGATGGGGTACTTCGGCATCACCATTCCGGAGGCCTACGGCGGCCTTGGGCTTGGCATCTTCGAGTACTGCCTGATCTGCGAGCAGCTGTCGCGCGGCTGGATGTCGGTGGCATCGATCGTCGCACGGGCGCAGGGCGGGTGGATCATGAAGTCGATGCCGGAAGACATGCGGAAAGCGTACCTGCCCCGTGTGGTGCGCGGCGAGTTCCTCAATGCCAGCGCGCTGTCCGAGCCGGACACGGGCTCCGATCTGGCCTCGATCTCGTGCCGCGCAGTACTGGAAGGCGATGAGTGGGTTCTGACGGGCAACAAGTACTGGTGCACGTTCGCCGACGGCGCCGACTACCTGATCCTGTTCGCGCGCACCTCCGCACCCCCGGCGCCCGACAAGCGCTGGGAAGGGATCTCGTGCTTCATGATCGAGAAACCGCGTGGAAGCTTTCCGCCGGGGATGACCGGCTCTCCGATCCCGAAGATCGGGTACTTCGGCTGGAAGACCTTCGAGCTCGCGCTTGATGGCGTGCGCGTGCCAAAACGTAACCTGATGGGGCCAGAAGGCAAGGCATTCCTCATCATGGCGAAAGGTCTTGAAGGCGCGCGCGCTCACACCGCTGCGCGGGCCATCGGGCTGGCGCAAGGGGCGCTGGAAGACGCGATCGCCTATTCGCTGGAGCGTCGTCAGTTCGGCATGCCGATCGCCGAGTACCAGGCCATCCGCTTCAAGATCGCCACCATGGCCACCGAAATCGAAGCCGCGCGGCAGTTGCTCTACTTCGTCTGCAACGAGATCGACAGTGGGCGGCGCTGCGACAAGGAGGCGTCGATGGTGAAGTACTTTGCCTCCGAGATGGCCGAGCGCGTGACGTCCACCGCGCTACAGATCTTCGGTGGCGCGGGTTACACGAAGCTGTTCCCTGTGGAGCGTTACTGGCGCGATGCGCGGCTGACCAAGATCTTCGAGGGAACTTCGGAGATCCAGCAGCGGATCATTGCAAACAGCCTGCTCGGCAAATCGGAGGTGGAAGCCATGATCGCCAGCCGCGCCTATAGCGGTCAGGTCCGACACGGAAAGGAGGCAGCATGAAGCTCGCGGCGCTCACCAGTCCAGATGGTTACTTCGAACACTTCGAGCCCGGTATGTTGATCCGCCATGCCCGTGGCAAGACGGTGACGGAGATGGACAACGTCATGCTGACCAACATGGTCATGAACACGGCAGAGGGACATTTCAACGAGGACGCCATGCGGCGCGCCGGGGGCATCTTCACGCAGCGCGTGGTATTCGGCGGGATCAACCTGTCGATGGTGCTGGGCCTGGCCGCGCAGGACACCGCCGAGCACTGCCTGATGGAACTGACGCTGGACAAGATCCGCCTGTCGCATCCGGTGTTCCACGGCGACACGCTCTACGCGTTCACCGAGGTGGTCGGACGGGAGGCTGCCGATCGCGAAGACGCCGGCATCGTTCACTTTCGTCACTACGGCATCAATCAGGACGACAAGCTGTGCGTGCAGACCGAGCGAAAGGCGCTGATCAAACGCAAGAGCCACTGGGGTGAGAAATGAGTGGCGAGTCCGGCGCGACTGGAGCACTCAACGGCCTGCTTGTGCTGGACCTGACGCAGATGCTGGCTGGTCCATATTGCTCGATGATGCTGGCCGACCAGGGCGCGCGCGTCATCAAGATCGAGCCGCCGGGCGGCGACAACACCCGGCGCAATGGTCCACACCTCGACGGCGCGGTGAAAATGGAATCGGGTGGGTTTGGTGCCTACTTCGGTTCCATCAACCGCAACAAGGAATCGCTGGTGCTCGATCTGAAGCAACCGGCGGGGCGCGAGACATTGCTGCGCCTGGTGCGCAGCGCGGACGTGCTGGTCGAGAACTACCGCGCCGGCGTAATGGAGCGCTTCGGTTTGGGCTACGAGCGTCTGGCCCGGGAGAACCCAAGGCTGGTCTACGCGGCACTCCGTGGCTTCGGCGATCCGCGCAGCGGTGAGAGTGCCTATTCCGGATGGCCGGCCTATGACCCGGTGGCGCAGGCGATGGGCGGCATCATGGGTATCACAGGTCCGCAGCGTGGCGGGCCACCCACCAAGATTGGCCCGGGAGTTGGCGATATCGTGCCCGCGATGTTCCTGGCCTACGGCATCACCGCCGCATGCTGGCACGCCCAGCGCACCGGGCGTGGCCAGTTCGTCGATGTGGCGATGACCGACGCGGTGCTGGCCGTGTGCGAACGCATGGTGTTCCAGTTCAGCGTCACAGGAGAGGCACCCGGGCCGGAGGGCAATGGTCACCCATTGCTCTGTCCGTTCGGAATCTTTCCCGCCAGCGACGGCCATGTGAGCCTGGGCGTCCCGAATGATCGTTTCTGGAAGCTGCTGGTGGAGCGGATGGGTAATCCCGCATGGGCCGACGATCCCCGGTTCTCCAGCAACGAACTGCGCGTGTTGCACCGGCAGGAGGTGGAGCAGGCCGTCGGCGACTGGACCCGACTTCATACCAAGCATGCACTCGCGGACTTGCTCGGAGGGGATGTGCCGTTCGGCCCGGTCTTCGATGCCGCGGACATCTTCGACGACTCGCACTTCCGCACCCGAGAGATGTTGGTCGAGGTCGACCAGCCAGGCGCGACACGTGGGCTGACCATCGCCGGCAGTCCGGTTCGCATGAGCAAGACGCCGGGCGGCGTGCGGCGTCGCGCGCCCATGATCGGCGAGCACACCGACCGCACGCTCGCCGACCTCGGCTTCGATACCGGAGAGATCGCCACGCTGCGTGCGGGCGGCGTGGTGCAGTAGGTACGCAAGACAAAACTATTACCACTAGCAGGAGACACTCATCATGCAGGAACGAACCAAGCGGCTCCGCCGCTGCCAGCTATCCGTGCCGGGCTCGAGCGAGAAGATGATGACGAAGGCCGCCGCAATGGGCGTGGACTTCGTCTTTCTCGACCTGGAGGACGCGGTGGCGCCGAGCGAAAAGCGTCCGGCCCGGCGCAAGATCATTGATGCGCTCAATGGTCTCGACTGGGGCCGTACCACGCGTTGCGTGCGGGTCAACGACCTGACCACCGAGTACGCCTACGAGGACATCATCGAAGTTGTGGAAGGCGCCGGCCGCAATCTCGACGTGATCATGCTGCCCAAGGCGATGTCCGCCGCCGATGTGCAGTTCGTCGACAAGCTGCTGTCGATGATGGAAAAGAAACTTGGGCTGCCGCACCGTATTGGCATCGATGTGCTGATCGAAGAGGTGGAAGCGATGATGAACGTGGAGGCCATCGCAGCTTCCACGCCCCGGCTGGAATGCCTGATCTTCGGCATGGGCGACTACTCGGCCAGCCAGGGTGTGTCCATGCGCGATATCGGTGGCAGCGGCGGTTATCCCGGCGATATCTGGCACTACCAGCGCCAGCGGCTGACCATCGCCGCGCGCGCGAACAAGCTGGACGCCGTCGACGGTCCGTTTGCGGATTTCCGCAGCCCCGAAACATATCGGGAGGAAGCACGCCGGGCCATGATCCTTGGCATGGTGGGCAAGTGGGCGATCCATCCCTCACAGGTGGCGCTAGCGCAAGAGGTGTTCTCCCCGATCGCCGACGACGTCGCGCGCGCTCGCGACATGATGCGTGCCTACGAAGAGGCCCTGGCGCAGGGACTGGGCGCGGTTCAGTACGAAGGCAAGATGATCGACATCGCTTCGGTTCGCATCGTCAGGAACCTCGTGCAACGCGCGGACCTGATCGGCATGTAGCCGGCCGCATCTCCGCCCGGCCGTGGCAGATCGCCGTGGCCGACAGGAGCGCCGGTGTGTCGTCCACCTATCGCTACCGGCGCCTACCTGAAGTTGCTGACGTTTCAGGGAGACCATCCATGCACACTCCATCTCGCGCAGACAGTCGCGTGCACACACATGTCGTCGATGAGCGGCGGCGCCGGCTGCTGGGTGCCGCCGCTGCCTCGGCGGCACTGCCATGGCTATCGCCGAATCGTGCGTTCGCCGAAAACTGGCCCTCGCGCCCAATTCGCATCATCGCCGCGCAAGCGCCCGGCTCCTCAAACGACAGCACGTCGCGTGCGTTTGCGGAGTTTTTCTCATCCAGGCTGAATGTGCCGGTTGTCGTGGAGAACAAGCCCGGCGGCATCGGCATGATCGCTGCTGAAGCCGTGGCGCGATCCAAGCCAGACGGCTACACGCTGTTGTGCACCCTGCACAGTCAACTGGCGCAGGCACCTGTGCTGCTGAAGAAGCCGCCGATCGACCCATCGCGCGATCTCACGCCCGTGGCATCCATCAGCACTGGCGTGGGTGTGATGGTCGCCACGAAAGGATTGCAGGCGAACTCGTTCAAGGAGCTGATCGCGCTGGCGAAGAAGCGGCCGGTCAGCGTGGGCAACTATGGCATCGGCTCGGGATGGCAGTTGATGGTCACCCAACTGAAGAAGCTGACCGGCGCCCAACTCGACATCATCAATTACAAGGGCACCGGCGCGATGATCGGTGACCTGCTGGCTGGTCATATCGACATCGGCGCCGGATCATTGCTGGGCATGTCAGGCGGTCTGGCCGCAGGTGGCCTCAAGCCGCTGCTGATCATCTCCGGTCCGCGCTCCCCAAAGCTGCCGGGCGTGCCGACCTGGGTGGATGAAGGCATCAACGATCCGATCTTCGCGAACCTGGCGGAGTGCAACATGCTGCTCGGTCCCGCCGGGTTGCCCAAGGACGTGGTCGACCGCCTGGCGATGCTCGTGCGGCAGTCGATGACGGAATCGGAGGCGGTCAGGAACGTTCGGGAACAACTCGGCAGCCAGGATACGCCCCTGACCGGTGATGCGCTGCGGCAATTTATCGCCGCTTCCTGGCCGACCTATCAGTCCGTCACGAAGGCGGTGGGATTGAAGATGGAGTGATGTTTGGTGAGTTCCGGGGCATGCCTTCCCCTTGCGATTGACGAAAATGTAATCTCGTTGAAATCGGCCAGAAACTTCCGGTCTGATATGTTCAAGACGCGGTTTCGCCAGTTCCCCAATTGGCGCCGCAACTCCCCTTCCCCGCCCAGTGTTCGCTGGGCGGTCTTTTCATGCCGACAATGCGCGCATCTCCGCGCCAGTTCCTCCCATTGATGGCATGTCACGATCCCCGGCGAGGAAGTTTCCGTATCTTGATTCAGAAACGCCCGGTGTGAGGCGCGGGGGCGGCTGTGTAAGGTGATGCGATGCCGTGCGTCGTATTCGCGTAAAGATTAACCGGCATCGCGTCCCCACACAGGAATCCAGATGCCGCTCACCTTGTCAAAGGCTTGCCCCCGATCGCTCCAGCTCGCCCTGATGATTGTCGCTGGCGTCGCACTGTCTGGCGTTGCCTTTCCGGCAGCCGCTGGCGCGAGCGTTGCGACCTACACCGGCAACTACATCGTGCGTTGGCGCGATGGTAGTACCACGATCGATGCCGCAGGAGACACCGCACGCATACGCCGCGTCGAATCGAATACCGGGCTCGGCATCGCCGTCAAGCGCCCGATGAGCGGAACGATGCAATTGCTGGCAATCCAGGACAGCCGTGGCGAAGGCCCTGAGGCCGTTGCGAAGCGCTTGCGAAATGACCCACGCGTTGCCGACGCCGTACCGGACCGGTGGCTGCGGCTACACGACACCGTTCCTAACGATCCGGATTTCAGCTATCAGTTGCCCTACATGGGCGCACCAGCTAACTCGGCCGGTGGCGTCAACCTGCCGCGCGCATGGGATCGCTCGCGTGGCGCGAGCCGCGTCGTGGTGGCAGTCGTTGACACTGGCTACCTGCCGCATCCAGACCTTGCCGGGCGACTCGTTGCGGGATACGACTTCATCACGCCCACTGACGTATCGCAGGACGGAGACGGCCGCGATGCCGACCCGACCGATCCGGGGGACTACGTGCCGAGCGGCACCACCTGCCCGGACGGTAGCGGCGCATCCAATAGCACCTGGCACGGCACGCGCGTGGCAAGCGTCATCGGCGCAATCACCAACAATGGGCAAGGTATTGCTGGGGTCGACTGGAATGCGCGTATTCAACCAGTAAGGGTATCCGGCCGCTGTGGTGCCTTGCTTTCCGACACTATCGACGGCATGCGCTGGGCAGGCGGGCTTAGCGTGCCCAACGTGCCGCCAAATCCTACACCCGCACGCGTGGTCAACATCAGCCTTGGTGGAGGAACGTGCTCGAGCTTCGAGCAACAGGCCATCAACGATCTGAATGCCGCTGGCGTGATCGTGGTGGCGGCGGCGGGCAACTCCTCGGGCGCCGTCGAGTCCCCGGCCGATTGCACTGGCGTGATCGCGGTAACGGCACACGCCAACGACGGGGAGAACGCGAGCTATGCCAATGTCGGGCCGGAGGTGGCAATCAGCGCGCCAGGCGGAGGCTGTGGCACCTCCAGGCTCAGCGTGTCGGGCGGCGTTGCCACATGTGCGTCACCCGCCGGCATGTCGTACATCGCCACACTGAGCAACAGCGGTGCGGCTGGGCCCACAGCATATTCGGTCGTCGGCTCTCAAGGCACAAGTTTCGCCGCACCCATCGTGTCAGGGGTGGTGTCGATGATGCTGGCGCAGAATCCGGCGCTGACCCCAGCGCTAGTCACTTCGGTGCTGAAGGCAACAGCGCGTCCGCATCCCGCCAATACGTACTGCGCAACAGGCAACAATGTCGGCGATTGTGGCGCGGGGTTGCTTGATGCCGACGCGGCGCTGGCAGCGGCGCCCAAAGCTTCGGCGGCGACGTCGACAACCCAGCCACCGGCGCCCCCCACCGGCGGTGGCGGCAGCAGCAACGGGGGTGGTGGTGGCAACAGCAACGGCAATGGGGCAGGTGGCGGAGGTGGCGGAGGTGGCGGTGCATTTGCGCCGTGGAGTGCCGCCGCGCTACTGATGATTGGATTAGCGGGATTTGCGCAGCGCCGATGTGCGTGGCGCGCGGGTCGGGGCGCCACGTGAGGGCGGTCGCAGTAAGAAGATCGTCGGGCCCGCGCTCATCGGCGAACAGAGGAATGCATTCGGATTCTTCCATGGCATCAACCGGACGTGTCCGATTGATGCGCTCATTGCCAAAACGGATACTTGACGTTGCCGGCGGGTTACCCGACCCGCTGGAAGATTCGTTGAATTGACCCCAACGATCTTTTCCCGCTACGCCCATCTCGAAGATGGGCGTCTTTTTTTGCGCTTGCAGCGTGCGCCTTCTGTGAAGGATCTACTTCTTGTCGATCCCGTTACTGCACGTGGAGCATTGATTCGTCTGTGCTGGTGCTACAAAGTATCCAAGCTGTTCCGGTGTGAGCGGTTCGGCAGCAACTCTTCCCTGTTCGGAGAGAATGTCGATGGCATCCAGAATCATGATGGTTCGCACATTAAGTGCCCTGGCCAGCTGACAAGCAGCGAAGCGTTGGCCCGGACGCCGGTTCAGATACAGGAAAACCCTCTCGTACAGGCTGCGTTGATGGGTTCTCGTGGTCATTCCGTGCTCCTGAGGCAGCTCATATGAGGGAACGCATTCGGTGAATGGAGCCTTGCATTGTAGGAATGAGTACTGACGGTGAATTCAGGAGTATTCACAATGTGCTGACGTACTTGTCCTAATTGCAACCATGCTGCGCTGAACCCAACAAGCTCGGTTCGGAAAGGGCGATCTGGCGAAAACAAATAATGCAGCGACGTTCGCGTGGACCCCGATCACCATACCTTGAACTTCAGTTGCAGCGACAGGGAGCCGACGTTCTTGTCTCCCAATGGCGGCACGAGAACAAGGTTGAACCCGAACCTGCCATAGGCGTAGCTGAGTGTCGGCAGAATCATCGGAACCCAGCTACCGTGGTTGAGTTTGGGGTATCCACGTATCACACCCAAGGCAGCGCCGAGCTGAGTAGGGCCGAGGGTGATCGGTTGCCAGCTGACGCCGCCATAGGTGGATTGCTTGCGCACGCTGTTCACGTATGTCCCGGCGATAATCCCGGTGTCTTCGTTGAAGCGCCACTCTGCCCCGAATCCGAGATTCAGTGGATTGCGTTCCTCAATTTTGGTGAATTGCAGCGAGATGAATCCAGGATTGATCCAGAATTGCTTTTGGAAACTGCGGCTTGCTTTATCCGCATCCAAATCCGTGGTCGCTGCGTTCGTGCTTACTTCTGCGGTCAGTTCCGCGTTCTGCTCTGTGCTGGTCTCGGCCGCCGATACCGCTGTTGCCGCGCATCCAGTAGCAAGCGTGACGAATACGGGAAGTATGAAAGCGACGAGGGAAATACGGGCGCACGATACCCGCTCGACCTGAGACGACAGGTTAAGCATGATGGCTATTCCGATAGTGAATTGCGAGAAATCCGGGCATCACGTCGACTCGCCTGGCATCCATGGCGTGTCGCGTTAGTTGCCCTTCATGTAGTCATGCAGACTGATTGGAAATCTATGGCGGTTCGCGCATGAAATGCCCCCGGCGTGGTAGCGGTCGTTCTGATCCGAACCATGCGGATAAGCATTAATGACTCGGAATATTCCGAATTCTAGATCTGAAATTTCCGAATAGAGATCTAGCTATCACAATTTGTCACAAGCCAGCTAATCGTATTGGTGCGTGACGATCGGCTGACGGATCATCGCGAGAGTGCGATGGCGAGCACCACTGCTTGCGGTAGATACAACTCCACCGGGAAGTCGGCAAATCAGAGAGGGGAATGACGCGCGAGGTGTCGAATGGTGCAATCGGCTATACGAGGGATGACTCAGCCGTGGATCCGGCATGCGCCTGCTCAGGAGAGCAGGCGCACCAGATAGGTCCGTGAAGGTGAGCAGGGACCGGTCCAATCAGAGGCGAGAGGAAAGCTCGACTCTTACGTCATGATCGCTGATTTTCCTGGTTTCTGGCGTACGCTGCTTCAGATTGGCTTCAGTGAAAATTCTTGGATAGCCTGGCCAGCATCGGTGCGCTTGCCTCGTCCATGTCATCGCACGGAAGTATGCCTGCTGACAACTGTGCGTCAGCGTCTGGTCTCGGCATGACGAGAGCGTCTGGCCTACTTCCAAAAAAAAAGCCGCTCCGGGAGGAAGCGGCCATACGGGGAAGTGCGAATACTGGGGTCAAAGCAGTATCAACACGAGGGATAACCAACGGACAACATCCCTTGTCCTCCATTTTTCATGCGGAGACGGAATTGAGGTCAGGGAAATTTCTTTTTTTTTGCGAGGGATTTCTGATTGCTTGTGGACGAGTTCATGCGAGAACGCCAAAGCCAGCGTCATGAGTTTGTGTGGCGATGGCGTCTTGAAGTTGCAATTGCCCAGAGGAGGTGATGCTCAGTCCGTTGCTAACGCCATCGCATGCCGGCTGCGCTGGTTCATGCAGCTTTGGCATCAGTCTTATTGGGCCTCTCCCGCTGGAAAACCTGACAGCGCCTTATCCAGGGCTACGAGTCGTAATCCGAGAATGGTTTTCGCGGCAAGGGATTCTGCGGCAACGGTTCGGCGCCCGTGACCAGCCTGCTCGCGATCGCCCCGAAGCGTTGTATTCCGTGGATCGAGGCTCGCAGCAGGCGACCGGTCATTTCGACGAGAGTCCTTGCGGCGCAGCGAATGCCGCGCATCCCTTGATTGGGCACGGTCTTTCCTCCGGTGTAGAAGGACGCGTTGACTTGGGACTGGTGAATGACATAGTGCTTCCAGCGGATCCAGTCCAGCCGGTTCGCCGGTTGGGCGAACGTCCAAAATTCGTCGAGCGTTCCTTGCCAGGTCATGCGGGTGTGCCCGTAGAAGGAACGGCCGAGAGTCATGACGGGGACGCCGTGGTGCAGAGCTTGTACTCCCATGGTCGAATTAACTGTGACCACCCCGCTGCTACGTCGCAACAGAGACGGCAAACGCGGATCATGGACATATACGACCCTGTCAGCCACTGCGAACCGATCGCTGATAGCAGCAATCGCTGCTGCATAGTCACGATGCCCCCTATCCATGGGGTGATGCTTAATGACCAGCAGCGAGTCCGACGGAGCGAATCTCGAGAACGAGAAGACGGTCCATTCGATAACGTCCTCCATTCGACGCCACGGACTGCGACTGCGGATCTGACTATCGTTATAAACCTGCAGAGCCAGCAGATAGAACCGCGGATGCCCAGGCATAAGCAGCCGCGCCACCTGGCGTCTTTCGCGGAGTCGGTACCAGGGCTTGCGGTAAGCCGCCCGGATCCAGCAAACCAGTTCTCGCAGCCGGAACGGCTTATGGTGCCGGTAGGCTGGGTAGCGTCCCGCCGCGGCCCATCCCGCCGCGAAGTAGCGCAAGGCATGTCGCGCCATCTTCCAATAGGCACCGGGATACTGACGTAGCCCCTCTGGCGCCGGAAGCAGCGGTACTGCGTCCAGAGGGATACGGGCCAGCGGGGAATCGGCGTTAACCCCTCCGGGTTCCAGAGTGATGAAGTCAGGGCGAAGGTAGCCTTCTTCGAAGGCCCAGAAGTCGAGCCCGAGTTCCTGAGCGATCCCGGCAGCGATTCTGTGATGACGCCGTGAACTTCCGAAAACGACGATGGCCTCCACGCGCGTCCGGATCACCAGTTTCCGCAACCAGTCGCTCCAGGCGACCATCGGCTGCGTAAAGTGGAGCACCCGTTCACCGTAGTAGTAGAGGTCATCCCCGCCGTTGAGATTAACCTTCCAGACTTCAGTCCCCTGCTGAGTCAGGTCTTCTCGCAGCTGAGCAAAGAACGGCCCTACAGGCCCTTGCAGAAGCAGGACTCTGGCATAGACGCCAAGCCGACCGACAACACCGTCAGCCGCGTATGCATGACCTTTCATCGAAATCAGACGTACCTGCCATGCTGCAGGACGGAGCGGGCCAGATGGCCAGCCTTGCGCCCCTGCCTGACGAGCCAGGACTCGCTTGTCGCACCGAGCCTTGCACGCTTGCGCTTCGCAAGCCAGTCGACGACGTCCTCCACCGAGCAGAATCCCTCCACACCCGGCAAGCGGTAGCGCGGATACAGGCACAGCGCGACAAACACCAGCGCGTCCAACGTCAGACGCCGCTGTCTGCGCGGCAAAGGAAAGTGATCCGTGGTCAAGCCCCAGCCGGCGTAGAACGGCGCGCCATAGCAATGCACGGCCTTCCCTCGCAATAGGGCCTCAAAGCCGGACAGTGACGTCATGACATGTACCTCGTCGGCCAGGACCAAGCAGGCGCCGAGACTAGCCTCAGTGATGATCTGATCAGCCAGTATCTCGGAGGCCGGCTTTAGCGAGCCAATGCGGTTCCCAGCCTCGACGTCAGGATGACTCTTGTAAATTACCCATGCATCCGGATTTGCACGGCGTGTCGCGGCGAGCAAGGCATCGTTGCCCCTAACCAGAGTCGAGCCATTACGGACAGAGGCATCGTCCTCGACTTGCCCGATCACCAGGATGATTCGTTTTCCCAACGCTTGTGCGGGCAGGACTGGAATAGCCGAATGCCCAAGGTTGTATTTGTCGATGCCATTGCGGACAAGCGTTTCGCGTAGCCGTCGGCCACGCCCGGCATCGTCCGGATTCACTGTGCGCGTAGAGAGCAGTTGTTCCAGCTTGCTGGCCGACTTTGGGTCGTAGTGAACGCCATCTGGATCGACAGCAAGCGAAAGTGGGGCATGGAGGTCAGAGCCAAGCCCTGCGGAACGCACGAACCCGTCCTCCATCTGCAGAACGGTCAGTCCACGAGCCCGCGCGCGGGCTATCAAGCCAGCATGACGATCGCCCCAGATGGCGATTGTCGTATCCTGAGGCAGCCGGCTCAGCTTGTCCGGACTGAGGTGGCGCAGGCTCCTGATCGTGCTCGCTGAGAGGAAGGGCATGACTGTGGCCCGCTTCCAAAGCGACATTCCGACGCAGTATGTAGGCGCCCTTCCTTCCTGCCCGATTGCCTTGTTGCGGGCCAGCCAATCGATGACATCGAAGATCGATGCGGACTGCCCCGTGACCGGATGAATGTAGCGCGTATATTGGATGTAGGCGGCGACGAATAGGTCAACTACGTTTCGTTGCCTCCCACGCCGCAGTGCGAGGCGAGCCGCTTCCGGATGTACGTCATGAGTGAGGCCCCAGCCCGCATACCAGGGCAGACCAAAGCAGGTCACCGGCTTACCGAGCATCAATGCTTCGAATCCCATTTGGGAAGTTGCCACGTAGACGTGATCCATCTGCGCGAGCAGCGAGAGAGGGCAGCATTCCTGCGCCAGCAAGCGGACGCGGCTATCCAACTGCCATCGCTCGTAATGCCCGCGCCGCCTGCCGGAGAGAACGTCCGGATGGGTCTTGATCCATATCTCGGCATCCGGATGCTCGGCAAGCGCGGCCGCGATCATCCGCGCAAATGTGTCCGCGCTTGCACCACCACGTAACAAAGACAGATCGCCTTCCGTCTGGTCCACGACCAGCACATGAGGCTTGCCCGGCGTGCTCGCGGGAAGGTGCAGCTCGCCCATGTGGTTGTACTTGGTAAGCCTGTGCTGCAGCACCAACTGCATCGCCCGGGCACCGGCATCCCGCTCGGCCGCCGACGCGTCTCCCTGCGCGATGTACTGCTCCAGGCGGGATGGACGGCGAGCATCGTAGTAAATGCCCAGATCATCTACCACCAGCGAGAGAAGACCCTGTCTGCTCCGTCCCGGATGAATGGAACGCAGAAAGCCGTCCTCCACAGACAGGAATGGCAAGTGCCGCCGCGCGGCCCACGCGCGGGCCTTGATGCTGGATGGTTTATCGCCCCAGCCGAGCACGGCATCGACATGTTGCCGGGGGCGAAAGGCGACGCCCTCGTGAAAAAACCTGCGAAGCCCGGGCGTGCGCCACAGGCCCGGAGTGACCACCGCGAATACCATGCGAATCCTGAGCGAAACCTGGAATCAAACCGTCATCGATATGCTGATATCTAGTGCACGCCGGGTGCCTCTTCCGCGTTATGCATTTGGAAGATGCCAATGACCCGACCATCAATGTCCTGCACAACCAATGCGCCAATCTTCTCCTGGCGCAACAGCGCTTCCGCGTCACCAACGCGCGAGTCCGGCGCGATAGCCTTTGGCCTTGTCGACATCAAGTCTTCCGCGAGGATGGAGCGATAGTCATGCACGGTGTCGAATCCGCGGCGGATATCGCCGTCGGTAATGATGCCGAGCAAGCGATCTCCCTGCATGACCAAGGCCAGCCCCATGCGACCCCGATTGACGACATGGACCACGTCCTTGAAGCACGTCTGTGCGGTGCATACGGGCAGCGCACCCTTATGCATGACGTCCGCCACTCGCATAAGCAGGCTCCGTCCGAGGCTGCCGCCCGGGTGAAACCGCGCGAAGTCCTCCGGCTGAAATCCGCGTTTGGAGGCCAGCACGACAGCCAGCGCGTCTCCCATAACCAGCGCGGCCGTAGTGGAACTGGTTGGCGCCAGGTTGTTGTTGCATGCTTCACGCTCGACGCTGATGTCGAGAATCGTATCTGCCGACTTCCCCAGCGTCGAGGCAGGCTTACCGGTCATGGCGATGACGTAGTTGTTCTGATGTTTGAGGAACGGCAGCAAGCGCACCAATTCCTCCGTCTCGCCGCTGTTGGAGATCATCAGCACGACGTCAGTCGGGCGAATCATGCCTAGGTCCCCGTGAAAGGCCTCTCCAGCGTGTACGGAGAAAGCCGGGGTGCCCGTCGACGCCATGGTGGCCGCAATCTTCCGGCCAATCAGGCCGGACTTCCCCATGCCGACAACGACCAATCTGCCTTTCATGTTGAGGATGCACTTCACGGTGCGCCCAAAATCCTCGCTCACGCGTGCGTTCATCGCCTCCAGCGCGCGGATTTCCGTGGCTACCACTTGCTTTGCAAGGGAAATTGACTCTGGCATGTTCCGTTTGTCCTTTTGTCTGTAAGTCTTCAGCTGCCGTCAAACAGCGGGAGCAAGAATGGCCCGGACACGCTCCAGGCAAGCGGGGGTATCGACACCAGTCCCGGTGGGTGGCACCACCTGCATCCGTATGCGGAAACCTGCCGCAAGCAGCCTCAACTGCTCCAGGCGCTCTGCCTGTTCCGCCATCGGCTGGGGCATGCTTCCGTAGACCTCGAGCACCCTTTTCCGAAACGCGTAGACACCCGAATGCTTGTAGTAGCGTGCAGACGCGCCATCGCGCGGGAAGGGGATCAATGAGCGACTGAAGTACAGGGCATCACCTTCGTTCGACATCACCACCTTCACGGCATTCTCGTCGCGGGCTTCCTCCAGCGAGAACTCATGGCAAAGCGTGCCCACGTCGGAAGTCGGATCGGCGAGCATCAGGTTTGCCAGCAACTCGATGTCAGCAGGACGTACCAGCGGCTCGTCACCCTGCAAGTTGATGTAGAGGTCGGCGTGCACCATGCGCATGACTTCGCAAAGGCGGTCTGTTCCAGACTGGTGCCCGGCGGCCGTCATCAGACAGCTCCCACCGAATGCCAGCACCGCCGACTCGATGCGCGCGTCATCCGTGGCAACCACCACGGCACCTACGCCGCGCACCGAACGGGCACGCTCGTAGACGTGCTGAATCATCGGCTTGCCGGCAATGTCCAACAGCGGCTTGCCAGGCAAGCGCGTCGATCCGTAGCGCGCGGGAATGATGATGACAACGCTCTCGCCATCCTGCCGTGTCATCAGGCGAGCTCCATTTCCGGCAGCGATTTCACAACATCGTCGAGCATCTTCACCTGGGTGAGGAAAGGCTCGAGTTGGCTCAGTGGCAGTGCACTCGGACCATCGCATAGCGCTCGATCCGGGTCGGGATGCGCTTCCAGAAAGAGACCGGCAATGCCGACGGCAACGCCGGCACGGGCGAGTTCCACCACCTGAGTCCGACGCCCGCCAGAAGCCGCGTTGCCGGCGTCTCGTTGCTGCAGGCTGTGTGTCACGTCAAAGACAATTGGGAGATCTCCCGTCGCCCGTCGCATGACGCTAAAGCCAAGCATATCGACCACGAGGTTGTCGTAGCCGAAACACGTACCGCGATCGCAGAGCAGGAGGTTTTCGTTGCCAGCCTCGCGGAATTTTTCGACGATGTGCTGAATCTGCGTCGGGCTCATGAACTGCGGCTTCTTGATATTGATGGGCCGGCCGGTGCGAGCTAGCGACACAACGAGGTCCGTCTGCCTTGCCAGGAAGGCGGGAAGCTGCAGCACGTCAGCCACCTCAGCGACCGGGGCAGCTTGCCAAGGCTCATGGACATCTGTAAGCACGGGCACATCGAACGCGGCCTTTACGTCCTGGAGAATGCGCAGCCCTTCTTCCAGTCCAGGTCCACGATAGGAATGAATTGATGAGCGGTTCGCCTTATCGAAGCTGGCCTTGAAGACGTAAGGAATCCCCAGGCGAGAGGTGATGTCCACGTAGGCGGCGCAGGCTCGCATTGCCAGGTCGCGGGATTCCAGCACATTGATGCCGCCGAAGAGAACAAGAGGTGCGCCGTTACGCACGGAGAGGTTTTTTATCGTAGCCATCAGCAGTTTTTTTGCACAGCCACGAGCCATCAACCGTGGGGGCTGTCGTCGGCTCGTCCAGATGAAAGGATTGAATCTACTGGACCGTGGTTGGCTGTCTTGGAACAAAAGGTTGACGGTATTCTAGGAAGTGCAAGTTCTCCAGATTCCCCGAAACTTCCCAATCCCCCGCACGCCAACTCTGAATCCACCTTGTCAACAGTCGGGCACTGTTGGGGGGTACACGGACTGCCTGGCCTCACTGCAGTGATTAGGAGTCTTCCGCATAATCTTCGGATATTTCTCACTGTGTGCTGCGCGTCGGAACGCTAATGTTCCAATCAATGCCCGATCGCTTCTCGGCTTCCAACCACAGGGAAGCGCTTGAGTTTCCACGATCCGGGCGGCGTAGAGGGTGCCCGGCAGGGTTCTTCTCGATCAACAACTTCAGATACCGCTGTCGTCCTCGGAATTGCCTGTCCCGTGCAGGTGTCGGTCTGGCAGGTGGGCTGTACGAACTTCACCACGCAAGACCATGGCTGTTCTGTTTTTCTTCTCGTGTCCCCTGCGACGGGCGGTCTTCATTTCTCCGCGAGGTCGGTGATGACGCTGACCATCCCCGCACCGCTGCGTGTCACGCTCACAGTCTGGCGCGCGCTTTTCTTGCGCGAAGCCGTGACGCGTGTATCGCTTGAGCGGGCGGGCTCGCTCTGGATCTTGCTGGAATCCGCCGAGCACATCGCCTTTCTGATGATCCTGCACGGCATCCTGCAGCATCGCCTGATCCCCGGCGCTAACCCGCCGCTTTTCATCGGACTCGGCATTCTTCCGTACTACATGTTCCGTCGTATCGCTCTGCGCGGTATCGACGCCGTGACATCGAATCGGGCCCTTTTTCACTACAGGCAGGTGAAGGCGTTCGATGTGGTGCTGGTGCGGTCCTTGCTCGAGGCCTTTGTGTATTTCATCGTCAGCGGCGTACTAATCCTGGCGTGCTGGCTCTATGGCATGGACGTGGAGCCGACAAGCCCGCTGCTGGTCATGCTTGGCTTCTTCCTGCTATGGGCTTTCTCAACCGGAATCTCGCTCATTCTTTCCGCAGGTAGCACGATCGTTCCAGAGATCGGGCAGATCGCGAAGATCGTCTCAATGTGGCTGTTCTACATCTCTGGCGTGATGTACCCCATCTTCATCGTGCCCGAGCCGTACAGAAGCTGGCTCCTCTACAACCCCATCGTCCATGCGCTTGAAATCATGCGGATTGGATATTTCCCGGCGTACCACGCTTACGAGGGAATCAGCATTTCCTATCTAAGCCTGATCTCGGCTGCGTTGGTGACTTTTGGCCTGCTGTTGCACGTTCGCTTTCGGCGGGAACTGGAGTCGCGATGATCGAGCTACGACAGGTCTGGAAGCGCTACAGCGGACATCACAGTCGCAACTGGGTGCTTCGGGATATCAATCTCTGTATCCGCCAAGGCGATCGCGTCGGCCTGATTGGCCGCAACGGCGCTGGCAAGTCAACCCTCCTTAACCTGATCGGGGGGATGGATCATCCGAGCCGCGGCAAGATTCGCCGCGACGGCAAGCTTTCATGGACCCTTGGCCTGAGCGGAGGCTTCCAGGGTGCGCTCTCCGGAGAGCAGAACGCTCGCTTCGTGTTCCGCATCCACGGCGTGCCGGACCAGGAGATCGCCGAGCGCACGAACTTCGTGCATGTCTTCTCCGAGTTGGGCGACTACTTCTTCGCGCCAATGAAAACCTACTCGTCCGGGATGCGCTCGCGGCTTGCCTTCGCTCTATCACTGGCTTTCCGATTCGACACCTACCTCGTCGACGAGCTCATCGCCGTTGGCGATGAGAAATTCAAGAAAAAGTCGAAGAAGGCATTCGAGGATCTCATAGCCTCCGCGGGGCTGATCATGGTCAGCCACGACGAGGGAACGCTGAAGAATTTTTGTGAGAAGGGAATCCTCATGAGCAACGGCGCCGCCTATTGGTTCGACGACATTGCAGACGCCCTCTCCGAGTACAAGAAAAGTATAAACGCATGAAAACGTTGTCCGGCGTTGCCAGCGCGGCCCGCCGCTCTCCTCTTTTAGCCGCCTTCGTCTTGTTCAGTCTGATCTCTGGACTGTACTGGGGCGTGATCGCTTCGGACCGCTATGTCTCGGAGGCCCACATTTACCTGCAGAAGACCAACGCCATGCAGCAAAGCTCGGCCGATCTGATATCGATCCTGGCCGGCTCCGGTGGCAATCGCGATCTGCTCCTGCTGCGTGACCACCTGCTTTCCATCGATATGATGAAGCTGTTGGACAAGGACTTGCATCTGCGCGAACACTTCAGCGACAGGCGCCGCGATTTGCTCTCGCGGCTATGGTCCATGGACGCGCCAGACGAACGATTTCAGCGCTACTACCTTTCCCGCATCGACGTCACCTACGACGACTATGCACAAGTGCTGACGATCACCGCACAGGCCTATAGCCCGGAAATGGCGCGTGCGATCGCGCAGAAGATGGTGACCGAGGGCGAGAAGTATATGAATGCGCTCGATCACAAGACCGCGCATGACCAGGTCTCTTACATCGAGCAGCAAGTCTCGGCGTTGGGTGTCCGCATGGTCGCGGCGCGCAAGGCCGTTCTGGCCTATCAGGATGCGCATGGCCTGGTGTCGCCCGGCAATGCCGTGGAAAGCGTCTCGGCCATCGCGAGTCGACTGGACGCCGAACTCTCTGACCTGATGACCAAGCGCGCAGCGTTGGCTGGCTACCTGACTCCCGCTGCGCCGGACATCGTGCAACTCGACAGCCAGATTGCCGCGGTGAAATCCCAACTACAAGCCGAACGCCAGCGCATGGCCGCCAAGCGCGGTGGTGGGCTTAACGCTGTGGCAGAAGAGCAGGGCCGCCTGGAGGCCGAGGCTGCGTTGGCCGACGATATGTACAAGACGGCGTTAGTGGCACTTGAGACAGCGCGCGTGGAGTCGACCCGCAAGATCAAATCCGTTGCAGTCCTGCAATCGGCCAACCTCCCGGTCTATCCCCTCGAGCCGCGGCGCATCTACAACATCCTTCTCTCTCTGCTGGCCGCCGCAATGCTAACAGGCGTCCTGCACCTGCTTGTCGCCATCATTCGCGACCATCGCGATTGACTGACCTGATATGAAACGAATTACCTGCTGCCTCGTCGCCGCGTCTCTGCTCTTCTCATGGACAGCGCACGCGCAGACGTCCAACGTTCCGCTATCCATGCTGCCCAATGCACTGCTCGGACTAACGTCCGGCTCGGACAGCAGTCCCTCGACTGACGCCGCCACTGGCCAAGGTGCTGCGGCACCTGCCTGGCAAAGCAGCCAACCGAGTATCTCCGGCCTGCAATCTCCGATGATCACGGGCGGCACGCCTTTGCCAGGTACCGGTCAGATCCAGCCGCCGTTGCCGAACATCGGTGCACAGGCATATATCCCTGCCCAGCGGCTGGTCGATTACGATGCCAACCAGAAGAGCGAGGTCTTCGGCACTCAGCTATTTACCGGCGCATTCGCCCGCAGCGCGCCATCCACCTTCAATCCTGACTACGCCGTTGCCATCGGTGACGGCGTGCGCGTCAGGATCTGGGGCGGGTTCGACTTTGATAGCGTACTTACCGTCGATTCGCAGGGCATGATCTTCCTGCCTCATTGCGGACCGATGCGTGTTGCTGGCATTCACAACCGCGACCTGCAAGCGGCGGTCACCGGCGCGTTGCGCAAGGTCTTCAGTAGCAATGTTTCGATCTACGCGAGTCTCGCCTCGGCACAGCCCGTCCGCGTGCTGGTCTCCGGCTTCGTCCGCCATCCCGGCATGTACGAAGGAACGGGGAACGACAATGTGCTGCGCTATCTGGACATGGCCGGTGGCGTCGATCCGGACCGGGGTTCCTTTCTGGACATACAGGTCAAGCGTGGAGCCACCATACGCTACAAAGTCGATCTCTATCGCTTCTTGTTGAATGGCGACCTACCGAGTACGCCCCTGACAGATGGCGACGTGATCTTCGTTGGCCAGCGGAAGAACACAGTGATGGTCGGCGGCCTGGCGGCGAGCGCCAAGCGTTTTGAGTTCAATGGCACCACCACGTTGGCCCAGATCGCAGCCGCTGCGCGGCCGGATGCCACCTCTACCAATGTGCGCGTCACGCGTGGATCGGGCACGGTGCAGGACGTTGAGTACTATCCACTCAGCAATGCGCCAGATGTCACGCTGACGAATGGCGATCTCGTTGAGTTCACAGCTGACAAACGGCCCGGCACGATTACGGTGCGGGTGGAAGGCGAGCACTTGGGTCCGCAGGAGTATGTCGTGCCTTATGGCACCAAGCTGGGCGACCTGCTTGGTCGCGTGGAGATGACATCCAACTCGCTGCCAGAGAGCACGCAACTCTTTCGTCAGAGCGTGAAGGATCGGCAGGCGAAGATGCTCGATACCTCGCTCACGCAGTTGCAGAACAGCGTGCTGACCGCACGTTCCGGAACTAACGAGGAATCCCAGCTGCGCCAGCGTGAGGCTGCCCTGGTTCTGCAATGGGTGGACCGCGCGCGCCACATTGATCCCTCCGGTCAAGCCGTCATCGGCCACGGCGAGGAACGCAGCGCCCTGCTGCTGGAGAACGGTGACCGACTGAGGATCCCCACTCGCAACGACCTGGTGTTGATTGGCGGTGAAGTCCTATTCCCGAACTCGTTCGTATTCAAACCTGGTGCCAATGTCCAGCGCTACATTCAGCAGGCAGGCGGATACACGCAGAACGCTGACAGTTCACGCGTCATCATTGCCCATCTTGACGGCACGTTTATCGATGCGCGCCAGGACGATACCGTGATGCCAGGTGACCAGATCATGATCCTGCCCAAGGTGGACTTCAAGACGATGCAGTTTGCCAAGGACGTTTTCTCTATTCTTTACCAGATCGCCATCGCGGCGAAGGTGGCAATAGGTCTCTGACATGCTCCTTGTAAACCACGTAATGTCGAACAATGTCGCGAGCGGAATTTTCTCGGACATCATCTCGTACTACCGCAGCTTCGCGCCGCCCGGTATCGAGCACGTGGCATCAGCCAGTGCGACGCTCGGCGGAATGATCCGGCACTATCACCGGCCAAATCTGGAATCCCGCCTCTCAGGCCCGTGTGTGGTCACAGTTCACCACGATCTGCGCGACGACGATCCTTCGCTCACGGTCCAGCACTTTACTGACCGCTACCGGGAGGCAAATCGCGTGATCTGCCTCAATACGCTACAGCGGGACTACCTGGCGGCGGAGGGCATTACCAATACCGTCGTCATTCCCCATGGTTACCACGCAAGGTATATCCGTGCGCGTGGCGATGCCACTGACATACCCTACCGTGAGAATACCGGTAGCGGTAAGAACGGCCGTGTGGTGATAGGCGTGTTCTCGCGTCGCTATCCGAGAAAGGTCAAGGGCGAGGGCTACATCTACGAGCTTGCCCAGCGCCTCGATCCAGCCCGTTTCGAATTCGTTTTGATTGGCAAAGGCCGCACCTACGATGCCGCGGTGCTGGAGCGGTTCGGCTTCGACGTGACCGCGTACGAGACCTTGCCCTACAAAACAGTCGCCTCTGCCTACCGGACCGTGGACGCCCTGCTGATGTCCTCCTGGTTCGAAGGCGGCCCCGCAAATATTCCGGAGGCCGTTGGCGGCGCAGTACCTGTGCTGTGTAACCCGATTGGCATGGCCAAGGATATGGTCGTCGACAGGGAAAACGGGCTTCATCTTTCCATGGACGCCGGGTCCGATGCCGAGCAGATCTCTGCGTGGCTTCTTGATCCAGCTTCCCGTGCGGACCTGCGTGAAGGTGCCAAGCGCAATGCCGGCAATGCCATCACCTGGGCCATCCACGCCTCCCGAGTGGTCGACGTCTATCGGGAGGTACTCAACGAGACTCTTGGAAATATCCTGACATGGCAAAACGCGTCCTGATCGCAGATCGTCTGCACATCACCGATCGGAACTTCAAGAGCCTGATCACCTATCTCCGCCGCGCAGGCTACGAGATGCATGCGATCGAGCACCCGGAAGGCCTGCTTACCGCATTCGGCCACTACGAAGATCGCGAGGAGATTGCGCCCTATCTCGAGCGCATGGCCGACTGGAGCGAGGCGCAGTTGCGCGCGCTCAGTATTAATGGCTTCAATGCTTTCTCGATCGCCAGAGCCGAACTGATGAGCCGGCTGGCGCCGTTGCCGCACTGGACGGATACCGAGCACTATGGTGTCGATGGCGACGACCTTCTGGCGCGGCTATACCAGACTGACCGGGCCGCCCTGTTGGAGAACTTCGCTGCAACCTGGTACTGGATGGACCGGTGGCTGGAGATCATGCGGAGCCTACCTCCCATGAATATTGCCCTGGTTTTCTCCGGCAGCCTCATCTATGCACGGACATTCTCGTGCATCATGCAGCGCCGTCAAGGGCAGCTCTACGTTTGCGAGAGTTTCTTCACAGGGCAAGACTATTACCTGGAGGCGCGCCACAGCCCGCTGCCCAATGACTCACTGCTCGGCGCCCCGGGGCTGTATGGCTCGATCGAGATCGCCACGCAAGGCGGCAAGCGTCGCGGCGACCGCGCAGCGCTAATGGAGCGGCTAGACAGGCGCTCCAACAAGAATGTCAAGCAGCCTGAGCACGACGGTGAGCCCTTGTTCCAGAACGGCGAGAAGCAGGTGGTAATCCTGGGGCAGGTCGTCAATGATTTCTCCCTGCTTAACCACGGCGAAACAGGTTTCCACAGCATCGCCTTTTATCGCAACTGCATTCGCGCTTTGCTGCGCGATACCAGTGCGAACATTGTTTTCAAAGCCCATCCGTGGGAGCAAAAGAAAGCGAATGTCAGCCGGGCGCTGACACGCGAGTTGATCGAAGCCGAGTTCCCCGACCACGAGGAACGTCTGCGTATTGTCGAAGACTACTCTCTTGAACACCTGCTGGGCTCCGCGGATTTCGTCATCGGTGTCAATTCACAGGGGTTGCTGGAAGCGGCCCTGGCGGGCATCAAGCCAATCCAGGTTGGAAAGGCCTTCTTTGGTCGCAAGGGCTTTACCCTGGATGACCTTACCGTCTCCCAGATTGTCGAGACGGTCAACAGTCTGCCTGGTAGCTATCTCTCCTTGCCCGAGTACGCCGCTCTCGAAGACTTTTTCTTGAAGGCACTAAATACCTGGCTGGTTCCTGAAGTCGAGAAGGAAGGGATTGAGCGCCTGATCCGGATCCTTGGCCCTTTGCCGAAGGCTGCGGCTGTACCGGTCAAGCCGGCCAGCAAGCCCGCGACGGCATCGGCGCCTAAAAAAGCGCCGGCGACGGAACTGCTCATCCCGGACAACCCAGTTGTTTCGCGGGAATCGGCGACAACCAGAAAGCTCAGGAAGTTTCGCCAGAACCCTTATGCCTTCTTCCGCGACGCAAACTCGCCACTACTGCGCTCAGTAGCCCGACTGATTGCACATTGAGTGAGGGGTAGCCATGCGCGAGTGGCTCCGATCCGCCATTTACAAAGGAAGAATCATGCCGACAGAGAACGAAGCTGAGCAACAGCGTGCCGACAACCGTAAGCGCTGCGCCGAGCTCGGCGGCCGCATCGCTCCTACAGCCCAAGTCAGCAGTGCGGTGAGCTTCGACGACCCAATTGATATTGGAGATGGCGCAGTGGTCTATGCGCCGGCATTTATTGGCGGGTTCACCTACGTCAATGTAGGTGCTGTCGTCTTTCCCCACGTCCGCATCGGCAAATTCTGCTCGATCGGGCGTAACGTGCAGATCGGGGCGGCACGCCATCCCGTGGAATTCCTGAGTTCGCACCCTTTCCAATTCTCGCCAGCGCTTTTCAATCGCGTGCAGGGCTATCCAGCCTTGCAGACCGAGAAGTGGCGCTTTCACGAGCCCACCACAGTTGGCAACGACGTTTGGCTCGGGACCAACTGCGTAATAGTGGCCGGCGTCAAGATTGGAGATGGGGCAGTTGTGGGCGCTGGTGCCGTGGTGACGAAGGATGTCGCCCCTTATGAAATCGTCGGAGGCGTTCCAGCGCGGCGAATCCGACTTCGCTTTGATGAAGACAAAGTGTCGCGCTTGCTCAAGACGCGCTGGTGGGATCTTCCCCTTGATTCATTGAAGAATATTCCGTTCGGCAATATCGATCAGGCCATTACATCCATTGAAGCCATCCGAAGCAGCAAGGAAAACGCATGAAACACCCGCTATCAAGAACATTCGGTTCCATTCTTATCGCCACAATTGTTCCGAGCGGTCTGGCTTTCGCCGACGACTGCACACTGCCTGCGCTGGACAAGGACGTCACATTACGCGCGGAGTGCACCTATCACAGCGGAATGCAGATCACCCGGCCTGTCCGCGTAGATTGCAATGGGGCAACTCTGGAAGGTGACAACTCGCGGGCAACCGGCATTCTGATCGACTCCAGGGGGGAAAGCCTGCAAGGCGTAGAGATTCGAAACTGCCGGGTGCACGGCTTTACCAAGCTCGGCATTGGCATCGGCTGGTCGGTACCGGACGGCAAAAAGCGAGAGATCGTCGGTGGAGACGACCCGCAACGCTATGTTTCCCGCACGCCTTCCGGCACCCACCTTATCGGCAATACGATTGAAGATATTGGCGGAGTGGGGATCTACATCGATGATCATGCCACTGGCACTGTCATCGATAACACTACGGTGCAGCGCGTCAGTGGCGCAGGAATCTACCTTGAACACGATTCCAGCGGCACCTCCATCGTTCGCTCCCGAATCCTGCAAAGCGGATGGGATGGTGCCAGGCCAATGCAACCTGGCATCGCGATCGATGCTTCGGCTGACAATCGCATCGAAGCTTCGACTATCTCTGGCAACGGCCTGGGGGGCGTGTTCCTCTACCGGAACTGCCAGGAACGCGGCCTGACAGATCCTGAGTCAGTACCTCGTGCGCACGGGGCCAATGGCAATCGCATCCAGGGGAACAAAATAGACGGCCGTGTGGGTGTCTGGGTAGGTTCGCGCATGAGCCGGAATATGCGCAGCATGCAATGCGGCAGGACCCCCTACTACAAGAACGCCGACATGGACGTTGTACTCGACGAGGCCCGAGGCAATTATGTCAGCGGAAATACGTTCGGTGGTCCTGCAAACTGGGGGATGATCGTGGAGGACGATGACACCGTTGTCGAACATAACGCATTCGTTGGCCCCTTCGCCAATGGTTCCTTGCTTATCGGCACGAAGTACCGCAATCAGGTGCTGAACCTGCCAGTTCGCGGGACAGTGCTCCGGGACAATCGCACCCCCGAGAAGCAAACACCACATTGGGAGTTCGGCAGTACTCAATAGGGTGGCGTGGTGTCGGGATCTAGCCTTGGTTCATCTCGAACAATCTGTGCGGGAACGTGGTTCGCGCCCTTGTCCTCGGGCGCAAAGGCCGGCTGTTCGCGGCTGCGGTCGCAGGTGTCGATGCGATGGCGAACCTCTACTTGCCTATAGCAGGGCATCTTCGAATGACAACGCCTGAGTGCGGCGTCCAGACGTGGTGCAGTGTCAGGCAATGGAGGGCGCCGCTCGCACGCTGGGGCCGGGGCAGGCTATCTCTGAGGCCACCGAACAGGAATCACCGAAGCACCCATCGCTCGATGCATGTGCGTAGCTCAGGGAGCTTGAGCGGCTTGAGCAGGAAATCATCCATGCCAGCGTCACGGCCGCGCTGCCTTTGTTCATCTGAGGCATCGGCGCTCAAGGCGACGACGGGCAGTCGCTGTGCCTGGCCCGCTTCGGATGCGCGGATTGCACTGGTGAGTTCGTAGCCATCCATGTACGGCATGTGGCAGTCGGTCAGAATCATCCCGTATCGCTTTTCGTGAAGCGCGGCCAGGGCCTCCCTTCCATCTGACACCACTTCGCAGGTCAGCCCAAGCTTCTCAATCTGCCTGCGGATGACGATCTGAAACGGCCCGTGATCTTCGGCGACCAGTATCGGCAAGGTTGTGAGTCCTGCCAGCGAACCTGAAGAAAGCGGGGCGTCCTGATCTTGAGTGCGAACGGGGTGCCCATTGCGTTGGACTATGGCGATGCATGCCGCGCGAAACTCGCTCCACCAGATTGGCGGGCCGGAAAGGCCGCCTTCATTCCTGCCGTAGCGTATGGCGGATACCCCGGGAGGCAGTTTGTCTGCGCCGGCGGCATCATCGACGACCACGATATCCGGGGGGGATGAAGCCTCAAGGGAGGCAAGCTCCATGCCGAGTGCCACCGCATGTTCGCGAAATACCGCCGCGTCGCCCGCACGCGATACGTCGATCGCCACACGCTTGCCTTCAAGCTCGGCAATACGTGCGCGACGTTCGACGACAGGCAGCGTTAGCTCAACACGGAACGTGCTGCCTTCGCCGGGGATGCTCGACAAAGAGATGGTACCGCCCATTGCCTGCGCCAGCCGAGAGCAGATTGACAATCCCAGTCCGCTGCCCCCGAAACGTCGCGTCGTCGATAGGTCAGCCTGAACGAAAGCCCTAAAGAGCGCGGATTGCTTCTCCGCTGGTATGCCGATGCCGGTGTCGCTGACCTCGATGCGGAACGTCTGTGTCTCGGGATGATCGGCGATCAATGTCAGGCGAACGACTATGCTGCCCTGAAGGGTGAACTTCGCAGCGTTGCCGACGAGGTTGAGCACGATCTGTCTTAGTCGTACCGCATCGCCGAGGAATGTTTCGGCTACGCCAGATTCAGCGTAGTACTCGAGTACCACGCCTTTTTCCAGGATCTGACGCGCCTGGATGCGCAGAACATCCTCGATGATCAGTCGCAGGTCGATCGGCGCCTGTTCAAGCTTCATCTCCCCTGCTTCGATCCTGGAAAAATCGAGGATATCGCCGAGAATCTCAAGGAGAAGTTTGGCCGAATGATCGGCCAGATCCAGTTCTTCGCGCTGGCGGGTGGAGAGTTCGCTTTCGCGCAGCAGGTCCAGCGAGGCAATGACCGTGGCCAGCGGCGTGCGAATTTCATGACTCATTGCGGCCAGGAAACGGGACTTGGCTTCCGTGGCGGCTTTGGCCTCACGACTGGCCGTTGCCAGAAGCGTGTTGTAGCGCTGCATCTCGGTTACGTCCATCGCGTAGCCGTACCAGAACGTTGCACCGTCGGGGGCGATTCTCGGATTGCCAGTGACGACGTGCACCCACCGGTTATCCGGGGTAAGCAGCACGGTAATATCCATTGGCTTTTGAGTCGCGATGGATTGGTCTGCTTCCGCAAGGAATCGTGTCTTCTCGGAGGCGTCGAGATTCGGAAGGGTGCCACCGCCGTCGCGCATCATTCTCTCGGCCGACCAGCTCAGCATCGTGCTTTGCATCCCTTTCACCCAGGGAAGCCAGATATGGCCGTTTGATTCGCGCCGGAACTGGAAGAACGTCACCGAGAGTGCCTCAGTGATGTCGTCCATGGCAGAGGAGGTCTGATCGACGCGATGCTGCGCTGCCACCTGTTCGCTGATATCCGTCAGCACTATTGCGATACCCGAGAACGCGCCATCTTCCGAGCTGCATTGTTTGGCGTTCACCTTGAATGTGCGTACGGATTGCTCCGGAATGCCGAGGGTGATCAGATCGGAGCGATCATTGCCGTCCATTCTGAGCAGGGTGAGTTCCAGCAGACCACCCAGATCGCGAAAGCGGCTTGTCGTGTGACTGTGGACCAATGGCTTCCCGACGAGATCGTCGGTACTGACGCCGCACAGCGTCGCGTAAGGTTCGCTGACCTTGAGTATGCAGTGCTCGTGGTTCACCACCAGGACAGGATTGGGGGAGGAGTCCAGCAACGACTGGAAAAGGGCGTGCTCTGTCTTGAGTTCTGCCACCTCGGCGTTTGCTTGTCTGGCGTTGCGCCAGCAGCGCGCCGCCACGAGCATCATTACAGCCAGCAGGGCAAACGGAATAACGAAATAGGCCGCCGAAAGATGGAGCATGGTGCGTCACGAAGTCCCAGGCAGTGTCGATACGACAACCACCGTCCCCGACGATTAGAGGGCGGCACTTCATGATGCTAGTTGAAAATCAAGAATTACAGAAGTGACAGATATGCAACATGCTCGCGAGTTGATCGGCAAGCCATGTGTTTCTGCCTTCTGACAAGGTCCGGGCGGACCTCAACTCAGTGATGTGACTGACCTGGCGCAGGTACGCCGCGTAGGAACGCGCCGGACTCCGCTCTCGAATCCGTCAGGCTATGGGCCATCAAGCGCAGTGTCATCGCAATGCTGTCGCGATGCGGAACATGGGGGTGCAGTCGCTCGGACTCATACAGGAGTACTGCGGCGAAATCATTGATCACATTCTGGTCATACTCAGCCTGCACGCGGACATGGGTTTCAAGCATCCAGCTCAGGCCCTGGACAAAACCGATGACGAGCTCCAGATCGTCCGAGTTAGGCCCGGTCTTCTGCATCCGATTCAAGCGATCAATCTCGGATTCAAGGGCGGCAATTCGATGTTCGAGCGATTCTATTCGCGAAGTCATGGAAATTCCGGTTGAGGCACGGTGATGCGGCGAGGTTGAGAAGGGATGCGTCGCGAGCGGGTCAGGCGCCAAGGCGGAACAGACTGGCAATCTGATCAGGAACGATGCCAAGCACAGTCGCCAGCTTTTCGATCGATGATCTGCGCAACGTTTCGCTGTTCTCGAGTTGGGCGTAGGCCTGCTGGCTTATGCCCAGGCGTTCCGCAATCACCTTCTGTGTGTGGCCAAAGTGCTCGCGCCACGCGCGGACCGGTGCGATGCCATCCGCGAGCACCCTTCGGGACACCACGTCGGGCACAAGACTCCGGTCGACTCCGAACTGGACTGCATAGCTGGCGTAGGGGATGACGACGAAGGCTGGATGACCACGATGATCATCAATGATCTGGAGGAGATTCGACGTATCCATTGCGATCGACAACGAGGGTCGTGGACGCGGCGAGGACTCCGAATCATCGCAGGCATCGCGTTCCATGGGCCCGCCCATTTTTTACAACGCACTTATTGCTTTGATCAGCTCGTGAGCAGTTTCAGCTGAGATAGTTGTCCCAATAGCGAGTCGCTCGTTAAGCGTCGCCTAAGTCTAACGACCGAAACGAACGCCGACCTAGGAAGAAGACCGATTCGTCGTCAGAAGTTTCCGATTTCAGCGCGACAAGCACTGAAGGCGTGGATGAGCGCGCGTGTGTGTGCGGACATCGCCAGAAGCGTGGAGAAACTGTTCATGCAGGGTCAATTGCGGTCGCTGAGAATTTCATTCCTTGGTAGAAACCGTACTCAGTTCACAACACTATCGGCTTGCCATAGTCTCGTGCGCATAACGAGAATTTCCGAAATAAGTCTGGAATATTCTTATAAAGCTGCGGGAAATCTCGCGGCCTATGTTTTTGATGATCATAGGTGATTGTTTTAGAAGAGAAAAATGGAAGTCAATGGAAGGGCTCGGCAAGTTTCCAGTTGGCGTGATGGCTATTTCTTGTCAATGGTGATCCAAAGATAATCCGTACCGTTGCATGTTCACCTTGTGACGTTAATCCACGGAAGAAGGAATTCAGTATGAAAATCAAGATGCTCACCGTTGCGGTCGCTGCCTTGGCGTCTACAGGTGCCTTTGCACAGACCAGTGTGACGATGTACGGCGTGGCGGACGTCGGTGTCGAGTACCTGAGCCACGCTGGCGGCGATCACAGCACGGTTCGCATGTCGTCCGGCAACCTCTCGGGCTCCCGCTGGGGCCTGCGTGGTACGGAAGATCTGGGTGGTGGCCTGAAAGGTATCTTCACCCTGGAAAGCGGCATCAACATCGACACCGGCAGCGGCGCCGACTCGAGCCGCATGTTCAATCGTCAGGCATTCGTCGGCTTGCAGAAGGATGGCATCGGCACCCTGACGCTGGGTCGTCAGCAGACGCTGCTGTATGACTTCGGTCTGAACTATGATCCGATGGCCATTGCAACGCGTTACTCGATCATCGGGCAGGACGGTGCGTTTGCAAGCCGTGCCGACAATGCGATCAAGTATGTCGGTACGTTCGGCGCCTTCACGGTATCCGGCCTGTACAGCTTCCGCTTCAACGGCCAGGAAGTTCCGGGCCAGAACACCCAAGGTGCCGAATACTCGCTCGGCCTGAACTATGCTACCGGCCCGCTGTCGGTTGGCGCCGTGTATGACCAGCAGCGTCTGGGCTTTGCCGGTGGTGACTCGGGCTCGAAGATTCAGCGGGCAACGCTTGCTGGTACGTATGCGTTTGGCCCCGCCAAGGTGTATGGCGGCTGGCGTTGGGCGAACGAGACCGGCGTCGCGGCACCGAGCCTGACCGGCAACTTGGGTGTGCCGGGTAGCCAGCTCCGTTCGAACTTGTTCTGGGCGGGTCTGGGCTATCAGGTGACACCGGCGCTGACGCTGACTGGCGCTGTCTATTACCAGGCCGTTCACGAGACTTCGGCAGATCCGTGGTCGCTGGTCGCTTCGGCTGACTACGCGCTGTCGAAGCGCACCGATCTCTATCTCAACATGGCCTACGCCATCAACAAGAAGGACAAGGATCGCGGTGTCGTGTCGGCAGTTGGCGTGAGCAATGCCGATCAGCCGATCAATGGCCAGAACCAGTTCGGCGCCGTTGTCGGCATCCGTCACAAGTTCTGATGACGTGATTGTGTCCTGAAGATCGTGGAGCGCCCGGACGGGTACTCCGCATCTTCCAGATCGGAAAGGCCACGGCATATGCCGTGGCCTTTTTGCATGGATGCCCGTGAAGAGGCTCCACGGTAATAAATTGTGATATTGCGGCACGCATTCGGACATGTCTGCATTAGGATTCGGAAAATTCCTAATTCGGAAATTTCCCTATGCCAACCGCAATCCCTGAATCCGAGTTCGGACCGCCGCGAGTTTGGATCGCGCGGAGGCGGTGGTCGTTGGCGATGGCGTTCCCTTTGGTTGCCGTCATGTTCGGCGCCGTCTCACCTGCCCATGCGCAGAAGCGGAATCCGTCCGAGGTGCCATCGGCGCCGGTCGTGCAGTTGATCGTCAAGGAGTCCGGCGCGATCAGATCAGCCGCGGCCATTAATGGCCGCGGCGATGAGATGCGACGCATCCAGCAGTGGTCGGCAGCGGCGCTGCAACCGTTGACGTCCAAACGGGTCATGAGCGGAGGGGCTCGCATACTTCGGCTGAGCACGCCGCTGACGGCAAGTGACGCCGCCGCGGTGGCACAGCGGCTCAGGGCCACGGGCGCATTCGACTATGTCGACGTCGACTACCGCGTTCACGTGGCTGGCGTGGCAGCCAACGACACCTACCTGTCGCAGCAATGGAACCTGTCACCGGCCACGTCGTCGCGCGGCGGGGCGGATGTCCTGGCTGCTTGGCAGCGCATGCCGACTGGTGGCAGCGTGACCGTGGCTGTCGTCGACACTGGTATTACCGCTCACGAGGACCTGGATGCCTCTCGTCTTGCCGCGGGCTACGACTTTCTGACCGCTGAGACATTGACGACGACAGCCGATGCAAAGACTGGAAAGTTCCTGCCGACAGGCTTCGTGAAGAACGATGGCATCGCCGACCGGGATACCGACCCTTCCGATCCGGGAGACTGGGTGACCGCGGACGATGCGACAAACTACCCCGATCTTTGTGGTCCTGCCGTTCCAAGCAGTTGGCATGGCACCTATGTGAGCGGCATCATCGCCGCCACGCGCGGCAATGGCTTGGGCATCGCAGGTATTACGCCGTTTGCCAGGATCTCGAATGCGCGGGTGCTGGGCCGATGCGGTGGCGTGACTTCGGATCTCATTGACGCAATGCGCTGGGCAGCGGGTATTGCGGTCCCCGGCGTCCCACTGAATGCTGAGCCAGCGAAAGTCATCAACCTGAGCCTGGGTGGTTACAGCCCATGCGGTCCGGCGTTGCAGCAGGCAGTCAACGACGTTCGCGCGCGCGGCGTGGTGATCGTGGCGGCAACGGGAAATGATGCGGCCATGGGCGCGGGCGCTCCTGCGAATTGCTCTGGAGTAATTGGCGTGACCGCGCACACGCCCGAGGGCGACAGCGCGGACTATGCCAACGTCGGTACCGGAACCATGCTGAGCGCGCCGGGCGGGGGGAGGGGCGTGCTGATGACGGGCAGTCAGTTGAGCGTATTGTCGACGGTGAATCTGGGCACGACCACACCAACCGGATCGGGATATGGGCTCAAAACCGGCACCAGCATCGCGGCACCTCATGTGACCGGCGTTGCCGCAATGCTGCTGTCGGAGAATGCTTCGTTGACGCCGGACGACATCGCATCATTGCTTACGCAATCGGCACGCCCGTTTCCTGCCGGATCCTGGTGCCAGAGCCGTCCAGGTACGTGCGGAGCAGGCATGCTCGATGCGGATTCCGCGCTCGCGCTGCTGTCTGGGCAGCCAGTCGTGCATGTCGCGGCAAGTGCTGACACCGTGCAACCCGGAGCAACACTCACCCTTTACGCGAAGGGAGCACCAGGCTTCAACGTGAGTGGCGCCACTATCCAGTGGTCGCAAACGACCGGGCCGGCGGTGTCAATCACGCCAGTGCCTTCGGATAGCAGCAGCGCGACGGCGGTACTGCCAACTGTCGGTACATACAGCTTTGTCGCGACGATCCGCAATGACGCAGGTAGTGTGGCGACCGATACGGTGACTGTTGCCGCAACCGACCCTGCATCCGTGTCGCCGGGCAATGGTGCAACCGGCGGCGTCTCGTCAGGTGGGAGCGATTCTGTTGGCCCTCCGCCGGCGGCGGGTGGAGGTGCGGGTGGCACGGCCTCTCAGACAGGGGGTTCAGGCGGCGGCGGTGCGATCTCCCCAGTCTTGGCATTGCTGCTGCTGTTTGCTGGCGGCCTGGGCTATGGCCTAAGGAGGAGCTGGAGCGGATCTGTCACGTTGGCAAGGCCAGGCCAATGAAGGAGGCAGACGTAAGTTGCCGCATGAAGCGGTCGCTCACGCCTCCCGCGCGCATTGGCCTCGCTATGCCAACGCGACAACGCCGTTGTCGATCATCTTCTGCGTCATGAGACAAGGCAACGCTCCACAAGGCAATGCTCATCAGCCATGTGACGATGACACGGTTTAGTTAGCCGCACTTATTGCTTTGTCGGTTGCCCATACGCGACGTGTTGACCATCGGCACCTTGAACCAAGTAGGCGATTGTTCTTTGATAAGCATTACTGCCAGACACTGGGACAAAGACGATTGCGGCCAATCCCGAGTAAACCATGCCCGCGGGCATAGGGCATGAGGTACCTGCGGCAGCGCTGATTGACATGTTGTAGAGGTTCTGGTTGGTGCCCGGAGTCGCCAAATGCAGTGTTCCGCTGACATCGCAACCACTCAAGGTTCCCGTCAATGCTCCCGCGCTGTCAATCGTGAGCGATACGCTCGTTTGCGACCACGTTCCTGTGACGCTGTTTTGGGTCACACTCAATGCGTTCGCTACGTCGTAGCCCCAGAGAATGCTCTGGGTCATTCCGTTCGCCAGATATGTGCCCGAGAACGTTTGCCCTTGTACATATGTCCCGCTTCCAGAATTCACCGGGTACGCAGACACCAGAGAGAACTGCTTGCCCGACACCATCGACCACGAAGCGCCTAATGTTGAAATGGAACCGATCAGTTCTGATGTCACAAATGATGCGGACGAGTTCAGCGAATATATGTTCAACGAAGGATCGATAAAGGCAAGCGCGCGGCCAAGACCCGAATTGGCGCTCCATACGCCAACGGGACCGGTTCCTGTTGCGGCCGTGGATCCCAGTTGCGGATCGGCCAAGTTTGGCAACGCTTCGCCCACAGGGGTTGGACTTGGAGACGATGCAGGGTCTGGGGATGGGCTTGGAGATGATGCGGGCGTCGGGCTTGGAGTTGGCGACGATGCTGGCGCCGGAGCGGGTGTGTTCGATGCCTGCTGCGCAGTATCGGAATCGCCTCCACCACCGCAGCCGGTTAGAAGTGCTGAGGCAATTGCTGAAATGAGTGCCGCTTTCTTTTGCATCTTCTCTCTCTCCTCAAAATGGCAGTCGCCATTCTTCCTGTTTAATCACTCGCACGAGCAACGTTCTGCATGTCTGGAAGTCTTTTAGGCACCGATGCGAGGTAGGGTTATGATTTCTCCTAGGCCTGAGACACACCGTGCAGTAAGCCACTCATAACGTTATCGTTGTGGCGGCGAGAAATGCAGTCAATAGTAGGTTCCGGCGCACCTCTACATTTACTTGATGTGAGTCAATAATTCTGTCGTGTTGGCAAGGCATGGCCGATGAAGGAGGGGGATATAAGTTGCCGCCTCATGCGTGGTCGGACTTTGGGTGACGTCGGTGAATTCGCACCAAGCCGAGAAGCGAGCGGCGAGGTGTTTGCAGTAGAGGGATGCGCGCAACAGGTACCGTTTCAGCGCGAAGTGCTGGCGGATCGCTCGAAGCACGAGAGGAAGGTCTGAGTGCGCCTCGGATCGCGAATGCCTTAGGTGCGCCGCATGCGTTCGCACCTGCGCCGGATGGTCTGATAGCTGACGGGCACACCGCGCTCGAAGCGCACTTATCGATGCCGAACTGGCCCAACTGGGGACGGAAATGCCGCCGCAAGGCCAGGCGATGATGACTGCGGGGAATCGGTGGTTGCGGTAGAGCGATATCGTTTTTATCCTGGCGTCCTACGCCTTCTCGTCAACGTGATCGTGTCGCCGGAGGGCATAGCGTGGCTCTAGAACCGGTCCGGAGCCTGCCAGACAAGGAACACACCGGGGGGCGCGTCAGACAGCGGTCGCCTGGAATGCGGCAAGATCTGCCTGAAACGCTTTCATGGCTTCGCTCTGGAGCAAGGCTTGGTCTTGCGGAAACGGGGCGTCGAAGTCAAAGGCCGCCGTGCTGTAGGTGACCTGCATGGAAGCCAGCGCTTCGGCTAGTGCCCGGGCTTCCGGCGACCGGTGCATCCGTAGCTGCCAGATCGCGGTGTCCAGTGGACTGTCCAATACATTGGGCGTTGGCGGGCAGATAGCGGTAATGAGTTTACGGGCGAGCCGGAACGCCACTACATAGGCACAAACCGCTGCCTGTCGCCAACTCGCTTCGGTTGTGGCGTTGGCGAGCATTGACACGGAAGCGGTCAGATCGGCCAGCACTGTTGGCGACCCGGCAAGCGCAGCGTCGGGATGGGCAGTTGGGCCCACATCGATCAGCAGCGACGGCGGCACGACCCGCTCGAAGCTAGTGCCTAGTGCGCGGTGTACGACGCGCGTCAATTGCGCGCACCGGAAAATGTCTGCCGCAAGGTGGAAGCAAAGCGCGGCGCGTTCCTTGTCGAAAAAGATCACTCTCGCATAGGCGGTATGGGCATTTGATCGGTCCAGAACCTCGATCGCCACCTTCGCACGCCCAAGCCATTCGTCGTTATAGTGCAGCGCGGCGGAAAGCTCCTCGAGATCGTAGTTCACGTTGCTCGGGCGGATCATTCGCGCTGTGCCTTGGGTGCCTGTGCCTGTGCCTGTGCCTGTGCCTGGGCTGGGCGTCGCTGGGTTGCCTGGAGTGGAATGAAGCTGCTTGATTCCAGTGGCCATGCGTCTTTCCCCCCTTTGTTGCCCGTTGATTCAAAATGCAAATGCCAGATCACGCACGTGTCGCCGGACATGTGAGTGCAGGGCAAGTATCGACGCTCGCCATGATCGACTGGGCAGGGAAACATCGGAAAATAAGAGCGGAATATTCCTAAATGAAAACTGCTCGGCGCAAGCGGCGGGCGTGCCATTGTCGCGAGTAAGCTGCGGTTGATCTGGGGCCTGATGGATATGATCGCTCCAGCACATGTCATGGCGTTACGACACAGGTTGTGGAGGGTACCTATCTTGCGAAGGGACGAAATCTCGATGCGGAGAATTCGAGCAGGATTTCAAGAACGATCGGATCGTTCAGCGAGCCATACCGTCTCGACAGAGAATTGGTGTTTATTGAATCATGGCGCCATATCACTGCATGTCGCCATGGTTTTCATCGCTTCCTGTTTCATCGCCGCAATCAGCCTCGTCGTTCTTGTTGCCTGCATCTTTCTATTGGTGTCGTACGATTAAGTCCAGCCCCCCCGCCCGCGCCGGCCATCATTCCGCCTTTCGAGGCGCGTGGCCGCGGAATGCTGCGATGCAGCAATGCACATGAATCGAAAACTCGGAGTTATCCTAGTGCAAATGCGGAATCTTCTCGATGCGGCCATAGCGTATGGCAATGACAATAATCCATAGGGAAGCTACGAATTTTCCCGTGGTTCTATCAGTCATCGAACCACCTTACAGGTATGGAGAAGTCAAAGATGATTACCGTCCTCATTGTCGACGATCACCCGGCAGTCCGACTCGTTATCAAGACGCAGCTATCGCAAGTGCTCGGCGTTTCATCCGTGCTGGAAGCCGACAACGGCCAGGCGGCGATCGACGTTGTGCGGCAGTGCAAGCCCGATCTGGTTATCCTCGATCTCGATATTCCGAAGATCAACGGACTTGAGGTGATTCCTCGCCTGAAGGCCATCCAGCCCAATATCCGGGTGCTCGTGATTTCGGGGCAGGATCCGATGACCTTTGCGCCTCGCGCCATGCAGGTGGGCGCAAAGGGCTTCGTCAGCAAGATGCAGGACATGACGGACATCATGCGCTGTGTGGAATCTGTCCTTGCGGGCTATACGCTCTTTCCCGCCGAGGTGGTTGAATCCGGTGCCGTGCCCGGCAAGGCCCGCGAAGATAGCGAACTGCTACAGCAACTGACTGACAAGGAGATTCAGATCATGCAGATGCTGAGCAAGGGAATGTCCAACAAGGCGATTGGAGACTCGCTCTTCATCAGTAACAAGACCGTGAGTAGCCACAAGACGCGCATCATGGAAAAGTTACACGTCACGACGTTGCTGGAACTGATCGATTTTGCGCGGCGCTGCAATATTGCACCTTGAGATGAGGTGTCGCTATGTCACGGGTGATCATCTCAGGTGAGGAATGGAGTGGCGCGGAGCGCGAAGAACTCGCTGCAAGTCTGACGTCACTGGGGCTATTCACAGAAGCGGCAAGCGCCGTGGCATCCACCGATGCCGCGGACGTCGTCGTCGTTCGGTGGCCACTATCAGCGGCATCGCAGGCTTCGCTGTCCAATCATTCACCTCCGTGCTTGCGACTGCTGATGTGTGATGCCGGCAGTATTCCGGCGGAGTTGCCCCAGTCGATCGATGCGGTGCTTCCCCTCCGCGCAGACACGGTGACGATTGCGGAAACGTTCGCTGGCCTTGGCTTCGTGCCATTCTCGGCGGCCGACGCCGCACGCCTGTGGCCAGCACTCGATGCCCTGACCGGGGGCGACGCCGATATTCGTACGGAGCTGGTGCAAAGCCTTGTCCTTACCAATACCGAGGACCTCGCGGCACTTTTGGCCGCTTGCGATGCTCGCGATTGGGATCAGGCGCGGGCCATGGCGCACAGGATCAAGGGAACTGCCCGGATGCTGGACTGCCACGCTACGGTGGCGGTCTGCCAGGCCATTGAATCCGCTTCGATCCGGCAAGACGGTGATACGGTCACCGCTCTGGTGCCATTGCTGACACAGGCGATTCAACGCCTTCTCGCGGCGCTGGCCACCGTACCGGACTGAGCCGTACCGCGCGGCCACGCTGACACGCGAACTCAGTTGGCGCCCGCCGGTGGAGTGCCGCCCGCCAGCGCTAGCAGATCGGCACGCACCCGTTCCAGGACGGGTTGCCAGTCGCGATACGTCTCCTGCCGATAGAGTCTTGTGGTTGGATACCACGGGCTGTCCGACCGACCCAGCAGCCATTGCCAGGAAGCGTTCACATCGAGCATCACCCAAGTCGGTCTGCCGAGGGCGCCTGCCAGGTGCGCGACGGACGTGCACACTGTTATCACGAGATCAAGACTGGAAATCAGTGCGGCGGTGTCGTCGTAGCTTCGCAGTTCCGCGGTGTGATCACGGATATCGAAATCGGGGACGCTTGCCAGTTCCGCCGCTCCATCGATCTGCAGGCTGTGAAATTCGATGCCAGGAAGGTCGCGGAACGCCTCGGCCAGTTCGGCGATGGGCACCGCGCGAAGCGGATTGCGCTGGTGGCCACGGCTGCCGCTCCAGACCACGCCGACGTTGAGCTTGCCAGACGCCGACAGGCGTTGCGCCCACGCGCTTGCGGCGGCAGCATCCGCCCGCAGATATGGCACATCGGCGGGCAACGTATCCAGCTCGGTGCCAAGTCTTAGAGGCGCGCTACAAAGCGGCAGGTGATAGTCGAAGCGGGGCAGACTGGGAGTGTCATGCGGGATGACCTCCGGGATCACGTCCGCAAGACTGCGCGAGAACAAGGTATGAAGCTTCGAGAAGCAGCAGTAGTGCAACTGTCCACCTTGCTGTCTGACGAGCGCCGCAATCCTGGGCACGAAGCGGACAAACTGCATTGCGTCACCGAAACCCTGTTCGCCCCACAGAAACAGCGTCTTGCCAGCGAGGGGTTCGCCGCACCAGATCGGTGCCTTCAGATCGGGGAATGATCCCTCCAGTTCTGGCGAAGCCCAGCGGTGTTCGAAGTTGATCAGGCCATTGCGATAGTCGCCGTGCAGCATTTGCAGCATGGCGAGATTCCAGATGATGCCCCCCGAAACTGGCGCCTGCATCGCTGCCTTCTCCATCAGGGCCAGCGCATCTGCCCATTGGCCAAGCTCCTTGAGCGCATTTGACTGCGCTTGCAAGGCGAGCGGCATCGTTGGGGCCAGGGCGCAGGCGCGCCGGGCCGCCAACGCGGCGTCATCCGGGCGGCGCAGTTTCAGCAAGGCATCCGACAGGTTGATCCACGCTAGGGGATTGGAAGGCTTCAGCTCGATGGCCCGACCGATCTGTGCCATGGCTTCTTCGGTCCGGCCGGATTGCAGATATGCGGCGCCGATGTTGTTGCAGAGATTGTCGAGGTCAGGATCTAGCGCATGTGCTTTGGCATATGCGTCCAGTGCCTGCTCGTGGAAGCCGCTGTGATGCAGGGTGAGGCCGAGTTGAAACCAGGACGTCGCTGCTTCGGGTGCGCGTTCACAAAGATGCCTGGCAATGTCCGCACCGCGCATCAGGTCGCCCGTTGCCGCAAGTGCTTCGCACCAATTGGACAATTCAGCTTCATCAAGTGCTTCCGGGCCCGTTTGCTGAAACCAGTCTACGGCCGACTTCGCATCTCCGGCGCACAGGGCCAGATGAGCCATGCCTGCCAGTGCCCGCGAATGATTCGGGACCGCGGCAAGTACCTGTTCAAGTGCGGTCTTTGCGCTTGCCGCGTCGCCGAGTTCAACGTCCAGCGCGGCCTGCGCGACGATCGCATCCAGGGACTCCGGCGCTCTTTTCAGCCAGTCTCGTATCAAATGCGCAGCCTGCAGCAGCGCCCCTTCGCGAATCCATGTGTGAACCTGTCTCAGGGCGTCGTGCCCGGGACGGGGAGCTTCCTGTGTCGTGGATGCCATTGACTGAGAAGTGCCTCGTTCGATGATGGCCCGCAAGCCGGGTGTCATTTCCGATGACTGGGGCGCGCGAATGGTAGCTGGAATCATGCCGCGAGTACCGATTTGCCGCAAGGCGCGAGCGCAAGCGCGAGCCCTGGCAACCCAGGCAGCCCTGGATGCGCGCGGCGGTTGACGTTTGCCGCCAGCGTTGTCTCCAGCGTGGCCATGTCGACAGGCTTGATCATCACGGCATCCATGCCGCATTCAATTGCGTGCGCGCGGATCTCTGGTTGTGCGCTGGCCGTATAGCCCAGGATTGGAAGCGTGCGATATGGCAGATCACTCGAGCGGATTGTTCGCGTCAGCGTGGGGCCATCCATGTTGGGCATGGAGTAGTCGCAGATGATCAGATCGAACGTAGCGTCCACCAGCTTTTCAAGCGCCTCGCATCCGTCACTTGCGGTGAACGCGCGGTGGCCGAGTTTCTCCAGCTGCCGCTGCAGCAGGATGCGGTTTGGCGCATGATCATCGACGATGAGGACGCGCAGTGCCTTGCCGGGCTTGGAGGTGGGCTGATTTCGCTGGTCCGATTGCCGGACCGGCGCGATCTCGGCGGCGATCGGCAACTCGATTGTCGCGGTGACCGTCGTGCCTTTGCCTACCTCGCTGGTGATGCCGATCGTTCCGTGCATCTTGGTCACCAGCCGTTGGCAAATGGAAAGACCCAATCCCGTACCTCCGGCGGAACGCTTGGTATCGCCGATCTGCGTGAATGGCTGGAATAGTTTCTTCAATCCATCTTCGGGAATCCCGGTGCCGGTATCGCTGACCGAGAACGTCAGGCTTTGACGATCCGGCGTGAGATTGGTGGCGCCGAGCCGGATCACCACCGAGCCACGGTCGGTAAAGCGCACCGCGTTCGACACGAGATTATTGAGGACTTGCTTGAAACGAAGCGGGTCAACCATGTGGCAAGGGGCCACGGCATCATCGACGATAGCTTCAAGCTGGACGCCCTTGCGCGACGCCGCCAGCCCGAAGAGGCTCGTGACGTCGCCGATGAGCTGGCGCAGGGGCGCTGGCTGAGGCGACAGCACAAACTTGCCGGTTTCCATCTTCGACGCGTCGAGGATGTCATTGATCAGCCCGATCAGCGATTTTGCGGACTCCTGCGCGGTTTCCACCTGAAGGCGGTCGTCGTCAGGCAGGCGCTTGTCCTGAAGCGTAAGTTCCAGCATGCCCAGGATCGCGTTCATCGGTGTGCGGATCTCGTGGCTGATGGACGCCAGAAATGCGCTCTTTGCACGATTGGCGGCCTCGGCGCGGTCCTTGGCGGAAGCCAGTTCGGTGACCATTTGCTGGCGTTCGGTCATGTCGATCCATCCGCCGATGATGCCCACCACGCCGCCCGTGGCATTCCGAAGCGGTTCCACCCAGTTCAGCACGATGCGTTCCTTGCCGTCGATCATCAGGGTTCGGTCGAGCGTGGCCGCGTCGCCCGTCGCCAGAACCTTGCGATAGGTCTGCTGGCTCAATGGGATGTCGCCAAGCTTCAGCGGCATCTGGTCAATCGTGCGCCCACGCATCTGCTTGCGGCCACAGCCGAGGGCACGCTCGAATGCCGCATTGCAGGTCATGAGCCTGAGGTCGGCATCGCGCAGATAGATCGGCTGCGGAATGGCGTCGAGGATGGAGGTCTGAAAGGCAAGTTGCTCATGGAGGACGGCTTCCATGCGGCGGCGGCGCTGGATCTGCTGCCGCAGTGACTGCGACCACAGCAGCGATATCGCCAGCAATACCAGGCCGGCGGTCAGGCTGAACCATGCCCAGGAGGGCAAGGTCTCCGTGCTACTTGCAATGCTCCGGGGCTCGGACCAGCGCAGACGCAAGGCGTTGATGTCCTCCCGCGACAGGCTGAGCAACGCCTTGTTCAGAATGGCCAGCAACATCGGCTCGTCTGCGGGAACGCCAATACCAACATTGAGTGGCGTGCCACTGATCGGCGCGACAATCCGAAGCACTTCGGGATACGACTCGCGTATCAGATAGTTGGCGGTCATCATGTTGCCCAGCGTGGCATCGGCGATGCCGGTGGCAACCATACGGTAGGCGTCACGATAGGACGCGGCCTTGACAACCTGGAGCGGCACGGTTGCGCGAAGCCGGTCAATGATAGGGTTCGGCAACACGACGGCAACGCGCTTGCCGGCAAGGTCCAGGATGTTGTTGATACCGTGTTGCCGAACGTGCGCCACGATGGCCCAGTACCCCTGAAAGTAGGGCTCTGTGATGGTCAGGCCGTCGGTACGCACGGAGGGGCCGTCGACCGGCACGATTGGTTGAATCGTAGGTGTGGTTGCATTGTCGGGGTCGTTATTGCCATCGGCGCGGACAGGCTCGAATCGAAGCCCCGTGCGCTCTTCGATCTGGTCGAGTACCTGCACGCTGAGTCCCACCGATTCGCCATGCTCGTCAGAAAACACGAAAGGAACCCGGTCATTGGTAGCACGGTATCGAACCACGGGGTGCGCGGCGATCCAGGCGCTTTCTTCCGCCGTGAGGTTCAGGGCCTTGTCGAAGTGCGGCATCAATGTCGTGGGCACCCAGTGGGTGGAGATCGCCAGACGCGTGGGCTTTGGGATCGCGCGGATTGCCGCGTCGAACCGCGCACGCAGCGCTGGGTCCCGGACGAGGAACGACAGGTCACCGACGGAGAGTCGCGAGACATTCACCGCGACCAGGTTGGGAATTCCATACTGCGCGGTGATATAGCTGGCAGCCGTCGCGTTTGACAACAGCACGACGTCCGCGCCCAGCGACAGTTGCGTCAGTGCGTCCAGCAGGGTGGCATAGGATTGCAGTTTGCGCCCAGGGTAGGCTGCCAGGATAGCCTGAGGATCCAGCTGGCCATTCACATATCCAAGCGTCTGGTTCCCAACCAGCTTGTGCGCCGTGCTGCGGGTTGCGATCTCGATGATCTGGTTCGGCATGAATCCGATAGCGCCTTGTGCCGGTCTCGTCTGCCCCGGATCGGTTGCGACCACGTCAATGGCATCGTGGGAAAGGTCGTAGAGCGCGGCGTCTCGGGTGGCGTATGCGCGGACTTCGACCTTGGCGTGCAGTGTGCTGGCGATCATCGCGAGATAGTCGGCGGAGATGCCCTCGTAGTTGCCATCAATGCCAACGAGATCGAACGGTGGTAATCCGTTTGCCATCACGCCGATGCGCAGCAGCATCGGGTCTTTCGGTTTCTGGAGTATCGATGACCCTGGAACGGGTGAAGACGCGCCATTGACCCTGATGCTTGTCTTTAATGTCAACGGGTGAGACGGCATGGCCAGATCACGCCGGAGTTCCGCCTGCGCGGGATGCGCAGTGCCAAGCGCCAGAAAGACGAGTGCGAGCATCGTGCCGATTGCCCGCCCTATGTTTTTCCAAAGGGGGTACGCCGTCTTCACAGAGACGGCCTGGCGTACAGCCGGTGAAGGGGAAATCGGGTTTGACATGATGCTTCTCGATAACAACGCCAGGCATGCTTGAGGCTTCTGGGATTGGCGACTGGGTACGCCTGGCGTCAGTCGGCATGTGGTCCCAATGTATTGAGATGCTGACGACCGAAGTCTAGGAACGCCATTGCTACGCCGGTGACAGACATGTCCGCAAATCAATGCGGAAATTTCTGAATGCACAAAAATGACGCACAGCGTCTCCCCCAACGCTGCCGCGTCATGGCTGTCGGAGACCAGCCTGTGCGAGAGTGGATGTGGCCGTCGGGCCCTGGGAGTGACTTGCAGCGCGCCGTGACGAGAGTCAGGCGCGCTCGCAGCGAAGTTCGAATCGTCGGTTCCCGGAGACCAGCATCGGATTGCGTCGCAATGCGCTCCGGGGCGATGCCTCTATGCCTCGATATATCTGGAAGACTGGTGTGAGGACTTTCGAGATCCGGTTACTGCGCTGTGGAAGCGGCTGGCTTGCCACACGTGAACGTCAGCTTGCGAGGGTCGTTGGTTGGCGATCCAGACCGGTACCCGTCAACCGAGCCAACCGGCACTACCGGTGCGTCCTTGCAGACCTCGTTTGCTACCTTCATGCAGGTCTTCGAGCTTTCGAGCAGCCCGGTGCAACTCACCTCATAGGCCTGGCCGGTGATGTCCGACCGTTGCGCCGCATTCAGGGTGTACGTCGGGCCGCTCTGCGTGGCGCAGGCGCCCAGCGATGCGATCAATGCGCCGAGGACTGCGGCCTTCAATGTGATGATGTGAAAGTGTTTCATGATTCAACTCCTTGAGTACTGGGTCCCGCTCCAGTCTGGCTTGGCGCCACTGGGCTGGAAGCGGGAGATCTCATTTCCTACGTGTAAAGGGCGGTGGTGATTACCACTGCATCGAGCCGCCGACACCCACCGTGGTGCCACCCGCGCTCATGCCCACGCCAGCGCGCACCTTGACGTTCTCGGTGACGCGGGCCGTTGCGCCGATCGCCACGGCATGCTGCCCCTGGTACGATCCGCCACCAACACCAAGTGCAAGCGTCTTGTCCTTGTCCACGTCCGGGATCATGGTCAGCGCGGTTGCCGCTGCGACACCTGCGTACGCCTTGCGGGACATGACATTCATCGAGTTCTCGACGTTGTTGACGCGCATGTCGGTGTACTGGTTGGCCTGGGAAACACCGGTATTCAACTGGTTCACGTTGACCGCATCGGTGCCGGCGGTACCCGCTGCCACGTTCGTGATCTGACGCTCGTTGCCAGCGGAGCCCACGGACACCGAGTTGGCACGATCAGTGGTCGAGCCCGCGCCCAGCGCCACGCTGTTGTCGTGGGTTGCCGTCGAGTTCGCACCGATGGCCGTCGAGTTGTTGCCCGATGCCGACGCCGTGTTACCCATTGCCACACCGTTGTTGCCGGTGACGCTCGCGTTGGCGCCCGATGCCACACCCTTCGTGCCTGCCTTCACGTACGCCTTGTCAGCATCCGTGTTGGTGCCATCGGCCTGGAAGTAGCGCGTGTTGGCCTCCGTCTTGTTGATCGTGTCGCCCCAGTTGTTGACCGTATCCTCCAGGTTCGTGACACGGGTATTGGTCTGGTACAACTGTGCGCCGTTGACCGCATCGGTGCTGTTGGCCGACACATCACCCTGGTGCACGTTGCTGATCGTGGTGCCGCCGGTCTGGCCGCCGTCGGTCGACGTGGTGCCTTCCAGTGTCACGTGATCCTTCGGCGAACCGGATGCACCGTCGTACTTCACGGCACGGTCATCGGTCGTCGGCGTTGTCGACGTATTGACCGAGCTGATGGCTGCTTGCAACTGCGCCACGTTGACCGCGTCGCTGGCCGTGGTACCGGCTGCAACACCCGTGATCTGGCGATAGACGCCGGCTGCCGGGTTACCGACCGCGAAGACACCCGTCGTACCCATCGTGTTCATCACCGCGTTAGCCAGCGTGGTATCCGCACCAACTGGCACCCAGCCCGCGATACCGCCTGCGGTGCTTGCCAGCGAGCCAGAGCCCAGCGCCACGCCACCGGCAACCGACGCGGAGGCGCCTATGCCCGCGGCAAGCGAGTTCAGTCCCGTTGCGCCGTCGTTGGCGTAGTTGGCACCTTGCACACCACCATCGTTCACGCTGTAGTAGTGCGTCTTCGATGCATCCACGGTCGTGTTCAACTGGTCAACGTTCACCGCGTCACCGCCACTGGTGCCGGCTGCCACGTTGTGGATCACCGTGCCGCCCTGCTTGGTGATCGTGTTGTACGTGTCACCACCCATCGTCACGCTGTTGTGGGTGCTGTCGTCGTACTTCACAGCGTTGTTGTCCAGGTTGTCGACCTTCTGGTCCACGCCCTTGAGCTGCGCCACGTTCACCGCGTCGCTGTCGGCCGTGCCGGCTGCCACACCCGTGATCTGGCGGAACTGGCCGTTGGCCGTATCGCCCACTGACACCGCGCCCAGCGTGCTGGTCGTCGCCGCGATCGCCGCGCCCTGCGCCGCGCTTGCGCTCTGCGGCACGAACCCGGCCACGCCTGCGGCCGTGCTCGCCACCGAGCCAGAGCCCAGCGCCACGCCACCGTCGGCCGTCGCCTGCGCGCCCACACCGGCTGCCAGCGCGTTCACACCCGTTGCGCCGTCGTTGGCGTAGTTGCCACCCTGCACGCCGTTGTCGTTCACGCTGTAGTAGTGCGTCTTCGAGGCGTTGAGCTGATCGACGTTCACCGCGTCGCCGCCGCTGGTGCCGGCTGCCACGTTGTGGATCACCGTGCCGCCCGTCTTGGTCGTCGTGTTGTACGTATCCCCACCCAGCGTCACGCTGTTGTAGTTCACCGTACCCGTCGTCGGATCCACGTCGTACTTCACTGACGAATCCGCAACCTGCGTCAGCTGGCTCACGTTCACCGCGTCGGTGGCATCCGTGCCAGCCGTCACGCCCGTGATCTTGCCCGAGCCACCTTCGTTGATCGTCACGGTGCCGAACTTCGGCGCGTCCGCCATCTGCAACTGAACCGCGCCCGTCGCAGGATCGGTCACCGTCTTCAGGTTGTTGCCCGTGTAGGTACCGGCAGTCGTGGCTGCGCCAGCGATCATCAGCGTGTCGCCCAGGTTCGTGTGAACCGCCGCGCCGCTGTTGCCCGCGAAGTTCAGACCCTTCGCAGTCAGTTCGCTACCTTGCTGGTTCAGTTGGTCAACGTTCACCGCATCGCCGCCGCTGGTGCCGGCTGCTACGTTGTGGATCACCGTGCCGCCCTGCTTCGTCGTCGTGTTGTACGTGTCACCACCCAGCGTCACCGAGTTGTAGTTCACCGTACCGTCGGCGTTCTTGTCGTACTTCACGGCGTTGTTGTCAAGGTTGTTCACCTTGCCATCCACTGCCTTCAGTTGCGACACGTTGACCGCATCGGTATCAGCCGAGCCAGCGGCCACGTTGGTCACGCGACGTTCCGCGCCGGCCGAGCCGACTGAGACTTCGCCCACAGGGTTCGTGCCCGCAAGGGTACCTGTACCGGGGTTGTACGCGGCCGCACCCAGGTTGGCCGTGGTCGTGCTATTAGCACCCAAAGCGACGCTGTTGGTAGCCGTTGCGGAAGCGCCGGCGCCGAACGCAGCGGATTTAAAAGCGCTGGCTTTGGCGTTGTAACCGGCGGCAGTACCTTGCTCACCGGACGTCGTCGCATAGGGACCAATGGCCGTTGCTTCCAAGTTCGAGGCCTTTGATTGCACACCGACGGCAACCGAATCGTTGCCGGTTGTCGTTGCATACGGACCCAGCGCAGTGCTATAGCCCGCAGCGGCTGACGATCCGTATCCCAGTGCGGCGGCTACGCCGCCGTTCGCGGTAGCGTTGTTGCCAATCGCGGTGGCGTTGCTGTTTGCCACGGCGTTCGTGCCGATTGCCGTCCCGTAATAGTTGGCAGAGGTCCCTGAGCCGACGGCGACTGCACCATCGGAAGTCGTAGTGGCTGTGCGACCGATGGCGACGGAGTAGTTACCCTGGCCCTTGACAGTATCGCCAATGGCCACGATGGAGTCTCCCTTCGAGCCGGATGCCTTCGGGCCAACGACCACGGAGTTATTTGTCGCGGCCACGGCGTCATTGCCGATACCCACGGTCTGGTAACCCGTGGTCGAGGCATTGCCGCCAATGGCAATGCTGTCGCCATTGGTGTTGGTGGCCGAAGCGCCGCCGCCGATGGCAATCGAGCGCGAGGATGCTGCGTTGGCAAGATTGCCAACCGCGACGGCCTGGTCACCCGCTGCAGATGCTGCGGTGCCTGCCGCCATGGACCAACGCCCCGTGGCGCCGTCGTTGTTGTAGTTGCCGACCGGTGTGCCGGTGTCGTTGACGCTGTAGTAGTGCGTCTGCGCAGCTGCAATAGCCTGGTTGGTGGCATACAGCTGGCTGCCGTTGACGGCATCCGTGCTCTTGGCACTGACGTCACCGGCCGCGACATTGATGATCTGCCGTTCTGTTCCAGCGCCACCTACGGACACTACGCCGTTGGCTGCGGACCCGGCACCGGCAAACGAATAGTTCTTGCCAGCAATCGTGGCACCGGTCACCGTGGTGGCCGCACGATCGGTCGACGCATTGCCCAGCACTACGCTGTTGTCCTGCGTAGTCGTCACACCACTGCCGATTACAAACGCGTTGTTGTTGGCGATCGTGTTGTTGTTACCGAGACTGTAGCTACCGCTGCCCGTGATTGTGGTCGGATCGCCGATCGCACCACTGTTGTTTCCGCTGACAACGTTCCCAGTGCCGATGCTCAGAGACTGCGCGCCCGTTGCCTTTGTGTTGTTGCCGATCGCAATGGTGCTTGCTGTCGTCGCACTGCTTCCGGTACCAATTGCGACAGCGCCGTCGCCAGTTGCGGCGGCGCCAATCGTCCCGTTACCGCCGATGGCCACGGAACCCACGCCACTGGACATCACCGAATAGCCGATCGCCACTGAACCCGTGTTTAGCGCACTCGCCGACTGGCCAATCGCCGTCGATGCATTGCCAAGTGCTTGCACGCCAGCGGAGTTGGCATGTCCACCGATTGCAATGGCGTCGGTACCGTTAGCCTGCGCCTGATCCCCGATCGCGACCTGCGAACCGCTGCCGTTGGCATTCGACGTGGTGCCGATTGCAACCGGCGAGCCACCGTTGCCCGCGCTAACCACAGCGCTGGCCGCAGTGCCGATCGCAACGGGGCCACCGCCGTACTGCGTGGTGGCCTTGGCGCCTTGACCGATCGCCGTGGCGCCAGTCTGCGTGGCCGTTCCGCCCTTTCGGCTGGCTGCCGTTGCGCCGTCGCCGATTGCCACTGATTCGGCTGTGTTGGCCGATGCGCCGGCGCCCGTACCCCCGCCTATGGCTACAGAGCCCGACCCCGTTGCCGAGGATCCGGTGTTTGACCATTGCGCAGAGGCCGTGACAGGTCCCAGAGCCGGCAGAAGCATGAGGCCAGCGATGACTGCCTTGGCAATTCCGCGCGCGCCAACGGTACGGGTAGCTCGCTTGCCGTTCTTGCCATGTGCCTTGGCCGCCTCGCTGGCCACTACCCAGGTATTTAGCGCCGAGTTCCAGATTAGGCGATAGATCTTGTTCATTTGGATTCACTCACTCTAGCAATTGTCAATCCCTGGGCTTGCGCGAAGGGGCTTGTGGATTGGCTGGCCGTTTCATCAACCGGGCCGTTGCTTGGAGTGTGGAAAATCCAATGGGGGATATTTATAGGAAATTTCCCAAATTAATAGAAGGATTTGGATTTGGGGATTATTCAGCCGTCACGCTAGGAAATTTCCCAATCTTCGCGGAAGCGGGTTCCAGCTGATCCTGGTGTTGGAGTGCCGTATGGGTTGGTCGCCCGGATCGACTGAGATTGGGTGCTGGTGTCGATGTCATCGACAGAGGTATTCGATGACGAGTGCAGATATGCCACGTAGTCATCTCGACAACGTTCGAGAGCAACCTGGAAGGTTATCTATGTGCCACGAAAGTCGCTAGGACGCTAGCATTTGTGACCCTCATTCCCGATCATCGAAGCAATTAAATTGCGACGCATGGCCACCATGGCCCTATTGGGGCTGCCAGATTTTTACAGTTTGGACCGATTCCACCATCCCTAACGGCGGTTATTCGCGGGAGGGCGAACTGGGCACTTTCTATTATTTTGGGAAATTTCGCCGTATGTATTCGGAAGATTACGGCGAAATAAGACGTCGTGTCTCAATGTATTTATATCTGATTAAAGCGAAGCTTCATTCATTGCTATAGAACTACTTCTAGTAATGCCATGAAAGCCATTCAATCGCACACGTCGGCCGAATCGCGCATCCTTGCGCGGCTTTATCTGAGCGCCCGGTATCAAGACCGCTAAAAACCGTGTAGAGCGCGCCGACGGAATGACTGATAACCGATAGCCAGCCAGCAGGCAATACAAACAGGCTGGATATCTGTCGCGTAATTCCGCAGTCACCCAGGCAGCTTCCCACTTATCGAATCTACAAAGCTCGCGGGCTCATGGAGCCCGCATGGAGAAGTATTGTGAACAAGATTTATCGCCTGATCTGGAACTCGGCGCTGAATACCTGGGTGGTTGCCTCAGAGATTGCCACAGGGCGTACGAAACAATCGGGGCGCAAGCGCAAGCTGATGGCGACGGCAGCGCTTGCGCTGGTCGCCGGAGGTGCCGCAGCGCAGACGATCTCGCAGGGTACCGGTGGTGCCGGTTCCATGACTGTTGGCACCTCGGATATTGCATCCGGAACCAACAGTGCAGCGATTGGCATTAACAGTACGGCAACTGGCAATGATTCCATTGCCATCGGTGACACCGCCAAGGCCACAAATCTGCGCGCCATGGCCATCGGCAACTTGTCGGTGGCGTCAGGCCAGGAGGCCGTCGCGTACGGATACAACGCCACGGCCTCGGGTACCAACTCCACAGCCATCAGTCACTTCTCCACGGCGTCTGGCTACGACGCCGTTGCGATTGGTCCGTATTCCAGTGCCTCCGGTCAATATTCCGTGGCGATCGGTTCGGGGGCTTCCGCAAGCCAGACCGACACGGTCGCCATTGGCGATCATGCCACCAGTTTGGGCGCCGGAGCTATTGCCATTGGCCAACAATCCCAAGCGGCCAACGGTTTCGCTACGGCTGTTGGCTACCAGGCACTGGCCAATCAGGGCGGGGTAGCGATGGGCTACACGGCTTCGGCTGCCGGTAAGGATTCCCTCGCGATCGGCACGTCCGCCAGTACGAACAGCGGCGCGGAAGGTTCAATGGCGCTGGGCCGGAATAGTGCGACGGGTGCCAATGCCACGTCGGCTATCGCCATTGGCGATGGTGCTAACGCGACGGGAAACCACGCAGTGTCAATGGGGGCGAACGCGTCCGCAACGGGTAACAGCAGTGTCGCAATCGGTGCATCCGGCTACGCTGACGTGACAAACTCGAGTGGACCGGTCGCGAGTGGTGAGTATTCCTTTGCGAGCGGTATGAATGCCAAGGCAAGCGCGGGTAAATCGATTGCGTTCGGCTATGGCGCCGTGGCGGATGGTCCCGCCACCACAGATTCGCCGATTGCGATCGGTTCGGGTGCCCATGCCACCAACACTGGCGCAGCGGCCATTGGCATGGGTAGCACAGCATCCATGAATGCCTCCGCATTCGGCCAGTATTCGAACGCCACCGGCGTCGCGGCCACGGCGCTAGGCTATGGCGCCTCTGCTACCGGTATGAATTCGATTGCGCTGGGGTCTTACTCCAGCGCCAGTGCCGAAGCCGGGACAGCACTCGGTAGTGGCTCATCGGCCAGTTACTACGCCACCGCTGTTGGCCAAGGCGCAAAGGCGGGTGACAACTCCACCGCCGTTGGCCAGAGCTCGAAGGCAACCAGCATTGGCGCGGCACTCGGCTACGGCGCATCATCCACCGGTGGATACGCCACGGCCATCGGGGCTTACAGTTCCGCCAGCGGGCAGGGCAGCGTAGTGCTCGGAGGCGACTATGGGGGCAGCGCCCAGGCCTCCGGCTACCGTGCGATGGCGCTTGGCGCGGCCTCGTCGGCAACGCAGGACTATGCCATTGCAGAGGGCAGCGGTGCCGTCGCATCGAGCGTGAATGCGATCGCACTGGGTCGCGGCGCCAACGCGTCCGCGGCCAATTCCGTCGCGCTGGGCGCAAGTAGCACCACCACGGCAGACCTGACAAAGCCTGCTTACAATCCGAGCAAGACGGCGACTGTCGCCGGCACCGCACCTGTCGGCGAAGTGTCGGTTGGCTCGGCGGGTAAAGAGCGTCGTATCACGAACCTGGCAGCCGGTTCCGCTGCCACGGATGCCGTGAATGTGTCCCAATTGCAGGCCGCACAGACGCACTACTACAGCGTCAACGACAACGGCACGCAAGGCGCGAACTACAACAACGACGGCGCCACGGGGATTGGATCCCTGGCGGCAGGCACCAATGCCACCGCTTCGGGCGATCACTCCACTGCCGTGGGCGATGGTGCAAAGGCCAGCGCGAGCAGCTCTGTTGCCATCGGCTTTGGCGCCGTGGCCGATGGCCCCGCCGCCGCAGCTTCCCTGGTTGCGATCGGTACAAATGCCCATGCCACCAACACCGGCGCGACGGCGGTGGGTCTGGGAAGCACCGCGGGATTCAACGACTCCGCATTCGGCCAGAATTCGAATGCCACGGGCGGCTCGAGTGCAGCCCTCGGCTATAGTGCTTCCGCTACCGGCGGATTTTCGACTGCAGTGGGACCTTCCGCCAACGCCAGTGGTCAAAATGCGGTGGCGGTCGGCAGTAATACGTCAGCCGGCTACTACGGTTCTGCAATTGGCGGCAGTGCCAATGCCGGCATGAACTCGTCCGCTATCGGCGACAGCTCCATGGCTGATGGCGTGTCGGCGGCGCTTGGCCACGCAGCGTCGGCCACCGGGAGTTACAGCACTGCGCTGGGCCCCACTGCCAATGCGTCCGGGAGTGATTCACTTGCTGCGGGCGTACATGCAACTGCCTCGAACTCAGACGCAACGGCCATTGGCGCCTATTCGACGGCTTCTGGCGACCAGGCCATAGCCGCCGGCTACAAGGCCAATGCCAGTGCTCCCTGGTCGGCTGCGTTCGGTGCCAACGCTTCCGCAACGGCTGCCGACAGCGTGGCGATCGGTTCGGTCAGCTCGGCATCGGGCAAGGCGGCCGTTGCCCTGGGTGATCTGGCCAATGCAACGGCCGACAACAGCGTCGCACTGGGTGCCCGCAGCACCACCACGGCCAACCTGAGTGCAGCCGCGTACAACCCCGGCACAGGTACCCTCGCGGGCACCAGCCCGTTCGGTGAAGTGTCGGTCGGCTCTGCCGGTGCGGAACGCCGCATCACGAACCTGGCAGCAGGTTCCGCCGCCACGGATGCCGTGAACGTGTCCCAATTGCAGGCAGCACAGACGCACTACTACAGCGTCAACGACACTGGCACTCCGACCGGCAACTACAACAACGACGGCGCCACGGGTATTGGGGCCCTGGCGGCAGGCACCAATGCCATCGCTTCGGGTGACCACTCCACTGCCGTTGGCGATGGAGCGAAGGCCAGCTCGAGTAGCGCCATTGCCATTGGCAATGGCGCCGTGGCGGATGGCCCCGTTTTAGTAGATTCCGCGATTGCGATCGGTACGAATGCCCATGCCAACAACACCGGCGCGACGGCGGTGGGTCTGGGAAGCACGGCGGGATTCAACGACTCCGCATTCGGTCAGAACTCGAATGCCACTGGCAATTCGAGTGTGGCGCTCGGCAACAGAGCTTCCGCTACCGGCTATATGTCGACTGCCGTGGGACCTTACTCCAGCGCCAGTTCTGAAGGTGCGGTGGCGGTTGGCAATGGTTCGTCAGGCGGCTACTACGGGACTGCCGTTGGGGCCGGTGCCAATGCAGGCATGAACTCGTCCGCCATCGGTGACGGTTCCATGGCCAATGGCGTGTCGGCGGCGCTTGGCCACGGAGCATCGGCCAGCGGCGGCTATAGCTCTGCGCTGGGTCCCCAGGCCAAGGCATCTGGGAGCGACTCGCTTGCGGCGGGACTAAATGCAAATGCCTTGAACTCAGAAGCGACAGCCCTTGGCTCCAATTCGACAGCATCCGGTGAAGATAGCATCGCCGCCGGCTACAAGGCCAATGCCAGCGCTTACCAGTCGGCTGCGTTCGGCGCCGGTGCTTCCGCAACGGCTGCCAACAGCGTCGCTTTGGGTGCGAACAGCACCACCACGGCTGACCTGACCGCAGCTGCATACAACCCCGGCACCGCCACCCTTGCGGGCACGACCCCGGTGGGCGAAGTGTCGGTGGGCTCGGCTGGCGCGGAACGCCGTATCACGAATCTGGCAGCAGGCTCGGCGGGTACCGATGCGGTCAACGTCAGCCAGCTGCAAAGTGCTATGGCCAGCGGCCAGACGCACTACTACAGCGTCAATGACAACGGCACGCAAGGCGCGAACTACAACAACAACGGCGCCACTGGCGTCAATGCGCTGGCCGCAGGTGTGAACGCCAAGGCCAGCAGCGACGGAACGGTCGCGCTCGGTAGCAACGTCACAGCTGGTAGCGCAACCTACGATCCGCTCGTGTCGGGGATGATTGCCATCGGCTCTAAGGTTTCGGCCACAGCCAAGGGGGCGATCGCCGTCGGTACTGGCAACACGACCGCAACCGGTGATATGTCCATTGCGATGGGAACCGGCACGCAGGCCACGCAGGACAACGCAATTGCCATTGGGCAGACCTCTTCTGCCACCGCCCAGGGAACCATCGCATTTGGTCAACAGGCACAGGCCAGCAGCAACTACGGTGTTGCGATCGGCTACATGACTCGCGCCCAGGCTGACCCGGGTACGGCAGGCGATCTGGGTACCGGCGCCACTGCGGTGGGTGATCGGGCAAACGCGAGCGGCACGGGCGCTGCGGCATTCGGCTATGAAACGGGTGCCGTCGGCGTGGGCTCCACGGCACTGGGTTCGTATTCCGCCGCGACCAACAAATATGCCACCGCAGTCGGCTACATGGCCAAGGCGACGGGCAGCAGCGCCACCGCAGTGGGCGACAGCTCAAGCGCCTCGGATTACGCCACGGCCATCGGTCGCAGCGCGAGCGCAACGGGCAACTCGTCGACCGCCATTGGCCGCAGCTCGAGCGCCGCGGGTGTCAACGCGGCCGCCATCGGCCCGGGCGCACAGGCGGTAGCCGACCAATCCCTCGCACTTGGATTGTCGGCCAAGAGCAGTGTCAAAGATGGCGTGGCACTGGGCTCCAGTTCCGTAGCCAGTGTTGACAAGGGCGTAGCCGGGTACGTTCCCGCAGGGGTCTCACCAGCGCAGTCGAGTGCTGTTGCCGCGACCACCAGCACACTCGCCGCCGTCTCGGTCGGTGATGCAAGCAACGGCGTGTTCCGCCAGATCAATGGCGTGGCAGCCGGCACGGTCGACAGCGACGCGGTGAACGTGGCGCAACTGAAGGCGGTGGACAGCAAGGCCAGCGCTGGCTGGAACCTGCAGGCCAACGGTGGCACGGCCAGCAACGTTGCCCCGGGCGGTACCGTCAACGTTGTGAATGGCAACAACATCAACGTCACGCAGAACGGCAACCAACTCACCATCGCCACGGCTGACGATGTGAGCTTCAGTTCGGTCACCACCGGGAACACGAAGCTTGATACCAATGGTCTGACGATCAACGGTGGTCCGAGCGTGACGACGGCCGGCATTGACGCAGGCGGCAAGGTGATCTCGAACGTAGCGCCGGGTGTGGCGGGTACCGACGCGGTGAACGTGGATCAGTTGACGGCAGTGGACACCAAGGTCGACAACGTGACCAACACGGTGAACAACTTCGCCGGTGACCAGTCGACGACGAACACGACGATCAACGGTCGTGGCATCCGCTACGTGCGCACCAACGACGCGGGCCTGCCGGTGAGCGACGCGTTCGCTCAAGGCCAGGGTTCGACGGCGGTGGGCTATGAGGCGAAGTCGACGGGTGCGGATGCACTGGCCCTGGGCCGTAACGCCCAGGCCTCGGCGGACAACTCGGTGGCGCTCGGTGCGAACAGCACGACGACGGCGGATCTGACGACGCCAGCCTACAACCCGGGTACGGGCACGATCGCAGGCACGAGCCCGGTGGGCGAAGTGTCGGTGGGTTCGGCCGGTGCGGAGCGTCGCATCACCAACCTGGCCGCAGGCGCAGCCGACACCGATGCGGTCAACGTGTCGCAACTGAAGGCGGTGGATGGCAAGGTGAACAACCTTGACGACCGCGCCGTGAAGTACGACGTGGATCCGACAACGGGTGCAGTGAACTACAACAGCGTGACGCTGGGTGGTGACACGTACAACACGACGACCAAGCAGGGTGGCACGGTGATCCACAACGTGGCAGCCGGCACCAGCGGCGGCGACGCGGTGAACGTTGACCAGCTGAACCAGCAGGGCTCTGACCTGACCTCGAAGGGTCTGAACTTCGCGGGTAACAGCGGCACGGCGGTTCACACGAATCTGGGCGACACGCTGACGATCGCTGGCACGGCGACGACGGCCGGTACCTACTCGGGCAACAACCTGAAGACGGTGACCGATCCAGCGACGGGCGCGGTGAACCTGCAGATGGCAGACAACCCCGAATTCACCTCGGTGAAGACGGGTAACACCACGATCAACGACAGCGGTCTGACGATCAATGGTGGCCCGAGCGTAACGGTGGCCGGCATTGACGCAGGCGGCAAGAAGATCGTGAATGTGGCGCCGGGAGACGTGAGCGCAACGAGCACGGACGCAGTCAATGGTTCGCAGCTCAACGAGACGAACCAGACCGTCACGAATCTGGGCGACACGGTGAACAACTTCGCCGGCGACCAGTCGACGTCGAACACGACCATCAATGGCCGTGGTATCCGCTACGTGCGTACCAACGACACGAACCTGCCGGTGAGCGATGCGTTCGCTCAGGGCCAGGGCTCGACGGCGGTGGGCTATGAAGCGAAGTCGACGGGTGCGGACGCATTGGCTCTGGGCCGTAACGCCCAGGCCTCGGCGGACAACTCGGTGGCGCTCGGTGCGAACAGCACCACGACGGCAGATTTGACGACACCAGCCTACAACCCGGGCACGGGCACGATCGCAGGCACGAGCCCGGCGGGTGAAGTGTCGGTGGGCTCGGCGGGCGCGGAGCGTCGTATCACCAACCTGGCGGCGGGCGCAGCGGACACCGATGCGGTGAACGTGAGCCAGCTGAAGTCGGCGACGGCAGCGTCGGTGGCAGATGCGGTGATGTATGACAACAGCACCCACAACTCGGTGACGCTGGGTGGGGATACGTACAACTCGACGACGAAGACGGGCGGTACGAAGATCACCAACGTGGCTCGCGGCGTGAATGACAGCGATGCGGTCAACATGTCGCAACTCAACGAGACGAACCAGACCGTCACGAACCTGGGCGACACGGTGAACAACTTCGCCGGCGACCAGTCGACGACGAACACGACGATCAATGGTCGCGGTATCCGCTACGTGCGCACCAACGACACGGGCCTGCCGGTGAGCGATGCGTTTGCTCAAGGCCAGGGTTCGACGGCGGTGGGCTATGAGGCGAAGTCGACGGGTGCGGAAGCACTGGCCCTGGGCCGCAATGCCCAAGCCTCGGCGGACAACTCGGTGGCGCTCGGTGCGAACAGCACGACGACGGCAGATCTGACGACGCAGGCATATAACCCAAGCAGCACGGCAACCATTGCGGGTACCTCGCCGGTGGGCGAAGTGTCGGTGGGATCGGCAGGCGCCGAGCGTCGTATCACCAACCTGGCGGCGGGCGCAGCGGACACCGATGCAGTGAACGTGTCGCAACTGAAGGCAGTGGATGGCAAGGTGAACAACCTTGACGACCGCGCCGTGAAGTACGACGTGGATCCGACGACGGGCGCAGTGAACTACAACAGCGTGACGCTGGGTGGGGATACGTACAACACGACGACCAAGACGGGCGGTACGGTGATCCACAACGTGGCAGCCGGCACCAGCGGCGGCGACGCGGTGAACGTTGACCAGCTGAACCAGCAGGGCTCTGACCTGACCTCGAAGGGTCTGAACTTTGCCGGTAACAGCGGCACGGCGGTTCATACGAACCTGGGCGACACGCTGACGATCGCTGGCACGGCGACGACGGCGGGCACCTACTCGGGTAACAACCTGAAGACGGTGACCGATCCGGCGACGGGCGCGGTTCAGTTGCAGATGGCAGACAACCCTGAGTTCACCTCGGTGAAGACGGGTAACACCACGATCAACGACAGCGGTCTGACGATTGCCGGTGGTCCGAGCGTGACGACGGCCGGCATTGACGCAGGCGGCAAGGTGATCTCGAACGTTGCGCCGGGTGTGGCAGGTACGGACGCGGTGAACGTGGATCAGTTGACGGCGGTGGACACCAAGGTCGACAACGTGACCAACACGGTGAACAACTTCGCCGGTGACCAGTCGACGACGAACACGACGATCAATGGCCGTGGTATCCGCTACGTGCGTACCAACGACACGGGCCTGCCGGTGAGCGACGCGTTTGCTCAAGGCCAGGGCTCGACGGCGGTGGGCTATGAGGCGAAGTCGACGGGTGCGGACGCACTGGCTCTGGGCCGTAACGCCCAGGCCTCGGCGGACAACTCGGTGGCGCTCGGTGCGAACAGCACCACGACGGCAGATTTGACGACACCAGCCTACAACCCGGGCACGGGCACGATCGCAGGCACGAGCCCGGCGGGTGAAGTGTCGGTGGGCTCGGCGGGCGCGGAGCGTCGTATCACCAACCTGGCGGCGGGCGCAGCGGACACCGATGCGGTGAACGTGAGCCAGCTGAAGTCGGCGACGGCAGCGTCGGTGGCAGATGCGGTGATGTATGACAACAGCACCCACAACTCGGTGACGCTGGGTGGGGATACGTACAACTCGACGACGAAGACGGGCGGTACGAAGATCACCAACGTGGCTCGCGGCGTGAATGACAGCGATGCGGTCAACATGTCGCAACTCAACGAGACGAACCAGACCGTCACGAACCTGGGCGACACGGTGAACAACTTCGCCGGCGACCAGTCGACGACGAACACGACGATCAATGGTCGCGGTATCCGCTACGTGCGCACCAACGACACGGGCCTGCCGGTGAGCGATGCGTTTGCTCAAGGCCAGGGTTCGACGGCGGTGGGCTATGAGGCGAAGTCGACGGGTGCGGACGCACTGGCTCTGGGCCGTAACGCCCAGGCCTCGGCGGACAACTCGGTGGCGCTCGGTGCGAACAGCACCACGACGGCGGATCTGACGACGCCGGCCTACAACCCGAGCAGCACCGCAACCATCGCGGGCACGAGCCCGGTGGGCGAAGTGTCGGTGGGCTCGGCAGGCGCGGGGCGTCGTATCACGAACCTGGCAGCCGGTTCGGCGGACACGGATGCGGTGAACGTGTCGCAACTGAAGGCGGTGGATGGCAAGGTGAACAACCTTGACGACCGCGCCGTGAAGTACGACGTGGATCCGACGACGGGTGCGGTGAACTACAACAGCGTGACGCTGGGTGGGGATACGTACAACACGACGACCAAGACGGGCGGCACGGTGATCCACAACGTGGCGGCCGGCACCAGCGGCGGCGATGCGGTGAACGTGGATCAGTTGACGGCGGTGGACACCAAGGTCGACAACGTGACCAACACGGTGAACAATTTCGCCGGCGACCAGTCGACGACGAACACGACGATCAATGGCCGTGGTATCCGCTACGTGCGCACCAACGACACGGGCCTGCCGGTGAGCGACGCGTTTGCTCAAGGTCAGGGCTCGACGGCGGTGGGCTATGAGGCGAAGTCGACGGGTGCGGACGCACTGGCCCTGGGCCGTAACGCCCAGGCCTCGGCGGACAACTCGGTGGCGCTCGGTGCGAACAGCACGACGACGGCGGATCTGACGACGCCGGCCTACAACCCGGGCACGGGCACGATCGCAGGCACCTCGCCGGTGGGCGAAGTGTCGGTGGGTTCGGCGGGCGCGGAGCGTCGTATCACGAACCTGGCGGCGGGCGCAGCGGACACCGATGCGGTGAACGTGAGCCAGCTGAAGTCGGCGACGGCAGCGTCGGTGGCCGATGCGGTGATGTATGACAACAGCACCCACAACTCGGTGACGCTGGGTGGGGATACGTATAACTCGACGACGAAGACGGGTGGTACGAAGATCACCAACGTGGCGGCGGGTACCAACCCGAGCGACGCGGTGAACTACCAGCAGTTGAGCGAGACGAACCAGAACGTCACGAACCTGGGCGACACGGTGAACAACTTCGCCGGCAACCAGACGTCGGAGTACACCACGATCGAAGGCACGGGTATCCGTTACGCTCGCACCAATGAGACGGGTCTGGCACAGAGCGACGCGTTCGCCGAAGGCCAGGGCTCGACGGCGGTGGGTTACGAAGCGAAGTCGACGGGTGCGAACGCCCTGGCTCTGGGCCGTAACGCGCTGGCCTCGGCGGACAACTCGGTGGCGCTCGGTGCGAACAGCACCACGACGGCGGATCTGACGACGCCGGCCTACAACCCGGGTACGGGCACGATCGCAGGTACTTCACCGGTGGGCGAAGTGTCGGTGGGTTCGGCGGGCGCGGAGCGTCGCATTACCAACCTGGCGGCGGGCGCAGCGGACACCGATGCGGTGAACGTGAGCCAGCTGAAGTCGGCGACGGCAGCGTCGGTGGCGGATGCGGTGATGTATGACAACAGCACCCACAACTCGGTGACGCTGGGTGGCGACACGTACAACACGACGACCAAGACGGGTGGTACGGTGATCCACAACGTGGCAGCCGGCACCAGCGGCGGCGACGCGGTGAACGTTGACCAGCTGAACCAGCAGGGCTCTGACCTGACTGCGAAGGGTCTGAACTTCGCGGGCAACAGCGGCACGGCGGTTCACACCAACCTGGGCGACACGCTGACGATCGCTGGCACGGCGACGACGGCGGGCACCTACTCGGGCAACAACCTGAAGACGGTGACCGATCCGGCGACGGGTGCGGTTCAGCTGCAGATGGCGGACGCACCGAAGTTCGGCAACGTGACGATCAACGACGGTGGCTCGGGCAAGATCACGGGCGTGACGGCCGGCACGGCCGCCACGGACGCGGTGAACGTGAGCCAGCTGACGCAGGTCGCGGATTCGTCGGTGAAGTACGACAAGAACACCGACGGTACGACGAACTACAACTCGGTGACGCTGGGTGGTGATACGTACAACACGACGACCAAGACGGGCGGCACGGTGATCCACAACGTGGCGGCCGGTACCAGTGGCGGCGACGCGGTGAACGTTGACCAGTTGAACACGACGGTGGATGCGGCCAAGACGCACTACTACAGCGTGAACGACAACGGCGTGCAGGGTGGCAACTACGCCAACGACGGCGCAACGGGTGTGAACTCGCTGGCCGCCGGTGTGGGCGCCAAGGCAACGGCTGATGGTGGCGTGGCGCTGGGCTCTGGCTCGGTGGCGAGCACGGCAGCAGGTGTAGCCGGGTTCGTGCCGCAGAGCGCAAGCGCGGCACAGGGCGCGGCGATCGCGGCGACGACCAGCACGCTGGGCGCGGTGTCGGTGGGTGATGCGGCTAACGGCCAGTTCCGCCAGATCACGGGTGTGGCAGCCGGTACGGCCGACAGCGACGCGGTGAACGTTGCGCAGCTCAAGGGCGTGGACCAGAAGGTCGACGTCCTGGACAACAACGCCGTGAAGTACGACAAGAACACCGACGGTACGACGAACTACAACAGCGTGACGCTGGGTGGTGATACGTACAACACGACGACGAAGACGGGTGGTACGGTGATCCACAACGTGGCAGCCGGCACCAGCGGCGGCGATGCGGTGAACGTTGACCAGTTGAATCAGCAAGGTTCTGACCTGACCTCGAAGGGTCTGAACTTCGCGGGCAACAGCGGCACGGCGGTTCACACCAACCTGGGCGACACGCTGACGATCGCTGGCACGGCGACGACGGCGGGCACCTACTCGGGCAACAACCTGAAGACGGTGACCGATCCGGCGACGGGTGCGGTTCAGCTGCAGATGGCGGACGCACCGAAGTTCGGCAACGTGACGATCAACGACGGTGGCTCGGGCAAGATCACGGGCGTGACGGCCGGCACGGCCGCCACGGACGCGGTGAACGTAAGCCAGCTGACGCAGGTCGCGGATTCGTCGGTGAAGTACGACAAGAACACCGACGGTACGACGAACTACAACTCGGTGACGCTGGGTGGTGACACGTACAACACGACGACCAAGACGGGCGGTACGGTGATCCACAACGTGGCGGCCGGCACCAGCGGCGGCGACGCGGTGAACGTTGACCAGTTGAACACGACGGTGGATGCGGCCAAGACGCACTACTACAGCGTGAACGACAACGGCGTGCAGGGTGGCAACTACGCCAACGACGGCGCAACGGGTGTGAACTCGCTGGCCGCCGGTGTGGGCGCCAAGGCAACGGCTGACGGTGGCGTGGCGCTGGGCTCTGGCTCGGTGGCAAGCACGGCAGCAGGTGTAGCCGGGTTCGTGCCGCAGAGCGCAAGCGCGGCACAGGGCGCGGCGATCGCGGCGACGACCAGCACGCTGGGCGCGGTGTCGGTGGGCGATGCGGCTAACGGCCAGTTCCGCCAGATCACGGGTGTGGCAGCCGGTACGGCCGACAGCGACGCGGTGAACGTTGCGCAGCTCAAGGGCGTGGACCAGAAGGTCGACGTCCTGGACAACAACGCCGTGAAGTACGACAAGAACACCGACGGTACGGTGAACTACAACTCGGTGACGCTGGGTGGTGACACGTACAACTCGACGACGAAGACGGGTGGTACGGTGATCCACAACGTGGCAGCCGGCACCAGCGGCGGCGATGCGGTGAACGTTGACCAGCTGAATCAGCAAGGTTCTGACCTGACCTCGAAGGGTCTGAACTTTGCCGGTAACAGCGGCACGGCGGTTCACACCAACCTGGGCGACACGCTGACGATCGCTGGCACGGCGACGACGGCGGGCACCTACTCGGGCAACAACCTGAAGACGGTGACCGATCCGGCGACGGGTGCGGTGAACCTGCAGATGGCGGACGCACCGAAGTTCGGCAATGTGACGATCAACGACGGTGGCTCGGGCAAGATCACGGGCGTGACGGCCGGCACGGCCGCCACCGACGCGGTGAACGTAAGCCAGCTGACGCAGGTCGCGGATTCGTCGGTGAAGTACGACAAGAACACCGACGGTACGACGAACTACAACAGCGTGACGCTGGGTGGTGATACGTACAACACGACGACGAAGACGGGTGGTACGGTGATCCACAACGTGGCAGCCGGCACCAGCGGCGGCGATGCGGTGAACGTTGACCAGTTGAATCAGCAAGGTTCTGACCTGACCTCGAAGGGTCTGAACTTCGCGGGCAACAGCGGCACGGCGGTTCACACCAACCTGGGCGACACGCTGACGATCGCTGGCACGGCGACGACGGCGGGCACCTACTCGGGCAACAACCTGAAGACGGTGACCGATCCGGCGACGGGTGCGGTTCAGCTGCAGATGGCGGACGCACCGAAGTTCGGCAACGTGACGATCAACGACGGTGGCTCGGGCAAGATCACGGGCGTGACGGCCGGCACGGCCGCCACGGACGCGGTGAACGTAAGCCAGCTGACGCAGGTCGCGGATTCGTCGGTGAAGTACGACAAGAACACCGACGGTACGACGAACTACAACTCGGTGACGCTGGGTGGTGACACGTACAACACGACGACCAAGACGGGCGGTACGGTGATCCACAACGTGGCGGCCGGCACCAGCGGCGGCGACGCGGTGAACGTTGACCAGTTGAACACGACGGTGGATGCGGCCAAGACGCACTACTACAGCGTGAACGACAACGGCGTGCAGGGTGGCAACTACGCCAACGACGGCGCAACGGGTGTGAACTCGCTGGCCGCCGGTGTGGGCGCCAAGGCAACGGCTGACGGTGGCGTGGCGCTGGGCTCTGGCTCGGTGGCAAGCACGGCAGCAGGTGTAGCCGGGTTCGTGCCGCAGAGCGCAAGCGCGGCACAGGGCGCGGCGATCGCGGCGACGACCAGCACGCTGGGCGCGGTGTCGGTGGGCGATGCGGCTAACGGCCAGTTCCGCCAGATCACGGGTGTGGCAGCCGGTACGGCCGACAGCGACGCGGTGAACGTTGCGCAGCTCAAGGGCGTGGACCAGAAGGTCGACGTCCTGGACAACAACGCCGTGAAGTACGACAAGAACACCGACGGTACGGTGAACTACAACTCGGTGACGCTGGGTGGTGACACGTACAACTCGACGACGAAGACGGGTGGTACGGTGATCCACAACGTGGCAGCCGGCACCAGTGGCGGCGACGCGGTGAACGTGGACCAGTTGAACACCACGGTGGATGCCTCGAAGACGCACTACTACAGCGTGAACGACGACGGTAAGCAGGGCGCCAACTACGCCAACGACGGCGCAACCGGTCTGAACGCGATGGCCATGGGCGTGGGCGCGTCGGCGTCGACCGCCGGTGGCGTGGCACTGGGCTCGGGCTCTGTAGCCAGCACCGCAGGTGGTATCGCGGGCTGGGTGCCGACCGGTGCGGATGCCACGCTTGCCAACGCGGTGATGGGTACCATGGGCACGGCGGGCGCAGTATCGGTCGGTAACCCGGCAGCCGGCATCTATCGCCAGATCACCGGCGTGGCGGCAGGTACGGCTGACAGCGATGCGGTCAACGTGGCGCAGCTCAAGGCGGCAGTTGGCTCGGGTGGAACGGGTCCTGACGACGGTCGCAACGTGAAGTATGACGGTACTGGGAATGCCCCGAAGGATCACGTGACGCTGGCTGGCGATACGTCGACCGATGGTGGCAAGACCGGTGGCACCACGATCAGCAACCTGCACCAGGGTGATGTGTCGGCCAACAGCACCGATGCGGTCAACGGCGCGCAGTTGTACCAGACCAATACCCGTGTCGATAACCTCGAGACCACGGTCAACAACTGGGGTGACGTGATCAACAAGACGGAGGCCAACACGCGCTACTTCCAGGCTGATGGCACCAACACGGACGCCGACAAGGCATACGTGCAGGCTGGCACGAAGGGTGTGGCATCGGGCGCCAACGCCAGCGTCACCGGCAACAACGGTGTGGCGATGGGTAACACGGCGTCGGCATCGGGCAACAACTCGACGGCCATCGGCGCCAATACGAAGGCGACCCACGATAACAGCGTGGCGCTGGGTGCGGGCTCGGAGACCGATCGTGCTAACTCGGTGTCCGTGGGCACTGCGGGCAACGAGCGTCAGATCACGAACGTGGCAGCGGGTACCGCAGCGACTGACGCGGTCAACGTCTCCCAGCTGCAGTCGGGGCTGAACGATGTGCAGAACGCCGCGATCAACTACACCAACCAGCAGGTGAACAACGTCCGTCGTGATGCGTACGCTGGCACGGCATCGGCGATGGCAATGGCGGCACTGCCGCAAGCCACGCTGCCAGGCCGCGGCATGGTGGCGATGGGTGGTGGTACCTACGGTGGCCAGTCGGCAGTCGCGCTGGGCCTCTCGAAGATGTCCGAGAGCGGTCGCTGGGTCTTCAAGGCCCAGGCCACGAGCAACACCCGTGGCAACGTGGGTGTGGCGGCCGGCGCGGGCTTCCACTGGTAATTGATCGCGACGATGGTGTACCGCGGCGGCGTCAGGCACGCCGCCGCGTGTCCCGAACCTAACAGAATCCGAACCCAAGAAATGAAAGCCAAATCTACCTGGATCGCTGTCGCGACCGTACTGGTCGCCGCTGCAGCACTGCAGGGGTGCTCGACCACATCGAGTCGCCTCTCGGATGACGGCAAGTCCGACCAAATCGCATTTCCGGACCCGTCGTCGTCGTGGCCGAAGGACGGTACGTTCCCGAATATCGATAACCTGCGCATGCTGGCACCCGGCATGATAAAGTCCCAGCTTTATCCGCTGCTTGACCGGCCGCATTTCAACGAAGGCTTCTTTGGCGTGCGCGAATGGGACTACCTGTTCAACTTCCGCACGGGTCGCGCCGCGCCGGACGATATCGTCCAGTGCCAGATGAAGGTCGTTTTCGACAAGAACGAGAAGACCCGTGCGTACTACTGGAAACCGGAATCCTGTGCCAGTTTCCTGAACAAGCCGGCTCCTGAAGTGCAGCGCGTGGTCATGCCGCCCGTCGTCGCCAACGTGCCAACGGTGCTGCGCAACGCGACGCTGTCAGGCGACACGCTCTTCCGGTTCAACGGCTCGGGCCCGGGTGATCTGACCAGCGACGGCCGCAGGCAGATCGCGACGCTCGGTGCCGAGCTGACGCAACTGAAGTCCGTCACGCGTGTGGAAGTTCAGGCGTTCACCGACCGTATTGGGTCGGCAAACGCCAACAGGGTGCTGTCACAGAAACGCGCGGAAACGATCAAGAAGCTGCTGGTGGACAACGGTGTGGACTCGCGCGTTGTCGTGGCGGAAGGTCGCGGCAAGTCCGAGCCGGGTACGCAGTGCGGAACCCTGCCGCGCGCGAAGCTGATCGAATGCCTGGCGCCGGACCGTCGTGTGGAGATCCGCGTACTGGGTACGAAGTAAGGGCGCGACTGCCGTCTGTCCTCTTCTGGAGGAGGGGGACGGGCGGTCATGCATCCCATAAGTCCGACAAGAGTCGGACAAGTAAAAAGGCCGTTGCCCATATCGGGTAACGGCCTTTTTGCATATTTGCATGGGCGCTCGCGAGCATGCCAGCGAGGCGGGCACGGCTTTCCAATGACCTTCTAGATGCCGGAGTCAGGGGCGGCGATATCGAGCCGGTAGCCCATCGAATGCACGCCCCGCAGCGTCACGCCGTGCTCCGGGCGGAGCCGAAGCACGCGTCTAAGCCGGGCTACCATCGCAGCCAGCGCGCGCGATAGCGGTGGCAGGGTGCTGCCCCAGACGACGATCTCGATGTGATCACGTGGCAAGGTCACGGCGGGGGAAGAGAACATCAGCTTGGCCAGCGCAAATTCCTTGGGCGTCAAACGGATGGTCTCCGCGCGGAACCTCACGCAGCAGGCGTCGAGGTCAAGCGTGTAGTCGCCCGCACTGAGCTGCCTGCCGCCCGATCCTTCGCGCCTGCGGGCGCGCCGATGGTGGCCGATGATGCGTGGCAATAGGCTGCTCGGATCGCTGGTGAACACGACATAGTCGTCCGCACCGGCATCGAAAGCATCGATCAGATTCACCTGGGACGCGTTGTGGGCGATCACCAGGATCGGCATCTGGAGTGTGGTGGCGCGCCGGAGTGCCTGGACCACATCGGTGGCCGGATCGTCAGGCAGGTTGTCAGACACCAGTACCACATCGAATACAGAGCGCCGGAGCTCCCGAAACAACCTTGCGGAACTGGCGAAGCGGGACGATACGACACCGCCGGATTCCAGCACTTTGCTGATGCCGGTTGCGGAGGAGGGCTCCGCGTCAAGCAGTGCGATCTTGATCGAGTTCACTTTCAACTTCCGAAAGCAGGCGCCCGGCTACGGGAGCGCATTTATGATGACTCGATTGAGAGTAGCAAAGCCATTCAGCATGGCGATTCGGAAATTTCCGATGAAAGGAGTGATCCATCGGAATGGGTTAAGTACCCGAGAGCAAGTGATGCGCACGCAAATCACGGGCGTTCGGCAGGTGTCGAACCGGGCTCTCGGCGGTGCAGCGCCAGCCGCGAGAAACGCTGCTGCCGGCAGGGCTGGCGCCCAGAGATGACCTTGCCCGAAGGCGCAGCGCAGTTCACGCAATGCGATGAGCTGGGCGATGGTCTCGACTAGCGCGCAGCGGGGTGTCGGATGCCAAAGGAAGCTCCTGCCGGACCAATGGCCGGATTCCACCGCGGTGAAGGCTGTCGTGGTTCAACGGCCCGCACGCGCGCCGCGGCGGGTCTCTGCGCGATATTCCAGGTATGCCAGGCAACCGTCGGTGAACGCGCCGGTATATCGGCGGCAGGAAAGGGGCAGGCGGATGTCGTTGAGCTGAGCCCACTGATAGCCTTCCAGCATTTCGGCGCAGTGGTCACCGCAGTGCTGACCGACGATGCGCGGCAATGCGTCCGAGTAGCCCGGCGTGACCTTCGCGGACGCGGCCTGTCCGGCTGCAGGGCCAGACAGGATCGACGAGATGGTCGTGCCGGCGATGATCACTGCAACCACGGCCACCGCCACCAGGATCAGGAATCGATTGCGCCCCGGCTTGGCCGCCAGCGGGGCGGGCGCGGATTGAGACAGGATCTGCATTGGGAGAACAGCCTCTCAGTCCGCTTCGTTGACGAACAGCAGACGACCGAGCAGGCCGGCCAGGATCGCGCCGCAGATCGGTGCGACCCAGAAAACCCACAGTTGCTGAATCGCTACCCCACCAACGATGATCGCCGGACCCGTCGAGCGTGCGGGATTGACCGACGTGTTTGAGATTGGGATCGAGATCAGGTGAATCAGCGTCAGCGCCAGGCCGATCGCCAGCGGTGCCGCCGCGCGCGTGCGTCTGTAGCTGGTGGCGCCAATGATGATGATCAGGAAGAACGAGGTCATCAGCGTCTCTGTCGTTATCACCGCTCGCAGCCCATAACCGCCCGGCGACGCCGCACCGTAGCCGTTGGTCGCCAGGCCATTGGTCATCAGGTCGAAGCCGGGATTGGCGCTTGCCAGGTATAGCAGCGTGCCTGCGGCGCAAACGGCACCGAGCAACTGGGCCACAATGTACAGCGGCGCTTCGGCGACCGGGAAGCGTCCAGCGACGGCAAGGCCAACGGTAACGGCCGGGTTGAGGTGGCAGCCGGAGACCGGGCCGATGGCATAGGCCATGGTGACGACCGTCAGACCGAAAGCGAGCGATACACCGAGCAGACCGATACCAACGTTAGGGAAGGCTGCTGCGAATACTGCGGCGCCGCATCCGCCAAGGACCAGCCAGAAAGTGCCCAGCCATTCGGCCGTGAATCGTTTGCCAATATTCATGTTGTTACGTATGCCGTCGAGTATCGAAAGGGCGGCGTGCGCGGTGCGACCACCGCTCGCCGGTCGTCATTTTCGATATGCCGATGTACGACGGGGCTAAGACTCTTCCTGCGCTGCCACAGGCGAATTCCCGTTTCGATGCGAACGTTCCACTAGAAGCGCATGCCTGTGGCACAGCCTCCGGCGGCGTGGCCATTCCCGCCTCCTGCCGCGCAACCAAAGATCCCGCAGCCGCCAAGCAAGGTAACGACGGCAAGCACAGTTGCCGCACGGATGGCGCGGCTTCTTACAAAGTCAGCAAACGACGGAAAAGAGGTGCGGATCATGATTGCCATGGCCGATAGATGAAATGTACGCCGGTCCCACCGTGGCTCCTGGTCGCATTGGCCGAGTCGCGAACCATAAGGTATGCGTAGAAGACTAGCGCAAGCTTGGCCTGCGAGTAACGGTCACGCGCGGGCAAGAGTGGTTTGATCGTTGCCCAGTCCTTGAACAGTGGACTTGGCAAGATACCCCCCAGACCACAGAAGCCTGTGCCACGAGACCTAAGCTCCCACAGTTCGCGGTGGAATCCTGTCAGGTGGATCTTGCTGTTCATAGGCGCTTCGGGTGACAGTGGTTGATGTTGGCGACACGGCACCAATGTTCGAGGACCGGCTCGGCAAGTCGTTACGGCAAGCGTAAGGGCCGACTGGAATGCGCGGATTCGGAAGCTTCCTGATTGTCTTCAGAACCCTCCGCATTTGCGCGCCACGACATGCAATACCCTTGGCGGGTCAACCCGGCACCTAGCCGGGGAGAACGATTTTCATCACCGCCTCATGAATACCCTCGCCATACCCAGGCCGCTTGCAGTTGGCATTCTGGTGCCCGACGGCATCGATGCGACGATCGATCTGCTTCCGGCTTCCAGAGACTTCCATTACTCGATCTTTGTGTCGCTGGTTGACCTTGCGGAGGTTGGCCAGAGTATTCTGTTCGACCTCGTTGTCCTGATGCTGCCGGCTGTCAGTGGGCCGGGTCTGGCGTTCGTCGACCAGGTGAGAAAGCTCGGTTTCGATACGCCGCTGGTTGTCATTGTCACGACGCCAGATGCAAATGGCAGTGCGCATGCCTTCCATGACAGGATCGATGGATTCATTTCCGATCCACGATCGTCGGAGATCGTCGCCGCCGGGCTGATCGCGGCGCACCAGTGCCATTCACTGTCCCGCGAGGATAGAGGCTCTACTTTTCGGTTGGGCGACTATGTACTGGACATGCGCCAGCATTGCGTGTTGCTGCGCGGGGTAGCCGTCAAGCTGTCCGATCGGCAGTTTCGGCTTGCGCTCATGCTGTTCCGGAGCGCGGGCAAGACGCTGACCCGTGCCAGCATCGAACTGGAGATCTGGGGTGCGAGGCTGCCGACCTCGTCCAGGGCATTGTCGACGCTGATCTCCACCCTGCGCATGCAATTGGGCATGCGTTCACGCGGCCCGATTTCGATCCATGCCGTGTCGGGCTTCGGCTATCGACTCGAGGTGGGTGCGCCGGCAGGCAAGATGTCTCAGTCGGCAGTCGAGGATGAAGACGTTTCCCACGCCCGGCAAGCGGCGTGAATCGGGCGCGCTGGATCATCACGGAGAGGTTCTCCGCGCCGCAAGCTGCTTCGGTATTGAAATTCAGAGGTTTCCTAAGCTCAGGCGGTGGTGCTGACGGCAGAATTCCCGGCCATTGATTGACTCTCTGCTGCTCGTTCCATGCTGGTCGCCCGCCTGACACTCTGCGTACTGGCATTGATTGCCACCGTTGCACACGCTGCCGACAAGGTAGCCTTCGCCGGCTTCGCCTATGCCGGTGAAGCTCGACAGATCGATTCGCGCTTTCCGCTGACGCGCAAGGTGGAAGCCGAGCTGGCCGCCAGTGGCCGGAGTCCTTCGAAGCTCATCACGCAGTCGTTGACGGCAAATCCGCCGGCGAACTTTGCCATCACCACCGACGGTATGGCCAGCCTCAAGGACAGCGATCAGGCACTGGCCACCGCGCTTGTGGTGACCAGCGAATCGGTATCCAGCGAACGCTTCGGGTCGATCTACAAGGTCGTGACGAATCTGCGTGGCCAGGCGTTGGTATTCGACTTCAAGGCCATGACGGTGGTGCGCGCGTATCCGCTGAATATCAGCCACCTGGATGTGTTGGACCACATGCCGGGCGATGCCGAGAAGCGCGAACGGATCAAACGGCTGCTGGCCGGCGGCGAACGTCCCGGTTTGCTCGATCGCTATGTGCGGGCGTTGTCATCGGCGCAGTTGCCATCGTCGGGCACGCGCTACCTGCAGATCGAACGTGTGGAACTGACGCCGGGTGCCAGGGCGCAATTGCCGGAGGCGTTGCGCGGCGACGGTGTGGCGGAGGGCTGGGTGGCCGATATGTTCGGCGAAGCGCTGCTCGACCGGGCACAAGTGCCGATCCTGCCATTCACAAAGGGCTATGCCATCGGCAATGCGATGTCGATGCATTTCAGCGATGGCGAGGTCTTCAATCTCCAGTTGCCGAAACCCGACTATACGATCGACCTGTCCGTGAAGGACTTCAAACGGGTCGAGTACGGCAGTTCTGCGGCTGGCACGAGCTACATCTACGCATCGTACAGCCACGTCTCCATGGCCGAGCCCATGTCGGGCCGCCGCTATCTGGATGCGGACTTCAAGAACGGCGAGGTCAAGGCGGTACCGGTGACGCAGTCTCGCACCGACGACTTCCCGGCATTCGCGGAATCCCTGCGAGGGCTGTTTACCAAGCTGGCCGATGTGGTCGGCGGCAAGGACAGTGACTGGTTGGCTGCTGCCGCGAGCGGCGACAACGTGAAGAGCCAGATCGAAAGCACACGAGGAGTGATCAAATCATGCAGGTAATTCGTAACTTATGGTGGCTGCTGGTACTGGCCAGCAGTCTTGCGTCCGCGCAGGTGGTGACATCCAAGGGGATGGCAACCGTCAAGTACGACGGCTCGCTGTTCTCGAGCAAGGCATCCGCCGAAGACAAGCAGCGTGCATTCCAGACCGCCGAGGTTAATGCCATCGAGCGCTACTACGCCGAGAGCGGCGAATCCCAGGCCGAGAACTTCGACAGCATCCGCGACAAGGTGGCGGCCAACCTGGACAAGTTCGTGCTGGGCGCCACGCTGATCAGTGACGAGGACAAGAAGGACGCGCAGCAGTACTCGGTGGTGGTGCGCGTCGATATCAACGTGGCCAAGCTGCGCAACGCCGTCAAGGGCGGCGCGCCGGTCGCCATGGCCGCTGATGGCCAGAAGTCCCCGCTGACGTTTGTGTTCGTCGCACGCCAGCAGGACAGTGTGAAGTCCTACGACCCTCGCGTGTACAAGCGTGCCGACATCAAGGAAAGCGCCACGGAGAAATCGAGCCGCAGCGGCTATGCCGCGAACACCTCGGTGTCGATGGAGACGGGCGGCAGCCGCACCCGCAAGGCCGATGAGATCAAGTGGAAGCTGGTGCCGTCCGGCAACCTGAACACGATCTTCACGGGCGTGTTCGCGCAGTCGGGCTTCCAGGTGGTGGAGGCGGGGTATGTGGAGCCGACTTCGGGCGGTCACCTGCGGATCTCGGCGCTCGAGAACGACTTCCAGACCGGCAACGACCTGCAGCCGGCCACGATGCGCGAAGCGGTGCTCGGACTGCAGACTGCCCAGGTGCCTTACCTTGCGCTGGGCACCCTCGATATCGGCATGCAGGACACCGACCCGGTAACGGGCCTGACCCGGATCTACGTGACGGTGACGGCGAAGCTGATCGATGTGACGACGCGCTTCCCGCGCACGGTGTCATCGGTGGGCCCGGTGCAGTTCTCGGGCACGGGCCCGGACGCCAGCGTCGCCCAGACGAACGCCCTGAAACGGGCGGCGGATTCGGCGGCACGTGAGCTGGCCGCGCAACTGAATAACGCCAAGGTGCGCTGACACCGTTGACCGGCCAGGTGATAGCGGATCGCCGCCGCCTGGCCGCTTCCTTTCACATTCTCCAATTGACATCATGATCAAAAAACACCTCGCCATCATCGCGCTGTCATCACTTGCCGCCGCGCACGCGCACGCTCTTCCTTCGCTTGGCGCCATTGCCAATGCCGTGACACCGTCCAGCAGTGCATCGGGCGGTAGTGCCGATGCGGGGGCCATGCAGGACCAGCTATCCGCCGCGTATGGCGCGGCCGGCAAGGAAGTGCTGCTGGCGCAAGTCAATTTGGCGCAGGCCGTCGGTCTCAAGGAAGTCGCCGCACAGGCGCAGGCCACCGCCGATGCGCTGACCTCGGGTGCCACCAAGGACAGCCTGCAGGAATCGGACAAGGTCCAGAGCGAGGCATCGAAGGCCATCGAGGCCGCGCTCAAGGACGGCAACACGCGCATGGATGCTGCCGGCAAGGCCTCCTATGCCGAGGGCATGAAGCATCTGGGGCTCGGCATGTTGCGCTACGTCGGCCTGCGATCCAACGTCATGGCGTTCAAGGATGCCGCCCAGGCACAGCTGACAAGCGCGTCGATCATGGACAAGATGTCGCTGGGCAGCAAGCTCTCGACCGGCACGTATATCGCCACCGAACTGCCCGGACATGTGTCGCGTCTGAGCAGCACGCTGCAGGCGGCCACGGCCTATGCCAAGTCGCACGACATTCCGGTGCCGAAGGATGCGACGGCCGCGCTGTCGTCGAAGTTCTAAGCGCTTCTGGCGGTGACAATCATGATTTCGCAAGCAAGGGCCACGTTGGCCGCAACCTGCGCCGTGGCCCTGCTTGTTGCCTGCGGACAGCAGACTCCGGACGACAAGCCCGTTGCCGCGCCCCCTCAGAGCGGGGCCGCGTCCAGTCCGACAGCGCAAGCCGGCAAGCCCGATGTTGGCGCCGTGGAGCGGGTTCACGTCTCCGCTTCGGGCGTGGGCGCGTCAGCCGCGGAGGCCGTGGATCAGGCGCTGCGGCAGGCCATCATGCAGGTCACCGGGACCACGATCGACTTGTCCAGCACGCAGTTCAAGACCGCGCTTGGCGCGGCGGTGGGTCGCGATGCCATCACGCTATCCTCGGCGGGCTTCGCGGAGCTGGTCAGCCAGACTACCCGTGGCGCGGTGACCAATTTCAAGGTGGTCAGTCTGGATGCGCCGGGGCTGATGGAGCGGGTTTACAAGGCGTCGATCGAAGCCGACGTGGCCAAATTCAAGGCGCCGGCGGACACGGGCAAGCTACGGATTGCCATCGCGCCGCTGCGGATCGGACACGCGGGTGGCAACAACGCCGAGCGGACCGCCGCCGAACTGCGTCAGCGCATTACCGATGCCCTGACGCAAAGCGGGCGTTTCACGGTGCTCGAGCGCGGCGATGCGCCCGAGTTGTATGGCGAGATCGAGCGAATTGCCAGCGGGGAGGTTTCGAACGACCAGTTTGCGAAGATCGGGCAAGGCCTGGGCGCTGATTTGATCTGGTTCGGCAGTGTCAACGCCTTCGAAAGGGGACGACTCGCCGACGCGGATCAGACCGGTCGTGCCGGTCGCTGGTCCGTGTCGCAGAAATTCGTGAATGTGACCACGCGTGAAGTGCTGTTTAGCAATACCGTGGATGGCGGTGCCGCCGAGCAGTCAGGGGATCGCGTCGATGCAATGGAATCGGCCATGGTCCGGAAGGTCGTGGCAGACATTCTGGTCCGGCTCTACCCGGTCAGCATCGCCTCACGCGACGGTTACAACGTGGTGCTGAGCCAGGGTGGCCAATCGGTGCGCCAGGGCGCGATCTATCAGGTGGTGCGTCTCGGCAAGGAGCTGACCGATCCGCAGACCGGTCGTTCGCTGGGCTTCACCGAGCAGGAATGTTGCACGGTGGTGGTGGACCGCGTGACGGCTTCGATGTCGTACGGTCATCTGGAGTCGGTCAAGATCAACCTTGACGAAGTGAAACCCGGCGAGCTTCAGTTGCGGGCCGAAGCGGTATCGCGCAATGAGCCGGCCGGGGCCAGTTCGGCTGCCGCCAAGGTGGTCCGGAAGGTGGTGAAGAAGAGTGCGCCGCTTGGGCCACCGGCTTCGGACGCGAACTGGTAATCAGACTGTGTGGTGAGACGAATCAGGTCCTGCCTGATGGGCGCCGCGAGATCCTTGGGGGTTTCGCGGCGTTTTGCATAGCGCGCCAGCGATAGCGCGGCCGTGGCTGCCCCGAAATGTCGTCAGGCGGTCCTGGACGCAAGCAGCATTGCCTGGATCTGATTGATGAGTTGAAGGCGCTCTTTCCGGTACTGCGCAACGGCTGCCGGCGTTGCTTTCAGGAGACCTGATTTGATGAAGCGAAGCACATCCTCAAGGTCGCTGAGCCGATACGACAGGCAGGCAAAGCGCACGCTCCTGGCCCTGAGTTGCAGGATTTCGTTTTGAAGTTCGGGATGCATGGTTGGAACTCCGGGAGGTGTCATGCAGTGACCGATGCGTGGATCGTCGACCGTTATTCCTCATTGTGATCGCCCCGGGCAATCGCGTTGCTCGGATGTTGCCCATTCGGCGGGACGACGCCTCCGAATTTTCTCACCAGCGTCTCAAGCGCCACACCGCGCGGTGTGGCGCGACCGGAATTTCCAATTGGATTTTGGGAAATTTCGGATGGTCGCGCGTAGTCGCGGTGGCCTATAACGAAGGCAGGGAACGGGTGGCACATCGCTGCCGGTTCAGGCAAATAGGACTACCTTCGGAGCTTGATCATGTCAGTCAAACCAGCAAGATTCACAGACGAAAGCGTGACGCGCCGCGCGTCGGAACTGCTTCGGACACCACGCACACTTGTCGTCCTTGGGATGGTGGCCGTGCTTTGCTCGGCCCTGTTGGCGCCATCCGCGGCATATGCCGCAGCCGATCCACCGTGCATGGTGTGCGACGCAAGCGCAACCGTCATTACCTGAGTCGCGCGTCCGCGCTGCATGGGCACGTGATCAAACATCAGTCGCCCTGTGCCGATTTCGGGAAGCTTCCGAAGCCGCGCATTGAATCCTCGAATCGATGGTCTCTCGAGTCTGCAGTGTCCGGAATGTACCGTCGCCTGCGCCCGCGACTGCCATGTGTGACTGCCAGGTGTGGATGCCAGGCGCACGGCCAGATTGGCATGTTTTGCGCGGATGACGCTTCCGGTGGACTTGCCCGCAAAATGGTCTATCAAGAAACTGTCCACGGATGGGCCGGGCCGACCCGGCATGCCGATGTGCGGACGCCTATGCTCTTTTTTCTTGGGCCGTCGAGTACGCGAGTACCCCTGTTCGACCCCAACTCCAGGATCAGGAGTGCGCTATGGAATCCGGATCTTTCGCCACGATGTGCCGTGTATGTGCCATCGCCTTGCCGATGATCGCCGTCTGCGGCTACGCCCGTGCGCAAACGACGACGGGAACCGCTACGCCGCCCATCACTCGCGCGAGCATTCTTCGCGAGTTGCAGGCGCTGAAGTCGGTAGGCTTCGATATCAACGACGAGAACTACCCCAACTCGCTGCAGCAATCGCTGCGCAAGCTTGAGGCGATGGAGGCAATGCACCAGGCCGAAGCGGGGGCGGCAGTGCAGGGCAGTGATAAGCCTGCGTTGCCCAGCGCGCCCCAGTAGGTGCCTCAGCAGGTGCCGCAGTAGGTACCTCTTTGGCATCCCGGGCTGCAGCCCACGCCCGAGTATTCCGCGAGTGGAGTGACATCCGCCTCGCGGTGGCAGGTGTTACGCGTTGCCAGCCACGCCTTCGAGCAACGCACGTACCGTGGCCAACGGTGCTACGAGGGCCGGCTGCAAGCCATACTCGCCGCTGAGGACACCTGCGGCATCCTGATAATCGATATGCGTGGCGCCACGGTCGTCTTCCCAGACCACCGCTCGTAACGGTAGTTCTATCGCGGCATGGGGGTTGGCCTGCATCGCCGGCGTGCCGCCCTTCGGATTGCCGAACAGAAACAGCCGCGTCGGTCTGAGCGAGGTGCCGGCCTGTTCCGCGGCGGCGCTCTGATCGATATCCGCGAATAGTGTGAGCCCGCGCGACGCAAGCGCGTCCTTGAGGCGCGCCACCGTCGTTGCGAAGTCGTGGCGGCTCGGCAGCGATTGCGTGCGCGCGGGGTGCGGTGTGTTCTGGGCTTGTGCTGTCATGATTTCTCGATCTGAAAGCGGGAGCGATGCCACGGACTGTGGCATCGCTCCTCAGAACGCGACCTGCTGGCCCGGATCGGGGACGATTACCGCCGTGGTGACCCCGGCCCCGAGCGCTGCCTTGAACTCGTCAGGCGTGCCGCGCAGCATCGGCGACGTGCCGTAGTGCATCGGAATGGCATACCTTGGCTTGATGAAATCGCGCACGGCAATCGCCGCGTCCTGCGGGCCCATCGTGTAATGCCCGCCGATCGGGATCATGACCAGATCTGGCTTGTAGCGTTCGGCGATCAGCTTCATGTCGCTGAACAGTCCGGTATCGCCCATGTGCCAGATCTTGAAGCCATTCTCCATCTCGATGATGTAGCCGACCGGCTCGCCGCCGTAGTGGCTTTCGGTCTTGTTCGTGGCTGGATTCTTCCAGACCAGTTCGGACGAATGCTCGGCGTGGACGGCGGTGATCTTCGGACCGTCAGGTCCGAATGGCATGACAGTGCCGCTCTTGCCAAAGGGTTGCACCAGATCCGAGGTCACCAGACCAAGGCTGACCAGTTGCGGGCCCATGCCGCCGCCATTCCAGATCGGCACGTGCTGCGTCGTGGCGATTGCCGGCGCATCCCCGAGATGGTCGCCGTGGGCGTGGGTGAGCAGGATCATGTCGACCTTGCCCAGCGCGGAGAGTTGCTTGAACGCGGGCGGCGTCTTCGGATTGCCGGTCAGCCAGGGGTCGATGACGATGACCTTGCCGCCGGGCGTGGTGATACGCGTGGCGGCCTGGCCGAGCCAGAGCACTTCGGTCTTGCCAGCGGCATGGCTGCCGGTGGTAGCGGGCTGCGGCACCGGGGCGGGGGCGTTCGAGATGCCTGAGGCGCAGGCGGCGAGCGCAGTCGCGGCTGCGGCGGCAATGATAAGGCGGCGTCTGATCATGGTCGTCCCTGATTGGGCCCTGTTGGGCAATGAGTAGGGGAAATGAACTGCGACGATTCGAACTGCCTGCACCGTCTCGGGGGTATCGGGGCTGAGGCGCTGCGTGCCGGCAGTATTTGCAGTGCGGCCCCGGCTGTCAACTGGCGCCTGGTGGCGGGGCAAGGTGTTGCTGTATTTGCAGCAATTGCAACGGCGGATTTCATCCGCCCCAGATATGCACCGCCATTAACATCTGCTCACGATCCCGTAACCCAATGTAATGGTTCCTCGCCCATGATGGAGTCGTACAAGCGAGGCCAATCGTTGGCCGTCAAGGAGTCTGAAATGCGCAAGTCGATTCGTTATACCGGTATTGCCGTCCTGAGCGCCGCCATGCTGGTCGCGGGCTCGGCTTCGGCGCATGATCGTTACTATCGTGGCGGCTACCACGGTGGCGGCGGAAGTTCGGCAGGCGCGGCGCTGGCCGTGGCGGCCGTCGCGGGATTGGCGATTGGCGCGCTGGTGGCCAGCAGCCAGCCAGTGATGGCTGCGCCGGCACCGGTCTATGCGCCGCCGCAGCCCGTGGCCTACGCAGCGCCGCAAGTACCCCCGGGCTACTGCTATCGCAGCTATGACGGGGCGTATGTGCCGTGCCGTGGCGCAGCCCCGGTCAACTACGTACCGCAGCCGTACTACGGCTACTGATCCTGCATCGGGCTGGAGCCCTTGCGTGGGCTCCAGCCCCTCACTCCGCCAAACCTCACGTCAATCGCGGGCAGGGCGACGCACCACGCGCAGCTTGCCGCTGGTGCCGCCGCCGCAGAAGAACTGCTCCTTCCCATCGGACTCGAGCCCCGACACCATCACGCCGGGTGGCATGTCGATCTGTTCCAGCACCTCACCGGTTGCCGCGTCGATACGACGCAGCGCGCCCTGATCGCCCTCACCAGCGCCGTGCCAGAGCGTGCCGTCTACCCAGCTGACCCCCGTGACGAAACGATCAGAGGTGATGGTGCGCAGGATGGCGCCGGTCTCCGGGTCAATCTGATGGATCTTGCGTTCGCGATACTCGCCGACCCACAGCGTGCCTTCGGCCCAGGCGAGCCCTGAGTCGCCACCGCCGCCGGGCGCTGGAATCGTGGCCAGCACGCGGCCCGTCACCGGGTCGATTTTCCGGATGCGGTCATCGCCGATCTGGAAGATATGCCGGCCATCGAATGCCGTGCCGGCGTGTGCCGCGATGTCGATCGTCTGCAGGGTCTTGCCGGTGGCCGGGTCGAGCGCGACCAGACTATTGCCAACTGCCATCCAGACCTGCTTGCCGTCATAGGTCACGCCATTCACTTGCTCGACGCCGGGGAAGGGGCCGAATTCGCGGAGGATTGTTGCGTTGGTTCGTTTCATGATGGTTATCCGTTGAGCGGGATTTCATCCTAATCGCCTGGCAGCGGCACGTGGAGTAACAAGGTTGTCGTGAAACCTGGCATCGGCGCGGTGATCCAGCGCTGGGCGCGGCCGCGCCCGATCGACTGCACCTTGCCGGCGGCTGCCAGTGTCTCGAGCGCTCGTTGAATCGAGCGCTGGCTGGCGCCAAGCGCTAGCGCCAGCGAGGAACTCGACCAGGCCTCGCCGTCCGCAAGGCTGGCCAGCAGCATGGCATGCGCATCCTCGACCGGCTGCGCCAGCACCGCGACTTCGGTCGCTTGGCACGGCGCCAATGCGAAGCCGCGCTTCGTTGCATGGATGCCGGCCATCGGGCTCAGCACCGCACGCAATCGGCCGATTTCCACTCGCAGTCGCGCGCGCAGCGTTTCGTCGGCATGACGGGTGCGGAAGGCGTGCGCGATCAGCGTGTCGCGCGCGACATCGTCGGGCCATGCCTCCGCCAGCGTGCGAGCCAGCGCGAACAGCACCGGGCGCGACGCCAGCGAGACCACCGTGCCAGCCTCGCTCACGGCCAGGCGGCACGCGTCGACCACGAGCGTGGGAGAAGCCAGCAGCGACGCCACCTCATCGAGCCCAATGGATCGGGTGTCACCACGGGCGATCAAGCGGGCTGCCGGCGCATCGAGTTGCGCTGCGGCACTCTGGACCTCGGCGAGTAGCGCGGGGATGCCGGCATCGCGCGCGAAGGCCTCGGCGCGGACCAATCCCATGCGGGCCTCCTGTGTGCGCAGCCGCCGCATGGCAACACCGGTGACAACCAGTTCGTGGGCTGCCCGCAGTGCCGGTGGCAAGACCGTGGGATCGATGGCGTCCAGCGCTTGCTCGGCCACGTCGAGCTGTCCGGTCAGCAACTGACGGCGAAGCTCCAGATAGCGTGCGCAGGCGGCATTGGCGTGGTCGCCATGCGCCTCCAGTGTGACGCGCGCCGCATCGAGCCATTTGGTCCGCCAGCCCAGGTCACGCGAGGCCAGTGCGACTTCCGCCTCGGCAACGATACATCGCGCCCGGGAGACCGCCTCCTTCGCGCCGAAGGCGCGTGCGGCGCTTCGTAGCAGTGCCTTGGCGCGGGCGAATTCGCCAAGCTGCGCCATGGCGATGCCGCGCAGCGCGAGTGCAGGGGGATCGTCGCGCAGGGCCACGCGATTGAGCGCGCCAAGCGGATCGCCGGCCGAAAGCGCCAACGCCGCGGCCGTGATCAGCGAGTCCATCCGAATCCCGACATATTTGTCACTCCCGCAGTGGCGATGGAGGCGCCTAATCTAGCACAGGGATACCTACTGCATTGGAGGGAGCGACGATGACCACACATTCCACCGGGACGCGCGAACAATGGCTGGCCGCGCGGCTCGATCTGCTCAAGGCGGAGAAAGAACTGACGCGCCGCAGCGACGAACTGGCGCGCCTGCGTCAGGCACTGCCATGGGTGCGCGTGGACAAGGCATACCGGTTCGATACCGAGCAGGGCAGCGCATCGCTGTCGGACCTGTTCCGGGGGCGATCGCAACTGCTGGTCTACCACTTCATGTTCGGCCCCGACTACAGGGCCGGGTGCCCATCCTGCTCGTCGATTGCCGATAGCTTCAACGGCTTTGCGATCCACCTGGCCAATCACGACGTGATGCTCTGGGCGGCTTCGCGCGCGCCGCTCGACAAGCTGCTGGCATACCAGCGCCGGATGGGCTGGACGTTCCCCTGGGCGTCATCGTCCAGCAGCGATTTCAACTTCGACTTCAATGTCTCGATGACCGAGGCGCAGCAGCGTACCGGCGATACCGAATACAACTACGAGCGCGGGCGGCGCAAGCTGGACACGGCCGAGCCGCCCGAACCGCTCAAGAAGTTCGCAGCGACCTGCGGCACGGACGCCGCCACGTTCTCGCGAGACTTGCCAGGCCTGAGCGCATTCGTGATCGAAGACGACGTCATCTATCACACCTACTCGACGTACGCGCGCGGGCTGGATGGCTTGTGGGGGATGTACCAGTGGCTCGACCGCGCGCCGAGAGGGCGCAACGAGGCGGGTCCATGGTGGAAGCGGCACGACGAGTACGCGGATCCGGCACCGGCGTGATCGTCTGGCGGCCTGATGTCATGTCACGGCATGATATTTCTTGTCTATCGCACCGGGGCCTTGTTACGAATGGTTGCAATGAACCGGGCCCTTCTCGTTTGCGGGCCCGGCCGAGCGACTGGCGACTATCCAGATCGACTAGAAGCTGAAGTCGATGCCCGATTGATTGCCCGAGGAGACATTCACCGGGGTGCTCTGCGTGGCGCCCGCCGCGGAGGTGGCCTGAATCGAGTACTTGCCTGCCACGGCGGTGATGCTCTGCAGTGTGATCGGCAGAGGGGTGCCATACGTGCCCACCAGCGGGGCCGCTGCGGGAAGTGCCAGCGAATAGGCGCCGGTGTCCAGGTTCGCGTTCGTGGAGGTGATCTCGTAGGATGCCGATCCGATCGTCTGCAAGGCTCGCAGCGACGCCTGCGCGGCCGGGGTGGTCGTGCCGGCAGCCGTGTTGGTGGCCGAGGTCGGTAGCGTGAACGGTGCCCCGGCAGTGGAGATCGTCGTGGTCTGCGTGGCCGTCACCGGCACGGAGCGAATGATGCCGGTGGCATGGCCCGTGGGTACCTGGTTATCCACGATCACCACGTCGTAGGTGCCATTGGTCGAACTCTGCACCAGCGGCGACAGCACGAATTGCCCGTTGCCGTCGGCCACCGTGCCGCGGACGACTTGTCCATTCTGTTCCGCGAAGACTTGTGCGCCGGCCTGCGCCATCGCGACGTTACCCGTGATCGAGCCGCTGACGACCATCGGGATCGCGGTGACCACCGGCTTGAGACTGTACGTGCCGTTGCCGCGCTGGACGATCGATTTGCACGCGTTGAAGTCGAGCACCAGGTCCGCCAGCGTGTTCGGCTGCACGGTGAACGGCTGGATGATCTTGAACCCGCTTTGCGTGGCGCTTGGCGTGTCCAGCGGCTGCTCGGTGGTGGTGCCGCTGACCACCACGGAGTTGGCGGGTGTGTTGCCCTGGTTGGCTGCAAGCACCAGTCGGATCTGCTGATACTGGCCCGCGGGAAGCGGGGCGCGGCCCAGGTCGGCCAGCACGCCGTTGGTCAGCGTGAGCAGGTCGATCTTCTGGGGGGAGGCCATCGTGATGTCGGTCCAGCCGGCATCATTGTCACCGGCGGAACTGCTGGTGTTCACCCGGACCTTGTTGACCGTGACGAAGACATGGTCGAAGCCGCAGGCGGGGGCATCGGTCATCGAGACCTGCAAGGTACCGTTGCCGGTAGTGCCGCTATTGCTGCCGCTGCTGCCATCTCCGCCACCGCCGCACGCGGTCAGCATCGAGACGAACGGTACGGCAATCAGTGTTGCGCGGGCGACTGCTTTCATGGCGGCTCTCCCTCGGGGCTTGTTGCCCGAATCTTAGGCTCGGCGGTAGATTGACCGAGTCCGGGGATTGCAACCATTCGTAACAGCCGCCGCGCCTCGACAAGGCTACTTCTTGTCGACCTCGCCGTACCAGTAGATACGCTTGCGCTTGCCAAGGCCGGTGGGCTTCACTTTCTGCACGCCGAGCCCCGATTTCGCATCGCCGCCACCGGTGGCGGTCTGATTGCCGCCGCCCAGCAGCACTGGCGTGACGACGGAGTTGCCGCCCGTGCTGACAGTGATCAGGCCGAACACCGACGACGGTGGGAAGCCGCCGCCGTCCAGCACGATGTAGCGGTTCGTGTTCTGGCCGATGCTGGTCAGGAAGTTGTAGGAATAGCTACGCGCGGTGCCAAGGTTCGGATAGCAAGCGCCGGCGACCGGCACGGAAGGCGTGTTGGTGCCTACGTTCGTATAGCCCGCGACGGTCAGCGGTGCGTTCACCGCCTTTTCGCCCGGGTTGATCAGTGTGATGAAGAAGCCCGACTTGCTGCCATCGTAGGTCGTGGCCGTGGCATCGAACAGGTTGCTTTCCGTGATCGGGCTCCACGACGTCGACATGCCAGTGGTGTTGGTGTCCTTCAGCATGTAGAGGCGGTTGACCACGTTGTATGCGGTGCCGGGTGCGGTGGACGCCGAGTAGAGAGGATGCTCGCGGTCGCCGGAGCCAAGCGAGATCGCATCGTATCCATTCGTCGAGACGACATCAGGCGGATAGAAGAACTTGCGAGCATTGTTCGTACCTGCGCCGCCGCCCAGGGCCGCAAGCTTCGTGACCGTCCAGGCGGTGGGCGCATTGCCGGCAGCGGTTTCGAAATCGGCGCGCCAGACATTGCCGCCTACATCGCCCACGTACACGCGCTCCACATAGCCATCGCCGTTGCGATCGAGCGGCGTGACGTCGGAAGGAATCGCGCGGGTCATGCCGGATACGGCCAGGCATGGCGTTGTGACGCCAGCACAGGACGGCTGCGCGGACCAGACGATGTTGCCCTTGTAGGCGTCCACCATGATCAGGCCGCGCCCCATCGTATTGACGCCCGGGGACGGGTCGCTATCCTCGGCAGGGTCGTAGCCCGCGCCCATGACGATGACGGGGTTCGCATTGCCGCGCACGCGCATCACCTTGGGCTGCGACCAGGTCTGGCCCATCTCGGCGAGGTCAGTGTTGCTGAGCCGCCAGACAAACTGCGGGTTGGTCGGATCGGTCACGTCGAGTGCGTAGATCAGGCTACCGCCACGTCGTGCGGTCAGGAAGATCATGACGTGCGGGTTGTTCGGATCGCGGAGATCCTGCATGACCGTCGTGCTGCCATCGAAGAAGTAGTCGCGCGGCAGCGGCGTCGGCGTGATGCCAGCCGGCGTGGTCGAGAGCTTGATTTCCGGCGTGTTCTGGTAGAGACGATTGAGCTTGCCGAAGAACTCGGGCGCGATGAAGCCCCAGATTTCGCCCCCGGCACGCGTGGCGCCAATGCCCTGGGTGCGATTGCCGTTGACGGCGTGGAAGACACCATCGTTCGTGCCGTAGTAGACCACGACACCAATGGAGCCGCCATAGTTGACCACAGCGGGGCGCGAGTGCAGCACGTCGGCGTGGATCGACGAGCGGACGGTTACCGGTGCCCCCGGTCCGAGTTCCGCTTCCGCGCCTGCCATGGTCGTTGTCGTGGTGGTCGTGGTGCCGGAACCGCTGCTGCCGTTGTTCTTGCCATTCCCGTTTCCGTTTCCATTCCCGCTGCTGCCACTGCTGCCACTGCTGCCGCTGGTGCTAGTGCTGGTGCTGGCAGGGGTCATGTCCTGGCCGCGCACCCAGGCAATCAGGTTAGGCACCTCGGTGGACGGGAGGGCCTGGATCACGTTCGTGTTGGTGGTATCCGTCGTGGCGTTGACGTTAAGGGCTGCCAGCCCACTCGTGCCAGTCAACCACTTGTTGTTGGCATCGAAGCTCGTCAGGGCGCTAACGCCACCCGATGCGGAACACGTGCCCACGCCATTGCATGTCAGCAGCCTGCGGGAAGTCTGATCGCCCAGCCATTGCGCGCGCATCATTTCCGCCACGCCGCCTTTTTCCACGATTTCGCCGTCTGGCGAATCGAACTGCCAGCCAGTGCCAGACGGACTGTTCTGCCAGTAGCCACCGGACGGCCAGGTCGTCATGTTGGGACCGTATCCAGCACTGGAATAGGACTGGGGTGGCTCCGCCGTCCAGAAGCTGACGGAGTTGGGCGAGATGAAGCCGGTCTGGGCGTTGCTGATGGCGCTGGCACCCTTGGCATCCTGCAGGACCAGGTTGCCGTTGGTGTCATAGCCCACCTGATACTGCTTCAGGTTCCCCATCCAGCGCGGCGCGGCGGTCGCGTCGGGGCGGAACATCCCGACGTAGACCTGGTTCAGGAACTGGCCCTGCGCATTGACCGAAGCCGGAAGACTGACCGAGGCGAACACGCTGTTGACCGCCTGCACTTCGTTGAAGATGGCCATCAGGGCGTCGGCCAGCCCGTTTGGATCCCCGAGCTTGACTTCGGAGTACTTGCCCCCGCCGTTGCTGGCCATGCTCTTGGTCAGTTGCAGGTAGTCGGGGTTGCTCCCGTCGGTCACGCCGATCGTATAGGTGACGATGTTCTGATGGTCGGTCGAGCTGGCCGACAGATTGGTCTGGTAGTTGAACCGTGCCCACTCGTCAGCCCAGTTGGCCTGGTACTTGTTGGTGGCCGATGGCAGCACGATCTGCTGCAGTTGCGCGGCGCTCGCCTTGGCCTGGTTCGTCAGGCTGTTGATGGCATTCTGTCCGGTGTCACCGGGTTTGCCGTTGTTGACCGCGTTGGCGATGTAGATGACGAAGTTGCGCTGGCATGGGTTGTCGATCGGCGACTTATAGGTGATGCCGGACAGGCCCTGCTGGCCGGCATAGTACGCCCAGGCTTCCTGCATCGCCCCGGCGACCTGCGAGTTGCCGGCGCTGTCGCCAGTTCGGTCGATTGTCTTGACGTACGTGAGGAAGTTATTGACGCCGGTGGCGTCCATCAGCGGCAGCTTGTACGGCGCCGTGGACGGGAACTTCATGATGCCGCCGAAGTTCTTGCTGTCGCCGAACATCATGATGCCGAGGTTGATGTTGCCGAGTAGCGTTTGGCTATTCAGAATCGAGTAGACGGCGTTGTACAGCGCGCACTGCTCGGCACCCGCATCGGTGTTCGCGTTATTGCTCGACACCACGCCTGACGTGGAACATGTGAAATTCGCCGAGGCATTCCAGGCTGACGCATTGTCGAGCACGATCAGGACGTTGGGCTTGCCAGCCTCCGGCTGGAGACCCGTGTACAGGTCGATGTCCTCGGCCGAGGCCGGCAGCGAGATGGCCATCGCGAGGCAGCCAGCGAGCGCGAGATGAGGGGCGGATTTGCGCATGAGCGGTTCCTGGAGCGGCGAATTGAAAGGCAGCTGCGTTGTTGATCAGGGACAGGCGGTACCGTAGGGCACTCGTACCGCGATGCCCTGATGGAGCGTTGCATTGGCGTTGGTGGAGCCTGTGTCGTTCACGGTGGCGCTGACATCCCATTGCGTGGTGTTGCAGAGCGAGTTGCCTCCGCTACCGCCGGTGGCATCGATGATGCCGGTGTTGTTGTTACCGTTGCCGACGAAGCACGCCACGTCATCTGGATTGGTGACGTCGAGTTGCGTGTTCGTGATCGTGGTGCTCGATTGGCAAACCGGCGTCGCCACTTGCGCGGTGTAGTCCGCCTTGCCATCGCCATTCACATCCACGGGGACGGTGGTGGCGACCGGCGCGGACGTGAAGTCCTGGCTGATGACCTGCTCGATGCCTTGCTGCGCCGCGCTGACCGCTTCGACGTTGTGCTGCTGGTTGGCCGTCACTTTGGTATTGACGATGCCGGTGCTCACCAGGGAGATGACCAGCAGCAGGAAGATCACGACGAAGATCATCGTGATCAGGAGCGTTGCGCCGGATTGTCGGCGTCGTGTCCGGTGCATCTTCATTCCCTGTTCCCCGCGACGTTGATCAGGCGGGCCGTCTGCGCGTAGATGTGACGCTTGTAGCTGTCGTTGAAAGGGCCAGCCGCTTGCGCGCGACCGAGGTCGTAGGTACGCGTGTCCGTCCAGCCGTTCGTCGTGCGCGAGGTACGGGCCAGCACGCCGATCCGGACGGCGGTCACGTTCTTCCAGTTGGTCAGTGGCGTGCTCCAGTCGTAAGTCGTCACTGTCGTGCACTGCGCGGCATTGTTGCTACCGGGGTCTGCCACGTAGCAGTCGGGCGCGCCGTTGTTATCCAGATCGACCCCGTAGATCAGATGCATGTCCTGGATGCCGACGGCCACCGACTGGATCTGGAATGCGCCGTTACTTAGCTCGGCCATTTTCAGCGTCGGCACGCCGTCTCCGCTGCCGCTGCACTGGTCGCATCCGGCAAGGTAATAGATGCGGACCGTCGCCTGGCGCAGCTCAGTCGGCACGGTGTTGTCACAGGTCTTGGTGCGCAAGGTGAACTGCGCGGCGCTGGCGCCGAAGACCATCTGCGACGTGTCGCTCGCGCAATAGGACGCCTGCAGATACGGTGTGCCGGTTACCGCGGCGCTGACCGGCGTGGTCGACACGCGCCGAACCACCAGGATCTCGGAGCTTGCCAGCAGATTCGACAGGCACGGCGCGACGGTGCCGGGCGCGAAGCCTTGCACGCCAAGCGGCATCGTGACAGGCGACCCCGAGAAGCCGAGCGCGCTGGGATCGGTGGCGCAGACATCAGGGCTCGAAACCTGCGCCTTGGTGGAGAGGTTGGTCGGGCCGAAGAAACCTGCAAGCTCTAGCTCGCGGGTCATCGTGTCGAGCACGTACCGGCCGTTCTCCATCTGGTCGGCGCTGTTGGCGAACTCGTTGCGCGTCGTGCTGGTATTGAGAAAGAGCGCCGAAAGTGCGGTCAGGATGATCAGGGTGAGCGTGATGGCCACCATCAGCTCGACCAGCGAGAAACCGCGTTGCCGGCCCCTCAGGCGCAGCGCGGCTGCATGATGCGCCCGCGTCATGACAGGACTCCGATGCGGACCGTTACGCTGATGGCGCGGCGGTTCGCGTCGTTGCCGAACGAGCCCGCACCGCATGGCAACGAGGAGGTCACGGTTTGCGCCAGCCCCTGCCATGCCACCGTGACGCGGTAGATCTGGTTGGTGGCATCGATCGATTCGATACAGCCAAGCGCGCCGATCATGGCGCCGACCGCCGTGCCGCTGCTGCTGCTCTCGGCGCTACCCTGCAGCGCGGTGTTCCATGCGGCGAGATCGGCCGTGGCCGTGCCCAGTTGGGCATTGCTCACGCCCGTGCACACCGGTGGCGCGACGGTGGCGTTGCCCATCACGGTCATGGCGCTGCCGCTGGCATAGCAGGGGGCAGCCTGACGATTGGCGTTAATGCGCGCCACCATGTCTTTCAGCAGCGTGAGTGCCTGCGCGCGCTGGTAAGACTCCATCTCGGTCTGTCCCGAGCGCGCGATCAGCCCGGCCGTGCCGAGCAGCGCGATCAGCAGGATCACGACGGAGACCAGCACCTCGATCATGGTGGCGCCACGCTGTGATGCCAGGCCGATTCCCGGGCGCTGGCGGCGCGGCCTTTGTGTGCGGTGCATGCGATTCATCATGTGCAAGTTCCGTTCACGGTGGTCACGCGCCCGGTGCCGCCCAACTGGACGCAGAGAGTCGTGGCGCTGGTCGCATTGGTGGATGGCGCCACCTGGAATGTCTGGGTGCCAGCAATGGGGCGGCCATCATTGCCGATGGCCAGCGAGCTTCCGCTGCTTGCGGTAATGGTGATGCCGTCGTACGGGCCATAGCCGCGAATCCGGGCGGTGCCGGCCGCCACGGCCCAGCCACCGGTCCATGATCCGCCGGTGCCGGATGCCGTCATCGTCGTGGTGGCACTGCGATTGACCGCTTCGCTGCGCGTCAGGGTCAAGGCGGAGGCCAGATCGGCGGCGGCGTTACGGGTGCGTTGCGACGAGATCAGCTGGCTCATGTTTGGCGCGGCCATGGAGACGACGATCACCAGCACGATGACGGTGACCATCAGCTCGATCAACGTGAAGCCGGCGGCGCGCTGCGTCGCCGGCAAGGTTGGCGAGAGGTTCGGCATGGCCTATTTCCAGCAGGAGGTGGGTGCCACGCCGGCGGCCGTTTTGTCGCCGGTATTGTTCAGCGTCAGTACGCCGCAGTCCGTGTCCGAGGCAAGCTGGGTATTGATCGGGGTCGCGGTGAAAACGTAGGCCGGAGGCGTGGCCGTCACGGTGAGGGTGACCTGGTAGTTGGGCGCGATCGAATCCGGCAAGACAGCGAAGCCAAGTGCGGAAAGGGTTGTGGCGTAGGCGCGATTGTCGACCAGGTAGCGTTCCTGCAGACTCGCGGCCTCGAGGACGAATGCCTCGGCCGCGGCGCGGTTGCCCTTAATGACGTAACGTTGGTAGTTGGGAATCGCGATGGCGGCGAGGATGCCGATAATGGCGACCGTGATCATGAGTTCGATCAGCGTGAAGCCACGCGACGACCCGCGCGTGCGCGCGTCCTCCCCAGTGAACCCGATATCCCGAAACAGTCCGCGCGTACGCACGTGACCATGTTGCACCGTGGGGCAGGGTTGTCCCATGTGTGCTCCTTTTTCTATATATGTTCGGCTGACCCGGTGCCGATAAATTTCTGTCGGCGAGTGTATGACTCGTCATGGGAAGGGTCAACCGTTTCTAGGATTCTTCCTATGTCTGTGGTGGAAACACCATCGACAGCAAGGACCTTGGTCGCGCGAAGAACCAAGCCAGTCTTAAGCCAGCGTTAAGACAAGCACTGCGAGTCGATCGACCCGTATCTCTGCTAACCTGGTTGAGTTAAAAACGCACCGCCTTCCACCGATGTGGATGCAAGCCGCATCGGCTACAATCCACCGTCATGACACGTGCGACCGCGAGCATCCCGCTCCGGGGCGCGCTGCTGCTGATCATCGTATTGGCGCAGTTGCTGACCCCGCTCCTGCACGGCCATATCGGTACTCCCAACCAGACTGGCCTGCACGTGCATACGTCGCCGTCCAGATCAGTCGATTCTCATTCGCGTTTCGAGGATTTGAGCAGGCATGGCGACCACCATCACCACGCCTTTGGCTCTCATCGCGAGCCCTTCGAGGTCGATGTCGAAACCGCCATCGGGCCGCTTTCCTTTTCCCTGTTGCTCCAGGCCGCTGCCGTGCTTGGCGCGTCTGTTCTGACGTTTGTCCTGCTGGCCGCGCTCGCGGTCTACGTCACGCCGCGCCGTGCCTGGCGGCCAGCATCACCGCGTGGCCGATGGTCCAGTCGTGTTGGATGGCCACCACCAGCCCAAGCTCCCCCCATCTTCTCCTGATGTCACCGGCCGGCAGTCCGCCGGCATGTTCGCGCGCGCCCTGATTCGAGAGCGGGCCCGCGCGGGTTTCGCATTCTGGAGTCATGTATGGTCTTTTCCCGGTTCCCCAGGATCGGCGCGGCTATCGCGTCGGCCGTGTTTCTTGTCGGGCAGTCGTTTGCCCAGTCCACCAACCCGCCGGCGATGCAGCCGGTGCCACTGTCCGCCGACCAGGCGCGGGCGCTGGGCGTGCGGTTCAGTCCTGTCCAGGCGTCGGCAAACCTGGAGGTTGGCACGCACGCGCGGGTCGTTTTCCGGCCCGACGCCCAGTACGTCGTGGCAGCGCCCTACGCGGGGATCGTGCCGCGCGTGATCGTGGCGGTCGGTCAGACCGTGCGGCGTGGGGAGGCTCTGGCGACGTTCGCCAGTCCGCAGCTTTTCGAAGCCAGCCGCGCGCTGACGGAAGCCAACTCGCAGGTCAACCTCGCCCAGAAATCGCTGGCCCGTGACAAGCTGCTGTTCGACGACGGCATCATCGCGAACAGCCGTCTGCAGGCCACCGAGGCCCGCGCGACCGAGGCGGCGGCGATGGTCAAGGCACGGCGTGCCGAGCTGGCCTCGGCGGGCATCGCTTTCACGGGCGCGGGCGGCGAGGCGCAACTGGTAGCCAATCGTTCCGGCGTGGTGTCCGAGGTCAATGCTGTTCCCGGCGCGCGCGTGGACGCCGCCGCGCCGCTGTTCCGGATCGTCGATCCCGACGCGGTGGAACTGGACCTGCTGGTTGGCCGCGACATTCCCGTGCCGTCGCTGGGCGATACCGTGGACATCAAGCCGCGCGGCGCCAGCGGCAAGGTGATCGGTATTGCGCCGACAGGCGATGGCACCGCCGGCGTGCGCGTGCGGGCGTCGCTGGAGCGGCGCGGCAACCTTCGGGCGGGCGAGAACATCAACGTCACACTGGTGCTGCGCGGCGCCACGGACGGGTCCGGCGCGCCCGGCCGCGTGCGGATTCCGGCCGCTGCGCTGGTGTACTGGCAGGGGGTGCCCGGCGTATTCCTGGCCACTGACAAGGGCTTCACGTTCCACCGCGTCGAGATCGACAGCACCGACGACGCCACCGCCGTCGTCCGGACCAGGCTGCCTGCCGGCGCTCGCGTGGCGGTCACCGGCATTGGGGCGCTCAAGGGCATCCTGACGGGAGACCAGTGATGGTAGGCCGTCTGATTGATTTTTCCCTGCGGCAGCGCCCGCTGGTGCTGATCGCCGCCTGCGTGCTGGCGGCGGCCGGGGCGTGGGCCTATCTGAATCTGCCAATTGACGCGTTTCCTGATATCTCGCCCACGCAGGTCAAGGTGGTGCTGAAGGTGCCGGGCATGACGCCCGAGGAGGTAGAGCAGCGCGTCTCCACGCCGATCGAGCAGGAGTTGTTGGGCATTCCGCACAAGACGATCGTCCGCTCGGTGTCGAAGTACGGCATCAGCGATGTCACGGTCGACTTCGAGGAAGGGGTGGACGTCTACTGGGCACGCCAGCAGGTGTCGGAGCGCATGGCAGGTATCGCGCGCGATTTGCCGTCATCGGCAGTCGGGGGGCTCGCGCCCGTGACCACGCCGCTGGGCGAGATGTTCATGTTCACCGTCGATGGCGATGGCTACAGCCTGGCAGACCGGCGGCGTGTGCTCGACTGGGTGATCCGCCCCGCGCTGCGTACTGTGCCGGGCGTGGCCGATGTCAACTCGCTCGGTGGCGAGGTCCGCAGCTACGAAGTGATTCCCGATCCCGCGCGGCTGCGCGCCCGGGGCGTGACGCTGCAACAGCTGCGCGACGCGCTCGACACCAATAACCGCAACGACGGCGCGGGCCGGCTGGAGCAGGGCGACGAGCACTGGGTCGTGCGGGTGGAAGGCGGGGTGCGTGGTGTCGACGATCTGCGCACGATCGTGGTCGAGTCCGGGCAGGGCATGGCGGATGCTGCGGCGGTGGCCGTCGGAGATGTCGCCACGGTCAAGCTCGGTGAAGCCACGCGTAACGGCGCGGTGACGCAGGACGGGCGCGGCGAAGTGGTCGAGGGCCTCGTGCTCGGCCTGCGTGGTACCGATGCCCGCAAGCTGGTGGATGCCGTGCAGGCGCGACTCGATGCGCTGGCGCCCGACTTGCCCAAGGGCATGACGACCCACGTGTTCTACAACCGTGGCGAGCTGGTATCGCGTGCGGCCAACACTGTGGTGCGCGCGTTGATCGAAGCCAGCGTGCTGGTGGTGGTGCTGCTGTACCTGTTTCTCGGAGGCGTGCGCGCTGCGCTGGTGGTGGCGGCCACGCTGCCACTGTCGATCCTGGCGACCTTCCTGCTGATGCGCTACGTCGGGCTCACCGCCAACCTGATGAGCCTGGGTGGCCTGGCCATCGCGCTGGGCATGCTGGTGGACGCTGCCGTGGTGGTGGTGGAGAACATCGAGACGGCGCTGGCTCGCGAGGAGAAGCATGGAGCGCGTAGTGATCTGCGCGGCGCCGCTATCCGGCACGCCGTGACATCGGTGGCGACGCCGATGCTGGCCGGGGTGTCGATCATCGCCATCGTGTTCCTGCCATTGCTGTCGCTGCAGGGGCTGGAAGGCAAGCTGTTCTCGCCGGTGGCGCTGACCATCGTGCTGGCGCTGGCGTCGTCGATCGTGATTGCCTTCACGGTGGTGCCGGCGCTGGCGTCGCTGGTGCTGAAGGCCCACGCGGACGAGATGCCGTGGATGATGCGCAAGGTGGCTGCGGGGTTTGCGCGGCTGCAGCAGTGGTGTTTTGCGCATCGCCGCGCCGTATTCGGGGTGGCCGGCGCGGCGTTGTTGCTGGCGGTCGGGCTGTATGTGTCCGTTGGCAAGACGTTTATGCCGAGCATGGATGAGGGCGACCTGATCGTGCAGTTGCAGAAGGCGCCATCCGTATCGCTGGCGGCATCGCTCGAGCTGGATCAGCGTGTCCAGCGGGCGCTGCTCAAGGAAGTGCCTGAAATCCGCTCGGTGGTGGCGCGTACCGGGTCGGACGATCTGGGACTGGACCCGATGGGGCTGAACGAGACCGACACTTTCCTGGTGCTCAAGCCGAAGGACGAGTGGCGCGGAACCAAGGACGATATCGCGGAATCGATCCGCAAGGTGATGGAGCGCTTCCCGGGCGTGGTCTACGGTTTCACGCAGCCAATCGAGATGCGCGTCTCCGAGATGCTGACCGGCACGCGGGGCGATGTGGCCATCAAGATATTCGGCAACGACCTTGCGTCCATCGACAACGCCGCTACCGCCATCGCCGCAACGGTACGCAAGATCAACGGCGTGGCCGAGGTGATCGCACCGAGCAACAGCGGCGTGCAGTACATGAACGTAGTGATCGACAGGGCCGCGGCCGGGCAGGCCGGATTCAGCGGCGACGCATTGCAGGCGCAACTGCGCGCGTTGGTGGAAGGCGACCGCATCGGCGTGGTGCCGGAAGGCATCGTCCGCACGCCCCTGATCCTGCGCGGCGGGCCGGGGCTGCGGCAGGTGCCGGATGCTTTCACGGGTCTGCTGGTGACGGCGCCCGATGGCAAGGTATGGCCACTGACGTCGCTCGCGCGTATCGACCGCATCGACGGACCGGTCCGCATCAACCATGAGGACGGGGCGCGCTTTGCCGTGGTCCAGGTCAACGTGAGTGGGCGCGATCTGGCTGGCTTCGTGCAGGAAGCGCAAACCGCGGTGAATCAGCTTGCGTCGCTCAAGGGTCTGCGCATCGTATGGGGTGGCCAGTTCGAGAACCAGCAACGCGCGGCGGCCCGTCTCGCGCTGGTGGTGCCGCTGGCGCTGGGCGCGATCTTCCTGCTGCTGATGCTGACGTTCCGGTCGGTGCGTCAGGCGGTGCTGATCATCGCCAATATTCCGTTCGCGCTGGTCGGTGGCATTGCCGCATTGCGGATCTCGGGCGAGTACCTGTCCGTGCCGGCGTCGGTGGGCTTTATCGCGCTGCTCGGCATCGCGGTGCTCAACGGCGTGGTGCTGGTGTCGCACTTCAATGCGTTGCTGGACGAAGGGCACGATATGGCCACCACCGTGCGCGTCGGCGTGCGCGATCGCTTGCGGCCCGTGTTGATGACCGCGTGCATTGCGGCACTCGGCATGATTCCGCTGCTGCTGGCCTCCGGCCCGGGTTCTGAAATCCAGCGGCCGCTGGCGATTGTCGTGTCCGGCGGACTGGTGACATCCACCGCGCTGACGCTGCTCCTGCTGCCGCTGTTGTTCGAACGTTTCGGCGTGCCTGGCCTTCGTCCGTCTGCCAAGGGAGAGATGCAATGAAGCCGGCAATGCGAAACATCACGTTGGCGATGATAGGAGCCGCGTTGCTCTCGAATGGTGCCGTCTTCGCGCAGGACGCGCAGTCGTACCTGCCTGCCGAGGCGGCAGTGCGCGAGGCCGTTGCGCGGGCGCCCGACGTGCTCACGGCTGAAGCGCGGCGGGATGCCACGACGGCACGCGCCGCGGGCACGCGCGCGGGCACGGCGGAAACGGTTGTCAGGGTGATCGGCCAGGGCCGGCAGGTGCGCGAGCCCTCAGAGCGCTATCCCGAAGGCCAGATTGCAATCGAGCGTCCGCTGCGTCTCTGGGGCAAGGCGGAGGCCGACGGCGCCCTGGCCGATCTCGCGACCGAGGCCGGCAACCTCTCGGTCAAGGACGCCAAGCACGAAACATCGCGTCAGATCCTGAGCCTCTGGATCGCCGCAATTCGGGCTGGGCAGGCCCGCGTGGCCGCCGAGGACAATGCGCGCGCGGCGGCGGACCTCGCAGCCATGACGACGCGGCGCGTGCAGGTGGGTGACGCCGCGCGTCTCGACGCGGAACTGGCAGCGGCAGAACTGGCGCGCACACGTGCAACGGTGGCCACCGCCCAGGCCACCGAGTCGGCATCGCTCGCCGAGTTGCGCGCGCGTTTCCCGATGCTGGGTCAACCGGCGCCGGCACCCGTTCGCATCGCGCTGCCGCAGCCTCCGCAGGAGCCGGCCGAGCAGTTACGCGGCATCTACGTGCAGGACAGCCATGAATACCTGCTGGCGATGGCGGAAGAAGCCCATGCATTGCAGCAGGCCAAACGATCGGATCTGGACCGCAAGCCGGACCCGACCGTCGGCATGTTCGTCACGGTGGAACGCGGCGGCGCAGAGCGGATTCTCGGGGTCAGCGTGTCGATGCCGCTTGGCTCGGCGTATCGACGCTCTAACGCAGTGGCGGCTGCGGCGGATGCCGAGGCGGCCGCGCGGAAGCGGCTGGGTGTCGAGCAACGCCTGGGTGCGGAGTTCGACGTCTTGTACCGGAACCTGTCCGGCAAGCGCGCGGCGGCAGCGGCCCAGACCGAGGCTGCGACGCTGCAACGGACGGCGTCGGATCGCGCAACGCGCGCGTATCGCGCCGGAGAGTCTGGCTTGCAGGAGCTGATTGTCGTGCGACGAAACCTGGCCGACGCCTTGCTGGCGGAGCGCCTGGCCAATGTCGACGTGCTCGAGTCGGATACCCGTCTGAAGCTCGATCTCCATCGCATGTGGGACTTTGACGACTGAGCGGTAACGACCCGGCAGACGCTGCAAGTCTGCCGGGTATCCGTTAACAATCTATATTTTTATAGACTATAATTCTCGCAATTGATGCCCGGCCCGGCCCGGCCCGGCCCGTACCGGGGCCCATATCGGCGCATACCGGCACCGGCCCATGAACCAGACACATTCCTCCATCGACCTCGTCAGCCTGCAAAGTGCAGCGGCGGACGCCTGCGCGCTGCTCAAGGTGCTGGCCAACCCCGACCGCCTGCTGCTGATGTGCCAGCTTTCACAGGGCGAACTGTCGGTGGGCGAACTGGAGGCGCGGCTCGGCATTCACCAGCCCACGTTGTCCCAACAGCTTGCCGTGCTGCGTGAAAACGGTCTGGTAGCCACGCGCCGCGAGGGCAAGAACATCATCTATGCCGTGGCCAGCGAACAGGCACTTGCTGTCATGGCCGTGCTGTACGAACAGTTCTGCGCGAATTCCTGAGGAGCGAACATGCTGCTGATCGATCTTGGCAATTTCACCCCGGGCCTGTCCCTGGCCGGGGGCATCGTCATTGGCGTGGCTGCAGCCGTGCTGGTGCTGTTCAATGGGCGGATCGCTGGCATCAGCGGCATCCTGGGCGGGCTGCTGAGCCTGCCGCGCCGCGACATGACGTGGCGGGTGGCCTTCCTGATAGGGCTGATCGGCGCACCGATACTTGCCGCGCTGTTCGGGATGCCGGCCAGGGCCGATATCCAGGCAAGCTGGGGCGAGGTGCTAGTCGCGGGCTTTCTGGTCGGGATCGGCACGCGCTACGCGGGCGGATGCACCAGCGGCCACGGCGTCTGCGGTATCTCGCGTGGGTCCATCCGTTCGCTGGTGGCCACGCTGACCTTCATGGCGGCAGGCTTTCTGACCGTTTTCGTTACCCATCACCTGATCGGAGCCTGATATGAGCGCCATCACCGCACTGCTCGCGGGCCTGCTGTTCGGCATCGGCCTGATGGTTTCCGGCATGGCCAATCCGGCCAAGGTGCTGGGTTTTCTCGACCTGGCGGGGCGTTGGGACCCCTCGCTCGCCTTCGTGATGGTCGGCGCCATTGCGATTGGCTCGGTGGCGTTCCTGCTGGCCAAGCGCCGCCAGCGTTCGCTGCTCGGGTTGCCCATGCAGCTGCCGACGAATACTGTCATCACGCCGAGGCTCCTCATCGGCAGCGCGCTGTTCGGTATCGGTTGGGGGACGGCGGGCTTCTGCCCGGGCCCCGCGCTGGTGGCGTTGGGCGCAGGCTATCCGAAGGCCATCGGCTTCGTGCTGGCCATGGCGGCCGGGATGCTGGTCTTCGAAGTGCTGGAACGCAGCAAGGTGCGCGTCGCGCGCGCCTGATCAGGCTTGCGCGCTCCGCGGCGGGAATCGCAGCACGAAACGGGTCTTTCCGTTCGCCGACTGGACCGAGATACCGCCGCCGTGCGCGGTCATGATCGCGCGCGTGATGGAGAGCCCAAGCCCGACGCTGTCCGACTCGGGCCGCCGCCTCGACTTGTCACCGCGGAAAAACCGATCGAACAGCGAAGGCAACAACTCGGCCGGAATCTCGGGCCCATCGTTTTCCACCGCCACCACCACGCTGCCGCCTTCCGCGTGCGCCTCGACAACCACCGCGCCGGCCTGCGGTGTGTGGCGTAGCGCGTTGGAGAGCAGATTGCTCAGCGCGCGCCGCAGCATCAGGCGGTCGCCCTCGACGATGCCGTCGCCCTGCAGCCGCAGTGCCACCTGTTTGTCCTCGGCCAGCGCTTCATAGAACTCGAACAGCGCCCCCGCTTCCTGCGCGATGGAAATGGTTTCCTTGTGCGGCAGGTCGAGCCCGTGTTCCATCTTGGCCAGATACAGCATGTCCGAAACCATGCGCGACAGCCGTTGCAGCTCTTCCGCATTGGAGGCCAGGATTTCCCGATACTTCTCGGCGTCCCTGGGTTGTGACAAGGCCACCTGCGTCTGCGTCATCAGATTCGTCAGCGGCGTGCGCAGTTCGTGCGCGAGATCGGACGAGAATTCGGACAGGCGGCGGAAATCATCCTGCAGGCGTTCCAGCATCGCATTGAGGTTGGCGGCGAGATTGGCCACTTCCTCGGGAACGGCTTCCACCGGCATCCGTTCATGGAGCTTGTCTCCCGTGACGACTTTTGCTCGCGTGGCCATGGCGCGTAATGGCGCCAGACCTCGGCGCGCGGCCCACCAGCCGAAAATACCGCTGGCCAGCACAGCCAGCGCTACATACGAGACCAGCGATCGGCGGAAGGCGTGGACGAAATGCTCGTGGATCTCCGTGTCCATCCCCAGCAGCACGTCGGTGCGTTCTCCCGCCGCGTTCACCGTGGCACGCATGCCGCGATAGGTCTTGCCGTCCTGCGTCCATTGGAAGATGTCGTCATCGCCGACATGCTTGCGCGATGCCTCAATCGACGTCTTCAGCGCTGCGGCAAAGTCGAAATCCGGCGTGGCGTAGTGCACCTGACCGTTGGCACCGCGCGTATAGACCAGGAGTCCGCTGTGATGCTGGTAGGCGTCCGCCAGGCGCGTGGGCAGCGTGCTGCCGGTGTTGTCGGCGATGGTCTTCTCGACCAGGCGCATGTTGTCGCGCAGCAGCGCGTAGTCCTCCACCGCGAAGTGCCGGTCCATGGCCGTGAAGATCAGCACGCCAAGCCCGAGCAGCACGCAGGCCGAGGTCAGCGAGAACAGCGCGGTCAGCCGCGTGGTCAGCGAATAGCCGCGCATCAGGCCAGATCCTCGGGTGCTTCCAGCACGTATCCCATGCCACGCACGGTCTGGATCAGCTTGTCGTCGAAGTCGTCGTCGATCTTCGCGCGCAGGCGGCGGATCGCCACGTCGATCACATTGCTGTCGCTGTCGAAGTTCATGTCCCAGACCTGCGAGGCGATCAGCGAACGCGGCAGTACCTCGCCACGGCGGCGGGCCAGTAGTTCCAGCAGCGCGAACTCCTTGCCAGTCAGCACGATCCTGCGCCCGGCGCGCGTGGCTCTGCGTCGGGCCAGATCCAGCACGAGATCGGCGATCTGAATACGATCGACCGGTGCCTGCGCGGCACCCCGGCGCAACAGCGTGCGCACGCGGGCCAGCAGTTCGGAGAACGCGAACGGCTTGACGAGGTAGTCGTCCGCGCCGAGTTCCAGCCCTTTCACGCGGTCGGCGACGCTGTCACGCGCCGTCAGGAACAGCACCGGCACGGGATTGCCGGCGGCCCGGATGTTCTGCAGGATGCGCCAGCCATCGATATCGGGCAGCATCACATCGAGGATCAGCAGGTCGTAGGACTCGTTCAGCGCCATGTGCTGGCCGTCCTGCCCGTTATGCACGAGGTCCACGATGAAGCCGGCCTCGGTCAGGCCCTGCCTCAGGTATTCGCCAGTCTTGGTTTCGTCCTCGACCACCAGGAGCTTCATACGTGTCCTCGTCAAACCAATGCACCCGGGCCCCGTGCCCGGAAAACGCCGCAAGTGTACGCCGCGGTCCGAACATGACGCGGACATTACCGGAATGTAATTTTTGGGTCATTAGGTGGTTACCGCGCCCTGACTACTCTGTGCTCGCTGCGCCATTTTGCTGGCGCGATTTCACGATGAGAAGGAATTGACAGCATGCGAGCCAACGTTCCGGCCGATCTGATTTTGCCTGTGCGGGCGGGGTTGTCCCGGCGTCGCTTCGTCCAGGGTCTTGCCGCCGGGGGTGTGCTCGGCGCGCTCGGGGGATTGTCGTCCGGAGGCTGGGCCAGTTCCGGGGGCGGGCAGGCTGCAACGGGCAATGGCACCGCCCCGGTCCTGCGTGGCACGGAGTTCGATCTCGTGATCGGCGAGTCGGCGGTCAACTTCACGGGCAAGCCCGGCATGGCCACCACCATCAACGGCATGCTTCCCGGCCCCACGTTGCGCTGGCGCAAGGGCGACACGGTGACGATCCGCGTCACCAATCGCCTGAACGAGCCCACCTCGATTCACTGGCACGGCATCATCCTGCCGTATCAGATGGACGGCGTGCCCGGTATCAGCTTCCCGGGCATTCCGCCCGGCGAGACGTTCACCTACCGCTTCAAGGTGGATCAGACCGGCAGCTATTGGTACCACTCGCACTCGGGCTTCCAGGAGATGACCGGCGTCTACGGCAGCCTGATTATCGACGGCGACGAAGATCCAGTGCGTGCCGACCGCGACTACGCGGTGCTGCTGTCCGACTGGACGGACGAGGATCCGATGCGGGTCATGTCCAAGCTCAAGATCCAGAGCGACTACTACAACTACAACCAGCCCACCGTAGTGGACTTCTTCCGCGACGTCTCCAACGACGGGCTTGGCGCCGCGCTGGAGAAGCGAAAGATGTGGAACCAGATGCGGATGAGCCCGACCGATCTGGCCGACCTGTCGGGCGCCACGCTGACGTACCTGATGAATGGCGTCACCCCTGCCGGCAACTGGACGGGGCTGTTCCGTCCCGGCGAGCGCGTGCGCCTGCGCTTCGTCAACGGCGCAGGCAACACGTTCTACGACGTGCGCATTCCGGACCTGAAGCTCAAGGTGATACAGGTCGACGGCCAGAACATCGAGCCCGTGACGGTCGACGAATTCCGCTTCGGCCCGGGGGAAACCTGCGACGTGCTGGTGGAACCGTCCGACGACGCGCACACGATCTTCGCCCAGTCGATGGACCGCACCGGCTTCGCGCGCGGCACGCTGGCCGTGCGCGAGGGCCTGCAGCCGCCGGTACCGGCGCCCGACAAGGCGGAGTGGCTCACCATGGGTGACATGATGGGCAGCATGAACCACGGGGCGATGGATCATGGCGCGATGAACCACGGCGCGATGCCCATGGATCATAGCCAGCACGATATGTCCGATATGTCCGGCATGGCTGGGATGAGTGGCATGTCACATGGCGACTCGCTCAAGGTACCCAGCACGCGGGCACGTCATGCGCGTACCGAGTACGGTCCGAGCACCGACATGCGCGTGGACATGGCGCGCACCAACCTCGACGACCCCGGCATCGGGCTGCGCAACAACGGGCGCCGGGTGCTGACACTGGCGGACATGCATACGGTCGGTGGCCCGATGGACCATCGTGGCCCGGGCCGCGAGGTGGAGTTGCACCTGACCGGCAACATGGAGCGCTACACGTGGTCGTTCGACGGCGTGGAGTACGGCAAGTCGACCCCGGTGTTCTTCAAGCATGGCGAGCGCCTGCGGGTGATTCTCCACAACGACACGATGATGACCCACCCGATGCACATGCATGGCATGTGGAGCGAACTGGAGGCGCCCGACGGCACGTTCCAGGCCCGTCGTCATACGATTCCCGTGCAGCCCGCGCAACGCATCAGCTTCCTCGTGACCGCCGATGCGCTCGGACGCTGGGCATGGCACTGCCACTTGATGATGCATATGGACATGGGCATGTTCCGTGAAGTGGTGGTGGCATGATGAAAGCACGCAACCCACTCACACTGACGCTGCTCGCGGCGGCGCTTCTCTCCGTCAGCATGGGCGCCGCATGGGCCCAGCATTCGCACGCGGACCACGCGTCGCACGCTGCCCCATCTGCCAACGTGGCCAGCGCGACCACTTCGGATTCGATGTCATCGATGCAGGGCATGGATGGCGGCGAGATCCAGACCATGGACAGCGGCGAAAGCGGCGACATTCAGACCATGGACGGCGGTAACGCCGGAAGCGCGCCGCCCGCCATGGATCATGGCGACATGAAGATGCAGGGAGGCAGTGCGCCGCCGGATGCGCGCGATCCGAATGCCTATTCGGGCGGCTACTTGCTCGGCGTCGGCAAGTACGCGCTGGACGAGCATCGCCAGCTTCACATGGCCGACGAACACCTGTTTGCCTCGGTGCTGGTGGACCGCCTGGAGTGGACGCACGGCAACGGTAGCAATGCAACCTCGTACGAAGCCCAGGCATGGATCGGCAGCGCCTATAACAAACTTGTGATCAAGGCCGAAGGCGAAGCCGAGAAAGGCCGGGTGCATGAGGCCCGCACCGAGCTGTTGTGGGGCCATGCGATTTCCACGTTCTGGGATACGCAGGTCGGCTTGCGCAACGATGCCGGCTATGGCCGGCCCGCGCGGAACTGGCTGGCCTTCGGCGTGCAGGGTTTGGCGCCGTACTGGTTCGAGGTCGATGCCACGGCTTACGTGGGCAACGAGGGGCGTACCGCGCTGCGGCTGTCTGCCGAGTATGAGCTGCTGATTACGCAGCGGCTGATTCTCCAGCCGCGCATCGAAGCGAACCTGTACGGCAAGAATGACCCGGCGACCGGCACCGGTAGTGGGCTGTCGAACGGCGCGGTGGGATTGCGTCTGCGTTACGAGTTCAGTCGCCAGTTCGCGCCGTACATCGGCGTCGAGCGCTACCAGACGTTCGGCAATACCGCCGATATGGTTCGCACATCAGGCGGCCGTAGCGGCGAGACGCGTTTCGTTGCCGGCGTGCGTGCCTGGTTCTGATCGCGTCCGGCTTCAATCGTTTTACCCAGGGAGATCTCATGACTTATATCCACACCGTGGCCAAGGCGCTGGTTGCCGCCACCGCGCTTCTGGCCAGTGCCGCCGCCCTCGCGCACCCCAAGCTTGTCAGCGCCACGCCTGCCGACAAGTCCGAAGGGCCCGCGCCCACGCGGATCGAACTGCTGTTCTCCGAGAACCTCGTCAAGCAGGTCTCCGGCGCGAATCTGGTCATGACCGGGATGCCCGGCATGGCCGATCATCCGCCAATGAAGATCGCGGCCAGTGTGTCCGGGGGCGACGATCCCAAGGCGATGATCATCACGCCGAAGAGCCCGCTGGTACCGGGCACCTATCGCCTGGACTGGCGGGCGGTGTCGTCGGACACCCATCCGGTCAACGGCAGCATCACCTTCACGACGAAGTAACGCGGGCAGGGCTATCCAATGGAGGTCGACTGGCTCAACGTGTGGGTGCGGTTCGCGCTCTATCTGGATCTGATGCTGCTGTTTGGCTTGCCGCTGTTTGCCCTGTACGCGCTGCGAAAGGACGAACGCGGAGCCGCCAGCGCCCGGTGCTATAGCGGCTACGCCACGATGGCCGCGCTCATCGGTCTGGTGCTTTCCGTCGTGGACATGGCCGTGGTGGCCAAGGCCATGACCGGCGTGGAAGGGTATGCGGATCTGGGGGGCGATACGGTGGCGATGATCGCGACCGAGACAGCCTTCGGTATCGCCTGTTTCATTCGCATGAGCGCGCTTCTCGGTGGACTGCTCGCGAGCTTCGCGCTCGCGCATCGGCCGACGCTGCGCTATCGGGTCCTCGTCGCCTGTGGCGCCGTCGCGCTGGCAACGCTCGCATGGGGAGGCCACGGCGCGATGAACGAGGGGCTGTCCGGCGTCGTGCATCTGCTGGTCGATATTGCGCATCTGCTCGCGGGCGGCGCATGGATCGGCGCGCTGGCTGGATTCCTGATGCTGGCCCGGATGGGCGTTCTCGCAGTGCTGGACCGCGCCGCGCGCGGGTTTGCGAGTATCGGTACCGTAATCGTCGGGACGCTGGTGACGACCGGGGCAGTCAACTACTGGTTCATCGCCGGCATGCCGACGCTGGAGCGACTGACGTCGCCCTACGGCCGGATTCTGCTGGTCAAGCTGGCGCTATTCGCCGCGATGCTGGTGATGGCAGCGCTGAACCGGTATCGCCTGGGCCCGGCGCTGGCGACGGCATCGGACAGTGGCGCGGCCGTGCGGGCGCTGCGCAGGAGCTTCGTTATCGAAGCCCTGCTAGGCGTGGCGGTGCTGGCGATCGTGGCCGTGCTGGGTGTGCAATCGCCTGAGCCTTGATGGACTTCCGCCTCTGGTCGCGACGCTTTACTCGACCAGCTTTGCCCGCAGCCGCTTGAATTCGTCCTCGGAGATGGAGCCGGACGCTTTTAGGCGGTCGAGCTTTTCCAGTTCGTCGGCGACACTGAAGCCGACCACCTGGCGAAGTTCGTTGCGTGCCTCCCGCGCACGTTCCTGATTGCGCTCTGCCATGCCGCGACCCTGAGTGAGGATGTAGGCGAAGACGCCGATGTAGGGCAGCACGATCAGGAAGATCACCCACAGCACCTTGGCGAAGCCCGATACGTCATGACGCCGGAACAGATCGCCGGAAATGGTGATGAGCAACCAGAACCACAGGATGAAAAGGAAGATGGAAAAAACGTCGATGATGAAGTTTCCAAATGAAAAACCTTCCTGAATAACCATTGATGCTCTCCATTGAAAAGAAAATGGTCCCGATAAGGGAAAAGGCGATTGGTTGATCCGATTCGTGCGATAGAACAATGCGCGCCGGGCGCAATGCAGGTGGTCAGTGGCGCGTCAACCTCATTAGGTATAGCAGGTGTGACGACAAGTAATCACTTTCACCGTTATGAAAGTTTCTTGTCGGGATGATTCCTGATTTTGCAGGATGCGACGGATGCCATCCGCTTCAGGCCGACGTCGGCGAATGTCCGCGCGTTGCGGTCAGGCCCCTTGCCCGGGAGCACTTTTGATATATGCGTCCAGCCCGTTGGCCAGCGCGGCGAAGGTCACGGCGCAGCGTGCGTTGTCACGCAGGTCTTCATGCATGGCTACCCAGGTGTCCAGCGTGACCGAGAACTGCTCGGGCAACACCCTCACCAGTTGGGGATCCCGTGCCGCCAGCGCGGCCTGGCACACGCCAATGCCGAATCCCGCACGGATGGCGCCGAGTTGGGCCAGGTCGCTGTCGCTGCGAAACGCCAGGCTATCCCGCCAGAAGGGTTTGAACTTGCTCTGCAACCGGCGGATGAAGTCGTTTTCCTGATCGAAGCCGATGAGCGCATGGCGCGACAGCTCGCTCGTCGAGCCAGGCACGCCGTGCGCCTGCAGATAGCGGGTGTGCGCGTGCAAGCCAATTTCGATACCGCCGACATGCCGGGCGATCAAGGCCCCCTGGACCGGTCGGAACATGCGGATGGCGATGTCCGCCTCGCGGCGCAGCAGGTCGTCAGGCTGATTCGACAGGACGAGTTCGACCACCAGCTCCTGATGCGCGTCGCGCAAGGCCGTCAGGATCGGAGGCAGTACCTCGGCACCAATGACTTCGCTCGCGGTCAGCCGTACCGTGCCCCGGACGCCCGCGCCGTGGCTGCTTGCAACCCGGCGCAGCGCGGCGGCGGTGGCGGCGATGCTCGCCGCGTATGGCTTCAGTTCATGAGCGGCCTCGGTGGGGGCGAAGCCGTCGAACGAGCGCGTGAACAGCTTCAACCCCAGGGCCGACTCGAGGCTGTCGATATGTCGCCCGACAGTGGGCTGCGTGATGCCGAGGGCCCGGCCGGCGGCGGAGAGCGAGCCGACCTCCAGCACCTGCAAGAATGTCCGGTACCACTCCCAGCTCGGTTCGTTTCGCGTCATGGTATGCATTTTTAAATAGTTGCCAGTCGATTCTAGGCAATTTTCTTTCGATTGCGGGTGCGCCACACTGCGGTTTCGCGAATTGCTCGCTGCCTTCCCAATCCGTTACCGAAAGGAAATCCGATATGTCCAAAGTTGCCTTGTTTGGCGCGGCAGGCGCCATTGGCCGGAGCATCGCGGCCGCCCTGCGCAGCAGGGGTGAGCCCTATCGGGTGGTGGGCCGGCACGAGGCCAGCCTGCGCCAGGCCTTCGGCGATGACCCGCTGGCGGAGATCCTGACCTGGAATCCGGACTCGCCGGACGCGATTCAGGCGGCCGCCACGGGTGTGGAGACCTTGATCTATCTGGTCGGCGTGAACTACTGGCAGTTCGAGCTGCACCCCGCGCTGATGCGCAGGACGCTCGACGCCGCCGTGGCGGCCGGCGTGAAGCACATCATCCTGATCGGCACGGTGTACCCATATGGCAGGGCAAGGACGACACCCGTGCGCGAGGACCATCCGCGCGAACCCCACACCTTCAAGGGGCGTATGCGCAAGTCGCAGGAGGACCTGCTGATGCAGGCACATGCCGATGGACGCATCCGTGCCACCGTGCTGCGTTTGCCGGACTTCTATGGTCCCGGCGTCGAGAACAGCCTGCTGCATCGCGCGGTGCTGGCGGCTGCGAACGGCGGCACGGCCGACCTGATCGGGCCGATCGACACGCCGCATGAGTTCATCTTCGTGCCGGACGTGGGCCCGGTGGTAGCCCGGCTGGTTGATACCCCGGCTGCCTTCGGCAAGATCTGGCACCTCGCCGGGGCCGGCGTCACCACGCAGCGCGAACTGGTGGAAGAGATGGAGCGCCAGACCGGCCGTGCGATCAAACTGCGCGTGGTGGGCAAGACGATGCTGCGTCTGCTGGGGCTGTTCAATCCGCTGATGCGCGAACTGGTCGAGATGCAGTATCTGCAGACCGACCCCGTGATCATGGACGACTCGGCGTTGCAGGCGCTGATTGGTCCGATTCGAAAGACGTCTTATCAAGACGGCATTCGCCAGACGCTGGCTGCCGCCATGTGCGCCAATACACGCTTGGCGCCCGCTTCGGCCGGCTGAAACTTGCCCGACTTGGAGGTGCTGTCAACGCAACGCTTCCGGCGACAGTTATTGGGGACGAGCGAGAGCGATGCGCGCGGCGCCAGCGTCGCGCTGCAACGTACCTGATCGCCTACTCGGCTCAAGCGTTTTTCTTCTCGTCGATTCACCCCGATACGGGAGCAGCCAATGAAGAATTTGCTGAAGTCGATGGCCCTTGCGGCCGCGCTGGGTTTGTCGCTCGGCGCACAGGCCCAGGCACCTGCTGGCGCGCCAGCAGGCAGCACGGGCCTCTGCAAGGACGGAAGTTACTACTCCGGCGCCAGCAAGAAGGGCGCTTGCGCAGGGCACAAGGGCGTCAAGGAGTGGTATGGCGGCACCGCCGCAGCATCCGCACCAGCCGCGATGGCACCGGCCGCGATGGCGCCTGCCGCGGCACCCGCGCCCAAGGCCGCCGCCCCGGCGACAACAGCCGCACCTGCGGCCCCCGCCACTGCCACCGAGAAAAAGACCACCGCCGCCGCCCCGGGCGGAGGCCCTGGCCAGGTCTGGGTCAACTCGTCGACCAAGGTCTACCACTGCCCGTCCGATCGCTACTACGGCAAGACCAAGAGCGGCGCGTACATGTCAGAGGCCGACGCCAAGGCCAAGGGCTACAAGCCCGATCACGGCAAGGCCTGTTCCTGAGCGGGAACTGACGCGGGACCCAGGGCTCCGTGCCCAGACAGTCCAGAGGTATCCCGGGCAACCGGGACGCCTCTGGAGATGTCATGCTCCGATCATTTGATCAATCCAGACAGCAAGCCGATCGGATACGAACCGTGCCGCTCGCGCGCCGCTACAATGCCGGCTGCCCACTTTCCATGAACGATCATGCTCAAGCGCACTGCGTTGGCCATTCTTGGCTTGGCGCTCATCACGTCCACTGCCGTAGCCGCTGATATTCAGGGCGCGGGTTCGACGGCGGCCGCGCCGGTCTATCGCGTCTGGTCGAGCGGCTATGCCGCGGCCACCGGCACCCGGCTCAATTACGCGGCGGTTGGATCGGGCGAAGGTATTCGTCGTATCCGGGAAGGGCAGGTCGATTTCGGCGCGTCGGATGTGCCGCTGTCTCCCCAGGAAGCAAGCAAGTCCGGGCTGGTCTGTGTGCCGACCGTCGTTACCGCTGCGGTTCCGGTGGTCAACCTGCCTTCCGTCCCGAAGGGCCAGTTGAAGCTGACCGGAGATTTGCTGGCGAAGATTTTCCTGGGCAAGGTCGATAGCTGGGATGCGCCGGAGATCCGTGCCGTGAATCCGGGTCTCGCCCTGCCGAACCTGAAGATCCACCCCGTGGTGCGTGCCGACGGTTCGGGCACCACCTATCACTTCAGCGCCTATCTGAGCGAGGTGAGTGCCGATTGGAAGTCGACGTATGGCACCAAGTCCGCGTTCTCATGGCCGGCCGGCTACACCGGTGCCAAAGGCAGTGGCGAGGTCGTGAAGGCGGTCCAGAGCAACCGTGGCGCTATCGGCTACATCGACTACAACTACGTGCTGGATGAAGGTCTGAATCCGGTGCAACTGCGCAATGCGGATGGCAACTTCGTCAGCGCCACGGTGGGCGGATTCCGCGATGCGGTGGTGCACAGCAACTGGAACCGGAGGGGCGATTTCACGGCCAGCCTGGTCAATCAGGCGGGCGCCGACGCATGGCCGATCACCATGGGGACGTTCGTCGTCGTGCCGGCCGTCAGCCGCGCCGGTGAGCGCACGCTCGAGGCCATGAAGTTCGTCACCTGGGGCTATCTCCACGGCGACCAGCTCGCCCGCGAAGCGAAGTTCGTGCCGCTGCCCGGACAGGTGCAGGCGAACGCGTATCGGGAACTGGCGCGCGTGACGGATGCCAGCGGCAAGGCCATCGGCCTGCAAAGCATGGCATCGCCCGCAGGCAAGGCTCAGTAATGTCTCGCAATGGGGTACCCGGGCCGGATGGCAGGGCGTCCCCGCTGCTTCAATCGACGATGAACAACGTGGCACCCGTCGCGGTACGGGACTGATGGGCCTCGGCGTCGTCGCCGACCTGATAGCTCATGCCCGGCCGCAGCATGAATTGACGGCCGTCTGCGAGCGTCGTTTCCAGTTCGCCCTGCAGGCAGAACAGGACGTGCCCCTTCTTGCACCAGTGGTCCGCGAGGTATCCCGGCGAGTACTCGACCATGCGCACACGCACCCGGCGGTCGCCGTCGCCGAAGTACTGCGTGCGCCAGTAAGCCGCTCCGGTTTCTCCCTTGTGCTCGGTGCGTTCAATCTGCGACCAGTCGGTCGTGCCAAAGGGAAAGGCGTCCATCTTCATGCTAAGTTTCCAGGGGCGATTGAAGGCCGGGATTCTACACCTGCCAGCTTTCAGGCTTTCCCCGTATCGACTATGACCCGCACGTTTCGCACCATCCACCTCGCGCACATCCACTGCGTGTTCCGCTGCCTGGCCGTCACTGGTCTCCTGGCTTTCGGCAACGCGCATGCCACCGACATCGACTGCGATCCGTCCGTCGTGTCTGCCCGACCGGTGCCGGCGCATCGCATGATCTGCGAGTCCGCGCTGTTCTCGATGGGCTACCAGCGCATCTTTGCTGATCAGCAGCGGCAACTCAAGGCTGGATCCATCACCGAGTCGGAAATCGCGGCGTTCCGCAAGAAGCGGGACGCCTGTGATTCGGCGGCGTGCCTGGATACGGTCTTCCGGGAGTGGAAGGCGTTCGCAGCCCAGGCCACCACCCGTCGCAAGCCATAACGAAAATCCCCCAATATCGAATATCGGCTGGATGGCCGATTTCTTTACCGTACCTTGGTAGGGGACATGGCTCGGGCTCCGGGGCAGTTTGACCTTAATCAAGGTTTCGCAGCCCTCCCGTCGCTACGCTGCCGGCATTTTCATGCAAGACAGAAGCGTTTTCGGGGAGAGAAATGCCACAACACACGCTGGATCTTGAAATCGATCACCTGATATCGAGATCCATCCTGGAGTGCGGCCCGCGCACCAGTGTCAGCGAAGTTGTCGCGATGATGGCGCAGCGCAGTTGCAGCTCGATCGTCGTGGTGGACCAGGGGCAGGTCGTCGGCATCTGGACCGAGCGGGACGCGCTGGCGCTCGGCGAGATGGGTGATGCGCTGTCGCGCCCCATCGCCGAGTTGATGAGTCATCCCGTACTGGCGCTGGACTGCCGCACCAGGCTCGGCGATGCCGCGCTGTACTTCAAGAGCAAGAGCATCCGCCATTGCCTGGTGGTGGATGACAGTGGGCGTCCGCTCGGCATGTTGTCGCAGACCGACCTCGTCATGAATCAGGGCGCCGAGTATTTTCTGCGCCTTCGCCCGATTCACTCGGTCAAGGTTCCGCCGCCGGTCATCGTCGACCCGGAAGAGAAACTGGCTGCAGTCATGCGTGTCATGCGTTCGGGCGGACTGAGCGCCGTAGTCGTCCGCTTTCCCGACGACGAGTACGGCATCCTGACGGAGCGCGACGTCGTGCGGCTGGCTGCCGCCAACGCGCTCGACGGCATCGTGTCGGATCATGCCAGTCGTCGCCTGCATTCGCTGGCGCATTCCAACAGCTTGTATTCGGCCCGGAAGTTTCTTTCGGACCATCGCTTGCGTCACGTTGGCGTGCTCGACGATCAAGGCGAGCTGACGGGTCTGCTAAGCCTGTCGGACATCCTGTGCGGTATCGAACACGAGTACGTGCATGAGCTACGGACGGCGCTGCACGAGCGCGACGAGGCACTGCGGCGATCCAACTACCATCTGCGGCTGGCCGATCGCGTATTCGAATCGACGCTCGACGGCGTGATGGTGACCGATCTGAACGGCGTGATCGAGCAGGTGAATCCAGCCTTCACGCAACTGACCGGCTACACGCTCGACGAGGCCATCGGCCGGACGCCGCGGATGCTGAGTTCGGGGCGCCAGGGTCCATCCTTTTACCAGGAAATGTGGAGCCAGTTGCGCGCGCAAGGTCACTGGAAGGGCGAGATCTGGAATCGCCGAAAGAACGGCGAGCTGTACCTCGAGCATCTGTCCGTCTCAAGCATCTGCAATCAGGCCGGCGAATGCACGCATTACGCGGCGATCTTCTCGGACATCACGCATCGCCGTATCGCGGAAGAGCGCCTGAACCATCTGGCCATGCACGATCCGCTGACGGACCTGCCGAACCGCACGCTGTTCAGCGAGCGGCTCAAGCAGGCCATCATTCGCGCCCGGCGCGCGTCCAGACGTGTGGCCGTGTTGTTCCTCGATCTCGATCGCTTCAAGATGATCAACGATACGATGGGGCACGGCACTGGAGACGACGCGCTCAGGATCATTGCCATGCGGCTCAAGCATGCCGTGCGCGAGAGCGACACGGTGGCCCGGCTTGGCGGGGACGAGTTCACGATCGTTGTCGAGGAGATCGAGGACATCCGTCATGTCGCGCATATCGCGCAGGTGCTGCTGGAGGTGGTTGGTCAGCCAATCGATGCGGCCGGGCGCAGCGTGTTCGTGACGCCGAGCATCGGAATCAGCATTTATCCGGACGACGGCACGGATCAGCAGCAACTGTTGATGCAGGCCGACCGCGCCATGTACGAAGCCAAGCAGGAAGGCAAGAACACCTTCCGCTTCTTCGCCACGCAGATGACTTCGTCCGCGAAGGAAAGCATGGCGCTCGAGAGCGAACTACGTCGCGCGCTGACGCGCCGCGAGTTTCGCCTCCACTATCAACCGATCTACGACCTGGGCTCGGGAAGGATCGTCAGCGTCGAAGCGCTGCTGCGCTGGCAGCATCCGACGCGCGGGCTGCTGTCACCCGGTGCCTTCATCGATGTGGCCGAGGAATCGGCCCTGGTCGTGCCGATTGGCGCCTGGGTGTTGCGCGAGGCGTGCCGGCAGGGTGCGGCCTGGCTCCGGTCGGGCTTCGAATTCGGCCGCATGTCGGTCAACCTGTCTGCCAGGCAGATCCGCCACGAGCATTTCCTGCATGACGTCTCCGATGTGCTGAGCGACGCCGGCATGCAGCCGGAGCATCTGCAGCTTGAACTGGTGGAGAGCATGGCCATGACCGGAAACGGCGTGACCGAGCTGGTGCTTGGCGAACTGGCGCGCCGCGGTGTCGGTCTGGCCATCGACGACTTCGGAACGGGCTATTCCTCGTTTACCTATCTGCAGACGCTGCCGGTCAATACCGTCAAGGTGGATCGCTCTTTCCTGACCGCTGTGATCGAGCGGGAGCGCGACGGTGCGATTCTTCGCGCGATCGTTGCCATGGCCCGTGCGCTTGGCCTGACCGTGGTGGCCGAGGGCGTGGAGAACATCGCCCAACTGCAGTTTCTGCGCGAGATCGGTTGCGACCGCGCGCAGGGTTTTCTGCTTGCCAGGCCCGGACCGGCCGAGGTCCTGACCGCCCTGGGCAATGCCGCGCATCCGTTGATCGCCTCGGGGGCCTGACTCGCAGCGCCGCCGCGTCGCCCGTCGATCTGCCGGGGACGCGCGGCCGAACGGAAGAACGGACGCACGCACTGGAGGCACCCACTAAGGTGGGGGACCGGTCGTGCAGCACCGGTCCCGTTCGTTGTTTCATGGCATGATTGAGCGATCAAGGTCTCCGACTTATCTGCCATGACAGCGGCCCTACTCGTCATCGATGTCCAGCAAGGCCTGTGCGAAGGCGATGAGGCCCCGCTCGCCTACGGCGACGTCATCGACCGCATCAACGATGTTGCCAGCAAGGCACGCACCGCGCGCGTGCCCGTCATATTTGTCCAGCATGAATCGGTGGACGACTACCTGCCGTATGGCTCCGCGCGCTGGCAGCTCGCGGATGGGCTGACCGCGCTGGAGAGCGACCTGCGCATCCGCAAGACCACGCCGGATTCTTTCTTCGGGACGACACTCGAGGCGACGCTGAAGGAGCACGGGGTGACGCACCTGGTAATCTGCGGCATGCATACCGAGTACTGCGTCGATACCACCACGCGGCGTGCGCTGGCGCTGGGCTATCCGGTGAGGCTGATCGAAGATGGTCACACCACTGTTTCGAATGCGGCCTTGTCTGCAGGGCAGATCATTCGCCATCACAACCTCACGCTGACGGGTATCAGCAGTTTCGGCCCGCGCGTATGTGCGGTGCCGGCGGCGGACATCACGTTCTGATTCGTCAGAGCCATTGTCAGCCGCTCTCACAGAAGCCCTTGCGCCCCCGTGTCGTTCTGCAACCAACTATCCCTGATCAACCCTGCGGTCTCGCTGATCTTCGCTGGCTGCTTCCTGGTGGTCTGGCGGCAGCTCCGCAGCCAGCACCTGCTGGCGTTCGGGGTGTCCTTTGCGCTTTATGCCGTGGCGGTGGCCATTCAGGTCCTGTCTCCGCCGAGCGATTCCGTCTGGACGACGCTCGTCGCCGCGCCGTTCTACATCGGCAGCACGATGCTGATCGCGTGCGGATTGCTGTGGCGCGCTCATGTCGAATCCACCACCGCACTGGCCGCCTGTTCGGGGGTGGCCATCGTCGAGTTCTCGCTGCTCGCGTACTTCCATTTCGCGGTACCTGACCTGACGGCGCGGATATATGTACACAACGTTGGCGCCGCGCTGATCTTCGGCATTGCGCTGGCTCAGCTTGGCGGCTTGCGGCGGGGCAGCGTGGCGGATCGAGCGATCTACTGGGTTTTCGTCGCCTTTACGGTGAACCTCGGCGTGCGGCTGCTGCTGAGCACGAGCGCACCTCCGCACACCGACGAATGCGGCAGGGCATTTTCGAGCTATTGGACGTATTTCCAGGTAGGCCAGACGCTCTTCAATGTCTTCTTCAGCCTGGTGCTGCTGGGCTCCGAGATTCACGCGCTGATCGAACGGATCCAGCACGAGCGGGATACGGATGCGCTGACGCGGCTTCACAACCGGAGAAGCTTCGAGGAACTCGCGCGCGCGACGATTTCGCGGGCCAATGGTGGGGTGCCCGGCCTGATCCTGGTGGACCTTGATTTCTTCAAGCTCATCAACGACAACCACGGTCACGCCAGTGGCGACGCGATACTCGTGGAGTTCGCGCGGATCGTCAGGCGCGTGGTGGGCGCGCGGGGAATCGCCGGCCGGCTTGGGGGCGAGGAGTTCGCGGTGCTATTGCCGCGGACGACCGGGGAGGAAGCGATCCATATCGCCGAAGAGATTCGGGAGACCCTCGAGCGCGCGCGTTTCGAGACGCTGCCGGATAGCCCGCGTGTGACGGCCAGCTTTGGTGTGGCGGTGTGGCAACCGCTGGAATCGCTCGATGCGCTGATGTCTCGTGCCGACGGGCTGCTCTATACCGCAAAGCGCAGCGGTCGCAATCGCGTGCACCACGCGCACGAACAGACGCCGATGCAGGAAGTGGGCAGCGAACGGCTGCCCTGATACCAGTGCGCGGCGGCTGCGCGTTCAGCCGAACTTGCGCAGCGCGTCCAGCGCGAGTCCCGCGCCGATGCGCCGGCATCGGGCGAGTCGCTTATCCGGCGATCGCGATAACACCGGGCGTAAAGCCGTCGACCCGTACTTCCCCTTCGGTCTACGAGTTAACGATCCATTACAACAGAATGAAAACAAATTCAATTCGGCCTTAGCAATCCCACCGTACCATCTTGCCTCGTCCAATTGAGTGGCGCACCGTTTCCGACGGATGCCCCGACATGTACGCAATCCTGCCTTCTTTCGTTTCGGCGATTTTCCTTGGTTACGGCTTATATGTTCTATCGAGCCAGGGCGTGACGCGCGTGTCGACCTCATTCTTCTTGCTGTGCGCGATGACGTTCGCCTGGCAAGGCTCATGGGCGTTCCTGTTCGGGACCGAGACTCCAGACGGAGCCATGCAGGTGGCGCGGTTCGGCTATCTGTTTATCCTGTTCCTGCCCACGACGTTCTATCACTTTGTCTGCGAGGTGACAGAATCTCGCAAGGAATGGCCCCTTCTGATCGCCGCCTACGGCGTGAGTCTGGTGCTTTCGGTACTGTTGATGAGTAGCGATCTGGTCGTGTCGGGTTACTACACGCTCTACTTCGGCAAGTATCCGAAAGCAGGGTTACTGCATCCCATACACATCATGCAGACCGTGGCGCTGGCCCTGCGCTGCGCATGGCTGCTGCTCAAGGCGCGCGCAAACGCGACCGCCGAGCGCCGACGCCGCTTCGGCCTGTGCCTGCTTGCGTTGGGACTGTTCTCTCTCGCCGCGGTTGACTATGCCGTGAACTTCGGGGCCAGGTTCTATCCGCCGGGCGTGTTCTTCATTGTGCTGAGCCTCGGCGTTATCGCGTTCAGCGTTGTACGTTACGACCTCATGCGGCCGTACTCTCTCGCCGCGACCGTCGCGCATGAAGTGCGCACACCGTTAGCGACTATTCGCATGCAATTGCAGGAAGTCGAGAATGCGTGGCCGCACCTGCACCAGGGCTACATCGCCGCGGTGGAGAACGGCATCCTCGAAGACAGAATGCGCCCTGGGCAAATCGAGCGGACGAAGCAGTTGATCGGCGGGATGTCACGAGAGGTTGACGGCACCAGTGCCGTGATCGACATGACATTGGCATCGCTGACGCTCGAGCGACTCGACCGCAGCACCTTTGCGCCCCACGGGCTCGCCGAGTGCGTGGCTGCGGCTATTGAGCGCTATCCGCTCATGCCAGAGGAGCGTGCGCGTGTGCACATCCGCGGTTTCGCCGACGACTGGAAGTTCGTTGGCTCCGACACGCTTCTGATCTACGTATTGTTTAACTTGCTGAAGAACAGCCTGTATGCGATTCACTCGCATGGCAGCGGCAATATTGAAATCTCTGGCGAGATCGAGGGCAATTACTACCTGATGCGGTTTCACGATACTGGCCCAGGGATTCCAGCGAGTATTCTGCCTCGTCTCTTCGAGCCATTCTTCTCAACCAAGGCACATGGCCGCGGTCACGGGCTGGGATTGTCCTTCTGTCGCCGCGTCATGGAAGCGTTCGGCGGACGCATCGAATGCGCGTCTCAGCTTGGCGCGTACACGACCTTTACCCTGCGTCTGCCGCGCTTCAGGCCGTGCGACTCGGGCCTGGATCAACCACTCCAGACCCGAGTCGCGGGCTGACTTCAGACTGCGACTACGATGCCCACCTAGTTGGCAAATGGCGAAGCGATCAGTTCATATTCCTTGACCCGTTCGATGATCTCGCGCGGAAAGCGGGTGATCCGCTTGTCCTTGCCCGCGAATACGATCTGCTGGTAGCCCAGCGACACAGGACGGCCCTCGACGCTGAAACGAAACAGCAGATAAGCCGAGCACTGGCGAACCTGGAACGTGTTGAGGTGGCAATCGACACGCTGGAACGGAAACGTTTCTTCGACATATTCCTGATGGGCGCGTTTGGTCACGAATGTGCCACCGGCCGCGAGCAGGTTGCCATGGACGCATTCATGGAACCAGCGCTCCCGGCAGATGCCCTGCCATTCGAAATAGCGCGCGAAGTACGTGTTCATGAAGGCATTTGAATCCTTCAGATAGATGTCGATGACATGATGGAACGTCTTTTGCGAACTGCCCTGCATGGCGCCCTGCTCGAACATGGCAGTGCCACGGGTCAGCATTTGGGGAATCACGTCACGCGTAATCATGAATTGCTCCTGAATGGTAGCTGCTAGGCGGCAGCCGGCGCGTGCCCCGCGAACGATATGGGACACGGCACATTCTGGCCCGATGTGCGGTTCACGCTCTACAGGCTTGCGTGCTGCGTTCACGCCGCAACACCTGTCGGCAGACCTTGATCCAACTCCGCCCCGCCTCGGAATAGAGGCGAATGATTTCAGACGTTTCGGAGATCTTTGCGGGGGTTTCGGTGCCAGGAAGCTGTTGGGGAATGCATCCGTGCCGCGTTTGCGCGGGCGCGGTCGGCGAGGTTCGGAACTGCAGTCCCGGGCTACCGTGGATGATTTGCGGCTTGCGCAGAGGACATCCACGCTTTCAGCGAATGACCAAACGGCACCATGGCGTACGAGCGTCCTTTGAGTCGTGCCGTATTGATCGGGTGCTCCGGATGGCCGGATGTCACCGCCGAGAACTATGCCGACGCGTTCCTGTTTGAGCTTCAGGAATCAGCACTCACCAGGCATATTTGATCCCGGCGCGCAGCGTGTACTGGTAGAAGCTCTGCGCGCCCCAGGCGCCCGACACGTTGGACCATGCTGTCCAGCGTTTGCCCAGATCCGCGTTCACACCGAGCTTCACCTCGTAGCGGTTGCTCGGATACATGCTGCCCAGCGGCAGGTCGTTGAACGAGATGCTGCTGGACACACTGGTGTGCCACCAGTTCAGCGTCAGGTATGGCTGAATCTTGCGGTCGTCAGCGCGCAAGAACGTACGATGAAAGCGCGCGCCAAGCCGGGTGATCCAGCCGTGCGAGTTGGCGCCGGTGACGTTGGTACCGTTGGGTTCGGTGATGTCGGATTCGTTGTAGCCGACATAGATCAACTGGCCTTGCGGCTCGATGACCCAGTCATTGCGCAGCGGCACCGCATAGCCGGTCTCGCCAGACGCGGCCCAGCCTTGCGCGTTGTAGCGCACCGATGGCAGGTACTGCCCATCGACGTGGTTGGTGAACCAGCCGTACTGCAGCCAGGTGTCGACGTAGGCCCCGAGTTTCTTCTCGTCGTTCTGATACCACGTGGCGTAGCCACCCACGCTCCAGCCCTCGACGGTGCCCTTGGCGCTGAACGGGTTGTTCTGTGCGTTGGCGTTGGTGTTGGCGTAGCCGTAGCTGCCCATCAGGCCGAGGTGGCCGCGGTCGGCGCCGTTGCCGAAGATCTTCCACTTGGCCAGTTCGGCGCCGCCCTGCATCATGAAGGTGTTGGTGCGGGCGGTGAAAATGCCGTTTGCGCTCTTGCTGCCCAGCCAGTTGCCCACCGCGCGCAGCCATCCCGAACGGGGCTTGTCCTGATCGGGATTGAAACCTTGGCCCTCGACGTACTGAGGCTCGCCCAAGCGGTCATGCAGGCTGTGTACGAACATCTCGCCCACCAGCCGCTGGTTGGCCAGATAGGCTGCGATTTCGGGGCGATAGAGCGGTTCGGGGGGAGAGGGGGGCGTCGGCGGTGCCGGCGGTACCGGGTTTGCCTCGGAGCGCAGGTACCAGGCGTCGGTATTGGTACCGTCGGCGTTGCCACGGAACAGGCGGTACTCGTAGGCACCAGCCACGGCGCGGCCGTCGAGTGAGAATGCGCCAGGCAGTGTGGTCGCGCCATTGACCGTGTCAACGACCAGGATGCCGTCCGCCTGGGTCAACTGCCCTGGTCCGCCGGCGTTGGCAATACGCAGCCGCGTTGTGCCTGTCGCCGAGCCGCCGTCGATCACGAGCCGGTCTGACGGCGATCCATCGGTACCTAGGTACGTATTCAGGCCAATCAAGCCGTTTGCCCCGGTGTAGCTGTTTGCAGTCAACGTCTTGAAGACGCCAGCCGTCGACGCTCCGAACAGGATTTGGCTCGCGTCGTTGGTGAGCGTGGTCACGTTGGAATTTGCGGTCAGATTCCAGACGGTCCCTTGGATCAGTGACACCTTAGACGTGGTGCCGGCCTCGGTCAGTGCTGCACCGTTCAGCACCGCGCCAGACGCGATGATATTGGCGGTGGTGACCGAACTGCTGATGGGTGCCACGGGGCTACTTAGCGTCTGCAGCACGCCGGCCCCAGGGATGGCGGTCGGCGATGTGTTCACGACGAGCGTGGGGTTATCCGGGGCGAGAAGCGAACCTGCGGAAAGGGTCGTCGTACCTAAAACATGCAGCCAGTTCGGAGCGCCGGTAACCGTCGTGCCATTCAGCGCGACCTGCGCGGTTCCGCCACTGACCGCAATGGCATCCGATTGGGCGCTGCTCAAGGTTCCGCCATTCCATGTGGCAGTTGCCGTGAAGCCGGTATCGCTGCTGAGGACAAGGCCCGCAGCGTCCGTACCCATTGCCTGTACAGTGGCGTTGGTAGCGTTTAGCGTACCGTTATTCACGCGGGCGGCAATGGCTGACGGTCCCGTAGTCGTGACTGACGTGCCGTCAATGTCGATGCGCGCCCCCGCGCCGCGCGCATACAAGCCGTATGAGCCATTGCCTTCGGTCTGCACGGAGCCGCCGGTCAGGCTGACACGCACGACGTCTGTGTTTGTCGTGCCCCACGCGGTAACGCCAGGCGCGTTGGTATTCGTCGACGTAACGATGACATTCTTGCCCGTGACGAGCGAGTTGGGGCCATAACTCAGCAGACTATAGCCGCTGGTTCCGGTCGTCTTGAAGCTCGAATCTTGCAAGGTGATGGTAGACCCAGAATTCGCATAGACTGCATACGCAGAGGGTCCTGTTGCCGTTACGGTCAGCCCAGTGCCGGAGATCGTGGAGCCGGTAATCGCAAAGATACCGTAGGCGTTGCTGCCGCTGGTATTGACCGTGACGTTGGCCGCGGAAATGTCCGAGCCAATAGCAAACAAGCCGTAGGCAGTACCGCCAGCGGTGAGAATGCTGCCCCCATTCATCGAGACCGATCCACGGATGCCGTTGAGCACGTTGGAGATGACTCCGTAAGCGCCGTAGGTGCCGGTTGCATCCGAATAGAGTCCGCCACGCGTTTCGATGGTGACGCTATTCAGCGTGATGCGACTGCCATACGCGTATGCGCCCGACGCACCCAAACCTTCGGTAAGAATCGAAGCATTTGTCAGCGAGATGCTGCTGTTATGGCTTGCCACTGCGCCGTAAGAGCCAACTGGTACGCCGCTCACATTGCCATATCCGCCGGTCGTATGGATACTCAGGCCCCCAGTTGAGGTTGCCGAAGTGTTGGTGTTCTGCGTCCACAACGCGGCGGACGCGCCGCCCGTCGTTGACAGTGATATGCCGCCCGTTCCGAGGTTGACGGTTCCGCCAGTCGCATAGATGGCAAACGCGTTGAACGCGGTGGCGGAGAGGACCACCGGGCCAGGAGAAGGCCCTGCGCTGGGATCCACAACGAGGGTCCCGCCAGTAACGCGCGCAGCCGTGCCACCGGGTGTCACCGATGTACCACCCACGATTGTGGTCGTACCGCTACCGACGTTGACCGTGGAGGTCACGGTCCCAGGGCCAATGGTTTGCGCCAGCGTCTGCGGAACGACGCCATAGAGGATGGATATCGCAGTACCCAGTGGCCAGAGCCGACGTGTGCGCGGTTGCCGCTGACGAATAGCGCATCGGGATAAGTGCAGCGTATTGTCCAGCATAGGAATACCTCCCAGCCCAAGGCGTAACCTTGCGGGTTTGTATCGCAACCGCGCATTGTGCTGGTATCCAGAGAATGGATGCCAGAATTCCTACACTAGTGCATCCGCCAGCTCTTGCGCTAGATGATTAAAGAAACATTAAGATCACCACATTAAATTATTCGTGGCATCTCAAGTCTTGAAGGACTTTATCGACCGGCACCGAGGGATACGCGGGGTCGAGCCAATATGCAGGTCTACCGTGCCGACAAGGTGTGGCGTCGACTCCAGTGCGGGGACGTCCCCGTGGATCGTTGTACCGTGGAGCGCCTGATGTGGCGCTACGGCTAGCGCGGAAAAGTGGTTTGCACCACGGTCGGCGATGCCAAGTAATCCAGCCTGCTGGACGTGGACACGCAAGTATCGAAAGCAATCGATCTCGCCCAATCCCGGCAGGCGTGTACTTCATCGTGTGCGGCGAACACGCGCTCAGCCGAACTTGCGCAGCGCGTCCAGCGCGAGTCCCGAACCGATACCGCCGAACAGGTCGCCTTCCACGCGGCGCGCGCCCGGCAGCAATTGCGCGAGCTGCTCGCGCAGCAGCGGCACGCTGCTGGAACCCCCCGTGAACAGGATCGTGTCGACGGCCTCGGCCTTGACGCCAGCCGTCTTGAGCATGCCCTGCACCGTCGTGGCGGTCTTGTCGACCAGTTTGGCGATGGACTCGTCGAAGGTCTCGCGAGTGATGGCGAGCGTGGTGTCCGGCGCGATACGGGCCAAGTCGACCACGGTCTGCGCTTCCGCAGACAGCGCGATCTTGGCGGCTTCCACCTGGATTGCCAGCCAGTGGCCCGCGCGCTCGCGGATCAGCCGGATCAGGCGATCGAGCTTCACGGTGTCGGCGGCATCGCGGTAGTTGTCCATCACGATCGACCAGGCCTTGCGTGTGTAAACCAGGTTGATGGTGTGCCAGCTCGCCAGGTCAAAGTACTGGCCCGAAGGCATGGCCTTGCCGTTGCGAAGCTCACTGCCCAGGCCCAGCATCGGCATCACGCTGGCGAGGCTCAGAGCGCGGTCGAAATCGGTCCCCCCGATATGCACACCACCATTGGCGAGGATGTCGTCGCGGCGGTCAATGTGGCGGGCGCGCTCCGGAGACAGGCGAACGAGCGAGAAGTCGGACGTGCCGCCGCCGATGTCGGCCACCAGCACGAGTTCTTCACCGCCGATGCCGGCCTCGTAGTCGAAGGCTGCGGCAATCGGCTCGTACTGGAACGCGATATCGCGGAAGCCCGCGTCGCGGGCGATCTCGGCCAGCGTGTCCTCGGCAAGCTGGTCGGCGGCGGGATCCTCGTCGATGAAATGCACCGGTCGGCCCAGTACGGCCGAGGTGAACTCGCGGCCGGCGGCGCGTTCGGCGCGGCCCTTGAGTTCGCCGATGAAGTGCGCCAGCAGCTTGCGGAAAGGCATGGCCTGGCCCATCACTTCGGTGCTGTCATCCATCATCGACGTGCCCAGCAGGCTCTTGAGCGAACGCATCATGCGCCCCTCGTAGCCGGCCAGATAGTCGGCCAGTGCCGCGCGGCCATAGCTGACCAGCGGGTCTTCCGCATGGAAGAAGATCACGGAGGGCAGGGTCGCCTTGTCGTCCTCGAGCGACAGGAGCGTCGATGCGCCCGGGCGAACCCAGCCCACGGTCGAGTTGGACGTGCCGAAGTCGACACCACATGCGTTTGCGATCATGAAATTCCGGATGAGGGCAGAGGTGCAAGGAGAGGCGGAGCCAGGGGCGTCCGCCGCGCGGGGCGCTATTGTATTGGTTTTCCTTGCGGTGGGTATGAATGCGGGCGCGATGCGATTGCGCGGCCCATTTCATGTGGCGTATGCCGCAATGAGCGGAAAAAAATGACTTGGTTTTGTGAAATCAAGTCATTTTATGAATTCATGAGATGGGGCTACTCTGTCACCTGGGTTGACACCAGACATCCTGAAGCCCGACGGAGACATCGCCCCTCCGTGCCACGACTGCATCGCCCCTGATTGACAGAGCCCGATCGGCAGCCCGGCAAGAATCCGGCGAAGCCAGCCTTGCCGCGGACTGCCATCCGGGGCAAGGTCAAGATCCCTATCATGACCACGAAGAACAACACCGTCTCCCTGCTTACCGCAGCGCTTCTGCTCGCCCCCGCACTGGCATGGAGCGCCCCCGCCCCGGTTCCTGCCGACAGCACCGCAGCCCCCGCCGTCCTTTCCCCCGTCCTTTCCCATGACAGCGCGCTGTTCGGCTCCCAGGCTGCTCTTGATACGGTGACCCGCACCATCGATGTGGTGCCCGGCATGAAGCGTCTGACCGTTGCATCCGGCGAGTCGGTGGCGATTCGCGCCGGTGGACGTACCGTCGGCTGGACGTTCCTGCAATCCATCAACGGCAGCGCCATGAACCTCGCGGTGCTGATGCCCGGCGTGCCGCAGGCGCGGGATGTCTACGTCTTCATCGAACCCAGCGAGATCTATCGCGCGGGTTGAGCCGCGCCTGGATCAACGTCCCATGCGCCGGTCATAGCTCTGCGAGATGCGGTGCACCAGGTCTGGGTCGCGGGAGTCGTTGGCGTTGAATTGCACTCTCACGCTCCCGTCCGGCTGTTGGCGCACCCAGGCCGAGACCGGAACGCCGCCGCGGTCGCCGGAAATCTCGCCGCTGACCTGGTTCTGCACCGCGATCGCCACACCCTGATCGCGCATGGCATCGGCGGCGGCGAAGAACGAACGGTCGTAGCTGGCGGGCACCGTGCCGGGAGGGTAGCCGTAGTAGGTGCAGCCGGCCAGCGCCAGGCCAAGGCAGAGCGTCCAGATCGAAAGCAGGCGTGTCATGGCGATTCCCTCCCAGTTTCCGTGGCCGGTGTGAACCTATTCTAGGTGGCCCCGGCGGGAAAATGTGCCGATTCCGACTGGCTTGTTACGCCCCCCGGGGCGTTACTGCGCTGGTGCCTTCGGTGCTGCGCTGAACGTCTTGTTCGCGATCTTCCAGACGCCGTCGATCTGCAGCAGGTTCATGTAGTCGGTGAACGTTACCTCGGGGTACTGCAGCACGACCTTGGCGGTGGCGGCATTGCCGACCACGTCGAAGCTGGCGATAAAGCGCCGGCGCTGCGCTTCGTCCGCGGCGGGCTCGCCCTGGAAGCGGGCCGAGAATTCTTCCACGGTCAGCGAATGCAGGGTGCCGTCACGGAACGAGATGATGCGGGCATCGGCATGAAAGGCCTTGCGGACGTACTCGGCGCGGCCGGTGCGGTGCGCTTCCAGATAGTGCTGGATCGGTTCGAGGGCGGCCAGGTATTCGGCCGGGATTGCTTGGTTCGTCATGCTGTGTCCTCCAGTGCGTATTCGGAAACGCCTCGCTGTTGGTCCGCGGGCGGTTTGCATTGTATCCGTAAATTGCATACAAAATGGAGTTGGGCAGCCCAAAAGAGAAAGCGGCCGGATGCCCTGAAGGCATCCGGCCGCATCAGTTACTGCGAAGCCGATGGGCTGGCTTACTCGTTGACCGCCAGTTCCGACTCCAGCACCTGGATGGCCGTCTTCTTCGGCCCGCGATTGCGCCAGGCCGACCACGTCACGCCAGCCAGCAGCAGCGCCGAGATCACCACGAACGTGCAGCTGATCGGGCGCTCCACGAACACGGCCAGGTCGCCACGCGACAGCAGCAGGGCGCGGCGGAAGTTCTCTTCCACCATGGGTCCGAGCACGAAGCCGAGCAGGATCGGTGCGACCGAGAACTCCAGGTACATCAGCAGGGCGCCGATCAGGCCGAAGGCCAGCACTTCCCAGATCTGGAACAGACTGCTCTGCGTGCTGAACACGCCCACCGCGATGAAGAACATCGCCGACGGGAACAGGTAGCGGTAAGGCACCTGCAGCAGCTTGACCCACACGCCGATCATCGGCACGTTCAGGATCATCAGAATCACGTTGCCGATCCAGAAGCTGGCGATCAGGCCCCAGAAGATGTCCGGGTGGTCGCTGATGAGCTGCGGACCCGGGGCGATGCCCTGGATCATCAGCGCGCCAAGAATCAGCGCCATCACGGCGTCGCCCGGAATGCCCAGGCTCATCGTCGGGATGAAGTCCACCTGCGTCTTCGAGTGCGAGGACGCTTCCGGCGCTGCCACGCCAGCGATCATGCCGGTACCGAACTTCTCGGGCGTCTTGGAGATCTTGCGTTCGAGTGCGTAGGCCACGAACGTCGTGATCGTCGGGCCCGTGCCCGGCATCGCGCCGAACAGCGTGCCTACGCCAGTGCCGCGCACCATCGGCCAGAAGGCCTCTTTCAGCTCGGCCAGGCTCGGACGCATGTCGCGAATGCGAAGCTTGGCGTTGGAGGTCACCGCGGTCATGCGGTTCACGTTCAGGATGAAGTCAGCCACCCCGAACAGGCCCATTGCGATGGCCACGAGTTCCAGACCATCGCTCAGTTCCGGAATGCCCAGCGCGAAGCGGAACGTGCCGGTGTTCACGTCGGTGCCGACCACGCCGCAGAGCAGGCCGAACAGCGTCATGGCCACGCCCTTCAGCGGAGAGCCGCGCGACATCGTCGAACCGGCAAGCAGACCCAGCAGCATGATCGAGAAGATCTCGGCGGGACCGAACTTGAAGGCGATGGTCGTCAGCAGCGGCGACGCGAAGATCATCACGAGAATGCCCACCGACGCGGCGAAGAACGAGCAGATCATCGTGATGCCCAGCGCCGTGCCCCCTTTGCCAGCCTTGGTCATCGGGTACCCGTCGATACAGGTCACCGCGTGTGGCGGGTGCGAAGGCAGGTTCAGCAGAATGGCGCCGATCGCCCCACCGTACTGCGAGCCGTAGAAGATACCGGCCAGCATCAGGATGGCAGGCACCGGGTGCATGACGTAGGTGAGCGGCAGCAGGATCGAGATAGCCGAAAGCGCGCCCATGCCTGGCAGCACGCCGATCAGGTTACCGACCAGCACGCCGAAGAACGACCACATCAGGTTGCTGCCCTGGAACGCTACCCCAAAGCCGAACCAGAGATCATGTAATGCATTCGAAACCATGGTACTCACGCCCCCCACGTAAACATCGGAAGCTGCAGCTGCAGCGCCCACGAGAACACCACCGCCGCAATAACGCACATGGCAATGGAGAGCAGGAACGCCTGCTTGATGCTGTTGCTGCGATCACCGAGCGCGGAAATGAAGACGATGGCGAACGTGGCCGGAATCATGCCGCCGTACTTGCCGAACAGCAGGAATGCCAGCGTGCCCAGCACGATGCAAACCGTGCCGCGCAGGTCCGGCGCAGCGTGGCTGTGTCCATGACCGGAGGGTTTGTCTTCCTTGGGCTCGTCGTTGCGGGCGGAGACGGCGATGAGGACGCCGACGAATGCCAGCAGCGCGCCCACTGCGACCGGGAAGAAACCGGGGCCCATGTGGCTGAGCGAGCCGGTGTGATACTGCAGACCGGCCATTACGGCAGCGAGTCCGACCAGTGCCATCAGCGTGCCGCCGTAGTAGTCCTTCTTGAATCCTTTGGCGTGGCTCATCGGGTGGCCCCGCTCTGGTTGCGCCACACGGGCTGTCCTTCGGCTCTGTCCGCTTCCACTGCGCGGACGCCGCTGCATCGACTGGTCATGCTCTCCTCCTACCTTTCAGAATGCCAACGGCCGCGAACCCTGGTGGCAGGAACCGGCGGCTCGTTGGATCTGGGGGAATCTATAAGGAGCGTCTTCCAATCGCCTTTCGTTAGCCTTGCGCGAACCTTTCGGGAAACATCATCTTGTGATGTATAAGAGTCTTTTACGCCGAACTCAGTGAAATCCCTAGGGGGCATTCCGCATTGTCGGAAGAAAGGAAATCAGGCAGTGATGGGTTGGGTTGTATCTGCGACCAGTCAATTTGAATTGACAGAAAAACGGCAAAAAAAATGCCCGCGAAATCGGGGGATCGCGGGCGAGATGCTTGCATCGTGGGGTCAATTCACGATGGCGTCATTTAGCCATGCGCCAGTACCCGTTGTCTCCCCTTCGGCAGGTGGCTTGCGGACACAGGCGGATTCGGTGTAGATCAGTCCGCCGATTGGACTTCCGGGAATTTGCAGGGCTAGGGGTGTATGCATTGGCCGGGTTTCTCTGGAAATAGCCTTCGGCGTTGTAGACACTGACTGACCCGAAACGATCGGCCGGCACGTTCTTCATCGCAAGGCGACAAGGCGTGTTGCCCGAAGCCTTATCGCGGGCAAGACATTCTTAATGCGATGGATTAATTGAGATTTGGAGCCCGTGATGCGGGATCCAGGGGTTGCGTGATACGGAAAGGTCTACCTGCGTCGATGCGCCCCTGGCCGGAACGCATCGATCTTTCACACTGCCTTCAGTGGTGTTTCTTGCTCTTCTGAGGTTGGGTGGACGTCGTTGTCGCCTGTGTTGGCGGGACGAGGAACGATGCCTGCGACAGTGGTGCCGCCGGTCCGGTCACGGCTTGGCCGGGCGGCGATGGCGAGGTGGTGGTCTGGCCGTTCTCGTAGCCGGTGGAGACGGCTTCGAGATAGCCGGGCGGGAACTTCTGCTCCGGTGTGGCCGTGGGTTGGGCGTAAGCGGCAGCGCCTGCAATCAGCGCGATGGCGCCGACAGCCAGCGGTTGCCCCAATGTGATGGGCAGGTAGGCTCTGGGATGCATCAGCAGCTCCTTCTTCACGACGTATTGCAACGACCTGCCGCAGCGATTGCTGCAGCAATGCACGGATGGGACGGCGCCTTCCACGGATACCGGCCTGCGCGACGCGGACGTGACGGCTGCTTCGACTGAACACGCTTCGAGCCATCCACAAAAGGATGGCCGGCAGTCAGCGCCAGCATCGACTGTGTGTCAGGGATGGGGGTGGGCGGAACGTACAGGTTCCGCGCGAGGGAGGGAGCTCGGCCTTCCTCACAATCTGCCACGGAGGCCGCGAAGTCAAACCGATTTACACATCAGGCGAGAGACCGCCCGCGGCGGTGTACGCGAAGGCACGGCCGTGCGTTCGATGTTGCCGCGGCAGTGTCTGACGCGACAGGATAGCAGCGGCGTTCATGGCGATTGCGCGGGCTAGACTACAGGGCATCGAGCAACTAGGCCAACGCTGATCCTGGAGGCCATCAATGCATAAATCTGCAGACGACGCTGAAGATGCCGTTAGCCGCCCCAAACCGCAGATGGTGCCGGCCGGCTATCGCCAGGGCATTATCACGGCCATTACCGTGCTGCTGGGTTTTTCGCTGGCCTTCTGGCGTTTCTGGGGCTTCGAGAGCCCCGGGAAGTGGAGCGTCCGAGCGTTGTTCGCCGCGTTTTGCCTCGTCTCCGCCGTGGCACTGCAGATTCTGTCGCTGTTCCGCGCGTTGCGCATTGAGGACGACGAGGTGTCCGAGTATCGCAGGACCGTACGCTGGTTTATCGCGTCTGCCATTGCACTGCTGCTTGGACTGACCGCCGCCATGTTCGACGCCGCGCTTGCCGAGGCAGTGGATTGAGGCCGGGTCTGGCAGGCACCTATAGCTTCAGTGTTGAAAGCAGGATGCTGGTCTCAGTATTGGCAATGCCAGGGATCAGGCGGATGGCACTGAGAATGCGGTCGAATGCCTCCAGCGTATCCGCGCGCAGTTCGGCCATCAGGTCCCAGCGGCCATTGGTGGTGTGCAGCGCCACGACGTTCGGGTGACCGCGTAATTCACGCCGCACGTCCTCGCTGTGGTTGCCCTCGATCTCGATGCTCATGATGGCGCGGATACGGAACGCCTCGGCCTCGGGGCGCAACCGGATCGTGTAGCCGACGATCGTCCCCTCGCTCTCCAGTTTTGCCAGACGGTTCTGCACCGTGGCTCGCGCCACGCGCAGCTTCCTGGCAAGCGTCACCACGGGCATACGAGCGTCATCCCGCAGCAAGGCAATGAGTTGTCGGTCGGTATCGTCCATGGGTCTGGCTTATTGCCTCATTGATTGGGCAAAGTGTAATGCGAGAACCAATTTCTGCCCATCGTCCGCATGCAATTTGGCTCGGCCACGGCGGGTGAGCGTACCGGGAGGGACGAGGTCGGCCAGCGCGGGAAAATTTTTACGGGCTTTTTACTGCGGGCCGCAATCCTTTGATCCGATATCTATAAGCACATGCTTACCCTTGAGTCTGGGATATGGATGGGCCGAGGAGATCATGATCAAGATACTAGTGCCGGTGAATGGCTCCGAATGCGCGCTCGACGCGGTGCGCCATGCGGCGTTCCTGTATCGAGAGAGCGGCGTGGCCGAGGTGGTGTTGCTGAACGTGCAGCCGCCGCTGGAGCATTCGCGGGCCAGCGCCTTTCACTCGCTTGCGGATTTGCGCGAGCAGGAATCCCAGGACGGCGAGTGCGCGCTGGAGCAGGCGTGCAATATCCTCGACGATTCCGGCGTGCGCTATACCGCGATGATTGGCGTCGGCAGCCCGGCGCAAGCGGTGGCTAGCGCGGCGACGGCTTTGCATTGCGATGGCATCGTGATTGGTGTGAACCTGTGGTCGAGAATCAAGGCGTGTTTCGGCGTCGGACTTGCCTCCGGCATCATGCGCAAGACTTCCGTACCCGTGACGGTGGTGAAGTCGGCTGGAGCAAGCGGCGCGCTCACCAGCCAACCCTTACCGCCCGTTCTGCCGGCTTCGCATCGTCACGCCCGGCCGATGCTGGTCGTGTATCCGTGACGCATCGACTGCATATCATCGTTTGAGCGGAAGCGGACGTCATGGATCGGACGAGACGGTCGCCAGTGCGGCGCCCTTCTCGCGCGCCATGAAGACCGCCTCCGACTTGTTCTTCGCTGCGAGCCGCCGATAGAGTTGCAACGTATGGCTTTTCACGGTCGGGACCGAAATACGTAATTTCCTGCTGATGGACTTGACCGAGAGCCCCCGCGACAACAGCACGAGCACCTCGTACTGGCGCAGGGTCAACCTGAGCAACTGCGCTTCGCACATGTATGCCGGCACCCGCGCGCTGCCGTGGACGCCTACCGGCGTTGGCACGGCAATCGGGGCAACCGGCCCAACTGGCGGCGTGGGTGCCACCGCGTGAACTCCGGCGTGCGCGCAGGCAATCAGGGCGCGTAGCGCACATTCGATCTCAACGGCGCTCGCGTGTTCGGGCAGCCACGACAATAGCGGCGCGAACGGGTTGGGCGGCATCCATTGGACTTCGCCGCCATGCGCCAGGAATAGCACGCAGCGCAAGGCCGATGCGGTTTCCAGCAACTGGTGCATGTCGATATTGGCGCCGCGCGGCAAGGCGCCAAGCACCAGCAACTCGGTACCCTGCAGAGAACACGGGGTCTCTGGCCGTGGCGTGATGACGCTGCTGTCGTCCACGTCTGCAATGCGATTGAGAATCCGCTGGATGCCAAGCCCGACCAGCGGGCGAAATTCGACCACCGTTGCCCTCATGATTGCTCCCCTTTGTTTCTGTAGTTATTTGACTGCGAGCAATCAGACCGCAAGAAGCATTCCATATGCGCGGGCACGCAAAAGCCGCGCCGGCACGCCAAAAGAAACCCCGGGCGTGTTACGTGTCACGTAACACGCCCGGGGCAGGCTTGTGGAACTGGCGGGTTTGGCAGGCAGGGCGCCTGCCGGGCGTCAAGGCGTGATGGCTACCTTGAGCACGCCGTCGCGCTGGTGTCCGAAGAGGTCGTAGGCGGCCTCGATATCGGCGAGCTTGAAGCGGTGCGTGACCAGCGGGCCGAGGTCGATCCGCTGCGTTTCGATCACGTTCATGAGCCGGCGCATCCTTTCCTTGCCCCCCGGGCACAGCGACGTAATGATGCGGTGATCGCCCAGACCGGCCGCGAAGGCGTCCAGGGGAATCTTCAGGTCGCTGGAATAGACGCCAAGACTCGACAGCGTGCCGCCGGGCTTGAGCACGCGCAGGGCCGATTCGAAGGTGGACTGCGTGCCGAGTGCTTCGATCGACGCGTCGACGCCACGGCCGCCCGTAATGCGCAGGATCTCCTGCACTACGTCGGTATTGCGGAAGTTCAGCGTGACATCGGCACCCATCTGACGAGCGATGTTCAGGCGGTCATCGATCCCATCCACGGCGATGATCAGCGACGCGCCACGCAGGCGGGCGCCAGCCGTCGCGCACAGTCCGATCGGACCCTGCGCGAACACGGCAACGATATCGCCGATCTTGATATTGGCGTGCTCCGCGCCGGAGAAGCCCGTGGACATGATGTCGGGACACATCAATACCTGCTCGTCGGTCAGCCCGTCGGGGATGGGCGCGAGGTTTGCCTGCGCGTCCGGCACGAGCACGTATTCGGCCTGGGTGCCGTCGATCGTATTGCCGAAGCGCCAGCCGCCCATGGGCTTGTAGCCGTGCGAGTGGGCTTGTCCGTCCTGCGACGCGCAACCGTCCTGGCACGCGTAGGAGTAGAAACTGGGGCAGATCGCGCCCGCGATGACGCGCTGACCCTCGCGATAACCGGTCACGCCACTGCCGAGTTTCTCGATGATGCCCACCGGCTCGTGACCGATCGTCAGACCCCGCTCTACCGGATACTCGCCTTTGAGAATGTGGATATCGGTGCCACAGATCGTGGTGGTGGTGATGCGGATCAGTGCGTCGGTGGGGCCGACGGCCGGGATCGGTTTTTCCTGTAGCACGATCTTGCCGGGCCCCTGAAAAACCGCAGCTTGCATGCCTGCCATGTCGAGACTCCTTCTGGTTGGCCTGAAAGGCCGCCCGCAGCCTCGCGGGCGGTGATCCAGTCAGTCTAGGCCAGGCAGGTGCGGCAGAGAATTGACACTCGTCAAAGTCGGGGAATGTGCGGTCAGCGGCCTTCGCCGAATCCTTCCTTGACGTCTGGGCACTCGCCACCGATACTTCTCAAACTATTCACTGTTTAGTTATGGGGGCGCGCATGGAAGATAGCTTGTCCAAAGTGGAAGGTGCAGCGGGTGACATGGGTGAGGTGGATAACTTCGCGCCCGTCACGCAGGAAGTCGATGCAAGCGATCTTCCCGTGCGTGGCGTGTTGCCAGCGGGGTTGCAGGGCACGTTGTATCGCATCGGCCCGAACCCACGCTTTCCGCAGCCCGAGGCCCACTGGTTCGGTGGCGACGGCATGGTGCATGTGTTTGCCATCGACGATGGGCGCGTGTCCTACCGCAACCGCTGGGTGCGGACGCCCAAGTGGCGTGACGAGGATCGTGCCGGGCGTCCGCTATTCCGCGCCTTCGCCGGCAAGTTGCCGGATGCGCCGGAGTGGTCGGGCAGCGATGGCGGCGTGGCCAATACCAACATTGTCTGGCACGGCGGCGCGCTGCTGGCGCTTGAGGAAGCGCACCTGCCAACCGCTGTGACGCCTCAAGCGATCGACACGCTTGGCTATATGGAATATGGCCCGCTGAAGGGGCCGTTCACCGCGCATCCGAAGACCGACCCCCGCACTGGCGAACTACTGTTCTTCGGCTACAACGCCGACGGCAAGCTCACGCCGGGCGTGCAGGTTGGCGCAATCGATGCACAGGGCCGCCTGACGCATTACGCGCGTCTGCAGGCGCCGTACCCGAGCATGATCCACGACTTCATGGCCACGCCGGGTCATCTGCTGATCCCCGTGCTGCCGCTGACCGGCAGCCTTGCACGCGTGGAGCGCGGCGGCCCTGGCTATGCATGGGAGCCAGAGAAGCCCGCCATGATCGGCATCCTGCCGCGTGGTGGCGGCGCCGACGACGTGCGGTGGTTCGAGGGCCCTGCCTGCTACGTGTTCCATGTGATGAACGCGTGGGAGGAAGGCGAGGGGGGACAACGCATTCTGGCGGACGTCATGGTCTACGACGAACCTCCCCTGTTCCCCCACGCCGACGGATCGCCAGGAGATCCCGCCCGGCAGCAGGCGTACCTGACGCGCTGGACGTTCGATCTTGCGTCGGACATACGCCGGTTCACCGCCGAACGGCTCGACGATACGGCGGGCGAGTTTCCACGCATCGACGACCGCGTTTCGGGTTTCCGCTATCGGCACGGATGGTTCGCCGCTTCGCACCCCGAGTACGGCGAAGGCGCGCTCAACGGCATCATGCACCTGGACATGCAGGACGGCACGCGCGACGCCTACTGGCTGCCGCCGGGCGATATCACGTCCGAACCGGTGTTCGCGCCGCGTGGTGGCGCTCATGATGGCGCTCATGATGGCGCTCCCGGCGGCGAAGGCGATGGCTGGCTGTTGGCGGTGGTGTGGCGGGCTGCGGCACAATGCAGCGAATTGCTGGTGTTCGATGCGCGGCATGTCGCGCGCGGTCCGCTGGCAACCGTCGAGCTGCCGCAGCGCGTGCCGTTCGGCTTCCATGGCAACTGGGTAGCGGGATAGCGGGATAGCGAGAGGGATGAACGAAGGCGGCACGAAACAGAACGGCGGGCGCAAGGGTGGCACGCGCAAGGTGGCGGGTGGCACGACCAAGCCCGCCGGACAATGGCATCACGGCGACCTGCGTGCCTCGCTGATCGCGTGGGGACTCCACCTGCTCGATACGCAAGGCATCGCGGCGATGAGCATGCGCGAAGCCGCCAAGCTGGCCGGCGTGTCGCCGGGCGCGCCGGCACACCATTTCCAGGACCGCAACGGCCTGCTCGCGGCCATCGCCGCGCAGGCGTTCCGGGAACTGGGCGCCTTCCAGGGCAACCGCGCGCGCCTGATTCCGCGCGATACCCCGGCCAACAAGCTGCGTGCGCTGCTGGTCGGTTACGCCGAATTCGCGCACATGTACCCGGCGCGCTTTCACCTGATGTTCGGCCCGGCGATAGAACGCCGTGACGAATATCCCGAGCTTCAGGAAGCCTCGTCCGGTTCGTTCGATCGGGTGCGAGAAACCGTCGTTGCATGTCTGGGCGGACGTGAACCCGGCGCGCTGACACATGAACAACTGGCGTTCTGTGTCTGGACGGCCGCGCATGGTCTGGCCACCCTGACGGCCACGCACGACCGCTTCCGGGCCATTTCGGCGGCCCCCGGGGCCGTCGAGCAGATGGCGGATACCGTCGCCACCTTCTGTCTGGCTGCGCTTCAGCACACAGGCGACGTCTGAAGACGTCCCCCTCCGTATTAGCCATAGCGTGTGAGCGAGCACTCACGTTCGACCCGTTGCCGCCCTTTGTGTATCTGTTTTGTATCGCCTTTGTACGAAAAACGCTAAAGAGCCACTTTCGAGCGCCGTAAACCTTGGATGTAAAGACATTCATTTGCCTGTCTGGGTGAATCACATCGAAGTTACGCACGGCGAAGGACCTGAAGAAAATGGCTGCACTCGATTTCCTCGGCATTGGCTCCAACATGCAACTGGGTACGCTCCTGGATCAGCTTGCGACGGCGGAACGCCTGCCGCTGAAGGCGCTGGAGACCCAGAATACGGCCTACCAGGCCAAGCTATCCGGATATGGCACGATCAAGAGCATGTTGTCGGCCTTCCAGGCTTCCGCCAACTCGCTTGCCAAGCTCGATACGTTCGGCGCCGTCAAGGCGCAGGTCAGTAACAGCGATGTGATGACCGTCGCCACTGGCACCAATGCGGTTTCCGGCAACTACAACGTAAACGTCAAGAGCCTGGCACAGGCCCAATCCCTGGCGGGCGCTGGCCAGCTCAAGCAGGATTCGGTCATCGGCACTGGCACGCTGACCTTCGAGTTCGGCGTGACGGGCGGATACGACGCCGACCCGGCATCGCCGACATACGGCACATACGTGAACCCGACGTTCACGCCGACCGCGGGCTCCGCTAAGACCGTGACGATCGACAGCAGCAACCAGACGCTGCAAGGTATTCGTGATGCGATCAACAAGGCCAATATGGGTGTCAAGGCCAGCATCATCAACGACGGCAGCGGCACACCTTATCGTCTGGTGCTCAATTCGGAGAAGACCGGCGAGGCGATGAGCATGCGCATCACCGGTTCGTCACCGGAACTGCAGGCGCTTGCTGGATACGATCCGGTGGCCGGCCCGCAAGCCGGCGGCATGAAGGAAGTGGTGCGTGCCACGAATGCACAACTGACCATCAACGATATCGCCATCACCAGCGCCAGCAATGTGGTGACCGATGCCGCGCAGGGCGTCACGATGACGCTCAAGAAGACGGGCACCACGTCGATGACGTTGACGCAGGACCTCGACAGTATCAAGGCTGCGGTGCAGGGGCTGGCCGCTGCCTACAACAACCTCCAGACGGCCGCCAAGCAGCTGACTGCCTTCGACGTGAAGAGCGGTACCAAGGCGGCTCTGACCGGTGACGGCGTGCTGCGCGGTATCCAGTCGACGCTGCGCTCGGTACTCAACACCCCCGAAGCCGGGATGCGCGATGGCGCCGCGACAACGCTGGCCCAGCTTGGCGTGACGTTGCAGAAGGACGGCACGATGTCGGTGGACACCAAGAAGCTGGATGCCGCGTTGGCCGGAAACCTGGCTGACGTGACCGCGCTGTTCGGCGGCGACGGCACGAAGGGTGGGATCGCGCGCCGCTTGTCCGAAGCGGTGGATACCATGACCGGTACCAACGGCCCGCTGACCTCCGCGACCAAGGGTATCGAGCAGAGCGTGAAGGATCTCGGCAAGCGCTATGACTCGATGTCGGAGCACATCGATGCCAATATCAAGCGCGTCCAGAAGCAGTTCCAGGCGCTGGATCTTGCAGTCTCGCAGATGAACCGCACCAAGGACTACCTGACCCAGCAGTTCTCGGCGATGAACAACACGAACAGCAAGTAAGCTGTCAGCGAGTCGTCAATCGATGCAAGAACGCCGCCCTCGTGGGCGGCGTTTTTTTGTTGCGAGGAGACGGACGGGCGATGAGTCGTCAGCATGTTCCATCGGTGTTCCGCTCTCCCGCTAGGCTGGAGAGAGGAGCGAACCGCCCGCATCTGAAGCGCGTGCGGCGTGCTCCCCCAAAGGCCATTCCTATAGCGCACCCGCCAGCCTGAACTGGCCGACCGCACGGTGCAGTGCATCGGCCTGATCCTCGAGCGAGGCCGCGGCGGCGGTTGCTTCTTCCACCAGCGCCGCATTTTGCTGCGCCATCTGGTCCATCTGTGAGACTGCCTGGTTGACCTGCTCGATCCCGCCAGTCTGTTCTTCAGTGGCTGCGCGCATTTCGCCCATCAGGTCGGTCACGCGCTTCACGGCCTCGACGATTTCTCCCATCGCCTTGCCTGCGTCTTCGACCAGCACTGAGCCATCCTCGACACGCTGCGCCGAGTTGTCGATCAATCCCTTGATCTCCTTGGCCGCCGTGGCGCTACGCTGGGCCAGGCTGCGCACCTCGCCGGCCACCACCGCAAAGCCGCGTCCCTGCTCGCCGGCGCGCGCGGCCTCCACCGCCGCGTTCAGCGCCAGGATATTGGTCTGGAATGCAATGCCCTCGATGACGCCGATGATGTCCACCACTTTGCTGGACGCCGCCTTGATCTCGCCCATCGTGTCCACCACCTGGTGCACGATCGCTCCGCCGCGTACAGCGATCTCCGATGCGCCTTCGGCCAGCCGCGCCGCCTGACGGGCGTTGTCAGCGCTCTGGCGAACCGTGCCGGTCAGCTCTTCCATGCTGGCCGCGGTCTGTTCGAGCGATGCTGCCTGTTCCTCGCTGCGGCGTGACAGGTCGACATTGCCGGCCGCAATCTGCTTGGCGGCGCCTGCGATCGCGTCCGCCGAACCGCGAATCTGGCCGATGGCTCCAGTCAGCCGCCCCTGCATCTGCTGCATGTTGTACAGCACGCTTTCCCGATCGTTCGACGCCACGTTCACGTGCGAAGCAAGATCGCCTTCGGCGATGCGCGCGGCGATCTCCGAGGTCAGCGATGGTTCGCCGCCAAGCTGCTTCTGCAGACTGGCGGAGACGCGCACCATCACCACGGTCATCAGCGCGCCCACGCCCAGCAGCCAGCCGAGCGCTTTCCAGAGCGACGCGCGGAACTCGGCCTGGATGTCATCCATGTAGAAACCGGCGATGAAGTTCCAGTCCCACGGCTTGAAGTTCAGCACATAGCTCAGCTTGGGCTGCGGCGCCTCGGCGCCTGGCTTGGGCCAGGCGTACTCAAGGAAGCCTTTGCCGGCGGTCTTGCCGATCCGTGCGATATCGCGGAACAGATAGACGCCGTTAGGGTCCTTCATCTCCGACATGTTTTTGCCATCGAGTTCGGGCTTGATCGCGTGCATCAGAACGACAGCGTCGGACCTCATCACGGTGAAGTAGCCATCGCCGCCAAAACGCATCACGCGCACGCGGTCGAGTGCCTGCTTCTGGGCTTCCTCGGTGCTCAGCTTGCCTGCGCGCGCCATGGCTTCGTACTCGGCCACGACCGAGTTGGCCGTGTCGGTGACCTGTTGCAGCGTCAACTCTCGATCCTGCTGACGCAGTTCTCGCATTTGCCATGCGTTCCACAGCGTGATGGCCAGCAGGCAGACCCAGCTCAGCACCAGCGGCAGCATGAGCTTCTTTCTCAGGCTCAGGTTATGCAACATCCTTATCCTCCGTTCACATCGGTTGTTGATTGGGGCGCTTTCGGGTCTTTGTATGGTTTGTCTTCGCGCGTCCTCTCTGACCGGCCATAACGGCGGCGTCATCGTCAAACTTGATCGGGAAATACCACTGATAGGTAATAGTGATGCGCGCGCCGCTTTGATTTCTGCCATGCAGCACGTTGCAAGAGGTTTGAGGGTGCCGCGTAACGAACCGTAATCAACGAGCCCGATCCGAAGCCTTCAAGTGGTTGTTCTTTTAAATGAGAACCATTACCATCTCCTTCGTTTTTCCCGCGGGAGTGTGGCGTCTTCGCCATGCCGCCGATGCGGCAGCCTCTCCGCCAGCCATGCACGCTTGCCCAGAACTTCCCCGATGACCGAATCCACGCCAGCTTCCAGCCAGCAGCGCCGCGCCTTCTGGCTCAAGCATCTTCACCAGTGGCACTGGATCAGTTCCGCGATCTGCCTGATCGGGATGCTGATGTTCGCCGTCACGGGATTCACGCTCAATCACGCGGGGCAGATCGAGGCCTCGCCTTCGGTCGTCACGCGCCACGAGACCGCGCCGCGCGAACTGCTGGACGCGCTGAAGCGCGCCGCGCTCGCGAACGCATCGACGGGAAACCAGAAGGACCAGAAGGGACCGGTGCCGCGCGTGCTGGCTGACTGGCTGTCGAAGACGATGGATATCGAGGCGGCAGGACGCGAGGCCGAATGGTCCGCCGACGAGATCTACGTTGGCCTGCCACGCCCCGGCGGCGATGCCTGGCTCAGCGTTGCACTCGAAGATGGCGAGGTCCAGTACGAAGTGACATCGCGGGGCTGGATTTCCTACTTCAACGACCTGCACAAGGGCCGCAACACGGGCCATGCATGGAGCTGGTTCATCGACATATTCGCCCTGGCCTGCCTGATCTTCAGCGTCACCGGGCTGTTCCTGCTCAAGCTTCATGCCGGGGGCCGCATGGCCACGTGGCCGCTGGTGGGCGCGGGGCTCGTTGTGCCGCTGCTGCTGGCCATCCTGTTCATTCACTGATTTGCAACCGAGAAAGGTAGTTTCGACATGCGCCGACTCCTGACCGTCACCGTAACCGGCCTTGCCGCAGCGCCGCTGGCACCCGCCATGGCCGCCGACATGAACGTCAAGGTGGAAATTCCCCGCCTGAACGTGGCCGAGTACCACCGTCCCTACGTATCCATGTGGATCGAGCGTGCCGACCAGAGTCCGGTGACGACGCTGGCGGTCTGGTACGACGCGAAGAACAAGGAAAGCCAGGGCACGAAGTGGCTCAAGGACATGCGGCAGTGGTGGCGCAAGGCCGGCCGCGACATGCAGCTTCCGGCCGATGGCGTATCGGGTGCCACGCGCGCTCCCGGCGAGCACGCGCTGACGTTCAGCGATGGCAAGGCGCCGCTGGGCAAGCTGCCAGCCGGCGATTACCAGCTCGTGGTGGAAGCCGCGCGCGAAGTGGGCGGACGCGAACTCGTGCGTGTGCCGTTCGCATGGCCGCCCAAGGCCGCGCAAAGCGCGGGCGCAAAGGGCGAGCATGAGCTCGGCAGCGTGACTCTCGACCTGAAGCCGTGAGCCGCGCCAATCACCGCAAACGCATTGAACTGATCTGACCGGAGCCTGACGATGAACAAGCCTGCCCGCTTCTCCACCCGACTTTCCACCCGCGTTGCAGTCCTCGCGCTGGCTGCGCTGGCGCCGCTGGCCGCCCACGCCCATCGCCAGTGGCTGCTGCCGTCCACCACCGTGCTGTCCGGCGGTAGCCAGTGGGTGACCGTGGACGCCGCGGTGTCCAACGACCTGTTCTACTTCGAACACATGCCGATGCGTCTGGACAACCTTGTGGTCACCGGCCCCGATGGCGCGGCGGTGAAGCCCGAGAACGCGTCGACTGGCAAGTACCGCAGCACGTTCGACGTGCCGCTGGCGCAGCCGGGCACGTACCGCATTGCCGTGGTCAACCAGGGCCTGTTCGCGAGCTGGAAGGAGAACGGACAGACCAAGCGCTGGCGCGGTGCTGCCGATGCCCTGGCCGCGAACGTCCCCGCCAATGCGCAGGAACTGCAAGTGACCGAGATGGCCAGCCGCGTGGAATCGTATGTCACCAGCGGCAAGCCGTCGAAGCAGGCATTGACGACCACCGGACGCGGCCTGGAGCTGGCGCCGATCACCCATCCGAACGACCTTGCCGCGGGCGAGACGGCCAGCTTCCGTCTGCTGCTCGACGGCAAGCCGGCTGCCAACCAGACGGTTTCCGTGGTGCCAGGCGGCGTTCGTTATCGCGATCGTCTCAACGAGTTCGACACGACCACCGACGCCGACGGCAAGTTCTCGGTGAAGTGGCCGGCTGCCGGCATGTACTGGATGGAAGCCGAACTGCGCGACCAGAAGGCATCGGCCAAGCCCGCCACGGTTCGTCGCGTTACCTACGCGGTGACGGTGGAAGTGCTGCCGCAGTAAGACGGCCGCTACGATATCGCCGATGAATCGCGTTCTCATCCCCGTCACGCTGGACCCACCACCGCCCGTGCCCGAGCCGCAAGGCTCGATCGCGCAGTGGGCGGGCGAGACGATGGGGACGACCTGGGCTGTCCGCGCCGTGCTGGCGCTCGGGCAGGACGGCGGCGGCCTGGAGGCAGGCATCCGCGCGGTGCTCGACGAGGTTATCGCGCAGATGAGCAACTGGTCCGAGATATCGGACCTGAGCCGTTTCAATCGGGCCGACGCCAGTGCCTGGGTCACGCTGCCCGAGGATTGCTTCACGGTCCTGCAGGCGGCGCTGGACACCGCGCGTGACAGCGGTGGCGCCTACGATCCCAGCGCCGGCCCACTCGTCGATCTCTGGGGCTTCGGCCCGGGTGGCAAGCGGCACACCGCGCCTACGGCCGATGACGTGGCACGGACGCGCCAGCATTGCGGTTGGCAACGGATCGAGATCGACGCATCGGCGCGTCTCGCGCGCCAGCCGGGCGGACTGTCACTCGATTTCTGCGCGATCGCGAAGGGGTTTGCCGTCGATGCGGTATCGCGCTATCTCCTGGCCCAGGGCGTGCCGCATCATCTGGTCGAGATCGGCGGCGAGTTGCGCGGCCAGGGGCTGAAGCCGGATGGGATGCCGTGGTGGATCGAACTGGAGTCCCCTTCGGCATCTGCCACTGCCGAGGGCGGGACTGGACGCACGCTGCGCACGCTGGTGGCGTTGCTCGGCCTGTCGATCGCCACGTCGGGTGACTATCGCCGCTACTTCGAACACGATGGACGGCGGTACGCGCATACGATCGATCCACGCACCGGTTACCCGGCCGCGCATGCGTTGGCGTCCGTTACGGTGCTTCATCGCGAATGCATGATGGCCGACGCGCTGTCCACCGCATTGACTGTGCTCGGGCCAGAAGCCGGTATCACTTTCGCCACGCGCCAGGGCCTGGCTGCCCGCTTCCTGGTGCGCACGCCGCACGGCTTCGATGAGCGGATCACCCCGGCGTTCGCCGCAATGCAAACATGATGCGTCTTCTACCGTGGGCAATGCTTGTCGCCGGCGTGGCGCTGTCCGTGCTCGCGCACGGTCGTGATGCCATCGCAGCCGGCGTGGTCATCGCGTACGTTGGCTTCTGCTGGGGCGTGCTCGACGGGCATCGCCGCCACCGTGCCGCCCGTGCCGCGCTCGCCAATGTCGCAAGTGATGACGCGACCGAAGACGCGCGTCCGACGCTCGTCGCCTACGCAAGTCAGACCGGTTTTGCCGAACAACTCGCCGTGCAAACGGCCCGCGCGTTGCAAGGCGCGGGTCGGCCGGTGCAACTCGTGTCCTTTGCCGAACTCGATGGTGCGCGTCTGGCCGCGTGCGATCAGGCCCTGTTCCTGGTCAGCACCACGGGCGAGGGCGATGCGCCAGACATGGCGTCGGGGTTCGCGCGCCGCTTGCTGGCCGGCACCACGCCCGATGCGCTGCGCCAGTTGCGCTATGGCGTCCTTGCACTGGGCGATAGCAGCTACGCGCACTTCTGCGCGTTCGGCCGCGCGCTGTCGGGCTGGCTGGAGAGCCATCATGCACAGCCGTTGTTCGACAGGGTCGAGGTCGACAACGGCGACCCCGGCGCGTTGCGCCACTGGCAGAACCATTTGTCCGCGTTGAGCGGTGGTGCGGAAATCGCGGACTGGGAACGCCCGCGCTATGGCCGCTGGCGGTTGGTGGAGCGCAGACTGCTCAATCCGGGCAGTCAGGGCGAGGCGGCCTTTCATCTGGCGCTCGAACCCGAGGACGCGTCGCAACTGACATGGCGCGCCGGCGATATTGCCGAGATTGGTCCATGCCAACCGCCAGACGTCGTAGACCGGTTGCTGGCTCGCCTGTCGCTCGACGGAACCGCACCGGTCCGTTGCGACAGTCGCCCGATGACCTTGTCCGAGGCGTTGGCCACGCGGCTGCCGCTGCCCGATAGCCAACTGGATATATTGACCGGATTCACACCTCAGCGACTGGTCGACGCATTGCCCGCGCTGCCGCACCGCGAGTACTCGATCGCATCGCTGCCCGCTGACGGCCGGCTGGAATTGCTGGTACGTCAGACCCGTCATGCCGATGGGCGGCTTGGGCTCGCCTCTGGCTGGCTGACAGAATTCGCGCGCGAGGGCGCGTCGATCGCGCTGCGCGTCCGCACCAATCGCAGCTTCCATCCGCCCGAAGACGGCCGGCCGCTGGTCCTGATCGGCAACGGTACCGGCCTTGCGGGCCTGCGTGCCCTGATCAAGGCGCGCGCGGAGGCGGGCCATCACCGCAATTGGCTGCTGTTCGGCGAGCGCTCCGCCGCGCACGATAGCTTCCACGCAGAGGAATTGCAGGCGTGGTTATCGCAGGGCGTGCTGCAGCGGATCGACCATGCATGGTCGCGCGATGGCGCGATGCCGCGCTACGTGCAGGACGCCGTGTTCGCGCAAGCGGCGACGATCGCTGCGTGGGTGGAGCAGGGTGCGTCGATCTACGTTTGCGGCAGCCTGCAGGGCATGGCCGCTGGCGTGCAGGACGCGCTCCTGCGCATCCTCGGTGAGTCCACACTACAGCGACTGACCGAAGCAGGCAGTTATCGCCGCGACGTGTACTGATGTCGTCGGTGTCACATCGCTGACGCCGTGGAAGCCATTGCGGACAGCATGATTTGCGGCGGCGCAGCGTCGCCGGCAGCGTCACATTCCGCTATCCTCGCAGGTCTGCATCCGACGAGGAGATCCGATGTTTCGCCCGACCCGTTCCCTGCGGCGCACCGCCGTCACCGCGGCATGGCTTGCCGCCGCATCCACCGCCCCCGCGCTGGCGGCCGGCCCGGACAAGTTCGCCGTCCCCGGGCTGGAAAAGCCAGCAACGGTATTGATCGACCGCTGGGGCGTGCCGCATATCTACGCCAACACGCTCTATGACGCGTTCTTTGTGCAGGGCTTCGTGGCCGCGCGGGACCGGCTGTTCCAGATCGATCTGTGGCGCAAGCGTGGGCTGGGCGAAATGGCGAAAGACTTCGGTCCGGCCTATGTGGAAGGCGATCGCATGGCGCGCGCCGTGTTGTTCCGTGGCGATATGTACCGCGAATGGCTGGCCTATGGATCGGATGCCAAACGTGTGGCCGAGGCCTTCGTGGCGGGCGTCAATGCGTACATCGCGCAGACCGAGGCCCATCCGGAACTGCTGCCTCCCGAGTTCAAGCTGATCAACTACAAGCCGTCGCGCTGGCGTGCCGAGGATATCGTGCGTATCCGTCATCACGGGCTGACGTTGAACCTCACTGGCGAGATCGACCGGGCGCAGATCTTCTGCTACGCGAAGCCGAACGCGGTGCGGGCGGACTGGGTTCGCCGCGAACTCGATCCGCAGATCGAGCCGAAGGTGCCAGACGGGCTTGACCCGTGCACGGTCCCCGCTGCCGAGTTGCGCAAGGCGTACGAACTTGCCACGGCCGCGCCGCGCTTCCCGAAGGACTGGTGGCAATTAGGCACACGTGCCGAGAACATCCCGGTGGACCAACTCTATGCGACGGTCGATGCGTCGAGCGATACCGCGCGCAGCCTGGGGTCGAACAACTGGGTGATCGCGGGCAGCCGCACCGCCACGGGGCGACCGATCCTGGCCAACGATCCGCATCGTGCGCACGGTGCGCCGAGCCTGCGCTACATCTCCCACCTGAACGCGCCGGGCCTGTCGGTAATCGGCGCGGGCGAGCCGTTCCTGCCCGGTATCTCCATCGGTCACAACGGCACGATTGCTTTCGGCCTGACGCGGTTCTACATGGACCAGGAAGACCTCTATGCCTATGAGACCGATCCCGCCCAGCCGCACGAGTACAAGTACAAGGGCCGCTGGGAGCCGATGGAGACGGTGACCGAGCAGATCGCGGTGCGCGGCGAGGCGACGCCGCGCAAGGTCACGATCGACTTCACGCGGCACGGCCCGGTGCTCTATGCCGACACGAAGAACAACCGCGCCTGGGCGCTGCGCGCGGCGTGGCTCGACCTCGGCATGGCACCGTACTTCGGGTCGATGGACTACATGCGTGCCCAGAACTGGGATCAGTTCCGCGCGGCGATGAACCGCTGGGGCGCTCCTGGCGAGAACCAGGTCTATGCGGACCGCTTCGGCAACATCGGCTGGCTCCCGGGCGGGTTGACCGTCAATCGGCCGAACTGGGATGGCCTGATGCCGGTGCCCGGGGACGGACGCTACGAATGGGCCGGCTATCGCAACATGGACGAACTGCCGTGGGCGTTCAATCCGGCACCGGGATTCGTGGTCACTGCCAACGAGAACACGATCCCGCCGAATCACCCGGCAGCCAAGCTCGGCGTCGGCTACGAATGGGCCGAAAGCTCGCGCGCGCGTCGGCTCAGGGCGCTGGTGTCGGCCAATCCGCGCAGTTCGGTGGAGGACTCGATGGCATGGCAGAACGACACGGTGTCGCTGCCCGCGCAGCGGATGGTGACGTTGCTCAAGCCGCTCACCAGCAGCGATGCGCAGATTCAGCGCGGGCTGGATCTGCTGCGCGGCTGGGACGGCAACGAGCGTGCCGACAGCGCGCCCGCCGCGCTATTCGAGATCTGGTTCAGCAAGCATCTGCGTACTGCGGTGGTGCGGGCCGCGCTCGCGCCGGAGGCCGCGCGGCTGGTCGGTGCTGGCGATCCGAGCCGCGTGATCGCGGTGCTGGAGCGGCCTGACAGCTGGATGAGCGTCGAGAAGCGCAACGACGTCATGCTGGCCTCCCTGAAGTCGGCCATGGTCGAAGTCGAGAAGAGGCTGGGCCCTGACCCGAAGACCTGGCAATGGGGCAAGCTTCACACGGCGGTGTTCGAGCATCCGCTGCATGCGATCCTCGACGCGACGCAGCGCCAGCAGTTCGACGTGAATGCGGGGCCGATCGGCGGGTCTTCGTTCACGCCGATGAATACGAGCTACCGCAACAGCGACTTCCAGCTCACTGCAGGGGCGTCGTTCCGCATGGTGGTGGATGTCGGCAACTGGGATGCGTCGCGCGTGGTGAACACACCGGGCCAGTCGGGCAACCCGGCCAATCCGCACTATCGCGATCTGGCGCCGCTGTGGGCGAAGGGCGAGTATTTCCCGCTGCTGTACTCGCGCAAGGCGGTGGAGAAGGAAAGCAAGGAAAGGCTGGAACTGGTGCCGCAGTGATGGAGCGTGGCACGGCAGGCCCGGTCGCCTGACTGGGGCCGAGTCCTGCGTTGCAGGGCTCGGCCCTTTCCTCTTTGCGGGGCCTCGCTTGATCAGGCCAGGCCCCCGCCGTTCGCGGTTCAGTGCATTTCGTGCATGTCGCGCTTCAGGTCGGCAAGCTCGAGGTGCATGGCGCTGACTGCATCCATGACCCGATGGTGGACGCCGTCGGTATCGTGGCAAACGCGTTCGGCGCGATCGCCAATTCGTTCGAGATCATCGACGCACTGACGGATGCGGCCCTCGTTGCGGGACGACATGATCTTCTTCGCGGACTTGCATTCCTTGTCGAGCTCGTCCATGCAGCTCATCAAGTCCTTGGGAATCGCCGAATCGGCGTGGATGGTCTTCGATGTCTCGCTGACCGTGCGCTGCAGATGCGAAAAGCGTGTCTGGATTTCACTGGCTTGTAGCATGGTGCCCCCTTCTTGAACATCCTTGCGGATGTGTTCAGGTTGCAGGTAGTGGAGTGTTATCCGCTCCAGTTCCAGTCTAGTCAGGATTGCCAGGCATCCGGAAAAGCCGCACTCGTGACCCGGGTGAAATATCTCGCAGGGTGATCCATCGGCCGTGCATGGCGCATGTGCGCGTGCGCGCGGCGCTACCTCTGGCCGATTGTCGGGATTCCCGCATATGACGCGTCGGCGTTTCGGGGCACGCGCTAAGTCGGGTTGTCAGAACCTGACGAACCTGCTGAGCGAGCGCCCTTGCCACGTGTTGCGAGCCAGCAAAGGATGGATCCCGCGCACACCATCGCGGCGCCTTTCCAGAATGCGAACGACAGCGGTGCGTGCAGCAGCGTGGCGGCCAATGCGGCCGACAACACCGGGATGAAGTACGACGCGCCAGCCAGCACCGTCATATTGCCGTGGAGGATGCCGACGTTCCACGCGGCATAGCCGAAGCCCATGGCGCAGGCGGCCAGCAGCAGGTAGACCGCGCCCGTCATGCTGAGGACCATCGTTTCGCCGTCCGTGAACAGATACTTCCCCCAGAGTGCGAGCGCCGTCAGCATGAAGAACAGCGTGACCGCGTTCTTGCCCTGCGCGTACCGGCTCGTCACCGTGCAGTAGCCCGCCCAGATCATCGCGCCGGCAAAGGCCAGGCCGTAGCTGAGGGGGTTGTCCTGAATATTGGCGGCCATGCTCGGCAGGTCCAGGCCCTGATCGCCACCGAGCACCGATGCAATACCCAGCAGGGCCACCAGAAAGCCTGGCAGGATCAGCCAGTTGGCGCGCTGACGATTGAACAGGATGGCGGCCAGCATCGTGAAGGACGGCCAGAGATAGTTGACCATGCCGACCTCGATGGCCTGCCTGCCGGTATTGGCATAGCCAATGGACAGCGACAGGCACAGCTCGTAGGAAACAAACAGCACGCTTCCCCAGAGCAGATAGATTCGAGGCAGCGCCCGCGTCCGGGGCGGGCCGACCGTCAACCAGAGCAGCGCCGAAGCGACCGTGTAGATCAGTGCCGCCCCACCGGTCGCGCCGAAGCTCTGGCTGACGCCGCGGATCAGGCCGACGATCGCGCTCCAGAATAGGACCGCGACAAGCCCGATCAGGGTTGCCTGTTTGCTGCTTCGCGTGACTGCCATGTTGCGTGGAACGATCGATGTTGACGGGAGAGACGCGATTCTACTGCGTCATGTCCGCCTTTTCGATCGGGCCACGCAACCGGGTTCACGCCCCGAGTGCCATCTCCAGCACCCGTGCCACGTGCAGCGCCTGCCTGTCGGCGCCGTCATGGATCTGATGGCGGCAGCTCGTGCCATCGGCGACCACCAGCGTCCGCGCATCGGCGCCGCGCACGGCCGGCAGCAACGCAAGCTCGCCCATCTTCATCGACACATCGTGGTGCTCGGCCTCGTATCCGAAGTTGCCCGCCATGCCACAGCATGACGATTCGATCAGCGAGGTCTTGAGTTCCGGAATCCAGCCGAGTACCTGTTCCACCGGCCGCACGGCATCGAACGCCTTCTGGTGGCAGTGCCCATGCAGCAGGGCCTCGGTGCGGCCGATTGGCTTCAGCGTGGGAGCGAATCGACCGGCCGCATGTTCGCGCACCAGGAACTCCTCGAACAGGAACGCATTGTTCGCCAGCAGCCGCGCCGCGTCGCCATAGCCGTACTGCAGGAATTCGTCGCGCATGGAGAGCAGGCAGGACGGTTCCAGGCCCACCACGGCCACGCCGCGCGAGACGAACGGCAGCAGCGTATCGAGCGTGCGCCGGGCCTCGGCCCTGGCTTCATCGACCAGGCCGGCTGCCAGGAACGTGCGGCCGCAGCACAAGGGCCGCTCGCCCGGAACCCCCGACAGATGCACGGTGTATCCGGCCGCTTCGAGCACGCGTTGCGCCGCGCGCGCGTTCTCCGGTTCCATGTGATTGTTGAACGTATCGACGAACAGCACGACTTCCTTGCCGCCGACGGGCCGGGCCACGTAGTCATCGCGCAGGAACGCCGATTGCCAGCGGGGCAGCGAGCGTCGGGCCGACAGGCCGAGCAGGCGTTCGGTCAGTTGCGGCAGGCCGGGCACGCGGTCGCGCAGGTTGAACAACCAGCGCAGCCGGCTGGCGGTGCCCGCATAGCGCGGCAGGAAGGCCACGAGCCTGTCACGCGCGCGCAGCCGGCCTGCGCTGGCGTTGGCGGCGCGCACCTCGATCTTCATCTTCGCCATGTCGATGCCGGTCGGGCAGTCGCGCTTGCATCCCTTGCAGGAGACACACAGGTCCATCGTGTCTCTGACCGCGGCGTCGAGCAGTCCCTCGGTGCCAAGCTGACCGGACAGGGCGAGCCGCAACGTGTTGGCGCGGCCACGTGTCAGGTGCTGCTCGTCACGTGTGACGCGGTAACTCGGGCACATGGTGCCGGCGTCGAACTTGCGGCAGTGACCGTTGTTGTTGCACATCTCCACCGCGGCAGCCAGTCCGTTTGCCGGATCGGTGCCGGTGCCCGGTGCGCTCTCGGCCTCGGTGACCGGGTCCCGCGTGACGTTCCATGCCGACCAGTCGAGCACCGGCCGAATCGGCTTGACCGAGTAGCTCGGTGGGAAACGGAACAGCGATGTGTCATCCATCTTTGGCGTGCCCACGATCTTGCCGGGATTGCAGCGGTTCTCGGGGTCGAACAGTGCCTTGACCTCCTCGAACGCGCGCGCCAGCGATGGGCCGAACTGCCAGGCCACCCATTCGCCGCGGCAAATGCCGTCGCCATGCTCGCCCGAGTACGCGCCCTTGTACTCGCGCACCATCGCGGCGGCTTCCTCGGCGATGGCTCGCATCTTGGCCGCGCCGTCGCGCCGCATGTCGAGGATTGGCCGCACGTGCAGCGTGCCGACGCTGGCATGGGCGTACCAGGTGCCGCGCGTGCCATGCTTGTGAAACACTTCTGTCAGCCGAGACGTGTACGCGGCCAGATGCTCGAGCGGCACGGCGCAGTCTTCGATGAACGATACCGGCTTGCCGTCGCCCTTCATGCTCATCATGATGTTGAGGCCGGCCTTGCGCACTTCCCACAGCGCCTTCTGCGGACCAGGGTCCGGCATTTCCACCACCGAGCCAGGCAGGCCAAGATCGGCCATCAGCTCGACCAGTTGGGCCAGTCCCTGCAGCGTGGCCGCGCGATCCTCGCCGGCGAACTCAACCAGCAGAATCGCTTCCGGCTCGCCCACCAGCGCGCGGTCGATCACGGGGCGGAATGCGGGATTGTTGCGGGCCAGATCGATCATGGTGCGATCGACCAGTTCCACGGCCGCCGGCTTCAGCGCCACGATATGGCGCGTGAGATCCATCGACTGATAGAACGTCGGGAAATTCACCACACCCAGGGTCTTGTGCGCCGGTAGTGGCGCGAGTTGCAGCGTGATGTGGCGGAAGTAGGCGAGGGTGCCTTCCGATCCCACGAGCAGATGCGCCAGATTGACGCTGCCGTCGGCGGTATAGGGCCGTTCACTGCGCGGCGCGAAGATATCAAGGTTGTAGCCGCCCACGCGGCGCAGCACGGTCGGATACATCTGCGCGATGGCGTCGCGCTCGCGCGTGGCGATGCGGCGCACACCGTCGGCAATGGCGCGGTGTGGCGCCGACTCGGCCGGCCAACTGGCATCGAAGCGCACGTCCTCGCCGCTGGCCAGGATGGCCTGGACGCCGAGCACGTTGTGCACCATGTTGCCGTACTGGATCGAGCGTGAACCGCACGAGTTGTTGCCGGTCATGCCGCCAATCGTGCATTGCGCGGCGGTCGATACATCGACCGGGAACCAGAGGCCGTGGGGCTTGAGCCATGCGTTCAGGTGGTCGAGCACGATGCCGGGCTGCACGGTCACCGTGCGCGCCACCGGATCGAAGTCGATGATCTGGTTCAGGTACTTGCTGTTGTCGATGACCAGCGCCTCGCCCACGGTCTGCCCGCACTGGCTGGTGCCGCCGCCGCGCGGCAGCAGCGGCGCCTTGAAGTCCCGGGCGATGTCCAGCGCAAGCCGCGCATCGGCTTCGTCGCGCGGTACCACCACGCCGATCGGCATGACCTGGTAGATCGACGCATCGGTGGCATAGCGGCCACGGCTGGCGTTATCGAACAATACTTCGCCGCGCAGTTCGGCGGCCAGGCGCCGGTACAGCGGCGATTGCAGGGCGGGTGCCGCCGCGCCGGGCATGAAGCGCAGCGGTTGCACGCCGGGTGGCGTGGGGGTAGTTGGCAAGGCCATGGACTTCTATGTCTCCGGTTGCGTGCGCTGGGAGACGCCGTCATGGCCTTGTGACGATGCGCACCGGGTGCGCGTGTCGCGTCAGGTCAGGCGGCGTCCTGCGCGCGTTCTAGTTCGGCGATCAGCGCGTCGTGCTTGTGCTGCAGGTGCGCGCGCAGGATGTCACGCAGCGCGGCCCCATCGCGCTTCGACAAGGCATCGAGCATCTCGCCGTGCTCGCGCACGGCCATGTCCCATTTGTCCTGATCGAAGTTCGAGCGGAAGCGCAGCGCCTGAATGCGCAGGTTGATGCGTCGATAGGTCTCCTCGAGGATCGGATTGCGCGCCGCCGCATTGATCGCGTCATGGATGCGGCGGTTCAGCGCGTAGTAATTGGGCAGGTCCCGCCGCGCGTGGCAAGCGAGCATTTCGTAGTGGAGAGCGCGGATTTCGTTCAGCTCGGCATCGGTGATGCGCTGGCAGGCCAGCTCGCCGGACATCGCCTCGAGCGCGCCCATCATCTCGAACAGGTGGTTGATCACCTCCTGCGACAGCACTACCACCTCGGCGCCCCGGTTCGGCAGCAGCGTCACCAGCCCGTCACCGGCCAGGACCTTGAAGGCTTCGCGCAGCGGCGTGCGCGAAACCTGGAGCAGGTCGCACAGCACGCGCTCGTTGAGCCGCGTGCCCGGCGCGAGGTCGCCCTCCATGATCATCGTGCGCAGGCGTTGAGCCACCGCCACATGCAGGATCTGGCGGTCGACGGCTTGCGAAGGGGGGGTCGGGTTTGTGCTCATCAGGGATCGTGTGGCTTGACAGTATTGTATTCAAAACCTAATCTTGGGCAAGCTCGAACTGCAATTCGTTGTCTCAGGTTGCGCCAGAAACAACGCAGTTGGTGCCATGAAATCCAAATAGCTATTGATTTATAAGGATTTACTGCGGAGAGGCAGGCACTTGCGTCCGCCATCATTATCCCGCATGACGGACGCGCAGTGCATCTCTGTTTTTTGAATACAAAATTCAAATATAAGGATACGAGGCGACATGCTCCGATTGAACTCACATCCCAGCGGCCGGCATTTCCTGCAGATCCCCGGGCCCACCAACGTGCCCGACCGCGTGCTGCGCGCGATGGATTACCCGACGATTGATCACCGGGGCCCCGAATTCCAGCAACTGGGCAAGAAGGTGCTGGCCGACATCCGCAAGATCTTCCAGACGACCCAGCCCGTGGTGATCTACCCGGCGTCGGGGACTGGGGCGTGGGAGGCCGCGCTGGTCAATACGCTGTCCCCCGGCGACAAGGTGCTGATGTACGAGACCGGCCATTTCGCGTCGCTCTGGAAGAAGATGGCCGACAAGCTCGGCGTGAACCCCGAGTTCATCGTGGGCGACTGGCGTCATGGCGTGGATGCCGCTGCAATCGGCGCGCGCCTGGCCGAAGACCGCAACCACGAGATCAAGGCGGTCTGCGTGGTCCACAACGAAACCTCGACCGGCGTGACGTCCGACATCGCCGCGGTGCGCCGCGCGATCGACGCGGCTGGCCATCCCGCGCTGCTGCTGGTCGATACGATTTCCTCGCTCGGTTCGGTCGACTATCGCCATGACGAATGGGGTGTCGACGTAACGGTGTCGGGCTCGCAGAAGGGGTTGATGTTGCCGCCCGGCATCTCGTTCAACGCCGTCAGCGCGAAGGCGATCGCCGCATCGGCCAAGGCCCGCTTGCCCAGGGCGTTCTGGGGCTGGGATGAAATCATCGAAGCCAACAAGAACGGATTCTGGCCCTATACGCCGGCCACGAACCTGCTCTACGGCCTGTCGGAAGCGTGCGACATGCTGCTCGAAGAGGGCCTGCAGAACGTGTTCGCGCGCCATCACCGCCATGCCGAAGCCACTCGCGCCTGCGTCAACGCATGGGGGCTCGAGATCCTGTGCCAGAACCCGTCCGAGTACAGCCCGGCGCTGACTGCCGTGGTGATGCCGGAAGGCCATAGCGCCGACGCGTTCCGCAAGATCGTGCTCGAGCACTTCAACATGTCGCTCGGGCAGGGCCTGTCGAAGCTGTCCGGCAAGGTCTTCCGCATCGGGCATCTGGGCGATTTCAATGACCTGACGCTGATGGGCACGCTGGCCGGCGTGGAGATGGGCTTCGCACTGGCGGGCGTGCCGCACCATGCAGGCGGTGTACTGGCCGCCATGGACAGCCTGCGCGCCGCGGCATCGCAGCCGTCGCTGCGCGCGGCCTGAGGTTTCAAGCAGCAGCAAGAAGAGAGCGTCCAGCAGAGGCGCTCCCGACTACAAGGCCGATGCACCACAGAGCGCACGGCCGCCACCCAAAGGAGACAGACCATGACGTTGCGTTATGCCGCACGCGCCCTCGCGTGCGCTTCGTTGCTAGGTGTCGCGTGGGCCAGCCCCGCGTTTGCGTGGGAGCCTACCAAACCGGTCGAAGTTGTCGTGCCGTTCAGCGCGGGCGGGGCATCGGATCAGATGGCACGTTCCATCCAGGGCATCATCGCCAAGCACAAGCTGATGAACCAGCCGATGATCGTCGTGAACAAGGCCGGCGCCAGCGGGGCCGAAGGGCTGATGGACACCAAGGCGTCGAAAGGTGACGCGCATAAGCTGCTGGTGACCTCGTCCGCGCTCTACACGGTGCCGATGATCAGCCAGTTGCCCTTCAACTGGCGCGACCTGACGCCGGTGGCCATGGTGGCGATGGACGAGTTCGTGCTCTGGACCAACGCCGAGGCGCCGTACAAGACGCCGGCAGACTACATCGCCGAGGCGAAGAAACAGCCGGGCAAGCTCAAGATGGGCGGTACCAGCTCCAAACGCGAGGACCAGATCATCACCGCGCAGGTCGAGCGCAAGGCCGGCGTGCGCTTCATCTACATCCCGTACAAGGGCGGTGGCGAAGCGGCGACACAGCTCTCGGGCAAGCATATCGACTCCAACGTCAACAACCCCTCCGAATCAATCGGTCAGTGGCGCGCCGGCGAGCATCGCGCGCTGTGCGTGTTTGCGCCGGATCGCATGCAGTACACGAACAAGATCACCGGCACGCAAAGCTGGGGTGACATCCCCACCTGCAAGGAGCAGGGGCTGGACGTGCAATACCAGATGCTGCGTGTGTTCATGCTGCCCGGTGGCGTTACGCCAGATCAGCAGAAGTACTACGTGGATCTGATGCAGAAGGTCGTGGCTACGCCGGAGTGGAAGGAGTATCTGGAGAAGAACGCGCTCAAGAACGATTTCCTCACGGGCCAGAAGTTGACCGAGTTCCTGACGGCCGATGAAACGCGCCACAAGGACATCATCAAGGAAGCGGGTTTCCTGGCGGCGAAGTAAGACCGTAGAGCGAGTGCTGATGGCTTGCCCCCTCTCCCTTGAATGGGGTGGGGGGCAACGATCCGGGGGGACACATTCATGAGCGAACAATTACAAGACACCGCGCCGGCGGCGATCACGGTGCGTGCGGCGGAAATCGCCACCGCGCTGCTGATCACCATTGGCGCGGTGGTGGTGATGGTCAGCAACTACCAGATTGGCGCGGGGTGGGAGCCGGACGGCCCGCAGGCCGGCTATTTTCCGATGCGGATTGGCGCGATCATCTTCATCGCGTGCATGGTGGTGCTGTGGCAGGCGTGGCATGGCGAGAATGAGAAGGTGTTCGTCACGTGGCCGCAATTGCGGCAGGTGGCGGTGATCCTGGTGCCGCTGACGGTCTACGTCGCGCTGATCGCCTTTCTGGGCATCTACGTAGCATCGGCGATCTTCATTGCGGGTTTCATGCTCGTGATCGGCAAGTTCGCATGGTGGCGCGCGGTGCTGACTGGCGTGGCCATCAATCTGGTGCTGTTCTGGATCTTCGAGATGCAGTTCCGCGTGCCGTTGCCCAAGGGACCGCTCGAAGCGGCCCTCGGATTCTGAAGGGGACCGGCATGGAAGAACTCAATGCGTTGATGGGCGGCTTTGCTGTGGCGATGTCATGGCACAACGTCGGGCTGATGCTGGTGGGCATCCTGCTCGGCATCGTCGTGGGTGTGCTGCCCGGGTTGGGTGGCCCCAATGGCGTGGCGATCCTGCTGCCGCTGACGTTTTCGATGGAGCCGACGTCGGCCATCATCATGCTGTCGTGCATCTACTGGGGCGCGCTGTTCGGGGGCGCGATCACGTCGATCCTGTTCAACATTCCCGGCGAGGCGTGGTCCGTGGCCACCACGTTCGATGGCTACCCGCTCGCGCAGCAGGGTGAGGCGGGACGCGCGCTGACGTCGGCCTTCACCGGGTCGTTTCTCGGCGCGCTGGCCGGTGTGCTGTTGATCACGTTCCTGGCGCCGCTGGTGGCGAAGTTCGCGTTACGCTTCGGGCCGCCGGAATTCTTCGCGGTGTATTTTCTGACGTTCTGCAGCTTCGTCGGCATGGGCAAGGAAGCCAAGGCCAAGATCGTGATCGCGATGTGCATCGGGTTCGCACTGGCGGCGGTCGGCATGGATACGGTTTCGGGCACGCTGCGCATGACGTTCGGCTCCACGGAACTGCTGCGCGGGTTCGACTTCCTGGTGGCTGTTATCGGCCTGTTCGGCATCAGCGAGATCCTGATGACGATGGAGGAGGGCGTCGCCTTTCGTGGCAAGCGGGCCAGCATCGACCTCAAGGTGGTGCTGAAGACCTGGGCCGAACTGCCGCGTTACTGGATGACACTGATCCGTTCGTCGATCATCGGTTGCTGGCTTGGCGTGACGCCGGGCGGCGCGACGGCCGCATCGTTCATGGGCTATGGCGTGGCCAAGCGTTTCTCGCGCAAGCGTGAGACGTTCGGGCGCGGCAACGTCGAAGGCGTGATCGCGCCTGAGTGCGCCGCGCACGCGGCCGGCACCAGCGCGTTGCTGCCAATGCTGGCGCTTGGCATTCCGGGGTCAGCCACGGCGGCGGTGCTGCTGGGTGGACTGATGATCTGGGGGCTGCAGCCGGGGCCGTTGCTGTTCACCGAGCAGAAGACCTTCGTCTGGGGGCTGATCGCGAGCATGTATCTGGGCAATCTGGCGGGCCTGATCGTGGTGCTTTCCACGGTGCCGCTGTTCGCCGCCATCCTGCGCATTCCGTTTGCGATCATCGCGCCGCTGATCCTCGTGGTCTGCGCGATTGGCGCGTTCACAGTGCATAACGCGATGTTCGACGTCTGGCTCATGCTGATCTTCGGCGTGATCGGGTATGTGCTCAAGAAGCTCGAGTATCCGCTGGCGCCGCTGGTGCTGGCATTGGTACTGGGCGATCGCGCGGAGGATGCATTCCGGCAGACCATGCTGATGTCGCAGGGCGAACTCAACGTGTTCTGGTCCAACGGGCTCGTCGGCACGATCATGGCGCTGGCAGTGGTGATCCTGGTGTGGCCGATGTTCGGCAGCCTGCTGGAGAAGACCCGGCGCCGCAAGGTAGTGTCGGCCCATCAGGGAGCGTCAGAATGAGCGATGACATTCAGCAGGAAGGGACGTTGCTGGTGACGCGCGAGGATGCCGTCGCCACCATCGTCCTGAACCGGCCCGCGAAGCTCAATGCCTTCACGCTCGATATGTGGCGGCAGCTTGGCGAGGCGTTCCGCGAGCTTTCCGCCGATGACACGGTGCGCTGCGTCGTCGTGCGTGGCGCGGGGGACCGCGCGTTTTCGCCGGGCAACGATATCGGCGAATTCGCCACCACGCGTTCCAACAAGCAACAGGCCACGGCCTATGGCGCGGTCATGCATGGCACCGCGCAGGCGATGCAGGACTGCCCGCATCCGGTGGTGGCGCAGATCCACGGCATCTGCGTGGGTGGCGGGCTCGAGGTCGCAGCCATGGCCGATATCCGCATCTGTGGCCAGAGCAGCCGTTTCGGCGCGCCGATCAAGAATCTCGGGCTGGTGATGGCGCACGCGGAGATGGCGCCGCTGGTGCGGCTGATCGGCACGTCGCGCACGCTCGAGCTGCTGTTCGAAGGGCGCATCGTCGATGCGGCCGAGGCGTATGCGATGGGGCTGGTCTCGCGCGTGGTGCCCGATGATCGCGTGGCCGACGAGGCGCGTGCCGCGGCGCAGCGGATCGCTTCCGGCGCGCCGCTGGTGGCCCGCTGGCACAAGCGCTTCGCCCGGCAACTGGCCGAAGGCAAGCCGCTATCGGCCGCCGATATCGATGCTGCGTTCGACTGTTTCGATACCGAGGATTTCCGCACTGGCTATCGCGCGTTCCTGGCCAAGGAGACGCCGAAGTTCAGCGGTCGCTAACCTGGGAGCAGACCGATGTCAGATTCCCCTGCAATCGCGCCGGGTGCGTTGTCCGGCCTGCGTGTGCTGGAACTCGCGCAGATCATGGCCGGGCCCACCTGCGGCATGATGCTGGCCGATCTCGGCGCCGATGTGATCAAGATCGAGAAGATCGACGGTGGCGACGACGCACGTGGCTATCGCGAGCCGACCATCAACGATGTGTCGGCGCCGTTCCTGATGCTGAACCGCAACAAGCGCGGCATCGCCCTTGATCTGAAGACACCCGAAGGCCGCGAAGTGTTCCTGCGCATGGTGCGCAACGCCGACGTGGTGATCGAGAACTTCCGCAAGGGCACGCTGGAGAAGCTTGGGCTTGGCTACGACACGCTGTCGCGCGAGAACCCGGGCCTGATCTATTGCGCGATCTCAGGCTATGGCCGCACCGGGCCGTTCGCCGACAAGGGCGGCTTCGATCTGATCGCGCAGGGTTACACGGGGCTCATGAGCATCACGGGCGAGGCGGGCGGGCCGCCGTTGCGCACCGGGAATTCGATCGCCGATATCAATGCGGGCATCCTGGCGGCGTTCGGCATTCTTGCCGCGTATCAGCATCGGCAGAAGACCGGGCGCGGGCAGATCGTGGAAACGTCGCTGATCGAGGCCGGCCTGCAGCAGCTCTACTGGCACGCGGCGATTCATTTCGCCACGGGCGAGTCGCCGGGGCCGAGCGGGTCGGCGCACGTGCTGGCGACGCCATACCAGGCATTTCCGACGCAGGACGGCCATATCATCGTTGGCGGCGCGAACGAGAAGAACTGGGCGCGTATCGCGCAGGTGCTCGGACATCCGGAATGGGTCGAAGACCCCCGCTATCGGCGCAACGCCGACCGGATGCGTCATCGCGACACGTTGCTGCCGGAGATGGCCGGCATCCTGATGACGCGCCCGTCCGCTGACTGGCTGGCGGCATTCGATGCAGCGGGCGTCCCGGCCGGACCCGTGCATTCGATTGGCGAGGCACTGAACCATCCACAGACGCTGGCGCGTGGCATGGTGGTACGGCAACAGCACGCGGAAGCCGGGCCCATCCGGACGCTGGGGCTGCCGATACAGCTATCGGAAACGCCGGCGCAATACCATCGCCCGTCACCGAGGCTGGGCGAACATACGCGGACGTTGCTGGCGGAATGCGGCTATGGCGAGGCGGAGATCGAGGCGATGCTCGAAGCCGGCGTGGTCACGGAGACGGCCGCATCGGCGGCGACCGTGACCGAGATATAGGGTGAGGTATCGGGCGCTTACCCGACGTAGAACAGGATGCTGATGAACTGGCACATGCTGCCGGCCAGCACGAACAGGTGCCAGATGCCGTGGAAGTGGCGCACCTTCTCGTCGAACAGGAAGAAGCCGATGCCGGCAGTGTAGATGGCGCCGCCGGCTATGAGCCAGTACAGCCCCACGGTCGGCAGGGCCGCCGCCAGCGGGCCAAACGCGATCAGCACCAGCCAGCCCATGATCACGTAGATGGCCAGCGAGAAGATGCGGGTGCGATGGCCGATCCAGAGTTCCTGAATGATGCCGGCCACGGCCAGCCCCCAGTTGACGCCGAACAGGGTCCAGCCCCAAGGGCCACGTAATGTGACCAATGCGAACGGGGTATAGCTGCCGGCGATCAGCAGGTAGATCGCGCAGTAGTCGAGGCGGCGGAAGATGTCCTTCGCGGGGCCGCGAACGCTGTGGTAGACGGTGGAGATCGTGTAGAGCAGCACCAGCGTGGTGCCATAGACGACGGAGCTGACGACCTTCCAGGCGTCGCTATGGAGTGCCGATGAAGTGACCAGCACCGCCATGCCAGCCGCCGAGAGCACCGCTCCCGCCAGGTGGCTATATCCGTTGAACCGTTCGCCGCGATACATCCCCAATGCCTCCGTCTGCGCTGTGGACAAGTGGCCATTCTGTCACGGATCGCCCGGTGAGCAGGCCGATCCGCGCAAACAACAGGGTCATGTACACTTGCCGGCTGGCGTCCGCACCGGGTTTGCCTGGCGTAGGCGTCACTCCCGAGAACCTGACACGACGAATATCCCATGAAGAAACTCTCCCTGATCCTCGCCGCCGTGGCGCTGGGCGCCGCAGGTATCGCGCAGGCTGAAACGCTGCCGTCCGGCGTGGTGATCGAGCACGTGACCAAGGGCACCGGCGCTTCGCCGAAAGCAACGGATACGGTCAAGGTCCACTACCGTGGCACGCTGACCGACGGCAAGGAGTTCGACAGCTCCTACAAGCGCGGCCAGCCGATCTCGTTCCCCCTGAACCGCGTGATCCCGTGCTGGACCGAGGGCGTGCAGAAGATGCAGGTCGGCGGCAAGGCCAAGCTGACTTGCCCGGCCTCGACGGCCTACGGCGAGCGCGGCGTGCCGGGCACGATCCCGCCGAACGCGACGCTGAACTTTGAAGTGGAGCTGCTGGGGATTGGCGGCTGACGATTGAAGGGGCCGGCGGATTCAGGGCCGGCTCTCGTTCCACCCCCGTTCCCCCGTGTATAGACCGGGAGCGGGGCGCAAACCATAAGAACAAGAACATGCAGGTAGATTCGGTCTTTCTCATCGTCGCCCTCGGCGCCATCGTTGCCGGATTCGTGCAGGGCCTGTCAGGCTTCGCGTTTGGCATGGTTGCCATGTCGTTCTGGGCCTGGGGCGTCGAACCACGGCTGGCTTCGGCGATGTCCGTGTTCGGCGCGCTGACCGGCCAGTTGCTTGCGGCCTTCACCGTACGCCGCAAGTTCCATCTGGCCACCGTACTGCCGTTCCTGCTTGGCGGCATCGTCGGCATTCCCATCGGGGTCAGTATCCTGCCCCGGCTCGACGTCCATCTGTTCAAGCTGTGCCTTGGCATCGTCCTGGTGATCTGGTGCCCGATCATGCTGTTCTCGAACCGCATTCCGCCGATCCGCCGTGGTGGCCGGCTGGCCGATGCCGTGGTCGGCGCCATCGGCGGCATCATGGGTGGCATCGGGGGGTTCACGGGCATTGCGCCAACACTCTGGTGCACGCTGCGAGGCTTCGACAAGGACAAGCAGCGGGTGGTGATCCAGAACTTCAATCTCGGCGCATTGCTGGTGACGATGGCCGTGTACGTGGGTACCGGCATCATCACGCGCGACATGTTGCCGATGTTCGCCATCGTGGCCCCGGCCATGCTGATTCCCACATTGCTCGGCACGCGGGTCTACATTGGTATCAGCGACATCGCGTTCCGGCGCATCGTGCTGACGCTTTTGACCTGCTCGGGTGTAGCCATGCTGGTCGCGGCAATTCCGAAGCTTTAGAAAAGAGCTGCATCAGGCGCTTTGTCGTGGGTGAATATCAGGGTTTATACTGACGTCCTTCTTTTGCCTGCAGCAAGTGATCGGCTTCACCATGAACAAGCGCTTCTATCTCTTCTGTGCCACCACGTGGGCCGCGGCTGCCGTGCTGATCCTGGGACAGGGTTCTATGGCCACGGATGCGCTGAGCGGCGTGATCGCGCTGGCTGGCTTCGATCTGCTTCGTCCCTGAGTGCTTGGCGGCGGTGCCCGCGCGCATCGCGTTAACACCATTGGTTCATGGCATTTTCGATGCCCGCGGCATAGGCTTGGTGATGGATTGTGCGTACTCAGCGCACGATGGTCTCAACCGTTCTCGCAGGAGGATCCCGATGAAGGCACTCACCATTGCAGTGGCAGTTGCAGTCTTTGTACCCGGGCTGGCGTTTGCGGCGGGACCGGCAAGTCCCTCTGATCGCTATGACTACGACATGCATACGACTAACAAGGACGGCTATGTGCCCGACCCGGCGCGCACGAGCAACAAGGATGGCTACACGCCCGACGCCGCCCGGGCCGGCGACAAGTTCGATCCCTACACACAGGGCGCGAACCAGAGCACGTCATCAGCTCTGACCGATAGCAAGAGCACCACGAAGAAGTCGAGCAAGTCTCACAAGAAGGCGCCTGCAGCACCGACGGCGGCGACCCAATGAGCGACGAGATCTGGTTGGAAACAAAGCCCCGCGAATGCGGGGCTTCTTTTTTGGGCTTTCGCAGGGTCCTGAGGACAGCCTTGGTCCAATGTCCGCCGGCAGCCGCCGGACAGGACGACAGACGGCAGTGGCGATAAAAGCTTGATCCCCTCTGAAGTAGGGTGTGATGCTTCTTTCGTTGTATCGTCAACATCGTTCGATTATGTTGCCGGGCTGGACACAGTCCATCGACAACTGCGCCGACGCTGTCGCGCACGCCCACAAAACGCCCGGGCGAATCGGGCAAGCAAGAAAAAGAATCAAAAGAGCATTCACCTTGTCAGCGAACAGGGAACGGGAGAAACGGGTTGAACACGCCAACAAGGTCAGCCGGGCAGCACTTGCCCGGCATTTTGCGTTCTGCGCGACGAAATTTCTGCGGTACCAGCGCGCTGCCCGGCTCATGTCCGTGGCAGGTGCCTGACATCATGCCGCCCCGCAACGGCGGCCCCCGACCGCACGCCCTCCTCTCCATGCCGGCGCCTTCTACGACGCCGTCATCGCCGACTGGATTGACATCCTCTTCGTAGTTTCAGTACCCGGCAGTTCGCTTCAAGCGCCCCGGAGTCCTGTCCGAAGTAGCGACACCCGCTTTGGTTCCACGAAAGCTCGTCTTGTGACGCGGCCAGCGATTCCGTTTGCAGCATTTCCACCTCATCCAAGTAGAACCAATGAAAAACACCCAACGGAAGCTGGCTGTACTCCCCCTGGCATGCCTTGCTGCCACGCTGGCAGCGTGCGGCGGCGATGCCTCGGAGTCGAGCACGGCGGCAGCCACGCCCACCAGTACGCCGGCCGCGACGCCTGCCGGCAGCATGATTTATACCGGTGTTGCCGACCCCACGAGCAGTATTGGCGTGAACGGCGATTTCTATCTCAATTCGGCTACGTCCACGCTGTTCGGCCCCAAGGCAAACGGTGCCTGGTCCGCAGGCGTATCGCTGATCGGGCCAGCTGGCACGCTGATCCGCTATGGGACGCGTGACCCGATTGCCAGCGACGGCAACGATGGTGACTTCTATCTGAACACCAGCTCAAGCACGCTGTTTGGACCGAAGGCGGCCGGAGCCTGGCCGATGCCCGGCAAATCGCTGATCGGCGCCACGGGTGCGGTTGGACCGACCGGCGCCACGGGCGTAACCGGCGCTACCGGTGCCACGGGTCTGCAGGGCATCCAGGGGGTCACCGGCCCAATGGGTGTGACGGGTGCTACTGGTGCCACCGGCGCCGGCGTGACGGGACCGCAGGGCATTCAGGGTATTCAGGGCCCCACCGGCCCTGCCGGAGCTGCAGGGCCGACTGGTGCGACTGGTGCGACGGGGGTAACAGGGGCTACGGGTGCGACGGGCGTGACGGGTCCCTCAGGTGCGACAGGCCCCACGGGGCCGCAAGGACCGCAGGGCATTCAGGGCCCCACCGGTACCACGGGAGCGACGGGCGCCACAGGGGCAACTGGTGCCACGGGGGCCACCGGGCCTGCGCTCTATACGGCGAACTTCGTTGTGGGCAATGGCACGAACTTTGGCAATGCCACCTACATCATGACGGGGTCGGGTCTGACCCCTATCGCCACACAGCCGTATCTTGGTGTTTTGCTGCCAATCAATTGCAGCACACTGACGCTGTCGACGGCCGTGACGGGCATCCCGCCTGCACCCTATACGATGGAAGTCTTCAAGATTCAGCCTCCCTCGACAACCGTCACGTCAACAGGGCTTGTGTGCCAGGCCAACAGCTCTGGAGCTAGCTGTACGCAGACCCAGACTGGCACCTATGCGGCTTCCGCGGGGGACGTGCTGCAGGTCCAGTTGACAGGTACTACGGCGTTTAACGCCTGGTCGGGCGCTGTCTATGCCACGCTGACGTGCCAGTGATCGACGGCGGGCATCGATAGGCTGATGGCGGGCCATGGGCTCGGGGATCGCTCCGGGCCCATCCGTCTCGTGCGAACCCTTGCGCCGCCTGTTCAGTATCCCGCCCCAGCGCCCGACAATTGCCAACCTGTCTCCCCCGAGAACCAAAGCCAATGCGAATCTGCCTGTCGATGATCGTCAAGAACGAGGCCGCCGTGATCGAGCGCTGTTTGCGCGCGGTGCGCCCGCACATTCACGCCTGGGCGATTTCGGATACGGGGTCGACCGACGGGACGCAGGACATTATTCGCAATACGCTCGGCGACCTGCCGGGTGAACTGATCGAACGTCCATGGGTGGATTTCTCGACCAACCGCAATGAAGCGCTCGCGCTGGCGGCCAAGCACGGCGATTATGCGCTGCTGATCGATGCCGACGATACCATCGAGGCTTCGGACTTCGGCGAACTGACCGCCGACTGCTATGACCTGGTCGTCCAGTTTCGCTCGCTGACCTACAGCCAGCCACATCTGATCCGGCTGGGCCACGGGTTCTTCTATACGGGCGTGACCCACGAATACATCGACTGCAACCGTCCGTATAGTCGCGACACCTTGAAGAACGCCATCTATCGCATCGGCGACGACGGCGCGCGGCGCGTGAGCGGCAGAAAGTTCGTGGAAGACGCAGGGATACTGGAGAAGGCACTCGCAGCCGATCCCGGCAATACGCGTTACCAGTTTTATCTTGCCCAGAGCTATCGCGACGGTGGTCTGGTGGACAAGGCCATTGCCGCCTATGCGAACCGCGCCACCATGGGCGGGTGGGACGAGGAAGTCTATTACTCGATGTTGCAGATGGCGGTGCTGAAGGAGGGCGGCGGAGCGTCGCCCGGGGACATCGTCGACGCCTACCTGGAGGCCTACAACTACCGGCCGACACGGGCCGAAGCGCCTTGCGAGCTCGCGCGCTATTTCAGGCTGCGGCAGCGCCATGTCCTGGCACGCGACTTCGCGCGTGTTGCCACCGGCATCGCCCAGCCCGATGACCGGCTCTTCATGGATCAGACCGTCTATGACTGGCGCGCGCGTGACGAGCTGTCGATCGCGCTGTACTGGTGCAATGAACGCGATGAAAGCGCGCGGCTCTGCCGGGAATTGCTTGCCGATCCACGCCTGCCGCGCGAGCAGCATGATCGCGTGACGCGAAACCTCGCCTTTGCAATGGGCGATGTCCCGGGCTGAAGCTGCCGACGAAGCAGCGTCTATCGGGTGGAACCGTCGAGGCTGGCCTCGATCCGCGCGATCAGGTCTTCCATCCAGCGCCGCAGCAGCGTGTCCGACATGACCGTTGCCGTGCTTCGCGCCAGCACCCGGTACACCTTGCCGCGCGGGATCTTCGAAATGTGCGCCGGGTCGGGCCAGGCCTTGTTGCCGGCCAATAGCTGCAGCGTCTCCAGGCCAATCAGGATCGGCCACAGGCAGGCAAGCCGCAACCGGATCGCCGTGCGCGGAATCGCGAACGTATAGGCCATCGCTTCGCGGAAATGCGCGAGCGAGACATGCAGCAGTTCGTCCAGTATTGGCCGCGCGCGCAGCGCATTGGCCGGGTCCATCAGGTCGCGTGGCGTCATGCCATGTCGTTCCAGGACCTCGGTCGGCAGATAGCACCGGCCGATGCGCAGATCCTTGCCGCAATCACGCAGCACATTGACCATCTGCAATGCCTTGCCGAAGCGGACACCTCGGCGCAGCATCGTCTCGGGCGCCGCCGTCAGCGTGCCCGGCTGGTGGGCATAGGTCATCGTGGTCCAGAACTCCCCCACGCAACCGGCCACGAGATACGTGTAGCGATCGAGCTCGTCCATCGTCCGCAGCGCGGCCACCTGGCCCGAGCGCTCGTCGGGGAACGTGCGCAGGTCGAATTCCATGCCTTCGGTCAGCGTATCGACGATACCGCGGACAGCCGTGCGATCAGAAGCATCGAGTTGGCTCAGCACGCCAAGCGCGGGGCCGATCGATTCCAGCAGTACCTTCTCGTCGGACTGGGTTTGCTGGCTGGCAACTTCCGCGCTCAGCCGTTGCGCGAGCGAACCGTCGTTCTGCGTGCCGTTGACGTGCTGCCGTAGCGCCAGCAGCAGGTCTAGTCGTTGCGCGGGCGGAATCAGCGAGGTATCCGCGATGGTGTCCGCGGCGCGTGCCAGCAGATAGGCCAGACCGACGGGGTCGCGCATGCCCTCGGGCAGGATGCGAAGCGTCAGGTAGAACGAACGGGAAACCCCCTTCAGCAGCGGGCCGAGCAGAAAGGCCCGGTTCGGATTTGGCATGGCATGGTGATCGCACAATGGGACGGCGCATTGTATCCGCCAAAGCTGACGAACTCGTCTGGCCTCAACCTGGCCCTGCCAAGCCTGCGCGTATTAAACCTAGTACCGAACCTCGGTGAGGTGATGCATTCTCTCAAATGACAACACATCGGGCCGGATAACCGGTACTAAGGAGACAAAGCATGAACAATCTCAGTATCCAACGTCGCCAATTCCTGACGAGCCTGGTGGGAGCCGCCGCTGTAAGTAGCCTGCCGCGATGGGCTTACGCGCAAGCGGCATACCCGAATAAACCAGTGCGCGTGATCGTGCCCTTTGCCGCTGGGGGCACGACCGATGTGGTCGCTCGCCTCATCATGCAAAAGGTGGGGGAACTGATGAAGGCCTCGTTCGTGATCGAGAACAAGGGGGGTGCCAACGGCATCATCGGTACGGGCGAGGTGGCACGTGCCGCGGCAGACGGCTATACGCTGTTGTTCAACACTGCTGGCGCCCAAACGCTAAGCCCCGTGATCTACAAGGCCCCATATGAGGCGGCGGCCAGTTTTGCGCCGGTGGCGCGGGTGTGCGATGTCGGCTTTATTGTCATCGTGCGCAAGGATCTGCCGGTCAAGAACATGGCCGACTTGATTGCTTTGGCCCGGAAAGCGGACAAGCCGCTCGCGGCCTCGTCCGGCAGCAGCATGATCAACCTGATCACCGAGCAGTTCAAGCGCGTGATCGACGCACCGAATGTCACCAACGTGCAATACAAAGGGACAAGCCTTCAAATGCAGGCCGTGGCTTCGGGGGAAGTCGATTTTTCGTTCGACTCCTTTGCCGCAGTGGAGTTGATCAAGGCGGGTCGCGTCAAGGCGCTGGCGGTTATTCTGCCGCAGCGCGCCGGGTCTTTTCCAGACGTACCTACGTTCAAGGAACTGGGTATCAAGGACATGGAGTTCAATTCCTGGGCAGGGCTGCTGGCACCCAAAGGGACGCCCAAGGAGATCGTCACCGCGCTGGCGCAGAACGTCGAAAAAGCAAAACAGATGCCGGACGTGGTCGCCAAGCTCAAGCAGTATGACTATGTCATGGCCAACAGCACGCCGGATACGTTTGGCAAGGAGATCCAGGCAGAAACCGATCGCTGGAAGCAAGTGGTGAAGGAAACCAACTTCAAGATCGAAAGCTGATTCGGCATAGTCCTGAAGAAGCACTCCATCGGCGCGTTGTCCCGGGTGTCGGCGCGCCGATGCGGCGAATTCCTGATGATGGCGCTGCTTGTCAGGTATGCTGTTTCTCTTGCGCGTAGTTGGGATCAGTGTTTTCCCTTGGCTACAAGGCAGTGTCCTGCCTCAGGCGCAGATCCGTCCGAGTTCCCTGTGCGGTACATGCGTGGCGCGCACGCCACGCCCGAGGAATCCGCGCCTACCCGCAAAGCCAGGCCTGACGCGGCCGTCTGGCCAGCAAGGGGAAAGAACCGTCCACCTACGCAAAACTACTGCATCGAGGTCATTCCCATGTCATGGGCGCTTATGCATAATTTCCTGAATCTGGGCCTCAAGGATTGTATTGATGCGTGTGACGATTCGAACCACGACGATTCCCGGAGCTCCTGACCGAGCTGCACTTCATCGCGCGGCGGTCTACCTCAATACCGAGGAAGATGCCTCGCCGCTGATGGTCAGTGCGTGGAGTCAACGTGAACCCGAAGCATTTCTCGCCGCCCAGCGCTGGGCGCGCAACCATGCTTATCAGGTATCGAATCCCCGCAACGGCACGTATTACGGCGGACGCACCGCGCGTTGATTCCAGCGCCCCCATGACGCCGTGAAACGCCTGCTGCTGTGGTGTCTGGCGCTGGTTGCGTCGGGGCAGGCTTGTGCCGACACTGGCCTGCTCGAACGCATGGTCGGCGGATTTTCGCGCGACAGCCTCTGGAAGAACGTCCAGGAGCGCTGCCTGACACCGGCTACGCCCACACATTCCGATTGCGTCATCGTTGATCGACAGCGGGGCTTTGTCCTCTACAAGGACATGATTGGCGCCTCGCATTACCTTGTCATTCCCGTGCGGCCGGTCAGCGGCGTCGACGACGCGCGTGTCTGGTCCGATCGCGAGCACAATGCCTGGGCCTTCGGCTGGGCCGCGCGCGACACCGTGGGCAAGGCCATTGGCCGCGCGCTGCCGGATACCCTTCTGGGGCTGGCCATCAACGCGAGGGCGGCGCGCAGCCAGGATCAGCTTCACATTCATCTGGATTGCATCAGCGAAAGCGCGCGCGACTTCCTTGCCAATAGCGCTTTCGACAGGCAGTGGCGCAGCCTGACGTTTCGCGGCAAGCCCGTGCGTGTCAGGCTGATTCCCTCGGACGATCCGGTTCTTGCGGTGGACCCGTTCGACGTGGTGCGCGAGGACCTCGGCGTCGACGGCAAGATCGCCGACCGGGGCGTATTCCTGGGCTATGTGCGTCCCTTGCAGGGCCAGGCCGGTTTTGTCGTGGTCGATGAACCCGTCGACAAGGCGGGCGGCGCAAACGGCCATGCCAGCGATTTTCTGGATCGCGGCTGCAAGCTGGGCCGGGCGCAGCCCGGGCGATAGCCGAAAAATTCTGCCTGCCAGAACGTGGCGGTGATGACCGTTGCACAAATGGCCGATATTCGCCGCTTTGTTTCCGCCGACCATTTCGTCTGACGTCTTACAAGGGACGCGCCCGCGTAGAATAGCCCGCGAGCCCCTCCAGCAAGAGACAAAAGTGAATACGACTTTCCACCAGGAAAGCACCGCCGCAGCCGCGGAGACAAACACGTCGCGAGGCATCGCCCTGCTGACGTTCGCATTCATCCTGAGTCAGTTCTATCGAAGCTGCCTCGCCGTTATCGCGCCCGAACTGCAGCATGACTTCGGACTGTCCCCGGCGGGATTTGGCGCGCTATCTTCCTGCTTCTTCCTCGCTTTCGCCGTCGCGCAGATCCCCGTAGGCATCGCCTTCGACCGCTACGGCGTAGGCCGCCCCACGGCCGTGCTGCTCGGTGTCGGCGCCGTGTCGGCAATCGGTTTCGTGGTCGCGCCCAATGCTGGCATGGCCATGCTGGTGCAGATGGGCCTTGGGCTGGCCTGCGCGCCGGTGTTCATGGGCCTGCTGCACTATGCGTCGGAACAGCTTTCGGAGCGACAGTACATGCGTGTGGGCAGCCGCTCGAATGCGCTGGGCATGATCGGGGCACTTTGCGCCACGGCCCCGCTGGGCTGGGCTTCGCAGCATGTCGGCTGGCGCCCCGCCATGGCACTTGCGGCGGTCTGCATGGTGGTCGCGTGCTACGGCGTATGGCGTTTTGTTCGTGATGACGGTCACGAGCAGGCGCGTCAGGCGCCCATGAGCGCGATGCTGGTCGAGAGCGGCAAGCTGCTCGGATACTGGCCGCTATGGACGCTGATTCCGCTATGCGTGGCGATGTCCGCCGGCACCGGTTTTCGTAATGCATGGAGCGGTCCGTATCTGGCCGATGTGTTCGGCCTCCAGGCCGGCACGCGCGGGATGGCGCTGATGCTGCTGAGCCTGGCAGGCTTTCTCACCGCGTTTGCGTTGCCGGTGCTTGTCCGCCGCAGTTCGCTCAAGGCGGCGATTGGCATATGGGGATGCCTGGCGACCGCCGGTGGTATCGCGCTGACGATCTGGCCCGATGCAGGGGTGGCCAGCGGCGTTGGCATGATGGCGCTGCTGTCGACGATCGGCATGCTCCATCCGCTGGTGATGGCGCAAGGGCGTGCGTTGATTCCCGCGCCTGCGCGTGGCCGGGGTCTCGGTCTGCTCAACACGTTCGTGTTCCTGGGCTCGGCGCTCACGTCGTGGGGATTCGGCCTGATTGCCAACGTCGGTCATCTGCGCGACTGGCCCGTGGCCCATACCTACTCGGCGATCTTTCTCTCCGCCGTGGTGGTGGTGGCGCTCTCACTGGTGCCGTACTACTTCAGCCCTATATCCGCGCCCGCTGCGAAGTCGTAGTGGACTCGCGCATGGCGCTCCCCCTCGTTAGCGTGGCGTCATGCGTTTGAACATGGCGACGCGCTCGCGCGTGCATGCCCATTCATTTGGCAATTCAGGGTCAATCCCAACACCGCGTTACGTAACGTCGTAACACGGCATCGCTGAAAAATCACCCTACGGACAATGTTCAGACATTGCGTGTTCCGGCCGGAAACGCGCATGGCATCGCCGTTTCCGGGAAATCCGCACGGACATGCACCAGATTGGCACACCGATTGCAGAGCAGGGCTCGCTCAAATCGCGAGCGACAACACCAAGAAGTCCTGCTTCTGGAGAAAGAACGAGCCATGAGAATGAACACGATCGGTTATCTGTCCCTTGCCGCATTGCTCTGCGTCGCGGCCTGCGGAGGCGATGGCAGCGGTGGCAGCAGCAGTAGTGGCAGCGCCAGTACAGCCGGCACGCAAACGACTTCCCAGCAGCCAACGGCTACTGGCTCCGTCACGATGAGCATTCCCTTGAAGAATGGCGACGGCAATACCGTGCGAACGCCGACGGCCTTGGGCAGCCAGTCCGGCACGACGCTCAAGCCGACCTTTGTCGACGGCGGTAGCAATGGATACGTGAAGGTGTTCTTTGATGGCGTACAGGTTGCGGCATTCCCAACCGCAAACCTGCCGTCCGGCCCCGGACCGAGCGGCAGCGCGAATCTCGCCAACGGCGGCAGTTTCTCGTATCAGTCGACCATCAGCTATGTCCGCAATCAGCCCGTTGCCACGATTGCCGCCACCTACGCCACCGTGCCCGGCACGCACAAGATCGGCGCCGTCCAGGTCAATGGGCCATGCGCGTCGAGCGATCCCTGCATCCCGAACAATGAAGGCTATGTGCTGGCGCAGGGAGAAACGGCGGCGTTGCTTCAGCCGGGTCAGAACGCGGATGTGTCGCTCTATCTTCGTGGTGTCATGCAGTCGGCGTACATCTGTGACTATCCTGCCTGCAATGGCAGTGGGCTGACTGTGGACCAGGATGGCTACTACCATCTCTACGTTGTGGTTGCCGACGAGAACGGTACGGCCATCACGCACCAGGTGGATGCCAGTGGCAGCACGATTCCGTTCGACAACAGCTACTACGCGATTGTCGAGACAGGCAACAGCCTCCTGGACATCCGGACGGAAGCCGGCAAGCCGATCGGCGGGCAGTCGCTCTATACGCCTGGCAGCGACCGGCAATCCGACAATGGCGGCAGCTACGGTGTGGCGATCAAGGTGAAGTGCAACGCTGCCGGCACGACGACGCTCATTGCGCAACTCGGCCCGGATGGTGGTAAGTCGATTGCCCCGATCGCAGGCTTTGCCGCGACCTCGGGTACGAACTATCCGACCGCCAACATGGCTCTCGGATCGGTAGGTGCAGACCAGTACTTTGGCAACCAGCTCAGCCTGAGCTGCAATGGGACCGGAGCCCTGACGGTTCAGTAGTCGTTTCGTGTGTCCACCCCGAGGACCCAAAGCCGTGACCGCCGGACTTGCTGCCAGCCGTCACGGCTTTATTGCCATTCGCCAGCGCGGGTGCATTGCGCCCGCAATTCGCATAATCCCTGATTTCTCTCAAGTTCCGGTACTGACTGCCGTTAGCTTTCCCCATGTCCGTTCGAGCGCATACCCAGTTGCGCCGCAGGCAAAGCAGTGATCGGCCGCCACCGGGCGCGGTCAGTCAGCCGCCAACCAGTCAATCAGGTAGAAGAAGGCATGAAGAATCTTGGTATTGGTGTACGCCTTGGCATCGGCTTCGGCGTGGTCTTGCTGTTGTCCACATTCATGACGGTTCTGGGCGTGCTGCGTCTGGAAGATGTCGCGGGCCGCACGCACGCGATGATGCAGCAGCCGCTCGCCAAGGAGCGCATCGTCAGCGACTGGTATCGCCTGATGTACGCCAGCGTGCGCCGTACCACGGCCATCACGCGCAGCAGCGATCCCTCGCTTGGCCAGTTCTTCGCCGCAGAGACCAAGACCTCGGCCGAGACGATTGCCGCGATGCGCGACAAGATAAAGCCGATGCTGACGTCCGACGCGGAAAAGGCGTCCTTCGAGCGCATTCTGGTCGTACGCAATCCCTACAACGAGTCGCGCGACAAGATCGCCAAGCTTAAGCAGGAAGGACAGGCCGAGGATGCCGTCAAGGTGCTGGAGAACGAGTTCGTGCCGGCCGGTGATGCCTACCTGGCTGAGATCCAGAAGCTGCTGGACATCCAGCGCGCGTCCATCGACGCCACGGCCGAAGAGATCAACCGGATCTACGAGAGCGCGCGCAATGGTTTGATCGCGCTTGGCGTGATCGCATTGGCAATTGGTGTGGCATTCGCATGGTGGCTCACCATCGGCATCACGCGCCCGTTGCATCGTGCCGTTGGCTTTGCCCGGACCGTGGCTGCTGGCGACCTGACCGGCCGCATCGACGTGGACAGCCGTGACGAAACCGGCCAGCTCCTGGCAGCGCTGCGCGAGATGAACGAGAACATCCTTGGCATCGTCAAGGAAGTGCGCAAAGGCACCGAGGCGATTGCCACCGGCACGAGCCAGATTGCCGCCGGCAATACCGACCTTTCGCAACGGACGGAAGAGCAGGCATCGTCGCTGCAGGAGACCGCGTCGAGCATGGAGGAACTGACCAGCATCGTGCGCCAGAACGCCGACAGCGCGAAGCAGGCCAGCGGCCTGGCGGTCAATGCCTCCGACGTGGCCACGCAAGGCGGCGAGGTGGTGGGTCAGGTGGTGCACACGATGGACGAGATCAATGCCGCCTCACGCAAGGTGGTCGAGATCATCTCGGTGATCGAAGGCATCGCGTTCCAGACCAACATCCTGGCGCTGAACGCGGCAGTTGAAGCCGCGCGCGCCGGGGAACAGGGCCGGGGCTTTGCCGTAGTGGCGGGTGAGGTGCGCAGCCTCGCGCAGCGCAGCGCGACGGCGGCCAAGGAGATCAAGTCATTGATCGGAGATTCCGCCGATCGCGTCGAACGTGGCTCGCAACTGGTGGCGCAGGCTGGCCAGACGATGGAAGAGATCGTCAGCGCGGTGAAGCGCGTGACCGACATCATGGGCGAAATCAGCGCGGCGTCGGTCGAGCAGAGCGCCGGCATCGAGCAGGTCAATCAGGCCGTGACGCAGATGGACACCGTCACGCAGCAGAACGCGGCGCTGGTGGAACAGGCTGCGGCGGCCGCGGGATCGCTCGAAGAGCAGGCCCAGCGGCTCAAGGAAGCGGTGGCGACGTTCCGCCTGGCCGCCTGACGTCCCCCGGCTATCTCGCTATTTGGTTCTGGGTGGCACGATCGTGCCACCCGATTCCGCTGCCTGCTGCGTGTGCCGCATCTGCGGCATCATGTTGCTGTTCAGGTGGAACATCACCCATAGCGATCCGGTCAGCGTGATCACGACCAGTGTCAGCGTGAACATCAGGGAAAGCATGTTCCAGCCGCCTTCCGACTTGGCGTTCATGTGCAGGAAGTAGATCATGTGCACCACGATTTGCACCGCGCCGATCAGCAGGATGGCGATGGCGGTGGTGGACGATTTTTCGAACACCTTGCCCATCACCAGCCAGAACGGCACCGCTGTCAGGAACACCGACAGCACGAAGCCCGTCAGATAGCCACCCAGCGTGGCGTGCGGCCCCACTTCCTCTTCGTGCTCGTGGCCATGCCCGTGGCCGTCCATCGCGTGGTCTTGCGCGCTCATGGCAGCGACCCCATCAGGTAGACAAAGGTAAAGACGCCGATCCACACGACGTCGAGAAAGTGCCAGAACATCGACAGGCACATCAGCCTGCGCTTGTTCGCCGTGATCAGTCCGTGCCGCGCCACCTGCGTCATCAGGACGATCAGCCAGATGATGCCGAACGTCACGTGCAGCCCGTGCGTGCCCACCAGCGAAAAGAACGACGTCAGGAAAGCGCTGCGTTGCGGGCCGGCTCCCTCATGGATCAGGTGCGCGAACTCGTAGAGTTCCACCGTGAGGAACGCCGCGCCGAACACGCCGGTGATGGCCAGCCAGATCTGCGTGCTGGCGACACGGTTCTGCTGCATCTGCAGCATGGCGAAGCCATACGTGATCGACGATATCAGCAGGAACGAGGTGTTCAGCGCCACCAGTGGCAGCTCGAACAGCTCGGCGCCGCTCGGTCCCCCCGCGTACTCGCGCCCCAGCACCCCGTAGGCGGCGAACAGGCACGCGAATATCAGGCAGTCGCTCATCAGGTAGAGCCAGAACCCGAGCAGCGTGCCGTTCTGAGGATGTACCTCCTCGGTCAGGTAGAACTGATAGCCGCCGGGGGGCGCTTGGTCCGCATCGGCCGTGCCGTGCGCGTGCAGGGGTAGGGTCGTGTCAACCATGGCCGGCCATCAGTTGGGTGCGCGCCGCTTCAGTCCGGACCACCTGCTCTGCCGAAATGTAGTAGTCGCGCTTGTAGTTGAAGGTATGGATGATCGCTGTAATGATCGTGGCCGCGAACGACGCGATGACCAGCCACCAGATGTGCCAGATCAACGCGAAGCCGCATATCGTGGAGAGCCCGGCCAGTACGATGCCGGCCGCCGTGCCCTTCGGCATGTGGATCGGGATGAAGCCCTGCTCCGGTCGCTGGAAGCCGTTGTGTTTCATGTGCCACCAGGCATCGGTGTCGTGCACGACCGGCGTGAATGCGAAGTTGTACTGAGGCGGCGGCGACGAGGTCGACCACTCGAGCGTGCGGCCGCCCCAAGGGTCGCCGGTGGTGTCGCGAAGCTCCTCGCGGCGCATGAAGCTCACCACGAGCTGGATCAGGAAGCAGGCGATGCCGATGGCGATCAGCAGCGCGCCGAACGCGGCGATCTGGAACCAGATCTGCAGCGACGGATCGTCGAAATGGTTCATACGGCGGGTCACGCCGAGCAGGCCGAGCCAGTACAGCGGCATGAACGCGAAGTAGAAGCCGACGAACCAGAACCAGAACGACGCCTTGCCCCACGATGACACCAGGCGATAGCCGAATGCCTTGGGGAACCAGTACGTGATGCCGGCCATCAGCCCGAACAGCACGCCGCCGATGATCACGTTATGGAAGTGGGCGATCAGGAACAGGCTGTTGTGCAGCGAGAAGTCCGCCGGAGGCACCGCCAGCAGCACGCCGGTCATGCCGCCGATCACGAATGTGACCATGAAGCCGACCGTCCACAGCATCGGTGGCTCGAAGCGGATCTTGCCGTGGTACATCGTGAACAGCCAGTTGAAGATCTTGGCGCCGGTCGGAATCGAGATGATCATCGTCGTGATCCCGAAGAACGAGTTGACGCTGGCGCCGGAGCCCATCGTGAAGAAGTGGTGCAGCCAGACCAGGTAGGAGAGCACGGTGATCACCACCGTCGCATAGACCATCGACGCGTAGCCGAACAGGCGCTTGCGCGCGAACGTGGCCACCACTTCCGAGAACACGCCGAATACCGGCAATACCAGGATGTAGACCTCGGGGTGACCCCAGATCCAGATCAGGTTCACGTACATCATCGCGCTGCCGCCCTGATCGGCCGTGAAGAAGTTCGTGCCGGCGTAGCGATCCAGCGCCAGCAGCGCCAGCGCGGCGGTCAGTACCGGGAAGGCGGCGATGATCAGCACGTTCGTGCACAGCGACGTCCACGTGAAGATCGGCATCCGCATCAGCGTCATGCCAGGGGCGCGCATCTTGACGATGGTGACCAGCAGGTTGATCCCTGATAACAGCGTCCCCACCCCCGCTATCTGTAGCGCCCATATGTAGTAATCGACGCCGACGTCGGGACTGTGGAGAATGCCCGACAGCGGAGGATAGGCCAGCCAGCCGGTGCGCGCGAATTCGCCCACGAACAGCGACATCATGACCAGAATCGCGCCGCCCGTCGTCATCCAGAAACTGAAGTTGTTGAGGAACGGGAATGCCACGTCGCGCGCGCCGATCTGCAGCGGCATGACGAAGTTCATCAACCCGGTGACCAGCGGCATGGCCACGAAGAAGATCATGATCACCCCGTGCGCGGTGAAGATCTGGTCGTAGTGGTGAGGTGGCAGGAACCCGGCGTTGTCGCCGAACGCGACGGCCTGCTGCATCCGCATCATGACCGCGTCGGCAAAGCCACGCAGCAGCATCACGATGCCCAGCACGATGTACATGATGCCGATCTTCTTGTGGTCGATGCTGGTGAACCACTCTCGCCAGAGATAGCCCCACGCGCGGAAGTACGTCAGCAGCGCCACCAGTGCCAGTCCGCCTATCGCCACGGCGGCGAAGGTGGCGATAAGGATCGGCTCATGGTAGGGAATGGCCTCCCATGACAGTCGGCCGAAAATCAGGTTGGCGAGTTCGGAGCGCTCGGGCATGTTTGTCACCTGGGCCTGTGTTGGCCAAAATTGACCGATGAAGATTGGCGGGAACCGGGAAAATGGGGGCGAATCCCCGCTTCACCGCAGCAGTCGTCTACCGTCGTTGAGCACGACGTCCGGCGCAAACAGCGGCGAATCGACCGGTGTGTTGCTTGCCGTGCAGATTTCGCCGGACGGGTCGAACTTGCCGCGGCTGCGATCGAGCGCCATGGTGTCGGCCATGCAGGCGCCGCCATCCACGCAACGGTTCAGGATCAGGTCGTAGAGCTCGGGCGCCACGCTCGCATAGCGCTGCACCGGCTCACGTTCGCTGGGCTGGGCCAGCTTCAGGTAGACGTCCTTCGACAAGGTGCTGCCCGATGACTTGGCCTGCGCGATCCAGCGATCGAAGTCCTCGCCCGACATGCCGTGGAACTTGAACCGCATATGCGAGAAGCCCGCGCCACTGTAGTTGGACGAGAAGCCGTCATAGACGCCGGGTTTGTTGATCACTGCATGGAGCTTGGTTTCCATGCCAGGCATGGCGTAGACCATGCCGGCCAGCGAAGGCACAAAGAAGGCGTTCATCACCGAGGTGGCGGTGATCCGGAAGGCGATCGGGCGATCGACCGGCGCGGCCAGTTCGTTCACCGTGGCAATGCCTTGTTCGGGATACAGGAACAGCCACTTCCAGTCCAGCGCCACGACTTCCACCGTGAGCGGTTTCACCTCGGCGGAAACGGGGCGACCTTCGTCGAGCCGTGTCAGTGGCCGGTAGGGATCGAGCTGATGGGTGCTGACCCAGGTCACCGCGCCGAGCGCGATGATGATCAGCAGCGGTGCGGCCCAGATCGCCAGTTCGAGCACCGTGGAGTGGTCCCACTCGGGGTTGTACGGGGAATCGGGGGCGCTCTCTCGGTATCGCCACGCGAACAGCAACGTGAGGAAGATCACCGGGATGATGATCAGCAGCATCAGACATGTGGCGATGATGATCAGGTCACGCTGGCGCATGGCCATATCGCCGGATGGCGAAAGCAGCACAGCATTGCACCCGGCCAGACTCGCCAATAGCGCGATTGCGGTACAACGCAAAAGCAACCTTCCCGTCACCCTGATGGGTGTCACTGCTGCATCGAAGCGTGGCATGGTCTCGGAAGTGGCGTCTGGTTAACGTCGCATTGGGGTGGCCCCAACGATCTTTCGATTTCCAGTTGCAGTTTAGGCGCTATTCTTGTGATTGCGGGACTTTAAGTGCAGTACGACATCCTCCTCTCGCACATCAAGGAGACTCCACGATGGCCAGTCTGTCCCACCAGCATCGCGCGTCGCCCACTGCACCTCCGGCTCCCGGTCATCATGACGTGGCGCCAGCCGAGATCGCCACAGGCGTGGTGATCGGGCGCGCCTCCGAATACTTCGACTTCTTCACGTACGGCATCGCCTCGGTGCTCGTCTTCCCATCGGTCTACTTCCCGTTCGCGAGCGAGCTGGCCGGTCTGCTCTACAGCTTCGCGATCTTCTCCTTCGCATTCATCGGACGGCCGTTTGGGACGACGCTGTTCATGCGAATCCAGCGGCGCTGGGGCCGCGGCATCAAGCTGACGGCCTCGCTGTTCCTGCTCGGCACCGCCACGGTGGGTATCGCGTTTCTGCCGTCATACGCGTCGATCGGCAGTTCGGCCATCTACCTGCTGGCGCTGTTCCGTTTCCTGCAGGGCATTGCCTTCGGTGGATCGTGGGATGGCCTGCCGTCGCTGCTGGCCCTCAATGCGCCGGAAAACAAGCGCGGGTGGTACGCGATGGTGGGGCAGCTTGGCGCGCCGACTGGCTTCATCGTGGCGGGTGCGTTGTTCCTGTTCCTGCGCTCGAGCCTGACGCCGGAAGAGTTCATCGATTGGGGGTGGCGGTATCCGTTCTATGTGGCCTTCGCCATCAACGTGGTGGCGCTGTTCGCGCGGCTGCGCCTGGTGGTCACGCATGAATACACCCGACTGCTCGAGGAGGATGAACTCGAGCCGATCAGCACGCTGCAGATGGTCAATGCGCAGGGCTTCAACATCTTCCTCGGCGCGTTCGCGGCGCTGGCCAGCTATGCGCTGTTCCACCTCGTCACCGTGTTTCCGCTGTCATGGGTGAGCCTGCACAAGACGCAGAACATCACAGACGTGCTCGCGGTCCAGATCGTGGGTGCGGTCATTGCGTTCATCGGCACGTTGATCTCCGGATGGCTTGCCGACCGCATCGGCCGGCGTACCACGTTGGCGACAATGGCCGTGTTGATTGGCATCTTTAGCCTGTTCAGTCCGTGGCTGCTCGATGGCGGCGCGACCGGTCAGAACCTGTTCATCCTGATCGGCTTCGGTCTGCTGGGGTTGTCGTATGGGCAGGCGGCCGGCGTGGTGACGTCGAACTTCGAGACCCGCTATCGCTATACGGGCGCCGCGCTGACGACCGATTTCGCGTGGCTGTTCGGCGCCGCGTTTGCGCCACTGGTGGCGCTGGGACTGTCGTCGCTGTTCGGTCTGGTCGCGGTTAGTCTGTATCTGCTGTCAGGAGTGGTGGGAACGCTGGTGGCGCTGCGGATCAACCGTGCGCTGGGGACCCCCGACGACTGACCTCATCAAGCGCAAATGCCACGAACGCGCGCGCCGCGGCGGTGCGATAGGCGCCACGCCGTTGCAGTAGCGCGGCATGGCGCGGTGGCAGCGGTAGTTCCAGCTTGAGGACGCGCAGATCCGGATGTCCGGCGGCAATGGCCGCCGGCAGCACCGTGGCGTGGCGTCCGCTGCGCACGGCGTCAAGCACGGCGCTGACCGAGTTGGCCTCGAAGGTGATGCGCGGCTCGATCCCTAACGCCCCGAAGTAGCGGGCGATATAGCCCCGCGTGGCAAATTCCCGCGTCAGCATGGCCATGGACTGCGCCGCGAGCACGTCGGCGCGCAGTGCCGTGCGTCGCCGTGCCAGCGCGTGTGTGGCGCCGACCATGTAGGCCAGCGGTTCCTCCATCAACGGTGTGGCGTCCAGGTCGGGCAGGTGGATATCGTCGAAGGCGATGCCGATATCGACCTCGTCATCGGCCAGCAACGGTTCCACGCGCTCTTGCGGCATTTCGCGCAGACTCAGTGTGATATTCGGATACGCCGAGTTGAACGCCACGATCAGCGGCGCCACCAGATAGGGCGTGAACGTCGGCGTGATCGCCAGCCGGAGGTTGCCGCGCGTGAGTTCTCCCACGTCATGGATGGCGCGTCGCCCCGCTTCGAGGTCCTGCAACGCGCGGCGTGCGTGCACGTAGTACGCCTCGCCGGCGTCAGTCAGTCGCACGGTGCGGCCGCTGCGATCGAACAGCGGCGCGCCGAGTGATTCCTCGAGCTGGCGGATCTGCTGCGACAGTGTCGGCTGCGAGACATGGAGTGCCTCGGCCGCTCGGGTGAAGTTGCCGGCGTCGGCGACGGCCAGGAAATAGCGAACGTGGCGCAGCAGCATGGTGGTAACTATTGGTGTTGCCAATGACGAGGATAATAAACCGGTCTTTGACCCAATAGCTGTTCGCCGCCATGCTGGAGCCATCCAGTGACGATGGAGGCGTCGGCGTGAAAGATCTGATCCAGGGCATTCTGAAGTTCCAGCGGGAAGAATTCCCGAAGCGGTCGGCGCTGTTCAAGCACCTGGCCACGCAGCAGAATCCCAAGACGTTGTTCATCGCGTGTTCGGACAGCCGCGTCGTGCCGGCGTTGCTGACGCAATGCGAGCCCGGGGAGCTGTTCGTGATCCGCAACGCCGGCAATATCGTCCCGGCCTATGCGGTGCAGCCCGGCGGCGTGTCCGCCAGCGTCGAATACGCGGTGGCGGGGCTCAAGGTGCGCGACATCGTGATCTGTGGCCATTCCGATTGCGGGGCCATGACGGCCGTGGCCACCTGCCAATGCCTGGACCACATGCCTGCTGTCGAAGAGTGGCTCGAACATGCCAGCGGCGCCCGGCGGATCAGTCTGGCCCGTCCGCACGCATCGGACCGGGCACGGGTGGACGACATGGTGCGTGAGAACGTGATCGAGCAGCTTGACCACCTGCGGACGCATCCGTCGGTGGCGCAGGCGCTGGCCGAAGGGCGTGTCGACCTGCATGGCTGGGTCTACGACATCGAAACCGGTGAGATCGATGCCCTCGAGGGACGTACGGGGAAGTTCGTGCCGCTGCGGGAACAGCCTGATGTCACCGCCACGCTGGAGCGGGCTGCCTGACGCCAGGGTTTGGCAGGTATCAGCGCGAGGGCGATTGCGCAGGCGCCGCGCGCAGCACGCCTGCGGCGATTTCGCGCATCAGCTCATCGACGGTCTCTAGCTCGGCCTCGCCCAGGCCGGCGGGCGCGCGGGCGGTGCCCCAGTCACCATAGACCATGGCGATGCAGCGATTGCGGATTCTCACCGGTGCCAGCAGGATCGACCGCGCGTCGGGAATCGCATCGCGATACCACCGTGGCAGACGGCGCGCCACTTCGGCGTCGGTCGTGTCCTCCACCAGCAGCGGCTTGGACGCCAGCGCGGCAAAGTGGAACACGTCGGGCACGAAGCCTTCTTCGAAAGACAGCGCGGACAGCCTTTCACGCATTCCCTCGCCGAAGCCCAGCCGCGCGTGAAAGTGCCGTGTCGAGGGGTTCAGCATCATCAGGAAACAGCGCGAGAAGTCCAGCGCGCGCATCGACGATTCCAGCACCATCGGCGCCAGTTGCGATACCGTCCGGCCCGCGCCTTCGCGCTGCACCTCGGCGATGCCTTGCCGTAGTCGCTCCAGGACGTTGTCCGGGCGCGCGCCGTGGGCAAGTGTTGCCGCATCCTGCGCCGGCGATTCGGATTCGACGATCGACGCATTGAGCACCTCGGCCTGGCGCACGGCCACGGAGACGTCGCTGGCGTCCAGGCCGAGCACCTTCGCATGGGACAGCAGCAAGGCCTCGACCGATGCCTGATTGCCGTCGCGCACCATCGTGGCCGCGGCCTGTGCGGAGACCTGCGCGATGGCGGCGAGCCAGTCGGCATGGGTTTCCAGCACGGTATCCGTGGACAGCGCGCGCGGCTTCATGGCGTGCGCGATCAGACCCGGGAGCCGCCATTTGCGCGCGGCCGCCTCGGCGATCTCCACCATCGACACACCGAGCACTTCCTGGCAGGCCTCGTTCTCCGTCATCGGATGCGCGGCGCACATGGCCTCTACGCGCTCCCATTCTTCGGGGAAATAGAACACGATGAGCAGCCGGCTCATATGGTGCATCAGCGTGCAGACGACGGCTTCCTCGCCCTCGTTGATGCCGCGTGCCTGGCTCAGCGCCCGCGTGATCTCGCCGGCCACCAGCGCGCGTTGCAACGCACGCGTGGCCTGCGGGCGATTCGGCGCCACGCCGTGGAAGTAGTCGAGCAGCTGGATGCCGAGCGTCAGGTGGCTGATCGCCTCCACGCCCAGAACGAGGATCGCGCGCGAGACGGTGGTCACCTCGCCGCCGAATGATCGGTACATGGCCGAATTGGCGAGCCGGATCACCTTCTGCGACAGGCTGAAATCCGACAGCACGCTCGTGGCCATCTCGCCGACGGTGAGGTCGGCGTTGAGCGTCTTGAAGATGTTGTCGACACAGTACTGGAGCGTCGGGAAGTCTCCCTGCTGCGCCATCCGTGCCCACAAGGTCTCGAAGAAATCGGACTTGGACATCAGGACACCCGTGGCGCGAAGACTTCGTCCTCGCCGACCACGAACCTGCCGTCGATCACGGCGCTCTCGAAATCGGCGGCGGCGACGGCGCGCGCAAAGAGCCATCCCTGCACAAGGTTGCAGCCCTGCGCGGCCAACAGCTTGTTTTGGGCATCGGTTTCGACGCCCTCGGCAATGGCGACGAGACCAAGTTCGCGTGCCAGCGACAGCACGGCCGACACGATGGTCCGCGCGTGCGGTGAATCGACCATGTCGGCGACGAAGCTGCGGTCGACCTTGAGGGCCGACAGCGGAAAGCGGCGCAGATACGACAGGCTCGAATAGCCGGTGCCGAAATCATCGACGGCGAAGCGGATGCCGAGCGCACGCAGCGAAAGGAGCAGTTCCTCGGCCGCCTTCGGATCGGTCATCAGCGCGCTTTCGGTGATTTCCAGCAGTAGCCGGTCGGCGCCGATGCCCGATTCCTGGATCGCATTGCGGACACTGTCGAAGAAGCCCGGATGCAGGAACTGCACGGCTGACACGTTGACCGACATATGGCCTACATGGATACCCAGCGCATCCCAGGCGGCGAGCTGCGCGCAGGCGCAGCGCAGCGCCCAGGCGCCAAGGTGCTTGATCAGACCGTTCTTCTCGGCGACGGGAATGAACACATCGGGCCGGATATCGCGGCCAGCGTGCTCCCAGCGCATCAGTGCTTCCACGGCGCAGACTTCACCGCTGCCAGGCCAGACGATCGGCTGGTAGTGCAGCAGGAATTCGCCGTTCTGCACCGCTTCGAACATGCTCTGCTCGATCTGGAACTGTTCGTCCAGGCGGCGATCCAGTTCAGGCGAGTAGATGCAGTAACGGTTCTTGCCGAGCGCCTTCGCCTCGTACATCGCCAGGTCCGCGCGGCGCAGCCATTGCGACTCCGATTGCGCCGAACCGTTCGAGAAGGCCAGGCCGATGCTGGTGGTGATGCGCACCTGGCAGCCGCCCAGCAGGAAGGGCTGGCGGCAGACATGGATCACGCGCTCGAGGACCCGGATGGCGTCCGCCTCGGACTCCATGTCATCGAGCATCAGCACGAATTCGTCGCCACCCAGCCGCGCCACGCTTTGGCGCGTGCGGACGGTGTCCTGCAGGCGCGTGCCCACTTCCTTGAGCAGCGCATCGCCAAATTCGTGGCCGAGCGAGTCGTTGACGTTCTTGAAGCCGTCCAGATCCATCAGGGCAACCGCGAACGGCTGGCCCGCGCGGCGGCCGGACGTGTATTCCTCGATCCGCTTGCCGATGTAGGCGCGGTTGCCGACACCGGTCAACGGATCCAGGAAGGCACGCTCGGTCAGGTCTCGCTCCGACTCTACCCAATGCGTGATGTCTTGGCCGAACAGCAGCAGGCTCGGCGCATCGTCGGCATCGCGGTGGTAGCTCACGCGCAGATCGAGCCAGTTGGGCCCGCCGATACCGCCGGCCACGCGCACGCGCTCGCGGCGCATGGCCTGGTCCTGCGCGCAGCACGTCAGCAGCATGGCCACGCGTTCGCGGGACTCCAGCGCGATGATGTCGAGGATCGAGGTGCGCAGCAGGTATTCGCGCGGATAGACCAGCAGTTCGGCGGTGGCTTCGGTCGCTTCGAGGATGCGTCCCTGCATGTCCACGCGCATGGCCAGCGCGCCGGAGGCCTCCAGCAACGCCAGGGCCTCGCCGTAGGCAGGGCCGGCATCAGGCCGCCTGCGATCGGCAGGCTCCGGTGCCAGAGCAACATCGTATGCGAACGCGGTCATGTATCTTTCAGCCCTGAGCCCAATGGGCGCATGGCTGATATCGGTTGGTTTCTTGTGATCTTTAGGGTTGGATACCCGCGGTAACGCCAGTCCGTGGCTAACCCGTGCCCGGAACATGACCTCTGGTGCTGCCGCCGTCATATGAATGACATCGGCGATTCTAATACGAGCCGACATCGGGCTGAGTGTGACGCGGGAGGGGGCTGATGACAGTGGGCACGACTACAACACGCGCATCGCCAGTTGAAGGCCAGGCTTGTGTCGGGATTGACATAGTCGTGGGAAATCCGTGACACTCATTCCCATGTCCAGTTTCGCCATCCGCATCGCCGCAATTATTCGCACCATTCCGAGAATGGTGGGTTAGCGCGCGTCCGAAACAGACATCAATAACCCGCCCAACGAGGCGGGTTTTTTTATGGCCGCCTCCAGGGATTTTCAGAGATTTCCCCTCAAGAATGGAGTCGCCATGCCGTTTACTCGTCCCCTTGCCGTGCCCCAAGCCGTTGCGCCGGGCCAGTCGTTCGATGCCGAGCCGTTTGAAGCGGCACACGACGCCTGGAGCGACGCCGACGATTACCTGAGGCGCATCCTGACCGCGCGCGTCTACGACGTGGCACGGGAGACCGCGCTGGAGGCGGCGCCGACCTTGTCCGCGCATCTCGGCCACCGCGTCTGGCTCAAGCGCGAGGATCACCAGCCCGTGTTTTCGTTCAAGGTGCGCGGTGCCTACAACAAGATGGCCAGCCTGCCGGCCGATGCGCTTGCCCGTGGCGTGATCACGGCCTCGGCCGGCAATCACGCGCAGGGCGTGGCGCTGGCCGCGGCCCGGCTTGGTGTGCGGGCGATCATCGTCGTGCCCCAATCCGCGCCGCAGGTGAAGGTGGACGCGGTGCGTGCCCACGGTGGCGGGATGGTGGAAGTCGTGCTGGCCGGCGAGTCCTATTCCGATGCCTTCGACCATGCGCTATCCCTGCAGCAACAACACGGAATGACGTTCATCCCGGCGTTCGACGACCCTGACGTCATCGCCGGGCAAGGTACCGTGGGCATGGAGATCCTGCGGCAGCATCGCGGCCCGCTTGATGCCGTGTTCGTGCCGATCGGCGGTGGCAGCCTGGCAGCGGGCGTGGCGGCATATGTCAAGGCGGTCCGGCCGGAAGTCCAGGTCATCGGCGTGCAGACGGAGGATTCCTGTGCCATGGCGCGTTCGCTGGCCGCTGGCGAACGGGTCACGCTCGATACCGTGGGATTGTTCTCGGATGGCACGGCGGTCAAGCGCGTCGGAGAAGAGACATTTCGGCTTTGCCAGAAGTACCTTGATGGTGTGCTGACGGTGGATACCGATGCGCTCTGCGCGGCGATCAAGGACGTCTTCCAGGACACGCGCAGCCTGGTGGAGCCGGCCGGCGCGCTGGCCGTGGCGGGGCTCAAGCAGTATGCGGCGACGGCGGGCGACGCTTCGCTGGCGCTGGTCGCGATCACATCGGGCGCCAATATGAACTTTGACCGCTTGCGCATCGTGGCGGAGCGGGCGGAAGTGGTTGGCGCCGCGCGATGATGGAAGGGGAGGCCGATGATCGCCCAGAAGTTGTCGTACAACTGCGGTGCTTTCGGGCAGAATCAGGGGTGGCACTCTTCCCAGCCACAAGACATTGGAGACATCGAGCATGACAAAGCAGGCAAAGGTCGCACTGGTCACGGGCGCGGCGCGCGGTATCGGCAAGGCAGTGGCGCAGGCGATGCTCGCGGACGGATATCAGGTCGTGCTGGCCGGTCGCACCGCCGAGACGTTGGAAGCCCTGGCCGCGCAAGCCACGGCTGCGGGCCAGACCGCGCTGGCCGTGCAGTGCGATGTGAGTGATGCCGCCTCGGTCGACGCGTTGTACGGCAAGATCCGCGAACGCTTCGGCCGGCTCGATGTGCTGTTCAATAACGCAGGCATCAACGCGCCGGGTGTCAGCATCGACGAACTGTCAGTCGAGCAGTGGAAGGCGGTGGTCGATACCAACCTGACCGGCGCCTTCCTGTGTGCGCGCGGCGCGTTCATGCTGATGAAATCGCAGGACCCGCGTGGTGGCCGCATCATCAACAACGGGTCGATCTCGGCCCACGCGCCACGGCCGAATTCCGTGCCCTACACGGCCACCAAGCATGCGATTACCGGATTGACCAAGAGCCTGTCGCTCGATGGCCGTCCCTGGGACATCGCCTGTGGTCAGATTGATATCGGCAACGCGGGTACCGACATGGCCAACCGCATGGCGCGTGGCGTGCCGCAGGCCAATGGCGAGATCCGCCCGGAGCCGTTGATGGATGTGGCCCACGTTGCCAGCTCGGTACTGCATATGGCCAATCTGCCGCTGGAAACCAATGTGCAGTTCATGACCGTCATGGCGACCAAGATGCCGTTCGTGGGACGCGGGTAATTCGCTGAGGCGGAATCTAGGCGATCCCCCTCTCGCTCGACCGAGAGGGGCGGCCCGTCAATGGGGGCTACCGTGCCGGCCGGCCATGAAAGCCGCCGCATCGGTTGCGGTCATGCCGCGGTTGTCGCGTGCGTTGGGGTCGGCGCCATGCGCCTTGAGTATGTCGACGATGTCCGTGCGCTGGAACATCGCGGCGGTCATCAGTGCCGTGCGGCCGTCAGGCGAGACGCCTTCGACGTCGGCACCATGCTCGAGCAGGATCTCGACGATTTCCGTGTAGCCCTTGTAGGCGGCTCCGGCGATCGGCGTCTGACCCATCGCATTGCGGATGTCGGGCGAAGCGCCGACTTCCAGCAGCGTGCGCAGCGCGTTCGCGTGGCCGTGGTAGGCGGCCAGCATGACGAGGGTGTCGCCTTTCTCATTACGCAGGTTCGGTGGCATGCCGCGTTCGATCAGCGCCGCGAGCGCCACGGCGTCGCCATTGCGCGCGAGATCGAACACCTGGCCCAGCGCGGCGATCATGCGCGCTTCATCTTCCGCGGACATCGTGGCTTGAGGCTGTTCCATCATCATTTTCCTGTCTCGGACGGTTTGTTCGGGATTTTCTGAGTCGTTCCGCCCGTGCCTCTCCCGAGGGCGGGAGAGGCACGGGTAGTGGGGACTTACTTGGCCTCGATCATCTCGATGGCTGCCGCGACACCCGCACCATAGGCGGGGTCAGCCGCCGTGCAATGCTTGATGTGGGTCTGCTGGATGTGTTTCGAGACACCCTTGATCGAGCGGGCCGTGTTGTCGAACAGCGCTTGCTGCTGCGTCGGCGACATCAGGCGGAACAACGCGCCGACCTGCGAGAAGTAGTCGCCGTCCTCGCGATGGTTCCAGTGGTCGGCGGTGCCTTCCAGCGTCAGCGGCGGTTCGCGGAAGTCGGGTTGCTCGGCCCACTCGCCCTTCGTATTGGGCTCATAGGCGATGGCGGCCCCCCGGTTGCCGTCGACGCGCATCGTGCCGTCGCGGTGATAGCTGTTGACGTACTTCGCGGCTTTCGGCGAGTTCACCGGAATCTGGTGATGATTCACGCCGACGCGATAGCGCGCGGCGTCGCCGTACGAGAACAGACGGCCCTGCAGCATCTTGTCGGGCGAGAAACCGACGCCGGGAACGATCGTCGACGGTGCGAACGATGCCTGTTCGACTTCGGCGAAGAAGTTGTCCGGATTGCGGTTCAGTTCCAGCACGCCGACTTCGATCAACGGGTAGTCTTTCTTCGGCCAGATCTTGGTCAGGTCGAACGGGTGGTAGGGGACCTTGCTGGCTTCGGCTTCCGGCATGATCTGCACGCAGAGCTTCCAGCGCGGGAAATCGCCACGTTCGATCGATTCAAACAGATCGCGCTGGTGATATTCGCGGTCCTGGCCCGTGATCTCCGCGGCTTCCTCGTCGGTCAGGTTCTGGATGCCCTGCTGGGTGACGAAGTGGAACTTCACCCAGAAGCGCTCCATGTTGGCGTTGATGAAGCTGTAGGCATGGCTGCCGAACCCGTGCATATGACGCCAGGTGCGTGGGATACCCCGGTCACTCATGACGATCGTGACTTGGTGCAGGGCTTCGGGCAGGCCGGTCCAGAAGTCCCAGTTGCTTTCGGCGCTACGCATGCCCGTGCGCGGGTCGCGCTTCACGGCGTGGTTCAGGTCGGGGAACTTCAGGGGATCGCGCAGGAAGAAAACCGGGGTGTTGTTGCCCACCAGGTCCCAGTTGCCTTCCTCGGTGTAGAACTTGATCGCAAAGCCGCGGATGTCGCGTTCCGCATCGGCAGCGCCGCGCTCGCCGGCCACCGACGAGAAGCGCAGGAACAGGTCGGTTTTCTTGCCAACCTGTGAGAACAGGTTGGCGCGCGTGTACTTGGTGATGTCATGCGTGACCGTGAACGTGCCGTAAGCGCCGGCGCCCTTGGCGTGCATGCGGCGTTCCGGAATCACTTCACGGTCGAAGTGGGCAAGCTTTTCGAGGAACCAGACATCCTGGAGCAGGGCGGGGCCACGCGGGCCGGCGGTCTGAACGTTCTGGTTATCGACAACGGGCGCGCCAAATGCGGTCGTGAGCTTATTCATAGTCATTCCTTGATGCAGTCGTGCGATCCGGAGGGGTCGCGTCTGGACATTTGTGGGACGGAATTGCCGCGGCTCGTGGCCGCGTCATCGAGTGCGCCGGGGAACTGACTCGCCGGCAGGAGTTGCAGTCAACTATCGCAGAAGGGGTCGTTCAAGTCATATCGTATTGATCAATGGCCGCGATAGTGCACAGACTTTTCGAGCGGGCCATTAAGTGGTTTACGTCTGGGAAGGGCTCCGCTTTCTCGCATTTTTCGGATCAGGTCAAATTCTGTGCTCGGCATTGACAGGAAATTGACGTGTATCAGTCGATTCTTTGCAGTGTCTGGACGGCAGGCTGAATAGGCTGAAAGCAGGACAACTACGACCATGCCGCACCATGTGGATCGTCTACCGTTTTGGCCTTGCCGCCATTGCCTTGATCGCCCTGATTGCGCTGTTCGTGTGCCAGTACCGGCTATCGGCCAGGCTGGCGCGCCGCGAAGCAAAGCTCGATGGGCAGCAGGCGCATGAGGAACCCGGCGCTATTGAATCGTGAGGCGCGGCCCGTTCAAATGCGACGCGCGCTCGACCTGAATCCTCCCTGTGGCAGGTTTTCCGTGCCTTTTCAGGCTGCGTTCCTATCCTTACAAGGTGAAAATCATGCGCAGGAGATGACATGCAAGCGAGGTTTGCGCGCGGCATCGCGCAGACGCCACTGACGGTGGCAGCCCGGGAATTTCCGCTGGCGGAGGAGGCCGCCATGCCCGAGGTTGGCGACCTGGTGACCGTCTTCAGTCAGGATCTGGTGACGGAGTTCAGCATCCGGCTGAACGCCGCGGCGGGGCCGGATCTCTGGTACGGCGTGATCTACGCCATCAGCCGGGGAACCGAGATGCTCGTCGTCGCGGAGGGGCTCGAGCTTGACGATGTGGTCAGCGTCAGGCGGCAGGAAGTTGCGTCCGTCATCAAGGCGGACAGCCAGCATTGAGAATCGGCAGCCAGGTGTGGGACGGCGGCAGGCGTTGCCGCCGGGGGGCTGCTGCGGGTATGCTGCGCGTGCATTCGTATGCCAGAAACCGTAACGCCCGCCCCCAGCCAGCAAGTCGCCGTTCCCATGTCCTCGCCCCTCCCCGTACCTGCTACCACTCGCCAGTTCATCGCCGGACCTGCCGGTCAGATCGAAGTTCTCGTCGATACGCCGGCCGCTGCGCCGATCGGCGTTGCCGTGGTGGCGCATCCGCATCCGTCCCAGGGCGGTAACGCCGAACACAAGATTCCCCAACTGCTTGCGCGCATCCTGCAGGCGCATGGTTTCCTGGCATTGCGGCCGAACTATCGCGGCGTTGGCCAGAGCGAAGGGGAGTACGACGAAGGGAACGGCGAAACGGACGACGTGCTGGCCGTGATCCGGTACGCGCAATCAGCGAATGCGGGGCTGCCGCTGGCATTGGCTGGATTCTCGTTCGGCGCTTTCGTCCAGGCGCGCGCAGCCGAGGTGCTCACCGCCGCGGGCGAGTCGATGGCGCACTTGATGCTGGCGGGAATGCCCGCTGGCGCGTTGTCCGACACGCTGTCCTATGACACGCCGACGGTCCCCGCCCACACGCTGGTCGTGCACGGAGAGCGCGATGAGCGGGTACCGCTGGTGAACGTTTTCGACTGGGCGCGACCGCAGGAACTGCCGGTGGTCGTGGTACCGGGCGCCGGACACTTCTTCACGGGGAAACTGCCCGGCCTGCGCCGCGTGGTGGAGAGCTATCTGCGGCGGCCCGCCGAGTGACCGGCTGATCGGTAGTTACTGGGTCAGAACTCGTACATGATCGAAATATCGCCGGTCATGTTGGCCGAGTGAGATACGACCGGGCTGTTGCGCGCATCGCCGACGAGCGCTGCGATGCCGAAATCGGCCGTGGCGAACCAGTGCTTGCCGAAGAACCACATCGCGGATACCCCCCCGCCGTATGAGCGGATGCCGGCGCCGGCATGGTACTGGGGCAGTCCTGAACGCGCCGATTGCTCCGCCGTGACACCGTACCAGCGACTCATGTAGGCCGAATCCGCGACCGTCATGGTGGGACCCGCGAACCAGGCGAACTTGTCCGAACTGCCCGGCAGCGGCATGTACGCGCCGAGGTCGCCCAGCCACCCGTTGGCACCCCCGAACTGGCGCCGCGCGTTCGCGCGAATCACAAGCGGAAACTCCTTCGAGACCACGTACTCCGCGAACAGCTTCGACTCGACCGCCATCCCGATGTTGCCGAGTCCGGCCAGATGGTCGTGGTCGTGCTTTTCGCGTCGGCCGAAGTCATAGGTCAGCGCAATACCGGCGCGCCAATGGTCGGAGTGGACGATGTTCCAGCCGAGGCCTTCGCCAGTGGACAGGAAGCCTTGGTCGCGGTACCGGATGTCGATCGCCGGGCCCGCCAGCGGATAGTAGTTGCCGGTGCCGTCGTAATACGGGCTGATACGGGCTGCCATGCCCAGGCGAACCGTCCAGTCGGGCGGGGGCCCCTCGAACAGCTTTTCCAGCGGCACGCCTACCGAGTACTGCCACTCGGCCAGCGGGGCCGGCGTCTGGGCGTGGGCTCGCGGCGCGGCCAGCAAGGCCACCAGCGCGAACATCGCCGTGGCGAGCCACAGTATCAGGGCGCGCGGGTACCGGCCATGTGCCACACCAGCCTGGTAATCCGAATTCGTCGACAAGTAATCACTCCGTTTCTTCTGGCGCTTCCCATGGGGGAAGGTGCGATGCAAAACCGGTGTAACGGCGCTGGCGGACGTGCGGATGACGCAAAGTCATCATTTTGCTGAAACCCGATGGCCATTGTGGCCGACGTGGCGGCCGGCGACCAGCCCTCCCCGGCCAGCCGTCAGTCGTCAGCCGTCAATTCCTGGCGCCGCGCTCGTCGTCCCATTGCCAGTCGCGCCGCATGATCAGGAATGTGAACGATGTGGACCAGCCTATCAGAATCAGGCCCACCAGCGGCTGTACGGCAGCCAGTAGACGCAGCTGGCCGATCGGGACGATGTCGCCGATGCTCTGTGTGGTGAAGGTTTCGAGGGAGAAATAGATATACGCCGCGGGGCCGTGCTCTTGCATGCCCGTCAGGCGGCCGATGCCAAGCCACTCGGTGCCGAGCCAGTAACCGCCGCTGAAAATCACGGCTTCGATGCAATGCGTGAGGATGATCAGCAGGATCATCACGGCAATGTTGAGTTTGCCGCTAAGGCGCTTGGGGTGAATCGAGGAGATTAGCCGAAGTGCTTCATAGTGCAGGCCGACGCAGATAACGGTCAGGCCGGCCGTGAGTCCGACTGCAAGAAGGTAATTAATTGGCGTGTCTGGCATCGTTCGCCGGGAGTTCGCGAGTGATGGGCAGACTATATACGGCGGCTTGATGCTTGCGCCATGGTGCGCACAAATGCCAACGCGGCGTGAACGCATGGCAGAGTGCATTCACGCCGCGCTGGATTGCGCACTGATGGCTTTCTTCAACTTGCTGCGGGGGCGCAGTTATTAGTGTCGTGTGTCGGGCTCAGACAGGTAGCGTCTGGACCACGATCGCGGCGGCGGCGCCGGTGGCGGCTGTGACGGCCAGCCATCCACTCAGGATCAGGGCACTGTTCTTGAAGCTCATGATGGACTCCGGGGCAACAACCGGAGCCGGCCAGAACAGTGGCCCTGATGCGACTCCGGTTACTTCTTTTCAACTACCGCCAGCATGGGGCGGGGCTCAGGCGTTTGCGCCTTCGGTGTACGGGTCGAACTTGCCGGTACGGGCACCGTCGTAGTACGGATCAACCTTGCGGGCCGGTTCGCTCGAGACACCGGTGCGATCCAGGCCGGCGACCATGCGTGCGCCGTCGGTGTACGGGTCGAACTTGCCGACCTTGGCGCCGTCGAGGTACGGGTCAACCTTGCGGGCCGGTTCGCTCGAGACACCGGTGCGGTCCAGACCGGCGACGATGCGGGCACCGTCGGTGTACGGATCGAACTTGCCTACCTTGGCGCCGTCGGTGAACGGGTCAGCCTTGCCGACCTTTGCACCATCGGTGTACGGGTCGGTCTTGCCGACGCGTGCGCCGTCGGTGAAGGCGCTGCGCTGGTCGTTCACGCGATAGCTGTAGCCGTAGACTTCGCCGGCCTTCTGGGCGGCGGGGGCGGCTTGTGCGGCACCAGTGACGAAAGCGGCGGCGAGTGCGGCGGCGGTCAGGATGGTCTTGGCGTTCATGATTGCTCTCCTTGCGAAGGGCCGGGCGATCTTGGTGTGTGGGTCGCGGGGCCGGTATTCTGTGCTGCGAATCTCAGGGGTCTTGGTTCGGGCGCTGTTGCTATCTACTGCTAGATAGGTAACCAGGGCTAAAAAAAAGACCGCCTCCCGGTACTGACAAACGACTTGGTATTGCGTGGATCGGCTTGGTGCTGCGGACTGCTTTGCTGCATCGCGTCGTCCATGAGCCAAATATTATCTACTACTAGATAGATAAGCAAGGGCTTTCTTCGAGACGCAATCATATTTCTGGTAAAGATAGCGAGTGATTGCGGGGTAACCGAAGCCGCTGATGACGTTTAAGCGACTGATTTAAAACATAAAATTGCGTTAGGCTATCGCCCGGCGCGACATGATTAGAGTATTTACTCTAGTTATGCCAACTCACCTGTCGCGTTGGGCGACCAAGCCCTCGAGCAGGGTCCGTGTCTGGTCGTGCATCACATCCTGCACGCGTTGCGTCTCGGCTTCCCCATAGCCCTGCCAGTTCAACGCCTTGAGAATATGACGCCGCATCACCTTGAACGATGCCACCTGGCTGTCGATGGCGATGGTGCGGATACGTGTGGATTCCGCCGTGGCCGGCTGCCCGGTCAGGCGGCCAACGATATGCGTGGTCAGCGCGAACAGCCGGTGGTTGATGCCGGCATCGAAGCGGTCGAATGCCGCCGGGGGGCCGAGTCCCGCGCGTTCACGGGCCATGAACTGACGCCAGTGCTCTGTATCGGGGCCCTCATATAGAAAGGCCATGAAGCGCGCCTGCAGCGCCAGGTAGGCGTCGATCAGCTCTGCATCACTGGCATCTTCCCGGGCCACCACGGCTTCCGCCCGGCCCACAACTTCCTCCAGCAGCGACCACACTCGCTCGACGAAGTAGTCGATGCATGCCAGGTAGACCCCTTCCTTGTTATCGAAGTAGTACTGGAGTGCCGGAGCGTTCACCCCGGCTTCGCGCGCGATGTCGCGGGTGGAAGCGCCGTCAAAGCCATGTGTGCCGAACAGCCGCAGCGCCGCATCAATGATACGGGCACGAGTCTCTTCGCCACGCTGGTAACCGCCTTCGGCCGCAGGCCTGTGTCGCGCCATGTCGGAAGTCCTTGTCGCTGAATTCAGACAGAAATATACCAGTTGACAGATTTTTACCAAGTGGAATAATTGCTCAGCCATTCCGGCTTCGAAGTCCCCGCGTCCCCATGTCCGCCACCCATTCCGCCGCAACGGCGTCGCCAGCCGGCGTCGCGCCAGAATCCGCCGTTTCCGACCGCACTTCGCGCCGCAAGCAGATCCTGCTTGGCGCGGGTTTGCTGCTTCTCGTGCTTGTCCTGGCGTACGGCGTGCGCTGGTGGCTCTATGCCCGTTTCATCGAAAGCACCGATGACGCCTATATCCAGGCCGACAGCGTGACGGTGGCACCCAAGGTCAACGGCTACGTGGCCGAAGTCTACGTGCGCGACAACCAGCAGATCCAGGCGGGCCAGGAACTGGTGCGGCTCGACAATCGCCAGTACCAGGCGGCCTATGACGAGGCGCAGGCGACCGTGGCTTCGCGGCAGGCCGACGTGACGCGCGCGGAAGCCGATCTCGCGCAGCAGCAGGCGAGGATCGCGCAGGCTGCCGCGGAAGTGGATGGCGCGCGAGCCAATTCGCGCTATGCGGCATCACAGGTGGAACGCTATGCGCCGCTGGTGAAATCGGGCGCCGAAACGGAAGAGCGCACTGCCGAGCTGAGCAATGCGCAGACCCGCGCATCCACCACGCTGGCGGCCAACGAGGCCGCTTTGCGAGTGGAACAAAGCCAGACGGTGACGCTGAAGGCGCGGATCGAGCAGGCGCATGCGCAGCTCGACGTGGCGCAGGCCAGCGCGCGTCAGGCAAAGCTCAATCTCGATGACACCGTGGTGCGATCCACCACGGCCGGGCGTGTTGCCGACAAGGGTGTGCGCGTCGGCCAGTTCGCCCAGCCCGGCATGCGTCTGCTGACCGTGGTGCCGGTGCAGGACCTCTATCTGACCGCCAATTTCAAGGAAACGCAGGTGGGCCGCATGCGCCCCGGCCAGCCGGTGACGCTCCACGTCGACGCGCTACCCGGTGAGGAGCTGCATGGTGTGGTCGATAGCCTGTCGCCCGGTACCGGCTCGCAGTTTGCCCTGCTGCCCGCGCAGAACGCCACGGGCAACTTCACCAAGATCGTCCAGCGCGTGCCGGTGCGGATTCATGTGGACGTGCCGACGGAAGCGCGCGCGATCCTGGTGCCGGGCCTGTCGGTAGTCGTCGACATCGACACGCGCGAGCTCCATCCCGCCAGGAGCCAGGCCGACATCAAGGCCACCCATGGCTGAAGCGGCCGCAATCGCGCGGGAGCCGAACGCTTCCGCGGCGGACTGGATTGCCGTGGCAGCCGGCTCCCTCGGGGCGCTTCTGGCCACGCTCGATATCTCCATCACGAACTCGGCGTTGCCGCAGATCCAGGGCCAGATCGGGGCGGCCGGTACCGAGGGTACCTGGATCTCTACCGGCTACCTGATGGCCGAGATCGTGATCATTCCGCTCACGGCATGGCTGACGCGAGTGTTCGGGCTGCGCCGCTTCCTGATGTGGAACGCGCTGCTGTTCACGGCGTTCTCGATGATGTGCGGCATGTCGCATAGCCTGACCCAAATGGTGGTCGGCCGTATCGGCCAGGGGATTGCCGGCGGTGCGATGATTCCGACCGCGCAGACCATCGTGCGGACGCGGCTGCCCCGGCACCAGATGCCGATCGGGATGTCGATGTTCGGCCTGATCGTGTTGCTCGGGCCCCTGCTCGGCCCGGTGGTGGGCGGATGGCTGGCCGAAAACGTCAACTGGCGCTGGTGCTTCTTCCTCAATCTGCCGATCACGGCGGTGCTGGTGCCGCTGCTGTACTTCGGCCTGAAATCCGAGCGCGCGGATTTCAACGCATTCTTCAAGGCCGACTGGCTCGGCATCGTTGGCCTTGCGGTGGGTCTCAGCTCCCTGACTGTGGTGCTCGAAGAAGGCCAGCGCGAGCAATGGTTCGAGTCGCACCTGATTATCTATCTGTCGTTGCTGGCGGCAGGCGGCCTGGCACTGATGCTCGTCGGGCAGCTCACCGCGAAGCAGCCCATCGTGCGTCTGCGCCTGCTGCTGAACAAGAACTACGCAAGCGTGATCCTGATCGTGACCACGGTGGGCGCCGGGGTGTACGGCGTGTCTTACCTGCTGCCGCAGTTTCTGGCGACGATCGCCGGCTACAACGCCGAGCAGGCGGGCGGCATCATGCTGCTGTCGGGCCTGCCTGCGTTTCTGCTGATGCCCGTGCTGCCGCGTATGCTCGGCAAGTTCGACAGCCGCTGGCTGGTCATCTCGGGGCTGGTGTGCTTCTTCGCCAGTTGCATGCTCGATATCGGCCTGACCGTCGACAGCGTTGGTCATGATTTCTATGCATCGCAGATCCTGCGGGGCTTCGGCCAGATCCTGGCGATGATGCCGCTGAATCAGGCATCGATGGCCGCCGTGGCCACGCACGAGGCGGGCGATGCCGCGGGCCTGTACAACATGGCGCGCAACCTTGGCGGCTCGATTGGCCTCGCGCTGCTCGGCACGCTGATCGACCGGCGCAATGCCTATCACGACTCGGTGATCCGCGAATCGGTGACCGCTAATAGCGCGATCGGTCAGGAGCACATGACGTCGAGCATCGCGAGCTTCATGGCCCAGGGCGGCGACTATGCTCATGCCCAGTTGCAGGCGATTGCCCAGCTGAGTGGCCAGATTGCCCGCCAGGCCGCTGTGATGACGTTCTCCGAAACCTTCTTCGCGCTTGGCGTGGCACTGCTGTTCTGTGTGCCGCTGGCCTTGCTGCTGAAACCGCCCCGTCCGGGCGCACCTATTTCCACCGGTCACTGATCATGTCTGTTTCCTTTCGTGCCACCTTGCTGACGCTTGCGGCGGCGATGTTCGCCGCGGGCTGCACCGTTGGCCCCGACTATCGCGGCGCGCCGCAGGTGGCTGGTAACGCGATCGACACCGGCAAATTTCCCCGCGCCGGGGAGGGCACCGACAGCCAGACGCCGCGTGTCGCTGACTGGTGGCACGCGCTGGGCGACACGCAACTCGATGGACTGATCGAATCGGCGTTGAAGCAAAGTCCCGATATCCGCGTGGCGCGCGCGCGCGTGCGACAGGCACGTGCCGGACTGGCCGGGAACAAGGCCAACCTGTTCCCGACGGTTGCCGTCGATGCGGCCACGTTGCGCACGCGCTCGCCGAACCTGTCCGCGCTGTCGGGCCAGGGCTCGTCGAATGCCGGGCGCGGGCCGTTGTCGCTCTATATCGCAGCCTTCGACGCAAGCTGGGAGATCGACCTGTTCGGCGGTACGCGTCGCTCGATCGAAGCCGCGTCGGCCGAAGCCGATGCCGCCGATGCGCAACTGGCCGATGCCCACGTGCAGTTGGCCGCCGAAGTGGCACAGGCCTACATCACGCTGCGCGAGCAGCAGGAAAGCCTTGCGCACCTGGCGTCGTCCGAGCAGCTTGAGGCGGAGATGCTCGACCTGACGCAGCAGCGTCGCGCGCGCGGTGTGGCATCGCAGCTTGAGGTGGAGAGGCTGATGACGCAACTCGACAACACGCGCGCGCAGATGTCGCCGGTGCAAGCCAGCATCGCCGAATCGCTGGACCAGCTTGCGATGCTGACCGGTCGCTCGCCGGGGACGCTCGACGCGGAGCTATCGGCGCCGAAGCCGTTGCCCGGCGTGCCGGAAACCGTCGCGGTTGGCGATCCGGCCGCGCTGCTGAAATCACGTCCCGATATCCGCGCCGCCGAAAGGCGTCTGGCATCGAGCACGGCGCAGATCGGCGTGCGCAAGGCGGACTGGTTTCCGAAGCTGTCGCTGCTCGGCTCGCTGGGCTTCGCGGCGACGGACCCCAGCCACCTCGCGCGCAAGGAAAATGGCACGTGGATGACGCTGCCGCGCCTGCAATGGAACATCCTCGATTTCGGCCGTGTGGCCGCAGGGGTCGAGGGCGCCGAGGGCGGGCGTGACGAAGCGGAGGCCAGCTACGAGAGCGTGGTGCTGAAGGCACTGCGCGATGCCGATGTCGCGTTGTCGCGCTACGGCCATCAGCGTGAGCACGTGGTTGTGCTGCGCCGCGTGGAAGCATCGGCGGAGCGCGCCTCGACGCTGCAGCAGCAGCGCTACCGCGCCGGCACGGCCAGCATGCTCGAATGGCTCGACGTCGAACGCACGCGAGTGGTGGCCCAACAGAGCCGCATCTCGGGCGATGCGGATCTCCTCAAGGATTTCGTCTCGCTGCAGAAGTCGCTGGGCCTCGGCTGGCAATCTTCCGCAGCGCCAGCCTCCTGACCCGGCCCGCTTACTGCGGCGCGTTTACCAGCGGCGGGTGGACTTCAACATCATCTCGATCCTTGTGAATGGCACCGCGCAGTGGCGGCAGGCGCGGGCGATTCTGCCCCCGCTCGACGATTCAGTTTTGATGTTCTGCATCGCGCCTCGGGGTAGCGGGACGGGCCCGGCGCACGAAACCGGATGGAATACGCTGGTGCAGGGCGGTGCCGTGTGACTAGAATTCCCCAGGACAGGCGCGCCCTGCCACCGCTTTGTGCGTGACAGGCGACTTGGGGCGGCGCGAACCCGGGACGAATGACCATGCATTTCAACGCCAACGACAGCATCGTGATCAACGTGGTCACCAGCCTGTTCGTGGTCTTCGTGGGCACGATGGTGGTCAAGCTGATCAACCGCTTTTTCTCGACCCGCCTGCAGGCCGACAATCGCGGCAGCTATCGCGCCTGGACCGTGGCATCGCGGAACTTCGTCGCGGCGGTGACCTTCCTGCTGCTGCTTGGCATCTGGGTGTCGGAACTGAAAAGCGTGGCGATCTCGCTGGCCGCGTTTGCCGCGGCACTGCTGCTGGTCGGTAAGGAACTGGTGATGTGCTTCCTGGGCGCGTTCATGCGCATGGTCACGCGACCGTTCCAGTTGGGCGATCTGGTGGAGATCGGGCCGTTCGGCGGCGAGGTCATCGATATGGATGTGATGTCGACCACGCTGGTGGAGGTAGCCCCGGCGCGTCATTACACAGGCTTTACCGTGCAGGTCCCCAACAGCATGTTGCTGACCACGGCGGTGCGCAACCATTCCCAGGCCGGTGCCTATACGCTCGATACCGTGCGCATTCCGCTGGAGGTGGGTGTGGACCCCGAGGATGTCGAGGCGCGCCTGATCAAGGTGGCGCGGCAGGCTTGCGAGGACTTCATGGAAGAAGCTGGCCGGACGCTGCGGCGCTATGGCGACATGCGGTTCGTCGACCTGTCGCAGTTCGAGCCGCGCGTGCTGTTCGAGCCGGTGGACGTGGACCGCTTCGACGCGATCGTGCGGTTTCCGGCCCCGGTTAGCGCCAGGCTGCCCGTAGCGCAGCAGATCGTGCGTGGCTACTATCGCGAGCCGGCGCGGAAGAGCGTCGCGCAGCAGTGAACCAACCACCTGGGGGTCGCCATGGCGCAGGCGTTGCAACAACGGAGTACGAGCGTTGGCCCCCGGTTCCTGTCGGCCTGCCTGTCGGCTTGCATCCTGGTGCTGGCAGGTTGCGCCAGTCTGCCTGCGCATCCTGACCGCACGCCGAGCTACGCGTCGACCGATACCAGCGACACGTTGCTGGCCACTTCCCTGGCGCCACGACTGGCGCGGAATCCGGGTCAATCGATCTTCTATCCGCTGGGTTCGGGGCCTGATGCGCTGGCGGTCCGCATGGCGTTGGCGCGCGCGGCGCGCAAGACGCTCGATCTCCAGTACTACTCCTTTGATGCGGATACCACGGGCAGCGCCCTGCTCGGAGAGTTGATCGATGCCGCCGACCGTGGCGTGCGGGTGCGCGTGCTGATCGACGACCTGCATTCCACCAATCAGGACAAGCTCTGGGCGGCGCTTGATGCCCATCCGAACATCGAGACCCGGCTGTTCAACCCGTTTGCCAGCCGCTCCGCGCGCTGGGCCGAGATGATGGTCGATTTCGGCCGCCTTGACCGGCGCATGCACAACAAGCTGATGGTGGCGGACAACCTCGTGGGCGTGGTCGGTGGCCGGAATATCGGCGATGCGTACTTCTCGGCCCGACCCGACGTTGATTTCAGCGACCTGGATGTGATGGTCGCCGGGCCCGTCGTGCAGGTCGCCAGCAAGGTGTTCGACCAGTACTGGAACAGCGAGAGCGCGTATCCGGTGGCAGCGCTGGTGCCCGAGGGCAAGGAAGCACCGGAGGAACTGCGACGCTTTCGCAAGGAAGTCGAGGCAAAGGGAGACATCGCTCGTGCCAGTCCTTTCGTGCAGGAGCTGCTGGACTCGGGGCTGGCGCGCGGCATCGAAGTGGGTCATCTGCCGGGCCACATCGGCAGCGCGCGCGTGATTGCCGACTCGCCTGACAAGATCGAGAACGATCCCGACGATCCGTCGACCCACGCCATTCCCCGCCTGCGGGCGCTGATGGAGGCGGCGCAGACCGAACTGGTGTTGATCTCGCCGTACTTCGTGCCAGACGACGACACCGAGAAATGGCTGGCTGCCATCGTCAAACGCGGCGTCAAGGTGCGGGTGCTGACCAACTCGTTCGCGGCCACGGATGTTTCCGCGGTCCATGCGGGATACGCGCCACGCCGTCTGGCGCTGCTCCACGCCGGAATCGAACTGTACGAACTCAAGCCCACCGCCAGCACCGGTTTGACGCAAGATCGTGGCAGACACGCTCGCACTTTCACATCGAGCCGCGCAACCCTTCACGCCAAGGCCTATGTCGTCGACCGGCGGTTCCTGTTCGTGGGCTCCCCGAACCTGGACCCGCGATCGAGCCGGCTCAATACCGAGATGGGGGTCGTGCTCGACAGCCCCACGCTGGCTGCCTGGTTCGTGTCCGACGTGGACAAGCGGCTGCCCGAGATCGCGTGGCGCATTGGGGTGCGTACCGATGCAGCGGGTCAGGAAGGCCTGACGTGGACAACGATGGAGCAGGGCAAGGAAGTCACCAACGACAAGGAGCCCGGCATGAGCGTGTGGCAGCACATCGGCATCGACTTTCTGGGACTCCTGCCGCTGGAGGATGAGCTGTAGCCGAGGGGATCCGTGGTGTGTCAGGCGGTGGCGTCGGGGGACTGGAGCAGTTGCAGCAGATGCTCCTGAAGCTTCGAAAGCTCCGGCGCGATACCGCCTGGAAAGCCCTGCCGGTCGCCACGCTTGTCGATCAGCAGGTCGGCGAGGAATGCTGATACAGCGGCCGGGGCGGCTAGCCTGGCCAACTGATTGGCAATGCGCGGATAGGTGTGGAACAGTTCGAGCGGCCGGACTTCACGCGGCAACTGGGCGAGCCATCTGAGTGCTTCGGATGTCAGCGCCTGTTCCGTGGCATCCGAGGGCTGGCGCATCTCGGTCCAGTCGGTCCGCGCGGCAGGCGGCATATTCCCGTCGAGTACCTTCTTGGCTTCCTCGACAGTCACGAACTCGAACGAAAGGGGGTCCATGGTGGCTCCACATCAACACGCCGGACGCCATTCGGCGACCGTCGACCATCTTATCGGATCAGACGCCCGTTTCTTGACGGCGGGTTTGCTTGCCCCACCAAAGTAGGGATTGGGGGTGCGGGGGGTGAGTGGCTGGCGCCACCAGTCGCGGCTATGCCGGCGGCTTCACTCCGGATCCATTCCGCCACACGCCGGACGTCCTCGCGCGGTTGCTCTCTGGCGTGAATCAGCCAGAAGGCGTTGGGGCTGGGCATGGCCGCACCACCGGTCGCGGCAACCACCAGTTGGCCGCCGTCGATCCACGACTGGATCAGTTCGAGGCGGCCAAGCGCCACGCCTTGCCCGGCCAGCGCTGCATGGATCACCTGATCGTACTGGTTGAAGCGCAGGATGCCGCGGCGGCTGGCCTGGCGGTAGCCTTGCGCACCGAGCCAGTTGCGCCAGTGCAGCCATGGGCGTGGATCATCGAACTCGATCAACGGCAGTTCCGCCAGCGCCTCGGGCGTCGTCACGAGGTGGGCGCCCATCGAGGGGTTCGCCACCGGGGCGATGGTCTCGTCGAACAGATGGACGGCAAGGGGCGGCGCCGCCGATGCCGGGCAATAGCGGATCGCCAGATCGATGCCATCGGCACGCAGATCGCTGATCTGGTTGTTGGCGGACAGTCGCACGTCCAGGCCAGGGTACTGGCGCTGCAGCGAGCCCAGCCGCGGCAACAGCCAGAGGCCCGCCACGCCAATGCTGGCCGTTACCGTCACGGGTTGCCGGCCATCGCGCTTGCGAAGCTCCGCCGCCACGTTTTGCAGTTGCAGCAAGGCGCCGTCGGCGCTGCGGAACAGCCGCTCGCCTTCCGGCGTGAACGCGACACCCCGGTGCCGCCGGATAAACAGCCGGACCTGAAGCTGCTCTTCGAGCGCCCGGACCTGGCGGCTGACGGCCGACTGGGTCAGGCAGAGGTCCTCGGCGGCTTGCGTGATGCTCATGCGCCGGCCTACGGCGACGAAGCCCTTGAGCAGATCGAGGGAAAACATCCGGGCGAGCGGTTCGGACATGACGGGGGCGTATGGCTGTGGCAGGGGCGAATGGCGCCATTACAGCATGGCTCGCCATCTCTTGCCATGCGTGTGGCGCATGGCAAAACGCCCGAAATGTCGGTTGAATCGCCGCACCGGAGCACATGAAATGGAGGGCATTCAAGGCCTTCCTCCGACCGACAGCATGACCAACGCTCCCCGCTCCCATACTCGCGCCGCATCTCAGCCCGCGGCCCCTGCGCCATGGTGGCGCGATACCGTCTTCCTGTTGCTGGCCGGCGGGCTGGTCATGGGGCTGGCGCTGGGCGCGCGGCACGTGCAAGGGCTGTTCCTGCTGCCGATCATCGGCGACCGAGGCTGGACGCGCGAGTCGATCGGCTTCGCCATGGCCGTGCAAAACCTGACCTGGGGCATCGCGCAACCATTCACCGGCATGGTGGCCGACCGGTTCGGCTCCTGGAAGGTGATGCTGGCCGGTCTGGTGCTGTACGCGCTGGGCCTCTACGGGATGGCGGTGATCACGAGCGCGCCGGCATTCGTGCTGGTCGCCGGGGTTTGCATCGGCGTGGCGCAGTCTGGCACGACCTTCGGCGTGGTCTATGGCGCGCTGAGCCGCATGGTGCCGCCAGAGGACCGCAGCCGCACGCTGGGCATCGCCGGGGCAATCGGTGGCATCGGCCAGTTCCTGATGGTTCCATCCGCGCAGGCGCTGTTGTCGTTCGCCGGCTGGACGAATGCGCTGATGGTGCTGGCGGTATGCGCGGCGGTGTTGATCCCGTTCGCGTTGCCGTTCCGCGATCGCGTCCCGGCATCCGATGCTGCTACCGGCGGCCAGCCACCGATGCCGATGCTGGCCGCCATCCGCGAGGCTTTCAGCCACTCGGGCTTCTGGCTGCTCAACCTCGGCTTCCTGGCATGTGGCTTCCAATTGGCCTTTATCGCCAACCATCTGCCCGCCTACCTGCGCGACAAGGGGCTGCAGCCCGCTGACGGCATGGCCGCGCTGGCCATCATCGCGCTGGCCAATATCTTCGGCACCTATGCGTTCGGCTGGCTGGGCGGGCGGCATACGCGGAAGTACCTGCTAGCCGGCATCTACCTGGCGCGTACGTCGGCAATGGCCCTGTTCGTGCTGCTGCCCCTGAGCCCGATAAGCCTGTATGCGTTCGCAGCGGTGATGGGCTTCCTGTGGCTCGGCACCGTGCCGCTGACCAGCGGCATCGTCTCCCAGGTATTCGGCGTGCGCTACATCACCACGCTGTTCGGCTTCGTCTTCTTCGGCCACCAGCTCGGCTCGTTCCTGGGCGTGTGGCTGGGTGGGGTGGTGTTCGAGCTGACGCGGTCCTATGACCTGGTCTGGATGGGGGCGATGGCACTGGGGGTGATTGCCGCCGCGCTGCACTGGCCGATTGACGATCGGGCGATCGCGCGCGCGCCGATGCGCCCGGCACGGGCATGACGGGCTATGTGTCCTGCGGAATAAACCCTGGCGATCCGGTGTTTACGTAGCAGGCGAGATACGCGCTCAAGCAGTCCAAGTGGAGTATGCTGGGCACGAGAGTCTCACCGATACCGGAGCCAACCATGCAACTTCGTTTACCCGTCTGGATGGGGATCGCCGCCCTGGTCTTGAGCGCATGTGCGTCGCTGCAACCCGTGGAGACCGGGCAGAAGATGATCGGGAGTCCGCAGTCGGCCGTGAGCGACACATTTGGCAAGCCCACCGAGACGCATCAGCTTGCCGACGGCACGCTGCGCTGGATCTACTCGAAGCAGCCCTACGGGTATGACGTTTACGCGGCCGATTTCGATGGATCGGGCAAGCTGATCGCGTTCCGGCAGATGCTGACCGAGGCCGAAATCTACAAGGCGCAGCCCAACGCCTGGACCAAGCGGGACGTTCTGGAACGTTGGGGCATGCCGCGCGAGCCAATTCAGTACTACCCGTTGATGAAGCGCGAGGCGTGGTCGTACCGCATGTACCTGCCCGGCTACGTGCCGGCGCATTTCAGCGCCTACTTCGACGATAACGGGGTGCTGGATCGCACGATGATCATCATGGATACGTACGGCGCGGACCGCAGCCGCTCGAAGTAGCGGCCGCGTTACCCGATGCGGTACTGCCCTGGCGGCGAGATTAGTCACCAGGGCATCCGCGCAGTTAGCCGCGAAGGCATCCGCGAAGTCTCCCCGAAGTTAGCCCCGACGAACGGCGGTGACCTTGCCGCCCACCACGTCGATGGACCGGCGCTGCGGGTTGTAGTCCATCGTGGCCGGCAGGCTCTGGCCGTCGCGGCTGCCGAAGCGCCAGGCACAGCCCTTGAGCAGGGCGGCGGCCTCGGCTTCGGTCTTGCCGATCAGCGCCTCGTCGCCCAGCTTGTCGGCCTGGCAACCCTCCGGCGTGCCACGGCCACCCTGGGGGCCCGGGTTCGGAATCGGCTCTGCCGGCGGTTGCGACGCGCAACCGGCCACCATGGCGACGAGCGCGACAGCACTGGCGGTGGTCAGTCGCTTCAATTGGCGGTTCGATCGAGTCATGCGGAGGCTCCTTGTGAAGATAACAGCGATTTCTAGAGTTTCTGCGCTGCCGCCAGCGTGAAGATCTTGCTCCAGCGGTTGGCGGTGCTGCCGTCCGCGACGGGGATCTTCCAGTCTGCGGGCGTGTGGTGGTGCAGCGTCAGCGCAATGTGCCACTTGCCATCGGCGGCAACGGCGCGGGCCTCGCCGATATCGGCGAAGATCAGCACGACACGCCGGCCATTCATCTCCAGGACACCGTTCTTGCGCTCGGCGTCCAGCCTCAGGCTACCCCAGTCTCCGGTCAGCGCGAGCACTCGCTCGCCGTTGACACGCTTGCCGTGGATGGCCCGATAGCGTTGCAGCCAGCGCACGGCCAGCGCGGTCAGGGCGGCAAGCAGCGCAACCACTGCGGCGGTGCCGGCGATCGCGCCGTAAGCGGCGGCTACTTTCAGGTAGAGCTGCACGACGCCGTAGACAAAGGCAGCCAGTAACGCCAGCCCCAGGAGAATGATTGGCACGTTCGGTTTTCCGGATGTGTTGTGCATTGGCGGCGCCACCGGGCGCCGCGCCAGTGTCGGACTGCGCAAGCCTATAATGGTTCGCCCCGCACAGCCAGTCGGGGCCCCGATCTGGTTCGGCCGACCTTCCATGCCATCGTATCCTCTCGTCCTTTGTCTGACCATCGCCGTGGTGTGCAGCGTGGGCATGGCCATTGCCGCCTGGCCGCGCCGTGACGACCCTACGGTCAGGGCGTTCCTGCTGCTGGCCGGGGGCGTGGTGGTCTGGAGCGGCGGACGGCTGCTCGAGATCAGCGAATCGGACATGGCTGGGCGGATCTTCTGGGCCAAGCTCCAGTACCTCGGGATCGTGGCCGTGCCAATTGGCTGGCTCGTGGCGATGATCCATGTCAGCCGGCCGCATTTCGTGGTGCCCTGGTCGAAGCTATGGGTGCCCGTGATGGCGGCCGTCCTGTCGGTCGTGCTCGTGTTTACCAATGAGCGCCACCATCTGGTCTGGACCTCGATCGAACTGATGCCCCCCGGTGTATCACCCGGCGCTGTGTTCCACCACGGCATCGGCTACACGATCATGGCGGCGTGGACCTATGCGCTGCTCGGACTGAGCCTGTACTTCCTCATCACGGCCAAGGTGCCGAACGCGGCGTTGTCGGTGCGCGGACGGAACATCCTGGCGTGCGGCCTGGCGCTGCCGCTGGTCTTTCATCTCGCCTATCTGGAACGCCTGACCGGCCCGCTCGGCGGTGATCTCACACCGGCCACGTTCTCGGTCATGACGGTGCTGGTCTGGTTCTGTGCGCTGCGATCGCATCTGGACGATGTCGGGCACTACGCGCGGCTGCGTGTTTTCGACACTATCCGCGAAGGCTGCGTGATCCTCGGCCTGGACGGCACCATCGTCGAGTTCAACCCCGCGGCGGCGCGCATGTTGCCGGAACTGGCGCAAGGCGAGGTGGCGCCTGCCACGTGGCAGGACTTGCTGTCTTTGCCGACCACGGCCGAAGACGTCGGCACGAATCCCGGGATTCCCCAGGGCGCGCAGTACGAACTGACGGTGGAGCCCGTTTGCCGGATGGATGGCAAGCCAATCGGCAGGCTCGTGTTCATGCGCGACATCAGCCGCTATCAGTCGCGCGAGCAGGCGCTGGCCATGCAGCTTGGGCAGACCGCGCAGGAGTTGTCGCGCGCCCAGGCGGACCTCGACGTCGATGCCCTGACCGGCATTCCGAATCGCCGCTACTTCCAGCGCGAGTCGCATGCCGCGGTGACACGCGCCTACGAACGCGGCACGGAAATCGGCCTGCTGATTCTGGATGTCGACCTGTTCAAGCAGTTCAACGATCTCTATGGCCATCCGCGTGGCGATGAGTGCCTGCGGCAGGTCGCGACGGCCTTGACCTGCGTGCTCGACGGCACGCAGTTTTGCGCCCGCCTGGGTGGCGAGGAGTTTGCCGTGGTGCTGCCGGATTCCACGTCCGAGGAGACGAGAACCATCGCGCGCCGGATGGTGGCAGCGGTGCGCGAGCTGGGCATTCCCCACCACGGCACGCCGGTGCAGCCGTTCGTGACGATCAGCGTCGGCGCGGTCTGCGCCGTGCCCGACGCGCCGCGCCTCGAGCCACTGCTGCATCGCGCCGACAGCGCCATGTACCGCGCCAAGCGGGCGGGCCGGAACCGCTACGTGGTCGATGGCGGGCTCTACCTGGAACTGCGCGGCAACTGACCCGGAATGAATTCGCGAGAATTCACACAGGGGCTTGCAAATTCCACAGGCTTCTGTAGAATTCGCGGCTCGCATCGCCCAGATGGCGGAATTGGTAGACGCACTAGGTTCAGGTCCTAGCGGTGGCAACACTGTGGAGGTTCGAGTCCTCTTCTGGGCACCAGATTCGAAAAGCCCCGCGCAAGCGGGGCTTTTTTCGTTCTCCGCCCGGAAAGAAAGGCCCTTGAGGGCCTTTCGCGAGGACGAGAAAAGGTTGCGCTTGCAAGCGCAACCCGGGGTCGCGCATGGGTGACCGAGTCCTCTTCTGGGCACCAGATTCGAAAAGCCCCGCGCAAGCGGGGCTTTTTTCGTTTCTACGCCCGGAAAGAAAGGCTTCCCTCAGCCGTTGCCCACCACCAATCCGCCAACGCCCACGCGCCCTTGCTGCTCCGTAGCGGCGTGGCGCACGACATCCCCCACCATCTCGGCCGTCACGGCGGACAGCGTCCAGCCCAGATGCCCATGCCCTGTGTTGTAGAACACGTTAGCGGCATGGCCCCGACCGACGCGCGGCATCATGTTTGGCATCATCGGTCGCAACCCCGCCCAGGGCACCACGCTGCGGGTGCTGACGCCGGGGAAGCAAGCATGGACCCAGTCGATCAGCGGACGGATGCGATCGGCGCGGATGTCGCGGTCGACGCCATTGAACTCTGCGGTGCCGGCTATGCGGAATCGGTCCACGCCCAGACGGCTGGTGACAAGCTTGGTTTCGTCGTCGAGCAGGCTGACCGTGGGCGCCGAGGCCTGGCTTTCGGCGTCGTTGAGGTTGACCGTGATCGAATAGCCCTTGACCGGGTAGATGTTCACGCGGTCTCCGAGTTGGCGCGCGAATTCGCGGCTGGCAACGCCGGCGCAGACGACCACGGCGTCGAATTCGCGTGATGTCGTCTGGCCATCGTCAGCCGAGACGATCGTCACTCGCCGGCCGCTGGTCGACACGGCGCTCACGTCCTGGTTGTAGAGCATCTGCACGCCCAGTCTGCGCGCCGCCGCAGCGATACCAGTGGTGAACTTGTGGATGTCGCCGGTAGAGTCGCTTTCGGTGTAGTAGCCGCCGTAGTACCGGCCTGCCAGCGTCGGCTCGATGCTTCGCATCTCGTCCGGGGTCACCGCGCGCCGTTCGAGTCCGCCTTCGGTGAGCAGCTTCGAGACTTGCCCTGCGTGATCGAAGCCCGCCTTGTCCCGATAGATATGCAGGATGCCGCGCCGCTTGAGGTCGAAGTCGATGCCCTCCGCCTCCGCCCACGCAAACAGGTGCTGGCGCGCGGCAATGGCAAGCCGCGTGGTCTCCACCGTGTTGCGGCGGTAATGCGGGATCGATGCGATGAACTCGGCGAACCAGCTCAGCTTGTGCCAGGTCGGACGCGGATTGACGAGCAGCGGCGCGTCATTGCGCAGCATCCACTTCAGGCCCTTGGCCAGCGTGGACCAGTGCGTCCAGACTTCCGCGTTGGAGGCGGAGAGCTGTCCGCCGTTGGCGAACGAGGTTTCCATGGCCGCATAGCGGTGCCGTTCGAACAGGGTGACGGAGAACCCGCGTTTGGCCAGGGCGTAGGCCGTCGTGGCGCCGGTGATGCCGCCGCCGATCACTGCAATGGATTTCATGTCGAAGGTCTTTCAGGACGTCGTGGGATGGCAGTCCGCCGCGCACCATGCGCGGTTGCGGACGCCCCCTCTGTCCTTGACCTGAGAGATTCGCGGCACACGAACAATACGCGTGCCGCTTGCTCCTTCGGTACCGCCGGCTGACGTGCAAGCCGGGGTTCTTCAGAGTTCAATGGCGGGTACCGGTCCTTTTGCCTGAGAGTTTCCGGGGCGGTTGCTCCTTCGGCGCTGTGTCGGCCGGGCGGCTGGCACAGACTCTCCCGATACACGCGGGGTAAAACGATGGCAACTATGCCATATAAATCCGCTAGCGGTGCGGATCACCTGGCTTGCGCCCCGTGATCATGGCAGCGACGAGGTTCTCGCGGCCCTTGATGCTCATGACGATGGCCGCGGCCACATGCAGGATCACCAGCGCCAGCAGCCCGTTCGCCAGCCAGCGATGGATGTCGACTGGCAAATCCTCGCCCCAGAACGCATCGAGACGCGAGATCCAGCCGGTGACCGCCAGCGCCAGGATCAGCGCCCACATGGCCAGCATGGCGACGGCGCCCAGCGGCGTATGGCTGACATACCGCGGCGCGCGGCCGGCGACCAGTGCCTTGCCATAAGCCAGCATGGCGGACGGACGTGGCAGCCATGTGCGGAAACGCGCAGGCTGGCTGCCGATGAAGCCCCACAAGACCCGGAACAGCACCAGCCCCGCGGCGATGTAGCCGAGGGTCCGGTGCACCTTGTCTCCGGAGTCCTGGACGAGGTCAAAGCAGACGATGGCCGCCACGCTCCAGTGCGTGAAGCGCACGACCACGTCCCAGACGCGAATCGTGTCGGGGGCGTTCGTCCGGTCCGCGGGCGCCGACATGCTTAGCTGCCGATTTCCGATTTGACGATTTCAAGCGTCTTGGTGTCGAAGTAGATCTCGGCCTTCTTGCCATCCTTGGTCGTGCCGTAGATCTCGTAGCAATTGCCGTCCACCTTGAACTTCTTGATGTTGTAGCCCTGTTCCTGGATCTTGGCCTTGGCATCGGCTTCCGGCATCCATTCGGATTTCGGGTGCTTGGCGCAGTTGGCGCCGGCGAAAGCGGCGGTCGAGAACACTCCGGCAACGAGGAAAGCGGCAATCTTCTGCATGAACTTCTCCGGCAATGAGCCCCGCAAGGGGCGATGGCGGCATCCTAACTCAGAATGAGAGCCATTCTCAACACTGGGTTTCCCAGGGGGTGTCGGGCGCTCGCGGCCCAGCGGCTGGTCTTGGACCATTGCAGTCACCTGGCATACGATGAAACTGCCACGTGGGGGGCTCCAGCTTCTGGCCAATCCGGACCCGCAGGGAGATGTCATGCAGGGCTATCAACTCACCTTCTACACCCAGGAAGGTCGGCGCTATCACGGCAAGCAGCTATCGCACTGGCTGATGCAGGTGATGCGGGAGATGCAGATTCGCGGCGCCACGCACACGGTGGCGGCGGAGGGAATCGGGCACGACCATCGCTTCCACTCCTGGCACTTCATCGAACTTGCCGATCGGCCGGAAGAGGTGACTGTGGTTGCCACGGTCGAAGAGGTGGAGGCGCTGCTGGAGCGCCTGCGTCACGAAGACATCCGCCTGTTCTATGCGAAGACGCCGGTCGAGTTCGGCTTCGTCGGCACGCTCGATATCTGAGCGCCTGGCTCAGGCCGGATTGATGACGGATACCCCGGCACGCGCCGCGGCCCGGGCAAGCCGCGCCACGCCTTCCTCGATCTGCGCCGGATCGGCGCCCACGAACGACAGCCGGAACGCGGGGCGCGCGCGACGCTCGGCATAAAAGCCGGCACCCGGCACGAACAGCACTTTCTCTGCGATGGCATGGGGCAGCAGCGCCGCCGCGTCGTCGATGCCATCCACGGATACCCACAGGAACATGCCACCGGCGGGATCCGCAAACCGGATGCGCGTGCCGAACGCCTGGCGCAACGCCGTCGTCAGCCGATCGCGCTTGTCGCGGTAGACCGCCACTTCCCGCCCGACCTGCGCGGGCAGGTTTCCGGCCTGAAGGTAGTGCGCGGCGGTCAGTTGCAGCCATGGCGGCGTGCACAGGTCCGACACCTGCTTGGCGATCACCGCGCGACGCACGATCTCCGGCGCGGCCACCATCCAGCCCAGCCGCAGTCCTGGCGCCAGCGTCTTCGACAGGCTCGCGAGATGCACGAGCCACGGGCGCGCGCCGGGTACCTGATTGCAAAGCGCGAGCAGCGACGGCGGCGGCGGACCGTCGAAGCACAGCGCGCCGTAAGGATCGTCCTCGACCAGCACGATCCCGTGCTGTGCCACCAGTTCCAGCAATTGAAGCCGGCGCGCGGGTGACAGCGTGGCGCCGGTTGGATTGGCGAAGGTCGGCACCGTGTAGATCATGCGCGGACGTGCCGGCGCGTCCGCGAGCATCGCCTCCAGTGCGTCGACGTTCATGCCGTCATGGTCAGACGGCACGCCGCGCACGTCAGCGCCGGCCAGCCGCAGTGCCTGCAGCGTGGCCGAGTAGGTGGGTTCTTCCACCAGCACAAGGCTGCCCGGCTCCACCAGCGCGCGCACGAGAAAATCGAAGCCCTGCTGCGAGCCGCTGGTGACCAGCAGTTCGTCCAGGGCGACGGCCGCGCCACGCTCCGCCATCAGGGCCGCCAGCGCCTGGCGCAGCGCAGGCGTGCCCTCCGTCGCACCGTACTGCAGGCACTCGGCAGGACGTTCACGCAATGCCTGCGCGGATGCCGCGCCGATGCCTTCCACGTCGAACAACGCGGCGGACGGATAGCCGCCAGCGAACGAGATCATCTCCGGGTCGGAGAGATACTTGAACAGCTCGCGGATCGGCGAGCCTTGCGGCTCGCGTAGCGCGGGAACGAAGGGGTAGGCGGTCATGGCGCGCTCGTGGTTGCGGACGTCGTGCTTCAGCAGGCCGCGGCGGTCATCTTGAAGATGCCCTGCGCATTGCCGGCGTCGAAGCCCAGGTCCGTGCGCGTGATGGCCTGTGCCTCGTCGACGTAGCGATCGCGCGTGATGAACTCGTAGAACGAACCCGGTACCTCGCGCACCACCTCGTCACCGCTGGCGCCAACGAACGCGCGGCGAACCGGATCGGCGCGGAACGCGGTCTGCTTCACGCGGCCGCTTTGCGACACCTCGACCTTTTCCTTCATAGGGCGGCCCACACGCTTCTGTTCGTCCGATACCGCGAAGACGTCCTCCACGCGGTCGGTGGCGTGGTTGAATGCATTCCCTTCGGTGGCGATCCACGCCATCTCGGACGACTCGGCCAGCAGGCGTTCGTAGTCGTTCAGATGCGGTGTGGCGTGCTGACGCGCGAAGCAGCCGGCCAGCAGGTCGATCAGCTCCCCGGCATCGGCCAGCGGCAGCGCGCCGTCACGTTCCAGTTCCCACAGTAGCGACTGCGCGCGCGGCGTGAGCGGATCGACGGAGTTGCCGACGACGTGGCTCACGGCTTGCTGGAATTCCTCGCTATAGCGCTCGGGATGGAATTCGCTGAGGAAGAACTGCGCGATTTCCTCCGGCGCATCGGCGTGGGCATACGAGCGGCCCGTCATGCCGATGCGGTCGAGCGGATACGTGCCATTGAGGCGGTAGCCGAGCGGGCGCAGGATACGCGTGAAGGCTGCCTCGCCTGCGGGCAACGCGCCGTTCTCCTGCCAGCGCACGGTGCGCAGCGCGCCGTGGTCGAAGTGCACCTTGCCGCCCGCGGCCGCTACATCCTCCGTGTAGGCCTTGCCGGTGGGCACGCGATCCAGGATGCCGGCGAACAGCACCAGGTTCAGCGCATGAGCGATCTCGGCGCGCGTGGGGTGACCCAGCTTGCCGGTCGGCAGCGTGGGTGTGGCCACCAGTTGCGAGAGCCGCGTGGCGGCTTCGGTGCCGAGGCTAAGGGATACGAGCGAGGTGACGTTGGAAATCATGATGAGATGCCGCGCGGGGACGCGCGGAAAGGCAGTTGGAATAACGTAGGTGGTTTTCAGTCCACCGAGGCGCCGGACAGTCGGACGATGTCGCCCCACTTCTGGCGATCCTTCTTCAGAACCTCGGCGAAGGCATCGGGCGTGCTCGGTGCCGGTTCGGCGCCGAGTTCGCGCATCTTGGCCTGCACGGCGGGCTCGCCGAGCACGCGCGTCAGGTCCTGGCTAATCTTCTGCGCCACGGCTGCAGAGGTACCACGCGGTGCGAGCAGACCGAACCACGGGCTGGCGTCGAAGCCTGGCACCGGGCCGGCGGCGGCGACGGTTGGCACATTGGGCAACGCCGACGAGCGTGCCGGCGTGGTCACCGCCAGCGCCTTGAGCTTGCCCGAACGGATGAACGGCAGCGAAGCCGGCAGGTTGTCGAACATCACGTCGACGCTGCCGCCCATCAGGTCGGCGATGGCCGGGCTGCTGCCCTTGTAGGCGACGTGGCTCATCTCCGTGCCAGTCATGCGCTGGAACAGTTCGCCCGCGAGGTGCGTGGAGGTGCCATTGCCGGCCGATGCCATGTTCACGTGTTTCGGATGCGCCTTCAGATAGGCGATCAGTTCGCCCAGCGTCTGCACATGGGCGCGCTCGGCGAAGGCCGGTGACACCACGACCACGTTCGGCACCTTGGCGACCATCGTCACCGGCACGAAGTCGGCGGCGGCGTCGTAGGGCAGCTTCTTGTACAGCGTCGGGTTGATGCCGAACTCGCCCACCGAGCCCATCAGCAGCGTGTACCCGTCGGCCGGGGACTTGGCCGCCGTGCCGGTGCCGACGATGCCACCCGCGCCGGGACGGTTGTCGACGAGGACGGTTTGCTTCCACTGGATCGCGAGCTGGTCGCCGATCAGGCGCGCCACCATGTCGGTGGTGCCGCCCGGTGGATACGGCACGATGATGCGTACGGGTTTGGCCGGGAATTCCTGGGCGGCGGCGATGCCGGGAACAGCCGCGCCGAATGCGAGGCCGGCAGCTGCGAGGGCGCTGATCAAACGCTTCATGTTGTCTCCCTGTCCTGCTTGTCTTTGTTCGTTCTGGGGTGCCGCGTTAAGAGGGGGCGCGGCGGTGCGAGTTCGAATCGTTCCTCATCAAGCTGACGGTTTCAAGCGAGATTTCGGTATAGGATGATGACTTTTAGTCAACAAGTCCGTCCCCGCCTCATGCGCCAACGTCTTCCGAGTCTGTCCAACCTGCGTGCCTTCGACGCGGCGGCGCTGCATCTGAATCTGCGGCGCGCGGCGGCGGACCTGTACATCACGGAGAGCGCGGTATCGCGCCAGATCGCCTCGCTGGAAAGCCTGCTTGGCGTGCAGCTTTTTCACCGGGCCAATCAGCGCATCACGCTGACGGCGGCGGGGGTGCTCTACAGCCGCCAGGTGCGCGAGATGCTGCGCAAGCTGCAGCGCGACACGCTGGACATCATGGCGCACGAAGGTGTGGGTGGCACGGTGGAACTGGCGTGCGTGCCAACGCTGGCCGTCGAGTGGCTGATTCCACGGCTGCCGGGTTTCTATGCCCGCCACCCGCAGGTCATCGTCAACATCCGCGCGCAGTCGGATGTCTTCCTGTTCGAGGGCACGCCGTACGACGCGGCGATCCACTTCGGCGAGGCGGTCTATCCGGGCGCGCGGGTGGACCGGATGTTCGGCGAGGAGTCGGTGGCCGTCTGCCATCCAGACTTTTTTGGCGGCAAGAAGCGGGTCAGCGTCAACGACATCGCGCGATCGCCGCTGCTGCACCTGGTCACGCGCAGCTTCGGCTGGAAGCAATGGATGGAGGCTGCCGGCATTGACGATGTCAATGCGTTGCGCGGCGCGCGCTATGACCACCACAGCATGGTCATCAGCGCGGCGCGCGCGGGGCTTGGCATCGGGCTGGTGCCGCGTTTCCTGGTGGAGGAGTACCTGACGCGCGGGCTGCTGGTGACACCCGTGGCGCGATCACTGCGCGCGACGAGTGCGTACTACCTCGTGGTGCCCGACAACCAGCCAATGAGCGATGCGATGGGGCACCTGCGCGAATGGTTGCTGGAGGCAGCGGGTGAGTTCGTGGGCGTCGCGACGTAGAGGGAGCCTCGAGGGAACGACCTTGTGACTTCGCGTTGTGACTTCGCGTTGCGCCAAGGCTTGAGTGCCGTATACGATGGGGTACGGAACATGGTCGTGGTCCCGGAAACCCATGCCAAGGTGTGGCTTTCCCAACTAGTGCACGTGTTCTAGTCTTGAAGACTGTCTGGCGCAGTCAGCGTCTGAAGCTATAACCATACTCACTCCCCATGCCAAACGACCCGATCGAACCCCAGGCCGTCTATCAACCTATTACCCGCAGCGCGATCTTCATCGTCGCGACGCTGACGCCCGGTGCCGAGCACGCCGCGACCGTGCGCGCCTGGTGCGCGGATGTCGCAGCGCTCGTGCGGTCCGTCGGCAAACGTGTGCCGGGCGGCAACCTGTCATGTGTCTGCGGCTTTGGCACCAACGCCTGGGATGCACTGTTCGGGGGCCCGCGTCCCGCATCGCTACATGCATTCCGCGAGTTCGGCGCCGGCGATCGACGCGCCGTGGCCACACGGGGCGATCTGCTGCTGCATATCCGCGCGGAACATATGGATCTGTGCTTTGAACTCGCGACTCAGTTGATCGGCCGGCTCGGCGCGGCGGTGACCGTGGTCGACGAAGTGCATGGCTTCCGCTACTTCGACATGCGCAGCATGGTGGGCTTTGTTGACGGCACTGAGAATCCAGTGGACCGCGAAGCCGTGGATTTCACGATCATCGGTGACGAGGACCCATCGTTCGCAGGCGGCAGCTACGTGATCGTGCAGAAGTACCTGCATGACATGACCGGCTGGAACGAGCTTTCCGTCGAGGCGCAGGAGCGCATCATCGGGCGGACCAAGTTGTCCGACATCGAACTCGATGAGTCGGTCAAGCCGACGTGCTCGCACAGCTCGCTGACGACGCTGGAAGAGGACGGCAAGGAAGTGAAGATCCTGCGTGACAACATGCCGTTTGGCTCGCCCGGCAAGGGCGAGTTTGGCACCTATTTCATCGGCTACGCGCGCTCGCCCGCGCCAATCGAGCAGATGCTCGAGAACATGTTCGTCGGGCGTCCGCCGGGCAACTACGACAGGCTGCTCGACTACAGCAAGGCAGTCACCGGCAGCCTGTTCTTCGTACCGTCTCAAGCGCTGCTCGAAGCGCTCGCGGAACGCAACCCATAGACCGCGGGCCTGGACGATGATGGCGGCCTCGGCATGTCCGTCGAGGCCGAGTGCGAATCGGTGGATCCGACCGACCTGTTCGGCGAGCAGCCGCTGGGGCTGCCGCAGCGCGCCAAGGCCACTTCAGACGCCACTGCATCCGATTCGCACCAAAAAAAACTGACCCTGTCATACTCCCGTAATACCCACACTAAGAGCATGGACTCCATCATTGTTCGTGGTGTGGGACAATCGCGCCCCATCGGGTAAGGGTTTTCCCGGTGTTCGCGTGAACAAGGTGCGCAATGAAATCGATCGACTGGAAGGACTGGGAAATCTTCTGCCGCGTGGTGGAAGGGGGCGGCTTCACACAGGGGGCCGAACTGGCCGAAGTCCCGAAGTCATCGGCGAGCGCCGCGGTGGCGCGGCTGGAAGGGCAACTCGGCGTGCGATTGTTCGAGCGGACCACGCGTCGGGTGCGCGTCACTCAGCGCGGCCAGCAACTATATGATCGCGTGGCGCCACTGTTCGGCGAACTGCGCGAGATCAGCGCGGAAGCGGCGTCCGTCAGCGAAGAGGTCAGCGGCACGATCCGCATCGCCACACCCTATGAAGTCGGTTCGCAGCACCTTTCGCCGACGGTGAACCGGCTGCTCAAGCTGCATCCCTCGCTGCGCGTGCAACTCGATGTGAGCTGGGACCAGCCAGACCTGATCCGCCACGGCTACGACCTGGCCTTCGTCATGACAGACACGGGGTTGAGCGATAGCTCGTTTGCCAGCAAGCGGGTGGTGCTGATCGAACGCGCGTTCTATGCCGCGCCGTCCCTGATTCGCGAGCGCGGACTGCCGCGCACGCCGCAGGATTTGCAGGGCTGGCCCACGGTCGGCAATCTTGACGATACGCGTTGGGAATTCCTGCGCGATGGGGTGGAAACCTTTGCCATGGATGTGGAACCCCGCATCTGCACGCACAACGCGGAAGTCCGGTTTAATGCCGCGGTGGATGGCCTGGGCGTGACGCGCCTGTCGCCGCGATTTGTGCGCGAGGCACTTGTGGAGGGCAAGCTCGTGCGCGTGCTGCCTGGCTACGCATCGTCCCCGCTGAAGGTCTATGTGCTGATGCCCGCCCGCAAGCTGATGCCGGCCAGCGTGCGCGCATTTCTGGATGCGCTCGAGGAAACGCTGGGTGTGCCGGAAACGCGTCGGCCCGGAGTGCGCGTGACGGCCGCAACGCGCATTGAGGAGCGCGCGGAAGATCAGAACGATGACGATGGCGAGCCCACCGTCATCACCCTCGACTGAGCGTCAGAAAGGCTGGTCGCCGCTGCGGGCGTCGAAGCCCAGCGTGTCGGCGATTTCCAGCATTTCGTCGTCGTCCTCGCTGCGCGTGATCCAGCCGGCATAGGCATCGCCGCCCGTATCCCAGTTCCAGAGCGTGTAGCCCGCCACGCGGAGCTGATCGGCCGCCAGCTCCATGAGTTCGGGCACGCTGGTGCCTTCGAGGAAATCCTCATCCTCGGTATCGTCGGTGCCCCAGTCGATCTCGAGATCGATACGCTCGCATAACTGGTTCAGGCAGCCGATAAAGGACTCCACGTCCTTCCAGTCGACATAGAAGCCTGATTCCCAGTCGATGATCTCCTTGATCTGAGAGAGCAATGCCTCCGCATCGACGTCGTCTTCCTCGGCGTCTTCCAGGGCTTCCTCTAGGAGCGTGAGCTGCCGTGTGGTCTGTTGCGTGTCGCCCAGGTTGATCAGCGCGAACAGCCGGCTTACGGCGTCCTGCGCATCGTCTTCCAGTTCTATCGCCATCTGTTCTCTCCTGCCGCTACCTTTCCGATTTCATTTTGCCCACGCGGTGTCACGCGCAGCGCGCGCGACGTGCTTGTAGGTTCTATCCAGCCGCGCGCCAGCATCGCCTGCAGCAGCGCGGCCCCGAGCGCCCCTCCCAGATGCGGCTTGCGCTCGCTCCAGTCGGGGCACGTGCAGGCGAACTGCCGCCGCTTGCGCCGCGCCGCATCCACGTCGATCCCCAACTGCCCCATGGCCTGCGTGCCATCTCCGGTCAGGTCGACCCGCGTGCCGTCCACGGCGATCCAGCCCGCCTGCGACATTCGTTCGAAAAGCCCCACAGCAAGTTCCCCGGCCAAATGGTCGTAGCAAGTTCGTGCCTGCTTCAGCGCAGGCGGCGTGGTGCGCGAAACGGGCACGGCACGCATGCGCGGCGGCTGACTGGCCAGCGACGCGGTGGCCAGCGCCTCGATGGCCACGCCAATTTCCGGCGTGGCAAGCCGATAGTAGCGATTGCGCCCGCGAGTTTCCACCACCAGCAAACCGCCTTCGGAGAGGCGGGTCAGATGTCCGCTGGTCGATGACGCAGACAATCCGGCGATCAACGCCAGTTCGCCGGCGGGCCGGGCGCTTCCGTCCATCAGCGCCCACAGCATCGCGGCGCGGCCCGGGTCGGCCAGCAACCCCGCAAGCTGGCTGATGCCAGGAGCGAATTCCATAGTTCATGCTTCCGTGAAGGGACGGATGCAGTATAGGGGAGTCGGGGGGGCCGCTGACCTCAGACATTAAAAGCCTGTTTGCACATTAAAACGCCGTTCCAAACATCAAAGTGCTTTCCTGTGCAAAAGTGTGCTTTCCAAATGTATTGGTCGCACCCCGTAGCCCTATTCAGTTCCGCCATCCATGCGAATCACCGGTTCCGTCCCTCGGTGTGACTAGGAGTTCTTCCCTTTTACGATGTTGCTCTTATACGGATCGTTACGCCGATACCTTGCGCTGACCTTTCGCATCGGTGGATCCTCTTCGACCAGGCGGTCTTTCTCAAAATAGGTTTTGAAGTGAATCTTCGCCAACTCTTCAGGCAGGTATGCCGTTGCTCCCCAAATGAGACGCCAGGCAGCCAGTTCGCTCGAGTTTGAGATGACGTACACCGGATGGTCGACTTCCTGCCTCAGTCGCGATACCGACGCAAAACCATCCAGCGGACGCGGGACGCGAACCTCCTCACCCTTGTTGTCCCAGCCAATCCAGTGACTGTAGAAACCGACGCCGTCGGGTAGGCGCATAAACTCGTAGTAGGTCTCCGCTGGTTTTGGCAGGCGCATACCGCAAATCTCGCGCATCAAGCGCAACGAGATATCCCCGAACGCGTCACGCGGCGCTTTCTTGAGAACCTGTTTGAAGTGGTTGTAGTCGTTGAACCGCAGTTGTCGTGCCCTGACGTGCAGCAACTGGCAATGACAGAGGCCAGCCGAGACGTCGGCTGCCACGGGGAGGCTTTTCAAGCCTGCCTTGAGTTGAGCGTAACTGAACATCACAGTCTCCGAACGAGCGTCGCCATAGGACTACATAGTCCTAGCCTTCGGCACGCTGCTTGCCCGGTCGGCGACCTTGGGTCATGTGATTTGATTGAAATGCCCCAGCTTTTCCCACGCAGCCGGGAGGTAGCTGGCACCCATATGAGAAGAATACCAGACTTTATCCTCAGTTGATATCCTAGTTCCTGTTAGCGGGGAGAGCCCTGCCGAATAGAGGGGCCGATTGACCGCGATGGCCGACACCAACCGAACGAGTAAGGCCGCATTGGTAAGTGCTGCATCAAGGAACGGCCTGAAAACAAAGGAAATGAAGATGACCGGCAATGGCAAGAGAGTGAGCTGGATTGTTCGCAGTGGAAGCGACTACCTGTTTCCCCAAGGCGGAGACGTGGGTTTCACACCGAATCTGGCGGAAGCCGGGGCGTTTGAATCAGAAGAGGCTGCATTCGAAGCGGGGCAGGATCATTGCGACCCGGGGTTTGTAGTAATGCGGGACCCGCGCTGAGAGGATGAAGTCCTTTGGGAAGCTGGCTATTCAACATCCCTGCGCGCGTCACCCCACCAAGAGAGCTAATCGAGCACTTCCTGCGTCAGTCGGTTTGTGATCTCACCCGAGAGCAAGTGGTCGACTTGAATGGAGGACGCCCTTGCTGGTTGTCACATCCGTCCGTGGACTCTGAACCAGATTAGCGGTGAGCCAGAAAGACAAAATCCGCCTCAAGGGCGGGTTCTGCTTACAGAAGTTGATGCCAGGAGAGCCCCAGGTGGCTGCTGAGCTACGAAGGCGTAAAAGTGGATTCCTTCCCGTCTTGAGGGACAAGGCCCGGCGCGCACCCGGTAATGCGGCGAGCTTTCGTCTATACGAAAAAAATAACGACGACGCACTCATCATGACGCCCCACTCTGCCCCCTCAAACTTCACGCCCTCGCTGTGGAGCTGCTTGCCACTATTGAAGCGCACGCAAGCGACTACCCCCAAGTGTTTCTTTGGAATGAGGTACCCGGTCCCGACCTTGTCCGGACGTATGCGAACTTGGTCATCGAGGTTTTTGTCGAGAAAGACAACCCTATATCCGTTCGCTCTCGTGAGTCGGGAGGGGTTTCTGTCAACGTTAAGAGCTTCCCCGAAGGCATGGAATTGCTGCGAAGAACGGAAGGGCTTCGCCAAAAATTAGGCGAGCCATACGTCCGACTCCGCTAGGCGGGCTCAAGCTCCTTGGGAAAAGCGCGCTGCATTGCCTCGATGGCAAAGGAGGGTAGCGGCCGATAGCTACTGCTCATCCAGGCCGGACTGGTGGGGATGGGCTCTGCCATGATGAACTCGGCCGGTCCTGGCTCTTTCTTGCGTACCGGATTGCGATACTTCAAGCGAAGGAACTTAAACTCTGGAGCTGCGTGGATCCACAGATCTGCGAGAGTTCGATATCGGCCGTCGAATCGAAATCGCAGCCACTCTGTGCGGAATCTCGCCGCCTTCCCGGTGGGCGGAGGAAAATCCCACGTTGAAAGGAAGACATAGGGAATGTGCCACTCTTCGAGATGCCGTTGATCCCAAATGCGGGTGCGGTCGGCCACCTTCAGGAATTCAATAAGGTAAAAGATGTCGGCAAAGGGAGCATTGTCTCGTACGAACGCCCAGTGCTTCTCCCATCTACCGAAGGAGGCGGCTCGCAGTGCTGCCCCAGCCGCGGGATCAGCATCCTTGGGTGGCAGGAGTTCATATCTGGCGCCGCCCTCGGCCTTGATGGGGCAGTAGGTGCCTGGACTAGGGTCGTGCCCCCACGTGCGCACAGCAGTTGCGATGTCTTCTGCGACGGTGTGCAGCGTGATTCCACAAGCTAAGCACCGAACAGTCGGCCGAATGCGAAGGTTGCCATGGGGATCATGCTTTGGACCGTAAAGGTCTTTGTAGTGGTCGACGTTCAGGTTTTGACCGGATCTGGGATCGTATGCGTATTCCAAAATCTTCCTTGCATCAAGTTGCGACGCGCTGCGAACATCGTCTTGATGCTTGGCTAGTCGCGGATAGTTCGCCTTAGTTGCCAAGAAGGGGCTAGCTAACCCGATATCGTCTTCCGGATTAGTTAAATCGATTCCCGGCTAGAAAAAATCTCTCGAGCGCGAACATCAACTATCGGCCGAAAATTATGGATCTTCAGACCCACGAAATGGGGGTGTACGAGTAGAGAGAATTGAAAACGAATTAACATTTCTTATGGTTGCGTTAGTTGTGCTTCTGCCCGTCATTGTCTTTGTTGATCCAGCTCCACTCGGGGTAGCGCGCGCACAGCGCTTTTAGGCTGTTTCCCCAGCATACCCGGCGCCCTGGCAGCATCCGTTTCGCGAATCGCATGATCGTTCCCCGGCCGTCGAGGCCCTTACATGCTAGGTTCGTTTCGCGCCTCTCCAATGTATCCCCACCGAAGTGGGCTATTTTAGCGAAGCAATTGCGCTTACTTAACAAGGTTACGGTTTCAATAGGTCGCAGATTTCGGCTGTGCCCGTCGGAAGGTGCTGACCTGCGCGCGATATTCGAGAGGTAATAATGGAACTATTCATATTCTTGCTGGTGGTCGGCGTAGCTTTGCTTGTCTGGTACGCCCGAAAACTGCATCGGGAGCTCGCCGGCGCAAAGAAAGCTCACGATGACCTTGACGTTCGCTTCAATGTTCTGATGGAAGCAAAGGCGCGACTCGACGCGGCGAACGGCGCTGCCATAAGGGCGCTCACGGAGCGGGCGACAGCTGCAGAGCAAGAGCGCGACTCTCTTGCGATGTTCAAGGATGTCCGCGACGTCGCTTTGGAGGCGGAGCGCCTGATTGTCGAGGCATCCATCACATTGAGCCAGGCGGAGATGGAGGCAACCGAAGTAATCGATGCTGCGAAAGCGGAAGCATCGAAGATTGCTTCGGAGGCATCTGCCGATGCGAAATCGAAGCGACAGGCGTCGGAGCAGATGCTCAGTAGGGCAAGTTCCCAGGCGGCGAAGGTCATTGAGGACGCCCAACAGCGCGCCAAAGAGATCGCCGGCGACGCCATGCGAGCCCTGGAGGACGCTGACAAGCTCGAGGCAATCAGCTTGGCAATGCGAAACGTTATCGAAGGCTACGGCGACCGATACATGATTCCCGCTCACAGTCTGCTGGACGAACTGGCCGAGGCCTACTCGTTCGCCGAGGCCGGAAAGCAACTCAAGGTAGTGCGGGAATACTCCAAGGTCATGGTCGCCCAGGGCCGCGCAGCGAGTTGCGAGTACGTGGAGAACAACCGGCGAGTCACCGCCAGCCGGTTTGTCGTAGACGCTTTCAACGGTAAGGTCGACTCGATTCTGTCCCGGGTGAAGGTTGATAACGTCGGCACGCTCCAGCAAGAAATCAAGGATGCCGCCGCGCTTGTGAACCACAACGGTACGGCGTTCAGGAATGCAAAGATCCTGAAGGAGTACATTGATGCCCGCATCGACGAACTGGTTTGGGCTTCTCGTACGATTGAGTTGCGCGAAAACGAGAAGGAAGAACAGCGTCGTATTCGCGAACAGATGCGCGAGGAGGAAAGGGCACGTCGCGAGTATGAGCGCGCGATGAAAGACGCTGAAAAGGAAGAGGCGCTGTTGCGCAAGGCCATGGAAAAGGCCCAGCAGCAAATTGCTCGTGCTTCGGAAGAGCAGAAGGCCCAGTTTGAACAGCAACTGGCAGAGCTGGAAGAGAAACTCAAGCAGGCCGAGGAGAAGAATCAGCGCGCGCTTTCGATGGCCCAGCAGACCAAGGCCGGGCACGTCTACGTCATCTCCAACATCGGTTCCTTTGGCGAGCACGTCTACAAGGTAGGCCTGACCCGAAGGCTCGACCCGCACGACCGGGTCCGTGAGCTCGGGGATGCGAGTGTGCCATTCCCCTTCGATGTGCACGCGATGATTTGGTCGGACAATGCGCCCCAGCTTGAGACGCTCTTGCATCGCAAATTTGTCGAGACCCAGGTCAACAAGATCAACCCGCGGAAGGAGTTCTTCCGCGTCGGTATCGCAGACCTGCGACAGACTGTGGAGGAGATGGGGCTCAACGTATCTTGGACAATGTCTGCGATTGCGGCGGAGTATCGAGAGACGCAGGCAATCGAACGCCAGATTGAATCCGACCCGGTTCAGCGCGATAAGTGGTTCCGTCAGCAACTTGCTTACGAAGCTCGCATTAGCTTAGAAGCAGAAACAGGCGACGTGGCCCCGAGCACACTAGATGTCAGCAATACACCGGGTGGCGAGTTGGTGGATGCGTAATGGTGTGAGGTGCAGCGTCTTTTGATGCTCACCTCATCATCGGGGCGGAGCACTGGCCAATTTCCTTGCGCCATGCATGTTTCCCTGCGATGGCGAAGGAACTCGTTGGTCGCGTGTTGGATGCACTGAAAGACAAGGACTCAAGGCATACAACGCTTTAGTTGTGGCTTCAGGCTGAGGCCGTGGCCGCAGAGCTACGTTACACCACTCATAAGATACAAGATTCTTGGAAGAAATGTCTGAAACCGAAATTCCCAACGCGCCTCCTGCGGCCTTATTTAGCCTTGACCTAGGCGAGAACGGTGGTGTGGTCTCGCCAACGAATTTTTCTGCGTTACTCGAATGGATCGAGATGGAAATCGAGGCTTGGTCTTGGTTGAATGCGCTCGAAGCCGGTCATCACAAGGCTTCAATTGATAGCGGTCTGGGGCCGCTTCGAAACGCGCTTAACGCAGCCAGAAGAGCCGTTCAGCGCGCAGTAGTTAACCAAGATGACCCCTCGCCGTATGTCGCACAGCTCCAGACTGCCATCCAGGACACGTTCGTAGCGAGACGGTTTCCTTACTCAAAGTCGCCGTTGGGTATGCGGGTGGAGGAAATCAGGGTGCGCGACCCGCTCGAGGCGGCCGGATATCTCTACACGAAGATGTTGAACGCAGGAAGCTATGCGTTCGACGCGAAGGACATCTCATCATGGAGAGGCTTCCTCACTGGCCTGTTGGAGCAAGCAGGGCTTGAAAGTGTCCCAGGTAAGGTCTTCGACGGCGCATTGAAAAGCTTCGCTGGTGTCCAGGCGAGAGCTGAGCGTCTACTTGCCGAGAAGACCGAGGCATATAGCGCGTTACACAAAGACTACGAGAGACTTGCCGCGGAAGTGGCTGCCACGAAAACTCGCCAAGGCGAGTTGTTTCAGCAGTTTATCGATGTGAGTCAGGGCAGCCATGACAAGACGCTCGCCGCCCACAAAGAGAGTATGGCCAGTCTGGAGCAGGTGTTCAGGGAGAAAATGAAACTGCGGGCGCCCGTGGAATATTGGGAAGAACGACAGTATCGCCACGACGCTCGAAGCAAGTCCCTAGGATGGCTGACGTTTGGGGCAATGGTTGCCTTGGCGCTGATGATTGGCGGCATAGCCTGGTGGGTGCTATCGGGGCTTTCCCCAGACGGGAAGCCGGAAGTCTGGCGCGTCAGTGTGCTTGTTCTGGTAGGCGTTCTTGGAGTTTGGGCAGTTCGACTGATAGTGAGAATGTTCCTGAGCCATATTCATCTGGCCACGGATGCAGCCGAGCGAGTGGTCATGGTAAAGACCTACCTGGCCCTTCTTGAAGGGGAGAACGTGCCCTCTGATGAGGACCGGAAACTCATCCTGCAGCCGCTCTTCCGCCCAGCTTCCGATGGCATTGTTAAGGACGAAGGCTTGCCGCATCCGGCTCTCGATATACTCACGAAGCTTGGCTCTCGCTAAGGATCTGCGCTTGGTGTCGATATCTCAGGGAGAACCCGGGGATCCCAGGGGACCTGCGAGAGGCCGCCAATTGCACAAACTTCACGCTCAGAGTTTTAGTCGGCAGCGCCAGGATGTGGGGCCGTGTGTCCATCCTTCTGCTGGGGTGACGGCGAACTATGGTCACGCATGGTTGCGTTCAGCGAGACCCACCGCGCAGCGTTTCCCCTCATGTCTACTCAAGTCCCACCGCTTCCGCGTCCCGCCGGATTCGGCGCGCTCAAGTATTTGGGTTCGGAGTAGGCGCAAGTCAAATGTGCAAGGCGAAGGCGGCAGTCCTCGCTCGCTGTCTAGCCTTGCTCCAGTCGCGACGCCCTGCGTTGATGTGCGTCCCTATACTGGGAATGCAGCTACCGCCGACTATTTATCTCGACGCTCACGACCTTGCGGCTATCCTCAAGGTCACTCCGCCTACAGTCCTCCGCCGTGTCCGGAGCCAGCCCCATTCCCTGTCGGCGCCTGCGCATCTCGGCCCTCGCTTTCCACTCCGCTGGCGTAGAGCCGATGTCGATGCATGGCTGACCGAGCGAGGCCTTCCTTGAAGGCCGAACGCCACAGATAGTGCGCGACCCGGAAAAACTTCGCTGTTTAGAGTGTTTCCCCTAATCTGAAACTCTCTGCTTATTTCAAACCAGTTTTCTCGGCGAGCTTCAAGGCGCTCCACGAACGGCTCATTTTGGCTCTTTCCCCTGCGAAATTCACGCCTTAACATGCGGTCATTCGCAGCTGGAAACCCTCTGCATCCGGATGATTCCGGGTCATGTCAGATGCAGGAGTTTTGGCGCTATACGGGATTGCAGATCGCAGATATCCACGACGGTGCATGGCGCCACGAGGATCTCATCTGCCGCGTTCGACTAGAGCGCGCAATCCCTGGTCATAACTTCAGCAGGACATTGGAAATGGAAAAAAAGTACTTTGTGGGCCCGAATCGTTTGCCCGTTGCACTATTGCGCGCGCTGGACGAAGTGGGAGCCCCGTTCAGGCAAGCGCGAGGTTTGCCTGGCGACATGCCCGTACTCACGTGCGCAATCCCCAAGAAGAAGCGACACCTCTTGGGCTCCACGTATGAACAGTCCAACCTCGGCTTCGGGTGCATCGACCTTGGCGAGGGCCGCAAGCTGCAGACGCTTCGGTTTCAGATGGGAGATTTGCAGTTCTACTTCGTGGCAGATATTCTCGACTCAACGATGTGGGCGGCAATCGACATGTGGCGGACAGTGGGGCGTCTTCCGTTCCTGTTCTACGTCGAAACAGACAACTCTTGGGACGCATCGTTTGTTGTTGTCGACGCGATAACAGGTCCGCTTCGAAATGAAGCGTTTAGGGGTGGCCCGGAAGCGGTACCGAGCGCTAGTACCGCATATGAGCTGCGTGATTTGGTTTTAAGCGGCCAACTGCAGAAGGCTGCGACGTCTGACATCCCAGGCGTGCCACTGCGCCATGTCTTTGTGAACATCATGGCAACCAGTTCGATGGCCCGGGCCCTCAAGCCGCACGTTTGACGAATGGCAAGAAGGTACGCTTAAGAGCTCTCAAGTGCGCGGCCTTCGTGGTCGCGCATTTTCTGCGCGGTGTACTCGCAGACCATGCAGTGCTTGAGCAGCTGGACGCGAAGTTGCACTGGTTAGCGGTCCGTCGTCGAGTAATCTTGGCGTCTGCGGCTTCTCCCTTCCTCACGCCGCCGGACATCGCTGTCCCAAAATGGCAGTCTTGCCACCAGAGTAGGGTAACGGCACCGCCTAACGCAAGCTGACCAATCCATCGGTATATTATCGTCTCCGCTAGCTACGTAAAACAAAGAAAACGGAGGCGAGATCATGGCGGTTAGATTCCGTAAATCCATCAAACTTGCTCCTGGTGTCCGAATGAATCTAAGCGGATCGGGAGTTGGCTGGACGCTGGGTCCACGTGGTGCCTCCGTGGGGATTAGCAAGCGCGGCACCCGGGTCAATACGAGCTTCGCAGGATTCTCCTCGAGCCAAACCATTAGTCGTCCAGCGCGAGTCCAGCGCGCGATACCTCAGCCCGCCCAAGCTAGCACAATCAGTATGTCTTGCACGGTAGGTGAGGACGGCCAACTCATCTTCCGCGACGAGAGCGGGGCACTGGTGCCGGAGCAACTGGTCGAGCTTGCCAAGAAGCAACACAAAGAAGGCCTGATGGGCCTAATTCAAAGCAGGTGCGACGACATCAATGCCGAGGTGGAGAGCGTGGCTACAGTGCATCTCGAAACGCCCGATTGCAACCAGGTACCACGGTTCGATGCGCCTACATTTTCAGTCTCAGAGCCTACGACGCCAGCAGCACTCAAGCTGGGATTTCTCGACAAGTTGTTCAAGAAGCGGCGCCTGCGTGCGGAAGAAAGACATCGTCAGAAGGTCGAAGTATTCAACGCTGACTTGGCAAAGTGGCTGGCCGAGCGCGACGCGTTCCTTCGAGCCGCGGACGCCCGTCGAGAACTCATCGAACAGCGCATCTATTCCGATACGAAGGCTATGGAAGCATGGCTGGCAGAAGTGCTCGCCGATATCGGATGGCCGCGTGAGACAGAGGTCACATTTGAAGTTCTCAATGACGGCTCCACCGTCATGTTGGATGTGGATCTTCCAGAGGTTGAGGACATGCCAAACAAGGTCGCGACCGTCCCATCTCGCGGGCTGAAGCTCTCAGTTAAGGGGATGTCAGCTACAAGGGTGCAGAAGCTTTACATGGAGCATGTCCACGCGGTGACTTTTCGGCTTATCGGGGAAGTGTTCGCGGCTCTGCCAACAGTCAAGACGGTCATAGCGTCCGGTTACTCGCAAAGGCATAGCGGGGCAACAGGCCGGCTGCAGGATGAATATCTGCTCTCCGTGGTCGTTCCTCGTGAGCAGTGGAGCCACACAGACTTCGACCACCTCGCTCAGATTGATGTGACAGAAAGCTTGGCGCGTTTTGAGCTACGTCGCTCGATGAGTAAGACTGGCGTATTCAAGGCCATCGAGCCGTTCAGTTCCACATCAACCACGTGACGCGTAGCGTTCCGCATCGCGTTTCGTGGTAGAGACGTCACCTGCAGTGCACCGCGTGTGGTTTCCCATGCCTTCTCACCCCGAACGTGGTATGGAGCGCGTATCGAAAATGTGCCAACATTCCTGCCGACTGAGAATTACCAAAAACTCGGCAAAATTGTTGGGCATAACGAATGTATTGGATCCAATGCATTAGCGGGCGCAGTATCCAGCTTTGCCGATTCGATGAGCATTCGCTTCCCGGTCTGCCGCGACCGGGTCAAGCATTGGACGGGCTGGATGGACAACCTGAACACCGAACAGCAGCCGGCAGCTGAGGAGCTTCCGCACGTAAAGATCGTCGCTACCCTGGCGGCCAAGATCAATCTGGCGGACTTTCAGAACGCTGTTCCTGCGATTCGCGAACTCACCGTATTGAACGATACGAAGGTCGACTACCAGAGTCTGCGCCTGGTTGCGACGTCCGAGCCCGCATTCCTCAAAGCCAAGACTTGGCACCTGGACCGACTCGGCGCCGAGCAGACACTCCGCGTCTCTGATCTTGATATCCCATTGGACGGGCCCTTGTTGGGTCGTCTCACCGAAGCCGAGAAGGCGGTTGTCACGTTCCGGCTTCTGACCCAAGAGTCTGAAGAACTGGCGGTCGCTGAGCGTCCCGTCGAGCTGCTCCCCCGGAATCAATGGGGCGGCATCTCATATCTGCCGGACATGGTGGCGGCGTTTGTGCAGCCCAACGAGCCGGCAGTAGAGCGTCTCCTGAAGCAAACGTCGGAAGTTCTCCGTAAGGCAGGAAAGAGTGGGGCAATCGACGGGTACACGAACGGCGCGAAGCGGGCGTGGGAGCTCGCCTCAGCGGTTTGGACTGCTGTCGGCTCGATGGGACTGGACTATGCGCTTCCACCTGCAAGTTTTGAGCGTACGGGGCAGAAGGTACGGGGCCCTGGTCAGATTGTCGACTCAGGTCTGGCGACTTGCCTCGACCTCACCCTGTTGTTCTGTGCCGCGTTGGAGCAGGCAGGGTTGCATCCCATCGCAGTCTTCACGGAGGGACATGCTTTTGCCGGCGTCTGGTTGAAGGCGGAAGAGTTCACCACGGCCGTCGTCGACGATGTGACAGCATTGCGCAAACGCGTGAGGCTCAAGGAGCTGGTGCTCTTCGAGACCACGCTGGTTACCCATCGCCCGATGCCGAGGTTCAGCTATGCAGTCGAGAAGGGCGCAGAGAAAGTTTCCGAAGCAGACGAGCACAAGTTCGGATTGGCAGTCGATATCCGACGGGCTCGTCTTCAGCGCATCAAGCCATTGGCCAGCAGTGAATTGGTGGCGCCTGTTGAACCTGTAGCGCCGGGCGTGGATGTCGAGCCGGATTTCGAGGATGCGCCGGACCTTCCGGAAGATCTGCATCAGGCTTCGGACGACGATGCGCCGGAGCGGCCTGAGGATCGGCTGACTCGCTGGCAACGAAAGCTGCTCGACCTGTCTCTGCGGAACAACTTGCTTAACTTCAAGGCTACGAAGAAGGCGGTCAAGCTGGATGCACCCGATCCAAACGAGCTCGAAGACTTGCTGTCCGAGGGACACGCCATCAAGTTGTTGCCGCGCCCGCAGCTCATGGAGGGCAACGACCCACGGAGCCAGGCGATCCACGAGGCTCGAGAACGTGAGAACCTGCGTCGGCAACATGCCCTGGATGCCCTTAAGCGGAAAGAGGTCTTCATTGGTATCACGCCTGAGGACATGGAAGCTCGATTGACCGAGCTCTACCGTTCGTCTCGTGCGGCCCTTCAGGAGGGCGGTTCGAATACTCTGTTCCTGGCACTGGGGTTCTTGTCATGGACGCGCGAAGCCACCGATGACAAGCGGTTCAGGGCGCCGCTGATTCTGGTTCCGGTCAGCCTCGAGCGCAAGAATGCCCGCTCGGGCTTCAGCATTCTGTTGCATGACGACGAGCCGCGCTTTAATCCGACGCTGATTGAGATGCTCCGCCAGGACTTCGACTTGTCGTTGGACGTCGCGGAGGGCGAACTACCCAAGGATGACTCTGGCCTTAATGTGGGAGCCATCTGGAATCGAGTCTCCGACGCAGTCAAAGACATCAAGGGCTGGGAGGTGGTCGATGACGTCGTGCTGTCTTCGTTCTCGTTCGCCAAGTACCTGATGTGGAAGGATTTGGTCGAACGGACCGACCAACTGAAGCAGAGTTCGGTGGTCAAGCATCTCATCGATACACCGCGAGATGTCTACCCGAGCCCCATCGAGTTTCCCGACGCCAGGAACCTCGACCGCGACCTCCCACCTCAAGATACGTTCTGCCCGCTCCCTGCTGACTCTTCCCAATTGTCGGCGGTCGCTGCAGCAAGCAAGGGGAAGGATTTCGTGCTTATTGGGCCGCCCGGCACCGGCAAGAGCCAGACCATTGCCAATCTCATTGCGCAATGCCTGGCGGAGCGCAAGCGCGTGCTGTTTGTCTCCGAGAAGATGGCGGCGCTGGACGTCGTCTATCGCCGACTGAAAGACGTCGGGCTCGGTGGGTTCTGTCTGGAACTGCACTCAAGCAAGGCACGTAAGTTCGAAGTGTTGGAACAGCTCCGCAAGTCGTGGGATGCGGCCAATGCGGTTGAGCCGGAGGACTGGATCGCTGAAGCAGAGCGCTTGGGTACGGTGCGTGCGCAACTGAATCGCTATGTCGAACGTCTGCACACTCGCCATTCGAACGGGTTGAGCGCGTACCAAGCTATCGGTGTGGTCGTCGTCGGCAGGGAACTACCGATGGTGGAACTCTCCTGGTCGGGGGCAGAGGCGCACGATAGAAGCGCGCTTGATAGGCTCCGGAACGCAGCAGACTTTCTTAGTGTGAACGCTACAGCCGTTGGTGAGCGCAATCTCACTGCGTCTCCGCTCGCACACGTTGCCAAGAGTGAGTGGTCGCCCGGTTGGCAGGCTACTTTGCTATCCAAGTCCGCCGCGTTGAAGCCTGTAGTGGAGCAGTACCACGCATCTGCATCCGAATTCGTAGATGCGGTCGGCTTGCCGCATATTCCATTGGACGGGAAAGTTCGAAACGCGCTTGCGTTGCTCGCGAAGATCCTCCCGGATGCAGCAGGTCGCGATTGGCAATTCGTACTCAAGCCGGATGCGAAGCAGATTTTCGAAGGTTTGAACCGAACTGTGCAACTGGTCCAAGAACACAGTGACGTCTTGGCCGCGCTGCCTGCTCCATTGGATGCCGAGCGAATCGAGACTATTCGACAAACTATCGCCGCCCTTACGCGGCATCGAGAGCTTACCGAGCAATTGGCTGAGCCGTGGTCAGCGAATGTGCTCGAAAAACTGCAACATGGCGTTGGACTGGTATCCGCAATTGGGGATGAGACACATCAGCTCTCACTCCCATACAAATCAAAGCTCACTAGCGCATTCGTCAAGCAACTGAAGACTGACTTGGACGAGGTTGAAGCGTCGGCGTGGCCGATGAGCTGGATGAAGCGTAAGGCGCTCATCAAGAAGCTGAAGGACGCAGCCGATGGCCCGGGAGAGCCGGCTATCGAGAACGATGTCCAACGCCTCGTCAAAATCGACGATCTTCGCACGCAGGTCATTGCTATCACCGACCTGAAGCATTCGACCGGCGGTGTATGGACTTCCCTGGAAACTGACTTGGATGTGGCTCGTGCATCTATTTCTTTCCAGAAGGCCCTTGTTGCGTCACGCAATCGCGCTGAATGGGAAGATATTGGTCTCGAGCCTGTTGCACAGGGTGCGTGCGGCGATATCGCCCGATCCGACCTCATGCGGATGAAGGAGCTTCGAAGCCTCCACGCAGAACTCGCGCGATTGGATGGCGTGGCGGCCGACATGCCGGGGGTCTGGGCCGGCTACGAAACCGACTTGGCGGTGGCCATGTCGTTTGCGGTGTACCAATCAGCGCTCCGAGAGGCCAAGGCAGGAAACAAGTGGACGGACAGCGGCCTGACGTTCGTGGAAATGGGGAGGTGTGGCGAGCTGCCCGCCCGTACCCTCCTTGGCATGCGGAAACTGGTGCGCCTGGAGCAGGAGCTTGGCGGTCTGGGAGACTTGGCGCAACGGACAGCCAATCTCTGGGCCGGGCTACGCACGAAGGCAGCAGATGTGGCCGCCGTCCACGCGTTCCATACGTCGCTGTTGGCTGCGCTTGCACCACTATCCGGTACGCCGGAAGGTGTGGCATCTGTTCGCGAATGCATCGGCCGCGTCCTGGGCGCCGGCAATATGCTGCTGGAGCCGGGCGGCCCCATTGCTGTAGCCGGACGCCAGTATGTCGATGCAAAGGCAGCGCTCGACACAGCTACCGGTGAGTTTGCCGCAGCGAGCGGCATTGTCGGTGACGACGTAGCGATACTGAGTCTGACACCGGCTGAAATCGGGGATAAAGCATCGCAAGTCATCGGCTCTCAAGGCCGGCTGAATGCGTGGTGCGCATGGCGTAAGGCACGTGGACTGGCGATCTCACTGGGCCTCGCACCGTTGGTTGCAGCAGCGGAGAATGGTGCTATTGCTGCGGGCAATATTCGCGAGATGTTTGATACGGCATATGCACGCTGGTGGCTGAATGCAGTTGTGGATGCCGACGACGTGCTGCGGAACTTTGTGTCGGCTGAACACGAGAAGCGCATTCGCGACTTCCGTGAACTCGACGAGCGCTTTACCAAGTTGACTCAATCCTGGGTCAGAGCTCGACTTTCCTCGGGCCTGCCGACACAGAAGAGCGTGTCGCGGGATTCGGAGTGGGGCGTGCTTCGGTATGAGATGAACAAGAAGAGCAAGCATCTGCCTCTTCGCGAGCTAATGAGCCAGGCTCCCAGCGCGGTGCTGTCCCTGACTCCGTGCCTCCTGATGAGCCCATTGTCCATCGCTCAATATCTTTCATCGGATTCGGCGGACTTTGACCTAGTCGTTTTCGACGAGGCATCGCAGATTCCGGTGTGGGACGCCATCGGGGCAATCGCGCGCGGCAAGCAGGTTGTGATGGTTGGCGATCCGAAGCAGCTTCCGCCAACGAGCTTTTTTGACCGTGCGGAGTCAGATTCGGAAGACATCGACGTTGAGAGTGACCTCGAAAGTATCCTCGATGAGTGCATTGCCGCGAATCTTCCCACGCGAAACCTGTCGTGGCACTACCGCAGTCGTCATGAGAGCCTCATTGCGTTCTCGAACCATCGCTATTACGAAGGCGGTCTTGTAACGTTCCCGTCGCCGGTGACGAATGACCGAGCTGTCAGCTTCCACCTCATTAAAGAAGGTTTGTACGAGAAGGGTGGGGCGCGCATTAACAAGCCGGAAGCAAAGGCACTGGTTGCTGATTTGGTCGCCCGCCTCAAGCAACAAGGGTTCCGCGAGTCTGGATTGACGATTGGCGTGGTGACCTTCAATACGGAGCAGCAGACGCTCATTCTCGACCTCTTGGACGAAGAGCGGCGTAAGGATGCCAGTATTGAGCCATTCTTCATGGATACAGAACTCGAGCCAATCTTCGTCAAGAACCTTGAAAGCGTTCAGGGGGACGAGCGGGACATTATGTATTTCTCGCTTACGTATGGCCCAACCGTCAGCGGTGAACTGTCCATGAACTTCGGGCCAATGAACAAGCAGGGCGGTGAACGCCGCCTGAACGTGGCTGTTACCCGAGCACGACACGAATTGCGGGTGTTCTCAAGTTTGCGTCCGGAACAACTGGACCTGTCGCGAACCCAGGCCGCAGGCGTTCGCGATCTGAAGCACTTCATGGAGTTTGCCGAGCGGGGCGCGCGGGCTCTAGGCGAGGCCGTTGCCGGCAGCCTGGGCGGCTTCGACAGCCCGTTCGAGCAGGCCGTCCACGCAGCACTGACGGCCAAGGGGTGGAACCTTCATACACAGGTGGGTGTCTCGGCATTCCGTATTGACCTTGGCGTCGTGGACCCGGACGCACCAGGGGCCTACCTGGCTGGGATTGAGTGCGATGGCGCGACATATCACCGGTCTGCAACAGCACGTGACCGGGACAAGCTGCGCGAACAGGTGCTTCGCGGCCTAGGATGGGAGATTGTACGTATCTGGTCCACTGACTGGTGGATTGATGCCAACGGTGTAGCGGAGAAGGTCCATCAGCAGCTCGCTGCACTGCTAGCTGCAAAGCGCGCGGCGCGAGACGGGCAAGCTGAGCGAGCAGACGAGCTCGCGAAGGCAGCAATCGAAGCCGCCATGACAAAGCCACCGGCGGCGACTTCACAGACCACCTCTCCTGCTGACTCAGTTCGAGTTGAGAGTGAGGATGTCGAGCGCAGTCCGGCCGTTTTCGCTTCCAATCATCCTGCATCCCCCGCGCCGTCCTCGGCCCCGGCGGAGGCGTTTGTGGAAGTGGACTTGTTGATGGCTGGCTATGCCGTCCATCCGGATTCATTCTTCGATGCAGATTACGATGCAACCCTGCTCGACATGATCGAGCATGTCATCTCTGTTGAGGGGCCAGTTCGGGATGAGGTTCTTGCCCGGCGCATCGCGCGTGCCCATAGTTGGTCGAGAACAGGCTCCCGCATTCAGGACCGCGTCGTGCGTCTCGCTGAATCGAAATTCGTTGCCCGGAAGGAGGACGTCGGCACGTTCTTCTGGCCGAAGGGAAGTGATGGCACGGAGGTCATTGGCTTCCGACGGCCTTCCATTGGTAACGTGCGCTCGGTGGACGAAATCTCACTTTCGGAACTCACTGCGCTCGCCAGCAAGCTGCGACGCGACGGACACGATGAAGAAGCGGCACTGACGCTAATGGCGCGAGAGTTGGGCTTGTTGAAGCTGCGGGCTGCCAGCAGGGAGCGCCTGCAATTGGCGTGGCTGGGAAGCCGTACGTCTCAATAGGCCTGCTGGACCTGCATCAACGCATGGTTACAGGCACCTTGAGAGTTGGAATCTGGCCATTATCATGCAATAGAGTACGTCACACCGCGATTCTTTACCTATTTCGAACCAAAACAAAAGGCAACGCGTGCAGAATAAAAAATTGTCAATCCGAAAGCTGGTTTCCTACCTCAATGACGAGGAATCAGAAGGAGGAGGCTTTTGGTTACCTAACATCCAACGGCCATTTGTTTGGAGTCAAGAGCAGATTACCCGCCTCTTTGATTCCATCATGCGAGAGTATCCGATTAGCACGCTTCTGGTTTGGAAAACGAAGGAGCCGGTCAGGAACCGGAGGTTTATTGACAACTACCATCGCGGCATCCGCCTAACGGACTTCTACGTTCCCGAGAACACCCGCCCCAAGATGATGGTTCTCGACGGCCAGCAGCGGCTGCAAAGCCTTTTCATTGGCCTAAAAGGTAGCTATGAAGGGAAGGAGCTTTACTTCGACGTCACGAGCGGGCAAGACTCCGCCCCAGAGGATATCCGATACCGTTTCGCCTTCAAGGACCGGACGTCGGTCGACTGGCCCTGGGTGCGATTCAAGGATATCGTGTCCAGCAACAAATTGGATCTTCAGATTGCGAAAGAACTGACTGCCACGGTCGACGGTCCGCTGTCGGAGGATGACATGATCGCGGTGCAGTTGAATGTTGGGCGCGCTCGCCAAGAGTTCGTCAACAACGACAACATCACATATCAGGAATTGGACAGCATCGATAACCCGGACGCATACCGGGTCGATGACATTGTCGAGATCTTCATCCGCGCGAACTCGGGTGGTACAAAGCTAGGGAAGTCGGATCTCCTTTTCTCTCTGCTCACCTCGACGTGGGAAGACGCAGATGGCGAGATGGAGGCTTTACTGGAGAAGCTGAATCGAAATGGATTCTCCTACGATCGTGACTTCGTTCTGAAGGCGTGCTTGACCGTGTTAGGCAAGGGTGCCCGGTACGAGGTCGGGAAATTCCGAGATGGTAGGACCAAGGAAGAGATCATTGCGGAATGGCCATTGCTATCCAAAGCTATACTTGCGGTCCATGATCTGCTAGTCACGCGCACGTATATCCGGTCGGACAAGGCTTTGCCTTCCTACCTCGCGCTCATACCACTGATTTACTACCGGTATCACTACCCTGACGGGTTCAAGAAGAACGACCAGCTTCCGGACTATTTGCTTCGAGTGCTGGTAACTGGCGTTTTCGGGGGAAATCCAGATTCTCTTATCGACAAGATCGTGCGTGATGTTCAAGAACGCAAGGACTTCGTGCTGACGGAGATCTACGGAGTTATCCGCGAAGCGGGACGCAACCTTGAAGTTACGCCACACGTTATCTTGGATCAGCACTATGGATCACGAGAGATTCATTTGTTCTTTAGTCTTTGGTACCGAGGCTTCAACTATCAACCTGCTTACGACGGAAATGTCCCGTCGGTTGACCATATCTTCCCCCAAAGCTTGCTTAGGACGGTAAAACTAGTGAACCCGGACAATGGCAAACGCAACCTGATGAAATTTCCCCAGTCCATCCGGGACCAGATTGCGAACTGCATGCTGCTGACGACGGAAGAGAACGGTCCGAGTGGAAAAAGCGACACTCCTCCGCATCAGTGGCTGGCTCGCGAGCGTTTCAGGACGGACCAAGAGCATAAAGCGTACCTTGATCTTCATCTCATCCCTAGCGACCCGGCGCTTTGGGCGATCGACCGTTTCGACGATTTTATTGAAGCCAGGAAGATGCTGATACAAGAGAAGTTCTCCTACATGCTCCAACGGGTCGAAGCGCAGGCCGCCTAAAGGCACGCGTCTAGACATTGGCGCGGCACAGTGGCGCAGGGCTTTGCCGTCGCTCTTCAATGAACTTTGGACTCGAATATCGCATGGCGCAGACCGTTTGCGCTATGCAGCTTTACAAAACGCTTGTCGGCGGTCAAAAGGCTCCGTGTCGATCCATTTATCCGTAACGTGTACTCACTCCTGCTGAATTGGACGGTCAACTGATTTGCGATCGACCGCATCGACTACTCACTGTGAGCGGTGTCGGGGAGTCCGTCTCCTGCAGGCAATGGCAGTCGGTCCTTCACCAAAGTTCGGCAGAAGCCCTGAAGCTCGGCGATCCTGATCGCCCGCCGCCACCGCATTGGCTGGTTGATACGCCGGTGAGGTGGCTGCGGACAGGTCGTAAGCAAATCGCCTAGCAGGCTTGATCCCTGCGGAAAGGCGACCAGGCGCATCACTCCCGGCTGCCCGTAGCATCATCTCCCTGAAGGTCGGACGGTTCAAGTCAAGAACCGCAACGCATCTCCATTGCGCGTCCGTTCGAGTTTTCGCTATGCTTTGCAGCTTCCGGCAATTGGGCGGTAGTTTTTGCGACAGGAGCCACATGGCAACGAAGAAGACGGCCGCACCGAAAGCTGCGGCAAAGAAAGCGGCAGCATCGGCAAATAAGGCTGCGCCCGTAGCGAAGAAAGCAGCGATGGGAGCCCCGGTTGCTAGGCCGCTGAAGGAAACGTTCAACAAGTCGAGTCTGCTGGCTCACCTGGTTGCCCAGACTGAGCTGGACAAGAAGACCGTACAAACTGTCCTGTTGCACCTCGAGAACACCATCGTGAGTTCGATTCACAAGAAAGGCGCTGGCGAATTTACCCTGCCGGGACTGTTCAAGGTTTCGGCTATCCAGGTGCCGGCTACGAAGAAGCGCTTCGGCAAGAATCCGTTCACTGGCCAAGACCAGTGGTTCGCGGCCAAGCCCGCGTCGGTGAAGGTGAAGGTCCGCCCGCTGAAGAAGCTGAAGGACGCTGCTATCTAAGACCAATGGCGGCCGGAAGTGAGCGAGAAGGGGAGCGAATGCTCCCTTTTGTTTTGGTGTACTGATACCAAGATGGGGTGTACGGTGGCAACTTAACCAGCCCAGTGTCAGTTGACCACTATATCTCGAAAAAGGCTAAAACAGAATATAAAGTTTTTATGATCGACGACAAAACTACTCAAATCGAGAAGGCTCTAGGGGCCCTTGGGACATTGGAGCGAGCAACTGAGTTTCAGACGTTTCTCCTGCTGGCCAGTCTAGCCATTGCATTAAATATCTCATTGACGCTGACCCACCAGCCAAACCTCGTAGGATTTTCTTGGCAATACGCCAGAGACCATCTTGCAATCGGACAAGCGCTGGTGTTCCTAACGGGTTTCACCCTTTACATGTCGTGCATCGTTGGATTACTACGATACTTCGCGGACCAAGTAGTTAGTTGGCTAGCGAACTCGCTCCCATCGTTCTTGCAATCGTACAATCCCGAAGCGACGTACCGTGGACGTAGCCGGCCGAATAACAGGGTACGTCCCTATGAATTGCTTGAAGCAGCTCGCCATGATGGGGGTGAAGAGTACCTTACGCAATACCACGACGACGTAGCGAAGCGAGGTGCTAAAGATGCCGCCGCTTGGCGGACCGCCTCCCTGTCGTTCGGTCTACTGGTGCTCCTAATTATTGAAGCTACATTGCCCGCAAATGCATCATTATCTGCCGGCTTTGTCCGCTTCCTGAATTCAGAAAAAAATGGTCTAGGCGACTTCATCGGCGTTACCGTCATCTTGATACTTCTTGCGTCATGGCTCTTTCGCTTTATTGAAAATGAATCTTATGATGGATGGGTCATCTGTCCAAAACTCTATGCCAAACTCGAGCGCGAGCGAAAAATAAGAGAACAGGACCAACAATCTACCATGCATCGAAACAGAATTTACTAGGTCCGCTATGGACCTGCTCCGCAATCCCCCTTGACTGGACGAGTGGCTAGCTACCGGTTCAAATCCAATCGCTCGCGTTCTTGCGGCGAATCTTGCTCAAAGGAGCGTACTTTTTTTGGACGTTGAACCGGTTGGCTTGAGCATCGCAGCTGTAGATATGTCGGAAAAGCCCTTCCAACTCTTCGACCTGCGCTCTCGTTGTGTTGTCCCAGACCTCAAAAACGGAGACCCACTCTTACCAATGGTCAGGATCCGCGTCTCCTCTCAGACGACCATGCATCTTGGACACTATGTCTGCGCCCTTGTCGGTTAACACCGAGAAGCTCTGTTTGATGTTCATGTTTTACACCATCTCTTCCGCGTGTTTCAGTGCAGATTTCGAGGGTTGATCAATCCACCATTGATCAAATGTAGAATGCTTCTTCTGTCCCCGAGAAAGAAGATCAATAGGCAATGTCAAACGCAACTCCTCCTAAACTCTTTATTTCGTATAGTTGGACGACACCTACCCACGAACGTTGGGTCCTGGAACTTGCAGAGCGCTTGCGCGATGACAATATCGATGTGATCCTCGATAAGTGGGATTTACGCGAGGGGCACGACGCATACGCGTTCATGGAGCGCATGGTTACCGACCCCGAAATCAAGAAGGTTGCGATGATCTGCGATCCAGGGTATGCAGAAAAGGCCAACCGGCGGGGCGGCGGAGTTGGGACAGAGACACAAATCATTACAGGCGAAATCTATTCGCACATCTCGCAAGACAAGTTCGTCGCTGTCATTGCCGACAAGAACCCCGACGGAAGTACTCCAGTTCCGGCCTACTACAAAGGTCGCATGCACATCGATCTCACGGACGCCGACCGGTTTGAACAGCAGTATGAGCAGTTCGTTCGCTGGGTCTACGATAAACCCCTTTTCACAAAACCTCCGCTTGGGAAAGCTCCGAGCTTCCTGACAGAAGCCTCTGCTCGAACTTTGGGCAACCGTTCTGCCATGAAGCGTGCCTTGGAGCAGTTGCGTGACGGTCGGCCCACGGCCACAGCGGCGATCGGTGATTATTTGTCGAGCGTAGCTACCGCATTTGAACATCTGCGTATTGTCAAAGATAGCGGCGAGGAATTCGATGAACAGGTTTTCGTATCTATCCAAGGATTTCTTGCTACGCGCGATGAAATATTGGAAGTTATCCAGACGGTGTCACGATATCTGCCAACAGAAGAAAATGTACGAAGGATTCACCGCTTCTTTGAAGAGCTACTCCGCTACTATGGCCCGCCTCCCACTGTTTCTAGTTGGAGTACCTCGGATTTTGACAATTTCGTTTTCGTTACGCATGAGTTGTTTCTTCATACCGTCGCGATATTCATCGAAAGCGAGCAGTTCGAACACGCTCGGACTCTAATTGCAACGGAATACTACGTAGGGAAGATGCACGTGTTCGGAAACGAGTCGATGGTTTCGGCTGCTGCTATTGATGGCGACGTCGCTGTGCTGGAGCACCGGAATACTCGTTTGGGATCGCGCCGTCTCTCCCTTCGTGCGGATCTCCTGCACGAGCGGTGCAAAACCGGCGTGAATCGATTCGACTCAGTCGCACAGGCAGACATCATCCTTTTCCTGTGCTCGCAAAGTTGGGGCGGCTATTGGTGGCCGCATACGGCTCTTTACCTTGGCAGAAGTCAGTCAGCACTTCCGGTATTTGCGCGATCTAGTTCGGCCAAGTACTTCAATCGTCTGCGAACCGTTTTCGGCGTGGATACAGCGGATCAAATGCGAACCTGGATTGGGCAGCTGGTGGCGAGTAGGGGGCTGCCACGCATGCAATACAGCGAGCTCCCGTTGGCATGGCTCACCAACGTCGAGAAGATTGCTACCAAGGATTGAGGCGCGAGCTCGCTATGTTGCATGGAAGGTGAGCCCTGTTTCACAACTTTGAACAAACCGGGATTCGACACCCCGAAGCCGGGGCCCGTGTTGAAACCAGAGCGGCGGAGGGAAGAAATTGTGCGCCATGGACCTGTCCACCCTGGCTGCCCGACCGCGAAGCGGGCAATGTGCACGCGACAGAGATGTTGATATCAAGATCGCGCATATCCACCGAGGTTATTCCGTACGATTTCTTAGCAGCTGCGATTTGCCTGGAATAACCTAATACACATCCTCACGTAAACAGATGCAATGCTTTTGGGAGGATATCCTTCTTGAGGTATGAAAGGGACAGCCGAAGGCCCCCTGTGCACAAGCTCGGGTATTGCCTTCCATCAGACGATGTGCCTGACTCCGACAGTCATTCGAGCCACGCGCTATCTTCGCCCGCGTGCTGGTCGTCTAAGCTCTTCCCCCACAGAGACCAGTTTCCCCCACCCGCTGCCGTCTTCTAGCCGACCAAGTGAGCGGTCACGACCGAAGCCTTTCATCTGGAAAGGCCAGGCACTCCCGCCGGGTCGGCATTGTGGTTGGCCGACGTGTGACCTACTCGTATACGTCCGCGAGAACGTCATGACGTCAAATTCGTGATACTTATTTCGAATACTATGTGAGCTTTAGAATTCGTACTTGCTATAAGTACGGATAACACGCCTACACGAGGGCTCTTTTTCTGAGAGAGGCACTTGTGGAATGTCAGTCCCCAAGTCGCCAGATTTGCCACTCGGCGAGCGTGCGGAAAGTGAGCACCCCCTCCGACCTCGCGTGGAAGAAGTATGTTTTTCGACACATGCGACAATTTGTGCCGGCGCAGTGACATTTTGATACATTTAGATGATGCCCTACGAGGCGCACATCTAACTAACGTCACATCGGATATGGCACGTCCCCTTCGAAAGCTTCGGCCTGACGGTTCGCCGTACGCGAGGCGCCCAGTCGTCGAAGCAGAGATTTCCGCATTGCAGGATCTTGGGGAGTTTGATCTTGTGACTCGCTGTCGAGCGAGCGAGAAGGAAGAAGCGAATTGGGTCTCACCGGAGGCCGTTTTGTACTTTCTTAGGCAGGACGACCGTTCCGAAGAAGTTAGGGACCGGTTGATGTATTTGCTTCTAGAACGGCTCTATCGGCGTCTGCCGAAACCCAGTAGCGGCGGCGGTCAAACCGCCTCACTCACGGCGACCAACATCCGGGATGAGGTGTGCGACCATTTTGTTGATTTGCTCCTTGGCGACGCCGGTGCATACGATGAGCGACTGGACTTTTACGAGATCAACTTCAACCAGGCGCTTGCGTGCGACATACTTGATGCGAAGCGGAAACACTGGGCTATAGAGAACCGTGGCACTGAGCTTGGCTCGGAAGACGACGAGATATCAGCTCACGTCGAGGAGGCCGCAGGCGAGTACGACCCCTTCGATCCAGACGAGCTCGACAAAAAAGATTACCGGAGAAGGCTGCAGGATGCGATTGATAACTTGCCAGAACTTCAACAACGGATTGTTGAGATGTGGCGCCAAGATATCCCCATCGACTCCAGTGATCCTTCCGTCATGACGATTAGCAAGGTGCTGGAAAGGTCCGAGAAAACTATTCGCACGCATCGAGACAAAGCATTTGCCGCTCTTCGACGTCGTCTCGAGCGCAAGGAGAACACCCGATGACCTCACAGCCGTCTGCCACGCGCGATGACGTTCTAAGGGCTTTTGCCATGGATTTTGGCGAAGGCCCAGCAGTGTTGAGCCGTTACCTCGCCGACTTTCCACAGTTCGCTGTCGACCTTGTTGATCTATCACGCGAGTTGACTCGCAGTGAAGCGGTCGAAGAAAGCCTGACTGAGGAGGACGTTCTTGACGTTCGTCGAGGGCTTGATCGCTTTCGAAGCAAACGAAAACAGAGTGTCGATATACCCGACCTGCAACCCAAGGCATTCTTGGACGCCGCGAAGCAACTGAATCTCCCTCTTCAGGTCATGATGGCATTCCGGGAGCGGCGAGTCGAAATCGTATCTGTACCTCTCCGGTTTCGATGCGCACTTGCTGATGCGCTTCGAACAACGAGAGCAGGACTCGAAAATTTCCTGACTCTACCTCCCCAGGTTGCGGCCGCGAGGGCAAACAAGTCTAGCGTCAAGCCAGTTGCCGCGGAGAAGGTTTCTTTTGAGCGGGTACTAAAAGATGCCGCGGTTGCGCCCGAGCGCATATCCGAGTTGATAAATACGGAAGACTAGTGTGGACGCTATCGAACTTGCGCGGCAGCGTGCGTGTGAACTTCATTTGCAGGGTGTACTGCAAGGTCGAGATCCTTGGTCACCCTATGAGTTTGCCCTTGCAGAGGCTCAAGCAAGAAGCATCGGCGTAGAGAAATGCGCGCCGGGAGCACCGCTACTCGATGGCTCAAGAGCGATCTTCGACCGCAGCTATCCAGCCATCATTCATGAGAATACAGGAACGGAGTTTGAGCAGGCGTTCCTTGTTGCTCACGAGATTGGGCACGCTGAGCTGGGCGATGACGTAGAGGAGGAATCAGATTCGGAACCAGAGATTCGCTTCGATGCAGCGCGCTCGTCGGAGGCGGCTCCAGTTGATCTGGATAGGGTCGTCGATTACAGTCGCCGGCAAAGACGGGAAGTCCAGATGGACTTGTTTGCGCGAGAGTTTCTGCTTCCTCGTTTAGTGGCCAGGCAGTTGCACGTCGAACAGGGCATGTCTTGTTCCGAAATTGCGGGACGACTTGGTGCGCCCTTCGAGGTTGTTGCTCAGCAATTATTTGATGCGCTACTGCTACCCCCAGTTGAACGTGATGTGGAGGCTCCGGCTCAAGAGATACCGCTGAATGCCAAGCAACGTCTTGCAGCAGAGCATCGTGGTAAGCCGTTCTTACTTCAGGCGGGTCCGGGTACGGGCAAAACCCGTACGCTAGTTGCACGTGTAGAAGGTCTGTTAGACGAAGGAATCGACCCAAGGCGAATCCTCCTTCTTACCTTTTCGAATAAAGCTGCGGCCGAGATGGCCGAACGTATTGCGCAAAAGCGGCCAAAGGAAGCTGCAGCTTTGTGGGTAGGAACATTCCACGGCTTCGGCTTGGATCTGCTCCGTCGGTTCAATGACCTATGCGGGCTGCCTGCGGATCCGAAGCTGATGGACAGAACCGAAGCAGTGGAATTGCTTGAACATGAGTTCACGCGGCTCGATCTGGTCCACTATCGCAATTTATACGACCCATCTCAGATGGTCTCGGACATTCTTTCCGCAGTCTCTCGAGCCAAAGATGAAGTCGTCGATGCGCAGGGCTACCTCCGACTCGCGACCACCATGGCAGCCGAAGCGCGGAGCGACATCGAACGCGAGGCCGCGGAGAAGGTCGGAGAGGTGGCAAAAGTCTACGCGGCCTATGAAGCTATCAAGGCCCAACATGGCTGTGTAGATTTCGGCGATCTAGTCATGCTTCCGGTACTGCTCTTGGAAAGGGAGGCGGAGGTTCGTCGTCAGCTTCAGGAAAAGTACGACCATGTCCTTGTTGACGAGTACCAAGACGTCAATCGTAGTAGCGTGCGACTCCTAGCTGCCTTAAAGCCTGACGGAACCAACCTCTGGGTCGTCGGGGATGCAAAGCAGTCGATATATCGATTCCGAGGCGCATCGTCATTCAGTATGGCTCGCTTTGGCAAAGAGGACTTCGCGGGCGGGGATAGCGACAAACTTGAAATCAACTATCGTTCGACACCAGAAATCGTAGAGACATTCTCCAGTTTTGCTGTCGGGATGGCCTCCGCGGGTTCTGGAGACAGACTTACGTCGGATCGCGTCCCTTCTGGCAAGCCACCGGAGCTCAGGACAGTAATGAACGGGGCGCTCATGACTCCGGCTCTTGCGGATTGCATCGAGGAAATGAGGGTCGCGGGCGTTCGCTACCGCGACCAAGCAGTCCTTTGTAAGGGAAATGTCAGACTCGCTGAGGTTGGGTTGGAGCTGGAGCGGCTCGGCATACCTGTGCTGTACCTGGGAAGCCTTTTTGAGCGGCCGGAGGTCAAGGACTTGATGGCCGTGCTTTCCCTCCTCGTGGACCGGAGAGCAATGGGTCTGGTCCGTACCTCGTGCTGGCCAGACTTTGCGATGTCCATGGAGGACACCGTCACGGCATTTGAATACCTGAGGGAAAGCGAAGCTGAGCCAGGCGCTTGGGCAGAGGGCATTCCCGGCGTGTCCCCGGGCGGGCAATCTGCGCTTGCCGCCTTGCAGACCGCGCTTCACGGTTTCGACAGTAGCTCAAATCCATGGTCAGTGCTTGCTCACATCTTGCTGGACAGGACAAGAATGGCCGCCAGCATTGCCTCCTCGGCGACTGTTGCAGACCAAGCCCGAGGCATAGCAATTTGGCAGTTCATGAATTTCGTTCGTGTCCAGCCACGCGGCAATGGACTTCCTATTGCACGGCTGATGGACCGGATGCGCCGGCTATTGCACCTTCGCGACGATCGCGACTTGCGTCAGTTGCCAACAGCCGCCCAGAAGGTTGATGCGGTTCGACTGATGACCATCCACGGGTCCAAGGGCCTCGAATTTCCAGTGGTCCACATCTCAGGTGTCAATCAGGGGAGTGTCCCGGGAGCCTTCCGTCGGTCGCCGTGTCCGCCACCAAACGGAATGGTCGCCGGCGGACACGGCTCCTCGGACGAGGTCCTTAAGGCCGGCCATCTCGAGGAACAGGAGTGCCTGTTCTATGTCGCCATGTCGCGAGCCAAGGACCGGCTGTTCTTCTACGGCGCTACCCAGACGGCCGATGGCAAACGGCGCAACTTATCGGAGTACCTGAAACGCCTAACCGGTGTCGAGGAACGGTCGATACAGCCCTTCGCTCAATTGCCCACCGCACCTGACCAAGTGCCAATAGCAGTGTCTTTCTCCGGTGCACCCACGTTCACTTCGGATGCAGTCGCATTGTTTGACTCTTGTGGTCGGCGATTTCTGTACACCCACCTTCTTCAGGTGGGTGGCAAGCGAAGGACTACCGCGTTCATGCAGATGCACGAGGCTGTTAGGACAGTGTATCGCGCAGTGGTTGCAGCCGGTAACACGCCGCTAATCGACTGGGAGGACTGGCTGGAGCGGGCGCTCGTCGAACAAGGCTTGCATGAGCATGGCTACGTGGACGACTTTCGTGGATTGGCTCAGGGAATGCTCAGGTACTTTGTGCAGTCCCGAGAGGGTGCCACGTCCGAGCCTCCGCAGACTCTCGTTGTCGCCTTCGAGGCGACCAGTATTGAGGTGCGGCTGGATGAAGTGCTGGTGCGCAACGGCGTCCGAACCCTTCGGCGGGTGAAGACCGGTCATGCACGGTCGGGAGACCAGAAAGATGTCGGAGCTGCAGCATTCCTCCTGGCGGCCGGAAAAGTGCTCCCTGATGCAAAAGTGGAGTTGGTCCATCTGGCTGACGGCGAAGCTACCCCGCTAGCCTTGTCACCGCGTGAGCTGGATAGCCGCCAGAAAAAACTGAAGGAAATGCTGGGCGAGATAGGCGCCGGAAGGTTTCCCGCGACGAGATCCGAGTTTACGTGCCCTGGTTGCCCGGCCTTCTTTATATGCGGGGCAACCCCGCCGGGGACAATTGTGAAATCGTTCAAAAAATAATTTACCGGCGAAGCTCCGTCGGCCCGATTAGTAGTTTGTAGCCCAGCAATTCCGCGCTGGACACAGACCTAACGAGGTACGACGTGAACCAAATTGTATACGATATTGATGATGTTGGCGACGCTCTGCGCGAGAATCGCCCCCTGCGGCAGGCCGCTTCCTACCGCATCCGCTTCGGGCTTGAAGGCCTGAACTTTCGCACCATCGAGTTGGCGGACCCGGTCCCGACCGGCCGTCAGATCTTGGCAGCCGCAGGGCTGGACGCGCGTGCTGACTACACCCTGTGCGCCATTCTCACCACGGGTGACTTCGAGGACGTTCGCCTCGACGAGACTTTTGACCTCCGTGGCCGCGGTGCAGAGCGCTTCATCGCGTTCCGGGCTGACCGCGACTACAAGCTGACGCTCAATGGTCGCCAGTTGATCTGGGGGCACGCGACTATCGACGCCGACGTGCTGTATGCACTTTCCGGCGCAGGCGCGCACGAAGCCGTTTTCCTCGAGGTACGCGGTGGCCAAGATCAGCTCATTGAGACGGGTACGAACGTGAACCTGGACGCCCCCGGGGTGGAGCACTTCATCACGGCGACCCGTCCCGTTACGGGCTATGTCATCAAGGTCAACTCCCGCGAAGAAACGGTACCCGATTCCCGCGTGACCTTCGAGCAAGTCGTTCATCTGGCGTTCCCCAACTCGCCGGCGGACCCCAACTTTAGCTATTCGATGACGTATCGCAACGCAGCTTCCATCCCCCACGCCGGTGAACTCGGTAAGGGCGGATCGGTTGAAGTCAAAAAAACGGGAACCATCTTCAATGTCACGCCAACTGTTAAATCGTAATCCGGACTTGGCCCGACTGCGCGCGGAGGGCTATTTCGTGCAAATCCAAGGCAGTCTCCTGGTGATGCGCGAAGTGCCCTATGTGGATTCGAGCGGTCACGTTCGTTTGGGCAGCTTGGTATCTGCGCTCGACCTTGCGGGGGATACGACCATTCGGCCGCAAACGCACGTGATCCACTGGGACGGCGAATTTCCGTGCCAGGCAGATGGCACTCCCCTCCAGGCGATTGCCCATCAGTCGCAGGTCATGGACTTGGGGCATGGCGTCTCGGCCAAGCACAGCTTCTCCAGTAAGCCGCCGGAAGGCTACGCGGATTACTACGAGAAGATGTCGACGTACGCTTCCATTCTGGCGGGGCCGGCGGCAGTTCTGAGGCCGGGGGTTAGTCCACGCGTCTTCCGGGCGCCTGCGGAAGGCGCAGTTGAATGCAGGTTCAATTACCTGGACACTGCATCTGACCGCGTTGGCATTGGCGCTTTGACCGCGAAACTCGAAGGCGAGGTCGTATCCATCATTGGAACCGGTGGTACTGGCAGTTATATCCTCGATCTGGTAGCCAAGACTCCCGTGCGGGAGATCCGTCTCTTCGATGACGATGAGTTCCTGCAGCACAACGCCTTTCGCGCACCGGGGGCGCCGTCTCTCGATGAGCTTCGGGAAGCGCCGAAGAAGGTGGAGTATCTGCGGTCGATCTACGGACGCATGCATCGCGGTATCACCGCCCATGCTGTGAGTCTGGAAGCCTCGAACCTCGGGCTGCTAGATGGGACTACCTTTGCGTTCATCAGCATGGATGCCGGCGAACAGAAGAAGGCCATCGTCGAAAAGCTGGAAGCGCTTGGCGTCTTGTTCGTCGATGTAGGAATGGGCCTCGATTTGGTCGATGGTAGCTTGGGCGGGATCCTGCGCGTCACCTCAAGCACGCCGGAGAAACGCCAGCATGTCCATTCCGGGCGCATTTCCTTCGCCGGTGCAGGTAAGGACGATGTGTACGCATCCAACATCCAAGTTGCTGACTTGAACGCATTGAATGCGTGCCTGGCTGTCGTCAAGTGGAAAAAGCTGCGGGGTTTCTATCGCGACGACGAGCAGGAACACCACAGCACCTACACGACCGACGGGAACATGCTCCTTAATGGTGAGCAGGCATGATGCGCATTCAAACTCTCAGGCATGAATTCGTAAGCAGTGTCCCCAGGGAGTTGGAGCCGGGCATCCTCTACATCTCAATGGAGTGCGCGACGGCCATGCACTCCTGCTGCTGTGGATGTAGGGAGCAGGTTGTGACACCCTTCACGCCGACGGACTGGAAGATGACCTATGACGGCGAGACGGTTTCCCTCCATCCTTCCATTGGAAATTGGAACCAGAAATGTCGGTCGCACTACGTCATCTCCAAGGGGAGAGTCATCGAGGCCGGCCCTTGGTCGCAGGCGCAGGTGGACGCCGAGCGCCGCCGCGACCGGCGGGCGAAGGAGCAGTTCTATAAATCTGTGGGTGCTGGCGCGGCAGTGGCCTTAACTGACGACGATGCGGATTCGAAGCCTACTTCGGCCATATCTTCTGGCGAAAAGTCGCTCTGGTCTTCCGTGCGGCGGTGGCTATCGCTCTAGCGGAAGGAGGGATTTGCGAACCCCAGCCATCGAGCCCATTGCACATCAGTTTTTGAAAACTGACGTCGGCGCTAGGAAAATCGAAACAGTCTCGGGACAGGTGCCAACCAATGGTGTACGTCTCGAGAAAAACTAGGAGGAAACATGTTGGACCGGTTCATTGAATTTTTCATGAATGAGCCTCGCAGACTAATGAGCGTAGGTCGCGGGATCTTGAACTGCTCTGGCTTTTTGGTTTTCGCCGGGCTTTGCGGTGCTCTAGCGATAAAAGCGAGCTCAGTTGCCGCAGGGATGGCCGGCAAGGTCGATCCAGTAGTGGACCTCGTCGACGTATTTCCCGGCCTGCCTCTCTGGTGGGTTCCGGAGTCAATAGTCGGGTACGGTTTTGCGATGGTTTGCGGATTAATCGGCGTTTGGCTTATCCACTTCGGACGAGCATTGCAGCGGATGCACTGACGAAGAGACACTTGGTAGACCAGAGTTTGAATCACCACGGCGATGCCGCTTTCCTGCGCGCATGACCGTCCACGCTAAGGAGCTGAGCATGGCTGGAGCAAAGCGGCTGAGGACGCTGTCCGCATACCGACAACAGATTGCTAGACTTGGTAGGTATCGTGTTGTGCATCCCTTGAATGTGCAACTCGCAGAACGGATCGGCTTCGAAGAGTTTCCGAGTGAGGGCGAAGCTATCGTTCCGTCGCCGGTAGGTCCGATCACAAGCTTTAATGCCGTAGGTCGCGAGATCGTTCGACACGACCTGCCTAAGGAAACCTATTCAAGGACGGAGTTTCGAACCTGGACTGACTGGCACGGGTACAGTCACAGCGGACTACAGTCTCGGTCCTACGAGGCTTATCCTCGCGAACACTTGCCGCCACCATGTGAGCATCTGATGGTGATGCGACGGAAAGGCGAACTGTTCATCGCTTCGCGGGAACTCGGCCTGGACACGCCCGAAGCCGAGGCCGTACACCTCCTGAATATGTACTTCGAGATATTCGGTGAACTTGAGATTGTCGGTGCCGCTGGCGAGGCGGATGCTAATCTCTTGATAAAGAGGGTGCAGTGGAAAATTCTGCCACCTGGGCAGTATCCGTTCGAGGTCGCCCAGCAGTCTCTTAAGGAATACTTGGAGCGTCTTCCTGACGATGTTCGGCATGTCAGTACGGATCGTATTCGGACGATCACAAAGCATCAGCCAGATTTCATGGCTATCGGCATGGGTGGTTTCTCAGATTATGTAGTGTTTGGCTTCAGCGGAAAGAAGCGATACGTGCTGGAGAGCCCGAACACGGGAAACGCGACGTATGTCTTCCGAGATGAATGGGAGAACGTTGCGCAGCTCACAAAAGCAGAGATTTTGAGCAACGGACTGCACGAAGAGCGACTGATTCACAACCAGCGCTGGAAAGGTGCGCTGGGAGACGTCATTGGTAGAGATTGAGCGGCCGGGATGCTGGTGTTGAACCGGCAGGATGGCTCACGAAACCCTGAAGAAGTCCGGCGACTGACCGGCATTTACAGCACGCTGCAACCATTCGGGTAGGCTGCCTTCACCGTTCCAGGTATGCCCATCGGCATCTCTATACGAGACTGCCGAGGGCGATCGGGATGCTGTCGAACTGCGCGGTTGCTCCGCGAAGCAGCCGGCAGAGCGAAGGCTATCCACTGTGATGCCGTGCCTAGCCATTTGGGATTTAACCCATAGGATGGCCGAGGCACGGTCTCGCAATCGTTGCGCGTCGGATGGTGGTTCCATCACGGGCATTTGGTGGTCATGCCTGTGCATTCGGAGATCTATTTCAAAAAGGCGTTGTGCTACGGACGCAAGCCGAGGAATCGCTCGACTCGCTGGATGGCAAGAGGCAGGGGGATAGATTGGCAATCGGCCCGTTTCGGTAAATCTCGTTCCGAAGCGGCAACTTGTTGGCGATGTGGCCGTGCAACCTTGGCGAGAAAGGAAAGCCCGTAGGCTGGCCAGCTACCGAACGCAAGCATTGTAACTGTCAATTTGGCAAGCAATCGCGGAGTAACAGGTCGAAACAACGTATGGATCGCACCCACTGCACATCCACCTGAATCTTCGCTATGCTTTGCGGATTCCGGCAATGGTGCCGGTAGTTCCGTGACAGGAGCCTCATGGCAACGAAGAAGACGGCCGCACCGAAGACTGCGGCAAAGAAAGCGGTAGCCCAGGCAAAGAAGGCTGTTCCCGTAGCGAAGAAGGCTGCGCCTGCAGCCAAGAAGGCAGCCGCAGCACCAGTGGCCAAGCCGCTGAAGGACACTTTCAACAAGTCGAGCCTGCTGGCCCACCTGGTTGCCCAGACGGAACTGGACAAGAAGACGGTGCAAACGGTTCTGTCACACCTCGAGAACACCATCGTGAGCTCGATCCACAAGAAGGGCGCTGGCGAATTCACGCTGCCGGGCCTCTTCAAGGTGTCGGCCATCCAGGTTCCTGCCACGAAGAAGCGCTTCGGCAAGAACCCCTTTACTGGCCAGGATCAGTGGTTTGCCGCAAAGCCGGCATCTGTGAAGGTCAAGGTTCGCCCGCTGAAGAAGCTGAAGGACGCGGCGCTGTAAGGGGCACGAACTCGCTTTGAAGGAAGAGGGCTACGGCCCTCTTTGCATTTGGCAATCTTGGGGCGGATATGCATCGGTTCTATTCTTGTGGTTTTATCTGCTAAGCTGACTACCAGCCCGAAAAACTAATGGAGAAAGACCGAATGGCAACCTACAAACAGTTGCTGGCTCAAAAGGAAGCTCTGGAAGCTCAACTCGCAGAAGTCCGCGCAAATGAAGTGGCGGGCGTCATTGAGCAAATCCGCACTCTGATGGAGCAATACGGGCTGTCCGTTGAGGACATCCAAGGCAAGCGCCGTCGGGGCCGACCCGCCGGTAGCGGAGCCGCCAAGGCAGTCAAGGAACCGTTGCCTCCGAAATATCGCGACCCGAAGACCGGAAATACCTGGTCGGGCCGAGGCCGTGCGCCGGCATGGCTGGGCAAGAATCCGAATCGATTCTTGATCGCGGAAGAGTGACGGCCGTCGCTCTACGCTGGTAATCCAGGCCGGCCATGCAACCCATGGCCGGCCATCCGACCATCCCATCAAGCGTCATATGCTCTCAACGTCCCGCGCAAAGAACACGTTCGCTAGTGCAATTATGGATGCGGAGGTGTTGCTGACGCTGTTCGACTCCATGAATTCGAAGCCACCGTCTGATGGGACAGAGGTGCTCAAGCGGGCTGGTCTCATCATGGCCCTGACGGCATGGGAAACATACGTCGAGGACAGAATTCGGGAGGAGATGAATGTCCGGCTGAAGATGATTTCGGGAAGTCCAGTTGGACAATTTGTTAGCCGCCGACTCGAGGAGGAGTTGAGGCGATTCCATAATCCCAACGCAGAGAAAACAAAGCGACTATTCCAAGAGTATGTCGGTATCGACGTTACCGAATACTGGAATTGGCCACCGTTCGATTGCGCTAGGGTAAAGAAGACGTTGGATGACCTCATCGCCAAACGAGGGGATGCAGCCCATCGTGCGCGGTCAGTGGTGCAAGGCGCTCTGCCGCCCCACCTCGTCAAGCGAGAGGATTTGGACAAGGCGATCCGCTTCCTGAAGGCGCTTGTTGAGGCTACGGACAGAGGTTTGGCCGAGCATGCTCTAATGTGAACGGCTAGCTTTCTGCGCCGAGTCGCCTTAGGTCATTTCAACTTGCGCGCCAAGCATGTTTTTCCCGCGCTGCGAATTTGCTTCACTTGAGCCAGCCAGCTCCTTCACGACGTCGATGAATTGCTGAAGGACGGGCTCTGTACCGCCCTTTAGCCAACAAAGCTGAAAGCTCGTCTTGTAGTTCACGTCCGTCAATTTGACCACTGTCAGGCCTGCCGGATACGTGAAGTCCTTCCCTAGGACGGTTAGGCCAATCCCTACTCCCACCGATATCAGATTCATCTGTGACGCAACAGAGTGCACTTCCTGCACGACCTGCGGCTCGAATCCAGCTTCCTGACAAAGTGCAAACAACGGGCCGTAGCCTGGACTAACGCTCGACTTCGGCACAACCACAAATCGTTCACCAGCGAGTTGCCCCAACGAGACGGACTTTCGTTTGGCAAGCGGATGGTCGGTGGGTACAACCACGCCAAGGGCTCCGGTTTGGATCACGAAACGCTCGAGGGACGCCTCACCTTCCGATTGAGTGGCTCCCCTCCGATGCTTTCGGGGGGATCCGGCATCGGGGCCGAAATGCATGAAGCCGGCTTGAATTTTTTCATCCAGCACTGCCTTCGCTTGGTCAGAAGTTGGCATTTCAACGAGCGAAAGCGCGACGTTGGGGTGGTGCTCAATGAACTGCTTGATGGCTGCGCGAAAGATGGGGTGATACAGGGTCAGTGACCCGTATCCGATGCTCAGCCCACCGACCTTACCTGCGCCAACCTGCTTTGTAAGCGTGATGGCTTGGTTGAGATCGCTCATGATGTTCTGTAGGCGAGGAAGGAAGGCCCGCCCGGCGGCTGTCAGCTTGACCTTATGCGCTTGTCGCTCGAAGAGCTCGACTCCAAGTTCGTCTTCCAAGTCCGCGATGATCTGCGAAACAGCAGGGCGTGTTACGAACAAGCGGTCCGAAGCCCGACCGAAATGCTCCTCCTCTGCAGCCGCAACGAAGTAGCGCAAGTGTCTGAGTTCCATGGCTGTAGATGCCTCTGTCAAGAACCTCGTACCGTACGGGGGGCGTCTGGGCCTGAATGGCGTTCCCACATTCCCAGAGCGTCAGTGTGGCTTACAGTCTGACGACGTCGGCCGATAGTGTCGATCCGCGTTTACCTCATTGCCGGTAAGAGCAGCTAACCAACGGTGTCCCGGGCCCATGGTAAGCGCAACTTATCTCACTGCGGACTAAAGCTGACTGGACGCTAGACCTGTGTGAGGACGAAACTTTTTGTCGTCGTCCTTCGTACGGCACCAAATACACAAAATTAGGAGACATATGAAACCCCTCCGCATGCTCTTGAAAGGGCTAGCTGGCTGTCTGATGACGTGCGTGCTCGGTCACGCCCAGGCGCAGGATAAAGCCTATCCCGTCAGGCCAGTGCGTATGATTGTCTCGACTTCGGCTGGAGGGATGACCGACATACTGGCGCGGCTCTATGCCGACAGCCTTTCAAAATCACTCAAACAACCTTTCGTCGTAGAAAACATGCCGGGCGCAGGCACCATGCTTGCCTCGCGCTATGTGGCAAGGCAGGCGGCAGACGGCTATACGTTGCTTATTGCCGCGAACAGCATCGCAAGTCTTCCTCACGTTGAGAAGAGTGCTGGGTATCAGATGAAGGACTTCACCGGTGTTGGAGAGCTTGCGCGCTCGCCATCTCTGCTGGTTGTGAGCAATTCATCGGCGATGAAGTCGATTCCCAACCTCGTCGCTGCAGCAAAGAAAAGTCCCGGCGTGGTGACCTATGCGTACGTTGGGCGTGGCACAACGTCATATATGACGTCGGAACTGTTCGCACGTGATGCCGCAGTGAGCTTCAATGCGATCGCGTACAAAGGTATTTCCCTTGCAGTTCCAGACGTGCTTGCAGGGCGGGTCGACTTCCTAATGGGACCATCGACGTCGACAGAGGAGTTGATCAAGAGCGGAAAGATGCGCGCGCTAGCGATTACTTCAGAAACTCGCTCGCCGGCCTTTCCTAATGTTCCTACATTCAAGGAACTCGGTTACGCGGGCGCCACCTATAACCTCTTTTTCGGGGTCTTCGCGCCCGCTGCGGTTTCTGACACCGTTCGGAGTGCCTTGGCGGACGCCATTGAGATTGCAAAGAAGGATCCGGCCTTCGTTGCACACCTCCGGCAACTCGGTATGGATGTCTCCAGCGTGCGCACGCCGCGGCAATTCAACGCCTTCCTTAGGGACGAAGAGAGCAAATCGCTGAGCCTGCTTCGGCAGTGAGACTGTGCCGCTTGACCTTTGACAAGCGCGCCGCATCAAGAGGCAACAGTGTGACTCTCCGTCGCTATTAACGGGGGGAGTTCTGCATGCCGGTACGGTCTCCCGCATTTCTGCTCCCCTGGCGAGCGAAACCTGGTTAGCCAGCCTTACCACCAGGCGGAGAAAATCAAACTCGACGGGCCAGACGACGGTGTCCTAGCATGCCGTTATAAAACTTGAAGCAGGAGACAGTGGAGATGAAAAGACGTCAAGTTGTGGGAGCGTTCTGCGGGATGTCGCTGGCGCTCATGACCGGTGGAGTAACCGCACAGCAGGTGTCGTATCCAACGAAGCCGATTCGAATCGTTGTCAGTAGCGTTCCCGGCGCGCTATTGGACGCATCTACCCGGCTCTACGCGGACCGGATGTCGCGCTACTTGAAACAACCTGTAGTCGTGGAGAACATGCCGGGCGCAAGCTCGATGTTAGGTGCACGATACGTTGCGCGCTCTGCTGCAGATGGCTATACGCTCCTTGCATTCGCCAATACGGTGGTGACCATGCCTCGGCTGGTGAAAGGAGCCGGCTACGACTTCAACAAGGACTTCGTCGCCGTGGGAGAGATGGCACGCTCTCCGGCGCTACTGGTGGTCGGCGGTACCTCATCATTCAAGACATTGGATGACCTCGTGAAGGCTGCGAAACAGCAGTCGGGAGCCTTGACGTTCGGATCGGGCGGCCAAGGAACTACGTCGCATCTTCCGGTCGATCTGTTCATCAAGAACGCCGGCATCAGCATGACGCACATACCTTACAAGGGCGTTGCAGCCGTGACGCCAGACCTCATTTCCGGTCGCGTGAGCTGTATGGCGGCGACTGCGACGTCTGTGTACGGGTCGATCGAGGCAGGCACCGTGCGGGCTCTCGCCATATCTTCCGAAAGCCGGTCGACGAAGTTCCCCAATGTCCCAACATTCAAGGAACTTGGGTATCCGGAAGCAACGTACAGCATTTTTGTTGGCATTGCGGCACCGGCGGGGATTCCAAAGGCTGTGCAAGCAAAGCTCGCTGAAGCTATGGAAGCCGCGCGGTCCGATCAGGCATTGCAAGCTCGCCTCGCTGCGCTGGATCAAGAGGTCTCCGATGTCCGCACACCGGGGCAGTTTCAGGCGTTCCTAGTGGCGGAAGATAAGCGGACCGAGCGACTTCTCAAGGACGCAAAGATCCAGCCGGAGTGATGTCTTAGGGGCCATTGAGGAAGCGGACGACCATGGTGTTTGAACATGAATCGTGAACCGGAAGGTATTCTCGTCCTGGATGAGGTTGGGGCAATCATCTTTTCCAGCGGACTGGGCAGAGACTTGTTGGTCTGCCAATCCCTCTGCAGACTTTGGCAGAACCGAGGGTGCGTGCCAGTCAAGCGATTGTCAGCCCTGACGGAACTGCATCGGCCATTGGCGGTTGCCGCAATCCCGACGAAGGATGCGGTCTGCTTTCTGGTCTTCGATTCTCGGGAAGCCGACGGTCTGAGTGAGTTTCTCGCGAGCGTGGATTCTGCGGAGGATATCCTTCGCCATCTCATCACCGACCCGTACAAGGCGATGGTTGTAGTGGATGGCGGGGGAAGAATTACCTACATGAGCCCCGTTCACGAGCGCTTTTTCGGCATCAAGCATGGAGAGGCGGTTGGTAAGCAAGTGAGTGCTGTAATCGAGAATACCCGCTTACATGAGGTAGCTGTTACAGGGAAGGGGCAGTTTGCGCAGTTGCAGGAGATGAACGGCATCACCCGCGTCGTCTCTCGCTTTCCAGTTCTCGACCGCCAGAATCGGGTGGTCGCTGCGGTCGGACAGGTGATGTTCAAGGGGCCGGAATCCATCCGGCAGCTCACTCTCGAACTGAACCACGTGAAGCAGGAGCGGGATTTTTACAAGCAAGAGCTTTCAGGTATCCGAAATCGGAACTATGGGCTTGACCACATCGTTGGTAGTAGTCGCGCGGTGCGACGTCTCAAGGACGATATCCTGCGGCTTGCACCACTAGACGTGCCGGTGCTGCTGACGGGGGAAAGTGGTACTGGCAAGGAAATGGTCGCGCATGCCATCCACAAGCTAAGCGCGCGTAGCGACAAGCCGCTTGTCTTGGTCAATGCTGCTGCGATGCCGTCGAATCTTGTCGAGAGTGAGTTGTTTGGCTACGAATCTGGTGCCTTCACAGGTGCGGACCGCAAGGGACGAAAGGGAAAGTTCGAAGCGGCAGACAACGGCACACTCTTTCTCGACGAAATTGGAGACATGCCAGTAGACATGCAGGTGAAGCTCCTGCGAGTCCTTCAAGATGGCCGCTTCGAGCGAATCGGAGGTGATGGCGCCCAGCACTCCAATTTCAGACTTGTTTCTGCCAGCAATCGCAACTTCAGTGCCATGATCGCGGATGCGAGTTTCCGGCTCGATCTTTTCTACCGTATTAGCGCGGTTACGCTTCGTTTGCCGCCCTTGCGCGAGCGGCTGGATGACATTCCAGAATTGGTCGAGAGCTTCTTGAAGGCGTTCTCCGTTCGGCATGACAGCCCAAAGAAGTCGATTTCGGAGTCCGCCATTCAATTTCTGAGATCACGTGCTTGGCCCGGAAACATTCGTCAACTTCAGCATGAAGTTGACCGGGCGGCCATCTTCTGCGACGGGGATGTGCTTACTATCAGCGACTTCACCAACCTTGATAGCGTCGAGCTCACGTCTGAGGTCGGTACAAAGAATACGTACGTCCAGAACAAGTACGAAATTCGTCGCGCTACCGAGCGGGTGGAGTCAGAGATGATCATCGAGGCTATGCGGCGCACTGGCGGAAACAAGTCTCGAGTGGCAGAGCAACTTGGAATCTCCCGTTCGTATCTCTATAAGCGGTTGAGTTTGATAGAGAGTGCTAGGAGCGCGACGGCGGCTCACGATAGCACGCGTCAGAATTCCTATCTGGAAGATGAGACCACGGCCGTCACACTTGGCTGAGCTGTATCCGCAAGTAAGCACTTCCCCTCAGACAGCGGGTTGCTGACGACGCGGTTCTCTATCCGTTTGGGATCCGCCCGACTTGCGCTTCCCCGCCAAGAATCATTTGCGGTTGTACCTGGCATGTACGATTCCTGCGGGGCGCCAGAACCCCATGCCTTACAGAAACAGCAACTACACTAGATTGGCACGATGACTATAAATGATTCCTGGGACTACATCGTGGTTGGCGCGGGCTCTGCCGGATGCGCGGTGGCTCGTCGCCTTTCTGACGATCCGAACGTGCGGGTAATGCTGCTAGAGGCGGGGCCGTCTCCGGGCAGCTTTTGGATCAAAACGCCTGCGGGAATGGCGAATATGTTCCTTTCGAAGTCGCACAATTGGAGGTTCTTCACTGAGCCTGTATCCACGCTGGGAAATCGACGGATCTACTGGCCGCGCGGAAAGACGCTGGGTGGCAGCAGTGCCATCAATGGAATGGTGTATACACGCGGAAACCGCCGTGACTATGACCACTGGAAGAGCCTCGGCAACGCTGGTTGGGGATGGGACGATGTGTTGCCATACTTTCTTCGCGCCGAACACAATGAGCGCGGCAAGAGCGACGTGAGAGGAAACGAGGGCCCCCTCTATGTTAGTGACCCTGCAGTGAATCATCCGTCGGTCATAGAGTTCATCGAGGCATCGCGCCGCGCAGGTATCCCCTACGTCGAGGACCTAAGCTGTGCGGGTGAGGAGGGTGTGGGGGTGCTGCAGGCGACCATACGCAAGGGTCGTCGGCATTCCGCGTTCGATGCCTACATTGCGCCGGTGACGAGCCGACAGAACTTGAAAGTGGTAACGGCTTCGCATGTGCGACGCGTACTCATGCAAGGGCGCACTGCAAAAGGGGTGGAGTTCTTGGAAGACCGATCCATCCGGTCGGTCTTCGCGACGCGTGAAGTCATCTTATGTGCAGGTGCGCTGGGATCGCCGCACATCCTGATGCTGTCGGGCATCGGCGATGGAGAGCAGCTGCGACGGGAGGGCATAGAAACCGTGTTCCACCTGCCCGGCGTCGGCAAGAACTTGCAGGACCATTGTTCCGTCCAAGTTAAGGCGAAGACCGTTCCGCATTGTTCGTATAACCGAAACCTGTTGGGATGGAGAAAACTCTGGAGCGGCGCGCAGTACATGCTGACGCATAGCGGCTATCTCGCACTGGGTTCGTCTCAGGCAGCTGCATTCATGCGTAGCGATGCCAGTATCGACTATGGAGACCTGGAAATCAGCTTTCGTCCAATGACATTCACCTTCAACGACGAAGGTCGGGCGGCAGTGGATGCCGAGAACGCAATCGGCGCGACAGTTTATCGGGTGCGCCCTGAATCCCGCGGCGAGCTTGTTCTTAAGTCCGCCGATCCCCTCTGCGCTCCAGCGTTTTATCCCAATTATTTGGCGACGGAAGGCGACCTTCGCGCGATGATCTCTGGGCTGAGGAAGGTCCGGGAGATTCTGGCCACAGAGCCGATTGCCTGCAGCATTAGGGGGGAGCTAGCGCCAGGTTCGGCGTTCACAACAGACGAACAGCTCGCTGAGTACATCCAATCGACTGCCAAATGCGCCTACCACCAAGCGGGTAGCTGCAAGATGGGGAAAGACGACATGGCAGTCGTAGACGAGCGGCTACGTGTGCATGGTGTGGATCGATTGCGCGTCATTGACGCCTCGATTATGCCGACAGTGACGTCGGGCAATACGAATGCCCCGACGATCATGATTGGTGAGAAGGGCGCCGATATGATCCTGGCAGACGCCACAGGCTGACCCCGCAGATCTCCGTTTTCCTCCCGCAGCACGAATGGTGGCTGTCACGGGGAACATCAGAAAGCAAGCTTTATATGGACGCCATCTCAGGTTCTCACCTGAGCGAGGCGGGAGTGCAATCGTCCGCAGAAAGGAGACAAACTGATGAGAACAGATAGGCTTGGATGTCGAAAAGAGGCTCGCCGCCCGGGTGAAAAGATATGTCTAGGTGGAAAGAGTATGTCGATTGCATTGACAGGGATGTCCTTGCTGTTCATCGGGACTGACGCTGTTGCGGACCAATTTCCAAGTAAGCCACTGAGGATCATCGTGCATTCCTCACCTGGTGGCCAACTGGACATTACAACGCGCCTTGTAGCACAGGGCCTGAGCGAACGGCTTGGTCAGCCTGTCATCGTGGAGAACAAGCCTGGCGCAGAAGGCTTGGTAGGGATCCGTGAGGCCAAGCGGGCGCCCGCTGATGGCTACACGTTGCTGGCTGCAGCGAGCACCATCACGACATTGCCGGCCACAAAGGCTGAGCCTGGCTACGATCTGAGCAAGGACTTTGCCGGCATTGGGCCAATGGTCAAGTTTCCATACCTCTTGTTGACGGCGACGGACAAACCGTACCGCAGTGCCTCCGACGTTATCGCCACGGCGCGCAAAAGCCCGGGCACGCTTTATTACGCAACGGGTGGAAAGGGCAGTACTTCAAGCCTTGCAATGTCAATGCTGATGCAGCAAGCCGGTATCCAGATGCACCAGGTCCCGTACAAAGGGAACGCGGCGGCGATGCCAGATTTGGTTGCGGGTCGTGCTGACGTGATGTTTGACAGTTACGGTAGTGCTGGGCCGAACGTAAAGTCGGGGCGATTGCGCGTATTGGCCGTGACGTCGTCCACCCGGCTCGACGTGTTGCCTGGCACGCCGACTGTGCAGGAACAGGGGATAGCGAGGTACTCATACGATCTATGGTTGGGGTTGCTCGCACCTTCCGGCACACCCAAGGAGGTCGTATACAAACTATCGAGTGCGTTACGGAATGTTCTGCAAAGCAGGAAGATGATTGAACGCGCACACGAGGACGGCGGTCAAGTGATGGAGCTTTCTCCGGAGCAGTTCGACGCTCAATTGAAGCGTGAGTTGTCGGATATGGAGAAGCTTACGAAGACCCTTGGCTTCGTGAAGGAGTAACTAGAGGGAAGAATGCTGACAAGGGAGAGGCCGCGGCGGGCGGGCGCCGTGGCCCACCGCCGGGAAGATTCAAAGCTTCATGAGTACGGACTTTGTTTGAGTGTAGGCCTCAATCGACTCGGCACCGTACTCACGGCCGAACCCAGATTGCTTATAGCCGCCCGTGGACATCACTGGGTCGGAATCGCCGTACGTGTTGATCCAGACACGGCCAGACTTGAGCGAGCGCGCCACGCGGTGGGCACGGCTAATGTCTGTAGACCACACTGCTGCCGCTAGTCCATATATTGAATCATTGCCCAGGATCACCGCGTCGCGCTCGTCTTTGAAGGGGATGACCGATAGCACGGGCCCGAAAATCTCTTCCTGCGCGATCGTCATTTGGTTATCGACATGGGCGAATACTGTAGGGCCTACGAAATAGCCACTGGTGCCTATCCGGGAGCCCCCATATCGGAGCTGTGCGCCTTCGCGCGTGCCGACGTCTATGTACGTAAGCACTCGATCCATCTGCTGTGCAGAAATCAGCGGGCCTAGTGCTGTGTCCACGGAGAATGGCTGGCCCACCTTGTACCCTGCTGCCAGTGCACATACTCGATCTACCACGGCTTCGTAAATGTCTTTCTGCACCAAGAGCCGACTTCCGGACGAGCAAACTTGTCCCGAGTTTCGGCAAAATCCGGCCACGGCAGCTACTGAAGCTGCTTCAAGATCCGCGTCGGAGAAGATGATGTTTGGTGATTTCCCGCCCAACTCCAGAGTCACCTTCTTCATGTTTCCCGCGGCGGCCTGCAGAATTTGCCTGCCGACGTTAGTCGAGCCTGTGAACGCAATCTTGTCGACGTCCATATGCGCAGACATGGCGGCGCCAGCGATCGGGCCCAAGCCGGGAACAACGTTGAGGACGCCAGGCGGAAGTCCGCACTCCTGGATAAGTTCGGCCAGACGCAAAGTCGACAGCGGCGCCTGCTCCGCAGGCTTCAACACCGCTGTATTGCCGCAGGCAAGTGCCGGCGCGATTTTGGCAGCTGCCATGGCAAGCGGGACATTCCAAGCATTGATCAATGCACAGACGCCCATCGGCTCGCGCAGCATGTGGATGAACCGCGAAGCATCACTTGGATTCGTTGTGCCTAGGATTTTGCTCGCCCAGCCGGCGTAATAGCGGAAAGTCTCCGCAATGTGAGGAATGCGTGCCTGGCTGGCCAGGTATGGCATACCGTTGTCGTAGGTCTCGATCGCCGCGAGTTCATCGGCATGGCGCTCCACGGCGTCAGCGATTCTCAGCAGATACTGCGCCCGTTGATGTGGCGATATCGCGGACCATGAGGGACCAACCAATGTGCGACGCGCTGCAATTACAGCCCTGTCTATGTCTTCGGCATCGGCTTGTGCAACATACGTGAGCGATTTCTCGGTGGAGGGATCTAATGTCTCGAATCTGTGGCCGGATGCGGATTCTACCCATTCTCCATCAATCAGAAGCTTCTTGGGCCCTGCGAGAATCCAGCCCAGCGCGTTCTCCTGACCGGGAACGAAGAGGGCATTTTCGGTGCTTGAATGTGGAGGCATGGATCGATATGTTTGCTGCAAGGCAAAGCAAGGCACGCCGGGCGACCGAACGCAACAGGCGTTCAGCGACCGGCTATGCCTTGCGTTGGATTGATGTACTCCGCTTCACGAGCGGTCGTCAAAAGGGCGGAGAAGCTGGGTCATGCAATGAGGCGCAGCACCGTGGAGAACGGTGCGCCATCGCGTAACCCATGCACGGCGCGGATCAACTCGTCGGCCTTCACCGATGCGTGGCCGTAATCTAGACAGTCGATAACCTTATCTCTCAGTTGCGGAGCCGACATACGCTTGCTAGGACTGCCACATACATCACCGGTTTCGACGAGAAGCTGCTTGCCATTGGAGAGTGAAACTTCGAAGGCCACAGGCACCATGCCCAGGAATGGCAAGGTCTCATCGGCTTCGATAGTGATGCGTTCTGCGGCGAAAGTACCGACCCCCTCATCCCGAATCGCGTCCTCTGTGAAGTCGGCAATGCGCACGCCACCGCGTTCCAGGCCGACGGCAACGGTGTAGGCAATGCTGAACTGCGCGTCTACGACGCCGGCGTTGCGGTAGTCGAACTTGCGTCCAACCATGTTCACCGCCTGACCGCTTACACGAATGCGGATCTGTTTGATATCGCTGGGACGCAGGCCTTCCGCATGGAGTTGCAGGGAAAGGTCAATCGGCGCGTGGGTGAAACGGCATGCGGGGTACGGTTTCAGGCTCAGGTCCTCGGGGAGGCTGCACTGTTCAATGTCGTCGCGAACTGCGTCGAGATCGAACTTCCCATCCTGGTACAAGTTTGCGAAGCCGGCCTTGCCTTCAAAAACGTTTCGCGGTCCATCAATGCCTGCCTGAGCGAGTGCGACCGACATAACGACATTCTTGACCATCTGAGCTGGCTGAAACCGTTTGGCGAGACTACCGTCGATAATCGACTGCAGACTGCCGGCCGTTTGTGTGAGTTGGTGGCCCAGCGCGTTGACGGTGGTATCCGTATCCCAGCGGCGTAGTCGGGCTATGGCAAGGACCGCTCCAACGGAACCGCTGATCACGCTGTAGTTCCATCCACGCGAGCCTTTTGGGCCGCCAGCACGACCGATACGCATGGCTCCATCGACTCCGACGGCCGCCGCGGCAAGAAACTCCCGGCCGTCGCAGTCGGAGCCAATGTCTTCAACGTCGGCAATAAGACCTGGCAGCACCATCCCATTGGCGTGCAGAGGCACTTTGTCATCGGTGTCGTCGTAGTCCAGCGCGTGCATGCTGACCGCGTTAAGGAATGCAGCAACCGGAGCGCTGGCGTGGCCGAAGCCCCCCCACACGGTGCAATTTCCCGTGCCCCATCGGGCCAGAGCCGTACGAGCCTCCGTCAAACCTGGCGCGTGCAGACCCGCAAGTGCGCAAGCAAGGCTGTCGATTAGACCGTCGACAGTGGCGTCGATCGTCTCGTCGCGCAGTTTCCCGAATTCGCGGCTAACGGCATTTGATGCGAGCAGATTGGCGATATCCATGGTGAGATGGGTAAGTTATAGAGGCGTCGAGTATCGGACGGCAGGGCGGCGCAGAGCCAGTCGCTTTTCATGGATGCAAGCGTAAGCGTCCCTTACGAGCGTGGAACTGGAAGGTGATGGTTAGCGGAACTTACGCTGGCCAAAGAAGAACTGACTCGACATGCCGGTGGGCATCTATTGACAATGGGGAGAAACTAAGGCCGCCTTATACGGAGACACGCCCCTATGACACAAGCAGTTGACCTGTCGCACGAGTTCGCCACGTTTGTCGCCAACACGCAATATTCCAATCTTCCCGCTGCCGCTGTTGAAGGGGCCAAGAAGAGCATCCTCGATACCCTGGGCGTAATGCTGGCGGCCACCGGAGTCGAGCCAGCCGTAAAGGGGGTGAATTCGTTGGTACGTGAAGCCGGCGGGGCTGAGGAGAGTTCTTTGCTTGGCTTCGGGGGACGAGCTCCAGCGCTTTGGGCGGCATTTCATAACGGTGCGCTGGCGCACTGCCTGGACTTTGATGATCACGCGCCCGAGGGCCATCATCCGAGTAGCTCTATCGTCCCTGCGGTTTTCGCTCTCGCGGAGCGCTCCGGGGGTGTCTCCGGGCAGGATCTAGTTGCGGCCGTCGCCGCCGGGCAAGACATGTTTTTGCGTATCCGGCGTAACGTCGCAAACCGGCAGGATTGGCACCTCACGACAGTGATTGGAGTCTACTCGGCGGCTGCGGCTGCGGCTCATGTGCTAAGACTGAATCGCGACCAGATTGTCGATGCCATCGGAATTGCCGGAATGCAATGCTGTGGCACCCTCGAGTTGGCATATGGTGTTGGCAGCGATCTGCGAGGCATGTATGCCGGATTCACGACAAAGGGCGCCGTGCTCGCTGCGATGTTGGCCGAAAAGGGTGTCAGTGGTGTCAAAACCATGTTCGAAGGCAAGGCCGGCTTCTTCAATGTCTACTTTGACGGTGAATACGACCGGGAAAATATGGTGAAGGGTCTCGGCGAGAGTTATGACGGTGGGTCGATTCTCTACAAGCCTTGGCCTTCCTGTGGCGCCTCTCACGGCTTCATTCATGCCACGCTGGAACTGATGAAGGAGCACAAGCTGACGGTCGGAGACATTGAACAGATCCGCGTGAACGTTGGCGATTTCCAGAAGCAGTTGTGCGAGCCAATCGAAAGCCGGCGGCGCCCGGCGACATCTGTGGACGCCAAGTTCAGCATTCCCTTCTGCGTCGCGTTAGCCGCGACCAAGGGCCAAGTGAAGATCTCCGACTTCTTTGGTGAGGCACTTAAGGACCCGCAGGTGCTCGCGACCGCGCAAAAGGTGTCCCACGTTGTGGACGAGAGCTTTGACTGGAAGACGACGCTTCCGAAGGGGCGCCTTGATATTGTCACCCGAGACGGACGCACTCTGTCGAGAGTGGGAGAAAACGTTCCCGGTGACATTGAGTGCCCCATGACATGGGAGTATCTCAACGAAAAGTTCCGATCTGGAGCGGAGCTTGCTGCGGCACCACCTTCTAGCGATGGAATTCGGCAGGCCCAGGAGATGATCCGACATATCGAGGATCTCGACGATGCGACCGATATCCTGCGCGTACTGAGCTGAGCATGGACGCCACGACTGTAGGTATTGCCCGCTACGTTGCGGGTGCAGAATTCAAGAGTTTCCCTGAACGGGCGGTCCACGAATGCCGGCGCCGCATCATAGATAGCGTGGCGTGTGCTGCAGCGGCTTATCCTGAACCGTTCTGCGAAACTGTCCGTAGATTTTCCGCAAACTATGCCGGAGTGCCGGGTGCGCGCATCTGGGGAAGTGGCCAGCGCACGTCCATAGAGATGGCGGCGTTCGCCAACGGAACGATGCTGCGCTATCAGGACTACAACGATACCCACCTCGGCAGAAGTAACGGGCACCCGAGCGACATGATAGGGGGGCTCGTCGCGCTGGCAGATGCTTACAGTCTTAGTGGTGAATCTTTGGTCACCGCCGTCGTCGTCGCGTATGAAGTCTACTGCGGCCTTTGCGACAGTGCGGCGCTGGCAGCCCGCGCTGTCGACCAGGCCACGTGCGCTGCGGCCGGTTCAGCCGCGGGGGCCGCGCGGTTGCTTGGTCTAGATCAAGACAAGGTCGGGGCAGCGATATCGCTGGCCCTGTCTTCAGGTGTGCAACTCTACAACGTCCGTACGGGGAGACTTTCCGATTGGAAGAGCTGCGCCGGTCCTAATGGTGCCCGCCACGGTATCTTTGCAGCGCTGCTGGCTCGCGAGGGTATTACCGGGCCGACTGCAGTGGTAGAAGGGACTGGCGGCTTCCGCGACGTCGTGGGTGAGCTGGACTGGAAGGCCGGGATCAGTGAGATACCGCTCATAGTCGGTACACATCTCAAGTTCCACCCGGTTTGCTACCACGGGCAGGCTGCTGTCGACGCCGCGTTAGCATTGCGAGACAGGCTACCACTACAAGGTATCCAGGCGATCGATGTCATCGACGCAATTGAGGTGGAAACCTATGAGGCTGCGTTTCGCGCTATGGCCGGTGACCCAACGCGGTGGGCGCCGACGAACCGCGAAACGGCGGATCACAGTTTGCCTTTTACGATTGCTGTAGCGTTGTTGAATGGCAGGCTCATCTCTGCCGACTATGAACGGCCGCGCTTGGAAGATCCTCAGATTCGGCATCTGATGAGCCGTATTCAAGTTCGCCGATCAGATGACATGACGAGTGCGTTCCCTGAGCATTCTCGCTGCCGGATCCACCTACGGTTGAAAGACGGTTCCTCATTCAGCCATTTGCAGGAAGATCCCAGGGGCAGCGTTGCGAATCCCCTGACCGATGCCGACTTGGAATCAAAGTTCCAGGAGCTGTACCGCCCCTGGGGAAGCGAGAAGATGGCGCGCCGAGCCTTGGAGATACTGTGGTCGGTAGATCGGCTCACCGACGTTTCGCAACTCGTTGATACCATTTGTAGCGTTCCTGAGAAGTAATCTGTCGGGGCCGTCGCCCCGACTCAACTTATAGCTGCACCACGACCGCCGTAGTGCGGACGCACGTCCACGGTGGCGTCTCGCGCCCTCGTTCTAAGCAGTCTGCCACGCCTTTTCCTGGCTGCTTTTTCCTGGCCGATTCATCGGCGTCTGTCAGTTCCTCCATGTGATTAAAAAAATGCGCCCGCGCCTGACAGTTGGGCACCGCCATCTTTTATTGGCGCTCTGCGTTCACGTGCGGCCTGCGAAGAGCGTAAGCGTAGCTTACCGATATGCCCAAAAAAAGCGACTCGACTTTTGGTGCCGTGAATTTGAAACTTGACTCCACAGCACCAGACATCGATGGAACCAACGACATTGCCCGTCGTGATGTCTAGATGCAGTGAAACCAAGGAAACCAACATGTCCGCTATCCCAATCTCCATCGAACCGAACATCTCCCATGGCGTCACGCTGGATGACGTACTCCAGGCCACTCAAGCGGTCACGCGAAACTTTGGCGACGAGTACTTTGCGAAGCTCGATAAGGAAGAGGCGTTCCCGCATGACTACATCAAGGCGTTGATGGACGCCAAGTTGCATACCGTAATGATTCCCGAAGAGTACGGCGGTATGGGATTGGGCCTACGCGAGGCCTGTGTCATCGTCGAAGAGATGCACCGATCAGGCGGCGTCGGTTCCATGATCCATGGCCAGATGTTCATGATGGGGATTCTCGCTCGCCACGGTACTGGTGAACAAAAGCGCAAGATCCTGGAGGAAGTGTGCGCAGGCCGAGTGCGTCTGCAGTCGTTCTCCCTAACGGAGCCTAACGCTGGCACGGACACCGCGAAGCTTCAAACGAAAGCTTGGCGTGATGGCAACGAGTGGGTAATTACTGGGCAGAAGCTCTGGACGTCGCGCTTCGACTACACCGACGCCTTCATGGTGTTCGCGCGTACCAGCCCGCCGAAAGATCCGGCCAAGCCGCATCAGGGAATTTCAGCATTCCTGGTCGACAAGCGAGAGGTCGATCCGAAGCAATACACGAGTCGCAAGATCGACGTGATGTTCAACCATCATACGTTCGAGGTCTTCTACGACAACATGCGCGTGCCCGAGACGTCTCTCATTGGAGAGGAAGGTAAGGGCTTCAAGTACCTGCTCGACGGTCTGAATGCCGAACGCATCATCATCGCGTCTGAAGCCATCGGCGACGGCCGATGGTTCGTGAATAAGGCGGTCAATTACGCCAAAGAACGTGTGTTGTTTGGCAAACCAATCGGCGCGAACCAGGGCGTGCAATTTCCCATCGCTCTGGGCTACGCGCATCTGGAGGCAGCGGATGCCCTGCGCTGGAAGGCCGCGGAGAAATTCGACCGACGTGAACCGTGTGGTGGAGACGCCAACATCGCGAAAATGCTCGCGTCCGACGCGTCCTGGGAACTCGCCAATGTCTGTATGCAGACGCACGGTGGCTTCGGGCTGGCCAAGGAGTACCACATCGAGCGTCGCTTCCGTGATACCCGCGTGTTTCAGATTGCCCCGATCTCGCCGAACATGGTCCTGAACTACGTAAGCCAGCACGTACTTGGGCTGCCGCGTTCCTACTGAGTCTGGAGTGGATATGAACGAAGGTCTCTACTTCGAAGACTACACGGACGACTGGCGATACGAATCTGCCGAAGTGCCGGTCGCAGAGGATGGCATTGCTGGGTTCGTCGAACTCCACGAGTTCCATACGCCGACTTTTACAGACCGAAGCTATGTCGAGTCTTCACCGGAGTACGGCGCGCGCATGGCACCTGGGCTGCATGTGCTGTGTCTGGCCGAGGGCGCTGTATTGAGGGCAGGGCTGACCAGGCGGCGAGGCATATTCCTGATGGAATTGACTCCGAAGTTCCTGAAGCCCGTGTTCGCTGGAGACACGATCAGTGTTCACGTTCGGTTGCAGTCGAAGCGGCAGACGAGCAAGGACGACCGCGGCGTGGTGACCACCATGCATGAAGTGAAGAACCAACGCGGCGAAGTGGTTGTGACGTACGACTCCACGCGGATGATCCGTACCCGCGCGTACGTCGAGCCAAGCGGCGTCGTCAACTGATAGAGCTTGAGGAGGACAAAAGTGCAAGCAACATTGCCGAAGCCAGTTGTCAATGCTGATTCGCAGATCTACTGGAACGCCGCCCGGGAGCAGCGGTTAGTCATCCGCAAATGCAACGCCTGCGGCGAACTTCACTTCATGCCACGACACCTGTGCCCGTCATGCTGGTCTGATGACCTTGCATGGGTTGAAGCGAAGGGGTCTGGTCGAGTCCATAGCTTCAGCGTGGTCCGTCGGGCGTCCGATCCCGCGTTTGCCTCCCGTGTGCCCTATGTCATTGCCTTGATTGAACTGGACGAGGGCCCGCGCATGATGGCCAATATCCTTGGTGAGGATGCGCTTTCCGTGGCGATGGGTGACGCCGTTCAAGTAGTTTTTGAAGACCGCGGTGACGGCGCTCTAATTCCACAGTTCGAGCGGATCACCACGCGCGGAGCCTGAAATGAAGAAGATCGCGTCCCTTAAAAATAAGGTGGCTATTGTCGGCGTAGGAGAATCCGAGATCGGTCGTGTGCCACATATGTCCGGACTTGGCCTGAACGCACAAGCCGCACGTATCGCGATTGACGATGCCGGGCTGAAAGCAGCCGATATTGACGGTGTACTGACGGCGTACTCTTTCACAGAACCGTACTTCATGCTTGGCTCGGTCTTGTGCGAATACCTCGGGCTGAAGCCTCGCTACAACGCATCAATGGTGGTCGGAGGCGCAAGTCCGGCAGTGATGCTCAAGCACGCAGCTGAAGCTATCGCTGCGGGCCAGGCCGAGACGATCCTGGTCTGCGCGGGGGAGAACAGAGCTACCGGGCAGTCGCGTGACGCGACGGTTAGCAATCTGTTGGCGGTAGGTCATCCATATTTCGAACAGCCCTACGGCGGGTCAATTCCCGGGTACTACGCCATGATTGCGCAGCGGCACATGCATGTTTATGGCACGACCCGTGAGCAGCTAGCACAAGTCGCCGTACAGACACGCAAGCACGCCTTGCTGCACCCGAACGCCCATATGAAGACGCCGATAGGGCTGGACGACGTCTTGGGCGCAAAGCCGATTGCTGACCCATTGGGCATGCTTGATTGCTGTCTAATCTCCGATGCAGGAGGCGCATTCATCGTCACGTCTGCGGAGCGCGCCCGTGACCTGCAGTGCAAGCCGATCTATTTGCAGGGTATCGGCGAATACCACACTCATGAGCACCTGATGTGCGCGCCAAGTCTGACGGAGTTCGGTGCAACGGAATCGGGGCGCGTCGCCTACGAGATGGCGGGACTTGGGCCGCGTGACATTGACGTTGCACAACTCTACGACTGCTTTTCGATTGTGCCGCTCCTAGAACTTGAAGAGCTGGGTTTCGTGGATCGGGGAGAGGGAGGCGCGTTCTTCGCTGAGGGGCATGCAGGAATCGGCGGAACGCTACCGGTCAACACGCATGGTGGCATGTTGTCTCATGCACATGCCGGCGCTGCGGGTGGGCTGTTTGGCATTGTCGAGGCAGTGCGCCAGTTGCGAGGAGGCTTGGGTACGCGCCAAGTCGACGGTGCCGAAGTCGCCCTTGTCCACAATGAGGGCGGCATCCTGTCGTCGCACTGCACCGTCATTCTCGCAAACGGCAGAGGCTGAGTTCCCGATCAATTTCCATTCAGTAGGTATGCCATGACCATTGCAACCGCAGCCCGCGGCAAATACTTCGAGGATTTTGAAGTCGGGCAGGAGTTTATCAGCCCGGCTCGCACGATCACGCTCACGGATATCGTGAATTTCGCCTGCTTGTCTGGGGATTTTAACGAAGTTCATACGAACTTCGAATACTGTAAGACCACCCAATTTGAAGAGCCTATTGCCCACGGACCCCTCGTCTACGCCGTTATGGCTGGCCTGCAGTATGCCAGCGGTGTCAACGACGGAACACTGATTGCATTACTGCAGAATGACCAGTGGCGGATGTTGGCGCCCGTGAAGCACGGCGATACCATCCGTGCGCGCGTTCGAGTATTGGAGAAGAAGGAGACGAGCAAGCCGGATCGAGGCGTGGTCGTGGTCCAACGGGAGGTTCTTAAACAGGATGGAACTGTCGCCCAGGAGATGAGGACGACATTCTTGTACCGACGACGCCCGAAGTAGTGGAAGCACTCCGCGCAGTCGTTCGTGCTTGGCACGTCCCTCAGATGCGCTTTTCGCGCGGAAGTTCTTTTTTGCAGACGTATTCGAATATTTGGCTAGGGTATGGCCGCCACCCATCGCTCCGACTTTGCCGCTATCCGGCTGGAAAGGCAACGATATCTCGGCGGCCAGCTTTAGGTCCAGGAGCTCTGAACTCACCGCTCCCAGCCACCAGAGAAACGCAATGAATTCAATTACGCCCACTCCACACCCTCTTCGAGGTGTCAAGGTCATTGAACTTTCGCACTTGATTGCCGGCCCGTACTGCGGGCAGTTGCTTGCCGAAGAAGGCGCCACCGTAATAAAAGTCGAACCCCCTGAGGGTGAGTTGACGCGCCATCGTGAACCGATGCGTGAGTCCGAGGGCAAGACGATCTCTGGGTACTTTGGCGCGCTCAACCGCGGCAAACAAAGCATCAGCTTGGATCTCAAGAATCCTCAGGGTCTTAGTACATTCCATGATCTCTTGAAGACCACCGATGTGCTGTTGACTAATATGCGTGGCGGCGCACTTAAACGGTTGGGACTCCATCCCGAGGAGTTGCTTTCTCGATATCCTCGGCTGGTAATTGCGTGTATTTCGGGCTTTGGCCTAAGCCGAGCAGGCAAGTACGCTGACAGGGCCGGACTCGCGATGGTTGCGGAGGCGATGTCTGGTACTACCAGTCTGACTCGAAATCATGATGGCGATCCTGTGTGGTGCGGCTTCGCAATGGGTGACATTCTCGCCGGGATGACAGCCCACTCTGCAATCCTGCTTGCGCTGCGCAACCAGGAGAAGCACGGCTTGGGAAGGATTCTGGATCTGAGTATGGTTGAGTGCGCACTGCCTATGGTAAGTGTTGCGCTTGCTCGTGAACAATCGGCGAGTGAGGAACTCAGGGCGTTCGCGGGCTCGAATAACTTCCACGGCGTACCCTATGGTGCGTTTCCAGCTTCCGACGGGTTCGTGAACATTGGTGTTAATCGCGATGACTTTTGGAAACGCCTATGCGAAGCTATGGGACGCCCGGAACTGGGGGTAGATCCACGTTACGAGACCTATGTCGAGCGCGCGAAGCGCCAGCATGAGGTGCATCAGATTACTGACTCGTTTACGCGGCGCTATAGCCGCGAGGAAATTGTTGAAAAGCTAAACGCGGTGGACGTACCTGTGGCCAGCATTCTGACCATGGCGGAAATTGGCAGCAACGAATACATGCGTGCTCGGGGGGCTCTCCGCGTAGTCCGTGATGGGATCGGCGGCACGATGCTTTTGCCTGTGGACCCTACCGGCTTTCAACCGGCCGACGGCAGTGATCTCGTTCCGCAACTAGGCGAGCATAGGGAAGAAGTTCTCTTTCGAGAATTGGGAATTTCCGAGGAAGACATCTCTCTGCTTGAGGAAGCTGGAGCCTTTGGACGGTCGAAGACCTTAGCGACGTCGTAACGTGGAATTGGTACCGAGGAAGGCTCCGTGAAACCGGTACGCTGAGCCTTCGTCGTGCGCTCGTACGCGTGTAGAGCGGCGAGCACGCATCGTCTTCGAGCGAGGCAACGATCAGTTGCTTCGCTACGTATATACCGTTATCTAGCTTTGGTATGGCCGTCAATCCACTGCAGAATGAAGTCGGCAATCTGAAGGTTGTTGGTGTCTTGCATGATCATGTGGCTATTGCCAGGGATTCCGAGCCGAGGAGGGTGCAGCATATCTGCTTTACCTCCTGCCTTGCGCAGGCGCGCGATTAGGCGCTCACATTCGTCAAAGCGTTCCTGCCAACCCGGGCCAGGCAGACCGGTTGGCGCAGAGAGGTGATCTCCGTAGACAACGAGGACCGGGACAGTTGCAAGCTTGACGATCTGTTCATCGGTGTACGAGTCCCCACCGCAGCTACCAGGTTCGACGAGAACAGCGGCCTTTATGACGGCGGTATCCAGCAAGGCTGTCTCCAGGGGAAAGTTCCCCGACTGCGAATGACTGAGCAAAACCGCGCCCTTCACTTGTTTCGCTAACGCCGAGAGAGCCTCGTAGTTCGGATTCGGGTTCGGCAGCGAAGTTGACAAGTCCGGAATGCCCTGTCGCGATAATTCTGAGACCGCCCCAATGGGGTATTTGGTATCTTCAAAAGCAACGCCGTCTTGCGGACCAAACCGGAAGTTAATCCACGCAGCATGGAGATCGCCCATGCGCGTAATGTTCGGCAGATCTTTAGCCAGGGCGAGACCGGCTCCGACGTTATTGAATACAGCTTGATTGAAGCCAGAGCGAGCGCGGCCAACTTGGTCGACTACGTATGTAGGATGGGCTTGGCGGACAAAGTACTCATACCAGCCCATGCGACCATCAGGGGTTGTGTCGAAGCTGTTGCCGCTTAACCCTGCGCCATGCACCATAATCACCGGCGCTTTTAGGGGGCCGGTAGGCACCATGAACTCGACATACATTTGTCCAATGGTCACATGGTCGGCCGGACGGCGGCTTCCCAGCTCAACGAAACTCTGCTCGACGTTGCTTCCACCGATGAAGGTGCTTCCCCTCGAACGAAGCGATAGCGGAGAATCGGGAATTTGAATGGTGTTGAGATCTTGTGCCATGGCGATCTGAGAGAGCGGAGTCGAAGCAATGGCTGAGGCAATGGCCGTCGCGCTCAACCGTCGAATGATTCCTAATGTCATAGATGGAGAATGTTCGTAAGCAGTCCTTCAGCAACGCCTCTCAGCACGTTGCAGGCATAGCCCAAGGCAAGAGAGCAGCGTAGTCATCGGCAGTCGTCGCCAACGGGAGTTTCCTGAACAGCCAGACGAGATACTGGTACGAGTCGATACCGTTGGCCTTGCAGGTTTCGACCAGCGAGTAGAGATTGGCACTGGCGTTGGCGCCAGCCACGGTCGTCGCGAACAGCCATCCCTTTCTTCCGAGAACAAACGGGCGGATCGCGTTCTCGCAGGGATTGTTGGAGATCGGCCATGTGCCATCCTCCACGTAGCGCACGAGCTTGGGCCACTGGCCGTGGAGATACTGCATTGCGCGGCCCAAGAGGCTGCCCGGCACCACGATTGGCAACTGCTCGCGCAGCAGCGCCTCGATCGCCCACAGGACGTGCGTGCTGTAGCGCTGGCGCAGCCGTTGTCTGCGCGCCGGTGACCAGTCTGCCGAACGTGCTTCTGCCGCGAACAGCCTGCCGACGAGCTTGACGAAGCGCGTGGCCGTCAACTGCGGGGTGCGTGCCGCCTTCGGCACCGCCTCCTCGGCCTTGATGAAGCCGCGGCGCGCGTGGGCCCAGCAGCCCAAGTGGACGAGCTGGTTGTCCAGCGCCAGGCCGTTGTAGAGTTCATAGCCGTCGGTGATCAATGCCGTGCCGGGACGGATGCCAGCATAGATCGCCTTGGCATGCGCCGCACCACGCCCAGGGGCGTAGCTGAACAGCCGCACGGGCGGCCCCGAGCCGTTCATTTGCACCCAGACATAGCTCTTGGCCTGCGCTCGCCGTCCTGGCTCCTTCAGAACCTGGAAGGTCGTCTCGTCGCCATGGATCAGATCCGACTCGAACAGCGTGTCGCGCATCAGGTTGATCACGGGCTGCACGGCCAAGCCAACGCGTACCATGCTGGCGGCAATCGTGTTGGCCGAGATGTCGCCGCCGAAGCGGCGCAGCAAGCCGGCTTGGCGGTACAGCGGCATACCAAACTGGTACTTGCCGGTGGCAATCCACGCCAGCGCCGATTCGGTGAACAGGCCACGGGGGATGATGCGTGCCGGTGCCGGCGTGACCTTGATGCCCAGATCGCAGCACGGGCAGGCGTACTTGACGCGCTGGTGCTGGATGACGCGGACCTGTTCGGGAATCACGTCGAGCTGCTCGCTGGTCTCGACACCGATCTCGACCAGAGCATGACCATCGTTCGCGCAGAAGCGCTCGGACTCGGGCAGGTCGTGGCGCACCACCTCGCGCGGCAGATTGGGGTCCAGGGGCTTGCGGCCGCGCTTCTTGCGCGTGTGTGCGGCGACCTTTGTGCCGGGCACATCTTCCAGTGCCGGTTGCGCGCCGGCCGTCAGGGCTTCGGCTTCGTTGAACAGACCGAGCTGGCCTGCATCGCGAGCCTCGCTGGTCGCGCCGAACAGTTCGCGGCGGTAGGCCCGCAGCCGCTCCTCGGCGAGATCACGTTCGGCCTTAACCAGCCGCAACTCTCTGCGCAGAGCATCGCGCTCTGCGAGCAGTTCCTGGAGTTCTTCGGCGCTGATTGTGATGGGCATGTCGGCTTGGACCGACATGCCCATGTGCAGTTCAGCTCGCGCGTGCGTAGAAACGCTGCGGATGCTTCTTGACGACGGCAATGTCGATGCCGTCCAGCAACCAGTGCAACTGCTCGACGCTCAGCTTGACGACGTCGACCGTGTCGGGCCAGATGAAGCGGTCGGCTTCCAGGCGTTTGAGCAACATCCAGAAGCCGTTGCCGTCCCAGCCGAGGATCTTGATGCGGTCGCGCCGGCGATTGCCGAACACGTACAGTGCCTGTGCCATCGGATTGAGCGACATCGCCTGCTCGACCAGGATCGACAGGCCGTTGATGCCCAGACGGAAGTCCACGGCCTCGCGATGCAGAAAGACCTTCAGGCCGTCGTCGAACCGAAACATGGCTGCCTCCCCAGCATCTGGATGATCGCCGCCATGGCCTCGATGTTCGCCTCGTTCAGATCGAACTCGACTCCATTGGGAAGCCGCACGTGCAGAGCAACGGTCAGGGCCTGTGGTTGCGGCGCTGTCGCCCTTGGCGCAGACGCTGTCACGACCGGTACAAACGCAGTCGCGGCCTGGCTTGCCGTGGCTTCACTTGCCGGCTGAGCCGGGATGTCGATACACACACCATCGAGGTGGCCCGCGTCCGGTGCTTCGGGTATGACCGCTTGGGGCGGCTGCGTTGCCTCCTGCCACGCTTGCTCCCGCTCCATCAGATACCGCGTGATCCACTTGCGCAGCAGATTGGCGTTGACGCCGCAGGTCTGCGCCATGCGGGCGACCGATGTGCCCGGCTTCAGGCAGGCCTCAACCAACGCGCGTTTGCTTTGCTCGTCGAACTTGCGACGGCCGTCCTTGCGCGATTCAAGCACTCTCAACTCAGGGATCGTCTGTTCCATAGGTGTCCACCTTGTGTAGGTGGACACCATCATCCCTACTCATCGACTACCTCGGTAGGGCGTGTTTGAAGGACGGCTTACGAATGTTCGATTTTCTTTGGTCTTATGGTCTTGGTGCCTGCGCGTGGTCGACGTCGCAAGACCGATGCCAGTCCTCTAACCATGAAGTTTCAGTGGGTAAACTCTTACGCGCCGGTGCCTCTTGCAACGACATGTCTTTGCCGCAGGCATCTCTGTCGTTGCCGAAGTCATTGGGCTTGTCGCGGCGTGCCTGACTACAGAGATAGTCCGGCATTGAGCCAACGTGGCTGAGGATGGACAAGTGCCGCAAAGATAGAAGGTCCTTGACGCGCTCAGAGAGGAGCGGCTCCGGAATGTGGTGGCTGGCACAGGAATTGTAAGTAGTTTCCTCTAGTCAAATCCCACGGTGCATAGGCACGCGCGTACCCATGGCGCTTTCTTCCCATCGGCGTCGCATTGTCGAGTTACTCAACTTTGGCTGCAAGCTTTTCATCGTCCGATCTCCGCTGCACAACGGACCGGTTTATGCTGCGCTGCAAAGGCCTGGCGATCATATTGATGTCGAAGTCATACCTTGGTGGCGCGCAGGAAAGTTGCTCCGAACAGGCAAGGTGAAGCTTGACAAATCTGATCCCGCGACTGCAACCCAGATTGAAATCAGCGGGCGAATGGTTCACCGACGTAGAGGTGCATTGTGAAGGACCGGTGATTTGGAGTGTAACCGCCGTTTCCGAGCGGAGAATTTTGCGAGCCGCAGGCAGTGGACGAGCAACCCTACACTGCCTGCGCAAGTATGATGCAAAGAACGCGGCCCTAAAGGCCGTTACTTCGTCCCTGAAGTGGTCGCTAGTTGTCGGTTGAGAGCTTCCCTAGCTCGACGTGCGCTTTCTGCATCCACTTGGTCAGCCAAGACCTGTGTGAGTTGGAGCAGCTGTCCTGCTGTTAAGCCGACGTTCATGCTGATGCGCATATGTGCTTGCAACTGCGGCTCAACTCCGGGGAGCGCGGAGAGCATTCCCACGGTGGCAAGCTCACGGCTTTGCCAGTCAAGATTGTCGCGCTCGAAGATGTCACCGAAGAGGTGCGTCTTCAAGTATTCGTCAATCGCCGGGGCAAACTCGAACAGGGGGCCCTTTACTGGACCACCCGAAAGTTGGGTCTGATTTGCGGTTCCTGCAGAGAGTAGAGCTTGACCATTTGGAGCGGGCTTGCTGGGAGATTTGCCGAGAGCGTCAACAATACCTCGCTCCTTTCGGGACGCCAGTACTTTCATGAGCTCGGTGAGCGCGTTAAGACTGCGTGGAAATCCCGCGTAGGCATAGAGCTGTACGAGGATCTCCCTCGTATCACTTACCGTGAGGCCTGCATCCAACCCATGGTTCAAGGCCGTAGCAAGCTTTGCTAAGTCGCCCGCAGAGGCAAGAGCAGCAATAGGTACGATAGCCTGCTGCTGGGCGGAAAGAGTTTCCGAAGCAGTAGTTGTGTTTGACATAGTTTTCGACTCTTGGGAGTTTGGTGCTGCTTGACACACGGCAGCAGCCAAGCCGAGCGAGACCGCCAACGCAAGGGACATGCAGCGCCGACCAATCGACTTATCGCGCGTTGTACTGAGCATCGGTGACTTTCTCCATCCATTCAACATTCTTGTTGTCCACCGTTCCGGTTACAGCGAGATGCGTCATTGCGTTGGTCGGCGAGGCGCCATGCCAGTGCTTAACGCCAGGAGGGCACCACACCACATCTCCAGGGTGGATTTCACGAGCCTGTTTTCCCCATTCCTGCGTTAGTCCAACGCCAGAAGTTACTACGAAATATTGGCCTTTGGGGTGGACGTGCCACGCGGATCTTGCTCCCGGCTCAAACGTCACCAAGCCGCCGGAAGCATTGATATCTGCGTTGGCGGACCAGACCGGGTCAATGCGTACTCGTCCAGTGAAGTACTCTGCAGGCGCAGAAACGGACGGACGGCTTCCCGCACGAATGATCTCTTGGGAGGCTGCCGGCGATCCTTCTTTGGCTTGCTGGGCAATGGCTCCAGTCGCGACTGCCTGGAGCGCCACGGCGACAAGAGCCAGTCGCGAGATGAAAGTTACCTTGGTGGTACTCATTTTTCCGTTCTTCCCTTGTTGAGAAATGCCAAAAAACCCGCGTGGCGTTTGAAGCGTCGCAGTCGACTTGGTGAGTGCCCGTATCCGGCAGACGAGCTTTCCAACTGAAGGTAATGCGCTGCTATTGCTCTACCTTGCGGATCGTTACTCTGAGCGTTCCTGGTCGTCGGATGATCTCGATGCCTGAGACCAACGTGCCGAGTCTGATCAGCCCCTTCGCGTAGGAAAACTCCTTGTGAAATATCGCCAGATTCCCCCACGGCGCGTAGTAGGTGACGTCGCCAATGTGAGGTGTCATTCCGGACTGGGCACCCGCAGTGGACAAACGACGGGGCAAATCAGCAATTTTCTCGGTCGCTGCGTAGTCTTCTAAGTCGACCGAGAGCGGCAGCAAAGAGAAGAAATCCTTTGCTGATTCGCTGTTGTCCAACGTCGCTGTGATGGTAGTCCCGTCGATGTCCATGCTGATTTGCATGGCGTGCTCCTCTTGATGAGCGGGGGATCGCCCCGAATTGGGAATCTCGGCGCTCGTTGCTGCATTCACTGCCGATGTCGAGACGATAGTGAGAAGAGTGCCAACAACAAGCGTCATCTGTGGAAACAGCGGGCGAGAACCTTACGCGACGACACGGCCTTCGATGGGATAGCCGGGGTCCGTATATCCTGGGGTCGATGCGTGGCCCGGGGGAACTAGTCCATTGACGAACCGTTCGTCCTCTGGAGTAATCTGCAATTTCAGCGCTTCAGCATAGCTGTCCCACTGTGCTTCCGTACGGGGGCCAGCAATGCTCGCGCTAACCAATCGGTTGTTAAGCACCCAAGCGAGGGCGAATGCGATAGACGTGGTGCCTCGTTCGGCCGCATGCTTGGCGACAGCCTGTGCAATTCGAAGCGATTCGGGGCGCCATTCCGTCTGCTGCATGCGCTTGTCGCCACGACCGGCACGGCTATCAGCCGGCGGGGCAACGTCTATCGCGTACTTTCCCGATAGCACGCCGCGAGCCAACGGACTGTAGGGAACAACGCCCAAGCCATAGTGGCCTGCAGCCGGAAATTGCTCAACTTCCGCGGTTCGGTCGACGATGTTGTAGAGCGGCTCGCTGGCAACGGGTCTGTCGATGCCAAGTTGGTCGGCGATGCGAACGACTTCGGCAATACGCCAGCCACGAAAGTTTGAAACGCCAAAGTAGCGAATCTTGCCTTGCCGGACTAGGTCGCCGACGGCGCGCACACCTTCTTCGAGCTGAAGACCAGGAATCGCGCGATGAAAGTAGAGCAGATCGATATAGTCAGTGCCGAGACGTTTGAGACTTGCTTCGACTGAATCGAAAATCCACTTTCGAGATTGTCCTTGTCGGTTTGGCCCTGCAGATGTGGCCGCCGGAAAGCCAAACTTTGTGGCTAGAACCCAATCATTTCTATTGGGGGCAATGGCTCGCCCTACGATTTCCTCTGAGCGTCCCGCGTGATAAACATCCGCCGTATCGATGAAGTTGACGCCTTGGTCCGCTGCTTTTGTGATGATGCGTTGGGAGGTCGCTTCGGCGGTTTCGCCGCCGAACATCATTGCGCCAAGGCAAAGGGGTGAAACTTGCAGTGCGCTTCGCCCTAGATATCGGTAGTCCATGATTTAGTTCTCCTGTGTCGCGGGGGATTCAATAGTCCTGGCTCGTGGGGCGGAACAGGACTTCATTGATATCCACGTCATCGGGCTGATTCATTGCAAATTCCACCACGCGAGCAAATGAATCAGCGGAGACTGCTTTCTCATAGACTTTCGCGATTCCGGCGGCCACATCAGAGTCGGTAATCGTGCTGGGCAATTCCGTCGCAACAGCACCGGGCGAGATGATGGTAGTGCGGATGTTGTAGGGCTTTACTTCCTGACGCAGTCCTTCCGAGATCACTCGGACCGCGTGCTTGGTGGCTGCGTAGACGGCACCACCCGGACCAACTTTGTGGCCTGCTACGGACGCAACATTGATAAAGTGACCGCTCTTTTGTGCCTGCATGACCGGCAGTGCGGCAGCGATTCCGTAAAGCACGCCCTTGATGTTGACGTCAATCATGCGGTCCCATTCGTCAACGTGTAACCGGGCGAGCATGGCGCTGGGCATCAGGCCGGCATTGTTCAGCATCACATCGATACGTCCATGCAGTTCGATGGCGCGATCTACGAGCTGCTTTACTTGGGCGCGGTCGGTCACATCGGTCTGCACTACCGCCTGGTCGCCTAAGCCTAGTTCCTTCGCGAGTGCATGCAGCCTGTCCAACCGTCGCGCACCGAGAATTATCTTGGCGCCATGGGCAGCCAGCAATCGTGCTGTAGCCTCACCCAGTCCGCTGCTAGCACCGGTAATCACCACAACCTTGCCTGCAATATTGCTGTTCATCTCACGTTCCTCTGCTTGATAGCGAAATGGACATAAAGTGACGTATGGCATACATATTGCGCCTGTAAGACGCCATATTGATGTGCCGTTCGCCAAAGCCACCGCTGTGACATGAACTGTATTGCGTGGGGCAGTAGTTCGGTAGACGGTAAAATCTGCATGCTCTTGTGCAAACGGCTCACCAATGGCAAAAGAAAATCTGAACGACCTCCAGGCGTTTGTGGCAGTCGCCCGCGAACGCAGTTTCACCAGAGCAGCCGCGCAGTTGGGTGTCTCTCGGTCCGCTCTGAGCCATGCGATGTTGGCCCTGGAAGCCCGCCTTGGCGTGCGTCTGCTCACGCGCACAACGCGAAGTGTCTCCACCACTGAGGCAGGTGCACGGTTAATGAATACGGTCGCTCCCCGGTTAGATGAGATTGAACTGGAGTTGGGTTCACTGAGTGAGTTGCGCGACAAGCCTGCAGGTACGGTGCGTATCAGTGCTCATGATCACGCGATCTCGACCATCCTTTGGCCCAAGTTGCTCCCGTTGATGAAGGAGTACCCAGACATCAATGTCGAACTTAACGTGGACTATGGACTTACCGACATCGCGGCAGAACGATTCGATGCTGGTGTGCGGTTGGGCGACCAGGTGGACAAGGATATGATCGCGGTGCGGATCGCGCCGGATTTGCGCATGGCGGTTGTGGGTTCACCGGAGTACTTTGCGGCGAGGTCAACGCCCGTCACGCCCCACGATCTCACAGGGCATCATTGCATCAATCTACGATTGCCCACAGATGGCCGCCTATATGCCTGGGAGTTTGAGAAGGGCGATGAGCGGATCAATGTGCGTGTAGACGGTCGGGCTGCGTTCAACAATACCTTCCTTAAAGTCCAGGCGGCGCTGGATGGCATGGGATTGACGTTTTCCCCGCTGGATGTAGTGCAGCCGCACATTGACACTGGGCGATTGGTACCTGTTCTTGAGGATTGGTGGCCCACGTTTCCGGGTTACCACCTCTACTATGCCAGTCGTCGTCAGTTGGCGCCCGCACTGGCGCTGGTCATTGATACGCTGCGCTGGAGCGGGCGATCTCGAGCCCTCAAATAGGCCCCTGAGGAGATCGGGCAATTGACCAACCGGATAGGGGGCGTCCTTCGACGTGATGTGCCGCCACCTATGGCCAATGTGGACGCAAAGATAGCTGCGCCTCCACCACTCCTTCCCTGGCTGCCCGACCGCGAAGCGGGCTCAGAGGTGCCTACCCGAGGGGAGGAGAGTTCTTCAACCTTGAGTAGCGCCTCAAAGGGTTATTCCAATAGGAGATCTCTAGGCGATCACAGAGGCTCTGGAATAACCAAGTACATATCCTCAATTGCGACATTTCTACGCTGTTTTTGGGAGGATATCTTTCTTGAGGTATGAAAGGAAAAGCCGAAGGCCCCCCGTGGCTGGCACAGGGAGCCTCCTTCCATCGTCCAGATGCTGAATGATTCCGACAGTCTTCCCGAGCCGTGCGCTATCTTCGCCCGCACGCTGGTCGTCTCAGCTCTTCCCCCACAGCTGACCAGTTTCCCCCCGCCGCTGCCGTATCAAGCCGACCAGCGAGGCGGTCACCACCGAAGCCTCTCAATTGGAAAGGGCGGCCCTCCCGCCGGGCGCCATTGTGGTCGGCCGACGTGTGACATAGACGTATACGTTCGCGAAAGGGTCATGAGCGGAACTATTTTGTAACAAATGAAGGAATCGGTATTGTTGGCAGCAACTGGCAAACGGGAGCGAATGACTGCACGATCGTCAATACACGTTACCGTTTTGTGTGTCCGGCTATTGCGTGAAACGGCGATCTTAACGTCCGGAGAGTTCAATGATTACCTTGCCGAAGTGCGAGGCTAAGCTCAGATGCCGATAGGCAGCTTTCGCACTATCGAAGGAGAAGATCTTGCTAATATAGGGTCGGATTTGATGATATTGAACCATGCGGTTCATTGCTTCATGGTCGGCTGTCGATCCAACATTGATACCCCTGAGCGTTTTCCATGGCACTAATGCGCGTGGGCTGAGGGTGCCAGTGGATAGGGCGCCAATCATGTGAATCTGCCCTCCGATTGCGACACTGGCTACAGACCTGTCGATGGTTCCGCCACCGCCGACCTCGACGACATGGTCAACACCGCGGCCATCCGTGAGCCTCAGCACTTCGTCCTGCCACTCGGGCGACGATCGATAATTGATTGTGTCAGTCGCACCGATTTCGCGGGCAATGGCGAGCTTCTCGTCGCTTGACGAAGTCGAGATAACGCGTGCACCGGCCGCGCGTGCAAACTGAATGGCAAAGGTTGATACGCCCCCCGTACCGAGCGTGAGTACGGTTTGGCCGCTAATCAGAGGACGAGGACCGAAGAGTGCGTTCCAGGCGGTCAAGCCGGCGCAAGGAAAGCATGCGGCCTCTTGGAACGAAAGATGGTCAGGGATACGGACGGCGTGATTCTCGTCGCAAGCAACGAGTTCTGCCAGCACGCCGTCAACAGCCGCTCCACGTGATCGCGGAAGATCTGCGGCGGTCATGGGGCCAGCGATCCAGCTGCTAGAAAAGGTGGGACTGACTCTGTCGCCGACCTTAAAGCGGCTGACATCGGGGCCGACGGCTATCACCTCTCCGGCGCCGTCGGACAAGGCAATGACGCGGTCGGGACGAAGGCCGTTGTAGTTGGCGTTGATAATCAGCAAATCACGGTAGTTCAGCGACCACGCTTTCATGCTGACCAAAACTTGTCCACGCAGGGCCGCAGGATCCGGCCTTTGACTCAGATTTACGCTATCCAGGCCATTTGCACCGTTAAGTTCGTAGACTCGCATGTGTGTTCTTCCGATTTGCGGACGATGCCAGAGCTCAACCGAAAATTCACAGTTCGACAGTGAGTTGCGGCGACAACGGCACCGGCCCACATCAATTGTTGTTCCCTGGCAAGATTCTTTTCAAAGCAGCAAAAGCTAGGGGAACCCAACTGGCTCCCCTAGCTACACCTCTCTGGTCATCTGGTGGGTGGTTTGTCACCATCTCACAAGTTGGGCGGCAGTTCGCAGCCCATCGTCCGGCGAATTAGCTGTTTACCGGCATGAAACCAAGCATCGCCTTGGTTTCAAGGTACTCTTCCATGCCGAAAACGCCCATCTCACGGCCGTTGCCCGATTTTCCATACCCGCCCATCGGCGCAGCAGTGTTTGCAGGCGCACCATTAAAGAACACGCGTCCTGCACGCAACTGTCGACAGACCACAAGCCCTAGATCTGGATTGTTAGTAAACACGTAGGCGCCGAGACCATACGGCGAGTCGTTTGCAATCGCAACCGCCTCTTCAATGGTCTTATATGTGATTACCGACGTCACCATGCCGAAGATCTCTTCGCGCGCGATGGTCATCTCAGGCGTCACGTCAGCGAAGATGGTGGGCTGTACAAAATAGCCTTTGGAGAGCCCGTCTGGACGCCCGGGGCCGCCGCAAATGAGTCGCCCGCCTTCCTTGATGCCCAGCTCGATGTAGTGCTGAATACGCTCAAACTGCGCGCGATTAACGACGGGCCCGTGGGTTGTGTCAGGATCCTCAGGATCACCGACGCGCAGGTTGCTAACGGCCTCGCGAAGGTAACCCAGCATCTCGTCCAACTGATCCTCGTGCACCAGTAGTCGGGTGGGAGAGTGGCAGGATTGTCCGCTATTCGAGAAGCCTCGCGTGACCTGGAATGTTGCAGCAGCACGGAGATCGGCGTCAGGCAGTACAACGTTTGCAGACTTGCCGCCAAGTTCCTGCGCAACCCGCTTTACGGACGGTGCGGCGGCTTCTGCGACCAGTACGCCGGCACGCGTGGAGCCAGTGAATGAAACAACTGCAATATCCTCGTGCGAGCTGATCGCATTTCCGACGATAGGCCCGTCACCGTTTACCAGATTGAACGCTCCCTTTGGAACGCCCGCCTGATGAAGGATCTCGGCCAGTACGATTGCACTGACGGGCGTGAACTCCGAGGGCTTAAGAACAACTGGGCAGCCAGCTGCAAATGCCGAAGAAAGCTTGTTGCAGATCAGTTGGTTGGGCCAGTTCCATGGCGTGATGAGCCCGGCAACTCCAATCGCCTCGCGACGAATGATGTTTTGACCTTCGCGGGATTCAAATTCATAGGAACGAAGAGTTTCTATGGCTTGCCGAAGTGCTGCGAGACCGGAAGTGGAGTGCTGACGTAAGGAGCGCGGCGCACCCATCTCGAGTGTCAAAGCATCCAGGATTTCCTGCTCGCGCCGCTGATAGACGGCGATGATTTCCTCCAGAAGCTCAATGCGCTCGGGTTTCGAGGTGGAGCTAAAGCTGGGGAGGACGCGCTTGGCGGCCTGCACGGCAGCATCGACGTCCGCGGCACTGCCGAGGGCGACTGTAGCGAAGGCAACTTCAGTTGCAGGGTTGATCAGAGTGAATGGCTTGGATTCAATGGGGTCGACCCACTTACCATCAATATAGAACTGTCCAAAGTGTCGCATGGTCTCAATACAATTAGGTCAAGGAAATGCGCCTGATGTCGCGGAACGTTCCGCCGTGAGCTAGGTAACAAATCTTATCGCCGACGGCTCGAAACGCAGAACATTCCGCACTGCCAGCCGCTTACTGGACGGCCTTAAACATGTCCTCCACCACCTTCTTGGCATCGCCGAACACCATCATCGTCTTGTCCATGTAGAACAGCTCGTTATCCAGACCCGCGTAGCCCGCGGCCATCGAACGCTTGTTCACGATGATGGTCTTGGCCTTGTAGGCTTCCAGGATCGGCATGCCGGCGATGGGGGACTTCGGGTCGGTCTTGGCGGCCGGGTTGACCACGTCGTTGGCACCCAGCACCAGCACCACGTCGGCTTGCCCGAATTCGCTGTTGATGTCCTCCATTTCGAACACCTGGTCGTACGGCACCTCGGCTTCGGCCAGCAGCACGTTCATATGGCCCGGCATGCGGCCGGCTACCGGATGGATGGCGTACTTCACCGTTACCCCGTGCTCGGTCAGCTTCTCGGTCAATTCTTTAAGTGCATGCTGCGCACGTGCCACTGCCAGGCCGTAGCCGGGCACGATGATCACGGTTTCGGCGTTGCTCATCACGAACGATGCGTCGTCGGCGGAGCCCGACTTCACGTTGCGTTGCGCCTGCGCGCCGGCCGGGCCGGCCGCTGATGCCTCGGCGCCGAAGCCACCCAAGATCACGTTGAAGAACGAGCGGTTCATCGCCTTGCACATGATGTACGAGAGGATGGCACCGGACGAACCCACAAGCGAGCCGGCGATGATTAGCATCGGGTTGTTCAGCGAGAAGCCAATACCAGCCGCCGCCCAGCCCGAGTACGAGTTCAGCATCGACACCACTACGGGCATGTCTGCACCGCCAATCGGGATGATGATCAACACGCCTAACACGAAGGCGATGGCCAGCATGACAAGGAACGGGGCCCAGGACTGAGACAGGAAGAAGGCAATTCCGAAGCCGACCATGGCGATAGCCAGCAGCAGGTTCAGCCAGTGCTGGCCCGGGAACACCACCGGCGCGCCCTGGAACAGACGGAACTTGTAGCGGCCCGACAGCTTGCCGAACGCGATGACCGACCCCGAGAACGTGATCGCCCCGACGAAGCAGCCGATGAACAGTTCGATACGGTTGCCCAGCGGAATCAGGTGCGTGCCGGCCGGCGTGATACCGAATGCGGCAGGCTCCGCCACCGCAGCCACGGCGATGAACACTGCGGCGAGACCGATTAGCGAGTGCATGGCCGCCACCAGTTCCGGCATCTTGGTCATTTCGACCTTGCGTGCCACGTAGGCGCCTATGCCGCCGCCCACCACGAGCGCGCCGAAGATCAGCGCAAGACCGGTGCCCACCGACGACTGGCCTGCGCCCGCGGCCAGGAACTCGTTCTTGAGCTTGACGATCAGCACTAGCGTGGTTAACACGGCAATTGCCATGCCGATCATGCCGAACGCGTTGCCCTTGCGGGCCGATGCTGGGTGTGACAGTCCTTTCAGGGCCTGGATAAAGCAAACAGATGCCCCGAGATAGAGGAGGGTGACACTATTCATCGAGAGTGCATTCACGACGTGACCTCCGTGGGTGCGCCGAGGCCATCAGCAGTAGTCGCCCCCGCCTTGGCTGTTTTCTGGGGCTTCTTCCTGAACATCTCCAACATACGTTGGGTGACCAAGAAGCCTCCGAATACGTTCACAGCTGCGAGGCATACCGCTAGTACACCCATCGTCCTGGCTGTTTGCGTTTCGGTCAGACCGGCTGCCAGCATCGCCCCGACAATCACGATTGCCGAGATAGCGTTAGTTACTGCCATGAGTGGAGTGTGCAATGCCGGCGTAACCGTCCAGACGACGTGATACCCGACGTAGATTGCGAGAACGAAGATGATGACGTTAATCACCGTATGATTCACTAATTCCATGGATGACTCCGTGCTTATTGGTTCGATGTGTTCAGTTCTCCGTTTCGGCACAGAAGGCATGCCGACACGATGTCATCCGAGGTATCGATACGGACAGCCCCCTCCTTATCGACAATCAACTTAAGGAAGTCGAGCACATTCCGTGCATAGAGCGCCGAAGCGTCTGCTGCCAACAAGCTCGGTAGGTTCGTGTGCCCGACGAGAACTACGCCATGACGTTCGACGACCTGATCAGCTACGGTTAGCGGGCAGTTGCCTCCCTGAGCTGCTGCAAGATCCACAATGACCGAACCCGGCTTCATCTGTTGGACGGTCGATTCCTGCAGGAGAACGGGAGCCTTTCGGCCTGGAATGAGCGCAGTGGTGATGACAATGTCAGCTTGGATGGCACGCTGGTGCACCAATTCGGCTTGGCGTCGCATCCATTCAGCTGGCATCGGGCGCGCATAACCCCCCACACCTTGAGCGATCTCGCGCTCCTCGTCCGTCAGGAAGGGAACGTCTACGAACTTGGCGCCTAGCGATTCGATCTGCTCCTTCACGGCTGGACGCACGTCAGAGGCTTCGATCACGGCGCCCAGGCGCTTGGCCGTGGCAATGGCTTGTAGGCCTGCCACACCGGCGCCCAGGATCAGAACGCGAGCTGCCTTCACGGTGCCGGCCGCTGTCATAAGCATCGGCATGAACCGCTGGTAGTGCTGGGCGGCCACCAGTACAGCCTTGTAGCCAGCAATATTGGCTTGAGAGGAAAGTACGTCGAGGCTTTGCGCTCGGGTCGTACGAGGTGCTGCCTCCAGAGCAAACGCGGTCACGCCAGCGGCGGCGAGTCGGCCAATACCTTCTCTGTCAAAGGGGTTGAGCATCCCTACAAGGACTGAGCCGGAGCGCATAAGCCGGAGTTCGTCCTGAGTTGGAGTGCCAACCTTCAGGACTATCTCAGCTTGGAAGGCATCTTTCATGGAGCCTATGGTTGCGCCGGCGGATTCGTATGCTGCATCGGTCTGGCTTGCACGAATGCCAGCGCCGGCTTCGACGACGACGCGATGGCCTTGCATCACATACTTTTTTACTGTTTCCGCCGTGGCGGAGACGCGCCCTTCGCCACTACGCGTCTCCAACGGGATGCCTATGTACATCTATGCAGCTCCTTCGATTGAGTATTCTTGGCGGGAACCTGTCCCGCTGCTTCGTTTCCTGACCCCTGAGCACCCACTACACGGATTGACAGGAGGGCGGGAAGACGTGCCAACAACCGTTGTTGTGGCGGAAGAAATACAGCGACACTTCGTCTACGGACCTGGAAACGTCGACTTGAACACAGCGACAAGTGTTCGCCTGGCTCACCCTTGAGATACGAGTAATTCGAGAGGCTGTCGTGGGATAAGTACCAATCCATTTTTCGACAAGGCCGCGCAGAGTCGTAGTGCCGTTCATTACCGTCTTCCGATGTGTCGAGGTCCGCAAGCCTGGTTAGGCTTGTCGCTTAACTTCCTCCGCGATGTCATCTTTGCGAATGTCGCGCAGCCCAGTCTTCCCGTGGTGGCGATCCGCCAACTTGTAGCCGAGAGCGTCCTCGGCAATCATGATCTTCTGAACGTTTGCCGACCCTTCGCCAGTAAAGAACATGTCGGCATATGCGCGGTAGTACGACACCCGGTATTCCATAGCAAGGCCGTAGCCGCCGAAGATCTGCATCGCCTTGTCAGCACAGAACTTCGCGGTTTGCGAGGCGTGGAACTTGGCGATTGCCGCAATGCGGTTCGAAGGCTGACTCGCATCCATCATCATCGCGGCCTTGTACACCATGGCACGGCTCGCTTCGATTGCCACGGCCATTTCGGCGATGTCCGACTGGATCATCTGGAAGCGGCCAATCGGCTGGCCACGAACCTCACGCTCGTTGGCGTAGCGCACCGCATCCTCGAAACAGGCGCGCGCCACACCAAGCGCTTTGGCAGCTACGCCAACACGCCCTGGCTGCAGGGTTCGCATAATGATCTTGAAGCCTTCGCCTTCTTCGCCAAGGCGGTTCTCGACGGGAACCACGAAATCATCGAGGGAGACCACGTTCGTGCGGAACGACTTCGAGAGACCGAGCATATCAATGGGCCGTGCAGTCCAGCCGGGGTACTTCTTTGGCTCAACAATGAACGCCGTAACCCCCTTTGCACCGGCATCGCGATCCGTTTTCGCAAACAGAATGCCTACGTCCGTCTCGTTTGCGATGGACGCGAACATCTTCTCGCCATTGATGCGGTACACATCGCCGTCGCGTCGAGCGAAGGTCTTCATGTTGCCCGCTGCGTCCGAGCCGCCGCCGGATTCCGTCAGGGACATCATCCCAATCGTCTTGCCGGCCAGCAGATTCGGAACGTACTTCTGGATTTGCTCCGGCGTGCCGCCGAAATAGATACAGCTCGGGCAAGTGGAACCCTGCTGGTTGTTGCAGGAAGCGAAGCGTACGTCCAGGCGAACTGTCTCCTCTTGAATCACTGCGGCGGCCAGATAGCCCATGTTGCTGCCACCGACCGACTCGGGGAAGACGGCGCCATACAGACCAGCTTCGCCGGCTTTTCGCACCAGTTCCCGCGGAAACTCGCCTCGCTTTTCGAAGTCATCCATCACGGGGAGCACCTCGGCTTCCATGAAGTGCTTGACCATGTCGCGAATAGCCTCGATGTCCGAGGAGGTGGTGGGGTCCTGATACGTGTCCATCGTCGTTTCTCACCTTAGTGAATTGGCAGATGAACAGTCTTGTTGCAATCAGCATGCCACAGACGATTTCTATGGCATACCGTTGGAATTTAGCCAGTATCAGCGGTAGTTAGGGCCCCGGTGAGGCCTTCAAGTGTCTTCGCGATGGCGAGAATGTACTTGCCGAAGACACTTTGGTTCACGTCAAGGACACGGCTAGTTGTCTTCGCTCTGGTAATGCTGCGGCCAGAACTGCTTAATGACACTACGGTGTCTGGCGTAGGTGAAGCAACTGTCGAGTTTCACTTGGACCTTACTGACATCGACCTCTGTCTGGCCTTCCCGACGGGAGCCGATGATGCCCTGCAAAGCGGCGGTCGCCATCGGGATGAGCATCTCCATCAAGTGAGTGCAACTCGCCGATCCTCGCAGTAACGACTTGACCTTGCCTGACCAGCCGGACGCGATTCTCTCGCCCACGAGAACAGAAAGTGTTGTCTCTGCTTCCTTGCACAGGGCGTATGGCGTGGAGTCCGAGGACGCCCTTATATCGCGGACAACAAACTCTCCATCAACTGTGAGGCGAATTGATAGGTCGTGGAGGGGGCTGCCAGGCGGCAGCGGTTCAGGCGTACTAACCCGTGCGAAGGCAAACGGCTTGGTGTCCACGAGTCGGCCTTCGACGTCGAACAAGCCGTCCTCGCGCTTGAAGACATGCATATCAATGATGCGTTGGTGGACGTTGCGCCGGGGAGCTGGAGTGGGTAGGGGCATGGCTTTGTTAGGTAACGTGATTCAAGGCATTCACCGCCGTCGGCCGAAACGACCAAGCGCGGCAACGTCCATATCGCTCCATCTCGCAAGAAGCACGCCACCAGTGTTCGTGGGTCGTCGTGCGAACACAGTGTTTCCGCGAAAGACACTGGTGTCGATCTCACGGACAGAGTACCCGGATGTCCTCGTGCCGGTTGCCCGGAATCCCAATTCCCACGGGCCTTTCCGGCAAGTTGATGCTTGCTGGCATTACACTTGCTTCGAAGAGATAAATGCCTGCAAGCGGATACAAGAGTCCTGCTTTTTGCCGGCCCAGAATATCAATCGGAGACGTAGCATGAAACTGAGTCTGATCCCGCTTTCGGCGGCTATTGGTGTGTCGGTTGGGATGTATGCACTTGCCGCGCCAACCACTGCTAGGGCTGCGGACGGGTATCCCAATAAGCCGATTCGCCTGGTAGTCAACACCGCACCTGGCGGCTGGACGGACGTAACGACCCGCTTCATCGCGCAGAAGATGAGCGAGAAATTAGGGCAGACGATCGTGGTCGATAATCGGGCCGGTGCAGATGGGCTGGTAGGTATCCGCTACGTCAAGTCGGCGCCGAAGGATGGCTACACTATTCTTGCTTCGGCCGGAACGATCGCTATCCAACCGTCAGTCAAACAGGATCCGGGGTACGACCTGCCGCGGGATTTCGTCGGCATCGGACCCATGGCTCGCACGCCGTTGGTCATGATCGTTGGCGGGGAGCAACCCGACAAGTCCCTCAAGGACTTCGTCAGTCGCGCCAAAGCAAGCCCGAACAAACTGTCGTACGGTTCCGCAGGCGTGGGATCTACAACGCATCTCGGGGCTGCGCTGTTCATGCGAGAAAGCGGATTGTCTCTGCTACATGTTCCTTACAAAGGCAATGGCGCGGCAATGCCAGACGTCCTTGGTGGGCGCCTAGATACCATCTTTGAAGCCTACGGAAGCAGTGCGGGCAACATCAAGGGTGGAGCGGTGCGGGCGCTCGGCGTTACGTCATCGACCCGCCTGGCAGCATTGCCCAATGTTCCGACACTAGCTGAACAAGGCTACAAGGACTTTAGCTACTATCTGTACATTGGTCTGGTTGCCCCCTCGGGCACTCCAAAGGAAGCCATTCAAAAGCTATCCGACGCTCTGCGCGTGGTGACCCAGAGTGAAGAAGTAAAAGCCAAGCTAAGAGACGAAGGATCTGAGCCGATGACGATGAGCGCGGATCAGTACACGGCCTTTCTTCGCAAAGACATGGACAAGATGGCGCGGTTGGTTGAGGAACTTCACATCCCCAAGCAGTAAGCAGTGCATCGCAAGCCGAAAATGAGAGTACTGAGCGGCGGAGTCCCTCTGCCGCTCACGCCTTGATAGCGTTCAATTCAGATAGCAACGCGAAAGCCCTTCTAGCGCGGTGGAGCGTCAGGTGCCTGTCATTGGCCGAGCCCTCTGTATGTTCGGCCCGGGGGCTACTTCACCTTGCGCTGCCTAAGGTGTCGGTACTGCGGTCATCCAAAGAGTAGGGGTACGGACCTTGCCTCTACGCCGGACCCCGGGGCCTAGCCAAATACGATACGGTTGGTATGAATAGTTCAATGAGCGCGGAGACCTTCGACTACATAATTGTTGGTGCAGGATCCGCGGGATGCGTTCTTGCACGGCGTTTGTCCGACAACCGTTCTGTCAACGTGTTGTTGATAGAAGCAGGACCGTCGTCTGATAGATTCTGGGTGAACACACCGGCCGGGATGGGGAAGCTGTTCCATCACAACCAGTTGAACTGGTGCTACCACACCGAACCGGTGCCTGCGCTGAAGAATCGACAGATCTATTGGCCTCGCGGAAAGGGTCTAGGAGGAAGTAGCGCCATCAACGGAATGGTCTATGTGCGAGGTAATCGTGCGGACTTCGATGGATGGGAAGAACTCGGAAACCCAGGGTGGGGATGGGATCACGTATTGCCCTACTTCCTTCGAGCCGAGTGCGGCAAGGACGGGGAAAATCTCTCCTTGGGTGCTGATGGGCCGCTTATCGTGAGCCAGCCGGCGCTTCGTCACCCTGCGGCCGAAGCGTTCATCGAGGCCGCGGCAAACTGTGGCATCCCCCGCGTCAAGGAGTTTGTCGGTGACGAGCAGGACGGCACTGGCTATCTTCCTGTCACGATCGCAAACGGAAAGCGGCAGTCTACTTATGTTGCCTACCTGCAACCAATCCGGCACCGTGAAAATCTGAAGATCTTGACAGCGACGATGGTACGCCGCGTCGTCTTCGAGAGTATGCAGGCCTGCGGGGTAGAGGTTAGTGACGCCGACGGTCGAACTCGCATCATTCGAGCTCGACGCGAGGTAGTGCTTTCGGCGGGTGCGCTGAATTCCCCGTATTTGTTAATGCTCTCCGGAATTGGAGACGGGCAAGTCCTACAGCGGCACAGCATCAAGACTTTGGTAGACGCCAAAGGCGTAGGAAAGAACTTACAGGACCACTTTGTGGTTCGGCTCCAAGCAAAGGTAACTCGGAATAGCTCATATAACCATGTTCTGCGCGGATGGCGAAAATACTGGGAAGGGCTTCGCTACATCACAACTGGCGGCGGTTACCTGGCTCTAGGCTCGTCCATGGCAGCGGCATTCGTGAAAAGCGAGCCCAGTATTGGGCATGCCGATATCGAGGTGAGCTTCCGACCAATGACCTTTGGCTATGACGTAGCCGGACGTTTGTCCGTGGACAGCTATGCGGGAATCAGTGCGTCCGTCTACAACATGCGCCCGTGGTCACGAGGCGAAGTTACTCTGCAATCGGCGCGGCACACGGACGCTCCAGCATTTTTCCCCAACTACCTGAGCGACGACCGAGATATTCAGGCGATGATCTCTGGTGTCCGTGTAGCCCGCAAAATGTTCGCCAGCGAACCTTTGGCTTCGAGAGTAATCGCCGAAGTGGCTCCAGGAGGAGCTGTGGCATCTGACGAAGATATTCTTGACTACATGCGAAAGCACGGTCAATGCGCGTTTCATCCGGTTGGCACTTGCAAGATGGGCGTGGATTCCATGGCGGTGGTGGACAGCGAACTGCGTGTCCGCGGAGTATCCCGTCTTCGAGTGGTGGACGCCTCAATCATGCCGACGGTGACGTCCGGCAATACCAACGCGCCAACCATCATGATTGCGGAAAAAGCTGCGGACCTGATTGGGCTGGACCCGATGCCGCTTCGTTGAGGCCACGCTCTCCCGCCAAGGGAAGGCGAAGAACTCAGATGAAAGAAAAGGGGCTAGTGACTTCGAGAGTCACTAGCCCCTTTGTTTGTCAGGCAGTCGGACGACGTCGATACATGATCGTCGCCGTCATTTCCTGAGCGACAGAGCCATCCTGCTTGATGCACTGGCGACGAAAGGTGACTACGCCACGATCTGGTTTGGAGGATTCCTTCTTCTCCAGGACCCGTGCATGCATTCGAATGGTGTCACCATGCTTGACCGGACTCAGCATCTTCCAGCCGTCAATCTGTAGTAGCGCCAGGAGCGTGCCATCGTTCACGCCACTAGCATATTGCAGCCCGCCCATCACCGCATAGATCAACGGACCATGCGCGATAGGTTCACCGAACGGGGTGGTCTTGCAATACTCGAAGTTCGTGTGAACGTCGTTGAAATCGCCGGAGAGGCAGGCGAAATTGACAATGTCTGTCTGGGTGATCGTACGTGCCGGCGTCGTGAATTCCTGGCCCACTTCAAAGTCTTCGAAGTAGCGGCCGCGAGGTGCTTGGTTAGTCATGTTATCTCCATTGAAAGTGCGTCGAATGTCGGAGCCCACTAGCCTTTGTCGTTAGCCAGAATGACGGTGCAGTGGGAGGAGAGAATGCCCCCTTCGTTGTGAACGAGGGCAACTTCCGCGTTGGCCACCTGGCGCTCTCCGAGGCCGCCGCGCAGTTGCCGGACAGCTTCAACAATTCCAAAGAGACCGCCTGCCGCGCCGGCGTGGGCATGGGATAGCATCCCGCCGTGCGTGTTGACAGGTAGCTTCCCACCAATCTTGGCGTGGCCGGCGGCAAAGAACGCGCCGCCTTCACCGGGCTTGCAGAATCCAAGTTCTTCAAGCTCAATAATCGGTACGATCGTGAAGCAGTCGTACAACTCGGCTACATCGATATCGGCAGGAGTCAAGCCTGCCATTTCATAGGCAATGCGCCCGGATTCGGTCGCTCCGAACTCTGTCAGACTTGGTGCGCACATCAAATGCTCGTGTGTGTGATGCTCGCCGATACCCTGCAAATAAACAGGCTTTGACTTCAAGTCCTTAGCTCGCTCGGCGGACGTAACAATGAATGCACCGCCCGCGTCAGAGATGAGACAGCAGTCGAGCATGCCGAGTGGATCCGCAATTGGTTTGGCGTCCAAGACCTGGTCGATGGTCAAGGGACTTTTCATGTGCGCATTCGGATGCAGAAGGGCATGCGCACGTGTGTTGACAGCGACGCTAGCCATCTGCTCACGGGTGGTGCCGTATACGTGCATGTGTCGCTGCGCGATCATGGCATAGAAGCCGGGGATCGATGTTCCGTAGGGCTGTTCAAAGTAGGGATGCCCAACCGCGGTCAGCGACGCGACCGCCGCGTCTCGAGTCAGACCCGTTGCGCGATTTTCGCCTGCGCATACGAGTACCGTTTCTGCCTGCCCGGACGCGATGGCTTCAGCTGCATGCTTAAGCATCACGGCAGGGCTCGCTCCGCCCGAAACAACGGATGCATTGAAACGTGGTTTCAGGCCGAGGTATTCGCAGATGACCGAGCCGAGCATAAAGTACGGTTCGGTGAATGAATACGCTGTAAGAACGCCGTCGATGTCGGAGACATTCAGACCGGCATCGTCCAGGGCCCGTTTGGCGGCTTGGGCGTTCAGTCCGAGGCCGGACATACCAGGCACCTTGCCAATGTCCGACTCACCGACGCCTACGATAGCGATTTTGTTCTTCAGGGAGGTTGCTGGTTTCATGGCACTTCCCTTATTCATGATCGGCACGCACGAACTGCGGCACCATGGCCCCATCGCCGCGATCTTCAAAAGTGACCTGCACTCGGTCGCCAATTGCTGCGGCCAGGGCGTCTTCCCCTAGGATGTTGGCCATCATGCGAGGGCCCTCGTCGAGTTCGACCAATGCCACCACGTATGGCACGCGAGGGGCGAAGGCAGCCATGGCTGCACGGCGAACGATGGTGAAGCTATGAATGGTGCCTTTCCCTAGGCTTTCGACCCACTCTAGCTTGTCTGACCAGCACGCTGGACACAGAAATCTCGGCATGAAATGTAGGCGACCGCAATCGTTGCATTTGCGGATGAGTAGCTTTCCTTCGCGGGCGCCGTTCCAATAGGGAAGAGAGTCCGCATTAGCTACCGGGGATGGGAGGTTCGCATTCATTGTTGATGTCTGGAGGCTAGTGGTAGTGGCGGCCAGGGGCCGTCTCCACTTCACTCGTCGCAACGGACATGCCAGGTCTGTCAGGCAGCATGCGCGGGCCAGAAAACGTATTTGTAGCCGCTCTCCGCCCTCGGCGGCATCGACATGTGTATTTCCATGTGTTTTTGGCACGTACACTTGTGTGTTGGTCGCGATCACCTGTGCGAACTACGAGGGTTTGGGGCTTCGATCTGCGGCGGGGATGGTGTGTGGCATGCGTCTTGCGGTGACCAACGAGCAAAGTTTGCGCACCGAACAATAGAGAGGAGACTTCGTTAGCATGCAGATTGGCTTTATCGGGCTCGGCGCCTTGGGCAGCGCACTTGCGACGCGCGTGGTCGCTCAATACCCAACGATGGTATGGGATATCAACTCGAAAGCTGTGGAAGAGCTGGTGTCGAAAGGCGGGGTGGCTGCCCCATCGCCCGAGGTGCTGGGACGTCTTTGTGACGTAGTTCTTTTCTGCCTACCGCGTAGCCGCAACGTCCATGACGTATTGCTTGGCAAAGACGGACTTGCGAAGTCTCTTCGCGCTGGCGCCCTTGTCATCGATCAGACGAGCGGCATCCCCAGAGAGACGAGGGCGATTGCCGATGCGCTTAAAGAACATGGTGTTGAGATGGTCGACGCGCCAGTGTCGGGAAACCCCATGATAGTTCTAGAGGGTAAGGCGACAATCATCGTCTCCGGCCCTGACAGTGGAGTTAAGAAAGCTCTGCCTATTCTCCGAGCGATCACAGAGAACGTCCACTGCAGCAGTGCTCGTGTCGGCGATGCCCAGGCGCTGAAGTCGGTGAACAACACCATGAACGCAGCTTGCCGCGTAGCAACGCTGGAGTCTGTTGCCATGGCGCGCAAAGCGGGAATGAGTTTGCGAGCTATTACCCGTGTACTCGAAGGAAGTCCGGCGTCAAGTCGCATTACGCAGGTCATGCTTCCGGCGATGTGTGAACGTAGGTCGTCTACGAAGTTCGCAATGGCTTTGATGGTGAAAGATCTAAGCCAGTCGCTCGAGCTTGGCGCCGAACACGAAGCACCCCAAGCGATCGCTGGAGTGGCCAAAGGGATCTTGCAGACGGGATTGGGTATATTGGGACCGCAAGCACAGCTAGAGGACGTCGTGCGTGTGGTGGGTACCATGGCAGGCGTCGATCTACTGGACGATAAAGTCGCCGCGAAACAGGTACAAGAACTACAGCAACCTTCTGCCGAACCGATGAGGATTTGCGGTGTCGGTCTATCTCTCCCGGTATCGAACCGGATTCGGGCATCGCACGAGCTACAACAGGCGGTGTTGGTCCCAGGTATTGGCGATGCCGATGATCATCTGAGCGAGAGTGCTCTATCAGAAATTCTCAATTGCGATGCGCTAATCGTCGACGGCGAGAAGGTCAAAGTCTTGGTCGGAGTTCTGCCTTCTGAGTCCGTGCTGAAGCCGAAATCCGCCGTGATCATCATTGGCGAGAGTGTAGATGCCGAGCAACTACGGGGCCTGTCGACGACCTGCGAGCAGCGGGGGTTGCATCTCGTAGAGGCTGTCTTTGGTCGCAATCAAGACGGCTCGGTGAATATGATGGAGCTTTTGTGTGGTGGACTGAGCGCGGCACCGGATTCGGCCAGGAACGCCTTGCTGGCAGTTTGTCCTAAGCTCGTCGACTGTGGTTCTGTTGGAGACGCTCAGGTGGCTGGCAATCTGCGCAACTCGATTGCTGCGGTGAACCTGATGCTTAGTGTGGAGTCCTTGACGATGGCACTTCGCGCGGGACTTACGACCTCGTCTCTAGCAGCAGTGATTCCACAGAGCTCGGGCAGCAACGCGGCTGCAGATTGGCTTGTCGGAAATCTGGCAAGACAGCACGAACAACCAATGCTAGACATTGGACAGTTCCTGAAGGATATTCACATCGCCTTGCGCGCGGCAACGGGCCTTCCGGTGCCAATGTTGCTTGCTAACGTCGCTTCCGCCTTGTTAATTGATGCAAATCGCCGCTGGGGGTCGCATGCGACTGCTATTGAGTTGGGACGGCTTGCTTAGAACATGAGGATGAGGTTGGCACGACCTCATCTAAAAAGTGCGCTCGTGCCGTCCTGCCTCAAAAACGAGTGGGTCCACGTAGCCGTGCTGATTAGGGCGTTCGTCCTACGGACCCCGTTTTTTGCGGAAAGCAAAGGGAACGCAGGTTCGACGCATTGGCAGTAAGAATAATTTCTTTAGCTAAGCTCGAAGAAGGAGACTACGCATGAAAGATCAAACACAACGAACCTGGCTCATCACTGGTGCCGACAAGGGACTTGGATACGCAACCGCGAAGGCTGCATTGGAACAGGGCGACCAGGTGGTGGTGACAGTCCTCGCTAGAGACGGAAGTCACGGCCTTTCGGAAAGCTATCCGGACCGCTTGCGATCCTTCCACCTGGACGCGCGAGACCAAGATCGAGTTGATGAGGTCGTTGCCCAGGTCGAGCAGGCATTCGGCCGACTTGATGTGTTGGTCAACAATGCTGGTTACGGTTTGCTCGCCGTTGCGGAGGCCACGCTGGCGGATCGCTATCGACCAATGTTCGAAGTTAATTTCTTTGGCCTAGTCGAGATGACACGTGCGGTACTGCCGATCATGCGACGTCAGCGCAGCGGCCATATTATCAATCTGTCATCCAAGGCAGGATTTGGAGCGGCCGCGGGATTCGCCTTCTATAGCGCATCCAAGTTTGCTGTGGAAGGCTACTCAGAAGCGCTTGCCAAGGAAATCGCCCATCTTGGGATTAAGGTCACCATTATCGAGCCAGGTGGCTTCCGCAGTGATTTCGCGGGGCCGTCGCTAGTTTCGAATGCGATCGACGATCCCGACTACGCAAAAACCAATTCTCTTATCTCGAATTATGTGTCGGCACGGCACGGAAAGCAGGAAAGTGACCCCGCGAAGTTTGGTCCTGCGCTGTGCAAACTCGTGGCCGCCGAGCAGCCGCCATTGCGCCTACCGCTAGGACGAGACAGTATCGAACTGATCCGACAGGATATCCAGGCAGTGAGTGCCGAGCTTGATAAGTGGGAATCGCTTTCGCTGTCCACGATGGTCGACTAGGGCAGCGCAGGCGCCATCTCGACGTTCAAGTGTGCTGCCGCGCTGGTACGGCTAGCGCGGCACAGGGGACCCAGGGGTTTTGTACTGCAGCGCCAATCTCACGCGGTGCGTCGGTCCTAAGACCGACTGCGCCGCGCTTCGCCTTAAATCCTGACAGTTCTTTGCAGGACGGTCTTCGTTACTAAGTAGGAATTCAGGCTTTCCTCCCCGCCTTCCCGACCGAACCCGCTCTCTCGTACGCCACCGAACGGAGTGTCTGCGCCAGGGCTACCGAAGTGGTTGATCGACAAGACGCCGCAGTCAAGCTCACGGCTGATCTTTTCCGCGTCGTGGAGCGAATTGGTGAACGCGTAGCCAGCCAGACCGACAGGAAGGCTGTTGGCCAAGGCGATTCCTTCGTCTAGTCCGGACACTGGAACACAGAGAGCGAGGGGACCGAATGGCTCGGTGTGCATAGCATCTGCAGCCATTGGTACGTCAGCTAGAACCGTTGGCGCGTAGAAGTAGCCGCGGTCACCGACTCGCCGACCACCAGCTGCGACTCGCGCACCACACGCCTTGGCATCATCCACCAATGCCGAAACTGATGCCAGCCTTCTGGCGCTTACTACGGGCCCCATCTGAGAGCCGGCCGCAAAGCCGTCACCAACCAGGAGTTCGTTGCAGGCCGAAGCAAACGCGTCCACAAAGTCCGCATATACATCTTGGTGAATGATGAACCGCGTGGGCGAAGCGCAGATCTGGCCAGCCATCCGCATCTTGGCCGCTGTCGCCAACTTTGCCACACTCCGTGGATCTACATCTGCACCCACGAGCACAGGGGCGTGGCCGCCAAGTTCCATCAGCACCGGCTTCATCGCGGCCGCTGCGAGTTGGGTGAGATGCTTACCAACTGGTACGGAGCCCGTCAGGGTGACCATTCGAATGACCGGCGAAGCGATGAGAGTGGACGAGATGACTCCCGGATTGCCGAAAACGAGGTTGAGGACTCCCGGCGGAAGGCCAGCATCAACAAAGCACTGCACAAAGGCGCAGGCAGTCCCCGGAGTTTCCTCAGCGGCCTTGATAACAATGGAGCAACCGGCAGCGATAGCAGCACTGATCTTGCGCGCGGGCGAGCTGAGAGGCACGTTCCACGGTGTGAACGCCGCAACTGCGCCGATTGGTTGACGTAACACCAACTGCTGCATTTGCGACTCCGCTGGAACAATGGTTCCGTAGGTCCGCAATGCTTGCGCAGCATCCCACTCGAGAAAAGTGCTCGCTCGGCTGACTTCTCCGCGAGCTTCGCTAATGGTCTTGCCTTGCTCAAGAGTGATAATCGTTGCGATAGCCTCACTGCGCTCTCGCAGAAGCCGACACGCCTCGAGCAAGATTTTGGATCTTTGCTGAGGCGGCGTTACCCGCCAGACTTGAAATCCAACATCCGCAGCCGCCAATGCGCTGTCCAAGTCGTCTGTAGTCGCCTCGGGAACTTGTCCAAGTACTTCTTCAGTACTCGGATTTGTTACGTCGCAATATACCGGCCGGTCATAATGCCATTGACCATTAATGAAGAGTCCAATGGCGGGATAGGCCTGCGAGGCCTGCGAGGAAGGCGAAGTTTGAGAAATCGGCATCTCCATGTCCAGTAAGCTGTTGCGCTTCAGGTTGATTTAGCTAGCGACGTACTTAAGCCACCGACCACCGTCGACAATCAGGTTCTCGCCGGTCACATAGCCACCAAGGTCGGAGCCCAGAAAAACTGCAGCGTTAGCGATGTCCTGCTTGCGGCCAAAACGGCCGAGCGCCGTCTTGCGAGCTTCAAGGTCACCCTTCCCAGCCTCGATATACATGCGCTGGACCCCTTCAGTGTCGCCAATCGGACCTGGAGAAATGGTGTTGACGCGAATTCCGTCCCCGCCCCATTCAACGGCGAGCGTTCGCGAGAGAGACAGAATGCCGCCTTTGGCTGCCGACGCATGGGCAGCACCAGGCCAGCCAGTAACTCCGAGCATTGTGATGATGCTGATGATCGAGCCGCCGCCCGGGGCGTCCTTCAAGTAGGGGTACGCTGCGTGACAGCCGTGGAAAGTGCCGTTCAGATCGATATCAATGACGGTGCGCCAGCCATTTGGGGACAGCTCGGCCGTCGGGCATACGAAGTTACCTGCTGCGTTATTCACCAAGATGTCAAGGCCGCCAAACGTATCTACCGTAGCCTTAACCGCTTCTTGTACGTCTTCGTAGTTCCTGACGTCCGCTTTGCGGGCAGCGGCCTTGCCGCCTGCTTCCGAAATGGCTTTTGCGGCGGCTTGGACGCGTTCCTCATTTCGGCCAACCAGCATCACCGATGCCCCCAACTGCGCATAGAGCGTCGCGATCTCCAAGCCGATGCCGGTGCCTCCGCCGGTGATGAGTGCAGTGCGGCCTTTCAGGGTGTCATTCGAATACATTAGTGCTGCTCCGTGGTTCGTAACGTAGAGAAGTAGACAGGGCTGCTGCCGGACGGCGGGATGCCCATGCAGCCTCTACTGCAATCCGCGTGCCACACCGGCGTCACTGCGAAAGGTCCATGTAAACGGGACTTTTTTAAAGTCGAGTCCATAGTCAGAGGGCCACAGACTGGTGTTGGCTGAGATGAGGTAGTGTCTGCGGTGTACACAAGTGTCTTTTCCGACTACAGCGAATCGTGGATTCTGGGCTGAGCCGAAGACACGGCACATGCTGCCTTGCAGAAGACCCTTGTATCTGCAAGGGTTGCGGGGCATTTGAAACCAACCTTGAGAGTTGGCACGAGCATTGCAGTGAGGAGGTACCACACTGAATGCATCGAAGGAGACTTACGAATGTCGAAGGAGCTTGTCACCACTGAGCGCCAAGGCTCAGTGCTGGTTATCCGGCTGGACAGCCAAGAGAATCGCAACTCGCTGACCACTGAACTGCGCGAGCAGTTGGGAGAGGCGGTCGATCAAGCCGAACGCGATCGTGCGGTTCGTGCAGTGCTTTTGACGGGTCGGGGCCCGACGTTCTGTTCGGGGGGAGACTTCCGCATGCTCAAGGACGCCTGCGACCCTTGGCCAGTACATCGTCGCTTCCGCAACTTGAGTCGATGGCTGACGCCGTTGATTACCCTGGATAAGCCGGTGGTCGTCGGCGTCAACGGGCACGCGGTGGGCGGTGGTATGGGTCTCGCACTGACCGGCGACGTTGTTATTGCAGGCGAAAGCGCAAAATTCATGTCGGGCTTCTTTAGGTTGGGCACGGTGCCGGACATCGGGACCATGTATCACCTGCCTCGGCTGATTGGCATGGCGAAGGCAAAGAACTTCCTGTTCGGCGGTGCCACCATGTCGGCGCAGGAAGCGGCAGCGCTAGGGATTGTGGCCAAGATCGTGCCCGACGACCAAGTCGAAGCAGCAGGCCTGGAAGAAGCCGCGCGTTTGGCTAGTGGTCCAGCGGAAGTCATGGGTCTGGCTAAGTCACTGATGGCCCGCAGCTTTGAAACGTCTTTGATGGACATGTTTGCGTTTGAAGGTTTCGGTCAGGTACTGGCGATGTCGAACCCCGAGTTCCGTGAGGGTCTCGCTGCTGCCATGGAGAAGCGCGGTGCCGACTTTACTGGCGCTGCCGCAAAGAACTAAACCAATTCAATAGAGAGACAGAGTAATGGACGCGTATCAGGACCCCACCACCTCCTCGGACATCGAGGCTATTCGGGACATGGTCAAGCACTTCATGGAAGCCGAGGTGCTGCCCGTGATGGATGACTTCGAAAAGCGAGGCGAGTTTCCACGGGAACTGGTGCGGAAAGCGGGTGAAGCTGGTTTGTATGGCGCCGTCTTCCCCGAGTCGGTCGGTGGCAGCAACATGGGCTATCTGGCCGCGGCGGTGATTCAGGAGGAGACGGTTCGCCTGGACGTACGTTTCGCCTCCTGCAACAACCAGCAGGGTTCCACTTGCCCGAGCTGTATCTATTTCGGCGGTACTCCGGAGCAAATCCAGAAGTACGTCCCGAATCTGCTGGCCGGCAAGACGATCGGGATGATGTCCCTGACGGAGTCCGGTGGCGGCTCGGACGCGGCGGGCAACATGAAGACCTTCGCTCGACGCGACGGCGACGTGTACCGCATCAATGGCGAGAAGATGTTCGCATCCATCGCAAACGAGACGGACGTAGGAATTCTGTTCGCGAAAACGGATCGCGATGCCGGTGCAAAAGGGGTTACGGCGTTCATTGTTGAGCCAAAAAAATACCCCGGTTGGACTGCGAGGCCCATCGACATGCTGGGTCTCTCGAAGTCGTTCCGCACGAACGTGGTATCGCTCGACGATTTCGTGGTTCCCGTCGAGAACCGCCTTGGCGAAGAAGGCGAAGGCTTCAAGATCATTATGCGAACCCTGCAGCCAGGGCGTGTTGGCGTAGCTGCCAAAGCGCTTGGTGTGGCGCGCGCCTGTTTCGAGGATGCGGTGCGCTACGCCAACGAGCGTGAGGTTCGTGGCCAGCCGATTGGCCGCTTCCAGATGATCCAGTCGGACATCGCCGAAATGGCCGTGGCAATCGAAGCGAGCCGTGCCATGGTGTACAAGGCCGCGATGATGATGGATGCGAGTCAGCCTTCGAACCGCATTGCGGCAATCGCCAAGTTCCACGCCTCGCAAACCGCGAAGTTCTGTGCTGACAAGGCGATGCAGATCTTCGGCGGCTACGGCCTTGCTATGGAATACCGGGTGTCGTACTACCGCGCATATGCCGACATGTTCTTTACTGGCGAAGGGTCGGCAAACGTTCAGAAGATCATGATTGCCGAGGACGCTCTCGGCTACAAGTTGGCGGATCGCCACCACGGGAAGACTGGGCTGCGCGACATTCGCAAGGACGATGTCATCCGCGAGTGGCAAAAAGATAACGCGTGAGGGAAACGATGTCCGACTTTCTAAAGTTCGAGATTGACAACGGCATTGGGCTCATCACGCTCAATCGGCCAGAGAAGCTCAACGCTTTCAATGACGACATGTTGCAAAAGTGGCTGGATGCCCTAGAGCAATGCCGTACGGACCCAGAAGTACGGGTCATTGTGATGACCGGGACAGGGCGTGCCTTTACGACTGGCGGAGACGTCGAAACGTTCTCTGCCTCTGCGGCAATGACCCCGGCGCGGATTAAGGCAAGGGTTGCGGACGGAATTCAGCGTCTTCCTCGGAAGATCGCTGAAATTGACAAACCGGTAATTGCAGCCTTGAACGGCTTCGCGACGGCCGGTGGCCTTGACATCGCGCTTGCTTGTGACATCCGTTTCGCAGCGGAGAGCGCCCGGTTTGCAGAAACCTATGCACGTATGGGCTTGATTCCCGGTGTCGGCGGCGCGTACTTCCTGCCCCGTGTAGTTGGAATGGCCAAGGCGCTGGAGATGTTCTGGACGGGAGACTGGGTAGACGCTCAAGAAGCAGAACGGATTGGCCTGGTCAACAAGGTGTTCCCTGACGACGACCTTCTGGCCCGTACGCTGGAGTTTGCTCGTCGCGTAGCCGATGGAGCGCCTCTGGCCGTCCAGCTTATCAAGCGAGTAATGCGGTTCAGCATGGACAAGGACCTGGCAACTGCCCATGAAATTGTCGCGGCGAACCTGCCAATCGTACGCACAAGTGAGGATCACGCCGAAGCCGTTCTTGCATTCAAGGAGAAGCGGCCCCCGAAGTTCGCCGGCAAGTGACATCGACCGAATTTAAGCTAACGAATCAAGCATCGAAATGACTAGCAAGCACCCCCTCGACAACTTCTTCCGGCCGCAAAGTGTGGCGATAGTTGGAGCTTCGCCGCAGGTCGGCAGCCCGCGAAATTCCCTTGTAAAAGTCCTGCTTAAGCATGGATTTGAGGGCCGCGTATATCCCGTGAGCCCAAGCCATGCTGAAATTGAAGGCATGCAGGCTTACAAGAATGTCGCCGAGTTGCCTGAAGTTCCGGACGTCGCACTCGTCATCACGCCTGCTCAAACTGTGCCTGCTGTGATCGCGGAATGCGGAGCCAAGGGAATTACGAACGCAGTTGTGTTCAGTTCCGGCTTTGAAGAAGTTGAGGGCGGCCAAGAGCACGCTGACAGGATGGCCGAGGCCGCGGCTCAGTACGGTGTGAAAGTACTCGGCGCGAACTGCCAGGGAGTTTGGTCTGTCCGCGCGCGTACGATGCTTACCTTCAGCCCCGCGCTTCGGAATCTGGATGTCGTGCAGCATGCCCCGATTGCGGTTGTCAGCCAGAGCGGCGCACTCGCCGGCGCGATCGGTAACTCTTTGCAGAACAACGGCATGGGTTGCTCCTATATCGTTAGCGTCGGCAATGAGACCTGCCTTGACGCTCTGGATGCGCTGAGCTGGGTTATCGAGCAGGACGATGTGCGTGTAGTCGCGCTGTATATCGAAGGGCTTGACGACGCGCATCGCATTCTGCAGATCGCGGACAGGGCGCGGGAACGTGATGTACAAATTGTCGTTCTAAAAGCCGGACGGTCGGAGGTGGGCCAGCAGGCAACGGCGTCGCATACGGGCAAGATCGCCTCGGCGCATGCGGTCTACCATGATGTCTTGGAGCAGGCAGGCGTGATCTCGGTGGACAGCCTGCTGGAGGCCCTTGCCGCTGTGGAGGCCTTGGCCTTTCTGAAGCATCCGCGTGTTACTGGAGATGCGAAGGGCGGTGTCTCCGTACTCTCGTCTTCGGGTGGCGCCGGCGCGCTGTTGGCCGACCATAGCAGTGAGTTTGAGATCCCGATGGCGGAATTCCGCGAGGAGACTGTGACTACACTTCACGAGATTCTTCCGTCTTTCGCGAGAAAGGAGAATCCAGTCGATCTGACGGGGCAGATCAACACGGTCCCGACTATGTTCCGGGATGCCTGCGCGACGGTGCATGACGACGCTCGAACGGAAGCGATTGTTATCCAGTTCGCCAGCAGCGGACGCCGGTATCTCCAGGACAATGTGGAAGTTTTCAAGTCCATGGCTCAGGACCTTCCGGTAATTGTCAGTTTCATTGGCGAGAACATGGAGCAAGATACGCGCAAGATGTTCCGTGAAGCCGGCGTGCTACTGAGCTCTGACCCGTCCGTCACTATGCGTGCCCTTTCGTGGCTCTACATGCGCAACCGGATGCATGCCTGGCCGAAGGCAAGCGAACGCCGCGTTCTTGAAGAGCGACCGGCACCCAACGATTGGGAAAGTCTCATGAAGTTCTGTGAGGACAGTGCGCTAACTCCCGCGAAGTGGCTGGTACTGGGGCCTAATGATCGCGCTGAGATAGCATGCGCGTCGCTGAACTATCCGCTGGTCGTAAAGGTCTTGCCGTCCGAATCGGAGCACAAGACCGAATTGGGCCTGGTGAAACTCCGCGTGCAAACGCCAGAGGACGTCGATCGCCATGCGCAGGCGTTCCGAAGCCAGCTGGGCAAGCCGGCTATGGGTGTACTGGTTCAGGAGATGGTGGGGGATGGCGTCGAGGTTGTCCTATCCTGCATGCGCAATACCGACTTCGGTCCCGTGCTCTCCATTGGGTCGGGCGGCGTGGCAGTAGAACTGTACCGAGATATCGCGCACTTGGCCCTCCCGGTTACGCCGCAACAGGTTATCGCAGCGATGAAGAAGCTGAAGCTGTGGACGCAACTGCAGGGCTTCCGCGGCAAGCCAGCAGCTGATATTGCCGCGCTGGCAGAAGCAGCATCACGCTTTGGTGACACGTTCCTGGCTAGCCCGACTATCCGGGAAGTAGAGATCAATCCTGTCATCGTACGGCCCGCTGGCGAAGGGCTGTGTGCAGTTGACGCGTTGGTGACAACGAACAGCTGAGATCCACGAAAAGTTGGATTCTAGTGATAGAAAGTCAGACTGACGCATGACGCAGCAGTCGACGCGCTAGCAGTAAGGGCTGAGCATCAAGCTCAGCCCTTTTTGTTTTGGGCCACGGTTGTCGCGCACTTACCGCAATGCCACTAGCGTAGTTGGGATCCATCGCCACTCTAAGCCTCCATAAATTGCTTATGCTTGGAGGGGCCATCCGGAATCTACTGAGGATCCTCTGGGTGTATTTCATGTCCTTGGCGAGGTCACCTTGTCTTTCGAAAGCACACAAAAAAAACCGCCTCGGGGAAAGACGAGGCGGACAGAATCGCTGCGCGCTAAGCATAGCGGTAACGGCGCACCGAGAGACAACTGATTCGCACTAGCCAATGCAACTACTGTGCCTGTGAAAGTTCCCAACAACTCTAGTTACGAAAAATGGAGATTCCTTAGTAACTTCGTCGAAGCGCGTATCGATGGTGCGATGACGCATATTTCGTAAAAATAGATGGCGCAGAAGTTGCTTTGTATCCTTCGCTGTTTATATAAGTAAAGGAGACGAAGGACATGAAAATTAAAGTCAAAGCACTGGTGCTGGCGCTTGGAAGTGCTGCAATATTTTTGGGATTGGTTGAACCCGCTTCGGCTAACGACACCTACCCCTCGCGGCCGATTCGGGTGATCGTGCCGAATTCCGCCGGGGGTGGACTCGACGTGACAACGCGACGCGTCGTTAAGTTGATGAGCGAGAATCTAGGTCAGCCCATTGTGGTGGAAAACCGTTCTGGCGCCGACACTCTGGTTGGCACTCGGGTTGCAAAGGCTGCACCTGCAGACGGCTACACGATTCTGGCCAACGCCGCTACGATCACAATCCAACCCTTCGTTAAAGAGGACCCTGGCTACGACCTCAATAAGGATTTTGTGGGCGTCGGGCCGATGGCTCGGTCGCCGTTCATGCTGCTGGTTCCAGGGGTAGGTCCCGACCATACCCTGGCTGAGTTTGTGGCACGGGCGAAGGCGAACCCGAACAAGCTCTCCTACGCTTCGGCTGGTCTTGGAACTACGACGCAACTGGTCGCAGCGATGTTCCTGCACAGTGCCGGTCTCAAGCTCTTGCATGTTCCCTACAAGGGCAACGCGGCGGCCATGCCCGACGTGCTCGGTGGTCGTGTCAACATGATCTTCGGCTCATATGACACCACTTCTGGAAACATCAAGGCAGGACAGGTAAGGGCGCTAGGCATTTCGTCGACTACGCGCATTTCCGCCCTTCCTAACCTCCCGACTATCGCTGAGCAGGGCTACCGCGACTTCAGCTACTACTACTGGTCTGGTCTCTTCCTGCCGGCGGGCACGCCAAAGGCCATCGTCGATCGCTTGGCGGTAGCATTGCGCTACGCGTTGTCGAACGCGGAGCTGGACGCAACCTTTCGCTCCGAAGGCACCGAGATCATGAAGCAGTCGCCTGCTGAGTTCGCTGATTTTCTGAAGTCGGAGATGGCCAAGATGTCCAAAGTCACCGCTGAGCTGAATGTTCAGAAGCAGTAAGGCACTGTCAGGCCTTACCCTATGATGCTGTGGTGACCGTTCCTCCTTGATGCAATCGCATTTGGCACGGTCACAGCAGAATGCCCGTTCAGCCTGAACGACTCAATACCGGAGGCGGAAGCCAACCAAGCCTCGGCGTTATCGTATCGATACCTGTCATTTTTCCGCTGCCAGGTCCTCCGGCTGTTACCCCTGCCGAGCAAACTTTTCTCCTTTCCAAACATCGTGAGAGTCATCGGATGCGTGTCCCATTTCCAGGCGACCATTGCGATAAGCTGTCTTCCAAAGCCGGCTCAATCTCGGCGCCAGCGAAAGACTCACTTACGGCGGGCGGCCACGGCCACGACCTATTCAAGGTCCGGATAAGGTCCCTCTTGCCAAGAATCTGCCAACCCGGGACAAATGTCGTGCACTATAGGGCAGCGCCGAAATGATAGGGGTGCGTAGGGTCGTTGCGCGCGCCTTGCGTCAGCATGAAGGACCCCGCTCCCGAGGTAGCTTGGGGCCACACATGCGAATCCGCCGTGGACCGCATTGGATGCGACCTCAATTCCAAGTGCCGACCGTCACGCTACAGGCGTATCGACATGCCTGTTGGGTTAGTGCAGCGCGATGACATCTTCTCAGGGTAGGGGGTCTGCAAGCAACTCCATTTGCTCGATGGAGGCGCCAAACTGTTCGTGCAGCGCATTCTCCAATCGACAGAGATCTGAGAAACCATAGTCGAGGGAGTTACGAGGGGCCAGCCCAGCGAGAATGTCGTACGCGAACCGAGCTAGTCGTTGCTGTCGAAGTATGCCGCGAAGGCTCTCCCCTTCGTGCATTAGTCGCCGCGACAAGACCGAAGCTTTCAGACCGACGATCCTTCCTGTGGTCTCCAGACTCCAGTCCAGGTGTGGGGCGCTGAAGATCTTCGTAGAAATTTGAGCAGCGAGCGGCCGCCGGTTGCTTTGGTCAGTGGTGACGAGCTGCAAAGGCGCGGACGAAAAATGGGAAGATAAACGAATGAGGGTGGTGAACCTGTCGATGTCCATGGCGGCACCCGGCATGAGGCAAATTCCAATGGGCTCGAAAGCGGGCAATAGTCGGAAGTCACCCTGCTTCAAGTATCGCGCAAAGCCGCGCGTCTCGACCTCGCAAAGTCCCTCCGTCACCCGTATGCTCAACGGGAACGGTACGTTGAAATTTCTGATCCGAGTCAGACGGAACTCAACGGCTCGAACCCGAAGCCGAGTTGAGAACTCCGGCGAGGAACATTCCGGCGAGGAACATTGACCCGCCGCCTCCCGGGCGAGTCTGCTGAAAGTGGAAACGTTTGCCATAGCGTGCTCGTCGACCCAGAGGGGCAAGTTGTTATTCGACTTCGGCACTCAGCAGCGACAGGCCCAGGCCGGCGCGGCGCCACAGCCACGGGCTCGGACGGTAGCGCATGTCGCCAGTCAGGCGGTTCATGTTGCGCAGCACTTCCAGAATCACATGGGCGCCGATCGTGTCGCCCAGTGCCAGCGGACCCTTCGGATAGCCCAGGCCCAGATTCACGGCAAGGTCGATATCGGTCGGCGTGGCGATGCGCTGCTGCGCGATGTCGCTGGCGATGTTCACGATGCAACCGATGATGCGCTGGGCAATGAAACCGGCCGAATCGCGGATCACGGTCACAGGCAAGCCATCGCTGGCAAACAGGCCTTGCGCGGCATCGCGTGCGGCGGCGCTGGTGGCTGGCGTGGTCATCAGCGTGCGGCGCTTGGTGGCTTCGAACGGCATCAGGGTGTCGATGGCCACCACGCGCGTGGCGTCCAGGCCTTCTTCCAGCGCAGCGGTGGTGGCGTCCAGGCCCAGCGGCGTGACCACGATCAGGGCGTCGGACGATGGCTGGTTGCCCGCTTCAACGGTCACGCCCAGCGCGGCAAGCAGCTTGACGGTCATGGCGTGGCCACGCTCGTTGGCGCGGCTTACCCATACGCTGGCCGGACGGGCATCGGGTACCGGCTGCGCAGGGGGCACCTGCTTCTGGCCTTCCGGATACGCATAGAAGCCGGCGCCGGTCTTGCGGCCCAGCAGGCCACCTACCGAGCGCAGCGCCGTGATCGGCGACGGGCGGTAGCGCGGCTCCTGGTAGAACTGGTTGTAGATCGACTCCATCACCGGATGCGACACGTCGAGCCCGGTCAGGTCCATCAGCTCGAACGGGCCCATGCGGAAGCCGGCCTGCTCGCGCATGATGTTGTCGATGTCGACGAACGCGGCCACGCCTTCCTGCGCGGCCTTCAGGCCCTCGATGTTCATGCCGCGGCCTGCATGGTTCACGATGAAGCCCGGCATGTCCTTGCAGCGCACCGGCGTATGGCCCATGCGGCGCGACAGTTCCATCAGGCGGTCGCCCACGGCGGGGTCGCCCGACAGGCCATCGATCACTTCCACGACCTTCATCAGCGGCACGGGGTTGAAGAAGTGATAGCCCACCACGCGGCCCGGCAGCTTCGCACCCACGGCGATGGCCGTGATCGACAGCGACGAGGTGTTCGACGCGATCACCGCGTCTTCACGCAGGATGGCTTCGAGCTTTGCCACCAGGTCGCGCTTGACGTCCAGGCGTTCGACGATGGCTTCCACCACCATGTCGCAGCCGGCCAGGTTTTCCAGCGCGCTGCAGGCCTTCACGCGGGCCAGCGCGGCCTCGCTGTCGGCAGCGCTGATCTTGCCCTTGTCGGCCAGCTTGGCAAGAGTATCCTGCAGGTACTGGCGTGCGGAGGCCACGGCCTGTGCGTTGGTGTCGAACAGGTGGACAGTCAAGCCGGCCTGCGCGGCGATCTGGGCGATACCGCGGCCCATGGCACCCGTGCCAACAATGCCAATGTTCTGAATAGCTGAGTTCTGCATTCGATTGTGAATTCAATCAGCCCTTGAGCGGGCAGTTGGTTTGCGATACGGGTTGGAAAGCCGTAGCGCCGGGAATGACCTTGCGAATCTTGAGAAGATCGAAAGCCGACTTTGACTCTGATGGCTTCTTTGCTTCGGCCAAGTACATGTCATGGACCATCTGCCCATTTGCCTCGATACGGCCGTTCTTCACGAAGAAATCATTGATGGGCGTCTTTCGCATGTACGCCATCACTTTCTCGGAGTCGGTGCTGCCAACTGCCTGGATTGCCTTCAAGTACTGCGTGGTTGCCGAGTACATCCCCGCTTGGACCATTGTGGGCATAAGCTTGGTCTCGCTCTGATAGCGCATGCCAAACTTGCGAGTCTCGTCGTTGTAGTCCCAATAGAACGCTGTCGTGAACTGAAGGCCTTGTGCGACGTTCAGGCCCATGCCACGCAGGTCGTTGTCAAATATCAGCAACGGGGCAATAACCTGTTTGCCTTTACCGAGGCCAAACTCTGCCGCCTGACGGACTGCGTTCTGGGCGTCCCTGCCAGCGTTTGCGAGCGCGATGACATCAGCCTTCGACGCTTGAGCTTGGAGCAAATACGAGGCGAAGTCGGGCGCTGAGAGGGGGTGCCGTACCTTTCCCACGACTTTTCCTCCACCTTCTTGGACAACGGAAGTTGCGTTCTCTTCCAGCGAGTGGCCGAATGCGTAGTCAGCTGTGATGAAGAACCAGTTCTTCTTGCCTTCCGAGACAATCGCTTGCGCCGTGCCGTGAGCAAGCGCGTAGGTGTTATAGACGTAGTGAATGCCGAAGGGCGAACATTGCTTTCCCGTAAGTTCGGTCGTGGCGGAGCCGGCGAAGATGGTGACCTTTTTCTTACTTTCACCGAGCTTTTGGAGTGCTAGCGCGGAGGCTGAATCGGTAGATTCAATAATCATCTCCACGTTGTCCCTGTCGTACCACTCACGGGCTTTTGTCGCGGTCACATCTACCTTGTTTTGGTAGTCTGCGGTGAGGACCTCGATGGGACGGCCAAGGACTTTTCCTCCAAAGTCCTTGACGGCCATTTTTACGGCGGCAATGCCTCCGGGACCACCGATGCCCGAATACACGCCGGTCATGTCGACCAGGACTCCGATCCGAACAGCTTCTTGTGCCTGAACTGGCGCCGCGCCAAGCAATGCAAGGCCTGCGAAGCCAGCGAGAATATGTCGCCGGTTCATGTCTGTCTCCTTCGTACTGTTGATTTTGGTCTTGTGTTCAGTTTTTGGCCTTAGACCAAATTGCATAGGGGTCTACGGTCGACCCTAAAGCGGGGGAATCCGAAGACGTTGCGTCGGAGCGGAAGTGCTCCGCCACGGGAACCGGCAGCGCTGCTATCTCGTCGCCGTCCGATGTTCGGACCCGTCTACGGAAGAGACCGCGATCTACAAAATGCGGATCATGAACCGCCTCCTCAAGGGAGACAACGCGTACCGTACAGACGTCCTGCCCTTCGAATCTGCGTTCCCAGAACGCGGCGGTCTGCTGGCAGACCGCGTGGGACACCATCTGGTGAACCTGTTTGGACGGAAGACGGGAGAGGTATCCCTCGTCCAACTGAAGAAGCCGAACGAAGTTGCTCCAGAACTTGTCCTCGAGAGGGGCTGCAGCCAGGTACTTGCCGTCAGACGTGCGATAGATCTGATACCGAGGAGTACCCCCAGCGACTACCCCTGACCCTGGGGATGGCCACTGGCCGCCCGCACCATCGGCGAGCCCCCAATATTGGAAGGCGAAGAGGTTGTCAGCCATTGACACGTCGATGTATGTACCTTGGCCGGTCTGATCTCGCTGCCGGAGTGCGAGGAGAATATTTATTAGTGCGGGGTAGCTACCACCTGCAATGTCGGCGATCAGGGCGGGTGGAAGCACGGGGGCTCCATCTCGGTCGCTGGTTACTGAGAGCAGCCCAGTGCTTGCGGCGTAGTTCAAGTCATGAGCGGCTTGCTGTGCGCGCTCACCTTTCTGTCCATACCCGGTGATGGAGCAGTAGATCAGCCGAGGATTCAGCTTAGACAATTCCTCGTAGCCCAGTCCCAGACGCTCCATTACTCCAGGCCGAAACTGCTCCACCAAGACGTCGGCCTCGACGATCAGCGGAGTGAGCTTTTCTACAGCATGGTCGTCCTTCAAGTCGAACTCGAAGGACTTTTTTCCTCTGTTCAAGAGCAGGAAGTTAATGCTATCTGCCCCGAGCTTTGGCTCGTATGTCCGCATCTCGTCGCCACGACCGGGACGCTCCACTTTTACGACGTCAGCGCCAGCTTCCGCCAGGATGAGGGTACATAGCGGTCCGGGCAAAAGAGTGCTGAAGTCCAGGACCTTTACGCCAGCAAGGGGCAGATTCATGACGCTTACTTTTTTGCTCGATTTGCTGCAACTTGGGCCCGGCGTGCCGGTGCATACGCTTCCTGTCCCAATGCCTCATGCAAGGCGCTGGTGACTGCGAAGTGATGCTCCAAACCAGTTCGTTCTAGAATGGAAATGGGACCTTCCGGGTACCCAAGTCCAAGGCACAGGGTCTTGTCCATATCAGCGGCCGTTGCGAGTTTCTCGTCGAGACGGCGCAAGGCAGCGTTGTAGTACGGGCGGATTAGACGATCCACAATCCGGCCGGGGAAGTCGTTGCACACGGCGACCTTGAGGCCTGCCTCGATGAATGCTTGGCGCGCGGCATCGATGGCACTCTGCTTCGTCCCCGGCTGCTTAACTAGCTCGACAAGTTGGCTCGGAGCCGAGTTGCCAAGACGGAAGCGCGCGAAACCAACAACATTTGAGGTCTCTGCGCCGTCTTGTTCGCCATTGTGAGTGGCCAAGCACTCAGTACCCAGTTCGATCGCGACGAACGAGCTGTCGGAGTTTGAAGCCGAAATGAGGAACGATTGACCCGCTTCAGAACCAACGAAAACCACACCGGTTCCAGACGAAGCAGCGTTTTCTAGGAACGGGTGGGCTTCGGGAAAGGAGCGGCTTTCGCCGCTGTTGACAATCTTGTAGCTCATATCAGGCTCCGAACATTTTCGAATCACCATACGCATGGAAGCCGCGACCGGTCTTCTTTCCGAGTCGCTTGGCGGCAATCATGCGACGGACCAGGGGAGGGCACGCGGCGCGAGGCTCATGCGTGAGGCCGTGCATGGCTTCGCACAGGAGCTTCTGCGTATCCATCCCCACCAGATCAAGCAGTTCAAGCGGGCCCATCGGGTAGCCCAGAGCCGTTTTGATTGCAACGTCGATGTCCGCCGGTTCGGCGACGCCTTGCTCCACAAGTCGGATAGCGTCGTTGTTGAACGGGATAAGGAAATAGTTGAGGATGAATCCTGGCGTGTCCAGCGTCTTTACGGGCTTCTGACCCATTTTCTCGGCGCATTGCCACGCTTTGGTGAATGTCTCCTCGGACGTCGCGATGCCAGGCGACATCTCAATCAACTTCATGAGCTGTGCCGGTAGGCAGAAGTGCATGCCAACGAACCGGTCCGCCCGACCACTTCCACCTGCGATCTCGGTGATGGAGATCGTTGAGGTGTTCGACGCGAAAATCGTGTTCTCGTTGCAGACCTCGTTGAGCGCCGAGAAGAGCTGGTGCTTAACGGAAAGGTCCTCAAAGATGGCCTCAATGATGAGGTCACATTGCGCCATGTCCTGCAGGCTTGTGGTGCCCTGCCACCGGTCCATGATGAGAGGCACATCCGATGCCTGCAGCTTGCCTCGCTCTGCCGACTTCGTCAGAAATGCTTCGGTCTGTTTGCGTGCCCGATCCAGTGCATCCTGGCGCGTGTCGTAGACAATAGTGCGAAATCCGGCACGTGCTGCGACGATGGCAATGCCCGCGCCCATGGTTCCACTTCCAGCCACGCCGATTGTTCTAATTTCGGTCATTTAAACGTCTCCTATTTCGTGAGGAAGCTGCGACCAATAAGTTGACGATGTACTTGATTGGTGCCTTCCCAAATCTGGGTGATCTTGGCGTCTCGCATGAGACGCTCGACTCGATAGTCGTTGCAGTAGCCATAGCCGCCCAGAAGCTGGACAGCATCGGTGGTGATACGCATAGCTGCGTCCGTAGCGCGAAGCTTCAGGAGGGATGCTTCCACACCAAAATCCGTCGCTCCCTGATCCACCATCTCGCCAATGCGCCATAGCCATGACTCACACAAGACCAGCTCGGATGCCATGTCCGCAAGCATGAACTGAATGCCCTGGAACTCGAGGATCCGCCGGCCAGACTGTTTGCGCTCATTGATGTACGCGGTGGCGTCTTCAAACGCGGCCCTCGCAATGCCCAACGCATGAGCGGCGACGCTCGGTCGAGAGCGGTTTAGCGAGCCAAACAGGATCTTCAGGCCATCGCCAGGTGCGCCAAGTAGATTTGCCATGGGCACGCGGCAATTTTCGAACAAAAGCGCCGCAGTGCTTGACGCGCGTGTCCCCATCTTGTGTTCGGTGTTCAGAACAGAGAGGCCCGGCGTTCCCTTTTCGAGTACAAGGACCGAGATGGACTTCTTGCTGTCTTCGATTCCGGACCACTTTCCGAAAAGAAGGTACAGATCCGCGACGTCGCCGTTCGTGATGAAGACCTTTCCGCCGTTGATCACGATTTCGTCACCCTCTTGGGTGAAGGTAGTCCGCATTCCGGTGGCGTCCGAACCTGCTGAAGGCTCCGTGATAGCGAGAGAAGCCAGTGCACCTTCGGCCAACTTGGGCAAAAGGCGCAGCTTCTGTTCTTCGTTTCCGTACTCGATCAGCGGCTTCATTGCATGAAAGTTCGTAGCCCAAATGATGCCGGTCGACGCGCAGGCCTTCGAGATTTCTCGCACACATGCGAGATAGCTCAGAAACGATGTTTGTACGCCTCCATATGCCTCTGGAACAAACATGGCGTTCAAACCGAGACCATTGATTGCCTTGATGTTGTCCCAGGGAAAGGCGGCGGTTCTGTCGTATTCTGCTGCCCTTGGGGCGATCTCATCGCGACATAGTGTGCGGACACTGTCCAGCAGCATCTGCTCTTCGTCAGAGAACTTAAGGCTCTGGTCGAGACGTTCAAGAATGTTCATGTCATTGCTCCGTCGTCAAAGGGCCATGCCCTGGCCACCGTCGACATACAGCGTTTCACCGGTAAGGAAGCGTCCGGGCAGTTGATAGAGCATCGAGACGAGGGAGGCTACATCCGAAACGCTTCCCGGACCGCCGGTGGGAATGCGTTTCTCCAGGAATGCTCGAAGCGAACCGGCGTTAAGTTCCTCCCGGTTTAGGTCGGTCTCGATGTAGCCTGGCGCCACGTTGATAACCCGGATCTGGTCTCGCGCCCATTCCACCGCAAGGCAGCGGGTGATGGCGCCGACTGCTGCCTTTGAAGCGCAATAGGCAACGTTGGATCTCACCCCAAGCTTTTCGTAGAACGACCCAATGTTGACGATTAGGGCGCCGGCAGCGCGTACGAGGTAAGGGTATGCAACTTGGCTGACGGCGAAAACGGAGGTGGCGTTTGCCACCATGACCTTCTCGTAGTCGGCAATGGGAAAATTGCTGGACTTTCCCTGGAGGTGCATGCCGGCATTGTTCACAACGCCGACGATATGGTTCTGCGTTCTTCCTGCGACCGTTGAGAAGGCGCTCGCAATGGACTTAGCATCTGTAATGTCGCACTTGACGGCAAAGAGCCTGGTCGCAAGGCCGCTTTCTGCAGCCGTGCCTGGAAGCTCGCCGGACCGTGAGAGGCATGCGACTTCGAACCCCTGATTTGCGAGCTCTAGTGCGATTGATGCTCCAATTCCACGACTGGCGCCGGTCACGACTACACACTGGTTTCTCATTTCATGCATCCTTGAATACCGGCGGGCGCTTCTCGACGAATGCCGACGTTCCCTCAATCGCGTCCTGCGTTTGGTAGGCGAGGGTGGACAAATCGGCCTCAATACGAAGACCTTCACTGAGCGTCGTCGTCGATGCGCGCTGAACGGCTTCGCGAGCGAACTGGGAGGCGCAACGACTAAACTCCAAAAATGGTTCTAGCCAGGACTTACCGAGAGCGACGGGGTCATCGCCCTCCACGACCTTGCTTACGAGACCGATTTGCGTGGCCTCCGTAGCGTCGATGCTGCGGCCAGACATGATGAGTTCGAGTGCGCGCGTCTCGCCGACCAGCCGTGGTAGACGTTGAGTGCCGCCATAACCTGGGATCAGGCCCAGCTTGATCTCGGGGAGCCCCATCTTTGCTCTCGCAGTTGCGATGCGGAACGTGCATGCCAAAGCGAGTTCCAAGCCGCCGCCGAAGGCGTATCCATGGATCACCGCGACGGAAGGGATGGTCAGCTCAGCCAGCTTGCCGAAAGCCCGTTGACCGAGCAGCGCGCCTTCTCGTTGAGCGGTCAGGTCGCGATCCATCAGCTCCTTGATGTCGGCGCCTGCGCAGAAAGCCTTAGGCCCGGCGCCGACAATCACCAACCCGCGAGCCGCGGAGGCTTTGATCTCTTCGATCTTGTCCCCAAATGCGCGGAGAGTCGAAAAGTTCAGAGCGTTTAGCGCTTCAGGGCGGTTGAGAGTCAGGATTGCAAACTGACCGGAAAATGAAAGTTCAGTGCTCATCTCAGGCCCCTGTGCTGACGGTGGCCTTGTAGCGCACCGCAACTGGATTGATCTTTCCTAAGCGGGCCATTTCCACGAGTTCGCGCTTCAGAATCTTGCCGCTGGCGGTCAAGGGGAAGTTCTCCAGGCCGATGAAGTACTCGGGCATGTCGTACTTCGAAAGGCCGCAAGTTGCGAGGTGGGTAAGCATCTCGTCGGGATCAATCTCTTGGCCTGCCCGCGGAATGACGGAAAGGCAGACCTTTTCGCCGAGTCGCTCATCGGGAACGGCGAAGGCCGCTGCTCGTTCCACTCCTTTGTGGCGCATCGCCAGTTCCTCGATGTGCGCCGGATGGATGTTGTGGCCGCCACGGATAATCAGGTCCTTCTTCCGCCCGACGATCATGAGGCAACCGTCTTCATCCATAACGCCGAGGTCGCCGCTCATGAACCATCCATGCACGTTGAAGGATGTCTCCGTTGCCACCTGGTTGCTGAAGTAACCGAGCATGAGCACACCGCCGCGACCGCCGATCTCGCCAACTTCGCCAATCGCTGCTTCTTCGTCAGGGTTTTCCTGCTTCCAGATCCGCACTTCGTAGGAGTCGCAAGGGCGACCGCACGTAGAGACAATTACGTCAGGACTGTCAGTAGGAACGGTGTAGTTGTGCGAGCCGTTCTCCGTCATGCCGTACACATTCTGCGGCGTGACACCGAGATTCACGAAGCGCTCCGCCACGTCGCGGGGGATAGCAGCTCCGGCCATGTAGAACGTCCGCACGTCGCCGAGCGACTTCATCCCTCGGTCGCGAACGGCCTGAAGGATATCCATCGCATGGGTTGGGACACCCATCACGTAGGATGCACCTGTTTCAAGAATCCAATCCAGGGCGTTCTTGCCGCGGCGAGAATTCGCCATGACCAGTTCCATGCCGGCGACCAGGGATTGCTCGAATGCCACCGTTGCGATGTGGTGGCTCATCGGGCTGAGGGTCAGGACAATGGTTTCTGCCGAGTGACCCCAATCTGCCACGAGGGCACGGCCGTTTGCGAGCAGCGTGTTATCGCTGTGCATGACGCCCTTGGGCAGACCCGTCGTTCCGGAGGTGAAAGCCAGATAGACGATCTTGTCTGGATTCAGATCTGGAATTGTCAGAGCAGCGGGCGGCTGGCGATCCGGGAAGGGTTGCGACCCTGCCGGAAGCTCGGCCGCTGCAGCCTGCGTATCGGGAAGGGCGTAAGTCGCCGAGAGAGTAGGAATGTCAGCAACGCGCGCGAAAACCGAATGCTCGTTGGCGTCTGCGCCGTATCCAGGCATAGCAAACAGCGCTTTGCACTGGATTCGGTTCAGGAGCGTGCAGATCTCATCCACCGTGTAGTTCTGGTGCAACGATGGGCAGCAGACATAGCCATTCCTGGAACAAGCGAGGAACACAATGACTGTGTGCACCACATTTGGCAGCCAGACTCCAACGCGGTCGCCCGGCTTCAGACCTTTCCTGTGAAGGCTTTCGGCTACGCTATCGGCCCATTCGACCACTTCGCGCCAGCTCAGGCGGACTTCCGAGTCGCGCAGAGCGCAGGCACTTGGACGCTCTCGCGCATGGCGGCGGGCGAGTGTGTACAGAGTCTCCTGCTGCCAGACGCCGGAGAGGTAATAGTCTCGGGCGTCCTTCGGATTGTGGAGCGTCAGAATGTTTTGCATCGCTGTGACTCGTCAGTTCAGTGGCCGAACTTGCTCGTATCCGGCTTGCGACGTTCCGAGAAGGCCGCCGCCAGTTCGTGGTGCTCTTCTGTGTCGAGGTAGCCGCGCAGCAGAAGGTCGTGTGCCATGCGGGAGAGGCCGGAGACACCGCCATGGCGCGCATTGAAAGCGCTCTTGAGGGATGCAAGTGCGAAGGCGCCGCGCTCTGCCACTTCGAGGGCGTACTCGCGCGTAGCCGCTTTCAGATCAGCGTCCGGGACAACACGATTGATGAGGCCGATTTCCATCGCTTCGCGGGCTGTCATCTTCGGATTCCGGAACCAGATATCCTTGGCTCGCTTCTTTCCGACGAGGTCTTCGAGATACCAGGTCCCATAGCCGCCGTCGAAGCTGCCGACCATCGGGCCAACCTGGCGGAAGATTGCGGACTCTTTTGCGATCGTCATGTCGCAAACAACTTGAAGGACGTTACCGCCGCCGACCGCAAATCCATTGACGGAGGCGATGACGGGCTTTTGCAGGCGATCGATGCTCTCGTACATTTCCAGCGTGGGAAGCACGCCTGCGTACAGCGTCGAGTCCTCCATACCGTCTTTCCGGCCTCCGGTGCAGAAGAACTTGTCGCCTGCGCCCGTGAGCACGATCACACGAGTGCGAGTCTCGCGGCGGATCGCATTGATGCAGTCGCGAATCTCGTGGCACATGCGTTCCGTGAACATGTTCCCGTCGTGCGGGCGATTCAGCGTGATGGTGCCGATGGGACCGTCTTCTTCGTAGAGAATCTCTTCGTAGCTCATGAGTTTTTTCCTAGTTAAACGATTTCCGAATCAATTAGTCCGGAGATGCAGGTGGATGACATAGACAGGCGGTCTCGGAGGATTTCCTCCGAATGCTGTCCGAGCGTGGGGGGCGGTGTGCGCAGCGTCGCGCTCTTGCCGTCGAAACGAATACCTAGGCCAACCTGGGGAATGCGCCCGTCCGGTCCTTCAGCCACGTAGAAGAGGCCGTCATCCTGCAGCACTCGATCTGCTACAAGTTGGTCGAGTGTGTTGATGGGGCCGGCGGGGATACGATGCTTGGCAAACAGATCTAGCCACTCTGCGCGGGGGCGTGTGGAGAGAATCTCTGAGATAGCTACGACGATGCGTTCGCGCGCGTGACGACGCTTGGCGTTGCTATTGAGCTCTTCATGCGCAGCAACGTCCGGTTGACCCACGGCCTCCCAGAAGCGTTTCCAGATTCCGTCGTTTCCGAGGCCGAGCGTCATTGGATGGTCGGCGGTATCGAACACCTGATAGATTGCAATGACAGAGTCGCGCCCCCCAGCTCGCTTGGGAACATCGCCCGAGCCCATATAGGGAACGATTTTCGGTGCCATGAAGCGAGCGGAACTGGCGACCATTGAGACGTCAATCTGGCGCCCCTTCCCTGATTGTTGACGGGCGTAGAGGGCCGCAAGTGTTGCCATCGCAGCGTCTTGACCCGCGAGTAGGTCGGAGGCCGGGGTCCCAACTTTCTGGGGGCCGCTATCCGGCTCTCCTGTCAGGTCCATGATTCCTGCATAGCCTTCGGCAATCAGGTCATAGCAGGGCAGATCCGCACGAGGGCCGTCGAGCCCGAAGCCCGTAATCGAGACGTGAATCAACGCGGGATTGAGGGCTTGCAACGTCGTGTAGTCAAGGCCGAGCTTCTTTTGCACCTTGGCGCTGGTGTTCATCATGACGACGTCGCACGTCTTGGCCAGATCGTGCAGGACGCGTTGTCCTTCGGCCCGAGACGTGTCAATGGTGATGCTCGACTTGTTCCGGTTGACGCTCAGGAACCAGAGAGATTCGCCTGCAAGAAACGGGGGGCCCCACGCGCGAGTGTCGTCGCCACCACCGCGGCGCTCCACTTTGATGACTTCAGCGCCGAGGTCAGCCAGCAGTTGGGTACCGTAAGGGCCTGCCACCGAGGTCGTCAGGTCCAGTACCGTGACGTCTCTCAGCAGCTCGAGGCCTTCGGAGGGCGGCTGCAGCGGCAGTGTATTCAGGATGTTCATTTTGGGCCGTCGGAAGGTTGACGGACCTCTTACTGCAATCAGCGTGCCACTAGACGAAAGCGGACTGGCATAGGTTGTGCGTGAGTCGTCATGCCATTTCACTCACGAAGCCTGCCAAGGTAGTACTGGCAAGGGTTTCGGAGCGCAGAAACAAAGTGTGCTGAACGAGTGCAAGTGGAGATGAGGCGACTAAGCCGCAGTAAAATGCTTTCGACGACAACAGGTGACTGTCTTTACCGAATACACTCAAATACAGTGGCGAGACACAGAGCCGACATGAGAGGCCGGAGATGAAAAGAGACACAAAGGGGATCCTCGTGCTTGATGAAAGCGGCGAGGTCAGGTTCTCGAGTGGACTGGGAACCGATAGTTATGTGACACGGAGCCTTACTGCTGCCTGGCGGAATCGTGGGCGCATTCCGCTCCGTCGTATGTGGGCAATCACCGATGTGGAACCGTCTCTGACGATTGCTGCGGTGCACACTCTTGAAGGTGTGTGCTTCATGATCTTTCAGGCGGTGGAATCTGATGATCTAAACGAGTTTCTTGCCGGTGTCGATTCGGCGGACGAGATTCTTCGCCACTTCATTTCGGATTCCTACCGGGCGATGGTGGTGGTCGATCCGACGGCCAAAATTTCCTACATGAGCCGTGTTCATGAGCGCCAGCTGGGCATCAAGCACGGGGAGGCAATAGGTCGACATGTCTCTGAGCTCATCGAAAACACTGGTCTGCCAGAATGTGTTGCCACCGGTAAAGCCCAGGTGGGGAAACTGATGGAGGTCAAAGGCATCACCCGCGTAGTGTCGCGGTTGCCGATTTTCGACCGTAATCATAAGCTCGTGGCCGCCATCGGGCAGGTGATGTTCAAGGGGCCCGAGGTCATCCGTGAGATGACTGAGGAGCTGTCGCGCGTCCGCAAAGAGCTCGACTTTTACAGGCGAGAGCTCTCTGGGATCCGCAACAGGAAGTACGGGCTAGACCAGATCGTTGGGAAAAGTGACGCGGTTCGGCGTCTCAAGGAAGATATCCTGCGCGTTGCGCCGCTTGATGTCCCGGTGCTTCTCGTAGGCGAGAGTGGGACAGGCAAGGAGCTGGTCGCCCACGCGATCCACATGCTTAGCCCGCGCAATGACCAACCGATGGTCGTCGTGAACTCGGCCGCAATGCCGGCAAACCTGGTTGAGAGCGAGCTCTTTGGCTACGAGGCTGGGGCTTTTACCGGCGCCGACAAGAAGGGGCGGAAAGGAAAGTTTGAAGCTGCCGACACAAGCAGTCTGTTTCTCGATGAAATTGGCGACATGCCATTGGACATCCAGGTGAAGCTGCTCCGAGTCTTGCAGGATGGGCTGTTTGAGCGAATCGGCGGCGACAAATCCAGACAGTCCGATTTCCGACTCATATCCGCAAGCAACCGAGACTTTGCCGCGATGATCGAAGAGAATACGTTCCGGTTGGATCTCTTCTATCGCATCAGTGCGGTTACGCTGCGGCTGCCTCCGTTGCGGGATCGTCTGGAAGACATTCCAGAACTGACCGACTCGTTCCTCGAAGCGTTTGCGATGCGTCAAGGACTGGCAAAGAAGACAGCGCCAGAGGATGTCATCCGATTCATCCAATCGAGATCTTGGCCTGGCAACATTCGCCAGCTTCAGCATGCTGTGGAGCGCGCAGCAATCTTTAGCGATGGCCCAGCGTTGACGATTGACAGCTTTGGGAACCTCGAAAGCGCTGAAAGCGTTCTCGAGCGCGGCAAAGGTGCGCAGACGATGGTGCGCGACTCGCAGGCATCCTCACTAGACGTACGAGATGCAAAGGACCGTGTCGAAGAGGACCTGATCTTGGAAGCCATGGACCGTACCGGAGGCAATAAGAAGCGCGTGGCGGAGGAGCTCGGGATTTCCAGGTCCTATCTCTATAAGCGCTTGCGTGAGATCTCGGCAAAACGCGGGGAAGTCATTACGGAGGAGTAGGCCGCCTGTCTGGTCGGGCGCAGCCCTGCCCCTTGGGGCACTTCGCGATGGAGCAAAGAGTTCCTAGGGGCAGCGGTGATTCACCTGCGCGATTGCAGGAAGGCTACAGACGGTAATCCATAGGCGGACCTTTCGGTTTGCCTGAGACTACTAATTGACGGCGACTGTATTTCCTACTTCTCGCCATTTGGCGTATTCGCGTTCGACAAACGAGCGAAACGCTGCGGGGGTGCCGGTGCTAGGCTCTGTGAACAGAGAGGATCGCATGCGCTCGGCCACGTCGGACATCGCTGATACTCTATTGAGTGCTTCATTGAGGCGGTCCACTGTTGCGGGCGTCATGCCGGCAGGCCCGACTACTCCGAAAAAGGTGTACGGATTCAGTCCATCGAGGCCGGGCACCTTCGCATCGTGTAGGTTTGGAACGTTCGGCATGTAGCTGAGTTGCTTGGTGGTGGTGAGAAGAATCGCGCGAGCTTTCCCGGAAGAAATGAGCGGCGCAGCGAGTTGAGCAGTCGTAACTCCAACTTGCACGTCGCCAGCGGCGACCGCGCGCATTGCCTCCCCGTCGGACTTGTATGGAACGTGCGTCATCGTTGTACCCGTCGCCTTCATGATGTACGCACCCTCAAGATGTCCAGCGCTTCCGGCACCGGCTGAGGCATACGTGAGCGCATTCGGGTGAGTTTTCGCGTAGGACACCAGGTCCGACATTGTCTTGACTGGCAGGTTCTGGCTAACAGTTACGACCCCTTGCGCGGTGCCGATGAAACTTATCAGCGAAAAATCCTTGAGTGGGTCATAGCCGAGATCCTTTCGCACAGCTGGGCCCTGCGTCAGTGCGCTTCCTCCAATCAACGCAAGGGTGTATCCATCCGGTGCAGCGCCGTGAAGGGTACGAATAGCGACCAGCTGACTAGCTCCTGGCTTGTTGTCGACGATGACTGGAACGCCGAGAATTTCCGAGAGCTTCTGACCGTAAAGGCGCGCGATAGTATCGGTCGCACCGCCGGCAGCAAATCCGACGAGCATGCGAATCGGTCGTGTGGGGTACGGCGGCTGCGCACTGGCGGAGGGGATGAGCGTAGCGCCGACACTGAGGACGGCAATAACCTTAATTAGTTGTTTCACAAAAGTCTCCTGCTTCTAATTTTCGTAGGCATCTTCAAGGCAAGGAATGAGTCAACAGATCTCTTCCGTATGCGCACTGGATCGGCCGGCTGCCCGTGTGCGCTGGCCGGATGGCGCAACGTCAGCATCCGCAAGGACCATGTCCGCACATTTCTCGCCGATCATCATGCATGGCACGCTGGTATTGCCGGAGATCATGGTGGGCATGACCGACGCGTCTGCGATGCGCAGCCCTTCAATACCAATGACGCGCAGATGTTCGTCGACCACAGCCAACTCATCACGACCCATTCGACAGGTCCCGACCATATGTTGAGTAATTTGACCGGTATTTCGAATGAAGTTGAGGATCTGGTCGTCGCTTTGAATGGTAGGGCCAGGTGACATTTCCTCAGCGATGTGGTCTCGTATTGGAGATGTACCGGCAATCTCTCGTGCCTTGCGGACAGCTGCAACCGCAGTCTGCCGGTCTGACTCGGTGTCGAGAAAGCGGTAACGGATGGCGGGTGCAGCGAAGGGGTCTGCCGAGCGGATGTGGATGCTGCCAGTGCTCTGGGTGCGTTGCACGTGCGCATACATAAAGAAGCCTTCGACGTCCGACATGCGTCGCCCCTTACCCTCCTTCAATTCGACGATATACGGGCTCACCACCATCATGACGTCCGGTTCGCACAGATTATCTTGGGAGCGTGCGAAGACGCGAATGGAGCCATGACCCTGCGCGATCAACCCTTTTCGGAACAGTGCCCAGCGCAGGATCTCGAGGCCGAGACGCCAACCTTTTCCCTTCTTGGCGAGCGAGATTTCGGGTTTGTTGAAGCGCCATTTCATGACTGCGGCGAAGTGATCGCGTAGGTTCTCACCAACTCCTCGAAGTTCGTGTTTCACCGGAATACCGTGACGCTCCAACACATCGCGACTGCCAATCCCAGAAAGCTCCAATAGCTTTGGCGTGTTGGCGGCACCTGCAGATACGATGACCTCGCGCTTGGCATGGGCTTCCAACATGACGCCGTTGTGCCGATATCGGATGCCCGTGCAGCGCTTTGCGCTAAGAGTGAGTGAGGTCACTTCGGCCCCGGTAAGCACGGTGAGATTTCGCCGATTCTTGGCCGGTGCCAAGTATTGTGTCGCCGTGCTCTGCCGCATCCCGCGGTAGCCCGTCAACTGGGCCATCGCGACCCCCTCCTGGCTGGCACCGCTGTAGTCGGCATTAAAAGGAATGCCGATGGCCTGAGCCGATTGGATGAAAAGATCGTAGAAGGACGACAGCTTTTTGCTCTCCGTCACGCGGACAAGGCCCTGTCTGCCACGGTAGTCATCTGAGCCGAGATCGGTTCGCTCGATCTTCTTGAAGTACGGCAGGACTTCCTGATAGCTCCAACCCTTGCAGCCGAGTTCGCTCCACGTGTCATAGTCGATCTTCTGACCTCGGTTATAGACGATTGCATTGATGGAGCTGCTTCCCCCAAGCATCTTGCCGCGAGGCACGGCGATGCGGCGATTGCCATGCGTCGGGTCAGGTTCGGATTCGTACCGCCAATCGACGGCTGGGTTGTCTACGAGAAAAACGACGCCAAGAGGAGGCCGAGACCAAATATAGTCCGGCCCCTTGTCACCAGCTTCGAGGCACAGAACTGAATATTTCCCGCTTTCGCTCAAGCGGCTAGCGATGATGCCGCCGGCGGATCCTGATCCGACGACAATGTAGTCGAATGTAGTTTGCATGATGATTGACGACTTTCTGGAGGTGCCCCCGGTAACGCCGAGGTTGGAGGGTCGAGATGTATCAGTCACCATTGATGTAGACACTCTTCTCGTATAGAAAGCCGTCTAAGTGCTGCGCGCCGCCTTTCATTCCGTAACCGCTCTGCTTGCACCCGCTGAAGCCAACGGCTGGATCTGCGAGTCCATAGCAATTGATCCAGATCTTTCCGGCTTGAAGCCCGTGCATCATTTGCGTCATGGTTTTGACATTTGTCGTCCAGCACGCACCTCCCAACCCGTAGTCGGTATCGTTTGCCAGTCGAAGCGCATCATTGGCGGTGTCGAAAGGAATCACTGTAGCGACGGGGCCAAATATCTCCTCCCTAGCGATGCGCATGTCATTGGTTGCATCTCGGAAGATCGCGGGCGTAACGAAGTAACCTTCTGCCAGCGCACCGCTTAATCGCCCACCACCGATAGCTAGATTCGCTCCCTCTTTGCTGCCGACGGCTAGATAATCCAACACCCGCTCTAGCTGGCGTTTGGACACCAATGGTCCAAGCTGTGTCTCGGGATCGAATGGGTCACCAACCCTGATGCTTTTGGTGAATGTGCCGAGCCTCTCGACAAACTCGTCATAGATAGAGCGTTGAACAAACACGCGCGTCCCAGCTGAGCAGATCTGTCCGGAGTTGTTGTAGACCCCCATCGCTGCTCCCGGTACAGCTTTGGTCAAGTCTGCGTCTGCAAAGACGATGTCAGGGGACTTTCCGCCAAGTTCCAGTTGGACGCGCTTCATGTTTCCGGCTGACGCTTTGATGACTTCCCGACCTGTCAACGTGGATCCAGTAAACGCAATGCGATCGACGTCCATGTGCGCGGCCAGTGCGGCGCCCGCCTCGATGCCTAGGCCCGTTACGATATTCACGACGCCAGGCGGCACACCAGCCTCCACCAACAGTTCAGCAGTGCGAAGCGTCGTTAGCGATGCGTCCTCGGCTGTCTTGATGACGCTGGTACATCCGGTCGCCAGGACTCCTCCGAGAATCCACCACATGCTGATCAGTGGGGCGTTCCAGGGAATAATTCCGCCCACCACGCCGACGGGCGCCTTTAGTGTCAGTGTTGTGAAGTTGCCTGGCAGCGAGTTCGGAATGGTCGTGCCGCCCCAATTCATAGCTTGGCTGGCAAAATACATCACCGTCTGCAGCAAGCCGTTTCGCATTGACATGGTCCGGGTAATCGGAGCGCCCATATCCATGGACTCGAGGATTGCGAGTTCCTCGAAATTGCGTTCGAGCACGTCTCTGACTCGAAGCATTAGCGCGTAGCGCTGATGTGGGGTGAACCGGCTCCAGGGCCCCTCGAAGGTGTCTCGCGCAACCCGAACTGCGGCATCAACGTCTTCGGAACGACCTCGAGCCAGCCGCGCAATGACTGCGCCCGTTGCCGGGTTGAACGTGTCTATAGTTTCCCCTGACAACGCGGCCGTCCATCTTCCACCAATAAAATGCTTCATCACCGGGTTGGACAAAAAATCCAACTCCGGCACCGTAGGTTTCGCGTTCAAGGTTTGCCTCCTATTGCCGTTCCAATCTCCGTGGAACAACACTGATCCACCGATACAAATCTCGTTTTGATGACGAGCGCAGAGCAAGTCTAGAAGGGCCTTGTTTGCAGCAGGAAATACCGAATGATTGCGTCCCCCATCGCGTTTCCTTATGGCGCAGTGGCTTCCGTCGCTCCGGGGGCTGTTCGAATGCCCTGCCATGTTCCAGATTCGGCGAGACGATGGACGGTTTCTACCAGTTCTGCCCGCACGATTGCCGCCGAGGCGGACAATTTTTGAACGGGCAGGGCATATAGGTAGTGTGGGCGTGTGATCGGTGCGTCTGAAATAGGCAGGCAGCGCCAGCCTGGTCCAGCTGGAAACACGGCTGTAGAGGCCATTGGCTGAATTGTCGCTCCGCCTCCCTCTGCCACATACCGCATGACCAAGAGCAAAGAGTCGATCTCCGCGGAAATCTCTACGCTTAACTTTGCGCGCTCAAGTTCGGCCATGAACCGCCGGCGAACGTTGTGTGTCGTCGTAGAAAGCACGATAGGTAGCGCGACGGTCTCTTTCAATGTCAGAGATTGCCGGTCGCGGGGGACGAGTGGGCTGTCCTCAGGTATGACGACAAAGATCTCTTCGTCCAGCAAAGGGGTGAAGTCTAGTCCGCTGGCGGCAGTTGAACTGAATAAGACGGCGATATCAAGCTCGTCGCGCCTAGCTCTTTCTTCGAGATGTCCCGGCAACGCCGACACAATGTTAAGGACAATGCCAGGGTAGGCATCTTTCAGATGTCGCAGTAGTGGTAAACCCAGCATGCACGCGGTGGAAGGGGCCAGTCCGAGCGTCACACGGCCTTTGACATCCGAGAATTCCTGACGTGCGACGAGGACTGCTTCATCCAGCTGCCGAAGCATGAGCTTAGCGTGACGGTAAAGCGCTTCGCCGTTGGGCGTTGGAACAACACCGCGAGCAGATCGCACCAGTAGAGGCTTTCCGACTTCGTCCTCCAACCGAGCAATCTGTTGGCTTAATGCCGGTTGTGCGACAAAGAACTGCCGTGAAGCCTTGGTCAAGCTACCACTTTCGACAACCTGGACAAAGTAACGCAGTCCACGGACATCCATATCCGCCCCTCCCAAGTTGGATACGACGAGCAAGGCAATCTGCGTGCCTGCTGCGGCGAGGTGCAAGGTCTGTTCAAGATTGCGTGTTGCGCGGGTGCGAATCGAAAACATGTAGTTGGCAAGATCACCGGCGTGCTTCTCGCAGACACTTGAAGGTAGCGGCTTGGTGAGGTCGTTTCATTGAGCTTATGAGACTGCGCCACTTGGCTACCGAAGGAGGCTATTGAATCTATACTGGTGCGCTCCGACGCTGAAACCACGATTGGAGGCGCGAATGAAGGTCGAAGGGCGGTGCCATTGCGGAGCGATACACTACGAGGCAGAGGTTGAGCCAGGTACGGTAACCATATGCAATTGCGCGGATTGCCAGATGCAGTCCGGCTCGGTCTTCCGTGCGAATGTCCCTGCATCGGCAGAGACCTTCCGCATCATAAAAGGCGACCCCAAGAAGTACCTGAAGATAGCGCCGAGTGGAGCGACGCGCATACATGCGTTCTGCGAAAACTGCGGAGGCCCGATCTATTCCTCTGCGGAAGTCGATCCGAAGACCTATTCCCTACGTATTGGCGCGCTGAAGCAGCGCTATGAGTTGGGGAGCCCGGTCAGACAGATTTGGACGAAGAGACGATTTCCGTGGATTCCTCCGCTCGACGGGGTTGAAGAATTCGATGGCCAACCTTGACTGAGCCGCAGTGTGGACGAACGAGAAGCGACTAGACAAAGGTATCTGAAATTTGCGAAGGAGGAAGCGCGTCATCGCTCGCCTTCATACGAGCAGCTCTGCAATCGTATCGCAGAAGCCGAGGCGATGGTGACGTTCCTGGTCAGCTTGCCTTTCGAGAAAAGACAACCCAACCTTTTTCTCGGCGCTGTACGCTATCTGTCGGAAGAAGTCCTTTCTTGGGAGGACTTCAGGGACTTTGTCTTCGTAAGTGCGGATGCGCTTAAAGCGGTGATGCTCGCGCGATCGACGCAGACCAATGAACCAGCGCGATGCGCGACACTGATTCCTTTGCTATCCAGACTTCAAGGGCCTCTAGCTTTGCTCGAAGTTGGGGCGTCTGCAGGACTCTGCTTGCTACCGGACTTCTATCGCTATGACTTCAATGGACAATCTGTCACGGGTTCGAACGCGACTGCTGCTTCACCGGTGCTGCGATGCAGGCTGACCGGATATGGAGGGCAGCAACTAAGATGTCCTGAAATAGTCTGGCGCGCAGGGCTGGATCTCAATCCTCTGGACGTCACAAAGCCCACTGATACCAAATGGCTTGAGTCCCTGGTGTGGCCCGAACAGACAGAGCGCCTGGAAAATCTACGGGCTGCAATTCGCGTCGCATCGACGTGCCGACCTGATGTAAGGCCAGGAGACCTCCGGAGAGATTTCCTCGGATTGGCTGCGGAGGCGCCTCGGGATGCGACGCTCGTCATATTCCACATGGCGGTACTAACCTATGTTGCCGACGAGTCGGCAAGAGAGCAGTTTGTACGAGACGCTAGCGCAGTGGGTCATCATTGGATTTCCAATGAATGGCCCAAAGTGGTTCCGCCTCTGCAGGCTGCTCTGCAAACGGATTCAACTGCCAACTTTTTGCTGATGCTTGACCGCCAACCGATGGGCTGGGCGGACCCACATGGCTCCGCCCTGGATTGGTTGTAGCAGTCTCAGGGCTTTTCGCGGAAGGCTGAGTACAGGTTGACGTAGCCGCGCTCTACGCGTTTCTTTGCATGGATCGCGGCAGACTCTCGGTTTAGTGGGGTGAATCCGAAGCCTTGGACTAGGCGCTGCATAAACCCTGCTCGCGCAGCAATGGCGATGGCATCGTGAAATGCATGCTCATTCCATCCAGCTGCGAAGACTGCGTCCGCATCCACTTGACTTAGCGCGTTCGGCTCGAGCACAAGCTTTCTCACGTATGCAAGCAGCACCTTGAGAGCGGCGTCAATCGCGCAGCTTTCCGGGGATAGGAGGAGGCGCTCGACGAGACCGTCTTCGACTCCCCAGGCATAGGCCACCTCCGCGTGGGCCACTTGAACGAACTCGCAGCCGCCCAGCCCAGCGGCATACGCGAGAATCAGCTCGCGGATGCCTTGGCCGAGGGGCGAGTCGCCGTTCATGAGCTGTTGGCTCATATGAGACCAGGGCCCGTAGATATCGGGATACTTCGCAAACACTGCGGGCGGGCCCGCGTCGGGGGGGAGCGATTTGAGAAACGGCATGGCTTGTTCTTTCCAGGCGTTGAGTCGGTTTCCAGTTCGGGGTGACGACCAATTCACTACCCAACCTGCAAGTTAGTCGGTTGCAATGATATGGTTCTCTTTCAAGAGCTTACCCCACCGTCCGTACTCTGCACGGACGAAGCTCTGAAAGGCTGCAGGATCTTTCATCGTGCCGGGGGAAATCGCTGCTCGCTGTAGCTGCTCCCGAACATCCTCGCGAGCGAGAACTTGTACCAGTGCAGCATTGACTTTCTCCACAATCGGTTGGGGAGTGTTCCGGGGAGAGAAGATACCAAGCCAATTGGTTACCGTGAAGCCGGCGAGTTCCTGACTTGCAACGGGGACACCTGGAAGTATTGGGCTGGGCTTGTCGCTAGTTACGGCAAGGGCAACAAGGCGATTCTCCTTCACGAATGGATAGATAGGTGTCAAGTCCATTACCACGCCGTCGACGTGCCCTGCGATGGTGTCATTGACAGCGGGGCTGGCCCCCTTATATGGAACGTGTACAAAGCGCGCGTTCGACGCTTTTGCCAGCAACTCAATCGTCAGATGCGGCAAGCCACCGGTGCCTGACGACGCCATGGAAACAGGTTGACGCTTGGCGCGGGCGATCAGCTCTGCGAGAGTCTTCACTCCCAATGCCGGATTTACGGCGACGGCCTGTGGAATGGTACCAATTTGGTTAATCGCTGTGAGATCCGTCAGGGGATTAAAGGATGGTTTGGTGGAGAGCTGGGGGGCCAATAGAACATGACTGACGGTACCCATCATCAGGGTATGACCGTCCGGCAAGGCTTTCGCAACATACTCGGCGCTGATGGAACCATTCGCACCAGGTTTGTTTTCGACCACTACCGTCGCGCCGAGCAACTCGCCAAGGTGCCGGGAAATTATGCGGGCAGAGGTGTCAAGGGAGCCTCCTGGCGGAGCGCCGACCAAGATACGAATGGGGTTCGATGAGGGGGCAGCGCACGCCAGCTGAGCGGATGCAATGGTGGCGACTACGAAGGCGGAAAGTCGCCACGTGAATTGCTTGATTGAGTAGGTGATTTCCATAACATGTCTCCATTCTTTACACCGATTTCGGGGAGCTTTCTGTGAAGCCTTCCTCGGGGGACCAGGGAAAAATTCCCTAGTCTTCTCTAGGCTGCGTCACGTCGACGGCGTCAGCCCATAGATGCGATTTGCGGTTTCGCTGTACAACGACCGGGCTTCTTCTGGCGAGCAGCCCTCCGTGATCCGCTTGAACGTGTTCCATAAGGTTCCGTAGCTGAAACCCGCGCGATCGACCGGGAAGTTGGAGGACACCATGCAACGCTGGACACCAAAAAGATCAATGCATGGCTCGATATACGGTCGCCACAAATCAGCGAGGTGCTCCGAGGTAGGAGGCGAAGGTTCGACGGTAAAGTCGAAGCTCCCGAGGCACATGAGAAGACCGCCCAGCTTTACCGACACGTTCGCACATTTGGCGAGATCCCGCATTCCGGCTAGCCAGGTTGCGTGAACTTCCGCGGCTCTGCCTGAGTAGCTGCCGTGGCCCACAGGGCTACCTGTATGGATGAGCACTATGCTGGCGTCGGGATGCTTGCGTGCTAACGCTACAACGTCGGGCAACTGTGGGTGATAGATGCTCGCTTCGAATACGAGTCCAAGTGAACTTAGAACGTCGAGGCCCTCGTCAAAAGAGCGCTCCAAATACAGTCCAGGCCGATCTGCACAGACGGCGCCCCGTACTACCGGGTCTGCGTCCCACTTTGCTCGTTGCCGGACACCCTTAAATCTGCGCCCGCCAGCTTCGAGGTGAGCTTCAAGAGTTTCGCGGGTCTTTGAGCCTAGCGTGAGATCTGCGAATCCGATAATTCCCGCGGCGACGCGTGAGGGGGTGTAGAAACCACTCGCTCCGATGGCCGACATGCCTACAGCAAAATCAGTTTCCCCAACACACCGCAAATGTTCAGGACCCGAGTCTCGATACATGGAGTGGCATTCCACGAAGACTGATGCCACAACGTTGTGTCCAGACGCCTTGATATCGTTGGCATACTCTTCCACAAAGTACTTGTATCCCGTGCGGTGGTGCCACAGATGGACATGCGGGTCGACGATGGGAATATCCGGTTCAATTGGAGCTTCGGCCTTAGCACGAGACAACCAAGAGTCATCAGGAGCTTGGGTCCGTCCAAATACCGACTGGGCGCTGTCGCTCATGCCGGCACCCCTACGGCCTTCATCGAACGCAGGTGGTCGTTGTTACCCTGCGTCACTCCGACTTCGAGTTGGCCAATCGCAGCCGTGTTGCTGCACAACACGCGAACTATACGGCGCGTGCGGACCATGGTCGCCCTTGTCACGCTCGCATGTGAGACGTGTTCGTTTACAAACAGCTGGGGAGGACCCGCCTGGTAGACGCGAGATGAATTGAGCTTTGACTTCACTGGTATGCCTCCAAAGGTAGCGGCTGCGTGTGCGAGCGACATTCAGCATTTTTTCCAGAAGAACGCTGTGAGCATTCCGCAAGAGATATGCCACCGAGGCTGCCGATGCTGTCGGGAGTAAGCGACCGAAGCGTTCAAGAAGTGCGAAGCGCCTTGTGTCTCCGAAGGATGCACTTCGAGGCGCAGGAGAACAGTGGATTGAATTAAGTGCTGACAGAGTTGAGTCATAGTTCGCGACCGCGACGCTCAATCGATAGCCACAGACCGACGTCACTAGATCTATCAACGCATGATGGGAAATTCTAGGATTCGATAGATCCGGACCACGACTATCAGCGCGTAGAGCGCTAGCCGTACGCCTCTCATCCACTAGATCAGCGGTGGTCGGTGAAGAAAAACCCTGTCAATTCTTCCAGACGCATCTGTGCGCATCGAAAACATTGTGACCTCGCCGCGTACAAATGAGACATCGATGCCTACACCGATGTTTTTTCCGATGCCCGGCGGCAACCATTCCTCGTGATCCCGTCGCCAGCTGCAACCTCGTTCTGAGGCCCGCCCTTTATGGTTTTCCCTCTGTCTGCTGTTTGTGGCATGACGATTGCAGAACCGGCTGCATTGACAGTCATTAAAACGATGGCGTTGATCGCAACGGAACAGCCCCGCTTCTGTTGTGCCATTACATGCAGAAAGAGAGAGGAGACACAATGAAAAAGGGATCGAGCATGCTGCTCGCCACGGCGGCATGTCTTTCGACGGGCGTTGCCTATGGGCAGTCGAACGTGACGATATACGGTGTTGTTGATGGGGGCATTGAGTACGCGAATCACCAGCCAGGAGGGGGGCACGATACTGTGCGCGTAACAAGCGGGAATCTGTCTGGATCACGTTGGGGGTTACGTGGAACGGAAGACCTAGGGGGTGGATTGAAGGGTGTATTTGTTCTCGAAAGTGGTTATGACGTCGATACTGGAAAGTCCGGGCAGGGCGGTCGACTATTCGGTCGTACTGCCTATGTCGGACTGAATAATCGATTTGGCTCGCTTCTGCTGGGTCGACAAAACAACTCACTGTTCGACGTTATCCCAGATTTCGAACCAATTGTTCTTGCTGCGCGCTATTCAATTCTCAACCAAGATATCGCATTTGCCTCTCGCGCAGACAATACCGTGAAGTATGTAGGCACGTTTGGCGGATTTAAGGCTAGCGCGATGTACAGCTTTGGCGCAGACAGCAGCCTTGTGAACGGTAGCGAGGTGCCTGGGTCACCAAAGCTTGGGAGAGAGTTCGGCGGATACGTTAGCTATTCGGGCGGTCCATTCGGTGTTGCGGCTGCCTACGATGAAATCAATACTGGCACAACAACAAAGACTCCGGATGCAAAGACGCGACGCGCGACCATCATGGGCACGTATGCTGTAGGGGATGCAACTCTCTATGCAGGTTACCGTTGGGCGAAGGCATATGATGGCGCGTTTATGCCTGTCGCAGGAGCTGCCGCCTTGCCGACTCAGCGCTCCAACCTCTGGTGGACAGGCGTACGCTGGAGTGCCAGCGGTCCGCTTACACTGTCCGCAGCAGCCTACTATCAAGATTTTGCCGGGACTTCTGCGGATCCTTGGCTCTTTGTGGTGTCAAGTAACTATGCGTTCTCCAAGCGTACGGATGCTTACTTGTCGGTAGGCTATACCAAGAATCGCTCTGGATCAGATCTCGGCCTGGGTAACGGCGGACAGGGATTTGGAACTGTAGTGCCAGGTGCAAACCAGTTTGGTGTAACTGCGGGACTGCGTCACAAGTTCTAATATGTTGGCCCCGGCGCGTAGGAGCGCCGGGCAACTTCCAGACATCGCAAGCAAACTCAATTCTTGCAAGTAGCTCGCAATCGGTGATCAATGTCGATGCCCCGCTTCATGCAGGGCACGTAGACTTCGGCCCAATCGGCTCCCTAATCCGACGGCCAGTCCCATTGCCCAGAAAACGCCACCGCTACCCAGCACTCCGCCCGCAACACCGAATAGCAGAGGCATTGCTACGCTCGATGCGTTAACCATCAGAAGGCGCATCGCTACTGCTTCACCATGTCGACTCGCCGGGGTGATCTGATGCAGGAAGCTCATAATCATGGGCTGGACGCTGCCAAGCCCCATGCCGATGAGTATCGAGCACCCTCCCATGGATACCGCGGTTTGTGCGAACGGATAGAGGCAAAGAAAAACCCCAGTCAGAAGCATTGCGTTCGTAATGAGAACCCAATCTGACACCTTCGCTGTTAGAACCGGAAGCAAGATGCGAATCGTCGCGGCGGCCATCGCAAACGAAGCCAGAACGCTACCTATAGCTGATGCAGAGAGGTTCCGCTCATGTCCGAGAACGGGGACCATGAAGCCGTGTACGTCCCAAGACGCCGCCACAAACCAGTTCATCAATAATAAGCGAGCGAAGCCCGGCTGTCGCCAAAGGCTCCAGGCGCTACCGGATTTCGCATTGCAGTCGAGCGTGCTTGGAGACTCCTGCGCTGTTCGGACCAGTAGCCACGCAACCAGGGGAAAGGAGGCGAGAAACAGAAATGCGGCTCGGAAGCCTCCGTGGTCGATGATGAGACCTGCGGTCATCGGACCAAGGAAGTTGGATATCGCGGGAGCAAGCGAAAGCCAAGAAAACGCCCGCTTCAGTTCAGCAGCGTTATGAGCATGCCGTCCGACATGGCGTTGCATAGCGATCGATGAGGTGCCTGCCGCAGCACCGGCACACAGCGCGCTGAAGCAGAGTACCGCGTACGTCGGGTAGAAAAAGGCAGCGCAGGCTCCAACCATTGATGTAACGGCGCTCAGCCGCACCGGTGACTTGAGTCCATACCTGTCGGCAAGACGACCCGCAGGAAGGGCGAGGAATACTTGTGTAAGCGCGAAGAGTGCAACGAGAGCACCGACTTGAGTCCTACCACGGCCTTCGCTCAAAGCCAGAAGGGGCGCAGCCATTCGCATTCCTGTCATCGACGCGTGGAGGCAAACTTGACCAGCGATGACGCGCGCAAGGCCTGGCCCTTCGCGTGTGTCTCTTTGGAGGCTCATCGTCTTTTACGGGGGCTTCATTATTGGCCCTCAATCGTTCCGCTTAGCATCCGTGGTCAAATTGAAGGACGGGTGTTCTGCGAGTTGAATGGTGCCCTCGAAGCAAAAGTGAGGGGCGCAGTGTCAGATGCCAGTGCAGCCACCACCAGGCGGTGATTTGGACGCGGCCTAGGGCATTGCAAGGGAAGGGTGGGAGCCCTCTCCCTAGGACGGAGTATCCTTTGGGAGAGGGAAGCGCTATGGGTGTTTAGGCGCCTGCAAACTCGAGACCGGCCATCGCCTCGTACTTGCGCCGCATTTCATCGAGGTTGGCAGTTGCGCCAAACTCGTTGACACCCGCTTCGAACAGAGTACGGACTTCACTGGCAATGAGCATTGGGGCGCCACATTCGGCAGCCATGCGCGCAGCCAGTTTGAGGTCCTTGGCCATAAGGGCAAGCTGGAAATCGGCTGTAGCCTTACCTTCGGAGAGCGTCGGCAAGATTCGCTCCGATGCACCACTCCATCCCGTGCTGTTATTGATGACGTCCGACATATCGGAAATCTTCAGGCCGTATTTCACGCCAACAGCGGCGGCTTCATACGTAAACATGCGGTTGCAGGAAGCTACCGTGTTCTGAATGAGCTTTGCGACGTGTCCGTTCCCAGTCTCTCCGCAATACACGACATTGGGACTGATCGACTTTAGGATGGGCTGAACCTTGCCAAAGGAGTCCGCCGGTCCTCCGCAGATCAGGGCGATTGTGCCAGCTACAGCGCCGCGTGGGCCCCCAGATACAGGTGCGTCCACCAACGAGACGCCTTGCTCTGCCAACTTAGCGGCAATCTCCCGAGTGATGGTGGGATCGCCAGTAGTCTGGTCCACGATGATCTTGCCCGCGCTGAGTCCGGATGACAAACCGTCTTTGCCGAAGACTACTTCTCGCACGACTGCCGATGTCGGAACGCAGACGAAAATGATGTCGCACTCTGCGGCGAGCGAGGGGAGGTCACGGGCCCCGACAGCACCTTCCGCTTCAAATGCACGTACAACCTCTGGTCGCGAGTCATATACGTGCATTCTTCGCGAGAGCATCAGCCGCCGGGTAAGAGCGCCGCCCATTGCACCGAGTCCGACGTAGCCGACGCGCAGCTCTCGCACATCTTCATCTGTAGCGCATGGCGGGACTACTTCCTTGTGATCATCGGCAACCCGCGTGTTTGCCATGGATTCGATGAGTCCAAGGATCTCCTCAAGCTGCGCGGCTTGTCCGAGAGTGCTCACGCCAATTTGAAGGAGGCTGCGTGCCGCGCTGGTAATGGGCGTAGGCGCTCCGCAGTTCATACCCATGGCGATCGCTTGGTTCAAATCCTTCAGCATTAGCGACATGGCGAAGCTCGATGATGAAGCTTTTCCGTCCACCATATTGCGAAGCATCAGCTTCGACGTGCGGTTGCGACCGGATCCCATGTTAATGACGTCTGTCATTGCAGCGAGCGACAGACCCATCTTTTTGCCCATTGCAACGATTTCGAGCGTTGCAAGACGACAGCCTGCGCTAAGGACATTGTTGACGAGCTTCATCGCCTGGCCGTCGCCCACTCGTTGTCCACAGCGGAAGACATTCGGACTGATTGACTTCAGAACGGGTAGAGCCTTCTCATAAGTCGAGTCGTCGCCGGATGCCATGATGGTGATTGTGCCACCCGCTGCACCTGCAACGCCGCCCGAGACCGGGGCGTCAATCAATGCCACGCCGCGTTCGGCCAGGGCCTGCGCCAACTGTTGAGTTTCCTCCGGCACACCACTGGTCTGGTCAATAACCAGCTTCCCAGGGGCGAGTCCCTCAGACATGCCATTCGGACCGAATAGGACTTGGCGGACATCTGCACTGCGAGGAAGGCACAGAAGCACTACGTCGCATGCACGAGCCAGTTCAGCCGCATTGTCGGCGATGATTGCACCGCGTTTTTCGAACTCGGAGAGGACGCTGCTGTTTCGGTCCCACACCATGAGCTTGTGGTCGCTGAGAAATCTCGACGCGAGCGCACTGCCCATGGCCCCCAAGCCAATGTATCCAATCTGCATCATTCAGCTCCGGCTTGCTTTTCTTCGGCCTCAAACAAGCCGAGGGCTGCTTTGCCTGCAGCCAGACCTGCTGGCCAGCCCGCGTAGAACGTAACCTGTACGACGAGTCCTCGCAGTTCGTCCAGGGTGATACCGGCTTCAACGCCTCGGCGCATCCATACCTTGAGTTCATCTACCTTCCCGCCAGCTGCAAGGACGCCGCAGGTCACCAGGATCCGATCGCGGTATGCCAGTTCTGGCTGCTTCCAAACATCCCCCAAAAGAACCTGCTCGCGGATGCGCGCCAGTTGAGGAACGTTCTTGTAAACGCGTGCGGATTCCGAAGTCGAGGTGGGTTGCATATGGTCTCCTTTGTGTAGATCACTGGTTGAATGGACCACACATACGCAAAGCGTGTGCCATCGAAACTATCGGCCGTAGTGAGTCCGAGGTGAAGTTCGGGTGTCGCCCACGAAGGCAACTATGCCGACAACTGTATTTTTCGAGAACACTCTAGTGCTTAGGTCTGTTGGATACGCTTCGAGAAAGGGTGGCACAGGGATTGCGAATGCGGGATTGTGTTCCTCTTCGAGTGCGAACTCTCTTTCTAGGCATGTACAAGCTAGTTTTGCTACGCCATGGCGAGTCGCTGTGGAATCGGGAGAACCGATTCGCTGGATGGGCCGATGTGGGCCTGACGCAAGAAGGTGTCAGGCAGGCAAGAGAGTGTGGGCGGCTTCTTCTGCGTTCAGGGATTGATGTATCGATTTGCTATTCGTCTGTGCTGAAGCGCGCTACGCATACGCTATGGCATTGCTTAGACGAGATAGATCGCACGTGGTGTCCCGTCAACTATTCTTGGCGTCTGAACGAACGCCACTATGGCGCTTTGGAGGGCCGCAACAAGACTGACCTGGCCCAGCAGTACGGCCAGGAAAAGGTGACGTTATGGCGACGTGGATATGAAATACGCCCGCCGGCGCTCGAGCTAGGGGACCCTCGCTGCCAAACTCGGGCTGGGCGGTATGCCCACTTGGCAGATGGCGAAATTCCTTGCTCTGAATCGCTGAAAGATGTCGTGGGGCGCGTGTTGCCTCTCTGGCAACAGTCTATACAGCATGAAATTCGGCTAGGAAAGCAGGTGCTGATCGCCGCCCATGGCAACTCCTTGCGGGCCTTGATTAAGTACCTCGACAACGTGCCGGATCGTGAAATCATGCATGTGGAGGTTCCGAACGCCATCCCCCTTATCTACGAGCTAGATAAGGGGCTTCAACCTGTAAGGAGTTACTATTTGCGGAACTAGGAGGCCAAGATCCCGGTAACGGGTAGACGGGCGAGCCGCGGTACGAAGTGAATTTGTCGAGTTTGAAAGCCCCGTAGAGACACGGGGCTCCAGACAACGGTCAACCGATAGATGCAAGCATTTCCGTCAACTGCCCGGGCATCAGAGTCATGGCGTCGTGCGCTGTCGGGATCTCCAAGTAAGTCCAACCAGGAAGGCTAATCGCAATTCGACGCGATTCGTGTGTCGACGCAAAGTACGGGTTGGTACAAGCGATATATGTTGCTGGTAGTCCATTGCCAATTGGATTCTGGAGTTGCAGCTTGTCGTAGTACGTCTGGAGTGGGTGCGGCGTCAGCTTTTCCGCAAGCCACGCCGCGGTATCGGGATCCGTAATGCCAAACTGTTCCGGTGCGGCGGGCGGGATCGCGAGTTCGTGGCCGGATTCCATCGCGCGCTTCCTGTACATTTCGACACGCTCTGGAGACCGGTCGGCTGACGACTCATTCGACCGAAGAACCAAAGCGTCTAGATACACCAGGTGACGCAATTGTTCCGGCATGCGATCCGCAAGCCCGGAAACGACGGAGCCCGCAAAGCTGTGGCCAACGAGGACGACATCCGTTAGGTCCTCATAGCGAATTACCTGCGCAACGTCCTCAATGAAGGTCTCCAGAGTTGGCTTCAATGACAGAAGATGGGAGCGCTCACCCAGCCCCGTAAGCGTTGGAGTGTAGACGGTGTGGCCCAATCCACGCAGGCGCTTGGCGACATCTTTCCAACACCATGCGCCGTGGTAGGCACCATGAACAAGTACGTAAGTCTTGGAATTCATTTTCATCATTCTTTCGTTACTTTAAGGTCTTGAAGCAAGCTGTCCATTTGTGAAGCTTCCTTGACGATGTAGGCCTGAAACTCATCAGGCGTAGCCGTCATTGGTTCTGATCCTTCCGCACGGAATCGATTGCTCAACTCCTTGCTGTCCTTTGCATAGCGCAGGGCTTCGGCGAGCCGTTGAATGACCTCCTGTGGCGCTCCGGCAGGAGCGAAGAGGGCCGTCCAGAAGTAATAGGAGAAGTTAATGCCTTGCTCTGCGAATGTCGGCACGTCAGGTAGGGCTGCTAGCCGTTGGACACTCGTAACGCCCGAGGCGCGGAGCTTTCCCGCCTGCACGTAGGCTGCTCCGCCGCTGTAACCGCCAAAGATCATGCTCACTCGTCCCGAAGCAACTTCGGGTAGTGCCACGCCGTTCCCTTTGAATGGAATATGTAATACATCGAGTCCGGCTCGATGCAAAAAGAGGGCCGCGCCAAGATGAGGTGGCCCGCCGATGCCGCCAGAGGCATAGGTTAGCTTGCCAGGATGCGCCTTGGCTCGTGAAATGAAATCACTAACTGAACGGTCGGGTTGCCCTGCGCCCACATACATGATCTGTGGCGTTCGCACCATGGGCCCAACAGCGGTGAAGTCCTTTGCTGGGTCGTATCCAGGGTTGAGCTTTAACGCCGGCATTGCGGTGAACGCATTGGCCTGAGCTAGAAGAGTGTATCCGTCAGCGGGGGCTGCTTTGACCACGCGGGTACCAAGCAACGTCTCGCCACCTGGCCGGTTCTCTACGACCACCGCCTGCTCCAGCTTCTCGCTCATCTTTTGCGCGATTAGCCTCGTTGTGAGGTCTAGTGCGCCGCCGGGCGCGGCGGGTACGACGATGCGTATGGGTCTTGAAGGGAATCGGTCGGCCGCACCGGCTGAGTTAGAGGCTGTGGCAAGCATAGCGAGAGCGAAAAGTCCGCAAGCTCGCGATATCAGAATCGGCATTCAATTTGTCTCCACCTATTGTTTGGGGCAGGACAGTACGCAACATCGATGCCAGCGCCATTGCTAGTTCAAAGGGTAGCCGTTATATGCGAATAGTCGACAGCCGCATTGAGTCGCCGTCGCTTTCGATGCTTGAAGTTTCGCGGGTGACACTCGAATGCGTTTGCCAAGGACACCGTGTTTGCGCCGCGGACATCAGCATGTCTGCTGCGGCATCTCAGCCGGCACTTCTCTCGGGTAGGGGTAGGGAAGACCCTGCCGATGTCCGCGTGGTCGCATTATTGGGGCCGCTCTCCAGCAAATGGCATGGTTCATGCGTAATGGAGCGACCAGGACCGAAAATCAACTTACTTCGGATCCGGAAGCCCAAGCGGACCACCGCTTCGGAGAACATGAATATCGGAGACTACTCAATTGAAAAGGCATGGTACTCGTCGCGAACTTGCGGCAGCGTCAATAGGGAACTTCGGCGAAATCTATGACTTTGCCGTCTTTGCTTTTTCCGTGCCCGTTCTGGCGGCGCACTTCTTCCCAGGCACAGATAAAACTGCGGCTCTGCTGAGCACGTTCGCCGTCTATGCAGTCGCCTTCTTTGCGCGTCCGTTAGGCGGAGTCCTCTTCGGTAGTCTGGCCGACAAGATTGGCCGCATCAGGGTCATGGCAGCTACGGTGTGGCTGATGGCTGTAGGAACCGTCGCCATCGGTTTGCTGCCAACGTATGAAACCATCGGGATTGCGGCGCCAATCCTCCTGGTGGCAGCCCGCTTCGCCCAAGGGCTTGCGGTCGGCGGAGAAACGACAGGTAGCAGTGCATTCATCGTCGAGGCGGCGCCGGAGAGTGCCCGCGGCAAGTGGATGGGCATCATGTGGTTCTTTTCGTATATGCCAAACGCTTTTGTGGCAATTCTGCTGTTCGTGCTGCAGATTGCTGTTGGGTCGGAAACATACAATGAGTGGGTATGGCGCGTCCCATTTGTTGCCGGTGGGCTGATTGGCATTGTTGGATTCTGGTTGCGACGAAGTCTCGATGACCCTGAGGAATTCAAGCAAGCTGCGGCAAAGTCGAAAGGTCAGAACCCCCTGCGAGCAGTTTCTAAGTCCAACGGGCTCAAATGCATGCTGGCAGTTCTCATGATTCAACCTGTGCTTGCCGTCGGATCGTATTTGGTCATTGGATTCATGTACTCATTCCTCGTCAAGCAAGTGAAGCTCGACTCGGAGATGGCTCTTCTGACCAATGCGATAGCGATTACTGCTCTCGCTGCAGTGATTCCCGTGGGTGGGATGTTGAGCGATCGCTTTGGGAGAAAGAAGATCCTGACGATTGGCGCGGCATGGGTAGCGCTCGCAGCGTACCCAGCGGTCTACCTGGCGGCGTCCGGTACGGTTGTCAATGCGTTGCTTGGCCAGATTCTGGTTAGCCTAGGGGTGGGTCTCTATGGTGGCGCTGCGTTTACTGCGATGGCTGAGGTTTTTCCCACATCTTTTCGCGCTACTGGACATGCCATCTCGTATCAGCTCAGCGTCGCGATTTTCGGCGGTTCCACGCCGTTCATCAGCACTTGGCTCGTTAGCAAGTTCTCTATGCCACTTGCGCCGGGGTTCTATGCCGCCATCATTTCTATGCTCGGGCTCATCGCGGTTCAATTCGTACCTGAAACAGCGGGAAGTCGTCTTCGCGATGGAGCGAATGACGTTGATGAGCAGTCGCATCCTAGGGCTACGCACGTCAGGTGAAGTAAGTCACTAACACAGAGTTCGATCGATAAACGCATCGAAATGGGAAGCGCAGGGCGCACGTAGCAGCGCGTCCTGCCTGCCAAAAAACCGCCTTTCAACAGATGTTGAACATACCCGAATCCAATCCGACGGGTTCGGCGTTTCCAGTTATCAACTCTAGGAACCCTGATGAAGAACCGATGGACGACCGTCGCGACGAACGTTGCGGCAGCCTTATGCCTTGTCGCGCTGACCCTTCCTAATGCTGCTATGGCCCAGACAAAAGACATCACGATTACGTTGACCGGTCAGTCGATGATCCGTGGCGATACCCGAGTTGATGCGCCTGAGGCGGTGCCTGTCATCAAGTCGCTGATTAAGGGTGACGCCGCTTTCACGAATTTCGAGGCGGCAGTTTACGATCCAAAAAAAGGACAAACCACGCGAGATGGGCGATTCGCATCGCCACCCGAGGCGATGGAAGCCCTCAAGTCTTTCGGGTTTAATCTACTATCGCTCTCAAATAACCATTCGTTCGATGTAAAAACTCCCGGAATCTTGAATACACTAGAAACGGCTGACCGGCTTAAGGTCGGGCATGCCGGAACCGGTCGAAATATCAATGAAGCGGACAATTGGTCGTTGGTCGAGACACCAAAAGGCAAGATCGCACTTATCGCGCTTGCGTCGGGAATGATCCGTGAGGGCGCTCGTGCGACAGACAATCATCCCGGAGTGAACGAACTGCGAATCGCAGGGACCACTCCGAATGCGGAAGATGTCCAACGCATCCTGCAGCGTGTAAGGGAGGCCAAGAAGGTTGCAGACATTGTGATCGTGTCACAGCACAACCATCACTTTCCTAATGTGGAGGAAGACTTCGCTCAGCTCCTGCTCTCGGAATTGCCGGGACGTCTTGCGGCGCCACAATGGTTGGAAACCTGGGCACGACAGCTTGTGGATGCCGGCGCGGACGTCGTCTCCATGCACGGGCCCCCTCTCTTGCACGGCCTGGAGGTCTACAAGGGAAAGCCGATCTTCTACAGTCTCGGTAATTTCATTTTTCAAGTACCCCCAGAATCTGTGCATTTGGAGGAGCCGATCCTGTGGGAAAGTGTGGTGGCATATGTGGAGTTCGGAGGCGGGAAGCTCAAGGCAATTCACTTTCAACCCATTGCAATGAACAAGGTCGGTAAAGGCTTGCCGAATCCGCACGATCAGTTCGATGTTAACGAGTACCACCGTACCAGAGGGCTGCCAAAGCCGGCCACTGGGAAGCAGGCGCGGTACCTTCTGGAACGTTTCGCGCAGTCCTCCAAAGTGTACGGTACGCAGATCGCGATCAAGGACGGAACGGCTGACCTCGTAGTTCCGACCGCATACTAGTACGCTGAACCACCAAACCTTGAGAGCGGCATAGAGAATCTGCCGTGGGTTGAGAGCGCGCCGGACATCATTAGCAATGGTGTACGGCGCGTGGCATTTCTAGTGACAGTTGAACAAGCGTGTCATCGGACAATCGCCGCTAGGATTGGCTGACGACAACGAAGTGCTCCATATTCGGCGTCGTCGCGTAGAAGGGACTCACCATTTTGCGCCATTGTTCGCGTTCAGGGCTGGAACGATAAGTGATCATGTGATCTTCCAACTTCTCCCAGGTCACTTGCAGAATATATCGATTATTATTTTCGACGCATTTCGTAAAACAATAATCCAATACTCCTGGAACCTTGGAGGTGATGGTTTCCAATGCACGAGTCATGGCGGATTCAAACTCGGCGGCCTCTCCTTCTTTCGCGAAGAACTCAGCAATTTCCAATATCATGTCAATTTAATGTGAAGAATATTATTGGTTAGTGATAAACGGGATTTACGTCGTGGTCAGTGCTTAAAGCCTAGTGATCCAGCCCAGTATCTTCAATGTGGCACGAACGTGCTAAGAATCCATTGCGTTCGAGCGTCATACGTGGGATTCCGGGCATGGACTCAATAACGCAAAAGTCGAGCCAGCTTCTAAAGCGAAGCTCTAAGCTATCAGGCGCAACCCGCTCTCTGGCAGCGGGTCGGGAGGGGCGCATTGACCACTACCCAGTTGAAGGTCTGTCCATCTGGGAGTCGACGGGGTTAAGGTTGCGCCGACTTGCCGAGATCGCTGGATCGCGGCGACGAAAGGGGAGTGGATGGAGTAGGTGCGCTCGGATAGGTACGCTATGGTCGTAGTCCAGAATCTGAGTCGCGGGTGAAGCTTGCACGGGGTAGATTCGCAGGGCCGTGGCTGCAGGCCTTTTTGCCAGGCTATTGATGGTATCGGACGGCGTCGATGAATAGCTTCATGGCATGCGAGGGCTGGCGACGACTCGGATAGTAGAGATGGTAGCCGGTCCACAAGGGGCACCACTGCTCTAGTACACGGACTAGGCGTCCCTTTGCAATATACGGCGACGCCATCGATTCGGGAACGTAGCAGAGGCCAAATTCTTCTAGTGAGGCCTCTAGGACCTCGTAGATTCCATTGAAGGTGAGCTGACCATTGACTCGGACGTTGAGCTGGCCTTCGCCTTCCTTAGCGAACTCCCAGGAGTAAAGGCCTCCATGGGTCGGCAGCCGAAGGTTGATGCACCGATGGCTTACGAGGTCGTGTGGTGTCTTTGGTGCCGGGTTCTTCGCGAAGTACCCTTTTGTTCCGACGACGGCGAAACGTTCGTCCGGCCCGAGCCGCACCGCAATCATGTCTTGCGCTAGCTGCTCGCCGAATCGGACGCCGGCGTCGTAGCGCTGAGCGGCAATGTCGACGAGACCATAGTCGCATGTGAGTTCGACCTTGATCTCAGGATACTGCGGCAGAAACTTGGTGAGTTTTGGCCAAAGGATGCTGCGAATCGCGTAATCCGTAGCTGTGATGCGGATGGTGCCGGTGGGAGTATCCCGAAACTCGCCGAGCATTTGCAGGACGGTATCGATCTCTTCCATCGGGCCCGATATGCTGGCTGCCAGGCGCTCGCCTGCTTCAGTCGTAGAGACATTCCGCGTGGTTCGGGTAAGCAGTCGAACGCCGAGAGCGGCTTCGAGAGCTCGGATGGAATGGCTCAATGCAGACTGTGAGATGCCGAGTTGCGCAGCCGCTCGCGTAAAGCTTCCTTCGCGGGCCACCGTAAGGAAATGGAGCAAGCCGCTGTAGTTGTCTCTAGGCATTTATGAGCCGCGTTCATACGTGTATGCGGACTCTACCATCTTATCGATTAATAAAGCACCTGAAAGAATGGATGCTGATGGTCACTCTCTCGCCGGAATTTTGGAGGGTGCCATTCAGCCGCGAGATGCGAGCCCGTCTGGTCCAGCGCCTGCGACATCTCAGCCAAACCTGATGCCAAGACTCCATTCGAGGTCCGTATGCATGTCCCTTCAAAGACACAGACTCCGTCATCCCTAGAAACTTTCTCTGCACTTTTGCCGATCATGGCAGCGGTGCTGTTTTCCTTCTTGGTCATCGGACTGGCGTTGCCTGTGCTCCCATTGCATGTGAGCAAGGACCTCGGCCTGGGAACCTTCGTGGTAGGGCTGGTTACAGGCTGCCAGTTTGCGGCGGCGCTCATTTCCCGGGTTTGGTCCGGGTATTTTTCCGACAAGCAAGGCGCTAAATTGACCATGCTTGTCGGCTTGTCTGTGGCTACGGTGTCCGGCGCCTTCTATCTCTGCTCGTTGTCTCTGACAAGCTCACCTTGGACGTCGGTTTCCGTTCTGCTCATCGGCCGCGGTCTGCTCGGCGCTGCGGAGAGCTTTATTATCACCGGCGCGTTGAGTTGGGGCCTTGGACTCGTTGATCATCGCAGTGCGGGTAGAGTAATCGCTTGGGTTGGCACCGCCATGTACGCTGCCTTCGCCATGGGCGCGCCTATTGGGTCGCTCCTGTATGGCCGGTACGGCTTCATTTCGATTGCTGTAGCGACTATGGTGATCCCGTTGGCCGCGTCACTGCTCGTACTTAACCAAAAGGCGGTCGCGCCGCATCTTCACGGCGAGCGAGTGCCAATGCGGACTGTCGTGGGTATGGTATGGATGCCTGGGATTGGCCTAGCCCTTAGCAGCATTGGGTTTGGTGCAATGACGGCCTTCATCTCGTTGTTGTTCGCGGAACGAGGGTGGACGCCGATTTGGCTCGCATTCACCGTCTTCGCCGCCTCGTTCATCGTCGCCCGCACCTTTCTGAACCATTTGCCCGACAGGCTCGGCGGCGCAAAGGTCGCTCTGATTTTCGTGCTGATCGAAGCTGCGGGCCAGTTCTGTATCTGGCTCGCTCCGAATCCAGGGATGGCGTTGGTAGGGGCGTTTCTCAGCGGCTTTGGCTATTCGCTTGTCTATCCAGGGCTCGGCGTGGAGGCTGTTCGTCGCGTTCCAAGCCAGAGCCGAGGCTTGGCGATGGGGACATACACGGCATTCCTCGATCTTGCGCTTGGCGTGACGACACCGGTTCTCGGGCTCATCGCTGGGCTGAGCAACCTGCGGGTGGTCTTCCTTGCCAGCGCAGTGTTCGCAGTTCTCTCCGCAGGTGTATCGACCCGTCTGGTTCGACGGATCACGACATCGGCCTCGTGAATGACTTGCGTAGTTGCAGCAGGCTCCTTGGCCATCGTCGGCCGGATGACCTCTCAACCGCTCGCGCGAGTTCGTTCGCAGGCGGCCTATTCATGAGATGGGCTTTGGGGCGATGGGAGCGTGGCCGCAGCGTCTCGTTTTGCGAGGTTATCTCTATCGAAACGCTGCTCCGCTTGCGGTGGCCGTGGGATACGGCCCGGACAGCGTGCCGAAGCCTTGCTCTGCCCAGAACTTGCACCTATGCCGTGTCTGAAAATTCGGGTCTTGCGTGACGCCGTCCGAGGCGAAGTTCAAGACGATTGGAGCATCGGGTCGATATGCCGGCCAGCCTGTAAGCCTTGCCCCGTTCGGATTTCCCCGCGTCGCAAAACTGGTCCAGTATCCGATCATGGCATCGGAGATCTTTCGTTGTGCTGGCGTTAGCTCGGTTTGATGGAAGAGATAAGACAGCTCTTTGGTATGCGCGGCCCCTTCAAGCTCGCCCGGTACGCCGAAAATGGGTGCCGGATAGGGTGCGCTCCCATCTGAAAATTCGTACGCGTATAACGGAACGTGCGGCGCGAGCAGTTGGTTAGCCAAGTGAAGGTTGCAAAGCCCGATACGGTTGTTAGTAATCATGCTGGAATCGCTCAGCACGGCGCTCAACGCGTGCATTGGGGTGGCGTAGTTGGCCAGGGGGTATTGCGATTCGATTGCAGACACTCTGGTTTGACCAAAGTACTGGCGGAGAATATCGAGATATTGCTCGGCACGTACGGCGTCACGACTCCCTCCATATCGTTGGGCGAGCTGATACAAGGCTTCATCGCGATTCGACCCCTGCATCAAGGGTACCTTTGCAAATCTGCCTGACGCCATAGCTTCGCGCAACGGTAGTGGAAACGCTCCTCCTCCCCAAGACGGTTGCGCTGCTGCAGTATCCGAAATTGCGCCCTGTTGCTTCGCAAGAATGACGCTCGTCGGCAAGTTGCGCAGGCACGGCAGAGGATTTGGTTCCGTGCAGCCAAGGTCAGTGGCGATGTTCGCTCCCCGTTCCTCGGATGCCGTCAGCGACGGATAGTATTGCCATTGACACGGGCCGCTTTGCGAGATCGCGCGGTGAAACAGCCCCCGTGCCGGTGGCGATGCCAGGAGCAAACAGACAGCTTGGGCGCCACCAGACTCTCCGAAGATTGTCACGTTTCGAGGATCGCCGCCGAAGCTCTGAATGTTGTCGCGGACCCAACGCAACGCCTGAATCTGGTCCAGTAGAGCGTAATTGCCGGAACCCAACTCGGGCTCCTCTGCGGTGAGGGCATGGTGCGCAAAGAACGCGAAAATGTTCAGGCGATAGTTCAGCGAAACAAGGATGACAGGTTCACCCCTCGTCACCAGCCAATCTGCGTTGTACTCATGTGCGGCCGATACGACCTGCCCGCCACCATGAATAAACACCATTACCGGGAGTCGATGGTGCGGCTTGCGGTGTGGACTCCAAACGTTCAGGTAGAGGCAATCTTCATTGGTACTCGCAAGGCGACCTGATTGGGGGCACGGGCTGCCAGCGTCCAAGGCGTCTCGGATGCCTGACCATGCGTCCATGCGGCGAGGCGCCTTCCATCGCAAGTCACCAACTGGCGGTGCCGCATAGGGAATGCCTTTGAATACTTCAACAGCGCCGTCCTCCAATACTTGCCCGCGGACAGACCCCGACGTCGTAGTGGCAATGACATACGGAGGGGTACCCGCGACGGCAGGCGGAAAAGCAGGCGCCACCATCGCAAATGCGGCGATGGCGCCGCAGATCACATATCGAAGCGCCGATCGTGTATCGCAGAGGTTCATGGTGGATCAGTGTGAAGTCTTCGTTGTTGGTTGATTCAATCGAAGACGAGTGCGGTTGTGGCATGTCGTCCGGTGGCGGCGCGTGCCGCCATTACGGCCCGGCGGCACTCTTATGGCAGGCTATTCGCAAGACCTATGCCACCGGCCAGTGTGCCGGCGGGACAGGATCGGCACGCATCAAGTGTCGCGGGTGGGGTCAATTTGTGCGCAGCGAGAACACTGGGATTTTTCGAAGCGGATGTCGCACGCCCCATAGAGCCTAGCGGCTTACATGTCTATTCCCTTTTCATAGAGAGTGTCGCCCTGTGGCGCCGACGTGCGCCAAGGGGGGGCGTGAGATGGATACCTATAGGGAGCAGTCAGAACAGGGCTATCGGCTATAAACAAAAATGCCTTCGGTAACCACTCGTCTGCTGCTGGCCGGTGCCGCGATACTTCGTCGTGCTTCGACCTCGTGGCATTCAGCGCCACGATACAGCTCGCGTGTTGCCACAGTCAGGTGATTCGAGATGACGACGGGGATGCCTCGCGCCGCGGTTGCCCGAGCCAAAACTGCCAACTCCCCTTGGCGTTCTCGTGGAAAGCCTTCGGCGGTGTACTTGGTGAAGGAGGGAGCATCCTCCAAGTCGACATACGGCGGGTCACAGTAGATGACATCGCCAGGCACCGCAAGCTTGAACGCATCCGTGAAGTCGCCCTGTACGATGACCGCCTTGCTTCGTGCGCGCTCGCTGAACGCGCGAATGCTCTCTTCCGGTAGTGCCGGCGCCTGTGCGGACCGGCCCCAGGGCACATTGAAGTTGCCTTTTGCCGCGTACCGCGACAGCCCATTGAAGCCAAACTTATTCAGGTAGAGGAAGTAGGCCGCTCGGACGTCCGCAGGTGCCGCTCGGTTGAATGCATCCCGCACAGCCAGGTAGATTTCTTCGTTTGCGGCATACTCCGAGAACAGAGGTCGCGCCAGCTCGATGATTCGCTCGGGACGCTGGACCATCTGTTTGTACATGCCGATGAGGTCGACGTGCGCGTCGAGCAGCAAGTAGCTCGGAAAATCTGTTCCCAGGAACACGCTTGCGCCGCCGACGAATGGCTCGATGAGACGATTACCTGCGGGCAACAGCTTCCGGAGTGTCGGCAGGAGCTGCGTCTTTCCGCCCGGCCATTTCAAAATCGGCCCAGCCGACGCTGGGATATTGAGGGAGGCCGGAGCGCCGGCGTCGTTGGCTTGGAGTTGAGGATGTTTTTGCATCCTCAGTATAGGTGAGCCGAGTGCTCATGACGTACATGAGCGCCGTACGTCCGCATCTTAATCGAGCTGCCGGGTTGGCAACCCTACAAGCTGCTTCAAGGAGGTGTGAAGGAGATGGCATGCATGGCGAAGGGTTGATCGTTGCTCTCCTGTGTGGCGCGGGAGCAAAACTCGCGGTCCCACATTGCCCTTCAGGAAGCCATTCAAGCCCAGGCCACGTCATGGCCGTCGTCTCGTGCGTTGATGCGTACTAAAAAGAAGCCCGCGGCAAGAATCTGCCGCGGGCGGGGACGGTGTCATGGGGTTAATCACGACGATGTCATTATATTGTGCTCTAATCGGCACGAACCCCCCTCTGTTGGGTGAATTGCGCGCGCACGTCCAAAAGCAAACGGCGAGCACGTTGGCTCGCCGTTTTTGATTCGAAGGCACTTTGGCCTAGCGTTGCATCAGGGCTGGGTCTTGATGATACGCACTTCCATGCGGTACCCACCCTGTGGGCTCGGTACGGCCACGCGACGCTTAATGCCTTCTTCGCCACGCCTCATGGCGCGCTCTGCCTGCTGTTCGAGGCGCCGTCGAATCACCTCGGTACGCGAGAGAGGAATCTCAAATGTTCTAGTCATCGACTTCTCCTACGTTAGTATCGAGTATAGCACTCGCGTCGATAGGCAGTGAGAGGAGGTAAGAGATGAACTGAAGAGACGGCGTCAGGAGTGGCTCCAGCAGTTCCAGCTTCTCAGCAGCTAGCTCATTCGGCAGATTTCGGTGCAGGTTCAGCACTCCGAAAGGCGTTTCGGGTGACAGACTCCCATCTCCCGGTTCAAGCAAATCTGCAGGAAACAGCGGGAACGACAGGAAGCTTTGGATCGTATCCTTTTCGTTCTCAAAGAAGGCCTTCATGTCCCTGGCCACGTAGCCAGAGAAGGAACCAGCATCGCATCGTCGCAGCCAGTCCTCAGGCGCTTCAATAACTGACGCTTCCCTCGAGACGAACGCATCGGCTGCGCCCGGCAGAACGCCTTCGATAAACCGGCTTTCCTTATCCGATGCTACCCCCATGGGTACAGGCAAACAGAACGGCTCTAGCTTGCCGTCAGGATCGCTTGCCACACTAGAGTCTGACGCAACGGAAAGTTTGGGCAGCAGTTCGAGTACACCGTAAAGTTTCTGAACTGATGTAGCTTTGTCCGCAAAGCGCAGCATTCCCTCGTAGTGCGATACGTCTGTGGGAGTCATTTGCAATGACGGCCGAAAAAGCATGATATTGCAGGCATATCGTGCCTTATCCCCATCTTCGTCGAATTCTTGAGCAAGCTTCAATATATTAAAAAGCTGGACTCGAATTGCAAGATCTCGGGTGTCGAGTGGTAGTTTGGTCGAATCCAACGCAAGGAACAGGGCTTCTGTTGCGTTCAATACTGTCTCTCTATATTCCTCCAGGAAGCCGACTGGTGGAATCGTGAATAGTTGCCGAACACGATCATCGATGCTTTCCGCTCGTGCCCTGAGGACGTCAGTCTTCTGTTCAATCGCAGAGGAAATCCGAGCCAATTTTTCCGAGAAACGGTTCGCCCGTTTGGCTTGCGCATCCCCGCTCTTGCCGAACAAGATGGCGAAGGTCAGTCCAGTAAGCCAAAAAGAGGTGGAACCCCAGTCGAATGCTGGTTCACTGATTAGCCATATCTTGCCGAACGATGCAGCAATCGCTTTGTCGTAGTGAGCGCCAAGATACCCCGCACCCACACCAAGGAGAGTAGTGAAGCCCACAATCCATGGACTAGTCAGGAACGCTTCGGTCCGAGTCCCATCGGTGTCACTATTGGTCTCGATACCTTTCGGTCCATCACGTCGCCACGGTAGCGCCGCTAGCCATCGCGGTTCTTGTTTTATCGCGTTATCGGCCTGTGTCTCGTTTTCTTGAGGAAATGTTGTACTCATAAGCTTCGAGTACCAGCGCTACGATGTCTCGAACTGGCACGCAATGAAACTGGAAGCTTGCATATTACCGGTTATTTGACGGAGAGATGAGGCTCGTTACATGTATCGAAAATCGTCACACGGAGGCCTTCTCGAGGCAATGGTGGTTGCCATACCGAACTGCCCATATGGGATAACGGACTGATGCGTCTGTGGTCGAGCGACCATCACTATTTGTCTACGAAGCAGGGGAGTGTGAAGTGCTCGAATCCAGTAGATTCGTCGCTGCTTATGAGCTACTCGCCAATGCAACCACGACCGCGATTAATGCAGTGGACTTCAGTGCGGGCAACACGGCTCGATTAAAGTCGGCGAATACGTCTCGCAGAGGCTCTCGGTCTAAGATTCGAGGCAGCCAGAAGGTCTCGGCGCTTCGTATGCGGGGCCGCGATCTTTTGGAGGCGTCCTCTCCCAACTGGGTGCAGGGCAATCCCGGGTGGTACGGTCAACGTCGCGCACATCCTCCATGGTTGCCGCAGGCGGTGACGAGACAAAAAGGTATATCCCCCGAAATACAAGCGCCGCGGCCACGATAATGACCGTGGCGGCGATAGCTTGCAGGAGAAATCGGTTCCAGAGTTTCAAAAGATGGCGATTTGGTAGTCTTTCCTAAGACATTCGGACGAAGCATACCCAATCTGGGTTAGCACTAGTGCCGACCTGTTGCAGAAGAGTTACATTCCGTTCCGTCCGCGTCGCAGATGGCTGCCTGGCCGCTCCATCCGCAGACAACTACTGAGGCTGCTGCCGTGCAGCGGCATGTGGCACAGATTCGGCATTCAACCAAGTTTCGTGGCCCAGTCGGGGGTTGAGACGCCGTACGTCTTGTAGAACGCGTCCAACCTGGCGCGTGCAGGCTCCCCCGCATTCAGTCCCATCCAGCTAGCTGCGTTGGTGCCAAAAAACCGATTTGACAAGTTTGAGACGCCTTGCTGCCGTACGGCGGGCCGTCCTTCGAGGTCGTCGAAAAGCTGCACGAAATCAGTCAGATACTGCTTGATCTCACCTTCGGTCAACGTCATTTCCCAATCTGTGCCGTACATGAACCGCGCAGCCAGTGGCGCTCCGCCGGCTGGCACTGGATCCATGTAGAGCTGTCGAAGATTTGTAAGGAGCTCCGGTCTTTTCCGAAGAATTTCTACGAAGTAGGCGGCATCTGCGTATGCATTGATACCGGGTTTGCCGGGCTGATTTGCCATCAATGCCGTAAATCCACGAGCTCTGGTGAGTCCATCTTCGACCGGTGACGTGTCTCCAAAGTGACCGAAGCTGATGCGCAGCTTTGGGAAGACACTTAGCGCATCCTGCCAATAGTGAGCAGCTGCCAACTCCTGAAACTCAGGCACGACGCCGTTAGAGATATTGGTGTGCGCCATGATGGGAACCTCGTTGCTCTCGCACCATCTGAAGAGGTCTGTCATTGCCTTGTCAAGGCGAAACCCGAGGTCCTCCCGGTCAGTCCATTTAGGCAACCAGTCGCGTGCCCAGAAGGACTTGCCGTCTTTTCCTTTCAACCTGCTATTGCCGAGGGCGGCGAAGCCCATTGGCGGGTATAGCTTTACGCCGATGCATCCCTTCTTCTCAATCGCATCCTTAACGAGGTCGAGAGAATCTGTACTCGAGTGGTTGAGGTCAAATGCCACCTGCCGAAGTGGGTTGAATGGCGCGAAGGCATGAACTCGCCCTCCTGTAAGGATGGAGATCTGGCGCATGACTTCGACCTGGGTAGCGAGCGGCGTCCGCGTTTGCACGCCTTTCCCGAGCCAAAAGTCGTAATCGACCATACTGGGTATCATCAAATCTACTACCCGAACACCTTTCTGGTTGTAGGTTCTCAGGTAATCGTGCACGCTGACGTAGCGGTACTGGAAGTTCTGGAGGACGAAGTCAATCAATCCAGTCGCAGATTTTCCCTGCAGCCCCTGAAGAAAGAGTCCCTTGTTCTGCCGGAGATTTTGATACGTCTCAACGTCCGGCGGCAACTGTTCTATCAGAGACAAAGCCTGAAGTTGGGCGCTGGTCGTTTCATCTGTACTGGTCAAGTCGAGAAGTTTCAGATCTCGATTTTGGCGTAACGTCCTGAACTGAACGGACTTTTGAGCAGCCAGCTGAAGCTGTTCTCGCCCTTTGCTGTACGCATCCTGTCGAGCATTCGAAACTTGCTTTGCATACTGGGCTTCATCGCAGCTTTCGAGCTTGCCAGACATGCCACGAAGCACACTAAGCTCGTCGCTTCCTGTTGGCGCTTCCGACCACACAATCTCTTGAAGAAGACTTCCCAACACATTGGCTCCAAAGCCAAGTGCGCCCTCTTGATGGATTGCTACGCGGGAGAGGAATTCGCCAACCTGGAGATCTGTCCCATTGAATACGTGGCAATGCGAGTCGATGGTCAGCGGTCCATTCGGCAAGCTCACTTCGGGAGAGGTAGGGCACACTGGCTTCGGCTCTCGCCGTATGAAGCAGCTACAGCCAGATACCAGCGCGACAGCACTCAAGCTGCCCAGCGACTGGATCATCCTTCTGCGACTCAGAGTTGGCCTCGTCATGTGTTCTATCTCCCTGATTTTATTTGTTGACCACTCGCTCTCGCGCCGAGTGTAGTCAGATTTTTGTACCGCTAAGAGAAGCGTCGGAAGTGATCCAGTGGCAATCAACTATGGCTACCGCTTACCCGCTCAGCGCACAGCTGCGCTCAATCGCTAAGGCACGCAAGCATGCGCTTGAGTTCGGGCTCGGAGTATGGAGACGCGGCGCCACGAATTGCATCTTCCGTAACCTCACTCTGAACTACGAGCCCATTCTTAGGCAGCTTTGCCTGACCCAGAATGACGAAATCGAGGTTGTTTGAAAAGCCGACATACGCGCGGATATCCGTGGGCTTTTGCCGCTCTCCACTGCTACCGCACTTATCTCCCTTCACGTCAGGGTATGAATCAAAGGGAGGAAGAAGCTTCTCCGAGGGCCCACAGCGCAGGGCCGCAGGGATCGGGCCTGGTTTTTGGGATTCGATTTTGTTGTATCGCAGGCGTTGGTGCAACGCGATCGATCCCTCTCCGAAAGCAGGTCCCTTGTCAGCGACTAGCGCAAACGTTGGCGCCAGGTTGGCTCCAGCGATCCATACTATTTTTCCTAAATGTCTTGCCTCCGGCGTGACCGCAAGCGGAAGGCTCTCTGAGTTCAAATAGCGCACCTCCCCATCGACGAGATGCTTCAAACTTGTCGTGGATACATACGATTGCACTTTGTCGCCAACAACGGTGTCGAGTACCGCGCCAAGTTTTGGCTTCCCTAGGCCGGCGCCGATCAAAGTCCTTCCTTCTCCGCAGGACACAGTCGGTTGACCGGGAGTGAACGGTTCTACTTCGATGGCAAATGCGCAGAATGCTGTGGTTCCCCGGCCAAATCCTCTGATTTCGGCTTCCTTGAATAGCGTTCCGCAGTTCTTGGCAGCCTTGCAGTCAATCGGTCCATCCTTCTGCCAAATAGAGAGTCCATTGGCGATGTAAGTAAAGCCATGATCGCCCACTGTATAGGAGGCAGGTCCTCCGTCTGGGTTTACTGCGAGAGGTGCGCGGACGGCGATCGATCCATCTTTGAAAACCCGAGTGGGAGTATTTATGGTGTGTTTTCCGTCTGCGGTCTTGATTTTGATAGTGCCCGGGATACCACAGTCGCTGGCGGCAAAGTTGGACCCTGGATTGAGTAGTGTCAGCGTTACTAGGCCGAAGAATATGCGGTGCATTTTCGTCTCCTTGCGTATGTCATAACGCATGAGTAGGAGGGTAAATTATTAGCACGGGATTCTTCTGGAAACCATGGGTTTCCGACCATTCTTTAGTGGGGGCCGATAACTAGACGACCTTTAGGAACCGGTGACCGGGACTGGTCTTCCGAGTTTCGGAGGAGGTCTCGCGGCGCAGGCAATGGCGGAGCGAGGTGGTGAGCTAGCATGGTTGTTGATGCCTCCATCTTTGTAAGCGCAGATGCCGCGAGTTGAAGCGATTTCCAGGTCTTACGAGAAGTCCTGCCACCGTGCTGCGATGCCTGTCATTTCTCCTGCGACCGTGCTTTGTGGATGGCCGGGGTCGACTGAGCAGGAGTTCCTACCGTTTCGCTGCATATGTCGCAAGCCGCCACGAGGAGGTTCGACGCCGTACCCTTGCAATCCGCGAAGGGAACGTCTCGGCGCACAAAGGTCGTACTCACTACCTCGCCACAACGAGGGCAGATGGCATTGCTTTTGTCGCCTTCACGGAAACGTTCTGGGTTCATGGAGCTCTGCATTCACGCCATTCGGGTGAGGTCCATAGTTAGTGCCATCAGTCGAGTGTAGACGCAGGCCGCCGTCCGCCGCGCCCTTGAAAACCTAGTAAAAGCATCTACACTCGTCTTCAAGCGCCGCTCGGCGCTTCCTGGATTGCCCACTACAACGAGAACCACACTTCCCGGGCAGTCTCTTCCCTTGATTCGTCCGCATTGAGTTCAGCAGGAGCCAGGAGCTCTTGCTATCCGCGTTCATCAATCTTTGTGCTGCCGTGACGCGTTCGTCTGAACAGCCCATGGTGGATGAGTGCGCCTAGCTTTGGGGACGCTCCCAAGGAGTAGCTATGCCTATTTGGAGAGTGGCCGCCGTCGAAGAACGGCCGCAAGTAACCCTCGGTCATTGGACCGTCTACGAAACCGAACGCGGCGAGAGGCACTTCGTCGGCCGATGTATGGACAGCGGCTCGGGTCGAGTCAGCTCGGCGATCGCATCCTTCGATGTCGCAGCGCGGACAGGCACGACCAGAAGCGGACGTCGTTATGTTCTTGTTGGTGGCCCGGGTCATGATCCCGATGGAATGCACACGTGGGCAGTATGGAAGTCGATCAACGACGTAAAGACGGAGAAGAACGTCACACCGGACTATGTCGATCCTGCACACCGAATCATCTGAGTGCGTTGCAACTTGACGCCATCTCGATGTGCATGAACCAAGCTAACTGCTTTTCTTGCTGGCGAGAATCAGAACCATAGAAAGCCAGCTTTTTTTGCGTTGCGCTCATTTTGCGAAGCCGATGCGCAATGCCGTCTAGTAGTCCACGACGCAACGATGAACTAGCTGTAGTGCGGCAGTTGATGCACTGATCGTAGGACTACGTTCGTGATGAATTTGGAGATAAAAATGCGACCCCCTAGAGTGAGAGAAGACCAGTTCATTCAGCGGCGCGAACGTATCGTGCCTTTGAAGCCAGAGCTTCGTGAGGAGTTTAGAAATTGGCCGCTAGGACTCGTCGATATGACGTTCGTCGAGGAGTGGCGCCTAATTAGGACTCCTGCAGGAAGCGTACACGTGGTAGGGCGATTTTCCCCTGGCGGGCGCCTTAATGCCTCGCTGCAACTGGCGTCGTTAAACTTGGCGTCACGCTCGGTGGTGACGTCGACTGGAAAGAAGCTCAGGCTTCAAGGTGAACCGGGCTGCACCGCGATTGGGAAGTGTATCGCCTCGATGTACGGGGTCTTCGATAGGCGGATGCTTGAAGCCCAGGACGTTACTGACGCAGTTGTTAGGCTCATGAAAGAATAGCTGCAGCTAAACCGCCGAGCCGGGCGTATGGGCATCAAATGTTCTTGCGTTTTTCGCCCGACGGACTACCCTAGAAGTGCCAGTTTTCTGGCACTTCTGCAGGAGCCCACAATAGAACGACAGAGGCCCTGCGATCTCGATGCTCGGAATAGACCGAGCCATCTCTATCACTCATCAAATGGTGAGCAGATTCTTTGGGCGATGCTTCTGGCCCACGCGAAGCTTCGGGAATTAAGGCTCAGTGTTTTCCTTGGAAGACACTGGTTTCTGCATCCCGCGCAGCTTCTAGCAAATCATTGCGATCGACGAATCGCGTGAACTCTGAGACTGGCACTACAAGCGCCAGTTGAAGGAACGCCGTGAATGGAAGTTCCCCATTCGCGAGCTGAGCTTCGACCTTTTCTGGCTTAAGCGATACGCCTAGTTCGTCAAGCTGTTCGGATAGGTCTTTTACGCTCAGCCCATGGGCCTTTACCTCATGGAGGAAGATATGCTTCGCAGCAATTTCCCAAGACTTGTTCGAGTCAATGAACTTGGACCACTGCGCAGGGTATTCCGCTCCGACTACCTCAAGCAAGGCGAGGAAAAACGCGAGACTGTAGGTGCCGCGATGAATCTTGCTTTCCGTTCCACTCAAGGATTCGGACATCCCATCGGCGGCGATGCGTTCGGCTAGCTCCGCGAAGGAAACGTCCTTGCGCGCAAGAATTCCCCGCGCAGTGCGCGCTGCCAATCTCGACCACGGAGTGCTCGTATGGGCCAACTCAGTTTCCTCTGGCGAAGTGGGCATTCAACTGGCAGCGCGTGCTGACTCAATAAAGTCTAGCCATACCACTGGCTTCTATTGCCTCGGCAATAGAGAGGAAGGTCTCGGAGCTACACAGTTGGCCCAGTCATTCTAGACCTTTTCCAATTGCTGCAGTGGCATGGTCTCGTATCGTCGAAAGGCCTTAGCCATGGCTAGCGAAGCAACACTGTATCTCGCGTTTGATGGGGTGCTTCATCCCAACCTCGTCTCGATGCGCGAAGGTTCCTCACCGCGGCTGCGAGCCGGTGGGCATACCTTGTTCGAGAACGTCGAAATTCTGGAGCAAGTAATCGATGCTTGCCCGTCGACCAGGATAGTGCTCCACAACTGGTGGGTTCCCGTATTGGGCTATCGCGCAGTGCTCAGATTACTGCCGGAAAGCATACGGCAGCACGTAGTTGGTGCGACGTGGCGCCAGGTGAGAGGCCCGAGAGTGAGACTAGCGAAAACAGGAACGCGACGTGATTGGCTTCAGGCAGATATCCTGCGCCGCTGCCCGGAGCGACCGGTCCTCTTGGATTGTGATGTGCGCCAGATCGTGCCGCAGTTGGCCGATTGTGCCTGCATCGTGGATAACTGGCGGGGCATCGCAGACAGTTCGAGCATTCAATCCTTGTTCGAGCTGCTTGGGGAAGGGGTCATATGCCAACGCACAAAGCGTATAGGCGAGCGAAAATCTCCGTGCAAAAGTGCGTTGCAAGGAGTCGAGGTAGCTGGTAATATTTTCGACGTCCTCCCAATGTATGGGTACAATTACCCAGCCTAAGTGGAAGACTTGCTAGCACTATAACACCCAAATCCCATTTCCGCAAGTAAATGCGGGGGAATACACATGTCTTCGCTGCATGTGTTGCATTAACGTGTACCTCAACTAGGAGATGTCAGATGGAATCGTGCTTACAGGGTACGTGCGGCTTCATATAGTTGCGCTGTAGCCAAAACCTGAATTTTGCGACGCTAAAGCCTAAACCGAATCTACAAAGGGGAAATGATGACTGATCTGTACTTATTATTAAGTACGTGTGGCCGTACTGGAATCCAGCAGGAAATCGGAGAGTGGGTGGCTTAAAGCGGCAACTCTAAGCCACCCTGGATGTGAGTCAAAGGACACTTAACCCAACAACCACGAATGGTTAGTGTCCTCGACTCACTCCCGGTTTGTCAACCGATTTTGAGAGGGGGGCGGCCTCCGCTCGCCCTCAAAAAACGTGATCGAGACGAAAAATGTACACTAAAGAACACTTTCCGACCCGCCGAAGCCATGTGGCTCGCCAGGCGCGGGGCGCCGTAGTAGTTCGCCCCGTCTCCCCCTTGTTGCTCCCCGTCTCCAATGACGCCGCCGCGCGTGCTCCGGCTACCGCGCGACTGCCCGTTGTCGTAGTCGTCGCGCGTTGCCGCTAACGGTTGGCTATTAGGTCGGCGTTTAGCGCCGCCCCGAAAGTCCGCTTCCTATCGCGAACGTCGTGAGGGTGGGACTCGTCTCGCCCTCGTTGTGGAGATTACAAAATGAAGAGCATGAAGCTTGAGGGGGCTTGGATGCGCCCCAACACGGCCAATGCCGTACCGCCGGCCAATGAACCAGCAACTGCTGCTCCAACAGCGGCGCCTCAAGGGTCTGGCATTCAGCAATGCGTAGCCCTCTGCTGGTCGCCACCGCGGCTCATCGACATGCGGGAACAGTATTCGTTGTTCCCGGAGTTGGTGATTCGCAGCTAGGGCCTAGATTGCTCTCGCGGCGTTAGCGCCGCTACTCGAAAACACTCAGAAAACCTCTATCGCGTAGATCGCGAGGGCGAGTCTCGTCTATCGCCCTAAGGAGAAAGGCAAATGCAAATCATGCAACCGCGTGAGGACAACACACGCTTCAGCGCGCCCAGTTGCGCGCAACAAGCTCGCCGAAATGGCATGGCCCACCCGCGTCAAGGAGTCGTCCATGGCTAACGGGAAGAGGTCACGCTTCGACATGACACAGGTGAAGTTCGCTCGATTTCTCGAAGAGGGGCGCGGCCAGAGAGGCGGCGCAGCGTATCGCCCCTGGCTGCAGATCAACGACATCTCTTCGAAAGGCCGTAGCCATCGTACTGCGTCTGACCGCACGGGTTTTCGAACGCATCACTTGCTGTCTGACAACGAGTTCTGCGCCTACCTCGATGCCTGGTGGCGGACTGATGTTCTTGACATCCGTGAGCAGTACCCACTGCTGCCTGTCGAGCTGACAGTCGCCATCGCTGCTCAGCTCGGCGTGCGACACCCTAGGAACCACAAGGAGCAGCTCTACATCCCGCAGACAACCGACCTCGTCCTCGTGACGAAGGCTGGCCTTGAACCCATCGCAATCAAGGAGGACGCCGACTATGCGGTGCCACGGACCCAAGAAAAACTGGCTATCCAAGAGGAATTCTGGCGCCGCCGTGGCTTCGAGATGAAGGTCATGTTGTCTTCACAACTGAAGACTCAACGGTCTCTGAATTTGCTGTGGATCTACCACGCGCGCCGTCGCCCCTTTGACCCGCCTTACATCCCTGGAGACAACCCGCTGTACGACTACCTCGTGAAAGACGTGTCGGACGGCATCAATAGTTCCGTAGACCTGGCAAGGCGCGCCGACGCACATCTGCATTTGGAGCCAGGCGCAGGGCTCGCCGGTATTCGAGAGCTGCTGGCACAGCGTGTGTTGGATACGAACGTCGACCAAGGCGACATCAGCAAGGGCTGCACCCTCTCTATTGGAGATCTTTGGAAATGAATGCAAATCACACCCTACCCGTGCTGGCGCAAGGGCTGCTCTTCAAGCATCGCAATAGCAATGAAGGCAAGCTCTATCGCATCGTGAAAACGGGCGGAGGAGAGCTTTGGACGCAAGTCTGCTCGGTCGAAGACGAACTCTGGCCGAAGGCGCATCTGACGGAAGAGTTGAGTGCTCGATTCCTGCCGGACTACCAAGGCGAAGACGCCCTGGAGTTTGTCAGCGAAGAAGACACCCGCGTATCCGCTCAAGCTAGTGAAGTGGCAAAGACCCGGTACGAGTGGATCTCCGGTCTGTTGAAGCCAGACGTGATCTGCGCGATGTTCTCCCCTGCAGACAGGGGCGCCATCATCAGGGAACATGCGGCGAAGATTGGCAAATCGGTGACGACCATCAAGTCGCTACTCAAGCGATTCTGGGCAAGGGGGATGACCGTACTCGCGCTTGAAGGGGACCGACATAAGTGCGGAGGAAAGGGTAAGAAGCGGACGTGCGACTACAAACCAGGAGCTAGGCGGAAGCATCCCGAGGATGGAGTTGGGACCGCTGTCACCAAAGACAACATCTCCTTTCTTGAAACTGCAGCGAGCTATGTGCTCGGGGCAAAGGGCAAGCGCACGCTCCAAGCGGGGCTCGACTTCATCCGCGCAAGGTTCCGCGAGGAATTGCCGAACGCTGAGCCGTTCACGGTGAGGCAACTCCAGTGGTACATCCACTCGAAGTACCCATACACCGTCAAAAAGCGCAAGCAACACGGGGACAGGGCGTACGAACTTGCATGGCGTTCCTTCAAAGGCAAAGCCGATGTGTATGGGCCGGGTGCGCAGTTCCAGATTGACGCGACCGTCGCGGATGTCTATCTGGTGTCCCACTTCAACCGACTGAGGATTGTCGGCCGGCCCACGATTTACATTGTCTCTGACACGTTTTCGCGATTGGTTGTCGCGGTGCACATCTCGTACGCGCCGCCCAGTCGAGAGGGTGCAGCGCTGGCACTGCAAAGCGTGGCAACCCCCAAGGTCGCCCTTTGCCACGAGTATGGCATCGAGATTAGCGAGGCCGATTGGCCTTCCCATCACCTGCCGCGAGAACTGCTTGCCGACCGCGGCTCGGAGTTCACCAGCATCACGGCCTGGGAGGGAGTCGTGGGAAACCTGTTGATCAACGTTGCCAATACGGCGGCCTTCCGTCCCGACTGGAAGTCCATCGTCGAGTCTCGGTTCAACCTCATCGACGCCATTTGGGGGCCGTTTGTGCCGGGTCATGTCGAGAGAGACTTTAGGATGCGCGGAGGCACCGACTATCGCCTCGATGCTGTGCTCACGATCCGTGAGTTCACTGCGGTGTTCCTGCGCTCGGTGATTGAGTACAACAACCGCCCGCTCCGGACGAAAACGCAGATTCCTGAGATGGTAGCGGCAGGAACCAAACCGACGCCCGTGGAACTCTGGAAGTTCGGTATCGCCAACCGCAGCGGGGAGCTCCGAACTGTACCGCTAGACCAGGTTCGGGCATGCGTGTACCCGCGAGGCCGGGCGTCCGTCTCGCACATGGGAATCTTCTTCGCGACGAGGTTCTACGAATCTCCGCGTGCCATTCAGGAGGAGTGGTTCGACAAGGCGCGAAAAGGAAAGTGGAAGGTGAACGTGGCGTACGACCCCGAGAACCCCGAGCGGCTCTTCATCATTCACGAAGACCGAACCATCGAGCGCGCCACGTTGCGTAAGACTGGCCCTCAGTACGACGACGCGGTCAGCTTGTCTGAGATTCACGCCTTGGTGGAGGACTCGACCCGAAATCTCAATAAGTCCTTCCGCGAATTTGAAGACGTGAAAGCCGAACACCGCAGCAAGTCGGATGCAGTCGTCGCGGCCGCCATGGCGGAACGCAAGGCAGCGATGGAGGCCGCTGGGGTCAAGAACCTCGAAACGGACGGCGTGCGGGATGCAAAGGCTGAGGAGCGCGAACTTCTCGAACGGGTCCGCAGCGGGAAGTTGGGCGATTTGGATTCGTCTGAGAGCGCGACAGTGCCGCTTGAGGACGAGGATGACTTCTGGGCCGGCTTGGACGAAATGTCGATGGAAGCCCTAGAAGATGCCGAACGCCGTGCTCGGTCTGGGCAGTCTGGAGCACAGCGATGAAACGGGACGACTTGACGTACTCGCCCAACGTATTAATGCCACCGCTCTTTCGGGAGTGCGACGGCCCATCAGCCGTTGCCATGAAACCTTAGCGTAACTAACGGCCTGCTGCCACATGTAGGGAGGGGTATCGGCCACGGAACCCCTCTCAACACCCTGGACAGCTTGGAGAACAACGATGAAACGCGAAAATTTCGAACTCCAGCAGCACACTTTCGAAGCTGCACCGAACGTGGTGCCAGCAATCTATCAGCCATCGAGCTTGCCGGACTTCACCGGCAACCCCTTGGTTGAAACACTGCCTCCATACCACGACGGCTCCGACTACCTCATGAATTTGGCGAGCTATCCGCACTATTCGGCGAATGAGCGGTGGCAATCGCAGAGCTACAGGATTCATGCTGTCGGGCGTTTGCGTACGTTCCTGAGGCCCATGCCATGGCATCTGAGCGTCGCTCGGGACATCTTCAGGCACGTATGGGAGGGTTATCGAAGCCGGAATCCACTTGTGAACAGGCAAGAAATTCTGGAAAAGAACTACGGCACTGCGATGGAGACCGGCACGGTTCAACCGTTGCAGGAGCATGTTCCCTCTCATGCCTCCACGTTCGGGCTGTTGGGTGCATCTGGGATCGGAAAATCCACAGTCGTCGATCGCGTATTGAAATGCCTGCCGCAAGTGGTCTTACACCGGCAATATGGCATCGCTCAGCTCGTTTGGCTCAAGGTCGAATGTCCGCCGGATGGGAGCTTGAAGCAATTGATGTGCTGGATTCTCGAGCAGGTTGACGCCGCAATGGGTTCCAACTATCAGAGCTACATCCGTGACAAGAGTCCAGCCGATGACCGAATGGCTCTCGTTGGCCGAGTGCTCGAAAGACACTTCACCGGACTATTGGTAATCGACGAGATTCAGAACGTGCTTACCGATGTGAAGAAACATCATCGCAACATTGATTTTTTCATGACGTTTGCCAACCGGATCCGCGTGCCAACCATGCATGTTGGGCTTCCCAGTGCCCTCAACTTGTACCCAGACAACATGCACTCAAAACGGCGTGCGACCGAATCCGGTATTCGCTTGCTTCCGCCGAAGATGCCGAACAAGGAGTGGAGTGGATACCTGCGCGAACTCTTGGAGTATCAGTGGCTGGAAAATCCTGCGACCAAAGAAGAGTTGGAACCTGTTCTGCGCGAAAAGTCCCAGCGAAACCCTTCGCTGGCTACCAGTCTCTTCATACTGGCTCAGACCATGGCTATCGAAGCCGGTCACGACACGCTCACAGCCGAATTCGTAGGGAAGGTGGCGGACCGCTATTTCACCATCGTCAAGCCGCTGACGAATGCCATCAAGAGCAACAATGTCGAGATGATTGCGATGCACGGTGCCGCGATGAAGGGCATCGAAGATACGGTATCCCGTGCCAATGACATGGCGGCGGATCGAGTGAAGCTCGAGGAGATGGCGAAACACCGTATCACGCATGGAGCCATTGCCAACGCAGCAGCTTCGCTCATCGCCCTTGGAAAAATGCAGGACGAGGTGATGTCCAAGCTGAAGGAACTCACACAGTCGAAGCCCGATTGCGATGCGGCCTGGCTGGTGAAGCGATACCTGGAGTGGGAAGTTGATGCCCCAAAGGTAGCCGGCACCCAAGCTCTTGAGAAGCAGCTTGCAGAGCAAATGCAGCGCGACCAGGAAGAGCTGAAGAATGGAGGGAGGGGATGAACGTCTTCGTGCCGCCCCCATACGAGGATGAGCTCTTCTACAACCAGGTGGTTCGTTACATGGCTGAGTTTCCCGTAGCTGGACAACGATGGTTGATTCAGGAGTTGTTTGGAACGGAGCTGGTGCTGTCGCCACACATGCCTAGGAATCTGAGTGCGTTCGCTGAGCGTACGCAGACGGTGACGAGCCTAAGCAAGGAGGCAATCTTTTGGTCCTACACAATGTACCCGTTCAACTGCGCGTATCTCTCCGAGGAATTGCGTGCCGAGACCGTGGACTATGCGTATTTCGGCACGTCGCGGCGGCGAATGCCGGGAATTTTGTCGTCCATCGCGCCGCCGAAGTTCCTGAGGTGGTGTCCCCGATGTGTTCTTGAAGACAGAAGTCGCGCCGACTGCGGCGAGGCTTATTGGAGGCGAGCGCACCAGTTGCCCGGTGTATGGCAGTGCGACAAGCATCTCGATGACCTCGTGGATTCCACCTTGCCGCGATTTGCAACGGGTCTAAACCACTTGGCGGCAGAAGTTGTCTTGCCGAGGGAGGTCGAAGAATTCCGGCGGGAGAGAGAGGCTTCTCCCGCGGAGGCCACGCTCAGACGACGCATCTTGGCGCTGCTCAATAGCACCGAGTTCGCTCCTTGCGTGGCGAGACCTGATTACAAAGCGGCTGCGTTGCAGGCTGGCTTCAGTGCGCCGGGGAATCTCGTCGATTACCAATCGCTGTACGAGGCGTTTTCCGACTTCTGGGGAGACGTATTGCCGCGAGTGGATGAGCTCCATCGGACCAGAGGGATGGGAATGGGCTGGCTACATGGTCAACTCAATGCAAGAAAGCCCATTGCGCAGCCCGTAACCCGGGAGCTGATTGACATCTTCTTCCAAGAGCTCGGTGTCACAGTCCGCGAGCGGTCGTCGGCTGTCAACCCGGCGAAGCCAGTGTTCTATTGTCCAAGCCCGTATGCGGATCACGGGCAGGGAACATCGGTAAGAAGGGTTACACGTACCAGAAAGCATCCTGAAAGGGTGGCAATCGCGTGCGATTGTGGGCTGGCCGCCCTTGTTCCATTGAGCGCGGCCAACAAGCAGATTGGAATGGGCGAAGTCATCAAAGTGACAAGATATGGCAGCGCCTGGTATCGCGAGTTTGAGAGACTGCGCGGCCAAGGTATGGAGTGGGAGGATGCAGCTGAACGTTTGGGGATTTCGTCCTCTGTTGTGGTCTATTGGCGCAGAGCCCTTAAGCCAAAGGTCAGCTTGTCAGGCCAAGAGAGAGAAGCCTTGCGAAGTGAGTGGCTAGGCATTCTTGCCGAGATTGCGCCACGTCCGCCAGGCTTGGCTAGGGATAACCACACGCCGCTGTACACGCGCCTCCTCCGTGATGACCGATCCTGGCTGGAGAAGACGATGCAGGCATATCGAGAGCAGCACAATCATGCGCTCCGAAGGACGACAAACTGGAAGGCTAGAGACGAAGAGTATCCGGAACGATTGGTCGCTGCGGCTTCCCGTTTGTTGAGGATGCGGCGAGTCCAGACCCTGACCGTAGGTGCCTTGTTTAAGGAGGCAGGGATTCACGAGGGTCCTGTTCGGAGGCACCAGGACCGGTTGCCTTCCACAATTGCAACCTTGGCTCGCCTCACCGATGGCAATCTTGGGCCAGCATTGAGTGCAGCGGCCGCTACGTAGCGTGGCAGCGATGTGGCATTGAGTCGCCCCAATTGGGGCGGCTATTTTGCTTCACGGCGCTCCGTCCGGGCGACTTTGGAGGGGCCGATACAACCGGAAGGCATTTTAATGTCAGGCCCAAAAAGTGACGAACTGTACTTTACGCTCTTGGGTTCGCCGGGGCCTCTAGGCGAATCAAGGACTTAGCCTTCGTAAGTGCAAGAAATTTAATGTCCGAGGTCAGCCGCACTGAGCAGTGCAAACGAAGTCCTTGCTAGCAGACTATGTTCTTACTAGTAAATTAAGCTCTTGCGAAGAGACGAAATCGGCGCACGCGAAGCGACCGTCCTGGCGGTCCAAAAAGGACGCTGGAGAAACGTACGGTGGCGGGGACAGGCTGGATCGTGAGTGTTGCGACCTCATTTATGTCGATGATGAGCGGGCGCAAGTCATCGTCCTCCAAGGCCACGTTTCGGACCGAGTCGAACGAGCCACTCCAGTCAAGAAGTGCAACGCCTTGACCACGTCGATTGGTAGCGATTGTTTCAAACGTGCTGTAAGTGCCGGGCCATTGTGGTTATCCGATAAGCTGATCGAGGAGGACCATAGTCGACCCTGGGCGGGCGTCGAAACTTCCCAAAAGCAGACGTTCTCAGGGCTTACCGGCTCAAGGTAGGGTAGGGCTTCGCCATCGCGCCGCTACGCACACATTTTGCGCGGGTGGTTGGGTGTGAGGGCAAACGGGCGGTCCGGGCGATCCCACCTGCGTCCCCGCCCTCAAGCATCGCCCTTGTTCCGCCGATTTCTCGTGCAATGTACCTCCGCCATGTTGCGTGGCGGGTACTCCGCATCGGCGAGAAGAACAATGGGTAGGTTCGATAATTTGATTCCGAGCTTTGACGGCGAGGGCGACGATAACAGCCGCAATCACGGCGGTACGGCCGCCGGCGGACATCACTCCGCGGGGAATTACGCCGACAACGTCCCGTTTGGCGCCAGGCAGGGGCACGGTTTTGCCGCGGAGCGTGCAAATGACCTCTATGACCGTCTAACGGGCCGAGACGCTCAACTGGCGGGTGGCAACAACGCGAAGGACGGTCCTGATGGGATCGTGGACGGGAGTGTCATCCAGACCCAATACTGCAGATGCATTGAAGAGTGTTTCGACGGTGACCGCTTCCGGTACACCACCGACGGCAAGCCCATGCAGATCGAAGTCGCTTCAGATACATACCCCGAGGCGCTCGTCGAGATGCAGGAGCGGATCCGTAAGGGGCAGGTCCCGGGCGTAAAGAACCCAAAAGAAGCCGAGAACTTGGTTCGCAAGGGGAACTTCACGTACGCCCAAGCGAAGAACATCGCCCGTTTCGGCACCATCGAAAGCCTGACCTATGACGCGGTCAACGGCATATCGGTGGGTCGACCATGGGCGTTACCGCCATCATTACCCTGACCGTCAAGCTGTGGAACGGAGAACATACAAGCGGGATTTCGCCATCAAGCTGTGGTTGCCATTCGTCGAAGAGCAAGTTCGCAAACGCGCGTACGTTGCGCTGCCGTCATCCAAGCAGCTTTCCGATTCGATCGTCCGGATAGCAGGGCAGATCGAACCCGACGAGCCATTTGCAGAGTACGCCAAGGCGGAGACCTTGGATGTGCCGGACGAGATCTATCGAAAGATCACTGGCAAGGGCGGCGAGCCGGCACCAAAGGTGCCTGCGCAAAATGCGATGCCCACTGGCGATGAATTAGGCAACAAGGACGTGCGTGAACTCATTCGCGAGCATTGGGGGGGCGACGTGAACAAACTCGAGGCACCTCGGAACAAGGCTGCCAAGGAGGGCGCGTCCGAGGGTTTCTTCGCGCGGACAAGAGTTCGTGGAGCAAAATTGGCTGGGCAGTGGTCGCGCCTGCTCAAAATTCGCACACTCTGGCAAGGTGACAGCTCCGAAGGAGACTTGGATACGCCCATGTACGGGAGGGGGTAATGCGGTTTGCCACGTCGCTATCTGGAGCAAGGTCTGTCCACAAAGGAGATCGCGCGGCGACTGGACGCGAGTCTGCGCACCCTCCACTAATGGATCGACATAGGGCAACTCGATCGCTCACGGGATAACGAGTCGCTGCGGTACAGATGCCGCCCGTCCGTGCCGCACAAGATCGAAGAGTTTCGCGGCATCATCACGGCGCGCCTGGCTGAATATCCTAGGTTGACCGCGATGCGGCTGGTCGAGGAGATTTGCGCTGCCGGCTACCAGGGCGGCTATTCGCAGGTCAAGGACTTCGTGCGAGGAGTTCGCACAAGTGCCGTCTCCCAGCCAGTCGTGCGTTTCGAGACGCCGCCCGGACGGCAGGCTCAAGTTGATTTCGCCGCATTTCGGCTGCCGTGTGGCAGACGCTATACCTTGTTCGTCCGCTTCACTACGGTCGCTGCCATCTGGCCTATTCGCGTGCGGGGGCGTCGTGCGCCAGAGGCAGCTACCGACTCTTCTGGGACATCAAGCGTCTGAGGTGGATTGTCGGTAGCGCTTCAACACTCAGTCATTCACTCTGGTGTCTCAATGGCCGCCACGTTCCGACATGCCTGGCGCGGCGCTAGCACGGCCGGCTCTGCGCTCGTGTGAGCAGCACGTGCAATCGCGCTAGCGACGTCGTCAATCAAACCGACGTTGGAATCAAGTACACCGCTGACGGCATGACCTACGCCGGTCAAGACCAATTGTTCGACGTGCTCGGCGTGAACCGCGTTGCGAACGAGATCGCCCCCAATGGCTGCTGGTACCACGTCGTCTTCACTAGCCTGAATGACGGTAACGCGGCCAGCGAAGGATTGGATCGCCGAGAAGATCTCGGATCTTCGCCAACTCTCATGGTTGCGCAGAATCTCGGTGAATCTAGGGCCAAAGGCGACATCGAATGCCGCAGGGTCGTACGCGGCGCCGACAATGGTGACAAGTCCCGAAATTCTATGCGACGCTTCCACCGCAAGACGCACCGCAATCTCACCGCTCATGCTCACACCGACAACCACGCGCGGCTCATCGGCGTCAACATAGCCTAACGCGTGGCAAGCTTCCGAGTATCGCTTTGCAAGCGAGCCAGGAGTTCTGGCGCTACTGTCACCGTGTCCCGAAAAATCGATGGCAACGGAGCCAACACCTTGCTTCGCAAGCGCAAGGCGCAAATGCAACCAACGCGCACGACTGCTGCTACCGGCGCCATGAAGGAACAAGCACTGCGTTTTTCCGTTCGCCGAAATACGGTCTGCGGCCAGGGTTTCGGTTCCTGCCTCAATTGCGAAAGTGTCTACTGAATGCATGTGCAGCGCATGAGCCTCTGTCGAGATTGCCGTTCAACGCTACTTCAGTGATCCGCCTTCGTCCCAAAATAGCCATGGCCTGAATGGTACGTTTTTTAGCTCCAGGCGTCAGACTTTGAGCTGAGCGGGGCTTGGTGGCTTTTCGCTCGGCCCCACTCCCATCACACAGTCACTTTGCTGTAGGCATCGCGAACTCAGCCCCACGCGCCGTGTCGTTGGGCCAGCGTTGCATGATGCTCTTCTGACGGGTGTAGAAGCGCACGCCTTCTTCGCCATAGGCATGCATGTCGCCAAACAGCGAGCGCTTCCAGCCGCCGAAGCCATGCCAAGCCATCGGGACAGGAATTGGCACGTTGATTCCCACCATGCCCACTTCGATGCGTCGGGCAAACTCGCGTGCGACTTGACCGTCGCGGGTGTAACAGGCGACACCGTTGCCAAACTCATGGCCGTTGATGAGCTTCACGGCCTGGGCGAAGTCGTCGACACGCACGCAGCCAAGAACCGGGCCGAAGATCTCTTCCTTGTAGATGCGCATCTCGGGAGTGACATTGTCAAACAGTGTCCCGCCCGTAAAGAATCCTTGCTCGTGGCCAGGAACCTTGTAGTTCCGTCCGTCGACGAGAAGCGTGGCGCCCTCTTCAACTCCCAGCGCAATGTAGTTTTCAATGCGTTCGAGTGCTTGGCCCGTGACGACTGGGCCCATTTCCGCGTCGGCCTCCATGCCGTTCTTGATAACGAGTTCGCGTGCTCTGGCTTCGAGCTTTGGCATGATCTTGTCGGCTACGTCGCCCACGAGCACTGCCACGGAGATGGCCATGCAGCGTTCGCCAGCGGAGCCATATGCAGCGCCGATCAATCCATCCACGGCCTGATCAATGTCCGCATCGGGCATCACCACCATGTGGTTCTTCGCACCGCCCAGCGCCTGGATGCGCTTGCCCAGCTTTGCGCCCGTTTCGTAGATATAGTTGGCGATAGGGGTCGAGCCAACGAAGCTCACGGCCTTCACGTCATCGTGGTGCAACAGTGCATCGACAACCGTCTTGTCCCCCTGAATGACGTTGAACACGCCGTCGGGAAGTCCCGCTTCCTTAAGGAGGCGAGCCATGAAGAGCGATGCCGATGGGTCGCGCTCGCTGGGCTTCAGAATGAAGCAATTTCCTGTGGCGATGGCGACCGGGAACATCCAGCACGGCACCATGCATGGGAAGTTGAACGGCGTGATACCCGCGACAACGCCGAGGGGCTGGCGCAGCGTCCAGTTGTCCATGCCCGTCGACACCTGATCAGTGAAGTCGCCCTTCAGCAGTTGAGGCACGCCGCAGGCGAATTCGATGATGTCGATGCCACGGCTGACTTCGCCTGCTGCATCGCTCAGTACCTTGCCGTGCTCGGCTGTGATGATCGCCGCAAGCTCGTCCTTACGTTGGTTCATCAGTTCCAGGAACTTTAGCATCACCCGCGCTCGGCGAATGGGGGGTGTGTCCGCCCACTTGGGAAATGCAGCTACCGCCGAGGCCACAGCGGCGTCGACGTCCTCGGCCGTGCCCAGGCGAACTTGGCGTGCTACTGCGCCAGTGGCGGGATTGAACACCGCCTGAGCGCGCTTGCCATTGCCTTCATACGGCTCGCCGGAAACGTAATGAATCACCTCGGAAGGGTTGGTGTAGGGCGCAGTCATGGGCGTCTCCTGTCAGTACTGGGCGGGGCGGAATTGCCCGTCGCGTTATCGATGGTTGGAGTGTATGGACCGAGTCGCCGCCCGGGTAGTCGCTCGAGAGCGAACTTACTGTTCAGGATTTTGATCTGCTGCCATGCTATAGATGTGAAACACGGTCGACTACATGTGCTGATTAGAGAGGTTCATGATGCGTAAAGAGCAGGTTGAGGAACTTTGGGAGCACCTACATTGGCTCGTCGTACTGCAGCAGCAGGGCAGCTTTAGTAAAGCCGCCGCGCGTCTCGGCGTTAGCAAAGCCTCCATGAGCCAGCACATTACGGATCTCGAGAAGGCGGCAGGTATCGCCCTGGTTCAAAGGACCACGCGTAGCGCTAGTTTGACCGACGCCGGTCGGCAACTGGTGGAGTCCATGCGTGGCGCATTCGAGCAGATTGCAACGGGGTACGCCAATGTCCGTGACCTTGCCGGGGCGCCGCGAGGCTTCCTGCGCGTGACAGCGCCGGTGGCCTTTGCGAGGCAGCAACTTGTGCCGTGTCTGCCTGACTTCTTGCGGAAGTATCCCCAGATTCAGCTAGAGCTGGATATGTCGGATCGCTTGCGGCCGTTGGCTCAAGAAGGCTTCGATATCGCCGTCAGACATACCTCCGCCCCACCGGAAACCCACGTCGCATGGACGTTGGCGGCGACGCGCGCCGTTCTCGTAGCTAACCGAGCATACCTGCGTAGCCGAGGAGCGCCAGAGACGCCGCAAGCGCTAGTCGATCATGCGTGTCTCCACTATCCACGGCGACAAGGAACGACCACTTGGACGTTTGTTTCGTCCGTTGCTGGCTCCGGCGGACGGTACGCTGATCCGGTGACAGTCCCGGTCACGGGGCCGCTAGCGGTGAACAACAGCGAAGCGCTGCGTGATGCTGCGATCGAAGGCTTAGGTATCGCGCTATTGCCGGACTTCAGCGCGCAATCTGCCTTGGAAACTGGCCGTCTTGTCGAGGTCTTGCCGCACTGGCGCTCCACCGGAGCATTTGGCGACTGGCTCTACGCCATCCGGCCTTATTCAGCGCACGCCTCGCGGGTCTCGCAGGTGTTTGTGGACTACTTGCGCGAGACGTTTTCAGAGGGCTTTACGTCCACGCCACCCACACTGATCTGAGATAGTGAGAAACAAGTAATCCATAAGCCATTTTTTGTTCTTTAGTTCAAAAAATATCAAGTAATAAATCATTGATTCAGAAATATCGATTACTTAAACTCATTTCAACTCAACCACAAAAGACTACGGCCGAAAAACGGCCGGGTACGGAGACAAATGCTCGGTTCCGAACTCGTCATTCGAGCGCTCGCGCGCCGCGGTGTCACTACGATCTTCAGCCTGTCTGGCAATCAGATCATGCCGCTGTATGACGCCTGCATCGATGCCAACATCCGCATCGTGCATGTCCGGCATGAAGCCGCAGCGGTGTTCATGGCAGATGCTTGGGCGCAGATGACAGGGGAGATCGGCGTAGCCATGCTCACGGCTGCGCCTGGAATCGCTAACGGCATTGCGCCGCTGTACTCGGCATCCCAAGCGGAAAGCCCGGTCCTGTTGCTCTCGGGCGACTCCCCCGTCTCTGAGGACGGGATGGGATCCTTTCAGGAACTGGACCAGGTCGCGATGACTTCGCCTTTAACCAAGTGGTCGAAGCGAGTAACCGACGCGCGGACCTTGGCTTCCGCGGTCGACACAGCGATCTCCATAGCGATGGCAGACCGCCGTGGCCCGGTTCACCTGGCGCTTCCATTCGATCTGATGACTCGCGAATCCGAGGTAGATGCTTTGCCTCAACAGATTCCGAAAACGCCGCCGGTGGAACCGGGGAGCGCGGCCGTTGAATCGATCGTAAACCTGATTGGTCAGGCACATCGACCGCTGGTCCTTGTGGGACCGTCGCTGTGCCGCGGGGCGAGCAAAGCTTCCCTGCGTCTGAGCAGCAAGGCATTGAGTGCTCCCATTGTGCCGATGGAGAGCCCGCGTGGCCTGCGCGATCCTTCCCTCGGCGCCATCGCCGAGGTAGTCGCGGAGTCGGACCTGATTGTGTTGTTGGGCAAACGCCTTGATTTCACGACTGGATTTGGCCGCGAAAACGTCTTCGGCAAAGCAGCACGGGTCGTCGTCGTCGATGCAGACGTCGAGATGGTACGGCGGGCAGAGCGGCTACTCGGTGACCGCCTGGCTGCCCGTTGCGTAGCGGACGTTTCCGCGACGCTGAATGCTCTGACGTCCGCAACTCATACTCCCCGCGGCGACCGGGGGGCATGGATGGAGCGTGTAGCGGCGACGAGCCTTGAGCGTGGCGCCCCGGCTTCCCCAACCACCTCCGGCATCCATCCTCGCGCACTTTGCAAGATGGTAGACGCCTTTCTGCGCAATGCCCAATCGCCCGTTCTTGTTTGCGACGGCGGTGAATTCGGTCAATGGGCGCAGGCGTACTGCAACGCTCCGACGCGGATCATCAATGGCATGTCAGGTGCCATCGGCGGTGGCATCTGCTATGCCATCGCGGCAAAGATCGCCCGGCCTGAGTCAACGGTGGTGTTGCTGATGGGTGACGGCACAGCCGGCTTCCATCTTTCTGAATTTGATACGGCCGTACGCGAACAGGCTGCAGTTGTGGCCGTAGTGGGTAACGATTTGCGCTGGAACGCCGAACACGTGATTCAACAACGCACCTATGGCGAGGATCGCCTGCTTGGCTGCTCTTTGAGCGCAACCGCTCGTTATGACGCTGCAGTGGCTGCCCTTGGCGGATTCGGGGCCTTGGTGGAGCGCCTCGACGAACTGGCCCCCGCCCTCGAAGCCGCCATCGACAGCCAGCAGCCCGCTTGCATCAACGTTCAGATGGAAGGACATCCAGCGCCGGTCTTTGCACGCAACCAGGTTGGCGCGTCAGCGCATTGAATGAAACGGGAGAAAGTGATGGAGGCGACAAAGGCCGCGCAACGCACGCTTACGGTACGCATTGCCCGCGGCACAGAGGAAGGAAACTTTGAGACGTATGAGGTGCCATGGCGCGAGAACCAGACCGTGCTTGATGTGGTGACCGAGGTGCAACGTCGCATTGATTCAACGTTGTCCTACCGCTTCGCATGCCGCGTAGGTGTGTGCGGGTCCTGCGCGATGACGGTGAACGGCAAGCCGCGCTGGACATGCCGAACCCACGTCAGTCGGGTCGAAGAGGATGGCGTGATTGTCATCGAGCCGTTGCGTAACATGCCGCGCATCAAGGACCTGGTGGTCGACATGTCGGAGTTCTTCGACAAATGGAAGAAGGCCGGTAGCACCTTTGTCGGCACCGCCACCCGTAACGACCCGCCTGCTGCGGTGTCTCCGCAAAGCAAGAAGCGAAAGATGGCGGATGCCGCTATCGAGTGCATCAACTGCGGCGTCTGCTATGCCTCCTGCGACGTGGTCGCGTGGGACAAGGAATACCTGGGGCCGGCGGCGCTGAATCGCGCGTGGACGCTTTTCAACGACGAACGTCACGCAGACCCGAAGGATGTGCTGAAGAAGGCAACCTCTGGTAGCGGATGCAATTCCTGCCACACGCAGGGAAACTGCATGACCCACTGCCCCGTCAGCCTGAGTCCGACTGGCAGCATTGCGGGTCTGAAGAAGAATGCACTGCTGCAGTTCCTGAAGGGAGGTGGCTGATCATGGAGCAGCGTCTCTTCGCCCTCCAGCGCCTAAGCGCGATGGTCATGGCGCCGTTCGTGCTCGTGCACCTTGGCGTGATTCTGTATGCGGTGCGCGGTGGACTGACCGCAGCAGAAATTCTCTCCCGCACACAGGGCAGCCTCCTCTGGATCCCGTTCTACTCGCTGTTCGTGGTGAGCGTGGCAGTCCATGTGCCAATCGGGCTGCGCAATATCCTGATCGAGTGGGCAAGGGTTGGCCGCAGTGCTGCATCGGTCTTCTGTTTTTTGTTTGGGCTGTTGCTGCTGTCGATGGGTCTGCGCGCCGTGGCAGCCGTGGGAGGGCTGCTGTCATGAAGTCTCCGAGAAATCACCGTGCATATTGGGCGTTTCTTGGGCACCGGCTGTCGGGTCTTGCGCTTGGCATCTTCCTGCCCGCTCACTTCTATGTCCTGGGTCTCGCACTTGACCAGCGGGACCGTATGGACGCCTTCCTGAAGTTTGCCGATATGGGCGCCGTCAAGTTTGGCGAATGGGGTCTGGTATTGCTCTTGTCCATTCACATGTGCTTTGGCCTACGACTGTTGGCGCTGGAGCTTCTCCCATGGAGTACCACGCGTGATGCGCGCTTGTCGTGGATCAGTTGGGGAGGTGCGCTTTCGCTCTTCATCGGCGCCATCTTTGCTCTGGGGGTAATCTGAAATGCAAATCGATAATCACAAGACAGACATCCTGATCCTGGGCACGGGTGGGGCAGGATTGTTTGCAGCCTTGCATGCCAAGAAGGCTAATCCCGCGCTCAAGGTATCCGTGGCTGTCAAGGGCCTGCTGGGAAAGTGCGGCTGCACGCGGATGGTCCAGGGCGGCTACAACGTGGCGCTGTCCACTGGCGATTCGATCGAGCGACATTTCATGGACACGATTGAGGGCGGCAAGTGGCTACCGCGTCAGGACCTAGCTTGGCGCCTCGTCGAAGGTGCAATCGAGCGCGTGCGTGAACTTGAGAATGAGATTGGATGCTTCTTCGATCGCAACCCGGACGGAACGCTGCATCAGAAAGCATTCGCAGGTCAGAGCTTCGATCGTACGGTTCACAAAGCTGACCTGACTGGCATTGAGATCATCAACCGCCTGATGGAGCAGGTGCGGGCGCTCGATGTGGAGGAGTTGGAGGAGCATCGGGCCATCGAGCTGATTCCGGCGGCGGATGGCTCGGGTATCTCCGGCGTGCTGTTCATCGATATGCGCCGCGGTACCTATCGATTTGTCCAGGCCAAGGCCGTTCTGCTGGCGACGGGTGCGGGCCCGACGATGTATCGTTACCACACGCCTTCCGGCGACAAGACCTGTGATGGCCTGGCGATGGCCATGCGCTACGGCCTGAGTCTCCGGGATATGGAGATGGTCCAGTTCCATCCGACGGGTTTGTTGGGCGGTCCCGATACCCGCATGACGGGTACGGTGCTTGAGGAAGGACTGCGAGGCGCCGGCGGTTGGTTAATCAATGGCAACGGTGACCGCTTCATGACCAACTATGACCCTCGTGGAGAGCGCGCGACGCGGGACGTGGTCAGCCGTGGCATCTACTCCGAAATGCGCGCCGGTCGGACTGGACCAATGGGGGGCGTCTATATCCAGATGAGCCATCTTGGGCCGGAGAAGGTCGCAAAGACCTTCCCAGGGATGGTTAACCGATGCAAGGATTGCGGCTTCGACCTCGCTGGCGGACGCGTGGAGGTCGTGCCAACCGCCCACTATCTGATGGGTGGCGTGGAGTTCGATGTCGATTGCAGTACTGCGTCTCCGGGCCTGTTTGCGGCCGGGGAAGATTGCGGTGGCGTGCATGGCGCCAATCGGCTGGGCGGAAACGGCGTGGCAAATTCGACCGTATTTGGCGGCATTGCGGGTGATTCCATGGCGGCGTATGTATCGAAGGTGCAGCACTGGAAGGAACCGGACAAGCGGGTCATCCTGAGCGGCGTCGAGCGCGCCGAGTATCCCTTCTCGAAGACGCCGGGCGCGATACACGAACTGCGCGATGTACTGGCGCAAACGATGTGGGATGACGTTGGCGTGCTGCGCAATGAGCAGGCGATGCGCCGAGGACTTTCTTCCATCGCTGGCCACCGCGAGGCCCTGCTAGCCATGGGCGTTCTGGATGGTGACCGGCGCTACAACGTCACCTGGCACGACTGGCTCAATCTGCAAAGCCTGGTGGACATGTCTCGGGTGATTACCGTATCTGCGCTCGCTCGCGAGAACAGCCGGGGAGCCCACGCGCGCGAAGATTTTCCGGAGCCCGGCGATCTGCACAGCAGTTGCTACACCCGCGTGACGGCAGATGGCGATGACATTCGCCTGGAAATGGTTCCGGTGAAGTTCAACATCGTTACGCCAGGCAAATCACTGATAACCGGTGAGGCCGGTCAACCCCCAAAAGTTGCAGCATAAGGACCGCTACGATGACCATCTCTATCGATCGGGTCGAGGAAGCCGCGCTCGAAATCATGAAACGCGCCGCGATCGAGATCCCCAAGGACTACAAGGAAGGCATCCAGGCATTGCAGAAAACGGAGACTGGCAAGCTGCCGCGATTCGTGATCCACGCAATGCAGGACAACTGGGACGCCGCCGACCAGGACCGCCGTCCAATGTGCGCCGATACTGGATTGCCTCGCTACTACGTGAAGGTGGGAAACAACGCGGCGGTGCAGCGCGGTTTCGTTGCAGTCGAGCGCGCTTTACGCAAGGCAACGGCAGACGCCACGCTGGCGGTTCCGCTGCGCCCCAATCGCGTGCACCCCCTCTGGCGCACTGATAACAACAACAACGTTGGCATCAATGCACCCGAGATCGAGTGGTCATTCGAACCCGACGCCGATTGGGTAGACATCACTACCGTCCACAAGGGCGGACTGTTCGGCACCGATTACCGGATGTTGTTTCCCGGGGACGGCATTGACGGGATCAGGCGGTTCGTGCTCGACACCCTGATTGCATTCGGCAAGCGTGGCCTGGCCTGCCAGCCAGCGATTGTTGGCATCGGCCTGGGCGGCTCCAAGGATACGTGCATGCAGCTTGGCAAGCAGGCGGCTTGCCTCCGTGTCGTGGGTGACCGCAATCCCGACCCGAAGATTGCCGAGCTGGAACTTGAACTCATGAAGCTCGGTAATTCGATCGGCATGGGTGCGATGGGCTTCGTGGGCTCGTCAATGGTGGTCGACTGTCATATCGAAGTAGGCCACACCCATACGGGAGGGATGCCCATCAGTCTCCATACGTTCTGTCTGTCTTCGCGACGTGCCACGGCTCGTATCCATGCAGACGGCAATATCGAATATCGCACGGACCCTCAGTGGTTCACCCCTTATCTGCGCAGGGAGACGGTCGAATGGTAAGCCCTCAAGATGATGAACTGAAAGTCTTCCACATCAACCTGCCCGCGACAACGGAAGACATCGCCAAACTCGAACTCGGATCCGCCGTCTACTTGACGGGGGTAATTTATACGGCCCGGGAAGGCGTCTACAAAAAGGTGCTCGACGAAGGCCTGGAACCCCCGGTTGATTTGCGTGGGCTCAGCAATGTCAATTTTCATTGCTCACCAGCCGCCGCGCCCAATGAGGACGGGAGCTATAACGTTGGCGCCGTCACTGCCACTGCGAGCTTTCGCTTTTCCAAGTGGATACCGAAGTGGATGGAAAAGACGGCGTGTCGCATCTTCATCGGTAAGGGTGGCATGCCGGCTGACGACTACAAGCGGGTGCTCGCGCCTGGCGGGGCCATCTACCTCACGACCGTTGGCTATGGAACCGGGGCGCTGCTCGGCCGTGGCATCAAGCAGGTGAAGGACGTTTTCTGGCTCGACGAACTAGGCATCGCGCAGGCGATGTGGATGTTCGAGGTGGAGAACTTCGGTCCGTTCATTGTTGAGAGTGACCTGGAGGGCAACTCGCTGTTCGCGCAGCACGCCGAAGTCATCAACGCTGGGATCGAAAAGCTCTACGCTGGTCTCAAGCCACCGGCATTACACCGATACGGCGAAACGGATGACCGCAAGAACGAGGTGATGTAAGGACATTCTTGAACAGAGCTAGAGCCAGGAACACGACATGATCATTGATTTCAGACTCCGCCCTCCGGTTGGTGGCTTCCTCGATACGCTGATGTATGCGGCGGGTGAGCGCCGTGATGGCTTTACCCGCACTGTTGGCTTCGAGCCGTCGCCAGCCGCTCAACAGCAGTCTATGGAACTGCTGCTCAAGGAAATGGATGAGGCCAGTGTGGACAAGGGCGTCGTGGTTGGGCGTCTCGCCGGCACACTGGGCAGTGTTTCGAACGAGGATGTCGCGCGAATCGTGCGTGACTATCCGCAACGATTCATTGGTGCCGCGTCCATCGACCCGACGAACCGGGTGACCGCGTGCAAAACGATCTCCGACGCGGTCGCTAGCGGGTTCAAGGCCATCAATATCGAGCCGGGCTCTTACCCCATCCCGATGTATGCCGATGACAGGCGTCTGTACCCGATTTACGCTCATTGCGAAGATCTGGGCGTACCCGTGATCATGATGGTGGGGGGAACTGCTGGTCCGGACCTGAGCTACTCGGATCCCGTCAAAACCGACCGCGTTCTGACCGACTTTCCCAGGCTGAGCGTGGTCGTTGTGCATGGCGGGTGGCCATGGGTGACGGAAATCCTGCATATCGCATTCCGTCGGCCGAACATGTATCTGTCGCCGGACATGTACTTCTCGCGCATGCCAGGATGGGAGGAATACGTGAAAGCTGCGGACTCGTTCCTGGCCGACCGCATGCTGTACGCAAGTTCCTTTCCGTTTTGCCCGGTACGGGATTACAAGCAATGGTTCGAGACGTTGCCGATTCGTCGCGAGAACATGGAAAAGGTGATGGGCGGGAACGCCCGTCGTCTGCTGGGGATCTAGCCCGTGTGCGCAACGTCCATGCGGCAGAATGACGGCGCAACGCGCTAGCGGATTGAATCACATATCAATTTGTCAGACATGGACGTCAAAACCCTTTACACCCTGGTAGCCATTGCCGACCGAGGCAGCTTCGCCGAGGCGGGCAACGCCATCGGGCTCACGATCTCTGCTGTCAGTATGCAGATGCGTTCTCTTGAGGAAGAGCTGGGCATCACGATCTTCGATCGCAGTCGCAGACCGCCAGTATTGACGGACGCTGGGCTTGCGTTCACGAGTCGCGCGCGTGACCTCCTGACCCATTGGGAGAGCATGAGCGCGGCTCTCAAACGCGAAGCGGCCGGAGGTGTGCTTAAGCTCGGCTCCGTACATACCTGCGTTTCGGGCGTCTTACCGCTTGCATTGAAGCGGTTGCATCAGCAGGGGCACCGAATCGACATCCACCTCACCACGGGTCTGACCCATGATCTGGAGCGGGCGGTATATCGACGGCAACTGGACGTGGCTGTCGTTACCGAACCAGAGGTTCCGCGCCTGGACCTGCAGTTCATGCCTTTCTTTAACGAAGAGTTCGTGGTGATCACACATGCCACGACCAGAGGGGACTCGGACAAGGGGATTCTGGAGACAACGCCCTATGTCAGATTCAATCGCACCGCTCGCGTCGGACTTCTTGTCCAGGAGGAAATGGTGCGACGCCAGATTGCGGTACGGTCGACGATGGAGATCGATACGCTTGAAGGAGTGATCGCCATGGTGGCCAACGGTCTGGGCTCGTCAGTCGTGCCGGCTCGAGGTGTCGAGAACGAGTTCCCGGCATCTATCCGTACCATCCCGTTCGGCTCGCCTCCGTTGATGCGTCGCCTTGGTATCCTGGTCCCTCGCGATAATCCTCGTGCACATCTTTCGCACTTGCTTTTGGAAGCGCTGGCCGATGTGACCAAGCCGAGCATTACGCCGGACGACGGGCGACCGAAATTGGTACAGAAGAGCTAATCATGGCGACGTTCCGATTCTCCCTCCGGCAGTTGGAACTGTTCTCGATAGTGGCGAGGACGGGATCAACTTCTGCCGCGGGAGAAGAGGCAGTGCTATCGCAGTCGGCCGTGAGCGCGGCCGTCAATGAATTGGAGCAGACGCTAGGGGTGACCCTATTCGATCGCGTCTCGAAGCGACTCGTACTCAATGATGCGGGGCGCGCACTCCAGGAACGGGCAACCCGACTCATATGGGACGCGCGTGCAATTGAACGGGATTTTTCTGGCGGGCATCCGCCCTGTCATCTGAGGGTCGCAGCGAGCACGACCATTGGCAATTACCTTATTCCGAGGATTCTGGCGTACTACCACGCCAGTTATCCGGAGTGTCGGGTGGACACGCAGATCGGAAATTCGCACGAAGTCATCCGGTTGGTTTCCGAAGCACGCGCCGATGTGGGAATCATTGAGGGGCCAAGTCCAGCGGCGGACTTGGTCAGCCATAAATGGAGCGACGACGAATTGATTATCGTTGCATCGCCTCACGACAGGCTCGCTGTGACACAAACAGAATCCGGTCAACCGGTTTCCCGTGAGCAGCTTCAGGGGGCAAACTGGCTTTTTCGGGAAGAAGGGTCGGGGACTCGCGATGCGGTGATGAGTGCCTTGTTTTCTTACCTTGGGCCGCTCACTCCTCAGACCGTATTGGGAAGTTCCGAGGCGATCAAGTATGCGGTGGAGCTTGGCCTGGGCATCAGTTGTTTGTCGCGGATTCTGGTGCAGGGCATGTTGGACAAGGGGGCCATAATTGAATTGCGCACTGACTTTCCTCGGCTGATACGACCGCTATCCATCGTGTCGCATCCGGCGCGGCCGCCTTCGGTTGCCATGTCTGAGTTTCTGAATCTGTTTCGAACGGGATAGCGAAAATCAAGTAATCACAATTATCAAATCACATCCAGAAGGATGTGGGTGGGATTATTTTGTCATAAAAAAGATAAGAACTTTAATTGCTATATATAAGTTCCATATCTCGTTTCCGTTTTATTGAATTTGTAATTAGGATTAAAAAATAAAGCAACGCACACGATAGTCGTCAAATCATGGCGACGCCACAAAGGAGACAACGATGAACTCACGAGACACAGGCAATGCCATTGGCAGTTGGCTAGCGGGAGGGCGGCGGTGGTTGCGTCGCATACGCCAGAATCCCATCGTTAAGGAGCTGTGCCAGGACGCGGATGCCCCGCGGTACAAGACATCGACTGCCGTGGCCATGTTTGCGTTTGCCATTGCGCCTTTGGCGATGGTGCCTGCTCACGCGGAGGAGTGGCCGAACAAGCCGATCCGACTCGTTGTTCCGTTTGCGTCGGGTGGAGCAACGGACCTTCTGGCTCGTGCAGTTGCTGTTGAGCTGGGCAAACAGTGGAAACAGACAGTTGTCGTGGATAACCGACCGGGCGCCGGCGGCGCGGTGGGGGCGGAAGCGGTTGCCAAATCTGCACCAGATGGCTACACGCTCTTGCTCGCGTCGGGAAGCATGTTCACGGTCAATCCGTTCATTTATCAGAGGCTCCCGTACTCAGCCGAGAGTTTCGAGATGATCAGCAAGATTGCCAGTGGGCCGATGGTGCTGACGGTGAACACCAAGGTACCGGTGAAAACGATGGCTGAGTTTATCAGCTACGCCAAGGCCCACCCTGGCAAGCTGACCTTCGCGTCGGCGGGTAATGGCAGCCAGGTGCACATTGCTAACGAGGCCTTTGCCGAGGCCGCAGGAATCGAAGTGGTGCACGTGCCGTACAAGGGCGAAGGTCCGGCGTACTCAGACCTCATGGCGGGAACGGTTGACATGACCGTGGGCAACATCAATGCCATCTCACCGCTGCTAAAGGGCAACCGTCTTCGCGCGCTGGCGGTGACTGGCAAGGAACGATCCCCATTGCTGCCCGACGTACCGACCACTGCTGAGGCGGGTCTGCCGGGATTTACGTTTTATGGATGGTTCGCACTGATGGCTCCGGCGGGTACGCCTAAGGAGCTCATCACGAGGATGTACGCCGATCTGGAGAAGGCCACCGCAGGGCCAAGTATGCAGCAGTATCTCCCTGCGCAAGGCATGACCAGGACACTGACGCCAAAGGGTCAGCTTCCCCAGGAAATCGCACAAGAATCGGGCCGGTGGAAGCAATTGGTCGCCAAGCGAAAGATCTCCGCCAACTAAACGAACCGACCCCTCATCTTCCGGCGCTTGACTGGAGGGCGCGGCTCACAAGCAGAATCGCACGATCACGTGGCAGTGTTCGGTACTGCCACAGTCCTGGCGAGGAGACAGTCGAATGAATAGGATTGTCGGAGGATGCATCAAGGCGCTTGGCATCTGTGCCGCCGTAATCGGAACCACGGTGGCCGGGGCCGCACCTGCGGCGGCACAAGCCTATCCCAGCCGCCCCGTCACAATCGTGGTGCCCTTTGCGGCCGGAGGCGACGCGGATCAGTCCGCGCGGAACCTCTCCGTTACCGCGTCAGCACTGCTGGGCCAGCCCGTAGTTGTCATGAATCGCCCTGGGGCCAATGGCGCGATCGGTTCGCAGATAGCTAAGGATGCGAGTCCGGATGGATATACGTTGCTGCTGGCTCGGGTCGGCTCTCAGGTTCTCCTGCCGGCTATCCAGGATTCCGGACTTGCTTACAAGTGGAATGACTTTACGTTCATTGGCCTGCTTGAGTTGAATCCGGTGGTATGTGTTGTGCACCCGGACTCCAAGTTCAAGACGCTTGCAGACTTGGCGGCGGAACTTCAGGCGCATCCTGGAAAGCTCAATTACAGCGCGTCGGGCCCCGCCACGGTACAGAACCTCGCTCCACAGTTGTTGCTGCAGAGTCTCAATCTGAAGCCAAACGGAGCGGTGAACGTGAACTATAAGGGTGGAAACGAAGCTGCACTGGCAGTCATCTCCAAAGAGGTGGACTTCAGTTGCAACAACCTAAGCTCCATGGCGGGCCTGGTCGCAGGTCGCAAACTGCGTGCTCTAGTCACGACCACTCCAGAGAGGCTGAAGCAGTTCCCAGACGTTCCCACAGCGAGGGAAGCAGGCTTTCCAAAGCTGGAAGCGGTGATCGGGTGGAGCGCGTTGTATGGGCCCGCCAAGATGCCGCCGGACATCGTCAAGAAGTGGGCTGGTGTCCTGAAATCGGCATCCACGGACACCCGATGGATCTCCGCGAATGCGACATACGGTGGCATTCCAAGAGTTCTGACACCAGAGGAGACGGCCAAGTACGTTTCCGAGAACTTCAGCGCGTATCAGTCGCTCGCGAAAAGCGCTGGGATCAAGATGCAATAGGCTTCGGAACGCATTCCAAAAACAAATCGGACAGCCATGGGGATGGAACACTACGCAGTGCTTGGGGCAACCGTTGCGGGAGCCTACACAGTATTTGGACTCACCGGTTTCGGCGCGGCGATGGTGGCCGTGCCGATTTTGGTGCAGTTCATTCCCTTGCAGTTCGTGGTTCCTATGCTTCTCCTACTCGATCTGGTGACGACATTGATGGTTGGAATGCGCAACTGGAGTTCAGTGTCACGGCCGGAACTGCTTCGCCTGATTCCCTTCATGACGGTGGGTGTAGTACTAGGTACGACGGTGCTCGCGAAGATCGAATCACGTTGGCTCCTGGTCGGCCTCGGTCTCTTTGTACTTGTGATGACGGGACGGGCCCTCCTGATGTCCTCGGCACGAGCGGAAGAGGAGGTGGCAAGGGGGTGGTCCGTACCTGCCGGCGTAGTCGGGGGCGTATTCAGTGCGCTGTTTGGAACAGGAGGCCCCATCTACACGATGTATCTGTCCCGCCGGCTTCCGCAGATTGATGCATTTCGTTCCACAATCGCTGCCGTCATTCTCTTTAGTGCACTGGTACGCCTGGCAGCTTTTGCGAGCAGCGGGCTGCTGCATCAAGGAGACTTACTGCGCAGCGCCGCGTTCGCGATGCCGTTCAGCCTTGTCGGACTTGCAGTCGGATCGCGCTTGCGCAAAAGAATCTCTGCGGACAACGTGCGACGTGCCCTGTTGATATTTCTTTGCGCCAGTGGCGTTTCGGTGCTTTGTCGTGGCCTATCGATGCATTGAGATAAGAGCACATGATCAACCCCATAGAAGGGTTCGAGGCCGAATGCATGACAATTTCGACTATCAAGGTCCGGTTGCTGTTGCAGCGGATACGGAGCGCTATCTGGCCCACTGGAGCGCTGCAGTGCCGGGTAGTACTCGTTGTTCCGTTCGACCGCGCACCACGGAGGAGACCGTCAGAGGAATCGAGGGAAGATCATCCCCTTGCACCGATTGGTCCGGGGATTGCGCGTACTCGTGTCGCAGCGTAGCCACGGGCAGATACACGATCCGCCCAGACCAGGCAACGAGGCTGAAGACCAGCCCAAATGGAGCTGCTTTTTTGCGCGATAACGCTCCGTCATTGAGGGGTCCTGAGGGCCGATACAACCCGAACGCGTTTTAATGCCAGGCCCAAAAACTAACGCAAGGGGGTATTGGGTTTGAACCCCGTTGGGGTGCCTGTAAGAATCAAGGACTTAGGGTGGCGAAGTGACAGGTTCTTGATGTGCGAATTCAGCCGCGCGATGGGTGATGACACTAAAGTCCGCACAAGCCAATGTCGTTCGCCCAAGTTCTCCTGCCGTACCTTGAGCGGAGAAACTCTTACCAACGGTGCCGCTGTCTCCGGTGCTAGCAAGTTGCTTGCACGGAGCGATTCGCATGGAGTTGGGTAAGACGCCAGGACAAATGCTGCGACGGCAATCGCGCTACGTCCAGCGGCGGTGATCACTCGCTTCCGAGAACACGCACGTGTCCCACGCTTGCAAGCGATAAGGCGGGATTTAGTGGCACGTGGCGACCGGAACCTCCCGGACGGCCCATTCGGCCCATTGCGGACTGACTCGATTCCACCGTAAGCACCTGGTTCGCGGAAGTCATTATTTGACTGGGTGTCAAAAAATCCGTATCTTTAATTATGTTGGTGTCAATTGTTGCGGCGCCGTAGTGCATGCCCCCATGCCAGCCGCACAAGGACAGCACATCGCAGGCTGCTTCAGGCCGCGATCGAAGAGAAATTTACGGAGGAGTAATGAAACGAAGTCTGGCCATCGCCGGGACGCTGCTAGCGACCGGCGTGACCGCGCACGCTCAATCGTCTGTCACGCTGTACGGCGTGGCGGATGCGGGCATCGAATATCTGAATCACGTACCGAATGCCGCCAGGCAATCGTCCAGCCTCGTGCGCATGACGTCCGGCAACATTGCCGGTAGCCGTTGGGGTTTGCGTGGCGTGGAAGACCTGGGTGGTGGGCTGAAGGGCGTGTTCTTGCTCGAAGGCGGTATGGTGCTCGATACCGGCATGGCCGCACAAGGCGGGAGATTGTTTGGCCGCCGCGCCTATATTGGTCTGGACACACCATACGGGCAGATCACCATGGGGCGTCACCATAATCTGACGTTCGACCTGATCATCGGCTTCGATCCGATGTACTTTGCACCCAAGTATTCGTCGTACTCGCATGACACCTGGCTGGCAGGGCGTACCGACAATGCAGTGAAGTACACCGGCAAGTTTGGTGCGCTGACGGCCTCGGCGCTCTACAGCTTTGGCGTGGACTCGACGATCGCGAACGGCAGCGAAGTTCCGGGCAACAGCCGCGTCGGCAGGGAAATGAGCGCGGGCTTTTCCTATGGCATGGGCAAGTTCCGCGTTGCGGGTGTTTTCGACCAGCTCAATGGCACCTCCGCCGCGACCGCGGGGCGGACCGAGCGTCGCTACGTGGTTTCGGCAGCGGCCGACTTCGGCCCAGTATCGGCCTACTTCGGCTATCGGCGGCTGGTCAGCCAGATCCTGACATCAATGACCCGCACGGACCTGTTCTGGGCTGGTGGTACCTACAACTTCAAGCAGGCACTTGCGCTGACCGGCGCGGTGTACAAGACCAATGACCGCACCTCGGCGAAGGATCCGATGTCCTTGGTGATGTCTGCCGATTACCGGTTCTCGAAACGCACGGACGCCTATCTGACGGCCTCATACACCTTGAACAAGGGCGGCTCGGCGCTCGGTGCCAACGGGTACGACGGCTCCGTGATTGCCGGCGCCAATCAGTTCGGCGCCGTTGTTGGCCTGCGACACAACTTCTGATTGGTGTCGACCGGACGCGCCGGCTGGGTCGCGTCTTTCGGGTGTGCCGCCTTCGCGGCACACCTTTTCTTTCCGGCGCGGCGTAGTTCGCGGGGCCTCTGGAATTATTTGACAGCATATCAAATAAGCACTAGATTATTGAGACGGTCGCATTTACGAAGGAGACAGCGTGAGCGAACAAGACAAGCCGCAAGTGACGGCAGGAATGCGAGGTGCCTCATGGGACGCCCGGCTGATGGACCGCCCCTATCAGATGGTGCCCTATGCATTGGGCACGGCCGATGGGCAGCGCACGCTCGGCTTTCTGTTCAGCCTCACTGGCAAGGAAAAGACGGTTGTATCCCTGATGCACCCGCGCGAAATGGCCATCACTCACTACCTGGTGCCGTTCGTGCTCGATGCCGGATGTGCTTGCTGGGTGCAGGGCCCGCGCTCGATCGGCAACGATCTGCGTCTGGAGCATGAGATCGCGCTGTTCGATGTCGCAGCTGGTATGACGCACCTGCGCGATCTTGGTTATGAAAAGATCGTGCTGCTTGGTAATTCGGGCGGCGCGGGCTTGTACACGTTCTACAACCAGCAGTCGCTGACGCCGCGTGAAATGCGTATTGCCCGCACGCCGGGTGGCCGCCCGACGAACCTGGGTGAACTGCATATGCCGGAAGTCGATGCGTTCATCCTTGTGTCGCCGCACCCGGGCCAGGGCAAGCTCCTGATGAGCGGCATTGACCCGTCGGTCACCGATGAAGACGATCCCATGCAGACGGACCCGACGCTCGATCCGTTCTCAAAGGCCAACGGGTTCGATGTGGAATCCGGCAAGGGCCGATACGCGCCCGACTTCATCGAACGATATCGCGCCGCACAGACCGAACGCGTCGCACGCATCGACGCACGCGCGAGGGCAATGCTGCGGGCCAAGCAGGAGGCCCGCAAGCAAGTGAAGTCCGGTGCCGGCACCGATGCTGACCGTCGGCTCGCAGCCCATGCCCCGATCTTCGAGGTCTGGCGTACCGACGCCGACCTGCGCTCATGGGACATCTCGCTGGACCCGTCCGACCGCAAGACCGGTTCTCTCTGGGGCAAGGATCCCTTTGTGTCCAACTGGGGAAGTGTGGGTTTTGGACGTATCGTCACGCCGGAATCCTGGCTCTCTACCTGGTCGGGGCTGTCATCCAACGCGGCGCTGGACAAGACGATTGGCACGTTGCATCAGCCCACGCTGCTGCTCGAATACACCGGCGATCAATGCACGTTTCCGGCGGATATTCAGGCAATCTACGATCAGATCCCTGCGGCGCACAAGCAGCATATTCGTGTGCGCGGCAACCACCACGGCATGGCGTTGAGCCGCGAGGAGGAGCCCGGGCAGCGCATTGCCGGACGTCATATCGTCGAGTGGCTGCGGGAATCGATGGCCTGAGCGGCACCGCAGACGAACTATATAAATACAGAGGTAGACAACGATGCTGCAACCCACCCACGTACGCCCATCCGTGTTGCTCGATGGCGTGCGCTATCCCGATGAAGACCGCCTTCGCCGTTATGTCGGCGACGGTTACCTGACCGGCGAAACGCTGGTTGGCGCCTTCCGTCAATCGTTCCGCGATCACCATGATCGGCTGGCCCTGGTGGGGCCGGAGGGCGAGTTCACCTATCAGGAGTTGGACGAACGGACTGACCGACTCGGGGCGGCGCTGCTGGCCCTGGGCCTGCGGCCGCTCGACCGTGCGGTCTTTCAATGCGGCAACAGCAATGAGCTGCTGTTCGCATTTCTCGGATGCCTGAAGGCCGGCATCATCCCGCTGTGTTCGCTACAGGCATTCCGCAAGCTGGAAGTGGGTTACCTGGGCAACTTGTGCGAGGCACGCCTGCATTTCGTTCAGGGAGATGACCCCAAGTTCGACGACGTGGCGTTTGCCGAGGAGATGCAGGCGGAAGTACCAAGTTTCCAGTTCATCCTTCAGGCGCGCGGTGAGCGCCGCGGACGAGCCGTATTGCTGGCTGACTTGATCCGCGATATGCCGCTGGCGCGCGCCCAGGCGTTGTTGGCTGACGTCGACCACGAGCCGTTCCAGGCGGCGGTGTTCCAGTTGTCGGGTGGCACCACCGGTGTGCCGAAGATCATCCCGCGCTTTCAGAACGAGTATCTGTACAACATGCGCGCAGTGGCTGCATGCAACGGATATACGTCTGAAGACGTGCTGTTCTTCCCGACGCCGTACATGCATAACCTCAACATGGGCTGCTTCTTCGGTCCGTTTCTGTTGTGCGGCGCGAAGGTGACGGTGGCCCCGGATATCGGCGAGGAAACGCTGCAGTCCCTCGTTCGCAACTACGAACCGACCTGGTTCGGCGTTGCCGGGCCGATCCTGAATCGCATCGCGCCGGAACTGCTGCGTGGCACCGCGTCGGACAAGGCGCGACGCAACTTCATTGCCCCGAAGAACGCTGCCAACCTGACGCGCCTGACCGGATCGCCGACACATCACATCTTCGGCATGACAGAAGGCGTGATCATGTTCACGCGCCCGGAAGACCCTTCGGAGATTCGCGAGCAATCGATTGGTTATCCGGTATCTGATGCTGACGAAGTGCGGATCGTCCATCCCGGCACCGAAGACCCCGTGGCCGATGGCGAGGTTGGTGAAGCGTTGTTCCGGGGGCCGTACACCATCCGCGGCTATTACAAGTCCGAGAAAGAAGATGTCACGCGCTTTACCGCCGATGGCTTTTACCGCTCCGGCGACCTGATGTCTGCTCAGGTGGTTGACGGCAAGCGCTACTACTTCTTCCTCGGGCGGATCAAGGATGTCGTCGATCGCGGCGGTGAAAAGATCAATGCCGAAGAACTCGAGAACGTCATCAACCAGCACCCGTCGATCCTGGCGTCAGCGGTCGTTGGCATGCCAGACAAGGTCTACGGCGAGCGTGTCTGCGCCTTTGTGCTGCTCAAGCCGGCAGCGGCTTCGGGCCTGACACTGCCCGAGCTTGCCCAATACCTGCAGGAAGCCGGCCTCGCCAAGTTCAAGTGGCCTGAGCGGCTGGAAGTCATCCCGGAGTTTCCGCTGACGGCATCGGGCAAGCTCAGCAAGGTCCTGCTGCGTGACCGCATCGTCCAGATGCTGCGCGCCGAAGCGGAAAACGACACTGTTCACCACGCAAAGTGAAGAAGGAAGAGACATGAACCAATCCACGCAAGGCGCCCACGCCAACGTGCCCGTCGTTGCACTGCACGGCGTCCATCACACAGCGCGGCCCACCTGGAAACTTGCGGAAACGGTGCACTTCTACCGCGACCTGCTGGGCCTTCCGCTCGTGCATGCGATTTCGGCGAAAGGGTGGGGACCCGACAATCACGCGGACTTCCTGCATTTCTTCTTCGATAGCGGCAATGGCAGCACGATCGCCTTCTTCTACTACATCGGTACCGAGCGGCCCGACTGGCTGACCGTGCGCGAGCACTACCAGGACCGCGCCACGCACACCGCATGGCGAGTGCGCGACGAAGCCGAGTTGCTGCAGTGGCGCCAGCGCGTGGAGGCGGTGGGCATTCCCTTGCGCTACCAGATTCGCCACGAGGTCATCGAGTCGATCTATTTCAACGATCCGAACGGATACCCGATCGAGATCACCTGGCAGGTGCGCCCGTTCAGCGACGCCGACAAGCAGGATGCCGCGTTCACGATCGATTCCGCCATCGAACTCGAACGCGCGCGGGAGGAGGGCGCCGCCTTTGCATCGATCGAGCCGGTCTGGCAGCGCAAGGCGGAGCGTATCGAGCGCGCCGCGCCGAATGGCGAGAAGGCTTCGGTCTATGTACTCGATGTGCCCGAGTTTGCGCCGCTGATCGACGTGGCCCGTAAGACCGCTGGCTATCAGACCACGGCCATTGGCAATGGCTACGTGCGCATCGACGGCAATCCGGTACTGCAGTTCCGGCGCAAGGAGCTCGGCTTCAAGCCGGCGGTCTGGTACGGGGCGCTGACCGGCGGCCTGGCGGGCAGCATTCGCCAGTTCGACATGGATGCGCTCGTGGTGGCTCCGGGAGATGCGCAATGAAGGTGGCGATCATTGGTGGCGGACCGTCGGGGCTGTTCCTGTCGATCCTGCTCAAGGAGCGGATGGCGCAGGTCGACATCGACGTGTTCGAGCAGAACCCGGAGGATGCGACGTTTGGCTTCGGCGTTGTCCTGGCCGACACAGGCCTGTCGAATCTTCGGGCAGCTTCGCCGATCGTGGTGGACCGCCTGGCCAAGGCCATGCGGTTCAACGACCAGCATTCGATCGTTAGTCACGAGCATCCCATCGTCATGAAGAAGCCCGGTGCAGGTGGTGGTGCCATTCCCCGCATCAGTCTGCTGTCTGTACTGCAGCAGCGCGCAAAAGAGCTTGGCGTACGGGTGACGTACAACAAACGCATTGCCGATTTCGATGCGCTCGATGCCGATCTCGTCGTCGGGGCGGATGGTATCGGCTCGCAATTGCGTACCGCCAATGAAGCGGCCTTTGGCACGACGCGCCGCACACTGACGAATCACTTCGCCTGGTTCGGCGTGGCAAAGCCCTTTGCGAGTCCGGCTCTGGTGTTTCGCAAGTACGAGGGTGGCTACTTTGTGGCCCACTATTACCCGTACTCCGATTCGATGAGCACATTCGTGGCCGAGTGCGACCACCAGACCTGGGTCGACTTCGGCATGGAAGAAATGAGTGCCGAAGCGCGGCAAGCGCTCTTCGAGAAAGTGTTTGCCCCGGAACTGGCTGGCCACGGATTGGTTTCGAACAATTCGATCTGGCGACAGTTCCCGGTGATCCTCAATGCCAACTGGCATGTCGGCAAGCAGGTCCTGATTGGCGATGCGCTGACCAGTGCGCATTTCTCGATCGGATCTGGCACCCGGATCGCGATGGAGGATGCCATGGCGTTGGCGGACGCCATCGTGGCGCACCCGGACGATGTGCCGGCCGCGCTGGAGCAGTACGAAGCCGTGCGCAAACCGGAAAAGGCCAAGCTGATCAGCGCTTCCGAGGCGTCGTATAACTGGTACGAGCGCATTCGGGAATGGATGGATCTTCCTACGCCGCACGAGTTCGTGTTTCGCTTTATGACGCGTACCGGCCGTATTGACGCGGAACGTCTGCGGGCTCAGTTTCCGGCGTTGATGGCCGAGTTGGCTGCCGGCGGAGTCGCGGCCGTGGCGGCAGAAGGGCAATCATGATGCGCGCCACGGAGTACGTGCTGAGCGAAAGCCCGTTCGTGGTGCGGCGTACCGTGCGTTGGGGCGACTGTGATCCGGCTGGTGTCGTCTATACCGGCCGCTTCACGGATTACCTGCTCGGCGCGGTTGGACTTTATACCGCGCACATGGCGGGCGGCGACGGCCGGCTGGGAGAGGTCCACGGCGTCGGTACCCCATGCAAGGCCATGCGTTTCGAATTCATCGGCACGCTTTGGCCGGATGACGTGATCGATATCACGTGCACGGTTGAAGCCATTCGGACCAGATCGTTCGATATCCGCTGCGTGGCCCGCCGACCCGACGGCGCCCCGGTCTTCGACGCCATGTTCTCGCCGATTTGCGTGCGGCTGGACCGGCGCGAAGGCACGCAAATTCCTGATTCGCTGCGCGCGGTGCTGACCCGCTTTCTGTCGCCAGCGCTCTGAACTGTTTCTGGAAACAACAATGTCGAAGTACCGAATCGGGCAAATCGTGCCCAGCTCCAACATCACGATGGAGCGCGAAGTCCCTGCCATCTTCAATGCCCGCATGCAGGTGCTCCCAGAGCAATTCAGTTTCCACGCGAGCCGCGTGCGCATGCATCGCGTGGTGGCTGAGGAACTGGAGAGGATGAACCGGGACATGGGCCGCTGCGCGCTGGAACTGGCCGACGCCCGCGTGGATGTCATGAGCACGGCGTGCCTGGTGGCCACCATGTGCATGGGTAACGGTTATCACCGTCAGGTCATTGAGGAACTCGGTGCCGCCATCGGGGACGCGCCGTATCGCCCGCAGATCATGACATCGGCCGGCGCGCTGGTGGAGGAACTGAAGGACTTCGGAGCCCGGCGCATTTCATTGATGGCCCCGTACAGCGATGCCCTGACGAAAACCGTCGTCGAGTACATCGAGCACGAAGGCATCGAAGTGAAGGATGTCATCAATTTCTCGATCCTCGACAACCTTGAGGTTGGAGAGCGGGATCCGCTACGACTGCTCGAAGACGTGAAACGGTTGGACACCAAGGGTGTGGACACCGTGGTCCTGTCCGCCTGCGTGCAGATGCCGTCGCTGGCGGCGCTCGAGCCCGCTCAGCAAGCGCTTGGCATTCCGGTGACGTCGACGGCAGCCTGTACCGTGAGGCAGATGCTGCGCAGGCTCGGCCTGGAAGCCACGGCGCCGGGCGCAGGCGCCTATCTGGGCAGCCAGACCGGACTGCGCTGAGCCCCTGCGCAAACCACAAGGCGGCTGCCCACGTAAGGCGCCGCCATGACCACGGAGACCGTGATATGCATGACGCCCCCCAAGTATTGCCCCGTGCTGCCGGCTGGATTTACGTTAGCGTGATCCTCGGTGCCGCCCTCGGGATGCTGGCTGGATACGCCCCTTTGTTCAATGCCACGGCTGGCGTCTTCGTCAGGCCGCTGGCCGCTGAGTTCGGCTGGGGACGCTCGCAGGCGTCCCTGTCGTATGCGGCGTCGATGTTCGGGCTGGCCGTTGTCAGCCCCATCGTTGGCGCCATGATGGACCGTTTCGGTGTTCGTCGGGTGATCGTGTGTTCGGCGATCGTCTTTGGCCTGGCCACTGCCGCGATGTCACTGCAAAACGGCAGCATGTTGATGTGGGTGGCGCTCTCGGTTGTTGTCGGCGTGTCCGGTGCGGCGACCTCGGTGCTGGGCTACCTTGCAGTGCTGCCCCAGTGGTTCGATCGTCGTCTGGGCCTCGCGCTGGGCATTGCGATGTGTGGCCTCGGGGCTGGCACCGTCATCCTGCCGATCACGGCGCAGTTTCTGGTCACGACATTCGGCTGGCGTATGGCCTATGTGGGTCTGGGTGTTGGCTCGGTCGCGCTTTCGTTGGTGGCCTGCGGGCTATTGCGGGAGCGGTTCTCCGGTAGTCGTGGGGTAAAGCATGTGCCGGAAGGTGTAGCGCTGGCTGTGGCGATGCGTAGCTACCGGCTTTGGGCGATCTGGCTGGTGTTCGTATTGAGTTCTGCGGCCACCTTGTCGCTGGGGCCGCATCTCCCATCGCTGTTCGCGGATCGCGGCTTCGATGCGGCCATGGCTGCGCGGAGCGCCTCGATGGTCGGCGTTGGGCTCCTCGTCGGGCGTCTGCTCACCGGGCTACTGATCGACAAAATCCATGCGCCACTGGTGGCAAGCGTCTTCTTCGTCGGGGGCGCGGTCGGGGTATTCCTGCTGCGCGGGACTCACGACTACGCCGCGTTGCTGGTGGCAACCACGCTCATCGGCCTGACTATTGGGGCGGAGGGCGACCTGATTTCCTATCTGGTCCGGTCATACTTCGGTCTGGCCTCGTTTGGCTCGCTGTTTGGCATTGCCTTCTCCGGCTACGGCTTGGGTGCAGTCATCGGTCCGATCGGGCTGGGCGCCTGGTTCGATCGGCATGGCAGCTACGATGTGCCGTTGCTGATCCTGCCCTGCATGCTGCTGGCTGCCGCCGCGCTGGTCCTGTCTCTCGGACGCTACAGAGCTGGCGCGAAAGGGCAGGACGTAACGGCGGTGGCGTCAGCCTAGGGGTACGCGGTGGATGGCATGTGGGGTGATCGGGGATAGAATTGGCATACCACCAATTTCTAGTCGGTCTGATCGTCCAACGCCCATGCCTGCCGCCCGTAAGTCGCCCGCTGCCAAGGTTGCCGCACAGCCCACGCCCAATCCGGTGCCGCGTCGACGCGGCCGACCACCGAAAACGGAGTCCCCGATCGGCGCCGAGCCCATGCTCAGCCGCACGACGATCCTGCAGCATGCGATCAAGCTGACGAAGACCTTGCCGCTGGACCAGATCTCGATGGTCCAGCTTGCCAAGGACTTTGGCGTGGCACCGGGGCTGATCCACTATTACCTTGGTGGCCGCGATCAACTGGTATCAGGTGTACTGAACGATTACTATCGCCAGCGCACCCTGCGGATCCCGCCTTTGACGGGCGACTGGCGCGCGGACGTCGAGCGCATCGCGCGGCTCAGTTTCCAGGTGGCAGTGGAAAACCCCGGCGTCAGCAACTATGTGGCGTCGCATAACCGGTACCGTCTGTTCCAGGATGTGCAGCCGGGCGAAACCGACTATGGCCTGGAGTTCTTCAACCGGATGACATCGGCGATCATGCAGGGCGGTTTTTCCGCCGAGCAAGTCGCCTTGGGTTACCACTTGCTGGCGCAGTACCTCGTCGCGGCAAGCATGGCGGAAGCCTCGCGCCAACTGCCTGCCTATCACCAGGCATTTATTCAGAACAAGCTGGATTCGGTATCGGCCGAGCAGTATCCCGGTGCGCGCTTTGTCAGCCGATCGTTCTCGCAACTGTCCTCCGATACCGCCTTTGAAGAAGGACTTCGCATTACGCTCGACGGCATCGCTGCCTGGCAGCGCGAAGCAAAACCTGCGAAGAAAAGAAGCGCGCGTTCCGCGTAACCGGTAGGACGGGGGCCCCCACTTTCTCGATGCCACCTCGCTAGTGGTATCTACTTATTTGAGATGCAGTCAATAAAACTACAATCATTATTTGATGGTATATCAAATAAGTGCCGCGACGATGACGTCGCCGGTACGCCAGACGTGGAGACAACATGAAACGCCCCTTTCTCGCACTGACGTTGCTAGCCTTGGCCCTGCCGGCCGTTGCCAGCACGTATCCAGACAAGATGGTTCGGATTCTCGTGCCATCAATTGCGGGTAGCGCGCCGGATATCATCGCCCGGCAGGTTGCCGAACGCCTGACCAGCGCCTGGAAGCAGCAGGTGATTGTGGAGAACAAGCCCGGCGGTAACGGCATCGTCGCGATGAGCGCGCTCAAGCAGGCGCCGGCCGACGGGTACACGCTTGTGCTGTTTCACGCAGCGGCGGCTGTCACGACGCCCGTCATGTACAAGGAAGCGAAATTCGATATCCAGCGCGACACGGAAGTGGCTGCGACGCTGGCGTACACGCCGATGATGTTCGTGACCGGCCCCGCGACGCCCTACAAAATTCTTGGCGATGTCATCAAGGACGCCAGGGCACGTCCTGACGACGTCGTGATCGGAAGTCCGACCCGTGGCTCCGTTCCCCATCTCACGGCGGAGATGATGGGGCAGTTGCAAAAGGCAAAGTTCCGGCAGGTGAGTTTCAGCGGCACAACTCAAGCCATCCAGGCTGTGGTGAAGGGCGATATCCCGGTCTATGTCGATGGCATCGCGCCGCTCGTGCCCCTGGTGCGTGGCGGTCGCCTGAAGGCGCTTGCCGTGACTTCGGATGTGAACCTGCCCGGTCTGGAGGGCATTCCGCTGGCCAAGGACGTCGCGCCCGGTCTTGTCGCCAAGGGCTGGTTCACGATCTTCGCGCCCAAGGGGACGCCAGCGCCGGTGCTGGATCGCGTCAACGCTGCCGTCAACCAGTCGTTGACGCAGCAGCCGTTTGTCGATCGGCTCAAGGACCTGGGCACGTATCCAATGCCGATGTCGCGGCCGGAAGGCGCAAGGTTCATCGAGGCCGAGAAGCTCCGTTGGGAGAAGGTGATTTCGGACGCCGGCGTGAAGCCGGAATGATGCCGATCCAGTGCTGATCTTCCTTCGGAGAACATATGCGTGATCTTTTTTCCCGGGCAGGGACCGGCCCGGTCATCGGCTTCCGCCTGTTTTGTGCGGGAGCATGCGCGGCGCTCGCCGTCCTGGCTTCGACTTCCTATGCAGATTCGATCGGACAGCCGCACAGTACCTCGGCGGCGCAGTCCGGCGCCAGCCTCGTACTGCTGGGAACGGCCGGCGGCCGGACCTCCTGGCGAGGTTCGCAGTCTGCGGGAATCGCTTCCGCGGTAGTGGTCAATGGCCAGGTCTACCTTGTCGATTTCGGCGCGGGCTGGCTGCGACGCTACTTCCAGGCGGGCTTGGGCGCGCCGCCACCAGGACGCGGCCTCGAAACATTACGAGCGGCATTTATCACGCATTTGCACGCCGACCACATCGTGGACTATCCGTCGCTCGTCCTGTTTGGTGCGTCGGACGGCTTGGCCGAACGGCGTCAGAAACTCAAGGTGATCGGGCCCGGCTCACGCGGAAAACTCCCGCCCGCGAGCGGTGGCAACGACGGGGTGGCGGATGTCGTGGCACCCGAGCAGCCGATGCCTGGCACGGTTGCCATGACCGAGGCGCTGTACCGTGCGTTCGCCGCGGACATCAACGACAACATTCTGGATAGCCGCAAGCCGAATCCCCATAGCCGCGTCGATGTGATGGATATCACGCTGCCTGCAGGCCTTGACGTTGATCCTGATCGCGATCCCGCGCCGGCGATGGCTCCGTTCGAGATCTACCGTGACGAGAACGTCAGGGTGACGGCAATACTGGTGAACCATGCCCCCGTCTATCCGGCATTCGCATTTCGGTTCGACACCTCGACTGGGTCCGTTGTCTTCTCAGGCGATACCAGCCCTGACCCGAATCTGATTCGGTTGGCGCAAGGTGCCGATGTGCTGGTGCATGAGGTGATCGACACCGCCTGGGTGGATTCCCTGTACCCGAAGCCCCGGAGCGCGGCAGAGGAAGCCAAGGCGCACCATCTTGTTCATGCGCATACCGCCGCATCGGATGTCGGTGCCGTCGCCGAAGCGGCTCACGTCAAGACCCTCGTCCTGTCGCATCTGGCGCCCGCCGACAGCGATCCCCACCGATGGGCAGCAGCCAGCCAAGGCTTTTCGGGGAAGGTGATCGTTGGTCGCGATCTCCTGTGGATTCCTCTTGTGCCTGCTGCACCGGAATCGAAACTGCGCGCGGGTAGCACCCCCTAGCTTTCCAGATTTTTTCCTATGGCAACTGCGCGCCCTCGGCGTGCGGCCTGCGCTCGTCCCGACGGCGAGGCTGAAGATGCCTGCAAGCCAGATGTATCACGACAACAAAGGAGATAGTGGTGAAATTGAATCGTTTTGCAGCAGTTGCCCTGGCCGCGTGCTCGGGTTCCGCATTGGCCCAGTCGAGCGTTACGCTCTACGGGGTGGTCGACGCAAGCATCGAGTACGTGAACCACGTGGGCGCGGTGCCTACAGCGGCCAATGGCTTTAATCCAGGACCGGGGCATGACGTCGTTCGCATGAATTCGGGCGGTTTGTCCGGTTCCCGTTGGGGTATCCGCGGCGTTGAGGACCTTGGCGCAGGAACGCAAGCTGTATTCGTGCTCGAAAATGGATTCAGCGGCGACACCGGCACGATGCAACAGTCGAGCCGACTGTTCGGTCGGCAGGCCTTTGTGGGGATAAAGAACGCGACCTATGGCCAGATCAGTCTGGGGCGCCAATACACCTCGTTGTTCGACAGCATCGTAAACTTTGTGCCGGCGTACTTTGCCACGCAGTACGAGCCGATCACGCTCTTTACCGGTGCGAACTTCCGTGAAGACAATACGATCAAGTACACCTTGAATGCGGGCCAGTTCACCGGCGTTGCGCATTATTCCTTTGGCACTGGTCTGGCTTTGCCGCAGACTGTGCAGACAGGCCTGGCGATCGGTGGCAATGGCGAAGTACCGGGTCAGGCGCGAAGAGACAGTGCTTATGGCGCGTCTCTGTCCTACGCTGGCGGTTCGCTGTGGGCAGCCATCGCGTACGACCAGTTCAATCCCACCATTGGCACGACAACCAGCGCGAGCAGTGGCAGTTTCAAGAAGGCGACGGCGGCGCTGAGCTACAGCCTGCCTTGGGGGCGCATCATGGGTGGCTATCGTTGGGGGCAAAACAAGACACCGGCGGGCGCGACAATCGGGCGAGATGACTTCTTCTGGGTTGGTGGCATATATCAGGTAGGGCCGGCGCTCAGTCTCACGCTCGAGTACGACTATGACAAGGTCCGGAATGTATTCGGTAACACGAGCGTCGCTAATCCCTGGCAGGTGAACCTGATTGCCGATTACAGCTTCTCGAAGCGAACGGATGTGTACCTGTCGGCCGCCTACGCAAAAAATGCAGGTTTGATGCTTGACTCTGCGCTGATTGCCTATGCGAATAGCCTCTCGCTCGGTAACAGCTATGTGCTTGGCAACGGCAACTCGTCGATGGTGGGTGTGTCGGTTGGCGTTCGTCACAAATTCTGACGCACCCGAACACATACCGTCCGATCCCGTGCTGCCGATTGTTGGCAGGCGCAATCGGACGGAAATGCAGCGGCATCCCAGCGTCGTCAGTCGGCCAGAGTGCTCGACGCTGCGTCCTTCCGACGGCCGCTGGATTGCGTATGGCTACACTGCTTCTCACTATTTGGCTGTTCGCGCTCGCGCTCCTCAGCTCTGGCTGTTGCCGGGGGCTGTCGGCCGTGCGGCATGTCTGGAGCATAGTCATCGACGTTCGAGATGAAGTGCTATGGTAAGGTCGCTACGATGAGTTCCTAGACTTCAACATGTGGTGCATGGGCGAGCACTTTTGTGCTGGTCGAAGAGAGTGAGGCAGTGTGAGTGATGCCAAACAGGACGCGCAGCGCGCGCTTCGGGCTGACAGAGTTTCAATCAGCAGGGCTTTGCGCCTGAGTGTGCCGCCAGAGGCCAGGCCGGCCCCGGTCAACATGAAGGACTGGATTCGGCAACGGAAAGAGCAATTGCAAGCTGCCCGTGCCGCAGCCAAGCAAAGGCGTGATCTGCTAAAAGCCGAAATCCTGTCGGCGGCGCAAGACGTTGCCCGAGAGGAACGTATTGCCGCACGGCAGGAGGCCGTGCGCCGGAAAGCGGAAGCCAGGACCGCACGAACCTACGCGCGGGAGGACGCACGCGCTATTGTCGAATTCGAGCGCGGCAAAAAAACCCGCCCGGAGTCAAAGCCAAAGACGCTTGCCCAGGAGAAGCACAAGCTGGTCTCTTACGCGGATCTGCTGCGAATGCGTGGGTGATTCCTGGACAACGACGTCGGTTTGGTGAGCGGGCAGGTTTTGGTGCCTAGTCGACACGAAAGCGTTCCAGGGACTCCCCAACATTGAAGGCTGCGTTGAAGCGATTCTGGCACTGGCCGGAGTCTGACGATGGAGTAGAGCTATTGAGCCGCCCAACTGGGCGGCTTTTTGTTCGCCGGCGCCGCATCAGGCGAGACAGGCAGGGGGTGATACACCCGGAATTTTCGGTACCAGTATGATTGACATGGTACCGAAATGGGACTTACATTGCCTTCAGACCTAAAACAAGGCAATGGAGACAGAATGGCCCCCCAGGCATCCGCCCGATACGGCTGCGCCACGATCGCGCAGCTCTACACCTCTGCTTTTCGTGCTTGTCCCCAGGCCCTGGCGCTGGTCGAGGACGGTGTGACACTCACCTATGAAGCGTTGGCCCGGCGCTCGTACCGCATGGCCAGGTTGTTCCATGCACGCGGCCTTGAACGTCAGGATGTCGTGGCCTTTCTGGTGGGCAATCGAGTCGAGGCAGTCGTGGCGATCATCGCGGCGCAGCTTGCAGGACTCAAGGCGGTTTCATTGCATCCGATGGCGTCGGAGGAGGACCACGCCTTCGTGCTTGGCGACGCCGGTGTGAAAGCGCTGGTGGTCGACGATGCGCGTTTCGCGGCGCGCGCGCAGGTCCTGCAGGCGCGTGTTGCAAACGTGCTGATGATGCCGCTGGACGACGGCGTGCTCGGTGCTGGTCTCGCGAGTCAGGCGGCGGCCATGGACGACGCGGAGCTCGAACCGGGCGACGACGCCGCGGAGATCAGCAAGATCTCATACACCGGCGGTACCACGGGTCGCTCCAAGGGCATCCTCCATACGCACCGCACGGTGGTGACGATGCTGCAGGCCATGCTGGCGACGTATGAATGGCCGCAGCAGATCCGCTATCTGGTGACCACGCCGATTTCACATGCTTCGGGCAGCCTGATCCTGCCGACGCTTTTGCGCGGCGGTACCGTGTACCTGTGTGACAAGTTCACCCCGTCTGACTTTGTGACGCGGGTAGCAACGCATCGCATCAATCTGACCTTTCTGGTGCCAACGCAGATCTACGCCTTGCTGGATCACGCTGGCCTCGCGGAGGCGGACTTGTCCAGCCTGGAGCTGGTGCTGTATGGCGCCTCGCCGATTGCGCCGTCTCGCCTGCAGGAAGCACTGAACAGGATTGGCCCGGTATTCGGCCAGGTCTACGGTCAGGCCGAGGCGCCGATGACCATCAGCTATCTGTCCAAGCGCGACCATGACTTGTCTCGCTCGCACCTGCTGAGCTCATGCGGCAAGGTCATGGTCGGCAATCAGGTCAAGTTGTTAGACAGTGCGAGGCGAGAAGTGGCGGTCGGCGAAGTCGGCGAGTTGTGCGTGCGCGGTCCGCTGGTGATGGATGGTTATCTCAACCGGCCCGAAGAGAACGAGAAAGTATTCGCTGGCGACTGGCTGCATACCGGTGACATGGCGCGCCGCGATGCGGCGGGCTACCTCTACATCGTCGATCGTGCCAAGGACATGATCATCACCGGTGGGTTCAACGTTTATCCGAGCGAGGTTGAACATTGCCTGGCACAACACCCGGCCATCGCCATGTCCGCGGTGTTCGGTGTGCCCGACGAGAAGTGGGGCGAATCCGTCACGGCCATTGTGGTGCCGAAGCCGGGACAGACACCAGATGCGGGCGAGCTTGTCGAGTTCGTCAAGAGCAGGAAAGGCGTGGTCAATGCGCCCAAGACGGTGATCTTCGCGGAGCAGTTGCCGATGACCGCGCTTGGCAAGATCGACCGCAAGGCCATCCGCGGCAGCTACTGGAACGGCAAAGACCGACAAGTAGCCTGAAGTCGCAGCGGCACCGGCCATGAAGGTGTCGCGCAAAGCCATCCAAAAAAGAGAAGGAGACAATCATGGGTTTGACCCGCAAACTGCTGGGCGCGTGCGCCCTGACGCTTGCCTTTGCCGGCACTACCGTGCACGCGCAGGACAGCTATCCCTCCAAGCCGATCCGCTTCATCGTGCCGTTCGCGCCCGGCGGCGTGACAGACCTGACCGCGCGTACTTTCGCCAAGTACATGGGCGATGCCCTCAAGCAGCCGCTCGTTACCGAGAACAAGGCGGGCGCTGGCGCTACCATCGGCGCCAATTTCGTTGCCCATGCCGCACCTGACGGCTACACGATGCTGCTGGGTACCAACGTCACCCATGCCATCAACCCGCGCCTGATCGCCGCAACGCCGTATGACCCGCTCAAGGATTTCCAGGCCGTGGCGATCTTCGGCCTGAATGGCAACGTGCTGCTAGTGAGCAATTCGTTCCCGGCGAAGACCTTCGCCGAGTTCCTGGCGTACGTGAAAGCGCGCCCTGGCCGCGTCAATTACGCTTCCGGCAGCGTCGGCAGTTCCGCGCATCTGGCGGCCGAATTACTCAAGCAGGACGTGAAGGGCCTCGACTATACGCATGTGCCATATGGCGGTCCCTCCGAAGCCATGAGCGCGCTCATGGGTGGGCACGTCGATTTCCTGTTCGCCAACATTGGCGCAGCGGTCACTCAGATCCAGTCTGGCAAGGTAAGGGCGCTCGCCGTTACCACCGCCAAGCGCGCGCCTCAGCTTCCCGATGTGCCGACGGTGGCAGAGTCCGGCGTGCCTGGGTTTGAAGTCGTGGGCTGGATGGCGGCATTCGTACCAAAGGGCACGCCGGCGCCTACCATTGCGCGCCTGAACCAGGTCATCAATCAGGCGCAGAAGAACCCCGATCTGCGCAAGACCCTGGATGCCGCAGCGCTGATCCCCATTGTGGATAGCCCCGAACAGAGCAGCCGATTTGTGCAGGAGGAATACGAGAAATGGGGGCGCGTCATCCGAGCCGCCAACATACCGCCGCAGTAGGCGGCGAGCGTCGGCTCGGCGCCTTCCCTGCGTGGCGGGAACGGAGGTATCCGCTCAGCCGCGGGGTTGCTTTGCCCGTGGGGTGGGCGTTGACGGCCTGACCAAAAGGCCGTTCAGAATGAGTTCGTAGAATTCGCTGAAGGCATCGCCGATCTTCATGCCGGTCTGCTGCAGGAACTGCTGGTTGCGCAGACGGTGTGCCGCGCCCAGGATGGCTTCGGAAACCAGGCGCGGATTGTGCGGGGCCATCAGCCCCTGTCTCACACCTTCCTCGATCATGCTTTCCAGTCCGCGCACGCGCGCGAGCTGGTAGTCATCGAACACCTTGCGGCCGGTCTCGATGGCGTCCAGGTCGGTAAGGGCTGCCTTGCTCAGCCCCGTGGCATTCAGCGTGGCATGCATATAGGCCGAGATGGCGCGCGCTGCGTCGGGAGCGCGCCTGGCTGCCGCGTAGCCTTTTTCCAGATTGGCTTCCAGCACATTGCGGCAGACGTGAACAAACAGCTCCTCCTTGGTTTCAGCGATCTCGTACAAGCGCCGGCGCGAGCATCGCATGCGCTGAGCCATCTCGCCGATGGTCAGCGACGAGACACCCGTGGTGATCAGCAGGTGCGTCAATTCCTCGAGGAAGGCTTCGTCGGTACGTCGTGTTGCCATGGGATGTGAGGCGTGCCGGGCGCAGAAGGCGAGCAGGGCGTGAGTCAGGAAGCCAGTATCTTAGTGGATTCCACGTGAAGGTCGGGAGGGTACGCCTGCGTGGGGCGGGCGCGCGACTCCGAGAGATCGCGATTCGCCGTGCCGAAGCAGGCTGACATGAGAAGGCACCTTGCAGGAGATGGCACCGCTCTCACTGCGCCGCCCGTCGTCCCCCCACAGCCTTGTCCATCACCTCGGCCTGCAACGCTTCACTTGGATTGGTGAATGTTTGCCGCCGCAGCGTTTCAAGCTGCTGCGCGCGGTCCTGTTCCGACAAACCGGCGAACGACACGATCTGCGAGCGCTGGGCTGCGTAATCGTCGTAGCGCTGCTGCCAGGCCTGCTCGGCCTGCGCCTGCTGCTGATAGCGCTGGGCGACCTCGGGACCGTATGCCTGAGCCAGGGACGCACCGATCTCCTGAGGGCTACGTCCTGCCGTATGCATATTGGCAATCGTCTTGCTGATCGCCTGCGGCCTTGCTTCGGCTTCGCGAGCGGCACGTACAGACTCGGGCAGCGTGGCGTCCAGTGCGGACAGGCGGCGCCGTCGTTCGGCGTCGTCGAGGCCAGGCTGGGTGGCCATCTCCAGGCGCGCGAGCATGGCGTCGTCGTAGGCTTGCTCGTCGTCGAACCAGATGGCCACGACGTCTGGCAAGTGGCGCGCTCGCGCGGCATTGCGGTCGGCGATCAATGCGCGCAGGCGTTGCACCTGACTGGTCTCTGGCGCGCCAATCACACTGGTTATCGGTCCATCGGAGGCTTTGGGCTGCATCTCGGACAGGTATGCCCGGTAGCGTTGCCACAGTTGCCACGCCTGGTCCTCGGCCGGTTGCGGCACATGTTTGCGGATGTCGTCGCGCACCAACTGGTCCAATGCCGCGGCGTCGCCCGCGTCATGGCTGGCGCTCAGAAAGAAGTCGAAGTAGGTGCGCAGCGCGCGCGTCAGGCGCAGATTGCCTTGCGCGTCGGCTTCCGGGCCGGGTGGAATATCGACGCCCGCCAACGACGGCATCTCGGTGATGTTTCGCGCGCGGATGCTGTCAGCGGGTGATGCCGATAGCTCCGACCTTGCGTCCGTGCGGGACCGCGCCGGCAGTGGACCTTGCGCCGGTTCCGTGGGTGCCGTTGCCCAATAGACGGCGGCACCCACGAGCCCGGCTACTACCAGGACCAGGGTGACCCCTGGCCTTCGCTCAGAGCTGATCATTGCGCAAGCGGTTGGCGTGATTCAGGATCACCGTGCGTGGGTCGACGTCCTGATACATACCGAGCATCTGATTGATCTCGTCGAGATGGTTCCAGTAGTAGTCGGTGGAAAGCACGCGTCCCCACTTGGCGCTGCACACCGACACCATCCCGTCGTTGGGGCCGGCGCCCTTCATGCCCATGACACCGGCAGCGGCCGCCATGGCTGCCGTGGATGGGTCAAGCAGGTTCGAGCGCAGCAGGTTGATCGGGCCGCCCCGGCCGGTCCAGGAGTAAGCGGCCTGGGTGTAGGTGATGAGATTTCCGTTGGCATTGCGCCCCTGCCGTTGCTCGGCTACTGCTCCCGGGGTGTCGCAATCCGGGCCTAGCGCGGATTGCGAGCCAGGCGCCAGGGTAGCGTTGAGCCGCGCGTTCTGCTCGGCGGCGCCCTGGCTGGTCAGGATGCGCACCGAGGCAATCGCATCCTGGTTTAGCGCCTGTCCATTGAACATGCCGTTGAACCAGCCCAGAAGATCCGTTGCGCCCTGAATCACATTGACCAGCGCGGGCCCCGCAAGTGGAATGCTGCTGATGCCGTTGATGACGTCCAGCACGACGTCGGCGAGTTGGCTGCCACGGTGCGGGCTGCCGATAGTCGTCACCGATGCCACATCCTGCGGCGACATGGCAGCCAGCATCCGCGAGGTGGGCCCACCCTGGCTGTGTCCGATCAGATTGACCTTGTCGGCGCCGGTCTCCAGCTTGACCGCGCGGACATAGGCCTGCAGTGCCAGTGCGCGTTCTTCATCGCTGTTGAACGACGGCACCGTGGACACGTAGACCGTGGCGCCATTGGCTCGCAGCACCTCAGGAATGCCGTACCAGTAGTCGATCACGCCGCCCATCTTTGCCGCGCCGGTCAGGCCATGCACCAGCACGATCGGATAGCGTGTCTTTGCATAGTCGCTGGTGGCCGCGGCACTGGCTGGCCAGGCCATGGCGATGGCTGCGACGATGGCCGCCGCAGTCCCTGCCGCAGTCCCCGCGATGGCGCTCGTGAACCTGCGTGTCCCTGTCTTCTGCGTGACGGTGCCATGATGCGCGCAAGCCCGGCCGGGCCCACGACGATTGCCGTGTTCCATCTGGTCTCCTCGGTGGTGGTGTCATTGTTGTTTGAAACAGTAAAGGCACCTGACTTTGCGAGCACAATCAAAACCTTAGGTGGTTTCCTCCAAACACTCGCGCATGTCGGGGTTATCCCTTGGGAGGGCTCCGCACTATCGGTAACGGCCACGGGCGGCGGCCCGCTATCGCATCCTCAAAGCCCACCTTCAACAAATGCAAATTGCCGGCCCAGCGGGTCTGCCGCAAAGTCTCCCCCAACTCACCGCACGACAAACTCGCGATAAAGCCGGTGAGCAATGGAAGTCCTGATGCAGAAAACAGGTGGAGACAATGCTACGAATTTTTCTTGCCGCGGTAATGCTTGTGCTTGCGAACGGCTCGGCACTTGCCGATGCCTACCCATCCCGTCCCATCAGATTGCTGGTTGGGTATGCGCCGGGTGGGCCGGTTGATACCGCCGCGCGCATCTACGCGGACTACCTCGGACGTGTGCTCAAGCAGCCGGTAATCGTCGATAACCGCGCGGGTGCCAGCGGCGCCATCGCGGCTGGCATGACGGTCAGCGCCAAGCCTGACGGCTACACGCTCTATTTCGTGGCCAGCCCCACGATGACGATGACGCCGCTGATCCAGAAGTCCGTCAGTTTCAAGCCGGCACAGGACTTCAGCTATGTCGGCCTGATCACCGACTACACCAACGTGCTGCTGATCAACAAGGATTTCCCGGCCAAGAACGTGGACGAGCTGGTCTCGTACGCACGCAAGCATCCGGGTGAAGTGAGCTTCGGTTCTGCGGGCGTGGGTGCGTCGAACCATCTGTCGGCGGAACTGCTTGCGCAGATGACGGGGGTGAAGATGCTGCACGTGCCATACAAGGGCAACGCGCCGGCCATGGCCGATGTCATCAGCGGCAAGGTGACCTTCATGTTCGATATCACCGGAACGGCCATCGGCCATATCCGGGGCGGCAAGGTACGTGCGCTCGCCGTGACGTCGAAGACGCGCAACCCCGCGCTGCCCAATGTGCCGACACTGGTCGAATCCGGCCTCAAGCAGTACGACCTGACGGGCTGGTACGCGCTGGTTGGTCCTCCGGGGCTGCCTGCCGATGTGACGGATCGGCTCGTAAAGGCGCAGCAGGCTGTGGGGCAGGATCAGGCCTACCGGGAGCGGATGGTCGACGGTGGCTATGACCTGAACGTGTCCGGCCCGGCCGCGCTGCAAGGGCGTATCAAGAAGGAACTCGCGCTCTGGGGCAACGTGGTCAAGACGGCGAATATCGAGGTCGAGTAAAAGGTATAAGCGAGGTATAAGCGAGGCATAAGTGGTCGAAGAATGGAGGTCGGGCAAGCCGGATCACCCGGCGGTTTCGCGCGGGCGAAGTACTGCTTTTCGAACGGCGAATTGCGCTGGCACCTTGCTGACCCTAGACTTCGACGTGTGACCCGACCGCGCCCTGATCGGGCCCGGTCGGGCCGTGTTCCACTCTCCATGAGGATTTGAGCCAGATGCCGCAGGAGCGACCGATCGCGCATCGGATCAGCGATATCCCCCGCCATTGGGCGACCCGTACCCCGCACAATGTGGCGGTGCGCGAGGGCGACCGTGTCGTCACCTATGCGCAACTCTGGGAGGGCGTCGAGCTGGCCCAGCGCTATCTCGAAGCGCAGGGTGTCGGCGCCGGCGATCGCGTGCTGATCGTCGCGGAGAACAGCCTGGCCATGATCACGCTGATCTTCGCCTTGTCGGAACTCGGTGCGTGGCCGGTTGTGACGAATGCCAGGCTGACTGCGCGTGAGATCGAGGAGATCCGCGCGCATTGCACACCGCGGCTGATGCTCTTCACGCATGCCGCATCCCCCGATGCCTTGCGGCATGGCTTGCGCTATCGCGCCCGCGAAATCTCGCCACCGGGCCTAGGTCCGCTGATGGCCGCCGACGCGGATGCCGGCAGCGAGCGCGAGCCTGCCGAACTGGCGCGCGACGTGGCCGCGCTGATCTACACGTCAGGCACTACAGGCCAACCCAAGGGCGTGATGGTCACGCATCGCGGATTGCTGCACTACGCCCGCGTGACGGCGGAAATCCGCCGGATGGGGCCGGAAGACTGCGCGTTCGCGATCATGCCGATGTCGCACATCTTCGGACTGGCGACGTTGCTGCTCGCCACGTTTCAGGCCGGTGGCAGCCTGTATCTGGTTGCACGCTTCAACGTGGCCGATGCCTGCGCGGCGCTGCAACGCGACGATATCTCGATCCTGCAGGGTGTGCCGGCGATGTTCAGTCGCATCCTGGCTTACCTGGGCAAGACCGGCGTTACCACGCTGCATCCGAAGCGTCTGCGTTATCTCTATACCGGCGGTGGCCCGCTCGATCTCGCGCTCAAGCGCAACGTCGAGGCGATGTTCGGCCAGCCGCTGCATCACGGTTATGGCATGACCGAGTACGCAGGCTCGCTGTTCATCACGCGCACGGACCGGCCGCGCAGCGACAGCTCTGCCGGGGAAATCGTGGAAGGCGCGGAGTTGCGCGTGGTGGGGCCGGGTGGCGAACCAGTGCCGGAGGGCAGCCCCGGAGAATTGTGGGTGAGAGGCCCGGGTGTCATGCGCGGCTACTATCGTGCACCCGAACAGACGGCGGAGGCATTGCGCCCCGATGGCTGGCTCAATACGGGCGACATCGGACGCATCGATCAGGATGGTGCGTTGTTCATCGTGGGCAGAACGCGCGATCTGATCATCCGTTCGGGCTTCAGTGTTTATCCGATCGAAGTGGAATCGGTCATCAACTCGCATCCGTCGGTCCGCTTGTCTGCCGTGGTCGGCAATCCGGCGGAAGACGGCGACGAGGAGATCATCGCGTTCGTCGAGATTCGCGAAGGCGAGACGTTCGACGAGAGGGATCTTCACGCCTACCTTGCCGAAAGGCTCTCGCCGTACAAGCGCCCGGCGCGCATCGTGCGCGTGTCGGCGGTGCCGACGACGGCCAGCGGCAAGCTGCACAAGCACCGGCTGCGGGGAATGATTGCGGAACTGGTCTAGCCGGGGTCTAGCCGCGGTATGAGCGGCTCGGGGCGTCGGCAATCGTCAGACCGGGTTGCCGATGCCGTCCTCGACCAGCAGTTCCACCAGCTTGCGCGCGAACACGGGTAGCGCGTCCAGGTCCGCCACGCAGATCTGCAACTTGCGCTCGGCCCACTCATCCTCGATCGGTACGATCTTCAGCGCCATGGTCTGGGCAAGCCGGCGCGCGGTGCTCTCCGGCAGCACGCCGATCCCCACGTTTGCCTCGATCATGCGCGCGGCGGTCTCGAAGTTGCTGACCTGGATGCGCCAGCGCAGGTTGCGCTGCAGGTCCGATGCGGCGCGCTTCAGGAAGTTGTGGATGGCGCTTTCTTCGGGCAGGCCAATGAAATCCTGGTCGAGCGTTTCGACAAAGCGTACCCGCTTCTTCTGGGCAAACGGATGGCTGAGTGCAGTCGCCAGCACGAGCCTGTCGAGCCGATAGGGCATCACTTCCAGGCCATCCATGTTGACGCCGCTGGCGGCGATGCCGATATCGACCATGCCTTCCTGCACGGCCCTGACGATATCCGGACTGAGGCGCTCCCGGATGTCGACCGTCACGTCGGGGTGATTGACGAGGTACGTACGCAGCACCCCGGGCAGGAACTCGCTCATTGCGGTGGTGTTGGCGAACACGCGTACATGCCCCTTGATACCGGACGAATACTCCTGCAGGTCGCCGCTCAACTGCTCGATCTGGCGCAGCACGCGCCGCGCGTGCGCAAGCAGCGTCGCGCCCGCCGGCGTCACCTTGACGCCGAGGCTGCTGCGGCTCAGCAGTTTGACGCCAACCTGCTCTTCCAGGTTCTTGATGCGGGTGCTGGCAGCCGGCAGGGATAGGTGGCAACGTTCTGCACCGCGGGTCAGGCTGCTGGCCTCAGCGATATGCGTGAAGAGATTCAGATCGACCAGGTCGAAGCGCATGACGTTGTCTCCAGAATAGTCAGCGATTATCCCCCCAACGGGCCCATTCGATCTATTCGCGCAACTACGGGGGGGACTTCCGCGCAGGCGAACGCAGGATTCAACACATGCAAATGGCGGGATGGCCAAGGATCGGCCAAGCTGACCGTGGTAGACGAAAAATGGAGACAGGCATGACAGAAGAAGACGGCTTGCTGGTAGAAATTTCGGATGGCGTGGCAACGCTGACGCTCAACCGTCCGAAGCAGAAGAACGCCCTGAACGGTTCCATGCGCGATGGGCTATGCGACGCAGTACAGCGGATTCGCGCCGACCGCTCGGTGCGCGCCGTAGTGTTGCGCGGCGCCGGCGAGGACTTCTGCTCCGGTGGCGACATCCGCGCGATGAACGTGACGGAGGCGGATGCGGGCCGCGCGCGCATGGACGACATGCATGGCTGGATCGCCATGCTGGTGGATCTGGATCGTCCCGTGGTTGCGGCTGTCGATGGGGTGGCCTATGGGGCCGGCTTCAGCATTGCGCTGCTTGCCGATTTCATCGTGGCGTCGCCGCGCGCGCGCTTCTGCATGCCGTTCATGAAAGTTGGCCTGGTGCCCGATTGCGGCGCGCTATACACGCTGCCGCGAGTGGTAGGCATGGCGAAAGCGCGGGAACTGGTGTTCAGCGCGCGCGAAATCGGCGCGGAGGAAGCGCGCCAGATCGGCGCCGTGTTCGAGATCGTGCCGCAGGACAAGCTACATGCCCGCGCCGACGAGCTGGCTCGTGGCCTGGCCGGCGCTTCGCCGGCTGCATTCGCCATGGCCAAACGCGCGTTGAACCAGTCGCTCGGCAGCGATGTGCGTGCCATGCTGGAAATGGAGTCGCTGGGGCAGGGCATCGCCTTCACCACCAGCTACCACCGCGAAGCCGTGCGCCGCTTCAAGGAAAAGGAGCCGCCGCTGTTCCGCTGGCCTGCGGCCTCCCGGGACTGACTCTCGCGACTGATGGCTGCCGGGGGCATCGCCCCCGGTCTCACGTCACCCTCAGGGTCATCCGTCACCCAGCCGTCACCCGGCCGTCACCCGGCCGTAATTCCGGCTGTCTGGATGACCTTCTTCCATTTCTCGATTTCGCTGTGCAGTCGCTGGCGCATCTGTTCCTGCGTGCCCGGATCGGCATCCGCGCCGGCTTGCACCATGCGCTGGCGCACCGCCGGGTCGTTCATGGCGACGTTGAAATCGGCGTTGAGCTTGTTGAGGATTGGCTGCGGCGTGTGGGCCGGCGCGAACAGCGCGGCCCATGAGTAGGCCTCGTAGCCGGGCAGGCCCGATTCCGCAACGGTCGGCACGTCGGGCAGGATGGCCGAGCGCTGGCGGCTGGCCACGCCGAGCACCTTGATGCGGCCCGTCTTGATGTGCGGCAGGGCAGTCGGGGCGTCGCTGAACATTACCTGCACCTGTCCGCCGAGCAGGTCGCTCATGGCTGGGGCACTGCCCTTGTAGGGGATGTGCTGCAGCTTTGTGCCGGCTTCCATGTTGAACAGTTCGCCTGCCAGATGCGTACCGCCGCCATTGCCGGAAGAGCCGAACGCGAGCGGCTTGTCGCTCTTCTTTGCGTACGCGATGAATTCCTTGATGTTGTTGGCGGGCACGGACGGATGCACCACCACAAAGATCGGATACATCGTCGCGAAGCTGACCGGCGCGAAATCCTTCTCGATGTCATAGGGCAGCTTGCCCATCAGCGACGGATTGACCGAGTGATGGATGGCGCCCACGAACAGGCTGTAGCCGTCGGCAGGTTCCTTCGCCGCGACGGTCGCCCCGATCACGCCACCCGCGCCGGGACGGTTGTCGATGACGACCGGGACCTTCCACATCTCGCCGAGCTTCTGGCCGAAGATGCGCGCCGTGGTGTCCACCGGACCGCCAGGCGGAAATGGCACGATCATTCGCACGGGCTTGGACGGCCAGGTATCGGCCGCGAGCGCGGAAAGCGGATGCGCGACGGCGCCGAGCAGGCCGGCGGCCAGAAGCCGCCTGCGCATGGCGAAGGAACGGGGGGCTTGCATGGGGAGTCTCCTATGACAGCAGTGATGCGGCCTGTTCCTGCAGCTCGCGCTTGAGGATCTTGCCGTTGTTATTCGTTGGCAGCTCTGGCAGCGCCACGATGCGCGCGGGGCGCTTGTACGGGGCCAGACGTTCACGCAGGTGGTTCTGCAGCGCGGCAACGTCGAGCGTGGCGCCGGGGCGCAGTTCCACGAAGGCGATGATCTCCTCGTTGCCATCGCTTTCGCGGCAGCCGACCACAGCCGAGCGCTGGATGCTGGGGTGCGTGTTGAGCGCGGTCTCCACCTCGGCCGGATAGACGTTGAAGCCGGAGCGGATGATCATTTCCTTCAGGCGCCCCACCACGAACAGGGCGCCGTCCGCGTGCATTTCGCCAAGGTCGCCGCTCGCGTACCAGCCGCCTTCGCGCATGGCTTTCGCGGTGGCATCCGGATCGCGGAAATAGCCGGGCATCAGGCCCCGGCCGCGCAGCCACAGCTCGCCGCGTTCACCCAGGGGTAACGGTGTGCCGGTGACGGGGTCGGTGACCTGCACTTCGGCCTCGGCCACGGCATATCCCGCGCTGGTATCGGCACGCCGGTCGCCAAGCCGCGTCACGTGCACCGAGCCTGCGTACTCGGACAGCCCGTAGCCGTGGTGCAACGTCAGGCCAAAGGTGGCCTCCACACGCTGCTTGAGCGACAGATCCAGCGGACCGGCACCGGTGTAGAGGTAGCGCAGCGCGGGCGCCGTGGGTGTCGTGATGCCCTCATGTTGCAGGTGCGCCAGCAGACGCGAATACAGCGTCGGCGGCCCCTGCAATTGCGACACGCCGCAGTGCGCCAGCGCATCCAGCAGGTCGGTCGGATCGAAGTGCGGGCGCATGACCAGTTGCGCGCCGGCCAGCAGCGAACTGAGCAGGACGGTGCCGAGTCCGAAAATGTGGGTCATCGGCACAAACGCATAGCTGCGGTCCACCGGGCTCAGCGCGCGGGCCTCGCAAGTCACGCGGGCAAAGTGAATCAGGGCATCGTGCGTGAGCATCACGCCCTTGGGCTCGCCGGTGGTGCCGGAGGTAAAGATCAGCGCGGCCACCTGGTCCTGCAGCGGCTGTCCTTCCGGCATGGCGTCGGCGCGGACGTGGCTGTGCTCCATGCCGTTCAGCGCGGAAGGCACGGCGTCGAACCGGCGTGCATGGGTGGATGCGGCACGTGACGCCGCCGCGGTGAAGTAGATCACCCGGGCATCTGCCTTGGCGGCGAAAGCGTCGATTTCGGCCGGAGCCATCCGCGCGTTGACGCCGCAGGACCACGCCCCCACACGGCTGCAGGCGAGGATCAGCGCGGCGTGTTCGGGGCAGTTTTCCGCCACGACCAGGACGCGGTCACCCGGCAGGACGCCTAGCGCCAGCAATTCCGCTTCGGCCGCGGTGGTCAGCGCGCCCAGATCGGCGAAGGTCAGGCTGCGGCCGTCCGGCAGATGGATGAACGGTTGATCGGGCGACTCGGTCAGCCAGCGGTCTAGCAAGTGATGAATCCGGGTGGTCACGGGAATTGCCGTCCTTTGTGTTGCGGGGGAAAAGTCCGGCCAGCATCGCCGCAAAGCCTGGCCGGCGCCATTCGTAAATGGCAAGGGGCGGCTTCGAGGCGCTGAAACGGTCGGCTGTGTGCATTTCGCGTTGTCAAAGGCAGGATTCGGCAAACTTGAACCAGCCCGGCCCGGCCACCCATAGAATCTGTTCATCAGACCGGAGACAGATTCATGGACCTGCGTTTCACCAAGGAAGAAGAAGCCTTCCGAGAGGAAGTCCGCGCCTTTGTCCAGGCCAACTTGCCGACCGATATTCGCGACAAGGTACTGGGCCACAGGCGTGTGGAGAAGGACGACTACGTGCGGTGGCACCGCATCCTTCATGCGCATGGTTGGGGCGCCCCCACCTGGCCGAAGGAATGGGGCGGCACGGGCTGGAACGCGCTGCAGCGCCTGATTTTCGAGATCGAGACGCTGCGGGCTGGCGCTCCGCGCATGTTGCCGTTCGGTCTCACGATGATTGGCCCGGTCCTGATGAAGTACGCCAGCGCCGCGCACAAGGAACGTTTCCTGCCACGTATCCCGACCGTGGAAGAGTTCTGGTGTCAGGGTTATTCCGAACCCGGTTCCGGTTCGGATCTCGCCTCGCTCCGGACCAGCGCCGTGCGCCGTGGCGACAAGTACATCGTCAATGGCCAGAAGACCTGGACGACGATGGCGCATTTCGCCGACTGGATCTTCTGCCTGGTGCGTACCGACCCGGAAGCCAAGGCCCAGGAAGGCATCTCGATGCTGCTGATCGACATGAAATCGCCCGGTGTGACCGTGCGACCGATCAAGACGCTCGACGGCGGCCACGACGTGAACGAGACCTGGTTCGAGGAGGTCGAGGTACCGGTCGAGAACCTGCTCGGCGAGGAGAACAAGGGCTGGACCTACGCCAAGTACCTGCTTGGCCACGAGCGCACCGGCATCGCCGGCATCGGGCACTGCTACCGCGAACTGCGCCTGCTCCGGAAGTACGCCACCGAGACCACCGATGGCCGCGGTGGCCGCCTGATCGACGACGTCCGTATGCGCGACAAGATCGCCCGTCTCGAGATGGATCTGATGGCGCTGGAAATGCTGCTGTTGCGCGTGGCCACGCAGGCCGCGGGCACCCCCGGCCCGGAAGCGTCGATCGTCAAGATCCGTGGCTCGGAGTTGCAGCAGGACATCGCCATGCTCCAGATGGAGGTGGCGGGCCCGAACGGCTGGCCTTACTCGACGGACTGGATGGAGCTGGGCGCGCCTCAGCCCGTTAGTGGCGCGGAATGGGCGGCACCGGCTGCCTCGACCTACTACGACATGCGCAAGACCACGATCTACGGTGGCTCGACCGAGGTTCAGAAGAACATCATCTCCAAGATGATCATCGGTTTCTAGGCGAAAGGACGACAAGCATGGATTTCACATATAGCGAAGAACAGCGGATGCTCGCCGACAGCCTGCGCCGCTTTGTCGAATCCGAGTACACCTTCGAGAAGCGCCGTCGCAACGCGCGCGAACACGGCAGCTTCGACCGGGGCATCTGGTCGTCGCTGGCGGAGATGGGCGTGCTCGGGCTGGCCGTGCCGGCTGACCACGGTGGCTTTGGCCACGGCCCGACCAGCCAGGTTGTCGTGCAGCGAGAACTGGGGCGCGCGCTCGTGCAGGAGCCCGTGATCCCGAGCGGGGTCATCGCCACGGCGATCCTCGCGCATCACGCGCCTGCTGCCCTGCAGGCCGAGTGGCTGCCCGCCATCGCGAGTGGCGACAAGATCTTCACGCTGGCCTATCTGGAGCCGGATTCGCGTTATCGCCCCGAAGTCGCCAGGACGACGGCCCGCAAGGCCGGTGCCGACGGCTATGTGCTCAATGGCCGGAAGTCGGTGGTCTGGCATGGCGCGGCGGCTGATACGTACATTGTTTCGGCGATGCTCGACGGCGCGCTGGCGCTGTTCCTGGTGAGCCGCGACGCGAAGGGGCTGACGGTAACCGGTTATCCGACCATGGACCGACTGTCGGGCGCGGACCTGCAACTCACCGACGTGCCCGCCACGCTGGTCACGACGAACGGTCTCGAGGCCCTGGAGCTTGGACTCGATCACGGCGTTGCGGCGCAATGCGCGGCGGCGGCTGGCGCCATCGAACGGCTGATCGAGATCACCGCCGAGTACCTTGGCACTCGCAAGCAGTTCGGCAAGCCGCTGGCTTCTTTCCAGGCCCTTCAGCACCGCGTGGCCGACATGCTGCTGCAGAAGGAACTGGCGCTGTCGATGGCCTACGTGGCCGCGCAGGGCCTCGATGCCACCGACGCGGCCGAGCGCCGCCGCAAGGTGTCCGCCGCCAAGGTCGTCACGGCAAAGGCCGCGCGCTTCGCCGGCCAGCAGGCGGTGCAGTTGCACGGCGGCATGGGTATGACCGATGAACTGGAGGTTGGCGACTATTTCAAGGCGCTGACCATGGTAGACGTCCTGCTGGGCGATACCGACCTCCACCTGGAACGCTACGGCGAAGCCATGGCGGCCTGACAAGACCCGATAACGGATGACTGTTCATGACCATCAATAGCAAGGCATATATCGTCGGGGCGTACGAGCACCCGACCCGCAAGGCACCGGACAAGACCGTTGCCCAGCTTCACGCGGAAAGCGCCAAGGGCGCGCTAGAGGACGCGGGTCTGTCGCTGGCCGACGTCGACGGCTACTTCTGCGCCGGTGACGCCCCGGGCCTCGGCATGGTGAACATGGTCGATTATCTCGGCCTGAACGTGCGCCATGTGGATTCGACCGAAATGGGCGGGTCCTCCTACATCGCTCACGTCTCGCACGCCGCGCAGGCCATCGCCGCCGGCAAGTGCAACGTGGCGCTGATCACGCTGGCCGGCCGTCCGCGTTCGGAAGGTTCGAGCGGCACGCAGGCACGCAACTGGGGCGCGAACCTGCCAGACCAGCCGTTCGAGGCACCGTTCAACCCGGTGACGGTCAACCTGTACGCGATGGTTGCCCAGCGGCACATGTACGAATTCGGCACCACGCCCGAGCAGCTCGCGTGGGTCAAGGTGGCCGCGTCGCATCACGCCCAGTACAACCCAAACGCCATGTTGCGCGAAGTTGTCACCGTCGAGGACGTGGTGAACTCCCCGATGATCTCGGACCCGCTGCACCGGCTGGACTGCTGCGTGGTGTCCGATGGTGGCGGCGCCCTCATCGTGGCCCGCCCGGAAATCGCAGCCAAGCTCAATCGCCCGAAGATCAAGATCCTGGGCGCTGGCGAGCACGTGAAGGGTTTGCTGGGCGGCCAGGTGGACCTGTCGTGGTCCGCCGCGCGTTTCTCCGGCGCTGCAGCCTTCGAGGAAGCCCGTGTCACCCCGGCAGACATCAAGTACGCGTCGATCTACGACAGCTTCACGATCACCGTGCTGATGCAGCTGGAAGACCTGGGCTTCTGCAAGAAGGGCGAAGGCGGCAAGTTCGTGATGGACGGCAACCTGATCTCCGGCGTGGGCAAGCTGCCGTTCAATACCGATGGCGGCGGTCTCTGCAACAACCACCCGGCCAACCGTGGCGGCATCACCAAGGTGATCGAAGCCGTGCGCCAGTTGCGCGGCGAAGCCCACCCGGCGGTGCAGGTGAAGAACTGCGACCTGGCGCTGGCCCAGGGTACCGGCGGCTACATGGGCTCACGCCATGGTTCCGCCACGCTGATCCTCGAACGCGAATAACAGGGATGCCACAGATGACGACTCCTTACGTCCCCACTCCGTACAAGGCTCCCGACGAGCAGCCTGACAACACCGCCTTCTGGCAGGCCGCCCGCGAGGGGCGACTGCTGGTGCGCCAATGCAAGTCCTGCGGCAAGCCGCACTGGTATCCGCGCACGTTGTGCCCGTTCTGCATGGGTGATACCGAGTGGAAGACCGCCAGCGGGCAGGGCGAGATCTACTCGTTCAGCATCACGCGTCGCGCCGGCCCCAATCCGTTCTGCATCGCCTATGTGAAGCTCGATGACGGCGTGACGATGATGACGAATATCGTCGACACCGATCTCGATACCGTACACATCGGCCAGCGCGTGAAGGTGCGGTTCGCCGAGACCGACGGCGGCGCGCCGGTCCCTGTCTTCGCACCGGTCTGAACCAGAGGGAAGGATGCCGATCAGCTACCAGCACCTGCGGAACCGGCCGTTCGCGCCGGTCCGTCAGCACTACACCGCGCGCGACACCATGCTGTACGCGCTGAGCCTGGGCCTGGGCAATGATCCGATGAATGCATCGGCATTGCCTTTTGTCTACGAAGGCGCTGCCGGCGGGCTGCGCGCGCTGCCGTCGCAAGCGGTGGTGCTGGGCTATCCCGGCTTCTGGGCACGCGAGCCAGATACCGGTATCGACTGGGTCAAGCTGCTGCACGGCGAACAGCGGCTGCGGCTGCACCGTCCGTTGCCCGCAGAGGCAGAGGTTGTCGGTCATAACCGCATCACGCACCTGACCGACAAGGGCGCCGGCAAGGGAGCCATCATGGTGACCGAGCGGAAGCTGGAAACCGCACAGGGTGAACTGCTGGCGACCGTCCAGCAGGTGTCGTTCCTGCGTGGCGATGGCGGCTACAGTCAGGCGGAAGGCGGGCAACCGAGCGATGATCCACTGCCCGCGCTGCGGCCGACACCTGAAGACAGGGCGCCTGACTTTGTCGATACGCAGCCGACGCGTCCTGAAGCGGCGCTGTTGTATCGCCTGATGGGCGATTTCAATCCGCTGCACGCGGACCCTGCCGTGGCGGCGGCAGCGGGATTCGAGCGGCCGATCCTGCATGGCCTGGCCAGTTACGGCCTCGTTGCGCATGCGCTGCTGAGGCAATGCGCGGGTCATGACCCGGCACGGCTGCGCGCGTTCGATATCCGCTTCGCATCACCGGTGTTTCCGGGCGAAACGCTCGTCACCGAGATCTGGCGCGATCCCGCTCAGCCTAATCAGTTCCAGTTGCGCGCCAAGGTGCTGGAGCGCGACAAGGTCGTGCTCAGCCACGGCTGGGCGGAGATCGCCTGAATACCCAACGAATTCCCATGACGACACCCACCGATTCGACCACCGGTCTGCCGCTGCCGTCCCGGCAGACCGGCGCCCTGAGCCATATCCGCGTGCTGGATCTATCGCGCGTGCTGGCCGGGCCGTGGTGCACGCAGAACCTCGCCGACATGGGCGCGGACGTGATCAAGGTCGAGAAACCCGGCGCGGGTGATGACACCCGGCACTGGGGGCCTCCGTATCTGCAAGACGAAGATGGGCCCACGAGCCAGGCGAGCTACTTTGCCGCGTGCAATCGCAACAAGCGCTCGGTGACGATCGACATCGCCAAGCCGGAAGGGCAGAAGCTGATCCGTGAACTGGCGATGCAGAGCGACGTGGTCATCGAGAACTACAAGACCGGTGGCCTCAAGCGCTACGGGCTCGACTATGACTCGCTCAGCGCGCTGAATCCGCGCCTGATCTACTGCTCGGTCACGGGCTTCGGTCAGACCGGTCCCTACGCGGCACGTCCCGGCTATGACCTGCTGATCCAGGCCATGAGCGGCCTGATGAGCATCACTGGCCAGGCCGACGGAGAGCCCGGCGCGGGCCCGGTGCGCGTGGGCGTCGCCGTGATCGACGTGTTCACGGGCATGTACGCCACCACGGCCATTCTTGGCGCGCTGGAGGCACGGCACTTCACCGGCCGAGGCCAGCATATCGATGTCGCGCTGCTCGACGTTGCCATGGCGGTCCTGGCGAATCAGGGCGCGGGATACCTGAACGCGGGTGTTGTGCCGACCCGCCAGGGCAACACGCACCCGAGCGTCGTGCCGTATCAGGATTTCCCGACACAGGACGGCGACATGCTGCTTGCCATCGGCAACGACGGCCAGTTCGTGCGTTTTTGCGAAGCCGCCGATGTCGACTGGGCGCGCGATGAGCGGTTCGCCACCAACAGCGCCCGGGTCACGCATCGCCGGACGCTGATTCCGATGATGAGCGAGGTCACGCGGACCCGGCCGACCAGCGAATGGATTCGTCTGCTGGAGGCTGCGTCAGTGCCTTGCGGTCCGATCAACGATATCGCCCAGGCATTTGCCGACGAGCATGTCCAGCATCGCGGGCTGCGCGTCGAGCAGGAGCGCTACGGGGAGGCAGGATGTCCCCCGTCGGATAGCGTGAACCGGATCTGCAGCACGGCCAGCCCGCTGAGGCTGTCGGAGACGCCCACGACGGTGCGTTACGCGCCACCGGGGCTCGGCCAGCATACGGACGAGGTGCTGCGCGACAATCTCAAGCTTGGTTCCGACGAAGTCGCGAACTTGCGCGCCAAGGGTATTCTGTAAAACAAGCCTTAAAAAAAGACCGACAGTGCAAGGCACTGCCGGTCTTTTTTTGTGTGTGGTGCTAGATCGCCCCTTGCTGGCGTAGCGCTTCCAGTTGCGCCTCGGTGTATCCAAGCTTGCCCAGAATGGCGGCAGTGTGTTCTCCGAGATCCGGCACATCACCCATGCGCGCTGGCGCGTTTGCCAGCGTGGCGGGCGGCAACAGGGCCTGGATCGATCCGGCGGGCGTCGCAACCTCACGCCAGCGTTGGCGCGCTGCCAGTTGCGGATGGTTCCAGACGTCGTGCATGTCGTTCAGCGGTGCGTTCGCAATGCCGCCCTGATCGAGACGTTCGATCAGTTCGTCGCGCGTCATCCGGTTCAGGTGCTTGCCGATTTCCACGTCCAGCGCCTCGCGATGATTCACGCGTTCCAGGTTCGTCGTGAAGCGCGGGTCGTTCGCCAGGGCCGCATCGTCCAGAACGTTCAGACAGAAGCGCTGCCACTCCCGATCGTTCTGCAGTCCAAAGATCACGCTGCCGCCGTCGCCGGTGCGATAGTGGCCGTACGGCGCGATCGAGGGATGTGCCAGGCCATGCCGGGCGGGCGGTGTGCCGCCATAGTGCGCGAAGTTCAGCGGATACGACATCCACTCGCCGAGCGCTTCCAGCATGGTGACTTCCACGCGCTCGCCCACGCCGGTGCGGGCACGCAGCAGCAGCGCCGAGAGGATGCCCGAGTAGGCGTACATGCCGGCCGCGATGTCGGCGATCGAGATCCCGGCGCGCGACGGCGCGTCCTCACCGCCGGTGACCGATATCAGGCCAGCCGCCGCCTGGATCAGCAGGTCGTAGGCCTTCTTGTCGCGATAGGGGCCGTGGTCGCCATAGCCCGATATGTCGCACACGATCAGCTTTGGAAAGCGGGTGTGCAGCGCGTCGAAGCCTAGTCCGAGCCGATCGGCGGCGCCGGGCGCGAGGTTCTGGATCAACACGTCAGCCTCGCCAAGCAATTGCTGAAGGATGTCTGCCGCGTCGGGATGCTTCAGATCGAGCGACAGGCTTTCCTTGCCCCGGTTGGCCCAAACGAAGAACGACGACATGCCGTGCACGGTCTTATCGTAGCCGCGCGCGAAATCACCGACACCAGGGCGTTCAATCTTGATGACGCGCGCGCCAAGATCGGCAAGTTGACGGCTGGCGAACGGGGCGGCGACGGCATGTTCCAGCGCGACGACGGTGACGCCTTCCAGGGGAAGAACTGCAGGGGGCACGGCGGGCTCCATTAGGCGTGGGATGGCCGAGTATGGAGTGACGTGTGTGACGAAGCCAGTCGATATTTCCTTACACGGCTTCAAACTCATCTAACGCAGGGTGGTGGCAGGGAGTGACTCGCTGGATTCCGTCAGAAAGCGAATGAACGCACGCGTGTAGTCCGGCAAGCTCTGAAGGCTGCGCGCGACCACGCGCTGCTCGCGCATGGCCCAGGGTTCGTCCAGCACCACGCCCTCGACGAGCCCTTGCGCGATGGCCGGCTCCGCCACGGAACGCGGTACCAGTGCGATGCCGGCGCCCTCCTGCACGCAGCGGATCACGGCCGGAAAATTCGGCGCATGGACGCGCACATGCGGGACGATGCCGGCGCGCGTTGCCATATCCTGCAGATAGAGGAAATTGCTGCTCTTGCTGCCGATCGATACGAGTTCGTGGCGCAACGCCTGGACCAGCGAGACGCTATCGCGCATGCCCAGCGGATGACGTGGCGGCACCACGAACAGTAGTTCGTCTGCGCCATAGAGGATGGAGTCGAGGCCATGCAGGTCGATGGCGCCTGCCACCAGCCCGATATCGGCGCGTTGCTCCAGCACCGCGCGAACGCTGTCCGCGCTCAGGTGTTCCTCGAGGTCGACATTGACATTGGGATAGGCCGCCAGAAAGCGGCTGAGGGCCACGGGCAGGTTGCACATCGTGCTGCTGTTCGCGTGAACGCGAATGTGGCCTTCGATGCCATCGGTGTGGCGCCGCATGCCGATCTGCAACTGCTCCACATTGTCCAGAATCGTCCTGGCGTGCTGCAGCATGGTCTCGCCGGCCGCCGTCAGGACCATGCCTTTCTGCGTGCGATTGAACAGCGGCACGCCGACGGTCTGCTCCAGATTCTTCAGCCGATAGCTGGCGGAGGGCGCGGTCAGATGCATGTCGGAAGCACCCATCGTCAGGCTTCCCGCCTCGGCAATGGCCACGAAGACCCGAAGGTCGGTCAACTCAAATCGCAAGGTCGTCTCCTGTTGCCACGGCGCCGATCGGTGCCGTGGGGCCAGGGGGCGCTTCAGGCATCGCGGTTCGAATTCTTCTAAGGGGGCTCAGTACTTTTCGACTGGCCCGAGCCGCGTTGTCGATTCTATAGTGATCGCTCGCGCCATGGCATGGCGACATTGCAACGACGTTACCGGTCACCACAGAACCGGACGGAGACAACCTCATGATTCCATCGCTTTACCGGCTTGGCGCAGCGCTGATCTGCGCCGGGGCGCTCCTGGCCACCGCAACGCCGGCAGCGGCTGACGCTGGCTATCCCGCGAAGCCAATCCGCCTGGTGGTGCCCTACGCGGCGGGTGGCCCCACCGATACGTTCGCGCGGGCGCTGGCAGCGGGCTGGAGCCGGCAATTGAAAGCCCAGATCGTGATCGAGAACCGGACCGGTGCGGGCACGCTGGTCGGTACCGAGTACGTGTCGAAGGCGACCCCGGATGGTTATACGCTGCTGCTGACCACGGTGGCGCACGCGGTCAATCCCAGCATCCATGACGCACTGCCGTATCGCACTATCGAGGACTTCGCCCCGGTGGGGCTGGCCGCGCGCGCGCCACTGGTGCTGGTGGTCAACAAGAAGCTGCCGGTGGGGAACCTGAAGGAGTTCATCGCTTATCTGAAGGCGCATCCTGGCAAGGTCAACTACAGCTCTGCCGGGGTGGGCAGCGCGCCGCATCTCGGTGCGGAATTGCTCAACTACATGAGCGACACGAAAACCGTTCACGTGCCGTATCGCGGCAGCGCGCCGGCCATGGCTGACCTGATCGGCGGCCACGTGGCCTTTATGTTCGATAGCGCGCCGACCGGGCTGGCCCAGGTCCGTGCCGGTACCGTGAAGCTGCTCGCCACCACGATGGCTGCGCGCTTGCCGCAGACGCCCGACGCGCCGGCGGTGGCTGAAGTTGTGCCCGGATACGAGGCCTATACATGGAATGCCGTGTTTGCGCCGGCCAACACGCCGCCGGAGGTTATCCGCAAGCTGACGGACACGCTGGGCGCAACGCTCAAGGAGCCCGCGCTGCAGGCCAAGGCCGTCGATCTCGGGCTGCAGCTGGAAACGAATCCAACACCGCAGGCGCTCGCGCAGTTCGTGCGCGCGGAGATCGCCAAGTGGAAGCCCGTGGCAGTCGCCGCCAACATGAAGGCCGACTGACGTCGCGCCGCAGGAAAAGGAAGACCGAACGATGATCAGACACGAACTCTGCGCCCAGCGCTATTTCGAGGATTTCGAAGTCGGGGAGCGGATGAACCTGCCCTCCCGGACCATGACCGATGCGCTGTTCGCCGCGTTTCAGCTGGCCAGTGGCGACAACCATCCGGTGCACTATGACGTGGAGTACTGCCGCGCGCATGGCATGCCCCATATGCTGGCGCATGGCTTCCAGGTGCTGATCCAGACCGCAGCGGGCGCCGGGTTGTTTCCGCATATGGTCGAGGAATCGCTGAAGGGGTTTATCGAGCAGAGCAGCCGCTTTCTGGCGCCGGTCTATGTCGGGGACACGCTGTATTGCAGCCTGACGGTCAGCGAGCTGATTCCGGGCCGCACCACCGGCGTGCTGGTGATGCAATCCGAGATCCGTAACCAGAACGACGTGCGCGTCATGGAAGGCACGCAGAAGTACCTGTTGCGCAAGCGGGTGCCGGATGCGCGCTAGCACCCGATCCACCCGATCCACCCGATCCACCCGATCCACCCGATCCACCCGATTCATTCGGCCCATCGCCCTGCTCGCGCTCGCCTTGTGCGCGAGCGCCGTGTCGGCGGAAGACAAGTTCCCGTCTGGCCCGGTCACGCTGATCGTCCCTTACGCGCCGGGTGGCACGACGGACGTCGTCGCGCGTCAGTACGCCGTGGCGTTGCAGACGGCGCTAGGGCAATCGGTGGTAGTGGAGAATCGGCCCGGCGTGTCGGGAACGCTGGGCGCCCAGGCATTGCTGCGGGCGAAACCCGATGGATACACGCTGGCCATGATTCCGGCCACGGTATTCCGTCAGCCGTTTATCCAGAAGACGGCTTACGATCCGGCGAGCGACTTCACATACCTCGCACGGATTTCGGGCTACACGTTCGGCATCGTGGTGCGTGCGGACTCGCCATGGCAATCCTGGGGTGATTTCCTGAAGTCGGCGCGTGCGGAGCCCGGCAAGTATTCATATGGCTCGCCGGGGCAGTTCAGTACGCCGCATGTCACGATGCTCGAGATCGGCGCGAAGACGGGCATCTCGCTGAATGCGATTCCGTACAAGAGCGATGCCGAGTGCATACCCGCGCTGCTTGGCGGTCACGTGTCGATGTGCGCGGCGGGCAGTTCTGCCGGGACGCTGGTCGATAGCGGCAAGCTGAGATGGCTGAACCTCTGGACCGAGCGTCGTTCCACGCGCTGGCCCGATGTGCCAACGCTGCGCGAACTCGGGCTGGATATCGTATCGGCATCCCCCTACGGCATTGCGGGGCCGAAGGGCATGAAGGAGCCGGTTGTGCGGATACTGGAAGACGCGCTGCACAAGGCGGCGGTCGATCCGGTTCACCTCGCGGCGCTGAAGCGGCAGGACCAGGCGCTCATGTACATGGATGGCGCCGCCTACAAGCGTTTCGTGGCGGAGCAGATCTCGGTTGAGCGGGCGATGGTCCAGCGTCTGGGACTGAAGGCGGACTAGCCCTCGGCGGCGTTCAGCTGTCCTGCTGCGCGGGCTTGAACGCCTCGCCTACGACACGGGCGTTGTCGAGGTACAGATCCCAGCCACCGGCCCAGTAGCTGCCCCACCACGACGACTTGTCCTGGTTGCTGGAAGGGGTCTTGTTGAAGGCTGCGCCGTAGGGCAGAAAGACGGTTTCGACTTGCGTGGACATGGTCTGGGCGCCAGATGGCGTGGTCAGGTTGGTCGGTCCCTTGGTTATCCTTGGTGGATTCCCTGATAGGGTTTTCCCGAAGTGTAGCAAGACCACTACTATTCGCGCCATGGGACCGATGGGCATACCGCCCATCAAGGCCGCATGATGAGACGCTTAGGGCATATTGAGGGCTGGCTGCCGCCAGCCCTAGCCCTGGCATTTCATCCCGGCGCCTTATCCCCAGTGCCGCACACGGCCGGTATCGACGTGCACGAAATCCTCTTGCTGGTAGAACCCGACGCCGCCAATCTTCAGCGAGGTGGCCGCATCGCGCAGATCAGCCAGCGCTACGCCGGGCAGCCGGATATCGATAGCCATGCCGTCCATATGCAGGCTGTGCTTGGCCACGCCGCCGCCCCGCGTGTTGCGCAGACGGGTGTTGGTGGCCGGGCTGCGATAGCCGGAAATGACCTGGAACGGGGTGTCTGTCTCAAGCTCCCGTCGCAACGAGAAAAGCAGGCCGAAAAGCTGGGGGTCGATTGTGCCGACCGAACCCGAATAGTGATCCCGCAGGAAGCGGTTCAGCGCCAGCTGTGCCTGTGGCAGCACTTCGCTACCCATCGCATACACCAGCGAGATGTTCTCGCCCGTGTGCGTGTGATGGAACGATAGCGAGCGGGCATTCGGCGGGTTGCCGGGGCCGCTGTCAGGTGTGTTCTCAGGCGTGTTGTCCGGCGTATTGGCCCGTGCCGCGCCGGTCGAAAGTGCTGCAATGCCGGTGCCGAGGATCAGGCCGCTGGCGCGGTGCAGAAAGCGGCGGCGCGGGGGAGTCTTCGATTGCGTCATGGTGTGGTCTGCGCGAGCTTGCCGGCGCGTGCGGTGGCCGGCGGGTTGCGCTGCCGCAGCGCCTGCTCCAGCAGCTTGTCCTGTCCGTAGATATCAGGCAGAAAATATACACGTCCATCGGCTCTGGCAATGGCGGTGCCGTACGCCAATACAACAGGCAAAGGTTGCTTCAACGCAATTGTGTTGGATTTCCCCTTGCTCATCGCCTGCCGGATGCGCTCCTCGGTCCACTCGGGCATGTCTTGCAGCACGAACTGCGCCAACTGCACCGGCTCCTCCACGCGGATGCAGCCGTGGCTGAAATCGCGGCGGCCGCGCTGGAACAATTGCGGGGTCGGCGTGTGGTGCAAATAGATGTTCTGATTGTTCGGGAACACGAACTTGATGTCCCCCAGCGCGTTCAGCGGGCCGGGCCGTTGCCGGATGCGCATCTGGCCGTTCAGCACCGCATCGAGATTGGCCGACGACAGCGTGGTAATCGCCTGGCCACCCGAGACGAACTCGAAGCCCTGTCGCGTGAAATACCCGGGGTCGCGCCGCGATTTCGGCACCACCTCGCTGCGCGCGATGGATGGCGGTACGTTCCAGTACGGGCTGAACTCGATATAGCGCATGTCCTCGCGGAACATCGGCGTGCGGGTGTTGAGCGCCTTGCCGACGATGACCTTCATCTCCAGCTTGATGTCCAGCTTTCCGTCGACGTAGTCGTAGGCGCGCAGCATGAACTCGGGAATGTTGACGACGATGACGCGGGGGCCTGCCGTCAACGGTGTCCAGCGCAGGCGTTCCATCGTCAGCGCGATCTGCTTCACGCGTTCGGACGGTGTTGTGTTGAGTTGCGCCAGCGTGCCTTGTCCGATGACGCCGTCGGCATCTAGACCATGCCGCTTCTGGAATGACTCGACCGCGGTTACCAGCGCGCCTTCGTACTTTTTCGGAACCGGCGTGCCTTGGGGCAGATCGCCCAATGCCTCCAGACGCTGCGCCATTTGCGCCAGGCCGTCATAGGGCTGCCCGATGGTCAGCTTGTTGCCCGGCGGCGTCGGCAGCGGGGTGTTCCAGAGCGGCTGGGCGGCCAGGGCCCGATAGCGGCTCAGCGCGTCGCGCAACGTCGGATACAGCGGGAACGATGGCGCCGCCTCGTGAATCGCCGCGGGCAGCCGGTTCGCGGCGACGGCGGCGTGCAGATAGCTGTCGGGGTCGAACGGTGTTTCGTCCGCTACCGAGAAGTTCACGTGAATCTGGCGCGGGTCGATACGCCCCTTGTGCAGGTCCGACAGGTACTGGCGCATCGCCACGGTTAGCGCGTTGTCCAGCCGATCCAACGATTCCGGCGCCAGGGCCGTGCCGGAATCGGCCTGCGCGATGGCCCGCTTGAAGCCATCCGCGTCGTAATCCCGGGGTTCCAGCCCATCCGCGCCCGCATCCGCCAGCGCGGCCACGGCCTGTTGCGCGGCTTGCGTCGGGCGCCCGTTGGCAAACCACAGTGGCTGCGCCCAGGCGGACGTCGCGGCGCCGATGAACCAGGCGCATAGCGCGGCTCGCATCCATGTCCGTTTCCGGCGTGGGTGGGGGGTCGAGGGACGGGTCGAGATAACTGCGGTGGCGGTCATCGGCATTCCGGAAGTTTGAGAGAGAGGCTCACGATGGCATCGTATCCGAAGACGAAGGTCGGCTCGCGGGCGCGCTTGATCTGGCGCGATCTAGCGCAATCTATTCGGCCTGCCTGATGTTCAGCCGGGCTCGAAGCGGTGCATCCGGTAAGCCAGCGGCGCTTGAATCGACAGGTAACCATGCACTGCATTGCCCACCGCGCGTCGAAGCGCCACGGCATCGACGGGTCGCGTCGCGGTCATCAAGGTTTGCGATACCAGACTGTACGTCATCGCGTGAACGGCAAAGGCAGTGGCGCCTAGCGGCGCATCGGCGGGCCAATCCGGTCCGTCGGACAGCGTTTCCATCCAGAGCTGCACGAACTCCGCGTACATGTTCCGGAACGCCTCGATGCCGGACACCTTGCGCTCGACCACAAACAGCGCCGCCCAGTGTTCGGGTTCGGCCAGCGGCGCGGCCGACTGGGCGTCGATCAGGGCATCCACACGTGCGGGCAGGGGCTCGGTGCGGTGGGCGTCGATGCTGGCGCGCATCGTGGCCGCGATTGCCTTGACGCGCAGATGTATGCAGACCGCCGCCAGCGCGTCCTTGCAGGAAAAATACTCGTAGAAGCTGCCAATGCCGACCCCGGCTAATCCGATCACCTGACGGATGGAGATGCGGTCATAAGGCTTTTCGGCCAGAAGCTGGAAGAACGCGTCGCGGATGGCGTCGGCCGTGGCGCGGGCCCGCGATTGCGCTGGCTTGCGGCGCCGGGCGCCGGACGGGTTCGGTGGATTGGGGGTGGTGGGAGCTTTGGGGCGCGCTGCTTTCATGTCTGAGAAACCCGAACACCTTGCGATGGACGGATTCTTATACTGGTTGTCGACAAGACCGGCTTGACTGACGAGCCGGCGCAACGGAGACATGCCCATGGAATGGAGCACGCACGAGGTCACCAACGTGGTGACGGAACTGCAGGATTATAACGTCTACACCACCGATCTTCCCTTGCAGGAGGCGGTGCGCCGCGCGGGGGCGGGTGCCCACGAAACCGAGCTATCCGCCTACGGCGCGCGGCTTGGCAGCGCCGAGACGATCCGCATGGCCGAGGAGGCCAACCACTTCAAGCCCGAGCTGCACACGTTCGATCGCCAGGGCCGCCGTATCGACCGCGTGGAGTTTCACCCGAGCTGGCACGGCATCATGCGCATGGCGCGCGAGCAGAACCTGGTGGCACAGCCGTTCGCCGATCCACGTCCCGGCGCATGGGCTGCCTATGCGGCCGGATTCTCGATGCACGGGCAGATCGAGGCGGGCTCGCAGTGCCCGAACTCGATGACTTTCGCGTGCATCCCGGTATTGCAGCGCGAACCCGAACTGTTCGCGGCGCTCGCGCCGAAGCTCTATTCGCGCACGTACGATGCGCGGGATATCCCGCTGGAACAGAAGGACTCGATCCTGGTCGGCATGGGCATGACGGAGAAGCAAGGTGGCTCCGACGTGCGGGCCAACACCACGCGCGCTGAACCGCTGCGTGGCGAGGGGCGCGGCGGCGAGTACCTGATCACCGGCCACAAGTGGTTCTTCTCGGCGCCGATGTGCGACGCGCACCTCGTGGTGGCCCGCACGGAAAGCGGCCCGGCCTGCTTCTACGTGCCGCGCTACCGGCCCGATGGCACCAAGAACGCGGTGCAGATTCAGCGGCTGAAGGACAAGGTGGGCAATCGTTCCAACTCCAGCAGCGAGGTGGAATTCCGTGGTGCCTGGGGGCGCATGATCGGCGAGGAAGGCCGTGGTATTCCCACCATCATCGAAATGGCCACTTTCACGCGCCTGAACTGCGTGATGGGCAGCACCGGCCTGATTCGCCAGTGCCTGGTCCAGGCGTTGCACCATACCCGCCACCGTAGCGCGTTCGGCAAGACGCTGATCGATCAGCCGCTGATGCGCAACGTGCTGGCCGACATGGCGCTCGAATCCGAAGCCGCCACGCTGATGATGATGCGGCTGACCGAGGCCTTCGCGCTGGCCGATGAAGATCCGCTGCAGCGTGCCTACAAGCGCATCGTCACGCCGGCGGCCAAGTTCTGGCTGGCCAAGCGCAGCGTGGAACTGTCTGGCGAGGCCATGGAGGTCTTTGGCGGCAACGGCTATATGGATGAAGGCCCGATGGGCCGCCTGTATCGCGAAACACCAGTGATTTCGATCTGGGAAGGATCGGGCAATGTGATGGCGCTGGACATGATCCGTGCCATCAGCCGGGAGCGGCAGGCCATGCAGGCGTTGCTGGAAGACCTGGCGCCGTTCTGCCGTCAGGACGCGCGTCTGAGCGATGCGGCCACGGCGCTGGTCGCGGGGCTGCGGACCCAGGGCGAGGCGACGGAATGGCTTGCGCGCCGCCATGCGCAGCTTCTGGTGCTGCTGGTGCAGGCCCGCCTGCTCGGCGAACATGCGCCGGCGGCGGTGGCCGATGCGTTTATCGCCAGCCGGTTCGACGCGCAATGGGGCCGCGTGTTCGGCATGCTGCCGGACGGCGTGGCGCACGCCGCGATCCTGGGTCGCGCCTGGACGCAGTAAGGCGCCGCAAGGCCAGCACAAGGCCGGCCAACAAGAGAACATACAAAAGAGAACGTGGAGACGCCCCAATGAACATCGTTGCCTTGCTGGATAGCAACGTACGCAAGTATCCGGACAAGCCGTTCCTGCGGTATGCCGGACAGTCGATCACCTATGCGGAATTCGATGCGTTGTCGCGCGGCGCCGCCATCGTGCTTGCCGACCACGGCGTTGGCGTGGGTGACCGCGTGGCCGTGCTGTGCTTCAACACGCCGGGTATGGTGGCGGCGATGTTCGGTGCGTGGCGGCTCGGCGCGGTGGCGGTGCCGGTCAACCACAAGCTGCAGACGGCGGAGGTCGACTACATCCTCGAACATGCGGGCGTGAAGGTGTGTGTGTTCGACGGCAGCCTGGCTTCCGTGGTCTCTCGCCTGCAGACGCCAGTGAAGCTGTTGGCCACCAACACCGATGCGGCCGGGTTCGATTCGTTCGACGCGCAATTGCCGGCGGCCGCCACCTACGATGCGCCGCCGCCGCCGGCCGACGACGCCATCGCCCAGATTCTCTACACGTCCGGCACCACGGGCCGGCCCAAGGGCTGCGTGCTGACCCATCGGGCCGTGTGCATGGCAGGGATGACCGCCGCGCTGGCGTTGTCGATGCAGCGCGACGAGCGCACGTTGATGGCGATGCCGCTGTGGCACTCGTCGCCGCTCAACAACTGGATGCTCGGCACGCTGTACGTCGGCGGCACCGTTATCTTGCTGCGCGAGTACCACCCGCTGCATTTCCTGCAGACGGCGCAGGACGAGCGCGCCACGCTGTACTTCGGCGCGCCAGCGTCATACCTGCTGCCGCTGCAGATGAAGATCGACGTTACCGCGTTCGATCTGGGGTCGGTCCGCGCATGGATCTATGGCGGCGGCCCGATCGGCGCGGACACCGCCCGCCAGCTTGCGCAGCTATATCGCAGCGATCGCTTCTATCAGGTCTTTGGCATGACCGAGACCGGGCCGTCCGGCACCGTGCTGTACCCGGAGGAACAGGTTGCCAAGGCGGGCTCGATTGGCCGCGTGGCCACGCCGGGTCTGGACATGCGCGTGGTGCGCACGGACGGTGCCGATGCTGGCCCCGGCGAGATTGGCGAAATCTGGATCAAGGCCGACTCCAATATGCTGGGCTACCTCGATAACGAAGCGGCCACACGTGAAGTCATGCGCGATGGTTGGTATCGCAGCGGAGATCTGGCCCGGCTGGACGCCGACGGCTTCCTGTTCGTGGTGGATCGCACCAAGGACATGATCATTACCGGTGGCGAGAACGTCTACTCGAAGGAAGTCGAGGACGTACTGGGGGCGCACCCCGACGTTCAGGACGTTGCCGTGATCGGCCGGCCACACGACCAGTGGGGCGAGACCGTGGTGGCGGTGCTGGTGCCCAGGCCCGGCACGCAGCCGGACCCGGAGGACATCAAGGCCTTCGCCGCCGAGCGGCTGGCGCGCTACAAGGTGCCGCGCGAGTTCCTGATTCGCGACACGCTGCCACGTACCCCCACGGGCAAGCTGATGAAGCACGTGCTGCGCGCGGACTTCACGTAGCGACTCCGGCCGACGGTTGTGCGCCGGACGATGCTTCCGGCCCGCAATCCGCGCCATCCGTATGCCCGGACTAAGCTGTAGGGATGACTGGCACGGTTCGGGCATGCGGGAGGCGCGATGGCAACGCGGAACGGTTTTATCGGCGCAGTCGGCAACACGCCGTTGATCAGGCTCGGCAAGCTCAGCGCGGAAACGGGCTGCGAGATCCTCGGCAAGGCCGAGTTCCTGAACCCGGGTGGCTCGGTCAAGGACCGCGCCGCCCTGTACATCATTGCCGACGCCGAGCGGCGCGGTACGCTGAAGTCCGGCGGCACCGTGGTCGAAGGCACAGCCGGCAACACCGGCATCGGCCTGGCGCATATCTGTGCCGCGCGTGGTTATCGCTGCGTGATCGTGATTCCGGAGACCCAGTCGAAAGAGAAGATGGACCTGCTGCGCGTGCTCGGCGCCGAAGTACGCACCGTGCCGGCTGTGCCCTACGCCGACCCCAACAACTATCAGAAGGTGGCAGGGCGCCTGGCGCAGGAACTCGACAATGCGATCTGGGCGAACCAGTTCGACAACACGGTCAACCGGCAGGCCCACTACGAGACCACGGGGCCGGAGATCTGGCGGGATACCGACGGCAAGGTCGATGCTTTCGTCTGCGCCACCGGCACAGGCGGGACGCTTGCGGGCGTTGCCCGCTTTCTCAAGGCGCAGAACCCGGCGGTGCGAACGGTGCTCGCCGATCCACACGGCAGTGGTCTGTACAGCTTCGTGAAGACCGGGCAGATCCGGGCCGAAGGCAATTCGATCACCGAGGGGATCGGGTCGAGCCGCATCACGGCGAATCTCGCGGACACACCAATCGACGATGCGGTGCGCATCGATGACCAGCGTTGCGTGACGATGGTCTATCGCCTGCTGCGCGAGGAAGGGCTGTACGTGGGCGGGTCGACGGGCATCAATGTGGCGGCCGCGGTGCAGATTGCGCAGGATCTGGGGCCGGGTCACACCATCGTGACGCTACTGTGCGATCGTGGCAGCTTGTATTCGGCACGGTTGTTCAACGCCGAATGGCTGGCGCAGAAGGGGCTGGTGGCGGGTTAGCCGCGCTTGGTGGTGCCGTGCTGGTGCCGTGCTGGTGCCTTGGCGCTGTAATCGACATTTCGCGTCGCCGTGAAACATCCAGTGAGATGCCGAACCATACTGGGTGGCATCTACAAGATGCGAGCAGGCCATGCCCCCCAACGCTTCCCTTGCCCCCGCCGATCCAATTGCAGCCGTCACGCACGCCGATCCTTATCCTTACTATCGTGACCTCGCGAGCACTCGCCCCTTCCACTTCGATCCCGCACTGAAGCTGTGGGTCGCCGCCAGTGCGGCGGCTGTCGCGGAAGTGCTGGACCATGCCGATGGTCGCGTGCGGCCAGTCGCGCAGCCCGTTCCGCCGTCGCTCGCCGGATCTGCCGCAGGTGACCTGTTCGGACGGCTGATCCGTATGAACGACGGCGTGCCCCATGCCCCGTTGAAGGCAATCGTGGCGCGGCAGATGGCGGCGCTGGATCTGTCCGATGTACGCGGTCGCGCCCGCGCGCTGGCAGCGGCATTGCCCCGCGTGGACCACGACGACGCGCACGAAGCCAATCGCTGGATGTTCACGCTACCGGTGCTTGCCATTGCCGATCTGCTGGGCCTTCCACTCGAGCGCGATGCGGACGGTCACGTCTCGACGCGGGTGGCCGGTTTCGTTGCCACGTTTGCCACGGCCATGTCGCCGCTGGCATCCGCTGCGGATGTTGAGGCTGGCGTTGCTGCCGCGCAATGGCTGACGCGCCTGGCGCAAACCGCCGGCGATCGCGCTACGGCAGGCAGCGGCTTGCTGGTCGCGCTGGCGCAGGCAGGGGGTGACAGCAAGTTGGATCCGGCCACGCTGACGGCAAACGCGATCGGCCTGATGATCCAGTCGTGCGAAGCGACGGCCGGGCTGATCGGCAACACGCTCGTTTATCTCGGCAGATCTGGCTGGCAAGGGGCCGATATCGCAGCGAGCGTAGATCGGGTGGCAAGGATCGATCCACCCGTGCAGAACACGCGCCGTTTCATGGCAGCGGATGCGATGTTGTGCGGTCAGCAGGTCAAGGCGGGCGATGCGGTGCTGGTGTTGCTAGCCGCCGCGGCGCATGATCCTTCCGCCCCCGTGGACGATCGCGCGTGGACCTTTGGCGCGGGCCGGCACGGTTGCCCAGGCGATGCGCTGGCTCGCGTGCTGGCCACGTGCACGATCGAGGCGCTGCTCGCGCGCGACGTGCACCCGGACCGGCTTGCTGCCAGCGTGCGCTATCGGCCATCCGTCAACGCGCGCATTCCCAGCTTTTCATCCAACAACTAAATGGAGCCCCCAACCATGATCGCCATCATCTTTGAAGTCGAGCCCGCGCCAGGGCGTCAGGACGCCTACCTCGAGATTGCCGCGCACCTGAAATCGACGCTGGAAACCATTGATGGATTCATCTCGGTGGAGCGGTTCCAGAGCCTGACCACGCCGGGCAAGCTGCTCTCGCTGTCGTTCTTCCGGGACGAGGCGGCCGTGATCGCCTGGCGCAACACGCTCGACCACCGCAAGGCGCAGGCGGCCGGGCGCGGTGGCGTGTTTGCCAACTATCGGCTGCGCGTGGCGCAGGTGATACGCGATTACGGCATGAATGAACGCGACGAAGCGCCGGCCGACAGCCGCGCGGTGCACGACGCGGCGCAACCCTGATCCCCGGAGCCAATGCGAATGACGTCGTTCGATATCGGGCAGGAGATTGCATTCATCGGCCTGACATTTCTGTTGGCCGGCTTCGTGAAGGGGGTGGTCGGGCTGGGCCTGCCGACAGTGGCGGTGGGCCTGCTGGGGCTGGTCATGCCGCCTGCCCAGGCCGCCGCGCTACTGGTGGCGCCTTCGATGGTGACCAATGTGGTCCAGCTATTCAGCGGCCCGCGTTTTGGCACGTTACTGCAGCGGCTCTGGCCGATGCTCGTGGCGATCTGCGCGGGCACGTGGATCTGCGCGGCGCTGGTGCCGGCCCGGGTTCTCGGACATGCCACCAACGCATTGGGCGTGGCGCTGGTGCTCTACGCGATCGTCGGGCTGGCCGCCGTGAGGCTGCACGTTCCGCCACGCGCGGAAGGCTGGCTGGCGCCACTGGTCGGGTTGGTGACTGGTGCCATCACGGCGGTGACGGGTGTATTCGTGATTCCGGCCGTGCCTTACCTGCAGGGGCTTGGGCTGGACAAGGAAAGCATGGTCCAGGCGCTGGGGCTGTCGTTCACCGTGTCTACCACTGCGCTGGCGGTCAGCCTGGCGCTGGACGGCGCGCTGCTGCACACGCCGGTTCTGGGGGCCTCGGCGCTGGCGCTGGTTCCCGCGCTCGGGGGCATGTTCTTCGGGCAGTGGCTGCGCCACCGGATCAGCGCGGAGCGCTTCCGCCGCCTGTTCTTCTGTGGTCTGTTGTTGCTTGGCGTCGATCTGGCGCTACGCGGAGCATTCTGACCCCATCCGCCGAGGATTCCTGACATATTCGCCTGCCATACTGGCTCCCAGATCGCGGCGCTAGCATGGCCTTGCCGCACCGGACACGAAAGGGCGATGCGGTATGAAGCGGCGCACGGGCGGTACTAGGCTGTTGGCAACGCTGGGCAGGCAGGCGGCGCGGAGCGCGCGCCGGCTGCAGCGCACCGTGGCGCAGACAGTGACAAATCCGATGTTGCGCGTGGCCAGGCAGCAGGGCCAGGCGGTCGGCAAGGCCATGGGGCGTGCCGTTGGCAAGGCCGCGCGTCAGGCCTTCACAGGGGTTGTGACTCCAGCCCCATCCCCGGTCAGCAAGGGCGGCGGTATCTGGGAGGAAGGGCTGTGGGGCTTCAGCCTCGGTATCGGCAGCATGGCGCAGCGCCGCTATCGCGTGTTCGTGCCGCCCGGTGTCAGCGCGGCGCGGCCAGCGCCGCTGCTGGTGTTGCTGCACGGCTGCGGCCAGGATGCCGCCAGCTTTGCGGCCTGCGCCCGCGTGGCCACCGTGGCGCGCGACGCCCGCTGGGTGGTGCTGATGCCGGAGCAATCGCTGCAAGGCAACGCCCAGCGCTGCTGGAACTGGTTCCGGCCCGCTGAGCGCGGCGCATCGGAGGCGGCGCTGCTGATGTCGATGGTCGATCATGCGTGCCGGCGCTACGCGGTTCTGGCCGACCGGGTTTGCGCGTTCGGTTTGTCTGCTGGCGGCGCCATGGCGATGATGCTGGGTCTGCGCTATCCCGATCGTTTTGCCGCCGTGGGTTCGCATTCCGGCGCCGCGCCGTTCAGTGCCAGCAACGCGTCGCAGGCGTCACGCGCGATGCGTGGGGAGCGGGCGCCTGACATTGACGCGGCGCGGTTGCTGCTGGCTGGACGTCGGCCTCCGCCGCTGCTGCTGATGCATGGCGACGAGGATGCGGTGGTGTCCTACGACAACGCCACGGCTACGGCTGCCATGTGGCTCGACCTCGTGCCACATGGCGTGCATGCACCTGCCCCGTTGCCGCCAAAGCGCGTGCGCCGCGGCACGCGCAGGGAGATGGACGTGCTCGACTGGCAGAGCGGGGCACGCCCGTACCTGCGGCTCGTGAAGGTGGAGGGTTTGCGTCACGCCTGGAGCGGCGGCGCGCCGGGGCAGGCGTTCGCCGACCCCACCGGCCCCGATGCACTCAAGATCGCGCTACGGTTCTTTTCGGTGAACGGTCGTCACGATTGAGTGTGGGTAGCGCGCGGATCGAGCGCAGATAGAGCGCAGATAGAGCGTGGGCAGGGCTTGGCCCCTGGATGATGGCGCGATCAGGCCGCGCCAACGGGTTCGAACACGACGTCGCTGGTCGGACACGCCACGCAGGGCAGGATGTAGCCATCCTCCTTTTCGTCGCGGCTCAGGCCTGGCCATTCCACGCGGTAACGCACGCTGCCCGCGTGGAGTTTGCTGATGCAGGCGCGGCAGGTGCCATTGCGGCACGAACTGGGCAGCGACACGCCATCGAGCAGCGCCGCCTCAAGCAGACTCAACGAAGCCGGCGCGGCAAACCGTGTATTTGCGGGCAGGACGCACGCCGTGTATTCGGTGTCGTCGAAGGTGTTCCCGTCGCCAGTCATGCCTGCTCTTCGGTATCCGGGAATCGGGCTCGGCCGTGCGTGGCGTCGCGCAGCGTGGCAATCGCGCCATCGCGCAGCGTGGCGGGCAGGCGGATCAGCAGCGTCGCCAACGCGTCATATCGGGTGTCGACCAGCGTGCAGCCTTCGGCGGCTGACAGCTCCAGCCAGCGTCGCACGCGCGATTCGTCGGCATAGTCGATCTCGATGGCAAACGTGGTGTACGCAATGCGTTCGATACGCTCGGCGTCCTTGAGCGCGCTGGCGATGGCGTCGGTATAGGCCCGCACGAGGCCGCCCGCGCCCAGCTTCACGCCGCCGTAGTACCGCACCACGGCCGCCAGCACGCCGTCGAGGTCGTGATGGCGAAGAACTTCGAGGATCGGCCTGCCTGCCGTGCCAGAAGGCTCGCCATCGTCTGACATGCCCGACTGTCCGCCCGCCAGCAGCGCCCAGCACACATGGGTGGCGGTGGGATGCTGCGCCCGCAGATCCTGAATCACGGCCATCGCCGCGTCACGATCGGCCACCGGCACGGCCAGCGCGATAAAGCGGCTCTTGCGGATCTCGATGTCGGCGTGAACTGGAGCGGCAAGCGTGTAGGTAGGCAAGACGGGGAAATGCAGTGGTCGCTGGGCAGGATGGCGAGTGTAGCGCAGGCCGACGGTTGGCTACGGAAACCAGGCCGCATGACAGCTCGCTGACCGTCAAAAAACTGTCATGCTGGGTGCTTATCATCCGCCACGGGGCGTTCCGTCCACATTGCCCCGGTGCCCGATTCGCATAACTATCCACCCATATAAAACCATCATGTCCGACCAACCCCTCGTTGCCCGTCGCCGTGCCCTGAAAATCCTTGGTGGAGCCCCGATGCTCCCGATCGGCGCGGCCGCCGCGAGTCTTGCGGGTGGGATGACCGCGATGGAGGCCGCGTTCGCCGCCGCGCCCCGGCGCAAGGCTGGCGCGGCATTTACGTCGGCAACGTTCACGGGCATGGCCGCGCCGTCGCTCGACAATCCGGCTGCGATGGCCACGACGACGGTTGGCTCGTCGATCAAGGTGTCTTACAGCGACGACAGCGCGCAGGAATATGCGCTGGCATACCAGCCCTTCTTTGTCACCGGCGACATGCTGCCCGATGGCAAGGGCGGCAAGGTGCTGGCAGGCGGCTACTACGACATCCATAACCGCCCGATCATGGATACCTCGGTGCCCGGCAAGACGCGTCAGTTCTTCTCGGACTGCCCGGACGGCAGCTCGCTGCTGACCGTGCGCGGCGCGCGCGTGCATGGCGTGAAGGGCAATACGGTGTTCGCCGTGGTGCAGTTCGAATACACCACGCGCGACCAGGCCAACGGTGACATGTACGGCATGCTGCCGTCGCCGATCGCCGTCATCACGCTCGACCAGGACCCGAAGACTGGCAAGCTCACCCCGGTGCGCTATCACAACGTGGATACGTCGGCGGTGAACGGCCTGTGGATCACCTGTGGCGCGAGCCTGTCGCCGTGGAACACGCACCTGTCGAGCGAGGAGTACGAGCCGGATGCGGTCAAGGCCGCCACCGACAAGCGCCTGCGTGGCTTCAGCCAGAACCTGTATGGCGACGCAGACCGCGCCAATCCCTATCACTACGGCCATCTGCCCGAAGTCACCGTGCACGCCGACGGCACGGGTTCGATCCGCAAGCATTACTGCCTGGGCCGCATCTCGCACGAACTCGTGCAGGTGATGCCGGACGAACGCACCGTACTGATGGGCGATGATGCCACCAACGGCGGCCTGTTCATGTTTATCGCCGATCGTCCGCGCGATCTGTCGTCGGGCAAGCTCTATGTGGCCAAGTGGCACCAGACTTCCGGCACGGGGCCGGGCGCGGCCACGCTGTCGTGGATCGCGCTGGGCAGCGCGACGAGCGACGAGATCCGCAAGCTGGTGGATAGTGGCATCAAGGTCTCCGACATCATGGACGTCAAGGCCAAGGACCCGGCAGATAGCGCTTACACGCGCATCCTGATCGATGGCAAGCCGAACTGGGTAAAGGTGGCACCGGGCCAGGAAAAGGCGGCGGCGTTCCTGGAGACCCATCGTTACGCGGCGCTCGTGGGTGGCAGCCTGGGCTTCACCAAGATGGAAGGCACGACGGTCAATATCGCGGACCGCAAGGCGTACTCGGCGATCTCGCGTATCGAATCGAGCATGTTGGCCGGCAACGCGGCGAACGCGGGCGATATCCGCGTGGAAGGTCCCTACTCCGGCGCCGTGTACGAACTGAACCTGAGTGGCGCCCAGACCGACCATGCTGGCGCGCGCATCGACAGCGAATGGGTGCCCGTCGACATGGCGCCGGTGCCGGCACTGGTATCCGAAGACCTCGGCGGCGGACCCAAGAAGGCGCAGGATGCGCTTGGCAACTTCGCCAACCCCGACAAGGTGGCCACGCCGGACAACCTCAAGTTCTCGGAGTCGCTGCGCACGCTGTTCGTCGGCGAGGACAGCAACACGCACGTCAACAACTTCCTGTGGGCGTACAACGTCGACACGAAGCAGTTGTCGCGCGTGCTGTCGTGCCCGGCCGGCGCGGAATCGACCGGACTGCACGCGGTGGACGAGATCAATGGCTGGACGTACATCATGAGCAACTTCCAGCATCCTGGCGACTGGGAAGCAGGCCTGCACGACAAGGTCAAGGCACAGCTCGACCCGCTGGTCCGCGCCAACTACAAGGACCGGTTTGGCGCGGCGGTGGGCTACCTGACGGCGACGCCGGCAGCGATCCGCCTCGGCAAGCGGGCCTGACGCCGCGTTCCGCCCGGTCCTGCTACCCTGTGGGCTGCGCGCTTGGCATCCGACCGGGTGGCAGCTCCACGAGAAACCCCATGACCGCTGATCCGACCGCGCGCCGCATGGCGCCCGCCACCGACCGCAACCGCGAGCCGATCCTGGCCGTGCTGCGCAACGTACTGCCGCGATCGGGCACGGTACTGGAAATCGCCAGCGGCACCGGGCAGCACGCCGTGCATTTTGCGGCGGCGCTTCCGGGTTTGACGTGGCAGCCGAGCGATCTGGATGTGACGCACCGCGAGTCGATTGCTGCCTGGACCGAACATACGCAGGTCCAGAACGTTCTCCCACCCCTTGCCATCGACGTTCGCCAGGAACCGTGGGGCATCGATGCCGTGGACGCCATCGTCTGCATCAACATGATCCACATCGCGCCGTGGGCGGCGGCCGAGGCGCTGTTCGAGGGCGCGGGCAGGCGATTGGCGCCGGGCGGCGTGTTGTACCTCTATGGCCCCTACCGCCGCGAAGGCGCGCATACGGCGCCAAGCAACGAGGTGTTCGACCGCCAGTTGCACTCGGCCGATCCAGACTGGGGCGTGCGCGACATGGAAGCCGTGATCGCACTCGGCACGACGCACGGCCTGACGTGCGATGCCCCGATTCAGATGCCGGCCAACAACTTCAGCCTGGTGTTTCGCAGGCAGGCGTGAGCGGCGGCTGGCGCACTGCCCCGAGCGGCCCGGTAGGGCTGCTAAACTTCGCCGCGAAACACTGTCTATCTGCATTCAACGTGAACCTGTCCAACCTGGAACGCCAGCTTTCCTTCCTCCGGGAAATCGACCTGTTGAAGAGCGTCGTCCGGATGACGCCGCTTATCAATCAGTCACGCCGGGAGAACAGCGCGGAACATTCGTGGCACCTGGCCATGTATGCCCTCGTCCTGTCGGAACATGCGGCGGCACCTGTCGACGCCCTGCGCGTGGTGAAGATGCTGCTCATCCACGACATCGTCGAAATCGACGCAGGCGACGTGCCGTTTCACGACCCGGCGGCGAGAGCCGGTCAGGCGGCGCTGGAGGAACAGGCGGCAGAACGGATCTTCTCGCTGCTGCCGGCCGCGCAGGCAGCGGAGTTCCGGAGCCTGTGGTCCGAGTTCGAAGCGGGGGAGAGCGACGACGCACGGTTCGCGAAATCGCTGGACCGTCTGCAGCCGTTACTCCACAACGCAGCGACCGGGGGCGGTAGCTGGGTGGAGTGCGACGTCACCGAAGAACAGGCCATGGCACGTTACGGCCCGCCGATCGAGCGCGGCTCGCCAGTGCTTTGGGAAGAAGCGGCGAGGCTTGTGCGCGAGCATTTTCAGAAGCCTCGGGAAGGGTGACGTGGGTGGGGTGTAAACCGCGGGCGCCGAGTGTGCATACGCAGGGTGAGGGGCGGTAGCCACACAATGCTGTGAATCCGTGTCGGATTGCGCTTTCGCCGTTGCAGTGATTGAGCCCTGTCGGGCCATTGCATAAGCTGTCCTCGTCACGTCACTGCACCGGAGGTTCAGCATGTATCTCGATCCCATGGCAGGCTTGCAGCCTCTGCCAAAAGCCAATACGCACAGCAGGCTGCGCCAAGGTGGCCGCCCCGGCCAACTGCCATTTTCGGACTCCCCGTGTGCCGTGCTCGGGTCCAGCCGGCTGCCGATTGGCCATCTGACGGTCGCGGAGGTTTCGGCGCAAGGACTCGTGAACCTGACGCCTTTCGAGTTGCATCGCGCCATCGAGGCGGGCCACTTCTACGCCGAGGGCTACGATCCCGCCGGAATGCCCACAATACTTCCGGCCTGGCAGTTCGTGCCGCCTGCGCCGGCCCTGATCACGCCGATCATCATGGCGCTCCGCAACGAGCCGTCAGGTGAAGATCCCTTTTTCTGGATGATCGCCTACGAAGAGTTGAATGATCTCACTCCGGCTGAAGTGCTATGCGGAAGGCTGCTTTGTACCCGAGGGTCGGTGTCGATCGGTCAGGTGCATCATCTGCGACGGTCCGATGCCGAACGTCAGGCAACGGTCATGGCGGCACTAGAGCTGCTCCCCTCCCGGTTGCTGCGAGCCGGCCCGTGAGGTGCGATCTGGAGTTGTCCTTGCGCGCCACCGATATGCCGGCAGACGTCGCGGCACAGATGCCGCCGCGTGGATTGGTCATGGATGTGATGGCGTCGAGCGTTTGCACGCTGAGCCGTGGGATGTTGCTGACCAGAGCTGCCTGGAACGCGGCGACGGCGCTGCCCGATTTCGCGACGCGTACCCACCGATGGGGGCCGCCGGCCAGTTGCAGGCAGGCGGCGGGCCGCTTTCCTTTCCATTGGCTGTATGTCGCGGAAGATGCCTACACCGCGATATGGGAGGGGCGGTTTTGCGAGAAGGTCGAGAGATTTCCGGGCGCCTTCAGACTCAACGAGGCTGCCAGTGACGGCCTCCTGGTCACCATGCGGCTGAAGTCGGATCTGAATTTCCTCGAGATTGGCGGGACGACAGCCGCCAGACTCGGAATCTATGATCGGTTGTCAGACCCAGACTATCAATGGTGCAGGCATTTCGGTCTGGAGATGCACCATGTTCTCGAAGCGCTTTTCAATCGGACAGGTGCGATTGGCATTCGCTATCCATCAAGGCGCCTTCGCAACCATGCCGCACTCGCGGTTCATTCCCGCCATCTTGGCAGGTGGAGAGAATCGGTAACGATCGATACGGCACGTTTCGGGGACTTGCCCATATACGGTGAGCTTCTCGACGATCCGTGTCGACTGCCCAAGGCGCTATCAAAATGAAGCGAAGCGGTACTGGTTAGACGCGCGGCCGCAGGCAGTACAAGTAGTACGGCGAGGCCGCGCAATGACGCCAGATTCATTTTGATAGCGCCTCTACAGCGCACTAGGCTGCGCCGGTGCGACTCACCCCCGCACCAGCATCACCACCGCCGTTGCGATCAAGCACAGCGCGAACGCCGCGCGCAGTTTGCGTTCCGGCATACGGTGGGCAAGGGCCACGCCCCATGAGATCGTCAGCATGCCGCCCAGCGAGAGCGGGATGCCGCTGTACCAGTCGACGTGGCCGGCGTTGGCATAGGTGAACAGCGCGACAACCGCGCCGGGGGTGACCAGTGCCAGAGCCAGGCCCTGTGCGGCGGCCTGGCGCATCCCGAACAGCCCCACAAGCGCGGGGGCGGCTACCACGCCACCGCCGACGCTGAAGAATCCGGAGAACGCGCCGCCGACCACGCCCACGGCGGGAATCCACGAGGGAGACAGGCGTGCATGCGGTTGTGTGGTGGCGCGGCCCGGCAGGAGTCGCCACAGGAAGTACAGTGCCAGGCCGATCATGAAAATGGCGAAGATGCGCCGTAGCAGTGCCGGGTCGATCGACGTGGCGAACTTTGCGGAAGCGTAGGTGGCAAGCACCGCAGACAAGCCAAGCACGATGGCTGTCTTCAGCTCGATATCGGCGCGCTTGCGGTATTGCCAGAATCCGATCAGTACGTTCGGCGCGATCATCACCAGCGAGGTGCCCTGTGCGAGCTGCTGGTCCATGCCATAGAGCAGGCCGAGGGCCGGGATGGCGATCAGGCCGCCGCCGATGCCAAACAGGCCGCCCACGCCGCCGAGGAGTCCCCCGAGTCCAAAGATGAGCAGGGCGGACAGCAGCGAGTGGTCGGGCATGGTGAATCGGGGGCGGGGTTACGAGAAGCGGCCTTCAGAAAAGGCAAGTCCGCGATCATACGCGGACATGGGTAATACATGGCTGTGGTGCGTCGGGCGGATCGGGTGGAAGACCGGCACCCGCAGGTGCCGACTCCTGACCGACGCGGTCAGTCGACCTGCGCGCCAGACTGCTTGACGATCTTCGCCCATTTGTCGATATCGCCGCGCAGCATGGTGGAGAACTGTTGCGGCGTGCCCGTCAGCACTTCGGCGCCCTGGGCAGCAAGCTTGTCGCGGAGCGTCTTGTCGGCCAGCGCGGTCTGCATCGTGGCGGCAAGCTTCTGCGTGACATCCTTCGGCGTGCCGCGCACTGCGAACAGGCCGACCCAGAGGTCGCCGCTATAGCCGGGCACGGTCTCGCTGATGGCGGGGATGTCCGGGGCAAACGGCGAGCGCTTGGCCGAGCTCACGCCCAGGGCGCGGACCTTGCCGGCCTTGATATGCGCCAGCACGGAGGGCAGGCTGGCAAAGGCCATCGGCACCTGGTTGCCGAGCACGTCATTGAGCGCCGGGGCGACGCCCTTGTACGGCACGTGCTCGAGCTTGATGGCCGCCATGCTGTTCAGCATCTCACCCAGCAGATGGTTCAGCGTGCCGTTGCCGGCGGAGGCAAAGCGGTAGTAGTCGGGCTTGGCCTTGGCCATCGCGATCAGTTCCGACATCGACTTGGCCGGGAAGGCGGGGTTGACCACCAGCACGTTCGGTACGGTAGCTACCGGGGCGATCGGCTCGAAGTCCTTGATCGGGTCGAACGGAATCGAGCGGTAGAGCGACGGGTTGATGGCCTGCGTGCTGCTGATGGTCATCAGCAGCGTGTAGCCATCCGGCGCGGAGCGGGCCGCCGTCTGGGTGCCAATGTTGCCGCCAGCGCCCGGGCGGTTTTCCACCACTACCTGCTGGCCAAGGCGTTGCGACAGGTCGGCCGCCACCAGTCGGGCGACGATGTCGTTGGTGCCGCCCGGCGCCTGCGGCACGATCATCTGGATCGGCTTGGACGGATAGGTGTCGGCTTGGGCGTGGCCGACAACGGACAGGGCCATGGCGATACCGGCGATGGCGCGGATTGTACGAAGCATGATGTCTCCTCGGTGGCTTCTGGCGGGCCCATGCACTTGGAGGCCCGCTAATGTGGCGCCCACTCTAGCGGAGCCATCCGCCAAGGAGAAATTCAATCGGTGACTATGGGCATAAGGTTTTCTTATCGGACCGGGCGCGGCGGGCCGGCCATCCACCCATCCACCCATACGCCGACACCAGGAGTCGCCGCTCCCATCAACCCGCTGGCGCCAGCGACCCGCCCAGGGCAATCCGTTCTCCGACTATCTCCCGCAACACATCGGCCACCGCCTCGGCCGCATTCGAGCGCGGCAGCGCGCGCGGCCAGCACAGGGACAGCGTGCGTCGGAGTTCCGGAACGATCAGCCGCCGAGGCACGGCCGCATCGCCATCGCCAAGCGACGACGCTGGCAGTATCGTGCAGGCCAATCCTTCCCGGGCGGACGCCAGCAGGAAAGGCAGGGAATCGAGATCGGCCACCACATTCAGGTTCATGCCGGCTTTGGCAAACGTGCGCTCGACCACCTCGCGCAACCCCTGCGAGCCGCTTGGCAGGACCAGCGGGATACCGTCGAGCGCCTTGAGCGGGACCGTATCCGCCGTGGCGCCGCCCCGTTTGCCCGGGCGCGGCGCGGTCACGGGTGGCGTGCCGATCAGGTAGAGCGGTTCGCTGGCCAGCGGCTCCGGCTCCACCGCGCGCGATGGCGTGTCGCGAAACAGGATGGCGAAGTCGAGCCGGTTCTGGTTCAGCAGCTCGGAGATATATCCGCTCATGCTTTCAAAGAGTTGCAGCCGGACCTGCGGGTAGCGCTGGCGCACGGTGCGTATCAGCGCCATGCCGAAGGCCGCTGCAGCCGTGGTGGGCAGGCCGATGGCCACGGTGCCCGAGACCTCGGCGCCGGCCACGCGCACGTCGGCGCCCGCGATTTCCACCTGTCGCAGGATATTGCGCATGTGACGGTAAAGCGTTTTTCCGGCTTCGGTGGGCCGCACGCCTTTCGCGCTGCGGTGCACCAATGGCACGCCGAATTCGTCTTCCAGCGTGGCAAGCTGCTGCGACAGCGCGGGCTGCGCCACGCAGACGACCTCGGCGGCGCGGGTCAGGCTGCCTTGGTCGACGATGGCCACAAAATAGCGCATGGCACGGATGTCCATGGGTTCTCCAGAGGGTGCATGGGGGACGCACCGGGGGTGCAGGCTATTGATTCTACTTATGGAGCCTTCTGCAATCCCTATTTCACAGGTCGGAGGCAGGCGGGTAGATTGGCGGCATTGCGCTACCTACCCAAGACACCGTCATGTCCCGACCCCTTGAAGGCATCACCGTCGTTTCGCTCGAGCAGGCCATCGCCGCGCCGTTCTGCACCCGTCAATTGGCCGATCTCGGCGCGCGCGTCATCAAGATCGAGCGGCCTGGCCCGGGCGATTTCGCGCGTGCCTATGACGGCCGCGTGCGCGGGCTGTCGTCCCACTTCGTCTGGACCAACCGTTCGAAGGAAAGCCTGACGCTCGACGTCAAGGCACCTGCCGCCGCCCCGGTGCTGGAGGCCCTGCTGGCCAAGACCGATGTGCTGATCCAGAACCTGGCGCCGGGCGCGTCGACCCGCCTCGGGCTGGACTACGAGACGCTGTCGAAGCGCTTTCCACGCCTGATCGTCTGCGATATCTCCGGCTACGGCGGCGATGGTCCCTATCGCGACAAGAAAGCCTATGACCTGTTGGTGCAGAGCGAATCGGGCTTCGTGTCGGTCACTGGCACGCCGGAAGAGGGCGTGAAGGCCGGCGCCTCGGTGGCGGACATCGCCGCCGGCATGTACGCATACAGCAACGTGCTGGCCGCGCTGATCGAGCGGGGCCAGACCGGCCGCGGCAAGCATATCGACGTGTCGATGCTCGAATCGATGGTCGAGTGGATGAATTTCCCGATGTACTACGCGTTCGATGGCGCCGAACCGCCGCCGCGCGCCGGGGCGTCGCACGCCACGATCTACCCGTACGGACCGTTCCCGACCGGCGACGGCAAGACCGTGATGCTTGGTTTGCAGAACGAACGCGAATGGGCGGTGTTCTGCAAGGTGGTGCTCCAGGAGCCGGATCTGGCCACCCACGCGGCGTTTGCCACTAACAGCCTGCGCAGCGCCAACCGCGCGCAACTGCGTGCCCGCATCGTCGAGGCGTTCGGGCGGCTGACCGCCGCGCAGGTGGTGGAGCGGCTGGAGGAAGCAAAGATCGCCAACGCCAATGTCAACACGATGGCCGACGTCTGGGCGCACCCGCAACTGGCGGCCCGCAAGCGCTGGCGCACCGTCGATACCCCAGCAGGGCAGATCCCGGCCCTGCTGCCGCCCGGCATGACCGACGCGCGCATGGACCCGGTTCCGGCGGTAGGCGAGCATACGGACGCGATCCTTGCCGAGACCGGCTGCACCGCCGAACAAATCGCCCGGCTTCATGCCGACGGCGTGGTCTGACGGAGGCGGGCGATGACAAGCACCCGAGTGCCGCGCAGTTATCTGTTCGTTCCGGCATCGCGTCCGGAGCGCATTGGCAAGGCCATCGCGGCTGGCGCCGACGCCGTGATCGTCGATCTCGAGGACGCAGTGGCGCCGGATGCCAAGGCGGCGGCGCGGGCCGGCCTGGCCGAGCCCTGGCGCGACTTGCAGGCCCAGGCGGATGCCGCTGGCGTAGCATTGCTGCTCCGCATCAATGGTGCCGACACCTCGCACTTTGCCGAAGACGTGGGCTTCTGCCGCGCATGCGGCGTTCGCGAGATCGTGCTGCCCAAGGCCGACAAGGCGGCGCTGGCCGCGCTGCGTGCCGATCTGCCCGAGACGCCGTGCTGCGCCTTGCTGGAGAGCGCGGCCGGGTTTGCCGATCTGGCCCATGTGGCGCGCGCGCCAGGCGTATCGCGACTGCTGTTCGGCAGCATCGACCTGATGTTCGATCTCGATGTGGGTGACGACGACGCGCCGCTCCACCATTTCCGTAGCGAACTGGTCATGCATTCCCGGGCGGCCGGACTGCCGGCGCCGGTCGACGGTGTCTGCACGGCCATCGGCGATGCCGACGCGCTGGCCGCCGATACCGCGCGGGCACGGCGTTTCGGGTTTGGGGCCAAACTGCTGATTCATCCGAATCAGGTGGGGGGTGTCCATGCCGCCCTGGCGCCATCGGCCGAAGAACTGGCCTGGGCGCGTCGTGTGGTCGAGCAGGCGGCCGCCGCGCAGGGCGCTGCGATCGCCGTCGACGGGAAGATGGTCGATCGTCCAGTGCTCGAACGCGCACAGCGTATCGTCGCGGCGGGTGGCGTCTGACGACGCTTTCGGCCCCCCCGAATTGGCGCCGATGGGGTGTCAATGGAGCGCCAATGCGTGTTTTCCCTGAGCGTGGGATTGCTGCAAAACCCGCCGGTTTGCCATCGGTGTGAAAGGTATTTGTAATGATGTTCAGGCTGAATAGGCGCGCGAGATCATGCACGCTATGCGGGAGAACACGAAGATGAATGTCCTGGGCCTAAGACAATAAAGCTGTCTTCCCGGTGCACCGTTTGGCGGACATGATCGTTAATTAACTTCCGATCACGTCGAAACGAGCCAGACTGACCGTGCATTCTTCTGTTTCCCGAGTCGCCGTGGCGACGTTGCTGGCCATGGCCTCCGTGGGCTCCATTGCCGCCTCGGCCGGGCAAGCCGCCAGCGGACCCATGCCTCCAGATGGCCCCTGCACGCCGCCGCCGGCAAAGGCCGCGCTGACCCTGGCGCAGGCACGTCTTGACGCGCTGCGCTGCAACCGCGACATCATCTCGGCCCGTCGTGGCGAGGAAGCCAGCCAGGCCGACATCCAGATTGCTTCCCAACGCCCGAACCCGGTCCTGAGCCTGGGCGTGGCCAATATCAACCCGAATCTTGGTGTAGGTGCCGGCAACTGGCGCAGCAAGACCGTGGACTCGACGGTGCGCGTCGACCAGGTGATCGAGACCGCCAACAAGGGCAACCTGCGTACCGACGCGGCCCGCAAGGCCAGCGCCGCCGCCGGCGAGCAGACGCAGGCGGTGGTGGCCCAGCAGGTCAGTGCCGTGGAACAGTCGTGGTACGACGCGGTAGCCAGCCAGAGCCGGGTAGAGGTGCTGACCGAAACCGTCGGTCTCTATGGCAAGACTCAACAAGCGAACGAGGCACGGCTCAAGGCTGGTGACGTGGCACGCGCCGATGTGACCAAGCTCCAGCTCGAAACGCTGCGGGCCCAGAGTGACCTTCGCGCCGCCCAGTCGGACTATGCCACCAGCAAAGCAGCACTGGCCGCCACAATCGGTCTTCCGGGCACGCTGTTGGACAACCGGCTCGTGCCGGACTGGCCTGCGCTCGATGCCCCGGTGCCGCCAGTCGATCCTGAGGTGCTGCAGCGCCGCCCGGATGTGACGGCCGCCGAAGCCCGGCTGGCCGCCGCCGCCTCGGCGCGTGACCTGGCGCGTGCCGGCCGCGTGCCCGACGTGACCGTCGGCGCCCAGTACGAGCACTATCCGGTTTCCGAGGCCAATACCACCGGCAGCGGCAACAGCTACGGCGTGTTCATTTCGATTCCGCTGTTCGTGCGCCACAGCTTCGGCGGTGAAGCGCGCCGTGCCGAGGTGGACTACTACGCCGCGCTCGACGACCGCAACCGTATCTTGCTGGCCGCGCAGAACGACATCGAACGGCTGCGCAGCCAGCTTGAGTCGGCGCGCGCGTCGCTGCAGCAGATGCAGACCGCCGTGCTGCCGGCGGCGGAGAACGTCGCGCAGAGTGCCGAGTTCGCCTATACGAAGGGTGCCACTGGCGTGCTCGACCTGCTCGACGCGCGCCGCGCGCTGCGTCAGACGCGCCTGGACGCCGTCGACGTGCAGGGCAGCTTCGCCAAGGCCATGGCCGCGTACCGCGCCGCCCTGCAGGCCACCACTTCCGATATCAACAAGCTTCCCCAGGTTCGAACCGATGCATCGCATCCCTGATATGCCGCTCATCTCCCGCGATTCCCGCTTCACCCGTGCCGGCGCCGCGCGTCTGGCGGCTGTGCTGTCACTGTGCGTGCTTACGCTGGGCGCCTGCGGCAAGAAGGAAGCGCCCGAGAACGATGACGAGCCGAAGGTGGCTGGTCAGGTCATCGAGTATCCGGCGAACGTCAAGTCGCTGCCCGGCGTCGTCGGCCAGCCGGTCAAGAGCGGCGGCGATCGCATGTTGAGCATGCCCGGCCGCCTGGTCTGGAACGAGGACAAGACGGTGCGCGTGGCTTCGCCATTCGCTGGCCGTGTGATGGAAATCCTGGTGCAGCCCGGCGTCACGGTGAAGGCCGGCCAGCCGCTGGCGATGCTGACGTCGCCCGATTTTGGCTCGGCCCAGGCCGATGCCCGCAAGGCGTCCGCGGATAGCGCCGTGGCGTCGAAGGCGCTGGCGCGCCAGCGCGAGTTGTATGAGGCCGGCATCATCGCCCAGAAGGATCTGGAGCAGGCGCAGGCGGACAACGCCCGCGCCGCGGCTGACCAGCAGCGCACGCAGGCAGCGCTGCGCATGTACGGCGCTTCCGGCAATGACGGCGTGAACCAGCGTTTCGCGCTGCGCAGCCCGATCGACGGCCTGGTGGTCGAGCGCAATATCAATCCGGGGATGGAACTGCGTCCCGACCAGCCGCCCACCGCGCCGCTGTACCTGATTACCGATCCCACCACGCTGTGGGCGCAGCTTGATGCCGCCGAGGCGGACCTTGGCCACTTCAGGCCCGGCGTGACCGTGCAGCTTGCCAGCGCCGCCTACCCCGGCGAGACGTTCACGGGCACTGTGGTCAAGATCGCGGATTACGTTGATCCGTCGTCGCGCAGCGTCAAGGTGCGTCTGTCCGTGCCGAACGCCGACCGCCGCTTGAAGGCCGAGATGTTCGTTACAGCGAAGATGCAGGCCGCGTCGTTCCAGGGGATCTCGGTGCCGTCGAAGGCCGTGTTCCTGGCCGATAACAAGAACTATGTGTTCGTGCGCACCACGCCCAACAGGTTCGAGCGCCGCGAGGTCAAGCTCGGCGTGACGATTCCGGGCACGACCGAGGTGGTGGAAGGCCTGAAAGAGGGCGACGTGGTGATCACCGACGGCAATCTCTATCTGCAGGACATCCTGCGCGATGCCACCGCGGTGAACGCCGCGCGTGCGGCTGCCAAGCATTAAGGACGGCAGCCACATGATTTCACGTATCGTCAATTTCGCGCTGCACCAGAAGCTGTTTGTCTGGCTTGGCCTGATCATCTTCGTCGCGGGCGGCCTGGCCGCCTTCAAGAACCTGCCGATCGAAGCGTTCCCAGACGTCTCGGACATCCAGGTCAACGTGATCACGCTGTACCCGGGCCGGGCCGCCGAGGAAGTGGAGCGCCAGGTCACGATTCCGATCGAAACCGCGCTGGCGGGTACGCCGAATTCGGTGCGCGTGTTCTCGCATACGCAGTTCGGCCTGTCGTTCATGATGGTGACCTTCAATGACAAGGCCACCGACATCGTCGCGCGCCAGCAGATCATCGAACGGCTGCGCAGCGTTGACCTGCCCGACGGCGTGCAGCCGGAACTGGCGCCGTTGTCCACTGCCATCGGTGAGATCTATCGCTTCCGCCTGAGCGGCAAGGGCTACACGCCGCAGGAACTGCGCACGCTGCAGGACTGGGTCGTGGAGAAGAATCTGCGTCAGGTGCCGGGCGTGGCCGACGTGGTCACGATCGGCGGCTCGATCAAGCAGTACGAGGTGAACCCGAATCTGGGCCGCATGCGCGACAGCAAGATCTCGCTGTCGCAACTGTTCACGGCGCTTCAGCGCGGCAACTCGAACGCCGGCGGCGGCTCGGTGGCGCATGGACGCCAGCAGTACCTGCTGCGTTCGCTGGGCAGCTTCCGTAGCTCGGCCGACATCGCCAACGTGGTGGTGGCCGAGAACAACGGCACGCCGATCCTGGTCAAGGACATTGCCGAGGTCAAGATCGGCGCCGCGCCGCCGCAGGGCCTGATGGGTCAGGACGACGAGGACGACATCGTCTCGGGCATCGTGGTGATGCGCAAGGGCGAGAACCCGTCGATAGTGCTCGAGGCGCTGAAGAAGAAGATCGAACTGCTCGACGACCAGATTCTGCCAAAGGGCGTGAAGCTGGTGCCGTACTACGACCGCTCGACGTTGATCGACAAGACGCTGCACACGGTGTTCGGCAACCTGGTGGAGGGCGCGCTGCTGGTGATGGCCGTGCTGTACCTGTTCCTGGCCAACGTGCGCGCGGCGGCGATCGTGGCGCTGGTGATCCCGCTGGCGTTGCTGTCGACGTTCATCGGCCTGACCTGGGTGGGTATTCCGGCCAACCTGCTGTCGCTGGGGGCGATGGACTTCGGCATCATCGTCGACGGCGCGGTGATCGTCGTCGAGAACATCTTCAAGCGGCTGGGCGAACTCAAGGAACAGCAGATCAAGGACAACAAGGCGCGGATGCACGCGATCCTTCAGGCCACGACAGAGGTGGGGCGTCCGACCGTGTTCTCGATGATCATCATCATCGCCGCGCACATCCCGATCTTCACGCTGCAGCGTCACGAAGGAAAGATCTTCGCGCCGATGGCGTACACGGTGACGGGCGCGCTGGTCGGCTCGCTGATCGTCTCGCTGACCGTGGTGCCGCTGCTGTGCCACCTGCTGCTCAAGAAGAACATCGCGCACGAGGACAATTTCGTGGTGCGCCAGTGCAAGCGCCTCTATGAGCCGATGCTGGCGTGGGCGCTCGAGAACAAGAAGAAGGTCGTGGCCATCGCCGTGGGCCTGCTGGTGGCCACCGTCGGCGTGGGCAAGTTCCTGGGCAGCGAATTCCTGCCCGAACTCGACGAAGGCTCGATGTGGGTCAGCTTCGACTTGCCGGCCTCGGTGTCGCTGGACGAGGCACGCGATCAGGCGCGTCTGCTGCGCAACGTGATTCGCACCACGCCCGAGGTCAACACGACGATTTCCAAGGTGGGCCGTCCCGACGACGGCACCGATCCGAAGTTGATCAACACCGTGGAAATCCTGGTCGACCTGAAGAGCGACAAGGCATGGCGCGCTGGCTTCGACAAGCGCAAGATCATCGAGGAAATCAATCGCAACCTGCGCAAGATGCCGGGCATCGAGCCTAACTTCTCGCAGCCGGTGCGCGACAACATCCTGGAGAGCATCTCGCAGATCAAGGGCCAGATCGTGATCAAGGTGCAGAGCGACAGCCTCGAGCACAACAAGAAGGTGGCGGATCAGATCCTGGCCAACGTGCAGTCGGTACGCGGCGTGATGCGCGCGTTTATCGACCGTGACGGCGAACTGCCGCAGTACGTGCTTGATTTTGATCGCGCCCAGGCTGCCCGCTACGGCATCAACGTGGCTGACGTGCAGGACCTGATGGAAAGCGCGCTCGGCGGCAAGGCCGCAACGGAGCTGTGGGAAGGCGAGAAGCACTTCAGCGTGGTGGTACGCCTGAAGCCGGGCGAGCGCGAACTTCCGAACCTGCCGAACATCTTCATGCAGACCGCCGATGGCGCGCAGGTGCCGCTGTCGCAGCTGGTGACGTTCCGGGCCGCTTCGGGCGCGATGAACATCAGCCGCGAGAACGGTCAGCGCACCACGTCGATCGGTATCTTCATCCACGACCGCGACATGGGTAGCGTGGTGAAGGACATGCAGGATCTGGTGAAGAAGAACGTCAATGCCGAGGACGTCAAGATCAGTTGGTCGGGCGAGTTCGAGAACCAGGAACGCGCGATGGCGCGCCTGTCGATCGTGGTGCCGCTGTCGGTGCTGCTGATCTTCCTGCTGCTGTTCAACGCGTTCCAGTCGTTCAAGAGCGCGGCGCTGATCATCTCGAACATTCCGTTCGCGCTGATCGGTGGTGTGTTCGCGCTGTTCCTGACCGGCATTCCGCTGTCGGTCTCGGCGGCAATTGGCTTCATCGCGCTGTTCGGGCAGGCCGTGCTGAACGGCGTGGTGATGGTGACCTACTTCAACCAGTTGCGCGACGAAGGCATGCCAGTGCGCCAGGCCGTGCTGACCGGCTCGATGGATCGTCTGCGCACCGTGTTGATGACCGCGATGCTGGCCATGCTGGGCTTGTTCCCGATGGCGATCTCGCGCGCCATCGGCTCGGAAACGCAGCGGCCGCTGGCGATCGTGATCATCGGTGGCCTGATTACGGCCACGCTGCTGACGCTGATCGTGCTGCCCACGCTCTACGAATGGATGGTTGGCCGCTCATGGCCGGACGAGCCGGACACGAGCGGCAGGGATGACGGCCGGTTGCCTGAGCATGTAGCAAGTTGACAGTCGGGACGTAGAAAAAACCGGGGCTCTGGCCCCGGTTTTTTTATGAGCCATAGCTTGACTCGGTGGAAGGACGATTTGGCTTCCCGCCTGTCGATAGCAACGAGGAAATCGTTCAGTAAAACGATATGATTCCTCACTCAGCCGAGTTGGCTGGCAAGCGCCTGTTCGGTATGTTCTGGAGCGAAAGCACAGCATGAAAGAGGAGACAAAACCCATGGAGTTGATCCTTGAACGGCTTTCGGCGTCCGTTGCCACGGCCGAGAGTCTGGAGCAACTCACGAGACCGCTGCTGGAGATGCTGGAACTGATCACCGGCCTTGAGTCCCTGTACCTGACGTCGATCGATGAAGAGGCGGGTTTGCAGTCCGTCGATTTTGTCAGGAACGCGGGCGAACTCGTGATCCCCGAGGGGCTGTCCGTGCCATGGTCCGACACCCTCTGCAAGCGTTGCCTGGAAGAGGGTCGCCGCTACACATCGAACGCGAGCGAGATCTGGGGGGATTCACAGGCCGCGAGGGCGCTTGGCATCGAGACATACGCCAGTGCCCCCATTCGCGCGAGCGATGGGGAGATCATTGGTACGTTGTGCGGGGCGAGCAAGCGCAGCCAACCGCTGGGGCCGCAGGCGTTCAGCGCCTTGAACATTTTCTCGAAGCTGATCGGACACCATATCGAGCGAGAACGATTGCTCGAGGAGCTAAGGCGGTCGAACGAGTACCTCGCGAACTTCGCATTGACCGACGCCCTGACGGGCCTGCCCAACAGACGGGCGCTCCACGGCGAGCTTGGCAGACTGCTGGCGCGCGCAACCAGGGACGAATCCCACGTCATCGTCGGCATCATCGATCTGGATGACTTCAAACGCATCAACGACGCATACGGACATGTGGTCGGCGATCAGTTCCTGAGCGAATGTTCAAAGCGCCTTTCCGGCATTGTGCGAGACACCGACATGCTGGCCCGCGTGGGTGGCGACGAATTTGCGCTGGTGGCACCCGCTCCGGCGTCTGCAACGCAGGCGCATAGCCTGGCCGACCAATTGCAGAAGCGTGCGTTGGCGGCGACTCGCGGTGTCTACACGCTGGCCGGCGTCACCATTGACTACGCCGGCGTGAGCGCCGGTGTCGTGGCCGTCAGGCCCGTCCCCGTCGAACAGGCGCTGGAACTGGCGGACGCCGCCATGTACCGGGAGAAGCGGCAGCGCAAGCAATCCAGCCCAAACGGTGGGCGACCGCTTCATCGCTGACCGGCGCTGACACGCGTCCGGCCCGATTCTCCGGGCGCAACGCCCGGAGCAACCAATAAGCAGACAGCAACGGGCTGCCAGCCAGTTTGGAACCCCGCGCGCGCGTCGTCGGCGCAAGCTTCGTGCCGTTGGCATGTAGTTGCGCCCCACGACATCGCCGCGTGTATGGAGCGATGAAGCACGCTGCGCCTGCCAGCGAACCTGCTCCCCCTCTGACGTTGAGGAGGGGCAAAGGCTCTTCCATTCCAATTCACTAGAGAAGACCGTTCCAGGAGATATCCATGAGCTCTCGGCATCGTTCCGGGCTGTTTGCGCACGCCTATTTGGGCGCCACTTCATTCCTCACGTCGTTCACCATCTGCGTGGCGGCTGTCAGTCTCGCCGGTTGCGGTGGCGATGGCAGTTCCAGTGCCACCACCAGCACGTCCTCGGGGTCCACCTCGACGAGCACCGGCTCCACCACCACGGCCACCACGCTGCAGGTTGTCGCGCCGGTCATCGACTGCTCGCAACTGGCCTCGGTCGACATCACGGACATCGGCGGTGCCGGCAGCAAGATCGCGTCGGCGACGATCACCACCACCACCATCAACGGTGCCAACGTGCAGCTCTGCACGGTGAAGGGAACGCTGGCGCCGTCGAACACTTTCGCAGTGGCGCTTCCGGTCAGTACCTGGACGCAACGGTTCGCCGAACTCGGATGCGGCGGCTTGTGCGGCAACGTGAGCGATCCGACCAAGCAAAGCTCGTTCAGCTTCAGCTACAACTGCCCGCTGGTGCAGCAGGGCGGGTTCGTCACGGCAGCGACCGATATGGGACATACCGGTTCGGATGCGACGTGGTCATCGGATACGCAGAAGCAGGCTGACTTTGCCTATCGCGGCCAGCACATCACGACGCTCGCGGCGAAGAAGCTGATCAAGTCCTACTATGGGCAGGCGCAGAAGTACTCGTACTTCGTGGGCTGCTCGGATGGCGGACGCGAAGCGCTGATGGCCGCGCAGCGCTATCCCAACGACTACAACGGGATCGTCGCTGGCGCCCCGGCAGCCCATTTCCAGACGCAGAACTCGCTGTATCACGGCTGGAGTGTAGTGTCGAACAGCACGACCGGCGATAACACCGGCAACGTCGTGCTGTATGCGGACAAGGCAAAGGTACTGCACAAGGCCGTGGTCGCGGCCTGTGGTGGAACCAGCGGCGCGCCGGACGGCCTGCTCGCAGATCCGCGTACGTGCAACTTCAATCCGGTTTCGATCCAGTGCGCCGCTGGCGCGACGGACACCAGCAATTGCCTGACGGCGGCCGAAGTCACCACGGCAAGCCGGATCTACAGCGGCCCGACGGACACTACCACCGGCAAGCGGATGCTCGCGGGCTCGCCGCAATTCGGGTCCGAGGCAAACTGGATCGGCGTGGAGGTGCCGAATTCGAACTCGACCGATGCGCCGGCGCCGGTAACCAGCCTGTTCAGCAACATGATCGTGACGGGTGCCTACAACCTGATCTTCACGGGCTCGCCGACCATGCCGAACATCAACACGTTCGGCTATCACGATGGCAACTTCTATACCGACTACCTGGCTGCCAATCATCCACTCAACGATGCGACCAATCCTGACCTGTCGGCCTTCCAGAAGGCGGGCGGCAAGCTGATCCTGTGGCATGGCTGGGCGGACCAGCATATCTCGCCGCTGTTCACGATCGCTTACTACGAAGCCATGCAGAACACGATGGGCACGTCGGCCGTGGATGCATTCGCGCGGCTGTACCTGGTGCCTGGCGTGGGCCATTGCGGCGGTGGGGAGGGCAATCCGAACATCGACCTGGTATCGCGGATCACGGCCTGGGTGGAGCAGGGCACGGGGCCCAGCAGCGTCATGACGTACCAGACCGACACGTCCAGCAATGTCACGGCGTCGCGCCCGGTCTATCCGTATCCGGCGGTGGCCATGTACAAGGGTTCCGGTGACTGGCATGACGGCGCGAACTACGTCAGCGGCGGTCCGCTGTACAACGTCGCGACGGCGGCATGGGCGGGATCGAGCTTCTATACGCCTTACACCGCGAAGGTTCAGGGGGTGGCTGCGCCTTGAGCGTGCGGAGGGCGCCGGATCTATTTGGGTCCGGCGCCCTCGATGATCGCGTTCCGGGCCGCCAGCACGCTCTGCAGCCTGGCTTCGACGGTCCCATCCCCCTCCAGATACAGTACCGGACAACGCAGATTCTGCAGCCACTGCCGATGCTTTTCGAGGCTACGGCCTTCGGCGGTGCCTGCATCGTATTGGGCGGCCCACTCGAGAAAATCCGGATCGGCCTTGCCGAAGCGGCGCTCTTCGCGCAGCTTGAGCCGCGCCAGGCGGATCGGCGTCGGTACGTACAGAAAGACCACCAGGTCGAAGGCGTGTTCCAGCGCTTCCCCCCACGCCATCACCGCCCCCGCCACGACGGTTTCGGGGCGCGCGCGCAGATCCTTCAGCAGCCGGGCACAACGTTCCTCGGGCTCGAATTTCACCTGATACGGCGGGTTGGTGGGGCGCCAAAAGTAGTCATCCGTTTCGAGGGCGTGCGTCTGGGTCGCTTCGGCGATGGCGTTGGCCAGGGTCGACGTGCCGGAGCCTGCTGCGCCGGTAATCAGGATCTTCATGCCGGTCGTATTGTGGGGGAGGGGAAGGTGGGCGTTCGATTGTAGCAAGGCGCACTTTTCGGCCTCGCTCGCAAATATCTTTCGCTTCGATGTCACAAGCAGGGGGGCTCGTTCGTCATGTCATCGTCAACCACGCAAGGAGATGAAACCATGACTGCAAGACTCGACCCATTCGCCGCCGCTCCCGCCCAGATGAAGTCCTGGATGGGCACATCCATTGCCATAGCCGGGAGCCTTGAGCCGAGCCTGGTGTCGCTGGTTGAAGTCCGCGCGTCGCAGATCAACGGATGCGCAAACTGCATTAACATGCACACGACCCAGGCACGCGAACGCGGGGAGACGGAACAGCGCCTCTATCTGCTGTCCGCCTGGCGAGAGGCGCCTTGCTACACCGATCGCGAGCGCGCGGCATTGGGCTGGACCGAAGCCATGACCCGGTTGTCCGAAGGGCACGCGCTCGACCGTGTCAGCGCGACGCTCAAGGAACACTTTACCGAGGAGGAGCAGGTGAAGCTTACGCTCATGATCAACGTGATCAACGGCTGGAACCGGCTCGCGGTCGGATTTGGCCTCTGGGTCGATCCGGCGGCTGCCAAGGCCGTGGCCAAGGCAGCCGCGTGATGGTGGCGGACGCCGGCTTATCGGAAGCCGCGGCGAGCTTCGAGCCGCTGCGGCCCAAGCTGATCCGCGTCGCGTACCGGATGCTCGGTTCGGTCGCGGATGCGGAGGACGTGGTGCAGGAAGCGTTCATCCGCTGGATGAACGCCGAGCGCGCCGAGGTGCGCGTGCCCGAGGCGTTCCTGCGGCGCATGGTGATGCGGATGTGCCTCGATGAGCTGAAGTCGGCGCGTCACCGGCGCGAAACCTACATCGGTCCATGGCTGCCCGACCCGGTCGTCGAGGAAGAGGAGCAGGACGACGTCACGCTGCCGCTGATGCTGGCGCTCGAACGCCTGTCGCCTCTCGAGCGCGCGGCGTTCCTGTTGCACGACGTGTTTGGCCTCGCGTTCGATGAAGTGGCCGCGACGATCCAGCGCGAGCCGGCCGCGTGCCGGCAGCTCGCGGCGCGGGCGCGGGCCAATGTGAGGGAATCCCGCCCGCGTTTTCAGGTCGAGAAGGAGCGGGGCCTGGCACTCGCAAGGGCATTCTTCGACGCCTCACGCAGCGGAGACATGGGTACGCTCAGCACGATGCTGGCGGCCGATGTGAGCCTGCATGCGGACGGTGGCGGCCAGCGCCCCGCGATTGGCCATCCGGTGTTCGGCTTCGACGAGGTGATGCGTGTGCATGAACAACTGTCGAAATACTTCCTGAAGAATGGCTCGACCTTTATCCGCGCGGCTTTCATCAACGGGTTACCGGGCATCGTCACGCGCGAATCCGACGGCGAACTGCAGACGACGGCGCTAGAGATCGAGGACGGCAAGATCGCGGCGATCTATGTGGTGCGCAATCCGGACAAGCTGCGGCATCTGCACTAGCAGCCCGAGCCGTCAACGCATGACGATCAAGCCCTGGCGCTGAACACGTGCGCCTGAATCTTCCCGCTAATCGGACCGGGGCCGAACTCCCTCGTCAGCGCCTTTGCGCAGGCGAGCGTGGCATTCACCAGCGCATCGGGGCCGAATGCCTCCAGTTCGCCGCGTAGCGGCGTTCCCTGGCAGAAGGCGATGGCAGGCGTGTTGGCGTCCACGGCACGGCTTTCGGCGGCGACGGTCGCGCATGTGGAGGCTTCGGAAAAGCCGCCGAGTCTCAGATCGGCCGCCACGACCGCCGGGTCGTGATAACCATGAGGCGTGCGCGCGAGAAACACAGGCGGCTTGTCCGGAAATATGCCGGTCAGCGTTTGCGTTACCGTATGCGCGAACGCGTTTTCCTCGATGCGATCCCACACGTTGAAGAGCAGCACGCCCCCGGGTTTCAGCACACGGCGCGCTTCGGCGAAAGCCTTGTGCTTCTCGGGAAAGAACATCGCCCCGAACTGGCAGATCACCAGATCGAAACTTGCGTCGGGGAAGGGTAGCTGCATGGCGTCGGCCTGCTGCCACGTCAACGGCCGCGAGGTGCCGATGGCGGCGGCGCGATCCAGCATCGGTCGGTTGAGGTCGGTGGCCACGATCGACGTGCCGTCGGGCAGGGCACTTGCCAGCCGCCGTGTCAGCGCGCCAGTTCCCGCAGCAACTTCGAGCACGTGTGTCGGCGCAAGTGCAGCAGCACGCGCGGCGAGGTCCGCCGCGTATGGTTCGAAGATCAACGGGACCATCAGCGTGTCGTACAACTCCGGAACGGAGCCTGCGAAGACGGTGTCTGTTCCATGCGATGTCATGGCTCGCCTCTTGTCCCTGCCCCCGGTGTCGAGTGCCGGGGTGTCGATCCAGCTTGCTAAAGCTAGCTAAGCGGGGGCGCGTAGCGCCAGGTTCAACTGGTCCACCGTTTCCGCCCAGTCTGCATCTTCGGCGATCTCGTCGCGCAGCAGCGATGCCTGGGCGGGAGTCCAGAATGCAGCGTCCCAAAGTTCGACGTTCTGCGGAAGCGGCGAATGCTTCGCAATGAATGCGCGGATATCGCTCTCGTCCGATGGCAATCCGAGCTGGGCGAAGAGTTCGGAGAACTGGTGAAACGGGGCATCCATGGGGAATCTCCGGTTGATCAGTTGGATCTGGGCAAGGCACTCCCTACAAGATAGCAGCCAAAGCCGCGAACTGGCTGACTTCTCCATTCGTGCGCGGTGGTGTCATCAATACCTGCGTCGGTCCTCATACTGTGAGACATTGTCGTTTCCCGAGAACGGCACCGGGCTTGTGGACGCCGGTGCCTGACGTTTCAGGAGGTACGAGATGTCCAGCAAGAACACGATCTGTCTGTGGTACGACGGCGATGCGCTTGACGCCGCGACTTTCTATGCCAAGACCTTCCCCGACAGCGCCGTCGGCGCCGTATTCCGCGCACCTGGCGACTATCCCGATGGCAAGCAGGGCGATGTCCTGACGGTGGAGTTCACCGTGGCGGGCATTCCCTGTGTCGGTCTCAATGGCGGCCCGCATTTCAAGCACAGCGAAGCGTTCTCGTTTCAGATCGCCACTGACGATCAGGCTGAGACCGACCGGCTTTGGAACGCAATCGTCAGCAACGGTGGCCAGGAAAGCGCGTGTGGCTGGTGCAAGGACCGGTGGGGATTGTGCTGGCAGATCACGCCGCGCACGCTCCTGGCTGCAATCACGGACCCCGATCGCGCGGCGGCCAAACGGGCGTTCGATGCCATGATGACCATGGGCAAGATCGACATCGCCACGATCGAGGCGGCACGGGCGGGCCGAAGCTAATACCGAAGCTAGTGCCGGAGCGAAGCTCAATCCCCGGTCAGATCGCGCAGTGCCGATTCGGCGGCAGGAAAGCGAAACGCGAAGCCCTCCCGTTGCAGCCGTGCCGGGATCACCCGCTGACCTGCAAGTAGCAATTCACTCATCTCGCCCGCTGCCCACCGAAGTGGCGCCGCGGGCAGATGGAACCACACGGGCCGGCGAAGCACCTTGCCGACAGTACGAGCGAACGCTGCTTGCGTCAGGCAGCCCGGCGCGGTCGCGTTGTAGACGCCGCTCATGCCCGGGTCCGACAACGCCCGCGCGAGGATACGCAGCAGATCCTCGCGATGAATCCAGCTCATCACCTGGCTGCCGTCTCCCAGTCGCCCGCCCATGCCGAAGTAGTGCGGCAGCATCATCGATGGGAGGGCGCCGCCGGGGCCGAAGACCACGCCGAGCCGCAGCACGACCATGCGGAGGCCGTAGTCGCGCACCGGCTCGGCGGATTCTTCCCATCTCCGACATAGCTCGGACATAAAGCCACCCCCGGGCGCGCTGTGCTCGTCCAGCAGTTGATCGGCATCGCGTGCGCCGTAGAAGCCGATAGCGGATGCCTGGATCCAGATGGCAGGTTTGTGCGTGGCATGACTGGCCCAGCGCGCGAGCGCTTGCGTGACACCGACGCGGCTGGCCAGCAACTGCGCACGCCGCCGCGGGCTCCAGCGCGGCCCCAGTACTGGGGCGCCGGCCAGATTGATTACCGCGTCGAACCGTTCCTGTGCGTGCAATGGATCGAGGGACGTCACGCTGCGGGCGCGGCCGGCGAACTGATATGCAGCGCGCAATGGGTCGCGTGCCAGCAGCGTGACGGTATGGCCGGCATCGAGGAGTTGGGTTACGAGCGTCTCACCGATGAATCCGGTGCCGCCCGTCACCAGAATGCTCAGGTGCGATTGTCCGGCGAAGGGATTGATGGACTCGCCGCGACGACTCATGCGTCTCGCGGCGAGTCCATCGCGAATGCCAGACACTGTCACCCCTGCGGCGGCGAGACTCAACAGCCAGCCGCGCCAGCCGAAGTTTGTGATTGCCAGTCCCGTGGGTGCCTGGAACCACTCGACAAGCTGAATCGCGTACAAGCCAAACAGCGCGCCGCCATTGATGGCCAGCAGCGTGTGAAGCACGCGCTCGGTGGCCGGGAGCTTGCGGCTTCGATCCTCCACGACGAAATCCCAGAGCGTCAGCCATATTTCCACCGCCACGAGGCCGGCGATGGCGAATGTCCAGGCGCCAAAGAACTTGAGATTGGCCATCGACGCAAACAGCACGCCGTACAGCACGGCGCGGATGGCGTGGATGGACAGCTCTCGCCGCGCGCGGGGGCTGTGTGGCAGGCCTTGCGTCAGCTCGTGGTGGTAGAGCGTGTCGAAGGCGCCCATCAGCGCCTGCACGATCAGGAGATTGATGGCCCAGTCCAGGGCCGGCAAGGTGGTGTTCATGCTGCGTCCTTTCGCCACAAATAGAGTAATGGTGGAAGCATCGAGAGCAGTGCCACCGCGTCGACCACCACATGCGGCCAGACGTGCGCCTGCAGCGAGATCAACAAGTCTTGCGGCGCCCAGACCAGCAGGCCGACCAGCAACCACCCCCATGCCATCCGGTGTCGCGTTCGGTTGCCCAGATGCACCAGCGCCAGCATCCATATCGCCGAGCATTGCAGGGTGGCGCCAAACAGCGCGATCCACCAGACCTGCTGCGCTCTGGCATGCGCGGGCGCCGCGCCCGACCAGAACGATTGCTCGACGATGCGGTGATACGTATCAAAGAGCGTTGCGTCCGCCGCCCACGGCATGGCGGCGCCGACAAGCAGATGCGCGATGGCAGCCGCGTACATCCAGCGAACCGCCAATTGGCGGGTATCTCGCCGAGAGGGACGTTCCTCAGCCGCATCGGTTGGTCCCTTGCCGCTGAGGAACGGATTGCCAGTGCCACAGGCATCGCCGTCACAGGCCGTTGCGGTGCCGTAGCCCAGCCAGCGTGAAAGCGTGTAGCGATTGCTTGCGAAGGCGCGGTACAGGCTCGCCATTACACGACGCAGCCCAGGTACCCGCAACGGCAACACCAGCCAGCCATGTCCCGCCAGCGTGTAGGCCGCGATCATGCAGTCGATGCCGACGAGCAGGCGGCCATCGGGCGTGCGGCCATGCAGCTCGCGGTTCAGTGCGGCGAGATCCACGTTCAGCGGCGAGCAATCGAAACCCTCTTGCGCGATATCGACGAAAGCCAGCCGGTGTTGTGTGTCCCATGCGCTCAGGCGCTGCATCTCGGCGGCGCAGAACGGGCATTTGCCATCGAAGTAAAGAACCAGCGCGTTCATCTGGTCGCCCTCCATTTGTCGTTCAACGCATCCGCGCATACCAACCGCTCACATCGGCTTGAACACCATCAGCGCGAACACGGCCACCGTCGCGGCGAATGCCGGATAGCCGAGGTATTCCCAGCGGCGCGCATCGCGCCAATAGGACGCCGGCAGTGGCGTGCCACGTTCGTGCGCGGCCATTGCCGTCCGGGACATGCGGATCTGGTACCACACCACCGGAAGCCAGCAGGCGCCCGCGAACAGATAGAGCGCGGCGGATGCCACGATCCATAGCGCGTTCAGCGGATATCCGGCCAGATGGAGCATGTAGGCGCCGGACAAGGGCTGGACGATGACCGCAGGCGTGGTGAACCACCAGTCCGCCCGCACCACGAGACGCGAGACCACGGCGATGGCTTCGGTCGAGCCCGAGCGGTTGGCGAAGAACAGGTAGAAGGCCGTCCCGAAACCGGTGCCGACCAGCACGACGGACGAGATGATGTGAATCACCTTGATGGCGAGGTATTCCATGATTCCTGCTCCGCGTAGAGGATGAAGAGAATGGCGAGAATCGACAGGTTCTTGAGCACCGGCCCGAACGGATGCCAGAGAAACTCCGGCAACGCGACGGCGATGATCAGCGAGTAGCCGGCTACAAGCGCAGCCTGAAGCGCCCATAGCCGGCGTGACGGATAGCGCAGGCATCCGACGGCCATCGCCGCATCTACGAAGACCGCGGCGTATAGCGTCACGATGGCGGGCGTGCCATGCAATCCGACTGCGCCGAGCAGTGCCAGGCTGTCGGCAAGCGGGTAGGCGAACAGCGTGACCAGTGCCGTGGCCAGCCAGACAAGGGCCATCACGATCCGCAGCATCGGCATACGCCATGCGCCAACGGCGCGATGGCGCAGGAATTCGGCTTCACCGGGTGCGATGAAAGTGCCAATGGCGCGTGGCCGATGCCCGAGCAGGCGCGTCAGCGGCGCGGCATCGCCATGACACCCGCGCCGGAGCATTCGCCACGTGTCGGGGGTCAGCTTCGACCCCGGCACGCAACGCGCCACATACGCGGCCATCGTCATGCACGGGGCGGGAATGGTCGCCCACATCGGCGCTGGCAGCTGCATTCCCTGGCGATAGGTGTCCAGCATCGCCCGATATGACATGCGGCTTGCGCCGACGACCTCAATGCACTGGCCCGGGGGAATAGCCGGAGCGATGGCAGTGACGACGGTATCCACGAGATCGTCGATATGAACCGGTTGAAACCTGGCCTCGCCAAGTTCTGGCACCGGTATCACCGGAAGACTCGCCAGGGTACGAAACATCGCGGCGGAGTTGCCGTCCTGGGCATACACGAGCGATGGATAGAGGACCTGCCACTGCACGGGCAAAGCACGCAGCACGTCGTCCGCCGCGCGCTTGCTGTGAAAGTAGGGCGTGTCGCCGCGATCCGCGCCAAGCGCCGAGATCTGGATGACGCGGCCCACTCCGGCCTTCGCGCAGGCGCGGAACAAGGCTGCCGGCGCCAGGTGATGGACGGCGTCGAAGCGATTCGTGCCGGTTTCGACGATGATGCCGACGGCATTGATGACGACGTGCATACCCTGCACGCGCGGAAGCCATTGCTCGATGGTGGTATCGGTCCTGAAATCCATGGCGACGTCACGGGCCGATGTCGGCCTGCGCAGACCGCGAATCACCTCATGCCCTTGCGCTTCCAGGCGCTTGCACAGCACAGCGCCAATCAGGCCCGATGCACCACACACCAGAACTCTGAGCCGCCTGCGATCCGCCATCCCCGCCGTTTCCTTCTTTTCGCTGTTCATACAGTTATTTCAGTAAAGACAGAAATAATCGGGTAAAAAAGAAACGGGTCGATGCCCGTTTCCGGTGGGAGCCTCAGCTACGTTTGCGTACCGCGTTGCTGATCTTCGCCGTCAAGCCCAGTGTCTTCATCAGCGTCTCCGGCTTCAGCCGCAGCATTTCATCGGCCAGCGTGCTCATGGTTTCGATGAACTTCAGGGTTTCCTCGATACGCTCGCGCGTTCCAGCGTCTTCTTCGCCGATCGCCGGGTTGTCGAGGCATTCCCGCAGCGCAACGGCCGTCGGATCGATCTCACGCTGCCGGCGGCCGGCCACGATGAGCTTGAACAGCTCCCAGATGTCGGTCGACGTCTCGAAGAAGTCGCGGCGCTCGCCCTTGATATGCACCACCTTGACGAGGTGCCAGGACTGCAGTTCCTTGAGGCTGTTGCTCACGTTGGAGCGGGCCACGCCCAGGGTATCCGTGATTTCCTCGGCGTCCATGGGGCGCGCGGCCAGATAGAGCAGGGCGTGAACCTGCGCGACGGTGCGATTGACGCCCCAGCGCGAGCCCATTTCCCCCCAGTGCAGCACGAAGCGTTCGGCGATCGGTTTCAGTTCCATGCGTTGCATTCTATTCGTTCAGTTATTTCTGTCAAGAGAGAAATAACGAGGGTGAGGCGGGAAGATGCCGCAGGGATGTTCCGGGCCGGAGGGCATAACGATATTGGCTTTCGTTCGTTCCTTCCTCCGGCACGCATCCCTATGCTGTCACGCCAAGGTATCCACCCATCGGGCTGGCGCGAGGCGCCGGAATGCCCGTCAGCAGACCGCAACCATGACCACTCCCGAGGCACCCCGCCAACTCCACCTGAATCTCAACGCGCTGCACGCCGGCTTTGTGCCGTCCGCGTGGCGCCTGCCGGAAAGCGATCCGCGCGCATTCGTCGATGTCCAGCACTACATCCGTCTTGCCCAGGTGGCCGAGGCCGGCAAGTTCGATGCGATCTTTCTGGCCGATAACGCGTCCATCGCGGACCAGATCAACTTTCGCCCAATCACCGCGCTGGAGCCGACCGTGCTGCTGGCCTGCGTTGCGGCGGCCACGACGCATATCGGGCTGGTGGCGACCGCATCCACGAGCTACAACGAGCCCTACAACATCGCCCGCCGCTTTGCCACGCTTGACCATGTCAGCGGTGGGCGCGCGGGCTGGAATGTGGTGACCACGGCCGATGCCGGTTCCGCCCGCAACTTTGGCCGCGCCGCGCCGCCGGATCATGCGCAGCGCTATGGTCGCGCGGACGAGTTCACGAACGTCGTCAAGGCGCTCTGGGATAGCTGGGAGGACGACGCTTTCGTCGGCGACCGGGCGACGGGGCTCTTCGTCGATACCGACAAGCTGCAGCCCATTGCCCACCACGGCCAGTACTTCAACGTCCATGGGCCGCTGAACCTGCCGCGCACGCCGCAAGGGTATCCGGTGCTGTTCCAGGCCGGCGGATCGTCGGACGGGCGCGAACTGGCCGCGCGCCATGCCGAGGCGGTGTTCTCTGCCTCGCAGTCCTTCGAGGAATCGCTGGCCTACCGTCGAGACATCAATCAGCGTGCCGAGGCACTGGGGCGTGGGCCCGGCGCCGTCAAGATCCTGCCGGGGCTGACCACGATCATTGGCGCTACCGAGGCGCAGGCACGCCGCCGGCGCGATGATCTGATCGACCTGATCCCGTGGGACTACAGCCTGAACCGGCTGGCGGGCACGCTGGGCATTGCGGTGGATCGTCTATCGCTTGATGCGCCATTGCCGGACGGTCTGCAACTGCCTGCAAACGGCAATCACACCTTCTTCCGCGCCACCCTCGCGCTGGCGCAGCGCGAGGGTTTGACCGTGCGTGCGCTGATACGCGAGCTGGCGGGCGGTGGTGGTCACCGCGTCATCGTTGGCACGCCGGAGCAGATCGCCGACGATATCGAGCACTGGTTCCGTCATGGGGCCGCCGACGGGTTCAATCTGATGCCCGACGTGCTGCCCGGTGGCGTCGAGGATTTCGTTGACGGTGTGGTGCCGATTCTTCAACGGCGCGGGCTGTTCCGCACGGAATATACGGGACGCACCCTGCGAGACCACATGGGGCTGGCACGACCCGCAGGCCGCACGCGCGAGCAGGCCGCGGCGTAGCGGCGTAGCGGCACGGCTCACGGTACATCGTCGCCGTACTTTGCATTTGCTACCTCGTATTCCTTCTTGGACCCGCGGCAGCGGCCTTCATAGACTGGTGCTTCCCAATACTTCCGCACCTTGCTCCATGAAACGACGCTCCGCACTTGCTTCCCTGGCAGCCCTGGCCATCGCGCTGTCGGCATTTTCCATCGGCACCGTCCACGCCCAGACGACGGGCAAGCCCCTCAAGGTGGGCGTGCGCGGCGGGGTCGATGAAGAGATCTGGGAGGTTGTCACGCGCGAGGCCGCGAAGAACGGCCTGAAGGTGGAGCCCGTGATCATCACGGGCACCGCCAGTCCGAACGAAGCGCTGAACAATGGCGACCTCGATGCCAATTCGTTCCAGCACATCCCGTTCCTGCGTGACCAGATCCGCCAGCGCGGCTACAAGATCGTCAACGTCGGCACCACGCTGATCTCGCCGATCGCCTTCTACTCGCGCAAGGTCAAGTCGCTGGAAGCGCTGCCGAACGGCGCGCGCATCGGCATTCCGAACGACCCGAGCAACCAGACCCGCGCGCTGGTCATCCTGCGTGATCACGGTCTCATCAAGCTCAAGGACGGCTTCGATCCGTCCACAGGCACGGCATCGCTGGCGGACATCACGGCCAACCCGCGCAAGCTCGATCTCGTTGAAAGCGCCTCGGTGGTACTGCCGCGCGCGCTGCCTGATCTCGATGCCGCAGCCATCATCAATACGTTCGCGTACCAGGCCGGGCTGATTTCCTCGCGCGACGGCATTGCCGTCGAAAAGCGCGAGAACAATCCCTACGTCAATGTGATCGCGGTGCGCGAGAAGGACAGGAACGCGCCGTGGGTCGCAACGCTCGTGAAGTCATATCAGTCCGAGGCCGTGCGCAAGTTCATCCTGACCAAGTATCAGGGATCGATCATCCCGGCATTCTGACGAGGGAGGCTGGCAATGCACACCGTATCCCAGTTGCACGCGCGCGATCCCCATATCGTGTTCGAGCAGGTTGGTAAGACCTATCCTGGCGCGGCGACGCCCGCGCTGGCGGACGTGTCATTCTCGATCGGGCGTGGCGAGCGCTTTGGCATCATCGGGCGCAGCGGCGCGGGCAAGTCGACGCTGCTGCGCACAATAAACATGCTCGAGCGCCCCGATGAGGGACATGTTCGCGTCGACGGTGTCGATATCGGCAGGCTGGACGAGAATGGACTGGTCGCGTTACGTCGGCGCATCGGCATGATCTTCCAGCATTTCAATCTGATGTCGGCCAAGACCGTCTTCGAGAATGTCGCATTGCCGCTGCGTGTAGCGGGGGTGGGGCGAGCGGAGACAGCATCGCGCGTCAACGAGCTGCTGGCGCTGGTAGGGCTGGCGGAGAAGGCGAATGCCTACCCGGCGATGCTCTCCGGTGGACAGAAGCAACGCGTTGGCATCGCCCGCGCGCTGGTGCACCGACCGGAAATCCTGCTGTGCGACGAGGCCACGTCGGCGCTGGACCCCGAAACCACGGAACAGATCCTGGCGCTGCTGCGCGACATCAACCGGCAATTCGCGCTGACCATTGTGCTGATCACGCACGATATGGCGGTGATCGACGAAGCGTGCGATCGCGTGCTGGTACTCGATCACGGCCATGTGATGGAGCATGGCCCGGTCTGGCGTGTCTTCAGCGAACCGAAGGCCGACGCCACCATCGCGCTGCTGCGTCCGCTGCGCAAACGCCTGCAAGCGCAGGCTCATTCTCCGGAGATTGTCGATCGTGTTGCCAATGGCTGAGAAGTACCTGAAGGCGCTGGGCGAGACCCTGATCATGACGACCAGCGCGTGCGCGGTGGTGTTCGTCACCGGCCTCGCGCTGGCGCTCGTTCTGACGGTCACCGCGCCCGCGGGCCTGGCGCCACGACCACGCGTGCATCGCACGCTGTCCGTGCTGGTGAACATGTTCCGGTCCGTGCCGTTCATCATCCTGCTGGTGGCGATGCTTCCGGTCACGCGGATGATCGTCGGTACCACGATGGGCATCTGGGCCGCGGTGGTGCCATTGAGCGCCCACCTGATTCCGTTCTTCGCCCGCGTTTCACAGGTGGCCCTCAACGAGACCGATTCCGGGCTGGTCGAGGCCGCGCGGGCCATGGGGTGCCGCCGCTGGCATATCGTGCGCCACGTGTTGCTGCCCGAGGCGCTTCCCGCATTGATCGGCGGTGCCACCGTGACCGTGATCGCGATGATCGGCGCATCCGCGATGGCGGGCGCAGTTGGGGCGGGCGGGCTGGGCGACCTTGCCATCCGCTATGGCTACGAACGGTATGAAACCGCGGTGATGTTCAACGTGATCGTGATCCTGGTGGTGCTGGTCACGCTGGTGCAGTTCAGCGGAGAGCGGCTGGCCCGTCAGTTCGACCATCGCAGATAGCGGGCAATGCGCAGTCCCCACGTGAAAACGTGGGGACTTCCATGCGCGATCGGAAAAGATCAGAACAGGCCGGTCGTGGGCGGCGGCTCATCCTTGAGCAGCCAGGCGCCTACTGCCGCTGCCTTCCATTGGCGGGGATTGTGATTCGCCACGGTCCTGGCGTTGCGCCAGTGACGGTCCAGGTTGTACTGGCGGTCGCACGAGGAAGCACCGCCAACATCAAGGGCCAGCTCCGAAGCCTTGAGCGCGGCTGCAACGGTGAAGTACTGCGCCTGGGCAACGTCGATCGATGCCTGCGTCAGTGATGCGTTGCTCAGGTTGTCGGCCCAGGCAGCGTCGATGGTATCGGCGGCACGTAGTGTCGCGGCTTCGGCGGCAAAGACCTCGGCAGAGATCTGGCCAATGGTCTCCTGCACGTAGGGATCATCCACCGAGCGCTCTGCCGAACTGTGCTTGATCGGGCGGGCCTTGTTGCGCGCGAACCAGACCGCATCGTTGAGCGCGTTGCGTGCGATGCCCGCCTCGGTGGCGGCAAGGAATAGCTGGAATACCGGCGAAACCGGGTTGCGGCGATCACGCGGCAGGAAGCTGCCGCGCACCTCGTCCGCCTCCACGCGCATGTTCGTGAAGCGCGTGGTACCGCTGGCCGTCAGCCGCTGACCGATCGTATCGAAGTCGTCTACCAGGTCCATGCCCGCGCGCTCGCGCGGCACGGTGAAGTGCGTTTCCTTGCCGGCTTCGTCCAGCGCGATCGAGCTGACCCAGTCCGCATAGAGCCCACCGGTGCTGTAGTACTTGGTGCCATTGACGAGGTAGTGGTCGCCATGGCGCACGATGGTGGCCTGGATGGCGCCCTGCTTGCCGCCGCGCTCCACGCCGCCGTTGCCGAAGATATGCCCGGCCAGCAGACGGCCGAACCAGCGTTTGCGATCGGCTTCGTTGTCGTGCGCGGCCAGCAGACCCTCCACCAGACCGAAGTTGGGACGCAGCGCCTGTGCGAGATTGGAGTCCACGGTCGCGAGTTCCATTACGAAGCGGATGGCATCGCGCAACGTGCCGCCCGGCCCGCCGTAGACCTTGGGAATGCGGAACGTGAGCAGGCCGGCGTCGGCGACCTCTCGCGCGAATGCGTAGGGCAGTTCGCGCCGGAGCTCGCGGATAGCCGCGCCTTCGGCAATCCGGGGCAGTAGCGCTTGCGCGCGCTGACGCAGGATGGCGACATCCGTGGCCGGCGGTAGTGCATTGCCGGGCGGCGTGGGATGCGGGTGGTTGGATCCTGTCGCATCTGCAGGTGCGACGATTTGAAGTGCAGCTTCTGTAGTCACGGTACGGGCTTCTGCGCCTATCGGCGAGGGTTGCTCTGGGCCGTTCAGAGTAACCAATCCCGCCCGCGTCACTAAGCGCGAATTCCGCATGTCGACGCTACCCGTCCGTATGAGACGCGTAGCGACTGGACTCAGGCGGGTTGCTGCTCCGCCACTGTTTGCACGATCGACGTAGCCAACGCTTCTATGCCCAGCGCGGAGAGGCTGTCCGCGTGCACCACGCGCCGCGCCTCCCACTTGTGGAAATGCTTGCGTTGCGAGCGCGCGTAGGAGGGGTCGTAGTGCTCGGTCGCGAGTTCGCCGAACAGCTGGCGCAGGTTTCCTGTGGTCGCCATCTCCTGCCACGCGGCGATGATGGTCTTGCCGTGCAGTTCCTTCAGCCGCCCAAGCTGCTCGGCAAGCCAGGCGGGCCGATCGCCAAGATATGCATAGTCATGCAGCAGGAACGCGAGTCGCGTTTCTGGCGATGCGTCGATCTCCACACAGGCGCTGTCGCGCATGTGGGCAACCAGCGGCACCGGCAGATTGAGCTTGCCAATGCGCGCGCCTTCACCTTCCACATAAAGCGGCCGGGCCAGATCGACGCGCTCGATCACATCCGCCAGCGCGGTCTCGAACGCGGTCTGCGAAGGCTGGGCGACATCGGGCAATGCGCCGAGCAGCGATCCCTTGTGCCGGGCCAGCCCTTCGAGATCGAGCACCTGTTCGCCTTGCGCAGCCAGCGCATGAAGCACGCGTGTCTTGCCGCTGCCCGTGGCGCCGCAGATCACGACTAGCGGCAGGCGCGCGGCCTGCGAGTCGAGCACGTCGATGACGTGGCGGCGCCAGGCCTTGTAGCCGCCGGCAAGCTGTTGGGCATCCCAGCCCACCATGCGCATCCACGTCGTCATCGAGCCGCTGCGCAGCCCGCCGCGCCAGCAATACACCAGCGGCCGCCAGCCAGACGGACGATCGGCGAACTGCTCGCGCAAATGGCGGGCGAGGTTGGCTGCCACCATGGCACCACCGACACGCCGTGCCTCGAATGCGCCGACCTGCTTGTACAGCGTGCCGACGATGCGGCGCTCTTCGTTATCGAGAACCGGACAGTTGATGGCGCCGGGAATATGGTCGATCTCGAACTCCGCCGGTGAGCGGGCGTCGATGATCGTATCGAACGCATGGCGGTCTTCGACTCTTACGACAGGTTTCATGGGGTGACCGTCAGCCCGGGTTCACCGGTTTCCATGCGGCCCACCACGGTGGCTTCCGTGAAGCCCTGCTCGCGGAAGACGGCCAGCACCTTGTCCACGGCGCCAGGCGCGCAACTGATCAGCAGGCCGCCACTGGTCTGAGGGTCGGTGATCAGCGGTTGGGCAAGCTCGGGCAGGCCAGCGGCGAGTTCGACTTCGCTGCCATAGCCTTCCCAGTTGCGGCGCGATGCGCCGGTGATGAAGCCCTGTTCCGCCAGTGACATCACATTCGGCAGCAAGGGAATGCGAGGCCATTCCAGCACCGCGCGCAAGCCCGCGCCGCGTGCAAGTTCCAGCGTATGGCCCGCGATGCCGAAGCCGGTGACATCGGTGATCGCATGGACATCGTCGAGTTCGGCCAGGGCGATGCCGGGCGTATTCAACTTTGTGGTGGTGTCGATCAGCCGCGCGTATCCGGCATCATCGAGCTTTTCCTTCTTCAGCGCGGCGGACATCACGCCTACGCCGAGCGGCTTGCCGAGCACCAGCACGTCACCGGCGCGTGCGTCGCGGTTGCGTCGGATCTTCTTCGGATGCGCCAGCCCCATCACCACCAGGCCATAGATGGGTTCGACCGAGTCGATCGTATGGCCACCGGCGATGGGAATGCCAGCTGCCTGGCAAACGCTCTGGCCGCCCTCCATCACCCGGCCGATCACTTCGAGCGGCAACTGGTTGACCGGCATCGCGACCAGTGCGAGCGCCATGATCGGACGTCCGCCCATCGCATAGATGTCGCTGATGGCGTTGGTGGCGGCAATGCGGCCGAAGTCGAACGGATCGTCGACGATCGGCATGAAAAAATCGGTGGTGGCGATCAGCGCCTGCGTTTCGTTGAGCTGATAGACCGCGGCATCGTCGGACGTTTCGATCCCGACCAGCAGTTCCTTGGGGACCGGCAACGCGGCGCTGGAGCGCAGGATCTGGGACAGGACGCCAGGCGCGATCTTGCAGCCGCAACCTCCCCCGTGGGAAAAACTGGTGAGACGCAGCGGAGGCGTGGCCTCCACTTGGGGGGTGTTGGTGTTCATAGGGAGTGGCGTGGGCCCAGGCGGATCGGAGATAGGCCGTACTTTACAGTACGAGTCCGGCCCGCCTGGCGTCGCGCGATGACTGCCCAATGACTGCCTAGTGAATGCCTATTTCTTGCGCTTCTCCGCCAGGCGCGTGTTGATCCGTTGCGTCAGCCGCTCGATATCGGCATTCAATGCGTCGCCACGCGCGGCATCGGCGGGGACGTGTCTGTTGGCGCTGGCGTCCCAGACGGAATCCATGCGCAGGTACTCGTGCATGGCATCCGCCAGCAGGGTCATGTCCTGCAGCAAGGGCGCGCGCGAATCGCCGGGCGGCAGCGTGACGCGCACCAGACCGGACAGCGCCTGCTCGAAGGCGGGCGCGTGGAGGGTTCGGGTGCGCGCGTCGACCTCGCGCTCGGGCATCTTGCCAGCCTTCATGGCCTCGATATCGGCTTGCGTCGCCCGAAGCGCGGTCATGAAGCGATCGGCGGCCACTTCGAACTGGCGGGAACCGGCCAACTGGGCTCGCAGGGTCAGCGGTGCAGGCGGCGCGAACGCGGCCACACCGACCACGGCGACGATGGCCGTCACGGTGGCCATCAACGTGCCACGCCGCAGTTTCTTGCGGTAAGTCTCCGGCGACAGCCGGACGGGCAGGCACAACGCCAGCAGCGCGCCGCCGATCAAGCCACCCACATGCGCGGCGTTATCCACACGCGTCGACAGGAAGCCCTGTGCGAGCGAGTAGCCGATCATGATCACGGCATCGCTGACGAGTTGCTTGTGAATGCTCTGCGGCAGTTCGCGGCGATGCAGCAGTGCCGCGACAAGCAGCGCGCCGCCGATGCCGAACACCGCTCCCGAGGCGCCGACGGACACCGAGGCCTGCGCCGCGAAATAGAGGCTCAATGCGCTGCCGAGCAGGCCGGCGCCAACGTAGATCAGCAGGAAGCTGCGCGTGCCAAAGAATCGCTCTACGTGCTTGCCGAGCAGGTAGAGCACCACCATATTGGCGGCCAGATGCTTGAGACTGCCGTGAAGGAAGGTGGCCGTCAGCAGCCGCCACCACTGACCGTCCTGCGTCAGCGCGCCAAGGTTGCCGCCCCAGTCAATGAGCATCTTTGGCGCGGCGCCATCTAGCGCGGCGCCGCGCGAAAGCATGATGAGCCAGACGAGCACGTTCACCGCGATCACGCTGTACAGGCCCCAGGTGCGGGGCAGCGCCTGCATTTGCGCCACGAAGGCCCGCTCGGCAACAACGTCGGCGGACGGCGCGATGCCGGCCACGCGCATGTGGTGCGCCACCAGTGCCTGAACGAGTTGCTGATCCGGCTTGCGCAGCATGGCCAGTCGCACCTGATAGGCGCGACGCGCTTTCCGGCGGCCGCCGGGCTTCGTTTCGACCGATTCGATGACAAGGGTCTCGCCCGCGCCCCGCACGTCGCGTATTGCCGCACCCGCGATGTCTCGCCAGCGCAGATGGCGGCGTTTGCGCGGGAATGCCGTGGAACCGATGCCGCTGGCATCGATGGTCAGCAATGGTTTGCCGAGCGGCGCGTGGCGTCCCCATCCCCATTCAAAGAGGATCAGGATGCCTAGCAGCACTATGCTCATCAGAACGGAGCCGGCGTTTCCGCGCATGATGATCAGCATCAGCGCAGCCAGGCCCCCAAAGATGGCCCACAAAACCAGGCGCATGAACAGCGCCGCGCCAAACTGGCGCACATAGAAGGCGCCTATCGGGCGGGCAGGGGTGGCCCTTCGCCGCCAGCGTTGCGATTGCTCCATCGTTCTTCCCGAAACGGATTCAAGTTTCGCGTCATCTCGAGTGGCATTCCCGGTGACGGAGCCACGGCGCGCGTGACGCGACGATAGAGGCACTGCCTGTGCGGCGCAAGCTCCCCCGTTGGCGGGGTTGTGTTGTGTGGAGTAGCCCCCTGTTGGACAGCCAGTCTTACATTGACTTCAAAGTCAGAAACTGCCAACCACCCGCCACACCAGCATCAACGACAACGCCAGCATCGTTACCCCAACCAGGGCATCCAGCGCCTGCCAGGCTTTGGGGCGGGCGAACCACGGCGCCAGCCAGCGGGCGCCGAATCCCAGCAGTCCGAACCAGACCACGCTGGCGGAGCTTGCGCCCGCCACGAACCAGCCGCGCAGTGCCGCCGGTTGCTGGGCGCCGATGCTGCCGACCAGCAGCACCGTATCCAGATAGACGTGCGGGTTGAGCAGCGTGAAGGCTGCCGCCTGAGCCAGCGCGGCGCTTCGGCCGAGGCCTTGGCCGCTGGTGCGGGTGCTTAGCTGGTGCGATTCCCGGGCGCGCCGCAGTGCCCGCCACCCATATATCGCCAGGAAGATGGCGCCGGCTGCCGCTAACGCGCGGGCAAGGCCGGGGCTTTCGCCGAGGGCCTGGGCCATGCCCATCACGCCTGCCGTGATCAACAAGGCGTCCGCCACTGCGCAGAACAGCACCACGCTGCCCACGTGTTCGCGTCGCAACCCTTGGCGCAGGACGAAGGCATTCTGCGCGCCGATGGCGACGATCAGTCCGAAGCTCAAGGCCATGCCTTGCAGCGAAACGGAAAAAGCGGGAGATGGGGCGGGGAGGACGGTGATCATCCGAGGGAGCTTGCCTGTCTTTCTGGATGAAGACAAACTATCTTTCCTTCATCTAATTAAGTTGAGCTAAATCGATGCTGGACTACGCCGCGCTTTCCGCATTGGCTGCTGTGATTCGCGAGGGCAGCTTCGAGCGCGCGGCTCGCGCGCTCAACGTGACGCCATCGGCGATTTCGCAGCGCATCCGCTTGCTGGAAGAGCGCGTGGGCTGCGCGCTGGTGGTGCGTGACCAGCCTTGCCGGGCGACCGAGACCGGACGGCGGTTGTGCCAGCACGTGGACCGGGTGCGTTTGCTTGAGCAGGAACTTCAGGGGACGCTGCCGGCGCTGGCGCCCGAGGGTGTGACACGGGTGGCGTTGCCCGTGGCGGTGAATGCCGATAGCCTGGCCACCTGGGCCGCGCCCGCCATCGCCACGTTCGCGGCGGCGCATCCCGTATTGATGGAAGTGGCCGTGGACGATCAGGACCACACCACCGAGTGGCTACGCAGCGGCGCGGTCCTGGCCGCCGTGACGGGTACCGGCCGGCCCGCGGCAGGCTGCAACAGCCGCCCGCTCGGCGCCATGCGCTATCTGGCGGCGGCCAGTCCGGCGTTCATGCAGCGCTACTTTGCCGAGGGCGTTGGCGCAGGCACCCTGGCCGAGGCGCCCAGCCTCGTGTTCAACACCAAGGATGAGCTGCAGGTGCGGTGGGCGCGGCGCTTGTGCCATCGGCATGTGGAACTGCCCCGGCATACCCTGCCGTCGTCGCAGGCGTTCGTGACGGCGGCCTTGGCCGGCATGGGCTGGGGCCTGCATCCACAGGCGCTCGTCGCGCCGTATCTGGCGAATGGCACGCTGGTCGAACTGGTGCCAGGGGCGCCGCTCGATGTCCCCCTTCACTGGCAATACGCACGCGCGGCGTCTGGCTTGCTCGACGGATTGAGCCGCGAGGTGCTGGCTGCCGCGCGGGCTGCGCTACTGCTGCCCTGATGTTGGCTGGTGTTGGGTGGTATTGGCTGGCAGAGGCGGGTTCCCGCATGGCCTGCGGCAGCCGGGCTCGAGCGGCGCTCTACGCATACTTTCCATCCGAGGTCCGGTCAGACCCACAAGCGGTACAACCAGAACGATTCATCTTCGACGAAGCGCTGCGCGAACTCGGTCGGAGAAAAGCCGGTAATGCGTTTCGTCGTGCGGACCAGATGGGCCTGGTCCGCGAAGCCTTCCTCCAGCGCCAGCCCGGGCCAGTCGAATGGCTGGCCGGCCTCGTAACGATCGCGGGCTGTGAAAAATGCGCCCTCGGTTCGGACGATCGCTTGCCACTCGCGCAAGGACCGGCCGCTATAGGCCTTGATGCGACGTTCCACCTGACGCGGGCTGCTTGTCCGCTGCCATTCGCGGGCCTGCAAGGCCAGGCGTTCCACCCAGCGCCGGCCCGTCTGGCGCAGAGACGCGAGCGTGGACGACCGATGCTGAAGCGCGAGCCATCGCGGAGCGAGATGTTGCTCGAGCGCCGCCAGTGTTTCCGCGTCGCTCTCGGCATCGCTCAGGGACTCGATGAGTGGCCGCCAGCCATCGCCAAGCACTTCGCGCGCGCATCGAAAGCGATCGTGAATTGCCGTCAGATCCAGATCGAACAATGCCTTGGCCGCATCTGCGGTAAAGCACACCATGCCACCGCGTCCGGTGGTCGGCACCCAGCTCGTGAGTGGTGACGATTGGCTACCGGAAACGGCAACCGTGGCCCCGATGGGGCGCCACAGGGGACCGTTCGATGACCGTTCCACCAGGCCGGTGCCCGGATCGGGAAACCAGGACAGGCAAACGAGCGGCGATGCGGGAACGTGGGTCAGGCGCTGCGCGTCGGTCAGCGGAAAGCCGCGCGTGTCCCGGCACACGATTGCCGCAATGGCGCCATGCAGCGATGGCGGGGCCGGATAGAGTCGCGCATGAGGGGGCCGCCCGCCGTGCGATGCCAGTGGCGCGCGCGCGGTCGGGTCTGGGCATTGGATCGGCGTCGAAAGGGGCCCGGAGGACATGAGCGGCGAGTATAGGCAGGCGCGGCGTGGCTGTCGATGTCGTTTCGGTTCAAGACAGACCGCGTGGGAGCGTGTGGAATCTGCACATGACCACCGAATCCCAAGCCCAATGCCCGTTCCAGACGGCCAAGTCACCGACGCCGCCCGGCTCGCCACCGTTGCATCCATTCGGTACCTGGCCGCCCGGTCCGGCGGCCGGCCTGACTGGCTGGCACCTGCTGCGGAGAATGTCGCGCGATCTGCTTGGCACGCTCGGCGAATGGCAGCGGACGTATGGCGACGTCGTGCATCTGCGGATGTGGCCGGAACATGCGGTCGTCGTCACCGACCCGCAGCTCGTCCGCGAACTTCTGGTGACCCATCACGACTCGTTGATCCGCTGGGAACGTGGCACGCGCGTGTTCGCCCGCGTGCATGGGCATAGCGTGCTGACCGCAGAGGGTGACGCATGGTCGCGCAAGCGGCAGGCGTTGCAGCCGGTCTTCATGCCGAAGGCCGTGCATGGTTTCGTTCCGGGCATCGTGGAGATCGTCGACAAGGGGCTCGCCACATGGCCCGCGCGAGTGGCGGACTGGCCGGTGGAAAGCGCGCTGACGTCGCTGACCATGGATGTGATCGTCCGGATGATGTTCTCGGATGAGATCGGTGAGGACGCGCGCATTGCGGAATGCGCCGTGCGCGCGATCAGCGAGGCGGCCAACGCCGATTTTTACTGGCCGGCGAGCCTGCCCGACTGGGTGCCATGGAAGCGCGCAAGTCGGCAGGCACTCCACACGTTGCGGGGCCTGATCGAGCGACATCTGCAGGCGCGTCTGCAGATGCGCACGGATACCTGGCCGGACGACCTGCTTTCGCGCCTGCTGTGCCTGCATCGGGATGACGCGGCGGCGTGGCCGCTGCAGGCGGTGCGCGACGAATGCATGACGACGTTCCTGGCCGGACACGAGACCACCGCGGCGACGCTGACGTGGTGGGCCTGGTGCATGGCATCGAACCCGTCCGCGCAGGACGCCGCACGCGCCGAGGTCACGCATGTCCTGTGCGGCCAGGCGCCAACAGCGGAGAGCCGCCAGGCGCTGCGTCAGGTGGTGCAGACGATCACGGAGTCGATGCGTCTCTACCCGGTGGCCCCGGTGCTCATCAGCCGTCGCGCGGTCCGCTCCATCACCCTGGGCCCGTGGCGCCTACCGGCGCGCACGCTGTTCATGCTGCCCTTGCAGTTGATGCACCACGATCCGCGCTTGTTCCCGGAGCCGGAGCGCTTTCAGCCCGATCGCTTCTCGACAGGTTCGCCGCAGGCCCCGCGCGGCGCCTACATGCCATTTGGCACCGGCCCGCGGGTTTGCCTGGGGCAGCACCTGGCAACGGCCGAGATGACGGTCATCGCCGCGATGCTGCTGCAGCGGTACAAGCTGTCGGTGCCGGAAGGCGCAGCACATCCGCGGCCGCTGTTGAACGTGACGTTACGGCCGGATCAGCCGCTTTGGCTTGCCGTGACGCCGATTTGATAGCGATTTGATAGCGAATTGACTGGCACGTGCCGCCTCGCCAGTCTCAGCGACGGTGCGGCGGCACGTGCCAGTGCCTCAGGACGTCACGGTATCGGTCAGGGCCAGGGCCGGGTAGTCGATATACCCACGCCCGTCGCCACCAAAGAACGCATTGGGAATGGCATCGTTCATCGGCGCGCCGAGCTTCAGGCGGGTGACGAAGTCCGGGTTGGCCAGCACCATCTGTCCAAAGGCTTCCAGATCGGCAAGCCCGGATGCCACGTCGGCACCCACAGCTTCACGGGTGCGGCCCGGCCGGTTCAGGATCAGCGTACTGCGCCAGCGTTCGCGGATGTCGGCCAACTGTGGCTCGTTGCCCTGGAGGCTGACGTGCAGGTACGCCAGGCCGAGCTTGTCCAGTTCCGTTACCAGGTAGCGGTAGAGCGCCGGACCTTCGGCGCCTTCGTCGATGCCCCACAGCGGCGTGCCGGGCGATAGTCGGATGGCCGTCCGGTCCGCGCCGATTTCCCCGGCGATTGCGGTGGCCACCTCAATGGCGAAGCGGGCGCGGTTGTCGACCGAGCCGCCGTATTTGTCGGTGCGGGTATTGGCATTGGGCGCGAAGAACTGCTGGACCAGATAACCATTGGCCCCGTGGATCTCGACGCCGTCCGCGCCCGCGGCGATCGCTTGCCGGGCGGCGAAGCGGAAGTCGTCCACGGTCTGGCGCACCTCATCAGTGGTCAGCGCGCGCGGTGCCGGAATGTCCTGCATACCCTTCAGCGTAAACATCGGCACACCGGGGGCAATGGCGGATGGCGCCACACCTTGCCGGTGATGCGGCGTGTTGTCCGGGTGGGACATGCGTCCCGCGTGCATGAGCTGGATGAAGATCCGACCGCCACGCTCGTGCACTGCGGCGGTGACGTTTTTCCATCCATCGACATGGGCTTCGGTGTAGATGCCGGGCGTGGCGAGGTACCCCTGCCCGTCGTCCGAAGGCTGGGTCCCTTCGGTCACGATCAGACCGACACTCGCGCGCTGCGCGTAGTACTCGGCCGCCAGTTCGCCCGGCGTGCCATCAAGGCTGGCGCGGCTACGGGTCATCGGCGCCATGACCAGGCGATTCTTCAGGGTGTATCGGCCGACGCGGACCGGGGTGAACAGTGCGCTCATGTGCATGACCTCTTTTGACAGTGCAGGTTGCCGGCATCGGTTTGCGATGCCGATCAGGCGCTGCCGCGCGCCATCGCGCGGATCAGCGCTTCCATGGCGCCATCATCGGTTGCTTCCTGATCGAGATAAATCTGCTAATTTGCAATGCATTGATCCACTGATGGAGCAATCGGCGTGGAACTATTGAACGACATGGCCTTGTTCGTGGAGGTCGTCAAGGCGAAGGGGTTTCGCAGCGCCGCGGACGTTCTGGATATGCCGAGTTCGACGCTGTCCCGGCGAATCAGCGCCCTGGAAAAGGCGATCGGGTTGCGCCTGCTGCACCGCACGACGCGCAAGATCGAGTTGACGGAGGCCGGCCGGATCTACTTTGAGCGATGCAAGCGCATCGTGGGCGATGCCAGGCTGGCTCACGAACAGCTCGGTACCATGCTGGCGGAGCCTGTGGGCGTGCTCCGGGCGTCATTTCCAGTTGATTTCGCGGTGACCTATCTGGCGCCGCTGATTGCCGAGTTTGCTGGCCGCTACCCCGGACTGAGCTTCGACTTCGATCTCACGCCCCGGCGAGTGGATCTGGTGAGCGAGCCGTTCGATGTCGCCATCCGCGCGGGCGAGCCCGAAGTCTCGCAACTGATCGCGCGTCAACTGGCGTCGTTCCGGACCTATCTCTATGCCTCGCCTGGATATATCGAACGCGCGGGAGAGCCGCGCGCTCCCGCCGATCTGAATCATCATGAATGCCTGGGCATACAGCGGGGCGGTGCGTGGACACTGCATCGCGGCGAAGTCACCACCACGATCCCGGTGAGCAGCCGCTTTACGTTGAACAGCGTCGGGATGGCGCGTCGTCTGGCCGCGCTCGACATGGGCATCGTGCTGATGGCCGAAGCGATCGTGGCAGATGACCTCGCCACGGGACAGCTACGCCGGCTGATGCCCGAATGGCAGGGAACGCCGGTACCGGTCTACGCCATGACCGAGACGCGCCTGCTCCCGGCCAAGACGCAGCGATTCATTGAGTTCCTGCGTGAACGGTTCGAATAACAGGCGGGTAGCCGCGCGCTCAACGCTGTGAAAAAACAGTGATTGAGAAGGCTTCCAGTGCCACGTCTTATCCCAGTGCCAACGAAGGCGCGCCTGACGCGAGTCAGTTCACCCCGTGGCGTTCCGAGGAGCGAGACTGCTACTGAGCCGACGGCCCGCTGGACAAACCGGTCGACTCGGAGGGCGCCGTGCCACCACCCGGCGTACCCGCCGTGCCTGGCGTGTTTCCATTCCCCGAGTCGGGTTTGTCCTGCTGCTGCGCCTGCCGTCCATGCCGGCCGCCACCGCGCTGACCTAAGCCGCCACCACCGCCGCCATGGGATTTTGTCGCGGTCTGCTTCAATTCCTGATTGATGGTGTCGATCGTGCGTGGCGCCGGCGTCATGCGCGCGAAGTTACTCTGGATATTGCGCATGGCCGCGTCGTTATCGCCTCCATCCGGGGGCGAGGCCGCTTGCTGGCTGAAGGCGACGCCTGGCAGGGCCAGCACGGCGGCAGCCGCCAGCCAGGCGGCAATACGTGGCTGGCGACGGAAGGTGTGGCGCGGTTTGTTGGGGGCGGGATGATTCATGTTGCGTGTCTCGGCTCCGGTTGATGATTGTGGGGAGCATTTCCCCACAAGAGCACGCAATCTGTTAGTTCTTTCCCGTTTCAGCGTATTGCGGTTGTATCGGCGGATTACAACGACGCTGGCCGCTGTGGCCTTGGACTCACAGCATCCCGGTGATGTGCTGCATGACCAGGCTGCTCAGCGCCACGCTGACCCACACGATCAGGCCCAGCAGCAGCGGGCGGGCGCCGGCGCGCTTCAGGCGTTCGAAGTCGGTGCTCAGGCCAACGCCGGTCAGCGCGCCGATGACGAGGAACGGGGCCAGTTGCTGGATGACGTGCGTCACGCCTGCCGGGAGGAATTCGTTGATTGCCGACGCCAGCACGAAGAGCACGATGAACCAGGGGATCACGCGACGCATCGAGCCGCCAGGCTGGCTGCGCTGGAAGAGCATGGCGATGACCAGCGTGACGGGCACGATCATCATCGCGCGTGTCAGCTTGACGATCGTCGCGTACTCGCCGGCGGCTGAACTCCAGGCATAGCCGGCTGCCACCACCGACGAGGTGTCGTTGATCGCCGTGCCGGCCCACAGGCCGAAGCCGGCATCGGACATGCCGAGCATCTTGCCCAGGATCGGGAAGATCACCACGGCCACGACGTTGAACATGAAGATCGTGGACAACGCATACGTCATGTCGTGATCGTCCGGCTGCAGCACGGGCGTGATCGCGGCGATTGCCGAGCCGCCGCAAATGGCCGTACCGGCACCGATCAGGACCTTGAGCTTCTCCGGGATGCGCAGCAGGTGCCCGGCCACGAGGGCCACGGTGAAGGCAACCGCCAGTGTGACGAGCGAGATAGGCAAGGACGTCAATCCGGTATGGACGACCTCATGCAGTGGCAGGCTGAACCCCAGGCCGACGATCGAATACTGCAGAAGCTGCTTGGAAGCGAACTGGATGCCGGGCTTGCACGACTCGGATGGCTTGAGGAAGGCTCGGCAGAGCAGGCCAAGCAACATGCCGAATACGGCACCTCCCAGCAGTGGCACAGCCTTGCCAAGCAGCGTGGCGGGCACGGTCAGGGCGAGAACGAGGAGTAGCCCGGGGAGTGTGGATCTTGCGGAGAGGAGTCGGGACGCCATGCTGCAAACACCTTCTTAGATGAATTTTGCATAACGATATTTCCTCAGTGCATATGGGCGCCAACGGTATTTTCGGGTTGTATCTATCGAAAATGTCGATAAGGACGGCTGTCGGGCCTGCCGCGGCAACCGACGATCCCCCACAAAAGCAAACCGCCGCGACGAGGTGCTCGTGGCGGCGGTTTGCTTTTATCGGTTCGTTCTATCGGCTCGGGCCCGTCTGGCGTGGCCCCAGTCTTCCTACTGCTTGTTCGGGGTGGTGCAGAGCCCGTGCAGCTTGCGCAACCCTGAGTAAAGTCCGCGCCTTTCCTCTGGCGTCAGCATCCGGATGACCGATGCCTGCCCGCGACGCGCCAGCGGAATGACCTGCGCATGGAGGGTGGCCCCCTCTGGCGAAATCCGGCATGTCAGGCGCCGGCGCGTTCCGCCTTCCGACTCAAGCGTCACCAGCCCGCGATCCTCCAGCAGCCGCAGTGTCCGGCTGACCAGCGCCTTGTCCGAGGTGGACTGCCTGACCAGTTCCGCGAATGACATCGTCTCGCCGTGCGCCAGCAGCGCCAGGATGCGCCACTCCGGCACCGTCAGCTCGAAGCGGGACGCGTACGGCTCCGTCACGTTGCTGCGCAGCGCCGTGACGAGCTGGCTCAGCATCGTCGTCAGGAAGTCGTTGACGTTGAGATCGGTGCCGGCTTCGTCGAGGTTCGACCACGGGTCGGTGGTCCCGGTGTCGACGGAGGCGGAACGGGTTGTGCTGGACATGAAGGGGGAGCTGTGGAGACGTGCTGGAAAATCGCCGCAAAGCGCGGCTGGAAGCCGATCGCGATTGTCTCACATGCAGGGTTGCCGGCAACTTCGCGGGTTTGCGCGTCGGACGCCCGCCTCACAAACGTTACGCGCGCCGATGACGCGCCCGACATCGGGGCGCGTCACCGGCGCGCGCAAGCAGTGTCATCCGGCCGCCGCGCATCAGGGCGCGGCGTTTCCGTGCGGCATCAAGCCGCGAAACCGCCATCCACGTTGAGGCTGGCACCCGTCACGAATCCAGCCTCAGGGCCGGCCAGATACGCCACCATGCTGGCGATCTCGTCGGGGTGGGCGTGACGTTGCAGCGCCATCAGGCCGTGCAGCGATGCTGCGAATTCGCTGTCCTCGGGGTTCATGTCGGTGTTGACTGGGCCAGGCTGCACGTTATTGACCGTGATGCCCTTCGGTCCCAGGTCGCGTGCCATGCCTTGCACCAGCCCCTTCAGGGCGGACTTGCTCATCGCGTAGGCGGCGCCGCCCGGGAACGGCATACGATCCGCATTGGTGCTGCCGATGTTAATGATGCGGCCGCCCTGGCCCATGTGCGCCAGCGCTGCCTTCGCGGCGACAAATACCGCGCGTACATTCACGGCCAGCGTCTTGTCGAAGTCTTCCAGCGGGAACGTATCGACCGGACCGAGGAACAGCACGCCGGCGTTGTTCACGAGGATGTCGATCCTGCCGAAGTCAGCGGCGGCCGCGTCGATCGCACGCGTGACGGCCGCGGCATCGGCCGCGTCGGCGTGATAGGCACGGGCACGGCCGCCTGCGGCCTGGATCGATTCGGCCAACGCTTGCGCCACCGCGCCGGAGCTCTGGTAGGTGAAGGCCACGGCGGCGCCTTCGCGTGCCAGGCGGCGCACTACCGCGGCGCCGATGCCGCGCGATCCGCCGGTGACGAAAGCCACCTTGTTCGAGAGGGCGGCGGAGGCAGGGGTGGGGGTGGGGTTCATGATTGTGTTCCTGTGTGGTTGGGACGGTGATGGCAGTATGGTTTTCGCGATCTGCAACCGGTAGTCATGATTCCGTATCAACTTTTTCAACCATTGGTATAAGCTTCGGCGCATGGAAGCGCTGAACCTGCTCGAGTCATTTATCCAGAGTGCCGAAACCGGCAGCTTTTCGGCTGCCGCGCGTCGCCTCGGGCTGACGCCGGCCGCAATCAGCAAGAACGTGGCGCGGCTGGAGAGCCATCTCGGGCTTCGGCTGTTTCAGCGCAGCACGCGCCGGCTGACGCTGACGATGGGCGGCGAGCAGTTCCTGCAGCAGGTATCCGATCCGTTCTCGACGTTGCGCGACGCGTTTGCCAGCGCCGCGCAGGAGGACGGCAAGCCCGCCGGGGTGCTGCGCGTGAGCATGGGCGTGGCGTTCGGCCGCGAGTACCTGGTGCCGTTGCTTGGCGAATTCCTGGCGCGTTATCCGGGCATCGTGCCGGACTGGCATTTCGAGAACCGCACCGTCGATCTGATTGCCGGTGGTTTCGATGCGGCCATCGGTGGCGGTATCGAACTGACCGAAGGGGTGGTGGCGCGGGAACTGGCGCGGACCTACGTGGTGGTGGCAGCGTCGCCGACGTACATGAAAGACCGGGTGATGCCCCGCCACCCGTCGGACCTGGCGGGCTTCGACGGCATCGTGCGCCGGTCGGCCTCGACCGGACGTCTGCGGCATTGGAATCTGCGTAATCAGATAGGCGAGCAGGCGCTGGCGGAGATGCGCACGCGCGTGATTCTCGACGATCCGGAGGCAATGGCCCATGCCGCCATGAGCGGCCTCGGCATTGCGCTGCTGCCGATGCCGCATGCCGCGCCCTGGCTCGAGAGCGGTGCGCTGGTGCGCCTCCTGCCAGGGTGGTATGCCGACAATGGGCCGATCGTGCTCTACTATCCGAACCGCAAGCTACTGCCGCCGAAAACGCGCGTATTCATCGACTTCATTGCGGAATCGTTCCAGAAGAAAGCGCTCGCGCACCGATTCGACGGGCGCTGAGCGAAACCCCGTGTAGCACCTCACCCTCGGAGGGCTGTATGCCACCGGCAACACGAAGAGGTTTTCCGCTCCACGCTTACATCTGGGCGCCGTTCGCCGTTCTGGTGCTGCTGGTTGGCGCGGTGGCTTGCGGCGTCAACTACCTGATGACGAAGTCGGCGCTGGAACATGCGATGGCCGATGCCAACGAGCGCATCAGTCGCGAGATGCTGGAGAAAGTCGAGGACATGGTGCTGCCGACCCAGGCCGCGGTCACCCTCGTCAGCCACAGCTCACTGGGCGAGGCCACCACGCTCGCGCAGCGCATGGCACGTGTTGCGCTGGTCCGCGATGCGCTTGGCACATCGCCGGTTCTGCAGTCCCTGTTCCTGGGCTATGCCGATGGCAGTTTCTTCTACGTACGCCGCGTGCGCGATGACGCCGAGCGCGGGCCATACCAGGCGCCCGCACGCTCGGCCTACGTGATCCAGAGCATCGACCATGACGCAGGGGCGGCATTTGGCCAACTGATTTTCCTCGACACGGACCTGAACGAGCTTGCCAGGCGCCCAACGCCAGATTTCGTGAAGCGATACGACCCAAGGAAACGCCCCTGGTATATGGAGGCCATCGCGGCGGGCAAGCTGGTTCGGACCGAACCGTACATGTTTTTTTCCGACTACCAGGCCGGGGAGACCATTGCCGTGCCAACGCGCGCCGGGAGTGCCGTTGCCGGTGGCGACTTCCGGCTCGACACGCTGGGGCAGGCGCTCGCGCGTGACAGAACCACACCCGGATCGGTACTTGCCGTCGTCAATGCGCAGGGGCAACTGGTCGCCATCGACCGGAGTCCCCCGGAATGGATGTCGGCGCCAGACGCCATGCGCACGGGCCTGCTGGGCAAGCCGGAAGATTACGGGCTGCCGGTGCTGTCCAGCCTTGCGGCAAAGGTGGTGAGTGGCAGCGAGGCAGCCGTCCGCAACGAACTGACGACGCTGGGCGGCAAGGGCTGGTACACCAGTATCGGCCGTATGAGCGGCGGCGTCGGCACGCTTTACCTGGTGATGGCCACGCCGCAGGATGAACTGCTGAGGGACGCGACCCGGCAGGCGAGCGTCGGGATATTTGCCACCGCACTGGTCGTCCTGCTGTCCTTGCCGCTGATGTGGCTGGTCGCGCGCGCGGTGGCCCGCCCGCTGTGTCAGTTGACCGATGAGGCCGAGGCCATCCGCCGCTTCGATTTCGACCAGCCGTTCCGTTTCTGGTCGCCGGTGCGCGAGGTCCATCGGCTGGGCGAAACGATGGACAAGATGCGCAACACCATCCAGCAGTTGCTTATCATCATGCGGTCCGTCACCGCGGAATCACAACTCGAGAAGTTGCTGCCCCTGCTGTTGCACAAGATGCAGAACGCCGCGGCGGGGCAGGCGGGCGTGCTGTACCTGCTCGATGGCGACACTGTCCGTCCCGCCGCCGCGCTTGATGCGCAGGGGCGTGACATCGTTCAGGAGATCGGGTCCACGCCATTGCCGGAGGCGCTGTCGTTGATCGTGGCGGCGGTGCGTGATGGTGTGTCTCGCACGGGCTACGTGACGGCTGCCGAGGCGGCTCAGGCAAAGCTTGGCCCGCTGGCATCGGTCATGCCTTGTTTCGTGGCCGCGATTCCGCTGATCAATCATCGACACGAATGCCCGGGCGTCGTGCTGGTGATGCGCGACACCCCGCTTCAGACGGCGCAACTTGCCTTCGTCGATACGATCGCCGGCCTGTCCGCTGGCGCGCTGGAAGTCCGCGAACTGAGTGCTGCCCAGCGCGACCTGTTCGATGCATTCATCCGGCTGCTGGCCGATGCGATCGACGCCAAGAGCCCGCATACGGGTGGTCACTGCGCGCGCGTGCCGGAACTGACCAAGATGCTGGCCCGGGCGGCGTGCGAGGTCACCCAGGGCCCCTACCAGTCCTTCCAGCTCAGCGAGCAGCAGTGGGAGGAACTGCACGTGGCTGCGTGGCTGCACGACTGCGGCAAGGTGACGACGCCCGAGTTCGTGATCGACAAGGCGACCAAGCTGGAAACGCTGTATGACCGGATTCACGAAGTGCGCATGCGCTTCGAGGTACTCAAACGCGATGCCGAGATTCAGTGCCTGCAATCCATTGCCGCGGGCGAGCCGTTGCCGATCGCGCAGGCGCGGCGCGATGCGGAGATCGCGCGGCTCGACGACGACTTTGCTTTCGTCGCCGCATGCAATCGGGGCGGCGAGTCCATGTCGCAGGAAGACAAGGACCGACTGCGGCAGATCGCCGCCCGCACCTGGACGCGGACGCTGGACGATCGGCTCGGCGTCTCGCACGAGGAGTTCGCGCGCAAGTCCCGTTCGCCCGCCCGCGCATTGCCAACGCAGGAGCGACTGCTGGCCGATCGCGACGATCATCGCATCGAGCGCGGGGCGCGCGATGTCATGCCGCCGGACAACCCGTGGGGCTTCAAGCGCAAGGTGCCACGCTATCTCTACGACCACGGCGAATTGCACAATCTGACGATCGGGCGCGGCACGCTGAGCGAGGAAGAACGCTACAAGGTGGAAGACCACATCGTGCAGACGCAGATCATGCTGTCGCGCCTGCCGTTCCCGAAGCATCTACGCAATGTGCCGGAGATCGCAGGCGGGCATCACGAGAAGATGGACGGCACCGGCTACCCACGCGGGCTGACGCGCAACCAGATGAGCCCGCTGGCCAGGATGATGGCGATTGCCGACATCTTCGAGGCGCTGACCGCCGCGGATCGGCCCTACAAGAAAGCCAAGACGCTCTCGGAGTCGATCGGCATCATGGCCCGGCTCAAAGCACAGCAGCACATCGACGGCGAACTGTTCGACCTGTTCCTGACATCCGGCGTCTATCGCGAATACGCGCAGCGCTATCTGGACCCCGCGCAGATCGACGAGGTGGATACGGAAGACTACGTCGATGCCGCCTGAATGGGGCACTGCCGGCCCATGGCGTTACCTGCCCCGCGCGCCCCAGCGTCGCGCGCGGCGCGCGGAATCGGCGCGGTGGACGCGCAGCAGCAATCGTGTCAGCAGATCGTCGGCAACCGGGATGATGGCCACGATGAGCAGCAGCGCGGCCAGCGGCAGCGTGGCGGCGTAGCCGAGCGTGCTGAACGCCTGCGCGCCGACGATGCCACCCACCAGGAACATGCCGACCAGCACCGTGAGCAGACGTAGCTTGTGGCGGTCGGCCATGACCGGCCGGCTATTGGGGCGCACCGCAGCATTCCAGTAGAACAGCTTGCCCAGCTCGATGCCAATGTCGGTCACCATGCCGGTCACGTGCGTGGTACGGATCTCGGCGTTGGAGAGTTTGGTGATCAGGGCGTTCTGCAGGCCCATCATGAAGCAGAGCAGCATCACGGTGGCCGGCACGAACAGCCAGTCCATGTCATTGAGATGGCTGCCCAGCAGCCCGAAGCAGAGCAGCAGAGTGGCTTCGACCAGTAACGGGATCGCGTACTCGCTGCGCAGGCGGGTTCTTCTCGCCCAGTTGACCAGGATCGCCGTGGTGCCCGCCCCGGCCAGGAACGACGCCAGTGCGCCGATGCCGTGCACCACCAGCCCGTATCGCTGCAGCACCAGGTCGTCCGCAATGGCGGAGACGATGCCGGACATGTGGGACGTGTATTGCTGCACCGCAAGAAAACCGCCCGCGTTGGCCGCGCCTGCCACGAAACACAACACGCGCGCCAGGCGGCGATTGGAGGCCGGGTTACGGTGACGGGCGGTCAGACTGCGCAGGAACCCGATCGGCATGGTCGTAGAGGCACGGTATGGCGAAAACACTAATCATACGACCACTGCCCACCGGGCCGTGAGCCCTCCGAGGGGTTTGGCGCTCTGGACGGGCGTTTTCAGCACCTAGGCAACGCCCGGCCGCTGCCATCCGGCCTGCCGCAGTTCCTCTTGCTGGCGGCGCAGGATCTCGGTGGTAGTGCCCTTGCCATCGGGCGCCCAACCCGGCGGCATGATCAGGTACGCGGCGGCGTGCCAGAGCTTCGAGGCGGAGGCCATGTCCCGGCCCAGGCTGACCCAGTGCTCGAACTGGTTGACGATCGGGTTGTGCGTGGTGGACGGATGGACCAGTCCGTAGCGGCACGGTTCGTCGGCGCGCTCTTCCACATAGGTACCGAACATGCGGTCGAAGATGATCAGCACGCCACCGAAGTTGGCATCGAGGTAGTCGATGTTCGACGCGTGATGGACGCGGTGGGCCGACGGCGTGTTGAACACGTATTCGAGCCAGCCGAGCTTGGGCATCCAGTCGTTATGCAGCCAGAACTGGTAGAGCAGGTTGAGCGAAAGCGTGGCCAGCACCACTTCGGGACGCACGCCGAGCAGGACCAGCGGCGCGAAGAACACGGCGCTGCCGGTGAGCTTGCCGGTCCAGCCCAGCCGGTATGCGGACGTCAGCGTGAGCTGGTTGGGGGAGTGATGCACGGCGTGCGTGGCCCAGAAGAAGCGGATGCGGTGCGCGGCGCGGTGGTACCAGTAGTAGCAGAACTCCTGGCCGACGAAGAGCAGGAAGACAGCCAGCGCGCTGTTCAGCGTGACTGTGAACAGGCGGTGATCCCAGGCAAACGAGAAAATCGGCGCGGCCAGCGAGAGCGGCAGCAGTACCGACAGCTTGCGTCCGGCCAGGTCGGCCAAAGACAGCCAGACCTCGTTCCAGGAGAACGGGTTGACGCCGTCGCGACGCTTGCGCCACAGGACGAATGCCTCGATCAGCGAGACGGTGACGACGAACGCGGTGACGTACATCGCAAACTTGCCAGTGATGACCATGGTGAACCTCGGTGAAATCTGTGAACTCGGTGGATTCAGTGCGGGGCGCGGTTGTGCCGCGTCGGTGAGGCAACTCTAGCGGCGGGCGATCCGGGAATCCATTAGGGAATTATTTCGCCCAATGTCACGCGGCTGGCCTTGACATTTCCCGACATGATTTCCGGGGCGACGCCCGTGGATCGTCGTCCTATAGTTCGGCCCGTCGACACGCCAGGTCGTGTTGCAGCGCACCGAATCGAAAGGACTTCAAGATGATTTCACGCACCCGGATCGCCGCCACCGGCGTACTGCTCCTGCTGGCCAGCACGTCCGCATCCGCCTGGACTGGCCACGGCACGGCCTATACGCCACGCGGCACCTACAACGGCGCCCACTTCGGATCGTGTGGCGGTGGAAGCTGCTCGCACGCCGGTGGCGTGGTTGGCCCCTACGGTGGCCTGGCCACCAACACCGGCACGGTTACCCGCACCGCGCCCGGCCAGTTCTCGAACGCCGGCACGGCGGTGGGACCGAACGGCCGTTCGGTACAGCACGATGGCAGCACCAGTTGCGCGAGCGGTACCTGCTCGCACAGCGGCGACATGACTGGCGCCAATGGCCGTAGCGCCACCACCAGCGGCAGCGTTACTCGCGAGGCGCCGGGCCAATACACCTCGTCCGGCACCGTGACGGCCGGCAACGGCAACACCTACAACCACGCGGCATCGACGGCCTGCGCAGGCGGCACCTGCGATCGCTCCGGAACGGTAAGTGGCAGCTATGGCGGCACCGTCACCCACGCCGGCAGCGCTACGCGCGTGTCGTCCGGCGTGGTGACCACCGGCGGTGGCGCGACGGTCGTGCATGGCAGCGCGGTGTCGACCGGGGGCACGGTCGTGGTTGGTGCTGTGCCAGTGGCGTATGTGCCGCCGCCTCCGGTGGCAGTCGTGGCAACGGTGCCGGTGGCACCGCCTCCCCCGCCGCCCGCAGCGCCCGTTTATGTCGCGCCGCCGCCTCCGGCCGTCGTGGTCACGGCCAAGGCACCGCTGCCGGTCTATGTGGCGCCGCCGCGTGTGGCTGTCTGGGTACCGGCCCATTGGGTCGGCCGCGTCTACGTGCCCGCGCACTGGGCCTGACGCACACCGGTGCGCACCGGTCCAGATTGATTTCCCAACTTTTGCATCCAGGAGTAGATCGTGAAGAAGATGATGGCAGTACTTATCTTGTGTATTGTTTCGGCAGGCGCGCATGCGCAGAGCCGGTTGATGGCGATGGGCGCGATGGACGCGATGGGGGCGACGGGCGGTGCCGCGGGCGGCGACCGTATCGAGCACGCCGAAGCGGCGGCGCAGCAATTGCAGACCCGCTTTGCGAACGCGAACACCACCCATGACGGCAAGCTGACCCGCGCGCAGGCGGCTGCTGGTATGCCGATGGTGGCGAAGCATTTCGACGAGATCGACAAGCAGCGCGCCGGCTATGTGACGCTGCGGCAGATCGAGATTTTCATGGCCCAACGGATGTCGGCTCGCTGAACACATGGGAGACGCGGCATGGAGCAGGTGAACCGGATAATCGTGCTCGATGACGAGGCGGAGTTGCGCAATATGCTGCAGCGCTTCCTGACCGGGCATGGCTTTCACGTGCGCGCGGTGGCGGACGGCAAGCAGCTCAATCGTTACCTGCAGCGCGAGCCGTACGACCTGCTCGTGCTCGACCTGATGATGGAGCCCGAGGATGGCCTCTCCGTCTGCCGCAGGCTCCGCGCCGAAGGCCAGACGATGCCCATCCTGATGCTGACCGCCAAGGGCGATCCAGCCGATCGCGTGATCGGGCTCGATACCGGCGCGGACGACTATCTGGCCAAGCCGTTCCTGCCCGACGAACTGGTGGCCCGCATCCGTGCGTTGCTGCGCCGCCAGAAGATCGCCGCCGGCGATCCCACCGTGGCTTCCCAGACGCTGAGCTTTGGCGAGTTCCGCTTCGATGTCGGCAAGCAGACGCTGAGCCGCGCGGGCGTGCCGGTGGAAGTGCACTCTGCCCAGATGCTGCTGCTCCAGGCGCTGGGCGCGTCGCCAAACCGGCCGGTCAGCCGCGAGAACCTGCTGGCCCGCGCGCGCGGCCGCGATCATGACGCGCTCGATCGCAGCATCGACGTGCAGATTCTGAGGCTGCGCCAGATCGTCGAGGAAGATCCGTCCAAACCGCGCTTCATCAAGACGGTTTGGGGCGTGGGATACATGCTGGTAGCCGGCGTGGAGGCGTGATGCGGATCGGACTGCCGCGCTCGCTGCTGGCTCGCAACATCGCGCTGCTGGTGGCGCTGGTGGCGTTCACGCAGGTGTGTTCGCTGGCGGTGCTGCTGCACTTCGCGCAGCGCCCGCGCGTGGAGCGCGCCGCGACGGTGTTCGCGCACTATGTGTCGATGCTCGATGGCGTGATGGCGGCCATGCCGGCCGAAGAAGCCAGAGTGGCCGTGGCGCGCCTGGGTGGTCAGACGGACGCGCCGGCAGTGGACGATGTGATGGAAGCGCGGGCGCTGCATCCATTCCGCACCTGGCAGCGCGACGTGTTCATGGACGAGCTGCACAAGGCCCTGCCACCCGATATGCCGGTGCAATGGCAGGATGCGGGCGACAACGAGCGACTCTGGATCCGCATTCGCGCAGCCGGGGTGCCAACGTGGGTGGCCTTGCCGATGACCGCCGATGCGCAGGCCAGCGGCATCACGGCCGCCATTGCGCTTTCCGCGGCGCTCGGGTTGCTGGCGGCGCTGACCGGATACCTGATCCAGCGCCATATCAACCGGCCATTGCAGAACCTGGCGCGCGCGGCGTTGCACGTCAGCGCCGGAGGGACGCCCGCGCCGCTGCCCACCGATGGGCCGACCGAAATATCGCAGGTCAGCAGTGCGTTCAATCGCATGACCGAAGCCCTGCAGCAGACCGAGAAGACGCGCGCGCTGATGCTGGCCGGCATTTCGCACGACATCCGCACGCCGCTGACCAAGTTGCGCCTGGCGATGGCGATGGCGTTGCCGCGCGGGACGGACGATGCATTCGTGGGGTCGGTGGAAGGCTACCTCGATCGCATCGACACGATCCTCCAGCAGTTCATGGACTATGCGGGCAGTGGCGAACGCGAGGCGCCGCAGCCGGGTGACCTCAATGCGCTGGTGCGCCAGCTTGCGTCCGACTTCGCCGGGCTCGGCCATGAGTTCGAACTCGATCTCGGCGATCTGCCGCTGGTGTCATATCGCCCGACGAGCATGTTGCGCCTGTTGATGAACCTGATGCAGAACGCCATCAATTATGGCCGTACGGGACTGATGGTGCGCACGTGGAAGGAAGGCGGCGCCGCACATGTTGCCGTTTGCGATCGTGGCATCGGTATCAGCGTGGCCGAGATCGAACAACTGCGCGCGCCGTTCAGCCGCGGCGACAATGCGCGCGGGCACTCGGGCGGCACGGGGCTCGGGCTGGCCATCGTCGAGCGGATCGCGCGACTGCACGGCGGATCACTCGCGTTCCGTCCACGCGACGGCGGTGGACTGGAAGTGGTGGTGTCGCTGCCCGCATGACATCGAATGAAATAGTTCTTGCCTGGCCTGTTGCATGGCCGCATCCGATACTGGGTCTGCCGGCGCCGAAACCACGCCGCCCCCAAATAGACCCATTAGCAGACCCACTAGCAGGACTTCGACATGCAGACCGTATTTCAATCCATCCAGCGCAACGCCAGCCGCCTGACCCTCACCGCTTTCGCGGCTACCTCGATGCTGATGGCCGGTTGCGCTTCCGCGACCACGATGATCTCCGACGCATCCGTGCCGGCCACGCTGGCCCACGCGTCGGCCGATGTGATCTACGTGCGCGGCTTCGACGTGAACGCGAACCAGGTACGTGTCGATGACAACGTGATGCACCGTGTCAAGGCCATGGCGACTGGCAATGCCGGCGCGCTCTCGCAGGACCAGACCGCGCTTGATGCACGCAATGCGGTAGCCGACGAAATCGTGAGCGATCTGCGGGCCAAGGGCTTGCATGCCGAGCGTATCGACGGCCCGGTGCCGACGGATGCCAACGCGCTGATCGTCGATGGCCGCTTTGACAAGATCGACGAAGGCAAGTCGCGCCGCCGGATGCTGATCGGCCTTGGCGCGGGCAAGAGCGATGTGTCGGCGTCGGTGCAGGTGTCCTATCAACCCGCGCATGGCACGCCGGTGCCGGTCGAGTTGTTCCAGACCAGCGCCAACAGTGGCCATATGCCCGGAATTGCGGAGACCGCAGGCATCGGAGCCGCCGCTGGTGCGCTGACGACCGCCGCCGCGGCTGGTGCGGGTGTGCATGGGGCGACGGAGATGAAGCGCGACAGCATCTCGGCGGAAGCCAGGCGCGTGGGCGACGCCGTGGCGAAGCAGGTGGCGGGCGTGGTGGAGAAGCTGTCGAAGACGGCCTGAGCGTCGGTGGGCCTGCCGGGCGCAGGCTCGCCGGATAGCTCGGTGACTCTTGAGCGACAGGGGGAGACAGGGCTGCCAGGGCAATCCCGCCAGCTCTGCCCGATTTCTGCTTCCAGGCAATGGATGAGGCCGGTACCCGCCAAAAGGCTTTTCTCGACCTGGCGCATCAGATACATTGGCGTTTCACGAACGGGTCAGGGTGCCGCGAAGCCGTGAAACACTACTCCTCCGAAAACTTCCACCTTACGCAAAGCATCGGATTCCATCTCAACCGGGCACGCAACATCCTGTTGATGGAGATGGATGCCGCACTGCGGCCGCTCGACATCACGGGCCAGCAGATGGGCATCCTGTTGTCGCTGACGCGCGGCGTGGCCACCACGCCGTTCGAGATCAGCAAGGTGCTTGGGATCGATACCGGCCTGATGACGCGGATGCTCGACAAGCTTGAGAGCCGGGGACTGCTGCAGCGCCAGCGCAGCATCGAGGACCGGCGGGTGATTCATCTGCTCCTGACGGACAAGGGCAGGGAAGTGGCGGCCCGCATTCCCGAGATCGCGCCCGAAGTGCTCAACCACCGGCTGCGCGATTTCTCCACGGAGGAGTTCTGCGAGTTCCTGCGGCTGCTGCGCAAATTCACCGATTCCGACTAGGCCGGACCCGCGAATCGCTGGGGTGAGCGGCGGGTGCCGCTTCCCCCTTCCCCCTTCCCCCTTCCCCTTTCCCGAGAGCGGCGGCTTAATCGAGCAGGCGCGACAACGCAGGCGGCAGCCCCGCGTTGGGTTTGCGCGGTGGGCGCGCAAAGCTGCCCTCTCGCGCGCTGCCGGCTTGCAGCGCTACCAGCGATTCGCAATGCCGCACGGCGCTGCTGACGCCGTCCACCACCGGTACCGGAATACGGCCCTTGAGCGAGCGGGCCAGTCCGGCCAGCGGCGCGCCGGCCACGATGATCACGTCAGCGCCGTCCTCGCGCACAGCTTGCAGCGCGAGTTCTTCCAGACGTGCCGAGTGGTCTTCCTGCACGCTGCCAATATCGCGCAGCGGTTCCTGCAATGAGCGGATGCTGGCCAGCCGGTCGCCCAGGCCATTGGCCGCCACGCATTCGCGATACCACGCCTGAATGCGGTGTGAAATCGCGATGATGGAGAAACGCTGCCCCAACAGGCAGGCGCTGGCCAGCGCGGCTTCCGTCATACCTACCACGGGTACGTCGAACAACTCCTTCAGACCGGCCAGGCCGGGGTCGCCAAACGCGGCCACGATCAAGCCGTCGAACTGGCCCGCGTGCTCGGCGGCGGCGCAGGCGGTGGCATAGCCACCCACCAGTGCTTCGAAGCGCGTTTCGATATAAGCCACGCCGAACGGGGCGGTTGCCATCGTGATGCGGGTGTCCGGCGACGCAGTGCGCTGGGCCTCGGCGTGAATCAGGTCGGTGACCGACTCACTGATATTCGGATTGACGATGAGCAGGTTCATGGCGAATCAGATCTCGGGTTGTCCAGCTTCGAGGAACTTGCCGCGGCCGGCCGCAGGCTCCAGGTACTCGCCATTGCGCACGATCAGTTCGCCGCGCGAGAAGGTAGTCATCGGCCAGCCGGTGACCTCGATGCCTTCATACGGCGTGTAGTCCACCGCGTGGTGCAGGTTGGCGTTGGCGATGCGCACCTTGCGCGTGGGGTCCCAGAGCACGATGTCCGCATCGGCGCCGACAGCAATCGTGCCCTTGCGCGGGTAGAGCCCGTAGATCTTGGCGGGGCGGTACGACGTGAGTTCCACGAATTGGTGCAGCGAGAGCTTGCCGCGCGCCACGCCGTCGAACAGCAACGGCAGGCGGGTTTCGATGCCCGGCACGCCATTGGGGATGTGGTCGAACGGCTGTGCCGTGCCGCCCAGCTTTTTGCCTTCCGGATCGTCGTAGTTGAACGGCGCATGGTCCGACGAGAACACGCTGAACACACCATTGGTCAGCGCACGCCAGACGGCGGCCTGGTTCTCCGGGTCGCGTGGCGGCGGGCTGCAAACGCACTTCGCGCCTTCGTAGCCATCGTCGCCGCCCATGCCCATGTCCTCGGCGGTCAGGTACAGGTACTGCGGGCAGGTTTCCGCCAGTATCTTCATGCCGCGACCCTGCGCCCAGCGGATCTGCTCGATGGCTTCCTTGCCGGAGACGTGCACGATCAGGATCGGCACGTCCACCAGTTCCGCGAACGTGATGGCGCGATGCGTCGCCTCGCGTTCGACAGCATCGGGGCGCGCCAGCGCGTGGAAGCGCGGCGCGATGCGGCCTTGCCCCACGAGCTTGTCGGTCAGCCACGAGATGCAGTCGGCATTCTCGGCGTGCACCATGACCAGCGCATTGTTCTGCCGCGCCACGTCGAGCACGGACAGCATCTCGCGGTCCGACAGTTTGAGGTCGTCATAGGTCATGTAGACCTTGAAGGAGCTATAGCCCTGGCGGATCAGTGACGGCAGTTCGTCCTCCAGCACGGCGGGGGTGGGGTCCGCCACGATCAGATGGAACGCGTAGTCGATCACGGCGCGGCCATCGGCGCGACGGTGATAGTCGTCCACGGCCGCCTTGAGCGAAGCGCCTTTCTCCTGCGCGGCGAACGGGATCACAGTGGTCGTGCCGCCGCACGCGGCCGCGCGCGTGCCGGTGAAGAAGTCATCGGCCATGCGCATGCCGTCGGGCATCGGCTGGTCCAGATGGCAGTGGCCGTCCACGCCGCCGGGCAAGGCCAGCAGGCCGGTGGCGTCGATTTCGCTGGCAGCCTGCGGCAGGTCGTGGCCAAGTGCCACGATGCGGCCGCCGCGCACGCCAATGTCGCAACGGAAGCGGTCGGAAGCGGTGACCACGTCGGCATTGCGGATCACCAGATCGAGATTGTTGTCTGCGGGCATGGTCGTCACTCCGAGGGGTTGCCGGTCATTCGACTTCGCGGAACAGGCGGCCCCAGCCCTGCAGCGCGCGGGTATCGACACCGGCCAGACGCAGCGACTTCCACACCACGGTGGCGATCGTGTCGTAGACCGGGATGCCGGTCTCGGCCTCGAGCGCTTCCACCAGATGCGCGGCACGCAGGTTGGTGCAGAACGTGGTGATGGCCTGTGGCTTTTCGGCGGCCAGCTCGCGCACCATCTTGCGGACGGTGTCCTCGTCCACTTCGGCGAAGCTGTAGTTCACATGCAACCCCAGGTGGCGCTCCGTCGAACAGTCGAAACCGCTGCGCTGGTAGTTGGCGACGATGCGCTCCTGCACATCGTGCAGGTACGGCGTGGCCAGGCCGAAGCGGCGTGCGCCGGTCTTTTCCAGGATTTCGTTCAGGGCCAGCACCGAGGTGGTGGCGGGGATGCCCGTGGCCTCGGTGATCTGGCGGCACAGCGCTTCATCCTTGTCGAAGCCGAGCCAGCCCGACGACGTGCCGTTCCACGCGATGACGTCCACGCGGGCATCGGCCAGCAGGCGAGCGGCAGCTAGGATCTTCTCCAGATCGAACTGGCCGAGCGCCTGATCGCGCAGCGAAATCTCGGTCACGGTGAAGCGCGAAAAATGCGCGCTGACATTGGGCAGGCCGCTGACCATCGCGCTGGTGATGGGTTCGAGCGCGGTGTTGGAGGACGGCGTGAGCATGCCGAGGCGAATCTGTCTGGTCATGATGGGTATTACTCAGGAGTTCAAACGGGCGCCGTCCGCAGGGGCGACGCCTCTGTATTCGTGTGGAATTCGGGGTTCCAGCGCTGCGGCGGTACCGTCAGACCGGAATTTTCTTTTCGTAGTCGATGTTGGTCGACGCCAGCAGCAGGCCGATGCCGCAGGCGGCAAAGAACATCAGTGCCAGGAAGTACGAGCCGGTGGCCTGGACGATCAGGCCGACGATGATCGGCACGCTGATGCCGGCGATGTTGCCGCCCAGGTTCATCACGCCGCCGAGGAAGCCCACCTTGTTGCGGGTGCCCAGCATCGACGGGACGGACCAGAACAGGCCGCACCAGCGCAGGAAGAACAGGGTGGAGGACAGCAGCACCACGACCGCTACGGGGTCGGTGACGTAGGCGACCGAGAAGATCGACACCGTGGCCACCACCGCGGCGATGCCGAACAGTGTGCGCATCACCACGTTCGGGCGTCCGCCGGCTTCTTTCCACTTGTCGGCGATCCAGCCGCCGAGCAGCTCGCCGACGAATCCGGCGAAGAAGATGATGAAGCTCGCGCCGCCCATCTGCTTCAGGTCGAAGCCGCGGGCCTTGCTCAGGTAGGTGGGCATCCAGGTCAGCAGGCCGTAGAACACGGCGTTGAAGCACATCCAGCTGATGGCCATGCACCAGACCGAGCGGTACTTGAAGAAGTCCAGCGAGCGGCCGCTCAGGTTGGTCGGCTCCTCGCTGTGCTCCAGGGCAAGCGCGTCCTCGATATGACGGGCTTCTTGTTCATTCACGCCGAGGTGTTCGCGTGGCGAGTTGCGGATGTACCACCATGCCACGAAGCCGGCCAGAACCGTGCCAACGCCGGCCACCACGAACGACAGGCGCCACGAGCCCAGTTCGCTGATCAGCCCGGCAATGATGAGCGAGCCGAGCGCCGCGCCCAGCGGCGCGCCGCCGTCGAGCAGCGTGGCGCCACGGCCGCGTTCGTTCTTCGTCATCCAGATGGCATTGAGTTTGCCGCCGGCCGGGTAGATCGGGGCTTCCGCAGCGCCGAGCCCCAGCCGCGTCAGCAGCAGCGAGGTGGCATTGGTGCAGACCGCTGCCAGCGCCTGGAACGCGCCCCAGAACACGGTAGCCGTAGCGATCACGATGCGCGGCTTGTACTTGTCGGCCAGCATGCCGCCCGGCACCTGCATGACGGCATAGGTCCAGAAGAACGAACTCAGGATCAGTCCCTGCATGGCGGGACTCAGGTCGAATTCCTTCGCGATCAGCGGCATGGCCACCGACAGCGATGCGCGGTCGATGTAGTTGATCGCCACGAGCAGCAGCATCATCAGGAAGATCTTCCATCGCACGCTGCTGCGGGGAACCGCGAGCGAGGCTGCGGCGGGGCTTGTGGATTGCATGACGGGTGTCTCCTTGTCCTTGATGCCTTCGATGAGGCGTTTGGTTTAGTGTGTCGCGCAACTGGACGCAGTATAGGATACGTAATCTGTAATTACAACATCTGTAAGTCATTGATTTATATAGACGACGAATGCACAGATTAGGTGTGTGGTAGCCTCCTGATGGTGCAAATTCCCCAACCTGGTGATGTCTGTGACACAAGCGCTTCCCAAAACCGCCCGGCTCCGCACGCTGGGCATGTCCGCCGAGATCGCGGCGCGGTTGCGCACGATGATTCAGGAAGGCGAGCTGCCGCCGGGCGTGCGGATCGACGAGAAGGCCTTCTGCGAGGCCTTCGATGTGTCGAAGACGCCGTTGCGTGAAGCACTGAAGGTGCTGGTGGCCGAGGGGCTGGTCCTGCATCGCCAGTACATCGGCTATCGCGTTGCGCCGCTCGATCTCGACGAACTGCGCGCCACATTCGAGACGTTGCATGGGCTGGAGGCACATGCCGGGGACCTGGCGGCGCAGCGGCTCAGCGATGCGGCCGTGACCAAGATCGAACGTCGCCATCAGGCCATGATCGACGCGCACGACGCCGGACGCCGCACCGACTACTTCCGCATTAACCAGGAAATCCACCAGCTCATCATCGACGGTGCCGGCAACGCCGTGCTGGCCGGCATCTATGCGATGCTGATGAGCAAGGTCCACCGCGCCCGTGGCGCGGCCAACGCGGATATGCTGCGCTGGCAGGAATCGCATACCGAGCACGAGGAGATCATCGCGGCGCTGCGCGAGCCGGGGCGTCCGCGTCTGGCCGACGTGCTGCGACGGCATTCCGAGAACACCGCGAAGGAAGTGTTGCGCGTGGTCGAGCAGACGCTGGCCGAGCCTGCGGCGCGCGCGGCGGGTGGCGGGCGACGCTGACAGGCACTGACGATTTCTCTCCGGGCCTGAGGGACCTGCCGTTTTTCCGATGGATCAACATTGCTCTTCAGGAATAGTGAAGACGGCTTCACCATTTGTGGCTGGCTCCGCCGCCTGGCGGTACCTATAGTCCACGCCAGCGCGGCTTTCCCCAACCGCGACGACAATGGAGACATAAAACATGATCAGGACATGGGTCGGCGCGTGTGCTGCGGTTGTGACGCTGTTCGCCTCGACCGCTCAGGCCGAGGACATCCGCGTGATGACATCGGGCGGATTCACGGCTGCCTACAAGATCCTGGGTCCGAAGTTCGCCGGGGAGAGCGGCAACACGCTGGAGACGACGCTTGGGCCGTCGATGGGGCAATCACCGGAAGCCATTCCGAACCGGCTGGCGCGCGGCGAGCAGGCCGACGTGGTGATCATGGTCGGCTACGCGCTCGACGATCTGATCAAGAAGGGTGTGGTCGATCCAACGTCGCGCGTCGAACTGGCAGATTCGCGCATCGGCATGGTAGTGCGGCAGGGCGAGGTGGTGCCCGATATCCGTACCGTGGACGCGCTGCGTCACGCGCTGATGCAGGCGAAGTCGATTGCCTATTCCGATAGTGCCAGCGGCGTGTACGTTCAGCGCGAGCTGTTCAAGCGGCTCGGTGAGCCAGAGGCACTGAGCGCCAAGGCGAAGAAGATCGAGAAGACCCCTGTGGCCTCGGTCGTCGCCAATGGCGAGTACGAGATCGGTTTCCAGCAGGTGAGCGAGCTGTTGCCGGTGTCTGGTGTGAGTTTCGCCGGACGCATCCCCGAGGACGTGCAGTCGATCACGCGTTTCGCCGGCGGGATTCCTGTCAACGCTGCACACCCCGCGCTGGCAAAGGCATTGCTCGACTACATGGCTGCGCCGGCCGCCCAGACGGTTGTGAAGGAGACGGGCCTCGATTCCGTCCCCCACTAGGTTTTTCGGAGACTGCAGTACTGCCCCGGGGCCGGCGTTTGCCGGCCCTTTTTCATTGGGTGTGGATCTGGGCGATCACCACGAGGATGACCGCCGCATTGCCGGGCTGCTGGAAATGCGAGGAGATCGTCCGCGCATGGCCAGCCCTTGCGCCCAGCACATCCACGAGCAGATCGGAGGCGCCATCGATGACCGCCGGCTGCTGCAGCCAGCCTGCCGCGCTGGCGACATGGCCCTCCACCCGCACGATGTGATCCAGGCGGTCGAAGCCACCCAGGTACGCGTGGATCTGGGCCAGTACGTTGAGCGCGGCCAGCACGGCGGCGTGATGGCCTTCTTCCAGGGTCAGATCCCTGCCGACCTGCCCCTGCCAGACGACCTTGCCGTCGGCCAGCGGCAATTGGCCGGAAATAAAGAGCAGATTGCCTGCCTGGCTGACGGCGGCGTAGTTGCCCAAGGGGCGGGGCGGATCGGGCAGCATCAGGCCGCGCGCCGCGAGCCGTTGCTGCACGAGGGTATCGAACGCGTTGGCATGGATCACGAAGGGGCTCCTGTGATGATCACGGGGCGATGACGGTTAGGGCTGGGGGCGCCGTCGCTCGCAAGGGGCGCGGCGATGGCGGCACACAAGCAATCAGCGGCCAGCGCTGTAACCGCCATCTACTGCCAGCACGGTGCCGGATACGAAGTCAGCCTTGGCGAGGTAGAGCACGGCGGCGTTGATCTCGTCGATGCGGGCGATGCGGCCCAGTGGATGCAGGCGACCCAGCGCGTCGTGACTTTCCGCTGCGTGCATCGGGGTGTCCGTCACGCCGGGCGCGACCGCATTCACGGTGACGCCGAACGGCGCCAGTTCCAGCGCCAGGGCCCGGGTGGCCTGATTGAGACCGCCCTTGAGTGCCACGGCCAGCAGTGCCGGCACGCCGGCGTGCGGCTGCAGCGCGATCGATGCGGTGATGTTGATGATCTTGCCTTGCCGGCGCTCGCTCATATGCCGCGCGGCTTCCTGGGAGGGATACAGCGTGCCCTTCAGGTTCGTCGCGATCTGTAGCTCGATTTCCTCGGGCGTGAACTGCACGAAAGGCTTGGCGGAGAAGATGCCGGCGTTGTTGACCAGCACGTCGACATGACCGAAGCGCGCAACGGCCTGCGCGAAGACTTCGCGTGCTGTGTCCGGGAGCGCGACGTCGCCAGCCACGCCAACGAAGCGTTCGCCGGCGCCCAACTGCGCGGCCGTGGCTTGCAGGCGTTCCTGCGAGCGGCCGGTGCCGACCACGTTGTACCCGTCCTTCAGAAAGGCCCCGGCCAGACCCAGGCCGATGCCGCTGGTGGCGCCAGTGATGATGACGGTGGGATGTGTGTTGCTCATGATGTGCTCCAGAGAGATAGGTGACGCGGACCGGCGTCGCGTTTGCAGTGCCGCCTCCGGTTGAACACACTCTATTCCGGTATCAGGGAGCAAAAAACGGGGTTGTGTACACTTGTCCTGTTACATGAGGTAATAAATATGCACAGGCACTTCGACGACGTCCTGCTCGGCAGCATCGAGCTGTTTTGCCTTGCGGCCGAAGCGGGTAGCTTCACCGCCGCTGCCAACACCGCCGGGGTCACGCCGGCGGCCGTAAGCCGCTCGATTTCGCGGCTGGAGAAGCGCCTGGGCGTGCGCCTCTTTGTGCGGTCCACGCGCAGCATCCGGCTGACCGAGGGCGGCAGGAGCTACTTCGAGCAATGTCGTGGCGCGCTCAACCAGTTGATCGAGGCCGAGCGCAAGGTCACGGGCGAGCAGGTCCAGCCTTCGGGCACCCTGCGTATCAGCGCGCCGACGACTTACGGGCACTACCGGCTGCTGCCCTTGCTGCCCGTCTTGCGCGAGCGGTTTCCTCTCCTCAGGTTCGAGATCCAGATCGGCAACCGCAATATCGATTTCCACGAGGAGAACTTCGACGTGGCGATCCGGTTCCGCGCGCAGCCGGATTCGACAATGGTCTCGCGGCATCTGGAGGATGCGGAACTGGTGGTGGTGGCGAGCCCTGGGTATCTGAAGCGGGCCGGACGGCCGCAGGCGCTTGAGGATCTGCAGCGGCACGAGTGCATTCAGTTCGATCTGCCCAGCAGTGGCCGGCCGATTGCGTGGCTGTTCATGGATGGTGGCCGTGAACGGCAGGTGCTGGCTACAGAAAGCCATTATCTGTGCGCCGAGGACGTGCTTGCCGGCGTCACCCTGGCCAGGTCCGGTGCCGGTCTGTTCCAAACCTACCGCTTTATCGTCGAACGGGACTTGGCCGACGGCACGCTGGTCGAGGTCCTGCAGCCATTTGCCGGCCGGTCACGGCCGGTCAGTCTGATGTACCCGCACGGGCGCCTGCTGCCGTCGCGGGTCCGGGTGTTCGTGGATTTTCTGATGGAGCATGCGGCGGCCCTGGCAAGCGCGCGGGGGGGGGGCGGGGAAACCTGCCCGGGGCTAGCGAATGAGCGAAAGGCCGGGCGCCGGCTGTTGCGCAAGTGGCCGTGAAAAAAGCGTCGGCCGAACCTTCTCACCCTCCTTTCTTAGGGAAATCGTCTCTATCTTGTAACGGCGTCAACCGATAATATTTCAAGGCGTTACGAAATATTACGAGACCAGGCCTGCGTTCCCCACATCACATTTCAATGAGACGGGCCGGCTCGCAAGCCTCAGCGCGCGTATCGCATGGGGCCAGGGTTGAATCCGCGCATGCCAAGTCCGAGCCAGGGCGGTGTGTGCCATACAAGGGGAGCAGTCAGTCGTGCATGAACCAGTGTCGTACTTGCAGGGGCTCGTCCACGCCCGTGCGGGGGGGCTTGTTGACCTTTATCCGGCGTATTACCTGCGATATCTCGCCTCCGTGGCGTCGATATCTGCCTTCTGTTATCCGGCGGGCAGCCGCAAGTGGCTGACGCGGCGTGCCAAGCTGATTGCGCTGTCGGCCGTGCGGGCCGGTTCGGCGCGGTCGTGGCTGCGCGCCGCAGCGTCGTCGCCGCTGCTGCAGCGGGTGGTGGTGGCGCGGCCGTTGATGCTGGAGAAGCCATTCCGGCCGCTTGGCGCGCTGGGTCTGGGCTTTGGTGACCGGGCGAGGTTGGTGGTGGACCACTACGTGCTGGCGGAAGCCGCGCTGCCTGTTTGCGTCTGCGATCGAATCTATTTGTCCGGCGGACTCCGGTGGATGTCCGAGGATGGGCGCTACGAGCTTCGTCTGGCCGATTCCGGCCCGAATCCCAAGGAAGGCGAACTGGCTTTCTACTGGACCGATATCGAGACCGGGGTTTGCCTGACGCAACTGAGCTTCTATCTCAGGCGTGGCGACCACGGTCCGGAAATCTATGTCGGCGGCCTGCAGGGGCCGATGGGCGAGCAGAGCCGCGAATGGATTCGCCTTGCCACCAAGGCCAGCGAAGGCCTGCGGCCCAAGGATGTCGTGATGGAGGCGTTGCTGGCGTTCGCCGCACACGTTGGCGCCCGGCGTGTGGTGGGGGTGTCCCGCGCCAATCACGTCAGCCGGCAGCGCAACACGCCGCGTGAAATCCTGGCGGACTACGAAGGCTTTTGGGCGGAGTACCACGGCACGTCGCTTGCGGATGGCAACGTCGATGTGCCGATCTGCCAGCCACAACGCGATATTGCGGAGATTCCTTCCAAGAAGCGGTCGGCCTGGCGCCGCAAGCAGGCATTTGCCGAAGCGGTGCGCGCGACGGTGGCGGACTGGCTGCGTGCCGACGCGGTCCCCGCCGGCAACGATCCCCAACTTCCTGTTGCCGCAGCTGTCGCTGCCTGATCGCGTATGGAAGAATCTGGTCGTGGTAAACCCTAGTAGTCTAGCTACCTAGACTTTTAATAGAGTCCGATATCGACTTGGCGCGCCGGCTGAATGCCGGCGCGTTTCGTATGCCGGACGCCAACGACCTCCTCTCTCGCAGCCGCGAACCTGTCTATCTACAGCTGGCCACGATCTTTCGACGACAGATCGAAAGCGGCGCGTGGCGGCCAGGTGAACAGATTCCTTCCCTCGAAGCGCTCTGCCGTCAGTACGGCGTGGCGCGCATGACCATGCACAACGCCCTTTCCCGCCTGGACGAGGAAGGGCTGGTCGAGCGCTCGCGTGGCCGGGGGACGTTCGTCAAGGCGGGCGGCCGTGAATGCCGGCGAATGGCGTTGCCGATCAACTGGAACCAGGCCGTGGCCGTGGGCGACAAGCTGTCCACGGAGGCCATCGTCGAATCCACCGCCGATGTGCCGCTGCCTGATGACCTGGGCATGCCCTGCGACGGCCGTCGCGCCGATGCCTACCATTTCCTGCACCGCGCTCATCGCACCGATGGAAGACCGTTCGCCGTGGGCGAGGTCTATATCGCCGCCGATGTCTTCGCGCGCGACCCCGAGGCTTTCCGCCACGGCGCGTCGGTGCCGGTGCTCGACCGATTTCCCGGCCTCAAGGTCAATGCCGCGCGGCAGCGGCTGTCGATCGTTCCGGCCGGTGCCGAATCCGCCAGCGCGCTCGAACTGGCCGTGGGCGCCCCCGTGGCCGAACTGCGGCGTTTTGCCTGCGTCGACGACGTGATCGTTTATTACGCGCGGATTGAATTCCCGACCGAGTATGTCTGCCTGGATTTCGATCTGCTCGCCCCCCATTCCTGACAACACCCACCCAATACGGAACCTGCAATGGAGACTCAAGACACGATGAACGGCGCGGAAAGCCTGGTGAAGACGCTGCTGGCTTGTGGCGTCGATACCTGCTTTGCCAACCCCGGCACCAGCGAAATGCATTTCGTGGCGGCGCTGGACCGGATTCCCGGCATGAAATGCGTGCTGGGCCTGTTCGAAGGCGTGGTCACTGGCGCGGCCGATGGCTACGCGCGCATGGCCGACAAGCCGGCCGCCACGCTGCTGCACTGCGGCCCGGGGCTGGCCAACGGCCTGGCCAATCTGCACAACGCGCGCCGCGCGCAGACGCCGATCATCAATATCATCGGCGATCAGGCCACGTATCACCGCCCGCTCGACGCGCCGCTGACCGCGGATACCGAAGGTTGGGCGCGCCCTGTTTCCGTCTGGACGCGTACCGCTACCCATGCGGCGTCGGTTGGTGCCGATGCCGCCGCGGCGGTGCAGGCCGCGACTTCCGCACCGGGTGGCGTGGCAAGCCTGATCTTGCCATCGGATGTTTGCTGGGATGCGGGTGGCAAGGTGGCCGCGCCGCTGCCGGCGCTGGCCGTGCCGAAGGTGTCGCCCGATGCCGTGCAGAACGCCGCGCGCGTGCTGCGCAGCGGCCAGCCCACGCTGATCGTGCTGGCGGGCAACGCCTTGCGCGCTGGCGCTCTGGCTGATGCGCACCGGATTGCCGCCGCCACCGACGCGCGACTGATCACGCCGATGTCGAATTCGCGCGTGACACGTGGACGTGGCCATCTGGCTGTTGACCGTATTCCGTACTCCGGTGACGTGGCACGCCAGAAGCTGGCGGGTATCCGTAATGTGATCCTGGTCGGCGCGCCCGCACCGGTGACGTTCTTCGCCTATCCGGGCAAGTCGCCGCGTCCGTACCCCGAGGATGCCGTCATCCACGTGCTGGCCCGGCCCGAAGAGGATCTGGGCGAGGCATTGGCCCGCCTGTCGGACGAACTGGGCGCGCGTAATGCTCCGCTGCCGGCCTCGGCCCATATCACGGCGGAGCCGGCAAAGGGTGCGGTGACATCCGAGGCGGTGGCGCAGACGCTGACCGCGCTGTTGCCAGAACAGGCCGTAGTGGTGGAAGAGAGTGTGAGCTTCGGCCGCGCGTTCTATCCCGGCACGGTCCATGCCGCGCCGCACGACTGGCTGCAACTGACCGGCGGCGCCATCGGCGCTGGCCTGCCGCTGGCCACGGGCGCTGCAATCGCGGCACCGGACCGCCGCGTGGTGGCGTTGCAGGCCGATGGATCGGGCATGTACACGCTGCAGTCGCTGTGGACCATGGCGCGTGAAAAGCTTGACGTGACGATCGTGCTGCTGGCCAATCGCAAGTACGCGATCCTGCTGGGCGAGCTGGCTGGTGTGGGTGCCAATCCTGGCAAGACCGCGCTGGATATGCTCGACCTCGGCAATCCGGATCTGGACTGGGTCAAGATGGCCAACGGTATGGGCGTGGAAGCTGCGCGTGCGGAGAACATGGAGACGTTCGCCGACCTGTTCCGCATGGCCAACCAGCGCAAGGGCCCGTTCCTGATCGAGCTGGTGATCTGAGGGGCATTCCTCGCAGATTGACGGCGCCCCTCTCCCGCTTGGCGGGAGAGGGGCGCTAACCTTCCTTCAACCTTCCACTTCCGCCCAGCCAGCCATTGCCTGGCCGCCGGCATCGTCGCCGGTCCACAGAATCACCTTCCCGGGTGTCTCCGCATCGTCCATACCACCGACGGTGACCGTATCCAGATGGAACAGCGGCGCAAGCCCGCGGAAGCCGAAGCGCTTCACGCGCGCGTCGGGGCGCTCGTGCCGCAGCAGTTCAAGCATCAGCATCGCCTGCATCGGTCCATGCACGATCAGGCCCGGGTAGCCCTCCACGTCGCGCACGTAGTCGAGATCGTAGTGAATGCGGTGGCCGTTGAACGTGAGCGCCGAATAGCGGAACAGCAGCACCGGATCGGCCTTGAGTGACCGGCCGAACTGCGCGGTGTGCGCCAGTCGCGGACGCGGCGGTTGCGGCTGGCCGCGCTCGGGCATGGCGCGATAGACGATGTCATGACGCTCGTTCAGCGCGGTTTCGCCGTTGACGCTGAGCTCATGATCGACGGTCACGAACCAGAGTTCGCCGGTGCGGCCAGACTTGTGCTGGACATCGGTGATGGTCGATGTCTTCGTCACGGTTTCGCCCACGCGCAGGCCGCGTTTGAACGTCACTTCGCTACCGGCCCACATGCGGCGCGGCAACGGTACCGGCGGGAGGAAGCCGCCAAGCGCGGGATGTCCGTCCACGCCGATTTCGTGCTGCGGCGCGCGCGGCAGGAAATAGAGCCAGTGCCACAGCGGTGGCAGCGGCTGGCTGACGAGCGCGTCACCATCCAGGTCGAAGGTGGCCGCCAGCCCTTGCACCGGTTCCGCGGCGAGCGTTTCGGTGCGGGATTCGGTGCGGCCGATCCACTCGCGCAGTTCTTCGAGGGTAGGGGTGGTCATGTGGATCTCGCAGGCTCTCGTGGTAATCAGCGGGCGGCGGGCAGCCAGTCGTTGACGTTGGCTTCGCGGTCGAGCTGCCAGACGCGCGCAATGATCGCGCGCATCTCGGCTTCGGTCGCGCCGTGGCGGAACGCGCCGAGCTGGATGGCCTTCGCCTCGAGTTCGGGACGCGACAGCGTGTTGTCGGGGTCACCCTTGGGCACGTCGACACGCGCCTGCAGCGTACGGCCGTCAGTGGTGCGCACCGTCACGCGGCCGATCCACTGGCGCGGATAGGCGGTGTTGATTTCCTCGTCGAGTTCCATCGTGACCTTGTCGCGGAACGCCGAGACCTGCGCATCCTTCAGCGAATGCTGCTCGAACTCGCCCAGGCCGGCATGGGCGTGCACGGCGACCAGGCCGAGCACCGTGCCCATCGAGAACTTGGCCTGATGGATCGTTGCCGGGTTGACCACCGGGCCAAGCACGTCGATCGCGCCCTGATGGACGTGCGCCGTGACGGCGGCGATCTGGTCGGCTTGCAGTCCTTCGCGCAGCATCAGCGCCTTCAGCGCGTCCGCGGCCGGATGCGTGTGGCGGCACGAGGCGAAGAACTTGAACGACGTTTCCGCCGTGGCCCAGCGCGTGCCGAGGCCATCAGTCAGCGCCGCCGGATTGGCGTCGCTGGACATCCCCGCTGCCATGCCCTGCGCGCCTTCCAGGATCTGGCGCGCGCCGGTGAAACCCGCGCGTGCCAGCCAGGCGGACTGCAGGCCATCGGCGGCGGCCTTGGCCGTGTGCAGTTGCTTCGAATCCGCGGCGTCGCGCAGGAATTCCCACAGGCCAGCGGCCTGTGTGCCCGCGGAACCCAGTGCCTGGTTGATACCTTCGGCATCGAGTCCGTACAGCTTGGCTACTGCCGCCGCAGCGGCCAGCGTGCCGACGGTGCCGGTGGTGTGGAACACGCGGTAGTGCGAGCGGCCCATGAACTCGCCGATGCGGATGCCTGCTTCGTAGCCGGCGATCGAGGCCAGCAGCACTTCCGCGCCGGTTTTGCCTTCCGCCTGCGCGGCGGCAACTACGGCCGGGAACACCACCGCGGCGGGGTGGAGCACCGAGCCGTTGTGGACGTCATCCTGCTCGACCACGTGTGACGAGGCGCCGTTGATCAGCGCGGCGAAATAGGGCGATGTGCGACGGCGGTCGACGAAGACCTCGGCCTGGCCGGTGGCCGGGCCCATCGCGGCGGCGAACTCCTGGATGCGTCGCACGGCGGGCGCGTCCTTGCCGGCGATGGCCGATGCGATCCAGTCGAGGAACAGATCCTTGGTGCGCTCGATGACGGGCGACGGCACATCGGCGAGCGTGAACCGCGCGAGAAACTCGCAGAGCTGGCGGGTCGGATAGCGGGTATCGATGTCGGACATGGTGGGTATCAGAACGAGCGGGGCAGTTCGAGAACGTGTTCGGCGACGAACGACAGGATCAGGTTGGTCGAGATCGGCGCCACCTGGTACAGGCGCGTTTCACGGAACTTGCGCTCGATGTCGTACTCGGCGGCAAAGCCGAATCCACCGTGCGTCTGCAGGCAGACGTTGGCCGCTTCCCATGAAGCATCGGCGGCCAGCAGCTTCGCCATGTTGGCTTCCTTGCCGCAGGGCTTGCCTGCATCGAACAACTGGGCGGCCTTGTAACGCATCAGGCTGGCGGCTTCCACATTGACGAATGAACGCGCGATCGGGAACTGCACGCCCTGGTTCTGGCCAATCGGGCGATCGAACACGATCCGCTCGCGAGCGTAGCTGCTGGCGCGTTCGACGAACCAGTAGCCATCGCCGATGCATTCGGCGGCGATCAGGATACGTTCGGCGTTCAGGCCGTCGAGGATGTACTTGAGTCCCTTGCCTTCCTCGCCAATCAGGTTTTCCGCCGGGATTTCGAGGTTGTCGAAGAACAGCTCATTGGTTTCGTGGTTGACCATGTTGCGGATCGGCTGGACCGTGAGGCCGTTGCCAATCGCTTCGCGCAGGTCGACGACGAACACCGACAGACCTTCGGACTTCTTCTTCACCTGGTCCAGCGGCGTGGTGCGCGCCAGCAGCAGCATCAGGTCGGAATGCTGGACGCGCGAGATCCAGACCTTCTGGCCGTTGATCACGTACTTGTCGCCGCGCCGCACGGCCGTGGTCTTGAGCTTGGTGGTATCGGTGCCGGTGGTCGGTTCGGTCACGGCCATCGACTGCATGCGCAACTCGCCCGAGGCGATGCCGGGCAGCCAGCGCTGCTTCTGCGCTTCGGAGCCGTGGCGCAGCAGGCAGCCCATCACGTACATCTGGCCGTGGCACGCCCCCGAGTTGCCGCCGTTGCGGTTGATCTCTTCCATGATCACGGAGGCTGCGGTCAGCGGCAGGCCGGAGCCACCGTATGCCTCGGGAATCAGCGCGGACAGCCAGCCGGCGTGGGTCAGCGCCTGGACGAACTCCTCCGGAAATGCGCTGTGTTCCTCGATGCGTTGCCAATAGGCCGAATCGAATTGCTTGCAGAGGTCACGTACGGCCTCGCGGATTTCCGGGTAAATCAGGTCTTGGTCCTGTGCAGCATGCATGGCAATGTCCGTCAGTATCGAGTAGGCGCATTATTCCCGACCGGTCGGAGCAGTGACATTCGCATTTGCGGAAGCGCGGCTTCGGTTCCGGCTTAGGGATGTCCCAGGGGTGTGACGGGGGGCGCGGACTGGCGCGGATGCGGGTTATCCCGCGACTTTTTCATGCCCTCGCCCTCCCTTCGGCAATGCCGAATTGTGCCGCCGGGTCAGTGGATTCACGCTGCGCGCTACTCGAATCCCAGAAACCAGACGCGTATGACACGCGCATTCAGGAGACAGCGTATGACCTCATTCCCGCAGTTGCCAGCCATCAGTACCAGCAAGTGGCGAGGCATGACGTGGGCGGCACTCGCGCTAGCAGCCGTGGCGGTGGCCGTTCCCGGACAGGGCCGCGCGAACGATGCCTACCCGTCCAAGCCCATCGTGATGGTCGTGCCGTTCGCGGCAGGTGGCCCGACTGATGTCGTGGCGCGCTCGGTGGCGGCGGCGATGTCCAAGACGCTGGGCCAGAGCGTGGTGGTGGAGAACCGTCTGGGTGCCGGCGGCACGGTGTCCGCCGCGTACGTGGCCAAGGCCGCGCCGGACGGCTACACGATCCTGATTCACCATAACGGCATGGCCACCGCGCCGGCGCTCTACTCGAAGCTGCCGTACAAGCCGCTGACCGACTTCAGTTTCGTGGGCCAGGTGGCGGATGTGCCGATGACGCTGCTGGGACGCCACGACCTGCCGCCCAACAACCTGCCCGAGTTGGTGACCTACATCCAGAAGAACCAGAACAAGGTGAACCTGGCCAATGCGGGCCTTGGCGCGGTGTCGCAGCTGTGCGGGATGCTGTTCCAGAAGGCGATCGGCGTGGATGTGCAGACGATCCCATACCAGGGCACCGCGCCGGCGATGACTGCGCTGCTGGGCGGTCAGGTGGATGTGCTGTGCGACCAGACCACGCAGACGCTTACCCATATCAAGGCTGATAAGGTCAAGCTGTACGGCGTGACCACTGCTGAGCGCATTCCCGCGCTACCGAACGCGCCGACGCTGCGCGAAGGCGGCCTAAAGGGCTTCGAGGTCAAGGTCTGGCACGGGATCTACGCGCCCAAGGGCACGCCGCCTGCCGTGATCAACAAGCTCAACGGCGCGTTGCGCGCGGCGCTGAAGGACCCGGCCGTTGCGGCGCGTATGCAGGATCTGGGCGCGGTGATCGTGCCCGAGGACAAGCAGACGCCGGAAGGGCTGCGCACGTGGCTGGCCTCGGAGATCGACAAGTGGTCGCCGATCATCAAGGCCGCTGGCGTGAAGGCGGATTGAGGAGGATTGAGGCGGACTGAGGCGGGTAGCGCCAATTGTTTTGTCCCCTCGCCCGCACGGCGGGAGAGGGGGAAAACACCTACACCGGCTCCCGGGCCGCATCCACCAGATACTGGATCAGCGTTTCCGCGAACTGGGGCAGTTCCCGTCCCGGCCGGCGCACGAGTTGCAGCTCGCGCCGCGCCCAGTCGTCTTCCAGCCGGATGAAACGCAGTACCTTGCGGCTGGCGTAGCGCCGCGCGCAACTGTTCGGCACGATGGCGATGCCGGCGCCGGCTTCCACCATGCGGCACACCGCGTCGAAGCTGCCCACCTGGATGCGCAGGCTGATCCGTTTGCCCATGCCGCTGGCGATGCGGTCCAGGAATGACTGGATCGCCGACGACTGATTCAGCCCCACAAAGCGGCAACTATCGAGCAGTTCGGCGAACCGCAGTGTCTTGAAGGCTGGAAGCGGATGGTTGACAGGGGCGATCACGATCAACTCGTCGCTGCAAAGCTGCATCGTGTCCAGGTCGGCGGTGGCGACTTCTCCCGCGACGATGCCGAGGTCCGCCGCCCCGTTGCCGATGGCCGAGACGATGTCGGCCGAGAGGTGCTCCTCCAGCTCGATGTCGACGTCCGGGTTCTCCGACAGGAAGCGCGACAGCGCGTGGGCCAGGAACGAGTTGGTGGCCGTGGTGTTGGCCAGCAGGCGCACGCGGCCCTTGACACCCTTGGCATAGGGGCGCAGGTCCGAATGCAGGCATTCGAGTTCCCGGAACACCTCGCGCGCGTGGCGCAGCAGGGCGTCGCCCGCCGGAGTGAGGCGCACGCCTTTCACCTGGCGGATCAGCAACTGGGTCTGAAACGCCTCTTCAAGCTGCTTGATGCGGGCGCTGGCTGCGGGCAGCGAGAGAAAGCTGCGCTCGGCCGCGCGTGTGATGTTCTCTGTTTCTCCCACGTTCAGAAACAGCCGCAAATCGGTCAGGTCGTAGTGCATGGCTTCGGCGGGCACGAAGCCCACTTTTGTGATTCATGAATTCCAAAGTTTCGGCCGCCAATTTATCGTATCCAGCTCTGCAATAAAACGGGCAGGCTTCCCTGTCCGTGCAGACAGCAAGCCAATGGAGGATACGATGAGCGGAATGATGGAAGGCAAGGTAGTGGTGGTAACGGGCGCCGGTGGCGGCATCGGACGAGGCATCGCCCTGGGCATGGCGGCGGCCGGTGCGCGTGTGGTGGTCAATGACCTGGGCGTGTCGATGACCGGCGAAGGCGGCGATGCCGGCCCCGCGCAGCGCGTGGTCGAGGAAATCCGCGCGGCCGGCGGCCAGGCCGTGGCCAATACCGATTCCGTTTCGACCTGGGCTGGCGGCAACGCCATCGTGCAATGCGCGCTCGACACCTTCGGCCGCATCGACGCCGTGGTCAACAACGCCGGCAACCTGCGCGATCGCATGTTCTTCAAGATGAACGAGGAAGAATGGCGCTCGGTGATCGACGTGCACCTGCACGGCACCTTCTTCGTCAGCCGTGCGGCAGCCAACTATTTCAAGGATCAGGAGAGCGGCGCCTACGTCAACATGACGTCGACGTCGGGGCTGATCGGCAACCTGGGGCAGGCCAACTACTCCGCGGCCAAGCTGGGCATCGCCGCGCTGTCCAAATCGATCGCGCTGGACATGGCCCGTTTCAATGTGCGCTCGAACTGCATCGCGCCGTTCGCCTGGAGCCGCATGACCAGCTCGATCCCGGCTGAGACGCCTGCGGAGAAGGAGCGTGTGGCCCGCCTGCAGAAGATGGAAGCCGGCAAGATCGCTCCGGTGGCCGTGTTCCTGGCCAGCGACGCGGCCAAGGACGTGAATGCCCAGATCTTCGCGGTGCGTGCCAACGAAATCATGCTGATGAGCCAGTCGCGCCCGGTGCGCTCGGTCCATACCGGCGAAGGCTGGACGCCGGAGACCGTCGCGGAGATCGCCATGCCCGCGATGCGCGGCAGCTTCTTCAAGCTCGACCGATCGCCCGACGTCATCAACTGGGACCCGATCTGACCGAGTCCCGAGGCCGGCCCGGATCCAATTCAGGCTGATCCCGGGGCCGGCCAGCCTTCCGCTTTCCGTCGATGCTGCATTGCAGCGCGACGCGTCCATACATGCGTGCCCGATGTGGCACGCATTCTGCTCACTCCTTCATCGTTAGTACCGGCGTCAGGGCGCGCGCACTTGGGAAGTGCGTGACGATTGCTGCTGGTGATAGCGAAAACACTGAACAGGTGCATACGCGCGATACGTCGATATGTCGCACGTCTCTTGCCGGCGCCGGTTAGCACTCGTCATTCGAAAGTGCTAATGCGGAAAACGTTGAACGAAAGACGCAGCGGTATGTCGCAGCGATAGTCGTCAACGCGTTGCGAGGCGGCGATGATCGTGACCCTGCTGGTCGCGTGGACATGGTCTTGCTGTGCGCGCAATCATTGCTCGCGATGTGTCTGACGCGCGCGATGGGCGCGTTGCACGAAGGCGTGCGAAGGCATTGTTGTGTCGATGCCGAACGCGTTGCGCGAAGGTATTGGTCGTAACGATATTGGGTGGGCGAGTTACACACCGCGTCGTGCACATAGTGCGGGAAAGGTGTAAGGTGTGTCACAAGCATGGTCAATGGCCCGTCGCTGCGGAATAGGACGACGAGGTGTCCGGTAATAGTGAGCATGACGATGACGTACAACGCCATCACCGGACAGACGATATCTATCGTCAACTCGCGGTCCACGTTCGCCGTTATTTGACTATGATGAAGTAAAGATTTCGCAACATGGCAGCTCCGCCATGCCGGGGTGGTGGAAGGCAAGATTGCCGCGAAATCTTTCGGGGGGAGCAGCACTGCCTTCGCCTCGGAGTGTTTCTCAGACGGGAGTGAGGTATGGACATTTTTGGCCACTACGCCACACGCTTCGAGGCACGCAAGGAAGAGGAATACAGCATCCAGGAATACCTGGAGATCTGCAAGAAGGATCCTACTGCCTACGCGACTGCTGCCGAGCGAATGCTCTCCGCAATCGGACAGCCCGAGCTGGTGGACACCCACCACGATCCGCGTCTGTCCCGGCTTTTTTTCAACAAGGTCATACGGGTCTACCCGGCGTTCCGCGACTTCTATGGCATGGAGGACACGATCGAACAGATCGTCTCGTTCTTCAAGCACGCAGCGCAGGGCCTGGAAGAACGCAAGCAGATCCTGTATCTGCTCGGGCCACCCGGAGGCGGCAAGTCGTCGCTCGCCGAGAAACTCAAGGCGCTGATGGAGGAGATACCCATCTACGCGCTCAAGGGCTCACCGATCCATGAATCGCCGCTCGGGCTGTTTTCAGCCGATGAGGACGGCAAGATCATGGAGGAAGACTATGGCATTCCGGTCCGCTACCTGAATACCATTCCGTCGCCGTGGGCAGTCAAACGACTAAACGAATTCAATGGCGACATCACCAAGTTCCGCGTGGTGAAGCTGCGTCCGTCGGTGCTGGCGCAGATCGCGATTTCCAAGACCGAGCCGGGCGATGAAAACAACCAGGACATTTCGTCGCTGGTGGGCAAGGTCGATATCCGCAAGCTCGAGGATTTTCCGCAGGATGACCCGGATGCCTATTCGTATTCCGGTGGCCTTTGCCTGGCCAACCGCGGTCTGCTCGAGTTCGTGGAAATGTTCAAGGCGCCGATCAAGGTGCTGCACCCGTTGCTGACCGCAACGCAGGAAGGCAACTACAAGGGTACCGAGGGCTTCGGCGCGATTCCGTTCGATGGCGTCATCCTCGCGCACTCGAACGAAGCGGAATGGACCACCTTCAAGGCCGACAAGAATAACGAAGCCTTCCTGGACCGGATCTATATCGTCAAGGTGCCGTACTGCCTGCGTGTTTCCGATGAGGTAAAGATCTACGACAAGCTGCTGCGCAGCAGTTCGCTCTCGGCCGCGCCGTGCTCGCCGAACACGCTGAAGATGATGGCGCAGTTCGCGGTGCTCACGCGGATCAAGGAACCGGAGAACTCGAACATCTTCTCGAAGATGCGCGTCTACGACGGCGAAAGCCTCAAGGACGTGGATCCGAAGGCCAAGTCGTACCAGGAGTATCGCGACTATGCCGGCATCGACGAAGGCATGAACGGGTTATCCACGCGTTTCGCGTTCAAGGTGCTTTCCAAGGTGTTCAACTTCGACAACACCGAAGTGGCTGCCAATCCGGTGCATCTGCTCTATGTGCTCGAACAGCAGATCGAGCGCGAGCAGTTCCCGCCGGAGCAGGAAGCCAAGTTGATGTCGTATATCAAGGAGTATCTGACCACGCCGTACGTGGAGTTCATCGGCAAGGAGATCCAGACCGCTTACCTGGAGTCGTATTCCGAGTACGGGCAGAACATCTTCGATCGCTACGTGGTGTTCGCCGATCTGTGGATACAGGACCAGGAGTATCGCGACCCCAATACCGGCGAGATCCTGGATCGCAACGCACTGAACGACGAACTCGAGAAGGTGGAAAAACCGGCGGGTATCTCGAACCCGAAGGACTTCCGTAACGAGATCGTCAACTTCGTGCTGCGGGCGCGTGCCAACAATGGTGGCAAGAACCCGGTCTGGACCAGCTATGAAAAGCTGCGGATGGTGATCGAAAAGCGCATGTTCTCCACTACCGAGGATCTGCTGCCGGTGATCTCGTTCAATGCCAAATCGTCGCGGGAAGATCAGGACAAGCACGAAAACTTCATCAACCGCATGGTCGAGAAAGGATATACACCCAAGCAGGTTCGACTTTTGGTGGAGTGGTATCTGCGCGTCAGGAAGTCGTCGTAGTCCACCGGACGCGGTCCCCGGAGCCGCCGAGACACCTGGGCGGCTCCCGATCCTGACGCTCTGGTTTGGCGTCTCAACAAGACGGGCGAGCGGCTTATGGCTACGGTCATCGATCGGCGGGAGAACGGCGGCAACAAGAGCGCCGTCAATCAGCAACGCTTCATCAAACGCTACCGCGAGCAGATCAGGCAAGCGGTGGCGAAGGCGGTGTCCGGTCGGAAGATCATGGACATCGAACAGAGCGGGCAGGTGTCCATTCCGGTCAAGGACATCTCCGAGCCGATTTTTCATCACGGCCAGGGCGGCCGGCGCGAGTGGATTCACCCGGGCAACAAGAAGTTCGTCAGGGGCGACAGCTTCGACCGCCAGCAACAGGGTGGCGGTGGTGGTGGGTCTCGTGCCAGCGATAGTGGCGAGGGCGAGGACGACTTCGTCTTCACGCTGTCGCGCGAGGATTTCCTGAACTTCTTCTTCGAGGACATGGCGCTGCCAGACCTGGCCAAGCGTCACCTCGCCAAGATCGCCGAAGTGCGCAAGGTGCGCGCAGGCTTCTCGATCGACGGCACACCATCGAATCTTTCGATCCTGCGCACGATGCGCAGCTCGCTCGGGAGGCGCATTGCCTTGTCGAGCCCCTATCTCAAGCGCCTGCGCGAACTCGAGCTCGAATACAACGACGAAGTCGAGAAGGATCCGTACTCCGAGAAGGCCGAGGCGCTGATGGAGAAGATGCGCCATCTGCGCGCCCAGGTGGATCGAGTGCCGTTCATCGAGAAGCTGGATCTACGCTACAACAACCGCGTGCTCAAGAAGCGTCCGCAGGCGCAGGCGGTGATGTTCTGTCTGATGGACGTGTCGGGTTCGATGGATGAAAGCCGCAAGGATCTGGCCAAGCGCTTCTTCATGCTGCTCTACTTGTTCCTTAAACGGAACTACGAGCGCATCGACGTGGTGTTCATCCGCCATCACACGGTGGCCAAGGAAGTCGACGAGGAGGACTTCTTCCATTCGCGCGAGTCCGGTGGTACCGTGGTCTCGAGCGCGCTCAAGCTGATGGTCGAGGTGATTCACGATCGCTATCCGCCGAGCCAATGGAACATCTACTGCGCCCAGGCGTCCGATGGTGACAACTGGGCCGGCGATTCGGAGCTTTGCGGGCGCCTGTTGCGCGAGTCGATCCTGCCGCTTGTGCAGTATTACGCCTACGTGGAGGTGGCTTCGGAAGAACCGCAGAATCTCTGGGAGGAGTACCTCACGGTGAAGGGCGAGTTCGAGCACTTCGCGATGCAGCGGATCATCGGTGCTGACGAGATCTATCCTGTGTTGCACGACCTCTTTCAGAAGCGGGCCGCGTGGCCCGGCAGGTAGCTGACCGGTAACGTCGCCGGGAATACTGGGGAAGCCTATGGCCTATCTATCGACGGGCTCGGAGTGGACTTTCGAGCTCATCCAGCGCTACGACCGCGAGATCGCCCGCATTGCCGGAGATTTCGGCCTCGACACCTACCCGAACCAGATCGAGATCATCACCGCCGAGCAGATGCTGGATGCCTATGCATCGTCAGGTCTGCCGGTCGGCTACAACCATTGGTCGTACGGCAAGCACTTCCTGGCCTCGGAACGCGGATACCAGCGCGGGTACATGGGGCTGGCCTACGAAATCGTGATCAACTCCAATCCATGCATCGCGTACCTGATGGAGGAGAACACGATGCCGATGCAGGCGCTGACCATCGCGCACGCCTGCTATGGCCACAATTCGTTTTTCAAGGGCAACTACCTGTTCCGCACCTGGACCAACGCGGACGCCATCATCGACTACCTGCTGTTCGCCAAGAACTACGTGGCGGAATGCGAGCAGCGTTATGGCGAGCAGGAAGTGGAGTTGCTGCTGGATTCCTGCCACGCGCTGCAGAACTACGGCGTGGACCGTTACAAGCGGCCCAAGAAGCTGTCGATCACCGAGGAGCAGGCCCGTCAGGCCGAACGCGAGAGCTACCTGCAGATGCAGGTCAACGACTTGTGGCGCACGCTGCCCAAGCATCGTCCGCACGCGCTGCGGCAGGAAGAAGAGGCACTCGAGCTGGAGGTGACCTTCCCGCCGGAGCCGCAGGAGAACCTGCTTTACTTCATCGAGAAGAACGCGCCAAAGCTGCAGCCGTGGCAGCGTGAAATCGTGCGCATCGTGCGCAAGATCGCGCAGTATTTCTATCCTCAGCGCCAGACCAAGGTCATGAACGAAGGCTGGGCCACGTTCTGGCACTACACCATCATCCATCAGCTCTATGAGGAAAAGCTCGTTAATGACGCGTTCATGCTCGAGCTGTTGCAGGCGCATACCAACGTCATCTATCAGCCGCCGTACCACAGCCAGTATTACAGCGGCCTGAACCCGTACACCCTGGGTTTCCTGATGTTCCAGGACATCCGCCGCATGTGCGAGAACCCGACCGAGGAAGACCGACGCTGGGCGCCCGAGATAGCGGGCAGCGACTGGCGCCAGACGCTCGACTTCGCCATGCGCAACTTCAAGGACGAGAGTTTCCTGCTGCAGTTCCTGTCGCCGCGCGTGATCCGCGAACTCAAGCTGTTCTCGGTGCTCGACGACGACCGCGAAGGCAAGTTGCGCGTGACGGCCATCCACGACGACGAAGGCTATCGCGAGATTCGCCATCTGCTGGCCAATCAGTACGACCTGTCGAACATGGAGCCGAACATCCAGGTGACGAATGTGGATGTTGGTGGAGACCGCTCTCTCACGCTGCGTCACCTGCAGAATGACCGCAGGCCGCTGGCGCAGAATTTCGACGAGGTGGTGCGACACGTGACGCGGCTATGGGGCTTCACGGTGAGGCTCGAAGTGGCCTACGAGGATGGACGGCGCGAACTCAAGTACGAGTGCAAGCCTGAACGCCGCCATCAACCCCAGCGTCGCGCTGCCTGAAAGACGAAAGCGCCCGGAGGCTTAGCGCCTCCGGCGCGTATCGCGCGGCCGGGCCGTCGAGGACACCCCTGCGCGTTCCAGATCGACACCCGGCAGCAGGTGCAGCAATCGCACCAGTTCCGACTGGCGATGCGTGCCGGTCTTGCGCAGCGTATCCCGGATATGCACCCGCACGGTGTGCGGCGAAAGGAACTCGCGTTCAGCGATCTCCGTGAGCGTTTCGCCCGCGGCCAGGCGAATGGCGATGATGCTTTCCTTGCGCGACAGACCGAACAACGAGGTCAGCACGCCCGCGTCGAGCACGGATCGGGACTCGGAGTTGCCCAGCAACATCATCGCCATCGGCAGTTGCCACGGGCCTTCCACCGGTTGGCGCGATACCAGTGGCATGACGATGATGGGCACCGGTTGCCCGCCCGATGTGATGTGCATCCACGAGCCAGCGGCTGTGCCATTGCGGCCGCCATGCACTGCGGACTCAAGCAGCCCCGCCAGTACTGATTGCATCGATTCCGCGCGGGCGCGCAGCACGCCGTTGTCGAGGGCTAGATTGGTGTCCGCCTGGACCAGTGCTTCGGCCCAGCTATTGGCGTAGCGCACCCGCATGTCGGCTTGCAGAACCATGACGCCGAAGTCGAGCGTGTCGAGGCTGGCCAGGCCCAGCGATGCCAGGCCACTCAGTTCGAAATTGCGATGCTGCATGCGGGCCGCCCGCGCCCAGTGGGGCATGACCTGGGCCACGCGTTGCTGGCAATGCGCGAGTGCGTCGCACGATGCCGGAGTGGCGCTCATCAGCACGCACACGTCGCTGGTGTCGAACAGTCGGATGCCTTGCGCGAGGCCGCTGCAGTCATAAATGGAGGTGGCTGCCGCTGGTTCTGGCTCGGCCAGCATGGCAGTGGCGCCATCGACGGACATCGTGGCGCATGCCCATGTCGCGCCTGCGGGTGTCAGGTGCGCGGGCAGGGCACGCATATTGTCAGGCATGCTGCCTGCGCTCGTGAAGCAGCCGTGCGGGGTCACGCCGAGGCGCGCGCGCGCCGCGAGCTTGTCCCATATCAGATAGCTTGGGCTGCCGGTGCCGGTGTAGCGGGAAAAGAGATCCAGGGCGGCAGGCATGGCCGCGACGTCCATGGCGGACTCATAGATGCAATCGACCAGACGATGGAATACGTCGTCGGTAGACGGGTGTTCGCCCATATTGATTTTCCCCCGGTGGCAAACGCCTGTTTCCTCAAGTCCGCTGCGTCGAGGCGCGGTCCTTTTATGTCTTTGTATGCAACTTCCGGCGATGACCCTGATGCATATCGCCGTACTGCCATTTCACCATGATCATGCATAACCGCGAGGCTGGAACATCCCGCCTTGGGAGGGGAGAGTCCCGCGCCGCGCCTGCGTTTCAGGGTTTCTGCACAAGGTGCGCGAACCTTCACGCAGGCATCATGGAAGCTCGCGAGATAGTAATGCCGTGACCACCGTATTTCAAAATTTTCCGGTCAAATGTATTGGAGTGCCATTGCACAAATGAGACACCCCTATGCGGGCGCGCCCCTATGCTCACATTGGCAGCGCCGTCAGGCCGGCTTGCCAGCTTTTCGGGTGACGAGATCGGCGCCTGCGCCAGCCGCGGCGGCTGTCGCGATCTCTTCCTCAGTGCCGCCGCCATCCACCTGCACCGTCACGAACGGTACGGCCAGTCGAATGCCGTTGGCGTCGAAGTTGCGCTTGAGCCGGACGTTGAAGGCCCGCGTGATTTCGTACTGGGTGAGCGGCCGTGTCTTGAACTGGGCCAGAACGACCTGACCGGTGGGGTCGAAGCGGTCGAGCCCCAGGATGTCCAGACCGGACAGCAAATTGCGGCTGTAGCGATGGTCGCGCGCCACCTCGGCGCCGGTTTCGCGCACGAGTTCCAATGCCCGCTCGAAGTCGCTCTGATAGGCAATCGAGATGTTGAAGACGGCGAAGGCATAGCCGCGCGACAGGTTCTTGACGGCCTTGATCTGGCTGTATGGCAGCGTGTGCACGGCGCCCTTGCCGTCGCGCAGTCGCACGGTCCGGATCGTCATGGCCTCGACTACGCCGACATGGTCCGGCAACTCGATCGAATCGCCGATGGCGATCGTATCCTCGACGACGATGAACAAACCGGTGATCAAATCCTGCACCAGCGTTTGCGCACCGAAGCCGATGGCCAGCCCGACCACCCCTGCGCCGGCGAGCAACGGCGTGACGTTGACGCCAAGGTTGGCCAGCACCGCGATCATCGCTACCACGAGCACGCTCACGAATGACGCATTACGCACGAGGGGCAGGATGGTCTTGGCGCGCAGGCTGGGCTGCGCGGCGCGGCCGTGCGTGGGGGAAAGCGTCTGGGTGATGGCCGTGTCGATCAGCAGCCAGGCCAGCCATGCCAGCAGCACCACGCCGACCACCCCGAGCAGCGACTCGGTGATGTGACGGCCGGCGGCGGTCGATTGGGCAATTCGTATCAGCGAGGTCTGCCAGATACGCGCGTTGAGTTCCAGGAATGTGATCCAGATCACCACGCGGATCAGCGCCGCGCCAAAGCGGCCAAAGCGCTGGACGTACGCGGAGCGCCGCCGATCGCGCAGGCGCGGAGCGCGCACAGTTGCCTTGGGTGATCGGCCCACCACGAGCGTCAACAGCGTGGCGGTCACGAACAATGCCACCGTGATGACCGCGCGCCGCAGGAATTCGTCGGCATGGCCGGTGGCCATGATCGTGCCGATGACCGATGCCGCGACCACGGCGAGCACGGGCAGATACCACGCATCACCCGCCAGGCGCAGCAGATCCATCATCGCGGGGTATTCCTGCCGAACCGCAAACGGTCGAAATGAGATCAACTGGCCGATGGCGCGGCGAAACCGCACGGCAAACACGCCAATCAGGATCGCGGCGAGGATATTGGACAGCGTGCTGATCAACGCCGCCAGGTTGAGGCCAAGCGCGGCGATCACACGCGGATCGCTGTTGACCTCTCCCAGTGCGGCCAGTGAGCCGGTGATGAACAGCAGGATCGGTGAATGGGTAATCAGGTCACGCACGGCGTGCGCGCGATGCGCGGACTGGAACAGCGTGAAGATGACCTGGCAGACCGCCGACATCACGGCGCCGGCCACGATCGCGTAGGCCACCAGAACGGCGCCCACACTGGCGGGCGTGCGACCGAACACCTGATAGGCGAGCAGCACCGTCAGGCCGAATGCGACGATCCACGGTCCGATGCCGCGCACGAAGTACAGGCTGACATCGATCCAGGAAGGTACCCGCGGGAGTTGATGGTCTCTGGGCCGCCGCAACCGGTTCTGGCGCAGTCGCCGTGCCAGTTCCCGCAGCAGCCACCCGGTAATGGCCCACCCGGCAAACACGGTGCCGAATTCGGTCCAGGAGACGATGGCCTTGCGGGTGTTCTTGATCGTCAGGGCATCGTGCAGTTCTTCGCGGGCGAACTCCATTCGCCACTTCCAGTAATGCACTGCACCGCTATTTTTGTGTGGCGCGTTGTCCATTTCCTGAATGGCCTGCGCAACGGCGCCGATCAGACCGGGGGAGGGTGCGCTGGCGCCAGCGGCCGACGCTCCCGCCGCCGCCTCTGCCGCCGATGCATCGAGGCCAGTACGCACTGCCTGCAATTGCTTCACCAAAGCCTGTCGTTCGCCCTCGTTCTGCAAGGTATTGATGACCTGATCGAGCGATTGCGCCAGAGGCGCGCTGGCGGGGGGTGCCGAAGCGGGTTGGGCGTTGGCCTTCTGCGCCACTGCGGCGAGCGACAGTCCGGCGCTTTGCGCGGCACCGGCCAGGAACATCGCCATCAGGATGCCGGCAAGCCAAGTGAAAACTGGAACGCGTAGTCGTGAGCGCTGCATGGACGGTTGGGGCGTGGCAGGGGGATTGCCGCGATAGGAGCACCTGTATGCGCGTCACTGTAGCGCATCGGCACGCGAAGCACGCGTGCGAGTGGGGTGTCGGGCGCATCGCGTGGTGTCCGCTTTTTATTCAAAATATTTGATCAATTCGTCCGGAATCTGACTGCATCAGCCTTGGCATCGAATTCTATAGTTCAGCACATGGACGGCGCGGCAAACAAAAAATCGAACGTTCAGCAGGATTCAAAACAGCTAAACAAATTCACATATTTGGAGAGAATCATGACCCGGACCATCGCCCTCAAGCTCGCTTCCACCCTCGTGCTTTCGCTTGCAGCCCTTGGCGCAGCCCAGGCAGGCACGGTACCCGCCGACAAGTATGGCTATGAGTTCCGCACCGGAGAGACTGCGGGGACCCGGGTGCCCGCCGACAAGTATGGCTACGAATTCCGCACGCACGACACATTCACCGATGGCGCCCGCGCTGGGAAGTTCGACGCATTCACCGATGGCGCCCGCAAGGTGGCAGGGCTGGACAAGGCCGGTGTGTCGGCGGAGCCGGCCCGGTCATTCGACCCGTACCTGGACGGCGCTCGCGCATGACCGGTGTCACGCGTTCCGAACGAGGCGTTACGTAACCCGTAACGCCTTTTTCATTGGGGCAGCGGCCAGACGGGGATCACGGGAGGGGCATCGACCGCCCGACTGAAGTAGGGTGGCGAAACCCGGAACGTCCATTTGGCGCGGGATTCAGACGGGGCGATTGAAACGCGGGTTCGCATCTACCTGATCGGGCTGGAGATTGGCACGTGGTTTGCAGAAAGGAGAATGCAGACGCGCTTCAAACACAGCGTCCCGATGTCAAACAGGAGATCGCCATGTTCCAGAATACCTTTGCTCAAGCCGATGCCGTGATCGTGCACGATGCCGCCATTGCCGCGGCCATCGACGCCGCCATGCTGCGCCGCCGCGACGAGTACGTGGGCCAGCCGATGGCATGGAAGGTCTTCTGCGAAGCGTCGCATGTCGCCACGCTCTGCGAGCCGCTTCGCATGGCGTTTATCAATCGCGTGGCCAATGAGCGTGGCGCCGACATCGCGCTGCGCCTGAAGACCAAGGCCGAGGCGATCCGCGCGGCGGCAATTGCAGAGCTGGTCTGAACATCGTTACCATGGCCGCTCCATCTTCCGGAGCCGTTCATGCCACCCCTCGATACGCTGTTGCCGTTTCTCGGCATCGCCGTCCTGCTCAGTCTTGCGCCGGGACCTGACAATATCTTCGTGTTGTTGCTGTCAGCGATGCATGGCACGCGCGCCGGCCTGACCGTGGTGTTGGGGCTTTGCACGGGACTGCTGGTTCACACGGCGGTGGTGGCGGTGGGCCTGGCCGCGTTGCTGGCGGCATCGGCGGTGGCGTTCACCGTGTTGAAGATCGCCGGCGCGCTGTATCTCGTCTATCTGGCGTGGCAGGCGTTCCGCGCTCCCGTGGGCGAACTTTCTTCTTCCCAGATGCAGGTGAAGACCGGCAAGCACATGTACCTGCGTGGGGTGATCATGAACCTGACCAACCCCAAGGTCGTGATCTTCTTCCTGGCATTCCTGCCGCAGTTCGTCAGCCCGGATCGGGGCCCGGTGGCCCCTCAGATCATGGTGCTTGGCTTCGTGTTCATCCTTGCCACGCTGCTGGTCTTCGGCTCGATCGCCTGGTTCTCGGGCGCGTTCGGCCGCGTGCTGATGCGCTCCGCGCGGATGCAACGCGCGGTGAACTGGTTCGCCGGGAGCGTGTTCCTGGCGCTCGCCGGCAGGCTGGCGCTGTCTCAGCGGTAAGGGATCGGCCCCGTCCGGGGCCGGTGCTCACGCGAAGGTGATCGCGGGGCGCCGCTCCGGCAGTTCCAGGTGCGGCACGTTGTTGAAGCTCAGCAGGCGCTGCGTGCCGCGTCCGACGATCAACTCGCAGAAGCCGGTGTTGCGGAACTGCAGGTTCAGTTCGATGGCGGTCTGCGTCGGCGCGCCGAGCAGGTCGGCCACCGCACGGCCAATGGCGCCGCCCGAACTGACCACCAGCAATGCGTCCTCCCGCGAGGCGCCTTCGGTCGCATGGGCGAGAGCGGCCTGCATTCGCTGTCCAAACTCGCCCCAGGTTTCAGGCATGCCGGTCAACTGATCCTGCGTCCAGGCCGCGAATGCGGCGCGGAACGTGCGCCAGTAATCCTGGTAGTCCCCATTCTGATGGGCTCGATGATCCGCGCCCTTGGTGAAGCTGCGGTACAGCGATTCGCCGTCGTACTCATTCAGGCCTGGGTGCGATGCCACAGGCAAGTCGCTGACGCCCATGCCGGCCAGGATCTCGCTGGCCGTGTCCTGCTGGCGCACGAGTGTGCCAGCCACCACGCGGCGAAACTGCACACCGCGGTCGCGAAAATATTCGCCCAGCCAGCGTGACTGCTGGCGGCCCGTATCGGACAGGCAGTCGTAGTTGGCGGCCCCGAACGAGGCTTGTCCGTGGCGGACCAGAAATAGCGTTGCCATGAAGTGCGGGCGGCGACGCGCCCGAAAGAGTCTGCGTTGCAGCGATTCTAGATGGGGCCGGCTGGCGAGCCTAGCAAGCCTCGCCGAAATTCATGTCGGCCATCTTTTTGCTGCATTTCGCCAGATTTCGCTGCGCTGCCGGCACAATGCCGGCAGTCAGGTCTGGTCAGATCAGGTCAGTCGAGCGTCACACCGGTATCCGCCGTCAGTTTGAGCACCACTGGCAGATAGGCCTTGTACGCGCGCTCGGCTTCGGCCGGGGTATTGCCGATCGGTTCCGCGCCCATCTCGTCGATCTTCGCGCTCAGTTCTGGTGACTTCACCAGCGCGCTGACCTCGCGGCCCAGCCGTTCGATGATCGCATCCGGCGTCTTTGCCGGCGCCAGCAGCGTAGTCGGGCCAACGATCTTGTAGGCGGCATCGCTGTAGCCGGCCTCCGTGAACGTCGGCACATCCGGCAATGCCTTCGCGCGGGTGGTGCCCGCCACGGCCAGCGGTCGGAGCTTGCCGACCGCAATGTACTGGCGCAGCGTGGTCACGGATCCGATCGTCAGGTTGACCTGTCCGGCGAGCAGGTCGGTCACCATCGGCCCTTCGCCGCGATAGGGAACGTGCAGGATATCGACCCCGTAGGTCTTGTCCATGTACGCCTGGATCGTGTGCGGTTGCGTGCCCGGACCCCAGGAGCCCATGCGCAGCTTGCCCGGTTCCTTCTTCGCGTAGGCAATCAGCTCGGTCACGGTCTTCACCGGCACGGCCGAATTGACGGCCAGCACCGTGCGGGCCATGGCCACATCGGAGATGGGCCGCAGTTCGGTGCGCGGGTCGTATGGGAGCTTCTTGTACAGCGCGATATTGGCCGTGATCGGACCCGGAATCGTCATCAGCAGGGTGTAGCCGTCAGCCGGCGACTTGGCGACAAAGTCCGTGCCGATGATGCCGCCCGCGCCACCCCGGTTTTCGACCACCACCGGCTGCCCGAGGCGCTTGCCAAGGCCTTCGGCCAATTGCCGGGCCACTGTGTCAGTCAATCCGCCGGCCGGATACGGCACGATCATCCGGATAGGCTTGGACGGATAGTCCCCCTGCGCGAACGCAGCCAGCGGCAGCAGCGCCGCCGCGGCGCATGCAGCGTGCATGATCCACCGTCGTCGTGGCGGAATGGTTTGCTTCATGGTGTGTCTCCTCGTTTTGATGCCCGGTCCCTGTCGGGACATACCGCTATGGTTGCGGCTGATGCGGGCGGTGGATTGGGTGAAGCGAGGGAAAAATCCTGGGGGCTGGCTTGTCAGCTTTCCGGCCCGAGATAGCAGGCGACCATGCGCGTCATCTCGCCGGACAGGCGCTCGTCGTCGAGCCGAAGCGGGCCCGGATTGTTGAGCACGGCATTGACGAGCATGCCGAACACCATCTGCATGGCGAAACGCACGCGGACTTCGTTGGCTTCGGCCGGACCCGGCAGCCGGGGGGTAAGCAGCGCCACCAGCCGTTCGACGATTTCCTCGCCGTTCTTCTGGTGCGGCAGCCATTCTTCCGGGCGCGTGGACGAATGCTTGAGCGACGCGCGAATCACGCCGCGATTGTTGTGGCAGCCATTGACCAGGAAGCGCATGGTCTTCTCGACGATCTGCCGCGCCGGTACTTCGCCCCAGCGATGCTCGGCCATGTAGCGGGCCACCGAGGCGTCTGACTCTTCCATCACCAGCGTGCGCAGCGCGTCGAAGAACGCCATCTTGTCGCGAAAGCGCCCGTAGAACGCCCCGACGGAAACCTGGCAGGCCGCCGCGATCTGCGCGACCGATACCGCTGCGAAGTCACGTTCCGCCAGCAGCTTGCGGCCGGCGGCAAGCAAGGCCTGCTCGGTCTCGCGCGCGCGGCGCTGTCGCGGCGGTTGCAGGATCGACGTCGTGTCTACCCTCGGGAAGGGGGAAGAGGCGGGCGATGCACTTGCGATGGGGCTTTGCATGGCAGATTTCCGTATTCGAATTCGTATTCGGTTTTGAACCTTATGTGCCGCTAACACGCACCGTCAAGATAGGGATTACGATTTCCAATATTTGGAAATTCATTCCGCTCTTTGACATACAACGAGGTCGCCGACCACACTGGAAAACAGGAGACAAGATGCAAATGAACACGCCAGTCGAACAATTCATTGCAGAGCGCCGGCGCGAAGACCCTTCGTTCGGCGGGCTGCTGGCCAAGGGTTTCGCGCTGCTTCGCTGCTTTATCGACGACCCTCGCCCATTGGGCAACGGAGAGCTGGCGCAGCGGCTGCAGTTGCCGCGGGCCACGGTATCGCGCATCTGCCGCACGTTGTTCGAACTCGGCTACCTCGACTGGGAACCGAAGCTGGACAAGTACTTCGTCAGCGCCCAGGTGCTGGCGCTGGGCTATCCCTACATGGCCGGCCTGCAGGTCCGCCACCTGGCGCGACCGCTGATGCAGGCGCTGGCCAATCAGGTCGAAGGCGCGGTGTCGATGGGCGTGGCCTACCAGCTCGACGTGACTTACCTGGAATCGTGCACGCACATGGAAGGCACGCCGGCACGGCCAGCGATTGGCGCGGTGCGGTCGGTGCTGACGACCGCGATGGGGCGCGCGTACCTGTGCACGCTGTCGAAGACCGAATTCGAGAAACTGATGACCACGGCGCGTGCAGAGCGGCCCGAGGAGTACGCCGCCTGTTACGACACCTTGTGCCACTGCATCGCCCACTATCCGAAGCGCGGATTCACGCTCAACGAAGGTGATGCGGGAGCGGATGTACATGGCGTGGGGGTGTATTCGCGCGTGGTGTACATGAATCGGCCGCTGCTGTTCAACTGCGCCATCCCAGGGATGCGCGTCAAGCGGGGCTCGATGGAGAAGCGCGTGGCGCCGTTGCTGCGCGAGATGGTGCGATCAATAGAAAACATGGCTGGCGTGGGACGCTAGGCCGCCGGTAGGTGGGACCGGACCTTCCCGCCAGGCTGAACGCGTCGCGGCACGTATCGCGCGCGTCATCAATGGAGACAACATGCAGGATCTGCAACCCTTGCTGCGCCCGCGCTCGATCGCGGTGATCGGCGCGTCGACGCAACCAGAGAAAGTCGGCGGCATGCCGATTCGCCTGTTGGGCGAACTCGGCTACGCCGGCCGCGTGTTCCCGGTGAACCCCGGGGCCGACACCGTGCAGGGCCTGCGCGCGTTTCCGACCGTCGAAGCCATTGGCGAGCCGGTGGACCTGGCGATCGTCGCCGTCCCGGCGCCGGCCGCGCCCGACGTGATGGCGCAGCTCGGCCGCGCGGGAACGCGTGCCGCGGTGGTCTTCACTTCGGGCTTTGCCGAGGTCGCCAACGGCAGCGGGTTGCAGCACGCGCTGGCTACGCAGGCTAGGACGCATGGGGTGCAACTCCTCGGGCCGAACTGCCTGGGCGCGATGAACCTTGGCGAGCGCATGTTCGCCACGTTCTCGCCGATTCCACTGACAGGCGTGCCGCCAGTTGGCGGCGTGGGGCTTGTCAGCCAGAGCGGTGCGTTCGGTGCCTACGCATTCGCGCTGGCGCGCGAGGCGGGTTTGGGTTTGAGCCACTGGGTCACCACGGGTAACGAGGCGGGACTGCAGGTGGCCGACGTCATTGAATGGCTCGCGCACGATCCGCAGACGCAGGTGATCCTGGCCTATATCGAGGGTGCGCGCGACGGGATGCGCCTGCGTCAGGCACTGGCGGCGGCCCGCGCGGCGGGCAAGCCGGTGGTGATCGCCAAGGTCGGCACCACGGCCGCCGGCGCCAGCGCCGCGCAATCGCATACGGCCAGCCTGGCCGGCGAGGACGCCGTGTACCAGGCCGTGTTTGACGAATACGGCGTGCATCGCGCGCATACCCTGGAAGCATTTTTCCGGCTTGGCTACACGCTGGCGCGAGGCAGGCGGCCGGCACGCTGGCATTCGCCCACGGGCATGGCGGCGGACGCCGTGGCGCCGGTGGCGATCGTGACCGTTTCCGGTGGTGTCGGCATCATGATGGCGGATAGCGCCGAGTCGCAAGGGCTGCCCCTGCCACCGATGCCCGATGCCGCGGCCGCGGCGCTGCGCGAGGCTGTGCCGTTTGCCAGCACCTCGAATCCAATCGACGTGACCGGACAAGTCGTCGCGCAGCCAAAAGTGCTTGCTGACGCGCTGGCAGGTGTGGCGCGCAGCGGCGCATATGGCAGCGTGGCGGCATTCCTGGCCGGTGGCGGGAACGCGCCGAGGGTGTGGAGCTTGCTGGAACAAACCGTTGATGATCTGGCGAACGATCCGCAAGCCGCGCCGCTGATGATTGCCGGCGTGATCTCCGATGACAAGCGTGCATGGCTCGAGGCGCGCGGCTGCCTGGTGTTCCGCGAGCCGGCGCACACCATCGAGGCTGTGGCCGCGCTTGCCAAGGCTGCCGCGATGACCGAATCCGCGCAATCCCCGGCCGCCCCGGCGCAGCTGCCGTCCGTGCCCGACCTGCCAGCCGACGCAAAGGCGCTGTCTGAAGCCGACGCGATGGCACTGTTGTTGCAGGCTGGCGTTCCCGTGGCACCGCACGGTCTGGCTCGCGATGCCGACGAAGCGGTACGTGTGGCGGAGGCGATCGGCTATCCGGTAGTGGTGAAGCTTTGCTCGCCCGACATCTTGCACAAGAGCGATGTGGGCGGGGTGGTGCTCAACCTGTCTGACGCCGACGCGGTGCGTGCCGCGTTCGAGCGCGTCCGTCGCGCTGCCGGCACGGCAAGGTTCGATGGCGCGCTGGTTGCCCGCATGGTGCGCGGCTGGGGCGAAATCATGGTTGGCGTGCGGCGCGACCCGGTGTTCGGGCTGGTTGCGCTGGCCGGTATCGGCGGCACGGCCGTCGAGATCTTCCGCCAGATGTCCTTCGGACTGGCACCCGTTTCACGCGAACGCGCGCGGGCCATGCTGACGCAGAGTCGCGCCGCCGCGTTGTGCGCCGGCCATCGGGGGCATCCGCCGCTCGATCTCGATGCGGTGGCCGATGTCATCGTGAACGTGTCGCGTGCCGCGGATGCCATCGGCGAGCGGCTGGACACACTGGAAATCAATCCGTTCATCGTGAGCGCGGACGGGCTGGTTGCAGCCGATGCGGTGATTACGCTGCGCTGATCGACACAGACAACCACTCATAACAAATACAGGAGACAGGTTATGCGATCGAAGCTTCGCAGGGCGCTGCTCGGCATGACGCTGGTGCTAACGGGCGTGTGCATGACGACCGGCGCCGCCAATGCTGCACGCGCCTATCCCGACAGGCCCATCCGGCTCGTGGTGCCATTCCCCGCGGGTGGCGGCACTGATGTGATCGGCCGGATGCTGGCGGCGCGATTGTCCAACACGCTCAAGACCACGGTCGTGGTGGAGAACGTGGTGGGCGCCACGGGCACGATCGGCACGGCCCAAGTGGCACGCGCCGCACCGGACGGTTACACGCTCGTGCTCGGGATTTCCGCCACGCACGCCATTGCGCCGTCGATCTTCCCCAAGCTGCCGTATGACCCGTTGCGCGATTTCGTGCCGATCGGCCGTATCGCGATTGGCGGCAACGTGCTGGTGGCGAATCCGAGCTTCCCTGCCCATGACCTGCGCGCGCTGATCGCCATGGCGAAGCAGCCTAACGCCGATCTGACCTACGGGTCCTGGGGGCAGGGTTCCGGTGGCCATCTGGCGGGTGAAAGCCTGAACGTGTCCGCTGGCATCCATCTGCGCCATATCCCGTACAAGGGCGTGGCGCCGATGCTGACCGATGTCATGGGCGGGACGCTGCCCGTGGCGATGTCGGACCTGGCGGGCACCTTGCCGCTGATCCGCAGCGGCAAGGTGCGGGCGCTGGCCGTGTCTGGGTCGGAGCGCTCGGTGGCATTGCCCGATGTACCTACGTTTGCCGAGAGCGGCGTCGGGTTTCGGCTCGACAGCTGGTTCGCGTTGTTCGCGCCGTCCCGCACGCCGGCGCCGATTGTCGAACAGCTCGACCGCGCAATGCAGGAAGCCATGCAGGACAGCGGGCTGCAGGCGCAGATCGCCAGCCTCGGCATGCGCTACGCGCCGGTTTCCCGCGCGCAGTTCACCAACCAGATGCGCGAAGACACCCGCACCTGGGCAGCACTTGTGAAGTCGAGTGGCGCCGCGCTCGAATGATCCAGAACGTTCAACCGTGAGAACCCCATGAACCATCCTGCTTCCCCGATGTTCCCCGCGCCCGTCCACACCAGCCCGCAGGAGGCCATGGTTGCCGCCGCGGCGTTGCCGCTGGTGATCTATGGCTATCCGCTGATCGAAACGCTGCGCACCTGCCGCCTGCAGACTTCTGTCGATGCGCCCACGCGCTATGGCCGCGCCCCGATGAACATGCTCTCCGCCAGCGCACGGCAATGGACCCACGAGGACAGGGACATCGTCACACCGGCCAATGACCTGCTGTACTTCTGCGGCTGGCTGAACCTGGCAGATGGTCCGGCAACGATTCGCGTGCCCGCATTGCCGGACGCGGACCGCTACTACGTGATCGAACTGCTGGATGCGCACACGAACAACTTCGCCAACCTTGGGCCGCGCAACGTACCCAAGGAGGGCGCCGATATCGAGATCGTCGGCCCCGGCCAGCGCGGCAGCGGCGGACAGACGGTGGAGTCGCCGACATCGCTCGTCTGGATCATCGGGCGGGTCCTCGTGACCGGCGCCGATGACCTCGCGCGTGCCTATGCGTTCGAACAGGGCTTCCAGATGGTGAAGAGCGCGGGCCCGGCGCAGCCGCCGAGCGTGGCCCAGTGGCAGGAGAGCGACGACGAAGCCATCGACTTCTTCCAGAATCTCTACCGCGCCATGCGTGATTTCCCGCCCACGCAGCAGGAACTGGGGCTGTTCACGTTGCTGCGCAAGGTCGGGCTGCACCTCGAGGATGATCTGGACATTGGCTCGATGCGCCCATCGATCGTCAACGGCCTGCGCAGCGCGTACGCGCAAGCCATGGTGCTGATCGAAGCGCATACCCGCAGCCAGGGGCACAAGGCGTGGGGCTACAGCCTGCGACTGGGTACGTATGGCGATGACTGGCTGCTGCGCGCCTGCACGGCGATGAAAGGGCTGGGCGCCTTGCGCGCCGATGAAGCGGTGTACGCCATGGCCGATTTTGATGCCGATGGCGAACGGCTACACGGCAACCAGGCATACGAACTGCGCTTCCCGCCTGGCATGCTGCCGCCGGCCGATGCATTCTGGTCTGTCTCGCTCTATGGCGAGGACCGGTTCTTCACGGCCAATGAACTGGGGCGCTACGCCGTGGGCGATCGCACGCCTGGGCTGCGCAAGGAGCCGGACGGCACGCTGGTGATCCCCATCGGCCATGCCCGACCGGCGGAAGACGCCAACTGGCTGCCCGCCCCGTCGAGCCACTTCTATCTGATCCTGCGCCTCTACCATCCTTCCGAAGCGTTCCGGGCCGGGCAGTACACGATTCCTGCCGTGCGCCGCGTAGGCTGAGCAAGGACATTATTAGAACGACAGGAGACAACGAGACATGACACAGCAAGAGAACACCGCACAGCAACGCGCGCGCGATGCCGTGATCCACACGCTGCCGCTCTACGAGATGGCACGCATGCGCGCCGCCACCTGCCCGCGACGCGATCACACTGGAAGGTTCGCCGGAGACGGGCCCGAATCGACGCTACGCTGGGTCAACCACGTGATTCGCCCCCGCCAGTTGCTTGGCCCGCAGCACCGACAAGTGGTGACGCCGAACAACGACACGCTCTACACCAATGCATGGATCGATTTGTCGCGCGGCCCGGTGGTGCTGGAAGTGCCGGACTTCAACGGGCGCTACTACGTGTTGGGGCTGCTCGATTTCTATACAAATCCGTTTGGCTATATCGGCAGCCGCACGACTGGCCCAAGTGCGGGTCGTTTCCTGTTGCACGGGCCGGACTGGCACGGCACGGTACCGGCGGGGATGCAGGCTGTGGCATGCCCGACGAACGCGGTCTGGATGATCGGCCGTCTGCTCGTGGACGGCGAAGCCGACCTGCCCGTGGTGCACGCGCTGCAGGATGCCATCGCGCTGCGGCAACTGGACGGCTCGCTGGCGGCGTTCGCATTCGACGTTGCGATGCAACCCGAGGAGCATCTGGGCGACGCGCGACGCTTTGCCGAGGTGGTGAATCGCGTGGTGGGAGAAAACCCGCCGCTGGGTGCGGAGGCCGCCGAGATCGCAGCCTTTGCAGAGGTTGGCATTGGCCATGGCATTGTGCCGACGCCACAGCAGATCGACCTGCTCGACGCCGCCCTGCGTGGCGTGCTGGCGGATCTTGCCGAGCCGCAGCCGTCGGACATGGGCGGCGGTTGGGCAATGTCGGTGGATGTGCGTGAGTCCTTCGGTAGCAATTACCTGCAGCGGGCACTGGTGGCCAGGAACTACATCGGCGCGTTGGGCGTGCAGGAGGCCATGTATGTCATGGCCGACCGTGGTGGCGACGGCGAACCGCTCGACGGCCGTCATGCGTACCGGCTCGATTTCGCCGCCGACAATCTGCCCGATGTCGGCGCATTCTGGTCCCTGACGATGTACGACAAAGGCGATTGCATGCTGGTGCCGAATGACATCTCCCGGTACTCGCTGGGCGATCGCTCGCCATCGCTGACCCGTGGCGCGGACGGCAGCCTGAGCCTCTACCTTTCCGCAATGCCACCGCGTGATGAAGCGCTGCGGGGCAACTGGCTGCCCGCGCCGGCCGGACCGTTCTACGTCGCGCTGCGGTTGTACGTGCCGCAGCCCTCGCACCTGAACCGAACCTATCGCTACCCCGCCATCCAGCGCATGGAGGTGCCAGCATGAACCCTTCGCAATTGACTCGCCGGCGCCTGCTCGGCGCGATGGCGCTGGCGGGTCTGGTGCCGTCAGCCTTCGGGAACGCCTATCCGAGCAAGGCGGTGCGTTTTGTGTCGCCCTACGGGCCGGGCGGATCGAACGATACGTCGGCGCGAATCCTGGCCGAGGTATTGAGCCGCAAGTATGGCCAGCAGGTGGTGGTCGAGAACAAGCCGGGCGCCGGCACGCGCGTGGCGAGCGAATCCGTGGCCCACGCGGCGGCGGATGGCTACACGCTGCTGTGGGCGGCCGCACCGTTCGCGATCAATACCGGCGCAGGCTTGTCGCAACGTTTCGATATCCACAAGGATTTCGTTGCCGTGGGCCCGCGCGTGCTAGGGCCGGTTTTCCTGATCGTCAACGCGAACTCGCCGGTGAAGACCGTGGCGGATTTTGTAAAGGTGGCGAAACAGAAGCCCGACGGGGTGAACTTCGCATCGCCGGGTATCGGCTCGGGGCCGCACCTGACGGCGGAACTGTTCGCATCGCAAGCCGGGTTCAAGGTGGTGAACGTGCACTACCGGGGCGATGCGACGGCCTATACCGAACTGCTGGCCGGGCGCGTCGATGCAACGCTGACCGCCATCACCACGGCGCTGCCCTTTATCCAGGCGGGCAAGCTGCGCGTGATCGCGGTGGCGGCGGAACAGCGCACGCCGGTCTATCAGGATGCGCCCACCTTCGCGGAGCAGGGCGTGCCGGGCGTGGTTGGCTACGGCTGGTTCGGCATCGTCGCGCCGGCAGGCACGCCCGCGCCCATCGTGCGACAACTCAATCAGGATGCCAGTCAGGCATTGAGTGACGCGCAGGTCAGGCAGAAGCTCCTCGCGCTCGGCCTGCAACCCGAACCGGGTAGCAGCGCCGATTTCGCCGCATTTATTGATAGCGAGGTGAAGAAGTGGGGCACGCTGGTGCGCACGCGGGGGCTCGTGCTCGAGTGAGGCGGGTGGCGCCTACTGGCATCCAGATGGTGCTCTGATGCGTTGACGGCCGGTCAGCTGTTGCTCGTAGCGGAGGGCTTCCTTGCCAGTCCTGCACACTGACCTATCAGAGTCTGGGCACAACAGGCACTCCCGCTCCACTCGCCACGGCTGATCTTGCCATCCGCCCCGGCGATGAGCTTGCGCTGGCAATACGCGACCGTGGGGGGCGGCTCGAGCTGCGCGTCGCGGGGACCGCTGCCCGGTGGGCGGGCGGTGGGCATTTCATCGGTCCAGACATAGGCCGTGCCGTCCGGCGCGGCCTGTACGGTCTGCGGCGGCCCCCACTGCGCCTTGGCTTGCTCGACCGGCGCCCCTTTCCAGGAATCGAAGATCCGTTGCATGGTGCCCGCCTCCAGATTGGCGCAGGCAGTGGTCAGCGCGATCGCGGCAGCGGCGATCATGCCGGCGCGGGCAGGGGAACGTCGGGATGGTGCAGGCATGGCGACTCCATCAGGGGCGGCAGTCCTTCCCTCGGAGACTAGGCGAGCCAGGCGCCGGCTGCCAGTGCATTTATGCGTGCTGCCGCACCGTTCGCCAGCCCGTTTGGCTGTTTTAGCTGAAGAGCCCCGGCGTCTGACTGTGCTCCGAGGCGTTTGCCATGCGCTTTCCCGCCGTGCGAGGCACGCGGGCCGCTCTGGGTTCCGGGAGGACCGGAGGCGTCAGCACGAACTCGCGTGTAGATACCAGGGGTACGGCGCTGGCCTTCAGTTCTTCGATGCGCGGGGCCAGGATCTGGTAGGTGTCGATGTCGAAGCGGGCCGGCGCGGCCAGCTGCCGGGCGGCGTCCTCGAGCGTGGGGGCCGAGCCCAGGTAGCACCAGTCTTCGATGATGTGCCAGGGGAAGCAATCGCCGAAAGCTTCACGCCAGGCAATTGCTCCTGCAAACGGCCAGCGCTGGATGGCCATGGAAGCCATTGCTTCCACGGTGCGTTCCCGATGGGCGATCTGGGATTCATCCCCGGTGCAGGCGCCCGCGCATCGGTGCAACTGCCGCGCGAAACAAGGGCTGCCCCGGCGGGTGGTGCCTTCGAGCATCAGTGTCGCCAGGCAAAGCTGGTGTTCATCCGCCAGCGATCGCAGGCGCGCTTGCGCGGCGGCCCGGCTCGGAAATGCACCATATAGTGCGGCGTGTCGACTGAAGTCGACGTGACGATCCGAACGCAGGCGCGGTGCAGGCAGCCCGTCGAGCATCTCCCACGAGAATAGCTCGGTGTTCTGGCGCAGCAGGTGGTTGTGCAGCGGCCGCAGTGTCTTGACCAGATGCGCCTCGCTCAGCAGGGCGCCGATTTCTCCTCCGGTCTCGCGCCACTCGACGCGGCGCACGGAGCGGGCCAGCCGCATCTCCCTGGCGTTGCTGTGATCCCCGGCGAAGTGGGCGCGAATGCGCTGGCGCAGATGGATGCTCTTGCCGACGTAAAGCAGCACGTCGTCGTCGCCATAGAAGAGATAGACGCCCGGGCGATCCGGTACATCGTCCAATGCAGTTTCTTCCAGGCCCGCTGGCAGGCTGGCGTGCTTGACCAGCGACGTCACGGCGGATTCGACCAGGTCGACCGAATAGATCTCGTGAATCTTCTGCCAGAACTGCCACAGCAGCTCGGCATCGGCTAGCGCGCGGTGCCGACCCTTCGGCGTCAGGCCGAAGCGGGCGATCAGGGCATCCAGGCCATGGCGCTCGACGGACGGAAAGAGCGACCGGGACAGACGAAGCGTGCAAAGTACGTCCGCACGGAAGGTCACGCCAGCGCGGCGGAACTCGTTCTTCAGGAACCCATAGTCGAAGCGCGCATTGTGGGCGACGAACAGGCGACCTTGCAGCTTCTCGGCCAGGGCTTCGGCAATCAATGCAAAGGTGGGCTGGCCGCGGACCATATCGTCGGTGATGCCGGTCAGTCCCTGTACGAACGGTGGGATGCTGGTCAGGGGATCGACCAGCGTGTCCCATTCCTGAATGCCGTCGGGGCCGACTTCGACCACGCCGATTTCGGTGATGCGGTCTCGCTGCGCGTCCGCCCCGGTTGTTTCCAGATCGACAAATACAATAGGCCGTGCAAGCGCGGCAGCAAGCGCCTGCGCATCGAGCATACCGGGCTCGCGGCTGGTCAACTTCTCTGGAAGGTAGGTGGGCGGTTCTTGGAGGGTCATGCGGCGATTCTAATAGATAGGTAAATTCTTTTACGAAACCCCTTGCCTTCCGCAGTGGGGTCATCTAATATTCGCCCCCTCGCAACACGAAACGCACTGCAAACGCAGCAGCGACAAGGGTTGTGGGGCGGCAGTGGGTTGGGGTTGCGAAGGAATGCAGCGCTGACCGGCAGAAAAAAGTTCTGCAAAAACTGTTGACGAAACGCTGAATGCTCTGCATAATCTCGTTTCTCCGCTGCAACGAAATGACGGCAACGTCAGCGAGGCAGCGACAGCGAACCGGCAAAGCCGGGCGCTGAGGTTCTTTAACAATCAAACAACCGATAAGTGTGGGCGCTTGATGGCGAACGCCACGGTGACTTCGGTCGCTGTGATGCTTCAAAAGTTATCAGTGCTCGCACAGTAAAACATGTTGGTTGGGTTCTTCGGAGCCTGGCCAGTCAGTTTTCTGAGAGTGAGCGACCGCTCGAAAGAGCGAGGTGCTTCGGCACCACACAGAGATTGAACTGAAGAGTTTGATCCTGGCTCAGATTGAACGCTGGCGGCATGCCTTACACATGCAAGTCGAACGGCAGCGCGGACTTCGGTCTGGCGGCGAGTGGCGAACGGGTGAGTAATACATCGGAACGTACCCTGTTGTGGGGGATAACTAGTCGAAAGATTAGCTAATACCGCATACGACCTGAGGGTGAAAGTGGGGGACCGCAAGGCCTCACGCAGCAGGAGCGGCCGATGTCTGATTAGCTAGTTGGTGGGGTAAAGGCCCACCAAGGCGACGATCAGTAGCTGGTCTGAGAGGACGATCAGCCACACTGGGACTGAGACACGGCCCAGACTCCTACGGGAGGCAGCAGTGGGGAATTTTGGACAATGGGGGCAACCCTGATCCAGCAATGCCGCGTGTGTGAAGAAGGCCTTCGGGTTGTAAAGCACTTTTGTCCGGAAAGAAATCGCGCTGGTTAATACCTGGCGTGGATGACGGTACCGGAAGAATAAGCACCGGCTAACTACGTGCCAGCAGCCGCGGTAATACGTAGGGTGCGAGCGTTAATCGGAATTACTGGGCGTAAAGCGTGCGCAGGCGGTTTTGTAAGACAGGCGTGAAATCCCCGGGCTTAACCTGGGAATTGCGCTTGTGACTGCAAGGCTAGAGTGCGTCAGAGGGGGGTAGAATTCCACGTGTAGCAGTGAAATGCGTAGAGATGTGGAGGAATACCGATGGCGAAGGCAGCCCCCTGGGACGTGACTGACGCTCATGCACGAAAGCGTGGGGAGCAAACAGGATTAGATACCCTGGTAGTCCACGCCCTAAACGATGTCAACTAGTTGTTGGGGATTCATTTTCTCAGTAACGTAGCTAACGCGTGAAGTTGACCGCCTGGGGAGTACGGTCGCAAGATTAAAACTCAAAGGAATTGACGGGGACCCGCACAAGCGGTGGATGATGTGGATTAATTCGATGCAACGCGAAAAACCTTACCTACCCTTGACATGCCACTAACGAAGCAGAGATGCATTAGGTGCCCGAAAGGGAAAGTGGACACAGGTGCTGCATGGCTGTCGTCAGCTCGTGTCGTGAGATGTTGGGTTAAGTCCCGCAACGAGCGCAACCCTTGTCTCTAGTTGCTACGCAAGAGCACTCTAGAGAGACTGCCGGTGACAAACCGGAGGAAGGTGGGGATGACGTCAAGTCCTCATGGCCCTTATGGGTAGGGCTTCACACGTCATACAATGGTGCGTACAGAGGGTTGCCAACCCGCGAGGGGGAGCTAATCCCAGAAAACGCATCGTAGTCCGGATCGTAGTCTGCAACTCGACTACGTGAAGCTGGAATCGCTAGTAATCGCGGATCAGCATGCCGCGGTGAATACGTTCCCGGGTCTTGTACACACCGCCCGTCACACCATGGGAGTGGGTTTTGCCAGAAGTAGTTAGCCTAACCGCAAGGAGGGCGATTACCACGGCAGGGTTCATGACTGGGGTGAAGTCGTAACAAGGTAGCCGTATCGGAAGGTGCGGCTGGATCACCTCCTTTCTAGAGGCTTGTGTTCACAAGTCAAGCGTTCACACTTATCGGTTTGTTTGCTGTTACAGCCAAGGGTCTGTAGCTCAGGTGGTTAGAGCACCGTCTTGATAAGGCGGGGGTCGTAGGTTCAAGTCCTACCAGACCCACCAAGTTATCGCGCGGGGGATTAGCTCAGCTGGGAGAGCACCTGCTTTGCAAGCAGGGGGTCGTCGGTTCGATCCCGTCATCCTCCACCAGTACCTTGGGGTTGTAGTCAAAGACAAGAATTCAGGCGGGTGCCTGAGTGTTTGTCTTTGGCTGTTGCCAACAGGCGTCAAGCCTGGCTGTTCTTTAACAATATGGGATGTAGTAAAGGTGTCGCGAGCGTTGATGAGACGCTGTAGTACAAACGCGATACCGGGTTGTGATTGTATCAACCAAAATGTATTTAAAGTGATCGAAAGATGACTTGGAATACGGCACAAACGCGAGAACTCAGACCTATGACGGTCGTGTCCTAGAGACACACTCGTTATAGGGTCAAGCGAACAAGTGCATGTGGTGGATGCCTTGGCGATTACAGGCGATGAAGGACGCGGTAGCCTGCGAAAAGCTTCGGGGAGCTGGCAAACGAGCTTTGATCCGGAGATGTCCGAATGGGGAAACCCGGCCCGAATGGGTCATCCCTGACTGAATACATAGGTCAGGGAAGCGAACGCGGCGAACTGAAACATCTAAGTAGCTGCAGGAACAGAAATCAACCGAGATTCCCAAAGTAGTGGCGAACGAAATGGGAAGAGCCTTGTACTCTTTAGCAGCATTGTTAGCAGAACGGGATGGAAAGCCCGGCCATAGCAGGTGATAGCCCTGTATGCGAAAACAGCGTTGTGGAACTAGGTGTACGACAAGTAGGGCGGGACACGTGAAATCCTGTCTGAAGATGGGGGGACCATCCTCCAAGGCTAAATACTCGTAATCGACCGATAGTGAACCAGTACCGTGAGGGAAAGGCGAAAAGAACCCCGGGAGGGGAGTGAAATAGATCCTGAAACCGCATGCATACAAACAGTCGGAGCCTGGAAACGGGTGACGGCGTACCTTTTGTATAATGGGTCAGCGACTTACATTCAGTGGCAAGCTTAACCGATTAGGGAAGGCGTAGCGAAAGCGAGTCCGAATAGGGCGTTGAGTCGCTGGGTGTAGACCCGAAACCAGATGATCTATCCATGGCCAGGTTGAAGGTGCGGTAACACGTACTGGAGGACCGAACCCACTAACGTTGAAAAGTTAGGGGATGAGCTGTGGATAGGGGTGAAAGGCTAAACAAATCTGGAAATAGCTGGTTCTCTCCGAAAACTATTTAGGTAGTGCCTCGTGTCTCACCTTCGGGGGTAGAGCACTGTCATGGTTGGGGGGTCTATTGCTGATTACCCCGCCATAGCAAACTCCGAATACCGAAGAGTGCAATCACGGGAGACAGACATCGGGTGCTAACGTCCGGTGTCAAGAGGGAAACAACCCAGACCGCCAGCTAAGGTCCCAAAGATTGGCTAAGTGGGAAACGAAGTGGGAAGGCTAAAACAGTCAGGAGGTTGGCTTAGAAGCAGCCACCCTTTAAAGAAAGCGTAATAGCTCACTGATCGAGTCGTCCTGCGCGGAAGATGTAACGGGGCTAAGCCAGTCACCGAAGCTGCGGACGCACGCAAGTGCGTGGTAGGAGAGCGTTCTGTAAGCCTGTGAAGGTGTCTTGTAAAGGATGCTGGAGGTATCAGAAGTGCGAATGCTGACATGAGTAGCGATAAAGGGGGTGAAAGGCCCCCTCGCCGTAAGCCCAAGGTTTCCTACGCAACGTTCATCGGCGTAGGGTGAGTCGGCCCCTAAGGCGAGGCAGAGATGCGTAGCTGATGGGAAGCAGGTTAATATTCCTGCACCGTCGTATGATGCGATGGGGGGACGGATCGCGGAAGGTTGTCCGGGTGTTGGAAGTCCCGGTCCCTGCATTGGAGAAGGCGCTTAGGCAAATCCGGGCGCGGAATTCAAGGATGTGGGGCGAGCGGCCTAGTGCTGCGAAGCAATTGGAAGTGGTTCCAAGAAAAGCCTCTAAGCTTCAGTCATACGAGACCGTACCGCAAACCGACACAGGTGGGCGAGATGAGTATTCTAAGGCGCTTGAGAGAACTCGGGAGAAGGAACTCGGCAAATTGGTACCGTAACTTCGGGATAAGGTACGCCCTTGTAGCTTGACTGGCCTGCGCCAGGAGGGTGAAGGGGTTGCAATAAAATGGTGGCTGCGACTGTTTAATAAAAACACAGCACTCTGCAAACACGAAAGTGGACGTATAGGGTGTGACGCCTGCCCGGTGCCGGAAGATTAAATGATGGGGTGCAAGCTCTTGATTGAAGTCCCGGTAAACGGCGGCCGTAACTATAACGGTCCTAAGGTAGCGAAATTCCTTGTCGGGTAAGTTCCGACCTGCACGAATGGCGTAACGATGGCCACACTGTCTCCTCCCGAGACTCAGCGAAGTTGAAGTGTTTGTGATGATGCAATCTCCCCGCGGCTAGACGGAAAGACCCCATGAACCTTTACTGTAGCTTTGCATTGGACTTTGAACCGATCTGTGTAGGATAGGTGGGAGGCTTTGAAGCGTGGACGCTAGTTCACGTGGAGCCGTCCTTGAAATACCACCCTGGTTTGTTTGAGGTTCTAACCTTGGCCCGTGAATCCGGGTCGGGGACAGTGCATGGTAGGCAGTTTGACTGGGGCGGTCTCCTCCCAAAGTGTAACGGAGGAGTTCGAAGGTACGCTTGGTACGGTCGGACATCGTACCTAAAGTGCAATGGCAAAAGCGTGCTTAACTGCGAGACTGACAAGTCGAGCAGGTGCGAAAGCAGGACATAGTGATCCGGTGGTTCTGAATGGAAGGGCCATCGCTCAACGGATAAAAGGTACTCTGGGGATAACAGGCTGATACCGCCCAAGAGTTCATATCGACGGCGGTGTTTGGCACCTCGATGTCGGCTCATCTCATCCTGGGGCTGTAGCCGGTCCCAAGGGTATGGCTGTTCGCCATTTAAAGAGGTACGTGAGCTGGGTTTAAAACGTCGTGAGACAGTTTGGTCCCTATCTGCCGTGGGCGTTGGAATCTTGACGGGGGCTGCTCCTAGTACGAGAGGACCGGAGTGGACGTACCGCTGGTGTACCTGTTGTCTCGCCAGAGGCATCGCAGGGTAGCTATGTACGGAAGAGATAACCGCTGAAAGCATCTAAGCGGGAAACTCGCCTGAAGATGAGGATTCCCTGGAGGCTTGACCTCCTTGAAGGGTCGTTCGAGACCAGGACGTTGATAGGCTGGGTGTGGAAGCGCAGTAATGCGTTAAGCTAACCAGTACTAATTGCCCGTAAGGCTTGATCCTATAACCAGTGTGTTTTACCTGGTGAGTGCGCCTTGTGCCCAGGTGTGCAACACAACCCAATCTTTACTACACCCAGATTCGCCGCGCTGACCTCGGGTCAGCCCGGCAACCCCTCATGCCTGGTGACCATAGCAAGTTGGAACCACTCCTTCCCATCCCGAACAGGACCGTGAAACGACTTCGCGCCGATGATAGTGCGGACTACCCGTGTGAAAGTAGGTCATCGCCAGGCTCTTATACCCAAAACCCCCAGCCCTATAAGCTGGGGGTTTTGCTTTTATGCCGCGCGGTTTAACTGCGCGGCGTCGTTGGCGGAAACGTCTGCCAGTACAACTCGAAATTCAGCAAAAAGGCCCACGCCATATCGGCGTGGGCCTTTTTATTGCGTATTTCGCAAGAGCCCGTCTCACTGTCCCGCTCGCGCAAAACACCGTCCCGCGAGCGTGTATCTCGGCGGCTGAAAACCCGCGCAAGCCCGCGAAATATCGTCGGAACGCTTCTATTGCGAGTATTTCACCGCATTACAGGTCGATTTCCAGTGACCCTAACCGATCTACAAACTGGTAGGATGACGCGCTATTGGCAGCATGCTTATTGAACTGATTCAAAAGTATGCTGCTCAAATGCTGCATTGCCGCAGCGGTGTGACAAAGGGTTCGGAGGAGGACCTTGTCAGCGCGCAGAGCGTTCTGGGCGACACCCGGCCGGCAAACGTTACCGTTGAAGTCATCGCCAGCAAGCTTTGGGATCCGATATCGGGCCTTGGTCTATTGTTGCGATCGGCGAGACGATGCTCACTCAGATTCGGGCACGAACTCGCGCGAATGACGGTAACACCGATAACAGAAGATTGTGCAAGACAGTCAGAATACGGGGAGCGGGGCGGGCATCTAAGTCACCCTGCCAGCCGGACGCGTGCGCGTCCGGCGTTGTGTATTTCGAGGCCAGCTAACTGGCGAAAGCAGGGGCGAATGGCGATGACGATCCGCTGAACCCGATCACCGACAAGTGCCGATGGCAGGCACGCCAATTGCGTCCGCGTGTAACGCGGTCGCGCCGGTCTGGCCAACCAGGCCCAAAGAAGAACTCATCCGTTTCATCCTCGAGGATATCGCTATGCAAGCAATGCGCGCCCGGCGTGCTTTGATTCCAGGCATTCTGGCTGTTGCCGTAACAGTACTGTCTGCGTGCGGCAAGGACAACAAGCCGCCTGCGGCCCAGACGCCTGAAGTGAAAGTTGTCACGCTGAAGGACGAGAACGTTACGCTCGACAGTTCCTTGCCTGGGCGCACCATGCCCTACCGGATCGCCGAGGTTCGCCCTCAGGTCAATGGCATCCTGCAGAAGCGTCTGTTTGTCGAAGGCAGCGATGTGAAGCAGGGCCAGCAGTTGTACCAGATCGATCCGTCGACCTATGAAGCTACTGCGAAGAGCGCCGAGGCAAATCTCGAATCGGCGCGCCTGCTTGCCGAACGCTACGGCAGGCTGGTCGGAGAGGAAGCCGTCAGCAAGCAGCAATACGCCGAGGCGCAGGCTTCCTACCTGCAAGCCAAAGCCGCTGTGGACCAGGCCCATATCAACCTGCGCTACACCAAGGTCCTTTCGCCGATTTCCGGCCGTATCAGCCGATCGCTTGTCACTGAAGGCGCGCTGGTAACGAACGGCCAGGCTAACGCGCTGGCAACGATTCAGCAGCTCGATCCGATCTATGTGGATGTGACGCAGCCGTCGTCGGCAATCCTCCGCCTGCGTCGCGAACTGGCCAACGGCCAGTTGCAGGGTGCCGGCGCGAACGCGGCCAAGGTTACGCTGCAGCTCGAAGATGGCAGTATCTATTCGGAGCCCGGTCGTCTTGAGTTCTCGGAAGTGGCCGTCGACCAGGGCACGGGTTCCGTGACGCTGCGCGCCGTCTTCCCGAACCCGCGCAATGAACTGCTGCCGGGCATGTTCGTTCATGCGCGTCTGGCGGAAGGCGTCAAGACTGCCGCTATCCTGGCACCGCAGCGCGGCGTCACGCGTGACCTGAAGGGGCAAGCGACTTCGCTGGTGGTGAATGCGAGCAACGAAGTGGAGCAGCGCATTCTCTCGACCGACCGCACGGTTGGCGACAAGTGGCTCGTTACAGCAGGCCTGAAGGCTGGTGATCGCGTGATCGTCGAGGGTCTGCAGTTTGTGCGCCCGGGTGCGAAGGTCAAGGCCACCGAAGCCGATGCGGCCACAGCCGGTGCCGTGGAGGCTTCGGCCGCGAGCGCGGCGTCGGCCCCCGCGGCAAAGTCCTGAACGGGACGGACGCATGAGGATTTGCCATGTCTAATTTCTTTATCGAGCGGCCGATCTTTGCCTGGGTGATTGCGCTGGTCATCATGTTGGCCGGCGTGCTCTCCATCAGGTCGCTGCCGATCAACCAATACCCGGCGATCGCGCCGCCGACCATCGCCATCTCCGTAACCTACCCGGGCGCTTCGGCGCAGACGGTGCAGGATACGGTGGTGCAGGTGATCGAGCAGCAGCTGAATGGCCTGGACCGCCTCCGCTACATCTCGTCGGAATCGAACTCCGACGGCAGCATGACCATCACGGTCACGTTTGAGCAAGGCACCAACCCGGATATCGCGCAGGTGCAGGTGCAGAACAAGCTTGCCCTGGCCACGCCACTGTTGCCGCAGGAAGTGCAGCAGCAGGGGATTCGCGTGACCAAGTCGGTGCGTAACTTCCTGCTGATCGTGGGTCTGATTTCGACCGACCCCAACATGACGCGGGAGGATCTGTCGAACTACATCGTTTCGAACATCCAGGATCCGCTGTCGCGTACCGCAGGGGTGGGTGACTTCCAGGTGTTCGGTTCGCAGTATGCGATGCGGATCTGGCTGGACCCGGCCAGGCTCAACAGCTACCAACTCGCGCCGCTGGATGTGAGCAACGCGATCAAGGCGCAGAACGTCCAGGTGGCCTCGGGTCAGCTTGGTGGCCTGCCGGCGGTTCGCGGGCAGCAGCTCAACGCGACAGTGATCGGCAAGACGCGTCTCCAGACCGCCGAGCAGTTCGGCGACATCCTGCTCAAGGTTAATCCCGACGGCTCGCAGGTGCGTCTGAAGGACGTGGCCGATGTTGCTCTGGGCGGCCAGGACTACACGATCAACGCGCAGTACAACGGCCGCCCGGCATCGGGTATCGCCATTCGTCTGGCATCCGGCGCCAACGCGCTGGAGACGGTCAAGAACATCCACAACACGCTGGCTCAGCTGGAACCGACGTTCCCGCCGGGCATCAAGGTGGTGTTCCCGTACGACACGACGCCGGTGATCTCCGACTCGATCCACGAGGTGATCAAGACGCTGCTCGAGGCAATCGTGCTCGTCTTCCTGGTGATGTATCTGTTCTTGCAGAACTTCCGCGCCACGCTGATCCCGACGATCGCGGTGCCGGTGGTGCTGCTCGGTACGTTCGGCGTGCTGGCCGCGTTTGGCTACTCGATCAACACACTGACGATGTTCGGCATGGTGCTGGCCATCGGTCTGCTGGTGGACGATGCCATCGTGGTGGTCGAGAACGTCGAGCGGGTGATGGCCGAAGAAGGGCTGGGTCCGAAGGAGGCCGCACGAAAATCGATGGGGCAGATCCAGGGCGCACTGGTTGGTATCGCGCTGGTGCTGTCCGCGGTGTTCCTGCCGATGGCGTTCTTCGGCGGCTCGACCGGTGTGATCTATCGCCAGTTCTCGATCACGATCGTTTCCGCGATGGTGTTGTCTGTGCTCGTGGCGCTTATTCTCACGCCGGCGCTGTGCGCGACGATGCTCCAGCCGATCGAGAAGGGCGACCACGGCGAGCACAAGCAGGGCTTCTTCGGCTGGTTCAACCGCAGTTTCATCCGGTCGACGCAAAGCTATGAGCGTGGGGTCTCCGGCATTCTGAAGCGCCGGGCTCCGTTCCTGCTCATCTATCTGGCAATCGTGGTGGTGATGGGTTTCCTGTTCACGCGCATCCCGACCTCGTTCCTGCCGGAAGAAGATCAGGGCGTGCTGTACGCGCAGGTGCAGACGCCGGCCGGCTCGTCGGCCGAGCGCACGCAGGCCGTGCTTGACCAGATGCGCAACTACCTGCTGAATGACGAAGGCAAGATCGTGGAGTCGCTCTTCACCGTGAACGGCTTCAACTTTGCCGGCCGTGGCCAGAGTTCGGGTCTCGCGTTTATTCTGCTGAGGCCGTTCAAGGATCGCGAAGGCGATGCCACGAGCGTGTTCGACCTGACCAAGCGGGCACAGGCCAAGTTCAGCACGTTCCGCGACTCGCTGGCATTTGCCTTCGCGCCGCCGGCGGTGCAGGAACTCGGTAACGCCACGGGCTTCGACTTCTATATGCAGGATCAGGCCGGCTTGGGGCACGAGGCGCTGATGAACGCGCGCAACAAGTTCCTGGCGCTTGCAGCCAAGAGCCCCGCGTTGCAGCGAGTACGTCCGAACGGCCTCAACGACGAGCCGCAGTACGTCCTCGAAATCGACGATGAACGCGCGCGCGCGTTGGGGCTGTCTTTGGCGGACATCAACAGCACGGTGTCGATTGCCTGGGGTTCCAGCTACGTGAACGACTTCATTGACCGGGGCCGCGTCAAGCGCGTGTACCTGCAGGGTCGGCCGAACTCGCGAATGTCGCCAGAGGACCTCAACAAGTGGTTCGTGCGCAACGACAAGGGTGACATGGTGCCGTTCTCGTCGTTTGCCACGGGCAAATGGGGCTTTGGATCGCCGAAGCTGCAGCGCTACAACGGTGTGCCGGCGGTGGAAATCCTCGGTGAGCCGGCAGCAGGCAAGAGCTCGGGTGAAGCCATGGCGGCGGTAGAGGAAATCATGAAGCAAATGCCAGCCGGCATTTCCTATTCATGGACGGGCCTGTCGTACGAGGAACGGTTGTCGGGCTCACAGGCGCCGGCGCTGTACGCGTTGTCGTTGCTGGTGGTGTTCCTCTGTCTGGCGGCGCTGTATGAAAGCTGGTCGATTCCGTTCTCGGTGATGCTGGTGGTACCGCTCGGGGTGATCGGCGCGCTGCTGGCCACACTCGCGCGAGGGCTGTCGAACGACGTGTTCTTCCAGGTGGGGCTGTTGACCACGGTGGGCCTTTCAGCGAAGAACGCGATTCTGATCGTGGAATTCGCCAAGGAACTGCACGATCACGGCAAGGGCCTCGTGGAGGCGGCGGTGGAGGCGTGCCGAATGCGTTTGCGCCCCATCATCATGACCTCGATGGCGTTCATGCTGGGCGTGTTCCCGCTGGCGGTGTCGCAAGGCGCCGGCGCGGGTAGCCAGCACGCCATCGGTACCGGCGTGATTGGCGGCATGATCACCGCCACGGTGCTTGCCATCTTCTGGGTGCCGCTGTTCTTTGTCGTGGTCAGCGCGATCAAGGAGCGGCGCCGCAAGTCCGATTCGTCCTCCCTCGAGAAGGGAGCCCAAGCATGAGAAAGACGCTACTTTGCCTGGCCGCCGTGGCGGCGCTGAGCGGCTGCAGCCTGATTCCCAACTACGAGCGGCCCGCCGCCCCGGTGGATGCGACGTTCCCGCAGGGTGAGGCTTATCCGAAGACGGCTGCGGTCGATGCGTCGGTGACGGCCGTCGATCTTGGCTGGCGGGACTACTTCACCGATCCGCGCTTGCGCGAGCTGATCCAGGTCTCGCTCGACAACAACCGCGATCTGCGTGTGGCCGTGTTGAACGTGGAAGCTTATCGCGCGCAGTACCGTATCCAGCGTGCCGACCTGTTTCCGCAGGTCGACGCCGCGGCGCAGGGCACGCGGCAGCGCGTGCCGGCGGATCTGTCGACCACCGGTCAACGTGTGATCAGCAGCCAGTACGGCGTGTCTCTTGGAACCACGGCTTGGGAACTCGACCTGTTTGGCCGGTTGCGCAGCCTTAGCGAGGCCGCGTTCGAGCAGTATCTCGCGGGTGATGAGGCGCGCCGAAGCACGCAGATCGCACTGGTGGCCAGCGTTGCCAATGCCTACCTGACGCTGCGCGCGGACGAGGAGCAACTCAAGGTCACGCGGGACACGCTGACTACGTACGAACGAACGTACAACCTTACGCGCCGCCGCTTCGAGGAAGGCATCGCTTCGCGGCTGGAGCTGCGCCAGTCGGAAACGCAGGTTGAAACCGCGCGGGCTTCGCTGGCGGCATACACGCGTGCGCTGGCGCAGGACACCAATGCGCTGACGCTGTTGCTGGGTTCGGGCATGCCGGCGGATCTGCCGCAAGGGTTGGGGCTGGAAGAGAAGCTCGTGGCCGAGGTGCCGGTGGGACTGCCGTCCGATCTGTTGCAGAATCGTCCGGACATCCTTTCGGCCGAGCATCGGCTCAAGGCGGCCAACGCGGACATCGGCGCGGCGCGTGCGGCGTTTTTCCCGCGCATCACGCTGACGGCGTCGACCGGCACGGCCAGCAGGCAGTTGTCGGACCTGTTCGCGGCCGGTCAGGGCACGTGGCTGTTCTCGCCGCAGATCGTGCTGCCGATCTTTACGGCAGGCAGCCTGAAGGCAAGCCTCGACTACGCAAAGATCCAGAAGGACATCAACGTCGCGACATACGAGCGGACGATCCAGGGCGCCTTCCGCGAGGTGGCCGATGGACTGGCCGCACGCGGCACGTTCTCGGATCAGGTTCAGGCGCAGGTGCGGCTCGTCCGGGCAAGCCAGGACTACTTCACGCTGGCTGAACATCGGTACAGTACTGGCGTGGATAGCTACCTGACATTACTCGATGCGCAGCGTCAGCTTTATAACGCGCAACAGACGCTGATCACCGATCGTCTCAACCAGCTCACCAGCGAGGTGAACCTGTACAAGGCACTTGGCGGTGGCTGGACCGATGTCACGCACAAGCCGGAGAATGGCGCGCCTGCTGATGGGGCCGGAAGTTCGACGACCGGCAGCACGGGCGGCGGCGCACGGTCGGCTTCGTAGGCCGTAGTCGACCGGTGCACCGGCATCGAAAGGAGGCAGTCTCTGACTGCCTCCTTTTTTATTGCCTGCCGCGAGCCAGCGGGGCTCGCGCCATCAACGCAGCAGCGTCGATTTCCCGAACAGGCTCTCCAGCAATTCGACGACCAGCTCGGCGGTCTGGTTGTGGACGTCGCGCGCGGGGTTCAGTTCGACCACATCGATGGAGCCCAGGGCGCCGGTGTCCTCGATCATTTCCAGTGCGAGATGCGCTTCGCGATAGGTAGGGCCGCCGCGAACCGCCGTGCCAACGCCCGGCGCAATCTGGCTGTCGAGGAAATCCACGTCGAAGCTGACATGCAGATGGGTATCGGCATCGATGCCCGCCAACGCCTGCTCCATCGTGGCCCTCATGCCGTTCTCGTCGATGTAACGCATGTCGTAGACGGTCAGGCCCAGCTCACGCAGCCGCTTCTTTTCCTCGGCATCGACACTGCGGATGCCGATCTGTCGAATGTTCTGGGGTGAGGTGGCGGGCGTCACGCCGCCTAGCGACACAAGCGGGGCGGGACCATCCCCGCACAGGCACGCCACCGGCATGCCATGGGTGTTCCCGGTCGGGCTGGTGATGCCGGTGTTGGCATCGGCGTGCGCGTCGAGCCAGAGCACCAGGAGCTTCTTTCCCTGCTCGCGGCAATAGCGAGCCGCGGCATTGACCGAGCCAATCGCCAGGCAGTGGTCGCCACCCATCAGCAGCGGCAACTGGCCCGCGGCCAAGGCCTGGTAGGTGGCGTCCATGACCAGACGGTTCCAGGCGACAACCTCCGGCAGGTGCCGAACGCCGTCCGTGGGTGGCAGGTTCGGGTTGCCGGGGCCCACAAGGTTGCCCAGATCGGTGACATCGAGGCCGTTGCGCACCAGGGCGCCCGCGATGTCCGCCACGCGCAAGGCTTCGGGGCCCATCGAGGCGCCACGGATGCTGGCGCCCACGTCGGTCGGCGCGCCAATCAGGGTGACAGGCTTCATGGGGTCTCCAGGTTCAGTGGGGACGATAGATGCCTGCCATCATGGCACGAACGGGTGTCGAACGTGAGCGGGATGTTGGCGAGATGTTGGCGAGGTTTCAGTCCGGCTTGATCGACGCCCGGGCGATGATCGGTTTCCAGCGCTTCTGCTCCTGGGCGATGAAGCCGGCGAACTCGGCGGGCGTATCGCCGACGAGGATTGCCGCATCGGCGGCCATGCGGCTTGACGCCGCCGGGCTGCGCACGCTCTTCGCGCTGGCCGCGGCGAGCTTGTCGACGGCGGCCTTCGACATCGACGACGGCGCGAGGATGCCATACCACTGGGTCATCTCGAATCCCGGGTAGCCCTGCTCGGCGACGGTCGGCACATCCGGCAATTGCGGAATGCGCTGCGCGGAGCCTGTGGCGATGCAACGCAGCTTGCCGGACTTGATGAAGGGCAGGATCGCCGGCGCGCCGACGGCCGCCGCCTCCAGCCGGCCGGACAGCAGGTCCGTGATCTGCGGGCCGCTGCCACGGTACGGCACGTGCAGCACGAAGATGCCGGCCGCTTCCTTCAGGTACTCGAATGCGAGGTGGCCGGCACTGCCGTTGCCGGCAGAGCCGTAGTTGAGCTTGCCGGGCTTGCTCTTTGCCAGCGCCACGAACTCCTTGAGGTTCTTCGCGGGCACATCCGGATGTACTACGTACAGGCTCGGCACCTTGGCCAGCAGCGACACTGGCGTGAAGTCCTTGTTCACGTCGTACGGCAGCTTCGGAAAGATGAAGGGGTTCACCGCCAGCGTACCGATATGACCGAGGATGATGGTGTGCTGATCGTCCGCACGGGCCACTTCGCCCATCGCCACGTTGCCCGCGCCACCCGGTTTGTTTTCGACGAAGACCGACACGCCCAGTTGCGAGGTCAGTTCGGCGGCTACGGAGCGCGCGATGATCTCGGAACTGCCGCCGGGCGCGAACGGCACGACGAAGCGGATCGTTTTTGACGGCCACGTCTGCGCGCGCGACAGGCTCGGGAGCATTGCGGCGGCAGCCAGCGCACCCGTGGCGCCAAGGGCCCGTCGACGCGAGGAATCAAACTGGGACATATCGTTTCTCTCGGAGTTTTATCGTTCTATGGAAGGCCAGGACGGCCAGGGACAGTCCGCCGGAGGCTCCGGCAGGCCTGCTTACTTGATGAGGTCGAACTCGCGCGCGAGCCGCCTGTATTCGCGAACCTTGTTCTGGACGTAGGTGTCCAGCTCCGGCCCGGCCATCGGGGTGGGCACGATGCCGTGCGTTTCCAGTGCCTGCACGTATGCACGGGTGCCGGCCGCCCGCTGCAGCGCGTTACCCCAGCGGCGCCGGTCCTGCTCGGCGACCTTCGGTCCCATGTAGAAGCCGCGCACGATGGGCCATTGCACGTCGAGTCCCTGTTCCTTCGCGGTGGGAATCGACGCGAAGCGGCCGGGCAGGCGTTGATCGGCCAGCACGGCCAGCACGCGAATCTTGTGCGCCTCGATCAGGTCGACGGCCTCGCCGATATCGCCGGGAACGGCCTGCACATGTCCCGTCATCAGCGCGGTCATCGCCTCGCCGCCGCCTTCGAACGCCACATAGCGCATGGCGTTACGGTCCAGCCCTGCTTGCCGGGCAAGCAGGGTTGCCTTCATCCAGTCCTGGCTGCCCGCGGAGCCGCCGATGCCGAACAGCACTTTGCGCGGGTCGGCCTTCATTGCGGTCACAAGGTCCTTCAGGGTCAGGTACGGCGAACGGGCGTCGACGGCGATCATGCCGTGGTCGACGCCAATCGCAACCAGCCACTTGACGTTGTCGGGCCCATACTTGCTGAACCTGCCGCTGGCCAGGTTCAGCAACGCGCCGCTCGAGAATGCCACGATAGTGTTGGCATCATCGGGAGTCTGCTCCACCACAGCGTCGAACATGACCGCGCCGATCCCGCCGGGCCGATAGTCGATCTGCAAGCGTGCGGGTAGTGCCCTGGCCTCGTCCAGCCCAAGCTTCGCGATCCTGCACGTCAGGTCGTAGCCGCCGCCTGGCCTGGCCGGCGCGATGCACCGCGGTTGCGGCGTTTCCGCCTGCGCTGCGTGGGCGGTCTGCACGCCGCCTATCAGCAACAGGGCGAACAGGCATAGCGTTCGCACTGGACTGTCTCCCATTTTTTGAATTAGCCATCCCCGCAGTCCGCGCGGATGGCTATCATTTCTGTCTTGCCATGCTAAGTCGGTCGGCTGTCGCCAAGCTGTCGAACGCCTGCCAGATTGCTTAACGTAAACCCTGCCAAAAGTGCGCCTGCTACTCGTTGAAGATCACCCGGATCTGGCTGCGCTGGTCATCAAGTCCCTCGGGGACAGCGGCTTCGTCATTGACCACGCCGTGGACGGCGAGGCCGCGCTGCTGATGATCGCCACCGCTTCGTACGATCTGATCCTTCTGGACCTCTCGCTCGGGAAGGTCGACGGGCTGGACGTTCTGCGCTCGATCCGGACCCAGGGTGTCACGACGCCCGTGCTGATCCTGACGGCTCGCAGCGAGATCGCCGATCGCATCCTGGGCCTCGACCTCGGGGCCGACGACTATATCGCCAAGCCCTTCGACCTGGGTGAACTCGAAGCACGCATCAAGGCGCAGCTTCGCCGCCGCCAGGGTGGCCAGCCGGTGACTACCTACGGCGGCCTGTCTTTCGATTCGGTGGAGAGATCGTTCTACTGCGAGGGCACGGCGTTGACGCTGAGCCGGCGCGAACTGGCGGTGCTGGAAGCGCTGTTCCTGAGGGCCGGCCGCGTCGCCACGCGGGACGTGTTGTTCCAGTGCGTGTTCTCGATCGACGACGAGGTCAATCCCGAAACCATCGAACTGTATGTGTCGCGGGTCAGGAAGAAGCTGAAGCCGAGCGGTCTGGTCATCACCGCCGTGCGAGGCGTCGGCTATCTGCTGGAACAGCGTCAGGATGGCTAGGCAGCTCTCGGCGACGAGCTTGCGCCGGACCCTGCTCTGGCGCCTGGCGCTGGCGTTGCTGACCGTCGGCATCGTCTCGGCTTTTGCCTCGTATCGCACCGCGCTGAAGGAAGCCAATCAGGCGCACGACCGAACGCTGCTGGCCTCCACGCGCTCGATTGCCGAGCGTATCCACGTAACTAACGGCCGGGTGACCGTCAACGTCCCCTATGGCGCGCTCGATACGTTCCAGATCGATGCGCGCGGGCGGATTTTCTATCGCGTGCTGGATCCGGCGGGCCATTTCGTCTCCGGCGAGAAGGACTTCCCGGCAATGCCAGCCAATGTGCCGCGCAGCGAGGACTATCCGGCGCTGGTCCATTTCTATGACGATGCCTATGGCGGGACGCCCTTGCGCGTGGCGGCGCTGTGGCAGCCGGTGACCGAAGGCGGGCAGCGGGGCGTTGCGCTGGTGCAGGTGGGGGAAACGCTGGAGATGCGGGATGACATGGCCAGACGGTTGCTGTTCACCATGCTCTGGCAACAGGCGGCGATGATCGGTGTCTCGATGACGTTGCTGGCATTGACGGTGGCGGCCACGCTGCGGCCGCTGAAGCGTTTGCAGGATCGTATTCAGGCCCGCCGGGCATCGGACCTCGCGCCGGTCGAGGGCGATGACCTGCCCAGGGAAATTCAGCCGCTGCTGCAAACGCTGAATCAGTACCTCGAACGTCTGCGGGTCATCGTCGAAAACCAGAAGCGCTTTCTCGACGATGCCGCGCATCAGCTTCGGACATCGCTGACGCTGGTCAGGGGCCATGTGGACCAGCGCATACGCGCTTCGGATCACGGCGGCGATCTCGCCGAGGTCAAGGCTGCCATCGACCGGACAGTGCGGTTGACCAACCAGTTGCTGACGTTGGCGCGTACCGGGGATGGCGATGTCCTTGCGCCGGACGGTGACGCGATGCAGCGCATCGAACTGGGCAACCTCTGCCGTGACATCTGCGCGGAGTGGTATCTCCATGCGCGGGAGCGGAGGCAGGATCTCAGTCTGGGCGAATGTCCGGCTGCTGCATGGGTCGTTGGCAACGAGGCCATGCTGCGTGAAATGCTGGCCAACCTCCTGCACAATGCCGTGAGCTACACGCCGGCTGGCGGGAGCATCTCCGTGACGGTGGAACGGTCCGACAGCACGCTCTGCATCCTGGTGGACGATAGCGGGCCCGGCATCCCTTCGGCGGAGCGCGAACGCGTGTTCGAACGCTTCGTTCGCATCGCCGGCACGCCCGGGGCCGGGAGCGGACTTGGTCTGTCGATCGTTCGGCAAATCTGCGAAGCGCATCAGGGCAGCGTGCGACTGGAGTCCGGCGAGAAGGGCGGGCTACGCGTCAGGGTGACGTTGCCGACTGCCCCCGCCGCACCGCCCGCTGTGGTCTGACAGGCGCTGCAATCCAATCCGATTGGCCATTTGTAACTCCCCCCTGCAAGTCATCAGACGACGGCCTATAATCCCTGATTCATTGATGCAACAACGATTGATCGGGCAACAGAATGACTTCGGAATTTCGCCCTGAGCAGGATGTATCACCTGGCAGGGCAGTAGCAGGATCACCGGCCAACCAGCCGGTGAGGAAAGGGCAGGTCCTGCCCTTTCGCGAGTCTTTGCTTGCGATGACCGGCATCGCATTTGTCGTAATGCTGGTTGCACTTGACCAGACCGTGGTCAGTACCGCGCTACCAACCGTGGTGGCGGAGTTGCAGGGCTTCGAGTATTACGCATGGGTGGCTACGGCCTACCTGCTGACGTCGGTCATTACCGTGCCCATTTTCGGGCGACTTGGCGACTATTACGGGCGCAAGCCGTTCGTGCTGGCCTCGATCGTCGTGTTTGTGGCGGCATCGGCGCTTTGCGGCATGGCCACGAACATGCCGTTCCTGGTAGCGGCCCGCGCATTGCAGGGGATCGGTGGCGGCATGTTGGTCGGCACGGCGTTCGCCTGCGTTCCCGATCTGTTCCCTGACCCGCATGTGCGCCTGCGTTGGCAGGTCATGATGAGCACGGCGTTCGGTCTGGCCAATGCGATCGGCCCGTCGTTGGGCGGTGTGCTGACCGAGTGGTTCGGATGGCGAGCGGTGTTCTACATCAACCTGCCGGTTGGCCTGCTGGGTTTGCTGATTGCCTGGCGATTCCTGCCGCATCTGCGTCATCAGTCGCATACCGAGCCGATCCGTATTGACTGGGCTGGCGCCGCACTGATCGCGGCAGGACTGGGTAGTTTGCAACTATCGGTGGAGTGGTTGCCTGAGCGGGGGCTTGGCGTTGTGACGATCGGCCTGATGGTCCTCTCCATCGCCGCGTTCGTCTCGCTGTGGCATTGGTCGCGTAAATCAGCGAATCCGATTCTGCCGTTCGACATGTTCCGCAATCCGAGCCTTGCGTCGCTGTTCGTGCTTTCCGTGCTGGCGGGCTTCACGATGTTCGGCTTGCTGCTGTACGCACCGCTGCTGTTCCAGGGTGGGTTTGGCTATTCGCCGAAGGAGGCCGGGCTGTTGGTGACGCCGCTAGTCGTATGCATCACGATCGGATCTATTGTGAACGGCCGCATCATCACCCGGATCCCGCGCCCCAATGCCATGCTTTACGCGGGATTCACGATGCTGGCGCTGGCACTGCTGGGTCTCTCGCAGGCGACGCGCGGTATGCATCACAATCTGCTGCTTTCGATCATGTTGCTGGCGGGGCTCGGACTGGGCTTTATCCTGCCCAACCTGACGGTATTCGCGCAGCAGACCGCCGGTCGTGCCAATCTCGGCATCGCCACGGCGATGCTTCAGTCGCTGCGGATGGTCGGCGGGATGGTCGGGACGGCACTGGTTGGCACGCTGGTCACGCGCAGCTACACGTCTGGCGTGACGTCGGCGCTGGCTGCCGCCAATGCGACGGATTGGACTGCCAGGATGACCGACCCGCAGATCCTGATCGACAAGGCCGCGCAGGCAGAATTGCTGACCAATTTGCAGCAGGCAGGGCACAATGGAGCCCTGCTGCTGGAACAGGCGCGGGTGTCCCTCGTCGGCGCCATCCATCTTGGCCTGTTGCTGGCGGCAATCGCTGCATTGTTCGGTGTCTGGCGCGCGCGCCGGGTTCCGCCGATCAAATTGATGCGGGTAAATGAACCCGTGATGGCTGCGGACTGATGACAGCCGTGCGGATGTGAAGCACATTCGCCTACAGGAGGAGTGGAGTGGAACTGGAGCGACAAAGCCTGGCTGTCCTGCAGCAATTTGGCCGGACCTACCGGGCTTATGCTGCGGCATTTGAACAGCGAATCGGACACCCGTTGCCGCGTTGGCGCATTCTGTTCGCGTTGTATGGACACGAAGGCCCGATCGCTCAGAAGCCGCTGGCCGATCGCGTCGGCATGGACCCGGGCGCGCTGACACGCCAGCTCAAGACGTTGCAGGAACTGGGCTGGGTCGACCGCATGACCAGCGAGCGCGACAACCGCATGACCAACGTCACGCTGAGCGCGCTTGGCCGCGAGATCGTCGACCAGGCAATGCCGCGCCGCTCGGCATTCCTGCAGGACGTGCTGGCCAACGTCACGGAAACGACGATGCACAACCTCTCGAAGGGGCTGGTTCAGCTCGAGGCGGGCATCGCCGACGCAGTCGCGCGCACGCAGGCGGAACGCGACGCCGCCTGATCAGGCAGCGTCGCCTGGCTCCCCTCTATCCGCCAAACAACGCCGCAATGGCCGTTGGGTTAGAAGGGAAGTACAAGTGCACGTAGGACGCGGTAAGCGTCCCGGACCGATAGACAGCTTCCCCGCTTCCATCATCGCGCGGTGACCGCGCGTGCAGGAGCGGAGCCAGCGGAGTGTTGGTGGTCGAGTAGTGGAACGTGTGTCCGCGTACCGTCTGGCCAGCCATGCCTTCCCTCGTAGGTAGCTCGACGGCCTGATGGCCGATTGCCGCCAGTCGTTTCTGCATCGTCACCGTGCCGGGCAGCAGCCCGGCCATGCGATGGGTTTGCCCTTCCTTGTCCACCAGGTTGTCGAACAGCGCCATCATTCCGCCGCACTCCGCCAGCATTGGCAGGCCGCGTGCGTGCGCCGCGCGGATCGCGTTGTGCATCGGCACATTCGCGGCAAGCGCGGCGGCGTGCAGTTCGGGATAGCCACCAGGCAGCCATAGCGCGTCACAGTGCGGCAAAGCCGCGTCACGCAAGGGCGAGAACCATGTGATATGCGCCCCGAGCGCGTTCAACGTTTCCACATTGGCCGGATAAATGAACCGGAAGGCATCGTCGCGCGCGATGGCGATGCGCCGGCCCTCCAGCAGGCGCGGCAATTGCTGCGCGGGGGTGTCCGGAAACACGATCGGCCTTGGCAGGTGCGATATCGGCAGTTCGGCCAAGGCATCCGCCATGCGATCCAGTCGCGCGGTAAGGTCGGGAAGCTCGTCGGCGCTGAACAGGCCAAGATGCCGCTCCGGCAACGCCGCCGCATCATCGCGGGCCAACGCGCCGGCCCAGTGGATGCCATGCGGCAGGCTGTCTCGCAACATGTCGGCATGGCGTGCGCTGCCGACGCCATTCGCCAGCACGTGCATCGCGTGAAATGGCTCGCCGTAGGTCGCCAGGCCGTGAGTCACGGCACCGAACGTTTGCGCCATCGCGCCTGCCTGAATGACGGCGAGGACCGGCAGTCCAAAGAGTCGCGCTACATCCGCACTGCTCGGCGTGCCATCGTGCAGGCCCATGACACCTTCGACAAGAATCAGATCGGCGGTCTGCGCGGCCAGGGCAAGACGTTGGCGAGCATCGGCTTCCCCTGTCATCCAGAGATCGATCGATTGCACCGGAGCACCGCTGGCGGCGGCAAGCAGCGTCGGGTCGAGGAAATCAGGTCCGATCTTGAATACGCGCACGGTACGGCCCTGTCGCGCATGAAGGCGGGCCAAGGCGGCGGTGACCGTGGTCTTGCCCTGCCCCGATGCGGGGGCGGTAACGAGCAACGCGGGGACCGGGCGCGTGCCTGTCCGTGTTGTCGCGTCCAACGGAGAGGATTGAATGGAAAGCGGGGGCATGTCGGAATTGGCAATGCACGGCGGCAGCGCTATGCGATGCGATGGATTATATCGGGCAGACATCATGGCCTTTAGCTCCGTGGCAGGACCATGCCCTGGAGTGCCACACACTCGAACAGCTCGCGGTCATTGGTGACGCCGAGCTTCTGCATGGCGCAGTTCTTTTGCCGGCTGATGGTCTTGACGCTGCGGCACAGCGTGGTCGCGATCTCGGTTACGGTGCGGCCGGTCAGGTATAGCCGCAGTACCTCCATCTCGCGCGCGGACGGCCGCTGCTCGCCGTCGCGCCCGCAAGGCAGCATCGTCCGGAGTTCGGTGGGTGCCAGAGCGCGTAGCGCGGACTTGCCGATGTAGGTAAAGCCGCGCTGGGCTCGCCCGATTGCGGTCATGATTTCCGCCAGCGGACTGTCCTTGATCAACAGCCCATGCACGCGGACATCCAGTATCGTGCGTAGCACGAGCGGATTCGTGATCATGGTGAGCACCACCACGGATATCGACGGGTGTCGTCGCCGCAGCGACGTGATCAGGCGCACGCCATCGAGCTCGGTGGGGCCCGGCATGTGGTAGTCGGTCACGACCACATCCGGCTGGAGCAGATCGACCTGTTGCTGCAACTCCGTGGCACTGGCAGCTTCGCCGCAGACTTCCCAGCCAGTCTGCGACGACTGTACCCTAGCCCGGATTGCCGCCGTAATGACGGGGTGGTCGTCGGCCAGCAAAATCCTCAACGTCATCCAATGACTCCTGAACATATGGGTCAGATACGGCTTCACGCTGGCGTCAAAAAAGCGCCGCACGCGGAACTGGCGTACGGCGCGAACACGCAGCAACTGCGCGCACGCGGAACCGCGAATCAAACGGGAGACGACTCGGAGAGCACCGCGATGCACGGCGAGATTAATGCCCGGCTCGCGGGAAGGGAGTAAGAGGATTCGCAAAAAACGTATTGCATTGCCTTGCGTCGGTGACATTGAACGCAAACGACCCCGTGGCGCGATGCGCCACGGGGTCGTCGATTGGCATCAATACGTGTGGGTCAGGCTACTGCCAGAGGCCTGGCGGGTTGTCGCGCCTGACGGCGTCCGTCGATGGCCTTGAGAGGGTCTCGCAGTACCGAGGCGCCGACGTCCATGATGTCGCGGAGCGTGTTGCGGTCATCAGACTCCTGGGGCATCCAGAAATGAAGCGCTGCCCAGGCCGGGAAACTGCTGGGTGGCGCCAGCAGGCGTGCCTTGCGATCGCGCGTGACGAGCGGCACGTTGAAGTCGAGCACCGGGCAGATGCCACCTGCCGCATGTAACAGCGTGATCTGGGTATGCCACGACGGCACCACGGTTTCGCGATGGCCGGGAGCAAGGGCCTGGCGCTCCAGGAATCCACGTAGCGGACTTGCGGCGTCGCAGTCTTCCTGCAGCAGGATCCAGTCGCTTTCCACGTCTTCCATCGACCCCGTGCGCGTGACGCTGATCAGGCGTCGCGGCGTGGCCATGATGCTATGCGGGATGACCGAGTCGGGCACGTTGGCGCCATCGACGACAAAGGCGCAGTCGAGATCGCCGCTATCCAGGCTATCCGCTAGCGCCGCATCGGCAATGACCGGCCGCGTGATGAAGCTGTCCTGTGGGAAGCGTTCGCCCAAGGCGGTCAGGATTTCGGTAATGACCGGATCGCCAATCGACGAAGAAAACCCGATCGAAATGCGTCGGCCTCGGGCTGCCTGAGCGGCATGTTCCCCGCTTGGCTGCACGAGCTGGTTCCATTTGGCCAGAATCTGACGCGCGGTCTGCTCGAGCCGCAACGCATGTGGCGTGGGCTCCAACGCGCCATTTCGTTTCACGAACAAGGCATCGCCTGTGATTTCGCGCAATCGCGCCAGGCTATATGCCACTGTGGGTACGCGCCCCTGAGTGCAAGCTGCAACCGCATTGAGGTCGCGATACTCCATAAGCAGAACGAAAACATGCAATAGCTTCGTGCTGACGTGCCGCATACTGACTTCTCCCGATCCGAGTTCTGCTTTGTTATTTGTTCTGGTGATGCAACATCATTGCTGCTTCTGACTGCCGGCCGGTTCTCCTTGCGGAAATTCGGCGAGGGCGATGGCAGTTACTGCTGGCACTACCAAAAATGTGCAGGGGCGACGGCGAGGCGCCCTGGCAGCCGAAGACGCCGCGCGCGGACGATGAATGTCCGCATCGCGTCTTGCAGCCACCACTTCCTCCAGACCGCGCGGGTTTGTGTATCCGGTGCGTGCTACGGCAATGGCTCCTATTCGTCAGACCAGGAAATATGCAGCGGCTTGTGGCGGCGTCATCTGCCGACGCCGTACCGCTTTGACGCCTGTCCTCATGCGCCGGGCGGCGCCATTGCAGGCGTTTCGAAATTTAGTTGATGCGTAGAAATCTTAATACAACATTCTGGAAACTACTAGTAATGCTCAACTTCCAGACGGTTGTGCCATACCAACAAAGACACTATGTACGAACAACGATACAACCCTGAAACCCGCCTCAAATGGGGGTTTCCGTCAATGGGAGTGCGTTAGTCGACGCCAAATCCCGGCGTGAATTCAGCATCCTGGACTGTCAGTTGATAATGACAGAGGTAGGAATTTTTCCAAATTGGAATAACAAAATTTGAATTGCAAATGTGAGTGTGCGGATTGTGCCGAATTGTTGTGGGCGTATCGCGACAATCCTGTAGAGGCCGTGTTCAATTTGCTTAACTCGTGCCGCGAAGACACTGAATTGCCTTTTGCGCGGGCGGTGGGCTACCTTACGGGCAGGGTAGGCGGGAGGGCCGTGCGCGCGATGGCATGGACGCCTGACTGGAGGCCGGCGAGCGGAGACATTTGCGTGAACAGACGCTATTCGGAAGAACAGATCCGCATGTATCTAGAAGAGGCCGCCAAAGGGGTGCCGGTGCGGGAGCTCTGCGCGCGTTATGGCTTCAGCGATGCCTCGTTCTACGGTTGGCGGGCCAAGTATGGCAGCAAGGTACGGCAACACGACCCGTCCGACAGCCGCAGATTGCGCCAGTTGGAAGAGGAGAATGCGCGACTCAAGAGTATGCTTGCGGATGCACTGCTCAAACTTGAGTTGCTGCGCAATCGTACCGGCCGGCACGGCGACGGCAAGAGCCATGGATAGGTTGGTCGCCGCATCGAGCCGGGCCCTCTTGCCACTGCAATGTCTCGCATGACATTGGTTTCTGGAGTTTTTTCGTGAAGAAGGTTTTTGCTGCCGCAGGCGCAATGGTGTGGCTCGGGATGTCCGCCGCTCAGGTTCATGCGGCGCCTCCGCAGGATCCGGGTACTCCAATGGTCGCGCCGCTGCCGCCGCGCATGCTCGATCCCGCGACGTCCACCGTCGAGGATACGGGGGGCACGCTCAGTGCCTCTCAGGTCGAGCGATGCCGCCAGTTACTCGACCAGATCAATGCCTTGCCGTCGGGGCCGCAGTGGGGGCCGGGCAAGTCGTCAGTGACGACGGCGGATGGCCGGACCTATTCCACGCTCGAGCGCGCGCCGGATCGCAAGCGCCTCGAGGAGGCGTACCGGCAGGAGTGCGCCCAGTCACGCAAGTAAGTTCTGATCCGCCGTTGCCAGGATGATGCCGGGTGTGACCAGGCGATTGTCGAAAGGGATGGTGGTTACATCCGTCATTGCAGGAGCAAACATGTTCCACTTGCGACGTTTCCTTGCCTGGTCGTTCGGGCTGATGTTGCTGGCCGGCGCAAGCAGCGCGCTGGCGCAGGCCAAACTGGACAAGCCGCAGCTTGACCAGTTGCTTGCACCAGTTGCGCTGTATCCCGATGCACTGCTGTCGCAGGTGCTCATGGCATCGACCTATCCGGCGGACGTGGCTTCCGCCGCGGAATGGTCGAAATCGAATCAGAGTCTTTCGGGCGATGCGGCCACCAAGGCCGTCGAAGGCGAGCCGTGGGACCCGAGCGTCAAGTCGCTCGCGGCTTTTCCCTCCGTCATGGACATGATGGGACGCCAGCCGCAGTGGGTCGAGAGCGTGGGCGATGCTTTCCTGGCGCAGCCCGATGACGTGATGGACTCGGTCCAACGTCTGCGCGTACAGGCGCAAAAGGCCGGCACTCTCAAGTCCAACGAGCAGCAAAAGGTGGTCACGCAGCAGAGCGGCGGCACCACCATCGTCCAGATCGAGCCCGCCAGTCCGCAGGTGGTGTACGTGCCGTCGTACAACCCGACCGTGGTCTACGGCGCATGGCCCTATCCCGCCTATCCACCGGTCTACTACCCGCCGCCACCCGGATCGGTGTTCGCCACCTCGCTGGTGGCCGGCATTGGCTTCGGGCTTGGCGTGGCGGCTGTGAATTCGATGTGGGGCGGGTTCAACTGGGGTAGCCATGACGTCAACATCAACGTCAATCGATACAACAATATCAACGTGAATCAGCGGCTCGACGTCAATCGGTCCAACGTGAACTGGCAGCACAATCCCGCGAACCGTGGCAACGTGCCGTACCGGAATCAGAACGTTGCGAACCGCTACGACGCGCAGCGTCAGCAGGGGCTGGCCAATCGCCCGCAGGGTGGTCAGCAGCGCCTGGGCCAGGCGGGTGGTGGCGTGCAGAACCAGCAGCGCCTGGGTCAGGGCGGAGGCGGTGTGCAGAACCAGCGCGACGCCGAGCGTCAGCGTGCGGCCCAGTCGTTCCAGGGGCGTACCGGCCAGTCGATTCCCGGGCATTCAGCGCCGAACGTGAATCGCCAGGCTGGCGGGCAGAATCCGCGGCCGGCAGGCGCGGATCGTCAACGTGCTGATCAGGCCGATGCGCGCAACCGCGCGCGTGACAGCAACCGCAATAACGCGTTCAGCGACGCCGGCAACGGTGACCGGATGCGTCAGCAGGCAAACCGGGGCGATCGCAGTGGCGTCCAACACAACGCGGGCCAGATGCAGCAGCATTCCGCGCCGGCGAGATCTGGCGGAGGCATCCACGGCGGTGGTGGTGGTGGTGGTGGTGGCTTCCAGGGCGGGGGCCATGCGGGCGGAGCAGGTGCGGGTGGCGGTCACCTTGGTCACGGCCGGAGGTAGCGATGAAGCGTAAATCGAGGTTCGAATCCATGTTGCGTGCCGGCGCATTAGCGATGCTGCTGAGCATGTCCGTCCCCGTTCTGGCTCAGCATGTCTATCCGACGCCGGATGCCGCAGCCGATGCGCTCGGCGATGCCGTGGCACGCAGTGACCCCGATGCGCTGAAGCAGGTGCTCGGCGCGAACTACGAGAAGCTGGTGCCGCCGGGGCTCAGCCAGAACGACGTCTACGATTTCCTTGCCGCCTGGGCCAGCCATCATGCCGTCCAGCCCGATGGCGACAAGGCCGCACGTATCGAGGTGGGCGGTAGCGGCTGGACGTTCCCGGTGCCGCTGGCCAAGCGTAAAACCGGTTGGCAGTTCGATCTGGCTGCCGGCGAGCAGGAGATCCGGCGCCGCCGGATCGGGCGCAACGAACTCGTGGCGATGGATACGTTGCTGCAGCTCGCTGATGCCCAGCAGCGTTATGCGGAGCAGATTGGCAATGGCAAGTACGCCCATCAGCTCGTGAGCACGCCCGGCAAGACCAACGGGTTGTACTGGCCATCGGCATCGGCCGAGAATGATAGCCCGCTTGGACCGGACGCCTTGGCAATGGGCCCCGAGGTGCCGCCGGAGGAAGCGTTCTACGGCTATCGCTATCGGATCATCGCACCGCCGGAGGGCAGCGACGCCAAGTTCGCGTTCATCGCCTGGCCCGCGCGTTACGGTGCCAGCGGCATCCACTCCTTCATGGTCGATAGCGAGCGCCGTTTCTACGAGCGAGACCTGGGCAAGAGTACCGGCACGCGCGCGGGTGCCATGCGAGCTTTTTCGCCCGAGGGTTGGGAGCGGGCGGCAGATCGCTGATTCCGGATCCGAAGTCTCCGGCAATGGCGTCTAAGCCGGATCCGGACCGCGCAGCGTGATGCGGTCCGCTTCGGCGTGGACGTCTGACAGCCCTTTCTCGTCGACGATACGAAGCTGACGGTGCCGCACCGTGATCAGCCCGACGGACGCAAAGCGGGACAGAAGCCGCGAGACCGTCTCCAGCGTCAGGCCCAGGTAGCTGGCGATATCGTTGCGAGTCATCGCCAGCATGACTTCTCCCCCGTCGGTGCCGCGGCGGCGGTGTTCCGCAGCCTGATCCAGCAACAGCATGGCCAGCCGCTGCGCGGCCTTCATCGAGCCGATGGTCACCAGCAACTCGCGCTGCCGCAAGGCGTCGCGGTGAAGTAGCGCGAGCAAGGCGGCGTGAACCGCCGGATCTTCCTCGCAGCGCTTCGCTGTCTCCAGTGGCACCACACAGCATTCGGATGCCTGCAGGGCAATCGCGCTCGTGCCGAACTGCGGCGCGTCGTTCGGCTCGAGGCCGGCTACGTCGCCGGGGAGCATGAAGCCGGTCAATTGCCGCCATCCAAGTGCAGATTCGTACATCCGCTTGATGCCGCCGTGGCGCAATGGGTAGACGGCGCGTACCGGTTGGTCCTGCCTGAATAGCGTCTCACCGGCTTGCAGATGCTTGCGCTCGGGGCTCAATGCTGGTCTGTCGGGCAACGAGGTGCCGCCGTGTGCACTTGCGCAAACGGATTGGAACGGGCACAGGGTGCAGCATGAGACGCTGGGGGCTTGGTGGTCCAGTGGTATTGCCTCCTGGCAGGCATGGTGGACATTTTTTCCCGACAGTATAAGTGCCCACGAACATCGCTGATCGTGAGTCGATCTGCATTCTTTTAAACAGGCGTAGTAAGTTTTTTTGCGGCCTCCTTGGAGGAGAGGTCAGCATGTGCCCGGAAAGTAGAGAATTCTTTCAAAAATTCATGTTGTGTCTTCAAGACAATGTCGGAAAGGCGCCTCGTCGATTGTGCTATGCTGCATCGCACAATAAAGGAGGAGACCCGTTCTCAAGACGAACAGGAGTCTTCATATGGCCAAAAGCCTCTCTCCGGACTGGGATGCGCAGCTGCGACAAATTCGTCGCGCGCAGTTTCAGCCCGCGAAACAAATTCGTACATGGCTGGAGCGTCTGGAACTGGCGCCTCCAGCCACTCATCGCCAGCGCCACACCGCGCCAAGCGAGGCCGGGCCGACTGAACTGCCAGGCAACTGGCAGTCGCTGAATCTGGGCCTGACGCCGCTACCGGGCGAACTGGTCCCGCAACTCTCGTACCGGCTCTATATTCCGTCCGGCGCCAAGGGCGCATTGCCCGTCGTGGTGATGCTGCACGGATGTCAGCAAACGCCTGAAGCCCTGGCGGCTGGCACGCGCATGAACGCGCTGGCCGAGCGTGAAGGATTCATGGTGGCTTATCCGCAGCAGCCACTGCGGCGCTCCGTGCATCGGTGCTGGCAGTGGTTCGACCTCGCGGCCGGACAGGGCGGGCGCGAAGCACAGGCGCTGGCACTGCTGATCGACGAACTGGCAACCCGGCCCGACGTACGGATCGGTGAGATCTACCTTGCCGGGTTGTCGGCGGGTGCCGCGATGGCGGCTCTGGTGGCGTTGCGCTACCCGGACAAGGTCGCTGCCGTGGGACTGCACTCCGGTGTAGTGATCGGTGCGGCCGATTCGCCCCGGGCGGGCCTGAGGGCGATGCACGAGGGCTCGGCGATCGAGCCCGCGCTATTGCTCGATGCTGCTGGCGTGACGCCCGGCGGCCCGGCCATGCCGGCCATCGTGTTGCACGGCATGGCGGACGAAGCGGTGCATCCGATCAACGGGCGTTTGCTGACGCAGCAGTTCCTGGCCTACAACGGCCTGGGTGGCAGCCTTGGCGGACAGATCGAAAGCGCAAACGATGCGCCGCTCGGCAAGGATGGCGAAGTTCGCGAAGCGCGCTTTGGCCGCTGGAATCGCGATCTGGTCCGACTGGTGGAAGTGGGGGGCCTGGGTCATGCGTGGAGCGGCGGCGATGCCACGGTACCGTACCACAGCAGCATCGGCCCGGATGCGAGCTGGCTGATCTGGCAGTTTCTCCGTCAGCACAAGCGGGCTGCGTGACAACGCAGGACGGGGCCCAGGACGGAGCCCGAAGCGCGCCCAAATGAAAAAGGGGGAAGGCTGACAGCCTTCCCCCTTTTTCATTGTGCCAGCGCGGCAAGCGTGGCGGGCGCGATCAGGCGTGCCGCTTGCGTACGAACAGCGCCGTCACGATACCCATGATGCAGACGCCGACCACATAGTGGGCCGGGGCCAGCGAATCATTCTTGAGCATCAGCGAGACGATCACCGGCGTCAGTCCGCCGAAGATCGCGTACGAGACGTTGTACGAGAAGGACAGCCCGGAGAACCGCACTTGCGCTGGGAACGCGTGCACCAGCACGTAAGGTACGGCGCCAATCGTGCCGACGAAGAAGCCGGCCAGGGCGTACAGCGGGAGCAGCAGGTCGGGACGGGTGCCGATCGTCGTGTACAGCACGTAGGCCGTGGCAGCCAGCAGTGCGCCACCGATCGAAAGCGTCAGGCGCGCGCCGATGCGGTCAGCCAGGATGCCGGCCACCACGCAGCCGATCGACAGGCACAGCGTTGCGGCGCTGTTGGCCACCAGCGCGGTGCGGGCGTCGAAGCCGTACAGCGTCTGCAGGTAGGTCGGCGTCAGCAGGATCACCACCACGATGCCAGCGGACAGCATCCACGTGAGCAGCATCGAGATGACAACGGCGCCGCGGTGGTCGCGCACGACCGTCTTGAGCGGCAGTTCGGCGGCCAGCGCCTTGCGTTGCTGCAGTTCCGCGAAGACCGGGGTTTCATGGAGCCAGCGGCGCAGGTACATCGAGCCGACACCGAACACGCCGCCCAGCACGAACGGCACGCGCCAGCCATGGTCGACGAGTTCCTGCGGATCGAATACGGCGTTGATGCCAGTGGCTACCAGCGAGCCGAGCAGGATGCCGGCCGTCAGACCGGCGGTCAGCGTGCCGCAGGCATATCCGACGTGACGCTGGGGCACGTGTTCGGACACGAACACCCATGCGCCGGGGACTTCTCCGCCCACGGCGGCACCCTGCAGGATGCGCAGCACCAGCAGCGCCATCGGCGCCAGCAGGCCCACCGAAGCATAGGTCGGCAGCAGGCCCATCAGCAGCGTCGGTACCGACATCAGCAGAATCGACAACGTAAACATTTTCTTGCGGCCCAGCAGGTCACCGAAGTGCGCCATGATGATGCCGCCCAGCGGGCGTGCCAGGTAGCCGGCCGCGAAGATGCCGAAGGTCTGCAGCATGCGCAGCCAGTCCGGCACGGATGCCGGGAAGAATAACTGGCCAATGACCTTGGCAAAGAAAACAAAAATAATGAAATCGTAGAACTCGAGCGCGCCGCCAAGTGCGGCAAGCGCGAGCGTCTTGTAATCCTGACCGGTCAGCGGGCGAGCGGCATGGCCGCCTTGCGCGCCCGAAGCCCCGGCAGTACTGCTGGAGGTGGACATGAAAAGACTCGCATGGATACATTCACATGCGAAGCGCGCAACACGGATGACGTGGAGGGGGACGGCCGAAGGGATAACAGCACGAACTGAGCGAACCGGAGGCCGGCGGGGTAAGCAGGCTGGCAGGCAACGGACGCTTCGCAAAGGCGTAACGATACCAGATCGGTCTGTCGCATCCCTGATTTTGTATAAATCGGATTACTAAATCGTCCTTTGCACTGCCATAATCCGTCTCCATAATGAAAAACAAGTGAAATCCGGGGCACAAAGCGCAGGCCGGCATGGGGCTGAGCCTGCGTGGGGTCGAACTACTCTGGGGTGACATGGCTTTCAAGGATTCCATCCAGGCCGCGACAGGGGCGGCCATGGCCACGCCTCGCAGGCGCGTGGCCGTACGCGTCGCGGGTGGCGTGGTGGCCGCGCTGGCCGTATTCGGGCTGGCCGGCTATTTCGGTGGGCCGCCGCTGATCAAGTATCTGGTGGAGAAAAACGCCACCGAGGCGCTGGGGCGCAAGGTGACACTGGGCGAGGCGCATGTGCGGCCGTTCAGTCTGTCCGCCACAATCAACAACCTGACCATCTACGAGCCCGACGGCAAGACGCCGATGGTGACGCTGGGCGAGGCCGAGGCCAAGACCTCGGCCGCATCGGTCTGGCACCTCGCGCCGGTCATTGATTCCCTTCATGTGGATGCGCTGTCCGTGCATGTCTTGCGCGATGCGAATGGCCGCATGAACTTTGCCGATGTGCAAGAACGCTTTGCCGCGCTGCCGCCGAAGCCGGCCGACGCAAAGCCCGCGCGGTTCTCGGTCAGCAATATCGCGGTGACGAATACCAGCTTCCTCTATGAGGACAAGCTGCTCAATACCGTCCAGCGCGTGGAGAACTTCACGCTGACCCTGCCGTTCCTGTCAAACCTGCCCCACGACGTCACGCTGAACACGGCGCCGAGCCTGTTTGCGAAGATCAATGGGTCGCCGCTGGCGCTGGCTGGCACGATGCAGCCTTTCGCGGACAGCCGTGAAGCAAACCTCAACATCAACCTGGATGGGCTCGAGGTAGCGAAGTACATGGCGTTCGCGCCAAAGCTGAAGGATGCTGAAGTCAAGAGCGGGCTCGTGGATACCCGGCTCAACGTGGGCTTCCGTCAGGAAAAGGACAAGCAGGACCTGTACGTGTCCGGAACCATCGCCCTGCGCGACGCCGACGTGGTGACGCATGCGGGCGCGCCGCTGGTCAAGGCGGGACGGCTGGCGGTCGACCTCGATCGTGTGGAGCCACTGGCCCACAAGGCGCACGTGAAGAGCATCGAACTGGACGGCTTCGGCTTGCTGGCAACCCGCGGTGCCGACGGCACGCTCGATCTGGCGACGGCCTTCCTGCCGGAAGGTATGAAGACGGCGCCGGCCAAGGCTCCCGCAGCCGCACCGGCATCCGCCACGCCGGCCCCGGCCTCGGCGGTTGCCGCTTCGGGCGTGCAGGCGCCGCCCAAGGCCGAAGAGGTGCCATGGTCCTACGCCGTCGACCGCATCGCGATCAAGGACGCGAAACTGGGGTTTGTCGATGCGATGGCGCCCTCGGGGCCGGGCAAGCTGGACATCGGGCCCGTGAATGTCGATATCGCCAATCTGGCCAGCACCGGGGACAAGCCTGCCAAACTCGATGCCACGGTCACGATCGCTGATGGCCAGACCATCAAGCAGTCCGGGGAACTCGACCTCAAGAAGGGCACACTGAACGGCACGCTGGAAACTTCCGGCGTGCGCCCGCAAGGCTTCGCGGCGTGGTGGCCGCACGAGCTGCGCAGCCAGTTTGGTGATACCGGCATCAACGCCGAGCTGAACTACAAGATGGCGTGGTCGCAGCCGGTGTTCCAGTTCACGCTCGAGAAATCCCGGGTTGAGCTGTCACCGCTCTACGTGGCCACGCGCGAGCCTGTCAATCTGCCCGCTTCGGCTGGCAGCGATGATCGCGCGACGAAGGCCGCGAGCCCGGCGCCGAAAGGCCGCGCGGGCCGCGCGCAACGCGGCAACCGCGCTAGCCAGCGCGTGGCGGACACCGAGGGCGCCAATCTGCCGCTGCTCAAGGCTGACAAGCTCGTGCTGGACGACATCCAGCTCGACCTGGCCAAGCAGACGTTCGAAGCGGGGCAGGTATCGCTGGCCAAACCGCAGATCGCGGCAACGCGTGACCATAGCGGCCAACTGCTGGAGATGGCGCGGATCTGGGCCGTCGAATCAGCCGAGTCCGCTGGCAAGCGGGCGCGTGCGCCGGCTGCGGCGACGGCCGCGACAAATGGCGGCGGCGCGGGAGCGCCGGGCTGGAAGGTGCGCATTGGCAAGGTGGCGGTGGATGGCGGCTCCGCGCGCCTGGCGGACTATGAGCCGGCCGAGGCCAATCGCGGTCGCCCGGTCATTCACCAGTTCCGCAACATCGGATTCAGCAGCGGCACTGTGACCTGGCCGCTCTCGCCGGGGGCGGTGCCGATGAAGCTGCACGCCGAAAGCGGGCGCAAGGGTGTGATGAACATCGACGGACAGGTCACGCCGACCGGTCCGGCCGCGCAATTGCAGCTCGATCTGCGCGAACTCGACATCGCGCCGTTGCAGCCCTACATGGCTGACCGTTTCAACGCTGCGTTGCGCAGCGGGGCGCTGACGCTCAAGGGCAAGGTTGCCTACGAGGCGCCGGCCGGCAAGCCGATAGCGGTGCGATTCAATGGCAACGTGATGGCCGGAAATGTGCGTACGGTGGACCGTGTCACCGGCGACGACTTTCTGCGCTGGCGCTCGCTGGCCGTGAGTGGCATCGACTTCAACATGAACGATGCCAAGGGGCCACTCCAGCTTGGGGTCAACAACGTGGCGTTGTCCGATTTCTACGCCCGGGTGATCCTGAACGCCAATGGCCGGCTGAACCTGCAGGACGTGATGGCGGGTGGCGCGGCAAAGGGCCAGCCAGCGCCGTCGACCAGCCTGACCCAGGCGAATCCGGCTTCGGCACCCGAAGCCAAACCTGAAGCCAAGCCCGAGGCCAAGCCGGAGACGGCGGCGGCCCCCGCGCAGGCAGCGGGGCCCAAGCCGGTTATCCGTCTGGGCGGTGTTTCCATCGACAAGGGGAACATCAACTTCTCGGACTTCTTCATCAAGCCGAATTACTCTGCCAACCTGACTGGCATGAAGGGGTCGATCTCCAAGGTTTCCACGGGGGATCCTACGCCGGCAGATCTGGTGCTGGATGGCCGGCTCGACGATGATGCTCCCGTCAATATCAGCGGCAAGATCAATCCGCTGGGCGAACAGCTCTTCCTCGATATCGCCGCAAAGGCGGACGGCGTAGAACTGACGCGTCTGACGCCTTACGCGGCCAAGTACGCGGGCTACCCGATCACCAAGGGCAAGCTGAACGTCGACGTGGCGTACAAGATCGAGAATGGCAAGCTCGATGCGAAGAACCACCTCTACCTGGACCAGCTCACCTTCGGCGACAAGGTGGACAGCCCCGACGCGGTCAAGGTGCCTGTGCTGCTGGCGGTATCGCTGCTCAAGGACCGCAATGGCGTGATCGACATCAACCTGCCGGTCTCGGGCTCCTTGTCCGATCCGGAGTTCAGCATCGGTGGTGTCATCCTGCGCGTGATCGTCAACCTGCTGGCCAAGGCGATCACCTCGCCGTTCGCGCTGATTGCCCATGCATTTGGCGGCAACGCGGAAGAGCTGGGTTATATCGAGTTCGCGCCGGGTTCTTCCACGTTGACCGACGACGCGCACAAGAAGATCGAGACCATCGGCAAAGCGCTCGCCGACCGTCCTTCGCTCAATCTGGAAATCAGCGGCCGGATCGACCCCGACACCGATGCCGATGGCGCGCGCCGCGTCTGGCTGAACCAGCGTGTCGCCGAAGCCAAGCAGCGCGATCTGCGCCGTTCGGCACAGGCAGGCGCGCAGGCGGAAGAGGGCGAGGGCGGCGAGCAGGGCGCCACGGTCACCGTATCGCCTCAGGAATATCCGAAGTACCTGGAAGCGGTGTACAAGCGCGAGTCGTTCAAGAAGCCCCGCAACTTCATTGGCCTGACCAAGTCGCTGCCGCCGGCCGAGATGGAGAAGCTGCTGCTCGAACATGCGCCAGTGACCGATACGGAACTGCGCGCGTTGGCGGAGCAGCGGGCGTTGACGGTCAAGCAGGCGCTCGAGCGTGATGGCAAGGTGCCCAACGCCCGGCTGTTCCTGACCGCGCCGAAGCTCAACGCGGAAGGGATCAAGGACAAGGGCAAGCCCAACCGTGTCGATTTCTCGATCCGTCAATGATGGGACGCGTGCCGGCGTTTGAATGAAATGCTCGAACGCCGGCATGGAGACCGTCATCGAAAACCGCGTATCATGCGCCCCGAAACTTGAATAGATATCGGGAGCGAGATGTGCAGCAGGAAGCAGTAGCCTATAAGACTTGGGTTTGCCTGATTTGCGGCTGGGTGTACGACGAGGAACTGGGCTTGCCCGAAGAAGGCATTGCCGCAGGCACACGCTGGGAAGACATCCCGGACGACTGGCGCTGCCCGGAATGCGATGTCGGCAAGGGTGATTTCTCGATGATCGAGATCTGACGTCAGGTCACGGCGCTTCGCGCTGGGTCGCCGATCGACAGATGCCCGCGCGCCGTCGCTTTTGCGCGCAGCGTGTATAGCGCATCCGGTACGGGTGGCTGCAGCGCCACAATGCCGTGCCCACGGTCACGACCAGCAGCGCCACCATCACGGTGGCGAGCATAAGAAGAGACATCGCGCCTCCTTCTCGCCTGCAGCCGCTCACAAGAGCAGGCAGGCTGTCCGGCCAATGCCTGCCGTGCAGGCTCCTCCATGTCCGCTCCGCAAGCGCCCTCCGCCCCGCATTCCCCCCCAGACGTGCCCGTGATGCAGGTCATCTTCGGCCTGATGCTGGCCATCATGCTGGGTGCCCTAGAACAATCGATCGTGGCCGTGGTCCTGCCCGAGATCGCCTTGCAGCTCAACGGTTTCGAGGACATGGCGTGGGTGATCTCCGCCTATCTGGTGGCGTCCACCGTGGTCACGCCGATCTACGGCAAGCTGTCCGACGTGCTCGGGCGCCGCTCCGTGTTGACGTTCTCGATCGTGCTGTTCGTGCTGGCGTCGATCGCCTGCGCGATGGCCACGACGATGCCGATGCTGATCGTCGCGCGCATTCTGCAGGGCCTTGGCGGTGGCGGCCTGATCTCGGTATCGCAGGCAACGATCGCCGACGTGGTGCCACTACGTGAACGCGGCAAGTACCAGGGCTACGTCAGCGGCGTCTGGGCCGTGGCCAGCATGGCCGGGCCCGTGATTGGCGGCTACCTTGCGCACTTCCTTTCATGGCGCTGGATTTTCTGGATCAACATTCCGCTGGGGCTGATCGCGCTGGTCGTGGTGCGCCGGGCGCTGCGGCATTTGCCGGTCAGCGGACGCAAGCATCGCATCGACTACCTCGGCGCGCTGCTGTTTGGCGGCGGCCTGTCTGGCGTGCTGGTGTTCCTGACGCGGATGGGGCAAGGCCACTCGCCGATGGAGCCGCAGACGATCGGTCTGCTGGCTGCCGGGGTGATCGGTCTGGTGCTATTCGTCTGGCAGGAGCGGCGTGCCATCGACCCGGTGATTCCGCTGAAGATGCTCGCCGTGCCGACCGTCGCGATCTGCTGCCTGACGCTGTTCCTGTGCTTCTTCCAGTTGATCGCGATGTCAGTGCTGCTGCCGCTGCGCTTCCAGGTCGTGGGTGGCGCGGGGGCCGACACCGCCGCGCTGCGGCTGGTGCCGCTGACGCTGGCCATTCCGTTCGGCGCCTATGCGTCGGGCCGGCTGATGTCGTGGAGCGGGCGTTACAAGCCGCTGCAACTGGCTGGCTGTCTGGTGGCGCCGATTGCCATCGTCGGGCTGGCCTTTGTGCCGCCGCAGGCGGTGGTGCCGGCCGCGCTGGTGATGATCGTCCTGGGCCTGTCAATCGGCCTGCAACTGCCGAGCGGGCTGGTGGCCACGCAGAACTCGGTGCCGCCGCAGCAGGTTGGCATCGCCACCGCGCTGACCGCGTTCTCGCGCCTGCTTGGCGGCGCGGTGGGCGTGGCGGTGCTGACCACGGTGCTGATCGCGCTGCTACGCCATAGCGGCATGGCGGTCAGTGACCTGCATGGTGGCGAGGATGTGCTGATGAGCATGTTCCGACGGGCCATGGATGCGGGGGATCAGGGCGACGCTGCCGCGGTGCGCGAGGCGGCGGAGCATGCCTTCCGCCTGCTGTTCCTGATGAGCGCGGGCGTGTCATTGATCGCGCCGTTCTTCGTCATGCGGCTCAAGGAGAAGACGCTGCGCGGCAGCCCGGCCGGGGCGGCATCGGCAGCCGCCGCGGAATAACGGCGTTCAGCCCGTGCTGGCCACGCGTCGCCGCGCGCGCGCCGCCAGCCCTGGGCCAAGCGCCCAGCGCAACGTGGGCGCCAGCGCGCGCATTCCGGTCAATGCCAGCGAGCGGCGCAGCGATGGCCGGTGCAGGCCGAGCATCTGGCGCGCCCAGGGCGGCAACAGCGCCACACCCGCATCGGCCATGGTCCGTACCGCGGGTATCAGCAGCGGGTTGGCCACTGGCATCGTCATGACCAGTTGAACGACCTCTCGGGTGCGCTCGCTATTGACGAGCAGCGGCTGCTGCGCTTCCAGATATGCGTCGATCTCCGCGCGGGAACGCGGCACGTCCGGCGCGCCAAGCAGCGCGGCGACCCTGGCTTCTTCCTCGAAGTAACGATCCTGCTCGGCTGCGGAGAGCGGCCCGACATAGCGCAGGTATCCCGTCAGAAAGCTCGACACTTCGGCCACGTGTACCCACGTCAGCAGCGCCGGGTCGTCGGCGGCGTACGGCTGGCCATCGGGCGCGGTGCCCTTGATGCTGGCATGGATGCGGCGCACGCGCTCGATCAGCGTCATGGCGTCGGCATGGCTGCCATATGTGGTGCCCGCGATGAACTGCGCCGTTCGCCCGAGCCGGCCCTGCATGTCGGTGCGAAACGTGGAGTGGTCCCAGACGCCCGCCAATGCCAGCGGATGGAGCGCCTGCAGCAGCAACGCGCTGACACCCCCGGCCAGCATCGCCGGGAAATCGGAATGGACGCGCCAGCAGACTGCGTCCGGCCCGAACAGGCCGGGGTCTCCGGGTGGGTTGTCGTAGTCGAGCGTCAGCCCGGAGTTGCTGCGCGTCAGGGCGCGGACCTGCGCGCCGGCCTGGTTGCGCAGACGTTGCAACGGGCCGGCGGAAGGTGTGGACGGGGCGGACGAGCGGGGGAGTCCTGGCGGCATTGCGGCATGGGCGCCTCCTCGACGCCAGAAAGCCACGGGTTCGATGGGGTCAGTCGTAACGCAGGTCCGTGGCCTTGCCCCAGAATACACGGTACGCGTAGACCGTGTAACCCAGGATCGTGGGCAGCACGATCACCGCGCCGATCAGGATCACCATCAGCGATTCCGGCGCGCTGGCCGCCTGCCAGATGTCGATGCGATCGACCACGAGGTACGGGAACAGGCTGTAGGCCAGGCCGTTGAACGCCAGCAGGAAGATCACGGCGGTGCCCACGAACGGCACCCAGCACCAGCGGTCGTTGCCGTTCGCGTGCAGGTCACGCATCCGGCGCAGCAGTCGCTCGATGACCACGAACAGCACCATCGTCAGCAGCGGAATCGGCGCCAACAGGATGATGTTCGGCAGGGAGAACCACTTCTCGAAGATGCGCTCGCTGACCATCGGCGTGACGATCGAGATCGCGGCCACGCCAATCGCGGTGAGCCACAGGCTGCGGCGCGCCCAGTAGATCGCGCGCAACTGCAGGTTGCCCGTGGTCTTCATGATCAGCCAGCTTGCGCCCAGCAGGCAGTAGCCGGCCACCAGGCACAGGCCCACGGCCACGGCGAACAGCAGGTTGGGCAGGTCGTAGCGAAAGCCGGTGATGTACAGGCCGAGCATCAGGCCCTGCGAGAAGCTGGCCAGCAGCGAGCCCGCGTAGAACGCGAAGTTCCACCATGGCTTGTGCGGGTCTCGTGCCTTGACGCGGAAGTCGAATGCCACGCCACGGACGATCAGGCCGGCCAGCATCAGCGCCACGGGCAGGTACAGCTGCGTCAGGATGACGCCGTGCGCCATCGGAAACGCGGTCAGCAGCAGGCCTACGCCGAGCACGAGCCACGTTTCGTTGGCGTCCCAGAATGGCCCGATCGAGGCGATCATGGTGTCCTTGTCGGCGTCGTCGGCGCGCCGCAGCAGCACGCCAACGCCAAGATCGTAGCCGTCGAGGATCACGTAGATCAGCATCGACAGGCCCATCAACGCCAGGAACACCAGCGGCATCCAGCCGGCCGGCTGGGAAAGATCATGCATCGTGGCCGGGTTCATTGCGCGCTCCTGAGCTGACCGGGGATAACGGATTGGGAGGAATCGTCCTTTGACTTGCCGGCCTTGCGCGCCAGGTGGAATACCACCGAGATATAGGCGACGATCAGTACCGCATAGAGCGTCAGGTACATGGCAAGCGTGCTGCCGATCATCGTCGCGGGCACCTTGGAGGCGGCCTGCGCCGTGGTCAGCACGCCGTAGACCAGATATGGCTGGCGGCCGATCTCGGTGACGTACCAGCCGGCGACCAGTGCGACCCAGCCGGAGAACGTCATCGCCACCAGCAGCCGCGCCATCCACGGCGCGGGCGCGCCGCGCTTGCGGAACTGCCAGGCAGCGACCCACGAGGCCGCCAGCATCAGCAGGCCAACGCCAACCATGATGCGGAACGCGAAGAACAGCGGGGCCACGGGCGGGTGGCGATCGGCAAATGCGTCGATGCCCTTGATTTCGCCGTCGACCTTGTGGGTCAGGTAGATCGACGCCAGCTTCGGAATCGCGATCTCGAAATCGTTCGACTGCGTCGTGGCGTTGGGCAGGCCGAACAGCACAGCCGGCGCGCCCTTCTCGGTCTTCCAGATACCTTCCATCGCCGCGATCTTGGCCGGCTGGTGATGCAGCGTGTTCAGGCCGTGCAGGTCACCGGCCACGATCTGCAGCGGAATCAGGATCGCCGCCAGCACCACGCCCGTACGCATCGAATGCAGGACTTCGCGGCTGCGATCGTTGCGCAGCCAGCGGTATGCGGAAATGCCGGCCACCAGGAAGGCAACGGTCAGGCCGGACGCCAGCAGCATGTGGACCAGACGGTAGGGGAAGGACGGGTTGAAGATGACCTCGATCCAGCTTGTCACATGCGCGCGACCGTCGATCATCTCGAAGCCGGCCGGGGTTTGCATCCACGAGTTCAGCGCCAGGATCCAGAATGCCGACAGCGTGGTGCCACCGGCCACCAGCAGCGTGGCGATGGTGTGCATCCGGTTGCTGACGCGGCGCATCCCGAACAGCATGATGCCCAGGAAGGTGGCTTCCAGGAAGAACGCCGTCAGGACTTCATAGGCCAGCAGCGGGCCCGCGATATTGCCGACGGTCTCCATGTATCCCGGCCAGTTGGTGCCGAACTGGAAGCTCATCGTGATGCCGCTGACCACGCCCAGCGCGAATGTCAGCGCGAAAATCTTCACCCAGACGCGATAGGCGTCCATCCAGCTTTCGTCGCCGGTCTTGTTGTAGCGCAGCTTGAAGAACAGCAGGACCCACGCCAGAGAGATGCTGATGGTGGGAAAGAGGATATGGAACGTGATATTCGCGGCGAACTGGATGCGGGCCAGTATCACCGGATCGACACTTGCAAACACGAATTACTCCTTGCGGGAACGGGCGGACTTCGCGGGGGCCTTGGCGGCTTCCCGGGGGGCTGGCTTGCTCGATGCCTTGCTGGATGCCTTGTCTCCGCCGATACCGATGGCGGAGGTCAGGCGGTCCTTCACGTCGAGCAGCTTGGTGACGCGCGAGCCCAGGCGCATCAGCTTTTCCAGCGTGGCGACGTCAAGCTTCTGCGTGTCGCCGAACCACGTGGTGACCAGGAAAATCAGCCCGTACATCTCCTTCATGCGCGCCTGCGCGTGGAGATCCTCGGGTGATGTCGGCGTTTCGAGCTGCACTTCGCGCAGCATCGACAACGTGGGATCGATCTCGCGCCGGCGGCGTTGCTCGGCCAGCGTGCGGAAGATGGCCCAGACGTCGTCGGGCGCGGAGAAGTACTCGCGCCGGTCGCCGGGCTGGTGGGACAGCCGCACCAGGTTCCAGGATTCCAGTTCCTTCAGGCCGATGCTGACATTCGAGCGCGAAAACCCAAGAGATTCGGCGATTTCGTCGGCGTTGAGGGGGCGCGAGGCAGTGAAGAGCAGGGCGTAAATCTGACCAACCGTTCGGTTAATCCCCCAGCGACTGCCCATCTCTCCGAAGTGGAGAACAAAGCGCTGGATCAGGGGCGAGAGTTGCATGTTCGTTTCGAACTTTCAGAATTTTGTGAAAGTTTAGTACGAAACGCCTGATCGTGCTCAAAGAAGTTCGCGCGGCGCTTTGCCGCATGTCCATTCTCAGAGTAAGGCCCAAATTCTCAAAGTACCTTGCAAAGATTCTCAGACTTAGTGCTCATAATTGGGAGCGGCGGGCGTGCGTGGTGCTGGCTAGAAGGGCCTAGGCATGGAGGGCGAGGACGTACGGCCCGCGTGCGCATATCCGGCGAGGGGCTTCCGTGGCGGTACATCCATGTAGGGTGGATTGATCTGCCGCCCCACCGTGGTTTTGCATTCCTGGCGTGTGCGCAAAGGTGGTGTCCCAGCGATCGCCGGTCAGTCCCGTGCGTGCCTCCCGTGGCAGAGCGCGATCAACGGGCTGAAGTAGTCGATCGACACTGGTACCTTCCGTTTGCGAACAAGGTCGTCAGTGTTGGTGGCCCGCTCGTCAGAGGGCGCATGAAGCAACTGCACCACGCGCTGACGATCCTCGAATGCGACCGGCTGTGGGCCGCACTGCAGGGCGTGCAGCGATTGTTCATGCAGATTCAGGAGATGAACCTATTTCAGCATCTGAGGCGAGGGGCGGGGCCGTTCAGCAGATGTTTGTAGGGCGAAAATAGTACCGGTACGAAACTAAAATAAATTTGGTACGGCTACCTATGCTTCATCCCGAGAGGGAGGAGGGCTGGGCCCGTACCGTTTGCATTTTCAGCCCTCCGAAATAGCTATTCGGCCAAAACGGACTAGCTCCGCCCTCCCAAAATGGCGGACATTGTCTGGTCTAACGGGGAGGCTTACGGGTACTGTCTGGTGCCCTTGCGCCGGGGCTGGCTCGCACGAAACTCCGTAATGGACTCACGCAACCGGGTCGCGTTCTTCTCGGTCCCCAACAGGTGCAGCGTCTCCTGGATGCTCTCGTAGGCCTGAAGCGACATGAGCACCACAGGTGCGCCACGCCGTCTCTTGATGACGAGTGGCTCGCTGTTCTTGCAGACTGAGACTATCGTCTTCTCAAAATCTGCTCGCACTACACTAAGGGCCATTGATTTCATTGGGTCAATCCTGCTCAAGTGGGCGTGCGTCGGTCCGGCTGTGGTCTACCAGTCCAGACGATAACAAGAATTTCCTCCAGTCCCTTGAAACTCTAGTTCGGTCCGTATGTGGCTTCCGATGTGGCGCGCGACGACGATCGGCATGATCTGCGCAACGAGGATCCGATTAAAAAGGGCAATGGAGCTTACTCTGACGCCTCCTTGACGCGGCTCCCTGCGAAGGATGTGCAGGACGAGGAGGCCGGGAGGAGAACGGGGCGCTTCTCGACTAGCAGACTTGCTCCAATTCGGATCGATGCCCCGTCCCTGACGCGCATTACGCGCTCTCGCCTGCACAGGGGTGCTTTGCCCTTCTGCGGGGTGTGTGTTGATGTGATCAATCCACATCGACCTGTCGACAGGAATCATTCGATGTCCTGCCGGCGCCGCGCCGCCCCTTGGATGCCCGGTTGGCTTCCGCCAAGGTTCGCGAGTCGTTTGGCCGCTTCACGCTGGATCAAGGCCTTTAGCGCTTCGCGCACAATTGCCGTTTTCTCCGACAGGCCCGTATAGGCTTGCGCCTTGGCTAACAATTCGTCGTCAAGCGCAATAGTCGTACGCATGGGAACCTCCGCGAGTACAAGCAGGACTTATAGCATCTATTGATGCCTAAAATGGTGCGTCTTGTCATTCGGAACGCGGGCGGCATGTCACACCAATAGGACAGTTCGTGGAACTTGAGACCGGCCAATTGCCACCGAGCGTGCGGCGTTCATTTAGGAGTACACCCGCGGTGCAGGTCCTGGCTGCGGTAACGTTCGCCTTAGCACACAGCCGTATCGCCGCTGGACTGAGTATTGGGATAATCAATGCACTTTGTTTGAGCAGAAGTCTTGGGCATTTTGTGTTGTGTCGCGCCATTAAGGTCGGTACGTCGCGCCATTAAGGTCGGTACGCGGGGCTTTCAATCGCCCCAAAGCCTTGCTGGAGGCGGCCGTACCGACCTTCTCCATTTGTTGTTGCCGATTATTTGCCACGGATAACGACAAAAATGACAGAAATTCGACTTGTCATTGTTCGCACAGATTGGTGCATTCGAGTCCTGACATCATCAAAGCGTGATGCGGACCGTTTGCCGTGCGGACGCGGCATGCGATCAACTGTACTCTTTTCGGAATCACCGCGGCTAATATTACTGAGCTTGCAGCGGATTGCGCCTGAACCTTCACACTTGATTCCAGTTCGCGTCAGAAGGGGTAGAGAGGCCAGCTCGTCGTTCAGGATGGGGAGGGTGCCGTCACGTGGTGGCTGTGGCGCATGGCGTTCGGATAGTGGCTCGGCCGACCCGCTTGTGGCGCCCTAACCGGCGTGCGGAGACGTGGACGCAGTAGTTGTAGGGCAAGAATTAGCCTTCCGCCCAAAGCAAGGGATCACGGGGTATGCGGCTAACCGGGCGTGCTGCACCGGCATGGTCGAGTGCCAACATTAGCGCCATCAGCGCGACTGGGCACTTTCCGAAGTTTGCGCCGGTTGCAGCAGTCAATGATCGCTTAGAGCCCTGTCAGCGATACGCGAAGTTTCCCCTTATAGGCACTACGAACGGGCCTGTGCGACTTGGCGTTGTCCGAAATCTCTGCCAGGGCCAGCCAACCTGGACACTTCGTTTTTGCAGGGCAACAACGTCTGCCCGCAGCTTTTCACTCGGCTTGCTTGTGTTAGCCATATCAGCAGTGGCAGTTTCTTTCGCGTTCAAAATGGGCAAAAGAGTGCATTCTCCAGCCACGCGTACCAATCCCAAGGATATATGCAGTCACCTGCCGATTCGTGATGGAAGATGGGGACCATCTCCCGCTGAATCAACTGCATCAGTTCGCGAATGTATGGTTGTGGAATCGAGGCAAGCGCGACAAACGCGCCAAGGCGATCCTGGCCAATCGGTACGTGGTTTCGAAGCTGATCTAATTGGCTCACCGTTCGCATGTGTTTGGGCCTCACATTTCCTATGCATTGCTGTGTCGTTGCCGAACAATGGCGGCCAAGTCAGGCGCGGCCGCGTGCACTAAATGGCGCGAGCTGGTTGACGTCCAGTCGCACAAGTTGCTAGGCAGCCGGGCAGGACTGCCGCTCAGGTCGTCATTCCATCGCAGAGCGCAGCAGCAGGAAGTTTCCATTGACGGTGCGTTTCCGAGTTCGCTGGCCTCGGCACAAATGCGTACCGCTCGCCCGATTCCGTATGGCATTCAAGTCCCGAGCGATTGCCCAGAACCCATTCGTCGATGCCGACCACTGGCTCCAAATGCCAGGTTCCTGATTTGTGCAGCCCGCTAGGCACCAGTGCTTGAACGGCGCCGATTCGCTCTGGCGCATGAATAAGCATATCGACCACGTCCTCCATTGACGAGGACAGAATCCAATTCGGCAGTTCGCTGGGGTCGAGGTGCTTCACCTCCAACAGAAGGCTAGGGGTAAGCGCCCGGTGAACCCGTCTTGAAGGGAAGCAGGAGAGCAAGGAGCATCGTGTCCATCTAAATTCTTGGTGGACACGTGAACACTATCGAAGAGAGCGCACCAGCGCGACGCCGACGTCGGCACAGCGCCGAGTTCAAGGCTAAAGCCGTTCAGGACTGCCTGCATCGGGGTGTTTCGATTGCGGCGGTAGCGCTGCACCATCGCGTGAACGCGAATCTGCTGCGACGCTGGGTCGCTGAACACCAAGTGTTGGATAGCGCGGGCGAAGCCCGCGCATTGATGACAGTACCCCAAGCCGAGTTCATCCCGTTGCAGATCGGCGATCCCACGCCGACGCCTGCGATACCGGATATACAGATCGAAGTGCGACGCGGTGCTGCGACGATCAGTATTCGTTGGCCAGGATCGGCCGCAGCAGAGTGTGGCGAATGGCTTCAGGGGTGGTTGCGTTGATCCGCATCGAGGCAATCTGGCTAGCTACCGAGCCGCTGGACATGCGAGCGGGAACAGATACGGTCTTGGCTCGGGTGGTGAAGGTATTCGGAGCCGCCCGACCGCATCATGCTTATCTCTTCACGAACAAGCGCGCGACGCGTATCAAGGTGCTGATGTACGACGGCATTGGTATCTGGTTAGCGGCGCGGCGACTCAATAAGGGCCGCTTCGTCTGGACCGACGGTATGACGGCCATCGCGACGCCGCTGTGCCGAGAGCAACTGGATGCGCTGGTGCTGGGCCTGCCTTGGCAACGCCTGGGCCGCGATGAGGCGATCACCGTGCTTTAGTCGTGGCTTGGCACAAGGGCCGAGCGTCCATTGGGGGCTGTGCCAATAGTTGGAGTGACGGGGAACTGGCAAGATTCGGAACATGAATCCCGCCGAGAACCTGGACGATCTGAGCCCACAGCAACTGCGCGAGCTGGCTGCGACGCTGCGGGCACAGATCCAGGAGCAGGACGCCGTCATTGCGCGTCACGCGCAAGAGCTGCGCTACCGGCAAACCAAGATCGATCAGCTCACTCACGAGCTAGCCATCCACAAGCGCTGGAAGTTCGGCAAACGCAGCGAGCAACTGACATCTGCCCAGGCAAGCTTGCTGGAGGAAGCCCTCGATGCAGACCTTGAGGCAATCGAAGCCGAGCTCGAAGCACTGACTCCTTCATCCAGGTCGGAGCCCAAGGACAAGCCGAAGCGCCAAGCACTTCCACCCCAATTGCCTCGCACTGAGATTCGTCACGAGCCGGAGTCCGAGACTTGCACATGCGGCTGCGCGCTCAAGCGCATTGGCGAAGACGTCAGCGAGAAGCTGGACTACACCCCTGGCGTGTTCACGGTCGAACTTCATATCCGGGGCAAGTGGGTATGCGGTCAATGTGAGACTCTCACCCAGGCACCCGTTCCTCCGCACGTCATCGACAAGGGCATCCCCACCGCCGGCCTGCTGGCGCATACGCTGGTGTCCAAGTTCGGCGACCATCTCCCTCTGTACCGGCAAGAACGCATCTACGCACGCGCCGGCCTGGCGATCCCGCAATCGACGCTGGGCGCGTGGGTCGGCATCTGCGGCGTGCGTCTGCAACCGCTGGTGGATGCACTGCAGGCGGAGGTATTGACCCAGAGCGTACTGCATGCCGACGAGACACCAGTGCAGATGCTCTCGCCAGGCGACGGCAAGACGCATCGCGCCTACCTGTGGGCCTACGCACCGAGCCAACTCTCGTCGTTACGTGCGGTGATCTATCAGTTTGCCCCCAGCCGCAGCGGCGAACATGCCCGCGCATTCCTGCGGGGCTGGCTGGGCAAGCTGGTATGTGACGACTTCTCGGGCTACAAGGCCAGCTTCGGCGGCGGCATCGTCGAGATTGGGTGCATGGCTCACGCGCGTCGTAAGTACTTTGAGTTGCACGACAAGCACAAGAGCGAATTGGCTGGCCAGGCGCTGCGCTTCATTGCTGGGCTCTACGAGATCGAGCGAGAGGTGCGGGACGCCGAGCCAGAACTACGCCTGGAAGCGCGACAGCAGCGGGCCAGACCAATCCTGGATGCGCTGCATCTCTGGCTTAGTGAACAAAGGCGGAGGGTGCCCGACGGCTCGGCCATCGCGCGTGCCATCGACTACAGCCTCAAACGCTGGGCGGCGCTCGTGCGCTACGTTGAGGATCCAGCCGTGCCCATCGATAACAATCATATCGAAGGGCAAATACGGCCTATCGCTCTTGGAAGATCGAACTGGCTGTTCGCGGGCTCACTGCGCGCTGGCCAGCGCGCAGCCGCAGTCATGAGTCTGATCCAGTCGGCGAAGCTCAATGGGCATGATCCGTACGCCTACCTGAAAGACGTGCTTACGCGACTGCCGACTCAGAAGACCGCCGACATCGCGGAGCTCCTGCCACATCGCTGGACTGCTTCCGTCCTTCCTGCGTAGCCCCGTCAAGACGGGTTCACCGGGCGCTTACGGCTAGGGCGCATTTCGTCAACGCTAACGCATTGCCAGGCTTGGGCGGGTGCAACCAGGGCTTGTAATGAAGGATTGGGATGACGCCAAGCTTCCTGCGTTAAGAACACGACTCTCTCCAAGGTAATGAACACTATAGATTGTAGCTCTATAGTGTTCATAAAGACGAGATTATGGGATTTGCTTCAGCTCTTCCCATGACGCTCAGAGAGAACTTTGGTGGTGCGTTGCGTACAGTGCGGCGGTTCCGGAAAGCTCCGCAAGAGGCGCTGGATGTGGTTTCCAGCCGGACATACGTCAGTAGCCTAGAGCGAGGGTTAAAGAGTCCGACACTGGACAAAATTGATTCTCTTGCCGAGGCTCTCAACGTACATCCACTTACATTGGTGGCACTCACATATTTGCGGTCGCGTACGCGATCTGAGCAACGCGCCATCTTAGAGAAGGTTCGATCGCAACTCGAGGAGTTGTCTAAATTCGAGAAGAAGCAGCGGACTGAGCCCTAGCGTCCGCGTGCAGTAGATGCCTTTTGCTAGCGATTCCGACGCTCGGGAGTAGGCTGGCGCCGTGTGGCGCCTCCGCCCGAAACTTGCACCGTAGGACAGGATCGCCGCGCAGCCATCGCTACGCGGCGATCTCATGTTAACGCTCAGGAAGAAGCGGCAACTCAATCTTCGCAATGCTCCGGTTGCCGAAGGTTGCCGAAGGTCGCCAGCGTGCCAAGAGCCAAGAGCCAAGAGCCAAGAGCCAAAAGGCAAAAGCCAAAAGCCAAAAGCCAAAAGCCAAAAGCCAAAAGCCAAAAGCCAAAAGCCAATGCGCCAGTCAGGAAATCACGGCGTGACGCATGCGCAAGAAGTACTGCCGCTATCGCCTCCAATCGGCGGTTACCGACCCTGAGCAGACACCCAATTCGCCACGCTGGTCACCGCGAAGCGGTCATCCACGCAAGGACCGAGCTATCGTATTGAGCCAATCTGGATAAGCGTCATTTTCAGCGTAGTAGACAATCGCTGCGACCCGTTGAGCCGGTGAGAGTTGGCTCGCGAGTTCGCCTAGTACTTCATCGAGAGCTATTGACACCTCAAGAAAATACTCAAAGCCCTCTTGCAGTACGTTGCTAGGAATGCGGTACTCGTCGGTCAATGAAACCAACCGTGCGTCCGAGTTTGCGGTCCATGGTCGTTTTGCGACGATGGTGAGTGTGTTATCGACCGACTCCAGGTCCGCGATGAGGGAAGCGAGGTTCATGTAAATCCGATTCTCTGTCGTCGTACGTGTGCAACGCGAAGCAGCCTCTAGTGAGCGACCGGTGCTGGCCGATAGGCGGTAGCCGCAGCAAAACACTTCTCCATCACGACGTTGGACAGCCTAAGCCCCGATGAGCATACGCAGCTTACCTAAGTCTGTGGTCTCTGATTCGATGTGAAAAAGGTCGTCGGCCACGCCGCTTGCGTTATCCGCAATGCCAATGACGAAATCGCGCCCGAATTTCGAATGCAGTTGGGCCAAGCGCGCCACAACTCGTTCGATGTCAGCAAACCAATCAGTTGGCTCGAATTCAGGCTCGGGCAGGGTCAAGTTGACTCCTAGGTCCCAGTCCGGCAAGTCATCTGGTCGGCTACCAGCGTGCATGCTCTTCTGGTTCACCACAATTGGGCGCGAAGCGACCCAGCCTGACGAGTCTGCAAGTGCGACGAGCTCCCGCTCGATAGCCACTGCAACGTCGTCGAGGTCAGTCCCATCTACATACGCATACAGGGTGTGTCGTTGCATGGTGCGGTGGATGCCTTTGAGGACCAGACTACGTATTGTGTGCAATGTGGTGGTGGTTGTCGACTGGCCGCTTCTGGCCGGTCCCCGTCGTCCGCCCCAGTCACAGGCCAGGCCCGGCTCCATCGGCGGCTCGCGACGCTGAGCGGTCATTGGGATGGGCCAGAGAGTGATATCCATTAGACCGGGAGAATGCCCTCAGCGCTTTGTTTTCAGCGCCTCTTGTATTTGCTGGATAACGAGGGCTTCGATATCCCCCTGAACCGCCCCGGGATTTGGCTTGAGGAGGCTCCAACTCTTGAGAGAATGGAGCCATGAACAAGACGAACAAGTTCTCACCCGAGGTGCGCGAGCGTGCCGTGCGCATGGTGCAGGAGCATCGAGGCGAATACCCCTCGCTATGGGCAGCCGTTGAATCCATCGCGCCCAAGATTGGCTGCGTATCGCAGACGCTGCTGGACTGGGTCAAGCGTGAGGAGGTCGACAGCGGGCAACGCGAGGGCCTGACCAGCAGCAAGCGCGAACGCCTCAAGCCGAGCGGCCCAATCAACTATGGGTGTCGGACTTCACCTATGTCTCGACCTGGCAGGGTTGGCTGTATGTGGCGTTCGTCATCGACGTATTTGCGCGGCGAATCGTAGGCTGGCGCGTGAACAGCACCATGCGTACGGACTTCGTGCTGGATGCCCTGGAACAGGCTCTGTATGACCGCCAACCGGCCAGCTCCGATGCCTTGGTTCATCATTCCGACAGAGGCTCCCAATACCTGTCCATTCGCTACACCGAGCGCCTGGCCGAGGCTGGCATCGAACCCTCGGTCGGCAGTCGTGGCGACAGCTACGACAACGCGCTGGCCGAGACCATCAATGGGCTGTACAAAGCCGAATTGATTCACCGCCGAGCGCCCTGAAAGTCCAGGGAATCCGTGGAACTGGCCACCCTGCAATGGGTGCGCTGGCTCAACCACATCCGACTGCTTGAGCCCATCGGGTACATCCCTCCGGCTGAAGCTGAGGCAAACTACTGGCGGCAACTCGCCAGCGAGGCGCTGTGGCGGCCTCAACTTAAACCAATCGGCCTCCTCGAAAACCGGGGCGGTTCACAAGGTAATCTGTCCAGGGAGCAAGCGCGAGCCGACGTGTTCGACTATATCGAGCGGTTCTACAACCCGACGCGCCGACATTCGACGCTCGGCTATGTCAGCCCGATAGAGTTCCAAAAGGCGCAAGAAGCTTAGGTCGGTGTCCACCGGACCGGCAGCAGCCCAGTACTCAATCGCTAGCGCGTAGCGCGTTGAAATGGCATGGGCCGGCTTAGGAACTTCTATACTGGACGAGATTCGGTAAAATTTTAGACTTCTCTAACCGCTCCATTGAGGATTTTGCATGGCAACCTACAAGCAACTGCTGGTGCAGAAGGAAGCTCTGGAAGCTCAACTCGCAGAAGTTCGCGCAACAGAAGTGGCAGGGGTCATCGATCACATCCGGACGCTTATGGAGCAGTACGGTCTGTCCGGCGAAGACATTCAAGGCAAGAGCCGTCGGGGTCGACCCGCCGGTAGCGGAGCCGCCAAGGTAGCAAAGGAACCGCTGCCTCCGAAGTATCGTGACCCGAAGACAGGTGCGACCTGGTCGGGCCGCGGTCGCGCACCGGCGTGGCTGGGAAGGAATCCGAACAGGTTCCTGATTGAAGAAGCTGCCTAAGCACCGAATGGATGGGGACCACATTTGAGGCCCCCTGATTGTCCGGCAGTTCGCACGGTGTTCATCCATCATGGACGAACCGAATGGCACTTAGAACCGCGAGTTGCGGTCGAGGTGTCACTTAATTAGGCTACCTTCGTTTTGAGTTCCTTGCTGGCAGCCTTCTGCCGGTCGTCGCGCCGGCGACTATCTATCCGAACAGGCTGAACGATATCCAAGGCGCGCCAAAGCATTGGATGCACATTGATTGCCGAGCTCTTCTTGTACTGGCCGTCGGAGATTCCGCGGTCATCGAGATGCGACCAGCTCACCCGTTCCGTGGCCTCTGGTTTGATGCCGATTATCGATGTCGTGTAGAGGACCTTCAAAATCTGAATAATGCAAGAGTTGGCAGAGCGCGTGCTCTGCATGTAGTCGTTTGCTGCAATCCTTAAAGGGTCAGTCTCCTCGATTTCAGTCCAATGCTCCTGGACGCAATCAGCCAAGTCTTGTTCGGTGATTTCGGAGTACTTGAAATGGGATTGTCTCCCCCGGATGAGTTCAGCGCATGCGTTGAGCGAAGAATAGTGGCCACTCCACTCGTCACGGAGAGATCGCAATCGCCCCATAGAGTACTTGCGCTCTGCGTCTTGAACGACGGAAGGTGGGACCGCCTCCTTTCCCTCGCAAAGCTCAATGCAGCAGTTGACGAACGAGATGGCGTCGCGTGGTCTGAATAAAGTTCTGCTGAGAAGGTAGTCGATGGCGGATTCGTTTCGAACTGCGCCCCGGAAAACGTCGTCGAATGTGACCTTCCTCTGCGTGAACTGTTCTCTGATGAGCTTCTCGATACGAAGGTCCAGGAGCTGCCTAAGCTGGGCTTTGCTCCACCTCAGGCGGAGGATAAGGCTTTCGAATTTTTCTTCCTGGAAGCCTGCCTCGCGAGTTGACTCGAAGACCGTCCGCAGCAGGTCTTCCCGAACCGCTATAACGACCTTGACTGACCTGACGCGCTGGAATGCCCTGATTGTCTCAACGAGAGCTCGAATCAGCTTGTATCGGATGCGATCGTCAACCCAAGACTCGTCTAGCCTGTCGATGACGATGTAAAACCTATTTTTGGGGTCGGTGAAGATCTCATCCGCCAAGAGCGTAATGATCTCTCCAAGCTCCCGAACCTGATTCTCGTTGACGACGGACTGGGCCTTATGGATGACTTCTGCCTTTACCTCGTCAGTAAGGTTTTTCGCCGCTGAAGCATTTAGTGAGAAGCCATGAACCTTTGCATCCAGCGTACCGGCAAGCTTGCGCTCGAGTTTGGTGGTGAACTCTTTGACGCGTGTCTCCGTGTCCTGCCAGAATTGGTCGTTCCACTGGCGGAGATACTCCACGGCGCGTTTCTTTGCCTGGTCTTTCTGGAAGAGATCCCGGAAATTATCCAAAAAGCCCCAGGGTTCATGCTCGGTAATCTTGTAACGCCGCCGAAGTAGTTCCACCACGAAAACATGCTTCCACAGTAACTGGTAGAAGAGGTCAAGCTTGACGCCGGCGGACTCGAAGAACTGGATGATGTCGGAGTTCGCCACATAGCTCAGCGATAGTGTCTCCGCGCGAAGCTCGAAGGCATTCGACTGGGTCTCCAGGAGCCGCGCAAGTAGAGCGCTTTTCCCTGCGCCAACACGGCCAACGACAATACGTTTGGGGTTGTCGGAGTCAATCAAAGACTCCAAGTCTCCCGTGTCGAGAAAGCAGTCGCGCAAGAACTGCTCGTCGGACTCGGCGTCCATGGCCCCCACTGAGCTGTTTCTGCGAAAAACATACTTCATGTGACCCCCGTTCTATTTGTTCGATGGGATGCGTATTTTTGCCGGCAGTTATGAAGGCGAGGATGATCGTGCAATTATCCGCGATTACTGCTTACATTGCCTTCACTGTCCGCTGCTTCCCGTCCGCCTTCGGGTTTACGTAACCAGGCGCGAGTGGGGCGCTGTCGGCGCCATACAACGCTAGCGGATCAGCAAGCCAGAGCGCGAATTGTGGACCCGTAGACTGTGGTCCGGTGAGCAGTCGACATTCTAGCGTCTTAGCATGTAGCCAGCATTTGCAGCCCGTATTTTCACCTTGCGTACCCCCTCCGGCGTGTCGTAGTCCAAGCAAGCTGCAAGACCACCGGATGCGGAACTGCCTCTGTAACGGCTTCCGGCGGGGGAACGGGAGCCCTGCAATCGGGCACGTCGATAGTACCCGAGAACTGAATGCCCGTTTTGGGGGGTACGTTCGCAGTGACCGTTCCTGGCCGAACGCGGAAGTTCGTCGGTCGCCAAGGCCCGCCGGAACCGTGGACTTCCGTTCCCGACCCATTTCGGCCACTGGGGCCTACGCATCATCAGCGGAAGCTCCCAGTTGTAGAGCAGTCGTTCGCCTTACTAAGTCGGCCAGCAGGCATATCAGCCGCGTCAAGGGATGGCGCATCTTCAGCAAGACCCGGAAGCATGTCGGTCAATGAGTGCGGTCAAGGTCGGCCCCCGAGTCGTCAGCGCTGTACCGTTGGCTGCATCGGCGCCGGCACGCAGGCGTTGCGAAACCTGTCTTGCCCGGCGTCCCGCCGGGGCCTAGCACCCCGGTCAGATCATGTCGTGGCGGGCGATCGCGAAACGCGATCACCTGGCGCAGAATGCACCTGATGGTGCTTAACGAGGAAGCGCCGTTCTCGTGTCGGTCGGACAGATAGCGGACGCACGGCGTCGCGAGTCGGTTCCCTTACCTGTCGCGCGCGCGGTCAGCGCGGTAGGCGTTCGGGCCAGTCCGAAACAGGTGCTTCAGGTGACCACCGTTCAGCTTTCGGTCAAAGCCTGGTCCAACACCTTATCGAATGCCGCGGCTTCCTCGAACTGCACCCAGTGGCCCGCGTTGGGGATGATGCGCAGCCACCTGAATGCCGGTGCCTTGCTCAGCGCACCGGCGATCAGGTCCGTGCGCCCCCGATAGAGCGCATCCTGTTCGCCCCAGATGCCGAAGAGCGGGCACCGCACGGCAGGCAGGGTACGCTGGATGACGTCCGTCTGGTGCAGACGACGCTTGGGCATGCGGTCGCGCAGCAGGTCAGCGCGGTAGAGATGGAAGGCAAGGCTGTCGTCATCTGTCGTCGCCTCGCGCGCGAGCATCAGCGCGCGCATATTGGCGTGCATGACATCGTCACGCTCGGGCCCGGGAGACAGATGCATCCACGCACGCAGGCCCAGCGGATTCGCCGGCCCGATGCCGAGCGCAGGCGCACCGACCAGCACCAGCCGTCTTACGCGATGAGGCCAACGCGCGGCGATGAAGCTGGCGACCATGGTGCCGAACGAAAAGGCGACCAGATCGTACGCGGCGCCGTCCAGCAGTTGGTCGAGTGCCCGCTCGACAGGTTCAGGCAGCGCGTCAGCATCGGTGCCCAAAGGCGGCCGCGCAGAGTCACCGAAACCGGGCAGGTCGGGCACCCAGACGCGCCGGCCGGCACTGACGAGCGCGCTGATGTTGCGCGCCCAGTGGACCCAACTACCCGAGCCGCCGTGCAGCAGTACCGTAGGCCGCCCCCCAGGCAGGCCCCAGGCACGCACAAGGATGTCACCGTCGCCGCAGGGCACCGCAAAGCGACTCGACGCCGCATCGAGCGCCGCCGCATCGGCCAGGGTAACGACGGCGGTGGGAAGCGTGCAAGCTGTTGACATGGAGATATGGAACGCCAGGGTTCCAAAGTCAAAACACCCTACCCTACCACGGGCGACCACCACGGATTGACGACGCCCTCCACCGATAAGCTCGCTCTCGGTCAGTCCCCGCTGCCTTGATGGAGGCCGGCCCCTTGTCGGCCTCCATCTCGGGGAATGTACCGAGAGTTTCACACGTGCTGTCGGCCGCTTCGAATTCGACTCTTAGATTCGGCAGTTCATCAGCTCTGTCGCTGCGACAAAGGTAACGGTCGGCCGCCCAAAGCCTGATACATGCACAACGATCAAGAATCGCTGAAGATTTTGCGATAGACGCCCATGCGTCGCCGAAGGACCATTGCTTGTTTTCAAAGGAGACGACGTTGACGCAAGTAGATAGGAGCGAGTTTTGCCTGAGCCGGCGAGCAGTTCTGCGCGGAGCTGCGGCCGCGGTTGCAGCGGCTGCCCTCCCTGCGCCTGCGCAAGGTGCTTGGCCGTCAAGGCCTGTGAGAATCGTCGTGCCGTTTGCGGCCGGAGGCGGCTCGGATGCCATCGCGCGCTTTACCGCCTCCAGGCTCAACGCCGCGTTGAAGCAGCCGTTCGTGGTCGACAACAGGCCAGGAGCAGGCGGTAACCTTGGCACGGAGCAGGGATTGCACTCAGCGCCCGATGGCTACACGCTGACCCTCATCGCTTCGAGCTACAGCGTGAACGCTGCGGTCTACAACCTTGGGTTCGATCCTGTGGCAGACATGACGCCCATCGTCCAGATCTCGAATGGCCCGCTGCTCATCGTCGCTAACCCGAAGACCAACATCAAGACGATCGGTGACCTGATTCAGAAGGCCAAGACCAACCCGGACAAGATCAACTATGCGACCTCCGGCGCGGGCGGGGTTGCTCACGCTGCGACGGAACTCTTCATGGATCGCGTAGGCATCAGAATGACGCACATCCCCTACAAGGGCGCCGCGCCTGCAATGTCCGACACTCTTGCAGGCACATGCGACGTCTACTTCAGCAGTGTTGCAATTGCCTTGCCGCACATTCGCGCCGGCAAGCTTGTTGCTGTAGCGGTCACAACGCCAACCCGCCTTAACGCCCTGCCGAACGTTCCGACGGTTGCCGAGTCGGGGATACCCGGTTTCGACGTACCCCACTGGCATGGTCTGATCGGACCGAAGGGCCTCTCGCAAGAGGTGGTCGCAAAGGTGAACTCGGCCGTCAATGCCTTTCTGAAAGCGCCTGATGCCAACGAGCACCTGCAACGCGATGGTGTTTCGGCCGCTGGCGGAACACCTTCCTTGCTGCAGGAACGGATCGCTCGCGAGGTGGCGGGATGGAAGAAGCTGGCAGCAAAAGGGCGGCTCAAGGTCGACTGACGAAGAAAGGGCGCTCGCAGCGCCCCTGTCATGTGCCGACGAGCGATTTCGACGTGCCGACGACTTGTGTATCCGTTCGCGCCGCGTATTGATAGAAGTAGCAAAGCTTACGACTCTCAGATGACCCAGGTAACCTTGTTCACGCCAGCCAAAGTGCACTACATCGGTGCCGTCTTATGGCTCCTGGCTTCGGTGCGAGGGGTCGCGGCGGAAGCCCCGCCCTATAGTGTCCTGTTGCAGCAATCGATGGCAAGTGCCCCGGCGATGATGGCGCAGGCCGCCACCGTCCGCGCCGCAGATGCCGATGCCAATCAAGCACGTGCCTGGCTGAATCCACGGATCGATACGGTCCTGGAGAACCTCGGCGCACCGTCAAGCGACGGCACGAGCCAGCGCCAGAACACCTACTCGATTACCCAGCCATTTGAGGTTGGTGGCAAGCGGGGCGCACGAATCGAAGTGGGGGACCGCAACTATGCCGCAGCGCAAGCGCGTGAGCGCCTGGCACGGGTTGCTTACGCGGCAGAACTAGCGGTTGCCTATGCCGCCGCGGAGGCCATGGCCGCCCGGATGGCGCTGGCGACGGAAAACCTGGCACGTGCGAACGAGGAGTTCACTGCTGCGCGTGCGCTAGTGCAGTCCGGAAAGGAAGCAGCGCTGCGCAGCGCGCAAGCGCAGGCAAGTGTGGCGGCCGCTCAGGCTGCGCAGGCCGCCGCCGACAATGACGCCACGCATGCACTGGCGCGGCTGTCGGCCATGACGGGAGCTGCCGAACCGTACACCGCGGTGTCCAGTTCCCTGCTAACGACACAAGGCACCGTGCCGACCGCGGCACTCCCCGGACAGGAGGCCCCGACCGTCGCTGCGGCAGAGGCCGAGCGCAATGCGCTGGATGCACAAGTTGGCGTGGAAAGAAAGCGCTGGATTCCGGACGTGGGCGTAAGTGCCGGCGTGCGTCGATACGGATGGACGAACGCCAGCGGATATGTTGTCGGGGTGACGGCATCGATTCCCCTGTTCGATCAAAACCGCAGCGGCATCAATGCGGCCGTGGAGCGCGTCGCGGCCGCGCAGGCCAGGCTCGACAACATGCGACTGGAAGCCGTAGCGGCGCGCCGATCCGCCATCTCGCAGGTCAGCGCAACGGATCGCCAGATCACCGCGGCCGAGGAGGGTGAAAGGGCGGCGGCAGAGGCCTATCGAATGGGCCGCGTCGGTTATAACGCCGGCAAGACGCCGCTGATGGAATTGCTTGCCGTCCGGCGTGCCTTGCTGGAGGCCAGGCAACTCACCATTGACGCGCGTCTGGCGCGCGTGCGCGCACTGGCGGTGCTTGCCCAGGCGGACGGCCACCTGGCATTCGAGGACACCAAATGATGAAGAACAAGCGTCAGCCTGCAAGCTGGCCGGTGGTTGCAGGCGTTGCTGCGGTAGCAGCGTTGATGGGATTCGGCGTCGCGCGCGTGCTGTTGCCGGGGAATGGGCCCGTTCCCGCGAAGGCAGCCGACGCGCAAGCCGCATCGGAAGCAGCGGCAGCCAAACCGGCAGGCCCACGAGAGGTTCGAATTCCGACCCAGTATCTGGCGGCGGCAAACATCGCCGTCGAGCCGGTCGCCAGTGTTGGGGTGGGTTCGGAGATTCTGGCGCCTGCCTGAGTCGCCGCAGTACCGGGAGGCGAGGCTGTGATTGTGTCCCGTGCGGCGGGCACGGTGCTGCGGGTTCAACGTCGCCTTGGCGAGGGTGTGCGCGCCGGTGATGTGCTGGCCACCGTCGAAAGTCCGGAGGCTGCAGCGATGGCTTCGGAACGCAGGGTAGCACAAGCCAGGGCGGATCTCTCCCGCAGGACGTATGAACGTGAAGCCAGTCTGTTTCAGCAAGGCGTGACACCGCGCCAGGAAATGGAATCAGCCAAAGCGGCACTGGAGGTCGCGCAGGCCGAGGCGCAGCGCGCCACAACGGTTGCCGAGGCTGCGCACCTGACAAGCGATGGCCGGGCGGTCGCGGTGGTCAGCCCCATCGCCGGCAAGATTACTGCCCAATCGGTGACGCTGGGCGCGTATGTCGCGCAGCAGGCCGATCTGTTCCGTGTGGCTGGCCTGGGCGCCGTGCAGGTCGAGGCCGCCGTCACTGCAGGGGATCTGGGCCGTATTTCACCGGGTGGCCAAGCCGCGATTCTGCTTTCCAACGGATCGCCGTTGCCGGCGAAGATCCAGGCTGTCACGCCAACCGTATCGGGCAGTGCACGCGCGGCCACGGTCGTCGTGATTCCGGAGCAACCTTCGGACCGCCTGGTGGTAGGCGAAGGTGTCCAGGTTCGCTTGCGCGCCAAGGCAAACAACAATGGCGAGTTGTCGGTTCCCGAAGATGCCGTACAGAACATTGATGGCACCGATGCGTTATTCGTGCGCACGGAAAATGGATTCCGTGCGCAGCCGGTTCTGGTCGGTACGCGCAGTGGCGGCATGGCGCAGATTCTCTCCGGTGTGCGCGCCGGGGAGCAGGTGGCAACGCGTAATGCCTTTCTGGTGAAGGCCGAGATGAACAAGGCAGCTGGGGACGACGAATGATTGGCAATGTCCTCAGTGGATCGATTCACTACCGATGGCTTGTTCTGTTCCTGACGGTCGTGATTGCCGCAATCGGCGCCTGGCAGCTCAAGCTGCTGCCGATCGATGTCACGCCCGATATCACGAACAAGCAGGTGCAGATCAACACGGTGGTGCCAACCCTAAGCCCCGTGGAGGTCGAGAAGCGCGTGACGTATCCGATCGAAACCGCTATTTCAGGGTTGAACGGCGTCGAGAACACGCGGTCGATGTCCCGCAACGGGTTCAGCCAGGTCACCGTCATCTTCAAGGAGAGCGCCAACCTCTACTTCATGCGCCAGCAGGTATCGGAGCGACTCGTGCAGGCACGTCCCAGCCTGCCCGCAGGCGCCGAGCCGCAGATGGGTCCGGTTTCCACTGGTCTGGGCGAGGTATTCCACTACAGCGTGGAGTATCAATACCCTGATGGCAAGGGCGCACCGCTCAAGGACGGGGCGCCGGGCTGGCAACGCGATGGAAGTTTCTTGACCGAGCGCGGGGAACGGCTTGATGACCGTGTGTCGAAGCTTGCATACCTGCGAACCGTGCAGGACTGGATCATTCGCCCTCAGTTGAGGACAACGGCTGGTGTGGCCGACGTGGATTCCTTGGGTGGCTATGTCAAGCAGTTCGTGGTCGAGCCTGATGCTGCAAAAATGGCCGCCTACGGCATCTCATATGGCGACCTCGCACAGGCTCTGGAGGATGCCAATCTTTCGGTGGGTGCGAACTTCATGCGCCGTTCGGGTGAATCGTACCTGGTGCGTGCCGATGCGCGCATCAAGTCGGCGGACGAGATCTCGCGCGCCGTGATCGCCCATCGCCAGAACGTGCCGATCACGGTCGGCCAGGTGGCGTCCGTCAAGATTGGCGGAGAACTTCGCTCCGGTGCGGCCAGCCGCAATGGCCAGGAAACGGTGATAGGCAGCGCGCTGATGCTGGTTGGCGCGAACAGCCGTACCGTGGCGCAGGATGTTGGCGACAAGCTGGAACAAATCTCGAAGACGCTGCCGCCGGGTGTAGTCATCGTTCCTACGCTTAACCGATCGCAACTGGTGACCGCCACCATCGAGACAGTCGCCAAGAATCTGGTGGAAGGCGCCTTGCTGGTGGTGGTAATCCTGTTCCTGCTGCTGGGCAACTGGCGCGCTGCCGTCATTGCAGCGCTGGTCATCCCATTGTCGATGCTGGTCAGTGCTATCGGCATGAATCAGCTTGGGATCTCCGGCAACCTGATGAGTCTGGGTGCGCTGGACTTCGGCCTGATCATCGATGGTGCGGTGATCATCGTCGAGAATACCCTGCGGCGATTGGCGCAGCGTCAGCATCAGGAAGGTCGTCTACTGACGCTGAGGGAACGCCTGGACGAAGTGTTGCTGTCGTCACGGGAAATGCTTCGCCCCACGATCTATGGGCAACTCGTGATCTTCCTGGTATTCCTGCCGTGCCTGACATTCCAGGGCGTGGAGGGAAAAATGTTCTCGCCGATGGTGATGACGCTCATGCTGGCGCTGGCGTCCGCATTCGTGCTGTCCCTGACCTTCGTGCCTGCGATGCTGGCTGTGCTGCTACGCAAGGAAGTTTCCGAAAAGGAAGTACGGGTGATCGTCGCGACCAAGCAGTGGTACCGCCCGTGGCTGGAGCGGGCGGTGGCGCGACCGATTCCGTTTGTCGGCGCCGGCTTGCTGGTGCTGGCACTGGCTGCAGTTGCGTTCGCCTTTGTCGGTCGCGAGTTCATGCCAACGCTTGACGAACAGAACCTTAACCTGTCCTCCGTTCGCATTCCATCGACATCGATCGATCAGTCGGTGGCGATTGATTTGCCGCTGGAACGCGCCGTGCTCTCGCTCCCTGAGGTGAAGACTGTGTACTCCAAGGCGGGTACCGCCAGCCTGGCGGCTGACCCCATGCCGCCCAACGCCTCCGACAACTACATCATCCTCAAGCCGAAGAGTGAATGGCCGGATGGCGTAACCACCAAGGAACAGGTGATCGAGCGTATCCGGGAGAAGACGGCACCGATGGTGGGCAACAATTACGACGTCACCCAACCCATTGAGATGCGCTTCAATGAACTGATCGGTGGCGTGCGCAGCGATGTCGCCGTAAAGATCTATGGCGAGAATCTCGACGACCTGACCGCCACTGGGCAACGCATTGCCGCCGTCTTGCGCAAGACACCCGGAGCAACGGATGTGCGCGTACCGCTGACCAGCGGGTTTCCCACCTTCGACATCGTATTCGATCGCGCCGCTATCGCGCGGTATGGGCTGACGGTGAAGGAAGTGGCCGATACCGTCTCGGCAGCGATGGCGGGCCGCCCGGCAGGCCAGATATTCGATGGCGATCGGCGCTACGATATTGTCATCCGCCTGCCAGGCAATCAGCGGGAGAACCTCGATGTGCTTGGCGCGCTGCCCGTGATGCTGCCAGCCGCCTCGGACCAGGCGCGGGTTTCCGTGCCATTGCGGCAGCTTGTCGAGTTCCGATTCACACAGGGCCTGAACGAAGTGAGCCGCGACAACGGCAAGCGTCGCGTGTACGTGGAAGCCAATGTGGGCGGGCGTGACCTCGGCAGCTTTGTAGACGATGCTGCTGCGCGGATCGCGCGGGACGTCAAGTTGCCTCCCGGCATGTACATCGAATGGGGCGGCCAGTTCCAGAACCTGCAAGCCGCGACCAAGCGACTCGCCATGATTGTGCCCGCCTGCTTCGTGCTGATCGCCGCGGCGCTGTATATGGCGATCGGCAATGCAATGCTGACCGCGACAGTTCTGACGGCTGTGCCCCTGGCGCTGGCGGGAGGCGTGTTCGCACTACTGCTGCGCGGCATCCCGTTCTCCATCTCCGCAGCAGTGGGTTTCATTGCTGTCTCGGGCGTGGCCGTTCTCAATGGTCTCGTCCTGATATCGGCCATCCGCAAACGGCTGGAAGACGGGGTGGCGCCGGACGCGGCCGTGATCGATGGCGCGATGGAACGGGTGCGACCGGTGCTCATGACTGCCTTGGTGGCATCTCTGGGCTTCGTGCCCATGGCCCTCGCAACGGGGACGGGTGCGGAGGTGCAAAAGCCACTGGCAACGGTCGTGATCGGTGGATTGATCACGGCCACCGTGCTCACGCTCTTCGTGTTGCCCGCGATATGCGGCATGGTGGTGCGCCGGAAACGGGGCGCGGGCGTGGGTCGCGACGAACTCGCTGAAGCTTAGGAGGTTGCATGCTGGACGTATTGCGGAACCGAACCTATCGGCACCTGTTCGGTGCGCAGGTGATCGCGCTGATTGGCACCGGGCTTGCGACGGTCGCGCTGGGTCTGCTCGCCTATGATCTGGCTGGTGCGAACGCGGGTAGCGTCCTGGGAACCGCGCTGGCAATCAAGATGGTTGCCTATGTGGGCATTGCCCCGGTTGTGGGTGCGTTCGCCAACAGGCTTCCGCGTCGCGCATTCCTTGTTGCGATGGACCTCGTGCGGGCGCTGGTGGCAATTTCTCTGCCGTTCGTGACGCAGATCTGGCAGATCTACATCCTGATTTTCCTGTTGCAGTCGGCATCGGCGGCGTTCACGCCAACTTTTCAGGCGACCATCCCGGACGTCCTTCCTGAAGAGAAGGCCTATACGAATGCCTTATCCCTGTCGCGCCTGGCGTATGACATGGAGAGTCTGGTGAGTCCGATGCTGGCCGCCGCGTTGCTATCGGTCATCGGCTTTCACTGGCTGTTCGGCGGCACTGTCGTGGGCTTCCTGGTGTCGGCTGCGTTCGTCGTTTCGGTGCGTTTGCCGCAATCCAAGGCGATAGCTCGCAAGGAGAGCCTGTATGCCAAAACGTTTCGGGGTATGTCGATCTACCTTCGGACGCACCGCTTGCGAGGGCTTCTGGCCCTGAACCTCGCCGCGGCCGCCGCCAGCTCGATGGTCATCGTGAACACGGTCGTCTATGTGCAAAGCAAGCTGCAGCGTCCGGCGTCTGATGTCCCATTCGCTCTGGCGGCCTTCGGCTGCGGATCGATGCTTGTGGCACTGTTACTGCCGAGGCTGTTGGCGAATCGTCCTGATCGTCCAGCCATGCTGGGCGGCGCCATCCTTATGTCAGCCAGTCTCGCTTTTGGAGTAGCACTGACCGGGTTCGGGCAAGTCATCGAATGGCCCATGCTTCTGCTGACGTGGTTTGCCACCGGCATCGGGTACTCGATGACGTTGACGCCAAGCGGACGTCTGCTGAAACGCTCGGCGGCTTCAGCCGATCGCCCTGCAGTGTTTGCTGCGCAATTCTCCCTCTCGCATGCGTGCTGGCTGATTGCCTATCCGCTCGCGGGGCAGGTGGGGGCGCGATACGGGATGCGTGCAGCATTTGTGGTGCTTGCGTGCGTTTCTGTTGTCGGATTTCTCGCTGCCTGGCGCGTGTGGCCAGCAGCAAATCATGAGGATACGGTCCCGGTGCGCTGACACAATCCCTCGCGGCGTGAAGGGTTGGCGAGAAAATTGCCATGATTGACGTGCTGACCGGTGGCGCAGGTCCAGAACCAACGGCCAGACTTTTCGTACGTCAGCAGCGCGTGCTGGGACTGGTCGGGGGCAGCCGCAATGATCAACCAGAGTTCGTGCGGCCTGGCGGCCATCCATGCCAAACGGGTCATCTATCAGGTGATTCCGCAGCAGCACATTGCCGATGCGTTCCAGTTGCAACACGCCGGTGCTTACGCCGGAAAATCTACCTCGACAGAATTGACAGCGAGCCAGTCATCTGGGCATCCGCGTGGGGCACTACGGGGGGCCAGGAAAAGCACTTCGCCGCCCGCTGTGGTTCCGACGAAATTCGTTCCGGTAGAACGGAGTGCGTTTCCACCGGACTGGTCGTTCCGGACAGTGTGGGTGGGGGCACCTTTCCGTTCAAGTTCTGATGCGCCGCATGGCCGTTAGCATGGCGCTAGCCCAGACGCGCACCCAAGAAAATGGCTTGCCTCCGTAGGAGGCAAGCCACAAGCTCTTCGTGCCACGGTAGAGGCAAAAGAGCAGCACCGGAAGCCAGTCAACCTGGACGGATGACTGGCTCCCCTCACACTTGTGCAAGTGTCAAACTGGCATGGGCGTCAACCTGTCAGAGCCCGTGAGCGCCGTCGGTGAAGACGTCTCGCGCCCCAATACGTGCTCCGTCGGTGAAAACGTCACGCTTGTCGATGCGCGCGCCGCCGGCGTACACGTCGCTGGCTGAGGCTCCGGCGCGTGCGCCGTCCGTGAAGGGATCGCGAGGGCGATGGACCTGCCCCTCGGCGGGAGCGGCCACGGCAGTGCCTGCGAGGATCGAGAGTGCGGCGGTAAGAATGGCAGTGTGAAGCTTCTTCATGGAAAGTTCTCCGGAGTCATGTTGGCGAGTCTGTCTCGCTCACCGTGTGCACAGTCTATCGGCCCGACACGATCAGTCGAATGACTCGAATATTACGAACCGGTCATCTGAGGGAAATGCGTCCAAAGCAGGCGAATTCTGTACGGCACAACGGTGTCAAGATCATTGCAACTTGGTCATTTGAAACGTTGATAAATTGATCGCTTATCCTCGCAATGACGCGGAGTGGGGTAGGCTAGTCTGCCCTCTTCCGAATGCGTTGGAGAGGCGAGATGGAAACCGCATTTATCCAGAATGCTGCGCGTAGCGCGGAAAACGCGCATGAACTGGCGCTCAGGCTGCGCACTCGCCGGCTGGAGTTTCTGGCAGCCAATATCGCCAACGCGGATACCCCGAACTACAAGGCGCGGGACATCGACTTTGGCGCCGAATTGGAACGGGCGATGGCAAGCGGCAATGCGTTTGTGGGCATGGCGACGACTTCGCGGCGGCATTTGGAGTCCCGTCCGTCAGCGGCGGAGGAGGCATTGCTCTACCGGGTGCCGATGCAGTCCGGCATCGATGGCAATACGGTCGAGATGGACGTCGAGCGCGTGGCATTTGCGGAGAATGCGGTGCGTATGCGGTTTTCCATTCAGAAGACGGCGGGTGAATACAAGGACATGCTCAAGCTCTACCAGGATATGCGTCCCTAGGCGGTATCCACGGATACTCACTAGTAGGAGTAGAAACTCAAAGCATGGCAACTCTTGCGGGCCCACGTTTGATGGGTAGTCGGTGGCAGGAATGTCTGGTACAAACGGCCCGCGAAGGATGTCGTGCTGCGCCGGATTTGCGTGCGGTGCTTCCTTGGCGCGTTCGATCTTGGATCGGAAAGGTTAGTGTCGGAATGGAGAAACGTCGTCAGAAGCGATTGCGCGCCCACATCAAGGAGTTTGTCCTTCCGCCAATTACCGATGGGCTCGTGCTAGGGCGCGCCTCGCCAATTGGACACGTTGCGGTCGGGCGAGCACTCAGTTTGCTGTCAACCACGGCCTTCGAGCATATAGAAATCGACGACGACGTGATTTCTGACATCCTCATTCGAAAGGCGATTCTCAGAAAGATCCCCGCCGCAGAGCTCAAGACGTTCATCCTGGATGAGATCAAACCGGCCATGGGAGCCGAGGAAATCCTTCACCTGGCGCTGGAAGTCGAGTTGTTCGTGGATCAAAAGCTGGGATAAGGCTTGCAGATGGACACATTGCTTGTTTCGGAGTGCCTCGACCTGACGGCACGCCGCGTTGCGCTCGACCAGCGATATCGGGATCTGGTCGGGGTCAATCAGACATCGACGAACGTCTTCTCGGTCTTCGATGACGACGGCACGTTTCTCGGTGTCGTGACGGACCGGCAGGCGACGCTTTTTCCAGCACGGATTTTCGCGGATCTGATCGCACGACGTCCACCCGAGCCCGTGCAGGGGCATGCCAGCGCGATCCAGTTGCTCAAGCGCATGCGTAAGGAAGCTTGTGAGCACCTACCCGTCTTCGATGCGCAAGGGCGATACATCGGCATTGTCTCCATGGCGTCCTTGCTGGCCGAGTTCGTTTGTCGCAGTGACATCAATCGTCGTGAACGCGAGGCGCTGGTTAGCCAATTGCGTACTGAGCTGGAAAACCGCAAGATATCGGCCAATGTGCTCGAGTCAACTAGTGACGCGGTGCTGGTAACGGACGCTCGCTTGCGCATCCAGTACATCAATCGTGCCTTCACAGCCGCGACGGGCTATCCCGGCGCGGATATTGTCGGGCGGCCGGCCGGATTCTTACGGTCTGGCCGGCATGGACGGGGCTTCTACGCGGAGATATTTGCAACCCTGCGCGATGGCGGACGCTGGGAAGGGGAGGTCTGGCTATTGCGGGCGGACGGCTCGATCGCGCCCGACTGGGTAACGATCAAGACGGTTCACGACGAGCATGGCGAAGTGTTCAGTTTCGTGGCGATGTTCGCGGACATCATGCAGCGCGAAAGCCTGCGCGCCCAGTACATGCACCTTGCCTACTACGACAGCCTGACCGGTCTGCCAAATCGACGCTTGTTCCAGGACCGGCTTGGCCATGCGATCGAACGTTCGGCGAACAAGGGTACGGAATTTTCCCTGCTTTTCCTTGACCTCAACCGGTTCAAGGACGTGAACGATACACTGGGCCACTCGTTTGGCGATCGGCTACTCGAGGTGGTCGGGGAGCGCTTCAAGCGACTGGTGAAGGAAGCGGATTTTGTCGGCCGTATCGGCGGCGATGAATTCACATTCATTCTGCACGACACCGCGGATCCTGCTCAGGTCGAGTCGATCGCGCGGCGGATCTTCGATGAACTGGCCAAGCCGATTGTCCTGAACGGTACGCAAAGCTACGTCTCCGCGAGCATTGGGGTCAGCCGATTTCCCGCCGATGGCACGACCGCAGAAGCGCTGATCATGAATGCCGATGCGGCGATGTACCGCGCCAAGGAGGATGGCATCGGCGCTTGTCATTTTTTTTCTCGCGGCCTGCATACGAAGGTGCTCAAGCGCCTCGACATCTCCAACGCGCTGCACCGCGCGCTCGAGGCCAACGAATTTTCGCTGGCCTGGCAACCCCAGGTGTCGCTCACCACGGGCAAGGTCATCGGTGCGGAAGTCTTGCTCCGCTGGATGCGAGATGGCAGCGTTCCCGTCTCGCCGGCCGAATTCATTCCGGTAGCCGAAGAGACCGGGGTAATCGGCGCGATCGGGGATTGGGTATTGCGCGAATCCTGTCGATACGTCGCGAAGCTCGAGGCACTGGCGATCGATCCGGAATTCAGGGTGGCGGTGAACTTCTCGCCCTTGCAACTGAGTTGGCACAGGCAGGAGCCTGTGCTGCAGACTATCGCGCAGTTTGGCGTTGATTGTCGGCGCTTCAAGATTGAGCTGACGGAGAACGCGTTGTTCGTGCACGAGGAAGGGCTGCTAGAATTTGTGCGGGAGCTGGGCGCCGCGGGCGTCGGAATTGCCATCGACGATTTCGGGACTGGATACAGCAATCTGTCCAGTCTGAAGCACTTACCGGTCACCGAACTCAAGATTGATCGCGCCTTTATCCATGACATGCAAGGCTCGCACAGCGACAGGCAAATCGTGCAGGCCATGATTAGCATGGCGCATATGCTTGGGCTGCGCGTCGTGGCCGAAGGGGTCGAGTACGTTTGGCAAGTGTCGGTGTTGCGGGAGTTTGGCTGCGAGGTGGGGCAAGGCTACCTGTTCAGCCGGCCGATCGACTTTGACGCGCTGGTCAAGCTACTCGATGCGCCCGCCGTCGACGTACAGGCGATGCTTGCCGACGGCTAGGCGATCTTTGGCGTCCCGACGGTCGGCACGACCGCGCGGATGGCTCGTGGCGGGGACTCCCGCACTGCGCTCGATCTCCGGGCGATGTGGCGAGATTTAGATGTGCCGTAATCTCGCCAGCATGACTGTGCCGGCCGCCATGGTGATGGTGGCGAATGCGAAGCCGAGGACAGGTGATAGCGCCGACCAGATGAGACCGACGCCGGCGCTCGAGATGAACTTCGCCGTGCCGTTCGTGGTGCCGAGCGCGCCGATGCTCATGGCCAAGGTGTCAGCCGACACCATCTCGGCGATCACCGTCGGCTCCAGGGCTTCCTGGACGGCCGTGTACAGGCCCGCAAGCAGGAAGACGGCCGCGAGCAGTGCGAGGGTGTTGACGTGGAGCCAGAACGTGATGGCCATGAGCAGGCCGGTCATCGCGCCTAGCGCATAGCCAAGCACGAGAATGCGCAGCGCACCGACGCGATCCGCCAGCATGCCGACTGGAAATGACGCCGCCGATTGCACGACGTTTCGCCAGACGTAGAGGCCACCGGCGATTTGCGCGGCCTGCACGATGCCGAGTGCGGGGGTCAGCAATTTCGTGGCGCCGAGGATCAACAGGCTGTGGGAGAAATCACCCATGCCAAACAACCCGACGGCGCCGAGATAGCGCTTGAATTTTGGCGGAAGGCCGCGCAAGGCCCGGAAAAATCGCAGCCCGGGATTTGGGGAAAATGCCGGATCCTTGACGAAGCCGAGGAAAGCCAGGACGGCCAGAACCCCCGGGATGACACTTAGCCATAGGACCAGACGGAACGGACCGATGGGGTCGTTCCACCCATGATGGCTTTGGGCCCAGCCAAGCAATGCGACACCAAGCAGCGGTCCGACTACTGCGCCAATCGTATCCATAGCCCGATGAAACCCGAAGGCACGGCCTCGCGCGCGCGGCGGGATTGCCTGGATGACAATCGCGTCGCGAAGCGGGCCGCGCAGCCCTTTTCCGAACCAGGAAATGATTCGCCCCACAAGTAGCATTGGCCACGCCGTGGCCAATGCGATTGCGATCTGACCCGCAGGCGTCAGGGCGTAGCCGACCAGCACCAGAAGCTTTCGATGTCCGAGCTTGTCGGCGACGTAACCCGAAATCATCTTGGTAAAGCTCGCCACCGCATCGGCCAGGCCTTCGATAAGTCCCAGAACCGCCGCCGGGATCCCGAGTATTGCCAGGAAGCCGGGCAGGATGACGGTGGTGGTCTCGTAGCAGAAATCGCCTAGTGCACTCGTGAGCCCGGCACCGACAACGGTGCGATTCAGCCATTCTCGCTGCAGCGGCACGGGGGCTGCCGGGGGCTTGTCATTCGACAGCGGTGCGGTGTCCTTTGAATCTGTCATGCTGTCTCGCGATCGGGCGCATTGCCCACGACGATCGAAACCAAAGTTGGCCAAGGCCGGGCTGACGAAAACGCTGAGCGCACTGGTCTGGCGCGGCGCTGTCCAGGAAATCCCTAAAGTCTGCAATCACAAGTCGCCACAGGCGCGGTGTGGATTGTCGGCGTCGAATCCATGACATCGTTCGCATCTGTTGGAAAAAGGCCGCGCCGCCGTGCATGTTGTCCGATGTTGCCGCAGATAGCAACGGGTGCGGCGCCTGGTAATTTCCCCGTCATGTTTGCGACAGGTCATCTCCATAAAATCGAATGTCAGCCTTCTGACCGCGCGCATGGATGTGTGAGTCGGATACGCGTCCAGACGACTTCGCCAGCACGCCGCCGCATCGCGCGTGGGCTCAACGCCAGCCTGGGTGAGTACGAGGATTCTGCAAAGCGATGGAGGGCCCCTTGCGGGAGGGCCTCCGATTTCAATCTGAGGCCGGCGATGCGATCGTGCGTGAGATGTGGCAATGCATTGTCCACGCAGGGGTGGCATTGCTGGTCCTGCGACTGGCAGCCGCCGTCGACATCAGGCATTGTGTGCCTCGCACCCGAACTGATCGGGGATCACGATGGGAATCAAGCGTCGCTGTTGCGGGAATTTGCGCACGTTGAAGACCGGAACTTCTGGTTTGCATATCGCCGCCGACTGATCATCGAGGCCTTGTCTCGGTGGTTCCCGCAGATTGAGTCATTCTTGGATCTGAGCTGCGGTGCGGGAAAATTCCTGGATGATTTCCGGACATGCTATCCGGCCGCCACGCTGGTCGCGGCCGACCGTTGCGTGGATGCACTACGCGAGGTGCGCCGGGAATATGGCTTTTCCTGTTTGCAGATGGATCCTATGCACCTGCCGTTCGCGGACGCCTTTGACGTCATCGGGGCGTTCGACGTCCTGCAGCATGCCGCGTCAGACGGGATAGTGCTTGACCAGTTGCGTAAGGCTTGTCGCCAGGGTGGCGGTATTGTCGTGACCGTACCGCATCAACGAACGCGACGACTGCGCGGCAATGCCCCGAGGGCGCCAGAAGCGCGCTACACGCTTCCCGCACTGATTCGCAAGGTCAATGCCGCAGGTTTCACTGTCGTACACAGCCAGACATTCTGCACGTTGGCATTGCCGCTTATGACGCTGAGCATGAGCAAGCAAAGGACGCGTCCGTTCCCCATGGCGGTTGGCGACCATCGACGCCGTGGTCCCATCCTGAATGACATGTTTGGCGGACTCTGCATGATCGAGAGGCAATTGGAGAAGGGCGGCGTGCGGTTCGCCAATGGCGATGGTGCGCTGATCGTCGCCGTGCGCCGATTCGCTTGAGGATGGCGTTCACTGAGTACGCACGAGAGGCGGCCTGCCACACAGGGCGATTGGAAACTTGAACCGATATTACGTCTTCGATTTGCCGCATGGCGTGCTGTCCTCGCTATTGCTGGTTGCCGTGCTCTGCATCATTGCGTTCCTGGCATTTGTCATCTATCTGAATCGCACCTATGGTCGCGGGCGCCCGCGGCTGCCGCGCCGGGGCCGGCCCCGAAAGAGCCCTCGCTCTGGCCGTCGGAAATAACGGCGGCCTACCCGCGTTCGTACAACTTGGCGTCGCCGCTGTTGGGCCGCAGCACTGTCCGCAAGGTCATTTGCGCAAGCGCCCTGGTTTGGGACTCTTGCTGCGGTGCTTGCGAGGCGGCGGTTGGCTGCGATGCAGGTGCCGGGCTAGCAGGACAATCAAGCTGAGGATGGTCACCAGCCCGACCAGAATTACCGCGACGACCGCGGGCGGCAGATGCAGGATGGGAGGCGGACGCATACGGGGATTTTCGGGCCTGGTGTGCTAGCTGTCCAGAAGGTGGGTCGCGGCGATTTGCCGACGGAGGGTGCCCTACGTGTTGCGGGAGCTCACCAGCGCGGTGTCTTGATATTGTGGCGGCACCTCGAGCAAACGCCCGGGAAGTGCCGTAGGGCGGGTGCCCTCTCATGGATGCGCGCCGCACTGGTGAACGTTCCCAATGCACTGAAGACTGGCCTGGCGGCCCCCGGGACTCGCCAGGCACAGTTGCTACACGGCCCGCTCCAGTTCTGCCTGCTTGGCGGTGGTGGAGGGCGAGGGCAACAAGCGCCGGCGCAGCAACAGATATACGGCGGGCACGACGAACATCGATAGCAGCGGCGCTGTCACCATGCCACCCACCATTGGCGCAGCAATCCGTTGCATGACCTCAGACCCTGTGCCATGTGACCACATGATCGGAATCAGGCCCGCCAGGATGACCGCCACCGTCATCGCCTTCGGCCGGACGCGCAATACCGCACCCTCCTGGATGGCGTCGAGCAACGCATCTAGCGTATCTTCACCGCGCGCCAACCGGTCGTGCCACGCGTGCTTGAGATACAGCAGCATGATGACGCCGAACTCTGCGGCCACACCCGCAAGCGCGATGAACCCAACTATCCCAGCCACAGAGAGGTTGTAGCGCAACAGATACAGCAGCCAGAAGCCGCCTATTAGGGCCAAGGGGAGCGTGCCCATGATCAGCATGGCTTCATCCAGCCGGCCGAAAACTAGATAGAGCAGTACGAAGATGATCAGCAAGGTAAAGGGGACGACGACCTTGAGTTTGGCCGTAGCACGCTCCAGATACTCGAACTGGCCTGACCAACTGAGGGCATACCCGGCGGGCATTGGTACGGCCTTCGCCACGGCGGCCTGCATGTCACGCACGGTGGACCGAAGATCTCTGCCGCGAATGTCAACATATACCCAACCGGAAAGACGTGCGTTCTCACTGCGCAACATCGGTGGGCCCTGCATGACAGTAATGCGGGCCACATCGGCCAGCGCAATCTGTAAGCCGCTGTCGGTCACAATTGGCAGGCGCCGCAGTGCATCGATGGAGTCCCGATCGTCGCGCGGATACCGAACGTTGATGGGGAATCGTGCGAGTCCATCGACCACCTCACCAACGGTTTCACCCCCGATGGCCGAGGAAACAATCGATTGGACGTCCTCGATGTTCAGACCGTAGCGGCCTGCTGCCGCGCGGTCGATGTCGACATCGATGTAGCGCCCGCCCGTGAGCCGTTCGGCCAGCGCAGATGTCACGCCGGGGACTGTCTTGACGGCCTCTTCAATACGTGTGGCGAGTCTGTCGATCTCCTTGAGGTCCGTGCCGGCGACCTTGATACCCACGGGACTCTTGATGCCGGTCGCGAGCATGTCAATGCGATTGCGGATCGGCGGTACCCAGATATTGGACAGGCCCGGTACCTTGACAATGCGGTCCAATTCTTCGACCAGCTTGTCGGTTGTCATGCCGGGACGCCACTGATCCTTCGGCTTAAAGCGAATGGTCGTCTCGAACATCTCAATCGGCGCGGGGTCCGTCGCACTGTCGGCGCGGCCGGCTTTGCCAAACACGGACGCCACTTCAGGGACCGTCTTGATCAGCCGGTCGGTCTGTTGCAGCAACTGCGACGCCTTGCCGGCCGCAAGCCCTGGCAGAGCGGAGGGCATGTAGAGCAGATCGCCTTCGTCCAGCGGTGGCATGAATTCCCCGCCAGTGCGCATGATGGGCCAGGCGGTCGCAACCAGGAGCACGCCCGCCAGCGCCACGGTGGTCTTGGGGTACCTGAGCACCTTGTTGAGCAGCGGGTGATAAGCGCGGATCAGCAGGCGGTTGAGAGGATTGGCTTGCTCGGAAGGGATCTTGCCACGAATCATATAGCCCATTAGCACGGGGATCAATGTGACGGAGAGACCCGCCGCCGCCGCCATGGAGTAGGTTTTGGTGAACGCCAATGGCGAGAACAACCTGCCCTCCTGTGCCTCCAGGGTAAAGACTGGAATGAACGACAGGGTGATGATCAGCAATGAGACGAACAGGGCAGGACCGACCTCTGCGGCCGACTCACCGATAAGGCGCCATCGCTCTTGCGCCTCAAGTTCTTGCTGTGGATGCTTGACGTGCCAGTGTTCCAGGTGCTTATGGGCGTTCTCGATCATGACGACCGCGGCGTCGACCATCGCGCCGACTGCGATTGCAATACCCCCCAGTGACATGATGTTGGCGTTCACGCCCTGATAGCGCATGACAAGGAATGCCGCCAGCACGCCAAGCGGCAACGAGATGATGGCGACCAGTGCCGAGCGCAAGTGAAAGAGAAAGAGCAGGCAGACCACTGCGACGACCGCAAACTCCTCCAGCAGCTTGGTGGTGAGGTTGTCGACTGCGCGACTGATCAGCGCCGACCGGTCGTAGACGGTGACGACCTCGACGCCGTCAGGCAGGCTTTTCTGCAAGGTCTGCAGTTTGGCCTTGACGGCGTTGATCGTCTCCAGCGCGTTCTTCCCCGATCGCAGGATAATGACCCCGCCCGCGACTTCGCCTTGGCCGTTGAGCTCCGCGATGCCGCGGCGCATCTCTGGGCCCAGTTGAATCACGGCGACATCGCCCAGTCTGACCGGAATACCGGCGTCGCTCGTCACGATCGGCACCTGCCGAAAGTCATCCAGCGTCTTCAGGTACCCGGTAGCGCGCACCATGTATTCGGCTTCACCCAGTTCCAATACTGAGCCCCCGGTTTCCTGATTGGCCCCCTTGAGTGCGGCCAGCACCTTCCCTTGTGACAGGTTGTAGGCGCGAAGCCGGTCGGGCAACAGCACAATTTGGAACTGCTTGACCATCCCGCCCAACGAGGCAACCTCTGCGACATTGGGCAAGGACTTGAGCTCAAATCGCAAGAACCAGTCCTGAAGGGCGCGCAGCTGTGACAGGTCATGCTGTCCGCTCTTGTCCACGAGCGCGTACTCATAGACCCAACCCACGCCGGTAGCGTCGGGACCAAGCGCAGGCTTGGCGGCGGCCGGCAGCCGGGACTGGACCTGGTTCAAGTACTCAAGAACGCGTGAACGGGCCCAGTACAGGTCGGTGCCGTCCTCGAACAATACGTAGACATAGGAGTCGCCGAAGAACGAGTATCCGCGCACGGTCTTCGCGCCGGGCACCGACAGCATCGTGGTGGTCAGCGGATAGGTGACCTGGTTCTCCACAATCTGGGGAGCCTGCCCAGGGAATGGGGTGCGAATGATGACCTGCACGTCGGAGAGGTCGGGCAGGGCATCCAGTGGCGTACTTCGCACGGCCCAAAGCCCCCACGCGGTCAGCATCACCGTGGCAAGAAGGACCAGGAAGCGGTTGCGGATGGACGCAAGGATCAGACTGGCGATCATGGCTTGGCTCCCGCGGTCTGGACTTGCGGCGCGACGGTGACGAGCGTCGCCATGCCGTGGGGATCCAACCGGAAGCTGAACGCGACGCGATCGCCCGCTTTCAGTCCCTGCGGAAGGCCGGCAGGTGGCGCGGCAAACTCCATTGTCATGGCGCCCCACTGGGCTGACGGGATGGCCTCGTGAGCGATGATCAGGCTGCGCTCGCCGATGGACTGGATGCGCCCTACTGCACGATGCTCGGGGCCAGCGGCCGACGCCTCGGAGGCGGCGCTGTCAACCGGGGGGCCGGAAGTAGTTTCCTGCATGCGTGCGACGGTCCCGCGCAGGCTCGCTTCTGAATCAATGAGGAACTGTCCGGAAACCACGACTTGCTGGCCCGCCTTCAGGCCCTCGAGGATCTCGCTCTGGCCACCGGCGGTTGCGCCCGCCTTGACTTCTACCGGATCAAATCCACCTTCGCCTTTGGCCACCATGGCAATGGTGCGCGCTCCGGTCCGGATTAGTGCCTCGCTGGGCACGAGCAGCCGTTCTGTTGCGCCCGCCGGCACCATGCGTACCGACACGAACATGCCCGGCAACAGTTTCCTGTCCTTGTTCTGCAGTTCGATCCGTACCTTGATCGTGCGCGTACCGGCGCTGACGTCCGGCAAGATCGTGTCCACCTTGCCGGGCAGCGCCAGATTCGGCAGCGCCGTGGTGCTTGCCATTACCGCCTGGCCAGGCCGCAGGGCAGCCGCCTGGCTTTCAGGCACTTCGGCGAGCACCCACACCGTTGCCAGGCTGGCGATGCGAAAGAGCGTCATGCCAGGGGGAACGGTCATGCCGTCCCGAGCGCCGACCTCAGTGACAATGCCGTCGACCGCGCTATTGACCGTGAGCCGCGGTTGGAGCTTGCCGCTTGCCTGCACTACGCGGATCTGGCCGTCTGTCATGCCTACCTGCCGCATGCGCGCCACCGCGGCGTCGCGCAGTTCGGGCTGCGGGTTACCCGGCATGCGCGCGACGGCCAGGTACTCTTCCTGCGCCGCCACCCAGTCTGGCGAATAGACCTGGGCGAGCGCCTGGCCTTTGCGGACCGTTTCCATGGTGGTCCGCACGTAAGTGTGTTCGACGAACCCGGTGGTTCGCGCCTGAATGACTTCGATGCCGCGCTCGTTGATGGCGACATTGCCGGGGACCTGCAGGGCCATCTCCAGCCGGCCGAGCTTTACTTCCGCGGTCCGGACGCCGAGGTTCTGCGTCACGCGGCCGTCGATGCGCACCGCGGCGCCGTCGGCATTTTCCTCTTCATACACCGGTATCAGCGGCATATCCATGTAAGGGGATTTGCCCGGCTTGTCAAAGCGCTGCCCCGGTACCATCGGGTCGCGCCAGTAGAGAATCCGTTTGCCGGTCTTGAGCTCGGCGCCCGCGGCCGGATCATGGCCGTCGTGGGGCCCATTGACCGTTGCGGATCCGGAAGCTTGCTGATGACGTTGCTGTTGTCCAAGGTAATATGCGCCACCCAGGCCCGCCGCAACGGCGAGACTCATCGCGACGCGCGCGATTGCGGTCGTTTTCATGGTTGATCCCCTTGCGTGGATGCCGGCATTGCTTCAGTCGCAAGCGGCATCAGGAAATTGAGCTCGGCCCACAGCCGGGCCGTCGCGGCCTCCAACTTCAGGCGTTCCAGCGAGAGATTGAGCGCTTTGCGGCTCGCGTCGGCGACTGCGGAGAGCGTGCCGGCACCGGCGCGATACGCCGTCAGTGCTGCTTCTGTCTGCGTTCTGGCCAGCGGCACCGTGACGTCGCGATAACGTTCCAGCCGCGACTGGTTCAGGCCGAGTTCGGCTCGCTTGCCGCGCAGTTGGCCCTGTAGCCCACGTCGAACCGCTTCGGCTTGGGCTCGCGCTGCATCGGCCTGTGAGAGCTTCGCGGCGAGCTCACGATCTTGCCGGTTCTTCCGATCCCAGGGCAAAGGCAGGGATAGGTTGACCGAAACCATGTTCGAGTACGCTGGGCCGCGCTGGCTGTACATCAACTCCACGCTGACGTCCGGAATCCTGTTTTCCCGCGCCACGCTGCCCTCGGCCTCCGCGACGCCGACCTGGGCCTCGGCGGTGGCCACATCGGGCAACTGGGACACGACGCTGCCATCGAGATTGGCGAGCCACGCGGGTATCGCAAGCGTCGGACTGTCACCCAGGGGGCGCACGGCGGCGTCACCGACCCAGCGCTGCAGCATTGCTCTGGCTGTCGACACAGCGGCGCGCGCCTCGTCCTCCCGGTCGCGCAATTGCTGCAACTCAAGTTCAGCGGTCAGGATATCGGTCCGGGGGCCGCGGTTGCCACGATAGGCAGCGCGGGCAGCGTCGATCATCAGCCCGATGGACTGCGCCTGTTCCGCCAGCACGACGGTTGCCCGCTCGGCATAGAGCCGATCGAGCCACGCCTGTGCCGCGCCACGCTGTACGGCGGCGAGCGCGGCCGTGCGTTGCGCCTGCGCCGACGAGGCCTCGGCCTCGAAGCGTCGTGCGCGCGCTTCACGCTTGGCTGATCGCGTCAGTTCCTGCATCACGCTGATCGAGCGCATCGTCATCGATTCCGTGCCGATTGAGAAGCGATCCCGTCCATCGGCGGGCACGTTGTTGACGCCAACCTTGAGAACCGGGTCCGGCAGTTGCCTGCCCGCAACCGCCATTTCCAAGGCGGATTGGATTGCTGCGCGCGACGTCTCAGCGTCCGAGGCATGCGCCGAGGCGAGCACCACGGCTTCCTGCAACGACAGGGGTGCGGCCGATTGCGCCCATCCGGGATGGGCGGCCGCGATGAGCGAGAGGGCGAGCGACCACCGCCGCCCGCGCGCTAGGGGAAAACGCAAAAACATAAAGCCTCCACAAAGCAACGACTCCCTTGGTCTTGACGACTCAGGGCACGATAGCGGACGTTGCTTCGCGGGCTAAATGCGGAAACAGCAATGGAGGATCGCGAGCGGGCGGGGAGGCGGTCGTGGGACGGGGTTGCCCGTGGCCAGCCGATACCCGCCAAGGATCGGTGTCAGGTCAGGTGTGGCTACCGGGCTAACCGAGGCCGCCTGGAATACGGGCAGTTGCGGGCTCGCATGATCGGCAGATTTGCTGTCCTGGTGGCAATGCGCCTGGCACAGGCCTGCATGCGAATGGCCCCGCTTGATTGCCATGTCCGGACAGGATTCCGCCATCCCGGTCATGCTCGCCGTCAGGCTCAGCGCATACCGGCTGCCCTCACAGGCGTAGGCGGCCGCTGCCAGTTGAACTGTCAGGAACGAAATCAACAGGAATGCGGCAATCCAGTGCCGGCGATAGGAGGCGTGCATGAGCCGGGAATCAAGTGGGCGAATCCTAGCAGCCTTGATTTTACTTCCGGCAATAAGTCTGCAGTGGGTTGTCCTGGATCAAAGACGCTCACGAAGTGCGGCACTTGACCATCGGTCGGAAAAGCCGACGATGGTCGTGCGCAAGGGATTCGGTCCGTCTGGGCGCCGTGCGCCCCGCCTGATTCTGGTGCATGGCGGCCCTGTCATGTGTGAGTCATTTTGCTGACAGGCCGGCTCTCTAGAATACGCTGAGACGAAATTCCGCCTTTCTGTGCCGTCGAATGAGACGCTTGCTGTCCCGCCTCCTGCTGTGGTTCATGATCCTCGCATTGCCGCTGCAGGCGATGGGAGCGCCCGTACACGGCGGTTGCCCAGCGCATGACCGGTTGCGCAATGATGCGGCAATGGGCCTCGAGATCGACGTGGAGGAAACAGTCACCAACCCGGACAAGCCGTGCCACCACAATACACAGCACAGCGCTTCGCGGGGAAAACTGGATCCTGATGCGGACGGTCACACGTGCGACGCTTGCATTGCCATGAGCCAGGCCCCCGGATGGTTCTCGGGCTTCTGGCTGCGGCAGCCGGAATCGTTCGAGGTGGCGGGCAGGACGGCCGCGCTCCTCGCCAGTTTCATTCCAGACGTGCTTCTTCGTCCACCCTCCACTCCTGTGTGAATTGGGGCTTCACCCCGATCGCAGTCCCGCCCTCATCGGATTGCGACGCCTTGCTGCCTAGTACCTAGGTATCTCAATTCACTTGCCACGTCATCGCGTTGACGCGTTGCCGTGGGACAACCTCGCCCGTGCGTCGGCAAGCCAACGCGTGGAGCAGGAACCTCGAACGGGAGACGACCATGCGCGCATGCATTCAGTGCAGAGCCCCTATCAAGCACGAAATCTGGAGTTGCGCCGCGTGCGGCTGGCAACCGATGAGTCAGGATGGATTGGTCTGCATGGCGCCGGCCATGCTGGCCGACCATGATGGCTATCACGAACCTCTCTTCGAGGAGTACGAAAAGCTCGAAGCCACACACTTTTGGTTCGTTCATCGGCGGCGGCTGATTCTTGACGTCCTGCAGAGCCATTTCCCGACACTCAGGTCCTTCATGGACATCGGGTGCGGGACCGCCGAGAACCTCAAGGCCATCGAGCAGCGCTTTCCGCATGCGCGCATTTGCGGTGGGGAGGCGTCGCTGCAGGCACTGGCCTCGGCCCGCAACAAGTCCAACGCCCAGTTCATCCAGATGGACGCCCGCGCGCTGCCCTTTACCGCTGCCTTTGATGTGATCGGGGCGTTCGATGTGATCGAACACGTCGACGACGATAAGCGTGTCTTGGCAGAGATGTACCGGGCTTGTCGCGCTGGCGGCGGCCTCATCCTTACCGTGCCCCAGCATCCTAGCCTGTGGAGCCATCTTGACGATGCGGCGAAGCACAAGCGACGCTACACATACAGTGAGTTGCTTGGCAAGGTGCGGGCCGCCGGATTCCAGCCCGTCTACGCCACCTCCTTCATGTCGCTGCTTCTGCCGGCGATGGCGCTCTCGAGATTGCAGCAAAGGCTCAAGCCGCCCAAGGACGCTGTGGACGACGGCTTCCGAATTGGCACGACGCTTAACCGCATTTTCGGCGGCATCTGTGCCGCCGAGCGACAGTTGATTCTTGCCGGTCTGAGGTTTTCGCTAGGCGGCTCCCTACTTGTCGCCGCGAGGAAGCCTTCGTGAAGTCTCGCGTTCTCTGGTTTTCGCTCATTGTCATTGCCATCTTGCTATGGTTCGCGACCCTTTCGATCCGGCCGCTCTACGAGCCGGATGAGGGGCGTTACGCCGAAGTTGCCCGGGAGATGTTCGTCTCGGGCGACTGGGCGACCCCTCGGCTGAACGGCGTCAAGTTCTTTGACAAGCCGCCACTTCAGTATTGGGCGACCGCGGCGGCGTTTGCGGTGTTTGGCGTCAGTGAATGGAGCGCGAGACTCTGGAGTTCGTTGATCGGGGCCAGTGCCATCCTGGTCGCCGGTTGGTCGGCGACGGCACTCTTCGGGCGGCGAGTGGGGCTCACCTCCACCCTGGTGCTGGCCGGCTCGCCGCTATGGATACTAGGCTCCAACCTGACCACGACAGATATCGGCGTCGCCGCACTGCTAGGCAACGCCATCCTTGTGTATGCGGTGGCGGCAAGGAATGCCGATAGACGCCTCTATCCGCTCGTCTGGGGCCTGTTGGGACTGGCCTTCCTTGCCAAAGGATTGATTGCGATCGTGCTGCCCGCCGCGACCATTGTGGTCTACGCCGTGCTCACCAGGCAGTTCGGACTGTTCAGACGTCGCGACTTCTGGATATGGGGGCTGTTCGCGTGCGTCCTCGCGCTCCCGTGGATCGTCACAGTGTCGGTTCGCAATCCGGAATTTCTCAATTATTTCTTCGTCCACGAACACCTTGCGCGCTTCACTTCCTCCGTTCATGCCCGTAACAAGCCTGCTTGGTTCTTCGCCGCGGTGCTGGTCGCGGGAATGCTGCCGTGGGCCGGCGTCATCCCCGCCACAGTCTGGCAGCGCTACCGACCTGCGAGGCGTTCGGGGACATTTGACCCGCGTTTATTCCTGTTGGTGTGGACGCTGATTGTGCTTGTCTTCTTCTCTGTCTCGCGATCGAAGCTGCCCCTGTATATCCTGCCGGCATTTCCGCCGCTCGCCGTGCTCGTTGGTGACGCCATCCTGCGCGTGCGCACGAGATGGGTAGTGGTCGGATGCTCGCTGATGGTCATACTCGGCATCCTGATCGCGGGACTGCAATGGATCCCCGAGCTATCGGACAAGGTGCTCAGGCGCGGGATCTCGGATCTTCGTCATTTCTCCTTCTGGAGCACGCTAACCATCGGCGCCCTGGTGGTTGGCGGGCTGGTTGCCGGTGCCCTTGCCCTGTCAGGTCGACGTGGCATTGCCGTTGCAGTGGCAGCTCTTGCATCGATTGGCAGCCTTCAGCTGGGGCTCGTGGCATCCATGGCCTTCGAATCCCTGTCGATCAAGCCGATTGGCCTAGCCGTCAAGGCATTGCGCCGCGCCGATACCGAACTGTTCAACGTCGGGCAGATCGATAGGGGCCTGGCGTTCTACTCCGGAATGCTTCCCCAGGTGGTGGTTGCCAGGGACGAGCTGGATCTTGGCTATTCTGTCGAGCCCCAGCGGTGGATCGATAGCTACGCGACATTCCTGCCGCGCTGGGGCGAGCCCGGACACAAGCTCGCCGTTATGCGCGAGGCAACCTATGCGCAACTGTCCCCAGACCTGGGGCCTGAGAGTCTGGTGGTGGCGCGTAGGGGCACGACGGTGCTCTTGGAGAAGCGATGACAGTGTCGTCCAAATTTCTCCGCTACCTGGTCACCGGCGCGACCGCGACCGGCGTGCATTACCTCGTGCTGATCCTGCTTGTTAGGCAGGGGGATATTGCATTGTTGGGTTCGATTGTCGGCAGCGTGGCGGGGCTCCTGACGAATTATTTCCTGAGCAGTCGGTGGGTGTTCGTGCGCGCGTCGGATGCTTCGTCGCGCTTTGCGAGATTCCTAGCAGTCTCGGTGCTCGCCTTCGGGCTTAACGCTGCGTTCATGTGGATCGGACTGCGGGCGGGGCTTCACTACCTTCTCGCACAGGTCCTGTCCACGTTTCTCCTCATGCTCATCAACTACACATTGCATGCCAATTGGACGTTCCTGAACAGGGAGTCACGATGAGTTCGGATAAGCGGTTGCAGGGAACAGTATCGGTGGTCGTTCCCATTTTCAATGAGGAGCAGGTCTTGCCCCTGTTCCATGCGCGTCTCGGCGCCGTCCTGGGAACCCTTCCCTATACGTCGGAAGTTATCTACGTGGACGATGGAAGCCGGGATCGGACCCTCGATGTGCTCAGGACAATACGGGGCGCCGATGAGAAAGTCGGCATCATCGAATTGAGCCGGAATTTCGGCAAGGAAGCCGCATTGACCGCGGGATTGGATGTCGCGTGCGGCGACGCCGTCGTCGTCATCGACGCCGATCTGCAGGATCCGCCGGAACTGATCCCCACCCTGATTAACAAGTGGGAGCAAGGTTTCGATGTCGTCTACGCGACCCGGCGGACCCGGGAGGGCGAATCCTTCCTGAAGAAAGCCACGGCCCACTGCTTCTATCGCCTGATGGGGAAGGTGAGTGACATCGACATCCCCGCCGACACCGGCGATTTTCGTCTGATGAGCCAGCGCGCGGTCGCGGCCATCGGCCAGCTCCGCGAACAGAACCGTTTCATGAAAGGTCTGTACGCGTGGATTGGGTACCGACAGACCTCTATCCTCTACGACCGGGATGCGCGCGCTTCGGGAAAAACGAAGTTCAACTACCGCCGCTTGTTGAAGCTCGCGATCGATGGCGTCACGGGATTCTCGACAATTCCTCTGCGGATCGCCACGTCGGTCGGCTTGATCGTCGCTGTCCCGGCGTTTTGGATGGCGCTCTATACCGTTGGCAAAACGCTGCTATTCGGCGATCCGGTGCGAGGCTATCCGTCCCTGATGACCGTCGTGTTGATGCTTGGCGGACTGCAACTCTTCTTCCTGGGCATCCTTGGCGAATATGTGGGCCGTCTGTTCAACGAAGCCAAGCGCCGGCCGCTCTATCTCGTTGCGGGCTATACCCCCGCTAGAGAGATGGATGAGGAGGGTATCCCATTCCGAAGGGTCTCGGATGCAACGAGGTCTATGGATGTTGTCGTCAGGGCTGTGCGGCGTGCGGATTCGGTGGAACATTCTCCCGCGCCCCTTGACATTGCATCGTCGGAAGTAAGAAAGAATTGGACGTGATGCGGAGATGATATAGGTACGCATCGGTATAGGAATTCAAAAAATACTGAGATCAAGGCATAGTGGTAAACGATAAATTTATAGATGGTCGTTGTCATTTAACAACCAAAAATGTTCAAGTAATCGCCCTGCAAGGTATGCGTAATATTCAATCTAATATTCTCCCGATCACTGCAGGGCCTACCTTTGAAGGAGAAATGTGAAATGAAGATTCGATGTGGAGTCGTGGCTGCGACAGCCAGTTTGATTGCGGGCACGGCGTTCGCGCAGTCCAACGTGACGCTTTACGGTGTCGCGGATGCGGGTATTGAGTACCTCAGCAACGCGCCTTCTGCTAGCAATGGATCGAACTTGGTCCGCATGAGTTCCGGCAATATGTCGACGTCGCGCTGGGGTCTACGCGGTAGCGAGGATCTCGGCGGCGGTCTCAAGGCTGTGTTCGAACTCGAAAGCGGCTTCTCGCTGGATACGGCTGTGCTGAGCAGCAGCCCTCGACTGTTTGACCGGGCCGCCCTGGTTGGCCTGGGCAGCAAGTATGGTCTGGTGACCCTGGGTCGCCAAACCACGCCGATCTACGACGTGGGCCTGCAACTCGACCCCATGGGCTTCGCACCGCGCTATTCGCTGTATCGCAGCGATGACATTATTGCCGGTCGCGCCGACAATGCGGTCAAGTATCGTGGAACGTTCGGTGGCCTGACCGCCACCGCCTTGTACAGCTTCAGCCGCACAGGTGGGGGCGAGATCCCCGGAAATTTCAAAGTCGATCGTAACATCGGCATCTCGCTGATGTACGAGACCGGCGGTCTCGCCGTTGGCGCGGTCTATGACGAGTTCCGCGGCTCGACTGTGGCAACGGACGAACGAAAGGACCGTCGCGCGTTGGTGGGTGCGAGTTATGCATTCGGTCCCGCGAAGGCCTTCCTGGGGTATCGCTGGTTCAATGGTAACGCCGGCACGCTGGCTGCCAGCGGGGCTAACCTGTACTGGGCCGGTCTGCGCTACAGCATGACGCCGGCGCTGAGCCTGACGGGCGCTGCCTACTACACGGATACGCGCAACTCCAGTGCCGATCCGCTCATGTTCGTGGCGTCGGCCGACTATGCCTTCTCGAAGCGCACGGACGTCTATATGAACGTGGCCTATGCGAGGAACAAGAATGGCTCGCAGCTCGGCCTGAACGGCTACAACTCGCTTTCGGGTGCACCTACCAGTGTCGCGCCGGGCAAGAACCAGGTTGGCGCGGTCATCGGCGTACGTCACAAGTTCTAATCGAATTCTTCAAGATCGACACTCCCTTGCTAACAACAAGAGAGCTTGAGGCCACCATATCGGTGGTCCTTTTTTTGTACACATTCATAGAGACATTGCCGTATTCCGGAAATTATTGACGGTATAGAATTTAAAAACGTCTTGACGAATATGTCATGCCATCGTGGCGGTCGGGATTCATAACCTTCTGAACTGCTACTACTATCCGCTCTACAGCCAACTGCTGGTAACGGCAACAACACGAGTTACCTTCCTGCGGCGGGCATCACGCTGAAGGCGATGTATCAGCACCGCTTGTGAATGCGCGGCAAGGTCTCCTTGCCTTGTCATCCGTCGGATCCACTATTGCGGGCCGGATAGCCGGGATGCCGCGGTGAGGCGGCTGGTCGCTGATGTGTCCGTAGCGCCGCAGGAGCACGAGGCAGTGTGGCTGGAGTCGCGAAGCATCTCAATGACAGACAGCCCGGATGTCAGGCTTGGCCGGTCACCTCTTGCCATCTCAGCTAGAGATGACATAACGAAGCACAGCCCCGGTGATTCGGTTACCACGGCGCGGCTACAGCGGGGCGCCATCAGAAGACGACAGGTATCTTCCCGCGTTCGCGCCATCGCTGCACGTCTTCACCGTGTGGGGCGCCACGTGGCTGCACGCCTCGGATCTGCTCGGCAGCACAGCCACGCTCAAGCTGTATGGTGAGGCCGGGGCGGCCTGCGCCATGGCATGCGAGGCCAACAAGGCCCCGGCAGCGGCCATTAGTATGCATCGTCGGATCATCATGGTTTTCTTTGCCGCGCTTATGCACGGCTTCTCCAGCCTGCGAACACTGTAGTTTCCCGTGCCTCACGCAAGCATGATGCGCGCGTTACGATCCTGTTAAGCTCAGGCGCGGCAATGTGCCCCTGGGCCTATCGGCTTGCAGCTCGATGCCGGTAGCGGCTTGGTGGCGAGCGCTAGGATGCGGCCAATCGCGGATTTCCTTTGACGTTGCTTCGCGGTGCAGGCGCGCTCAATTCAGGAAGATCACGCCATCCGCGAAAAGCGCAAGCTCAGCATGCTATCGGCGGATGGTCTGGGCGAGGCGGTCCGCTGTCCGATTGCTCGATAGTCCGAGGCGTCGCGTGATTTCGTCACGCCGCAGCCCCTGGAGGAGGGCGCGTCGGCAGTACGTGTTGCGTAGAATCCGCGGGCTCATATCCACCACGTCGAAGCCGATGGCATCGAAGGCCTCGCGTACGATCTTCCCAAGACTCATGTACGTGATGGGGGTGCCGGTGCGCTTTAGGGTGAACAGCAGGTCGCCATAGACGGGTGCCTTGCGGCGGATGGCCAGCCATGCTGACAACGGCGCGACGGAAAAGGACTCAAGGTCGATGGTGCGAGGCAATTTCTGGGATTTCGCCGGCACATGCAAATAGAGGGGCGCCGCGTCGGGGAGCAGGTCTTGCACGCGGGTCATTCTACCCTCGCCGGCAGTGACACCCGTGCCGAGAAAAAATGCAACGATCGCGCGGCATCGCAGTTGCGTGGGGTTGTCGCCGCTTAGTGGTTGTACGAATTCCTGCAGGCGTGCATCCACTTCCTCGGAGAGGTAGAGGCACTCGGGATCGTCCTGAAGCCATTGGTCGGCCAACATCAGCTCCGCAACAGGGTTGGCTGCACGCAGGTCAACGAGGACCAGGTGGCGGCACAACCTGTCCAACAGTTTGAGAAAGCGCAACCGGGCGGCCGTGTCGGCGGCCCCTGCCGGTCACAGCTCGTAGCTCGGCGTTCGTAGCGATACCTGTCGATAGGTCGATGCTGTGCCAGTCCCCAGTCCCCAGTCCCCAGTCGTCTGGAGGATCGTTTCGCAAAAAAAAGAGCGGTTGCCCAGATCGAAGCAACCGCTAAGGGTTCCACCGGGGGAACGGCAGATTTCAAGGATATCGGACCCAGCGATGCGAAGACGAGGGCCAGTGGAGGAGTGGGCCGATATCGTGTCCTGTGTTCGTACAAGTCAGACGCCGCGAGGCTGGCATCTTCGCTGCATTCCTGGATGGGCTATTTCGCGATGTCTTCTCCCACGCGATGCTCAATCGTTGCACCACCGCCGTACACATCGAAGTCCGCGGCTTTGGCGCCGTCCGTGTACGGATCCCTCGGTCGATGAATCTGTCCACGCTCAGCATTGCGCGCGGTTTCTGCAATGGCGCTGCCGATACCGATGATCGAGACCATGAGAGCGAACAGGGCCGCAGTGGTGCGTTTCATGAGTTGCCTCCTGTTGAGTTCTATTCAATATGATCCGGTCCCCCTTTGGACAAGGATCGTCTGCGCGTGTGCCGGAACGCAATGGGCACGACGGTCGGGGGCGCGATACGCCCTAGCAATTCGACAATGTCAGTCTAGTCCGGCCAACCGAACCTACAGATGACCCTCCCATTACAACTGCAGAAAGCTTTGGGGTGAACTAGGTCTCGTTGCGAGGAGCTGCAAATCGGCGGCGATCTTCAGCGATTACCCATTTCGCGAGCGCGGAGTCGGACAACTGTGTCGCACACAGGCCGTACCACTGGCGAATGGCATCCGCCCAGATTCTTCTCTCGGCGGCTAGCGACGCGAGGTAGAACTGGAGCTCCGCCGGCAATCGGGCAGGATGCCCGTCTTTGCTGCCGATCGTCAATTCATCCAGAGCTCGCTGCAGGCCTTCGCGTCTGTGCGCCCACCACGCGTCTTTGCCGCGCTCCGCCAGCAAACACTGCAAATGGGCTCGCAGGGCGACGACCTTGGACCAGGTGACGACAGGCAGTTCGTCGTTGCTGCTACGTAGCCAGCTCGACAGCGCGTCGACGTCAGGTTCTCCCGCACTTCCGAGGAGGCCTGGCATGTATGAAGCCATCGGCGAGACGGCGTCCTGGAGCAGTTCACGGCTAACGGCCGATGGCAGGGACCGCAGCCACTCGATAAGAGCGTAAGGCGGTGACAGGGAAATTGGGGTGGGGCAAGCCATAAGCATGTTGAAGCAGCAAAAAAAGGTTCTCGTCCTTCGGTCTGAGATGGGCATCGCATCGGTGCCACTAGCCCGTCGGAACAGGTCACGATGCATCGTGACGCGAGGCTTTGGCGTAAGCGTCTGGAAGGCTAACGCAACGCTGACAATCTCGGTTGCGCTATTCGCGGAGCTTTCCGAGTTGTAACGGGTGGGTAAGGTGTTCGTATGGGCTGGATGGCTAACATCGTTGGCAAGGGTTAGGCCCGAAACTTATAAGGAGAACATCATGACATCTCAAAAGCCCTCGATCGCGTCGTTCATGCTCGGCGTCGCCGCACTTCTCGCAACCTCCGTTGCATGGAGCGCTGACAAACTCGAATCCACCAACCCAGCCGGGTGGTCACAGCAGGCCCAGATTCAAGTGGCTGCACAGCATGATCATGGCGCCAGAGCCGGTCTCTCTTCGTTGTCCGCTATCAAGCCCGGTCCGGAGGCTTCCCTGTTCGGCAGCGAGGCGCCGGCGGGAAGCACCTCGCGCGTCGTCGACGTTGCGCCGGGCCTGAAGTATGTGAATGTCGATTCGGGCGAGACCGTAACGTTCAAGAGTGGGGCGAGCGAGATCACTTTCGCTTTTGCGCAGTTGGACCGTAACAAGGCCGTTGCCCTCAACGTGCTCTTCCCGGAATTGCCTGGTGGCCAGGGCGTCTGGGTGTACATCGAGCAGAGCGAACTCTACATCGGCGGTTGACCCGGCGACAGTGCCAACAGCGCACCTGTCTGTTTTGTCATGTTCCGGTCAGGCTGGGGTCGGCAACCGTCACGTAAGCTGTATATCAACGGTTCGCTGAACCCAACCTCTTGGAGATTGCGATGAAAACGCTGAAGAAGAGTGTCCTGCTGGTGCTGGCAGTCGCCACGCTTGGTGGAACGGCAGGAGTCGCGAACGCCGGGGTAACTTCCCCGCGCGATCCCTATACTGATGGCGGCCACTCGATGGGGGGGCGCGATCCGTTCACGGATGGTGCGCATTCGATGGGCACGCGTGACCCGTTCACCGACGGCGGACATTCCATCGGAACCCGCGATACGTTCTCTGACGGCGCTTGATCGTCAAGGTCCTGGCTGAGACGGCACGCGCCCATGGCGCACCGAATAAGGCTCGGTGTCGTCCATGGGCGTTGTGCATTCTGGAGCCCCGCCGGCCGTGAAGCGCGAACTACAAGGATTTGGCGATCGCCTCGATCGGCTTGATGCCCATGCCAAAGCGTGCGATGTTCTCCCGATGCTCGCGAAGGCTGGAGTATGGGACGTATCGCATGTTGAGTTCCGCGACACGGCTGAATGCCGGCCGGCTGAGTTGCGCACGGACTTCCGCTTCGCGGTTATCTGGCGCCACGAGGAATAGATGTTTGGTGGCGGATTGACTGGTGCCCAGGGCAAGATCCAGCAGCCGCACGATGCCGGAGTAGATCGATGTCGAATGCTCGACCTCGAACGCGGCGGCCACCTCAAGGGTTGCGGGATCCAGCCAGACCGCGTCGATCAGCGGGAACGTCTCACCGCCCGAGACGAGCAGCGTCGCCGGTAAGGCGGACAAACACCCAAGACTAAGGGGCTCGCCATTGTATTCGCGCCCCCGGTCGTTGGTCGCGATCCAAACCGCGTAGCCGAGCGACTTCCCGAGATCTCTTAGCCAGCCTTGGACTTCGGTATGCGTGGCATCTTCAAGTTTGTCTGCCTGGATCTGCTTGGCGAGTGCGGACGCCTGTTCCCTGACCTTGGCCAGATCGTCTTCCCACGCGCTGACCTCGCCGGGCAGATCGTTGCATGGCGGAGCGGGATAACGCCCTGTGCCGACGTCAAATAACAGGCCGGCCAGCGCGCCAAGATCATTGGAAAGGACATCACGATAGCGATGATTGAGCGCCAGGATGCGATCGCGCATCGCAAGGTAGTGATCCCACTTGCCCAGCTTGACTGCCGCACCGGTCAGGGCGTTGTAGCCGTTCACGATCGCTGTATTGAACGGTGGAAGCAGGGTGGGGTGGATAAAATAGAGCAGGTTGGCGACGGCGGGGCCGAGGCCTTTGATCCCCACGCCGCTCAGTCGCTGGATCGCGGTGAGCATCTCTGCTTCGGTATCGCAACAATTGCACGTGTGAAGCAACCTTGCGAACGCACGCTGGTTGTCGGCGTTCTCGTAAATATCGGGAATGCGCAGTTTCGGCTTCCAGAGAAACGCGTGATCGGCACCCTTGAAGATCTGCCGCTGTTCGGCAACCGAAGCGACAACGGTCTCCAGCGACGATCCTCGGTACGCATTGCCAAAGGTGCCTGCGTGAATTTCCTCGACGACGGCGCCGATCCCGCGCCGGATGGATCTGAAATTCTTGAGGCGTTTAGGCCAGAGGAACCAGGTTTGATAGGTGCCGCTTGGATCGGATTTCCAGCGTTCGATGAGGGTTCGGGTGGTGTCTGTCATGGCGTCACTTTTTTGCCGGGCAGTGTATCACCGCGGACCCGGAATACTGTGCGCCAAAACGATCGCAAGCGAACTTGACCTTCCCATGGCGGGAAGGATTATGGTGTATCGAGTTAGCGTTGTCGGGTCGTGGCTTGGCTAATTGTCTGAAAGGTGACGTCATGGATTCCCACGTAGTACAGGATGCTGGGTCGAAGACCGGGTTCAACCGGCGTGCGATTGCGGGGCTTGCTCTTGGGGCCGTGTCGATCGTCGCGCTCGCTTTCGCTGCCTCGGACTGGAAGCGGCTTGCATCGATGTTGCCTTTTGGGCTAGTGTTGCTGTGCCCGTTGATGCATTTCCATCACGCCGGGCGTCACCGGAATTCATCCTCGGCGAGAGGTAACGAGGCAAACGAACAGCGCGTCGGAATACAGGAGTCGCACAATGAATGACCGTAGCCCGCTCCCGCCACACGAGCACTCTGCGCACGGCGGAGCGTCGCCAGGCGATCATGACGCGCATCATGACCATTCGCATGCCGGGCATAGCTCGCAATGCGATGGCAATCGCGCGTCCGAGGCCGACTTGAAAGATCCGGTGTGTGGAATGGCCGTATCGACGGAGTCAAAATTCCGAGCCGAACACGATGGCAAGCAGTATTACTTTTGCAGCAACTCCTGCCATCAGAAGTTTCTGCAGGAGCCGGCGAAGTATGTGGGGGTGAAGACCTCTGATACCACGGAACCGGTTGCCGCGCCGGAAGGGACCATCTACACGTGCCCAATGCACCCGGAGATTCGTCGGGATCGTCCCGGGAACTGCCCGAAGTGCGGGATGGCGCTGGAGCCGCTGTTGCCGGATATCGAGGACGGCGAAAATCCAGAGCTGACGGATTTTCGACGCCGCTTCTGGTGGACGCTGCCGCTGACCGCAGTCGTCTTTGTACTCGCGATGTTCGGGTCTCGGCTGGGCTTGATGTCACCCGACATGCAAAGCTGGATGGAGTTTGTTCTGGCGACGCCGGTCGTCCTGTGGGCGGGCTGGCCATTTTTCGAACGCTGCCTGCAATCGTTCGTCAATCGCAGTCCGAACATGTGGACCCTGATTGGGCTGGGAACTGGTGCTGCCTATATCTATAGCGTGGTGGCGACGATTGCGCCGGGCGTTTTCCCGCCCGCGTTCGCCGCGCATGGGCGTATTGGCGTGTATTTTGAGGCCGCCGCGGTCATCATCTCGCTCACCCTGCTCGGGCAGCTTCTTGAGCTCAAGGCGCGCTCGCAGACCTCCGCCGCAATCAAATCTCTGCTCGGCCTGGCACCAAAAACTGCCCGCCGCATTGGCACCGACGGACAAGAGGAGGATGTGGCCCTGACCCACGTTCACGTGGGAGACCTGTTGCGGGTCCGGCCCGGCGAAAAAGTACCCGTGGACGGCGTCGTCACGGAAGGTAGCAGCTCCATCGACGAATCGATGATTACGGGCGAGCCGATGCCGGTTTCAAAGCGCGCGGGTGACCACGTCATTGGCGCGACGATCAACACTTCGGGCAGCCTGATCATTCGGTCGGAGAAGGTCGGTGCGCAGACCATGTTGTCCCAGATCGTCCAGATGGTTGCCCAGGCACAGCGGTCGAAGGCGCCGATGCAGCGCATGGCGGATCGCGTTGCTGGGGTATTCGTGCTCGCAGTCATTGGTGTGGCGGCGGCCACGTTTCTCGCGTGGGGACTCTTCGGCCCCGAGCCGAGTTGGGTATTTGGCCTGATCAACGCGGTCGCCGTGCTGATTATCGCGTGCCCATGCGCGCTTGGATTGGCCACGCCGATGTCCATCATGGTCGCAAGCGGTAAGGGTGCTGCGAACGGCGTGCTATTTCGGGATGCGGCGGCGATCGAAAACCTTCGCAAGGTTACCGCACTGATTGTGGACAAGACCGGTACATTGACCGAGGGCCGACCCGCCTTTGCGCGATCTGTGGGGATCAACGGCTATGGCGACGAAGAGGTGCTGTGGCTCGCCGCAAGTCTTGACCAAGGGAGCGAGCATCCGCTAGCCGCCGCGCTGGTTTCCGCCGCACGGGATGCAGGGTTGACCCTGGAGAAGGCAGAAAATTTTGAATCAAGCACAGGGATTGGCGTTCGAGGCAAAGTGGGGGGGGAAAGGCTGGCCATTGGCAACACGGCGCTCATGGAGGAGGAGCGTGTCCAGGTTGAGCCGTTGCGTGCGCAAGCCGAGGACCTGCGCGCACAGGGAGCGAGCGTCATGTATCTGTCCGTTGACGGCACGCTGGCTGGGCTACTTGCCGTGTCGGACCCTATCAAGCACTCGACACCAGAAGCGTTGCAGAGTCTGCGGGACGAGGGTATCCGCGTGATCATGGCCACCGGTGATGGCCTCGCCACAGCGAAAGCGGTGGCCACCAATCTGAACATTGACGAGTTCCGTGGGGAAGTGAAGCCCGCCGACAAGCTTGCGTTGGTGACGCAACTGCAGGACGCTGGCGACGTGGTGGCCATGGCGGGTGACGGGATCAATGACGCACCTGCACTGGCCAAGGCCGATGTGGGTATCGCCATGGGCACCGGGACCGATGTTGCAATGAACAGCGCCCAGGTTACCCTGGTCAAGGGCGATTTGCGCGGCATCGCCCGGGCCCGAAACCTCTCGGAAGCGACGATCCGTAACATGAAGCAAAACCTGGCATTTGCCTTTGTCTATAACGCGCTTGGCGTGCCCTTGGCCGCTGGCGTCCTGTACCCGTTTACCGGGTTGCTGCTGTCCCCCATGATTGCGGCGCTCGCGATGAGCCTGAGTTCCGCATCGGTGATTTCCAACGCGCTGAGGCTCAGGCGGACGGCTGTCTGACGCGAGCCGATCGTTGTTGCAAGTTCTGTACAAGGAATATTTTAATGAAATACCTGTTTGCCGCTGCCATCCTGGCAGGAAGTGCCGCGTCGTATGCCGCGGCGCCTGCCATGACGGTCTATAAGGATCCTAACTGCGGTTGTTGCGAAGAGTGGGTGAAGCACATCAATCAAGCCGGCTTCCCCCCCAAGGTGATCAACTCGACGGATGTGACCTCGGTAAAGACGCGGCTTGGGGTGCCGGCCTCATTCAGTTCCTGCCACACCGCCGTGCTGGAAACTAGCGGCCAGGTCATTGAGGGGCATGTGCCGGCCTCCGCTATCCAGAAACTGGTGGCCAATCGCGCAGTCAAGGGCGTCGCAGTGCCTGGCATGCCGACCAACGCACCGGGCATGGGCAAGCTGAACGGCGGCCTGGTCACGGTGGATTTCCAGGGCAAGCCCTTCTCCCAAGATTAAAGAAATCAGAGCTGGCGGCACCAATGCCGCCAGACAATGCTGCATGGAAGAATCCAACAAGCCGCGCTGGAGGATCATCGGCCTCCTGGGGTTAGGTACCGTCGCCGCGACGGTCATCGCGCTGCAGGCCAAACGCTATCTGGAGACACCGCAAATCCCCGATCGGGCACGGAGTGGGCGTGAATTGCGCATCGACACATCGGATTTACAGCGGGTGGAGCGAGGCAGGCAGCTATATGCGCAGGCATGTGCGGCGTGCCACGGTGCCAAACTGGAAGGGCAGCCGAACTGGCGCGATAGGCTGCCAAGTGGGCGGCTGCCGGCCCCACCACACGACGCGTCAGGCCATACCTGGCACCATGCGGACGCGATACTGTTCTCGCTCACGAAGAATGGATTGGTACCAGGCGTCTCTGCGCCGAGCAATTATGTCAGCGACATGCCGGCCTTCAAGTCGTCGATGTCAGACGAGGACATCGTTGCAGTACTGGCCTACATCAAAAGCACCTGGCCAGAGAAGATGCAGGCCGCCCAGCGCGAGGCGACCAACGAGTACATCGGTCGCTAGCCTGTCGAGAAACAAGAACGGCCTCCATGCCTGTCGTCATCACAGGTTGGAGGCCATCGGTCAGTTTGGCGGGAGTGGTTAGTCGCGTGCCGCGCTATTTTCTCACAACGACCTTGCCGACCATACCGGCTTCGAAGTGGCCGGGCACCAGGCAGGCGAAATCGACCGTTCCAGGCTTTTCAAACCGCCAGACGAGAGTTCCCTGTGCGCCCGGTGCGAGCGTGAGCTTGTTCGGGGCAGCGTGCTTTTCGCCGGCCATCTCCCGCATCATTTTTGCATGCTCTTTCAGTTCGGCCGTCGTGCCGATCACCATCTCGTGCTCGATCATCCCGGCATTGCGTACCTGAAACCGGATGGTGTCACCCGCTTTCACCGGGATCGCGTCGGGCGAGAATCGCATGGTGTCGTTCATCGTGACGTCCACCGTACGCGTGGCCTTGGCACTAACGCCAGGTTGTCCTGCGACCGATGCAGCCGGTTTGCGCGTGGCCGAGCTGTCATTGCTCGGGGCGGCTGTCGCCAGCGACGGTACAAAGGCCACAGCGATGAGAGAAAGCGCGAGTGTCTTCATGGCGAACCTCGGTGGTGGGATGTTAGGGATGGGCCGAGTCGGATCGACTCAGCCTCTGAATTGGACGGGTCTTACATTTGCATGGGGGAAAGAATGCCGAGCGATGCAACCAGAATCAGGATCAGCGTCGCGGCGCCGGTCTCGATCGTCAGGCTGCGTTGCAGCGTGCGTACGGCGACCACGTGATCCCCGGTGCGAACCGCATGTTCAAGCTGCGGGCTGAGATGGAAACGGTTGGCCGCTGCGAGCAGCAGCATGATGCCGAAGAGTGCTAGCTTGAATAGCAGCAGGCCACCGTACGACGCCAGGCTCAGTTCCGGCAGTTGCAACCCAATAATCATCCAGTAGTTGACGACGCCGGTGACCACCAGGGTGGCAACCACCATCGTGCCGACCTGGGCGAATCCATTGGACGTCCGGCTCAGTAGCGCCACCTTGTTGGGGGTTGCGGCCGTGCGGGACAACACAACGAAGGCAATCAGGGCACCGAACCATGCGCCGGCTGCGATCAGGTGTGCGATGTCTGATGCAAGGTGGATATAGCCCTTCACGCCGTCGTCCATCGCGCCGTGCCCTCCCCACGCCAAGGTTGCCAGCGCGAACGCGGCACCGCCTGTTATGGCGCTGAACTGGGACAGCGGCCGATTACGCAGGAAGAGCGCGGCGAGCAGACACAGGAACAGGGCAACCACACGAACAATCCAGGCCGTACCGAACGCGGTCCCGGTCACAATCATCTCGAAAACGTGGCCTTGAAGTTCCGTGTACGAAGCGGCGCCCGTCATGCCCTTCGCCATGACGGCGATGTTCACGAACGACAGGACGATACCGAGCGTTGCGGCCACCTTGCAAAGAGTTGCAAAGGAGGCACCGATCGGTGACCGCCGCTCCTCCTGGCGCAATGCATACAAGGCGAACAGCGGAAGGCCAAACAGCGCTGCGAGATCTAGATAGAGTGCGAAACGCACTGCGACAGTTGCCCAGTCCATTGCAGCTTACTTGACGGTGAAGGTGATATTGCCGTTGATCGGATGGGTGTCGGACGACACAGCGCGCCATTCCACACGATAGTTGCCGGGGCTGAGCGGCTGCGTAGGCGTGACCACCATGGTCTTGGGATCGTCGCCGCCGGCGACCTTTGCTGCGATCTTCATCGGCGAGTGGTCAGCCATGCCCGGCATGCCGGTCATCAGCAGATTTGCGCCTGAGAACTGCGTCGAAAGATTCTCCGAGAACTTCAGTTCGATCTTTTGGGGAGCGGCGACTTCCGCCTTGTCAGCGGGTGTCGATGTGAGCAGCTTCGGGTGCGCAAAGGCCACGGAGCTGACGAGCAATGCGGCAGCCGCGAGGGTCGCACGAATAGTGAGGCGTGATGCTTGCATGAAAAACTCCAATTGCTGGTGGGGTGAGAAAGGATAAAGACGATCAGAACCACATGCGAATACCCGCGACGAAGCGCGTCTCGCCGCTGCGACCGCCGGAGGCTCGGACCATGTTTGCGGTATTGCCAAAGCTTTGCGAGCGTTCGATACCGATGTACGGCGCAAACTGCCGGCTAAATTCATAGCGCAATCGCACTCCGACAGCGCCGCTGGAAAGGCCACTGCCGATACCGATTTCGGGGTCGTTCTTGCCGTACAGGCTGGCTTCCAACCTGGGCTGCAAGATCAGCCTCTGGGTCAGCAGCAAATCATACTCACCGGAAAGGCGCAGCGCGGTTCGTCCCTCGGTGCCGACATAGCCGGTTGCCTCGACTTCGAACCAGTAAGGCGCCAACCCTTGCACACCGAACGCAAGCCAGTTGCGTGCAGGGCGCCCATAGCCGGCGTCGTTCCGGACACCCAGTTGGGTGTCCCAATACGTGGCAATGGCGTGTCCCCACAACAGTTCGGTGCGGGCTTCGGGAACCTTGCCCTTTTCCACCTCGCCTTCTGCCTTGATCACGAACTTGTTGAACGCATTCCCAATCCACGCCTGCGCTTCGTAGGATGCCGCATTGCTTTCGTTGCCTTTGGTCCATTCAAGGCGATCAACGAGAACGGACGCGAAGATATGTTCGTCCGCCATATGCAGCGACCGGCTGGGGCCAATCGCGTATTGGCCGACGCCGAGCTTTGCGCCGTCGGAATAAGCATCTGGATCTCTGGCGTCCGGCGGAGCGCTTCCACCCTGCATCTGCATGGCGCCATGATCCATGCCCTGCATTGAGCCCTGGTCCATGCCTTGCATTTTGCTGTGGTCCATGCCCTGCATTGAGCCCTGGTCCATGCCTTGCATCTTGCTGTGGTCCATGCCCTGCATTGAGCCCTGGTCCATGCCTTGCATCTTGCTGTGGTCCATGCCCTGCATCGAGCCCTGGTCCATGCCCTGCATCGAGCCCTGGTCCATGCCTTGCATCTTGCTGTGGTCCATGCCCTGCATTGAGCCCTGGTCCATGCCTTGCATCTTGCTGTGGTCCATGCCCTGCATCGAGCCCTGGTCCATGCCCTGCATCGAGCCCTGGTCCATGCCTTGCATCTTGCTGTGGTCCATGCCCTGCATTGAGCCCTGGTCCATGCCTTGCATCTTGCTGTGGTCCATGCCCTGCATCGAGCCCTGGTCCATGCCCTGCATCTTGCTGTGGTCCATGCCCTGCATTGAGCCTTGTCCTGCGCTCGGCGTTGAGCCCTGCTTCTTCGCGGTTGGGGCTGTCGCCTTCTGGGGGCGTGAATCCGGCGTTGCTTCGTTTGCCGGCGCACCATCGTTGTTTGAACTGTTGGGCGAATGCGAGTGCTGTGCCCACGCGGCGCTCATTCCTGCAGTGAGCAGGGCGGCGACTGCAATTCGTGTGTACTTGTACATGGGATCTGGTAGTCGGTTGAAGAGAGTCGGATCAGGCCACAAGTACTTCGCGGAACATCCCGGCATCCATGTGCAACATAAGGTGGCAGTGCCATGCCCAGCGGCCCAATGCGTCGGCGGTTACCAGGAAGCTGATCCGCTGCGCAGGTTGGACCGGAATGGTATGTCGCCGGGCCTGGAACGAACCGTCAGGCGACTCGAGCTCACTCCACATGCCGTGCAGGTGCATCGGGTGAGTCATCATCGTGTCGTTGTGCAGAATCACGCGCAGTCGTTCACCGTACTTGAAACGGACCGGTGTGGATTTGCCGTACTCAACACCATCGATTGACCAGGAGTAGCGTTCCATGTTGCCGGTGAGGTGCAGTTCAACTTCCCGAGCAGGACCGCGCTTGTCGAGGGGGCCGCCAATGGTATGTTGATCGGCCAGCGTCAGAACGCGGCGGCCGTTGTTACGCAGACCGATGCCAGGGTCGTCGAGATTCGTTCTGGCCATGTCCACGCGCATGTCCGTGTTCGCGCCATATTCGGTCTTGGCGTGCCGAGCCTTCGTGCTGGGGACCTTGAGCGAAGCATCCATGGCCATGCCGCCCATCGCGTGCTGGCTATGGTCCATGGTCATGGCCCCATGGTTCATGCCAGCCATGCTGCCTTGGTTCATGCCGCCCATGTCCATCTTGCTGTGGTCCATGCCACCCATGCCACCCATGCCACCCATCATGTCGCTCATGGTGAGCCACTCGGGCTTGTCCACGGCCGGCACCTGGGCGTTGAGTCCTGCGCGCACCGCGAGTGTGCCGCGGGCGTAGCCAGTGCGATCCATGGATTGGGAGAAGATCGTATAGGCGTCGTCTCGCGGTTCCACCAGCACGTCGTAGGTCTCGCCGGGACCAAAGCGGAACTCGTCAACGCTTACGGGTTCCAGGTTCTGGCCGTCGACTTGAATGACCTTGAGCTTCAGGCCGGGAATACGTACGTCATAGAACGTATTCCCGGACCCATTGATGAACCGCAGGCGTACCTTCTCACCGGGCTTGAACAAGCCAGTCCAATTGCCAGCGGGGGTAACGCCATTGGTCAGATAGGTCAGTGTGGCACCGGAAAGATCCGCCAGGTCGGTCGGATTCATCCGCATCTCGTTCCACATCTTGCGCTTCTCGAAAGCGCTCTTCACACCGTCGTTTGAAACGTCGCGGAAAAAATCGAAGACGGTGGGCTTGATGTAGTTGTAGTAGTCGCTCTGAACCTTCAGTTTCGACAGGACTCGCATGGGGTCCTCGTCGGTCCAGTCCGAGAGCAGAATGGTGTAGTCCCTGTCGGCTCGCACACCGTCCACGCCGGTGGCCGGATCAATCACGATGCCGCCATACACACCGGTCATTTCCTGGAAGCCGGAATGCGAGTGATACCAGTAGCTGCCGGTTTGTTCGACCTTGAACTGGTAGGTAAATGTCTCGCCGGGGGCGATACCGGCAAAGCTGATTCCCGGTACGCCGTCCATCTGGAACGGCAGGATGATGCCGTGCCAGTGGATTGACGTGTGCTCGTGCAAGCGGTTCGTGACGCGGATCGTCACGGTGTCGCCTTGCCGCCAGCGCAACGTCGGACCGGGAAGCATCCCATTGATAGTTGTCGCCACCCGCGGCGTACCGGTAAAGTTGACAACCGATTCGGCGATGACAAGGTCAAACTCCGTCCCCGTCAATACCGGGGCGGTGCCGGATGAAGCGCTTTCGGGGAGTCCCGATGATTGTGCCCACGCAGTTCCGCCCAAAGCACTCAGCCCCGCCATTACCCCGCCGGCGGCCAAACCTTGTACGAAACGGCGGCGTGGCAGGTTGGGCAGCAAGATGCCAGACGGTCGATCACGTCGCATGAAAATAGTCCTTTTCGCTTGAATGGCCGCTTCGGTTTTTGCGGCAGGTCAAAGAGTAGCGAGATGCTGGCTACCGACGACTTACCTGAACATTACATTCCGGACAGGTTGGGGTCACCTCGGTGCGTACTGGGTAGACTACGCCGAAGATAAAAATTTGTATTAACAAAACCCGGCCGATCGCGTTGGGAGGAGGTTGGGTAATGAAACTGCTGGTAGTGGAAGATGAAGTCAAGACGGGGGAGTATCTCCGGCAGGGCCTGACCGAGGCGGGGTTCGTGGTCGACCTGGTCGCCAATGGACTCGATGGTCAACACTTTGCGGTCAATGAAACCTACGATCTCATCATCCTCGATGTCATGCTGCCCGACGTCGACGGATGGCATATTCTGCATGCCATCCGCGCGTCAGGGAACGCGGTCCCGGTCTTGTTTCTGACGGCGCGAGACAGTGTTGCCGATCGCGTGCGAGGCCTCGAGCTCGGCGCGGATGACTATCTGGTCAAGCCATTTGCCTTTTCGGAGCTGCTTGCCAGGGTCAGGACGCTGCTGCGTCGAGGCGCGGTGCAACTAGCGATGGACCGGATTCAAGTGGCCGATCTGATTCTGGATCTGAGCCGGCGGCGAGCGTCTCGCGGTGGGCGACGCATCACGCTGACCAGTAAGGAATTCGCCTTGCTCGAGTTGTTTGCGCGTCGAAGGGGGGAGGTGCTTCCCCGATCCCTCATTGCCTCCCAGGTGTGGGACATGAACTTCGATAGCGATAGTAACGTGATCGACGTGGCGATCCGGCGCCTGCGGGCAAAAATCGATGACGGCTTTGAAGTAAAGCTGATCCAGACTGTGCGCGGCATGGGATACGTCCTCGAGGCACCTGAGGATCCTCTATGAGGCACCGTCTGTCCCTGACTGTTCGGCTGACCATCCTGTTCTCGCTTTCCTCCGCAGTGGTCCTGCTCGGACTTGGCGTGCTTATCTGGCTGGCGATGGACCGGCACTTCGCCAACGAAGATTTTGTGGTGCTGGGGGACAACATCCGTCTGATTGAACGCGTCGCGGATGAAACTCCTGTGGAACGTCTGCCTGCGCGCCTGCAGGAGTTGGTGGAGCACCATCCCGGCTTTGTCGCACGGGTGCAGACCGCGCAAGGCAAGACGATTTTTGCCACGCGGGATTTCGATTTCAGGCCGGCGGAGAGCGCTACGAACGAGGGGCCGAACTCCGAAGGCACCTTCGTGTGGCAGCAGGAAACCAAGCACTACCGCGGCATGCGAGCGGAGGTGCCCGTTTTAGGCTCGGATGTGGGCGCCTTGAAAGTGGTCGTCGGAATGGACACGGAGATTCATGCACACTTTATGCATGCCTTCCGCCGGTCCTTGGCTTTCTATACAACGCTCGCTGCTTTCGCTAGCGGCTTGCTGGGCTGGTGGGCTGCGCGCCGCGGTCTGGCGCCACTGCGCATGATGGCATCGCGCGCTAAAGATGTGACGGCGAACCGATTGGATGCGCGCATGCCGGTGGCCGCGGTGCCAGTCGAGATGGCGGATCTCGCGGCGACATTGAACGCGATGCTCGAGCGTCTGCAGAACGATTTTCAACGGTTGTCGGAATTTTCGTCAGATCTGGCGCACGAGTTGCGCACCCCGATTACCAACCTCATGACGCAGACACATGTCGTTCTGTCCCAGCCGCGTGACGCCGCAAAGTATCGCGATGTGCTGACCTCAAACGCCGAGGAATTGCAGCGTCTTGGACGGATGGTCTCGGATATGCTGTATCTGGCAAAAATGGAGCACGGCATCACGCTGCCCAATGAGGAGTCGATCGATATTGCCGATGAAGTGCTGGCACTCTTCGACTTCTACGACGCGCTGGCCGAGGACAAGGGGGTCAACCTGCAACTGCAGGGGAACGCCAAATTAGCGGGCGACCGTCTGATGATGCGTCGGGCGCTCAGCAACCTCTTATCCAATGCGCTGCGTTACACCGCGGAGGGTCGTCAGATCCTGGTGTCTGTACGGGAGCACGGAACTGATGCCATGATCGTGGTGGAGAATGAGGGCGAGGAAATCCGGCCGGATCTGCTTCCTTACATTTTTGATCGGTTTTTTCGGGCAGATAAGTCCAGGACGCGACTGGATTCGGACAGTGTCGGACTGGGACTGTCGATCACCAAGGCGATCGTGGTTGCGCATGGCGGAAAAATTGCCGCGGACTGTTCCGGCGGAAAAACCCGTTTCACCATGACGTTCCCGCATGGTCGCCTCGGACTGACCTGAGGCCCGCGCAAGGGCCTCGCGCACAGCAGCGCTGCCTGGGGTGGGCTGCCGTGCTGGTCAGCTTGCGCCGCGAGGCGGAAGCAAGTGACCCGATGGGCTTTCAAATCTTACTGCAGTGGAGGCAAGCGTTGCGTCGAATTAGATATGGAATCGTTGGGCTGGCGAGCTTATCGGGGCTTGTCGCTCACGCACACATCATCCCCATCCCGGACGTGCAACCTGCCGCGGCCGCCTATCTGGCGCCGGGCGCGTCGGGAAAGACATGGCCGGCGACGGAGTGGGTCGTGGAGGTGGACCGTCTCGACGGCCAGCCTGCGAGCCGTGCCGTCCGGACCGGTGAGTCGGTTTCGCTCAGCTTGCGAAACCTGGGTGAAAAAAGCATCGACGTCGCTGTCGTGCTATCGCAGAGCGAAGCCATGACGCCAATGGCGAATAGTCAGCCCGTGACGATTCATTTGCTTGCGGGGGAACGGCAGGAATGGAGAATGCAGGCAACGAGGCCGTTGCGGATTTTCGTTTCTGCATCCCCCGAGTGGGCGAAGTAGGGCGCGCAACGCGCCCTGGCAGCATCAGCCCCCTTCGCTGTGGCCCTTCCTGAGGGCTTCGTCGAGCCTGAAAATCTCGTTGCCCTTCATGATGATTTTCGTGCCATCCCTGGTCTCCATGACCTTGCCTTCCGGCATGTTCATGGACTTGCCGAACTTGTTCTCCATGCCCATCTTGCCGTCCTTGAAAACGTGCACCTTCGAGCCGTCCTGCAAATCGTAGGTTTTAACGACATTGCTCATATCGACCGCCGCCGCACTCAGCGATACGGCAGCAATGAAGGCTCCGACCATCAGTTTTTGTTTCATCGTTTAGATCTCCAGGTTATGGTCCTGCACTAGGGCGCATTGGGTCCACCATGTTGTGGAACAACAGGTTCAGTGGACCTTGTCTTCTTGTCATCTTCGCAACCCGCCTGTTGACTGTCCGGTGCAGATGCCGGCGTCGATCGGTCCGGCGGCTGGCTCGTCGCCTTCGGCGGCGTAACATGCTTCATCGAGTGATGCCGGGGATTGGCCGCCAACACCAATAGCTGGACCTCATCCCCGTCGTCGCGGCGTTCGGCCTTGATGCCATCAATGCCCAGTCCAGTCGGTGTCTCGGCAACCCATGCCAGTTGTATTGCCCACACCTGTCCCGGCACAAGGCAGATGGCTGCGCCAACGGACAAGAAGAGTGGCATGCCTGCTTTCATTCGCATCCTGACATTACAAGTAGCGGATGGGGCGTTCGAGAACTGTCTTTTCAATTTAATTTTATTCCCGGACCCGAGCAGCGGGCCGTATAGAGCGAAAATGTAATCCTCCCGAAAGATTGATGTTAACGAGGTAACACTGGCGGGGAAGAAATTGAAGATACAGTTTCATACGGTAATGAATACAAATCTTTTCCTGCGTTGATCGCGCCAATGCAAAGGCAAACGTCTGGAGCTTGGATTGGATATTGAAAAATTTAAGAGCATTGCATCGCTTCTGATGCGGTAATACTTGAAGCCGCTCTGAAAGAACTATGTCATGTGGCGGTTAGATTCCCGTCATTTAACGATTGGATGCGCATTCTTCGTGGATGCGCGTGGGCATTGCGGCGTGGCAGCGGATTTCACCTGTGGATTCAACCGGTCAACGCAACAGCTTGATGGAGTCGTTCAGCCGGCGTACCGAAGTTTAGTGTCTTGCGCGGGCGTTCATTGAGACGCCTCGCTACAGCATCGAACTTGATATCGGGTGCGTGCAGGCCTGCGCATTCGCAGCGGCGATGGTGGCCTCAGAAAGCCCCAGCACGCAAGGGAGATCTGTGCGCTGTGTGCCACGATTTGCGAAAGGTGCGAGAAGGAATGCAGCAAGCACGGTGCGTCGCATTGACTTGTCAGTTTTGCGGCGTCTGCAATGCGAGGGACTCAGTACGAGGAGTTAACCGGAAACTGTCGGGGGGATTACATTGAGATCCGGCGCGATCCTTAGGCCTCACTTGACGGTAGGATCTCGCTTGGCCTAGCCGACGACGCCATCGTTGGACACTAATGCGTCGCAGGGTGGCGGGAACGAAGCGTTTGGCGTGGACGTGGTGGCGAATGCGAATTACACTCATTTCCGAATGAATATCCGGGGTGCCTCCATGTTTTGCCGAGTTCTGAGCCGTTGGCCGATTGCACTGCTGCTGACGATCAGCGCGTTGTTCACGAACTTTGTCCACGCCGCGGAGGCCTTCGACGCCAAAGCCCGGCAGATTTGGCAACTCCTGGACTACGTCGCGGTTGACTACGGCGGTGCGGTGGACGATGGCAAGGTGCTCAATGGATCCGAATATGCGGAGATGCAGGAGTTTGCGGCCACAGCGGAGCGCCAACTGGGAGAGTTGCCTCAGGGTCCCGCCACTCAATCGCTACGCGAGCAGGCAGCGTCATTGCGCGAGGCAGTCGCGAACAAGGCCACAGCGGTTGCCGTGGCGCAAATCGCCCACGAACTCGCGGCCGCTGTACAGCGCGCGTACCCTTTTCCAGTGGCGCCTGCCAAAGTACCCGATCTAAGTCGGGGCGCTCAGCTGTTCCAGGCGCAGTGCGCAAGTTGCCATGGCGCGCAGGGGCGTGGTGATGGGCCGCTGGCTGCGACGCTCGATCCGAAGCCAACCGATCTGACCGATCATCTGCGCGCGCAGGAGCGAAGCCTCTTCGCGCTGCATCAAGTGCTCAGCAACGGTGTTACCGGCACCGCCATGCCAAGTTTCGGCGCGCTGCCAGACGACGACAGGTGGGCCACTGCCTTCTTTGTCGGGTCGCTGTCGTACACCGGTGATTTCGCGTGCCGAACTCTACGTCAGCGAGCCGTTTGCCGATCCGACGCTCCCTGCGTTCTCAGCGCAGATGAGACAGGTCGGGCATGATTTGCAAGACTCGACCGTTCGGTATCTTGCGACCAGATTTTCGTGGCAGGCTTAAGGAAACGTCCCTATGAATCCGGATATCTACCGCGCGCGCGAGGCCGAGGCGCAGGCCGCGCTGGACGCTGCGGCCGACTACCAACTCACAGCACACGCGACCGCGCGCGGCGCCTTGCGGGCTATTGATCTGGACGGTGCACAGGCTCTAATGGGCCAGTCTGGCGGATGGATTGCACTGGGCAACGCAGCTGCTGTCGACCTCGCTGGTAATCAGGCTGCCGCGGAATTTGCCGAGGCGCTGGCGCAGCGCGATGCGCCCGACCCCAACGACGATCCCTACGGCCGGAATTTGGGTCTGGACCGCGACGCGTGGCTGCGGGAAATGCTGCACCAGGCCGGCGGCCTTGTGGGCGGCTACCTGTAGGTAAAGGGCGCCGATGGACATACGAGTCGCCGCCCGTGGCCGACAGGATGGCAGCAATGCAGAAAATCTTCGTTGACGCGCTCGCTGCACGCCCCTTCATGCAGCTTGGCAATCGTGAGAAAACGCCCCTGTGACCGGAAGCGCCACGCCCGAGCGTGAGAACACGGGCCGATCTGGCATAATCCACGGCAAGGTTGCTTAGGTCAGGGGCGGTTGCGGGCAGTTCGACCCTGCTGGGTGCCTCATACCTGGTCTTTTATTTTCTCCTGCTGGTGGTGCTTGACTTCGTCAAGCTGCGCGGTATGACAAATATTAACTCGACATCAACTGGTGTCGGAAAGGCCGAAGGTGAAGGTATGGGCAAAAACTCTCTGGATTTCGTGAAGCTGTCTGTGTTGTCTGTGTTGGAAACGATTCACGGGCTGGGTATGAGTGCACTTGTGGCTGTAGCGCTGCCCTAAGCAACTTTGGCAAAAGCCGCCTCCGGGCGGCTTTTTTTTACGCCACCGCCTCCATGCCGATGGAACAGCAACCGTCAGGTGCCAACTCCGGCCACTTCAAAGATCTCAGCGAAGTTCTTGCGATCCCTGTCCTTGTCCTGAGTCGTCTCTGAATTGGCTTGGACTTGCGATGTGCGTCACGGACCCCGACAAGGGCAACGAAGGCATCTCCGCGATCTTTATCGATCTGGACAGCCCGGGAGTGACACTCGATACCGCCTGCGTGCCCATCACCGGCCAGTACGTGGACGCCGACATCATCCTCGACAATGTCCGCGTGCCACGCTGCAACTGCATCGGCGGCGAAGGCAACGGTTTCCGGCTTGCGATGAACCGGATCAGCCTCAACCGCCTATTGCACTGCCCGACCATGATCGGCCTGGCCCGCCAGGCGCTGCGCTTGTCCATTGACTACGCGAACACGCGCCGCCAGTTCGGCGGCCCGATCATGCGATTCCAGGCCATCCAGCACATGCTGGCGGACATGGCGTCCAGCCTGTTTGCCTGCGAGAGCATGGTGCTGGCTGCCGCGCGCCGTGCCGATGCAGGCAGTGACGTCCGCATGGAGGCGTCGATGTGCAAGCTCTTCGTCTCGGAAGCCTGCTTCCAGATCGCGGACAAGGCCGTGCAGATTCATGGCAACGTGGGTGTCACGAAGAACCATCCGGTCGAGTTCATCTTCCGCAGGCTCCGGCTATACCGCATCGTCACGGGAACCAGCGAAATCCAGCGTAACACGATCGCCAAGGAAATCCTGCAGAGGCATGGGTCTTGAATGCGCACGTGCAATCCTGATCGCGACGTCCACGCCAGCATCAAGCGGGGTCAACAGGCTGTTCGCCGAGAACCGCTTCGGCTGCGACCTCTGGATGCATGTCAACATACCGTGCGGTCATCCCACCCGAGATGCATCGCGCCGCAGGTTGCCGGAACTGCGAAGCGACCCGCGTTGCGCGTCAATCCTGCGAATCACTGGCCTCGTGGCTTGACTTGTCCAGTGCTTTCTAATATTTGCTTGCAACGTGCGTAATTGGTGCGACGGGATGCGCGGAGGGTGGCGGATTCTGTTCGGCGTCTCCCCGACTTGGTTGGGATTCAGGTACAGAGGCGTCTACGTCCGGAATGAGGGGAGTTCGGTCACGAACGTCTACCAACCAAATGGCCCCTAATGGCCGACAAGCGACCGCCTGCCGGCCGATGTAAAGGTCAGACTTCGGTTTGCTCTGCAATCTCCAAAGCGTCATCAACCTCAATGCCCAAATACCTGACGGTGCTCTCGAGCTTGGTATGACCGAGGAGCAGTTGGACGGCTCTTAAGTTCTTGGTCCGTCGGTAGATCAAAGAGACCTTCGTTCGCCGGATTGAATGCGTCCCATAAGCGGAGGTGTCCAGGCCGATCGAGGCTACCCACCGATGGACCAATCGGGCATATTGTCGGGTCGATATATGGGGCGAAGAATGCAAACGACTGGGGAAGAGAAAGTCGCCGCAGCTCAATCCCCGTGCATGTATCCAGGCCTGGAGGCATTCGCGAGTCGGGCCAGTAATCTCAAACTGCACCGGTCGATGGGTCTTTTGCTGCATGACCGTCGCACGCATGCCAACTTGTCTTCCTACGCTGACATCCTGAACGCGGAGACGGATCAGATCGCAAGCGCGCAGTTTGCTGTCGATGGCGAGGTTGAACATCGCCAAGTCTCTCGTGTTTGCGGTGAGCTGAAGGCGCGTACGGATGGCCCAGATCTCGGATAGCTTCAACGGAGGTTTCTGCCCCGTCAGTCTTCCCTTGTTCCACGGGTCGTGGTGGGTGACAGATGTTTGGGAGGTAGTCATGACTAGCTCCTAGAGTTGATGGGAGCCCATTTTGCGCTTGTGCCGGAGCCCCTCAAGTTGTGGGCGCTGGGCGCTAGTCCCACTCCACCTCCGAAACCAGTTCGGCCGAGACGACCCCTTCAACGCACATCTGGTAGAGCTTTCGGTAGCACAGCGGACATGGCGCACAGTCCAAGGCCTGGTTGCCTCCGATTTCGAAGTGCAGTTCGCGAATCCGGACGGGGCCCCCGCATTTGCAGACGAGAATCTGGGTATGGTCATCCATCGCTTATCTCCGTGGCAGAAGGGGATTGCAGCATGTGACGGCCGGAGGCTTCCTCGGATCAGCGAGATACTGATCGTCATGAGCGCGCGCCCGAAGGCACCGCAGGCTCCGAAGAGCCGAAGCATAGGACCAAAATTTTCGTGCGGGGGCAGCTTCGGATCTTGCCGATTCGTTGGTTGCCGAGACTCAATCGCCGAGTTCCTGTGCGGGACGCAGGGGGCGTCTCGGTGAGCGGGCCGTGACCGACCCTTCATATCACACCCGAAAGCAGCCATTCAGCGTGGTATCGTTGACCGCTTCGAGTCTTTGGGACCAAAGCAATATGGCCACGCTTGACCTCATCGGGGTTGCAATTCAGTTCAAGGATTGGGAAAAGCCATGGACGTTCTATTCGGTTGTGTTGGACCACATCTCACATGATTCCGACGACCGCGCCATTTTCGAGCGGATATGGGCAGAAGCGTGTCGTCCGGAACATTGGCAGTACGTCGACATTTCGAAATGCTCTGATGCGTGTGATCACGGGCTCGAGATTGGATTTTCATGGCTGCCCGAGGAGGCGCGTGTGCAGTTCGTGCGAGCAGCATCATTCCAATGGAAATGACGCGAAAACTCGGAAGGCCTTCGGTCGCCGGCGCTCGCGCGCAGCACCGTTACAGCAGGCGTTCTCCGGGCGGTTGAGAGCATCAGAGCTAGATAGGTACACAGATTGCTCTAAGCTTGCAGCCGAGCGCATCTTCGAGTTGCGATTCTTGCTCACCCGATAGGGTGCGTAGATTCGGATTCATCGCCTCAAGTACGAGCCGTCCAAATGCTGTCGGCCACAAATATCTGAGATCGTTCAATGAGACGGTAGCCTGACAGCAGCAGTCTTGACCAGCAGGTCAGGTAGTCTGCCCACAGCGAAATCATCCATCTTGGTCACCCACCAGTCTTCGATGTCCACATCGCAATTGGGACAAGCCACGCTAGACCAATTTGCTCCGGGGTGAAAAATTCGACGTCCTGCTTGAATAAGAACGTAATCTCATCGGCATTGGGAGCGAATTGCGAGAAGAGCGCGCGCGCAACTTCTGCTGCCAATTCAATCGGCCTGAACTCGGGGTCGAGGGGAACACGCCATGCCCGTCCGCTCATCACGAGGGAGTCAAAGCTCAAACGTCGGATCGCCCGCCCACGCGAGAAAGCTGCGCACGACAGTAGCCTCAGTTCCGTCACTGAACCGGATGATCATCGCGCCGTCTTCGTCGGCGACCGACTCCACGCCTGGCAGTGAACGTGTAAGGACCTTGGCCTCTTCGTCAACCGTATTCGGTGCGTCGCCATTGACAGGAGCCTCAATGATCTTAATCTGATCCACCGTCTGGTGGCTCACCGATCCGGTTTTCGTCATCGTCGCTGCGGCGACGCGGTGCCCCTTCGATGCCAGGTTGGCTCCCGCCAAGGTTCGCGAGTCGTTTGGCGGCTTCACGCTGGATCAAGGCCTTTAGCGCCTCGCGCACAAGTGCCGTTTTCTCTTCCAGCCCCGTATAGGCACGGGCCTTGGCCAGCAGTTCATCGTCAAGCGTAATCGTCGTACGCATAGGAATCTCCGCAAGTACCGGCACAGACTATAGCATCCAATGATGTCGATTTTGGTGCGCACTTACATTGGGAATGCGGGCGTTTTGCCACCACAGGCCTGCAAAATCGGTGTGTCCACTGCAGGCCAATTCTTGTCTGCCGCCGATACCTGTGGTCTGCGTTCTGTCTCCAGTCCGTGCCGCGCGGGCTCCGACGCTTGGAGCCGCCATGGCTGCAACCGTTCCGCCTGAGTCGCCTGCGACCGCGCCTGCACCTCGGCCACTTCGTTTCCTGCGCGCCGTGACGGCGTGCGCCAAGGCGGCCCCGGCGTGGCGCACGCCGTCACGGCGCGCTAAGCGGCCGTGCGGCAAGGTGTCGCTCCACCCACTGCGCCCAGGGCGCGTCGAGTTGGCCGGCCAGCGTGGCGAGTACCAGGCGGATGTCCAGGTGGTGACAATGCGTCAGCAACCGCTCGAGGACGGGACGGCGGACGGTGCGCAGCGCGCCGAGGACGAGCCGCATGCCTTCGGGCGAACTCATGGTGCAGTCGCTTACCAGTTCCAGGATCGCACGCTCGGGCACCGACACCCGTACCGCCGGATGGTGATCGGGCAGGGCAGTGATCCCGAAATCTGCCGGTAGGCGCCGATCGAACAGCGCGCACCCCTGGTAGGTATAGGCATAGACGGCGTCCACCCAACGCGGCAGGGTGGTGGGCGCCTCGCCCCAAGATGAGCCGTGGGCGCAGGGCCACGAAGTGTCGCACGCCCTGCCAGTCCAGCGCGGTGCGGCCGCCCACGTGCAGCCCCGGGCGTTGCCAGCAGAGCCAGGCTAACCATGGAGGTGGAAGTCGTATTCGCAGCATTGCCGGAGGGGGCAGTCATCGGAAGGTGTTCGAAGCGGCCCTGCGAAGGGCAAGTACCGGGGGGCTCGGCTCAATTATCCACTTCTCTCACGGATTTCATCCCCGGGCCCGGTTTACTGGGAAATCGTTCAACGAAGACATTCGCGTGCGGGGCAATGACGCGATTGGGTTTGGCACTCCTTGGTGGGAAGAGGGGGTGGAGAGAACCATCCCGACGCTGTGTGTACCGAGCACGGTGTATATATCGACGATATCCTCGTAATTGACCACGGTGTCCTCGTTGCCCCAGGAGAGTTGAGCGATGCGGACGAGTTGCTAGCTAGTTCGTGATCTATGGTTGCTAGGAGACATCTATGACAGGTATTCATCTCAGGACGCGACTGTGCGAGCTGCTCGATATCAACTACCCCATTTGTCTCGCAGGGATGGGATCTCAAGGTCGTGCAACGCCTCCGGCCCTTGTCGCCGCGGTGTCGGAAGCCGGAGGATTGGGCGTTATCGGTGCCGCAGGACTATCGCCTTCGCGGCTACGTGCAGTCATCCGAGAGGCTCGCGCGTTGACGGCTAAGCCCATTGGCGTCAACCTTGTATTGCCACAAGCCGCTGCGAAGGCCGAGCTGGATAGGGACAGGATCCGGCGAGAGATTATTGAACAGTTCCCTGAGCATGCCGCTTTCGTGCGTGAATTGGCAAAAGGCTTCGGACTTGAACTAGTGGAGCTAGATGGTCGCATTGCCGTGTCTGGCGCGGCGACTGCAGATGGCACAGATGCGGACCTTCGTGGCTCGCGCGCTGACTTGACGCGAAGCTTGATCGACGCGGTTCTAGAGGAAGATGTCCAGGTCTTCGCAGGGGCGGTCGGTGACCTGAAGCTCATCGCGGGGCCTGCGCACGAGAAGCGGATGCTCGTTATGGGACTAGCCACTGGCACGAAGCAAGCTAAAAGCTAGGCGCTCGCCGGCGCAGATCTCCTCATTGCCCAAGGACTGGAGGCCGGCGGCCATGTGGGGCGAATTCCGAATTTTGCGCTGCTTCCTGATGTCATCGATTCTGTTTCTGTCCCCGTCATTGCGGCGGGAGGCATCAGCGATGGCCGGGGCATCGCTGCATCTTTGGCGTTTGGGGCCGTTGGAGTTTGGATGGGAACTGCGTTCCTGGTTGCCGAGGAATGCAATATTCCCGGCGAACATAAGTCCCAGATTCTTGAAGGGCGGCTGGAGGATTTCCGCAGTGACCGGATCTACTCTGGAAGTCCCATGCGCGGATTCCGGAAAGCCACGATCAAGGCTTGGGAGGACTCTGGATTGGAGCCGCTCGCAAATCCGTACCAGAAGGTCTTGATGGATGACTTCAATGCAGCGGCAGCAGCGGCCAGTCGCTGGGACCTGCACAGCAATCCTAGTGGCGTCGGAGGAGGGCTACTGACAGAGGCGAGGCCAGCGCGAGCGATCGTCGCCGAGCTTGTGAATCGCGCTTCGGAGTCAATCTCACGACTGGCCGCCAGTATTTGACAGGCTGGATTGCTATGTGGCGAGGGCGTTCAATCCAAGGATGGCGCTTGCCTCGGCAATAGTTGCCACTGGACGCTCATACTCTTCGCAAAGCGCTTCAATTTGGCGGACTAGGGCAGCGTTTGAAGGGGCGAGAACATCTCGGTCTAGGCGAACGTTGTCCTCAAGACCTGTGCGGCAATGTCCACCCAGTTCGAGCGGCCATCGTGCCATAGTAATTTGGTCTCGCCCAATACCAGCTCCTGTCCAGGTCGCGTTGGGGGAAAGCCTACGCAGCGTCGCCACATAGAACTCCAGGACCTCTCGGTCGACGGGCATTGCGTTCTTGAGGCCCATCACGAATTGGACGTGGAGTTCTCCAGCGATCTTGCCGACCCGCTGCATGTTGGCGGCCTGGAAGATCATCGATAAGTCGAAGGCTTCCACTTCGGGCTTGACGTCGTGCGTCAGTATTTCAGCGGCGAGCCAATCTACCAGTTCTGGCGCGTTGTCGTAGACCCGGGTCGGGAAATTAACTGAGCCCGTGGCACCACGAACAAGGCATACCGCTTGCCCCATGGCAGCCGAAACTCGGCGAAATCAACTTGCGCCTGCCGTCCGGGCGGCGTCTCGAAACGCACGACTGGGCATGAACTGCTGCAGCGGCTCGAGGTGTCACAGTCTGCAGCTTTGGCTGACCGGGATGCGGTACTCGCGTGGCGCGCCAGTAGGGGGGGGCGGCGTGGCCGACTTCAAATTCCTAACAACTTTGTCTTCATTTGCCAAATGGCTCGTGCCCGAAAGTGGGAGTGAATGGCGTTGGCTACGGATTCCTTGCAGCAACCTACACGTCTAGTGGGGTTACAGCAATCGAAATCCCGTCACCAGAGAATCCAGTTTCTCCACGGACTCGTTGACGTTCAAAGCCGCCCGCAAAATGCGGGTGTCCACTGCAGGATAATTCGTCTTATCTGCTATCGTAAATCGGCCGACACCTGCGGCCCGCGTGCTGCCTCCCGCCTCTGCCGTGCCCTCTCCGATACCTGGAGCTGCCATGGCCATGTTCTCGTCCCTTTCCCCTGACTCTGCGCCCGCGCCGCCACATGGCCCCCATAGTCCCCGCGGCCGCTATAGCGTGGTGCGCCCGCGCCTGCACCGCGGCCACTTCGCCTTCCTGCGTGCGGTGGCGCAGGGGCTGTCCGCGCGCGCCATGTGGGCGCGCTACCTCGCCGACGCGGGCGCCTTCGACGACGGCCCGCGCATGCACCGCATGACCGGCTGGATCCGGGCCGAACTCGGGGCGGCGGCCGCGCGTGGCGGCGACTTCGCCCGCGCCCGGCTGCTGCGGCTCGATCTCGCGCCACCTGGCGCCTCGCCGCTGCCGTCGCTGGCCGATTTTGTGCGAGCCGCAGGCCTCGATGGGTTCGCGGAAGCCGAGCAACTGAGTGCCTATGAGGCCGCCTTTGGCCCGGCGTTGGCCCGTCAGCGCCGCCGCAAGGCGTTGCTGCACCGCCAGCTCGACGCGATCCACACACTCGAAGCGCAGGTCGCCCAGCCGGTGTCGCCGGCGGACGGCTGCGAGGCCTGGCTGGTCGAGGCGGTGGCGGCGCGCCTGCATCGTGCTGGCCTGATCACGTTGGGCGATCTGGTGATGTTCATGCAGGCGCGCGGACCGCACTGGTGGCGTCCCTTACGCGGCATCGGGGCGCGCAAGGCGCACGCGATCACCGTGTTCCTGCGTGCCCACGCCGACACGCTCGGCGCCGTGCCGGCGTCCGACCCGAACGAACCGGACGCGATCGACGCGGTGGGTGCGTCAACCCAGGCGAGGGCGGGACCTGCGGAGCCCGTCAGCCCCTGGCTGCCGCTCGAGCGCTTTACGCCTTCGGCTGATCTGGATGGACGCACCGGTACCTACCGTTGCCCGCGCACGCAGTGTCGGCTGGCGGCGGACAACGACCGGGATGCGATCCTCGCGTGGCTCGCCAGCAAGGGCGATGGTGCGGTGGACGTGGAGGGGGCGGAAGGGGCTCTGAACGCGACGCAGCGGGCCTACCGCAAGGAGGCCGAGCGCTTTCTGCTGTGGGCGGTGCTCGCCCGGGGCCGCGCGCTGTCCTCCGTCACGATCGAGGACGCGGTGGCCTACCGGGACTTCCTGCTGGCGCCGCCGGCCGACTGGTGCAGCGCGCACACCGAGCCGCGCTGGAGTGCGCGCTGGCGGCCGCTGGCCGGGCCCCTGTCTGCCGCCTCCTGCGCCTATGCGTTGGGCGTGCTGGGTAACCTGTTTGCGTTTCTGGGCGCGCAGGGCTATCTGAGCGGCAATCCGTGGCGCGCGGTGCGCGCCCCACGTACCGTGGTCACGGGGCTCGATCCCGGGCGCGGCTTCACGGCAGACCAGTGGTCCCTCCTGGTGCGCGTGTTGGCGGCGCTGCCGCCCACCTCGGTCAACCAGCGACTGCAGTTCGCACTGCCCTTGCTGTACGACACCGGCCTGCGCCTGTCTGAACTCGTGGCCGCGACCACCGACGATCTGCGGCAGGAAGGGCTGGCGGGGCAGGGGGGAACCCTGGGGTGGGACGGCTGGTGGCTGCAGGTGGTGGGCAAGGGCGGCCGCCTGCGCGAGGTGCCGCTGCCGGCGACCCTGATGCGGCAGTTGGCCGAGTACCTGATGACACGGTGCCTGCCCGGTGACCCGCGGCAGGCCGGTGGCGCCGCGTTGCTGGGCGGGGCAACCGATCTGGCCCTCCGTGTGCCGTGGGCCAATCGGCGGACCGTCGATCCGGCCGCGCCGATTGCGGCGAGCACCTTTCATCGACAGATCAAGGCGTTCTTTCGGGGCTGCGCGCAATCCCTCGCGGTCGCGGATCCACCGGCCGCCCGATGCCTGGAGCGCGCCAGTACCCACTGGCTGCGGCATACCCACGCCTCGCATGCGCTTGCCGCCGGGGTGCCGGTCGAGGTCGTGCAGCAGAACCTCGGGCATCGATCGCTGGCCACCACCACGCGCTATGTGCGCACCGAGGCGGCGGCGCGCCGAGCGGCCATGGCGCATTTTTGGGCCGCGCAGTCTACCCAGCGCCCCTGAAGCGGTACCACCGCGCGGACGTCAACGCATGTCGCCCGTCACAACGATGGGAGCGGGCGGCCGTTTAGGGCTCGCAAGATGATGGCATGTGGGGTTTATTGCGGCGCAGCGTTTTCCTGCGGCTCTCCTGCCTGTTTCCGGCGCAATAGTGGTGCCGTGCAGTGGTCCAGGTCGACGCGGCGGCGTCCCTGTGGGCGTGCGTTGGGCACTCCGCATGCTCGTGTGAGATTTCATTGCGCGCCGCATGCCGCGCCTGACAAGGCGTACAAGGTTGTATACGACAGCAGTTTATTTTTTAAAACTATTTGTATCGAAGTTCGGTTTTTGTTTAAAGATTAAAATCGATACAACGAAATTACGTTTTACTGTTACGCACAAAAAATCGCCGGCATGGAAATGCCGGCGATTTTTTCTTGCTATCGCAAAAATGAAGCCTAATCTGAATCGAAATTCTGAACGCCTGTGTCGCCGTCGCGAGCTCCACACTCACGACACCGATTCCGGCATGCGTGCGACTTGGTCGCCAGCTTCTTCTTACTCAACCGTGACAGGCTCAGTATGGAAGACGGTTCGGCCCAGGTCAAGGGAACTTTTTCCCCAAAAAAAGGCGACGTTTACGACGTCGCAACCTGGAAAGGAGCCGCCATCATGCCCAGCGAACACGCTCACCGCTCAGCGACAGATCCTTGGGGCACCCTGCGATGGGTGCCCACGGACTGGGACCGAAGCGCGGCCCCAGCGTCCAGCTATGTTGGCCATTGGTTTTCGCCCACCATGGGTCGGGGTATGTGGCTGCGTGGCCGTCCCGCGCTGGATCTGGTAGGACTCTTCGAGGCTATGGCAGTGCTCGGCCTGATCCAGCGTTATCAGGCGCATCCCGGCCGGATTGAATGGGGCGACACGGTCCACTGCCAGCAATGCCCGGTGACTTTTCTCCTCGAGCGTGTCGAGCGCCCCGACTGTTTGGTCGTGGCGACGCCTCGCCACTGCACTCGGGAGCTGCCGAATCCACTGGTGCTCGATGATGCCGACCAGACGCGCTTGTTCGATCGGATCCAGGTCCGTGCGGCGCAGATCCTGCCTACCGTGCGCAAGGCCATGACGCCTTCGCGCGTTGCGCGACTCGGGACCGATCCCACCTTGCAGCCGCTTGCCGAAACCGTGCGGAAAATTGCCCACGCGCTGCTTCCGTAGCCAATACGGCAAACCACTGACGATGCCACCCCGCAGGGGCGTGCGACAGCGGACATTCACCCCAATAATGGCGCCCGATAACGGCAGCACGCCACCTTCTCGCGTTTGCGGCTAGCGCTCGTGCTCGCATTAGGGGGCGAGATTGAAGCATGTAACGCAGGTACAGCGTCCCTGCATCGGAGACCGTTCATGTCGTCTACCCTCAGTCCCGGTTCCCTCTATCACTACCAGGGTCGGCAATACCAGTTGGAGGCGGTACTGGGCGAGTCCGAGTTGTTGGGGCGAGACCTGGAGTCGGGCGCACGGGCGGTGCATCCGATCGACGCGCATCCCGGATGGGCTCGCCCTGCCACAGGCCGCACGCATCACGCACGACGCGTGGGCGGTGCCGTCCAGCGCAAGGAGACCTTGCGCGTGCACATGTATCTGAAGGGCGTCGCGCAATGCAATGTCGGCTTCTTGCCCAACGCGGACACGCAACGGGCCATTGACCAGATTGCCGCCAAGCTTGAGGATCCGTCGCCGCCATCGAACCATACCCTCTACGATTGGGCCCGAAAGTGGTGGAGATCAGGTGGCGTCTCTGAGGGCATCGCTTCACGTTCGCACGAGCGCGGTGGTAAGGGAGGCAGCCGCTTGCACCCCGCGTGCGAAGCGTTGATCCAGGCCGAAATCGACAAACTGCTCACGCCACGAGACTCCAAACTGCGCCAAGAGTCGATAACCGAAGTGCTGGGACGCATCAACGAGCGGATACGGGCCCATAACGCCGAAGGGTTGGCTCTCGGGGTCGAGGCAGACTGGCCCCTGGTTTCGTCTGCGACCTTTTATCGGCGATATGCGCTACGCCCCGAGTATGACAAGGTCCGCGCCAAGTACGGAAAGGCTTATGCTGATCGCTTGTTTCAAATGTCGCAACACGATCCAGCCACGGATCCTGAGCGCGCATTGCAACTGGGTGAGTTGGATCACACGACGCTGAACGTCATCGTGCGCGACGCGCTGACTGGGGAGCGAATCGGCAGGCCCACACTCACCGCCCTCATATGCGTGACGACGCGGATGGTGCCCGGCTGGCAGATTGGTCTGCGCCCCCCGCGTACCGACGCGGTTCTGCAGACGCTGCGCCACGCCATGCTGGACAAGACCCCAAAGGATGCGGCGGTCATCGCAGAACTTGGCGTCAATCCATGTCAGGGCTTGATCGAGTTCTGGCGCACCGATCGTGCCAGCGAGATGAAAACTCCCGAGGTCGAGAAGGCGTGCGATACCCTGCTGATTGCCTACGAGCTTTGTCCCGCAAGGCGTCCGGAACTCAAGCCCCATATCGAACGGTTCTTCAAGACGGTCAAGGAAACGTTTATAGCTACTCTGCCGGGCGCCACGCTATCGATCCGCATCCGAGGCAAGGAGGTCGAGGTTAAGGACACGGGACTCACGCTGGAAGAGCTCCAGCGTGAGTTCGAGCGGTGGTTGAACCGGGTCTATGCGCAGATGCCGCATGAGGGTCTATACAAGGCGTCGCCGCTCACGGCGTGGCAACGCTGCTGCCGGCTACATCCCCCGCAGCCGGTAGGGGCGGCAGCGGTGATCCACGCAACCCGGCCGACCGATCAATACAGCCTGAGCAAGAGTGGGTTGCGGATGTTTGGCAACCAGCGCTACGCTAGCCGTGAGCTCAATACCTGGCGTCATCAGTATGGGGCGAAACTGAAGGTAGTCGTGCGGGTGGATACCGAGGATATTGGCCATGTCTGGGTCGAACACCCCGGCACTGGACTCGAATACGAAGTATCCAATGTCTGCCCCACCTACGCCAAAGGGGTCACGCTCAAGGCGCACGACCTGGCCCGCAAGTTGAAGCTCTTTCGCAACCGCGATCTGGCGCAGGAGCGTGATGCCAGCAAGGCGCGTGCCGACCTCGCAGCAGTGCTCGCCGACCTGGCAGCCAGCCCGCGCATGCGCGACAGGCAGCGCGCAGCCGCAGCACGGCCTACGTCTCCAAAGGCGCACGACGTTCCGCCCTCCGCCGCGTCTACGCGGACCCCGGGGTCGGACGACGTCCCCTTCGATGCGGCCGATCTCGGCGACGAGTTGCAGACGGTCGACGGATCGACCAGTCTCTACGATGACGATGTGGGGCCACTATGAAGAGACGCGACTATAGTGAGGTCGATGCGGTGAGTCGGGCGATTGACGACGTGATCGTGGCCTACCAGCCTTTCACGGATGTGGTAGAAGCGGTCATCCGCTTTGCGGAGTCGCCCATTCAGCGCGGCTTGAAGATTGTCGGCGAGAGCCGCGTGGGTAAGTCGACGGTGGCCAGTCTGGTCTGTCGGGAACTGAATGCACGCGCGCCCGCAGGTCAAGTATGGGCGTTGGTGATCGAAATTCCCACCAATCCGACGGAGAAGACCATTGTCGAATTGCTCCTCTTTGCCCTGGGGAACGAGCGTGCAGATGGCACCGAGGTCAAGCTGTCCACGCAGTTCATCAAAATCGCCCGGGAATGCGGGCTCAAGCTGGTGTTGATCGACGAGTTCCACCATTTTGTGGAGGGGCGGGCGGGCGTGACGCACCTGGCGCGCGCGGCGAATTCGCTCAAACGTCTCATGAATAGCACGAAGCCAGTCTCTTACGTGGTCGTGGGCCTGCACAAGCTGCTGCGCATCACCGCCACGTGCGAACAACTGCGAGGGCGCCTCACGGCGACCCGAGAGTTGGGGGCGCTCGGCCAGGCGATGCTAGACAACGTGGCAGACGCGAACGTTCGCGACGTGTCGTTCCGGAACTTTCTCAACGTGCTGCGGGCCTTGACGCGGGTGTTGCCGTTTCCGAACGCAAGCGAGTTGTATGGCCCTGAGCTGGGCCGACGTATGCTGTCGGCGGCGCAAGGTCGGCTGGGTTACATCAAACCGTTACTCATCGGTGCTGTCGAGTTGGCTCACCAGCGTGATGAGCGGCTGCTTTCCAGCGAACTGCTCGAGGCGGTATTCACACGCGATATCTGGAGTGATGGCGTCGGCAGCAAGAACCCTTTCAACCCGCACTTTAAATTTGAAGACCAACTCGATGGACCGGGGGAACCGTTTGCGCCGGATGGCGACTGGTGAGGATGCAGCATGCAAGCCGTCAATCTTGTCTATGACTTTCCTGTGCAGCCGGATGAAACCGACAGCAGCTTTCGGCAGCGTGTCCGGGGCGTCCGATCCAGCGCCATATCGATGCCGCCGGGCGAAAGGCACGCAACCAGCTTGGTCGGGGAGGTCGAGTCGCTGAGTGTGGCTTTTCGTGAGCAGATGGGGGGGCAGTGTTGCCCACTATGCCTTGCAGAAAAATCATACTGGCGTGCTGAATGGGAGATTCGTGCTGTACGAGCCTGCCTGTTACATGATTGCTACCTTACGAGTCATTGTTCGGCCTGCGGGCGTCTGCTTGACTGGCATCGGCGCAACGGGCGTTTCAACTGCCTGTGCGGCATGCCGCTGTTCTGCTGCCGTCCAGTGGCCGCGTCTGCCGAGGCACTGGCCTTGACGCGCTTTGTACTGGGTGAGCAACAACCCGCCCGGGAGCTGGTAACGTTGGACCTAGAGGGCCGGTGTCGTTTGGTGCGTGTACTCGGTATGGCGCGGCGCTCGATGCAAGGTGTCGTGCAATCGGGCAGCGGTTTAGTGGGGCTTCAATGGGAAGCTATTGCCGACGCCGCCGGTGCCGTACTTGGTACGGGTATTGATCCTGTCAAGTTCCTGTTCTGTCAATTCGCTACCGCTCTGGATCCCGATGGTGGCGAAACCCACCGTGCGGTGGCATCGGAATTGTTTCGGATCATCGAACGCGAGGTTTCCACTCGACTTGCTCAGCGGGTCCGTCACTGGAGTGCCTATCCCGATGGGTTTGATGATGATGACCGGGTGTACCTTTGCTGGGTGCCGCATATCCTCTGCAGTTACCCGATCGTGAATGAAAAGTTCCTGCGCCGACATCTTGCCATTCCGAGGGAGCAGGCGTGCCACAAGGCGACACGAGTGCCGCTCCGCCAAGTGCTGGATGTACGAGGTCGCTGTATCGAGCGACTGTCAATCCCCATACTACGCGAACGGTGGGGCTTGCCGGCAGTTCAAGTTGCAAAGTTGTTGCGGGCATATGGGGTGCGACGACTGTGGGGGCCTCCTTCATTCTCGGCGGCGGATGTCGAGCACCTGCAGAATCAATTCAAGTGGCACGAAGGCGACGCGCATCCCCAATATTACACATACGACGAGGCGAGAGCGCAGCGAGCTTCGGTTGCACACCTGGACCAGTTATTGTGTAGTGACGGCGCGCGGAGCAGCGCAGATGTAGTCATCTGGCGCTGCGCCGGAAGATGCCAGTTTCTGGTCACACGGGCTGCCATCATGGCGGTCGTAGCGGCGCGCAAGCAGCTACGAGTGGAGCGGTTCACCGTCGTAAGAAGCAAGAAGAAAGATCGACCAGTCGCCTGAGCGTCGGGGATGCTATCGTCGTTCGCCAAAGTGCTCGCAGAGATGCCATTCAACGAGGGCCAGATCGTGAGCCACCTCCAACTGCGACTGGCTAGCGTCAAGAAGGAAGCCGGCATCGCGAACTCGATCGAGGCGAAATGACTGGAAGCACTGTCGGGCGGTCCAGCCGCTATTGCACAACTGGTCAAGGCATCCTAGATCCTGAAAGTGCTTCGAGCATAGGCCGCTGCTGGATGCCTTACAAATCTGCACATGCTCGCGGATTTCGTCCGTTGAGAAGGTCAAAGTTAGCCTCGATAGACGGCAGCCGCAGCACTGCGGGCCGGGAAGAAGCCGACGCAATCTGGCATTTTTTATTTTGAGCCGCATTGAAGTTTGAGTCCGCCGCTATGGAGTCCAATACGGCAATGCTGACGCGCCCGCATTGTCCATGACGATGGCCACGCTTTGCGCCGCTCGAGTAACGGCCACGTAAAAACTCGCTGCAGGGACTGGCTCTAGAGTGGATCCCTGGCGCACGAAGGCTGTGATGCCGGCCGTCGGAACGATGAGCACACGATCAAACGTTGATCCCTTCGCGACCTTGAAGTTCATGAAATCCAAATCGAACTCCTTGCCGGATCCTGCCATGCTCCGCAGGCATTGAGGTGCGAATCGCTCCACGTAAGCCCCCACGTGCTTTTTCATGAGGAGGAATACCCCGTCGTGTTCTGTTTGTACTTCGTTGCGTGACACGGTCGAAGGAAACGCCCAGTTTGCATCGAAAATCGTGTCTGAAAATTCCGCGATCTTCGGGTGGCACCGCCAAGTTTCCACACTTTCAGTGATGGTCAACTTCCCGAGTGTCTCTCTCTCTCGGAACCACTTTACCGCTTCGGCATAGGCATACCGCTTATTTTTGGTACCACGGGGGTTCGTGGCCAGAACTGATTGCCGTATATCGCCGACCATCCGAATCTGAATTGACGAATGCAATAGCGCATCGGCGATCTCCCAGTCATGCGCGCTCAAGTCTTGCACCTCGTCAATCAGTATCTCATCGTACAAGCTCTCCAATCGATGTAGTAAGGCGCCTTTGCTGGCACCTAGCAGTTCGTTGGCGAGGCGCCCGAGTTCACATGCGTAGGCTGCGCCGCTGCGGTCGAGAAATCGCGACAAGCCTTTCGCGTACCTGTCCGGTCGCCCCTCAAAACTGAACCCCAGAACCCGCGCTCCGGGAAACTTGAAGGGGAGAAACGGCTTTGCAAAATGTCGTAACAGGAAGGTGAACCATCCCATGACTTCGATGCCCAGGTGATCGCCCGCTCGTTGCCCGAGCCGGCGTCGGAGTTCCTCCTGATTTGCCTGGGTAAAGGTCAGGACGAGGACGCGGCGCTCCGGAAGAAGCCGTGCGCAATGCTCGACGATACCTTGGGTCTTCCGCGAGCCAGCAACGGCCAGAGTGAGCTGGTTAGCCATGGATGAACGCCGCGGCCTGGCGCATGTACTTGGGTGGCGTAAGCTTGCTCGTTGCGTTGGCGATGCGGAACGCCGTCTCGGTTTTCTCCCGGCTCATCCATTTGTGTAGATCTGCGCTCGCCGTGATGCCAAGTAGGCTGCGCAATGTCGCCTCGCCATTGTGGTGGATGATTTGCGGTTCCAGGGTGTGGCCGTGGGCGACTTCCCCAATGAACAGCTCACGCCTTCCCGGACTGAGCCACGCATCAACGCTTGTGGACAGCTCGGCCGGGTCCGTGCCATCGTTGTCGCGCATGGCGGCCACCGGTTTATCCAGCGCGGCGCAGAATTCAAGGCAGCGCGCCAGCGACAATCCCCGCATGCTGATCACGTCGATGCCCAATTCCATAGGGCGCTTCCCAAACAGGTCCTTGAAGAATCGCTCGAAAACGATCTCGTCGGAGGGCCCTTCCACGAGGACGATCTTCTTGGCCAAGGCCATGCGCAACGTGTCATAGCCGGGAAGGCGCTGAAAATACGAGACGGTTTCGGGATCTAGCGTCGTAATCTTCGACGTCTTGCCGTGTGCCAGGAGCAGAATGGCATCGAGACCAAGGCGGTTCAGAACGAAGGTGCTGTGCGTGGTGATGAACAGCTGCTGATGGTCGCCAGTGAGCGCCTCGATCCGCGAGAGGAGCGTGGTCAGGCTGGTATGGGAAAGGTGATTCTCTGGCTCCTCGATCATGACGAACGCGGCGTGGCCGGCATTGCGGTTCAGGGCCAGCGAGATCTTGATCGCGGCCTGTTGGCCCTGTCCGGACATCGAGAACGGTACATCGTTGACATGGGGGGTCACCACGCCGTCCCAGGCGGTTCGCGCGCTTTGATCCATGGCCAGCGAGATCGGCTGATCGTGCAAGGAGGCGTGGATCGTGCCGATGCGCTTGTTGATCGCGTCCAGCGCCGTGGTCGACATAGTCGCCTTCAGCTCGCGGTAGGCCAGGGACACGGCGGCACGCTCCGGCGGGTCGAGATGGTCGCCAAGGATCTGTCGCAGGTGATAGTCAACGCCGCTCGAGGAGCGAACGGTCCGCGAGTCGATAATGGCCGCCGCCAATTGCCGGGGGCGATTGGTGATGCGCTCGTCGGCGAAGGAGCGCCAGTCAACAAGGTAGAACTCGACCGGCAACAGGGAGGAAGGCTTGGCCATCCACTCGGCCAGCTCGTCCGCATAGTCGGGATTCGGCATGATCCGCAGCGACAGGCCTGGGCAGGCCAGGGTCGGCACGTCGGTATTGATAGCGCCGCAAAGCCGTTGCAACTCGGGCTTGTCCGCGAAGTACAGTTCGATGTGGATCTCGGGAAACCGAGGCCGTTCACCGCGCTCGATCTTGGCAACGAAATCGGCCACCACTCCGGCGTTAAACCAGTGCGGGTTTAGCTCTTCGCTTGCGCTGCGGCCACCGATGCGCCCGGTAAGGGCGAGCGCGATGGCTTCCATCAGTGTCGATTTGCCGGCTTCGTTGCCCCCCACTATCAGATTGAGCTTTGGGTTGGGCGACAGCGTGAAGTCCGTGTAGATACGGTATCCGCGGATCTTGATTTTGGTAATCAACCGACACCCCGCCTCGAAGTTTGTTGGGAGGATTATAGGGCACATGCCGACGGGGTGATCGCCCGTTTGCATGGACACTTGGAGGCAGGCGTGAGCAAGCTGAACCTTTGGCGAACCGACGTCAGGCGCAGTCCATTCAACTCAAAATCACTGCAAGATAAGTCGTCCTATTCTGCTCGCGTGCTGGTGCATAGGGCGCTGGGTTGTGGAGACTGCGCGGCATCGTGTCATCAAGGCCCGGGTGCTCACGGCATTCCTCGGCCCCAGCGCAGTTTCGCTGTGGGTTACCTACGGCCACTTGTGAGTCCACGAGAAGCCACGGCTAATCGATCTTCCCAAATCTGCATCTTTCTTTGATACGACAGTCCCAATGTGGCAAGGATTTGTGAGAATCCTTAGTGAGTTCAGTGATTCATCGATTCGCAATGCCTTGATTTTTATGGGGAACGTGTTGGCGGCGTCTTTGAGAATGGACAGCAGGTGTCAACCGCCAGGTGGTCTGCGAATGACGGAAGTCCGCTTGCGGATCAGTCACCGGCATCTGATGGTCGGCATGGCGAACGTTTGCGGCGACAAAATTGAGTGTGATTGCGTGAACCTACATCCCTCGGTGTGTCTGGCTGATCCACTGCAGCCCCTTCAGCGAAACCTCACCTTCACGCTCCAGCCTCCCGACGTCCGCCACGTAGCAGTCTGCGCCACCGCTCGGATAGATGAACTCGCATCACGGATTCCTGGCCATCTCCATTGCGGAGATGGCTTTTTTTTGAGGGGAATTGCGTGAGTCTGCATTTTGTGCATATTAAGTAACTTATCTATGCGAACGTTCGTGCCATGCGCACCACAATGCGCTTGCGGCTCACATAATGAGCTTTATAGATTGCATATTGCGCTGTTACAATTTCATACGATTACTTACAAATAGCATTTTCGAGAGACGCATGCGTATCTCGGGGCGGGGGGTATCCATGCATATTCTTGTTCGTTGCGGGGCCGTGGCAGTTCTTGGCCTTGCCGGGTGCGCACAGACGCCGGAAGGACAGTTGACGCCGCGGTCGCAGACAGTACGCCTGTGCAACGGCAACACCTGCACCGAGCAGGATCGGCGCGTATCGACATTGCCAAGCGCACAACCAACCGATGCCGAGCGCCGCATGCAGGCGCTGACAGAGGTGGCCGAGCGCAATCCGAACGGCGCCTATGACCTCGGCCTGCGCCTGTTGCGCGGCGACGGTGTCGAGCGCAACAGTTATCAAGCCATCGAATGGTTGCGCAAGGCCGGAGACAACGGCCACGTGCAGGCTCAGTTGGCGCTTGGGCGCATTTATCTGATGGGCCTCGAGGAGATGGGCTCGGACCCGGCGCAGGCAGAGTCCTGGCTGTTACTCGCTGCCGCCAAGGGCAGCAAGGAAGCCAAGGACCTGCTTCCAAAAGCGCAGGCCGCCAAGAACGATGAACAGAGTCTGTATCGGGTGCGCGAAGCCTATCGCACGTCCTGGATTGCGTGGTACAGCAGCGCTCCGTACTACTGGGTCTGGGGCCCTTCCGGCTGGTACCTGCGCTAACTCTCCTTTCCCCAGATTTCTTGCTTCAATTCCACCAACAGGAAGCGATTCCATGTACAAAAACAAGAAAACTTCTTTGCGTATGGCCGCATTGGTCACGTCCCTGGCTCTGGCTGGTTGTGCCAACCTGGGCGGCGGCACGATCAGTACCGGCACAGCACCCACGGCAGCAACCGGTGCCGCGGGCGGCGCAACGAGCGTGAATGCCAATCAGGCGCTGGAGCGATGCGACGCGCCTCTGGGCACGATCGCTGTGGATGATGGCCGTGGCAAGGAATGGTATGCCAGCTTCGGTGCAGCCACGAAGATCACGACCATCGAGCCGTTGATCCGCTTGGCCGTGCAACAGTCGAACTGCTTCGTGATTACGTCGGTTGGCAACAACCGTACCGAAAGCAAGCTTTCGTCGATTACCGACAAGCAGCGCAATTCCGGCGAGTTCCGTGCAGGTTCGAAACAGCAGAAGGGCCAGCGCGTAGCGGCTGACTACTACATGGAGCCATCGATCATCATCGATAACGACGCCACGGGCCAGATGGTTGCCGGTGTGGGCGGCCTGCTGGGTAGCGTCGGCGCGCTCGTTGGCGGGGCCATGCAGGGCAAGGCATCGGTCGTGACGTTGACCATGTTTGATATCCGTTCGGGCGTCCAGCTGTCCATCTCGGAAGGCAATGCGACGGCAACCAACTTCGGTGCCGCGATGGGCGCCTTCGGTGGCGGTGCCGCCGGTGGGCTTGGCGGCTTTTCCCGCACGCCTGAAGGCAAGGCCACAGTGGCAGCTTTCATGGACGCCTACAACAACATGGTGATCTCGCTGCGCAACTACAAGGCGCAGGAAGTCAAGGGCGGCCTGGGGCGTGGCGGCCAGCTCAAGGTAGGTTCGTAACCTCCCTTGAACGGTCAGGGCCGGCTCTGACGAGCCGGTCTGCACCTTGCCCTTGCGGAGGTAGCGACTGATTTGCGCGCCGGTGGACGTTGTCTTCGATGCCTGATAAGCGGGCGCGACGGCACAGCGGAGTCCGATCCTGCAATGTCGCTGCTCGCAGCCGCGCCTTCCGTAGACGTTTGCAGCGACCGCCCCAGTAAATGGCCAGTCAATCGAGCAGCAAGTTGGGCCGTTCAAGGAACGCGTACCAGCGGGTGCGCTTTTCCTTGCGCTTCTTCCATTCCATTGCCCACGCTTCCAGCAGTGACTTTGGCTGCGTCAGCCGGCGTCGAAAGCGCCCGGTCCCAATGATCAGGTGCTTGTCCCATTAAACGCCATCCATGGCGTGATCCTGATCGTCAGCGTTCTGATTCCGTTTGTTTATCTCGGCGCGTTCAAGAACGCGCATTGAGACTTATGGTTTTCTGGCAGATTGCCCCAAGAGCGGCGGTAGCCTTGTTCCCTCGCGAATGCTCTTCTAGAACAGCCCCCGGCTGCGGTCACGATACAGGTTCACTGACAGCCACATGTCCTCGGCTGGCGGCACCAGCAGGGGCTGCCGGTCCGATACGTTGGGGTGCCGATAGCACGCCGCACGGTAGGCCTTATGCGCGATCTCGTCGATTGTCTGCTGGTGCAGCATCAGACCGTTGTCACTTGGACACCCTCGGGGCCCGGCCGTCGCCATGATGCGCTGGTTGCCGTCCGGCGCATGGAACCGGCTCGCGTTGGTGTCGGCCACATCGCGCAGATACCGCCCGCCGCGATGGTCCGCGACGGACAGGGTGCGTGGCCGGTTGCCGAACGCATAAGCAAAGACCGTGCATTGCGAGAGGCCTGCTACGTCACCCAGTAGCTTGAGGATCTCCGCCGCAAACGCGTTCGCGTCAGGTTCGCCGATCGACGGCACCGGGCTGGTGGCCCGGGACAGGTCGAGCCGGCCGGCGAGGGAGGGGCGGTCAAGGCGCCATGAGCGACTGGGCGGGAAGACTGGGGGCGATGCCGGAACGCTGGGGCCGCGCGCCGCGCATGAGAGAGGCCTCGCAGTCGTTCCGTGGCACTCGTGCGGACGCCCGCGCGGGGCATCCGATGCGCTCCGACATTGCGTTTCAAACTCTGTCTATCGGTCGAAGCGCGGCGCATGAACCCGATACCCCCTTGCATCGCGCAAAACAGACCACGACTCGTCGTTGCGAACGCCCACTGTGACGGTGTTCAGTTCGCGCTCAGATCGCGCCAGCAGCGCGGCGCGGACGCGCATCGCCGTGTTGTGCGGCATCACGCATCGGATTTTTCTACTATAAATGAGTGACTGTATTCACATTGATTGTCCGAGCTGCAGGCGCGGAAGGCGCTCGCCGAACCCGTAATGCTTGCGGGCCAGGCAATACGCCATTCGCCGCGAGCATTGCCACGACCGTCGGAGCAACGCTATGCGAGTTGTCCTGATCGGTGCGACGGGAATGGTTGGCCAAGGTGTATTACGGGCGTGTCTTGAAGCCCGAGACGTCACCGGGATCATCGTGGTGGGCCGGCGCGCACCACCCGGTTACGTGGATCCGAGGCTGAGCGTTTACGTTGTTCCCGAGCTGAGTCGCTTCGAAGCGACAGGTGCCATGTTTGCGGATGTCAACGCATGCTTCTTTTGCGTTGGCGTGTCTTCGTTCGGCATGCCCGAGCCGGCATACCGCGCGGTCACCTACGACCTCACGCTGCATTGCGCGCAACAGCTGCTCGCCCGCAGCCCGGGCATGAAGATGGTGTATGTGTCAGGCGCCGGCGCGGACAGCAGCGAACAGGGCAAGACGATGTGGGCGCGCGTCCGGGGCGAAACCGAGAACGCGCTGCAGCGGCTGCCATTTGGAGGCGTTGCCATCTTCCGGCCGTCCGCGATCGTTCCCGAAGGCGGCATCCAGTCGCGCACCGCGATCTACCGGTGGATGTATGTCGTGTTCAGGCCGCTGCTGGTGCTGCTCCGGCGCATATCGCCCGCCAGCATTCTGACCACTGGACTGATCGGCGATGCCATGCTGAATGTCGTGCGCCTCGGCGTGACGAAGCCGGTCCTGGAATCGGCCGACATCTACCGGCTGGCCGTCGCGCACGCGTGACGCCGATTCCCCGGGCCGTTTTGCCTGTCTCTCTCGAACCCGCCGGGCTGTCTGCTTTCATTCGGCAAACCTATGAGGTCCCCTCATGCGCATGGAACGGGTGCCATTTCGCCAGATCGGCCTTGCGACGGTTGCCATTGTGCTCGCCGCATGTGGGCAAAAGCAGTCAGCCCCGCCGCCGCAGATTCCGGAAGTGGGTGTGGTGGTAGTCCAGCCGACTGCCGTGCCGGTCGTGACCGAGCTGCCCGGCCGCACGAACGCCTTCCTGGTAGCGCAGGTGCGTGCACGCGTGGACGGCATCGTACTGCGCAGGGAATTCATCGAGGGCTCGAACGTGAAGGCCGGCGAGCGGCTCTACAAGATCGATCCCGCGCCGTATGTCGCCACGCTCAACAACGCCAGGGCTTCGCTGGCGAAGGCCAGGGCGAACCTGGTCACGCAGAACGCACTGGTGGCGCGCTACAAGGTGCTCGTTTTGGCCAGCGCGGTGAGCAAGCAGGACTATGACAACGCGGTGGCGGCGCAGGGCCAGGCGGAAGCCGACGTCGACGCTGGCAAGGCGGCGGTGGACGCAGCGCAGATCAACCTGAACTACACCGATGTGATCTCGCCAGTCACGGGCAAGGTCGGTATCTCGCAGGTGACACCGGGCGCTTACGTGCAGGCGAGCCAGGCCACGCTGATGTCCACGGTGCAGCAGATGGACCCGATGTACGTGGACCTCAATCAATCGAGTCTGGACGGTCTGAAGCTCCGCCGGGAAGTCGAGGAGGGGCGGCTGAAAACGAGCGGTCCGGGCGCGGCGAAGGTAACGTTGATCCTTGAGGACGGCAGTACCTACGCGGAGCAGGGAAAGCTGCAGTTCACCGATGTCACCGTCGACCAGACCACCGGGTCGGTCACCATCCGCACGCTGTTCCCCAATCCCAACCGCGTGCTGCTGCCCGGCATGTTCGTGCGCGCGCGTATCGACGAGGGCACCAACGACACCGCCTTCCTTGTGCCGCAAGTGGGCGTGCTGCACGACCAGAAGGGCCAGGCGTCCGTGCTCATCGTAGACAAGGACAACAAGGTCGTGTCGCGTCCGGTCGTTGCAGCGCGCGCGCAGGGCCAGAACTGGATCGTCAATAGTGGTCTGAATCCCGGCGACCGCGTGATCGTTCAGGGTGTCGAAAAGGTGCACGCCGGTGCGACGGTCAAGCCTGTCGCCGCGCAACTGCCGCCGCCGCCGGGCGCTGCCAGTCGCCCCTCGGCCAGCCCCGCTAGCGCAGCAACTGCCGCCGCCACCGCCGCAGCGCACTAACCGGGAGCCTGCGACATGGCAAAGTTCTTCATTGATCGCCCGATCTTTGCCTGGGTGATCGCCATCATCCTGATGCTGGCAGGGGGCGCGTCGATATTCACGCTGCCGGTGGAGCAGTATCCGACCATTGCGCCGCCGGCCATCCAGATCGCCGCGACCTACCCCGGCGCGTCTGCCAAGACGGTGGAGGACACCGTCACGCAGGTCATCGAACAGCAGATGAGCGGACTGGACCATCTGCTGTACTTCTCCTCGACCAGTGACGATTCCGGACAAGCGACGATCACGCTGACGTTCGCGCCCGGCACCAACCCGGACATTGCGCAGGTGCAGGTGCAGAACAAGCTGCAGCTGGCCACGCCGATCCTGCCGCAGGTGGTGCAGCAACTCGGCATCAGCGTCACCAAATCGAGCAGTAGCTTCCTGATCGTACCGGCGTTCTACTCCCAGGACGGGAGCATGAACGCCTATGACCTCGCCAACTACGTTGCCTCGAACATCAAGGACCCGCTGAGTCGCGTCAATGGCGTGGGTACCGTCACGTTGTTTGGCACCCAGTACGCCATGCGCATCTGGCTGGACCCGAACAAGCTCACCAACTTCCAGTTGACTCCGAGCGATGTGACGAGCGCGATTACCTCCCAGAACGTGCAGATAGCGGGTGGTCAGCTCGGCGGCACCCCAGCTGTGCCGGGCCAGTCGTTCCAGGCGACCGTTACCGAATCGACGCTGCTGCGCACGCCAGAGGAGTTCGGCAACATCCTCCTGAAGGTGAACCAGGATGGTTCGCAGGTACGGCTGAAGGACGTGGCACGCGTCGCGCTCGGCGCCGAGAACTACAACGTGGATTCCAGGTACAACGGACATCCGGCCACGGCGCTCGGCATCCAGCTCGCAACCGGTGCGAACGCGCTGCACACCGCGATGGGCGTGCGGCAGAAGATCGAGGAGCTTTCGAAGTACTTCCCTCACGGTCTGGTGGCGGAGTACCCATACGAAACGGCGCCGTTCGTGCGCCTGTCGATCGAGGAAGTCATCAAGACGCTGCTGGAAGGCATCGTGCTGGTGTTCCTTGTGATGTACCTGTTCCTGCAGAACCTGCGGGCGACGCTGATTCCGACGATCGCGGTGCCGGTGGTGCTGCTTGGTACGTTCGCGATCATGGCGGCGGTGGGTTTCTCGATCAACACGCTATCGATGTTCGGGCTTGTGCTCGCCATCGGCCTGCTGGTGGACGACGCGATCGTGGTCGTGGAGAACGTCGAACGGGTGATGGCCGAGGAGGGACTGTCGCCAAAGGAAGCCACCCGCAAGGCGATGGGGCAGATCACCGGCGCGCTGATCGGCGTGGCGCTCGTGCTCTCCGCCGTGTTCGTGCCGGTCGCGTTCTCTGGCGGTTCGGTCGGTGCGATCTACCGCCAGTTCTCGCTGACGATCGTGGCGGCCATGGTGCTGTCTGTCCTGGTGGCGCTGATCCTCACACCTGCCTTGTGCGCGACGATCCTCAAGCCGATCCCGAAAGGCCACCACGAACAGAAGACGGGCTTTTTCGGGTGGTTCAACCGGATGTTCGAGACGAGCCGCGACAAGTACCACAGCGGCGTGTACCACGTGATCAAGCGTTCGGGGCGATGGCTAGTGATCTATCTCGCGGTGATCGCCGCGGTCGGCCTGCTGTACCTGCGTTTGCCGACGTCTTTCCTGCCTGACGAGGACCAGGGCACGATGTTCGTGCTCGTGCAGACGCCGTCGGGTTCGACGCAGGAGATCACGGCGCGTACGCTCGCCAATATCGCGGACTATCTGATGAAGGACGAGAGCAGCATCGTCGAATCGGTGTTCACAGTGGGCGGGTTCAGCTTCGCGGGCAATGGGCAGAATTCGGGTCTCGCGTTCGTCCGGCTGAAGGACTACAAGGAACGCAAGCGTGCCGACCAGAAGGTTCAGGCATTGGTGGGCCGGATGTTCGGACGTTACGCCAGCTACAAGGACGCCATGGTGTTTCCGGTGAATCCGCCGTCGATTCCCGAGCTGGGCACGGCCTCGGGCTTCGACTTCGAACTGCAGGACCGCGCGGGCCTTGGCCACGAGAAACTGATGGAGGCGCGCAACATGCTGCTTGGCATGGCGGCAAAGGACCCGATGCTCGCCCTCGTACGGCCGAACGGCCTGAACGACACGCCGCAGTTCAAGATCAATATCAACCGGGAGAAGGCGAACGCGCTCGGCGTCACGGCATCGGCCGTGGACCAGACGTTCTCGATCGCGTGGGCGTCCGCGTTCGTGAACAACTTCCTCGACACCGATGGCCGGATCAAGAAGGTATATGCGATGGCCGATGCGCCATACCGCATGACGCCAGAGGATCTGCATCTCTGGTACGTGCGCAACAGCACGGGCGGAATGGTGCCGTTCAGCGCGTTCGCGTCGGGGCACTGGGCCTATGGATCGCCGAAGCTCGAACGTTATAACGGCATCTCGTCGATCGAGATTCAGGGCCAGGCTGCTCCAGGTAAGGCCACCGGCCAGGCGATGACGGCCATGGAGAAGATCGCGGCGAAGCTGCCCGACGGGATCGGGTACGAATGGACCGGACTGTCGTTCCAGGAGCGGCAGTCCGGCTCGCAAGCGCCGATCCTGTACGCCATCTCGATCCTCGTGGTGTTTCTGTGCCTTGCTGCGTTGTACGAGAGCTGGTCGATTCCGTTCGCGGTCATCATGGTGGTGCCACTCGGCGTACTTGGTGCACTGCTCGCGGTGACGCTGCGCGGCCTTGAAAACGACGTGTTCTTCCAGGTGGGCCTGCTGACCACGGTCGGCCTCTCCGCGAAGAACGCCATCCTGATCGTCGAGTTCGCCAGGGACCTGCAGGCTGAGGGCAAGATGGGACCGATCGAGGCGGCGCTCGAAGCGTCGCGACTGCGGCTGCGGCCGATCCTCATGACGTCGATGGCGTTTATTCTCGGCGTGACACCGCTTGCGATCAGTAATGGCGCCGGTTCGGCCAGCCAGCACGCGATCGGCACGGGCGTGATCGGCGGCATGATCACGGCCACATTCCTCGCCATTTTCATGATCCCGATGTTCTTCGTCGTGCTTCGCGCGCGCGTGGCCGGGGAGAAGGAAGACCCCGACGTCGCGCTGCAGCACTACGAAGCGCACCACGCGCACGACCACGATGCCGATAACGCTGACAACGGTGGTAGCGGTGGCAGTAACGGCGAAAGCGGCGATAACGGCCCGGGCAAGGAAGGACACTGACATGGACAAGCGAACCGTCTTTGCAGCGGCCGCCGCGCTCCTCGCGGGCTGCACCATGGCGCCGTCCTATCAGCGGCCCGACGCGCCAGTTTCGGAGACCTTTCCGCAGGGCGGTGTCTACGCGGTGCCGCCGGGTGTCGCCACGGGCGACCAGGGCCCTCGCAGTGCCAATGACGCCCCCGCGACCGATATCGGCTGGCGCGACTTCTTCATCGATCCACGCCTGCAGCAGCTCGTCGGGATTGCGCTGAAAAACAACCGCGACCTGCGCGTCTCGGTGCTCAACGTCGATGCTGCCCGAGCGCAATACCAGATCACGCGCGCCGAACTGTTCCCCGCGATCAATGCCGTGGCCACGGACACCCGGTCACGCCTGCCGTCGGAGCTGCAGGTCACGCAGAACAACCCCTACAGCGTGTACAACGTCGGCCTGCAGGCCTCATGGGAAATCGACTTCTGGGGGCGTATCCGCAGTCTGAAGGATCAGGCATTGGCGCAATACCTCTCCACGGCCTATGCGCGCAAGGCGGCGGAGATCTCGCTGGTCTCGCAGGTTGCGGACCAGTACCTGACCCTGCTGTCCGACGATGACCTGCTCAAGGTCACGCAGGACACGCTCAAGACGGCGCAGGACTCGTACAACCTCACAAAGATCCAGTTCGATACCGGTACCGGTACCGAGCTTGACCTGTGGCAGGCGCAGAGTGTGGTGGAGCAAACGAAGGCCAACCTCCAGGCGCAGTTGCGCGCCCGTGCGCAAGCCGTGAATGCGCTCGTCCTGCTGATTGGCGAGCCATTGCCGGAGGACCTGCCGCAAGGCCTGCCGCTCGATGGCCAGGCCCTGCTGGCCGATATTCCGGCGGGGCTCCCGTCGGACCTGCTTACCCGGCGCCCGGACATCATGCAGGCCGAGGAGTCCCTGCTTGCGGCGAACGCGAATATCGGCGCGGCGCGAGCGGCATTCTTCCCGAAGATTTCGCTCACTGCCGCATTCGGTACCGAGAGCCTTTCGCTTGGCGGGCTGTTCAAGGCGGGCTCGACGGCATCGAGCTTCGTCCCCCAGATCACGTTGCCGATCTTCGAAGGCGGAGCGAATATCGCGAACCTGCAACTGGCGAACGTCGAGAAGCGCATTGAGATCGCCAGCTATGAGAAGTCGATCCAGTCGGCGTTCCGCGAGGTCGCCGACGGGCTGGCTGCACGCGGCACGTACGATCAGCAGATCGCCGCGCTGGAGCGCAACACCTTTGCGAACCAGCGCACGCTCACGCTTTCCGAACTGCGCTACCGGACGGGCGTGGACAGCTTCCTGCCAGTGCTCACGGCGCAAACCAACCTCTACACATCGCGGCAGACGCTGATCAACGCGCGGCTTGCGCGGCTGACCAACCTCGTCGATCTATACCGCGCGCTGGGAGGCGGCTGGATCGAGCGTGCGGGCGAGACGCCGCGTCCGGCGGATGCACCGGTTGACTACGGCGCATCGGGCACGGTCGGGTTGACATCGCCGCAGTGAAGGATGGGCGAGGGGGCGGAGAAGGATCGGCTCGTGGGCGGTTGAGTGGGTGAAAGTTCGATACGACTTGGGGTCGTGCCCGATTCTCGAATGTCTGCGCCAGCGGTAGCCTGCCGGTACACCCACACATGAAACTATCCCAATGTCCGACCGTTCCCTGATTTCACCGCGCCCCGCACGCCTTGCGGTGCTGGCCCTGACGATCTCCGCCGCGGCCGGGCTGCTTGCCGGCTGCGCCGCCAATCCGTCCGCCCAGTCGGCCACGTCGGCCAAGGTACCGGAGCTGCGTCCCGGCATTCCCGCCGGCTACCTGGCCCCGGAAGCGCGGCCCGATAGCCTGGCGCTGGTGCCACCGCCGCCGGCGGCCGAATCGGCGGCCTTCGCGCTGGACAAGGACACCGCAAGGCTGGCTCAGACCCAGTGGGCCAAGCCGGGGTCGGCACGCTGGAAGCAGGCGCAACTCGACGCGGACCTCAGCTTCCCGGCAGCGGCAGGCACGTTTTCCTGCGCGCTGAACGCGCCCGTCAGCGAGGCGCAGACGCCGCGCCTGTACATGCTGCTGCGGCGGACGCTGGTCGATGCGGGCCTGGCGACCTACCGCGCGAAGGATCGCTACAACCGCACGCGTCCGTTCGTCGCCACTCACACGCCGTCCTGTACGCCCGGCGAGGAAGCCAAGCTGGCCAAGGACGGTTCATATCCGTCCGGTCATAGCGCGGCGGGCTGGGCGTGGGCGCTGGTGCTGACCGAGGTCGCCCCCGATCGCGCTGACGCCATCCTGGCACGCGGCCGTGCCTTCGGACAAAGCCGCATTGCCTGCAACGTGCACTGGCAGAGCGACGTCAATGAAGGCCGCATGGTGGCGGCGGCCACGGTGGCGCGTATGCATGCCGATCCGGTATTCGAGGCCGATCTGGCCGCAGCGCGCGACGAATTGGCCAAGGTGCGTGCCCAGGGTCTGCCGCCGGTGCGGGACTGTGCCGCGGAAGCCGCGGCACTGACGACGACCCCGTGAGGCATCGGCCGACAGGTACCGGCGCCGATTGGCGCCGGGCTGTCGGGCTCAGCTTGCGTTCGTCATCAACGTCTTCGGCTCCAGATACGCGCTGATACCCCATCGGCCCATTTCGCGCCCGAGCCCGGAATGCTTGAAGCCTCCGAACGGTGCGCGCGGCTCGTGCGCCAGGGTGTTGACGAGCACGCGGCCGGAATCGATCTGGCGTGCCACCCGTTCGCAGGTTTCCGGGTTCTTGCCCAATACCAGGGCGCTCAGGCCATAGCGCGTGTCGTTGGCAATGGCAATCGCCTCGGCTTCGTCGTCATAGGGGATGATGGTCAGCACGGGGCCGAAGATCTCCTCGCGAGCAATGCGCATCTGATTGTTGGCATGCGTGAAGATCGTGGGCTTCACGAACCATCCCGTGTTCATGCCTTCGGGCCGGCCTTCACCACCTGCCAGTAGCGTCGCGCCTTCCTGTTGCCCAAGACGGATGTAGTCCTGCACCCGTTCCCACTGTTTCCGGCTGACCATCGGGCCGATGTCGGTGTCGGCATCGCGCGGGTCGCCGGAGCGAATTTGCGAGATGGCTGCCTTCGCGGCCTGCTCGAACTCGGTCAGTCGGCTGCGTGGCACAAGAATGCGCGTGCCCGCGATGCAAGCCTGACCGCTGTTGAGGAAGCCGGCCTGTAGCGCCAGCGGCATGATGGCGGCAAAGTCCGCATCGTCCAGCACCACCGTGGGCGACTTGCCACCCAGTTCCAGCGTCACGCGCTTCATCGTGGCCGCTCCTGCGACCACGAGGTGCTGGCCAACCGCAGACGAGCCCGTGAACGAGATCTTGGCGACGCCAGGGTTGCGCGCAATCTCCTCACCGACGACGTCGCCCCGGCCATTGACGATGTTGAACACGCCCGGGGGCAGGCCGGCTTCATGCAACGCCTCGATCACGACCTGCGTCTGCATCGCGCTCATTTCGCTGGGCTTGATGACGGCGGTGCAACCGGCCGCCAGTGCGGTGGCCAGCTTGTTGCAGATAAACCCTGCATCACTGTTCCACGGCGTAATCAGACCCGCGACGCCTACGGGTGTATGGATTACCTTGGCAGCGCCCGCTTGCTCTTCGAACACGAACGACTCCAGCGCCTCTATCGCCTGGGCAATGACGTCGGCCGGGTATGTCGCCATCCAGCGCCCGCGCACCAGCGGCGCGCCATATTCAACCTGGATGGCTTCCATCAGTTCGTCTTCACGTGCCGCGATGGCTTTGTGCATGCGCCGCAGCGCGGCGATGCGCTCTGCGCGCGTGGTGCGTGACCAGGCGGGGAATGCGGCCTGCGCTGCCGCGATGGCGCGCTGCGCGTCCTCTGCGTCGCCCAGCCGCACCTGGCCGATGACGGCCTCGGTGCTCGGGTTGTAGAGGTCGAACCATTCCTGGCCATGTGGCGTGACGAATTCTCCGTTGATGTAGATGTGTTCGATGCGTTGCATGGTGAATTCCTTTCGGGTGGGATGTGCAACGCAGTCTAGGAATGATTTATTGTTCTGATAAGCCGTCTCACGGGTGATGATGCATCCCGATATTCAGGACAATCCATGCACAGAACAGGAATGACCGAGCTGGAAGTGGTGCTTGCCGTCGCACGCCGCAATAGCTTCCGGGGCGCGGCGCAGGAGTTGGGCATGTCCACCACGGCCGTGAGCAGCGCCGTGGCGGGGCTGGAGACCCGCCTGCGGGTGCGATTATTCAATCGCTCGACGCGCAGCGTGGCCCTGACTGACGCGGGCCAACGATATGTGGAGCGCATTGCTCCCGCGCTGGCGGAAATCAAGAGCGCCGGCGAGGAAGCTGGTACCGGCCCAGACGTGCCAAGCGGCACGCTGCGTATCAACGCACCGCAGAGCGTGGCTTCCCTGCTGCTCGAACCGCTCTTCAACGTGTATGCGCAGCGTTATCCGGAGGTGAGGATCGACATCGTGAGCGAGTCGCGCCTGATCGACGTGGTGGCCGAAGGGTTCGACGCCGGGATCCGGCTGGCCGAATCCGTTCCGCAGGACATGATCGCCGTGCCGCTCTCGCGCGATGTGCGGATGCTCGTGGTGGCAACGCCCGAATACCTGAAGCGTCACGGCACGCCCAGGCATCCGCGCGATCTCCTCAAGCACCAGAGCATCGGCATGCGCATGTCCCACGGCGGCATCTATCACTGGGAACTGGAGCGCAAGGGCGAGAAACTGCAGATGGATCTGCCGGTGCGCTTTGCGCTCAACGAGTTGGGGGCCATCAAGCAGGCGGTGCTGCTGGGGCTCGGCATCGGCTTTCTCTCCGAATGGTTTATCGAGGAAGCATTGCAGAGCGGCGCGCTGGTGCCAGTGCTGGTGCCATGGTGCCCGTCGTTTGGCGGCCTGCGGCTTTATTACTCCGGCCATCGCTTCGTACCCGCGCGATTGCGCGCGTTGATCAGCCTGGCCCAGGAGTTGCGGCTGGCGGAGGCGCCGCGATCCGATCGTCGCTGACTGTCGCGTTTGGCAGTGCCGATGACCGGTTCACTTCCGCTAACCACGCCTTGGCTGAGTGCTTGTTTCCGTGTACCCGCTTACTGCGAGACGTGACAGTGGCCAACGGCGTTCGAGCGGTTGCAAGGGCTGCTTCCTGGGGTACAGCCGCCATTCGCCTTCCGAGTTTGTAAAGCGCTCGCGATAAGGTTCGATTATCTAATGGGCTGCGGCCGCGGCGACCGTGGCGCCGCGACAATCCGTATTCGATGCTTTGCGACCGAAGGCCGATCGCCCACGCCACACGCACGGACGCGGGCGCGGGAAGAAATGCGGGCCGGGGCAAGCCGGCCCACGCATCAATCGCGGTCGTAGGAGAACTGGATGCCGGCCGTGCCACCCGTCTGAATGAATAGGTCTATGAAGGCCGGAACAGTTGCCGAGCGCGACCAGTCGCGCTGCAGTTCGCAGAACAGTTGCGCAACGCTGATCATCTTGCCACCGGCCTGCTCGATCCGGCGCAGCGCGGCTTCGTGGGCGGCAACGGAGGTGCCGCCCACGGCATCGACCACGACGTAGACCTCATAGCCTTCCTTGAGCGCGTCGAGCGCCGGGAAGGTCAGGCAGGCTTCGGTCCACAGCGCGGTCATGATCAGCTTCTTGCGCCCAGTGGCCTTCACCGCCGCGCGGAACTCCACGTCTTCCCAGGAGTTGATCGAGGTGCGGTCATAGGTCGGGAAGTCGCCCAGCACCTTCTGCAGTTGCGGAATCGGCGGCTTGTTCAGGCCGGTCTTCACATTCACAGTGGAGTGGACGATCGGCACTTTGTAGGCCACCGCGGCACGGGAGGCGCCGACGATGTTATTGACCAGCAACTGGCGGTCCATGGAAGCAATGGAGTTCACCTGGACCGGTTGGTAGTCGATGATCACGAAGGCTGCGTTCTGCGGAGTCAGCAGGTGGTCGTTGGCGGGGTCCCGAATGGGTTCGCTGGCCATGGTTATCTCCAGAGCAAAGGGTGGGTTGCCGCTACTCTGCGCATCGCGCAGGCGACACATGTAGCCTGCACGACGCCATCCTGAAGGCTTGCAACAGAGGTAGGCATCGGTTGCATCACGCGCCGAACCAGGCGGTACCGGTGCGTTGCGATAACCTGCAGCATAGGCGATGCTTCGGGGGTGGGACAGAGCGATCTGCGGTGCTGGAATGTCCTTGCGTGCGCAGTGCGTTTGACTAGTGGTGCAGACACTACTGTCTGATGCGAGGGAAGCGAATAATGGACGATTTTTATGTGCTGGCGGTCCTGTATGCCAAGCCAGGACGCGAAGCCGAACTGCGGGAGAAACTGCGCGCAGTGGTAGAGCCGTCGCGTTGCGATGCGGGCAACTTACGCTACGAGCTGTTCGAGCAGAAGGATGATCCGCGCCGCTTCGTCTTCGTCGAGCACTGGGAAAACCCGGCCGCGCAGGAAGCGCATCACACGCAGAGCGAGCACATCCGCCGCTTCCAGGAAGACGGCAGCGATGCGGTGGAGCGCGTGGAGCTGTTCTACAGGATGACGCTGGTGTCCTGAGAAATTGGCGATAGAACGATTACTATTGCGCCTCCAGCGGACTGGACGTGGTGGGATTGTGGCGGGCCCGTCTATGAAGACCCGGTCAGTCGATATGCGAACAGAATTGGGAGAGCTTGGAAGCAAGAGGGGGCGGCTTGCCACGGTTCCGGTGGGCACTCCTGACCCGCCTGAACCCGATCCCAGGTAAGAATGCACGCTGCGTGTAAGGGCCGTTCCGGCTCCGACGCGCACCGCTCTCATCCGAGCATCGTTGACAATGCGTCACCGGCGTCCCCCCCAGCCTTGTATATTGCCGCTTGTTGTATGAGGCTACCTGCTTCACCGTCAGCGCCGTGTTGGGGTAGTTCGCGACGACCCGTTAGCCGGAAGTCGCCGACGCTCGAATTCCCGCGATGAAGCGCGAGTCAGTGACCGAAGTTGGCCGCGGACGGACGGCCGCTGAGAAGCCGAGGCCGCCTCTTCCCGACCCATGCGAGCTGTTCGATTGCCCCTCTTCGCCGCCACACATACTGCTTTCGTTTTTCGGGCTGCGCTCAGGCCAGGAACGTCTCTGTCAGTCGGCACCAGTACGCTGCACCCAACGCCAGGTTGCGGTCATTGAAGTCGTAGCGCGGGTTGTGCAAGCCGCGCCCGCCGTCAGATGGGCCGTTGCCAATACGGACGAGCGCCCCCGGGCATTCCTGCAGCATGTAGGCGAAGTCCTCGCTACCCATCATCTTCGGATAGTCGTGGTCCACGTCCGCTGGGCCAACAAGTGCCATGGCAACTTCCCCCGCCAAGGCAACTGCGTCGGCGGCGTTGTCGACTACCGGGTAGCCTTCCACATAGCGGATTTCAGCTTTCGCGCCATACGATTCGGCAGTCATGTGGACCAGCGTGGTGATGCGGTCCTTCAGTAGTGCGCGCACCTCCGGACTGAACGAGCGCACGCTGATCCCGATCTCGGCTTCGCCCGGAATGACATTCAGTGCGTCTCCCGCACGTAGCCGGCCAACCGTGAGTACTGCCGACTCGTTGGGGGGGACGTTGCGGGAGACTACGGTCTGGAGTGCCATCACGATGGCAGCCGCTGCCACAAGCGGATCGACCGCCAGATGAGGGCGCGCGGCGTGGCCCCCCAGGCCGATGACCTTGATGAACACCCGATCGCCCGCGGCGAGAAACGGTCCCGGACGCATCAGGAACCGGCCTTGGGGTGCGCCGGGATGGTTGTGCATGGCAAACACCATGTCGCAAGGAAAGCGATCGAACAAACCATCCGCCACCATGGCCTTGGCGCCGCTGTCGAACCCGCGCTCCTCTGCAGGCTGAAAGATCAGGTTCAACGTACCGGAGAAGTTCCGCGTGGCCGCAAGGTGCTTTGCCGCGCCAAGCAGCATCGCGGTGTGGCCATCGTGTCCACACGCATGCATGAGGCCGGGCCGGATGCTGGCGTAGGGAAGCCCGGTGTCTTCCTGGATAGGCAGGGCATCCATGTCGGCGCGCAGACCAAGACACTTGTCACCGTTTCCCACGCGCAACTGGCCAACCAGTCCCGTCTTTCCGATGCCGCGCGTTACGTGGTATCCCCATTCCTGCAACTTCCCGGCAACCAGATCCGCAGTGTCGTGCTCCTCAAAGGCCAGCTCCGGATGCCGGTGGATGTGTTGCCGCAGCGCGGCAAGCTCGTCGTGCAGGGGGAGCAGGTCGGGAAGCGCTGTAACTGCCTTGGAATCGATGGCCATCGTCAATCCAAAGTGATGTGGTTGTCTTTGGCGATGCGCTGGTAGAACTTGATGCGCTGTTCCGTTTCCCTGGTATAGGCTTCCGGCGTAATGTCCTCGGGCACGATCATGCCCTTCGCAGTCCAGATGGACCGAGTCGAAGGCTCCGCGAGAATCTTGCGTACCGCGAGGTAGAGCTGTTGAACAATCGCATGCGGTGTCCCTGCCGGGGCGGCAAGGCCGGTCCATGATGTCTCATTCAGGTCAGGCAGCTTGAGTTCGGCAAAGGTTGGCACATCCGGCAGTTGCGGCACGCGCGCCGGTGCCGCCACGGCCAGCGCACGCAACTTGCCTTGCAGGATGTGGTCGAGGTTGGAGGACAGATTGTTCCAGGTCAGCTGCACCGACCCGCCCAGCAGGTCGGTCAAAGCTGTTCCGGCGCCCCGATAGGGCACATGCGTCATCGGGATACCCGCCTGGGTCTTGAGAAGCTCCATGCTGACGTGTGACACCGAACCCGTCCCGGCACTTGCATAGTTCAGCGCGGAGGGATTGGCCCGCGCGTACTTGACCAGATCGGCGAAGTTGCGAATCGGCAGCGATGCATTGCACAGCAGCACGTTTGACAGTCGGCTGATGAGCGTGATATTCGAGAAGCCCTTCACGGCGTCATAGGGCAGCTTGGGGTTCATCGCCGGATTCACGACATGCGTGCTCTGCGAGGTGACGATGAGGGTGTAGCCGTCCGGCTGCGCTTTCGCTACATACGTCGAACCGATGGCGCCCCCGGCGCCGGGCCGGTTGTCGATTACCACAGGCTGGCCAATCGCTCTGCCCAACCTCTCGGCGATCAGGCGGCCGGACACGTCAACCGAGCCACCCGGGGAGAACGGCACAACCAGAGTGATCGGGCGTGTGGGATATTTGTCGGCGGCAAAGGCGGGCAGTTCCAGGCCGCCAAGGCTGCCAAGGGCGGTTGCTTTGAGAAAGGTGCGACGATTGATGGACATTGCCGGCGTGCGAGTTAGCGTTGCCCGAAGGTTAAGCAGACGCAGATCCGCAAGCAAACGACAAAACCATTGAGCACGATAACAAAATGTAATGACCCATGAAAATTCGCTCTCCTTCACTGGTGGAACTGCATGCCTTTCTGGCGGTGAGTCGCCTGCGCAGCTTCCGCCTGGCGGCCGAGGAGCTTTGCGTCACCCAGGCGGCTGTCAGCAGAGCAGTGCAACGTCTGGAGCAGCACCTCGGTGATTGCCAGTTGTTCGAGCGATCATCGCAGGGTGTGGCGCTGACCGAAGAAGGCCGCCAATTGCGCAAATTGACGGAGCGCCATGTGCTGGCCCTCGAGGCTGCGGCGACCAGGCTTCAGGGGCCACGCGCTGACGGAAAGCTGCGGCTGAGCGTGATTCCCACGCTCGGTACTCAATGGCTGCTTCCCCGCCTCGCGCGCTTCAGGGAGGCGCACCCGGATGTGGACGTCGAAATGCGGCAATTTCGCCATGACGAAGACTTCAGCCGCGATGACATCGACGTCTGGATTGAGGTGAAGCGCCCCAAGCGACGGTGGCCGGCCAGAATGCAAGTGAAATACCTACTCGGACGCGAACTCGTTCCGGTCTGCGCGCCATCATTGCTTTCGCGCCTGAAGCGTCCCGGAGACTTGCTTCAAGAGGCGCTGCTCCACCATACGAATTTCCCGGAAAACTGGGCGCTCTGGGCCAAGGCGGCCGGACTCGGGGTCGCACCCAAGCTGGGCCCAGGCTACGACCTGAGCATCAATCTGATCTTTGCGGCGAAGGCCGGACTGGGTATCGCGCTAACACAACCCTGCCTGATCGAACGCGAGCTGGAAGCCGGTGAACTGGTGATGCCTTTTGATTTGCGAGTCGACACCGGGCGCGGCTATTTCACCTGTGTCGACGCACAGCGGCCACGGAGCGCCGCGCAGAATGCATTTCTGGACTGGATTCTGGCCGAGGCTCGCCAAAGCGAACCGACTGGCGCTTTCGTATCGGGGCAACAGGGCTGACGGGGGAGGGCAGTACGAGCTGGCGAAAAGGCTGAACGAAGACGGGTTGATCGATCTTCCGGAAAGCGGGCGCTCAACGTTTGGCTGGAGTAGCGGAATCCGCGCAGCAAGCACGTGATTCCTGACTGGGCGGGCACTTGGCCGAGCCATACGAACAGAAGACACAACAGTCGCCAGACTTCGGGGAAAGCAAGGCCTTGCACTTCGTGCATTCATAGAAGTAGAGGCAGGCGTCTGTCGGCATCACTTCGACCGACATGAACCCGCAATGTGGACAGGTCAACGCGGACTCAAGCATGGTCGTCGTCATTTTCATTGCCTTCATGCACAGAAAAGAGGTGTGAATCGTCAACAGTTTGAATGCAGTGACGAATGTCGCCCCATGGCCGAACTCCGCCCTCGGCTCACGTTCACAGGGCCGCCGTACGACATTGCCGAAAGCCGACGTTGATCCGTTGCCACAATTACATCGGCGGTGTGAGCCCGTCCTTGCCGAAATTGATACGCGACGCTTGTAGCGTCCCATCAGGCAGCCGTTTTGCAGCGCTGATGAAAATGTGCATCCCAGGCTTGAGCTCGCTCTTGTCACTCGGCACGAAGGTCACGATTGGCACATTCGCTGGCACGATTATTTTCTTCTCGCCATCCTTGTACTTCACGCTCAAGACGCGTCCGTCGACCTCGGCTACGGTCTGCTCGATGTGGACGACAGTGGCGTTGGTCATGGTGCTCTGCGGCCGAAGGTCCCACGGATAGTGTCCTTCGCCGGTCCCACGCATGGTCTCGGGAAAGATGAGCACCTCGATTGCCCTCTGGCTCCCATCTGCCTGCGGCATCCCGGCGACCCCAACGAATGAGCCCTGTTTGATGTCAGAAATCGAGGCTTTCACAACGGCAACGACTGAGGCGTTGTCGGCCAACAAGATCTTCAACTCGGCACCCTCACGCGACTTGACTACAACGGTCTGACCCTCGGCATGCTCAATAGTGCCTCGCACGCGAACGGTGTCTTGTGCGTACGCCAGCGATGCCGCGAAGAAGAGGACAAAGCCCGCTACCTGCAGCAGTCGTATGACCGTGCCTTGTGAAACTGCGTGGCGCCACCGGATGCGTGCATCGATCCCGTGAGTACCAATCAACGCATTGCTGCGAAATCGGAAGCCGATTTGCGCTGGCGGAACGACACTGTTCATACGCACCGTGTCACCTGGTTGCGAAAGCCACGAAAAGGTCTGCATCACCATCCCCGGCAATTGCGAAGGAGTCGCCTAGAGAAGCTAAAGCGTAAACCCAAAGGGCGTATTTGGAGTGATTTGATTCAACATGAATCTTGGAATGGGAGGTAGCACCCCGCCATGGATCTTCAAGAGCACACCGCGTTTCGAGCGGCTTGCTAGCCTGCAAGATGGTTGTCCGGATCTGGCCGGTCTCGGCCCTCCGCCTATCCAGGCATAGGCTTTCTGGCGCAGAAGGCGGCTACCGCCCCATTGCAGACATTCGGCGATTCAGATGCATCGCGCATTTCACCTCGCGAGGTTGCCCAGTTCGCCTAACCTCATCTGAATCAATTCCAGTAATGCCCGCACACGCGCTGTTACGGAATGCCGGTGGCTGTAGGCACCAAGCAATTGCAACGGCGCAGGACACAGGTCCAGTGTCACCTCTTGCAATCGGCCAGCGGCAAGATCTTCCTGGCATGGGTAAGCCGCCACAATCGCGAAACCGATGCCCTGCCGTGCGCCCGCCACGGCCAGTTCTCCGCTGTTGACGCGGTAGCGGCTACGGACCGGCACCTTGACGATTTCGCCCGCCGCGTCCTGAAACTGCCAGGGCTGGCCCTTCAGTGCGCTGAGGGTGGTGATGCAGGGCAGAGATTTCAGCTCTCGCACATAGCGTGGCATTCCAGTCTTGGCCAGCAAGGAGGGAGCTGCGACCACGATGCTGGGCAGTGTGGCGAGTTCGCGGGTGATGAAGGCACTGTCCTCCTGATGACCCCGATGGAAGACGATGGAAAGGTCGACGTCCTCTCGAAGCACTTCCAGTCCGGTCATCCGCGTATCGCATTCCAGCTCGATGCCGGGATGGAGGCTACAGAATTCGGCCAGGATGGGAGCCAGCAGCCTTGGCGCTTCGCCGGGCATGCACATCTTCAGAGGGCCGCGCAATTCGCGCTGTACCACGCCAAGCTCTTCCTCCGTGGAGAGCAAGGTGTCGAGCAAGGGCTTTGCGCGTTCGTAGAGCAGCCGGCCGGCTTCCGTCATGCGCAGATGGCGGGTACTTCTCTCCAGCAGGCGTACGCCGAGTCTGCGCTCCAGTGCTGCGACGTGGCGGCTGACATTCGACGAGGGCATGGCCAACAGGCGTGATGCGCCAGCAAAGCTCTGCTCATCGACGACTGCCGCGTAGACACGGACAGTATTCAGATCAAGTGCATCGCGCATTGATTATCCCGTTTGAGGTATGAAATCTACCCATTTTCACATGCTAGTTCTCGCTGCCGGTGGAATCTAAGATGCCATTTTTGTCCGATGCATCACCCTTGGCCGTGCATCAGGACCGTTTGAGAAGGAGAGCTTCACCGTGGAAATTGGAATACTTGGCGGCGGCATTGCGGGTCTGAGCGTGGCGCTGGCCTTGCACCAGCAGGGGTACCGCCCCCGCGTCTATGAGCGCCGGGCGGCGCCTGCGACCATGGGAGCTGGCGTGACGCTCTGGCCCAATGCTGGCTTTGTGCTGCAAGAGCTGGGACTGCTGCGAGACATTGAGGCTGTTGGTGGCCGGCCTGTGATGGCGCATCGCTACGATGCGGCAGGCAACGCTCTGGGAGGCGTCGATATTGCGCTGCTGGATCGGACGATGGGGTATCCGACCCAAACGGTGCTGCGACGGGACTTGCAGGCTGTGTTGCTGAAACATGCGGCGCGGGCAGGTATCCCGGTGGAGTTCGGACACCGGGCGGCGGCCATCGATCTGGATGCCCATGGCAAGGCTGTGGCCCATTTTGAGAACGGCGTGAGCATCCGTCCGGACTTGCTCATCGGCGCCGACGGCCGTATGGATTCGGTGGCGCGCAAATTTGTTGCGGGTGACAACACGCCGATCTACCAGGGCTTCGTGAACTGGATCGGCGTGGCGCAAGGACAAAGTGCGCTGGTCGACGATATCGCGATTCAGGACTTCTGGGGGGCGGGCACGCGCTTCGGATGCGTGGCAATCCGGACCGATTTGCTCTACTGGGCAGCGGCGCAGACGCGGCCATTACCTGGGGAAACCTCCACCTCAGGAATTCGCAAGGAGATTGAGGATCTATTCGCCGGATGGCCCGAGCCTGTCGCCCGCATCATTCGGGCTACGCCTGCGCATGCCATCCGGCTGATTGCTGTGCATGACCTGGAGCCACTGCATACATGGAGTCGGGCCAATGTGTTGTTGATTGGAGATGCAGCACATGCGCCTTTGCCGACATCGGGGCAAGGTGCCTGCCAGGCACTGGAAGATGCTTGGCATCTAGCTCGGTGCCTGGAGGGCGCAAGCGGCAGTCTGGACGAAGTCTTCCAGCAATTCACAAAGATCCGCAGTCCCAAGACAACCAGGCTGGCCGAACAGGGACGGATCTTTGCGCGCGCCCTGTTTGCGATGGACCCGGAAACCTGTCGCATCCGCAACGAGCGGGCCAAGGCATCCAATCCTGTCCGTGATGTGCAGATATTGGCTGAGGGATGGGCGCAAGGATTACCCATGCCTCGCTATGCAGGCGGCATGCCTGTGGATGGCGTCGGCGTCAGCAGTCTGTACGCTCCTGAATAAGCTTGCCAGACTAAACAACGGTTGGAGTCCCCCGTAGTGAGACTCCTCACGGTGAACTGTTGACCTGTGTCTTTTACACGAGAAGAACCAGATGGCCTTTAACCTGCCAGCAAGACGGTTAGTGCGCATCATCCCCAATTCAAATGTCATGAATATAGAACTGCCAAAAGCACCGCTCAATGTCCGCTCATTCACCGCGTATTCGAGTCGCTTTCGCCATGGAGGCCAGTTAGCGCAATTCAACCAAGCGATAAAACAACAAGCGCTGAAAATCAGTCCTCATCTCTCAAGGAACAGTTGCGTGCAGCCGTGGGCTGGATATGATTCCCGGCGGATGTTTGACATCCGCAGCACGTTGCCGACATCGCGCTGCAAACTTATTATTCCGGGTCCAAATGAACAAGAAGATGCTGTACCCCTTTGTCGCGGTTCTGGCAGTCACCGGCCTCGCCGGCTGTGGCAAGGACGTTCCGAGTTGTGGCGACGTTGAGGCCACGAAGCTGTCCAGCGAAATTCTCACGGAGTTGGTGACCAAGGACACCGGCGCACTTGCCGATCAGATCAAACAGCGCATTCACTTCACGATCGAACAACCCGTGGTGGTCGCTCACGATGAAAAGCTCAAGAGCTACTCGTGCAAAGGTGTGGCGAACTACCAGGTGTCAGACACTACGATCAACGCCCTCCAGCGCAGTCAATCCGACCCCGCCTATCAGACCGAACTCTGGAAGAACTGGCGGAAACTGATGGGCACGTATTCCGTCATGGACGTCATGGCCATGGTCAAGGAAGCGAGCGACGAGGGTGCCAGCCCCGAGCATAGGGCCGCCGCCCGTGCGGACCTCGCACAAGCCCTCAATCTTCCGGCGAGTGCCTCCGATCGAGATATCCTCGGCGCCAGCATGGTGTTTGCGGCTGCGAAGAAGGACGAAGAGATCAAGAAGAACGCTACCCTTATTGAACAGGGCATGTCGTTAATGGACCCGAACACCAAGAAGGTACCGTTCGACATCACCTATACGATCGCGAAGATCGACGGCAAGGACGGCCAGTTCCAGGTGGAAGTCCAGACGGAGAAGCCACGCTTCATTGACGCGATCCAGACCATCGAGGTCTTGCTTTCAGCCGCCGAATATACGCAGAAGGCTGCATCGAGTGCGGCGACTGGCACGGCGGCAGCGCAGGCCGCATCGCCCGCCGCACCCGATGCGTCTGCTCAGGCCGCAGCAACGCCCACACCGGCAAGCGCCCAGACGGCGGCGCCCGTAGCAGAAAAGTCGCCGGCCGACTCGGCTCCGGCTTCACAGCCTCTCCCCCAGGTGTCGAGCGAAACCGCGCCACAGGCCAGCGGGCAGCAGGAGGCAGCGAATGCCATCATCGAAGCGAGCTTCGACTGCGCCAAGGCGAGCACGAAGATCGAGAAGCTGATCTGCTCCACCCCCGAGACCGCTGCAGCCGACAAGCGCCTCGGCGCCGCATTTGCTGCCGCCAGACAGAAGGCAGCAGACCCGCAGCAACTCAAAGCCCAGCAGATGGACTGGATCAAGCAGCAACGTAATGTTTGCAGCGATGCGGCATGCGTGCTCAAGGTGACGGACGACCGCGTCCAGCAGTTGTCACGGTCATAGTCTGCGGCGGCGTCGCCCCGTCCTCATGAGGCGTGAAACCGGCCGCGAGCAAGTCGTCGGCCGGCCACTGGTCGCTCGACGTTGGACGGCGGCGACCAGCCACCCTCATGCGACTCGCCTGAGCAATTCGGGCAGACAATTGGCAAATTCTGGCTGAATGGCACTGATCGGCCTGGTGATGGCCGGGTTGCCGGCCGGCACCGCATGGGAAATTCATCTGCGGTGCGGCGCCAACGAATGGATGGCGCCATGCACGAAAGAGTTCGTGGCGCCCAACGACACGCTTTTACGGCGCAACAGCATTTGGTGAGCGGCGAGTCTACTGCGAAAGCCGGCTGCCTTGCCCCTAAGTCACCCGGCTGAGAGCGATGCGTGCCTCATCAGCGATGGCACGCCGGCACGCCAGTCGAAAAACAAGGTACAAGCAGCTATAAGCTGCGAGAAAGCGCTTTTCCCTTATCTGCCGTGGCACTTCTTGAATTTCTTGCCGCTGCCGCAAGGGCACAGGTCGTTGCGGCCGGGCTGGTCGCCCCTCACCACGGCCTCCACGCGCGGACCCAGGCTCTTCCAGATCTGGCGCAGGTCGTAGACCGCCCAGATCGCCTCGCCGAAGGTTTCCACGCGCGCCTGGCTGGTGCTGGGCGGGCCATCCTCGCTGTACATGCAGACCTCGGGCTGGCCAGTGTCGTCCTCGGTCAGGGCGACGATGCTGTCGAGCGCGTCGTCCAGCCACTGGGCGGCCTCCTTGTCGCGCGGGGCGGCCCAGTCCTCGGGCCAGTTCTCCACCGCGAACATGAAGCCCAGCGCCCACACCTGGCCAAACGACGGGATTTCCCGCCCATCCATCTCGGCGCGCTCTTCCTGGGGCAGGCTCAAGATGGCGCCGCGGATGTCCATGACCTCGGGATGGAAGGTGCGTTCGTCCTCCAGCGTCTCCACGGGCTGGTCGAGCTGGTGCTCCACCTCGTTCCACCGGCGCTGCCACAGCTCCATAAAGCGGGTCTGCTGGGCCGCTTCATGGAACGCGGGCAGCAACGGCAGCGGGCTGTCCTCGGCTACATCGAGCGCCGCGCCGTCGCCCAGCAGCATGGGCAAGTAGTCGGCAGCGGGGATGCGGCGGCGCGTGCAGACCAAGGCCGTGAGAAAGCCATCGCAGAACTCCCATTGCGGGATTTCCTCAGCGCGCTGACGCAGGTTGTCCAGCAGATCGTCAAGCTCTTGGAGTTCGTCGGGTGTCAGGGCGGTGGCTTCGGTCATGGAGCGGGTTCTCTCGGTGCGGGGTAGGGATGCGCCGGACGCATCGCCGCGAAGTATAGCGCCGCTCCTTTGCAGATGTGCGTCGTGCGATTTGCAAGGCCGTGCCGTTTCGGCACCGCGCGCCAAGCCGGGTGAATCCCCGCGGCCGTTCGCCGGAGCGGCGGCCGCTCCCGAGTGGCTCCTGTTGGCCGGAAAGGGACCACAGTCGCGTCCTTCTTACTGCATCCGGGCGAGCACGATCAACACCACCGTGACCGTCACGGCGCCGCCAATGCGGGTTGCAATCTGCGCGAAAGGCATCAGCGTCATCCGGTTGGCGGCGGTAAGAATCGCCACGTCCCCGGTTCCTCCCTGGCCACTGTGGCAGGCAGTTACGATGGCGGTGTCGATCGGGTACATCTTCATCCAGGTGCCCACCAAGGCGCCAACGGCCATCAGCGTTGCCACGGTGGCGACGATGGTGATGATCGTCGGCAGGTTGAATGCGGCGATCAGTTTGTCCCAAGGTGTCAACGACACGCCGATCGCGAACAGCAACGGGTAGGTGACCGCCGTCGAGAAGAACTTGTACACCACAAATGCACCCTCCTGCAGTGGTGGTGACACGGCCTGCGTCAGCTTGAGCAGTACCGCGATGAAGAGCATGGCCACCGGCGCCGGCAGACCGAAGAGGCGATGGCACATGATCCCGACCACATAGAGCGTCAGCGCCGTTACGCCCGCCGCAGCGATGTGGTCCACATCGACGTGCCCGGTGATTTCCTTCTGGTTCGCGTCCAGCTCATCGTGCTCGCCGGGTTGCAGACGGCCCTCGCCGGTATAGGCGGGGTAGCGTTTGCCCAGGTAGTTCAGCGTGCCGGACAGGATGATCGCGGTAAGACTGCCAAGCATCACGGGCGGCAGTACCGTCGCGAACAAGAGGCCCTGGTCCTGGTGAAGGATCTCGCTGTACCCGATGGAGAGCGGAATCGCCCCCTCGCCGACGCCGCCGGCCATGATGGGCACGACGATATAGAAGAAAGTGTGCGAGGTACCGAGGCCGAGCGCGGTGCCGACAAGCGTGCCGACCGCGCCCGCCGCGATGGAACCCGCGGCCAGCGGCACGAATATCTTCAGGAAGCCCTTGATCAGCACATGGCGATCCATGCCAAGAATGCTGCCGACGATGATGCAGGCGATGAAGAGGTAGAGAAAATTCGATGCCTTGGTAAAGTCTGCTGTGACTTTGACCACCTGCTCGGGCAAGAGCTTGTAGTACACCAGCGCCGATGGCACGAAGGTGGCGAAGATGGCCGCCGCGCCGATGGCGCGGATAAGAGGGATGCGCTTGCCGATCTCCGCGAGCGTGAAGCCGCAGAATGCAAACAGGACTATGACCAGCGAGATCTCGTTGGCAAGCTTGTGGATGGAGATCAGTACAGCGAGCAGCACGGCGGCCAGGATATAGACCGGCAGCGGGAAGATGCCGATGCGAATTTCCATCACGCGCCACCAGCCATGAGGCCAGAATCTTTCGTTCTGAGGGGCTTCGTTGGGTTGCGTAACGACCGGTTCGGCTTCCATGGCTGACGTTCTCCGGAGGCGAGGGGCGGGCGCAGCGCAGGCAGGCAGTTCAGACCGCCTGTTGGGGTCGACAGCGTCCGGTTTGCTGTCCATCTTGGTAGCCGATGTAGTCAAAGTCAAACTGCCTGCCGGGCAGGACCGCAGTCATGATCGCGGCGCGTCTATTCTGGGCCGGAGGTCCGCTCGCAGCGAAAATGCGGCGTGACGGGCGCTTTATACCCCGATGCATCCAACGGTCGTGTCCATCCTGTCAGCGGCACGCGGGAGGCGTGTGAATCGAGAGTCGCGTCATCAAACACAAAAAAAAGCGGGCGCCGCCGGGGGAGGATCGGGCTTGCATGTTGCTGTGCGCGGAGCCGGGACGCCGACCATAGAAGTCTGCGGGAAGAGCGATACTCGGAATTCGGGATTTCTTATTCCATGTTGCACGCACGCTATGGTCTGGCGCCTCCGAAGAAATGCCCGGGCCTCGGTCGAAGTCCTGTCGAGGAAGTACGCGACATGCGAGAGTCGTTCGTGCTCTCGCCGGCGGTTCGTTTCGGCACTTAGTCACTTGCTACGCAGCCATATCCAGAATCACTTTCCCCCGTACATGGCGCCCATGCTCCTTGCAAGGGCGTGGCTTGCTTCTGGAAGGGAGAAGACCGAATCGATGTGGATGCGCAGATCGCCCGATGCATGGAGCGCGCCCAATGCGGCAAGCTGCGGTCCATCCGAGCGGGTCGCAAAGTGTTTGCCAGTTGCCTGTGCTTCATTGGCGCGCTCGGTGTCCGGCTTGCTCACGGTGGAGACCAGAATGCCGCCGCGCTTCAGCACCGACCATGACCGCGCCTGCGTGGTGCCGCCAACAAGGTCGAGCACCAGATCGACATCAGAGACCTGCTTCGCGAAATCCGTCGCATGATAGTCGATGACCTCCGCGGCGCCGAGGCTCTGCACGTACTCGCGATTGCCGGCCGAAGCCGTGCCGATGACGTGCGCCCCCGCAAGCTTCGCGAGTTGTACCGCTGCACTGCCTACCCCACCGGCTGCCGCGTGAATCAGAACGCTTTGGCCTTTGCGTAGCTCACCATGCTCATGCAGCGCCTGCCACGCGGTCAATGTGGCGGCCGGAGTCGCCGCCGCGTCTGTAAAGCTCAGCCGTGCCGGTTTGCGAGCCAGACGCGCCGGGTCCACCACGATGCGGCTTGCGTAGGCCCCCACGATGCCGATGAAGCCCATCACCTCGTCGCCCGGCGCCAGCGTGCTCACGTTGCGTCCGACCGCCAGCACTGTGCCGGCGGCGTCGACGCCTGGGGTGAATGGCAAGGGAAGAGGGATGAACGCTTTCATTGCGCCACTGACGATCTTCCAGTCGATCGGATTGACCGCTGCGGCGGCGACATCGATCAGGACTTCGTCGTCGCCGGGTACAGGATCGTCCAGCGATGCCAAGGTCATTGCATCAAGACCGCCGTAGGCGGCAACTCGTATGGCTTTCATCGGATGCTCCTTGAAGGAATGCCTGCAATGGGGGCGTCGAGCGCCAGTGCAGCCTGAACGGGGTCGAAATACTCGCGCAGATGAGATATGCGCCCGTCACGAGCGGTCAGGAAGACGACATACTCCTGGCGGTAGGTACGTCCGGTTGACGGAATCAACCCTTCGGCACGTACACGTGCCACGGCATGGTGCGGGTCCGCGGTGGGAGTGACGACGGCGTCGAAAAAGCGGAAGTCCTTGACCGCGCCGATGAACCAAGCCGCGTGCTCGATCACCGCTTCGCGTCCCTCGAGCCGCAGCGGATGCCCGAGGCTCGGCGCATAGGGCAGGTCCCACACAACGTCATCGGCAATTAGCCCTTGCCACTGCTGGTTGTCGTCGACCAGCCACCGGAGGTGAAGCTGCAACAGCTCTGAGGCGATGCTCATGATGGGTTCCCCTGTCTGTGCATTGGTCAGGCGATGGCCTGGCTGGCCGGTGCGCGGCGCGCGTCCAGACCAAATGCCCCGCTGCCGAAGGCTGCTACCTGCAGCAGCCCTCCAGCCATGGCGAAGTTCTTCAGGAAGTGGAACATCTGATTCTGGTCGGCCAGCGCATGGTGGAAGACCAGCGCCGTCACCACCGCATAGGCCGCCAACAACAAGGCGACGATGCGCGTGCGATAACCAGCAACCAGCAGCACTGCGCCTGCCAGTTCAAGGATCAGGGCGCCCAGATAGCCCAGCAGCGGTGCGGGCAATCCCAGGGACGCGATGTAGGACATCGTTGCGCCGGGGGCCATTAGCTTGCCCAGACCGCTGATGAGGAAGATGGCGGCGATGAGGATTCGGCCGATGGCCGGGATCACGTTTTGCGGAACTGCGAGATTCTTGTTCATGACGAACATCCTTTAGGTAGGAGCATGAAAGACGGGTTGCGTGGATCGGAAGCTTGCGGGGGTTGCGCCCCGTTGCTGAAGAAGGTTAGGCGGGCGAAATCCATATCGGTAGCCTATATTTCTAGATGTTTTCCATCTACGGAATAGATAGATGCTCGACGCCGTCTCGCTGGACCAGCTCCGCACCTTTATTGCTGCCGTGGACGAAGGCAGCTTCTCCGCGGCCGGCCGCAAACTACGGAGGGCGCAGTCCGTCGTCAGTCACACGCTTGCCAATCTGGAGGGCCAGATCGGTGTGCAACTGTTCGATCGCACCGGCCGCTATCCGCGTGTGACGAAGGAGGGCACGGCACTGCTGGCGCAGGCTCGTCTGGTCGTGAGCGGGATGGACGGTTTCAAGTCGAGGGCGAAGGCTATCGCCGACGGACTGGAACCCGAACTCTCGGTTGTCGTGGACGTCATGTACCCGATGGCCTCGTTGACTGAGGCGGTCGATGCCTTCCGGAAGGCATTTCCCCACACGCCACTGCGGCTCTATGTCGAGGCACTTGGCGCGGTCCTGCAGCCCGTACTGGCCCAGAAATGCCGGCTTGGCATCAGCGGCTCGATGCCTTCCGTCCCGGAGAGTTTGGATGCAGAAAAGCTGCTCGATGTGCCAATGGTGACAGTGGCCAGTTCGGCACATCCGTTGGCTGCCCGCAAGGGGGTTCTACGGCCGCGAGACCTGAAGGCGCACGTGCAACTGGTGCTGACCGACCGGACATCGCTGACCGACGGCATGAGCTTCGACGTGTTCTCACCGCAGACCTGGCACCTGGCCGATCTGGGTGCCAAGCACGCCTTCCTGCGCGCGGGGTTCGGATGGGGGCATATGCCGGTCGAGATGGTTCAACACGATCTGGATACAGGCCACCTGGTCAGATTGCAGCTCGAGCAGTTCCAACCGCATACGCCGCCTATTTCCATGTTTGCGGTCTACCGAAAGGACACGCCACCAGGGCCCGCAGGGCAATGGTTCCTGCGCAGGCTCAAGGGAGGCGAGGCGGCGTTGATTCCATCGCGTTAAAGGCCATGCGTTGATGGCCGCGACGCGCAACCCTGCGTGCCGTGCGCTCGCACGGACGCAGGGCAGGTCTGGCGCGCACCGGGTGCCCGTGTCTCCCCGACCGGGGCGCCGGCGGCGCGCGAAGGCCCGTCAGATGCCGCTGCGGTCGGCCTTCAGGTCGGGATTGCGCAGGGCCGGACCCTTGTCGTCGCCGTTTGCTTCCTTGGAGGCGCCGCCCCAGCCGTGGTCGGTCAGGTCGATGATGATGTCGTTCGGATCGCGGTACTTCACCTCGTAGAAGATGTTGCCCTTCACCGGGACTTCGCCCATGTAATAGCGGCCACCGGCTGCTTCCACGGTCTTGCGTGCCTCGACGATGTCGTCGACCCACACGCCGATGTGATGGAGCCCGACGAAGTCCTTGCCGCGGTCTTCGCCGGCAGCGTGGTCGCTCTTGTAGTTCAGCAGGGCGATGCTGATCGTGCCGTCAGTCAGATAGACGCCGCGCGCCAGCGACGAATCCGTCTCGCCGACTTTGCGGAAGCCAAAGGCCTGCTGATAGAACTCGGCCGCGGCCCAGGGGTCGGGGACGGACAAGGCGATATGGCGCAGTTTGCTGCTCATGGGTGTGCTCCTCTTTGTGGTCAGTGTGTTGTCGTCGTTGCGGACCCAGGTTGGACGCCCGAGTTCGATTCGACGTAAATGTATACACTACACATAATGTGTGTTCAATAAAAGAAAAAAGTACTCATATGGGTAAATAAAAATAACCAGTCTTCATCGCGTATAATTGCGTCGCATCCAGCGCGTACCAGACCTGAGGACACCGTGACCACCATCGCTTCCCAAATTGGCCAGCAACTTGCCGACGAGATCATCTCGGGCGCGCTGCCGCCCGGCGCGAAGCTCGAGGAGCCTGCGCTGGCCGAGCGTTTCCAGGTATCGCGCACGCCGGTGCGCGAGGCGCTACGGCTGCTCGATGCACGCGGCCTGATAGAACTGGTGCCGCGTCGCGGCGGGGTGGTGATCAATACCAGCCCCGAGCAACTCGCCGATATGCTCGAGGCACTGTGCGAACTGGAGTCGCTGTGCTGCCGCATTGCCACGCAGCGTATGAGCGCGATGCAGCGCCGGCAGCTGGAACTCCTGCACGAAGAGGCCATCTCCGCCGCGGAGAAACACGACAGTGACGCCTACCTGACCCTGAACCATCGCTTTCATCAACTGATCTGCCAGGGCACCCAGAATGCGACCCTAGTAGCGGCGGTGGAAAGCCTGCGTGAGCGGCTGGCGCCGTTCCGCGCGGCGCAGTCGGGCGTCGAGCGCCGCTTCGAGGTTTCGCACCGCGAGCACCAGCAGATCGTGGAGGCAGTGCTGGGCGGCCATCCCGAGCAGGCCTATCTGGCGATGCGCAGCCACACCACGCGGCTCACCCTGCATGTGATGGAACTGATCCAGTCGAAGCAGGCCGGCGGCGCGAAAAGCGCGGGTTGATGCCGGGCGAGGCGGCATCCAAGTCCGCCACTGTCCGCCGCTGTCCGATACAGCGGCGGAGCACCGATGTGCAGCGGGGCCCTCAGCCTGTCAGACCGAAGAAGCGCATGGCATTGCCTGCCAGAATCCGCGTCCGGTCCGTTTCATCGAGGTCGGGGCTGTTGGCGACCAGCTTGCCGATTTCCTGTTCACCGAGCGGAAACGGGTAGTCCGAGCCCAGCATCACGTGGTCGGCACCCATGACTTCTACCAGCAGACGTAGCGAACGATCGTCGAACACCGCGCTGTCCACGGAGAACCGCTTCAGATAGTGGGAGGGCGGATGGGGACAGTCCTGCCGCACGATATCCCGGCAATGCCAGGCGTTCTCCGCGCGACCCAGCAGGAACGCAAAACCACCGCCGCCGTGGGCGAAGCAGAGCTTCAGCGTTTCCGGAATCCGCTCAAACGCGCCGGACAGGATCAACGAGAGGATGCCGAGTTGCGTTTCCGCCGGCATTGACACCAGCCACGGCAGCATCCATTTTTTCATGCGCCCGTCGGTCATCATGTCCCATGGATGCACCAGCACCGGAATATCGTTGTTCGCGCAATGCACCAGGAAACTGACCAGGCGCTCGTCATCCAGGTCGTGCGGACCCAGGTGATTGCCGATCTGCACGCCAACGTGGCCGGTCTCCCTGGCGCGCGAGGCTTCGATGCACGCCAGGTCCAGGTCCTGCAGCGGCACCTGTGCCAGCGCCTTCAGGCGCTGCGGGCGATAGGCGCAATGCTCGAGCGCGAGGTCGTTCATCCGGCGCGCCCACGTGGCTGCGGCGCTGGCGTCGTATCCATAGCCGAACATGATCGGCGTGGCGCATACGATCTGCATGTCCAGCCCGTTGCGGTCCATTTCCTCGATGCGCAGCGCGGGGTCCCATAGCGCGCGATAGACGGGCCGGAAACGTCTGTCGCCGGCCATGATGTGGCCCGATTCGCCATCGCTGTCGACGGCGAGCCATGGCGCGTTGTCCGCGTCCAGCGCGGCGGCTTCTTCCCGCGTGATGCGCGGGAAGAAGTGGGCATGCATATCGATCTTCTTCATGTTGCCTGGGACGTGAGCGGACGGTAGGCGATCGCTTTGATCTCGATGCGCAGGTGGGGATGCGGAAGCTGGTGCACGGCCACGGTCGTGCGGGTCGGTCCTTCGTAGCCGAAGTACTCGGCATACACCGCGTTGTAGCCACCGAAGTCGTTCATATCCACCAGGAAGCTGGTGATTTCCACCACGTCCTCCAGGTCCGCGCCCACGCTGCGCAGGATGTCCCGAATGTTCTCGATCACAGCGCGGGTTTGCCGGCGGATATCCAGTGCGGTCGTACCCATGGCATCCACCTCGACACCCTCGAAGGTATTGTCGGCGCGGCGGGAGCTGGTGCCCGAGACGAACAGGAAGTCTCCAGCGCGACGCACATGGGGAAAGGTGCCGCGTGGCGTGGCCTTTCCGGTCACCACTGATGAAGCGGAGTTTGCCTGCATGTTTGCTCTTTTCGTTGTGAAGGCCCGCCCGGTAGCCGGGCGGGCATGGCGTCATGCCGCCAGGAAAGAAGCGCGGCCAAGCGCGCCTATCGTTGCCGAAACATGGTTGCCGCGCACGAACGCTTCCGCAGCCGTGGCCGCTCCCGCCATGATCAGGCTGCCGGCTGGCAGCACGGCGCCGGCGCGCGTCAGCACGTGCGATGCCTGTACGAGGCTGCGCAGCGGATGGCCGAGAATGGCGGCGGTCGAACCTGTTTGCCTGGTGCGGCCGTCGATGCGCAGCACCACGCCGAGATTGGCCAGTACATCAACATTGCGCGACCACGGGCCGACGACCAGTCCCGCCGACGAGCAGTTGTCGGCCACGACATCTTCCAGCGTGAAGCGGAAATCGCGGTAGCGCGAGTCGATGATCTCGATCGCCGGCGCCACGGCCTCCAGGTAGTCGACACTCTCCAGCAGGGTCAGCGGGCCAGTGATGTCGCGGCGAGTCAGAAAGCAGACCTCCGGTTCGGCGCGCGGATGGATATAGCGTTCCAGGTCCACGCGGCCGCCGTCTTCCTCGATCATGGCGTCGGTCAGCCATCCCCAGATCAGGCTGTCCACGCCCATCTGGACCATCTTGGCGCGGCTGGTGAAACCCAGCTTGATGCCGACGCGGCGTTCGCCGCGCTGACAGCGGTGTTCGATCGACATGGCCTGGATGGCGTAGGCCTCGTCAAGCGTGAACGGCGAGGCCGCGCTGAACTGGCCGATCGCCGCGGCGTCGCGCGCGGCCGCGTCCAGGGCGCCTGCGATGGCTGCGTGATGGCTCATGCTGCCTCCTTGCTCTTCGCGCTGCCCGACCGCTGCAGGTCGAGCGCCACATCGACGATCATGTCCTCCTGCCCGCCCACCATGCGGCGGCGTCCCAGTTCGACCAGGATATCGACGGTCTTCAGGCCGTACTTGCCGGCCGCGCTCTCCGCGTGGCGCAGGAAGCTCGAATACACGCCGGCGTAGCCGAGCGCCAGCGTTTCGCGGTCCACGCGCACGGGGCGATCCTGCAGCGGGCGCACGATGTCGTCTGCGGCGTCCATCAACTGGTAGAGATCGCAGCCGTGTTGCCATCCCATGCGTTCGGCGGCGGCGATAAAGACTTCCAGCGGCGCATTGCCCGCGCCCGCGCCCATGCCGGCCAGGCTCGCATCGATGCGGTCGCAACCTTCCTCAACCGCGACGATGCTGTTGGCCACGCCCAGGCTGAGGTTGTGGTGCGCGTGCATGCCGGTCTCGGTTTTTGGATCGAGCACGTCTTTGAACGCACGAAAGCGCGCGCGCACGCCGTCCATGGTCAAGGCGCCACCGGAGTCCACCACGTAGACACAATGCGCGCCGTAACTTTCCATCAGCTTTGCCTGGCCGGCCAGCCTGTCGGGCGGGATCATGTGGCTCATCATCAGGAAGCCGGCGACATTCATCCCCATCGACCGCGCGGTCTCGATATGCTGCCGCGCCGTGTCGGCCTCGGTGCAGTGCGTGGCCACCCTGACCACGCGTGCGCCGGCGGCGTACGCTTCGCGCAGGTCGTGCACGGTACCGATGCCCGGCAGCAGCAGCGTGGCCACCGCTGCGCGCTGCACGGACTCCGCCACTGCCGCGATCCATTCCACGTCGGTGTGGGCGCCGAATCCGTAGTTGAAGCTGGAGCCGGCCAGGCCGTCGCCGTGCGCCACCTCGATCGAGTCCACGCCTGCCGCATCGAGCGCGCGTGCGATGGCACGCACCTGTGCAACCGAATACTGGTGACGGATCGCGTGGCTGCCATCACGCAGGGTCACATCGGAGATATAGAGTTTCTTGTCGATCATGACTGGCTCCTTAGCTTGCTGCCGACAGGGCAGGCTGGTTGCCCAATGCCTGTGCGACGCGTTCGGCGCATGCGAGCGCGGCGCTCGTCATGATGTCCAGGTTGCCTGCATAGGCGGGCAGGTAGTGCGCGGCGCCTTCCACTTCCAGGAAGACCGTGACTTTCAGGCCGGTCGTCGGCCCGAGGCCGGGCACATTCACAGGTGTGTCGATGCGGTCGAACTGCACACGCTGTTTGAGCCGGTATCCGGGCACATAGCCCTGCATGCGCTCCACCATCGCGTGCACGGCGGTTTCGATCGCCGTGGTGTCGGCTTCATCGATCAGGCAGCACACGGTGTCGCGCATGATCAGCGGTGGCTCGGCCGGGTTGAGAACGATGATGGCCTTGCCGCGCCTGGCGCCGCCCACCGATTCGATGGCGCGCGAGGTCGTTTCCGTGAACTCGTCGATGTTGTCGCGCGTGCCGGGTCCGGCGGACTTGCTCGCGATCGAGGCCACGATCTCCGCATAGTGGACCGGCGTCACGCTGGCCACGGCAGCCACGATGGGAATGGTGGCCTGGCCGCCGCAGGTGACCATGTTGAGGTTCGGCGCATCAAGATGTTCGCCAGCATTGACGCTGGGCACTACGTAGGGGCCGATCGCGGCTGGCGTCAGGTCGATCACGCGCACGTTGTGCGCCTGCAGCGTGGCGTTGTGGCGGGCGTGCGCGCCAGCGCTGGTGGCATCGAAGGCGATGCGGATATCGCCGAACTCCGGCATGGCCAGCAGGCCGTCGATGCCGGCGGCGGTGACCGGCACGCCGAGGCGCGTCGCGCGCGCCAGGCCTTCCGAGGCGGGATCGATCCCCACCATGGCGCCCATCTCGACATGCTTGCCGTGGCGCAGGATCTTGATCATCAGGTCGGTGCCGATGTTGCCGGAACCGATGATGGCTACCTTGCTGGGTTTCATCTCAGGCGTCTCCTTGTCTGGCGGCCTGGAACGACGCGGTCACGCTACCCAGGCCCTCGATGCGGGCGGTAAAGACATTGCCCGGCTGCACGGCGACCATGGGGCCGAGCGCGCCGGTAAGGATGGTGTCGCCGGCGCGCAGCGGTGCGCCAACGCGGCTCATTGTGTTGGCGAGCCAGACGGCGGCATTCAACGGATTGCCAAGACAGGCCGCGCCGCTGCCCACTGAGACCGGTTCGCCGGCCAGTTCCATGACCATGCCGCAATGCGGCAGATCCAGCGCGGCGAGCGAAACGGGCCGCGTGCCCAGCACGTAGAGGCCGGACGAGGCATTGTCGGCAATGGTGTCCGTCAGCCGGATATCCCAGTTGGCGATCCGGCTGCCAACGATCTCGATGGCGGGCAGCGCGAAGGCGGTTGCCCGGATCACGTCGGCGACGGTGTGCGCGGCGTGCGGCAGGTCATGCTCCAGCACCAGCGCGATCTCGGCTTCGACCTTGGGCTGCAGGACATCGCCCCAGTCGATCTCTTCACCGTCCTGGCGCACCATGTCGGCAAAGAGCATGCCGAAATCTGGCTGGTCCACGCCCAGTTGCCGTTGCACGGCGACGGATGTCAGGCCGATCTTGCGGCCAACCAGCCGGCGGCCGGCGGCGAGTGCGTGCTCGGTGTTGCGCTGCTGCACGGCGTAGGCCAGCGCAAGTGGATCGGCGCCGGCGCTGGCGGCCCGCGCGATGGCATCGCGCACGGGCGGGCAAGGCTGGCCATGCTCGGAGGCGAACCGGAGTTGGTCCGCAACCTGGATGAGTTCGGGGTTCAGCATGCGGTCTCTCGCAATGGCGTCAGGGATTGACGCAGATGGTGGTCAGTGAGGAATAGAAGTCGAGCGAATGGCGTCCACCCTCGCGGCCAATACCGGACAGCCGGGTGCCGCCAAACGGCGTGCGCAGATCGCGCAGGAACCAGGTGTTGACCCAGACGATGCCGACGTCGAACTGCCGCGTGACGCGGTGCGCGCGCGCGAGGTCGCGGGTCCACACCGAGGCGGCGAGTCCATAACGCGAATCGTTGACGCGCTTCACCACCTCGGCATCGGTGTCGAACGGCGCGATATGGCAGACCGGTCCGAAGATCTCCTCCTGAATGCAGCGTGCCGAGTCCGGCAAGCCGGTCCAGATGGTGGGCTGCACATAGGCGCCGTTGTCGCGTGCGTCGCCAAAAAGCGGCACGCCGCCACCGGTGACGACAGTCGCGCCTTCCTCCCGCGCCAGCGCGTAATAGGACAGCACCTTGTCGCGGTGATTGCGGGAGATCAGTGAACCCATCTCCACGCCCTCCACCGTCGGGTAGCCGATGCGCAAGGCTTCCGCGCGCGCTTTCATCGCCGCCACAAAGCGCTCGAAGATTGGCCGCTCCACATAGACGCGCTCGGAGCACAGGCATACCTGCCCGGCGTTGGTGAAGCTGGAGCGCATCACGCCCGCCACGGCCTTGTCGAAATCGCAGTCGGCGAAGACCACGGCGGCGTTCTTGCCGCCCAGTTCGAAGGAGATTTCCTTCACGCCATCAGCCACCGCTTTCATGATGGTGCTGCCGGTGCGGGATTCACCCGTAAAGGTGAGGGCGTCGATGCCCGGATGCCGCGACAGGAACTCGCCTGCCGAGCCGCCGCCGAAGCCGTGTACGAGATTGAAGACACCCGCCGGCACGCCGGCCTCATGCATGACCTCGGCCAGCAGCGTGGCGCTACCGGGGGTCTCCTCCGATGGCTTGACGACGACTGCGTTGCCGCAGGCCAGCGCGGGGGCCACCTTCCACGTCATCAGCAGCATGGGCAGGTTCCACGGAGAGATGATGCCGACCACGCCGTGGGGTTTGCGTACGGTGTAGCTGAAGACGTCGCCTTCGGCTGTCCTCATGTCGAAGTAGTCGCCGCCCGCCTGGCTGGCCAGGTCCGCGAACGTGCGGAAGTTCAGCACGCCGCGGCGGATGTCGAGCGCGCGCGCCTGTTGCTCGGTACGTCCGGTATCGGCCACCTCGGCGGCGACGAATTCATCGAAGCGCCGTTCGATGCCGTCGGCAATGGCATGCAGCACCCGGGCGCGCTCGGCGGCGCTGGTGTTACCCCAGGGGCCCTCCATTGCGGCGCGTGCGGCTTGCACCGCGCGATCCACCTGGCTGGCGTCGGCTTCGCAGACGTGGCCGACGATGCTGCCGTCGACCGGTGAGAGATTGGGAAAAAGATTGGCCGCTTCTTCGAAGCGGCCATCCACGTAGTTCCGATAGAGAGCGGAAGGGAGCGACACGGTGCAGTCTCCGGCGATGGTCTGAGACGCAGTGTAGGCAGCGGTCACATCGCTGGAAATTGAATCCTTCGCCGTTGTCTATTCCGGGTCGGAATACCTGCGGCCCAGCCTTACTCGGGCTGGATGCCGGCCGCCTCGACGACGGGTTTCCACTTCGCGCGATCCTTCTGGATGCGCTGGGCAAAGGCGTCGCGAGTTTCTCCCAGCGGGATGATGCCGGCTTTCTCCAGCCGCGCGCGGAACTCCGGCTCGGCAATGATCTTCTTCGACTCGGCGGCGATGCGATCGACGATTTCCGGAGGCATCTTTGCCGGTCCCACCAGCCCGTTCCAGGTATCCACCTCATGGCCCGGGAAGGTCTCGGCGATGGTGGGGACGTTTGGCAGCACTGGCAGACGCTTGTCGCTGGAGACGGCCAGCAGGGACACCTTGCCGGTACCGTTGTAGGGCATGACTTCCGACACGCTGGCGCTGTACAAGTCGATCTGGCCGGCAAGCACATCGGCAAGCGCCGGCGCGCCGCCGCGATACGGAACCATGGTGGCCTGGATGCCGGCCCGGTTCAGGAACAGCAGTGCGGAGAGTTGCGTCAGGCCGCCATTGCCGGCATGTCCGACATTGAGCGCGCCGGGGTGGGCCTTGCCATAGCGCACCAGGTCGTCGAGCGACTTGAAGTTGTTGCGCGTACTGGCCGTCAGCACGAAAGGATTGCCGCCGACGTTGATGATGGGCACGAAGTCACGCACCGGATCGTAGCGGATCTTGTTGGTCATTGGCGCGGTGACGATCTGCGTCAGCGTGGACATGAACAGCACGTAGCCGTCGGCGGGCGCGCGCGCGACGTACTCGGCCGCGATCAGGCCCGCCGCACCGCCGCGATTGTCCACGACGAATGGCTTGCCGAACGCTTTGGTCAGGCGCTCGGCCATCAGGCGCGTGATCATGTCGGTATTACCGCCCGGCGCAAAGGGCACGACAATGGTGACCGGCCGCGATGGCCAGGGCTCCTGGGCATGGCCGGGGGCGGCAGCGAGCGCGCATAGCGCCAGCGCGGCCCCGCGGGTGATGGCGCGCAGGCGGGCGCGCAGATGGGAAATGTTCATGGTCTCCTCCAGTTCTCCTGCACCGGCCTTCTGGCTCTGTGCGCAGGGGGATATTGTGATGGGTTGCGGCCGTCAGTGCTACTCGATGCGGCAGGCCTGATCGAAGGGTAATCGCGGCAGCTTTGCGAACAGTCGCGCCGGGTCTCCCTTGCCAAGGTTGCACAGGAAGTTGACACGCCAGCGCCCGTCGGGAAAGAAGGCGCGGTTCACCGCGTCCGCATTGAAGCCGGAGAGCGGGCCGCAGTCCAGGCCGAGCGCGCGCGCCGCCAGAATCAGGTAGCCGCCCTGCATCGAGCCGTTGCGCATCGCCGTTTCCGCAGCCAGTGCGGGGTCCGCTGCGAACGTGTCGAACATGGCGGGACGGTGCGGGAACAAGGTTTCGCCGAGCGCGTGGAACGCCGTGTCGTAGGCCACGATGGCGGTGACCGGGGCGTGCCTGACCTTGTCGACATTCGCTGGCGCGAGGGTAGGCAGGAGCCTTGCCCTGGCGGCGTCGGAGCGTACGAAGACCAGGCGCATCGGGCTGCAGTTGGCGCTGGTCGGCCCCTGGCTGACGAGTGCGTAGAGCCGGGTCAATGTGGCGTCGGAGACGTCCCCGTCGAGCCAGCCGTTGTGGCTGCGGGCCGTCAGGAACAGGGTGTCGAGCACATCGGATGCGACTGGCGCACTCATGCGGCGCCCCGTGCGTTGCCCGGGCTTTCCGGCGTGTCTGGCCCCCAGGCCGTCGCGGTGATCTCCACGCGCATGTCAGGATGCGGCAGCGCGGCCACAGCCACACAGGTACGCGCCGGCAAAGGCCGGCCCGCACTGGAAAAGCGGCGCATGCAGATGGCATCGTAGGCCGCATTGAATGCGGCGTAGTCGCGCATGTCGACCAGATAGCAAGTCATCGTCACGCAGTTGGCCAGTTCGAGTCCTTCCGCCTGCAAGGCACGATCGATCTTGTCGAGCACGCACTCGGTCTGCGCGGCGAGGTCATAGACACGCTCGCCGTTGGCGCCGGTCGACACGCCCGCGCATCCATCGTGTGTACGCGGGCTCATGCCGGCCAGGTGGACATGGCCACCGGCCCGGCGCGCAGGCGAGTACGCCGCAAGTGGCGGCGGATTCATGCGCGCGCCTCCATGGCGGGGATGCCGGCCAGTGCCTGCAGCAACTCGGTGGACGCGTCCGCCGCCAGCGGCACAAGGGGCGGGCGCACGTGACGCCAGCTGGGGTCGCTGGTCTGCTGCGCCAGCGTGTGCTTGACGGCGGCCACCATCGGGAATCGCTCCACCGTGCTGCGCACCGCGGCGATCGCTGGCTGCAGGCGCGCTGCGTCGGCTGCGTCGGCGAATGCCTGTGCAATGGCGCGCGCATTGATGTTGTTGGTGGCGGAGATGCAGCCGGCGGCACCCAGTGACAGACTGCGCAGCATCAGCAGTTCCGAGGCCGGAAAAATGGAGAGCGTCGGGAAACGCTCGAGCATGGCCACAAGGTTGTCCCAGTTGCCGCTGCTGTCCTTGATGCCCACGATATGCGTTGGGAATGCCTGCACGAGGCGCTCGATCAGCGACAGCGAGATGGGCACGCCAGACATCGCAGGGATGTGGTACAGCACGATGCGCAGGGCGGGATCGTCGACGCGCGCGATCAGCTCGCTGTAGTAGGCGAAGACACCGTCTTCGCTCACGTTCTTGAAGAAGAACGGAGGCAGCACCAGTACACCCGCGCAACCACGGTCGATGGCGTGGCGCGTCAGCACCACGGCATCGTCGATCGCGCAACAACCGGTTCCCACCAGCACGCGCTCGCCGGGGATTCCCGCATCGATGGCGGCGTCGACGAGCGCGATGCGTTCCTCGAACGTTTCCGAGCAGGCTTCACTGTTGGTGCCCGAGATCGCGATACCGGCGCCGTCGGCGATCAGCCGCTTGCAGTGCGCGACGAAAGCGGGCAGGTTGATCGACAGGTCTTCATGAAACGGGGTGACGACGGGGGTGAACACGCCCCGTAGTTGTTGGGTGGGCATGACTTTGTCTCCTGTTTTTTCTTTGATGCTTGTCTGGTGGGTCGGTGGGGGCGGTGGGTTGAGGGCTACGTGGCTATCCGCGTGACCGTCTCCAGAAACTCGCTCAGGGTTTGGCTGAATGTGGTGTCGGCCGTGCCGAGGTGGGCGACGATCGACGTATGGTTGTGGCGTGCCACCTGCACCACGCGCGGGCTGCGACCCTGCGCTTCGCGTACGCGCGCCGCGTACTGCAGCGCGTACAGATCCAGGTAGGGATTCTCGAACTCCGCGAAGGCCACCATCAACGGCACACGCAGGCGCCCCGCGAAGGGCATCGGCGCGTGGGCCAGTTGCAGTGCCGGATCGTTGCCGTAGTACGCGGCGACGCCGTTGGCGTTGGGGTTGTCCGGCAGCGTGTCGGCCTGCAGGCGTGCGCTGACGAGCACGGCACCGGCCACGCCAGAGCCGTTCTCGCCGCAGGCCGGATCGCTGAGGCAGCTCGCGACGTGGCTTCCGCCCGCGGAGTGGCCGATCAATACGATGCGCCGTGGATCGCCGCCATGGGCGCGTGCATGGGCACGCAACCACGCCAGCGCCATGGCCACATCCTCGGCCCCGGCGGGATAGTGGGCCTCCGGAGCCAGCCGGTACTCGACGTTGACACCGACGTAGCCCTGCCGCGCGCACCAGCGTGGCACGTTGGCGTAGATATGCGGGCTGGCATCCTTGTCGCCACGTATGAACGCGCCACCGTGAACGAAGACCACCACTGGCCGGTCATCGCCGGCGGCGCTGCCTTCCGGCAGATAGAGATCGAGCCGTTGCCGTGCGTGCGTACCGTAGGCAATGTCAGCGTGGCTGCGGATGCCGTCGGCAGGCTGTGCCGCATGCACGCTGTCGTAGATCGTGCATACCTGCCGACGGTTGGCCTGGATGTCATCGGTCCAGCGTGGTCCAAGGGCCAGCATGGCGCTGGCCTGCGAGGACGAGAGTCCCGGGAACGCCGCTGCCACCGGCATGGCGCTCCCGGTCATGCGCCCGCTCCGCCGCCGGTGTCCTGGCCAGCATCGTCGTCCTCTGCCGGGGCGGGCCGCTGCTCGCTGCGCTGCTTGGCCGCGAGCAGGCCCGGCGCCGGTGGCACCACGAAGTGTGCAAGGCGATGGCGGTCAAACGATTCCAGGTTTCGCTCCCACGTCTGCGCGGTGTGCTCGCTGCCGGTGGGAATCTGCTGCATCTCCGTATAGATCTCGACATTGTTGCCATCGGGATCCTTGAAGACGAGGAACCAATTGCCGCCGGGTCCGTGCTGCCCGATGCCGCGCTCGATGGTGACGCCGTGACTGCGTGCCACCTCGACCGCGCGCTGCATTTCATCGAGCGATTCCACGTAGTACGAGAAATGCTCGAGCCCTGGCCGTGTGTAGCTGGGCGGGGTGTCGCGGTCGGGCGCGTCGGGCGGAAGCCGCGAAAGTGCCAGGTCGTGGTGGTCCTCGCCGGCACGCAGGAAAACCATCTGGTCGGCGATACGGTCGGACACCGTAAGGCCGAGCACCTCGGTGTAGAAGCGCGTCGATGCTTCGAGATCGCGCACCATCAGGACGAGGTGGCCCAGCTTGCGGGTTCGAATGGGGGTCATGTGATTGTCTCCTGCCTGGTTTGCCTGGCGAAGCGGGCTGTGGCCGGCGCGTGGCTAGCGTGCGTCCGGTTCCAGCGCGACGCGGTTCTCGATCGTGCCGATCTGCTCGACCCAGGCCGTCATGCTGTCGCCAGGCTTCAGGAAGACTCCACGCCCCATGCCCACACCGTCCGGCGTGCCCGTGGCGATAAGGTCGCCAGGTTGCAGCGTCAGAATACGCGACAGGTAGGCGATCTGCTCGGCCACCGAGAAGATCATTTGCGAGGTGTTGCCGTTCTGCATGACTTCGCCGTTGACATGCAGCGTCATGCGCAGGTTCTGCGGATCGGGGATGCAGGCTGCGGGCACCATCCACGGGCCCATCGGGCCGAAGGTATCGAAGCTCTTGCCGCGGAACCAGTCGTGCGTGAACGGATAGTCGGTGCGGCGGTTCAGGTCACGCGCGCTGATGTCGTTGAACACGGTATAGCCGGCGATCACCGACAGCGCGTCCTCCACGCTGACATGGCGGCATGCCTGGCCAATCACCACGCCCAGCTCCACTTCCCAGTCGAGCTTCTTGGTTTCCGGCGGCATCAGCACCGTGGTGCCGGTGGCCACCACGCTGGTTTCGGCCTTCATGAAGATGTAGGGCTGGCTTTCGCTGCGGGCGGCCAGCTTGGTGCCCATCTCGTCCGCGTGCTCGTAGAAGTTTGAGGCGGTGCCAAAGATCCGGCGTGGCCGATAGGGCGCCGCATAGGTAGCGGCAGCGTCCACGGCGGCGAGCTTGCCAGCCGCGCGCAGTGCGGGAATACGTGCGGCGGCGTCGGCCAGCAGCGGCGCATGGCGCGACCAGTCCGCCAGTGCCACATTCAGGTCCTGCGGCAGGCGCGATGCCTCGATGCCGCACGCCTGGCCCACATCGGCCAGCGCATAGAGCGTGTTCTCGACGACCAGGCCGGGTTGCTGCCGGCCGGCAAGTTCAAAAGTGGCGAGGCTATACCAATTCACCATGTCTCCTGTTTGGTGTTGTCGGACAAAGTTGGTATGCGCAGCACGTATTCGGTCTCCCGGTTCGTTTTATGCACATCCGCGTTTGTGAATACTTTATTTTCTAAGTGTATACATGTCAAGGTGTAAGTGATACTTTTCATCGTGTACCGTGTATCGACGCGGAACCCATCAACAACGAGCCAAAGGGAGCGAGGCAATGTCGCTGGCGTGCATGAAAGACGAAGGGGAGGTGGTCGTGCTGACGCGGCTGCCACTGGATCAGGACTGGCTGCGGGCGCACGCGCCGCGTTACCGGTTCGTGCCGTGGACAGCGGTGGACGAGGCGCAGCGCGTGCAGGCGCGCGCAGTGCTGACCAATGGCTCCACGGGACTGACCGGGGCCGAGATGGCCGCATTGCCGGCGCTGGAGCTGGTCGCGAGCTTTGGGGCCGGCTACGAGAACATCGAACGGGATGCGGCGCGGATGCGTGGCGTGCGCGTGTGCCATGCGCCGGATACCAATAGCCAGGTCGTGGCGGACCACGCGCTGGCGATGATGCTGGCGTGGTCGCGCGGCATTGCGATGCTGGATCGCGGCCTGAAGGCGGGGCAATGGGATGCGCTGCGCGCGCCGCGGCCGGGCGTGCGCGGCAAGACCCTGGGCATCGTCGGGCTTGGCAATATCGGCCAGCGTCTGGCAACGCTGGCGGAGGCCGTGGGCATGCGCGTGGCTTACCTGCGCCGCAGTGGCGCCCTGCAGCCGAACCGCACGCCGTATGGCGACGTGCGTTCGCTGGCGGCCGCAAGCGATGTGCTGGCATTGACCTGTCCCGGCGGTCCGGCCACTCGGCATCTGGTCGACGCGGAGGTACTGCGCGCGCTGGGTCCCGACGGCCTGCTTGTCAACGTGGCGCGTGGCAGCGTGGTGGATACCGAGGCGCTGGTACAGGCACTGCGACGCGGCGAACTGGGTGGTGCCGCGCTCGACGTGCTGGAAACCGAGCCCCTGGTGCCCGAGGCGTTTCGCGAGATGGATCAGGTCATCCTGACGCCGCACATGGCGGGCCGTTCGCCCGAAACGCGCGTGGCCCAGCACGAGGCGCTGCTGCGTAATCTGGACGGATGGTTCCGTCACGCTGCGCCGGCCCATCCGGTCGATCTGGCAGGCTGAGCGCGACGCCGCCGGCGCGCATGTGGCAGCCGGCGCGTCGGCGGCCACTAGTTGCGCTGGCCCGGTGCCGCAAGCTGCAGGATCCAGTGCGCGAAGCGCGTGGCTTCGGCGGGCGTGATGGGATTGGGCGGCATCTGCGCCGTGCCCCATTTCCCGCTGCTACCCTGGAGCATGCTCTGCTTCAGCTTGTCGACGGCGTCGGCATCGTCGTGATAGCGCGAGGCAATCGCACGGAATGGCGGCCCAACCTTGACCGTATCGAGCGCGTGACACGCGCGGCAGGTTTCCTCACTGGAAGAAGGGGCGGCGTGCGCGGCCGGATTCAACAGGCCGAGCACGGCCGCCCAAGTGGAGAACACCGCAAAAACAAACGCTTTCTTCGACTTCATCTTCGACGTCATCTTCGACTTCATCAATTCATCGTGTCGCCTGAAAGACCGGCCCGCCGGCCCACGCAGGGCGTGGCGGGCCGACATGCTTAGCGTCGCGGCCAGGGCTTTGCTGGCGCGCCGAGCACGGGTTCGCCGAGCAACGGCGTCGACAGTGCGTAGGCGCCGTCTTCGGTGAAGGCCCAGATGATGTTGCGGTCGTACTCCGTGTAGATCGCGAACACGCCCTTGCCCAGCGTGTAAGACGGCAACTGCGTCTCGTCGGCCAGCGGCGGGATGAAGTAGCCGGCGATGGTGGGTTGCGCCGGGTTCTTCACGTCATAGATCTGCACGCCGGCGTTATAGAACGAGTACGGCACGATGCCCTGGCGCCAGCTGCCGGGCTGACCGATGGCGTTGGCGCGCTTGGGCCCGAAGTTGCCGCCGCGCTGGCAGAAGCTGGTGAAGGGCGCGCCGGCCGGGATCTCGGGCCGCGGCAGCTTGGCCGCCACCTTGAGGCGCGCGGGATCGCGCGCGTCGACGACGAAGATGTCCTTGTACGGCTCGTAGCAATCCCGGTTCATCGGATAGCCGTTCGTGAACACGTAGCCCGTGCGCTCGTACTGGCTTACGTCGGCATTGTCGAACTCGGTGCCGGCGTAGCTCGGCGGCGTGTTGACGTTGCCGAGCATCTTCGGACGGGCGGGGTTGGACAGGTCGAACGCATAGAACCCAAGACCACCCATCGCGCCGAAGCCGATCTTGCCGCCCGCTTCGAGCGACTTGGGCAGGAAGATGGGATTGCGTGCCCCCATCCACGAGGTGCGGTTACCCGCGCGCGGGTTCATGAGGTAGGTCTGCTCATGCTCCGCGTTGCCGAGGATCTGTCCAGGTACCGCCACCTGCGACACGAAGGTCGGATTGGCCGGGTCCGACATGTCCCAGACCTGGTATCCGGGCGAGTACAGATAGTTGGGGTATTCGGTCAGGGCGTAGCTGTCGTCGGGCGCCGACGCGACGATCATGTACTTGCCGCCGTAGTACTCGGGCGCGTCCAGCGAGCCGGAACCCTGTTGCTGGCCCACTGGCGCATCCGGATGCTGCGTGTCCGTGGTGCGGGTTGCCAGCAGTCTCCATTGGCTGGGCAGCGGGCCGTCCATGACGAACACCTTGAAGCCCTTGAGCGAGTTGTAGTGGCGCTGAGCCGCGACCTTGTCGGGCTGCTCCATCTTCTCCTGCATCAGGCCGTAGCGGCCGATTTCGTACGAGGCCACCATGACCGGCTTGCCCAGCTTCTTGCTCCAGGCGATGGTCGCGCCACCAAGGTAGTCCTGCACCGTGTTCGGATCATACTTCTCGCTCGATCCCTTGGGACCCCAGACACCGCCTTGCGAGTAGACCACCTTGCCGTGAGCGGGGTCGGTCACGTCCATGATGCGCAGGTAGTCGCGATCATGGATGTACAGGTATCGCTTGCCCTCGAAGTCGATAATGTTGTTCCAGGCATGGAACGGCGAACCGACACCCGGGTAGAAGGCGAGAACCTTGACGTTCTTCGAGTAGGTGTTCTTGTCCCACGTGGTCATCTCGCCAGGGAAGCGTTGGCCGTTGTGGACTTCCTGCGTGGCCTTGGGCCAGATGAACTCGCCGGTGGCCGGGTCCATGCCGTAGTCGACGCCGGCCTTGAGCGCGGTGGGCCGACGGTCGGGGGTCAGGCGCAGCCAGCCTGCCAGGTACGGGTCCTTGACGTTGGGCGTGCCTGGCGTGACCTGGCCTGCGTTCGGCGTGGCGGCAGGGGTGGCGGCAGGGGTTGTGGCAGCAGCAGGCGCGGATTCGGCGCCGGCGGCCCGCGCGGCCAGCGGCAGCAGGGCGGTGGACATCAGGGCGACTGCCAGGGCGCAGCCCCCGGTCAGGGCCGTGTGGCGATGCCGGCGTTGGGGATGATGCATGACTGACTCCTTGTTGATCAGGCGATGTGGTTCCAGCCGGTGCCACATCTGCAGCGCCGGCAGCAAGCGGGTGTGTTCAGAAGGCGTGGCGGATGCCAAGCTGCATCCCCGATGGGTTCTGTCCGGGACTCGGGTTGGACTGGAAGGTCACCGGGTACGCGATCGGCACCGTGTTCTGGTTGTGCACGTGTGCGTAGGTGGCATAGAGATCGGTACGCTTGGACAGGCCGTAGATGTAGCCGATCACGAAACCGGTCGCGCTGGTGATGCTCTTGTTGTTGTCGTCGTGACGATAGACCACGCTGCCATACAACCGGCTGCGACCGTCGATGTTCCAGCGCGCGCCGATCTGCGCATCCCAGCCGCTCGAATTGAACGCCACATAGGGGGGATACGCGTAGTAACCCTTATAGGTATGGAAGATGGCGGTTGGCTCGAAGCCCCCGATGCGGTAGACCGCGGAGAAGTAGTTGTCGCGTGACGATGGGATCTGCGACGCCTGGTGGATGTCGCGTGTGTACTGCTGCTCGCTGACCGCGCCCAGGAACAGTGGGCCGTTACGGTAGTCCACGCCGATACTGAGGAAGCGCCCCGCACGCGTCGTGTCTTCGAGTCCGAACGCATACATCACGCGGCCGGTGAATCCGTAGAAGGTCGGCGTCTTGTACTGGATGGCGTTGTCCACGCGATAGGACGCGTAGAAGAACTCCATGTTGTTCACCATACTGTACGCGGCGGCCCAGCTCGGGTCCGCATAACCCGCAATCCAGTATGAAGGCGTGAACTGGCGGCCCATCGTCACCTCGCCCAGGTCCGCACTCTTGAGTCCGACGAAGGACTGACGGAACTGCGCCGACTGCACGCCCGTGTCGGCGGAGAACATCGGCTCGATCGTGAACACGGCCTTGTAGCCGCCGCCGAGATCCTCGACGCCGCTCAGGTTGAAGCGCGAGTTGTTCAGCCCGCCGCTGGTCATGCGCGTGACGCTGGCCGGGCCCGATTGAATCAGGTGCTCGATGTTCAGGTCGACGTAGCCCGATAGCCATACCGCGCTCTGGGCGTAGGCACCAGCGCATGCGAACAGCATCGCGCCCGGTACAAGCAGCTTCCTTTTCATTGTGTCTCCGAATCTTTTCGTTTCTTGTGTCGCGGGCAACGTCCATCCGCACGGCGGCGCGGCCAGCGTGGGTCGCTGGTCATCGCCGCAGGCACCTCCCCCTGCCGTCGTGCGGAAGACCTCGCCTGGCGGCGTCTTCCTCTCTCCCGCGTATTTCCTCAACGTGTATACTCGGGCGTTACAAATTATACGTAGACGAGTATATGTATTCCGATGATTATTTTCTTATACACAGAGGGGGTTTGGTAATAGCGGGTTGACCCGAATGTGTGTGCGCTATGCGGCACGTATAGCGCGGGAAATCGCTGGCTACCCGCGCAGGACTTCTCAACTTTGTGATTCCGAGGCTCAAATGTCCGTCAATCCACTCAGCGAGATCTCGCTGATTCGCAGGTTGAAGCTGAACCAACTGATGATCTTCGAGCGCGTGCTGCAGACGCGCTCGGTGATGCGCGCCGCCAATGACATGCGCCTGACGCAGCCAGCCGTGACCAAGGTGATCCACGAACTGGAGTCTTGCTTCGATGGCGCGCTATTCCTGCGTTCCAACCGCGGCGTGATGCCAACGGAGCTTGGGTTGCTGCTTGGCCAGCGCGTCAAGTCGTTGATGGCCGAACTGCGTTACATGACCGACGAACTGAACGATTTCCGGCTGGGGACCAGCGGGCACGTCATCGTCGGCACGCTGATCTCGGCATCGGCACGACTGTTGCCGCTGGCCATCTCCATGCTCAAGGCGCGCACGCCGAACGTACTGGTGACCGTGCGCGAAGGCACCACCGCCCACTTGTTTCCGGCGCTGGCCACGGGAGACCTCGACATCGTCGTCGGCCGCCTTCCCGAGCGTGAACTGCCGATTGCCACGGCCTTCCCGCTGACGCATGAGGTGTTGTTCGAGGAGTCGCTCTGCGCGGTGGTTGGCAAGGGCTACGGCGACGCACCGGATCGCGTGGGACACCTGTCCGAGCTGGCCGATTCGGCGTGGATACTCCCGACGTCCGACTCTCCGGCACGCCTGGCAGCGGAGCAGCTGTTCCGTACTGCCGGCCTGCCGCTGCCAGGGGACGTTGTCGAGTCGCTGTCGCTGCTGACCAACCTTGGGCTGCTGATGGAGACCCCGCGCATTGCACTGATGCCAAGCGTGGCGGCGAACCAGTTCGCGCGCGCCGGCCTGCTGCGCGTCCTCGACCTGCCGGAGACCTGCGCCTTCGGCACGGTTGGATTCTCGGTGCGTTCGAACAAGGAACAGAGCGCGGCGGGCCGTGCGTTCATCGCTTGCCTGCGAGAGGCCGCGCAGGCAAGCGTGCCCGACGTGCCCGACGTGCCGCTGCCTTGCTGAGTGACACATTCCGAAAGGGGGGCTTCGGGACGCGCTGGTATTCCTGTTCGGGATAGCCAGCGCCGGATGTTTGATTATCGAGGCCGGCGTGGCTCCCCTAGACTCCGGTCGAGCCATTCAAAAGGCCGGTGGCGCGTTGCGACGCGACGCCGACGGAGAGAGACACCTATGCTGACCTACGGAGCGCCCTTCAATTTCCCGCGCTGGATCGACGAGCATGCACACCTGTTGAAGCCGCCCGTCGGCAACCGGCAGGTGTGGCAGGACAGCGATTTCATCGTGACGGTGGTGGGTGGACCCAACCATCGCACGGATTATCACGACGATCCGCTCGAAGAGTTTTTCTACCAGCTGCGCGGCAATGCCTACCTGAATCTCTGGGTCGACGGCAGACGCGAGCGGGTGGACCTGAAAGAGGGTGACATCTTCCTGCTGCCCCCGCACGTTCGCCATTCCCCGCAGCGTCCCGAGGCCGGCAGCGCCTGCCTGGTGATCGAACGGCAGCGGCCCGCCGGCATGCTGGACGGATTCGAGTGGTATTGCGACGCATGCGGTCACCTGGTGCATCGCGTCGAGGTCCAACTCAAGAGCATCGTCACCGACCTCCCGCCTCTTTTCGAGAGCTTCTACGCCTCGCAAGACAAGCGCCGCTGCCCGCACTGCGGACAAGTCCATCCCGGACGCGCGGCCTGACACGCTGGGTTGACGTCCCGATGGGACACCAGCATTTCCACGCTTTTTTCTAGCAGCATTCCCGCAACCCATGATGATTCGCGAAGACTGTGCCGCACTGGATGCGGCAGACAAACTGGCTGGCTGCCGCGCACGATTTGCGCTGCCGGGCGGCACCATCTACCTCGATGGCAATTCCCTGGGCGCGATGCCCGCCAATGTGCCAGCGCGCATGAAGGTGGCCATCGAACAGGAATGGGCGGAAGGCCTGATCCGCTCGTGGAACGATGCCGACTGGTATCCCGCGCCGCAGCGCACCGGCGATCGCATTGCCCGGCTGATTGGCGCCGGGCAGGGTGAGGTGATCGTGGCCGATTCGACCTCGGTCAACCTGTTCAAGGTACTGGTGGCGGCCACCCGTATGCGGCCCGGCCGCGGCGTGATTCTCGCCGAGCGTACCAATTTCCCGACCGACGTCTACATTGCGGAGAGCGTTGCGGAGATGACGGGCTGTGAGCTGCGTTGCGTCGATCCGGAAGAGGTGATGTCCGCAATCGACGAGAACGTGGCCATCGTCTCGCTGACCCACGTGAACTACAAGACGGGCAAGCGTTACGACATGGAGGCGATGACCCGCCGCGCGCACGAGGCTGGTGCGCTGGTGGTCTGGGACCTCTGCCACACGGCGGGCGCGATGCCGGTCTACCTGAATCGCTGCGAGGTCGATTTTGCGGTCGGATGCGGATACAAGTACCTGAACGGCGGCCCCGGTGCGCCTGCGTTCGTGTTCGTCGCCTCGCGCCACTTGGAGCATGTCCGTCAGCCGCTTTCCGGCTGGCATGGCCACGCTCAGCCATTTGCGTTCACGCACGAGTACGCACCGCATGCCGGTATCGACCGGATGCTGACGGGTACCGCGCCGCAACTCGGTCTGATATCGCTGGAGAGCGCGCTGGAAGCGTTCGACGGTGTCGACATGGAAGCATTGCGCGAGAAGAGCGTGTCGCTGGGCGACCTGTTTATTGCACTGGCCGAGCAGGAACTGGCGGGACTGGGTTTCACGCTGGCCACGCCGCGTGATGCAGAGCAACGCGGCAGCCAGGTATCGCTGCGGCATGCAGAGGGCTACGCGATCATGCAGGCGCTGATCGCGCGCAACATCATCGGCGATTTCCGCGCCCCTGACATCCTGCGCTTCGGTTTTGCCGCGCTCTACGTTCGCCATGTCGATATCTGGGACACCATCGCAGCACTGAAGGACATCGTCACAAGCGAGGCGTGGAACACGGAAGCGTTCCGCACGCGCAAGTCAGTGACCTGAGTGCAACGGCCAGAACAATAAGAGGAGACAAGCGATGAGGCAGCAACAGGGATTCGACGCAATCGTCGAGCGGGAGCAGGGGCTGCATCGGGGGCTGTCCACGGGACAGCTCTCCATGATCGCCATCGGTGGCGCGATTGGTACGGGCCTGTTCCTGGGGAGCGGGTTTGCCATCGGCTTCGCCGGCCCGAGCGTGCTGGTGAGCTACGCCATCGGGGCGTTGATCGCTTTGCTGCTGATGGGCTGCCTGGCCGAGATGACGGTGGCGCATCCGACTTCCGGCTCGTTCGGCGCCAATGCGGAGCATTACATCGGGCCGCTGGCCGGATTCCTGGTGCGCTATGCCTACTGGTCGTCGATCGTATTCGCGGTCGGCACGGAAGTCACGGCCATCGCGGTCTACATGAAGTACTGGTTCCCGGCGGTGCCCGGGTGGTACTGGATCGTCGGTTTCTCCGCTGCGCTGATCGGCATCAACGCCACCAGCGTCAAGGTGTTCGGCGCGGTCGAGTATGTGTTCTCGATGCTGAAGATTGCCGCCATCGTCGGCTTTATCCTGCTCGGCGCCTATGTGGTGACACGTGCGCCGGCCGAGTCAGGCATCGGGTTGGCCAACTACACCGCGCATGGTGGCTTCTTCCCGAAAGGGATGTGGGGTACGTGGGTGGCGGTGATCGTGTCCATCTTCAGCTACCTGAGCATCGAGATGATTGCCGTGGCGGCCGGCGAGGCACGCGACCCGGAGACCGCCATCACGCGCGCATTTCGCGCGACCATGGTGCGTCTGGTGTTCTTCTATCTGCTGACGCTCGCGCTGATGCTGATGATCGTGCCGTGGACGGCGGCCGGCGCCGGTGAAAGTCCGTTCGTCAGGGTGATGGCGGCCACGCGCGTACCGGGTGCCGCGGCGGTGTTCAACTTCGTGATTCTGGTGGCGGCGTTGTCTGCCATGAACAGCCAGCTCTATATCACCACACGGATGATGTTCAGCTTGTCCCGCGCGGGCTACGCGCCAAAGGCGCTGGGTCAGGTCAACGGTCGCGGCGTGCCCATGACGGCGTTGTTGTTGTCCACCGTTGGCATCGCCTTCGCGGTGGTGCTCAACGTGGTGTATCCGGATGCCTCGTTCATGCTGATGATGGCGATCTCGATGTTCGGTGCGATGTTCACCTGGCTGATGATCTTCATCACGCATCTGTTCTTTCGGCGGCAACACCGGGGGCGGCCGCTCGCCTTCAGGATGTGGGGCTTTCCGGTGACAACGCTGCTCGGCGCGGGGCTGATGTTCGCCACGCTGGTGACAACGTGGTTCACGCCGGAGTTCAGGATGACCCTGGTGGCGGGCGTGCCTTTCATGCTGGCGCTGTCGGCGGCCTACTGGCTCTGGTACCGGAAGCGCGGTGGTGCAGCACAAGGGGACGGGGAAGACGCCGGGCACGCGGAGGTGCGCAACAGCTGGTAACGGTCGAATCTGCAGGCGGTCTCCATGCAATGAATACTGTTTCTTATTGGTGTATACACGAACTTCAAATATTAGTTCGTTTGTAAGAAACTGTACTCATAACGACATGGAGACAAAATGGAACCGTTGTACCGGGGGCGGCTCGCACCGCTCGTTGCCTCATTTCCCGTGCTGCTATGCGCAGCCACCCCAGCCGCCGCCCAGAGCGACGGTGTGCAGATCTACGGTTTCATCAAGGAGAACGTCGAGTCGATCCAGATATCCGGGAACGGGCGCAGCCAGTCCCTGGCACGCCTGTCCAACGATCTGTCGGTGCTCGGCTTTCGTGGCGGGGAGTCGCTGGGAGGCGGCAACCGTGCCTTCTTCCAGATCGAGACGAACCTGCGCATGGACGGCACCGGCACCGCGCAGATCGGTGACCGCAATACTGCCGTTGGTCTGAGCGGCCCCTGGGGGCAGTTCTGGATGGGGCAGTGGGAGATGCCCCTGCGCTACGTGTCGGTGTACAAGGTGGACCCGTTCACGGCAGGGATCTTTGCGTCCAACTCGATCATGGGGAATGGCTTCGTGACCGCCGCGAATGGCGTCTCGCCGCAGTCGTTCGACCGTCGCCAGCCCAACCTTGTCCAGTACGCCACACCGGACTGGGGCGGTGTGTCGGCGCGCGTGGCGGTATCGATGCCGGAAAACCGCACGGCCACCACGAATCCGATTGCGTGGTCTGGGCTGGTCAGCTACGAATCCGGCCAATGGTATGCGGCGTGGGGCCACGAGTACCACGGCGATTATTTCTATAGTGGCTCGCACGACTACGCCGACCGGGTCGGACTGGTGTACGCCATCGGCGGCGTCAGATTACGCGCCGCCTATGAGCGGCTCAGCTATGAGCCTGCGCCGGGGCAGTCGGTGCGGCGCGATGCGTGGCAGGCTGCGGCTACCTACAATCGTGGGCCACATACGTTCCGTGCGTCGTACACGCAGGGGGGCAATGCCCACGGCAACACCGTCCAGGCCGTGGGCGGTATCGGCCTGCCGGGCACTGATTCCGGCGCGTGGCAGGTGTCGCTGGGCTATGGCTATACGCTGTCAAAGCGCACCGAACTCTGGGCGGCCTATACGCGTCTGGTTAACCACGCCACCGCCAGCTATAACCTGTCGGCCAACTCCGTGCCCGGCCTGAAGGCAGGCGATGCGGTCAGCGGCTTCGGTCTGGGCATCACCCACAATTTCTGATCTCCTGCCGTTACCGCCTTCAACCGAAAGTAGTCAGGCGGCCTGGTGGCAGACTGCTTCGATGTTGTGGCCGTCTGGATCGAGAACGAAAGCGCCGTAGTAGTCCGGATGATAGTGCGGTCGCAACCCGGGGCCACCGTTGTCGCGGCCGCCGGCCGCCATGGCGGCCTTGTAGAACGTATCGACTTCCGCCCGGCTGTCTACGCGGAAAGCGACGTGCAGCGGTGGCTTGTTGGGGGCGCCCGAAATAAGCCAGAACTCCGGCTTTCCCGGCGGCCCGAATCCGGCCACGTCAGCGTGTCCAGTCACGCTGGCCGGAATTTCCATGATCTTGACGATGCCAATCGCGCCAAGCGCAGCAGCGTAGAAGTCCAGACTCCGGGAGAAATCGCTAACGTTGACGCCGGTATGGTCGATCATCAGTTCTCACCTCTCACAATCAACAGGTAGGTAGTCCGCATGGGTGCATCCGCTGCACGACTCGCGAGACGATACCTGAACAGATAGTGTGGCTCAAGCGGCGGTGTTGCTTACCTGGAGCCAGTTATTGGGAGTGCAGGGGAATAGCTCGGTAAAGCTCGGTATAGCTCGATCGCTACTCCGCGCGCGCATCTTTTGCATTGGCCGTTGCCACGTCGGAGAGCGCGTTCGGTGCTGGAAGCTGTTCGGCGCTGGTAGCGACGGCTCCTGTTCTCGTGCAGGTATGCTCAGCAGGCGACCGCGCTCGCGGCAAGCTCGACGGCGCTTACCCTGAGATAGTCGGCTTCGTGGAATTGCCGCCGACTGAATCAACGAGGCAACTCTTCAGAGCAACCACAAGCTCGCGCATACCCGTTGCGGTTCGGGTGATCATCGTCAAGGGGGGCATCGCGGCGATGCGTTGCACATCGAGGATGACCAGGCTCTTGTTGATTCTGACCTCCTCTTGTGCCTGCTGCACGCGCATCGGCCCGATGCAACGCGGGTCCAGGCGAATGAGCGTTAGCACCGTGAGGGGAGAGAGGCATTCGATGCACGGCTGTGGCGGCGTGATGCCTTCCGTCAGGCTAGCGGCGATGACGGCGCGGCGCAGCAGGGAGCCTCGGGGTGGCAGGATCCATTGCTGTTCGGCAAGTTGATTCCAGCTGATCTTCTTTCGCTTGGCCAGTGGATGGGTACGCGACGCGACCACGCACATGTGATCTTCGGCCAGCACGTCGACACGCAGGCGGTCCAGCCGCTCATTGTTGAGCTCATCGGGCGCGAGCGCCCCGACGATGCAATCGATTTCGCCCTGCAGCAGGTCGGCGATGAGCTGACTCACTTGCGCTTCACGGATCTGAACGAAGACATTCGGCATGCGTCGTCGTAACTCGACGATGCCCTGCGGCAATGAGGTAGAGCCGGAGAAGGTGCCGATGCGCAGCATCCCGCTGGCGCCCGCGCGCATCACGGTGGCCTCCTGCTGGGCTGCTGCGAGTTCTGCCACCAGCATCCCGGAGCGACGCATCAACGCGAGCCCGATGTGGTTGGCGGAAATCCCACGCGCGGTGCGATCGAACAGGGGACCACCGAAGATCTCCTCGATCTCCTGGATCATGCGCGACACAGCCGGCTGGGTGAGGTGCATGCGCTTGGCAGCCGCGTGCACAGTTGCCACTTCCCCGAGGTGGCCCAGCAGCTCGAAATGCCGCAGGCGCAATTTGCGCAACAGGTGATGGTTAAGGTCGTCCACGGTGGTAATGCCTGATCACGGCGATACGTTTTTGGCATCAATGTATCAGATTATCTGAATAGTCGATTATTGGCTTGCTTCTTAAACTACCTGCACCTTTTCCAGAAGCGAACCCATGACCTCCCTTCCTTCATCGGTTGCCGCAAGTGCCATCGTCGACTGCCTTGACGCAAGCGGCTTGCATCACATCGTCACCGTGCCCGACTTCGTTCAGCTCTCGGTTCACGCCCTGCTCGATCGCCGCGCGCAATTCAAAGTCATCCATTGCTCGGACGAGAACCAGGCCATCCATGTGGCCGGGGGCTTGCAGATTGGTGGTAAGCGGACAGCCGTACTTATCCAGAATCAGGGCCTGCTCAATTGCATCAACAGTTTGCGCGCCGTTGGCCTGGATGCCGGCCTGCCGATGCTGCTGGTGGTTGGCCAGTTCGGGCGCGAGTTCGACAACGTCGGACAGGACCCTGCCCAATCGCGCCGGCGTGTGGTGAACCTCGTGGAACCGATGCTGGACGTGATGGGTATCCCGCATTGGCGCCTGGATGGGCCGCAGGACGTTGGTTGTATCGAGGAAGCGGCGAGAGCCAGCGTTGCACGCCACATGCCTGCCGCTGTGCTGATTGGTCACTACACCGGATGGAACTGAGCATGACTCTGAATACACAAGAAGCTTGCGAGATCATTCGCGACGCGCGCGCCGAGGCAATCGTGGTCAGCACGATGTCCGCCATGAACTGCATGGATCAGATCGATCCGGACTATGCGCTCGGCCTTTCCTCCGTGCCGCTGATGGGCGGCGCGGCCGGTTTGGCGCTGGGATTGGCGCTCTCGGTCCCGCAGCGCAAGGTTATCGTGCTGGACGGCGACGCCAGTCTGCTGATGGAGCTTGGCGTGCTGGCGACAGTCGCGGGCGTGCGCCCGGCGAACCTCTACCACTTCGTGTTTGCCAATGGGGTGCAGTTCAACGGCGGCGCCAACCTGGCGGTGGCGGGTTCTGCGCCGATCGACTTCTGCGCGATGGCCATGGCCGCTGGCTATGCCAGTGCGACGCGCTTTGACCAGGCGGCGCACCTTCGGGAGGCCATTGCTTCCTGCCTGACCCAGCCCGCTCCAGCACTGATTGAACTGACCATTGCACCGACGGCGCCGCGCTTCGGCCCGACGTTTCTGCAGCCGGAGCAGCCAGACGCTCGCTTCGAGCGCATGGGCAAGGAGGCGCAGCGATTGATGCGCAACCTGGGAACCCTCGCATGAAGGCGACGCAGACAACGGCAGACTACGTCGTGGTCGGCGCCGGTTCCGCCGGCTGCGCTCTGGCTGCCGGTCTAGCACGCTCTGGCAAGCACAGCGTGACGCTACTCGAGGCGGGCAACGACTCGCGCCAGGTGTGGGTTCGGGTGCCTGCGGGAGTTGCCTACCTGATTCGCGATGAGCGGGTCGTGCGGCGCTTTTTCACGGAACCCGAAAAGCAGTTGAACGACCGGAAAATCTACTGGCCGCGTGGCCGGGTGCTGGGTGGTTCCTCGGCGGTCAACGGAATGATCTGGGTGCACGGCGATAGCCAGGAGTACGACCGCTGGCGCGACGAGCATGGCCTCGCAGACTGGGGCAGCGACAAGTTCAAGCCCTATCTGAAACGTGCAGAGTGCTACCGGGCGGGCGACCCGGCGATGCGCGGGCACGCCGGCCCGGTGCGGGTGAGCGAGTACGGGCCGCATCTGCCGTTAATGGAGGGCTTTGTGCAGGCTTGCGTGCAGGCCGGCATACCGGCCAACCCGGACTACAACGGCACCAACTACGAAGGGGTTGGCTACCTCCAGCTCAACACCCGGCGCGGCCTGCGTGTCAGCGCACGCGATGCCTACCTGAAGTCTCTGCCTGCCAACAGCAGGTTGAGCGTGCAGACAGGCGCCATGGCACAGCGCATCCTGTTCGACGGCTCGCGGGCATGCGGTGTCGAGTACCGAGTCGGCGGCGAACTGCGCCAAGTGCTTGCCGCGCAGGAAGTCATCCTCTCTGCCGGCGCGCTGCAGTCCCCGCAACTGCTGGAGCTCTCAGGCATTGGCGATGCGGCGCGCCTGCGCGCCCTGGGCATCGACGTGCGGCATCATGCGCCGGAGGTGGGCGAATGTCTGCGCGACCATCTGCATGTGCGCCTGACCTTCGAATCTCGCAATGCTGTGACGCTCAACCAGATCATGCCGAGCCTGTGGCGCAAGGCACTGATGGCGGCGCGCCTGGCCGTGCATGGCAACGGTCTCATGAGCAGCGGTAGCGCGGTCGCGCATGCCTTGGTGCGCACCGCGCCGCACCTGAGTCAGGCGGACGCAAAGCTCCAGTTGCACTACCTATCGAGCGCTGACGCGCGCACGGCCGGCAAGCTGGTCCTGGACGAGTTCTCGGGCTTCTCCATCGGGACCTTTGCGCTCACGCCGAAGTCACAGGGCACGGTGCATATCGTTTCGCCTGACCCTGCTCAGGCACCCGCGATGAACGCCAACTACCTGCAACACCCCGACGATGTCGCTTCGATGCTCGGGGCACTGCGGTTGGCGCGCAGAGTTGCCCAGCAGCCGGCCCTCGCGCGCTTCGTGGTGCGGGAAACCCGACCCGGGCCCGCGGGCAACTCCGATGAGGAACTGCTCGACTACGCGCGCGCGGTCGGCCAGACCTCCTATCACCCCATCGGCTCCTGCCGCATGGGTACCGATGCGAGATCGGTGGTGGACGAGCGTCTGCGCGTGCGCGGCGTGTCGTGCCTGCGTGTTGCAGACGCATCCGTCATGCCGACGATGCCCTCTGCCAACACCAACGCGCCGTCGATTGCTATTGGCGAGAAGGCGGTCGATCTGATACTTGAAGACGGCAACCGCTGACCTCCCTCCTTACAGATGAACGTCATGAAGAAACACATTGCTCGTTTGATCTCCCTTGCGGCGCTTTGCTGCATCTACGTGAGTGCCACGGCGCAGGCGGAAACCGGATTTCCGGTGCGGCCAATCAGGCTAGTGGTACCTGCCAGCGCGGGCGGCGAGCCCGACATCCTCGCGCGCCTCGTGGCCCGGCAAATGAGTGTGGACCTGCGACAGCCGATCGTCGTCGAGAACAAGGTTGGCGCCAGCGGATTGATCGGTGTGGCCTCGGTCGCAAACGCGAAAGCTGACGGATACACCATCGGCATCGTCTACCAGGCGGCGCTTGCGCTGTCGCCTCACCTTATCGCCAAGAGACTCTTTGACCCGCTTGCCGACATCGCCCCGATCGGCCTGATCTCCGTTTCTGGAAACGCGTTGATGGTGCCGAAGAACTCGCCGATCACCTCCTATGCCGATCTGATAGCGCGAGCAAAGTCTAGCCCGGGAAAACTTAGTTTTGGCTCATGGGGAGAGGGTAGCGCGGGTCATATCAGCGGCGAGGTCATGAACAAGGCCGCTGGCGTTAACATCCTGCACATTCCTTACAAGGGGTCCAGCGAATCCGTAATGGCCATGCTGGGCGGCGAGATCGATGCGGTCTTCGGCGGATGGGGCCTGGCGTCGACGCAAGTGAAGGCCGGGAAGGTGCGCGTTCTTGCTGTTACCTCGCCGCAGCGCTCCCCAATGTTTCCCTCGGTGCCCACGTTCAGGGAGCTCGGCATTCAGTTCGGCCTGAACTCCTGGTACGGTTTGGTAGCACCTGCGGGAGTCCCGCCGGACGCGATGAGGCGCCTTGAGGAATCCTTGCGTAGGGCTGTCAACGGACCGGAGATTGCAGAGCGACTTCAGAGCATGGGCATGCTGCCGCAGACCTCGACGCCAGCCGAGTTGCGCGACCGCATTCGCAGCGACTACGACACTTGGGGAAAGAAGATTGCCGAGACCGGCATTCAGGTTCACTGAGGCAAGCGCCGATCCTGCGATCTGATTCATCGCGTCATTGAGTTTGCAATAACTACGATCATCTCTCCTGGCTCGCCTCTCATCCAGTCGGCATTTGGAATGCCCTCGTCAAATCGACTATTCCATGCCGAGTTTCAAGTACCACTGGATGGTTCCGGGCGCCGGGGGGTACCGCCTTTGTATGCGCCAGGCGCCCAGTAATTGTCCCGAGGAGTAGTAGGAATATGAAGCGACCGCAGTGGCAGATGCTTGGTCAGGAGCCGGACTATCGATTCACGCTTGCGAACGAGCGCACCTTTCTGGCTTGGATTCGGACTGCACTTGCCGTCTTGGCTGGCGGCATTGTTCTCGACCAATTCGCTAGCCATGTGGAATCGAAAGCCGTACTTTCTGGTGTAGCACTAGCGTTGTCGTTGCTGGCAGCGGTGATGGCAGGCTGCGCTTATTCTCGTTGGAAGGGGAATGAGATCGCGATGCGTCATTCCGGGCCCCTTCCTGCCTCTATCGGCATCCCGCTGCTCAGTGCTGTGATCAGCTGCGTAGCATTGGTCCTTACTGTCGGACTGGTGGTCAAGCTTCAGTGAGTCGCGATCCTGGAGCCCAGCCGGAGCGCACAGCGCTCGCATGGAGACGTACAGCACTTTCCACACTGGTCAACGGTGCTCTACTAGTGCGCGCCGCCGCGGAGGCACATTCCGCCGGCTTGTGGGTGGCCGCCTTGCTGGTTGTCGTTGGCGCTTTGGCCATGTTTGCTGTAGGGTGGTATCGCCATCGCTCGCTCACGCTCGAAACGGCTCCGCCCTCAGTCCATGCGGCATTGATGATCGTCTGTCTCTGCACCGTCTTGCTCGCTTGCGTTGCATCAGTCGTTATCCGCGTAGGAAAGTAAGACTGGCATTGCTTCGCGAGCGTGTAAGTACTGGGGAGGCAGATGTCGTCGGGTGCCCACAGGCATTGGCTGACCCCACTCCGCCACGGATTGGCTACCTATTCAGTTTGAGACGGGACAGCACTAGGATTTTTCGTCTGTGTAACTCTCTCGCGGAGGATAAACACCGGCGAGGCGGGCGATCAGGATCGCGACGAACAAGCTGCCGGTGATCTGTTCCACCATGCACATGCCGCGTGCCGGCCGCGTCAGTGGCGTGATGTCGCCGAAGCCTGTGCTCGTGAGGACGGTTATGCTGAAGTAAAGCGCGTCGGCGTAGACGAGCCTTCCCGGTTGCCCGACGACCATGTACGACTGCGGATAGAAGAATCCGATACTCGCGTAGACGTACGCCCAGAGGACGCCGATCAGCAGATAGGCGGCAGCGGCGCCAAACAGCTTGTCCGGCGTCATGATCCTGGGCTGGAAGACATAGCGGAGAAGATACGCGACGGTGATGAAGTAGAGCGCAACGCTGAACAGCCAGGATACGGCGAGGCTGCTGTCGTCATCGTGCCAAAGGCCGAGGTACTGGAACCACATGGCCGGGAGGGCAAGCAACAGCACGATCACGAACGACAGGGTTGTGCGGCCGACGGCTGCCACGGTCGCCAGCAGCAGGAACATATTGACGATGTTCAGGACGAGGCGGCCACTGTCGCTCGGTGGGACAAACGATACCGCGCCGATGAGCGTGAGCAACACCAAAAAGAGCCAGAAACAGCGCTGGTAGAAAATGCGAGAGAGCGCGTCGCGCGTGGTACGGATGGCCATGCTGATATCGTCCCGGCCTTCACCGCGCGCGCGAGGCAAGGCGCGAAGTAAGCCGCTCGGCCAGCGCGCGATCAATGACCTCGAACGAACGGCTTGCCCGCTCATAGGCGTACATGTCGCCGGTCGCGATGTCGAACCACCAGCCGCTCAATACCAGCGCCCCCGCCATGACTTGCCGGCGTACGATCGGGTAAGTCATCAGATGTTCGATCTGCACGAGGACGTTGAGCTGTGACAACTGGTCGTGCGGCTTCAGGCTTTCATCGAGCGCACCCTCATGTTCGAGGCGGAAGGCCGCGTTGCTGGCGTGATAAAGCCATTTATCCAGATTTGGCGCTTTCAGCTTCGGGTTGCGTGAATAGACAGCTTTCATGGCGCCGCATTCGGAATGACCGCACACGACAATGTTCGCGACCTTCAGCACCAACACCGCGTACTCGATTGCGCTTGCTTCGGAGAGATCGCCGGTCGAGACCCCTTCCGCAGTTGCCGGGGGGATCAGATTGCCAACGTTGCGCATCGTAAAAAGATCGCCGGGATGCGTCGATGCGAGCAGGTCCGGAACTACCCGACTATCCGAGCATGTGATGAAGAGCGCATCAGGCGTTTGCGCGAGCGCGAGCTTGCTGAACTGTTCTGCGTACCGCGGTAGCATCTTCTCGCGAAATTCCACAATGCCCATTATGAGTTTGCGCATGGTGTGCTTCTGACATTGTTGAGCCTGACAATTTTTCCGGTCCTTGCGAGAACCGGGTACGGGTATCAACGGTTCATGGAGTTGTACCGGGACGTGCTCACTACGGTCCTGAGGCGGCGAGATGTAGTCAAATATGCACCGAGAGGGCGATCAATCGGGTTGGGATACCTTTCATCGTCGGGAACTGCGAGGGACCAGGTTGTCGCCACGTTGCTTCTCGATGTATTCACACACGCTGGATGTCATCAGGTCGGTGCGGAAGCAAACACAGCCTGAGACGGGCTATCGTTGTACCGTCTCAGTGCAAGGAGCGTACGGGGATCTGGCGACTGCATCCCAGCTATACAGTGGCCATTTACTATGCATTGCCCTGTGTATGTGGCGCAGGATTGCACACGTGCTGAAACATCCTGAGTTACTGCTCGATGCCGCGACTACTGCGACAGCCACCGCCAAGCGATTGCGTTATCGCAGCAGGATGTTCGCAGCTTGCGCGATTGCTGCGTTGGCGCTCGCGAAGTTCTGGCCAGGATGGAACATGCTCGCCATGATTCCAATGCTGCTATTGCGATGGCCTCGGCGGCGCTGATTCCGGGACTTGATTTACGCCGGGGATACGTATAGCGGTCTGTCCGCGCGTACAGAATAGGAGGACTCGCCGTCTACATGGCCAGACGGCGTGGTGTCGTCACGGTGACTATGCGTGAGCGATTGTGCTCACCATGCATACTTCACCCCCACGCGCAGCGCGTACTGGTAGAAGCTCTGCGCGCCCCAGGCGCCTGACACGTTGGACCATGCCGTCCAGCGTTTGCCCAGATCCGCGTTCACACCGAGCTTCACCTCGTAGCGGTTGCTCGGATACATGCTGCCCAGCGGCAGGTCATTGAACGAGATGCTGCTGGAAACGCTGGTGTGCCACCAGTTCAGCGTCAGGTATGGCTGAATCTTGCGGTCGTCAGGGCGCAAGAATGTACGATGAAAACGCGCGCCGAGCCGGGTGATCCAGCCGTGCGAGCTGGCGCCGGTGATGCTGGTGCCGGTGGGTTCGGTGATGTCGGATTCGTTGTAGCCCACATAGATCAACTGGCCTTGCGGCTCGATGATCCAGTCATTGCGCAGCGGCACCGCATAGCCGGTCTCGCCAGACGCGGCCCAGCCTTGCGCGTTGTAGCGCACCGAGGGCAGGTACTGCCCATCGACGTGGTTGGTGAACCAGCCGTACTGCACCCAGGTGTCGACGTAGGCCCCGAGTTTCTTCTCGTCGTTCTGATACCACGTGGCGTATCCACCCACGCTCCAGCCCTCGACGGTGCCCTTGGCGCTGAACGGGTTGCCCTGCGCGGTGGCATTCGTGTTGGCGTAGCCATAGCTGCCCATCAGACCGAGGTGGCCCCGGTCCGTGCCGTTGCCGAAGAGCTTCCATTTGGCCAGCTCGGCGCCGCCGTGCAGCAGGAACGAATTGGTACTGGCCTTGAAGATGCCGTTGGCGCTCTTGCTGCCCTGCCAGTTGCCGACCGCGCGCAGCCAGCCCGAGCGGGGTTTGTCCTGGTCAGGATTGAAGCCTTGGCCCTCGACGTACTGAGGCTCGCCCAAGCGGTCATGCAGGCTGTGGACGAACATCTCGCCCACGAGGTGCTGGTTTGCGAGGTAGGCCGCTATTTCAGGTCGATAGAGCGGTTTGGGTGGCTCGGGCGGCGTTGGGGGATCGGGTGGCACGGGTGTTGCCTCCGAACGCAAGTACCAGGCGTTGGCGTTCGAGCCATCGGAACTGCCACGGAATAGCTGGTACTCGTATGCCCCCGCGACGACGCGCCCGTCGAGCGCGAAGGCTCCCGCTGCAGTGGTCCCGCCGTTTGCGGTGTCCACCACTGTGATCCCGTTGGCAGTCGTCAATGCACCTTGCCCTCCGGCATTGGCTATACGCAATTTGGAACTACCCGATGCCGTGCCGCCATCAATAACAAGCCTATCTGACGGTGCGCCATCTCCTGCCAACATCGTATTCAGTGCGATGGTCCCGCCGACGCCACCATAGTTGTTGACTGTCAGGCTCTTGAAGCCTGGTGTCACGGATTGGGGGGAAAGCGTCCCGCTTGACACTGCGGGGGCAGCGAAGCTGATGAGGCTCGCATTGTTTGCGAGGTTCGTTAAGTTGGAATCCCCCGTTATCGTCCAGGTGCTTCCGTTGGAAAGCGTCAGGTTCGCGATACTGCCGGCGACGGTGGTAGCACTGCCTGTCAGATGGCTGCCTGCATCGGCGAGAAAGTTCAGGGTGCCAGCTTGGCCGGCGTTATCGCCAACATGAATAGCATTCGACGACGCATTACTAAGCGTCGTGTTGGTCAAGTTCAGGTTCAGCGTGCCGCCCGTCACGCGTACACCATCACCATTGGAACTGATGGTCGAGTTGCTTACGGTAATCGTGGAGGGCGTGCCTGCTGCCGCGGCCTCTGATTCGATAGCGACGCCTGTACTGCCGCCGGCAGCGCTGGCAACAGTCATGGCGCTGTTCGCCAGCACCAGCGACCCCCCCTCGTAGGTATTCAGACCAATTGCTGCGCTTGTGCCATTGACGGTCAGCGTTGAATTGCCGGAGAAAGTAACCGAGCCACCAGCGTTGGTGTACAAGCCGGTGGCGGTGGTTGCTGCGTTCACCGCAAGCTGGGCAGCGCCCGGAACGATAACGGAGCCGCCGCCACTTGCGCCAGCTATCTCGGCAGTACTGCCTACGCCTCGCAGGGAGCCAGAGATATTATTGACATTGACAACTGCGTCGGCATACCTGGCAAAGAGGATTGTGCCGCTGTTGCCCGTCGCATCAATCGTGACACTCCCGGTCGCGGTCGTCTTTGCCCTGTCATAGGCCGAAATGCCGATCTGGTAGTCCCCGTACACTCCACCAATCCCGCCCATCGTGATATTGACGTCCTGCGCAGTAAGCACGCCCGCTGCGTTCGAGACAAGGCCCCAACCTTGCGTACCGTTGCTGGACGTGCTGATCGTTGTCAGTCCAGATAACGTGATCCGGCTATCTGTATGCGCGTAGATCGCGTAAGGCTTGTCCGATGAGGCGCTTACACTCAGGCCTTGTGCCGAAATGGTCGAAATCGAGGACCCGGAGGCGTAGCGTGCATAAACGGCCGTAGCGCCGATGATCCCGGATGCGGAACCACTGCCAACGGCGTTGACCACCGAGTTTGTGCCAAGGTCAATCGTGCCGCCATTCATGGCGGTGGCTACGCCGAGTCCGGTTCCGGACAAGTTTTCTGCAGTAATGCCACCCCCTCCGGCGACCACAATTCCGTTACCAACGCCACCCGTCAGGCCATTTGCGTACAAGGCGGGATTGGTATTGCCGCTCGTTGCCGCCGTTGTGCCGGAAGCGATTTGCGTCGGCGGGACCGCACCAGTTACTTGCCCAACCCTGGGGCCTGTCAGTCCCCCGCCTTCCGAGTTCGGATCCGCGGGCAACACCGGTGGCTGCGCTTGCACCATTCCATACGGACCTGCCCCGATGACAAATCCGGTGAGCATTCGGAGTAACGGTGGTGACATGCTTCTTTTTGACATGAGCAGCTCCCGTAGCGATCTTTGCGTTACCTCAGAGAAAACTAGGGGGATTGGGCGTCAGGGACAATTTAGAATTTCATAACACTGATGTTAGAGAAATAGTTGAAAGATGGTTAATAGGTTAATTTCGACTAACGAAGAAGGATGATCATACTTACTGCATAGATAACGTCCGCTTGCGAAAGATAAGTTGTTGGAATATTTGCCGCCGGCCAAGCCGGAATTGCATCGCCAGTATTATGAATTGCGCGGTCAGATACTGATTGATGCGAATTACTTATTTAGCGATAAGCATAATGTCTATTCGTATAATTGAATTTCCTCAGTCGATCTCTTTGACGAAGTGATCTCAATTTTATGAGGGTGCCATAAGAATTTACATCCTGGGTCAGAGACGAAGATTGCACTGTGGGTCTGGGGATGTGATGTGGTTTTGCGTTCCAGACTTGAGATCGACTGATGACGATAGAAGTCTCCCGATAATTCTGCGATGGATGAGGCTGATCTCGCGCGTTCTGTGCTAAACGGCAAACGCACACACGGCCGACGACGGGCGTGGCTCAAAGGGGGCAGCAGCGAGTGCGCATGGGTTACGGCTCGAAGCGGGATTGCCGCCGGTAGATTCCTCGTTTGGGTGTCCGTTTGTTGCTGCGGCCTGATTGACTCCTGTCGCGGCGCCGACGGGCCGGGAAGGCCAGTAGAATGCGAGATTGCCCTGTAACCATCGAGGTAACTAATGGACATTACTCCCCCCGTTACGCTGGAAGAGTGGAATGCGGCCGGTGCTGACTATTTGCCTGGTCTTCTTGGCATGCACTTTGACAAAGTGGAACCCGATGAAGTAGTGGCGACGCTTGAAGTGCGTCGTGCCTTGGGCGCCTGGAATGGCTACTTGCATGCAGGAACGGTTGTCTCGCTCGCAGACACATGCTGCGGCTATGGAACCGTGCGAAGCCTACCAGCAGGGGCCAGTGGGTTCACCACAGTGGAGCTCAAGAGCAACATGCTTGGAACGGCCCGTGATGGCATTGTGATTTGCACCGCGCGTCCCATTCACAAAGGGCGCACGACTCAGGTCTGGGATGCAGAGGTCCGTCGCGGTGGCGACAACGCCCTGATCGCTAGTTTTCGCAACACACAGTTGATCCTCTGGCCCAGAGGATAATCGTCGCGGCCTCATACGTTGAGTGCGCGCCATGCTGTAGCGCGTGACGCCATGATGCCCGGCGTGCGGCCAACATGGCGTAGCTATGCGCTCGTCCTTCAAAATTCAGGCCAACGGTTTGGCGCCGCCTTGCAGTGGCGCATCACCATCGATGACACTGCCTCGATCGTTGATCGAACGGTAGTGAACCGTTGCGTCACCAGTCGGAGTGATCTCGCCCTTGAGCGGGAGTCGCTGGGTTTCTCCCGGGGCGACCATGTCGCCGCCCTCGAACGTGGCATGTTTGCCGCCCGCACGAGCCTCTGCGCTGGCGAGCGACACGTGATAAGCCGTAGGGTTGCGGACTTCGAGGACCTGCGTCTTGCCGTCACGCACCAGGCGCCACGTCAGCTGTTGCGGGGCATGGAGCGCATCGCCTTTCAGTCCTTCCGGACGATAGAACAATTTAATACGGGAGCGGACCGCTACCTGCAGGTAGTTCTGGTCGGCCTGGCCTTTTTCTGACGCGGGCGGCACCTCGAGCAAGTTGAGCCAGAATACTGATTCCTTGTCCTTGGGCAATGCCTTGCCGGTATAGAGGATACGCAGTGTCTGCGATTCTTCAGGGTCGATGTGAGCCGCGGGTGGGGTCACCGTGAAAGGGGCCGCGATGGCAGACGGCGATGCGTTGGCGTCCCCTGCATCGATCCAGGCCTGGGTCAGGGCAGGCTGCTTGCCCTTGTTGCTGATCTTGAGGGTGGCTTCGTGCTCTTGCGCGTTATAGATAGCCCGCGTTCCCGCGATCACGACTGAGGCATGCGCCTGCATGCCGGCCATAATGCCAAAGACCAGAAGACTTGCACCAAGGAGGGGGCGGAGTTTGTACATCGTATTCATGATGGATCCATATTCGGTGTGGAATTTCGTCATCGGATGAGGGTGCTGATGGCCCGGGATTGTTCCCGCTAGCCTCGGCGCCATGCATGCGCCGCACTCCTTACTGATAGGCGAGTTGATTGGTGACGTTCGATGCCACTGAACCGGCTCCGGTTGCATCCGTCGCACGGCGTTTCGCCGCCGGTCTGACCATTGGTGGTCAGGATCGAGGCTTGCACAGCAGGCAGCGTCACGGTGAAGCTATCGCCAGCGCCGGCATTGACCACGCAGGTGTCTGCCAATAGAGCGCCATTGAATGTGATCGTGGCGGCGGCGATTGCGGTTGTGCCGGCTGCCAGCATCAGTGCGGTGGGGGGCTTGGAAGTTCATGATGAAAGACCAGATGAGTAGGTTTCGATGTTGTTGATGACTGTTGTCTGCTCAACGTGTTCAGTCTAGGAGGCGGTTATGGTGCCTTCTATCGAAAGGCTTCTAATCTGGCACCACCACTCTTGGTTCTCAGCCCTTTGTCAGCAAGGCCAAATGTGCATAGTCAAGAACCCCGGTCAGTCCTCGACAAGTCAGGTCAAGGCGCCCACGATCGCCGCCGCTGGCGGCTGGTCGTCGCAACGAAAAGGCGCCGACTGGTAAATGGGCCGCGCGACATTGGGCGCCCGTTGAGTGGCCAGCTTTTCGACATCGTTCTATGTCGTACGCGACAGACACAATTTATTCTGTCAATGGAGAACTGCGCGAAGCACTTGCCAGAATTCCGGCCTTTCTCAGAGTCAAACGTTGAACGCCAATTGCCAATTGCCAAACGTCGCACATGACATGCCGTCCCGTTGATACCATTGCCGTTGATGTCCACCTTGAACAAGCTCTGCAAGATGCCATTGCGCGAAGCGAACTATTCGTGGACTACCAGCCGGTTTTCCGACTGCAAACAGGGGACATGACCGGCGTCGAGGCGCTCGTGCGCTGGCGCCATCCGGAACGCGGCGTGCTGTCGCCTGTCGCATTCATTCCACTCGCTGAGGCGAACGGTCTTATCGTGCCTATCGGCGAGTTTGTGCTTGAGGAGGCGTGCCAGATCCTGCGTGCGTGGCGAAAGTCGGCAATGCACGAACTGTCGATCGCCGTGAACGTCTCAGCAGTGCAACTGGCGTACGGCGACTTCGTGCGTGTAGTGCGCGAATGTTTGGACGAGTATGGGGTCGACGCACGGCGTCTGCAGCTTGAGATCACCGAAACCGTGCCGTTCACGAATCGCCAACTCGTCATCAAACGGCTTGTCGAGCTACGCCAGCTCGGGGTACGCATCGTGCTCGACGACTTTGGATGCGGATACATGTCGCTCCAGCACCTGACCACCCTGCCCGTTGATGGCATCAAGATCGATCAGTGCTTCACCACCGGACTGCCTGACGAGCCGCGTGCGACGGCAGTCGTCTCGTCGATGCTGGGTCTGGCGGAGCGCCTCGGGCTTTCCGTCGTGGTCGAAGGTGTCGAGACGCCGCGCCAAGCGTCGTGGCTGAGATCCTACGGCAACGTTTGCGTGCAGGGGTTCCTGTACTCAAGGCCTCAGCCGATCCTTCACAAGCCGCTGCGGATCCGCTCTCCGGTCCCTTGGGCCTGACACGCCGCGAGCGGCCAGGCGCGAATACACCGAAGTTGCCCGAGATCTGTCCGTTGCTTTCTGAGTAGTGGGCATGTTGCCCCTGGCGTGTCCCGGCCGCCTCAGGTTGACAACGCCTCCAGCCGTTCAAGCATTTCCGCAAGCTCCTCGCCAATCACGCGCGCTAGCGATTCAATGTTGTCGTTCCAGCTCTCAGTATCCGCAATGGTTGCCCGCAGCTCCTGGCACGCTTCATAAAGCATCGACGGCCCCAACACCGACAGCGTACCCGAGACACCGTGCGCCCAGCTTTCGAGCGCCTTATTGCTTTGGGACTTGACGGCACTATCAAGCATCGCCAGGTCGCGGTGGCATTGCTCAACAAACATGCTCGCGTACTCCGCAGGCATTGCAGGAAAGCGTGGCAGATCGGTATCGATGGCCGCTGCCGTCGCCTGCGAGGCCGAGACAATCCCGGCACCATTTTTGTCCGCAACAACTGACTCGTTTCTCAGCGCTTGATCCGGGTTCGCCACATCGTCAAGCACACGCGCGAGTCCGGCAAGCGCCACAGGCTTGCTCAGATAATCGGTGAAACCTTGCTCACGACCTTGCGCCACGTCCTCGGGACGCACGTTCGCGCTCACCGCGTAAACCGGGAGCGAGGGAATGCGCCTACGTGCCGCCTCCAGCAGCTCGTAACCACTCATCCCGGGCATGTTGATATCCGTAAGCAAGATGTCAACATGCCCGGCGTCGAGCTTGGTGAGCGCTTCATTGCCATCCGCTGCTTCGACGACATTTGCGCCCAGCGTACTCAACTGGTCGCGCAACAGCCCACGGTTGAGAAGATTGTCCTCGGCAATGAGCACGGTCAGGCTGCCATAGTTGCGGCCACCCGGTGGTCGTTCTTTGCCTGCCTGACCGGCCGGCGCATCGGTGGTGGCTTCTGGCATCGCGCGCAGCAGTTGCGTGGCCGCTCGAATGCCAGAGAGGCTGTAAAGACAGACCTCGGCGCTGCCGTCTTCGCGCAGGACAGGCACGAGCGGCCCATTCTGGCGCAGCCAGACTACGTTGTTTGAAGAACCCCATAGCTTTAGTACCTCATGGGGAGCGTACTCGTCGGTCACAAGCAGGTAGTCGCCGAGCGCTTGTGGTTGCGCATGCTCATGCTCGGACAACAACAAGGGAGGATTCTTCTTCGGATCGAACAGATTGGTCAGCCACTCCTGGTTCTCGATCGCACGGCACAGAATCGCAACGCGCTGGTCTGTCAGTGTCCATTCGGCCCCAGCCGTGCCAGTGGCGCAGGCCTGGAGTGGCAGTGTGACGGTGATCCGCGTGCCAACGCCCAACGTACTGTCGAGCTCGATTCTCCCGCGCATCAGATTGCACAGCCGTGCGCAGATCGAAAGGCCCAGACCAGTGCCGCCGGCGCGCGTGAGGCGTTGGTCATCACCTTGCGTGAACGGACGAAAAAGCCGCCGTTTCAAGTCATCATCGATGCCGACACCGGAATCCGCGACGCTTATCTTCAACTCGCCGTTTGTCCAGCATGCGCGGACGACAATTTTTCCGGATGGCGTGAACTTGAACGCGTTCGAGAGCAGGTTGTCAATAATCTGGCCAAGACGCACTCGATCAAATCTCAGCTGCGCGGGTATCGTACGGTCCATCACCAAGTAGAAGCTCAGCCGCTGACGCACTGCGAGCGGCGCATGTGCGATTACAGCGCGGTCAAGCAAGTCGGTGACGGACGACCATTCCTCGCTGAGGCGCAGTTCGCTGACATCCATCTTCGAGAAATCTAGAACGTCGTTGACTATCTGCAGCAAGCTCATCGCGGAAGCTTGCATTGCCTGTACACGCGCTGCCTGTTCGGGCGCGAGCGTACCCAGGGCCACCAGTTCGAGATTGCCGGCGAGCGACGCAAGCGGCGTGCGAATCTCATGGCTCATTGAGGCGAAGAAACGCACTTTCTCGCGCGCAGCCTCGTCGCTTGTGTGCTTCGCCTCGCGGAGCAACTGCTCGGCTTCGTAGTGTCCCGACATATCATTAATTGCACAGAAGAGCACGTCCTCACCGTCGAGCTTCGCAGGTGCGTAGGTAATCTCAAGGTGCATGCTGTCACCGACAACGCTTTCCAGGCTGAACACGAACTGGTGGATCGGCGGTGAATCCGCACTCGGAGCGAGGGCGGGCGACGACAAGCGCGGGGCGAGCGCCGCGCAGAGCGCGTCGGGCAGGGTCGTCGCAATGTCCTCGAGGCCGAGCACGTTGCGGGCAATCTGATTTGCGACGACGATGGCAAAATCGCGTTGACGCACCACGCACAGACCGACCGGCGTCGCATGGACAAGCAGATGATTGATCAGTTCCCCTTCGAGCGCGCGCTGCGCTCGTGCGTAGGTGCGCGTGAGGAAGCGGTGGTTCCAGTAGCGCGCCATTGCCAGCAGCAGCGCGATCAGCGCCGCTGTCATGAAGAAGATTGCCAGCAGTGGCACGCGGATCAGCGCGAAGTACTGCTGCCATGTAACAGAAAGCAGGTAATGCCCGAAGCCAAGAGCGAGTGGTCTCTGATGCAACACCCAGCCGACGCCTGAGACGTAATGGAAGCGTTCTTCTGTCTTCATTGCGAGCTGTCTTTCCAGGTTCAGCACGGTTGCGGTCGAGAGCGGACCTGTAAGCGGCTGGCCAGCGGGATCGATCAGAGTGGGCAACGCCGCGTCGGTGTCCTCTACGGTTGGCATCGGGAGTTCACGGACGTCGACAGCCGTGATAATGAGCGCGTCAGGCGGCCCGTTGCGTTGGACAAGCATCGCGCCAAGCACCAGACTCGGAGCGAAGCCGAGCGCAGCGGGTGGCCGGAACCAATGAACTTCGCGGACGGCATCCGCTGGGGAAAGCGATCGATTTGCGTCATCTGCAGTAATTTGCTTGAATGCCGCACTGACCAGTATCCGCATGGCGGCACCTGGATCCGCGCGCAAGCTGCCGTCCTCCGGCCTAGCGTAAATTTGGTGGCTGAATCCGGCATTGCCGTCGAGACGCACGAACATTAGCGGAAGCTGCATCCCGTATGGTGCGAAAATCTGCACCGCACGGTCGCACACCCTGCGAAGCTCTGGGGTATCACGAAGTCCCTCAAATGTCGGACTACACGCTTCCGGTGGCCGGGCTGTCCCGCGCGTAAGCCCGCCCAGTTCTCCGAGGCCGAATAACGTGCGGGAGCCTAGCAGCAGGGAATAGCGTCGCAACAGCAGTTCATTGCTCTCGTTCTCAGCCTGCTTTAGTTGTTGCCATTGCTGCTGCAGGGCGTTTGATCCAACGCTGAGCGCGGTAAAGCCCGCCGCATACAGCGCCGCGAAAACGAGTAGCCCGATCACCATCGAGAACACCCGGCGCTCGCGTTTCAGATTCGCGTCAAGTTCCCGAAGCGTCTTGAGCGGCGACGAAGGCGATGACGCGAGCAAGCGTTCCATCAACGGAATCCGTGTTGAGATGCATAGCGGATCAGGTCGGCATTGGTTTCGACATGAAGCTTGCGCATGGCCATGCGCTTCTGCGTTGCAACGGTCGTGACTGCGCGATTCAGGCGCCTGGAGATGTCGGTGACCGACAGTCCGAGCGAAAAGAGGCGCACAACTTCGAGTTCACTGGGAGAGAGCGGGTTTGTGTTGCGGAACGCCTCCGTAGTACCGCCATCCTGCCCGAGGCGCATTGCAATCCTTGGGGAAAGCAAGGTCTGGTTAGCGCCGAGCGCACGATGGCAGATCTGCGCTAGCGTACTCTCCGACTCCTCCTTGCTGACGATGCCGGCCACGCCCAGGCTACAAAGCCGGTTTAGGATGCCACCGTTGGTAAGCATGGTGAACACAACGACAGGCGTGTCGGAATAGAGCCGTCGTAATCGGCCAATAAGGCGTAGACCATCTTCTTCGTCGCGGTCGCCCTGCATCGTGAAGTCGGTCACAATCAGTCCGCAGGGACCGTCGCGAGCCAATTCGTCGAGCAGCTCAGCGCCGGAGCGGACCTTCGAGCGGACGTGAAAGCCAAGGGTGCCCAGTGCGTTCGTAACCGCCATCAGAATGATGGGATGGTCGTCTGCGACGACGACTTCCACGTGATGTATAGCGCTCGACATTTTCGCCCCGCTTTTCAAAAGACAGAAAGGTGCTGGACGCACTGGTGATGCGCGCTCAATGAATCAGAGGAACCGCACCGATTTATTCTAGTTGACGTGGCACCGCATATTAACTTGGCGATGCATGGCGAGTTTTGCGATGGGTCTAGCTATCAGATGGCGTCGATATTTCGTCAGGGCCCGCCATCGCGTTCTCCAGCGGAATCAGGCGCGCTATCGCATTGCGCATGAAAGCAAGCCACCGAGAACTGGCCCGCGCCGCGGCACTGCCCACTGCACGTGCGTGTCCGCATCTGCTCCAAACGAATCGGCACAGCCGCAAGCGAGGAACGAACCGTTGGGGCTGAGGCAGGTGCCGGAAGTCCCGCATCAATGTACCTTGTGCGCCACACAAGACTGGCAACCATGAAAGCGCCCGTCGCGGCCGCCATCAGGAGGATCGCGACCGGCGCGAACCAGCAGCCAAGCGTCGGGCGCTGCCATATGAGGAACAGCACTGTGAAGAACAGCAGGAAGCAGGCCGGCAGGATCCAGAGCGTAAAGTGGCAGATTTGCTCACATATGCGCACAAAGCGGCCGGAACTTCGCTGGCATTGATTGTCTGTCGCGACGGCGGACATGGCGGAGATTCTTCTCTGGGGGCGAGCTATTCGATACCTTTAGCCTATTGGTTAATCGCTATCGCCTCCATAGAAGGACTTCGAAACTCTGTGCGACGATTGCCCGCACAGGCTCATACAGCAATGGCGTACGGCGGCATTCCGAACCTCGTTAGGACGTGGATCGCGGCGCGTGAGCGCCGACTTCGTGTTCCACAGGAGGCGGCCGAGAAGCAACGTCCTGAGACGACCGCATTAGCGGCTCGTCAATCGAGCCTGCGGCAACCTGCTGCGTCAATTGATGGCGTGCCCTTCAACGCCACCACTTCGCCGGCGCGCAAGCCGACCGCATTGTGTCCAACCGGAAGTACACGGGGCAACGCTTGCCGAGCCATTTTGTAAGGGCGATAGGAGCGGATACAACGTCCCCCTATACTCTTAGTTAGAGCGTTTCCGACGACCATGGGTTTTCGGAGCGCCTTCGCTCGTTTCCGGGCTTCCCCCTCGACGACGTCTGAGGACTGGTGACTCCTAAAGTCACTCACGGGGATCTCCTGGAAACTCCATGCAAGATGCCACGCGGCGACGTCTGCTCGCCAATATCCTCAATATCCAAGAAAATCGGACGTGCGCCAGGATCGATGCGATCGGCGCCCCGCGATTGCAATACTTCTCGACTGAAGTGTGCCCATCCCGCGCCTTACGCGTGACCACCAGGTCGACAAGGAGACCTGGATTCATACGCATGGTGGCAACTCAATCGCATGGGGCAGCCACGCTTTTGTTCGACTGGGACCGCGCTGAGGCGAAATCACTCCACAGTCGTCCGTCGGCTCGCCGGCAAAAAAAGTAAGGCTGAGCGAGGTAACACCATGCGTACGTTGCTGTATTTCATTCTGAAAGATGTCGTCACGGCCCGATTGGTACAGGCGCGACTCGGCGAACTTGCCGATACATCAGCACTGGTAGTGGGGCCTTGGTTTGCACAGCGCGACAATCAGCCAGTGGATGGATTGCCAGGCATCGACGTTGGTCAGACCACGTATCGCGAAGAACTGGCGATCAGCGGAATCTTCGTCGGCGCGATTATTGCCGCACTGGCTGTTTTTAGATACGGAGTCTCGGTCGGTACAAGTGCCACTGCCATTGCGTATGTTGGTGCTGTGACGCTAGGCGCAATGACCGGTTGGTGGGTCGGCGGATTCGTCGGCACCAGGATTGGCCGTCTCGGACTGCGGCGGCGGAAAGCGCAAATGACACCAGACCAGTTGCTGATGATCTCCAGTTGCGACTCGAACTACAAGGAATCCACGAAGCAGCTGATTCACGAACTGGGTGGTGTAGCGATTGACGAGCACAACGACCTGATGCCGAACTTCAGGTGGGTATGATTGCCTGGCCTCCAATTATCTGCGATGTCACTTTCGATTTTGGGCTTGACCTTGCGAAGGATGTCAAAACGACTTGGAGATGATCATGCAACGCACGACAGAGTACAGAGGTTTTGCGATACGCATTGATTTGCTGAACACGTCGGAGGGGATGTTTGATACCTGGTTCCAGATCAGGGGGCCAATTCAAGCTCGCGATGCCGTCTACGGTGTGCGCCTCAAGGTGTTGGGGTCCCCGTTTTCGCGCCGCTGGGCACATTTGGTGGGCGAGCTCGCCGCGCGGGCGTCCATCGATCAGATCCTGGGTGTCGACGAATACTAAATGGATTCTGAAGGCTTCTTACCGAAGCCGCGGTGGTGCGCTACGTTGCGGTGACCCATGGTCTTTCTGGCGCCGCGCTTGCGTCCCGTCAGGCCCGGTCGTGACGCGAAACCAGAGGAATAACTTGTGTAGCAATCGCACGCAAACGCTCCGCGGTTGCTACCAATCCGGGCCGCGCACGCTCTACGAGGCGTGTTAAGGTGCGCAACGGGCTGCTCACGCGGAGTTGGCTGCGATTGATATCCTCACGGGTATCGAGGGTTACTAGATCATGCTGAATCTGAATGCGAGAACCATTTTCGAGAGTCTGATGTACAAGGATCGACACCTGAAGTTTGACGTTGTCGAGAGGACATACGGGGACTGGTGCTGGACCTATACCATCGACGGCCGCACGACATTTAGCAGCCATGGAAGCAGCTATCCTACCCGCGAGCTTGCGGCGATCGACGCAATGGACGAAGCATTGCTTCGAATCGACAAGAATCCGGTCTAGTCTCACACTGCGCTACCAAGTTCTCATCCCGACGAGAATCAGGTTGGGCACGATCAAGCTCCGCTGGTTTCCTGGCTCGCTAGCCTTCGACTGAGGCTTCACGATCGGCTGGGTCTGCGTTCTGGCGGTAGTCGAGGATGGCGTGCACCATGGGTCTGATTAAAGATGATGGGGCGTTCTTTCGCCATGCTAGGCTTGCGCTAACTTGGGAGTTTGAAATGGCTACCACCTACAGGCGGCACATCATCAACTGCAATCCGCAATTGCTTGCCAGTGGCGAGTACAACCCCCGTCTGATTGTGACGGAGCATCAAGCCGATGCGGCAATTGATCATGTGATCGATCTTGGTCCCGATGCCTATCGAACAGCGCAAGAGGCATTGCAGAAGGCTGAAAGTGCTGGCATGCGTTGGGTCGACGCGAGGGTGGGTCCGATTCATCGGCATGGAGACTTCGGCTACGAAGTCTCCGCCGCATCCAAAGAGCGAGCGCAGTGGACTGGTGAGGTTCGGATATATGGTTCCAGCTCCCCGGCCAACATCTTCGATCGAAGAACGGACTACCTTGTCGCTCCTGGCATATTCCGTTCTGATGGCGAGGCGATGGTTGTCGCGCGAGCCTATGCTATCCAAATAATCGACGCTGGCACCATGTTCACGTGGGCCGACGTGTAGGACACGTCAACGTCCCACCGCGCAATCCCAGGGTGTTTTGCCATTCGCCTTTCCATGCGCTATCCCTGCTGTGGCAAGTACTGCCGTCTGCAACGAATGATGCTGATGCTGCCAGTTTGAGCCTGGGAGTCATTTCTCCGTGAGCGGCAGCAAGATATCGGCGTACCAGGCGGAGTTCAGACCTAGGGCTTCGTCTAGTTCGAAGTCCCGCGAGCTCACGTCCAGGCGCGCCGAATGAATGCCGAGCAGCATCCATGGCAGCGCGTGGGTGCCGGCATCGGTACTAAGGATGCGCGTGACGACCGGTGCGCCGCTGGTACCGCGATGCGTCCGGGCATCGGTCAGGAAGTAGCCCTTCCCCTTAAAGCGCATGCCGAATGAGGAGGCGATGACCGCCTGCCGTACCACGGGCAAATGGTGAAGCGTGTCATGAAAGCCCAGCGGGAAGCCAACAATCAGTAGCGAAGTACCCGCTTCGATGAGGTCGTGCGGCCTATGCAGGTGAGCGGGCGTAAAGGCCCGATAGACCATCTCTGGCGGCAACGCAGCGCGGTCGAGTTCGATCACGCCCACGTCAATCCCACCGGCGGTATCGAGCCCATCGCGCCAAACACTCTTGCCGTCGCGATACAGCAGAATGGAGAAGCCGATGGACTCCGCCATGTTCTCCGGATTGACATGCAACTCGATCTCGATCCGGTCAGGGAAGTGCTTGCTTGGCTCATCGAACAGCACATGCCGGCTTGTCACAACAAACAGGCGATTGTCTCGCTCGAAGAAAAAACCGGTGGCATTGGTCAGTGCCTGCTGCCCATCGAATGTCGCAACGCGCGTGGCGACCAGCAGGATGGGTTCGATCATCATTTCACCATTCTCACCTGTCTGCTAACAAGACAAGCATAGTTGGTTTGCGCTGGATTGCCCGAAACGTCGTGGACGGTCAGCTGACTATGCGCAACAGAGGTGCGTTACCCGTCGTGGGACAGCGCCTGATTGCGGAGACGCACTTGGCTACGCGAGACTGTCATTACAGCGCCATCAACCTGGGGGCAATCATGGCTTCTCGAAATATCCACGTCATGCCGGATGACGACCGAGGTTGGATTGTGGTCGTGGAGGGGCCGAACGGCGCCACTGTTCTGTTTCCGACAGAAGCTGAGGCAATTGCTGCTGCCACAGACGCCGCAAAGCAGGACGGGGTCAAACTCTTTATTCACGACCGTGATGGCCAGATCAAAGCGCGGAAATCCTTCGATCCGACGAACCATCGCAAATCCTGACGGCGCGGCCGTTGTACGTGGAGTTCGCTCCGGTATGCCACGCCGCCGCTATTGCCTAATCCCGACAGCCAGTACGATCGACAGAGGCTCTACAGCCTGGTGAGCCCGTCTCCAACTCGCAATCAAGACTTGTGGCGATAGTTGATACGTCCTTTCGTAAGGTCGTATGGCGACATCTCAAGCGTAACGCGGTCCCCTGCGAGAACACGTATGCGATTCTTCTTGAGGCGACCCGAGGAATAGGCCCACACCTCGAACCCGTTCTCAAGGATGACGCGAAAGCGGTTGTCCGGAAGCACTTCCGAAACCTTTCCGCCAAATTCCACCAATTCTTCTTTAGCCATGTATTGCTCCGTAGTGTCAGGCGGGGTTACGCGAATAGCGTAGGGAGGTTCGTAGGGCGCCGTTCAAACGACTGCGGTCCATGTGGGCAACAGCGCCGTCACCAGCGTTGCGGGCCGCCTGCTTGGCCTTGGCTTCCGAGCCATGGGTGGCGTGGCGCATCGAAACGTTTGCAACTACGCGTTCGGCGCCGTCCCGATACTCGGAGATCATGTAGCTTGCGAACCAAATACCTGGTTCTTGCTGAATTGGGTAAACGGAAACGGTGAAGGGCGTGGAATCGTGATTCAAATTGTTCTCGGTTTCGAGTCGACGCCGCTGCGAGGCAATAGCAGGTCGATCGGGGTTCGTCGTAACCACCAATCCTGATGGTGGCCCTATTGAGGAGAAATAGGTTGCGTCGTCGATGCGCGTGCTGAGGCGGGTGGCGACGGGTGCAACATTGACCTGACTTGCGCAAGCCAGCGACGTTGTGTACATGCGCTGTGTTGCGGAGCGGACGTGCCGCCGGTCGGATATGGTTACGGGCAGTAGTTGCCTCGAAGACCCGGAGTACACCCGGGTGGCCGATGACGCTCTTCTAGTGATGATGTCGTGCTGGCGGCGCATGCGTCGAATATCATCGACGGCAGCGCATCGTACCACTTTTATGCAATCCTTGCCGGGCAGAGGCGAGCTTGCCAGGCAATGTCCACTGCGGCGGGCGTAGCGTTGTGTGCCCAACAGTACTAGCAATCGTTTCGTTGCTGCTCTTCCCGGATGTTCCGCTGGAGCTTGCGCAAGGCATTGAGTGCGTGCGGATCGTTCGGTTGCTCCATCGCCGCATCAACAGATCGCGCTTGATAACCCAAGGCTTCGCACGCTTCAGCGCGGGATTGATCTACGCCCGATGCCATCTTGATTCTGGCTTCGTGACTGCGCATCGTCTCTCGCTCCAAGATGCGGTCAGACAGGAAGCTCGCTTCGTTTTCCCGCACGTGCTCGCTCTTTCCAAGCACCGATACGCTGCCTTGGTGCGAGCCGTCAACGATTCCGTAGCCATCTGGGCACGCCAATTCCTGGGTGTAAAGCGTCTTGCCACTGCCTTCGCAACGTATTGCATGTGCGGAGGACGCTGTTGCCAGCATCATGCCAAGCAGTGCTGCTCTGAGGAGTGCCATCGTAGGTTTTGCGGTCCAGGATGCGGCGTAGGAATGATGAGCCTGGCGCCTTTGGTCAGGGCACGCTCGATGACGCCTTCTCTGGAAGGACGTATGGCGCTGTTTTTGCGCGGCGCAATGAGCGTTTTCGATCAGAGGCCAGCTAGCGACTCACCTACGACCTGGCCATCGATGATGTGCTCGCCGTGTCGTACGGCCGCACGCTTTGCCAGGCCCAAGTCAGCCCATTGCATGTCTGGAACGTGAAACACGCGCGCGCTCTTTCCGCTCGGTGGCTCACCTTCCCGACAGATGACCACGGATGCGCTGTATGTGCGGTCTGGCCGACGCTCGTGCCATTCGCGAGGCGAGTCGAATTTGTAGACCAACGGGTAGATATCAAAGCCCTTGCAGTTTGCAGTAGGGTAGTTGTCCATTATGTCGCTCCACGTGTGGTACGGTCCGGCACACACTTTCTGTGACGGCGTTCAGGTACTGCATCAATGCTTGAGAGTGCCCACCATCGCCTTGTCAGACTGTCTCGTGCCTTCAATCCGAATGCAGGTGGCTAGCGATTGACGGTCGCGCGTCGCTGCGAACGGCGCATGGAATCAGTCTTGTCGCTCTTCATGGTGAGACGCGGCGCTTCATCAAGCCATGCCATAAATAAGATCGACCGCGAACCTGCCATAGTGAAGCGCTGCCTGCTCCGCCGCCCTGCGCGTGTAGTAGTCATCCTCTTCGTCGAAGGATTCGAAAAATATCCGATCGTCCCTGTCTGCCGTGTATCGGATAGCCATCCTGTAGCGCCATTTCGGCCCGGGGGCGCACGTTCGAGTAGGCTCGCTGGGTTCCTCGAATGCCGCGACATGTATGTACATACCTCGATATCCTTGGCACAGCCATCTCATTCGTGCCGGCATGGTAGACGTTCCTCAAATAGCATCTGTCCTAGCTGCCTATGACGATCGTGGCGGCAGCGAATACCATCACCAGCAATGATGTGGAGTAGCTAAACGTGCTGACCCAGTAGAGCGCTCGACTCGGTGTCTCGCTTCGTCGTCGGTGCCACTCAAATAGTTGCGAGAGAACAAGCAATGCGAAACTGGAAAAGTAGACTGCCAACACAGGCTTCTCCCGCAGATGATTGGCCTCTTTCCACGGTCTGCCGGTTCAGTAACTCCGGACGAGGCGTGGCGGAACAGAAAGGAAGCAAGCGCGTACCGGAGCGGGATGGCGCGTGAATTCGCTCGCATCGCGCTGGATGCGAGGCGGCGATGCACCATTGATTCGAATCAGGGATGGACTCGTCTCCGTCGTTGTCTCGCGCAATCTACGCCCCAACAAGTGCGGCGCAGCGAGAAGATCAAGGAGACGGCATTGAAGAGGGCCCCGTTGAGGCGGGCAAATCAATCCAGGTGGCGTGGCTGCTTGAAGATCCTGCTCGATTAGTTATACGGGGCTTTCCTGCTGTAGTCAATGAAACTCTGTCGCTCAAATCTGGACGCTGTCCGACTCAAGATGGTGTGGCGTTGATCCGCGTACGTGGATTGAGATGATGCTGTTGTGTGAGGCGCGATTCAGGAGTGCTATGTCCTGGGAACTACCGTCTTGAGGCGCGAGTTTCGATGCGGTCGCGTTCGATCACTGTACGTCGATGCTGGACCAGAGCAACCGGGGGCGCGACGCATCACTGTGAGGCAGTTTGCGCAGAGGTATATGGAGACCTCTTGTACCGAAGGAATGCGACTGTAGTATGCGGCGTTGAAAAGCTAGGGGTTGTTTCGCCGAAGGTCCGTTCATTGCCTCGCGCCGCGCTTGCAAGATACGTATCGATTGTCGTGAGATGTTCATTGACCGAGGTGCGGTGTACCTGTATAAGTATGATCGCAGGATCTTCAAGCGTAACCTCGAGGCGTTAGGTGTTTACCTCGGCAGCACCACTTTCTCTCCATGTTTCCTCCTTGATCGTCATGCCTCGTCCGCTATTTCGGCACGGCGAGAATTTTTAAGGAAGTTCTACATGGAAACCGGTACTGTAAAGTGGTTTAACGATTCAAAGGGTTTTGGCTTCATCACGCCGGATGCAGGCGGAGACGACCTGTTTGCCCATTTTTCCGAAGTGCAAGGCAATGGATTCAAGTCGCTTCAGGAAGGCCAGAAAGTGCGCTATGTGGCCGGCGTAGGCCAGAAGGGCCCCGCGGCGACCAAGATCGAACCGATCTAAGGTAGCCCTCGAAGTTGCGCAAGAAGCCCTGCCGGGAGAAAACCGGCGGGGCTTCTTCTATTTCGTGACGGCGAAATAGGTGCGGCGCGATGGGTACAGAAGAGCAGGCTATTGCGCAAGGCTGCTATGGCGACACCGGCCCGGCTAAAGTGATTGGTAGCGGCTGGCGACTGTCAGAATCGGCCCATCGAACTTCGGACGGTGCTGGCGCGCTGGCGAGTCCGGCCGCATCGCTGGCGTAGCTGCCAGCCTGTAGGCCGATGCGTGCGGCGTGGGCATTCCCGTCGCTCGCGCCAGTTTGATTTTGCGTACCGTGCAGCGAATGTTGGCTAGTGGCAAATGGCCTGCGGCCGAGGTCTAACGCTGGCGCAGCGCCCAGATGCTTTCAATGATGTGCCGGGTCGTTGGGCTGACGACGATCTCTCCCAACTCGGCTTGCGAAAACCATTGGCAGCCCTGGATCTCCTTGCTTGGTTTCGGCACGGCCGATTCTCCAATATTCGCGACGAAGACGTGGTGCACGGTGGTTGCGCCAACGACTTGAAACAAGAATCCGAGCCCGCGAGCCAGCAACGTGGTCTCCTCCAGAAGCTCCCGGCCTGCTGCGTCAGCAAACGTTTCGTTCTTGGTCGGACGGCCACCCGGCAGCGCCCATCTGCTGCCATCCTTTGAGACCAGTAGCACACGGTCGCCGCGTGCGCAAACTACGGTAGCCCTTACCTTTGTTTTCATGGTTCGAGTGGAGAAAGTCGACGCCTGGCGGGCATCATACCGGGAGATTGCCGCTTTGCAGCAGCCGGCAGTCTGAGCTGGGGCTTTCGTGCCGCAAGCGGTCGAAGGGTAGTTGAATGCGTACTTGCGGGGGGGGGCAGCCGCGCTTCACGCGTTGACTCTATGGCTGGCAGGCATTTTCGAAATGCCTGATCATGCTGACGTTCAGCAGGTTGCCGCTTCCGGCGCTGATCGTCGTGCCGTTCTTCAGGACGATCAGCGAGATCGTATCCTCGGCGTTGAAGGCGACGCCCGTTGCCACGCTGATCGAGCCGCCACTCACGCAAATGATGATGTCGTCAGCAGCGGTGCCTCCGCTCGAAGAGACACCATGACGCTCGCCCGTCAGCGCGCTGTCCGTTATCAGGAGGTGGCCTGAGTCGGCGACCCGGGCGGCGTCATACTGGGTGCTGCTGACCGTTGTACGCATAGGCGCGGTGCCCGGCGACGTCGGAGGGGGCAGGCGTTCGAGGTGTCTTATCGTGCGGATCTGCCAAGTCAATACTGCGTGGATCAAGCCTTTTTCACATACGAGTTACACCATCCATTTGCGGAGACCTGCTTGCCGGCGAAGATCGGGCAGGGCCCCCATGCATCGCCTGGCTTGCCCTGGTATAGCTGGCAATTGCTGCACTTCTGGCTGACGTCGTGCTTCGCGAACTTGGCCTTGTCGACCTTGCTTGTATCGTGCTTGTACCCCAGCGCTACCGCTTGAGGGTCCTTCTCATCCAGTTTCGCAGCAGTCTGCGCTTCCGCCTTGCCATCAACCCCGGCCACGGTGGCCAGAACAACTCCCGAAATACTCGATAGAAATCGCCTTCGATTCGTCATCGCGAGACCTCCTCCAGGTTGAAATTCACAAGGATGCGCGCGCGCATCCAGACGCCGGCAGCGCGAGCGCGTTGCCGAATGAATCTTCAACTCTTCTTATAGGTCGCGCGGGCGATGGATGCTGTCAGTAATTGTCCGACGTTGCGCGAGTAGTGACGCGGAAGGCAGCGTACCGTGCTTTACGAAGACGTTTGCAGTGCCTTGGGAGTGGCATCGCCGTCCGTTTGCGGCGGCTGGACGGATTTGAGTGCCAGTTCAGCCACCAGCATGGTGTGGCCTGGCTGCGCGTTCACGGTCAGCGTGCCGCCCACACGCGCAATGCGAAGGTGCATGCTGCGCATCCCCACGCTCATGCCGGCTTGCTGCACTGCCGCGACGTCGAAGCCGACGCCATCGTCGTCGATGCTCAGCAACAGCCGATTGGCATCGGGGAGTTCCAGGCAGACGCGCACGCGCCGCGCGCGGCTGTGCTTGACGACGTTGGTCAGTGATTCTTCCAGCAGGCGGATCAGTGCCAGGCACTGCAGGGCGGTGGGCGGTGTCCGCCACTGGGCGGGGCACTGCCAGTCGATGGCGATGCCCAGTTCGTCGAACAACTCCGTAAAGCGGTAGCGCAGAGGCGCGATCCACTCCAGTGGCGTCGCCGGTACCTCGACGCCGACACTGGCGCTGCTGTCGATGGTCTGGCGCAGGTCATCGCGGATCAGTTTGAGCATGGAAAGCACGTGCTGGCGCTGCAGCGGTGCCTCGCTCTGTTCGACCAGAGCCATCATGTGCACCAGCGATCCGCCCACGCCGTCATGCAGGTCGTGCGCGATCTGCAGGCGTTCTTGCAGACGGGTGTTGCCCAGCGTCAGCGCGTGCTCGCGCGCCAGGGTCGTGGCCAGTTCGGCGCGGGCGTTGGTGATGCCGTCGGCCAGTTCCTGATTGAATTGCTCGATACGACGCACGTTGTGCGCGTGGCGCAGCCCCAGGATGCCGGACAGGCATAGGGTGACCACAATGCTGGTGTAAGGCGAGATTGGGAACGACCCGGGGAGAACGGCCAGCAACAGCAGGAGGTCGTGCACGCTGGCGGCCAGCAGGATCAGCAGGCAGCCTGCCAGCAGCGCGTGCTCCCGCTGGCGTGTGCGCAGCGCATGGACCAGAAACTGCAAATCATTGACGTAGAAGATCGCGGCGGTAACCATGACGCCCACCAACTGCGCGTGACCTACATACGCATCCGGCACCACCACCTGGGCGGCCAGCAGTATGCCGGTGACCCACCACAGTGCCCGTTCGATGCGCGGCAGATGCTGCCCGCCAAAGCGCCAGGTGAACACGCAGAAGCAGGCGATCGACAACAGCAGCGCCATGGTGTTGAAGCGCGCCACCGTCAGCGTGCTGTGCCACGGCCAGGGGGTGGTCACCAGCACGTTGGCGATGAACAGTACCCAGAACAGGTACATGAGCGCGTACCAGCCATAAGCGGTCTGTTCGCGCCGCACCACCCAGATGCAGAAGAACAGTGCCGCCATCACGCCCGACACGATGATGTTGATCATGAACAGCGTGCGATAGCGCCACCAGAGTTCGTCATAGCGCTGCTGCATCGCCAGCGGATCACCAAGGAAAACCGGCCCCAGCCCCAGGGACTGCCCGGCCACACCCACCACGCGCACCCAGAGCGTGTTCACGCCGTCATGTATCCAGGCTTCGGGCAGGCGCCAATGGCGCGGCAGGTTCCAGCTCCGCGACAGCGGCTCGGTGAGCTGCGCGTCCCGCCACAGTAGCTCGTCGTTGATGAAGGCTTCGCCCGCCATCACCACCGATTGCAGTACCAGCGCGACCGGTTCGCGCTGTGTGCCCGGGCATTCGCGCTGCCAGTCGAGGCGATACCAGACGCTACCGCCGAAGCCGGGCTGACGGCGGCTCCAGTCGTCGGGCAACGTGACCGTGCGCCATTGCGAGGGATCGGGGCGTGCGCCTTGCGGGCCCGCTTCGGCCGTGCTGACGGTGAGGATGCGCACCGAGCATTGGGCCGTTGGTGTCTGCGCCCAGGCCGACGCCGCAACCAGCCACAGCACGAGGTGCGCGAGGCAGGCGAGCCAGCCCTTCATCCCAGCAAGCCACGCGAGCGCGCCGCGTTGATCGCCCTGGTGCGCGACGAGACGGCGAGCTTGCGATAGATATGCTTGATGTGGCATTCCACGGTGTAGCGCGACAGGAACAGGTGCTCGGCGATCTCGCGGTTGCCCAGCCCGTCCGCCACCAGTCGCAGGATCTGGTGTTCGCGCGGGCTCAGGCGTTCGGCCGATGGTTCGGGCGTCTGCGCGTTGGCCGAATCGCTCGGGCCGGGATGCAGTTCCTCAATGATGCGCCGGGCGATGAACGGGTCGATGGGCGCGCCGCCGCGCAGCACGCTGCGCAGGGCCATTGCAACTTCCAGATCGTCGCGCTCCTTGACCACGTAGCCGGTGGCCCCGGCACGCAGCGCGGCCAGGATCGCATCCTGGGTGCTCCAGGCAGAAATCACCAGAATGCCCAGTCCTGGGTCGGCCGCGCGCAACTCGGCGATCAGGTCGATGCCGCTGCCGTCGGGCAGGCCCAGATCCACCAGTGCCAGTGCCACGGGCTGGTCCGCCACGCGGGCGCGCGCTTCGGCCAGCGAGGCGGCCAGTACAAGCGCGTCTGGCGCATAGCCGAGTTGTTGCAGCAGGTTCTCCAGCCGGCGAGCGACCAACGGGTCGTCCTCCACCAGCAGCGCCGGCGCAGGCAAGGTCAGATCGGCGGCAAGCATGCGCAAGGGCATCGGCCCGGGCTCCCAGAGAAACGGATCAGCGCGCATTATGCGGCGCGCCGACCACACCGGGCCATCCCTTGAAACCAGTATTTAGTGGGGTATGTCGCCGGGATTCGCGGTGGTGCCGTCGCCCTGCTGGCGCATCGCGGCGAAATACCAGTTTGCAGTGATAGGCAGGCGTTGCCGTCACTTATCTAATTGCCTCCTGCCTCAAGGCACGTCCAAGACACGGTCAGGGCACGGGTGGCAGGCCGAGCATCCCGCGGCTGCCAGGTCACGCATTCCTATTCCAAACACCGCACCACGCCGGGTCACGCACACGGCGTGGATGCCATTGGTCATCAAGTCGGTCATCGAGTCGTTCATCGACTTGGCCACCGGCTCCGGGGAAGTCGTCATGAATCTGAAGCGAATCATCAAGCGTTGCGGCCGCCAGCCTGCCACCGACACAGCGCAGCAAGTCGAATCGGGACAACTTCCATGTCCGCGCGGCGGGCGGACGGAAAGACGCCATTGGCACCGGCGCGCGGTATAGCGCCCTCCCGATACCACCAGGCAACGCACGACTCCCACGGTCCTCGGTGCCTGCCGGCCACGTCGCCGCTTCAGATCACGGAAGTACTCATGAATCGTACCCATCGCATTGTTTTCAATCGACGCCTCGGTCTTTGGCAGGTCGCCAGTGAACTTGCCCACGGACAGGGCAAGGGCGGTTGCCCATCCCACAGCCGGCTGGCCCGCCGCGCAAGGGCCGTGGCCGGGCTGGCGGCCGCGCTGGCCATCATCGGCAGCCCGCCGGGCGTCTGGGCGCAATCGGTCACGGGCGGCGGGGATGTTGCTCCGGGGGGAGCGCCCGCCCAGACGCCATCCTGGATCGTGAGCTCCTTGCTGACAGTGGGGGGTGGTGGCACCGGCTGGCTGAGTATCGAGGGTGGCGGCACGCTGATAACGACCGCGGGGGCTTCCATCGGTGCCCGTGCGGCTGGAATTGGGGCGGTCAGCGTGTCCGGCCAAGGCTCGCTTTGGGATAGTTGGCAGAGCATGGAGGTCGGCGGCTACGGCACCGGCACGTTGAACATTGCCGATGCGGGCCGCGTGTCGGTGGTCAACGTACTAACGTTGGGGCAGACCGTCGGCAGTGTCGGCACCATCAACATCGGCGCCGCCAGCACCAATGCGGCCGACGCGCGCGGCGCAGGCATGCTCGACACCCCACGCATCGACTTCGGCGCCGGCGCGGCCACGCTCAACTTCAACCATACCGACAGCAGCTACACGTTCGGCACGGTCTTGAACAGCGCCAGTACCGGCACGCACGCACTCAATCACTATGCCGGCGTCACGCGGCTGACCGGCGACAGTTCTGGCTTCAAGGGCACCACCACGGTCGCGGGCGGCACGCTGGTGATTGCCAACGTCCTGGGCACCAGCGCGGGACAGATCGACAGTGCCAGTGCGTTGGCACCGGCCGGCGTGGAGGTGTCTGGCGCGCTGGCTGCCTGGCGGGCCAACGGCGACATTCTCGTCGGCGGCAATCGCGATGGCCATCTGACGATCGACGGCGGCGGCCAGGTGACCAACACGAGCGCCAGGATCAACGCCACGCAAGGCACGGCACGGGCAACGGTGACTGGCGCGGGCTCGCTTTGGGCGAGTCGCAGTGGTCTCCATGTCGGCGCCGATGGTGGCAGTGGCCGGCTCGATGTGATGGCGGGCGGCAGAGTGACCAGCAACGATGCCTTCGTCGGGCGGTACGGCGGCAACGGTGCGGTCACCGTGTCGGGGGCGGGATCGATCTGGAGTAACGACGGTTACCTGCGCGTCGGCGAACGGAACGGCATTGGCTCGGTGTCGATCGAAGCCGGAGGCTTGCTTGTCACGCAGCACAGCATCATTGGCAGGCTGCCGGACAGCTTCGGCTCGGTCAGCGTGAGCGGTGCCGCATCACGCTGGAGCAACGCCGGCGGTCTCATTCTGGGTGACGGCTATCTGACCAACTATGGCTCGGGCGCGCTCACCATCGCCGATGGCGGTACGGTCGAGCTTGGCATCCGGGGGAGCAGCGCGTTGTCATTAGGCGTGAACGGCAATTTTGCTTCGGCGGGCGCCGGCACGCTTACGATTGGCGCGGCGTCGACCGATCCGCTGGCTGCGGTGGGGGCAGGCATTCTCCAAGCGACACGCGTCGAATTCGGCACGGGGTCGGACTCGCTCAACTTCAACCACACCGCTGTCAATTACCGCTTCGACCCAGCCTTGATCGTCGTCGGCACGGGCAGCCACGCCGTCAACCACTATGCCGGCGTGACGCACCTGGCCGCCGACAGTTCCCGTTTCGACGGGACCACGACGGTGGCGGGCGGCACGCTGATCGTCGATAACCGGCTGGGTGGCAGCGCATCGGTGATCGGCACGGGGCATCTGCGAGTCGATGGCACGTTTATCGGCAACGTCAGCGCGTCCGCGCGAGGCGAGGTTGGTGGTGTCGGTCGCATCCAGGGCGACCTGGATGCCAGTAGCAGCGGCGTGATCGGGGGCCAGCAAGGCCAGACGCTGGCCGTGACCGGCAACCTGACGCTGGGTACGAGTAGCGCCATAAACGTCGCGCTTGGCGGGGCTACAGGCAACGCACTGTTCGACGTCGGCGGCAACCTGAGACTGGAGGGCACGCTCAACGTGACCGATCAGGGCGGCTTCGGTGCAGGCATCTATCGCCTGTTCAACTATGGCGGCAGCCTGACGTACAGCGGCGTTGTTATCGGCACGACACCGGCAGGGGTTCGAGCGGACAACCTCAGTGTGCAGACCGCTGTCGCGGGCCAGGTCAACCTGCTCTCTACCATCGGCAACTCCCTTGGCTTCTGGGACGGTGGAGACCCCACGCGCCGGAACAACGGCGTGGTCGATGGCGGCAACGGTACGTGGCGGGCCGATGGGTACAACTGGACCGGCGCCGACGGTGCTGCGAATGGTCCATTCCAGCCCAATCCGACGTTTGCGGTGTTCCAGGGCGTGGCGGGCACGGTGCAGGTCGACGGCAGTGCCGGCGCCCTTGGCGTAACCGGCATGCAGTTCGCTACCGATGGCTACCGCGTGCAGGGTGACGCCATCACGCTGCAGGGGGCGGGCGGTCAAAGCATCATCCGCGTTGGCGATGGCACGACGGCCGGCACGGGCCAGACGGCCACCATCGCCTCGGCGCTCACTGGCGCGAGCACGCTGGTCAAGTCCGACTACGGCACGCTGGTGCTCTCTGGCGTCAATACCTACACGGGCGGCACCGAACTGCGTGGCGGCACCTTGCGAGTGTCGGCGGACGCCAACCTTGGCGCGGCACAGGGTGGGGTGACCTTCACTGGCGGCACGCTGGCGAGCACCGGCAGCTTCGACACAGCACGCGCGGTGATGCTGACGCAGTCGGGCGTCTTCGATGTGGCTGCTGGTACCGAGCTAGGCCTGACCGGCACGGTCTCTGGCAGCGGCAATCTGACCAAGTTGGGTACTGGCACGCTGCGGCTGGACAACACCGGCAACGCCTATGGCAATACCGTCGTGCAGTCCGGCACGCTGATCGGCAATGCCGCTTCGATCTCGGGTCAGGTTGGCAATGCGGGCACCGTCATCTTCGATCAGGCGACCGATGCCCATTTCGCTGGCGACATCGTCGGTTTCGACGGTACGAACGGCAGCATGGTCAAGCGTGGGGCGGGCGGGCTCGTGCTCGGCGGCACCTCGGTGCTGGACTGGTCGATCCAGGCCGGCGGCCTGACCAGCGCCGCCGAACGCTTCAGTGGCAACGCGGCCATCGCGTCGGGCGCTTCGCTCACCTTCGGGCAGGCCACCGATGCGAACTACGCAGGCGTTCTCTCCGGCAGCGGCGTGTTCAACAAGACGGGCACGGGCACGCTCAGCCTGAGCGGAAATAGCGCAGGCTTTGCAGGTACCACCTCGATCGCGGGCGGACGACTGGCATTGAATGGCGCGCTCGGCGGATCGTTGATTGTCGGTAGCGGCGCGGTCCTCGGCGGTAATGGAACGATCGGCTCTGGCCAGGGTTCGCACGTGACGATCGCTTCGGGCGGCACGCTGTCGCCCGGCAATTCCATCGGCACGCTCACGGTGAACGGCGACCTGACCGTGCAACGCGACGCGCGCTTCGTCGTCGAGGTCAATCCGCTGGGCACCGAGGCTGATCTCGTCCACGTCACCGGCAAGGCCACGCTGGACGGCGGCACGGTGGCCCACGTTGGCGCCAGCGGCGACTACCAGCTGCGTTCGACCTACACCATCCTGACGGCAGACGGTGCGCTGTCCGGCAAGTTCGACAGCGTCACTTCGGATTTCGCATTCCTCGCGCCCAGCGTGAGTTACGACTATGCCGCCGGCAAGGTCATGCTGGACCTGAAGCGCAATGACATTGGTTTCGCCACGGTCGCCGGCACGCGCAACCAGCGTGCCACAGCCGCCGCCATCGACAGCATCGGGCTGGCTGCGGGCCACGCGGTGTATGACGCCGTCGCGCTGTTGCCCGATGATCAGGCGCTGGTCCGGGCCAGCTTCGATGGGTTCTCCGGGGAGATCTACGCTTCCGCGAAAACGGCGCTGATCGAGGATAGCCGCTTCGTGCGCGATGCCGCCACCGGGCGCTTGCGCGCGGCGTTCGATGGCGTCGGGGCTTCGGCCGCGCCGGTGATGACGCGAAGCGACGGTCGCAATGTACTGGCTGCCCCCAACGCCGCAGGACCGGTCAGCTGGATCCAGGCCTTCGGCAGTTGGGGCCACAGTGACAGCGACGGCAATGCCGCCCGCCTGAGGCGATCGACGGGTGGTGTGTTGCTGGGCCTGGATACCTCCGTGCTTGGCGACAACTGGCGCGTGGGCGCGCTGGCCGGCTACAGCCATACCAGTCTCGATGCGGACAACGCATCGTCCGGCGGCAGCGACAACTATCATCTCGGCCTGTACGGCGGCACGCAGTGGGGCGCGCTGGGTTTGCGCACCGGCGTGGCCTATAGCTGGAACAACCTCGACACGCGGCGCTCGGTGGCCGTGGCGGGCATGAACGACTCGCTCAAGGCCAATGCCGACGCGGGCACCGCGCAGGCTTTCGCGGACCTCGGCTATCGCATCGACGCGCGCGCCGTTGCGTTGGAGCCGTTCGCCAACCTCGCGTATGTCCATCTCCACACCGATGGCTTCCGCGAGCAGGGCGGCGCGGCCGCATTGCAGGCAAGCGGACAGAACACCGACACCACCTTCACCACCCTTGGCACGCGCGTCTCGACCCGCCTCGAATTCGGCGGCGCGGAGGTCACCGCGCGGGGCGCACTGGGCTGGCGCCACGCGTTCGGCGACGTGACCCCGCTTGCGACGCTGGCCTTCTCGGCCGGTGGCGCCTTCACCGTGGCCGGGGTGCCGATCGCCAAGGACAGCGCCGTGATCGAGGCCGGATTCGACGTCAAGGTCGGCCGCACGGCAACGCTGGGTCTGGCCTATCAGGGACAGATCGCCGGCAATGCCCAGGACCATGGCGTCCAGGCCACGCTCAATGTTCGTTTCTGAGCGCAGGCAGGCAGCGCCAATCGCATACCCAACTATAAGAACGTACTGGGAATTCGTCGATGCGATGACGCCGGAAGCGGGTGCCAAGCCCTATGGCCGAGCCGTGCCCCGCTTCCGCGACAGCGATATGCGCAAGTTCCTCAACAAGAACCTGCCGGGCGACTGGAAAGGCGGCAAGTTCTGACGGCTGTCAGGCGGGGCGCCGACGCATCGGACTGCCCCGCCCAGATTACCCGGCGACGCGCTCCGTGTCCGCCATCACGAACCGGTGCTCGATCAGGTCGGCCTGCGGGTGGTAGTACCGCAGGGCCATCGAAAACCGGCCCGCAGGCGCGGGCAGCCAGTTGGCGGTGCCGCCCTCGGGTTGCGCGTGCTGGATGGCGATGTCGAGCGATCCGTCCGCATTGCGTATCAGTCCGGGTGTGCGGTCCCCAATCGCATAACGGCGGAGCGGGTTGGCCGTGAAGAAGCGCCGGCCATCCGGTTCGAACTCGTACATCGACAACGACCAGAATGCGTCGACAGGCATGTTCGCAGGCACGCGCAGCCGATAGCGGTGCCCACCGTCGAATGCCTGTCCGTCGCCATCCACCAGGGCGGTTGCATAGATCGCTTCCGCGCGTTCCAGCGCGCCGAGTCCGACGAGCGCGATGTAGGCGCGGTACACGTAGTCCTTGCCGAAGTTGCCGATATGGTCCATGCCACTGAACCACGAGCCCTTGGGACCGCTTCGACGGATGCTGCCCTTGGGCGGGTGTTCGAGCCGATGGCGCAGCGCCGGCCACAGCCGCGTCCAGGCATCGCGCACCTGCGGATCGAGCGTGCTCCATGCGTCCAGCGCGTCTGCCCGGATGCCAAGATCGGCCCACCCGTCGACCATGAACTGTTCGTCGGCTGGTACGCCGTTGCGCGCCAGGGCCTCGTTGACGAGCGACAGATATGCGGCCGGACTGGATTCGTCGGGTGTGGTGATGAACCGCTTGGGTTCCATGGCGCTGGCCTGCAACAGCATCTGGTCCTGTAGCGCATGTACGGCGGGTGCATCGTGTTCGCCATCGACGAGCGTGCGCGTCAGCAGCCAGACATCGTTGCAAGGCGCCCGGACCAGGGTCGCGCCGACCGGTAGCACCTTTGCCGCGCTGGCATGGTGTGCCGGGCCGGCTATCACGAACGTGTGGGCGCCGGGGCCGTTGGTGCGCGGGCCCAGGCAGGCGAAGTTGTTCGTGAAGGCATCGAGCAGTGCCACGCTGTAGTAGCGGTCACCCATGTCAGGCATCGCCAGCGTCACGGGTGCGTCGGACAGGTCGAGCCACGCCGACGAGTACAACGTGTCGTTATTGGGCATTGTCACTTGCCGGGCGCGATCGTCCAGCAGATGCCGGTTGTGATACAGCCGGTTAGCCGGCTTGCCGCGCGTGGGCGCCTGCTGCGTGAAGCGCCAGCGCGTGCGCGCCACGTCATGCAAGGGGAAGGTGTAGGCGAAGGCGTCGCCAATGCGCTGGTCAAGTGTGGTGGCGTTCAGGGTCATGGTGTCTTCGGGTTCCGATGGTCAGTCCACGGTGATGTGGTTGGCGCGGATCACGTTGCCCCACGCCGTCACGTCGTCGCGCACGGTCTGCGCGAACTGCGCGGTGGTCTTGATCGGTGGATCGGCCATGTTCAGCTGCATGAAACGTTCGCGCATCTCGGCGCTGGCAAGGGCGAGGTTCACTTCCGCGTTGAGCCGTTGCACGATCGCGTCTGGGGTGCCTGCTGGCGCGAACATGCCGTACCAGCTGTTGGTGTCGAACGGATAGCCTTGCTCGGTCATCGTGGGCACGTCGGGCGAGGCGGAGCCGCGCCGCGTGCCGCTGACAGCCAGCGCGCGCAGCTTTCCCGCACGAAGCAATGGCAGCGACGACGAGGTGTCGACAAAGGCCACGCGCACGACGCCGCCCTGCATGTCGTTCAGGATCTGCGGCACCGTCTTGTAGGGCACATGCCGCAGGCGGATGCCCGTCTGCATCTTCAGGGCCTCCATCGTCAGATGGCCGCCCGAGCCGATGCCCCAGGACGCGTAGTCATAGGCATCCGGCCGCGCGCGTATGTGCGCGACGAACTCCTTGAGGTTGCGGGCGGGGAAGTCGGGCGCCACCACAAGGAAGTTGCCGCCTGCGCCGATCTGGGCGATGGGAGCGAGGTCGCGCAGGCCGTCGTACGGCATCTTTGGCTGCAGCGTCTGGTTGATGACCACCGTGGCGGCGTAAGTGAACAGCAAGGTCTGACCGTCCGGTGCGGCCTTGGCGACGATGTCGTTGCCGATGATGCCGGTGGCGCCCGGCTTGTTGTCGATCACGAACGATTGGCCAAGACGCTTGCCGATCATTTCAGCCAGCGGACGGGCGAAAAGATCGGGGCCGCTTCCGGCTGAAGCCGGCACCACGAGGCGGATAGGGCGCGACGGCCAGGTGGCAGCCGCGCCGGCGGGCCGCAGCGCGGCGCCCAGACCGAGCATCGCGAACAGGCGCAATGCATTGCGCCGGCGATGGTCGGCGATGTCGTTGGCAATGTCATCGACAGACTGTGGGAACGGCATGGCGGGCTCCTAGTGGATGCCGAAGTTGTCGTCCGAGCCGCTTTCCAGGACCATGGCCGCCGCGACGTAGAGGCTGCGCGATACATAGCTGCGCACCTGTTTCGAGCGGGCGCGCAGCCATTCGGCCTTGAGCTGACGAGCCTCCACGACATGCGGAGCATCGCCGGATGCCTGCGCCAGCAGGTCGATCACATGCAGGGCCAACTGGATCTCGCCGCGATCCGCCAGTCCGCGGGCGTGCCGTACGATCGCGCCGTGATCGGTGATGGCCGCTGCGATCTCGTCGGCTACCGCCTGCGGCGCGGCCGGATGCAGCGTCGTGGCGTTGCGATCCCACCAGCCATTTTCGGAGCGGTAGATATCGCGGGCGATATAGGTCGGGTCGCCGTAGGTAGGCTGCATCCACGGCTGCTCGAACAGATCCGGTGGTGGTTGCAGCGCGGCCAGCATCTCGCGCTCGTTGCAGCCAGCGTTCATCAGTCGCACCACCTCTTCGCGCATCCAGCGCAGTGCCCTGGCGGTGTGCAGCAGTACGTGCTGGCAAGTGTCCTCGCCTTGCAGGGAAGGGCCAAATTCACGGACGACGGTTTCGGGGCGCAGGCTGGCCAGCCGTTCCAGCGTTTCCGCCCAGCGCACGGTGTCGCGCATGGTGCGGAACGGTGTGCCGACATTCGGGATGGAGTCGATCACGGCGGGGCCGCCGTAGAGCAATCGGCTTCCGGGCAGCCAGACGGCGACGGCATCGTCGGTCTCCGATGGCGCCCACAAGATCTCGGCGCGCCGGTCACCATGCCCGACCGTGATGCCTTCGGTGAAGGTCTCGGTAGGTCGGTTCTGGCCCAGCTTGCCGGCCAGGGCGCCGCTGGCGTGGCGGAACTGGATCTCGGCCATGCGCTCCTGCATCCGCTGCGTTTCCCGGTAGCGCTTCTGGCGGGCCAGCACATTGACATGCGCCAGGATGCGCGGCGCGGGGTCGCCGCGTTGCGCGGCATGGTCGAGCCACTGCTTCACGCCGGCGTTGTAGCCCAGGTGACCGTGGCTGTAGCAGATCGCCAGGACGGGCAGGTCCGTCTGCGTGCGCAGGACCTCGATCATGCCCGCCGTAATGCGTCCGCCGGGACCGCTGTCGACCACCAGCAACCCGCCACCCACATCGGCGACGAAGCTCTGGCCTTGGCCATGCAGCAGCCAGATGCCATCTCCAATGGCGTCGATGCCCTTGCCGGTGATCAGCGCGGCGGGGCGGTCCTCGATTGCGTTCATGTGGGTCCCTTCCAGTTGACGAAGGGATATTCACGCGCAGATTCGCCGTTATATGCAGTGGGGAAAGTCCCGGCGGGACCACCGCTGGAGCCGGCGAGAGTAGTACTGGCGCGGGCTGGCGGCGTTTCGGGGCAGGTCGGGTGTGAACCGCTGGTTAGCACCCGCAACTGAAAGTGAGTTCCCGACCCGCCTGCGGTACGCTAGCCGGCCATTTCCGGGGTGCGGGGTACCTGTCTGCGCAGTGGGCTGTCCGGCTGCTTGCCGAGATAGTGCACTTCTCGCCGCAACAGCGTGGCGAACTGCTCCGCCACGGGCGTCATCGGGGAATCGGCCCGGTAGATCAGGCATACCGCATGGCTGGGCAACGGATCCTCGATGGGCAGCGCCACCAGATTGGCGCTCGCCAATTGGCCGGGTACCAGCTGGCGCGGTAGCAGGCAGAGCAGCGACCGGTCTTCGAGCAGTGTCTGGATCATGCCGATGGTGTCGCAACGCACGGCCACGCGCGGCAACGGCAGATCGAGTTCCCGGAAGGCGTCCAGAATCGCGGCGCCCGGGCCGTGCATCCGCTGGCCCGTCAGCACCCACTCCGACCCCACCAGTTCGCGCAGCCTGCGGGCGTTGCGCAGCGGATGGTCCTTGTGTGCCACCACCACCGAATCATTGTCGTACAGCGGCTCGGAGACAAACTCGCGCTCGATGCCCTCGTCCGGAATCGGGCTGACTGCCATGTCCATGACACCGGCGCGCAGATCGGAAAGGTGGGCGGGATAGACGCCGCTGTCGATGCAGACCTGGACGTCCGGGTGTTGCGAGCGAAAGCGCTTGAGCACGGCCGGCAGCAGCAGGTGCGCCGGGCCGCCCGTGGCGCCGATACGGACCACGCCATTGCGCGTGCCCAGCATCTGCGACATCTCGTCGGTGGCCTTGCGCGCCTCGCTGGCGATGAGTTGCGCGCGCCGCAGAAATGCCTCGCCATAGCGCGACAGCACCACACCGCGCGTGGTGCGTGTCAGCAACGGCACATGCAACTCTTCCTCGAGCAGGCGAATGCTCTTGGTGATGGCCGGACCCGAGACATCGCGGGCCTTGGCGCCGGCCCGGATGCTGCCGGTCTCGGCCACGGCAATGAAGTCCTGAAGTTGGCTCAGGCGCATGAATTGTCCCCAGTGGCTGGCGTTCTTGATGACGTTTTGCCGCCAGCATAGCCGCATTTCCATGCGCTGGGGCCCCAACCCTCCAACCCTGCAGTCATCAGGCGGCCGGGCCACGCCGGGTCGATACGGTCAGGCGCGACCGGTCCGCACGGCATGCCCGGAGTGCGGTTGCTCGCGATGGCGGTCCTTCAGTTCGCGTCGCAACAGCTTGCCGGTGGGGGTGCGTGGCAGGCGTTCGTCGAAGACCACCGTGCGCGGCAGCTTCAGGCGACCGAGCCTGCCCTGGCAGTAGTCGACGATGTCCTGCGCCAGATCCGGCGTGGCGGCCCTGCCGTCACGTAGTTCGATCACGGCCTTCGGTACCTCGCCCAACTCTGGATCGGGCACGCCGATCACGGCGACGTCCGCCACCGACGGGTGCTGCATCAGCACGCTTTCGATTTCCTGTGGATAGACGTTTACGCCGCCCGACAGGATCAGGTCCGCGCGCCGGTCGCTCAGGAACAGATACCCTTCCTCGTTGACGTAGCCGAGGTCTCCGTAGGTGGCCCAGCCCTTGTCGTTGTACGCGGATCGCGTCTTCTCCGGGGCGTTGTGATACGAGAACGTCGCCACGCCCGAGAAGAAGATCATGCCGACTTCGTTGGGCGGCAACTCGTTGCCGGCGTCATCCACGATATGGATGACGCCGGCCGACGCGCGTCCGACCGAGCCCGGATACTTGCGCCATTCCAGTGGCCCGATGGAGGTCGTGCCGGCGCCTTCGGAGCCGGCGTAGTACTCGTAGAGGATGTCGCCCCACCAGTCGAGCATGGCCTGTTTGACATGGACCGGACATGGCGCGGCGGCGTGGATGGCGACCTTCATCGACGAGAGGTCGTAACGGCGGCGTGCCTCTTCGGGCAGGCCCAGCAGGCGCACGAACATCGTCGGCACCCACTGGCTATGTGTGACGCGGTAGCGCTCGACTGCGGCCAGTGCGCCCTCGGCGTCGTATTTCGCCATGGCGACGCATGTGCCGCCGACGTCAAGCGTGCGCATGATGTAGCGCAGCGGCGCGGCGTGATAGAACGGCGCAGTGGACAGGTAGACCGTGTTCTCGTCGAAACCGAATGCACGGCGCCAGGCGATGATTTCAAGCTCGGGTTTGTCGCGGTCTTCGTACGGCGTGAGCGGCCGGCGGATGCCCTTGGGGTGGCCGGTGGTACCGGACGAATAGAGCATGTCGCGGCCGACCGGGCGCGGGGGCAGGGTAGCGTCGGGGGCGAACGCGGAGATCGCGGCTTCGTACGCTTCAAAGCCTGGCGGCAGGTTTGACGCGCCAGCCAGCACGAAGACAGGCAGATCGAGCGCGTGGGCATCGGCCGCGCGTACTGCTTCGACCAGCGGCAACATGGCGGGCGACGCAATCAGCAGTTTCGCCCCGCAATCTTTCAGCACGTAGGCCGCTTCCGCCGGGCTCAGGTGCGTGTTGACTGCGGTGTAGTACAGCCCGACGCGCCGCGCCGCGGATGCAATCTCGATCAGGCCCGGGTGATTCTCCACCAGCACGGCGATGCAGTCGCCGGCTTCCAGTCCACGCGACACCAGCCATTGCGCCGCGCGGATCGCGCGCGCGTCCAGCTCGCCATACGTGATGACGTGGCCCGATTCAGCCTGGATCAATGCCGGCTTTTGCGGCGCCACGGTTGCCCAGTCGTGCAGCGTTGTCATAACAGGTCGTCTCCTCCTGTTGGTTTTGTATTCTTTTGCGACGCTATGCGCCCAGCGATGCCTCCACATTGCGCAAGAGCGTCAGCAGGCGCGGGCCGAGGTCTTCCTTCAGCCGTCTGCACTGTTCGCTGTAGATCGGCACGGCGGCGGCGAGCACCCAGGCCTCACCATCGCGGCGTTTCTGCATCGGCACGGCGATGGTTTCGATTTCGCGGTGCAGGTCGCCGTAGCTGCGCGAGAAGCCATGCTCGCTCAGATCACGCTGTGCCGTGGCAAGGCGCTCGTCGAGCCATTCCTTGCGCGATGGGTCGCGCCGCGCGAAGCCGTCGAGCCACGCCTTGCGTTCGGACTCGGACAGCATCAACAGGTACGCCCGGCCGGATGCCGTGCGCGACAGCGAGACGCGCATCCCGATTTCCGAGCGGAACAACTGCGAACCCGCACCCTGCGCCACTTCGACGTAGCTCAGATTGGTGCCAATCCCTGCGAGCAGTTGGACTTGTCCTTCGATGTGATCTGCCAGTTCCTGCATCAGCGGGCGGGCCAGCTGGCGGATCGTCATGCGAGCGAGCGCCGGCGCGGCCAGGTTCAGCAGGCCGAGTCCGGGCACGTATTTCGATAGCCGCTCGGAATAGCGCAGCAGGCCGAGTTCGCACAGCGTGTCGAGCAGGCGGAACAGCGTGGGCTTGGGCAGACCCGTCAGCTCCGCCAATTCCTTGCCGGACAGTTCCTGGACGGTGGTCGAAAAGCAGCCAAGGATGCCGATGCCGCGTGCGAGCGCGCTCACCAGGCGGCCTTCCTGTTCGCCTTCGCTCTCGCCCGCCGTGACGGGTGCGGTAGGTGGCAGTGATGTCACTTCAGATGCTCCCGGTTAAATGCTGATGCTTTTTTTGGCGCGCGTGTCTCATAAATTCTATTCTGTAATTCAAAAAAAGATTAGGTCAAGAGAAATTTTGAGGCGATTTGCTGGACTTTCTGGTAAAACTTGATTGAAGATATGTCACGCCAACCGATATTTTGAGCCACCAAACTCATTTTTCCTACTACCAGGATCAGGGGGAGACACATGCAGCAAGCCTTCATCATCGACGCAATCCGTTCGCCGCTGGGCCGTTCCAAGCCCGGCTCCGCCTTTACCGAACTACACGCCACCGAACTGCTGGCTCAGGTGCTGTCGCAACTCGTGCAGCGCAATGACCTTGACCCGGGTCTGGTCGACGACGTCATTACCGGTTGCGTGACGCAGGCCGGCGAACAGTCCGCAGGGGTTGGGCGCGTGGCCTGGCTGGCAGCGGGATTTCCGGAGCACGTGCCGGCCACCACCATCGACCGCAAGTGCGGTTCGAGCCAGCAGGCCGTTCACTTTGCCGCGCAGGGCATCATGGCCGGCGCGTACGACATCGTGATTGCTTGCGGCATCGAGTCGATGAGCCGGGTGCCGATGGGCGCGGCGCGTATTGGCCAGAACCCATATGGTCCGTCGTTCGAGGAACGCTACGCGCCGGGGCTGGTCGGGCAGGGCGTGTCGGCCGAGTTGGTTGCCGCCAAGTGGGAGCTTTCGCGCCACGACATGGACAGCTACTCGGCGCGCTCGCACCAGCGCGCCGCCGCCGCCCAGGCAGCCGGCGGATTCAAGCGCGAGATCGTCGGCATCCAGACCGTGAACGGTCTGGTGGAGCAGGACGAGACGATCCGCGCCAACACCACCGTGGAGCGTCTGGCGACGCTAGAGTCGCCATTCCGCAACGACGAACTGAGCGCCCGCTTTCCGCAGATCGGCTGGAACGTTACCGCCGGCAACGCCTCGCAGATCAGTGATGGCGCGGCGGCAATCCTGATCGTCAGCGAGCGCATGGCCACGAAGCTCGGCCTCAAGCCGCGCGCGCGTTTTGTCGGCTTCGATGTGATCGGCGCCAATCCGCTGGAGATGCTGACCGCGCCGATTCCCGCCACCCAGCGCGTGCTGGCAAAGACCGACATGACGCTCGAGCAGATCGCCCACTACGAAATCAACGAGGCATTCGCCAGTGTGCCGTTGGCCTGGCAGAAGACGATGAAGGCCGATGGCGCGCGCCTGAACCCGCGCGGTGGCGCGATCGCGCTGGGTCACCCGCTTGGCGCATCGGGCGTGCGGCTGATGACCACCATGCTCCATGCGCTGGAAGACAGCGGCGAGCGCTTTGGCCTGCAGTCGATGTGCGAAGCGGGCGGCATGGCAAACGCCACGATCATCGAGCGCGTCTGACGCCCATCGCAATCCCATACAAACAGGAAAAACAAGCATGAAACTCGACCAGACCATGTCCGCCGTCGTGACCGGCGGTGCCTCCGGCCTCGGCCTTGCCAGCGCCAAGCGCCTTGTGGAGAAGGGTGTCAAGGTGGTGATTGCCGACATCTCGGAAGAACGCGCCGCTGCCGCGCTCGATGCGCTGGGCCCCAATGCCACGTTCGTCCAGGCCGACGTCACCGATACCGACCAGATGACGCGCGTGTTCGACGCCGCAGTCGCGATGGGGCCGCTGCGCGCGCTCGTGCATTGCGCGGGGCTGGGTGGCGCGGTACGCGTGGTGGAAAAGGACGGTTCGCCCGGTTCGCTCGAAGCCTATGAGCGCGTGGTGCGGATCAACCTGATTGGCACCTTCAACGTGCTGCGTCTGGGCGCGGCACGCATGGCGACCAACGAGCCTATCGACGGCGAGCGCGGCGCATGCGTGCTGACCGCGTCGGTGGCGGCCTACGAAGGCCAGATCGGCCAGATTCCGTACGCATCGGCCAAGGCGGGCATCGTCGGCATGACCATCGTCGCGGCACGCGATCTGGCACAGCGCATGATCCGCGTCTGCACGATCGCCCCGGGCCTGTTCGACACGCCGCTGCTGGCGCGTCTGCCCGATAACGTGAAGGCCTCGCTGGGCGCGATGGTGCCGCACCCGGCCCGCCTGGGCGCGCCGGACGAGTACGCGTCCACCGCGTTGCACATCCTCGAGAATCCGATGCTCAATGGCGAGACCATCCGTCTGGATGGCGCCATCCGCATGGCCCCGCGCTAAGGAGTCGATCATGACCGATACGCTAGCCAAGGAGATCCGCGGCAACGTGATGGTGCTGACCATCAACCGCCCCGAAGCGCGCAATGCGATGGACTTCGAAACGGCCACCGCCATTGCCGCAGCGCTGGACGAACTCGATGCGCGCGACGACCTGAGCATCGCCGTGCTGACCGGTGCCGGCAACACTTTCTGTTCCGGCATGGACCTGAAGGGGTTCCTCGCCGGCAAGCGGCCCAGCATTCCGGGGCGTGGCTTCGGTGGTGTGACCGAGCGCCCGCCGCGCAAGGTGTTGATCGCCGCGGTCGAGGGCTACGCGCTGGCGGGTGGCTTCGAACTCGTGCTCGCCTGCGATCTGGTCGTGGCCTCGCGCGAAGCAAAGTTCGGCCTGCCAGAAGTCAAGCGAGGCCTGGCTGCAGCCGCTGGCGGCCTGATGCGCTTGCCGCGCCGCGTGCCGTACCACGTCGCCATGGAGTACAGCCTGACCGGCGACATGCTGCCGGCCACGCGTGCCTACGAACTGGGTCTCGTCAATCGCTTGACCGAGGCAGGCGGCGCGCTGGATGCCGCGCTGCAACTGGCCGCTGCGGTCGGCGCCAACGGGCCGCTGGCCATCGCCGCGAGCAAGCAGGTGGTGGTGCAATCGGGCGACTGGACCCGCGAAGAAATGTTCGAGCGTCAACGGCCGCTGATCGAGTCGGTTTTCACCTCGGCCGACGCGCGTGAAGGCGCGGCGGCATTTGCGGAGAAGCGCAAGCCGGTCTGGACCGGCAAGTAACACCCTGTCTGGATTGGCCGCCCCGAGCCTGATCAGGGGCGGCCTTTCGCGGTGGCAGCGCCCGCGATAACAGACCCGTCGCAGCAAGAAAGACATGCGCCCCCGCGTGAATACGCGGGCGGTGACAAGAAAAAAATGGTTGAGCCGACACAACCAATCAGGAGACGACAAATGCAACGCAGGACCTTCAGTTCGCTGGCGTTTGGCGCCAGCCTCGCGCTTGGCGCGATCGGCATGATCGCCGCGGAACCGGCGAACGCGCAGGCATGGCCAACGCGGCCCATCACGATCATCGTTCCCGGCGCGCCGGGTGGCACGACCGATATTCCGGCCCGCATCGTCGCGCAGAAGCTCTCGGCATTGCTGGGCCAACCCGTGGTGGTCGACAATCGCGCCGGCTCGGGCGGGATCATTGGCACGCAGGCCTTCCTGAATGCGCCCGCCGATGGATACACCTGGCTCGTCGGCAATACCGGCTCGCACGCGATCAACTACACGGCCTACAAAAAGCTGAGCTACAAGCCGCAGGACTTCGTGCCGGTCACCGACATGATCTCGTTCCCGAACGTGCTGGTCGTCAATGCCCAGTTGCCCGTGAAGAGCGTGGCAGACCTCTTGGCGCTCCTGAAGAAGGAACCGGGCAAGCTCACGTATGCGTCGGCCGGCATTGGGCAGACCACGCATCTGACGTCGCTGATGTTCACGCAGCGTACGGGCACCAACGCCATCCATGTGCCCTACAAGGGATCGACGCCCGCCACCACGTCAGTGCTCGCCGGCGAGACCACTTTCATGTTCGACAACCTGACCCAGTCGCTGCCGCAGATTCGAAGCGGCAAGCTGCGCGCGCTGGCGGTGACGAGCGATGAACGTCAGGCCAGCATGCCAGACGTGCCGACCATGGCCGAGGCCGGGGTGAAGGATTTCGTCGTGCAGGGCTGGCTGGGGTTCTTCGGCGCGGCAAAGACGCCCCCGGACGTGGTCGCGAAGATGCAGGCGAGCCTGGCGAAGGTCATGGAGGATCCTGAAGTCGTGCGGCGCTTTCGCGAAATGGGTGGTATGCCTGGCGGAGAGCCGCAGCCGAAATTTGCCGAACTGGTCAGCAAGGATCAGAAGCGTTGGGGAGAGACCATCCGCCTCGCCAACCTGACGCTCGACTGATGACGCTGGCATCGTCCAACGCATCCAACACCATCTAAGCAGGAGACATCGCATCATGACCAACCCTTTGCCCTGGATCAGCGGCGACCTGGAGATCTTCCAGGATGGCATTCGCAAGTTCGTCGAGCGCGAACTCGCACCCAACGAGGATCGTTGGTGGAAGCAGCAGTACATCGACCGCGAAGTCTGGTACAAGGCTGGCGAGATGGGGATGCTCTGCGCGAGCATTCCCGAAGAGTACGGTGGCGGCGGCGGAACGTTCGCCCATGAGGCCATCATCACGATGGAACAGGCGCGGGCCGGCGTAAGCAGCCTCGGCACCAACGTGCACAGCGGCATCGTTGCCCACTACATCCTGCGCTACGGCACCGAGGATCAGAAACGCAAGTGGCTGCCGAAGATGGCGACCGGCGAGCTGGTTGCCGCCATCGCCATGTCGGAGCCCGGCGCGGGTTCGGACCTCAAGAGCGTCAAGACGCGCGCGCTGAAGGACGGCGACAGCTACGTCATCAATGGTTCGAAGACCTTCATTACGAACGGCTATCACGCCAACCTGATCCTGGTGATCTGCAAGACCGATCCCGAGGCGGGCGCGCGCGGCGTGTCGATCGTCGTGGTCGAGACCGATGGCCAGCAGGGATTCCGCCGCGGTCGCATCCTGGAGAAGATGGGGCAGAAGGGCCAGGACACCGCCGAGTTGTTCTTCGACGACATGCGCGTGCCTTGCGCGAACCTGCTCGGCACCGAAGAGGGCAAGGGCTTCTACCAGCTTATGCAGCAGTTGCCGCAGGAGCGCATGATCATCGCGCTGGGCGCATTGGCATCGATGGAGCGCGCGCTGGGCCTGACGATCGAGTACGTGCGCAATCGCAAAGTCTTCGGCGAGTCACTGATCGAATTGCAGAACACCCGATTCCGGTTGGCGGAGTGCAAGACCAACGCGACCATCGCGCGCAGCTTCGTCAACGATTGCATGGAGAAGATCCTGCGTGGCGAACTGGACCCGGGCACGGCGGCGATGGCCAAGTGGTGGTGCACCCAGCGTTCGTGCGAGATCATCGACGAATGCCTGCAGTTGCACGGCGGCTATGGATACATGATGGAGTACCCGATTGCGCGGATGTATGTGAACGCGCGGGTCAGCAAGATCTACGGTGGCTCGAACGAGATCATGAAGGAGCTGATCGCGCGCGAACTCTGAGGTGCTGCCGGCGAGGCGTCGTCGCTATGGACTCGGTCAGGGTTCGCTTTCGATCCGGACCGAAGCCTATGCGGCCGGCGCGTCGCCGGCGAATTCCGCAATCGCCACTTCGCGGAAATGCCTGATGGCCGGACCATCGGCGTGCGGGGAGCAGGCCAGCGCGATGCCGATGCTTGTAGTGTTGGGATAGTTGGCCAGTGTCGAATAGACCAGCTTGTCGCTGCCGAATCGACGCATGATCGACGGGACCAACGCGACGCCAAGGCCGCTTTCCACCAGTGCCAGTACCGTCTGGATCTGCGTGGCTTCCTGCGTGATCCGGGGAAGAAACCCGGCGGTCTGACATGCCGCCATCGCAGCGGCGTGCAGGCCCGAGGCTTCGGTCTGGGCGTACATGACGAACCGCTCTTGGGCAAGGTCGGCGAGCGTAAGCGGTTGCTTTGCCGCCAGCGGATTGCGCCGTGGCAGCGCGGCAACGAACCGGTCTTCCTGCAGGGAAATCAGCGTGGCAGTGCCCCTGGACATCAATGGCGTCCTGATGAGGCCGACATCCAGGGCTTCCTCTTCCAGGCTCCGAAGAATGCTGGTCGACGTTGCCTCCTTCAGTACGAGTTCGATGCCCGGATATTCCTCGCGGAAGCGCGAGACGAGTCGCGGTAGTACCTGATACGTCGTGGAGCCGACGAATCCCACGCGCAATGTGCCACCCAGACCGCTGGCGGCTGCGTGTACCCGCTCGCTGAACTGGCCAGCGTGGAACAGGATGCGCTTTGCCTCCAGCAACGCGACCCGCCCGCTGGCGGTCAGCGCCACGCCCCTGGCATCGCGCAGGAACAAGGTCGTGTCCAGCTCTGCTTCGAGTTTCTGTATGGAGACGGTCAGGGCCGGCTGGGCAATATGCAGCCGCTCGGCGGCGCGCCGGAAATTCAGGGTCTCGGCAAGTACGACAAAGTGCCTGATGCGACGTAGATCCATATTCCTGGAAGGGTGACAGAGCGCCGCATTTCAATGTCGTGTCCTGGCTCCGGAGGGCGCTTGAGACTTGGAGCTTATTGAAACATGCTGTGCGTCGCAATACGGGCACATACGCATGTCGCGGGGCATTCCCGCTGCGGCGCCATCGCTGTCAGGCGAGCCGTTTCCCGCCGCCACGGCGGAACGAAAAACGGCCGGCCGTCACCTCTTTATCCCTTGAATACGGGTTTGCGCTTGTCGAGGAACGCTTCCACGGCTTCCTTGTGATCGGCGGCCTGATGCGAGACCGCTTGATAGACGGCGGACAGTTCCAGCAGCGTGCCCAGCGACGTGTGCATGCCTTCGCGCAGCAGGCGCTTGGCCAATCGGACCGCATGCGGCGGGTTTGCCGCGATGGCGGCCGCGATCTCCCGAGCCGTGGGCAGCAGAGCCTCAGGTTCGACTACCTGTGAAACGAGATTCCATTCGAGCGCCGTTTGCGCGTCGATGGCCTTGCCCGTGAACGTAAGCTCCGCCGCGCGCGACATCCCGATGATCCGCGGCAACAGCCAGGCGCCGCCATCGCCGGGAATGATGCCCAGCTTGACGAAGCTCTCCGCAAACTGGGCGGCCCGCGACGCGATGCGGATGTCGCACATGCAGGTGAGATCGAGACCTGCCCCCAGTGCCGGACCGTTGACGGCGGCGATGACCGGGACCTCCAGATTGAACAGCGCAAGCGGTAGCCGCTGAATGCCATGGCGATAGTCCCGTCTGACGTCCATTGCCGAGGCAGTCCCGGATGCCTGCCGCTTCATTTCGTGGATGTTGCCGCCCGACGAGAATGCGGTACCGCTTCCGGTGATGATCACGGCGCGGACCGACGTATCGGACTCGATACGCTCGATCGCGGCCAGGAATTCGGGCACGGCCGTATTGCCCGTCAGTGGGTTCCGGCGCTCGGGTTCCGACATCGTCAACGTGACGACGTGCCCGTCTTGTTCGTAGGACAGGAAGTTCGACATGGTAGGTCTCCGGGATTGGATGGATCGTTTCGACTATCGTTGCGTCTACTGTTTCGGCACGCCTGCGCGCTCGGCGGCGTCTGACCACTTCTTGATCTCCGCGAGCTGGAAGGTCCTCAGCGCTTTCGCGTCGCCGACAAAGACGTCCCAACTGGTGCGCGACAGGAATTCGCTGGTTTCAGGTGTCTGGTAGATGTCCACCATCAGCTTTTCCAGCTTGGCGATGACCGGCTTTGGCGTGTTCGCCGGTGCGAACGCGGCGGTCCAGTTCACCATGAAGTAGCCGGGGAATCCGCTTTCCTGAAGCGTGGGCGTGTTGGGCTGGCTGCCGAGCCGCTTGTCGCTGGTGACCGCGAGCAGCCGGAGCTTGCCGCCGTTCAGGAGCGGAAGTACCGCGCCATAGTCGGCAAACACGAAATCCACCTGCCCTGCAGCCAGATCGGTCAGCGCCGGCGCCGCGCCCTTGTATGGCACATGGTTGGCCTTGATGTGACCCATTGCCAGAAAGAGCTCGGTCGCGATCTGGTACGAGGCGCTGCCCGCGCCATAGTTGAGGGTGCCGGGGTGCTCGCGTGCCGCGCTCAGCAGCGCGTCGACGGTTTGGTAGCGGGAAGTCGCGCTCACGACCAGCGCCATGGCGCCCACTCCCAGACGGGCAATGGGTGCGAGTTCGCTGACGGGGTCATAGGGGAGCTTGCGGAACATTGCGACATTGGTCGCCACCGGCGAGTTGCTGGCCAGCAGCAGCGTATATCCGTCGGGTTCGGCGCGGGTCACGGTTTGCGCGGCGATGAAGCTGTTGCCACCCGGGCGGTTCTCGACGACGACCGGCTTTCCCAGCCGTTCCTCCATCTTGCGTGCGAGATATCGGGCGTTGGAGTCCGTGCCGCTCCCCGGCGGAAAGGACACTACCAGCTTGATGGGCTTGTCCGGGTATTCGCTTCTGGCGTCCATCGGCGTCAGTGCGCCGCCAATCGTCACCACGAGCGCGCACAGCATGGCCCACCGGCGCGTGGCTGATGTGAGTTTCATTCCTGTCTCCGTGTTATCCGGCTTCGTCTAGTACGCGAAGCGTCAGCAGAGACTATGCGCAGCGCTATGGCGCTGTCCAATATAGAAACGACGATTTCCGATATCCAAAATATATCGGCGTACTGCCGGGCAGTGATAAACGCAGCTTATCGAAGTCTCGCGAATCGCTATTGGACGCGGCGTTGGCACGTGGCTACGCTCATCGCTACAACTCGAAAGCAGGAGACAACGATATGAGCAAGGCGCTTGGCCACATCAAGGTGCTGGACCTGTCCCGTGTGCTGGCCGGACCCTGGGCTACCCAGAATCTGGCGGACATGGGAGCCGAAGTCATCAAGGTGGAACGGCCTGGTGCCGGGGACGACACGCGCGGCTGGGGGCCGCCGTTCCTGAAGGACCCGCAAGGCAACGAGACCGATGATTCGTCGTACTTCCTCAGCGCAAACCGGGGCAAGAAATCGATCACGATCGATCTCGCATCGCCGAAGGGCCAGGACATCATCCGGGCGCTGGCTCGCGAATGCGATGTCGTGGTGGAGAACTACAAGGTGGGGACGCTGGCCCGCTATGGCCTGTCCTACGAAGACCTGCGCAAGCTCAACCCGCGTCTGGTGTACTGCTCGATCACGGGATTCGGTCAGACCGGGCCCTACGCGGCATTGCCGGGCTACGACTTCGTTTTCCAGGGTATGGGCGGTCTGATGAGCATCACCGGGATGCCGGATGGCGAGCCCGGCGCCGGCCCGGTGAAATCCGGCATCGCCATCACAGATCTGCTCACCGGCATGTACGCCACATCGGCCATCCTTGCCGCGCTTGAGCACCGGAACGTCAGCGGAGAGGGCCAATACATCGATATCTCCTTGCTCGATTGCGTGGTCACCATCAATTCGTACCAGGCCATCAACTACTTTCTGTCCGGCAAGGTCCCCCAGCGGATGGGCAATGCGCACTCGAACATGGTGCCGTACCAGGTATTCCGCTGCAAAGAGGGCGACGTCATCGTGGCGGTCGGCAACGACACCCAGTACGTGGCGTTTTGCGGCGTCATCGGGCGTCCCGATCTGGCGGAGGATGCCCGGTTCACCACGGCGGCACAGCGCAACCGGAACCGGGAGACGCTGATTCCCCAGGTTGCCGAGGCGATGCTGGCCAGAACCATGACGGAATGGGTGGCGCTGATGGAAGCGGCGAACGTGCCTTGCGGCCCGATCTACAACATGAAGCAGGTGTTTGAAGACCCGCAGGTCAGGCATCGGGACATGCAGCTCGTTCTGGAGCACAACAGCGGTTCGAAAGCCCCATCGCTTGCGAATCCGATTCGCTTCTCCGATACGCCGATTCGCTACCAACGCTCCGCGCCAACCCTGGGTGAACACACCGACAGGGTTCTGCAGGACATGCTTGCCTTTTCAGAAGCCACCATCGACGCCTTGAGGGAGCAGGGCGTGATCTGATCGTTGTACCCAAAAAGAAAACTCAAGGAGACGAGATGCTGCATTCCGCAAAGATGCTTTTTCTGGCTGTTGCCGTGTTCGCCGTGTCAAATGCCGCGTCCGCGGCAGATCAGCCCATCCGCTTGGTCGTGCCATATCCGCCGGGCGGCGCGGCGGATCAGATCACCCGGCTGGTGACCAGCGATGCGTCGAAGTTCCTGAAGGCGACGATCGTCATCGACAACAAGCCAGGGGCAGCGGGCATCATCGCCGCGGAGACCGTGGCCAGATCCGCGCCAGACGGCAAGACGCTCCTGGTCGGCTCGAATGCGCCCCTGGTGATCAACAGCGCGATCTACGAAAAGCTGCCTTATGACCCGGCGCGCGATTTTGTGCCAGTGGCGGGGCTGGGCAAGACGCCGCTGATGCTCTCGGTGCGGGCGGAACTGCCGGTGAAGTCAGTCAAGGATCTGGTGGCACTGGGAAAGAGCCAGCCCGGGAAGCTGACCATGGGCTCGGCGTCGAGCGGCAACATCACGCACCTTGCCGGCGAGAACGCGTCAAGCAAGCTCGGCGTGAAGGTCACCCATGTGCCGTTTGCAGGTAGCGCGCCCGCCATCGTCAGCCTGATTGGTGGGAACATTGATCTGATCTACGACGCATTGCCGTCCTCCATGCAGCAGGCCAGGGCAAACCGGATTCACGCGCTGGCCATTCTCGATACGAACCGCTTTCCACTGTTGCCGGACGTGCCCACCATGCACGAACTGGGCTACTCGGGGACCGAGGCAAGCGCCTGGTTCGGTGTGGTCGCGCCGGTCGGCACGCCCGCCGCGCCAATCGCGGCGATGAACAAGGCGATCAACGACGCCCTTCGCAATCCCGAACTGGTCGAGAAGCTCCGCGCAATCGGCGCGCAGCCGATGCCGGGATCTCCCGCGAGCTTTGGGGAATTCATTAACGAAGAGCGCGCGCGCTGGATTCCCGTGGCGAAGTCGCTCAACGTGAAGGCGGACTGAAGCATGCAGGCGCTGAGTTCTGTCGAGGCCGTCAAGGCGCTTCGCGACGCGCCGGCCGCGGTGAGCGACTACATCGTGCTGGACCAGGAGACGATCGATACGTTCGCAGGGCTGACCGGCGATCGTCAATGGATCCACGTCGATCCGGTACGCGCCGCGGCCGAGTCGCCGTTTGGCTGCACGATTGCTCATGGACTCCTGACACTGTCGATGGTCACGACGGCGTTCACCCAGTGCTTCTCGTTTCCGGGCCGCAAGATGTCCGTGAACTACGGGTTCGACAAGGTGCGTTTCACCGGTGCCGTACCCGCGGGCGCCCGGGTGCGCGGTGTGTTCGTCCTGCAGCGCGTCGAGGATGTCCGGCCGGGCGAGATCAGATGCTTTTGGCAAGTGGAAATGCAGGTGGAAAACAGCGAGCGTCCCGCCATGGCCGCGACGTGGCTGGTGCAGATGCGCTACTGAAAACACAGGAGACAAGCAATGACGGTACTGGAAGTCAGGCACGTGGGAACCACCGCCGTGGTGACGATGAATCGTCCGGAGCAGCGCAACGCGCTCGACATGACGATGCGGGACGCCTTTGCCGAGGTCATTCCGGCGTTGCGCGATGACAAGGCGGTAAAGGCCATCGTGCTGACCGGCGCTGGCGGGCACTTCTGCGCGGGGGGCGATGTGAAGGCAATTGCGGCCGGGCAGGGTGGCGAGCGCGACATCTTCGAGGGACGCGAGCGCATTCGCAAGATCCATCGCTGGTCCGACGAATTGATCGACATGGAGAAGCCGGTCATCGCGGCCGTGGACGGCGTGGCGTTCGGCGCGGGACTCTCGCTGGCGCTTTGCGCGGACTTCATCCTGGCATCGAAGCGGGCCACATTCTGTTCGGTGTTCTCCCGCATCGGATTTGTGCCCGACGTCGGGGCCTTGTATCTGCTGCCTCGCTGGATCGGTCTCGCGCGCGCCAAGGAACTGGTCTTCTCCGCGCGCGTCGTGAAGGCCGATGAGGCGCTCGACCTTGGGTTGCTCCATTCGATCTCCGAGGACGATGTCGTGGCCGATGCCATTGCGCTGGCGAATCGCTTCGCGCACGCCCCGACCGACGCCATCGGCGCGGCGAAGTCCGTGATGAACCGGGCGTTCGAGTCCGACCGTCATACCGTCCATGCACAGGAAGCGATGCTGCAGGCCATGTGTCGCGAGAGCGCCTATCACCAGGAGGCGGTCCGGCGGTTCATCGACAAGGAACCCGCGAAGTACCAGTGGTGAAGACTGCCACCGTGAACATGATGTGAGGCACCGGCTGCCGGCGTGTTGCGGGCACGCGGCAGCACCGTGCCGGCTTTTGCACTGACGCCTTGCGGCAGTGCCAGATCAGGAGTTTTCGTTGAATCATCTACTCGATACCTTTCATCTCGCGCAGTTGCCCCCGGAGGCGGAGGCGTTTCGTGCCGAGGTGAAGGCCTTTCTGGCGGACATGCAACCCAAGGCCCCACCGAGCAAGCGGGCCAGGTCGTGGATGGGCTTTGACGCTGATTTCAGCCGGAAGCTTGCCGGCCGCGGATGGGTAGGCATTACCTTGCCCGCGCAGTATGGCGGGGCCGGCCTCGATCCGTTCCGACGATTCGTGCTGGTCGAGGAGTTGCTGAGTGCTGGAGCGCCCGTCGCGGCGCACTGGATCGCGGATCGGCAAAGCGGGCCGCTGATCCTAAGGTACGGGACAGAGGCGCAGAAGGCGGCTTACCTGCCGAAGATCTGTCGTGGCGAGGCATTCTTTTGCATCGGCATGAGCGAGCCGAACTCCGGCTCCGATCTGGCGAGTGTCCGGACGCGCGCGACACCGGCTTCGGATGGCTGGGTCCTGAATGGCCAGAAGATCTGGACGACCAACGCGCAGCATTGTCAGTACATGATCGCGCTGGTCCGTACTTCAGGTGTTCCCGAGGACAAGCAGAAGGGGTTGTCCCAGTTCATCATCGATCTTTCCCTGCCCGGCGTGACGGTGCGTCCCATCCGGGACCTCACGGGCGATGCGCACTTCGCCGAGGTGGTATTCGAGAATGTGGCGCTGCGGCCGGATGCCCTGATTGGCGAAGAAGGCAGTGGTTGGGAACAGGTGAACGCGGAACTGGCTTTCGAGCGTAGCGGCCCGGAGCGCATCTATTCCAGCATCGTCCTGCTGGATGCCTGGATCGAACAACTTCGCCGCACGGAAGCGACCCGAGACCAGGTGGCCGCGCTTGGCCGCTTCGTCACGCATGTGGCGACGTTGCGCAACATGTCGATCGCCGTGACATCGAAGCTGGCACGCCATGAGAGCCCGGTGGTCGAGGCCGCGTTGGTCAAGGACCTGGGCACCGAGCTGGAGCAGGCGATTCCGGCCTATCTGGAAGCGGCGATTGCCTCGGACCCCGAGTCGGCCGGCGATGGCGAGCTGCTGCGCACGGTGGCCTATCTGAGCCAGATTTCCCCGACGTTCTCGTTGCGTGGCGGCACGCGAGAGATTCTCCGCGGCATGATCGCCCGTAGCCTCGGGCTGCGCTAATACGAGGGAGGACAGTGAATGTTCGTAGAAGCCATCGCAGATATCCTGAAAGACCGTTTCTCGCCGCAGGCGCTCCGGAAGTTTGAACAAGGCGTTGAAGTCAGGGAGGCATGGAGCGCCATCGAGGAGGCGGGATTTCTCGAACTCCTGACGCCCGAAGAAGCTGGAGGCGCCGGGCTGGCGTTGGGCGAGCTGTTTCCGATACTTCTGGAGATCGGAAAGCACGCGGTGCCACTGCCGATCGGCCAGACCATTGTGGCACGGGCGATTCTCTCGAAATCCGGGGGCGGGGCACCCGCGGGCATGATCACGATCGCGCCAAGATGCCGGCGCGAACCGGACGGCAGCCTGCGCATCGCCAACGTGATCGGTGGCCTGGTCGCGGACCATGTACTCGTGGGCTGCGGCGATACGGTGCTCTTGCTGGATTGCAGCACGGCGCAGCGGGACTGGATCGGGGTGCACGGCAGTCTCTGCGCGGATTTGACGTGGGTGCGGAGTGATGCCGTGCCTGTCGAGGGCGTCACGGTGGACGAACTGGACGCCTGGGACGGCGCCGTGCTTTCCGTGCTGATGGCGGGGGCGGCCCGACGCGCGGGAGATCTGACCCTCCAGTATTGCCAGGACCGTTCGCAGTTCGGACGGTCGATCGGCAAATTCCAGGTCATCCAGCATCAGCTTTCGGTGATCGTCGAGCACATTGCCGCTATGTCCGTCGCCGCGCAAATGGCTTTCGCGGGTGGGCAGCGGCGCCCGGGGGGGCTTGCTGCCGCCGTGGCGAAGGCCCGTTGCGCGGAGGCCGTGCAGGTTGTCGCGGCGGCCGCCCACGGCCTCCACGGCGCCATCGGCATCACGGAGGAGTATGACCTGCAACTGCTCACGCGATGCCTGCACGAATGGCGCATGGCGCACGGGTCGGAGTTGTACTGGAATCGCGTTGTCGGCATGGCGATTCTGGGGCGCGATGGCGTGAAGGTGAGCGATTTCGCACGTCAGGTCTAGGCGCTCGGGTGTACGCATAGTCTGGCGCGAATAGTTCGTTCGAACGTCGCCGGCATGGCCGGCGCGGAACAGAATGGCTGTGTCGCGTCCCCACCGAGGAGTCAACACGTGGATTTCCGCTTCAGCGAAGAACAGGTCATGCTGCGCGACACGCTCGCGCGCTACCTGTCCGATCACTACACGTTCGATGCGCGCCAGGCTGCCGTGCATTCGGCCGCCGGCTGGCGTCCCGACTGCTGGCGCGCGTTCGCGCGCGACCTTGGCCTGCTTGGCATCGGGATTCCCGAGCGCTTCGGTGGGCTGGGCGGCGGCATCGTCGACCACATCGTGGTGATGGAACAGTTCGGCCGCCATCTTGTGCTGGAGCCCTACCTTGGCACGGCCATCCTTGCGGTTGATGCACTGCAATATGCCAATGAGACGCTGGCCGCCGAAGCGCTGCCTGCCATCGCGGCAGGCGAACTGGTGGTCGGCTGGGCGCACGCCGAACCGGAATCGCGCTACGGCATGACAGTGCGAACACGCGCGGACGCGGCTGCCGGTGGATACCGGTTGCATGGACGCAAGGCGCTTGTCACCGGCGCGCCCTGGGCCACGCACTTCATTGTCAGCGCGAACACGGATGCCGGTCCGACGCTGTTCTGGGTCGAACGCACGGCGCCGGGCCTGACGTTGATCGAAGCCCCCACCTTTGACGGCGGCCGTACTGCCGACCTGATACTGGCCGACGTGCCGGTGAGCGCCGCGCAAGTGCTGGGAATGCCTGGCGGCGCATTGCCGCTGCTGGAGCAATTGAGCGACACCGCCACCGTGGCGCTGTGTGCCGAAGCCACCGGCGCCACGGCGCGAATGCTGGAGGACACCGTCGAGTACGCGCGTCAGCGCCAGCAGTTCGGGCAGGCCATCGGCAGCTTCCAGGCGCTGCAGCATCGCATGGCCGACATGTACATGTTGCACGAGCAGGCCGTCGCCCTCACACAGGTGGCTGCCATGCGTCTTGCTGGCGAGCCACATGAACGGGCGCTGGGTGCCAGCACCGCCAAGGCCCATGTCGACGAAGCAGGCCGCCGCATCGGGCAGGGCGCGGTGCAGATCCACGGCGGCATGGGCGTGACCGAGGAAACGGCGGTCGGCCACTACTTCAAGCGTGTCACCGCCATCGGCCTGCAGTTCGGCAACGTTGCCTACCATCTGCGCCGTTGTGTCGACCTGCGCTACCCGGCCAACGCATAAGGACCGCCATGGATATCGACGAGTCTCCGCAAGACCTGCAGTTTCGCGCCGAGGTGCGCGCCTGGATCTCCGAAGCATTTGATGACGAGCTTTGCGCCATGATGGCGCAATCGAAGAACGGCCATCTCGACAAGGCGGCACAGGTACGCTGGCAAAAGGCGCTGCACGCGCGTGGCTGGGCCGCGCCGAACTGGCCGCAAGCACATGGCGGCCCTGGTTGGACACCCACGCAACGTCACCTCTTCCAGAGCGAACTGGCCGCCGCCGGTTGCCCGGCAGTGTCGCCGATGGGGCTCAAGATGGTGGCGCCCGTCATCATGAAGTACGGCAGCCCCGAGCAACAGGCCCGCTTCCTGCCGCGCATCCTGGCGTCCGACGACTGGTGGTGCCAGGGCTACTCCGAACCGAACTCAGGCTCCGATCTGGCATCGTTGCAGATGCGCGCGACGCGCGGCGTCGATGCGAATGGCGAGCACTACATCCTCAACGGTTCGAAGATCTGGACGACGCACGCGCAGTGGGCCGACTGGATGTTCTGTCTGGTGCGGACCTCGCGGGAGGGCAGGCCGCAGGAGGGCATTACGTTCCTGCTGCTCGACATGCGCACGCCGGGTATCACCGTATCGGCGCTGCCTACGCTCGACGGCCCGATGGAAGGCCAGCAGGAGGTCAATCAGGTTTTCTTTGACGATGTGCGCGTGCCGGCCGCCCAACGCATTGGCGAGGAGGGCATGGGCTGGACCATTGCCAAGTACCTGCTCGAGTTCGAGCGTGGCGGCAGCTTCGCGCCGATGCTGCACCGGCAACTGGACAAGGTGGCTGCCATGGCCGCCGCTCAGCCCGGTGAGGATGGCACCGGGCGGCTGATCGACGATCCCGTCTTCCGGCAACGGCTGGGCGCCATGTATGTGCGCGTGGCGGCGACCGAGGCGGCGGAGTTGCGGCTGTTCTCCGGCGTGGCCTCGGGTACGTCGATCGGCGCGGCGTCGAGCATGATCAAGTTGGTCGGAACCGAGACGGCACAGGCCATCTCCGAGCTAGCGGTCGACGCGCTCGGGCCCTATGCGCTGCCATTCGTGCGGGATACCTGGGCCGAGATCCAGGGACGCGCTGCCGACCCGCGTTTGGGTCCCGACGATGCCGCCCCGATCGCGCCGCGCTACTTCAACTATCGCAAGGCATCGATCTACGGCGGTTCGAGCGAGATCCAGCGCAACATCATCGCGCGACAGGTATTGCGGCTCTGAGCGCCCGCTTTGGCGTCCCTCGACGCCATTTGTCACCAGTACCCATCCTATCAATCAGAAAAGGAGACAAGGCTCATGGAGACGGAATACCTCGCGACGCTGCCCAGCGCGATTCGCCACTACGCCCGGGAGCGGGCCGGGGCCATTGCGTACGCCTTCGAAGGCCGCGAGACCACGTTTGCCGATTTCGATCGCCATACGGATCGTGTGGCGCAGGCCCTGCTGGCCGACGGCGTGAAGGCTGGCGACCGCATCGCCTATGTCGGCAAGAACAGCGACCACTATTTCGAACTATTCTTTGGCGCGGCCAAGATGGGGGCCGTCATTGTGCCGGTGAGCTGGCGGCTGGCAGGGCCTGAAATCCAGTACATCGTCTCGCACTGCGACGCGACGCTGGTCTTTGTCGGCCCCGAGTCATCGGCATCGGTTCGCAACCTGCTGCCAGCGCTGCCACTGGTGCGCCGCGCCGTGGCGATGGAGGGCGGGGAGCCAGACTGGCCGGCCTACACGGACTGGCGCGATGCGTGCCCGGATACGCCACCGGCGCACGAAGCGAAGCCTGCTGACGTGGTGCTGCAGCTCTACACGTCTGGCACTACCGGACGTCCCAAGGGCGTGATGCTGATGCATCGCAACCTGACTAGTGGTACCGAGATCTCGCTGCGCGAAGGCGCCGACTGGTCGCAATGGAACGACGAAGATGTGTCGCTGGTGGCCATGCCGGTGGCGCATATCGGCGGTTCAGGCTGGGGCGTGCGCGGTGTTCTGGTCGGCTGCAAGGGTGTCGTGGCGCGCGAATTCGATCCGGGCAAGGTGCTCGACTATATCGAGCACGACCGCATCAGCAAGCTGTTCATGGTGCCGGCTGCGATGCAGATCGTGCTGCGTGATCCGCGCGCGCGCCAGGTGGACTATTCACGCCTCAAGCACATGCTGTACGGCTCGTCGCCGATTCCCGCGGCGCTGCTGCGCGAGGGCATGGCGGTGTTTGGCTGCGGCTTCGTGCAGCAGTACGGCATGACGGAGACCACGGGCACGATCGTGGCGCTGCCGCCGGAAGACCATACGCCCGCCGATGTCCCGCGCATGCGCGCCGCCGGCAAGGCCATGCCCGGTAGCGAGGTGGCGGTGGTCGGGCCGGATGGCCAGAGGCTGGCTGCCGGCGAGGTGGGCGAAGTGGTGATCCGCTCGCCGCAGAACATGGCGGGCTACTGGAAGCAGGAGGAAGAGACCGCCCGCACCATCGACGCCGACGGCTGGCTGCGCAGTGGCGATGCCGGCTACATGGACGCGGACGGTTACCTCTATATCCACGACCGGGTCAAGGACATGATCATCAGCGGCGGGGAGAACATCTACCCGGCCGAGGTGGAGAGTGCCATCTACGGCCACCCGGCCGTTGCCGACGTGGCCGTGATCGGTGTGCCGGACGAGCGGTGGGGCGAGGCGGTCAAGGCGATGGTGGTGCTGCGCCCGGGTGTGGCCGCGGACGCCGACAGCATTCTGGGCTGGGCGCGCGAGCGCATCGCGGGTTTCAAGGTGCCCAAGAGCATCGACTTCATCGACGCCATGCCGCGCAATCCATCCGGCAAGCTGCTGCGCCGGGCGCTGCGGGAACCGTACTGGACGGGCCGTACCCGGCAGGTGAACTAGGCACTCGGGGGCCGGGGAAGGGCGCATCCGGCGCCAGATGGCACCGGGCGGTCGAGGTCTGGATCGCCTTGCTGGCGAGATCTGCCCGACCCGCCGCCCGATGTGTCGCGCCCCCCAGCGGTGTCGCCGTTTGATCTGTCGCAACACCACCTATGGTGTCGATATAGATAATTCACCCCATATTTTGTGCGTAAGCACGGGAGGGGTGCGATGCAGCAGAACATCCGGGGCGCGACAACTGTCGACGTCGAGTCGTCCATCAATGAATACCTGGACCGCAAGGACTGGCGGATTCACGCCAATGCCAACCAGGGTTATTCGCTGGGCGGCCTGATCCTCAATGTGGCCGGCAAGGTCACCGCCAACTACTGGCTTTCGCATGTCTACGCGCCCGAGGCTGGCGCCGCGCACCGGGAAGGTGACTTTCATATTCACGATCTCGACATGCTGTCCGGCTACTGCGCCGGCTGGTCGTTGCGCACTCTGCTCCATGAAGGCCTCAACGGCGTGCCTGGCAAGGTGGAAGCCGCGCCGCCGCGGCATATGTCGAGCGCGGTCGGGCAGATCGTGAATTTCCTGGGGACGATGCAGAACGAATGGGCCGGCGCGCAGGCCTTCTCGTCGTTCGACACCTATATGGCGCCCTTCATCCGCAAGGACGCGATGACGTACCCCGAGGTCAGGCAGCACATCCAGGAGCTGATCTACAACCTCAACGTGCCGTCGCGCTGGGGCACGCAGACGCCATTCACTAACCTGACGTTCGACTGGACATGTCCCGACGATCTCAAGGAACAGGTGCCCGTCATCGGCGGCGAGGAAATGCCGTTCCGCTATGGCGACCTGCAGGCGGAGATGGACATGATCAACCGTGCGTACATCGAGGTGATGACGCAGGGTGATGCCAAAGGGCGCGTCTTCACGTTCCCGGTCCCCACCTACAACATCACGCCGGATTTCCCGTGGGAAAGCGAGAACGCTGCGCGGTTGTTCGAGATGACGGCGAAATACGGCCTGCCGTACTTCCAGAACTTCGTGAACTCGGACCTGACGCCCAATATGGTCAGGTCCATGTGCTGCCGCCTGCAACTGGATCTGCGTGAATTGCTCAAGCGCGGCAACGGCTTGTTCGGCAGTGCGGAGCAGACCGGGTCCCTGGGTGTGGTCACCATCAACTGCGCGCGACTTGGTTATCTGTATCAAGGCGACGAAGCCGCACTGCTGAACAGGCTCGATTCACTGCTGGACATGGGCCGCGACACGCTGGAGGCCAAGCGCGAGCGTATCCAGCAGTTGATGGACGAAGGGCTGTTCCCCTACACGAAGCGCTACCTGGGCACACTGCGCAATCATTTCTCGACGCTTGGCGTAAACGGCATCAACGAGATGATCCGCAATTTCTCGGCCGATGCGTACGACATCACTACGGAAGCCGGGCACGCGATGGCGATGCGTCTGCTGGACCATGTGCGCGGGCGGATCGTCGAATTCCAGGAAGCCACGGGCCACATGTACAACCTGGAGGCCACGCCCGCGGAAGGCACCACGTATCGCTTCGCGCGTGAAGACCGCAAGCGCTGGCCCGACATCCTGCAGGCCGGCACGGCCGATCAGCCCTACTACACGAACTCGTCGCAGTTGCCCGTCGGCTTTACCGACGATCCATTCGAGGCGCTGGCACGTCAGGAAGCCCTGCAATCGAAGTACACCGGGGGCACGGTCCTGCATCTCTACATGGGCGAGCGACTGTCCAGCGGCGAGGCCTGCAAGCGGATGGTGCGTCGCGCGCTGGAGTCGTTCCGGCTGCCTTACATCACGATCACGCCGACGTTCTCCGTCTGCCCCAAGCACGGCTATCTGGCCGGCGAACACCGCTTCTGCCCGAAGTGCGACGAGGACATTCTCGCGCGCAAACGCGCCGCGCTGGCGGCGTGAGGTTTCCCGATTTTCAACCCGACGTTTCGCACATGAGGAGCAACGCCATGACTGATCTCGCTGTCGCCCGCCATTTCTCGATTGAACCCGCACTGGCACTCAAGGACGAAGAGCGCCAGCCCTGCGAGGTCTGGACCCGCGTGATGGGCTACCACCGTCCGGTGGCGAGTTTCAATACCGGCAAGAAGGGCGAGCATGCCGAGCGCACGTTCTTCGATGAGAGCCGCTGCGCGGCCTGAGCCCATCTTGGCAGACCTCAAGGTCGGCGGTTTCACACCGCTGACCAGCATCGACTTTCCCGGGCGGCTGGCCGCGGTGGTGTTCTGCCAGGGATGCCCCTGGCGTTGCGACTACTGCCATAACCCGCATCTGATTCCGGTCGGCAGCCCGTCAGCGCGGGCCTGGGAAGACGTGCTGGTATTCCTGGCGCGGCGGCGTGGCCTGCTGGATGGCGTGGTGTTTTCCGGCGGAGAGCCCACGCTGCAGGCCGCGCTACCCGCCGCCATGCGCGATGTGCGGCAACTGGGTTTCGAGGTCGCCCTGCACACGGCCGGCATGTATCCGGACCGCCTGGAGGCTGCGCTGCCATGGGTCGACTGGGTTGGCTTCGATATCAAGGCGCCCGCGCACCGCTACGACCACGTGACCGGCACGCCCGGAAGCGCCACACGCGTGATGGACTCGCTGGAGCGTCTGGTGGCAAGCGGTGTCGCCTATGAATGTCGCACGACCTGGGACCCCGAGCTATTCGATGAGGCCGAATTGATGGCGCTGCTGCATACGCTGGCGGAGAAGGGCGTCCAGCGCTGGTCGTTGCAAGTCTGCAATCGCGCCGGAATGCCGGTGCCGCACCCGGCGGGGATTGCAGACCGCATCGCAGCGGCGTGCCCGCGGATTGCCGTGCGAATGCAAGCCTGATTTACTCAGCCACGAAGCGTTGCCACGCGCCGGTTTCCTGACACACGCCAACCCTTTCGCAATGTAGTCGGACCTGCTCTTCGTCGAGATCGCGTGCAATTGATACGTCGCTGTCGAACGCGATCTTGAGCGCCCGTGCCACGTGGGCATTCTCGATGGGAAGTTCCCAGGTCAGGAATAGCTGGGTGCAATCCTGATTCGTCGGAAAGTCGGCGGCATTGAAACGGCTGCTGCCGCGCGGAATCACTGCGTGAGGCTGACAGGTATCGAAGATCAGCACCGTGCCCCGCTGCAGCGGAATACGAAGATCCAGCAAGGGGAAGTGGACGTCCTGTCCCTTGTCATCGCTCAGGAAGAGATTGCAGAATGCGGCGCCGCCATACTGGTCGCCGTCATGGTGATACCGCGCCCCGCGACAGACCATAAGCGCGACATCGCTCGCGGCCAGCACTTCGGGCAGGCCGAGCGTGCTTGTCCAATCCGAGACGGCGCGCACGCAGCACGAATAATCCGACCAACGCGCGCGTGCTCGCGCCAGGGGCATGACCTCGACATCCCCCACTTCCAGGTTCATGTGATGTGAGATTTCGCGCGCCCAGTCTGCGGTCAGCCGGGCGGGGGGCTTTGGAATGTCGACGGTGCCGGAGAGCACGACGTCACTCACGCGCCGGCTGCGAATGGCGTCGCCACTCCAGTAGTAGGCGGTGAGGGAATCCTGAAGATGAGGTTGCGGGTGGCTGCGGCTCATAGGCTGCAGTGTAATGCGTTAGCCGGGGCCGTGGGGACGGCCCCAACTGTGGAAACGCTACCAGGTGTACTTCACGCCCACACGAAGCGCGTACTGGTAGAAGCTCTGCGCGCCCCACGCCCCCGACACATTGGTCCATCCAGTCCAGCGCTTGCTGAACTGGGCATTGGCACCAATCTTCACCTCGTAGCGGTTGCTCGGATACATGCTGCCCAGCGGGAGTTCGTTGAACGAGATGTTGCTGGATACACCGGTGTGCCACCAGTTCAGCGTCAGGTAAGGCTGCCACGTGGTCTTGCCTTCCTCGCGCACATACGTCCGGTGAAACCGCACGCCCAGGCGCGAAATCCAGCCGTGGGAGTTCGCCCCGTTGATCTGGGTGCCGTTGGGCTCGGTGATGTTGTCTTCGTTGTAGCCCACGTAGATCAACTGGCCCTGCGGCTCGACGATCCAGTTGCTGCGCGTCGGGATGGCGTAGCCGGTCTCGCCCGAGACGGCCCAGCCGGTAGCGTTGTAGCGCACGGTCGGCAGCAGTTGGCCTTCGACGCGATTGGCGAACCAGCCGTACTGGAACCAGGTGTCGACGTAGGCGCCCAGCTTCTGCTCGTCGTTCTGGTACCACGTGCCGTAAGCGCCAACGCTCCAGCCCTCGACCTTGCCCTTCGCGCTGAACGGGTTGCCCCGGGCGTTCGCATCGGTGCTGGCAAAGCCGTAGCTACCCATCACGCCAAGGTGCCCGCGATCGTTGCCGTCGTCGCGGAACAGCTTCCACTTGGCCAGTTCGGCGCCGCCGTGCAGCAGGAAGGAATCGGTGCTGGTCTTGAAGACGCCGTCGGCGCTATGGCTGCCCTCCCATTTGCCGACCATGCGCAACCAGCCGGAGCGGGGTTTGTCGTCGGCACGGTCGAAGCCTTGTTCCTCGACATACTGCGGCTCGCCCAGGCGGTCGTGCAGGCTGTGGACGAACATCTGGCCGGCCAGGCGCTGATTGGCCAGATAGGCGGCCACTTCGGGGCGGTACAGTGGATCCGGCGTTGGTGGCGCGGGGGGAGAGGGCGGTTCCGGTGGCGCGGGCGGCGTGGGCGTCTGATCGGAACGCAGGTACCACGAATTCGCATCCGTGCCGTCGTTGGCGCCACGGAACAGGCGATACTCGTAGGCACCCGCGACGGCACGGCCATCAAGCGCGAACGCTCCGGCGGCGGTGGTGCCGCCATTGGTCGCGTTCACTACCTGAATGCCGTTCGCCACGGTCAGCGCGCCGGCGCCTCCGGCATTGTTGATGCGCAGTTTCGAACTGCCGGTTGCCGTGCCGCCATCGACAACGAGCTTGTCCGACGGCGCGCCGTCGCTTGCCAGTACCGTGTTGAGCGCGATGGTGCCGTTACCGCTGTAGTTCTGCACCGTCAACGTCTTGAACGTATTGTTGACCGGCGCAGCGAAGATGATCTGGCTCGGGTCATTGACCAGCGTGGACAGATTAGAGTTGTCGGTGAGGTTCCAGGTGCTGTCCTTGAGCGTCAGGTTGAACGTGGATCCGTCCTTGCGCGTGGTGGCTCCGGTGAACACGGAGCCGGGCGTCATTGTGAGGTTGATCTGTGCGTTGTTCTGCGATTGCAGATTGGCGATCACATTGAACAGGCCCGTACCTGAAATGCTGGAGTTCGCGCTGCCCAACACACCGAAGGCACTCTGGTCGGCCAGGCGGATCGTGGCGCCGTTGAGGACAACGGTACCGGCCTGATCGGCGAACACGGCGTGGGCGCCGCTGCCATTAGTCGTGATCGAGGTCGGACCGGAGAGCTGGATAGTGCCGTTGTAGGTAGCGGGCGAGGTCTTGCCAGAGGCATAGACGCCGTACGCATTCGCGCCGCTGGTAGTGATGGTTGCGCCGTTCTGAATGTCAACCAGGCCACCAATGCTGCGGACACCGCCCGAGGTCGCCTGCGTCGTGTTGACAGTCAGCAGCCCCTTGAAGGTGGTGGTCCCGCTCAGCGCGCTGTTGACGCCCCAGGCGCCAACGGTTTCGTTGGAACCGGCGGCGGACCCTGGCCTGTACCACGTCACGCTTCCGCTGCCTCCAGTCGTGTTGACGTTGACCGGCCCTTGAAACGTCATGGTCCCGCTATTGCTGTCGTTGTAGATGCCATGGGCGGCAGGGCCGCTGGTGGTGATCGTGACCGGACCGCCAAAGGTCATTGCAGATCCACCACCGGCGATCCGGCTGGCGCTGGTATTCCAGATGCCGTACGCGGATTCATAGGTGTACGAGAGGAAACTGCTTCCGACCGGCGTGATGCCGCCCACCGTGTTGATCGTAGTGGCGCCCGTGACGTTCAACGTCCCCAGAATCCCGCGAATCCCCGCAGAGCCGACTCCCGAAGCGCCGGCAACCGGATTCACGCCGGTTTCAATCGACAGGTCGCCGTTGAGTTGTACGGTTCCCGCATCGAGTCGTATCCCGAATCCCTGGTCTCCATATGTATGAATGGCGGAGTTCCCGTTCGCGGTAATGGTGCCGCCGCCGACGCCGGTCCACATCCCGTATCCGCGCCCCTGGCTTGCTGCCAGCTGCGAGTTGCCCGTGATGGTGACGGCTCCGGAATCGGCCCGCAGGGCGGCCGCTTCATTGACGTTGTTGATGCCTGAGTTCTGGCCGTTGATCAGTGAAATCTGTATCGGCTGCCCCTGGCTGTTAACGTTTGCAATGGCGTTTGCGGCGGCCGCGTAAATCCCGGAGCCTGCCACGCTATCCACATTGATCGTTAGCGCGTTGTTGGCGTTGAAGGTGCCGCCGCTGTTCACGCGAACGCCGTTGTAGAACGTGTTGGCAGTGCCGCCCGGCAGCGCGTTGATGACCGTGCTGCCATTCGTCGTGACGGTGCCGCCATCGACGAAGATTGCACCCGCGTTGCCGGTGGCGACCGTACTACTGATGTTTGCCGCCCCAACTGTTACCGAGCCGGCCGATGACGTATGAATTCCACCCTGACCGCCGGTCAGGGTGACGGTGTCGGCCGAGATGCTGGAGCCGCTTCCGGAAGCATCGAACACGTACCCACTGCTGCCGTTGATGCCGAAAGTGGACGTGCCTGTGAACGCGACGCTGCCACCGCCGGTAGCCTGTACCGTGGGAGTGCTCGACCCGGCGGGGATCGTGCCGGAGATGCTACTGCCGGTATAGGTCACGCCAGGTCCTGTGGCGCGGATGATCGCCACGCTACTGGCAGAGGTTCCGTAAGCGTGATTCGGCGTATCAACGAAGGTATTTCCCTGGCCAACACCCTGAATAAAAACCTGGGCGATGGCGGGCTCGTATTGCATCAGCAAAAGCACTGCCACCGCCGCAGACGTTGCCTTCAGTCTCGGCCTTCTATGTCGGGAGGAAATTGGGATCGATCTGATCGTCATGCTCTCTCCAGTTAGTCGACTTGCTGATGGTCCGAAAGCGAGCCCGTGCGAGACGGGGAGACTATTGCCGGGGTCTGAAGGCTCCGGAGAGGCGGGTCCCGCGACACGTGGCAAAGATCGTGTTGATGGAGCGCCTCATGCAGATTAGTGTCGTAAAGGAATATTTTTGTGTGAAACTTTTAATATCTTGATATTAATATTTTATTTTAATTTATGATTATTGATCCTGGTGAGGGCGGGGTGTCAAATCCAGCAATCAAGCCGAATCTCTGCCGTGCAATCCGATCGTGGGCGACGGATTAAATGCCGGAATTACGAAAATCTGATTTTTGAGATTTAGTTATTCGACATGGTTTTCGCGTGGCGATCGCTCATTGCATCCGCGCCTCGAAAATGCCGATCATGCGCAGGGCCAGCGGCGAGAGATAGGCACCCGCCCGCGACATCACGCCCACCCGTCGGCCCAGGTCTAGGGCATCAGGCCGCAGTGCGATGGGGCGCAGGCCCGCCTGGGCGCCATTGCTGGTTGATCCCGCGATGCAGAGCATTTCGGTGCCGCGCACCAGATCGAAGAGGGCCGTGCTGCCGAAGTCGGTCTCCACGCGCAGGATCGGCGCGGGCAAGCCCAGTTCCGTAAAGGCGGCGTCGATCTGCTGGCGGATCAGCACGTGCGCGCTAGGCAGCAGCCACTGCTGGTCGGTCAGGTCCGCCAGCGTCAGGTTGCGTCGTCGTAGCAACGGATGATTCTCGTCGGCCACCACCGCCAGGCGATCGGTGAACAGCTCACGCGATACCAGGGCCGGGTTTGCCTGACGCGGCAACGGGGCGATGGCCAGGTCGAGTTCGCCGGCCTGCAGCAGGTCCATCAACTCGCGCGCCACACGCATCGTCAGGCGCAGCCGTGCCACTGGCCGCTCGCGAATCAGTTGCCGGCACGCGCCCAGCACCAGCGCATTGGGCATCGACGGGGAATAGCCGAGGCGCAGCATCCCTTGTTCGCCGGTCTGGATGCCGCGCATTTCCTTGATCGCGTCTTCATATTCCAGCCGGATCCGGCGTGCCCGTTCCAGAAAGACCGCTCCCGCCTGCGTGACGCGCATACCCAGCGTCGTGCGTTCGAATAGCGGTACGCCCAGTTGCGCCTCCACGCGCTGCACGGCCTTGGTAAGTGCCGGCTGGGTCATGTCCAGCGCCTCGGCGGCACGCCCGATGCCACCGTGGGCTTCTACAGCCAGCACGTATTCCAGATCGCGAGTCTCCATCGTACATTCCTGATGTTTATGACTTTATTCCAGTCAATGCATTGTAGTGATGCCCGTCATCTTACAGACTGGGCGCACAAACACCAGACAAGTTGCAAGGAGACATGCATGACGTTCGCCTACTTCCTCAGGCGCGCCGCTCGTTACTGGGGCGATAGTCCGGCCGTGCTGTACCGGGATCGCGTGCTGACCTATCGCCAGCTCGACGAGCGTTCCACGCGGCTGGCGAACGCGCTGCTGGCACTGGGCCTGACCCGTGGCGACCGCGTGGCGATCCAGGCGCGAAACTGTCCGGAGATCGTGGAGATCGAATGCGCGCTGTACAAGGCCGGGCTGGTCAAGGCCGCGCTGAATCCCCGCTTCACTGCCGAAGAGGCGTCGGATGTCGTGGAAAACTGCACGCCACGCGTGATGATCGTCGGCCCCGGCTACACGCGATACCAGCGGGAATCGCGCGGGTTCGGCTGCGTGGAGCATTTCTTTGCGATTGCCGGGGCGGAGGGCCAGTACGGTGCCTATGAAGCACTGATCGATGGCGGCGCCACCACCGCCATCGACTATGTGCCGCAGCCAGACGACATCGCCGTGCTGCATTTCTCGTCGGGCTCCACCGGCAAGATCAAGGCAGCGATGCAGAGCTATGGCAACCGGCTGGCGTCGATGCGCAAGATGATCCTGGGCATGGATCGCCCTGCACGCCCGGGCGATCGCCTGGCGTTGATCGGGCCGATTACCCATGCGTCTGGCATGTTGATGCAGCCGTATCTGTTCCTTGGCGCCACGCTGGTCCTGTTCGAGAAGTTCGAGCCCGCGCACTTCCTAGCCGAGGTGCCGCGTCTGAACCTGACGCACGTGTTCATGGTGCCGGCGATGATCAACCTGCTGCTGGCCGAGCCCACACTGGCCACGGCAGACCTGAGTTGCCTGAAGACGCTGGCCTACGGCGCCGCGCCCATGGCGCCCGCACGCATTCGCGAGGCGTGGGAACGCATCGGTCCAATCCTGTCGCAAGGCTACGGCGCCAGCGAATCGACGTCCGGCGTTACCCGGCTATCCACGGCGGATCATGCCGAGGCACTCGCGCGGCATCCAGAGCGGCTGGCATCGTGCGGTCGCGCCATGGGGGAAACCGAAGTGCGGGTCGTCAACGAACGCGGTGAGGAGGTCAGCGACGACGAGATCGGCGAACTCGTGATTCGTGGCGAGGATGTGTTCCAGGGCTACTGGGGCGAGCCCGGTCTCACCAGCGAAGTACTGATCGACGGCTGGCTGCACACCGGCGACCTGGCGCGTGTGGATGCCGATGGCTACCTGTACCTCGTCGATCGCAAGAAGGACATGATTATCTCCGGCGGCTTCAATGTGTACCCGACCGAGGTGGAGGCGACGCTGTACCAGCATCCGGACGTCATGGAAGCCTGCGTGATCAGTGTGCCCGACGAAACCTGGGGCGAAAGCGTCAAGGCCGTGGTGGCGCTGTGGCCGGGCCGGCAAGCCAGCGCATCGGAGTTGATCCGCCATTGCCGCGCGCGCATTGCCGACTACAAGTCGCCGCGCACGGTCGATTTCGTGGCCGAACTGCCCAAGAACGCAAGCGGAAAGCTGGCGCGCAAAGTCGTGCGGGAACAGTACTGGGTGGGCGCCAGCCGCCGCGTCAATTAAGGGACACATCATGTTCGATCACCTGACCAACCCCGTGCTGCTGGAAACGCGCGCGGCGATCCAGCGCTTCATCGACGAGGAACTGCGGCCGCTGGAGCGCGAGCTGGATCTGGGCGCGGAAGACGCGTGGCCGCGCGAGGTGCTGCGCAACGTCTGGCGCCGTTCCAGCGAACTCGGGCTCTACGCGGCCTGCCTGCCCGTGGAACTGGGCGGCAAGGGTCTCAATATCGCGGAGCAGTGCGCGCTCAAGGCCGATCTGGCTGCCAGCGGGGCGGTGCTGGCGCCGCACGTGCTGGGTGATCTCGGCGGGCCGCCGCGCGTGGGCAACATGCTCAAGTACGCGACGCCCGACCAGATCGAGCGCTACTTCCAGCCGGTAATTCGCGGACAGAAGTCCACGTGCTTCGCGCTGACGGAGACGCATTCTGGTTCGGATGCGCAGAGCATTCGCACCAGTGCCGTCATAGATGGAGAGGATCTCGTCATCAACGGAGAGAAGCACTACATCAGCGGCGCGCCGTTCGCGGACTTTGCCATCGTGATGTGCGTGACCGATGCCGCCACCGCGCCACCGGCGATCACGGCGGTCCTCGTCGACCTTGATCTGCCGGGCGTGACCGTCAGTACCGAGTACGTACCGATGTCGGGTCAGCATATTGACGGCGATATCCGCTTCGAGAACGTGCGTGTGTCGCGTGCGAACATCTTCGGTGGCGAAGGGCGTGGCTTCAAGCTCGGCATGTCGCGTATCAACGTCAACCGGCTGTTGCATTGTCCGTCGATGCTGGGGCTGGCCACGAGTGCCTACAAGGCGTCAGTACAGTACGCGGGCACGCGCCGCCAGTTTGGTGGCCCGATCGCGCGTTTCCAGGCCATCCAGCACATGCTGGCCGATATGGCCGCCGCGCTGTGGGCGTGCGAGAGCATGATCGCGCAGACTGCGATGCTTGCCGATGCCGGCGCTGACCTGCGGATGAAGGCGGCGGCGTGCAAGCTGTTTGTGTCAGAGCGCTGCTTCGAGGTGGCCGACAAGGCGGTGCAGATTCACGGCAACGTGGGCGTGACGCGCGGCCATCCGGTGGAGCAGACCTGGCGCAAGCTGCGCATGTTCCGCATCTTCACGGGCACCAGCGAGATCCAGCGGAATACGGTCGCCAAGGCGATTCTGGATCCCACTGGGGCATGACCAACTGGCCTGATCGGGTCTGACCTGACCGACGGGCCTCAACGCATTTGCGTGGCGACATTGCGATACAAGACAATGCGCCGCATGACAGGAGACAAGCATGAATCGTCGTCAGTGGTTTGCCACAGCAGGCGCCGTGGCCGGTGCCACGGCCTTGAGCGGCATGATGAGCCGCGTGGCCAGCGCAGCCGCGCCCTATCCATCGCGCCCGATCCGGCTGATCGTGCCGTTCATCGCGGGAACCGCGCCCGACTCGATGGCCCGCACGATCTCCGCCGAACTGGCACCCGTGCTGGGCCAGCCGCTGGTGGTGGAAAACATCGGTGGCGCAGGCGGCATCATCGGCGCTCGGGCGCTGAAGCGTGCCGAGCCGGATGGCTACACGCTCGGTGTGCTGGCCAACCAGCACGTGATCAACGTCCACCTGTATCGTGACCAGCCGTATGACGCGACCAGGGACTTCACCGCGATTTCGGCGCTGTCCGGCGGCCCGGTAGTGTTGGCCGTGCCGGCCTCGTCGCCATACAAGACAGCGCGTGACCTGATTGACGCAATGCGCCGGCAGCCAGATGGCTTGAACTATGGATCGGGCGGAAAGGGCAGTGTGTCGCACCTGGCAGTGGAGTCGCTGCTCCACCAGACGCGAACCAAGGCGGTTCACATCCCCTACAAGGGTGCCAGCGAAATTGTCACCGCGATGATGAGTGGGCAGACGCAGTTCGGCATGCCCGTTCTATCGACAGCGGCACCGTTCCTGCGTAACGGACAACTTCGTTCGCTGGCGGTGTCGTCAGCCGCGCGGTCGATCTATTTTCCCGACGTGCCGACGCTGGCGGAATCGTTGCCGCCAGGCTTCGTGCTCGACAACTGGAGCGGCCTGTTTGCCCCGGCTGGCCTGCCAGCGCCGCTGACGAAGAAGTTGTTCGATGCCATGGCCGCGTTGCAGGCCAGTGGGAAACTCGATGCGTCGATGAAGGCAAACGCGGGGGAGATTCGCAGGAGCGCATCGCCCGCCGAATTCGCGCAGATGGTAGCCGCGGATAACGCCCGCTACGACAAGCTCATCGGCGAGATCGGGATGCGGGGGGAGGTGGGCTGAGACATCCGGCAGTCCGCACGGGCGGGCACCGATGGCACGCGACATCATTGCCACGCTCGGCGCTTGAACCGGGGTGACCGGATCTCCGGTCAGCGGGAAAGCGTGCTGTACCAGAAGGGCAGTGCCGCGGCGGCCATCGCCACGGCCAGCGGGGCGAGTTGAGCCAGGCCGGAGAGCACTGCGTGTAGGGCGGATCGTTGTGACATGGCGGCGACGGAGTGAGAATGTCGTGGCATCATGCGCTGTCGAACCTGAACCGCACCTGAGCGCGGCGTTCAGCTTCTGTTCAGGCTTGCCCCCGCAACATGCGCCCCATGAATGCCTTGACACGCTGGCTGCGCCCCGCAGCGCACATCCTGATCCTCGTTGCCGCGCTCGGCCCTTTTGGCACCGCCGGCATCGCCCATGCCGATACCGATGCCGACCGCGCCCGCGAGGCTCTGCGCTCGGGCGAGATCCTGCCCCTGTCCCATATCCTCGAGACCGTTTCGAACCAGTACACGGGCGATGTCATCGACGTCAAGCTGGACCGCGATGACGGGATATGGACCTATGAAGTCAAGCTGCTGCTGCCGAACAGCGCGGTGGCCAAGCTCAAGTACGATGCCCGCAACGCGCGCCTGTTGAAGGCAAAGGGGCATGACCTCGACAAAGCCCGCAAGCCCTGACGACGATGCGCATCCTGCTGATCGAGGACGAAGCCACACTGGCGCGCCAGCTTGCCGATACGCTGTCTCAGGCAGGGTATGTGGTGGACCACGCGTCAGATGGCATCGACGCCGAGCATCTCGGTACCGAGAATCCCTATGATGCGGTCATTCTTGACCTGGGCCTGCCCAAGCTTGATGGCCTGACCGTGCTCAAGCGTTGGCGCCAGGCCGGCAACGGCGTGCCGGTGCTGATTCTGACCGCGCGCGACAGTTGGGTGGAAAAGGTGGAAGGCATCGACGCGGGCGCGGATGACTATCTCACCAAGCCGTTCCGTGCCGAGGAACTGCTGGCCCGTATTCGGGCGCTGATCCGTCGCTCCACCGGGCATACCTCGCCGGTTCTCGCCTGCGGCCCGGTCACGCTGGCGCCCGCCACTGGTCAGGTCAGTGTGGACGGATCGCCCATCGTCCTTACCGCCCACGAGTACAAGGTGCTCGATTACCTGATGCACCACCAGGGTGTGATCGTCAGCAAGACCACGCTGACCGAGCATATCTACGCGCAGGACCATGACCGCGATAGCAATACCATCGAGGTATTCGTCGGTCGCCTGCGACGCAAGCTGGGTGTCGACGTCATCGAAACGGTGCGTGGCCTCGGATACCGGCTGCGTCCGCCGGAACACGGCGCATGAAGCGGCCCACCATCGCGGGCAGGTTGCTGCTGATTGCCACGCTGTGGGTGGTCGGCACGCTATGCGCCACGGGCTGGGTGCTCGATACGCTGTTCGGGCGCCACGTCGACAAGACTTACGTGACCGAGCTGGACCGGGACCTGACCAGCCTTGCCGCCGCGCTCGAATGGAATGGCCATGGTCAGCTGGAACTGACGCGCCAGCCCGCCGATCCGCGCTTTGAACGGCCGTACTCGGGCGCCTACTGGCAGGCCGCGTCGGGCACGCAATCGCTACGGTCGCGGTCGCTGTGGGACATCGATATCCCCACGACGATCGAGCGCAAGATTCCGGCGGGAGACGCCGATATCCGGAACGGCCCAGAAGGCCAGTCGCTGCTGGTGAAGTCCCGCAGGCTCCAATTGACCGGGGATGACGCGTACGTCCAGATCACGGTGGCACTGGATCGCACCGAACTGCGGGACGCCAAACGCTCGTTCCGGCATCTGTTGTGGCTGTCACTCGGCATCCTTGGTGTGGGCATTCTCGGCGCCGTCTGGGCGCAGATCCGCTTTGGGCTGGCGCCGCTGAGCCGCCTGCGTGCGGCGGTGGCAAAGCTGCACGGCGGTGGCGACCCCACGTTGCAGGGAGTATGGCCGGCCGAAGTGAAGCCTCTCGTCGATGAGATCAACGCGCTTCTCAAACGCAATCACGATGCCGTGGAGCGGTCGCGCAGGCAGGCGGCGGATCTGGCCCACGCGGTCAAGACGCCGCTGGCGATCCTGGCCAACAGCGCCACGGCCTTGCCCGGTCCGCTCTCCCAGAGCGTGCTGCAGCAGGTGGACGCGATGCGCCAGCAGGTGGATCGGCATCTGTCCCGGGCCCGCGCGGTGGGTGCCGCCGGCGCGGGCGGGCGGAGCGTTGCGATCCGCCCGGCGGTCGAGGAACTGGCCCGCGCGCTTGTGCGGCTTCATGCGGGCAAGCCGATTGACGTGAGCGTGGAAGGCAATGCCGACTTCTTTGGTGACAGGCAGGATCTTGTCGAGATGCTCGGCAACCTGCTGGACAACGCCTGGAAATGGGCGAACACGCATATCCGCGTGACGCTGGTATCGCAGGAATCGGAGATCGAGATCTGCGTCGACGACGATGGCCCGGGTATGCCCGCAAGCTCCATGCATCAGGCCATGCAACCCTTCTCCCGGCTGGACGAATCCGTCGAGGGCAGTGGGCTGGGCCTGTCTATCGTGCGCGATATCTGCGCGATGTACGACGGGGTGTTCGAACTGAAGCGCTCCTCGCTGGGCGGTCTGGCCGCGCGGATGCGATTCCCGGCCGCAGGTGCGACGCCGTCGCAGCGCTGAGCCGCTAAGCCGCCGAGCCGCTGAGCGGTGAGGGCGGTAGCCACCGACTGTTGATCCCTGGAACAGCCGGTGTTCCATTCTTGAACAGTCTCTCTCGTTGCCACCGCGGTGTATCGACCGGATTCCGGCTTGAGCGGGCCACGACGGAAGGTGGCCCGGGTTTTGCAGATAACGCATGGACGCCACGCAGAATCAGACCAGAACGCTGGCGTCGTCACTCATCCATCAGGAGACAGTCCATGCGTTACGCCCATCCCGGCACCCCCGGCGCCATCGTTTCGTTCAAGCCGCGCTACGGCAACTTCATCGGCGGCGAGTTCGTGCCGCCTGTCAAGGGCCAGTACTTCACCAACACCACGCCGGTGACCGGTGAGGCGATCGCCGAATTTCCGCGCTCGACCGCCGAGGACATCAACCTTGCGCTCGATGCCGCCCACGCCGCGGCGGGCGCCTGGGGTCGCACCGCTGTACAGGACCGCTCGCTGATCCTGCTGAAGATTGCCGACCGCATCGAACAAAACCTCGAACTGCTGGCCGTCACCGAGACGTGGGACAACGGCAAGCCAGTGCGCGAGACGCTCAATGCCGATATTCCGCTGGCCGTGGACCATTTCCGCTACTTCGCCGGCTGCATCCGCGCGCAGGAAGGCTCGGCGGCCGAGCTGAACGAGCACACCGTGGCGTACCACATCCACGAACCGCTGGGCGTGGTGGGCCAGATCATCCCGTGGAACTTTCCCTTGCTGATGGCGGCATGGAAGCTGGCGCCCGCGCTGGCTGCTGGCAACTGCATCGTGCTCAAGCCGGCCGAGCAGACCCCGCTGGGGATCAACGTGCTGATGGAGCTGATTGGCGACCTGCTGCCGCCGGGCGTGCTGAACGTGGTGCACGGCTTTGGCAAGGAGGCCGGAGAGGCACTGGCAACCAGCAAGCGCATTGCCAAGATCGCTTTCACCGGGTCGACCCCCGTCGGTTCGCACATTCTCAAATGCGCGGCCGAGAACATCATCCCTTCGACCGTGGAGCTGGGAGGCAAATCACCCAACATCTACTTCGAGGACATCATGCAGGCGGAGCCGAGCTTCATCGAGAAGGCGGCCGAGGGGCTGGTGCTGGGGTTCTTCAACCAGGGCGAGGTGTGCACGTGCCCGTCGCGCGCGCTGGTGCAGGAATCCATCTACAACCGCTTCATGGATGCCGTGATGACCAAGGTGGCCGCCATCAAACGCGGCGATCCGCTCGACACCGAGACCATGGTCGGCGCGCAGGCGTCCGAGCAGCAGTACAACAAGATTCGCGGCTATCTGGACATCGCCCGGGAAGAGGGCGCCGAATGCCTGGTCGGTGGCGATGTGGAGGTCATGCCCGGCAGCCTTGCCAAGGGCTACTACATCAAGCCGACGCTGCTCAAGGGCCGCAACGACATGCGCGTGTTCCAGGAGGAAATCTTCGGGCCGGTCATCGCCGTGACCACATTCAAGGATGAGGCGGAGGCCGTTCGGATCGCTAACGACACCGAGTACGGATTGGGCGCGGGGCTGTGGACGCGCGACATCAACCGCGCCTACCGTGTGGGCCGCGCCATCCAGGCGGGGCGTGTGTGGACCAACTGCTACCACCTGTATCCCGCTCACGCTGCTTTCGGCGGGTACAAGAAGTCGGGCGTGGGCCGCGAGACCCACAAGATGATGCTCGACCACTACCAGCAGACCAAGAACCTGCTGGTCAGCTACGACACGCAGCCGCTGGGCTTCTTCTGATCTCCTTCCGATGGCTGACGGGGGCGGATGCTTCCGCTCCCGTCATCGGGAAGGGTGGTCAGTCGCTTTGCGGCGGTAGGCCGCCCGCTTCCTCGATTCTGCGGTAGACGGTATTGCGTGAAACGCCGAGCGCCTTGGCCGTCGCCGAGATATTGCCGTCGTGGGCCTTCAGCGCAGTCAGGATGGCCATGCTTTCGATGTCGGCGAGGCGACTGGGGCGGGTATCGTCTCCGTTCGGCTCCGCCGCGTGTCGCGCGCGCCAGTCTTCGAGGAAGTCGTCAGGCAGATGGTCTTCCGTGATTTCAGGCGATCCCTCGGCCATCAGTTGCGCGGTGCGCAGCAGGTTGGCGAGCTGGCGGATATTGCCGGGCCAGTGATAGCCGCGCAGCATCCGTGCCACTGGTTCGCTGAGCGGCAGCGCATTCGCATGGTCCTGTTGCAGCAGCCTCTGCGCCACGGCATCCAGGTCGTCACGCTCGCGCAACGCCGGCAGACGCACCACGAATCCATTCAGGCGGTAGTACAGGTCCTCGCGGAACTGGCCGCTGGCCATCATCTCGCGCATGTTACGGTGCGTGGCGCAAACCACGGCGACGTCGACCTGAACCAGCTTGTTGCTGCCCAGCGGCGACACCGTACGCTCCTGTAGCGCGCGCAGCAGCCGCGCCTGCAGATGCAGTGGCATATCGCCGATCTCGTCGAGGAACAGTGTGCCGCCATTGGCCAGCACCATCTTGCCAATGCCGCCCTTTTTCCTGGCGCCCGTGAATGCCCCCTCTTCGTAGCCAAACAGTTCGGACTCGATCAATGCCTCGGGAATCGACGCGCAGTTGACGGCGACGAATGGCCCGGCGCGACGCGGGCTGTCGGCATGGATGGCACGGGCCAGCAACTCCTTGCCGGTGCCGGTCTCGCCCAGCACCATGATCGGAATGTCCTTGCCGATGACCTTGCGCAGCTTGCCGATGACGCTCTTGATCTGGGTGTCGCCAGTATCGAGGGCATCCAGACCGTCTGGCTGCGACGTCCCGTTGCCCTGTTTGCGTGCCGGCGTCGTGTCGCGCTCGCGGGTCGCGTCGCGGTTTATGGTGGCGCGTGCGATCGGGCTGGCGGGACGTTTCCACTCGACGCGCGCGTACACTTTCACGCCGCTCGGCAGTTGCAATTGGACAGTGCCGGCGGGCGCGCCGCGTTCCGAGTCGATCAACTGGGGCATCGACATGCCGAACAGCGATGAGAAGGTATGCGCCTGCAATGCGCCGATCGACAATTCCAGCTGGAAGACGCCGCTCCGGTTGGCGGAGAGAAAGCGCCCGGCAGGCGTGAAAGCGGCGATGCCTTCGACCAGCGTGCCGATGAACTCTGGCCGCGAGTGGAAGTGCACGCACACCACATCCTGGAAAGCATTGGCGAACAACTGGTTCTCGATCATCTGCGCCGACATGCGCACCAGGGCCATGGTGTGCTTGTGAAAGCCGCGATGATCGCCGGTGACATCGAGCGCGCCGACGGTTCTGCCGTACGGGTCGAGGATCGGCGCGCAGGAGCAGGTGAGGAACCGGTTGGCTTCCAGGTAGTGCTCGGCGGCGTGGACCAGCGTGGGCCGGCCCTCGGCCAGCGCCGTGCCGATGGCGTTGGTGCCCCGGCTTTCCTCGGACCACAGCGCGCCCGGCTGCAAGGCCACCTTGCTGGCCTTGGCCAGGAAGTCATCATCGCCAAGCGAATGCAGGATCAATCCAGCCGAGTCGGTCAGGATCACCATGCTTTGCGTGTTGACGATCTGGTTGTGGAGCGTCTCCATGACAGGCAGCGCGTGGGTGAACAGCGACTGGCTGCGCTCGATCTGCGTTTTCAGCTCGCTTGGCCGCGCGGGGAAGAATTCGGGCGATTCATGAGGCCGCAGGCCATACGATTTCGAACGCTCGTGCGCTTGGGCGATCAGTCCGGGCTGATCGGTCTCCGGGGCCTCACTGGACGTGCCGCCTCGCGAAGCGCGCCCGGCGGCGGCCACGTGGGAAATCATGGATGTCTCCTTTAAGTCGCCCCGTGTCCGCGCGCGTCTGGCCGGGGGATCGCCCGCAACCGCGCAAGCGAAGTGACGCCGCAGGCTGTGGACACGCACACATTACCCTAACTCGGCGCCGAATGGCGTCCGGATAATCCATGGCGGGCTGGCGGCAACCGCGGCGAGGCGCCGCGAAGCCGCATGCGCTCGGGAGACGGATTCGAGGCTATGCTGTCCGCTTTCCAGGGAGATGGCGAATGCGAGGCATCGTGAGCCAGGCAAGCAATAACAGTGCGGCGCGATCCGTGCTGCAGCGGCTGCTGCCGTGGCTTTGTTTGGTCGCGGTGCTGGCTGCTCCCGGCGTGGCTGCGGCAATGGGCTTCAGGATCTACTACCAGCCACAGCTCAACATGAAAATGGTGGTCGGGGAAGGACGGATCGACGACGGTGATGCAAAGCGGTTTCAGTCAGCAGTGAAACGGGCCGATCGCGACGACGAAGGGCTCGTCGTGTTCATCCTGGACAGTCCGGGTGGCAATGTCGAGGCCGCCTTCCGCATGGTCGACGTCATGGACAAGGCGCGCATCTATACCGTGGTCCCCAATGGCGCGAAATGCGCGTCCGCCTGCGCGTCGATCCTGTTCGCCTCGGGGGCGCGTCGAAGCGTTGTCGGGAGCGGCATGCTGGGCTTCCATAGCTGCTACCGTCACGAGGGCAATACCTATGCAGAGGACTCGCTCTGCAATGAGATCATCGCGGCAAACGCAATGCTGAGAGGCGTCAGCCACGCGGCCATCAATCGCTTCGTTGACAAGTATGGCGCTACCGAAATGGCCTGGGTCGGCCCGAACATCGCTTGCAAGTCGCTGCAGGGGCTATGCAAGCCAGGGCGATTGGAAGGGCGGAGCGGCGCGAAGGATGCGCTTGCCCGGAGCTTTGGCTGCAGCAAGCTGACATCCGTCGCGGGGCAGCTCATATGCGGAGATGCGGAGTTGACCCGCGCCGACGACCAGCTGGCGCGGATCTACGATCAGAAGATGAAGACATCGAGCAACAGGGCGCGGCTGCGGGCGGACCAACGGACGTGGCTCCGCGATTCACGCAACGTGTGTGTGGACAAGGCCTGCCTGATGCGGAGCTATCAACGCCGCATTGACGAACTGCAGCGAGTGCGGTCGTAGGGACGGCAGGGCGATGCCAATGCCGATGGCACTAGCCCGGGTGATCGGCGGGCACCACGTGGGTGCGTTCTTCCGTGGTCAGCGGGTCATGCGCGCGCAGTTGCAGGGCAAGCACGGCCAGATCCGCGTCCGACGGGTCTTGGCGTGCCAGGGCCCGGGCGACGATGCGCGCGCGCAAGGTTTCGACTGGCGCTTTGCAATCGACGATGAAGAACCGTACTCCCAATCGACGTGCCTGATTTGCGAAGCGGGCGCGCTGGTCATGCGAGAGGAATGTCGCATCGGCGATCATCGGAAAGCCTGCCGTGCAGCCCAGCCTGCAAATGGCCAGCACGCGATGATACGTGCGTGCCGTCACACTGTCCGAATACCTGGCTTCCTGCTGCGCATTTGCGTTGCGCAACCGCTTGCGTTCCACGTCGGAGCGGACGCGCACCATGGCGCGTGTTTCGCTCATGGTTGCCGCGACGGTCGATTTCCCGCTACCGGAGAGGCCGTGCATCACCCACAGGGGGGCGGCGGGCAACGTCAGAAACTGGAACGCCAGATTCAGCAGGGCGCGGCATTCGACGTGTACGAGATCAAGCGCAGTGCTTTCGACGTGGCGTTGCCGGGCACGCTCCAGTCGCACGCGCGCGCGTACGAGCGCCCGCATGGCGACGTAGAACGGCAGCACTGCCAGCCCGGCATAGTCGCCATGGCGCTCCAGATAGCCGTTGAGCAACCGATAGGCAAGGTCCGGCCGGCCGTGGTGCAGTAGATCCATGAACGGGAATGCGATATCGCTGGCCGTGTCGATCCAGCGCAGGCGCGGTTCGAACTCGAGGCAGTCAAAGGGCGTCGGATTGCCGTCGAGCAGGACGATGTTGCCCAGGTGCAGGTCGCCATGACACTCGCGAACATGGCCGTGGTGCAGTCTCGCCTGAAATGCGTCTTGTAGTGCCGCAACCCGTGCGCGCGCGGCGTTCGCGACGCGGTCTGTCATGTTTCGGTCGAAGGTCAGCCGCGCCAGGCCGTCCAGGCATTCTTCAAGCGTGGCGTCGATACTGGCCGGCGTGCCGAAGCCTTCGTGTGGGGCAGCGCGCGGTTGCGCACCATGAAAGATCGCGATGTCCCTGGCGAGCGCGTCGATGTGATCCGGCCCCAGGCGGCCTGCGCCGATCATGTCGATGAGTAGATCGTGCTGTGCGAACCGTCGCATCCTGACCGCGTACTCCAGCGGTGTGCCCCTGCCACCGACGACGACGGCGCCCGGGGTTTCGCCCGCGACGATTGGCAGAACATCAAGGTAAAGCGCCGGGGCGAAGCGGCGGTTCAGGCGCAGTTCTGCCTCGCAGTCAGCGTGCCGGGCTTGCGGGGTCGAGAAATCCACGAAATCGAATTTGACGGGCTTGCGGACCTTGTAGGCGAATGGCCCCGCCAGGAACACCCGCGAGATATGCGTTTCGATGACCTGAACGTCCTGAACCGGCGGGGGATATGCACTGGGTTGCAGTAAGGCGTAGGTCAATGCTGCGTCATCCATGCGCGCTTCCTTATTCAATGCCCTTGCGTTCTCGTATCTCAGCGTAGTGGGAAGAGGGTCAGCAAGATTGATTCGCATCAATTTAAGGGGGCGTAGGTGGATGCGGTTGGATCAGACGATCCCCAGACTTTCCGGTAGCACGGCAGGTTGCATGTGCATAGCGTCCCCACTTCCATACGAGGCCGGAATGGAGGCCTGCGCGCTCCACAAGCCGGAGATCGAATCGGCGGCGCGGGAGCTATTCGACTTGACCGGCGCGTTCGATACAGGAATCGGCCAAGTTTAGTGCATTCAAGTGCAACCCTTTGGGTAAAAGGGTGTCGGACTTTCTGCAATGTTCGATGGATTTCTACATTCCCATCAAACTTGACATACGTCAATTGGTGGCCTAGCCCTATGCCTAGACTCGATCGAATGACGGATCGTCACCCCATCACGTCAACTCAAGGAGATAGCAATGGCAATGCTCCGTTCTGCGACCACCGATCCGATGCTGGATGCGGCCCGTGCGTTTCTCGAGAACAGTTACAAGTTCGCGGCGCTTGCGGCTGAAACCCGCCGCAACCTGATCGAGACCCATCTGAAGAGCCTGGAGCATCGCCTGACCGCGATGCATAGTGCGCAAAGCCGTATGGCGGGGGTGGCCGATTGGGCCTCGTTGCAAGCCGCGCAGGCACAGACACTGACAGATCAGGCAGAGGCCCAGGCCGCGCTGGCACGGGCCTACGGCAAGGTCCTGGTCGAAGCGACGTCGGCGTGGCTTGAGCAGTGCCGGGAATGTGGCAGTGACTGGGTGAAGCGAGTCGAGACCACCAGCGAGACGGCAAGGGGCAACGGCAACGTCAATGGCGCTGCTGCTGCGGTGCTCGATCCGCTGTCAGCATCCCTGGCCGAGTTCTACGAGCGACTCGGAAAGATGACGCCGTTTGGGGTGGTACCGCCCAGCGAGTCCACCACGACTGCGACCAGCGCCGCCCGCTCGCGCTCCGCCAAGGGCGGTGCGGCATCATGAGCTCCGGACGCATTGCGGTAGTGACGGGCGGCATGGGCGGTCTGGGCGAGGCCATCGCTGAAAGGCTGCTGAGCGACGGTTTCCGCGTGGTCGTCACGCATTCGCTTGGCAACGATCATGTCGCGACCTGGCTGCGCGAACACAGTACGCAGCAACGCGAGTTCGTGGCCTACCCGGTGGATGTGGCCGACTTCGAATCCTGCCAGCAATGCGCGGCCAGGATTCTGGCCGAGGTGGGCCCGGTGGACGTCCTGATCAACAATGCCGGCATCACGCGCGATTCCACCTTGCGCAAGATGACGCACGAAGCCTGGCGCGCCGTGATGTCCACGGACCTCGATTCGGTGTTCAACATGAGCAAGCCTTTCTGTGAAGGCATGGTGGAGCGTCGCTGGGGCCGGATCGTGAATATCTCGTCGATCAACGGCTCGAAGGGCGCGTTTGGCCAGACTAACTATGCCGCGGCCAAGGCAGGCATCCACGGATTCAGCAAATCGCTGGCGCTGGAGCTGGCCAGCAAGGGCGTGACGGTCAACACCGTTTCTCCCGGCTATCTCGATACGAAGATGGTGAGGGCAGTGCCGCAGGACGTGCTCGATCAGCACGTGATTCCTCAGATTCCGGTCGGCCGCCTGGGCCAGCCGAAAGAAGTGGCCGCGCTGATCAGCTACCTCTGCTCGGACGATGGCGCGTACGTGACCGGCGCCAACCTTGCCATCAATGGTGGCCAACATATGGATTGAACCATGCGCCCCAAGAAGCCAGTCGCCCTCGAACACGCCACGGATACGCTGATCGAACAGGCCCCGCCCGCCAAACGGGCGAAGGCCACCTCACCCAAGCCATCGACATCAACCCCTTCGGTTCCGGCTGCACGGAAGGCTGCCGTATCGGCACCGGCAAAATTGGCGCCGGCGGCTTCCCCTGCTCCGGCGGCTGCTACCTGCCCGGAACCCCAGCCGCTGCGGCCCGACGTCGCCTATGACGAACAGGTCAGGGCATTGCTCGCCTCGATGACCGGTGGTGTTTCCTTCGGGTCGCTGGCGCTAGCCTGGACCGACTGGGCCATGCATCTGGCAGCTTCGCCAGGCAAGCGCTGGCGGGCCGCGCTGCAATGGCAGGCCACGGCCGCCGCCGAGTATTCGCTGGCGCCGCCGTTCATGCCGCGTCCGCCGGTCGTCACCGATCAGCGCTTTTCCGCGCCGGGCTGGGAAAACTGGCCGTACTGCGTCTTGCGCGATGGCTTCCTGCGGCTTGAGTCCTTGTGGATGGCGCTGACCAGCGACATCGACGGGCTCTCTCCGCATCATCAGCGGATCGCGGCGTTCTGCGCGCGCCAATGGCTCGACATGATGTCTCCCAGCAATGTCTGGTGGATGAACCCGACGGTTCTGGATGCCACGATGCAGACGCGGGGCGCCAACTTCGTTCGCGGCGCCGGGAACTTCGTCGAGGATCTCTATGACGCGGTCGGCGAGCGGCTGCATCTGCCGATCGGGCGGCTGCCGCACGCGTATGTGGTGGGTCGCGATGTGGGGCTCACGCCGGGGAAGGTCGTCTACTGCAATGATCTGTTCGAGCTGATCCAGTACAGTCCGACTACCGATTCCGTGTATCGCGAGCCGGTCATGATCGTGCCGTCGTGGATCATGAAGTACTACATCCTCGATCTTCAGCCTCAGAACTCGATGGTGAAGTACCTCGTGGACCAGGGTCACACGGTGTTCATGCTGTCATGGCGCAACCCGGGCGCCGAGGCACGTGATACCAGCCTCGATGACTACCTCAAGCAGGGCCTGCTCACCGCGCTGACCACCGTGCGCGAGCGCTGCGGCCAGGAACAGGTACACGCCGTGGGGTATTGCCTGGGCGGCACGCTGCTGGCGATTGCCGCCGCGAAGCTGGCGCGCGACAAGGACGACAGCCTGCGCAGCGTGACGCTATTTGCAACGGAAACCGACTTCGACGAACCCGGTGAGCTTGGCCTGTTCATCGATGACAGCGCGTTGTCGACGCTCGATGCGCTGATGCGCAAGCAGGGGTACCTCGATGGCTTTCAGATGGCGCAGGCCTTCTCGATGCTGCGTGCCAGGGATCTGGTCTGGTCTCGGGTGCTGCGGGAGTACCTGCTGGGCGAGCGCGATCGCCCCAATGACCTGATGTCCTGGAACCGCGATACGACACGCCTGCCGTATCGCATGCATAGCGAAGTGCTGTCACGGCTCTTCCTCCGCAATGAACTGGCCGAAGGCCGGTTCTGCGTGGATGGTTACCCCGTGGCCATGGCCGATGTCGAGGCGCCGATGTTCGTGGTTGGCACCGAGCACGATCACGTGGCGCCGTGGAAATCCGCCTACAAGCTGCATCTGCTGACGCACAACGCGCTGACCTTCGTGCTGACGTCTGGCGGTCACAACGCGGGTGTTGTTTCGGAGCCGGGCCACAAGGGTCGCCGCTACCGTGTGGCCACCCGGGCGCCGAACGGTGAATACAAGGATCCAGATCGTTATGCCGAAGAGGCCACCAGATATGACGGTTCATGGTGGCCGTGCTGGCACGAGTGGCTGGCCGAGCAGTCCTCGGGCCGCTGCGCGCTACGCGACTCCGCGCCGGGTTCGCTCCGGGATGCGCCCGGCGAGTACGTCATGCAGGGCTGATTGCCGATTGCCGATTGCCGATTGCTGATCGCTATGGCAAGGCCCATGCTCCGGTGGACGGCATCGTCACCGGAGCTTTTTTCATGTTTCCGCTGACCGTTCTGGTCGCGCGGAAGTCGGCTCAGTTGTCCACGCCAACGATCACGCTCGATGCCTTGAACATGGCTGCTGCCGGCTTGCCGACAGCCAGGCCCAGCCGGTCGACGCTTGCGTTAGTAATGATTGCGGCGACGGCCATGCCGTTGTCACCTGTGATTGTCACGTCGGCATTGACGGCGCCCTTGGTCAGATTCGTGACCTTGCCTTGCACGAAGTTGCGGGCCGAAACCTTGGTGGCATCCGCATCGACCATCACGATGACGGACGTTGCCTTGACCAGCGCGACGACCTTGGCACCGGTCTTCAGGCCCAGGCGGGCGGCGCTGTCGTGTGTGACGGTGGCGACGATCTGCTGGCCACCGTTGATGGCAATGATGATCTCGTCGTTGACGGCGCCAGCCGTGGCTTGTGCAACGACACCGGAAAACTGATTGCGCGCGCTGGTCTGCATACCCGTTACCCCAGGAAGGAAAGCTGTCGATCTGGGGAAGTTTGCGCGGATCGGTAGGTCGTGACAAGGTGCCGGTGCGTATGACACCTATCACCCAGTGGGAATTACCGCGTTGCCGGAGTCACTTGCAATCCGTGGGACGACCAATGCCCCGACTGCCAGGTCGGCTGTCGGGGCATTGGCGAGCAGGATGGCCCTAGGGTCTTAGGGCCTTAGCGGCGTGCGTGCTGTGTAAAGCCTACCTGGCCGGGTTTGCGGTTCGGCGCGAAGCCGTTCTCCGCCAACGTCTCGTTGGCACTGTCGTAGAACGTCCCGATCTTGTAGATCTCGCGCGCTTCCTTCGCGTTGGCGACATCCCGGCCGAACTCGCGCGAGATGCGCACGAGCTGCTCGATCTGCTCGACTGTGCCGATCTTGCGGTCGCGTCGCTGCGCCCAGAGGTTGTCCTCGATGCCGCAGCGCACATGCAGTCCCATGGCAATCGCCATCATGTTCAGCGGCAGCACGTTCAGCATCGACGTTTCCAGCGTCAGCACCGAGCCGTTCGGGCAAGCGCGCACGAAGTTGGCGAGGTTGTAGAGGTTAGGCGCCTCGAAGCCGCCGCCAATCGCCACCCAGGTCAGGATCAGGGGCACATTGCAGCTGCCCCGGCGCATCATCCGTTCCACCGTTTCCAGTTGCGCGATGTTGGCAAGCTGGAAGTGGGTCTGGATGCCGTTGATGCTGAGCCGGCGGATATGCTCCTCCACCCACTCCGGGCCGGCCGGAATCGTCATTTCGCGATAGGCGCGGTAGTTGGCCGGTTCGGCCAGCGACGTGCCCGCCACGTCGGCCGCGCACATCTGTTCCACCACGTTCATCTGGTTGGTGTTGATCGCGATGGTCACCTGGTCCGGCGTCGGCTTCAGCTCGGCCAGCATGTGGCGCGTATCGTCCGACAGCCACTTGGCCACGTCGCCCTCGGTCTCCGGCGCGAACGAGATCGATCCGCCCACCTGCAGGATCATGTCCGGCACGCGGGCACGGATGCCGGCCAGCAGTTCGTTGAACTTGGACAGCCGCTTGGAACCTTTGCCGTCCACTTCACGCACGTGAACGTGCAGCACGGTGGCACCGGCGTTATAGCAGTCCACCGCCTTCTGGATCTGCTGCTCCATCGTCACCGGGATGTCTTCCGGAAAATCGGAAGGTATCCACTCGGGCCCATACGGCGCGGCGGTAATGACGAGCTTCTGCTGGTTTTCCGGGAACATCGAACCGTCGATGAAATCCATGTCTCTCTCCGTGGAATTGAACGTTCAGGCCGTGGCCGGCTGCGCCGACTCTGCCTTGACTTCGCCTTCGCCGATGCCGAAGGGCTTGTCGCCGATGATGCCGGCGCGCTCCATCTTGCGATGGCACGGTGCGTAGTCCATCACCGCGTAGTGCTGGGTGCTCCGGTTGTCCCAGATCGCCATGCTGTTGGCCTTCCAGCGCCAGCGCACCTGGTACTCGGGAATGAATGCCTGGCTGATCAGGTAGCGCAGCAGTTCGCCCGCGCCCGGGTTGTAGTCCTGTCCGTAGCGCACGTGCGCGGGCGTATGAAAGTTGGAGAAGTGCGTGGTGAACGCATTGACGAAGAGGACCTTCTCGCCAGTCTCGGGATGGACCCGCACGACGGGATGTTCGGGGTCGGGGTACTGCGCCTTCAGCGCCAGGCGCTTCTCGATCGGCATGGCAGCACCGAAGCTCGCCTCGATGCTGTGCCGCGCGCGCAGGCCGGCAATCTGCGTCTTGATATGAGCGGGCAGGTTCTCGTAGGCGAGCACCATGTTGGTCCACATTGTGTCGCCGCCGATCTCGGGTGATTCCACGCAGCGCAGCACGCAACCCAGAGGTGGCGCCTCACGCCACGTGGCATCGGTATGCCAGGCGTTCTCGTAGCGATCCATCGGCTGGTCCGGCCGCTTGTAGATCTGCACGAGCCCCGGATGATCGGGATGGCTGCCGGCGACCGGGTGATCCTCGAGCTTGCCGAAGCGCTCGGCGAATGCCACATGTTCGGCGCGGGAGATGTCCTGGTCGCGCAGGAACAGCACCTTGTGTCGCAGCAGCGCGGCACGAATTTCGTCGAACAGGCCATCGTCATGAATCGCATCGGAAAGCCTGACGCCCACGAGTTCGGCGCCGATGCTGGCGGTCATTGGTTCGATGCGCATCAGCGTGCCTCCTCGAAGGTCACGGGTGCGCACTGGGTGGCGCGAGGGGGAACGCAAAGGATATTGCGAAGGAAAATGCGAAAGGGAATGCCGGACGTTGCCAAGATCTGTCTCCTATCGTTTTGATGTGGTGATTCAACGCGCGTGGCGTTGGCATGAAGGTAGGAGTTGCGTGCACGCCAGACTTTGCATTTCATGCCATAAGCATTGCGTCTGATGACAGTGGCGAGGCTTGGTAATCCTCCGTTTGATACCGATCAAGGAAAACGGCGCCGCGGCAGGTCGCCATGTGCGTTGGCTGGTGGATCGCGCGCACGTCCTTCCCGGGCGATGGCAAACAAAAAAGGCCTCCGGAAGCCGGAGGCCAAGAACCCTCTTGCCCTCGCAAGAAAGTGTCGATGCTGCCGATCGTTCGGCGCTTCAGAACTTGTGGCGCACGCCGACCACCAGGCCAGTCTGGTCCTTGCCGGGAACGACGTTGGTCGGGCTGCCGCTCGGCGCGTTGAATCCGTTCATGCCGAGCTGGGAGTTGCCGCGATTCAGCGCGTAGCCGGCATTCATGTACACGTCCGTGCGCTTGGAGAATGCATAGTCCGCCGAGGCGACGAACATGATCGGGTCGGCCCCGGAGTTGCGCATGTTCGTGTAGTACGCCGCGCCGGTCAGCTTCAGCGCGGGCGTCACGCTGTAGCGCAGACCCGCCCAGTACAGATCCGAGCGGTCGGTCGGCATGGCGCCGACATTGCCGTTGTACCAGCGATAGCCGATGAAGGCCTTCGCCGGTCCGAAGGCGTAGCTCGCGCCGACCAGCATGCGCCGGTCCTTGCGTTCGGCGGTTGCAAGTGTGGAGCCCTGGTACTCGTCATATACCGCGCCGATCGCGAAGGAACTCACCTCATAGGACAGCGAGATACCGAGATTGCGGTCGACGGTGTAGTTGCCAGGGACTTCTCCGCCGCCGGTTCGGCTGAAACTGTACAGGCCGCTGGCCGTCAGGCCGTTGAACGTGCCACGGTACTTGATCGAGTTGTCCGCGCGGCCGGCCAGCACGTCGTCACTCTTGTAGAGCGAGTACCGCGGCGCAAAGCCCATCGGGTCGAGCTGGATCGCGGTGTCATACAGCGGGGTGGTCTGGCGGCCCAGCGTGACGGTTCCGTACTTGCTGCTCAGACCTACGATAGAGGTACGATCGAACAGCCGGGTCCGGTTGTTCTGCGCACCGGTATCAACTGAAATACCGCTTTCGAGATCGAAGACCGCCTTCAGGCCGCCGCCGAGGTCCTCGACACCACGAATGCCCCAGCGGGATGTGGACATGTTGCCGGACGCCATTCGTACCTGGCTGGCGCCGCCGTTGGCGGAAGGCACGTTGCTGAGGTACTCGATGCCAACGTCGGCGACCCCATAAAGCGTGACGCTGGATTGCGCGGATGCGGTGCCTGCAATCATCCCCAGGGTTGCCATCGCAACGCCGTGACGAACATTCATGAACTCTCTCTCCAGTTATTGAATTGGAGCGGCGAGTATAGAAATGCAGACATTTCGCTTCGATTGCGGCGAGATTACAGCCGCATCGTTCCGGGCGCTGGCAGGCAAAAAGGGGGGGGCAGGACTACCCCACGCCTTTGGGCGCGGGGCTTGTGTTGATTCGGTCGGCTCAATCGACCCAGTTCACCTTTGGGAAGCGCGCGGCGAAGCCATCGGGCATCGGCACCACGCGCGTGGTGGCGTAATCGAAGAAGACGAAGCCGGATTTGGCCATGGCGATCAGCGCGCCATCCTGCGGGCGCGTGATGCGGAAGATGATGTCGCCGCCGTACTTGTTGAAATCCATCACGCCCACTTCGAACAGAAGTTGGTCGCGTGCGTGGGCTTCCTTGCGATACATCGTGGCCAGGTCGGTGACTATGATGCCCGCACCGTCCACGCGGTCGCCCTCGCTGCCGTATTCGAAGAGAAAGCGGGCCCGTGCCTCCGAGATCATCGAAATCATCGAGTCGTTGGCCAGGTGATTGGCCGAGTTGATGTCGGTAACGCGAACGGTCAGGTGAGTGGAATAGCAGAACTGCTCGGCGGGCAGGTCGAGTTTGAGGCGGGCCATGATAGGGCTGGCAGGGCAGCGTGGATCGATAGAGGCCGCCATCTTAGTCGATTCTCTCCGTGTGCTCGCATTGCCGCACCTCATTGTGAACCTGACCGCTGGGCGGCAATTTAGGGATTCTACGATTTCACGTCGGAAGCCATTGCATCAGGATTGCAACAAATGGTCGTAGCCGGTGGTGGCTGTGAGGATGGCGTGAACTGGGGGAGCGTGATGATTCGACGAGTATGGATTGAGACACTCAAGAAGATGCTGTGTGTACTGGCCTTCGTGGCTGTTCCTGGCGCTGCCCATGCACTGGGAGCCTGCTCGTCATCGACTTCCATGCCGTACTTGCAGGCCATGAACAATATGGCTGTGGCGGTTAACCTTGCGGTCGGCGCGGAGATCCCGGGTACGAGGCGAAACTACACGTTCAGCGGTCGATGTGTCGCGGATGGCAATCAATCGATCTATGCGGGGGCGCCGATCATTGCGTGCTATTACGGCAGCGGTAGAGAAATCACCCCAGGCGTGTATTCGACAGGTGTCGCCGGCATTGGCATTCGGCTACGGAACGCCGTGGGACAGCCTATGATCAATGCTATCGGTGTTGCCTGCGATACAAGAGCGGCTGCTCTGGGAGCGCTGGCGGCTGACCTTTCGTATGCGGTGTCCGTTTCCATCGAATTCGTGAAAACGGGAGCGATCGGTCAAGGCAGCCTGGACCCCGCACAAACGCTTTTTGGTTTTGGCGTTTATCGTTCAGCAGTCGGCCTGGGCCGTGGGGGGAACCACATCGGCTTCACCGGCAGCGCCACGCCACGTCAGATTACCTGCACCAGGCGTGCTCCGACGACCGTTACCCTTCCGGATGCCACGGCATCGAGTCTCTCCGGGAACGGTTTGACGACGGGCTTTGCGCCATTCTCCATCGGGCTTACATGCGATGGCGCGGCAGTTGTGGGCATATCCTTCGATGGCGCCGGCGGGACGCCTGTCAGGTCCGCTTCCATGGGCGTGCTGGGCATCCAGAACGAAGGCGCGGCCGACATGGCCAGCGGGGTCGGCGTGCAATTGATCGATGGCAGCACTTATTCCCCCGTACCCCTGCAAGCGCGCAATCCTCTTGGCAACATTCCAGCCAACGGCATGTCCTCGTATCGCTATGCGTTCCGGTACCACAGTCTTTCGGCCAGACCCAGTCCGGGCACCGTGAGGGGTACGATGGTTTTTACGTTCGACTATCAGTAGGCCGATGGTGGCCGATGGTGGCCGATGGTGGCCGATGGCGATTTTCTCCCGTCCCCGTCGCATTCCCGGTGAATTGGCGGGGAAGGCATGGCTTTAGCGCGCCGCCAGCATCCGTCCGCCAAGTACTATCAGCAGTCCTCCAACCACGGAATCCAGCACGGCCTTGCGCCGCATCAGTAACCGGTGAACCGCAGGGTGCGAAGCGAGCAGCGCCATGCCGCAGTACCACGCGGACGATACCGCGACAGCAATGGCGATGACAGCGACGTGGAACCATGCCGGCGCGTGCGCGGGAACCATCAACGCGAAGATGCTGCCGTAGAACGCCACGGCCTTGGGGTTGGTCATGCTGACGACATACCCCTTCTTCGCGGCGGTCCAGCCGGATGGCGCAATGAGGGTCGGCGCGTTTAGCGGGTGGCGCGCGGTCAGGATCATCTTCGCCCCGAGCCAGATCAGGTAGGCGGCGCCTGCGATCCGGAGCGCCGTGCCGATCCATGCCACGTGTGTGACGATCAGGCCGAGTCCGGCGATCGCGATCAGGGCCCAGGTGCCCGAGGCTGCGCCAAGCGCGAGGCCGGTGATCACCCCTGCACGCCGAGACGCGACCGCCGTCGATGTGACGATCATGAAATTCGGTCCCGGGCTGGCGACGCTCAGCATCATGACGCCGGTCAGTGCCAGCAGGGTGTTGATGTATTCCATCTTGTGTTCTCCGCTGCACACGGAGCGCGTGGAGCCGACCGACGCGATCAGGGTGAGCGCCAATCCTACCTGACGATGCGTGGCGGCGCAGCGGACAAAGAAAATGCGACGAGGCAAGCCTCGTCGCATTCCTCCCCCGGCTGGCAATCGGGGTGTCTGGTTAGACCAGCTGCCCGACCGACCGCGGGATCAGATCACGCCCTGCGCCAGCATGGCATCCGCCACCTTGACGAAGCCGGCGATGTTGGCGCCTTCCACATAGTTGATGTAGCCGTCTTCCTTCTGGCCGTAGTGGATGCAGTTGCCGTGGATGTCCTTCATGATGGCGTGGAGCTTCTCGTCGATCTCGGCGTGATGCCAGGCCATGCGCATTGCGTTCTGCGACATCTCCAGACCCGAGGTTGCCACGCCGCCAGCGTTGCTGGCCTTGCCCGGTGCGTACAGGATGCGCGCGGCCACGAAGCGGTCCACGGCGTCCAGCGTCGACGGCATGTTGGCGCCTTCGGCCACGCAGAACACGCCGTTCGACAGCAGGCGCTCGGCATCGTGACCGTTCAGTTCGTTCTGGGTGGCGCACGGCAGCGCTACGTCGGCGGGCACGTGCCACGGCGTCTTGCCGGATTCGAAGCGCAGGCCATGCTGCTCGGCGAAGTCGGACAGGCGGCCACGGGTGTCGTTCTTGAACGTCATCAGCGCGTCCAGTTGCTCGCGATTCATGCCCTCGGGGAAGTGCAACACGCCGCCGGAGTCCGACACCGTCAGCACCTTGGCACCCAGTTCGATCGCCTTTTCGGCGGCGTATTGCGCCACGTTGCCCGAGCCGGACAGCAGCACGCGCAGCCCGTCGAACTCACGGCCGCGACGATGCAGCATCTCCTGCGCGAAGTACACCGTGCCGTAGCCAGTGGCCTCGGGACGCATCAGGCTGCCGCCGAAGGCCAGACCCTTGCCAGTGAACACGCAGGCTGACTGGTTCGACAGCTTCTTCATCATGCCGGCCATAAAGCCGACTTCCCGCGCGCCCACGCCGATGTCACCGGCCGGCACGTCCGTGTCCGGTCCCAGGTGACGATACAGCTCGGTGATCAGCGCCTGGCAGAAGCGCATGACTTCGGCGTCGGACTTGCCCTTCGGGTCGAAGTCCGAACCGCCCTTGCCGCCGCCCATGGGCAGGGTGGTCAGCGCATTCTTGAAAGTCTGCTCGAAGCCCAGGAACTTCAGCACCGACAGGTTCACGGTCGGGTGGAAGCGCATCCCGCCCTTGTACGGGCCGATCGCGGAGCTGTGCTGCACGCGGAAGGCGCGGTTGACCTGCACCTGGCCGCGGTCGTCGGTCCATGCCACGCGGAACTGGATCACGCGTTCCGGTTCCACCAGCCGTTCCAGCAGGGCCTGATCGCCATAGCGCGGGTTGCGCTCGACGAACGGCCACAAGGTCATCATGACCTCCTTCACGGCCTGGAAGAATTCGGGCTGGTTGGGGTCACGCCGGGAGACCCCGGCCAGGAAGGAATCGAGGGTGCGAGAAGTCACGATGTCTCTGAATTTTCTTGATGCGATGTGCGGCGCCTGCGCCACGCAGTGGGTGTGGCGGAAGGGTCGCTCCGAATGGCGTGTCTGGTGGGCGCCGCGGCATGGAAACCCGGGAAATCCCGATGGGGACCCCGCGTCAGGCGGCGGGACTGGGAGGCAAGCCGAAATGTCCTAACAATTGAGCTTGTGGCTGGATGTTTCGAACAGGCACGAAGCTTAGCACCAGAGTGGGGCACCCCACATCGAAAACATCAAAGTGGAGGGAAAAACAGTTCGCTGTTCGGTGGGGTGGCACGGTCTGCCAGACCGGCTGAGGCGCCCCCGAATGCGGCTCCCGATCCCTGTGCAGCATTGTGCACCCTGCGCCGGACATGCAAGCCTTGAAAATCCACGAACGCGCGCTTCGAAACTTTCGGATAGTGGTTTCCTGTCCTCAAAAATAAACTGGCGCCCGGCATTCCCAACGCACGGGCGGCACAGCCCTGGCGAATAACGACAAGGCAGGAGACATCGATGCAACACGGCTTTCGGCGCCGTCGCCTCATGGCGGCCATTGGCTTTTCATTCGCACTAGGCGGTACTTCCCTGGCTCCGGCACATGCCGATACGTGGCCGACCAAGCCGGTCACGATCGTGGTGGCGTTCGCGCCCGGCGGCATGACCGATATCGTCGGCCGGATGCTCGCGGCCGAGCTGAGCCAGACATTCAAGCAGAGCTTCGTGGTGGAGAACCGCCCCGGCGCTGCCGGACAACTCGCCACGGAATACGTCGCCCGCAAGCCGAATGACGGCTACACGCTGCTGCTCAGCGCCACCGGGCACGTGATTGGCCCGGCCGTGCAGAAGACCGTGCGGTATCGCCCGGTCCTGGACTTCGAGCCGATTGCCCTGATTGCCAAGGCGCCGAACATGCTCGTGGTGAACCCGTCGGTACCGGCGCATACCGTGCCCGAGTTCGTGGCATGGGCCAAGGCCCAGGGCAGCGTGCCCTACGGTTCCGCGGGCGTGGGAGGCTCCACCCATCTCGCGGGCGAGCTGTTCCGCCATATGACCGGTGCGCCGCTGGTGCACGTGCCATACAAGGGTGCGTCGCCATCCACCAGTGATGCCGTGGCCGGCCAGATTCCGGTGGTATTCCAGGATTCGATGAGCGTCTCCGCGTTCATCGCCGCCGGCAAGCTGCGCCCGATCGCCGTGACCAGCCTGGAGCGCAGCAAGCTGTTCCCCGATGTGCCGACGATTGCCGAGGCCGGGTACAAGAACTTCGACGCCTATACCTGGCTGGGGCTGTACGCACCGGCCGGAACGCCGGCCGCTATCGTCACGCGCCTGAATACCGAGGTGAACCGGATCATGTCGTCGCCGGACATGGTGGCGAAACTCAGGAAGCAGAACGCCGAGGCGGCGGGCAATCTGAATCCGGTCGAATTCCGCAAGTACGTCGAGACCGAAGTGGCCAAGTGGCAGAACATGGTCAAGATCACCGGCGTGCAGATCGAGCAATAAGGGCCCCATGACGATTGCACATCCATCCGGCGACCCGGCAGCCACGTCTGCCGACGCTCACTATTTCCAGTGCCTCTCCGAAGGCGTGTTCGAAATCCCCCAGTGCCGCGACTGCGGCCGTCATCACTTCTTTCCGCGCGTTGTTTGCCCCCATTGCGGCTCCGTAGCGTTGCAGTGGGTCGCGCCGAGCGGTCTTGGCACCGTGTATTCGACCACGGTCGTGCGCAAGAAGGAGGGGGACTACAACGTGTGCCTGGTCGATCTCGATGAGGGGCCGCGCATGATGAGCCGCGTGATCGGCGTGGATCCCGGCGCGGTGAGGATCGGGCACCGCGTCAGGGCGCAGGTGCTGCGCACGGGCGAGGACGCATTGCTGGTGTTCGCGCCGGCCGGGGAGCGACAATGAGCGCGGCATTGAAGGCCACCGATCGTGGTGGCGTGGCGATTCTGGGCACTGGGCTGGCAGGGCTCGGTCATGCGGGTGGCCGCACGGAGCAGGAGATCATCGCCCAGGCCGCGTACCGCGCGGTGGCGGCAAGCGGGCTGCGCATGGCCGATATCGACGGCATTATCACGTCGAGCCTGACATCGCCATGGTGGGTGATGCGCATGTCAGAGTACCTCGGCATCCGGCCCCGGTTCTCCGATAGCACGATGTTCGGCGGCTCGTCGTTCATCGCGGATATCCGCATCGCTGCCATGGCGATCGAGGCGGGCGAATGCGACAACGTGCTGATCTGCTACGGCAGCAATCCTCGCAGCATTCCCAGTAGTTCGCGCGTCAACGCGATGCGCGCCGAACTCGACCCGCAGCCGTACGAGCATCCATACAAGCCGTTCAATCCCGTCACCAGCTATGCGCTGGCCGCGGCCCGGCATATGCACGAGTTCGGCACCACGCGCAAGCAACTGGCCGAAGTGGCGGTGGCAGCGCGGCAGTGGGCGCAGCGCAATCCCGACGCCTTCATGCGCGACCCATTGACGATCGACGACGTGATCAACGCCAAGATGGTGTCTGACCCGCTGACGGTGCGCGATTGCTGTCTGGTGACCGATGGCGCCGGCGCTTTCGTCGTCACGCGCGCGGACCGTGCGCGGGGTCTTCATGCGAAGCCAATCTATGTGCTCGGTGTCGGACACGCACACTGGCATCGGCAGATTTCCTGCATGGACGATCTGACGCGCACGCCGGCCATCGACTCGGGCCGCAAGGCATTCGCGCAGGCGGGTCTGACGCCCGCCGATATCGACGTCGTGGAGCTTTATGACGCCTTCACGATCAACCCGATCCTGTTTCTGGAAGACCTGGGCTTCTGCGCGAAAGGCGAGGGCGGTGCATTCATCTCGGGCGGCCGCATCGCGCCGGGCGGCGATTTGCCGATGAATACCAATGGTGGCGGGCTGTCGTGCATTCACCCAGGCATGTACAGCATCTTTCTTGTGATCGAAGCCGTCAGCCAGTTGCGCGGCGAGGCCGGCGAGCGGCAGGTCAGCAAGGTGGAAACGGCGTTGGTGCACGGCAATGGTGGTGTGCTGTCAAGCCAGGCCACCGCCATCCTGGCATCCAGCCAGTAAAGGCCAAACCAGCCTTACAAAGAAACGTAGTCGAGATCGCAGCAATGTCCCACGCAATCGAATCCATTCCTCTTTCCTCCACTGTGAGCTGGCAACAGCAGGGCGATGTCGCCGTGCTGTGGCTCGACAACCCGCCGGTGAACGGCCTGGGCGATACCACGCGCGCCGGGCTGCACGCCGGCATCACGCGCGCGCTGCAGGATGCCACCGTGGCCGGGGTTGTGCTGGCAGGCGCCGGCAAGGCGTTTTGCGGCGGCGCAGACATCCGGCAGTTCAACACGCCTGCCGCGACCGCCCGGCCGCTGTCGCGCGATGTGCTGGCGCTGATCGAATCGGCAAGCAAGCCCGTGGTGGCTGCGATTCACGGCGTGGCGCTCGGCGGTGGCCTGGAACTGGCCATGGGTTGCCACTATCGCGTGGTGGCATCCGACGCCAGCCTGGGTCTGCCAGAGGTCAACCTCGGGCTCGTGCCCGGTGGTGGCGGTACCCAGCGGCTGCCACGGCTCGTTGGTGTGGAACAAGCGCTGGACATGATTCAGCAAGGGGTGCCCGTCAGCGGCGAGACCGCCGCGCGTATCGGTCTCGCCGATGCGGTGGCAGACGCGAGCCCGAGCGGCACGCGGGATGCCGGACCTGTTGTCGCACTGGCGGTCGACTTTTGCCGGCGTGCTGCCGCCCGTGCGGTGGCGCATCCGGTTGCCAGTGCGTTGGCCGTCAAGGCGGGCGGCGATGTCGATTTCGGGACGCGGATCGCTGCAATCAACGGCAAGGCACGCAACGCGATCGCGCAGAATGCGTGCATTCGGTGCGTCGAAGCCGCGACGCAGCTGCCGATTGCCGACGGGCTGGCATTCGAGCGCGCCCAGTTCGAGGCGCTTGTCGCGGGCAACGAGTCGAAGGCGCTGCGCCATATCTTCTTCGCCGAGCGCGAGGCGCCGAAGTTTGCCGAAGGGAAGGGACAGGCGCTGCGGCCGATCGAACGTGTTGCCGTCATCGGTTCTGGGACGATGGGCGTCGGTATCGCGATGTCGTTCGTCAACGCCGGCATTCCGGTCATGCTGATCGAACGCGAGCAGGCCGCGCTGGACCGCGGCGTGGCACTGATCCGCCGCAACTACGAGATTACCGCCGCGAAAGGCAAGCTGGCGCCGCAGCAGATTGACGCGCGCATGGGGCGCATCACGCCGACGCTGGCGTTCGAGGCCGTCGCAGATGCCGATCTGGTGGTCGAAGCCGTGTTCGAAGACATGGCCGTGAAACAGGCCATCTTCGAGCGTCTGGACGCGCTGTGCAAGCCGTCGGCGATCCTGGCGACGAATACGTCGCGGTTGAACATCGACACGATCGCCGCGTCGACCAAACGCCCGGGCGATGTGATCGGCCTGCATTTCTTCAGCCCGGCGAACGTGATGAAGCTGCTGGAAGTCGTGCGCGGACAGGCGACCCACGCCGACGTCATCGCCTCGTGCATGGCGATGGCGCAGCGCATCCGCAAGATACCGGTGCTGGTGCGGGTGTGTGAAGGTTTTGTCGGCAACCGGATGCTGACGCCTTACTGGCGCGAGGCCGGCTTCCTGTTGGAAGAGGGCGCGTCGCCACTGCAGGTCGATCGGGCATTGACGCAGTTCGGCATGGCGATGGGCCCGCTGACAATGGCGGATCTGGCCGGCATGGACATCAACTGGGCCACGCGAAAGCGGCTGGCGCCGACGCGGCCGGCGCACCTGCGGTACTCGGCGGTGGCCGATCGAATCTGCGAACTGGGCCGGTTCGGGCAGAAGACCAACGGCGGCTACTACCGCTACGAACCTGGCAGCCGTACGCCGATCCCCGACCCGCAGATCGACGCGTTGATCGAAGACTGCGCGCGCGAGGCGGGCATTGCGCGGCGCCCGGTTGCCGACGAGGAGATCGTCGAGCGTTGCATGCTGGCATTGATCAATGAAGGCGCGCGCATCCTGGATGAGGGCATCGCACAGCGCGCTTCCGATATCGACGTGGTGTACGTGCATGGCTACGGCTTTCCGGCGTGGCGTGGCGGCCCCATGTTCTACGCGGAAACACTCGGTCTGGCGCACGTGCTGACCCGCATCCGCGCGTTGCAGGATGTGCACGGCGCCCATTGGGAGCCTGCGCCACTGCTCGAACGGTTGGTCGCTGAAGGTAGGCGGACCTTCGACGGTCCACGCTGAGTCCGCGCCGCATCTACCCTGAATCTGAACCCGAAAATCTGGAGTCACAATGTTGCATCGCGCATTGGAAGGCATTCGCGTGCTGGACCTGTCGCGCATCCTGGCTGGGCCGTGGTGTACGCAGAACCTCGCCGATCTGGGCGCCGAAGTCGTCAAGGTCGAACATCCGCAGCGTGGCGATGACACGCGTGGTTGGGGGCCACCCTATCTGGATGCCGCGGATGGCAGCGACGCGCGCGTTTCCGCGTACTTCATCAGCTGCAATCGCGGCAAGCAGTCGGTCTGCATCGACTATGGCCAGCCTGAAGGTGTCGCGCAATTGCTGGAGCTGGCCCGCCACGCCGACGTGCTGGTGGAGAACTACAAGGTGGGGACGCTCAAACGCTACGGGCTCGACTATGCGTCGCTCAAGGCGATCAATTCGCGTCTGATCTATCTGTCGATCACGGGGTTCGGCCAGGACGGCCCGATGGCCGACAAGCCCGGCTATGACTACGTGTTCCAGGGTATGGGTGGGCTAATGAGCTACACCGGCCAGCCCGATGGTAGCCCCGGCGCGGGGCCGTTGCGCACGGGCGTGGCAGTGGTCGATGTCAGCACGGGCATGTATGCGACGAGCGCCGTGCTGGCGGCACTGTTCCAGCGTCAGCAGACCGGCGAAGGCCAGCATCTCGATATCGCACTGCTCGACGTGGCCGTGGCACTGAATGCGAATCAGGGCGCCAACTACCTGGTATCGGGCAAGAACCCGCAACGCACTGGCAACGCGCATCCAAACTGCGCGCCGTATGAGGTCTTCCGATGCGCCGATGGTTATCTGATTCTGGCGATCGGCAACGACACGCAGTTCGCACGCTTCTGTGATGTGGCGGGGCGTCCGGATCTCGCGCAAGACCCGCGATACGTCACGAACTCGGGCCGCATCGAACATCTCACCGAACTGCGCAAGGTACTGACGGCGTTGTTCCCGACGCGCTCGCGTGCCGACTGGACGGCGGCGTTCGACGTCGCCGGTGTGCCCTGGGGCCCGATTCATACGATGGAAGAGGTCTTCGCGCATCCGCAGGTCCAGCATCGGCAATTGCGTCAGGTGGCCACGCACCCGGTGATGGGCGAGGTGCCAATGGTGCGCAATCCGATGCTGCCGGCCAATCCTCAGCCGCTCAAGCCGCCGCCGCTGCTCGGCGAACACACGGGCGCCACAGCAGTGGCCGCCATCGCTGCCGCGCAATAGATGCGGGCGGCCCGACTCGAATTTCGACAAATCGTACGGAGACACATGATGAATATGAAGCCAACCTTCCTGGCACTGGCCGCGCTGGCCTGTGTGGGCCCGGCAGGCCTTGCCCACGCCGCCGACTGGCCGGACAAGCCGATCAAGCTCGTGGTGCCCTACGCGGCCGGTGGTACTACCGACATCATCGCGCGCGTGGTCGGCACGCGGCTTGGCGCAGTGCTGAAGCAGCCTGTTGTGGTCGAGAACCGTCCCGGTGCCGGTGGCGCGGTAGGCAGTGCCTACGCGGCCAAGCAGCCGGCCGATGGTTATACGCTCGTGATGGAAGTGGAAAGCTCCCACGCGGTCAACCCGAACGTCTATCAGAAGACGGCCTATGACCCGGTCAAGGACTTCGATCCGATCAGCAATCTGGCGGACGTGCCCAACGTGCTGGTGGTCAATCCGTCGTTCCCCGCCCAGGATATGGCGGCCTTTATCAAGCTGCTGAAGGCGTCGCCGGGCAAGTATTCGTTCGGGTCGTCGGGCAACGGCGGCCTGAGCCATATGAATGGAGAGCTGTTCATGAGCGTCACGGGCACGAAGATGCTGCACGTGCCGTACAAGGGTCTGGGGCCGGCGCTGAACGATGCGATGGCTGGACAGATTCAGGTGGTGTTCGACAATATCCCGTCGTCGTCCGGCCTGATCCAGGGCGGCAAGCTGCGGCCCCTGGCCGTGGCGGCCAAGCATCGACTCAAGATGCTGCCCAATGTGCCAACCTACGCGGAAGCCGGACTGCCCGCGATGAACAATCCGTCGTGGTTTGGCCTTGGCGCGCCGGCTGGCACGCCGCCGGCGATCCTCGACAAGATCAATGTGGCGGTCAAGCAGGTGCTGACCGAGCCAGAGGTGGTCGACGCCATCGAGAAGCAGGGCGCGCTGCCTGCCTATACCACCCGCAAGGCCTTCGCCGACTTGATCCGGGAGCAGAATCAGCACTGGAAGAAGGTAGTCGAGGACATCCATTTCGCAAAGCTGCAGTAAGGAGCAGAACACGATGAGCGCATCGCTTTCCAATCACCACGCCGCCGTAGAGGTCGACGAGCAGGGCGTAGCCACCGTCACCATCCGCGAAGCGAAATCGCTGAATATCCTGGGCACGCCGGTCATTGCGGATCTGACCCAGGCCGTGCGTGCCCTGGCCGAGCGCGACGACGTGCGCGTGCTGGTGGTTCGCGGCACGGGGGACAAGGGCTTTATCGGGGGCGCCGATATCAACGAGATGGCTGCGCTGACCCGCGAGCGCGCGGAAGTGTTTATCAGCGCATTGCGCGACTTGTGCAATGCGCTGCGTCACTTCCCGGTACCCGTGATTGCACGGATGCCGGGCTGGTGCCTCGGCGGCGGCCTGGAGCTGGCGCTGGCATGCGATATCCGCATCGCCGCCGACAACGCCCAGCTGGGTATGCCCGAGGTCAAGGTAGGCATCCCGTCGGTCATTCATGCGGCGCTGATGCCGCGCCTGATTGGCAACGCGCGCGCCGCGTGGTTGTTGCTGACGGGCGAGATCGCCGACGCGGCAGAGTCGCTGGCTGCGGGGCTGGTGAGTCGCGTGGTGCCGTTGGCCGATCTCGACGTCGAGGTGGGTCGTGTGGCATCACTGCTGGCCAGCTTCGGCCCGCAGGTGGTGCGTCAGCAGAAGCGGCTGCTGCGCGAGTGGGAAGAAGCGCCACTCGACGTGTCGATCGACAACAGCGTTGCGGAGTTCGGCAGCGCCTTTGACACTGGCGAGCCGCAGCATCACATGGCCACCTTCCTGAACCGCAAGCGGTAACAGGACTCAGGGCGCGGCGTCAGGGGCCGCGCCTGTCTCGCGTGTGATGGCCACGCGCGGGTCGTTGAGCAGGAATTGCACGAACGCCGCGGCAAAGCCGGGCAGTTTTCCGTCGGCGCGCGTGACGAGCGTCAGTTCCCGTACCGCCCAGGGCTCGTCGAGCGCGACCCCGACCACGCGCCCCTCGTGCATCGATGCGGCCGCCACGCTACGCGGCACCAGCGCCACCCCGACGCCGGCAGCCGCCAGCGCCAGCACCGCCTCGAAGCTGTGTGCGTGCAGGCGGACATTCGGTTGCTTGCCGGCGCGTTGCGCGGTATCGCGCAGAAACAGGAAGTTGCTGCTGGTGCGGCTCATGCAGACGAAGTCGAACCCGAGCGCGGCGCCAAACCGGACGCGCCCCTGCCGCGCCAATGGATGATCGGGGGCTACCGCCAGCACCAGTTCATCGACCGCGTACCGCACCGCGTGAACGCCGGCGGTGTCGGCGGCCATGGTCATATCGCTGGCAAATATGCCGATGTCCGCCTCATGCGCGGCCACTGCCGCCGTAATCGCCTGGCTGGCCCGCTCTTCCAGATCGATGTTGACCGCCGGGTGCGCGGCCAGGAACCGGCTCACGCTCGGGATGATGAATCCGTTCAGCGAGCTGCTGTTTGCCAGCAGGCGGATGTGCCCCTTGAGCCCGCTGGCAAAGCGGCCAACTTCTCCGTGCATCCGTTCGATGCCTTGCAGCAGCTCGCGCACATGCGCCAGCATCATCTCGCCCGCAGGCGTCAGATCCATGCCGCGCGCGTTGCGAACGAAGAGCGGTGTGCCCAGCGCATGCTCCAGGTTCTTCAGACGGTAACTGGCCGCCGAGGCCGTGATATGCGCGGCGCTAGCGCCGCCCGCCAGGCTGTGGGCCTCCGCAATGGCCTGGAAAAGGCGGAGATCGGTAAGTTCGTACCGCAAGAGAGGGACTCCGGAATAGGTCACCCGCTTTTGCAGCCACCGGCGAATGCCGATGGCGCGGGCGTGCAGCAAGACGGGTTGGTCTCGCCATGCTGCATCAATCGGGTCTGGGAATCAATGGAAGGGAGCGACGAGCCGTGCCCAGGCGCGTGCAGCCGCTTGGAGGCGGCTATCTGCTCGCTGGAGATCTAGTGCAGGCGGCGCTTAACGCTGACCGTCGTTGCCGACGACGTTCTCCTTCAGCAGCCCGCCAAGGCGGGAGTGCACGCGCCCGCCGGTACCCATTACCAGCGCGAACAGGATCTCATCGGGCCGGGGAGAGTCCTGGATGCCGACCTCAATGCTGTTGAAATGGCTGCGCACATAGGAGGCATGGATGTAGTGCACCGGCACCATCATGCGATAGCCGGCCGACGCCACGGCCTTTACGGCTGGCACCATTGCCTTGGGTTCTCCCAGCACGCTGCGCATGGCCCACCCGCCGGCCTCATGCCAGACGGCACCGTGTTCCATCTCGCCGTTGATGCCGACGATGGCGGCCTTGCTATAGACCTCGATCTTCTCCTTCCCGCCCAAGACCTCCACCAGTTCAGTGGCCAGGAGTATGCCGAGTGCGCGGAGTTCGGCCATGAATGGCAGCAGATCCGGTTCATAGCGACCGGCGTACGGATTGTGAATGACGGCGCTGGCCGCCGCCAGCCTGAGGGGTTGCATCGGCGGTGGACCGCCTTCATGGAAGGTGGTTTCAATGACTAGCTGGCGTTTGCGGATTTCGATCAGGGACACGGTGATTGACTCCAGGCGAAAGGGAAGTACAAGGGGGGGCGTGCGTACTTACTCGGGGGTGATTCCGACCTCCTTGACGATAGTCGCCCACTTGCCAATCTCAGATTTGACGAAGGTGCCGAACTGCGCGGATGACTGGCGTTTCGGTGAGAGGCCCTGGGCCGCAAAGCGACGGGTCAGTTCATCATTGGAGAGTGCCTTGTCGAGCGCGGCCGACAGTTTTCGCGCGACGTCATCGGGCAGACCGCTTGGCGCCATCAGGCCAAACCAGACAGTCAGGTCGAACCCCGGTGCTCCCGTCTCGTCGAGCGTGGGGATATCGGCGGCGAGCGGGAAGCGGTCGCGCGTGCTTACGCCATAGATCTTGACCTTTCCCGCTCGTGCCTGCTGCAGCCCATTGGAAAAATCGGTGAAGGTCAGCGAGATGATGCCGCCCATCACGTCAGTCAACGCTTGTGGGCCGCCCTTGTACGGGACCTGGGTGATGTTGGACTTGCCCATGTACGCGAGCTTGGCGCCGAAAACCTGTGCGCTGCCCGAACCATAACCATATGTCAGCTTGCCGGGATTCTGGCGCGCGTACGCAAAGACATCTCCGACGTTCTTGCCCGGAGCTTCGGGGGAACCCACCAGCAGGTATGGCGTTTCGGCTACGCCGCCAAGAGGTTGAAGGTCTTTCACCGGGTCATAGGGGAGTTTCTTGAACAGGCTGACGTTGCTCGCCGCGGTCGTCACGCCAACGATTACGATCGTGTATCCGTCCGGCCTGCTCTGGGCTGCCTGCTGCGTGCCGATGATGCCGTTGGCCCCGGGCTTGTTGTCGATGACGAACGGCTGCCCCAGGTCGTGTGACATTGGCTCCGCCAGCGCACGCGCGACGACGTCAGTGATGCTGCCTGCGGGGAATGGCACGACCATGCGGATAGGCCGCTCCGGATAGCCTGCGGCGCAGGCAGCGGCGCTGAAACCCAGCGCAATTGCGGCGATCATGCCTCGGTAGAAAACCATGATGCTGTCTCCAGATTCTTATAGGTGTGAGTACTGAGGAAATGCCGGCATCTCGTCTTTTCGTCGCTTATGCCGTTGGTCAAGTCGGCGTCGAGGAATCCCGGGACGACTCCAGGTAGCGAATGATCTCCGTGTTGTCCGCCTGAGCATCCAATGTCTCGAGCGCCTGCTGCCAGATCGCCGCACACAGCGTCAGTTGTGGCGCGTCGATATCCACCAGTGTTTGCAGGTTTGCTGCCGTAGCCAGATCCTTGGCCTGGAGCCGCATGGCGAATCCGGCATTGAAGGTGCGCGGAATGATGAACTGGTTGAGCTTGGTCTCGGTAGCGACGTTGCGGCCACTGGATGCATTGAGCACTTCTGCGAAGACGCTGGCGTCAAGCCCCATGCGCTGGGCAATCAGTATGGCTTCGGATGCGGCCAGCAGACCGGCCGCGTAGACATAGTTGTTAAGCGCTTTCATGGCATGAGCAGACCCCACGTCGCCGGTAAGGATCAAGGTTTTACCCATGTGATCGAGCAACGGCCGAACGCTTGCCACTGACGCGGTCTCGCCGCCTGCCATGATTGCGAGCGTGCCTGCGCGGGCCTTGGCCACCGCGCCTGAGACGGGGGCATCCACCAGCGCGATCTGACGAGCCGCCAGTATGTTGGCCAGCTTGCGGGTGTCGCCGGGATTCGACGAGCCCATATCGACAACGATGGCGCCGCTGCGCAGGATGTCCACAAGGCCGCGCTGTTCCGACTCTCCGGCAATCACGCAATTGGTGATCGGGCTGTTCGGGAGCATCGTAATGACGACGGCGCGGTCGGCGAATGCATCGAGCGTGGCGGCACGACGCAAGGTACGCCCCCAGGCTGCGTGCGTGGTCAGCGCGGCAAATGGGGCATCGGCGGTGTCAAATGCCAGGATGTCCAGACCGGGGGCCGTGGCGAGGTTTTCGAGCATTGGCAAGCCCATCATTCCCAGCCCGATGAAGCCGATCTTGTGAGGCATTTGGTCTCCTGAAGATGCTATGTCTTTTAATATGGGTTTTCCCCTGAATCAGCTTGGAATGCTAGGGGTTCTTGCTGGCTCTGTCGTATGCTTAAGTGGTTGCGGGTTATAACATTCAGTTATTGGATGAGGTTGCGATGAGGTTCAAGCTGCGTCAGATGGAGGTATTTCGAGCGGTGATGCTGACTGGGTCGATGAATGGCGCGGCAAGCCTGCTCTGCATTTCGCAGCCGGCCGTTAGCCGGTTGATCGCCTACACAGAGCAGAGTCTTGGACTGAAGCTATTCGAGCGGGTCAAAGGAAAGCTGCATCCCACTCCCGAGGCGCAGCTCCTGTATGAGGAGGTGGGGTCGCTGTTCGAGGAAGCGTCGCGCATCGATGAATTTGCTCGTGACCTGGCAACCAATCCGCAGGGCACACTCAAGCTTTGCTCAAGCCCGAGCCTGGCACTGAACTTCCTGCCGCCGGTCGCGGCCGCGTTTCTTAAGGCCCATCCACAGATCCGTCTGACGATGCGTACCACACTGCTGGCCGACATGGCGCTTGAACTGCTTGGGCGGAAAGCGGAACTGGCGGTGTCTGTACTGCCGATCGAGCATCCGAACCTGGTGGTGGAGCCTTTCGCGCAAGGCCGCATGGTCTGCATCGTGCCTGATGGGCATCCGCTGGCAGCGAGTTCGGTCATTGGTCTGGCAGAGGCCGCCGCCTATCCTCTGGTGCTCTACGCACGTCAGATTCCTTTTGGCCAGTTGCTGGCGGCCGCGTTCGAACAGGCAGGCGTGGAGTGGCGGGCCAGGGCCGATATCGAGCGCGCCGAACTGGCCTGCGCATTGGTCCGTGCAGGCGTCGGGGTGGCCATCGTCGATCAATTTTCCGTTGGAAGCGCCGGCTGGCCCGGTACTGTAGTGAGGCCGCTGCGGGAGAATATTCCTTTGACGCTCAGTCTGGTCCGGTCCCGCTTTGACATGCCTAGCCGGCAGGCACAGGCGTTCGTCGCGATGCTCAAGTCCCATGCGGCACGCTGAGTGGCACTGCCAACTTTGCCGTGCCACGCTCCGATACTGAGCGGCCTCGGCGCGTGGTACGACATCGGAATGTTCCCTTTTCGAGTGCGTCTTCCCATTCGCCCTTGATGCGGCGCGCATCCCAGGCGAGCGGGAGCGTGACGGTTTGATAGTCGCCGGTCCGGAGATTGCGCGGAAGTGTCAGGCGGCCTTGCTTGTGTCGGTGTCCTGTCCAGTGAAGAATATGCAGCTTGTTCGCTCCGGAGCCAGCCATGACCACCGCACACGTCTTCATCGCCACCAGCCTCGACGGCTTCATCGCCCGACCCGACGGCGATATCGGCTGGTTGCTCCAGCGCGATGATCCGGCCGAAGACCACGGCTATATGGATTTCATCGCCGACAAGGATGCGATCGTGATGGGCCGGGGCACCTACGAGAAGGTCCTGACCCTTGGCGACTGGGCCTATGACCAGCCTGTCCTGGTCCTGTCCCGGCAACTGGCGGGCACGCCGGTGCCGGCGGTGTTGGAAGGGAAAGTCCGATTCGCGAGCCTTTCGCCGAGGGATACGCTGGAACGCCTGGCGGCTGAGGGCGTACGCCGGGTCTATGTCGATGGCGGGCAGGTTGTGCAATCGTTCCTGCGCGATGGGTTGATCGCCGATCTGGTGGTCACCACGGTTCCTGTGTTGATCGGCGCCGGGCGGCCGTTGTTCGGGGCGCTGCCGCGCGACGTCGATCTGGCCCTGGTCTCGAGCCGCAGCTTCCCCTCGGGATTGGTGCAGTCGACGTACCGGGTGGTCTGACGCGTGAACGGGTGACGGGGGCGCCCGGCCATCCTCCGCCAGGTTTGTCGTGGCGAATCCTCCGTCGCGCTGCGTCTCAGTCGTGTGGGAACGTCACAACCGCCGCCTCTAGCCCGGCCAGCGTGCCCGCCGCATCGATTGCCTGCTCTATGGCTTCGAACGGGAAGCGCTTCACGTGGATTGCATCGAGTGAAAGCTGGCCGGCGCGAACCATTGCCACCAGCGCGCGGTAGTCGGCGGATGCGTACATGAAGTGGCCGATCAGCTCCCAGCCATTGCGCAGCATGGCGCCGTAGGGCAGTGGCAGCGGCACGGTCATGCTGCCCATCAGCACCATGCGACCGCGCCGCTTCAGGCTGAGCAGCGCCGCGAGCGTACTGTTTGGCGAGGTAGCCTGACCAACCATGTCGAATGCCAGGTCGACACCACCGCCGGATACCGCATTGCGGATGGCGGCGCTGTCGACACCCTCATCGCCGGTCATTACTACTGGCACCACCCGGCCGTCGCCCATCCGGGCCAGGGATTCGAGCGGGCCTGCGCGGCGTCCCAGCGCGAGTACGGTCGATGCGCCCATCGCCAGCGCGGCAAGCACGGCGGCTGACCCGAACGCGCCCGTTGCGCCGTTGATCGCGACTGTCTCGCCCGCAACCAGCCGACCGCGGCGCAGGCCGCCGAAAGGTATGGCGAACTTCGACAGGGTGGCCAGCCGGTCGGACGAAAAGCGATCCAGCCCGTCGAGGGGGATAAGCGTCGCAGCGGGGAACTCGGCAATCTCTCGTAGCGTTCCGTGTGGGAAGTCCTGAAGCAGGGGGCCGCTGTCCGCGCTGATGCCGGTCAGGCCAATCAGGATTTCGGCCGGCGCATCGACGCTTTCCGTGCTGGTCAGGTATGGGTTGACGGCCACGCGTTGTCCGACCCGGAAGTGATGGACACCCGCTCCGGTTTCGATGATCGTGCCAACGCCGTTTGTACCGGGGGTAAAAGGACCGGGCGGGTAGGCGTAAGGCAGCGCGCCGTTCAGGTAGTCGCGCGTGTAACTGAGCAGCGGCACCGCTTCCATGCGTACCAGCACCGCGCCGGGGCGGGCATGGGGCGTGTCGATGTCACGCAGGACAAGCGGCCGGCCGGGTTGGTCGAGCATCCAGGCTTTCATATCGGGGCTCCTTGATTGGGGTGTCTGCGGGTTGTCTGGCTTGAACTGTAGAGGCCCGCGACCTATCTTTGAAATCGATGACAGATATAAGAGGTATAAGCGTGGTTGATTTCAAGGGCGTGGATCTGAACCTTCTGGTGACCCTGGATGCCTTGCTGGACGAACGTAACGTCACGCATACGGCGGAGCGCCTCGGGCTGACGCAGCCAGCCGTTTCGGCCCAACTGGCGCGGCTGCGGCGTATCTTCGACGATCCATTGCTGATGCCGGCGGATACGGGGCGCGGCATGATCGCAAGCGCGCGGGCCCTGGCGTTGCTGGAGCCACTGCACGTCGCGCTCAAGGACCTGGCGTCGGTCGTGCATCGGCGGCCAGAGTTCGATCCGTTCGTCGATACGCGCCAGTTCGTTATCGCCGCGAGCGATAACGCCACGTCGACACTTGGCATGTCCTTGCTGGAGCGGCTATCGGTTGTCGCGGGGACCGGGGTGCGCGTGGCGTTCGTGCATGGACGGCAGGCCGAGATCGCCGCACAGCTCGAATCGGGTGAAGTCGATCTGCTGATCGGGTCCGAGCGTATGGTTCCGCCAACCATGCGGGCACGCAAGCTTGTCGATGAGACCTTCGTGATGGCACAGCGGAAATCCCATCCCCGGGGAGCGCGCCGACTTACGCTGGATGCGTACTGCAAATTGCGCCACGTGCTGGTTTCCACGAGTGGTGGCAGCTTCTTCGGTTTCGTTGACGAGCAGCTTCAGTTGCTGGGTCGATCGCGTGATGTCGCGGTATCGGTTCAGGCATTCACTGTGGTCCCCGATTTGCTGCGCCGTAGCGACTACGTCTGCACCATGCCGGCTCGGCTGGCGGCACGCTATGCCGATTGGCTGGACGCCTTCGCTCTGCCGTTCGATGTGCCGGGATTCTCGCTCAGCGCGGCATGGCACCCGCGCAACCACGCGGACCCCGCGATTGCCTGGCTGCGGAGCACGCTGGCCGAGGTGGCCGGTCAGTTGCGGGAGGGTTGAGCCCGGCGGCAAGTCAGGTGCCGGTCCCGCACGCGAGCGCAGTAGAATGCAACATGGCAGAGACGCACCCCGAAGCGTCCATCTAGCCCAGGGGCATCCACGAGACAGATATGAACGGAAGATCCACGTCTGCGCTAGGCGCGGCGACACGCGCCGAAGCGGCAACGGAAGAACTCAGGCGGCGAATCCTGGAAGGTGAGCTCGTGGAGGGCTTTCAGCTCAAGCAGGATCTTCTCGCGGAAGAATTCGGCATCAGCCGTATCCCGGTGCGGGAAGCGCTAGTCCAGCTAGAGAACGAAGGACTGGTGAAGATCGTCCCCCACAAGGGGGCGATTGTTGCGGAGCTGTCGACGAAGGACATTGAAGAGCTGTTTTCGTTGCGCGCGCTGCTCGAATCCCATCTGCTCCGGCATTCGATTCCCCGTCTCACAACGGATGACTTCGACCGCCTCGATGAAATCCTGAAGCGCTATGCCATCGAGCTTGCCGAGGGACACTCGCACCGGTGGGGCGAACTCAACACCGAGCTGCACGACATCCTGCTGGGGCGTGCCAACCGGCCCAGGTCCCTGGAGCTGGTGCAGTCGCTATTGCGGCAGACCGATCGCTATACACGGGTGCAGCTCTCCATCAGCGATGCCGCCGTGCAGCGCGCCAAGGCGGAACACGAGGAACTCGTCCGCCTTTGCCGGCTGGGCGAATCGAGGGAGGCGTGCGCGTTGCTCAAGCGGCATATCGAGCATGCCGGCGAGGAGTTGATTCTGTTTCTGCGGGAGCGCCGGAGGCCGTAAGGCGCGATGGCCCTGCTGTAGAATGTAGAAAATATGCAAAACGGCGCCAGGTGGCGCCGTTGTCAACTTCCAATGGTCATCAATAAACCTGGTCTTCGGCATGTGACGCGAGCAGAGGCCGCCGCCGATGAAATTCGTCGCCGCATCCTCTCCGGCCAGTACGTGGATGGCTATCAACTCCGGCAGGACGCGCTCGCCAATGAACTCGGGATCAGCCGCATCCCGCTGCGCGAAGCGCTGGTGCAGCTCGAAAGCGAAGGGCTGGTGAAGATACTCCCTCACAAGGGAGCCATCGTGTCGGAGCTTTCCATTGAAGAGCTCACCGAGCTGTTCGAATTGCGGGCGTTGCTGGAGCCAACGCTGGTCCGCAAGTCCGTGAAGAAGCTCTCCGCCGACGATTTCAAGGAACTCGACGCGATTCTGGCCGAGTTCAGCGGCGAACTGAAGGCGCAGGCGCAGGATCGCTGGGGCGACCTGAATACCATGCTGCATCAGTTGCTGCTGTCGAAGGCCGATCAGCCGAAGACAGCGAGCATCGTCGCGTCCCTGCTCCAGCAGACGGACCGCTACACGCGCCTGCAGCTTTCCTTGTCCACGGCCAGCCGGGAGATTGCCGAAGCCGAGCACCGGCAACTCGTCGATCTCTGTCGCAAGGGGGATGGGCGCGGCGCGGCCGCGCTGTTGAAGCGGCATATCGAACATGCCGGCGAGGAACTGCGGAATTTTCTGCTCTCCCGTCGGCGCGGCACCAGCTAAGCAGCCCGGATCAAGCCGATAGCCAGGCCCGAAAACAAAAAGCCGCCCGGAAAGGGCGGCTTTTTTGTTGCTCGGAGACTTCGATCAGCCATTCACACGGGCTTTCGCCTCGGCGTCGACGTCACGCAATGACTTGCCGCGCGTTTCCTTCGCGGCGGCAACGCTGATGATAGAGATCACCGCGGCGGCCACCAGGTAGAGGGCGATCGGCGTGGAGGAGTGGTACTTCTCCAGCAGCGACAGCGCGATCAGCGGTGCCAGCGATCCGGCCATCAGCGGTGCGATCTGGTAGCACAGCGAGAGCGCGGTGTATCGGACGTTCGTCGGGAACATCTCGGTCATGAGCGCGGAGTAGGGCGAGTAGGTCATCGACTCGATTGCCAGGCCCAGCACGATGGCAGCCATGATGATCCAGTCGTTCCCGGTGTCCATCATCGGGAAGCCAATGAAGCCCCAGGCCGCCGTCAGGACCGCGCCGGTCAGGTACACCGGCTTGCGACCGATGATGTCCGACAGGTAGCCCATGAACGGAATGATCATGAAGTGCAGGGCATTGGCAAAGAACATCAGCTTGAGAATGCGCGTGGTGTCCGCGCCAACCACGAGCTTCAGGTACGTGATGGAGAACGTCACCACCATGTAGTAGAGGATGTTCTCCGCGAAGCGCGCGCCAATGCCGATCAGCACTTCCTTCCAGTGATAGCGCAGAACGTAGCGGACACCTTGCTGGGTCGCATGTTCCTTTTCGCGCCGTTCCTGGGATTCCTTGAAAATCGGCGCATCATCGACCTTGCGACGGATCCAGAAGCCGATCAGCACCACCACGGCGGAGAACCAGAAGGCGACTCGCCAGCCCCAGGACAGGAAGTCCTGTTCCGGCAGCGTGCTCGAGAGCGCGAGCAGGATGAGTGTGGCGACGAGGTTGCCAGCCGGCACGCCTGCCTGCGGCCAGCTTGCCCAGTAGCCGCGCCGGTCGTCAGGGCTGTGCTCGCTCACCAGAAGGACGGCGCCGCCCCATTCGCCACCGAAGGCAAAGCCCTGGATAAGGCGCAGCGTGACGAGCAGGGCGGGGGCCCAGTACCCGATCACGTCGAACGTGGGAAGGCAGCCCATCAGGAACGTCGTGATCCCCACGGCTACCAGACTGACCTGGAGAAGGTACTTGCGGCCGAACTTGTCGCCGTAGTAACCGAAGACGATCCCGCCGATTGGCCGTGCGGCGAACCCGACGGCATAGAGCGCGAAGGCCGCGATCAGGCCATCGACCGGATTCCCTGTTTTCTTGAAGAAGTGCGTCCCGAATACCAGTGCGGATGCCGTTCCATACAGGAAGAACTCATACCATTCCGCTACGGACCCAACCATCGCAGCCGCGACAACGCGGCGCAGATCTTTTGTTGTCGTGCCGCGTTGTCGTCCCACACTCGCTTCGGGGACAGCCTCGCTGAGTTGATTCGCCATCTTTGCTCGTCCTTTTGTCTCTGCTGACCAGCGGGTGGATTCCCGCCTCGCCACACCGGCGTCAGTGGTGAGATTTTATACAACATGCAATATACGGGAATGAGGGGTTTACCCTTTGGCCGGGAACCACTGGGGCCGGAAAGCCGTCATCAATCTCCCGGAAAGGGCCTCTGCAAGCCAGAAAATGGTGCATCTGTGGAGTCGGAGGGGGATGGTGGATGACCCAGGCTGGTGCGCTCTGGCGGGTAAACCCTGACGAAATCTCGTAGCACGTTTCTCAACAGATTTTATACAATATGCATGAAGCAGGGATCGTTGTCCTGATAAAGCAGTCTCGCGGAGGCTGTTTCCGGGAGCCCCGATTCCGCTCTTATCGAAACTTTCTGACTCAGGACCGCGTGATGTCTTCCAAGATTTTTGAGGGTACTATCCCCGCACTCATGACCCCTTGCACTCCGGATCGCAAGCCGGACTTCGACGCGCTCGTCGCCAAGGGCAAGGAACTGATCGAACTCGGCATGAGCGCGGTCGTCTACTGCGGGTCGATGGGAGATTGGCCGCTGCTGACGGAGCAACAACGCCAGGAAGGCGTGTCCCGCCTCGTGGCAGCGGGCGTGCCGACCATCGTCGGCACCGGCGCCGTCAATTCGAAGGAAGCCGTTTCCCACGCCGCGCACGCCGCGAAGGTTGGCGCGCACGGCCTGATGGTTATTCCGCGCGTGCTGTCGCGTGGCGCGTCCCCGGCCGCGCAGAAGGCGCATTTCTCCGCCATCCTTGCTGCCGCGCCGAGCCTGCCCGCGGTGATCTACAACAGCCCGTACTATGGCTTCGCCACCCGGGCGGACCTGTTCTTCGAACTCCGCCGCCAGTTCCCGAACCTGATTGGCTTCAAGGAGTTTGGCGGCGCGGCGGACATGCGCTATGCCGCGGAGAACATCACCTCGCAGGACGAGAACGTGATCCTGATGGCCGGTGTCGACACGCAAGTGTTCCACGGGTTTGTGAACTGCGGCGCCACCGGTGCCATCACCGGTATCGGCAACGCGCTGCCGCGTGAAGTGCTGCAACTGGTCAAGCTGAGCAAGCAGGCGGCTGCTGGCGACGTCAAGGCGCGTCGCCTGGCCAGGGAACTGGAGGCGGCGCTGCATGTCCTGTCCTCGTTCGACGAAGGCACCGATCTGGTTCTGTTCTACAAGCACCTGATGGTGCTGAACGGCGACAAGGAATACACGCTGCATTTCAATGAGACGGACGCGCTGAGCGACGCGCAGCGCAACTACGCGGAACAGCAGTACGCACTCTTCCGTGACTGGTATCGCGAGTGGTCCAAAGGTGTGGACGCCTGATTCTGTCTGAATCCGCATGACCATCCCAAGGTGGCAAAGTCCGCTGCCTTGGGCGCCTGTTCTACCCATCTGTACTCCTTCTCCGTGATGCGGCGCTTCCGCGCTCCGCTCGGCTCTCCGCTTTTCCGTCAGATTCCCTCGTATCCATTCATGCACGTTTCCGAACAGAACCCAGCCTTCGCAATCATCGACCAGCACGCCGCGCGCGCCCACGAGGCCAGCGCGGTATGGGCGCATTCGAGTCCCACGGTCCGCAGTGGCGTGCTGCATGCGCTGGCTGACGCCCTCGACGCGCGCGCGGATGAACTCGCGGTGATGGCCGACGAGGAAACCGGCCTCGGCATCCCACGGCTGACGGGGGAGATCGCCCGCACATCGTTCCAGTTGCGGGGCTTCGCGGCTGAAGTCGTGGCGGGCGTCCCCTATGTCCAGGTGGATGACGAAGCCATTTCCGGCCCGCCTCCGTCGGGCCGTCCGCGTCTGACCCGTGTCATGGTGCCGATTGGTCCGGTTGCCGTATTTGCAGCCAGCAACTTCCCGTTCGCGTTCTCGGTCCTGGGCGGAGACACCGCATCGGCATTGGCTGCGGGCTGTCCGGTCATCGTGAAGCCGCATGGCGGACATCCGCGCCTGTCGATCGAGGTGGCGAAGATTGCCGCAGAGGTCCTGCGCGCGCAAGGCGTGGGAGAGGGCGTGTTCTCAATGCTCGACTGCGACATGTCGCGCGACGCCAATATCTATCTGGTCAAGCAACCGATGATCGCGGGCGTCGCCTTCACGGGCTCCTATCAGGGTGGCGTGGCCTTGTGGCGCGCCGCCAATGAGCGAGAGATCCCGATTCCATTCTTCGGCGAACTCGGTTCGATCAATCCGGTGGTGGTGCTCCCCGCGGCACTGCATGACGACCCGGTTGCGCCGGCCAAGGTGCTGGCTGCGTCGATGCTGCAAGGCTGCGGCCAGTTCTGTACCAGCCCGGGCGTTATCGTGGTGGTCGATGACCAGCGCGGCCGCGAATTCGTATCGGCGCTGGGCGATTCGCTGGCGGGCCAGGCCACCCATCGGATGCTGAGCGAAGGCATCCGCAACGGGTTTGAAGATGCCGCCGCGCGTATCAAGGCGAATGCCAATATCGAGGTCGTGCAGGAAGGGAATGAAGTTGGGGCCGGCCCGGCTCCCCGGCTGTTCCGGACGACCAGCGCCGCCTTTATCGCGGATGCCGGCCTCCACGAGGAAATGTTCGGTCCGGCGGCCGTGGTGGTCACGGTACCATCCGTCGATGCGATTCCCGATGTACTTTCCGCCGTCAAGGGATCGCTCACCGTCACGATCTGGGGGGCCGGCCGGGACAACCGCGAGAATCGCGAGATCGTGCGCGTGGCCCAGAACATTGGAGGCCGCGTGCTGTTCTCTGGTGTGCCTACCGGCGTCGCCGTAACACGCGCTCAGCAACATGGCGGCCCCTGGCCGGCGTCCACCGATCCGAAGACCACGTCGGTCGGGTATGCTGCCTTGCAGCGTTTTCTTCGGCCCGTGGCGCTTCAGGATGCGCCCGAGTGGCTGCTCCAGCGCGCGTGACATCCCCCAGGCAACGATAAGGAGGCATCGCAGATCAATGTCGGAAACCATCCAGCTCTCGCTCGCGGAGGTACGCGAGCTTTCGCTCAACGTTCTGCAAACGAACGGCTATTCCGAGGCGCACAGCAAGGCGATCACTGACGTGATTGTCGCGGGCCAGCGAGACGAGTGCCAGTCTCATGGCCTGTATCGCCTGCTGGTCTGCGTTCATACCATTCGCAACGGGAAGGTGGATGGCCACGCGGTGCCGGAAGTCGTCGATCAGGCGAAAGCGATCGTTCGGGTCGATGCCCGCTTCGGCAACTCGCTGCTGGCGTTTCAGACCGGCCTGCCGCATTTCATCCGGAAAGCCCGGGAATGCGGTCTGGCGGCCATGGCCATCAATCGCTGCTTTCACTTCTCCGCGCTCTGGCCCGAGGTGGAAACGCTGGCGAGTGAAGGACTGGTCGCGATGGCCATGACGCCCAGCCACGCGTGGGTGGCCCCTGCCGGCGGAACCAAACCGGTATTCGGAACGAATCCCCTGGCGTTCGCCTGGCCGCGTCCGGGCAGAACGCCATTTGTCTTCGACTTTGCGACCAGCGCGATCGCCAGAGGCGATATCGAGCTTCATCGCCGGCAAGGCAAGGTGCTGCCGGAAGGGTGGGCCATCGATGCGGACGGGAACCCGACGACCGACCCACTGGCGGCGCTGAAAGGCGCCATGCTGACGTTCGGTGGGCACAAGGGGTCTGCGTTGTCCGCGATGATCGAACTGATGGCCGGCCCGCTGATCGGCGACATGACAAGTGCCGAATCGATGGCGTTCGATGCGGGCGCGGGGGCCACGCCATGTCATGGCGAACTGCTGCTGGCATTCGATCCGACCGTCTTTCTGGGCGATCGGGCCAGCGAGTATCTGGAGAAAGCCGAGAGCCTGTTCGAGGCAATCACGAGTCAGGGCGCGCGCTTGCCGTCGCAACGTCGCTACGCCGCGCGAGCCAGGAGCGATGAGGCGGGCGTGACGGTGCCACGCACGCTGTATGAGGATCTGCTCAAGCTGCGATAGCCGAGCCATCCTCTGACGACGACTCGCGAACCGCCTCGGCTCGCGAATCGCCGGCGATTGGCGGCTTACTCGAAGTCTGGCTCGCCCTGCCAGTCGAAGAAGTCCGGCATCTGGCTCGATACGCGGTTCGGGAACTGTGCCGGACGCTTCTCGAGGAAGCTCGCAATCCCCTCCTTCGCATCGTCCGACTGACCGCGCGACTGGATCGCGCGACTATCCACCTTGTGGGCGTCCATGGGATGAGCGGCTCCTGCCATGCGCCAGATCATCTGGCGCGCCATGGCGACCGAAACCGGGGCGGCGTTGTCCGCGATCTCCCTGGCGATGGCATAGGCCGCCGGCAGCAGATCCTCGGGCGCATGGAGCGAACGCACAAGTCCGCGCTCGTGCGCTTCCTGCGCGCTGAACACGCGACCCGAAAAACACCATTCCAGTGCCGTCGAAATCCCCACGACGCGCGACAGGAACCATGACGAAGCCGCTTCCGGCGTAATTCCCCGCCGTGCGAACACCAGGCCGAACTTTGCGTCGGTCGAGGCGATGCGGATGTCCATCGGCAACTGCATGGTGACGCCGACACCAACCGCGGCGCCGTTCACGGCAGCGATGACCGGCTTGAGGCTGCGGAAAATGCGCAGCACGACCCGGCCGCCGCCGTCACGTTTCACGCCGGTCGATCCATAACGCTTCTCGTAGTCGAAGGTGGCGCCCCCGCTGGACAGGTCGGCACCCGCGCAGAACGCGCGGCCGCTGCCGGTCACGACCACGGCGCGCACATTGTCGTCGGCATCCGTCGCGTCAAATGCCGCGATCAGGTCTTCACACATCTGGTGTGTGAACGCGTTCATCTTCTCGGGGCGGTGAAGCGAGATCGTGGCAATGCCGTTCTGCACGGCGTACTGAAGCGTCTCGAAAGCCGGGGGCGTCGTGGTGGTCATGGTCGCGTGTCTGTTGGGAAGTGGATGCAGCGTAGCACCTGTGGCGCCATCGTGGTGCGGGGCTTCCGCTGCGCGGAACAGGCCAGGGCCGTCGAGTCGTCAAGCCGCAGCTGGGGTAAACGCGGACTTTGATCCGTGATGGCGTTTCATCTATAGTTCTATTTATAGAACTAATTGACGCTGGCCCATGGGAGGCTTCGCCAATGGGTCGACGTAGCCAAACTGCGGACAAAAGTATGAAGAAACAGGAGACAACCGGCCCATTGGCCGGCGTGAAAGTGGTGGACATCACGTCCGTATTCATGGGGCCGTCAGCCACCCAGATGCTGGCCGACCTGGGCGCCGACGTGATCAAGGTGGAGTCGCCAGAGGGCGACAGCACACGCCGCATCGGCCCCTGCGGCGACGAGAAACTGGGGCCGCTGTTCCTTGGTCTCAACCGCAACAAGCGCAGCCTCGTGCTGGATCTGAAGACCGACGCGGGCAAGGACGCGCTGCTGCGATTGGTCAAGGATGCCGACGTCCTGGCCTACAACGTGCGCCCACAGGCGATGCAGCGGCTTGGGCTGGACTACGAGTCGATCGCAGCAATCAATCCTCGCATCGTCTATGTGGGCATGTTCGGTTTCTCGCAGCGCGGACGCTACGCGCCACAGGCCGCATTCGACGATCTGATCCAGGCGGCCACCGGCCTGCCGCTGGCCGTATCGCTCGGCTCCGGCGATATCCCGCGCTACCTGCCAATCACCATTGCCGACCGTTCGGTGGGCCTCTATGCCTTCGGCGTGATTTGCGCGGCGCTCTATTCGCAGGCGCGTACTGGAAAGGGGCAACGTGTCGATGTTCCTATGTTCGAGACCATGGTCCCCTATGTCATGGGCGACCATCTGTATGGGGAGACGTTCGTTCCCGCAAAGGGAGACTTCGGCTATCCGCGCCTGCTGTCACCCGAGCGGCGGCCATACAGGACCAAGGATGGCTACGTCTGCTGCCTGATCTATCACGATCATCATTGGCGCACCTTCCTCAAGGTCATTGGCAAGCCGGAGCTGTATGACACGGACCCGCGCTTTGCAAACATCACCACCCGCACCGCGTCTATTACCGAGCTCTACGGCATGGTCAGCGACGAGATGATCCGGCGCACGACAGACGAATGGCGCGCCTTGCTGAAAGAGGCCGACATACCGGTCTTTCCGATGCATACCTTCGAGTCGCTACTCGATGATCCGCATCTGGACGATATCGGCTTTTTCACGGAATCGGATCATCCGGTGGTTGGCCGTATCCGCGAGATGGCGGTGCCGAGCGAGTGGCACGGAACGCCTCCGGCGGGGCGCCGCCATGCGCCGGCCCTGGGAGAGCACAGCCGCGAAGTCTTGCGCGAAGCCGGCTACGACGATGCGGCGATTGACGCGCTCATGGCATCGGGTGCCTCCAGGCAGGCCACCAGAATGGCATCGATCGAAAAGGAAGCAGACAATGACTGAAGAACTCAGGAGCGAAGTCCGGGGAGCCGTTCTCACGTTGACCATCAACCGACCCGAACGACGCAACGCCATGAGCCCAGCAGTCGTGCAGGGACTTCGCGAGGCCATCGTCGGCGCCAATCGTGACGGCGCGATTCGGGCCATCGTCATTACCGGTGTGGGCGAACAGGCCTTTTGCGCCGGCGCGGATTTGCAGAGTGGCAAGTCCTTCGCGTTCGACTACTCGGATCCCTACCTCGGGCTGGCGGACCTCCTCCGTGTGGCCCGGCAATCCACGATTCCGCTGATCGCCCGTGTCAACGGCGCCTGCATGGCCGGTGGAATGGGGCTGATGGCGATGTGCGACATGGCCGTGGCCCGCGGAAGTGCGATCTTCGGTCTCCCCGAGGTCAAGGTTGGCCTGTTTCCGGCACAGGTGCTGAGCGTGCTGCAGTCGCTGGTGCCGCGCCGGCTGCTCAACGAGATGTGCCTGTGCGGTGAACCGATTACGGCCGCCGACGCGCTCGCGGCAGGGCTGGTCAACTATGTCGATGACGATCTGGACGGCAGGATTGACTGGTTGCTGGGGCGCTTGCTCGACAAGTCGCCGACGGCCATCCGTCGCGGCCTTTACACCCTCAAGCACGTCGAAGACATGCCTTTCGCGCAATCGATGGCGTTTACGGAAAGCCAGATCGGCCTGCTGGCCATGACCGAAGATGCCCGCGAGGGGCAGCTTGCCTTCCGTGAGAAACGCCGGCCCGGCTGGACCGGCAAATAGGAGCACACGCATGACAGGAAAAACGATCCGCATCGGCGGCGCATCCGGCTTCTGGGGTGACAGCAGCGTAGGCGCGCCGCAACTGGTGCGCCACGGGAACATTGATTATCTGGTGTTCGATTACCTGGCCGAACTGACCATGTCGATCCTGGCTTCCGCCCGGCTGCGCAAGCCGGAGCTTGGCTATGCCACGGATTTCGTGACGGTGACCATAAAGAGCCTGATCGGGGAGATCGCAGAGCGTGGCATTCGTGTCATCAGCAACGCGGGTGGGATGAATCCACACGGGTGCGCCGAGGCCATCGCCACGCTGGCGGCGGAACAGGGTCTCACGCTCCGCATTGCCGTGGTCGAAGGCGACGACGTGATGCCGCTGCTGCCGCAATTGCGCGACGCGGGCGTGCGCGACATGCAGAAGGGTCGCCCCCTGCCGGAGAAGGTCGTCAGCGCCAATGCCTATCTGGGCGCGTTGCCGATTCGCCAGGCACTGGATCATGGCGCCCAGATCGTCATTACCGGGCGCTGTGTCGACAGTGCGGTCACCCTGGGTGTGCTGATGCATGAGTTCGGCTGGCAGCCGGATGACTATGACCGGCTGGCGCAGGGCAGTCTGGCCGGCCACATCATCGAGTGTGGGTGCCAGGCAACCGGAGGGCTGCATACCGATTGGGAAAGCGTGCCGGACTGGCCGAACATCGGGTATCCCGTGGTGGAATGTCGCGACGACGGCAGTTTCGTGGTCGGCAAGCCTTCTGCCACAGGCGGCCTGGTGAGCACCGCCACCGTCGGCGAGCAGGTCCTTTACGAGATCGGCGATCCCGCGTTTTACCTGCTGCCTGACGTCACGTGTGACTTCACGCGCGTCGAACTGCGGCAGATCGGTCAGAATCTGGTCGAGGTCAGCGGGGCGCGTGGACGCGCACCCGGTGGTGCCTACAAGGTCAGCGCTACCTACATCGACGGCTTTCGCTGCAATGCCCAGCTTTCGATCATTGGTGTCGATGCGGTGGCCAAGGCGGAGCGCACCGGGGAAGCCATCCTCGCGCGCACGCGCCGGATCTTCGAGGAGAACGGCTGGGGCGACTATATCCGCACCCGCATCGAGGTGCTCGGCGCGGAATCCTGCTTCGGGCCGCGTGCGGCGACGCGCCACACGCGCGAAGTCGTCATGCGGATTGCCGTCACTCACCGGGATAAGGCCCCACTGGAACTGTTCGCCCGGGAGATCGCCGCCGCGGGAACGAGTTGGTCACCCGGCACCACGGGCTCTGGCGGAGGCGGGCGTGCCAGCCCATCGCCATCGATCCGGCAGTACGCCTTCCTGCTGGACAAGGCAGCGCTGGCGCCAGTCGTCGTGATGGACGGGGTGCGTAGCGCCGTGTCGATTCCCTTGGGCGACAGCGCGGATGCAACCGTCACCGCGCCAGCCCCCGACATCGACGTCGTTGCCCCGATGGCGGGACCTCACGACACGATCGAAGTACCCCTGATCCGCCTCGCCTACGGGCGCAGCGGCGACAAAGGCGACATCTCGAACATCGGTCTTATCGCACGCAGGCCCGAGTATCTGCCGCTGTTGCGTGCGGAGGTCACGCCGGCACGCGTGGCGGACTGGCTGGCGCATCTCGTGGAAGGGCCAGTGACGCGCTACGACCTTCCAGGCTTCGACGCAATGAACTTCGTGTGTGAGTCAGCACTGGACGGAGGCGGCATGGCATCTCTGCGCAACGACCCCCTGGGCAAGGGCATGGCCCAGATTCTGTTGACCATGCCTGTACGCGTGCCGCGAGGGCTACTGCAATGAGCCCGGTCACGGCTAACACGTCTGCCAATGACAACAGCGTGCTGGGCGAAGACGGCACCGATGGCGTAACCCGTTATCGGCAGCTCGCCAGCGTCATTCGGCACAAGATCGTCTCGGGCGAGTACCCGATTGGTCACCAGCTACCGACGGTGGACGCGATGGCGCAGTCCCACGGGATCGCCAAGGTCACGGTGAGGCAGGCCTTCGCGTTGCTGGCCGAAGAGGGGCTGATCAGCAGCCAGCGCGGGCGCGGCACTCACGTCATCAAGGCGCCATCCGGATTCGACGAGCGTCTGCGTGCCGCCATCAACGATGATGCGGTTGGCGCCGCCGATCTCGAGATCCGCATTCTCGAGAAGCGGGACGGCGTCAGCCTGCCGACAGCGCTGTCGAGATTCGGCAAGGCACACGACACCTATGCGATGGTGCGCAAGCTCCATATCCAGGACGGTGCACCGTTCTGCGCCATCGAGATGTACGTGGCGACTTCCGTATATGCCCGGTTTCCGCGCGGTGGCGAGAAACGGCACAAGCTTGTCCAGCTGCTGCGTCAGGTCGTGGGCGACCGGATGGGTGCCACGTACATGACGCTGACGGTCGAGCCCGCGGACTATGTGCTGGTGCGCGATCTCGGCTACATCTTTGGCGCGCCGGTCGCGAAGATGGCCCGGTCGATTCTCGATGTCGACGGCAATGTCCTGATGGCCGGCTTCTTCTGGTATCGCGGTGATCGCTTCGTGCTGGATGTCGCGCTCCCGGCGACACTGAGCGAACACTATCCGGACTTGACGATTCCTGAAGCGCGTCGCTAGTCCTGCATCGCAACGTGACAAGGAGACAGACGATGGCATCCCCATTTGTTTTGCGTGCAGCGGACGTGGCGACCTACTCGCCGGCGAACCATACCGGTACCGCCAATCAGCGCATCATCGGCAAGGAAACGGTAGGCGCCCGGCGGGTAGAGGTGCTGCTTGGCACCATCACGCGTGGCCATGGCGCATTGCCTCATGCACACCCGAACCTCGAACAGGCCAGTTACCTGCTGGCCGGCGAGGGCGTGGGCGTGCTGCCGGGCCACCGTCGCACGCTGAGGGCGGGCGACTGGAGCTTCAACGCGGTCGGCATGTTTCACCGCTTCGAAGTCGTGAGCGAAGAGCCGGTGCAAGTCATGGTGGTCTACGCGCCACCCTACAGCGAGAACCCGAATGCCGCCGTGGTGGCGGACGGCATCGACGATCCGCGCCTCCAGGACGGTGCCGGCGACGTACGTGACGTGCCGACCGATGCGCCGCCGATTGACTTGGACTTCTATGTGGGCGCGCGGGTCAGCCCGGCCATCTCGCATCAGACGGTGGGCGCCCGGTTCCTCGATATCTACATGGTGCAACTTGCCGCCGACGGTTATGTGGCCCCCCACGCGTTACAGGACGCGGAACAGGTGCTGTTCGTGCGCAGCGGCAAGCTGGACGGCCAGGTCGGCGATCACCCGTTCCGCGCGATCGCGGGCGATTGGGTCTTCGTGCCGGAGAACCATGTTCTACGCATCGCGGCCGGTGGTGCTCCCTCGGCATTCATCGTCATCCGCGCGCACGACGCCGTGACCTGACGCGCGACGCTGCGACGGATTACCAGAGACAAAAATAGAAGGAGACACAATGGAACAGCAGATCAACCGACGGCGCTTTCTCGGGCTGCTCCCCGCCCTGGCTGTATCGGCAACGGCGCCAGAGATGGCTTCGGCGGCCGTGACCAAGGGGTATCCGGACAAGCCGATACGCGTAGTCGTGCCGTTCCCGGCGGGAAGCGGCACCGACGAAAGCGCACGCTATGTGGCCCAAAGCATCACGATGCAGACGAGCCAGTCCGTGGTGGTCGAGAACCGCCCCGGCGCGAACGGATTCATCGCGGCAAAGGCCGTTGCCACCGCGCAGGGCGACGGCTACACCATGCTGATCACCACCAACACCACGCACGCGGCCAACGCCTCGTTGTTCAAGAAGCTGCCCTACGATCCCATCAAGGATTTTGCTCCGGTTTCGCTGATCGCCAAGAGTGGCCTGGTACTGGTGGTGCCGTCCGACAGCCCGGTGCGCACCGTGGCGGATCTGACGGCGCTGGCCCGGCAACGGCAGGGGAAGCTGACGTTCGGGAGCGGCAGTTCCTCCACCCGTATCGCCAGCGAGCTCTACAAGATCATGAGCGGAGCGCCAGCGCTGCATGTCCCCTACAAGGGGGTGCCCCAGGCGCTGACCGACCTGATGGGCCATCAGATCGACTTCATGATCTCCGACATCTCGCCGGCGCGGCCGCTGATCCAGGCCGGCAAGCTGCGCGCGATCGCGGTGACTACCGCACAGCGGCATCCGTTGTTCAAGGACGTGCCCACGATGGACGAGAGCGGATTGCCGGGCTATGAATTAACGGCGTGGGTGGCGGCATTCTTCCCCGCCGGCACACCCACGCCCGTCGTCGACCAGATGAGCAGCTTTATCCAGCAGGCCATGGGCAGCAGCGCGGCGGCGGAGCACTTCGGCAAGACGGGCGGGCAGCCGCTGTCTTCGACGCCGGAAGAGCTGGCGGCGTTTGTCCGCAGCGAAACCGCGAAGTGGGCCAAAACCATCAAGGCAGCAGGTATCGAACCGGAGTAATTGTCAGCAGGCACCCGTACCTGCACTGGAATCTAGAAAGGCATCTCCGGATGCCATGCCAATGTCAACCTCCGAGCTGAAGGCACAGCTCCAGGTTCCTCTTCACGCCCCCATATTGCGAAGGTCATGATGCCGGCGCGCTGGTAGCAGCGCGACCCCGGTCAGTCCGGCATTTGCCTTTTTTTCACCACGCCGTCCCCAGGGATTTCCGCCCTGGGGCGTTGGCTGTGCTTTGCCTTTTTTTTCGTGCAGTGCCCGTAACACCCAAGACCAACAAGGAGACATCAAACATGAAACAGGGAACCGTATTTGCTGTACTCAGTGCTGCATCCGCGCCCGTACTGGCGCAGAGTTCGATCACGCTATATGGCGTCGTCGATGCAAACATCGAGTACGTCAGCCACTATTCCTCCATCGCGCCGACCCAACCCGGCTTTCCGGGCCCTGCGCACAGCAAAATAGGCATGACGCCCGGCGGTTTGTCTGGCTCGCGTTGGGGGATTCGCGGGACCGAAGATCTCGGCCGCGGGATGAAGGCGCTGTTCGTGCTGGAAAACGGCTTTGGCAGCGACGACGGCAAGTTGCAGCAGGGTGGCCGGATCTTTGGCCGTCAGGCGTATGTGGGCTTGCAGAGCGACAGCGTTGGTGCCATCACGCTGGGCCGTCAGTACACCACGATCTTCAGCGCGCTGGCCGACTTCTCGCCTACCCGCTACGGCGTGCAGTACGAGCCGATTGCCATGCAGCTCGGCCTGAACTACCGCTCGGACAACGTCATCAAGTATGTCGGCAAGTTCGGGGGCGTCACCGCAGGTGGCTACTGGTCGTTCGGCAACGGTGTTGCCGGTGCCGGCGAGGTCGCGGGCCAGTTCCGCCGCGATACCGGATACGGTGCCTCGTTGAGCTATTCCGGCGGACCGTTCGGGGCGACGGTGGTCTACGACCAATACAACCCCACGCTGTCCGCGACAACGGGGGCAACCGGCGCATTCCGGAAAGTCGCGCTTGCGGCCAGCTATGAGACCGGGCCGGTCAAGGTGATGGGTGGATACCGCTGGGGATTGAACAAGGGGACCACCGACGCGACGCTGTTGCGCGACAACTACTACTGGATCGGCGCGAACTACCAGGCGACTGCCGCGCTTGGCCTGACACTGGCCTACTACTACGACGATATCAGGAACGTAGCGGGCTTCAACGTGAAGAACCCGTGGCAGGTCACCTTCATCGCCGACTACGCCTTCTCCAAGCGTACCGACGTCTACCTGACCACCGCCTACTCGAAGAACTCGGGGTTGAACTTCGACACGTCGGCGATCAGTTTTGCCAATGCTTACTACCTGGGTGCCGGAGCGGACAACATGATCGGCGTGGCCGTGGGGGTGCGCCACCGCTTCTAGCCGCTACGCGGAAGCATCCGAGGCCGGGGCTCACGGCACTCGGCCTCGGTGCTTCCCGCCAGGTCATCAGGCGGCGTGACGACGCCTGATGACCTGGCCGTTTCTGGCGCCGGTATGCTGCCCGCCGTGCCAGGTGATGGCGCCGTTGACGATAACGGTGTCGATGCCCTCGGCCGGGCGCGTGGGCGTGTCGTAGTCGGCGGCGTCGCGGATGGTGCCGGCGTCGAAGACCACGATGTCGGCATGATTGCCGACCGCCAGCGTGCCGCGCCCGTGCAGGCCGAAGTTGCGCGCGGTCAGGCCGGTCATCTTCCAGACCCCGGTTTCCAGCGGGAACAGGCCGACCTCGCGGCAGTAATGCCCCAGCACACGCGGGAAAGTGCCCCACAGGCGCGGGTGCGGATTCTCGCCGACCGGGATGCCGTCCGATCCGATCATCGTTTCGTCGAAAGCCAGGATGCGTTGCACGTCGGCTTCGTCCATCAGAAAATAGATGGCCGTGCCGGGCTGCAGCCGCCGTGCGGCTTCCTGCTTGGCGACGCCCCATTCGCGGGCGATGTCATCCAGGTCGCGGCCCGTGCATTCCGGGTGCGGCACGCTGGAGGCGATGCGCACGCGACCCTCGAGCATGGCGGGTTCGGTGCGGATCATGGTGGAGCCGGCGGTGTAGGGATAGCAGTCGAGCGACACGCACTGGTGCTGCATCGTCTCCTGGATAAAGGGCAGGGTGACGCGGCTGCGGCCGAAGTTTGGCGTGTTCTGCACCTTGTGGTGCGACACCACCACGGGTACGTCCAGCGCGCGGCCGATCTGGAAGGTCTCCTCGAGCGCTTCCATGACCTGATCGGACTCGTTGCGCATGTGCGTGACATAGAGCGCCTTGCGCGCGCTCAGCGGGCGGCAGACTTCGATGATCTCCTCGGTGGTGGCCTTGATCGCCGGCGGGTAAAAGGTACCAGTCGACAGCCCGATGGCACCCGCCTGCATCGCTTCCTCGACCAGCGCCTGCATGGCTGCGATCTCGTCGTCGTTCGCGGGGCGATCCAGCGCGGACATGGTGACCGCACGCAGCGTGGAGTGACCCACCATCGCTGCCACGTTCACCGAGCTGGGGGTGGCGCGCAGGGCGTCCAGATAGGCGGCGAAGGTTGTGAAGCGGCCTTCAGGCGGTGCATCGATCAGGCCCAGCGGCATCGGCAGGTCCATGTCGGCGCGTAGCGGCGCAGCGCTGATGCCGCAGTTGCCGGCCACCACCGTGGTCACGCCCTGGGAGATCTTGAACGGCATTGCCGCCTGCGACAGCACCGCCTGGTCGTCGTGGGTATGCGAGTCGATGAAGCCTGGGGCGACGATGCGGCCAGCGGCGTCCAGCGTGCGCTCGGCAGTGTGACCGGCAAGGTTGCCGATAGCGGCGATGCGGCCATCGCGCACGGCAATGTCGGCGGTGAATCGCGGTGCCTTGCTACCGTCGATCACGGTGCCGCCCCGGATCAGCAGATCATGATGGTTCGAAGCCTGCTCAGCCATGCTACGGGTCTCCTGAGATGAAATGGGTGTGTCCTTCAACGGAAGTGACAGGCGACCTGGTGGCCGCCCGGCGCGTCCGACGGGCGGGCCGTCAGCGCCGGTGCCTGCTCGCGGCAAATGGGCTGCGCAAGCGGGCAACGCGTATGAAAGTGGCAGCCAGAGGGTGGGTTGGCCGGGCTGGGCGGATCGCCTTGCAGCAGAATTCGCCGTGCCGGTGCGCGCGGGTTTGGCACCGGCACGGCCGACAGCAGAATCTCGGTATAGGGGTGGCGCGGCGTCGAGAACAGCGCATCGCGATCGGCCAGTTCGACGATGCGACCCAGGTACATCACGGCCACGCGGTGGCTGATATGGCGCACCACGGCCAGATCATGGGCAACAAAGAGATAGGCGATGCCGAACTCCTGCTGCAGGTCCATCAGCAGGTTGACGACCTGGGCCTGCACCGATACGTCGAGCGCGGAGACCGGCTCGTCGCACACGATCAGCTTGGGCTGCATGGCCAGTGCGCGGGCAATGCCGAGCCGCTGGCGTTGCCCGCCCGAGAACTCATGCGGATACTTCGCGGCGGCCTCGGGGCGCAGGCCGACCTTGCCGAACAGCCATTGCACGCGCGCCTCGCGCTCCGCGCGGGAGCGCATCCCAAAGTTGCGCAGTGGCTCCGCGACGATTTCTTCCGCAGTCAGACGGGGGCTCAGCGAAGCGTACGGGTCCTGGAAGATGATCTGTAGTTCGCGCCGGCGGCGGCGCATCTCCGCAGGCGACAGGGTCAGCAGTTCCTCGCCGTCCAGCCTGACCGAGCCTGCGGTGGGCTCTACCAGACGCAGCACGGACTTTGCGGTGGTGGTCTTGCCGCAGCCGGATTCGCCCACCAGAGACAGTGTTTCGCCGCGAGCGACCGTGAAGGAGACGTTATCAACCGCCTGGATCGGCCGGGGCGGTGGCGAGGGCCAGCGGCGCGGCGCAGTGTAGTGCTTGCGCAGCCCGTCCACCTGCAGCAGCGGCGCGGCCTGCGCAGTCGCCACGATGGGTTCCTGAGAGGGGTTCATGCAAGGGTCTCCGGGGTACTGTCGGCAGGCGCGACGCGATCGGGTTGACTTGCCTCGACGGCGAAGCAGGCCACGAAGTGGTCGGCGCCCTGTGCCGAAAGCCGGGGCATTTCCGTGTGGCAGCGAGCCTGCGCCTGGGCACAGCGGGGCGCGAAGGCGCAGCCGCGCTGCGGCTGCTGGGGCGACGGCACCAGCCCGGGGATCTCGGTCAGGCGGCGGCTGCCGGTGTTCATCGACGGCATGGACGCCATCAGGGCGCGTGTGTAGGGATGCAGCGGACGGTCGAACAAATCGGCCACGTTCGCTTCTTCGACCTTGCGCCCGGCGTACATCACCACCACGCGATGACAGCTCTCCGCCACCACGCCGAGGTCGTGCGTGATCATCACCACGCCGGTGCCCAGCTCCTGCTGCAGGCGTCGGATCAGGTCGAGGATCTGCGCCTGGATGGTCACGTCCAGCGCCGTGGTGGGCTCGTCGGCGATCAGCACCTCGGGGTTGCAGGCCAGCGCGAGCGCGATCATCACGCGCTGGCGCATGCCGCCAGAGAGCTGATGCGGATACTCGTTCGCGCGCCGCTCGGGCTCGGGGATCTGCACGAGGCGCAGCATGTCGGTCGCGCGCGCAAGCGCTTCGGCATGGCTCGCCCCCTGGTGCAGGCGCACGGTTTCCGCGATCTGGCGGCCGATGGTCAAGACCGGATTGAGCGAGGTCATCGGCTCCTGGAAGATCATGGAGATGCGGTTGCCACGGATGCGGCGCATCTCCCGCTCGCTAAGCGTGAGCAGATCGGTCCCGTCGAGCAGGACGGCACCTGTCACGTGCGCGGGTGGCGTGGACAGCAGCCGCATGATGGAGAGCGCGGTCACGCTCTTGCCGCAGCCGGATTCACCGACCACACCCAGTGTCTGGCCGGCGCGCACCGTGTAGGAGACACCGTTGACCGATCGCGCGGGGCCGGTCAGGGTGTCGAAGCGCACGTGCAGGTCCTGCACTTCCAGCAGTGGGGTGCCGGCGGGGAGCGCCTTGCGGGTGGACGTCATGGCAGTTCCCATCTCAGAGTTGACGCGCCAGGCGCGGATCGAGCGCATCGCGCAGGCCGTCGCCCAGTAGGTTGATAGCGAGCACGGTGGCGGCCAGCAGCAGGCCGGGATACAGCAGGATGTGGAAAGCCACGGCAACGAAGTTGCGACCCTCGGCCATGATGTTGCCCCAGCTTGGCGTCTGCGCCGGCACGCCCACCCCAAGGAAGGACAGCGCCGCCTCGGTCAGCACGGCCGCCGCCGCGACGAAGGTGGCCTGCACGATCAGCGGCGCGACCATATTGGGCAGCACGTGGCGCAGCAGGATCACCGGCAGCCGCGTGCCCACCGCGTGTGCGGCTTCGACATAGAGTTGCTCGCGCAGGGTCAGCGCCATCGAGCGAACCAGCCGCACCACACGCGGCACCTCGGGGATGGTGATGGCGACGATCACCGCGCCCAGGCTGGCCTGGGTCAGTGCCATCAGCGCGATCGCCAGCAGGATGCCCGGGATGGCCATCAGCCCGTCCATCACGCGCATGAGAAAGCCATCGGTCCAGCGCACGAAGCCGGCGGTCAGGCCGATGGCGACGCCCAGCACGGTGGATAGCAGGCCGACCGAGAGGGCGACGATCATCGACACGCGGCCGCCCCAGACCGCGCGGCTGAACACGTCGCGGCCCAGCGCATCGGTGCCGAACCAGTGTTCGGCGGAAGGCGGCTGCATACGCGCCAGCGGGTCGATGTCCTGCGGGTCGAACGGCGAGATCCACGGCGCGGCGATCGCCAGCGCGGCGACGGCCAGCAGGAGCACGGCGCCAATGAGGAGGGTGGGATGCTTGCGCGCCCAGTACCAGCGCGGCAGCACGAACGGCGCGTCGTCGTCTGCCGGCCGTGCGGCGGCGTCCTGGCTCGAGGGCAGGGTAGCGGTCATGGCGGCTCAGTATTTGATGCGGGGATCGAACAGCCGGTAGCTGAGGTCGATCATCAGGTTGATCAGCACGTAGGCACCTGCCGAGAGCAGCAGCACGCTCTGGATGACCGGGTAGTCGTGGCGTTGCACCGAATCCACTACCAACCGGCCAACGCCGGGAATCGCGAATACGGTCTCGGTCACCACCACGCCACCGATCAGCAGCGCGATGCCGGTGCCGACCGTGGTCGCAATCGGAATGGCCGCGTTGCGTAGCGCATGGCCGAGTACCGGCAGCACACCGAGCCCCTTGGCGCGGGCGGTGCGGATGTAGTCTTCGTGCAGCACTTCCAGCACCGTGGCGCGCGTCATGCGGGTAATCAGGGCGATGTACACCAGCGCCAGATTGACGCACGGCAGCACCAGGCTACGCAGCCAACCCCCGGCGCCATCGGCCAGCCGGGCATAGCCCTGCACCGGAAACCACGGCAACTGGATTGCGAACGCATAGACCAGCAGGTAGCCCACCAGGAATACCGGGAGCGAGAACGCCAGCACGGCGAACAGCATCACCAGCCGGTCGATCCAGCTGCCCGCCCGATAGGCCGCCAGCGTGCCCAGCGGTACCGATACCAGCAGCGTCAGCAGCATGGTCAGCGCGGCGATCGACAGCGTCGGCTCCAGCCGCTGCGCCAGCAGCTCGGTCACCGGCATCTGCGTGAAGATGGAAGTGCCCAGGTCTCCGCTGGCGAGCCGGCCGGCCCAGAGCCCGAACTGTTGCCACAGCGGCTGGTCGAGGCCCAGGGTGGCACGCAGGCGCGCGATGTCCTCGACGGTGGCAAGGTCGCCTGCGATCAGTGCCGCCGGGTCGCCCGGCGACAGGTGAATCAGCAGGAAGACCACGATGGCCACCACGGCCATCACCGGCAGCGTGGCCAGCAGGCGGCGGATCAGGTAACCCATGGCAGACTCGCTCAGCGATCAAGCGCCCAGACCGTGGGCACGCCGCCCCACAGCTTGTCCAGGCCCTTCAGATTGGCCCGCGCGGCGAACGCGGACGAGTACTGCCCGGCGTTCACGTACGGCACCGTTTCATAGGCGCGCTTCTGGAAGGCATCGAGCAGATCGCGCCGCTTGGCCGGCACCATCTCGCGCACCCATGCGCTGCGCAACTCGTCCAGCGGCTTGTCGCACGGCCAGCCGGGCAGGCTGTTGCCGCAGGCAGCGCTGAGGTAGGCGTTGGTGACCGGGGTGTTGACGTCGAACTCGCCGGCCACGGTCACGTACATGTTCCAGCCACCGGCATCCGGCGCGTCACGCTTGGCACGTCGCGCGCCGATCGAGGCCCAGTCCATGTTCTGCATGTCGACGTTGATGCCGATGCTGCGCATGGTTTGCGCGGCCATCAGCGCCTCGGCGTTCAGCGCGGTGATGTCGGTGGGCACCAGCAACACTACTTTTTCGCCCTTGTAGCCCGAGGCCGCCAGCATCTGCTTGGCCTTGGCGACATCCGGCTTGCGGAAGGGTTCGGCGCCGGCGGCCGTGTCGTTGGGGCTGCCGCAAATGAAGAACGTGGCGCAGTAGTTCATGCGCATGTCCAGCGGGAAACCCATGGCCGCGGTGAAGCGCTCCTGGCTGACCGCCTGCAGCAGGGCCTGGCGTACCTTCGGATTGTTGAAGGGCGGGTGCAACTGGTTCATCACCAGCATTCCCTGGTAGGTGCCGCCAGAGCCGACCTTGAGGCTGTTATCGGCACGCAGCGGCGTGATGTAGTCCGGCGGCAACTGCTCGATCAGGTCCACCTCGCCGCGCTTGAGGGCGGCGACGGCGCTGTTGGCGTCGGGGAGGTACAGCCATTCGATGCGATCGAAGTGGCTGGTCTTGTTGCCAGCCAGACCGCTTGGTGCTTCGCGGCGGCCCGTGTAGTTGGGATTGCGCACGAACACGGCCTTGTTGCCCGGTACCCATTCGTCACGCTTGAACAGATAGGGGCCGGAACCCACCACTTCGGTCAGCGGGGCGGTGGCCGGTTGCTTGGCCAGGCGTTCGGGCAGGATCACCGGCGGAAAGCCGGAGGGCTTGGCCAGCGCTTCCAGCACCAGCCCAAAGGGCTGCTGCAGCGTCAGCGTGAAGGTGCGCGCGTCGACGACCTTCCACTCGGCGCCGGCCTCGCCCATCGAGCGTCCCAGGCTGTCGCGCGCGCCCCAGCGCTGCAACGATGCCACGGCGTCCGCGGCGGTCACGGCGTTGCCATCGGAGAACTTCAGGCCGGGACGCAGCGTAAAGCTCCACTGCTTGCCGTCCTTGCTGCTGGTGTACTTCTCCACCATCTGCGGCTGCGGCTTGCCGGTCGCGTCCTGCGCGAACAGCGTGTCGTAGACCATATAGCCGAAGTTGCGCGTGATGTAGGCCGTGGTGAAGGTCGGGTCGAGGATCTTCAGGTCGGCGTGCGGCACGATCTTCAGCGTCCTGGCGGGGGCCTGTGCCTGTGCCTGCGCCGGCAGGCTGGTGCCGGCCAGCAACAGGGCGCCAATGACGAGCGTGGCGAGCGGTCGGTGTTGCATGTCTTGTCTCCTCCTTGTCTTGCTTTGTCCTGATGCTTGTCAGGTGTCTTGGTATTGGAGTCTCAGCGTCCCGTGAATCAGGCGGGATCGAGCGGCCACTTCGGGCGGTGAACTTTGCGGTAGGGCAGGGTGCGCAGGTCCAGCGTCACCGCGCCCGGCGCTCCGGCATAGATCACGTGGCGCGCGATCTTCGCGAAGGACGCGTAGAAGTGTTGCGACGACTTGACCACGATGATCTTTTTTGCGGCGAGGTCGCAGCCAAGCTGGGTAAAGAGATCGGTTCCCATGGCCTGGTTGCGCAGCGTGATCAGAACGATGTCGATGCCGTTGGCCTCCACGAGCGCGCTGTCGCCCATCTGCATGGGAGCGTTGGCCAGGCCGGTCATCACCATGTCGGGCATCAGCGCCTTGACCGTGCAATCCAGATCCAGCGGCTCGCCGGAGAGCGGGCTGATCTTGCCGCCGATGCGTAGCGGCAGGCGCGCGCCCACGCCGGCCTCGAACGCGATGCGTGCCGCGATCGGGTCCCACATTGGGCCGATGGCCGCATTGCCGATGCCGCGTTCGATCATGCGGCGCAGGATGAAGGTGGAGTCGCCCGCCGCGCCACCGCCCGGATTGTCCGCGCCATCCGCCAGCACCACCGGGCCACCGTCAAAGGCCAGTGCCTCGTCCAGTGCGGCGTCGATGCCGGGGTAGGGCACGTCGAGCGCCTCGCGCATGTCGATCAGTTCATCGGCCAGACGGCGTGCGAGCGTCTGGGCCGAGGTGGCGTCGCCGTCCGTGTAGACGAGCACCCTGGTGCCCATCTCGGGCACGTCGCCCCAGGAGAATCCGTGCGCGATCGAGATCGACAGCACGCCGTTGTGGCCTTCCAGTGCCTGGATGCGGTCGACGAAACCACGCGCAGGCTGGCGCGACGTATGCACCGTGACAATCATGCCGCAGTCGACCACCGCCGGTACCGGACGGATCTTGCCCTCCACCTTGGCCGCGCACAGATCGACCAGTTCGATCGCGCGTTCGAGCACATCGGTGTGCGGGTACTCCTTGAAGGCGATCAGAAGATCGGCATGTGTGGTCATGGCGGGCGACAGGTGACAGTGCGGATCGAGTTCCGCGCCGATCACCACATCGGGTCCGACAATGGCGCGCACCCGTTGCAGCAGGTCGCCCTCGCAGTCGTCGTAGCCATCGGCGACCATGGCGCCGTGCAGGCCAAGCAGCACCATGTCCACCGGCAGCGCCGCCTGCAGATCGGCCAGCAGTTCCTCGCGCAGCGTTTCATAGGCGTGCCGCGTGGTGGTGCCGCTGGGCTGGGCGCCGGCAACCATGCCTTCCAGCAACGTCCAGCCGCGCTCCTTGCCGCGCAGGCGTGCGGCCCACAGCGGCCCGGAGAAGAAGGTCATCTGGTCCGGATGCTGGCCGGCCGGGAAGTAACCACGGTCGCGGAACGATGCGAGCCCGGTCGGCATCGGCGCGAAAGTATTGGTCTCGGTTGCTAGGGAAGCGCTGAACACACGCACGGCTGTCTCCTGGAGTCGTTGTTGTACCTGTCGTTGTGCTTTCGTTTCGTCTGCGTGTGGCCCGTGGATACCGGGCCCGCTGCTATGAGGCCACGGCGCGGCGCAACCGCGCGGGCCCCAGCATTTCCGCGGTCAGCCCGAAGGACGCGGCGTGCGCGGGCACAGGCAGGCCACGCGCAAGCGCGGCGCAGGTCTCGCCCATGGCCGCGGACGTCTGGATGCCGTAGCCACCTTGCGCAGCCACCCAGAAGAAGCCTGACGCGCGATCGTCGAAGCCACCGACCAGGTCGCCGTCCGCCACGAAGGAGCGCAGGCCGGCCCAGGTACGGGCGGGATGGCGGATCGTCAGCGTGGTGGCTTCCTCGATGCGGTGGATCGCCATTGCGATATCCAGTTCCTCGGGTTGCACGTCCTGCGGCTCGACCGGGTCGGCATTGGCCGGAGAGCCGAGCAACATGCCAGCGTCGGGCTTGATGTACCAGGATTCGTCGGCGCTATGCACCATGGGCCAGCCATGGCTGTCGATGCCGGCGGGCGGCTGGAAGACAAAGGCCGAGCGCCGGCAGGGCTGCAGGCCAAGCGGGGAGACGCCGGCCTGGCGCGCGATCACGTCGGCCCACGCACCGGCGGCATTTAGCACGACCGGCGCTTCGTAGACGGCATGTCCTGCTTCCACGCGCCAGACATCGCCATGACGCGTGATGGCGCGGACCTCAGCGTCGCAGACCAGCTTGCCACCCGCCTGACGCATGCCGCGCAGGTAGCCTTGATGGATCGCATGGACATCCATGTCGGCCGCGCCGGGCTCGTAGACCGCGCCGATCACCATCTCCGGGCGCAGCACGGGCACGCGTTCGCAAGCTTGCTGGGCGGTCAGCAGTTCGGCCTCGGGCGCCATCGCGCGCAGGATTTCCCAGTGCTCGTCGAGCAGGGCCTGCTGCCCGGGCGCGGCAACCATCAGCGCGCCGCGCGGCGTCAGCAGCGGATGCGTGGCAAAGCCCTGCGGCGGATTTGCGAGAAAGGCATGGCTGGCCATCGTCAGCGCGCGCACCTGAGGCGTGCCGTAGCTTTCCATGAACAGCGCGGCGGATCGGCCGGTGGAGTGATAGCCCGGCTGGCTTTCCCGCTCCAGCACGGTGACGCTGCCGTGCGGCGCGAGCCAGTACGCGACGGAGGCGCCGGCGATACCTGCGCCGATTACCAGAAAGTCAGAGCGGAGTGGGGCCGTGGTTGCAGTCATTGGCAAGGGGTGCTTGGGGACGTTGCACGCCGGCGCGAGGCGAGGCGCAGGCTCATGGGTCCAGCGAGTGTATTCAACAATTTGCGAATACGCAAATTGCGGATACGCAAATTATCGGATAAATTGCGGATGCCAAGGGCATACCCCTACGCGGGGGGGTGCCGGGCTCAACAACACGTCATCACGAAAGGATCCTGGCTTGAAAGAGACTAATGCCTCGGCGCACGTGGACCCGTCGCGCACGCTGGACCGGGAGACCTTCGGCAAGCGCCTGCGCGGCGCGCGCAAGGCGCTCGGCTGGACGCTGGCCCACCTTGCGGAGCTGTCCGGCGTATCCATCACCACTATCTCGCGCGCGGAGCGTGGCCAGCTTGCGCTCGGCTACGACAACTTCGCGGCTATTGGCAAAGCGCTGCAAATGGACATGGGCGAGATGTTCGCCGGAGCGGGGGAGACTGCGGCGCCGTTCCAGGGGCCCATCGTCACGCGTGCCAATCAGGGCGTGGTCTATACCGGCCAGTCGATTGCCTATGAGTTTCTCTGTACCGAGGCGGCCGGGAAACAGATGAGCCCGACGGTGGCCACCGTCCACGCGCGGCACATCACGGGGCCGGAGGTCTTTGCCAGCCACCCCGGCGAGGAGTTCATCTATGTGCTGAGCGGCGAAGTCGAGGTGCACTTCGCGAATGGCGAGTTCGTGCGAATGGCACGCGGGGATTCCTTGTACTTCGATGCCAGGCTGGGGCACGCCTATATCAGCGTCAGTCGGCAACTGGCACGTACCATTGGCGTGACCACCAGCGAGAGCCAGCAGATGCGCTCCGCTCAGGCGCTGCCGGCAGCGGCATCAGGCAAGGTAAAGGAGCGGACAGCGGTGGCCGCTCCGGGCGCGAAGGCCGTCAGCGGCAAACGTGCAGGCACCGCCGCGAAACGGGCGGTGAAGATCAAGCGTTGATCCATCCATTCGGGCGGCTGCCGCGCGATCACGCGGCCTCGGCCTGTCATCCCGGAATCGTCACGCCGCACTCCTGCGCCACCGCATGGAGCTTTTCCAGATCGGGCGGGCCCGGAGGGACCGTCTCGTCAATGCGCGAGAAGAGATGCGAGGCATTGCCGCCGTGGCTGGTGACGGAGATCATCTCGCCCCCGCCGGTACCGAAGCGGAACGAGTGCGTCGTCCCGGCTGGAATATGGACGAACGTGCCGACCGGTGCCGCGAAGACCTGATCGCCATAGCCGATCTCGACACTGCCCCTGGTGACGTAGAACGATTCGTCCCAGTCATGGCTATGTGGCGGCGGCCCACTGCCTTCCTCGCCATGCTGCAGGAACACCTCGTAGCCCTGCGTGGCGGCACTCGAGGCCAGCACCGTGATTTTCTCGCCCACGACGTTGAGCGGGCGTGCGTACGCGTCCGGGGTCACTACAAAGGGCTCTGGTTTCATGGCTCGCTACCCAGTCGGTCAGGAATCGGATGACTCGGTACTGCGAGAGTGACTATGCGCGTGTCGCGGTGCTGCTCTGTGCGGTTGCGCACAGACGGAGCAATGGTGATTGCCGGTACGACAAGCCGACGCCTTGCGCGCCGGCCCTTTCAGACGTTGCCGCTTCCCGTCTTGCCCGATTTGGCGCGTGCCCTGCGGTCGGGCACCAGCGAGATGGGGTGCATCCCCTCGAGCCACGACAGTGCATCGACATACGACAGGAACTGTTCCAGATACCCGGGCGACACCTCGCGCATCAGTGACAGTGACCGATGCACCAGATGGTTCGTATTCAGCGGCCCGGCGTTCTCGGGCACACCCGCCTGCGACTGGCGCATTTGCCGGTCGACACTGACGCGAGCCCAGGTGTCGCGGAAGTAGTCGGCCAGTTCTGGCTCGACGGGGGCGGCGCGCTGCGGGATGAGGGCGTTTGGTGTGTGAGTGTGAACGCGAGCGTGGGTGGTGGTGGCCGCGGCGGCTGGCTGCGTATGCTGGCCGAGGCGCTCCCTGAGCGCCGCGAGTTCCGCGAGGGCGTCGAGCCGTTGCGACTGTGCCTCTGGCTGCGCTACCTCGTCCGACGCGCTCGCATTGCCTGCCAGCATCTGCCCGTATTCCGCCACCAGCCTGGCTACCCGCGCATCGAGCAGACGGCCAGCTTCGCCGCTATAGCCGGACGCGCGTTGCGCCATCGTCTCGATAAAGCGAAAGCGGACGGGGTCTGCACGGTCTGCGCCGTTGTCGCGCCAGCCGTCGAGCAGGGTAAGGGGATCGAGCGGGCCGTCGTTATGCATGGGGTTTCGTGGTCCCGGCACCGGCTCCGGCCCCGGCAGATACCCTCGGCACTGGCGCGATTTCCACGCGCCGGTTCTTCGCCCGGCTTTCCTCTGTGGCATTCGACGCGACCGGCTGCTGCGAGCCGAATGCCGCCGAGAAGATCGAAGCCGGGGGGAGGCCCGCTTCGATCAGCGCGCGGGTGACGGTCAGCGCCCGCTGGGCCGACAGTTCCAGGTTGTCGGCAAATCGCCGGTTGCCTTCCCTGACCTGCTGGTCGTCGGTGAAACCGCTGACCATCAGGATTTCGTCGCGCGCGCCCAGATAGGCCGACAGCGGCGCGGCAAGGCTTTTGAGCAGCGCGCGGCCTTCCGGCTGCAACTGGTCGGAATTCAGCGCGAACAGCACATTGCCGCTGATGCCGATGCGCCCGTCCTTGAGCGTGACCCGGCCAGCCGCCAGCGGCCCGGCGAGCGCTTCCTCCAGCGTCTGGCGTCGCTTCAGTTCCTCTTGCCGCTGCTTGACCTCGTTCTCGAGCCGTGCCGACAGTTCCATCTGCACGCCAATCACGCCCAGCAGCACCAGCACGAAGGCGCCCAGCATGACCGACATCAGGTCACCGAACACCGCCCAGGCCGGGACGGTGGGCTCCGCGCCGGCGTCGAAATCGTCCGTCATGCCGCCTCGGCTCCTGCCTGCTGCGCGGAGAACTGCTGCAGGTTCTCAAGGATCTGCTTCTGCGACAGCATGCTCAGGTCCACCACCTCGCGGGCCTGCGCCACGTAGTAGGCCAACTGCTCGTCGCTACGCGTCATCGACTTGTCGAGCGCGGCCTCGATGCGGGTGAGGTGCTCCGCCAGCTTGTCATTCGATGCGCTGAACACCTGTACCGCCATACCGAAGGCTTCGCCCAGGCTCGCCACTTCGACGGCACCGCCCGTGACCTGTGCCGCGATGCCATCGAGCTTGCCGGTCTCCTGCGCCACCTGCTCGGTGAAGCGCGTGCCGACGCGCTCCAGCAGGTCCGCCGTAGTCGTGACGAGCCCATCCACGGCCGCACGTTGCTCGGTGGAGGCGTGATTCACGGCATCGAGCAGCGTGCCGAGCGTTTCGAGCAGACGCCCACGCTCCTCGAGCATTGCGTTGTCGCGCGCCATGCCGTCGGTGAGCTTCTGGCGCAGTTCGGCGATGACGTCGGCGGCGGCCTTGGGTGCTTCAGTTGCGATCTGCGCCAGGCGGGCCACTTCGGCGATGGTGCCGTTGGCCTGCTCCTGCGTGTGCGTGGCGATATCGCTGGCAGTCCGGGCGAGGGCGTCACGGATCTCGCGCTGATGCTCGGCCGATTGCGTGCTCGCTTGTTGCCATTCATCGCGCATGGTGGCGGCCATGGTGGCCAGCGTGTCACGCCACGCGGCAAGGCGCTGTTCGTCGCGCGAGGCCAGTTCCGATTGCAGCGTGGATGCGGCCTGCAACAGGCGGTCGATTTCAGCAACCGTGCCGGTGGCGTGCGTCTGCGCGTGAGCGGCGATATCGCGCGCGCTTTGCGTCAGGGCATCGCGGACATCCTGCTGATGGGCAGCCGATTGCGAGCTGGCCTGTTGCCATTCGTCGCGCATCGTGGCGGCCATGGCTGCCAGCGTGTCGCGCCATGTGGCGAGTCGCTGTTCGTCACGTGCGGCCAGTTCCGATTGCTGCGTGGTCGTGGTCTGCAGCAGGCGGTCGATTTCGGCAAGCGTGCCGGTTGCGTGAGCCTCGGCGTGCGTGGCGATGTCGCGCGCGCTTTGCGCCAGGGCGTCGCGGACGGCCTGTTGATGGGTCGCAGATTGCGAGCTGGCCTGTTGCCATTCGTCGCGCATCGTGGCGGCCATGGTCGCCAGCGTGTCGCGCCATGTGGCGAGTCGCTGTTCGTCACGTGCGGCCAGTTCCGATTGCTGCGTGGTCGTGGTCTGCAGTAGGCGGTCGATCTCAGCAAGCGTGCCGGTCGCGTGAGCCTCGGCGTGCGTGGCGATGTCGCGCGCGCTTTGCGCCAGGGCGTCGCGAACGGCCTGCTGGTCGGCGGCCGATTGCGTGCTGGCCCGTTGCCATTCGTCGCGCATGGTGGTGGTCATGCTGGCCAGCGTGTCGCGCCACGCGGAAAGCCGCGTTTCATCGCGTTCGGCTAGCGCCGTCTGCCGCTCCGTTTCCTGTGCCGCCAATTGCGATTGCAAGTTGGCGTGCGACTGGCTGACCGTCCCGGCGATGGCGGCGGCGTGTTGCGCGAAGGCGGCCGAAGCGTCGGCCATCGCCTGGTGGTTGGCGCTGGCGAGCGATTCGCCCGTATGTTCGAGGCGCGACAGCGCGGTATCCCATGTTCTGGCGGCGTCGGCGGCGGCTGTGTCGAGGCGCGTGCTGATGCCGTCAACCAGTGCCGTTGAACGCTGCGCGAAGGTTTCGCCGAAGCCGTCGAGCGATGCGCGCAGGTCCGACGTCAGGGAGGCGTTCACCTGCTGGTGTTCGGCGAGCGCCTGACGCCAGGTGTCGGCCACGGCGGTAGTGGTGGCGTCGAAGCGGGTGGAGAGGTCGTCCAGATGCTGTCGCACGGTCTGCGTGACGGTGTCGCGCATGGTGGCGGCTTCGCGGGCGAGGCCGGTCATGGTGGTGTCGACGGCTGGCTGGATCGCCGCGCTGGCGGCCCGGGCGCTGTCCGCGATGCCTTCCTTCAGCGACTGCCCCACGGTATCGGCCAGCCGCGCGTAGGCCGCTTCGGTCCGCGTGTGGAAGGCATCCTGGCTGGCAGACAGGCGCTCGCCGAGGGCTTCATTCTGGCGGGCCATCGTCGCGGCCATGGTTTCCAGTCGATCTACCAGCGTGGGCATCAGTTCGGCCTGGCGTTGCAGCAGGGCGAATACCGTATCGTGCTGGTGATGGCGCGAATGCGCGCGCAGCGTGGTGGCGATGCGCTCGTCCAGCATCTGCGCCGCTTGCACGCGCTCGCGGCGGGCAAGCGTCGAAAGCAACCCGAGCATGGCCGAGGTGGCTACGCCAGCCACAGACGTCCCGAAGGCGAAGCCAAGACCCTTGACCGGGGCCGCCAGCGAGGCGCGGATCGCTTGCAGGTCGGCCGCGCTTTCCAGCGCCACGCCGGTGCTGCGTAGCGTGCCGACCATGCCGAGGAAGGTGCCGAGCATCCCCAGCAGCACCAGCAGGCCGACCAGATACGGCGTCATCGACGGTCCAGGAAGCGCAACGCGCTCGCCCTCCACGCGCAGGCGTACCGCATTGCGCAGGCTGGGATGCAGGCTGTCGAGCCACGCGCCGAGGCTGGTCGGCGGCGCGGCCAGATTGGCAAGCGCGACGGGCAGGGTGGCCGTGGCCTGGCGGTAGCGGCGCAGTTCGAACGCGCCGCCTACGTAAAACCCGCCAATGAGCAGTGTGACGGCCAGCGCCAGCGCATTCGTGCCCGCGTAGCCGGCGCCGACCCAGCCGACGACGGCGAGGCCAGCCAGGAAGACAACGAGTGGCGCGACGAGCGGTGTGAGGTGTCTGTTCATATAGTTCGATCAGATGTCGCGCAGGGCGGCGAGCAGGGCGTCCACGGGCTGGAATCGGATTTCCAGCTCGGCCAGCAGTACGCTCTGCATGTCCCTGCGAAATACGTTTAGCCACGCGCCCTCGGCGTCGCGAAGCCGTGTGAAATGCGGTTCCAGCATTCCCGGCACTGCGGCAAGCACTGCCTGCTCGCGCGCGCCAAGTACCTGTTCCATGACGGCATCCAGCATGGCCAGCCGGGCTGCCTGCGGCGTGCGCGACGTCAGTGCAGCCCGCAGCCGCCCGCGCAGACCGGCGATTTCGCGTTCCATCTGCTGCTGCAACGCGATATAGCGCTGGCGATGGACGGCGAAGTCGGCCTCGGCAGGATCGGGCGCCGCCGTCCGCGTCGGCATCCGGCGGCGGCTGTCGGACGACATGCCTTGCCCGGTAATCGCGGCGGTCAGCATGGCGCGCACATGGGTGCCAGCGGCGTCGCCGATGCCCCGTTCGCTACCCGCACGCGCCGGTGCGCCGGACGGCATTTCCGGCGGACTGCCGTTGAGCGCGGCCGACAGCGCGATGGCGTCGGTCCAGCCAAGCCACCGGCTCATCACGGCGGACAGCGACGGCACGGCGCCGGCGGCGTCGGTCTCGGTCAGGCGCGCCAGCACGCGCAGCAGTTTCGGGCCGCTGAAACCCGTGCGCTGTGGCACTTGCGTCATGTCGGCAGGATGGGAAAAAGGGGGGAGTTTACACGGTCGCGGCTATGGCGGACGCGGCGCCGGGAGGCGGGTTGCCATTTATCACAGCGCAGTGGCTGGGGTGATGGGCGATTTGGTGATTGACGGGGCAGCGCCGGGAGGGGGGGCATTGAGGGCGATGGCCTGAGTGAGTGCTTGGGGAGGGGAGAAGGGTGTTTTCCAGCGTGTGTGGATCCCTTGCCACCACTTACGGCCGGGCAAGGTGGAGACGGGTCCTTGTTGCGCTTGGGATTAGTCCATTGTTGGCCATTCCGCTACCAATGCTCATGGGCAAGGTGTCGCCAAGCAAACAAGCGTTTAGAAGCAGGCGCAATATATAGGGCACAGGAGACCGGCAACGCTGTTTGTCCGTCTGTGGATCAGTACAGAGTCCCGTTGAGTGGCCACGGCTAGTGGCGGAAGCCGGTCGCAACTCCGCCATTGGAACGCGAACTATCGAACAACAGTATCTTGGCAGACTCAGCCGCCGGCCATTAACCCTCCGCGGAATTCGGCGATGAACCAAGAAAAACGCCCTCTCAAATTGAGAGGGCGGCGCAGACATCGACGTTCGAAGGGGCGCTAAGGCCCCCAAGAGCGGAAGCCTGATCAGGCAGCCTTCTGCAGGAAGCCTTGGCGTCCACCGTTTCGATTGGGTGCGAACCCGTTGGCCTCCAGCGATTCTTCTACCGTGTCGTAGAACACGCCGATCTTGCACATTTCGCGCGCTTCCTTGGCGGTAGCGATCGGGCGGCTCAGCTCGCGAGAGATGCGCACCAGTTGCTCGATCTGTGCTGCGGTGCCAATCTTCTTCGTCCGCGTCTGGTTCCAGAGATTGTCTTCCGTGCCGCAGCGAACATGCAGCCCCATCGCAATACCGATGGTGTTGACTGGCAGCACGTTGAGTACCGAGCTTTCCACCGTCACGACTGCGCCATCCGGCACACCGCGCATGAAGTTGGCAAGGCTGTAGACGGTCGGCGAGTCCATGCCGCCGCCAATTGCCACCCAGTTCATGACCAGCGGGCCTTTGTAGATCCCGCGGCGCATCAGCCGTTCCACGGACTCGAAGCTGTTGACGTTGTAGCACTGGAAGGCGCTCTGGATCCCCGCAGCGGTCAGGCGGCGGACGTGCTCCTCCACCCAGCCAGGCTGCGCCGGCACCGTCATCTCTTTGTACGCATTGAAGACCGCGGGATCTTCCATCGAGCTGCCCACGATATCGCGGTGGTCGAACTGCTCGAGAACGTTCATCTGCGACGTATTGACCGTGACCGTCACTTGGTCGGGCTTGGGGTCGAGTTCGGCCAGCATGTGGCGCGTGTCGTCCGAGAGCCACTTCGCTGCCGCGCCTTCGGTTTCAGGAGCGAAACTGATGGATCCGCCGACCTGGATAATCATCTCCGGCACGCGGGCGCGGACGCCGGCGATAAGCTCATTGAACTTGGACAGACGCTTGGAGCCCTTACCGTCGAGTTCGCGCACATGCAGGTGCAGCACGGTGGCGCCGGCGTTGTAGCAATCCACCGCTTTCTGGATTTGCTCCTCCATGGTGACCGGGATCTCCTCGGGAAAGTCCGACGGAACCCACGAGGGCGCATAGGGCGCAGCGGTGATGATCAGCGGTTGCTGGTTTTCGGGGAACAGGTGTCCGTCAAGAAAGTTCATGGCAGGTCCGGGAAGAGAGATTGTGGAGCTTGGCTTTTGGCGCTACCACTTCCCGCAAATATGAAGTACGGGAAGTGCCGGCTTGGTGCTCCTGTAGATCAAGAACTGCCACAGGCTCGGGGTAGCGCTGCCGGGTTTAATCGAGACCGATACCGACTGGCCCCAACCCAGCCATTATTTGCGAAGATCGGCCAGTTCATTTGTCATATGGGGACATAGATTTAACGAACCGGGACACCCCCTCGGAACCCCTAAGTAAAGACGCGAGGCCAAATGCACTCCCGCGAGCAGGCGGGATAGAAGCGGCCGTCAGAATAGGGCGGCGAGCATCGCGCCTGGCCTGGAGTCGAAAGGCTATTCGCAAGATTCCGGGAAACCAGACGGTGGGCGAAGCGCAAATGGATGCCACGGTGGGTGGCCGCTTCAGCATCGACACGTTTGTTTGGCATTGGCGAGGATACGGGCCAACCAGTGACTCCCGACTACAAACCGCCGTTCAAGTTCACGGGCGACATCCGGCCAGTCGCCATCCGGATACGGAAGCCCAACTGGCAGTGAACGGGTCCACGAGCATTCAGGGTTCGAGCTCGGTCGAGAGGAGCCCAGTGGTCGGCGGGTCGACGAGCGTTTTCGAAAAAAGCCTTCGCTGATGACTGTTGCCTATGCCACAGCAGTCATACAGGACCGGGCACACACGAATTCGAGAATGGCCGATCGCCGACCTCGACGAAGCCAGTGGGGATAACTGCTCACAGGCTCACGGCACGAGCATGTTCCACGCACTGAGATCCGCCATGCGTGGTGACAGTCCTTGTTCGATCAAAGCGCAGGCATTACGTCCTGATACGCCACGGTTTCCTACATTGGGCGTCACTGGTAGATTCCGTGCAGACTCCCCTTGTAGGAACAGCCGTCACGCACGCGACCGTGCGCAAAACGCCCCGTGATGCCGTGCCTTTTCTTGGAGTGCCCAGCAGCTGTCAGGCCATTTCACTGACAGCTTCGTCAGCTGGCGCGACCTCGGTCTTATCGGTCACCGTGCTTGCCGCTATCTCGCTGTCGACTTCGGAAACCAGGTCGCCCAGACCGATGGCGACCGTGATATTCGGCGTCCAGTTCTTGCGGTCGGTGCTGACCTCGGCAAACGTGGTCACCGTTGCGGTGTAGCCCTGCGCTCTGAGGTCGTCGGCCAGCCGTTGCGCGCGCGGTTCCAGCGCTGCTTGCGGGTTGTCTTCGTTGATGTCGAGTACCAGTGTGGTCTCGAATTCTTCCTTGCCCTTCTGGATTGCCGTTTGCATTGCCTTCAGTTGCTTGTTCGCGAGTGCGACGAGCTTGCTGTACCTGGATTCTTCCTGGCTGGCGCGAAGTGCCTTGGCGGCGTTGATGATTTCGGTGCGGTCCACGAACATGATTGCCTTTCGATGTGGAGGGGAGAAAGCGCAGGCGCCGCACGGGCTTGGCTGCAGGAGCCAGCTTTTCCGGGGTGCGGCGAGTACTGTATAAATATACAGTACTCGCCAGCGAACCGGCAAGGAGTAAAGGGTGAAATTGTCTGACAGCGGAAGCTCTGGTGAATCGCGCTTTGGTGAATCACGCTTCGGTTGGTACGTCCAGACTAAAAGCGACACTGCTCGGAACTGATCGAGTCCCGCGCTGGTGGGAGCGCGCGAGACCTCTCCTGGGTCGGGCTGAGGTTGGGTAGCTTGTACTGCCCGATGCAGGCCGTTGCGCAAAGCCGCTGCACGATTCGTTCCGAAGCGGTTGCCTCTAGTGAACGGCTAACCCCTGGCCGCCAATCGGCGTTGTCTCGAACCGTTCGCCGAAACCCGCGATGAGTGGTTTGCCGCGCGCGATGGCTTGTTGCACTGACGGCAAAGACAGGGAGGCCCGATGGCTATCTTGGCTGTCCCAGACCTCCGTGATCCAGATCGCATCAGCATCATCAGGATCATGCGCAACGATGTAGCTCAAGCAGCCAGGCATTCCGCTAACGCCCTCAAGGAGGATGGAGACTAGTGCCTCGCGTTGTCCAGAAATGACCTTCATCTTTCCAATCAGTCCGTACATCCTTGCTTCCTCACCATAAGAAACCCAACTTACGTCATCTTGAGCCAATGATGGCCGAGCGTGGTGTCTCAGTCGATCACTGGCTGGCTTCACCTCGCGCCGCTATCGAGACAGAACCGCAGTGGGCATTGGCGCCTACTTCAGCAACTTTTCGAAATCCCGGTCGAGTCGGCCCAGCGAACCAGCGATCGCCGACCGCCGCTCGCGGATCCACGCATCCTGTTGTGCCAGTTGTCCCTCGGACGCCTTCAGCATGCGATCCATCTCTGCTGGTTGCGGTCCGCCCACCGTCACGCGATGTTTGACGATGGCCACCGGATCGAGCGCCGCGCGAAACTCCGCCTCGCTCATCGGAAACGCCCCACCACCGTAGTCGCGCACGGCTTCGGCATAGATGCGCTTCGCCTCGGCATAGGGGAAGGCGCTTGGCTTGATGTCGTGCGCCTTCGCATAGTCCACCAGGTTCGACGCAAAGTGATGGCCGACGCGGAACGGCAGCTTGTACTTGCGCATCAATTCGTCGGCCAGTTCCTGCGACGCCGTCCAGTCGCTGTCCAGTTCATCCAGCGCGCGCTGCCGATCGATCACCAGGGACGTCATGATGCGGTCCAGCCCCTTCAATGTCGTGATTGCGCTCTGCACCATCTGGCCATTGGTAACGGCATCCTTGGCATCGGACATGCCCGGCGGCAGGTTGTGCGCGCGGATCACCGGCCCCATGGCCAGCGTAATCGCTGTGGAGGCCTTCTCGCGCGTGGAATTGAGCAGCCCTGGATTGCGTTTCTGCGGCATCGCGCTGGACACATAGGTATTGCCGCCGCCCTCCTGCAGCAGGATCCAGGGGCGCGGCTGCGCATACTGCGTCATCACGTCCTCGATGAAGCTCCCTGTGTGCAGGGCGATGCTGGTCACGATCGAGCCCACTTCCACCGGCAGGTCCACGGCGCTGATCTGCGACGCATCATAGGCGTTATCCACCAGCGCGGAAAAACCGAGGTAGCTCGCCATCCGCGTGCGGTTCAGCGGCCAGCCCGTGCCGTTCAGCACCGTCGTTCCCATCGGCGAGCGATCGATACGCTGATAGGCTTCCCGCAGGCGCTGGGCATCGCGTTCCAGACCCGCATTGATGCCGAGCAGGTAGTGGCCATAACTGTTGGGCTGTGCGGCAACGCCGTTCGTGTAGTTCGGCACGATGGTTTCGGCGTGCTGCCGCGCCAGCTTGACGATGGTGGCGGAGGTCTTGTTAAGCTGGTCGGCCAGCGACAAGACTTCCTCGCGCAACATCGCCGCGCGCACCGTGGCAAGCATGTCCTGGCTCGAGCGGCCGGCATGGATCAACGTGACTTCCTGACCTGCGGCCTGAATCATCAGTGGCTCGAAAGTAATCACCGTCGACGGTCGCTGGCCGCCGGGCTTGTCGCCATTGGCCAGCACCGTGGCAATGCCGCCTGCCACGCGCGGTGCCAGCGAGCGATCCAGCAATCCTTCGTCGGTATTGATGACCGTCGACGCCTTGTTGATCTCCCCTAGCCAGAAAAAGGCATCGTGGTCAGCGCCGCCCGCCGCGAATGCGGCTTGGGGGCCGACCGACATCATCAGCATGGCTAGTGCGGTCAGCCTGGCCAGCGATTTGACTCGGCTGTGCAGTCGGGGGGTAGGCATGTAGTCTCCAGAGGTGTTTGCTTGTTCGGACAGAATTCCGGATTCTAGGGTGAAATCGCTGAGCCGTGGAGCACGTGACATTCTGCCTGTGGTGCGCGTTGCTGCTGTGCTCCGGTGATAGGAAGGCAACGCCGGATATATCGAAATGGTGTCTCGATGCTCGAACGCTTGGCCAGGGGTGCCTTGGGCCTTGCAGCGTCGGGCGACGGGCTTGGAGGCCCGCGCCCGCCCGTTGCTGAGGCGGAACCCGACCGCAGACCCCCTCATGACTGATTGGTTCTTGATAAAGCTAGCAGTTATGAGTCACTGCCATTGGGCTGGCCACAGAGACACGGTTGCGTCCATTCTTCTTGGACTGGTACAACGCGTGGTCGGCGCGCGCAAGCGCCGCAGCCATGCTGTCGCTCGCGGCCAATTCTTCCGACGTAATCTGGGCGACTCCGACGCTGATGGTGATCGCGATGGACTGGCCATTGAACGTCACCGGTTCGGCGGCAATCCTCGCGCGAATGCGCTCGGCCGTTTCCACCGCTCCCTCCAGGGAAGCATGGGTCAGGGCTGCGACGAATTCCTCGCCGCCGAAACGGGCGGCGATGTCACCTTCACGCAGGGCGCTCCGCAACAGGCGGGCCACGTGCCTAAGTACGGCATCGCCGCCGTCATGTCCGTAGGTGTCGTTGACCCGCTTGAAGAAGTCCAGGTCGAAGGACATCACGCTCAGGGGCTGTCCATGGCGCCGCGCCTGGCTGCGCGCGACCCGGGCCCACTCGTCGAAGCGCCGACGGTTCGCCAGTTCGGTCAGGGGATCGTACTGGGCCTGCCGGGCCAGGCGTTCGCGTTGCAGGAACTTGTCATTCGCATAGTGCAATAGCATCCACTGCAGGACGGCCATGGCAAGAAACGCACCGGCGCCCAGCCACGCGCGCATGTGCCAGCCATGCAGGAAGGCCTTGTCGGATGCGGCCACCACCATCACCCATCTTCCCTGGTTGATGTTCAGAAACACACCGTACCGGCGCACGCCGTCGATGAGCGAGACGAAGCGGTGGACCTGCAGCGCTGTATCGCCGGCCAGAACCATCTGACGTGCGACGGACGCGTCCGCATAACCGGGGAGCGGCGGGTATCCACCCATCCGGGCTAGTACGTGGCCGCTGTCGCGGTCGACCACGGTCACGACACCTCCTGCGCCGAGGTCAAAGCCCCGTATCTCGATCTGCAGGTACCGCCGCTTCAAGGTGGCATTGGCGAGGTAGCCAATGATGCTGCCCAGGTAGCGCCCCTCTGCGTCGTACACGGCGCGATAGACGAGGAAGCCTTGGGAGTCCGAATGGCTCGTATTGCCACGCCAGAAGAAAAGCCTCTCGTTCACGCCCGGCTGGCGAAGGTCCCTGGACACGGGGCCTTCCCGAAAACTGTCGAGCAGGGCCTGGTCGACTGGAAAGATGCTGCTTCTGCCGATGATGTCGCCGTTTGCATTAGTGATGAACACGGCGTCCAGCCAGCCCTGGGCCAGTTCACGTTCGAGGAACGGCTCGGCGTCAGCGATGGGGACATCGCGGTTAAGCAATACGGCGTCGCCAACGACACGCAGTTGATAGCGCATGGCCTGGAGGCTGGTGTCGAATTGCTCCGCCTTCAGCAAGGCCGTGTTGCGCAGGACGCGTACCGTGTCGTTCTCGATACGTGCCCGTTCGAACATCAGGTAGGCACCGATGGATGCTGCCTGGATGAGCAGGAAGAGCAACAGGAGACCGCGCCGGACATTCAGACTCAGGTGACGCTGGCTGTACTCGATGGATCGGCTCAGCGCCATGCTCGCTGCAGCCATTTTGATGCTCCTGTGGTCTCGGAGGATTCCGGGCACCGACTTACTGGAGAGTTCAAGGTACGGCTTGCGAGCAGATCGATCTTTACTTGTCGCGCCAAGGCCATTGCCTTCGATGACAGTGGAAGCACCGAGGCTGCACAATCTGCGCGCGATCAACATCGGTCTGCCCGGCCGCCTTTGGGGTGATAGACGCCGTGGATGCCAGCACAGGCTCGCTACCTTGCCGGGCACAACGCGAAGTATCGTCAGGGGGGCTCTTTGCCAAATCGATGCCTATTGGCGATCTCCTCGCGCACTTGCAGCGCGAGGGTTCCGATAAGGAGCGGCCGAACGTCACCGCAAGGCCGAGCAGTCGGCGTCAAAAAGGGAACGGCTTGAAAGTGGCCGTGTCGCTGCAGGCCATGAGGCATGGGTGGCCAAGCTAAAGTCCGATAGCTCTGCTGATCCGCATTCATTGATCTCAAAAAAAGGCACCCCCGTAGCCGGGGGACTAGCGGGGGCGATCAAGGGATCGCAGGCTGGCTCAACGCGGGCCTGCCCCAGGAGTGTGCATAGGCGATTCGTGGCCGTGTGTTCGACTTCGCACGCAACGCAGTGATCGAGCAAGAACTTCGGGGCGGTGGCAGGCTGCGGATTCCCGACATCAACTTCCCGTGGATCGGACTCTCTGCGCGTGCAAATCTTGATTCACAAAATGCCCGGGCCGATCCACCCATCCGCGATGGCTCTGCACGCGTGAATGAAGGGCGCACTTTTCGGCGCGCCATCAGGGAGTGACGTCGGGTGCGGCGCAGTCATCTGGGCTGGTAAGAATGGCAGGCACGGCTCGAGCAGGCGCAGCTTTACCCGGCGAACGTCCACACGACAACCGACGCGACCAGGCAGTAGCAGCCGAACAGGTACCAGCGCCCCTGCTCCAGCCAGCGCGACAGCCAGCGCAGGGCCACCAAGCCGGCGATGAAGCTGAACACCATGCCTAGCAGGCTCGGTGCCAGCAGGTGCAGCAGGCCGTCAGTTGCGCCCGCATGCGCCTTGAAGAAGCGATAGCCTTCCTTGGCGATGACGGCTGGCGTCAGCACTACGGCCAGCGCGAAGCTGAACTCCTCGGCGCGGCGGCGCTCCACACCCAGCAGCATCCCACAGGAGATCGTCGCGCCCGAACGCGACAGTCCGCGGAACGGCAGGCACAGCCCCTGCACGGCCCCAACCCAAAGGGCTCGCCGGCCAGTCAGGTCTTCGGTGGCTGTACTGGAGCGCCTGGAGGACACGATGATCAGAACGCCAGCCACAGCCAGACTGACCGCCATCAGCCTGGTATTGCCAAAGAGGTGTTCCACCTCGAAGCTGTCGGCGCCGCCCATCACGGCATGCTTGATGATGTACAGCAGGGCCAGCCCGACGACGCCCGTGGCTGCCGTGGCCACCGCCAGCAGGACACCGTTGTTCCACAGTGCCTTGGTCGATGAGAAATACGTCTGCTGCCACGAGCGCCAGAAATAGGCGATGACCGCGAACATCGTGCCCGTATGCAACATCACAAGCATCAGAGTCATGTCGGGCGAGGTCGGGTCCAGCCCCAGCCATTTCTCGGCCAGGATGACGTGCGCCGAACTGGAAACCGGCAGCAACTCGGCAAGGCCTTGGACACAGGCCAGGATGATGATTTGAAGCGTGGTCATGTGATGCTGTGTATCTGCATAGCGCCATGGATGGCTACGCTAATGTTGGGGCCGAATATTGCTTTGCGCATTTTCCGACATCCTTCCGAAGGGCGGCCGCTTTCTGCGTGCGTTGGGCAACATAGGAAACCAGTCGACGGTCATGCTGCGATGGCCAGACGCACTAGGCGAAGGGTTCGTCCGAGCGCCATGCAGCTCTCCTTCCTGCGTCTGCTGAGGAGACTTTATTCTTGACGGCCAGTCGCACCGACGCGTCATTGGCGCGTGTGCCACCAGTGGTCGGACGCACGCGCGCGCCGGTCACGAAATAAGCGTGCAGGTCGTGCGCGAAGCGGTTCAGCTTGCTGATGACGCCCTTGTTTCCACGGCTCAGCGCGTTGTAGCCGAGCACGGCCGGGATCGCCACGGCCAGGCCGAAGGCGGTCATGATCAGTGCCTCGCCGACAGGGCCGGCAACCTTGTCGATGGTCGGTACGCCCGAGGCGCCGATGCCGATCAGCGCGTGGTAGATGCCCCACACGGTACCGAACAGGCCGACGAACGGTGCGGTCGAGCCTACCGACGCCAGCACGGCCAGGCCCGATTGCATGCGTCCCACAGCCTCATCGATCGCGCTCTTGAGCGAACGGGTCAGCCAGTCGGAAATGTCGAGCACGTCGCGGAGTTGTGGCTGGCTGGCATGGTGGTGCTGCGTGGCCTCGCGGCCAGTGATGGCCAGCGTCCGGAATGGATTGGCTCCGTTGGCGCCGAGTGTATCGAGCGCGTGGTCGAAATCGTCGGCGTGCCAGAAATGCTTCTCCGCGCCATGCGCCATCTTCTTGATGCGAACCAGATCCCACGCCTTGGTGAGAATCACGATCCAAGACAGTACCGACATGATCAGCAGAATGATGGCGGTCGCGCGTATGACGAGATCGCCTTGCGACCAGAGATGGGAAAGTCCGAGGTCTTGCATGGTAGTTCCTGAAAAGAGTCAGTGTTGAGATCAAGGGCCACTCAGAACGGTTTGGACACAGCCAGATAGAAGCTGCGGCGCGGGGCATACTGCGGTGCGCCGACACCGATACCGGTGCCGTCTCGTAACTCATAGGAGCGATCGAACAGGTTGACCACGGTAAACCGGGTCTTGAGCTTGCCGATGGCGGGCAGATCAAAGGTGTGCGCGATACCGACGTTGACCTGAAAGTAGGCCGCCAGGTGCGAGGTATTGGCAAAGCCGTTGCGCAGCCCACTGCCGTAGATGGCATCGGCGGTCAGCAGGTTGCCTTTCCACAGATATGAGGTGCCCATCGATGCCGCCACAGTCTGGTCGTGATCGAGGTGGACCCAGTTGTTGGCGATATAGGCCTGTTCTTCCGGCGAGAAATTGAACTGGCCGGTCTCGATGCCCTTGCCCATCGCCCGCGACACGCCAACATTCAGGTAAGCGCCAAAGTTGCCCTGATGATAATTTGCCGTGCCCTCCAGTCCGTAGATCTTGCCCTGGTCATAGTTGAACGTGGAGAAGATCAACGCATTGCCGAACTGGCCCTCATCCTGGAGGTGGCGCACTTTCCGATAGTAGGCATCCAGGCCCACGGTCAGATTGCGGGTCGCCTGATGCGAAACGCCGAGGTCAAAATAGTCGGAGCGTTCTGAGCGTACGGCCGTGTTGGCGTCGGAGGGGAGTGCATTCGTGGTGTCGATGAACTTCGTGACCGTGGTGGTATCGATCTTCTCCGTGGCTGGCGGCGTGAAGTACCGGGCGTAGCCGGCATGGACCCGTGTCGTGTTGGACACGTCATAGGTCAGCCCGAGCCGCGGGCTGAGTTGCTGCTCGCTCACTACCGTGTTGACGTGGTCATAGCGAGCGCCGTAGTTGACGGTCAGCTTGTCCGTGGCCTTCCACTCGTCTTGCAGGTAGAAGCCAAGCGTCGTGCCCGAGAGACTGCTGTTATCCACGATCGTGAATGGCACGCCGCTGGTCTGGTTACCGTTGGCATCGGCCGGGAATACCGTGGAGGTATTGTCCACGCCGAAGTTCTCGCGCTGCACGAATAGCCCGGTGCGAAGTGTGTGCCGCGGGTTCAGTACGTAACTGGCATCGGCCTGCACGCCATACGCCTCGTTGCGCCGCGTGATGTCCGCGGCTACGCCGTTGTAGACAAGGTCGCCGACAGGATCCGGGGAGTAGTCGATGCGGCTGGTGCGGTGGAACAGCGAGACCTGGTAATCCAGCGCCGCCGACACCTTGCTCTGGTACGACAGGATCTGGAAGTCGGTTTTCTCGCGCTGGTTGGCGTTCAGGTTTTCCGAGGCAGGAGGCGTCACGCCGTCCAGCGTGAACTGGGGTGTCAATCCGGGGCGGTTGGGAATCTCAAAGCGGTTGTTGGCCGTGCCGAACAGGAAGCTGACCCGATTGTCCGCATCGAGCAGATAGGACAGCATGCCGAAGCCCTTGCTCTGGTCGGTGTGGTCGTGGATAGCATTCGGGCTGCTGGTCGGATTCTCGATGCCCAGATTGTTCTCCACGAAGGAGCCGCTCAGGTAGTAACTGAATGGCCCCTTGGTGCCTTGAATCTGGGCGTTGACCTCATGATCTGCATGGCTGCCGATCACCGTACCGATTTCGCCACCGAAGGCTTTTGGTTCGCCGTTTTCGTCGGTGGGCGCGCCCTTGGTGGTGATATCCACGATGCCGGCGGTACGGTAGCCATACTGTGCCGGCAGGGCTCCCGTGATGAGTTTGATTTCATCGGCAAAGCGCGTGTCGAGCATTTGTCCGAAGCCGCTGATCGGCTCCGGAACAATGACGCCGTTGATGCGGTACTGGAGATTGGAGTGGTCACCGCGTACATGCAACTGACCGAAAGAATCCTGCACGACACCAGGCGCCTGCAGCAGCACCTGGTTCAGGGGCGTGTTTTCGCCTAACGGCAGTGTTTGGATATCGGTGCTGTCGAAGCGATAGACGGAACTGCCAGTCTCCGGCGAGAGCGCGTTGCGGGCCTCGTCCAATCGCTTGGCGGAAACAACGACCGTGTTCAGGGTTTTATCGCCGCCTGCGTTGGTGGCAGGCTGTTCCGTTGCGGAAGGCGAGGATGGTGACGCTGGCGGATTGGACTCTGCCGATTGGGCTTGTGCGGCAACGACGAACGTCGACGTGACGCCGGCCGCAACGGCTCGTAGCGGAAAACGGGTCATGGAACACCTTTGCAGGGCAGGAATGATCGGGCTGCGGGACTAGCGCCTCGCCCGCGCGAACTAGCGGTACATTCCGATCAGCAGAGGTGGCCCGCGACTACGGGCAGGGGGTGAAAATGCCAGCGCCAGATGGCGGCTGAAGCGTGCAGGGAAGTGCCAGCGGCGCTCGCACGCGGCCACCATCCAGCAGGCAATCACGGGAATGGCGACAGCAATGGCGGCAAGCGCAAGGCATGTCGGGCAAACGTCGTGTGCAGGTCCGCATTGCTCTATGTCGACAGGTACCGCACAGGAGCTCGTTTGGTGGTGAGCCTGCAAGTGACCGACCGCATGGACGACCGCTGCCGACTGCCCGAATAGCAGGAACAGGACCAGCAGGATCGATAACCAGCGCTGCCGCATGGAGGGCGTTGAAGAGGATCGAATCGAAGGTGCCAGGTAGCCAGACGTTCTTTGCAACTTTGTTGCAAGTCTGCCATCGATAAGCCGGACGAGCAAACACTCAGTAGAGAGGCCGTGTTGCGCAGGATTGACCAGAATTGTCAGCTTGTCAGTTGGATCGCCAGACAGGTGAGCAAGGCTCCACATCGTCGCAAGTGCCCATCGATCGATGCTGATACGCAGGTCTTGAGTGTGGCTTCGGCGGCGGCTCAAGGGCGTCGGGATGGCAGGCCATTCGCTCGTCTATTATGGTTGGCAGGCAAGCCAGTTGCCGCTGAACCGCGCGGCAACCTTTTATCGGAAGGGAGTCAGGCATGAGCACTTGCGACCTGCCGCACCATGCCCATCATCATCACCGGCATGGCATGAACTGTGGCCATACGGCAATCCGGCACAACGGGCACGTCGATTTTCTGCATGACGGCCATCTGCACCATCCACATGCGGGCCATGTCGACGAGCACCGACTTGAAGTCAGTGCGAAGAATCCCGACCGATGCACGCCGGACCACAACTGTGGGGGGCACGAGCCCGGGCATGTTCACGGCCCCGGATGCGGGCACGAAGCGGTGCCACACGGCGATCACATTGACTACCTGGTCAATGGTCATCTTCACCATCCACACGGCGACCATTGCGACGATCACGGCGCGGTAGACCTGTTGTAGCGTGCCGGAACGATAATCGCCGTTCTCCTCGCGGAGCCGCTTCATCAGCGCCACTGCGACCGTCTCTCACTGAATGCCTAACGTCCGAGCCCCACTGGCTTTGAGCGACCCGTCTGACCCCTTGGGCAACCCTATGGCAGAGACCGGTCCATAACCAAAATCGGACATTTGAGTGGCGGGGCAGAGCCAGAAGTCCTACTTGCGCGCCGCCAGATAGCTGCGCCAGCACAGCACGCAGCAGTAAATGGCAAGAAGCGTCGCAAAGACCGGCCAGAAGTGGAGCCACCAAAGCCAGCCGTAGCCCGGTGCAACCTGCTTCAACTTGACGGGTGCGCCGACGATCACCGTAATGCTCTCCCCGACTAGTGTTTGGCCAACGTCGACAACCGAGATAGTCAAGTCCGAGACTCCACTAGGTAATGCTCCTCCAGGTACTGTCACAGATTCTGGTGGCCATACCAAGCGGTGGGTGGAGTTGTAGTTTTCGGTGGGGACCAGAGCACGACCCATGGTCGTTCCGTTGTGGGAATTTACGGGTAGTGCATCAAATTCTCTATCCAATCCCGCGGTCGATGTCACACGAACCGTGATTGGTTCCCCAGGTTGCTTGAACTCTAGGTAGCCACGTTCCCTGAAGTCTGCATTGTGTTGGTACGAGTCCAACTCTGGTCTCTTGTCCTGCCACCCGCGCCGATTGAACATCAAATTAATCTCGAGCGGGGCCTTCAAAACCCGATATACCCGGAAGCTGACCGCCACCTAAACAGGCGGTCATCGACCTGACTACAGGCATCCGTCCGTTACCCGCCTGCCTCGCAGTTCACGGACGCGCATCCGCAGCCTGTGGCCGGCAATGTCGTCGAATGGCCGGCGGTCGGCTTTGGGCGGCTCTGGTTACCCATCAATGCCGGATCTGACCAAATCCGCCATCCGCCCATCTTGTTGCGCTTTCCGTCGTCAAACGAAAGTCCGGTTGCACATTGACGCTTGCGAGAACGTCCCCGAATGCATCAATGGCGGTCAGTGTGCCGAATGGCTCGAATTCGTCTGGCGTGATCGCTAACCTGACATTCACGAGCTGCGAGGCGATCTCGATGGAGACTTGCTTGTTGAGCTGCGCGTGCAATTGCTGCTCGTGCCGGCGGATGACCTCGGATGCCGTCTTCACCAATGTCTGGTGCGCGGTAGCGTCGAGCGGTTTCGGATCGACCTTGTTTCTGCCCATTGTCCATGGGCCAACGAGGGCAGGTTCCGCGCTGCCGTCGCGGAACATCTCGACGGCCCACCCCTCGCCGTCCTCGTTCTTCACCACCTTCGCCGTCCAGCCTTTGTCTCGCCAAAGCCGGGGCTCATGGATTTGAGAAGTGTCGTCGTCCAAAAGGGCGGAGTCGTCTTGGGACATGGAAATGGTCGTCACGGAATTGGGGGAGCCGGTTCGTCGTTGCGGGCCGGGGTGCGTAATCAAAATACTGTATAAATATACAGTGTATGACGCATTGACTGCAAGGGGGGTAGAGATCGTGTAGCAACTACCTTGGAGGGCGGGCAGCACATCAGTGCGCTGTCTTCGCTCTCAATCCGAATTCCGTAGCGTAGTGAAGGCGTTGACCGGCTGAATCCGCGACCCCTCTCGGTCATTGAGAGTTGTGGCGGGAGCGACGAGAGGTATCGCAAGGTGCCTCAAGATGAGGCCGCATACGGAGGTATGTTGCTTCCCGCCTGGTGAGAACAGAAGCTGGCGGCATCCCCTTTTGTGCGCAAACACGGGATCAAGGTTCAGCTATTCTGAGGAACGGGCTCGGCATACGGCGGCAGCTTCAGTCATCCCTGGAGGAACCGGTCGCGCCGTGTGACCGGCGCCTTTGTAGCCATCGCGCAAATTGCACGATACCGGCGCACCGACGTCGGGATATCTGACCACTGAGCCAGATCAGCAGGCGCAGGCGATGGGATTGTCGTGGAGGGAGGGGCGGAACTCACTGTGAACGAGTCAGTTCCGCGCGATGAAACATTGGGCGGTGTCCATTGGACTGGCCGCAGCCCAATTCACGGCCGTCAAACTACGGCTTCAATGCCTCCGCACCATTTACGACCTTAGCTCAGCACTAGCTCGAGAGTTCTCCTCGGATGATATCTGCGCCTGCACTGAGAGCATTCAGTTTGCCTCTTGCTACTCGACGAGGTAAGGGCGCCATACCACAGTTGGTGCAAGGATACAGCTTGTCTGCATCTACAAATTGAAGCGCCTTCCGTAGGGTATTTGCTACTTCTTCCGGCGTTTCAATGGTATTGGTCGCGACATCGATGGCTCCAACCATCACTTTCTTGCCACGAATGAGTTCAATCAGATCAATCGGAACGTGAGAGTTGTGGCACTCCAGCGAGACAATATCGATATTGGACTTCTGCAGCTTGGGGAAAGATTCTTCATATTGGCGCCACTCGGACCCCAGCGTCTGCTTCCAATCGGTATTGGCCTTGATGCCGTAGCCGTAGCAAATATGTACGGCCGTTTCACACTTGAGGCCTTCGATTGCTCGCTCCAAGGTGGCGATTCCCCAGTCATTCACCTCGTCAAAGAAGACGTTGAACGCGGGCTCATCAAACTGGATGATGTCGACGCCGGCAGCCTCCAACTCCTTGGCTTCCTGATTGAGGATCTTGGCGAATTCCCAGGCTAGCTTCTCGCGGCTCTTGTAGTGGCTATCGTAGAGCGTATCGATCATGGTCATGGGTCCCGGCAGGGCCCATTTGATGGGCTGCCTGGTTTGCTGACGCAGGAACTTGGCGTCTTCAACAAACACAGGCCTTGGGCGACTCACGGCGCCAACCACGGTCGGCACACTCGCGTCATAGCGATCGCGAATTCTGACGGTCTCACGTTTCTCAAAATCGACCCCGCTAAGGTGCTCGATAAACGTGGTGACGAAATGCTGGCGCGTTTGCTCGCCATCACTAACGATATCAATGCCCGCGTGCTGTTGTTCTTGCAGCGACAAACGCAACGCATCTTGTTTGCCTTCGACCAATTCCTCGTCTTGTAGCTTCCAGGGCGACCAGAGCTTTTCAGGTTGAGCAAGCCAGGAAGGTTTGGGCAAGCTGCCAGCAGTTGAGGTAGGCAATAGCTTTTTCATAACAGATGATCTCGTATTTTTTTGGTTGGTCAGAGAGCGTAATTGTTAGCCCATTGTTCAAGAACTCTTCTGTACGGCTTGATGAAGTGTTCTTCCGTGAATTTTCCCTGCTTGACAGCTAGTTCGCTACGTTCTACCCGATCGTAGACAATCTGCGTCAGGGAATAATCCTTGTTCTTCAGGCTCGGCTGATAGAGTTTTCCCGCTGCAGAATTGGCGTTGTAAATCTCCGGCCGATAAATTCTCTGAAACGTCTCCATCGTGCTGATGGTGCCGATAAGCTCAAGATTGGTGTAGTCACCGAGCAGATCGCCGAGGAAGTAAAAAGCCAAAGGCGCAACACTGTTCGGCGGCATAAAGAAGCGAACCTGCATCCCCATCTTCTCGAAATATTGATCGGTCGAGGATAATTCGCTCTGCTGATATTCGACGCCCAGTATGGGGTGATGATTTTCAGTTCGATGGTAAATCTTGCTGCTGGAAGCGCTGATACAGATAACCGGCGGCTTACCGAAGCGATTTTTGTAAACGCTTGAGTTCACAAAGTGCTTGAATAGCTTTCCATGCAAATCACCGAAGTTGTCCGGGATGCTAAACGTGGATTTGTCATGATTGTGCTCGGGCAGCAAAACGCTGAAGTCGTAATCTCGCACGTAAGAGGAGAAGTTATTTCCCGCAATACCATCGATGCGTTCGTTGGTTTGCTTGTCGATGATGTTTGTTTTCAGTATCTCGATCAACGGAAATACATCGCCGCCGGCGGCATCAATATTCATCTCCACAGAAACGATTTCGAGCTCGACAGAATATCGATCACCTGTCGGATTATCCCAATGCGCCAGGTTATTGAAGCGATTGTCAATCATCCTCAGGGTGTTGCGCAGATTCTCTTGGCGACTCTGTCCTCGGGCCAGATTGGCAAAGTTGGTTGTTATGCGCGTATTGTCAGATGGTTGGTAATCTTCATCGAAACGAATACTCTTGATGCCAAATGTGAAATCTTTGCTCATAGCGATCTGATGCCCTGGTTTCCGAGAGAATATTTGAATTTGTTTCGTGCCCGTTACGCCCTTGTTTCAGGCCGCGACCATTTCCTCGGCGTTGGCGGATCTTGTCTGGCGCGTCAATTCGACCAACGGCAATGCCCGCTGGACCGCGAGTCTGGCCCGCTGGATAAGGGCCTCGTTCTGCAGGCGGTAGTCGACGAAATCCTTGTCGGTGGCGTAGACACCCAACGGCAAGGTACGTGCCTGGAAGAAGCTGAACAGTGGCCGCAACTGGTGGTCGATCATCAGGGCATGGCGCTCGCTGCCGCCGGTGGCAGCCAACAAGACCGGCTTGTCGATCAAGGCGTCCTGATCAATGAAGTCGAAGAAATGCTTGAACAGGCCCGAGTAAGAGCCGCGGAAGACCGGTGTTGCCACCACCAGGACGTCGGCTTGCTCGACCGCCGCAAGCTCTCGCTCCACCGTGTCGGACATTTGAGAGCGCCAGACCGCGCCAGCAAGCTGCGGCGCGAGTTGACCCAACTCGACCAGCCGTTGCTCGCACGGGACTTCTTCAGCGATCAGGTCCAGCAGGTGCTCTGTCAGAGCCGCAGACTTGGAGGGGCGTTGCAGCCCACCGGAGACCGCTACTACGCGGAGTGGAAGTGTCATCTTTGTTTTCATATGGATGGATCTGCGCGGTGCCGGGAGACGCGATGCGTACCGATGCAAGCGCATTGACCAAGCCGAGAGCGCGCATTCACAGCGGGCCGCCGCCGTTGCTCGCTGTTTGCCGCCATCCCGTTAAGGACGGTGCAAACCAACTGCTGCAATGGCATACGCTCGGTCCATGCGCCATGTCGGCCACGGGGCAGTCTCATGCGCTGAGCCAGCTCGGGCACAGCCTGGTCGGCATCCGCCCAGCCCTCGCCAACGTCAACCGCATCACGCGCGCGACCACTGGTGTAGCGCTGCAGCACCAACTCGGCCTGGGAGAATGCAAACAAACAATAGGAGCGGATGCTATCGACAGATAACCATGAAGTAAAATGGTTAAAACTCACATATTCATGAATTTGGATCATGTGAGTGCTTCAGCGATATCCCTGTCGGCGTCGCTCAGCTGGTCAGTCAGCAGGGCGTTGACAGCCCACGTCGGCGTGCTGAACCTGACCTACTCGGCTGTGAGCCTCAGGCTGTTCGGAGGTCGAAGCCTGCGCCTGAAGCAATCTGACCTGACGCCTCGCAGCACACACCAGGAACTGATGGCGCGCAGACTGGCCTTGCACTGCTATATCCAGACACACTGGAGAACGGGCCGGCGCTTCGGATGGCGCGGCACTAGCAAGCGTCTGGCGGGGACCCTGACTAACGCTCCGTCAGAGCGCGCCGATCGGAATCGACTTTTTTGGGGCCGTGGCGGCGGAATTCTGCGCCGGCTTCGGGTCAATCCTTCGCAAACCGATAGGACACCAGCGATTCCGTGTTGCTGTCGATCACGATGGATTTGCCCGCAGGCGGAAATGCGCGCTGCACGCAATCCTGCCTGGGGCAGACGCGGCAACCGGGACCAATCGGTGCAACGTCCGACGGATGATCGATGTCGATATGATCGGCGTAGACGAGCTCGCGTGCGTGCGCGAGCTCGCATCCAAGACCCACGGCGAAAAGCTTGCGCCTGGCCCGAAAGCCGCCGCCGCCCCGTTCGATCGTCCTGGCGATGCCGAAGTAGCGGATGCCGTCCGGCATTTCGGCGACCTGAGTCAGGATGCGGCCGGGCTGGGCAAACGCTTCGTGGACATGCCAGAGCGGACATGCGCCGCCGTGGCGGGCGAAGTGGAACGAGGTCGCGCTCTGGCGCTTCGAGATATTGCCGGCCTGGTCCAGCCGGACAAAGTAGAACGGTACGCCGCGCGCATGGGGCCGCTGCAGCGTGGAAAGCCGATGGCAAACCGTTTCGATGCTGACCTGGAACTGTTGCTGCAGGAGTTCGATGTCATAGCGCACCCGTCGTGCCGCATCGAGAAAGTCGGCATATGGCAGCAGCATCGCGCCCGCGAAATAGTGCGATAGCCCCTGGCGCACCAGTTCCTGCGTGGACGCATCCGCAAACGCGGCCTGGCGGATTTCCGTATCGATGATGTCGCCATGCCTGAGCGGGGCGTATTGGGTGGCGAGCTGGAACGCCTGCTGGGCGTCGCTGAGCCCGGCCCGGATGGTCATCCGCTTACGGGTGGGGTCGAAGCGGCGCAGCCAAGCCTCGCCATCGGACTGCTCCACCACGGTGACGCCGAAATCCTGTCGCAGCAAGCGCTGCAGCGGCCCGCTGCGTGCGCCCGGTACCAAGGCCGCCGAACCCGCCAGATCCTCGGCCAATACATCGAGGGCGTCCAGATAGTTGTTCTGCCGGTTGAAATGATCCCGGACCTCCTCATGCGGTAACGGTGCTCCCATGCGGCGTACCGCCTCGGATGTCGTGCCGGGATCGAGATCGCCATAGAAACGATCGACCGTCTGGGCGTATTCGTCCTGCAAGCGGCCATGCCTGGCGTAAAGGCTCAGGAACGCGTCGACAAGATCCGGCGCGTGCTCGCTCATGCGCTGTAAAGCGGCGGGGCCGATGGCGCCTGACCAGACCGTGCGGTCCTTCAGCGCGGCATCCAGCTCCGCCAGTTGCCGCTGATCCTTGTCTTCCGAGAACTGGGCGACGTCGCCGCCAAACACTTCGGCCAGTTTGAGCAGTACCGCAGCGGTCACGGGGCGCTGGTTGTTCTCGATCTGGCTGACATAGCTAAGTGATAGCGATAGCCGTCCGGCCAACGCCATCTGGCTCCACTCGCGCTGTTCGCGGAGCCTTCGCACGCGCGCGCCGACAAAGATCTTCCGGGATTTCGTCATTTCACAATCTTCACAAATTTAATCGAGGAGATGCGAAGCAATTCACAGATTTTCTCTTTTACTTCAGTAGCTTGTGTGAATCTGTGAAGGTTGCGGGTAGATTCTGCTTGAGATTTTCGATCATGTCGAGTGACCTTGGAGACGCTATGGCTGCCGCTGACATTCCCCGTATTCCCTTGTTGATCAATGGTGAGTTCGTCCAGTCCCGGACATCCGAATGGCGGGACGTTGTGAATCCTGCAAACCAGCAGGTATTGGCTCGTGTGCCGATGGCCACGGCGGACGAAATAGCCGCTGCCGTTGGAGCAGCGCAGGCAGCGTTCCCCGCATGGAAGAAAACGCCGATCGGCGCCCGCGCGCGCATCTTCCTGAAGTACCAGGAACTGATTCGCGCCAATATGAAATCCCTGGCTGCCACGCTCACAGCCGAGCAAGGCAAGACGCTGGCGGACGCGGAGGGCGATGTGTTCCGCGGCCTGGAAGTGGTGGAGCACGCCGCCGCCATCGGCAACCTGCAACTGGGCGAACTGGCCAACAACGTGGCCGCGGGCGTCGACACCTACACGCGCCTGCAACCGCTGGGTGTCTGTGCGGGCATCACGCCGTTCAATTTCCCGGCGATGATTCCGCTGTGGATGTTCCCCATGGCAATTGCCTGCGGCAATACGTTCGTGCTGAAGCCCTCGGAGCAGGACCCGATGGTGACGATGCAACTGGTGGAACTGGCGCTGGAGGCGGGCGTCCCGAAGGGGGTGCTCAACGTCGTGCATGGCGCCGCCGATGTTGTGAACGCCATCTGCGATCACCCGGACATCAAGGCAATCTCGTTCGTTGGCTCGACCAGGGTTGGCACACATGTGTATGAGCGCGCATCGCTGGCGGGCAAACGCGTGCAATGCATGATGGGGGCGAAGAACCACGCCATCGTGCTGCCCGACGCTCACAAGGAGCAGACGCTCAACGCGCTGGCTGGCGCCGCATTCGGTGCGGCAGGGCAGCGTTGCATGGCGGTGTCTGTCGTCGTGCTGGTCGGTGAGGCCAATCGCTGGTTGCCGGACCTGGCAGCCAAGGCCCGGTCGCTCAAGGTGGGCCCCGGGCAAAACAATCCCGATGTCGGGCCCGTTATCTCCCGCAGTGCCAAGGCGCGTATCGAAGGGCTCATCGCCCAGGGGGTGGCGGAAGGCGCGACGCTGGAACTCGACGGACGCATGCCGGAGCTTCCTGGCGGCCTGGCCGAGGGCAATTACATCGCGCCGACCATCTTTTCGGGTGTCCGCCCCGGTATGGAGATCTACGACCAGGAAGTGTTTGGTCCCGTGTTGTCCTTGGTAAGTGTCGAGTCGCTAGACGACGCCATCGCGCTGGTCAACGCCAATCCCAACGGCAATGGCGTGGCGATCTTCACGCAATCCGGCGCGGCGGCGCGCAAGTTCGAGGAAGAGATCGATGTGGGCCAAGTGGGCGTCAATGTGCCGATCCCGGTCCCGGTGCCGCTGTTCTCGTTCACCGGGTCCCGCGCGTCCAAGCTGGGCGACCTCGGGCCCTACGGCAAGCAGGTGGTGCTGTTCTACACGCAGACCAAGACCATTACGTCGCGCTGGTTCGAGGATGACGTGACCACCGGCGTCAACACGACGATCCGCCTGCAATAGGCCAGGAGCGAGCGATGGATTTCGATCTCAACGAGGACCAGCTCGCCTTCCAGCACACGGCGCGTCAGTTTGCGGACCAGGAGTTCGCACCTTACGCCGGCGAGTGGGACGAAATGCGGCACTTTCCGCGCGACACGATCCGCAAGTCTGGCGAGCTTGGCTTCTGCGGACTCTACACGCCTGTCGAGCACGGTGGGGTCGGCCTGTCCAGGCTCGATGCGACGATTGTCTTCGAGGAACTGGCCAGCGTCTGTCCATCCACTGCCGGCTTTGTCACGATCCACAACATGGCGACGTGGATGGTGACGACGTTTGGTTCCCGGGAGCTTGCCTCGCAGTGGGGCCCCAGGCTCGCCAGCGGCCAGGCGCTGGCGTCGTACTGCCTGACCGAGCCAGGCTCGGGTTCGGACGCGGCGTCGTTGCGGACCACCGCGCGTATGGACGCGGAAGGTCTCGTCGTCAACGGCAGCAAGGCGTTCATCTCGGGCGCGGGCGAAACCGACGTATTGGTGCTGATGGCCAGAACGGGTGGCTCCGGGGCAGCGGGCATCTCGGCATTGCTGGTGCCGGCGGACAGTCCTGGTATTCACTATGGCAAGAAGGAAGCGAAGATGGGCTGGAACAGCCAGCCCACCCGAACCATCAGCTTCGACAACGTGCGGGTGCCGGCTGCCAACCTGCTGGGCGAAATCGGCAGCGGTTTCAAGATCGCCATGAAGGGGCTGGATGGTGGTCGCATCAACATCGCCACCTGTTCGATCGGCGCCGCACAAGGCGCGCTGCGCGCCGCGCATCGGTACATGCATGAACGACAGCAGTTCGGCAAGCCGCTGGCGGATTTTCAGGTACTGCAGTTCAAGCTGGCAGACATGGCCACCGAACTGGTAGCGGCCCGTCAGATCGTGCGTCTGGCCGCGTCGAAGCTTGATGCGGGCGATGCCGAGGCATCGGTGTACTGCGCGATGGCGAAGCGGCTTGCCACGGACGTCGGCTTCAATGTCTGCAACGAGGCGCTGCAGATCCACGGCGGATATGGCTACATCCGCGAGTATCCGCTGGAACGCTTGCTGCGCGACGCGCGCGTGCACCAGATACTGGAAGGCACGAACGAGATCATGCGCGTGATCGTCGCCCGACGCCTGCTTCAGGACAACGCGACGGAGGTGATCCGGTGACGGAAAAAATGCATCACGACGTACCGGTGCGCATCGGCACGCTGTGGACCGCAAGTGGCCATCTGTTCGGCCGCGTCACGCTCGATGCGCCGGACAGCCTGAACGCACTGACCATGGCCATGGTCGAGCACATCGATCCGCAACTGGAGCGCTGGGCGGTGGATCCGAAGGTGGTGGGCGTCATCATCGACGCGGCAGGCGACAAGGCCTTCTGCGCCGGTGGCGATATCGTCGGGCTATACCGGTCGATGCAGAACGCCGGGGCGGGCAACGTGCCCGCCGATGCGGCCGCGTTCTTCGCCCGCGAATACCGAATGGACTATCGCATCCACCGCTATCCGAAGCCAGTGATCTGCTGGGCAACGGGCATCGTTATGGGAGGCGGCATTGGGCTGCTTGCCGGCGCCTCCCACCGCGTGGCGACTCCGACTTCGCGCATGGCGATGCCCGAGGTTGGAATTGGCCTCTATCCCGATGTCGGTGGTAGCTGGGTGCTGTCCAGGATGCCCGGCCATATTGGGATGTTCCTGGGACTGACGGGGGCATCGCTGAATGCCGGCGATGCGCGCTACGTAGGCCTTGCCACGCACGCTGTGCATGCCGGGCAACGCGGCATGCTGCTGGAGTCGATCGCGCAGGCATGCTGGCACGGGGATGCGCAAGCCGATGCCAACCGTATCGACGGGCTGCTTGCCATGCTCGGGGACGGTCAGGAATTGCCGCCGTCGCCGTTGCGCGAGCATGCAGCACGGATTGCCGGTCTGGTTGACGGTGACGATCTGGTGCAGATCGTCACGCGCCTGCGGGCTCTTGCCGAAGACCCGGATCCCTGGCTGGCCAAGGCTGGTCGCGCGGTCGCCGGTGCGTCGCCCACCTCGCTTGCGCTGACATTCGCCACGCAGCAACGCGCGCGGCGCATGACCCTGGCCGAGGTCTTTCGCATGGAATGGCAGGCGTCGATAGGCTGTTGTGTGCACCAGGATTTTCCAGAAGGCATCCGCGCCCTGTTGATCGACAAGGACAAGCAACCGCGCTGGCAGCCGGCCACGCTGGATGCCGTCACGGCCGAGCTTGTCGACGCGCACCTTGCGCCGCGCCATGGCGGCGTGCATCCACTGGCTGATCTGAGCTGATTCAGGAGACAACGACATGACCCGCAGCACACGTATCGCATTCATCGGGCTGGGCAACATGGGCGCCCCCATGGCGCTGAATTTGCATCGCGCCGGCTTCTCAGTGACCGCCTTCGACCTGAGCACGGAAGCGCTGGCGCGCGTGCGCAGCGAAGGGGTGGCCACTACCGACACTGTCCGGGCGGCGGTGGACGGTGCCGGGATCGTGATCTCGATGCTGCCAAACAGTCGCCACGTTGAGTCGCTTTTTCTCGGCACAGAGGGGCTGCTGACGCAACTGCCGCAGGGCGCGCTGATCATCGACTGCAGCACGATCGCGCCGGCGTCGGCGCGCAGGGTGGCGGATGTCGCGCGCGAGAAAGGCATCGACATGATCGACGCTCCGGTTTCGGGCGGAACGGCTGGTGCGGCCGCCGGGACGCTGACGTTCATCGTGGGCGGTAGCGAGGCGGCGTTGGCAAAGGGCCGGCCGGCGCTCGATGCCATGGGCAAGAACATCTTCCATATGGGCGAATCGGGCGCGGGCCAGGTGGCCAAGCTCTGCAACAACATGGCGCTTGGCGTGATCATGGCCGTTACCGGCGAAGCGTTGGCACTTGGCGTCTCGCAGGGCCTGGACCCGGCCAGGCTGTCGCAGATGATCGCCGTCAGCACCGGGCGGAGTTGGGCCACCGAGGTCTGCAATCCCTGGCCCGGCGTACTTGACAATGCGCCATCTTCACGTGGTTACAGCGGCGGGTTCGGCAATGACCTGATGCTGAAGGATCTGGGGCTCGCCGTGGACGCCGCAATGTCGGCTGGCGCGACTGTGCCGCTTGGAGAGCTTGCGCGCAATCTGTACTCGCTGAATCAGCGCGCGGGACGCGGTGGCCTGGATTTTTCGAGCGTGATCCAGCTCTTCACAGCGGAGATTGCGTCCGGCAAGGGAACTTGACAGGCCGGCACGACAGGGCGAGCCATTCAGCGCGAAAACTCGCTTGGCACGCCAAGCATGCGATGTCCGAGCGACGCCGTGTGTTGACGTGCCTGTTCGGGGACAAAGAGATAGAAGCGCCAGAGGTCGGCCTAGCTGGACTCCTGGGCATGGATCTCGTCGTAGGCGTCGCTGGCCGTCGGGCAGGGGAATTGGCTGGCGTGTGTCTGATATGGCGATGGTTCAGTTCGGGGCGACGTCCGCGGAGCGGCGGGCCAGTTCGATAAAGGCCTTCACGTAGTCGATGTCGATGTCGCCCTCGCGTGCGCCCAGGAAGATCTGTTTGGCGACCCCGTCGGCGCCCAGGCGAACGGCCGTGACGTCCATTTTCTGCGCGTATTCGGCCACTAGCCAGCGCGGCAGTGCGGCAATGCCGCGTCCGCTGGCCACCATCTGCATCATGATGTCGGTCGTCTCGATGGTCTTGTGGCGCTTGGGCGTGACGCCCGCCGGCTGCAGGAACATGTTGTAGATATCGAGCCGATCGATTGCAACCGGGTAGGTGATCAGCACTTCATCGGTCAGTGCATCAGCATCCACATACGGCAGGCCAGCAAGGCGATGGTCCTTGCCGACGACGAGCACCTGCTCGTAATCGAACACGGGCTCGAAATGCAGGCCCGGCTTGTAGAGCGGGTCGGGCGTAACGAGCATGTCAATCTCATACCCGAACAACGCGCCAATGCCGCCGAACTGGAATTTTTGCTTCACATCGACATCCACGTCGGGCCATTTGGCCAGATAGGGCGACACGATCTTGAGCAGCCACTGGTAGCACGGGTGGCATTCCATGCCGATGCGCAGCGTGCCACGTTCACCCTGCGCGAACTGTCGGACGCGTTCTTCGGCCAGGTCGAGCTGGGGTAGCACGCGGTTCGCCACCGCCAGCAGATAGGACCCTGCCTGCGTCAGCCGCAACGTACGACCCTCCCGTAGCCAGATGTCGGTGCCAAGCTGCAGTTCCAGCTTCTTCATGGCATGGCTAAGCGCCGACTGCGTCAGGCAGAGCACGGAAGCGGCGGCAGTCAGGGAACCCTGGCGGTCCACTTCCCGGAGGATCGATAGATGAATGCGCTCAAGCATGAGTGATATTCATTGAATTCTGAATAACGATCATTTTACTTCATGTGATGCCGTTCCTACAATCCGGCTTCGACTTGAATACGGATGACGCCATGACCACGATCCACAACCTCGGCTTTCCGCGTATCGGCGCGAAGCGCGAACTGAAATTCGCACTGGAGTCCTATTGGAAGGGTGAAACATCGCGCGACGAACTGAAGCGGCTAGCCGCCGAGTTGCGTCAACGACACTGGAATAGTCAGAAAGGTCTGGATCTGGTGCCGGTAGGCGACTTTGCTTTCTACGACCAGGTGCTGGACATGAGCTTCACGCTCGGCAACCTGCCCGAGCGCGTGCAAGGCTTCCATGGCGATGCGCTGGACAACTACTTCCGCGTGGCCCGTGGCCGCTCGGCCAAGTCGGCCAAGTCGGCCGAAGAGCATGCAGCGTGCTGCGGTGGCGTGGCCGCCGGCGAGATGACCAAGTGGTTCGACACCAACTACCATTACATCGTCCCGGAATTCTCGGCCAGCACCGAGTTCAAGCTGGACCCATCGCGCCTGCTGGACCAGCTTGGCGAAGCGCGCGCACTGGGTGTCACCGCCAAGCCGGTGATCGTGGGCCCGGTGACCTACCTGGCGCTTGGCAAGGCCAAGGACGATTCCGACAAGCTGGCGCTGCTGCCGCGCCTGTTGCCCGCTTATGTGGAACTGCTGGTCGCCCTGGCCGCGCAGGGCGTGGAGTGGGTGCAAATCGACGAGCCGGTGCTGGTGACCGAGCTGTCGAACGCCTGGCGCGACGCCTTCCGTACGGCTTACCTGGCGCTGGCCAAGTCGCCGGCCAAGCTGCTGCTGGCCACGTACTTCGGCCAGTTGCAGGAAAACCTGCCACTGGTGGCCGAACTGCCGGTGGCCGGCGTGCACCTGGATGCCATCAACGCACGTGCCGAAGTCGAGGCGCTCATCGCGAAGTTGCCAGCCGACCGCGTGGTTTCGCTGGGCGTTATCAACGGCCGTAACATCTGGAAGACCGACCTGGGCCGCGTGTTGGACTGGCTGGAGCCGCTGGCGAAGCAGCTTGGCCAACGCCTGTGGGTGGCGCCGTCGTGCTCGCTGCTACACGTTCCGGTGGATCTGGGTAGCGAGCAGAAGCTCAATGCCGACGTGAAGTCGTGGCTGGCGTTTGCGCTGCAAAAGCTCGACGAACTGCAAGTGCTGGCCAGCGCCCTGCGCAACGGCCGGGACAGCGTCAAGGACGCGCTGGCCGCCAACAAGGTCGCCGTCGACGCACGTCGCGCTTCGCCGCGTGTGAACAACCCCGCCGTCAAGGCGGCCGTGGCTGGTATCAACGCCGCGCTAGGTCAGCGTCAGAATGTCTATAGCGAACGCGCGCCGAAACAAGCTGCGCACCTGAAGCTGCCGGTATTTCCGACTACGACGATTGGCTCGTTCCCGCAAACGACCGAGATCCGCCACGCGCGCAGCCAGTACAAGGCCGGCGCACTGGATGAAGCCGGCTACAAGACCGCCATGGAGGCGGAGATCGCCCGCAGCGTACGCGAGCAGGAAGCGCTAGGTCTTGACGTGCTGGTCCACGGCGAAGCCGAGCGCAACGACATGGTCGAGTACTTCGGCGAGCAGCTCGAAGGCTACGCATTCAGTCAGTTTGGCTGGGTGCAGTCGTACGGCTCGCGCTGCGTGAAGCCGCCTATTCTGTTCGGCGACATCAGCCGTCCGAAGGCCATGACCGTCGAATGGATCAAGTACGCGCAATCGCTGACCAGCAAGCCGATGAAGGGCATGCTGACCGGCCCCGTGACGATCCTGAACTGGTCATTCGTGCGTGACGACCAGCCGCGTTCCGTGTCGTGCTACCAGCTCGCACTGGCGATCCGCGAGGAAGTGCTGGACTTGGAGCGTGCTGGCATCAATGTGATCCAGATCGACGAGGCCGCGCTGCGCGAAGGCCTGCCGCTGCGTCGCGCGCAGTGGAAGGAATACCTGGACTGGGCCGTCGGATCGTTCCGCGTCACGGCCAATGGCGTGCGCGACGAAACGCAGATCCACACCCACATGTGCTATTCGGAGTTCAACGACATCATCGCGTCGATCGCCGACATGGATGCCGACGTGATCACGATCGAGACGTCGCGCTCAGATATGGAGCTGCTCGACGCGTTCGACAACTTCAAGTATCCGAACGAGATTGGCCCGGGCGTGTACGACATCCACTCGCCGAACATCCCGACGCAGGAGCACATCGTGCAACTGATGCGCAAGGCGGCAGAGCGCGTGCCTGCCGAACGACTGTGGGTGAACCCGGACTGCGGCCTGAAGACGCGCCAGTGGGCGGAGGTTATCCCGGCACTGACGAACATGGTTGCCGCTGCCAGGGCGCTGCGCGCCCAGTAACGCCGGAAGCGCTCTTCGTCGTCGAGTCCGCATCGTGTCGCGTTCGGCAGGTGAAGGGCGTGCTGCGGCGTTCGTGCCGATTAAGCGGCTCTGGGTCAATCCGGATTGCGGTCTCAAGACCCGTACCTGGCCAGAGGTGGAGGCTGCGCTGTCGAATATGGTCACGGTAGCGCGAACGGTGCCAGAGCAGGTGGGGCGGCGGACCCAAGTCCAGCGTTGAAGGGGACGATAGCCGGGGCCGGTCAGCTTTGGGCCACGCTGGCTATCCCGTCAATGCCGGATCTGACCAAATCCGCCACCCGCCCATCTTGTAGCGCTTTCCGTTGTCAAACGAAAGTCCGGTTGTACATTGACGCTTGCGAGAACGTCCCCGAATGCATCAATGGCCGTCAGTGTGCCGAATGGCTCGAATTCGTCTGGCGTGATCGCCAGCCTGACGTTCACGAGCTGCGAGGCGATCTCGATCGAGACTTGCTTGTTGAGCTGTGCGTGCAGTTGCTGCTCGTGCCGGCGGATGACCTCGGATGCGGTCTTCACCAGCGGCTTCGGATCGACCTTGTTTCTGCCCATTGTCCAGGGGCCAACGAGAGCAGGTTCCGCGCTGCCGTCGCGAAACATCTCGAATCGGTGAAGGCGTTGACCAGTTGAATCCGCGACTCCTCGCGGGCATTTGGCCGTCTCCGGCTGAACGGCCGAACCGCAGCCCGCTTCTGCCCACCGCGATGAGGCGCTGGGCGGCACCTCCCAGCTCCTCAATCAGCGGACTATGTGTGTTGGGCTGCATTGGCTAGGCTTGGCCGGCCCCGTCGCCAGGCTGGCGGCTGCGCCCCAGCAGCCGGGCCGGCAACGCAAGCAACAGAACGACCGCTCCCACTGCCAGCAGTACAGCAAGCAGGTCGAACGCGAGATAAAGGTCTCCGGTGCGGGTCTTGATCGCGCCCACCGCGATTGGGCTCAGCAGGGCCGCCACGCCCCCAAGGCTGCTGACAAAGGCGATGCCGGCAGGCGCCTGCGTGCCGCCGAGATATGCCGGCGGGATCGTCCAGAACACCGGCAGCGCCGCCAGGCATGCAGCGGCGCCGATTGTCATGCATAGCACCGAAGGCACCAGTTGATCGCGCACGATGCCCATCAGCAGGAAGCTGGCTGCTGCCACCAGGAGACAGCCCGCGACGTGCCAGCGCCGTTCCAGATGGCGATCCGAGCTGCGTGCCAGCAGGTACATCGTCACCAGTCCGAGTACATAGGGCAGCGTGGAGATCCAGCCGATGCGTGTCACCTGGGTCTCACCAAAGCCCTGGATCAGCGTGGGCATCCAGTACGCGATGGTATTGGTGCTGGCATAGATCGAAAGAAAGGTCAGGCCGATCATGTAGATGCGTGGATCCTTGAGCAGGGCTTTGATACCGCCGTGTTGTTGTGCGTGGACCTCTTTGCCAAGATCGCTGGCGAGCAGCGCCTTTTCTGTCGGACTGAGCCAAGTCGCCTGTGTCGGACCGTCGTCGAGGAAGCGATACGCGACGAGGGCGAGCAGCATCGCGGGGATGCCTTCCACCACAAACAGCGCCTGCCAGTCGCGCAGTCCCATCCATCCGTCCAGGTGGAGCATGATCGCCGCGGCCAGCGGGCCGCTGATCATTCCGGCGAAGGTGCCAGACATCAGGAACAGTGAGGTGATCCGTCCGCGGCGCTGCGCCGGGAACCAGTAGGTCAGGTAGAGGATGACGCCCGGAAAGAAGCCTGCCTCGGCCACGCCGAGCAGGAAGCGCGCGACGTAAAGCGCATCCGGCGAGCTGACCTGGCTGGTGGCGATCGTCACGAGGCCCCACAGCAGCATGATGCGTGTGATGGTCAGGCGCGCGCCGATCTTCTGCATATACAGGTTGCTTGGCACCTCGAACAGGATGTACCCGGCGAAAAAGGCCGCCGCGCCGATGCCATAGGCGGCGTCCGATAGTCCAAGGTCGCTGGCCATGCGTAGCTTGGCGAACGAGATGTTGATGCGGTCGATCGTGTTCAGCACGTAGGCAACGAACAGGAACGGCAGCAGCCGCCACATGATCTTGCGATAGATGGCGGCAAGCGTGTCGGCATCCTGATGGAGCGATGCGGTATTGCCTGCAGTGGGGGCGAAGGGATGCACGGCGTACTCCTGGACTTTGCGGGAAGAGGCCGGCAGATCCGGCCCCGGGGGTCAAGCCGCGGTTTCCCGCATGGCGCGGTCGAGCATCGGTACCGCGAGTTCGCAGGCTTCGATGCCTTGCAGGCTGACGATCTTCAGTACCGCCAGGATCTGCGCGCGCGTGGCGCCGAGCCGCAGCGCGGCTTCGATATGCCGCTGGGTGCCGTGGCCGTACATGTGGGTGATCGCGGCATCGCCGGCGATGCAGAGAAACTCGATCCACAGCGGCGGCAGGATGTTGTCCTTCCACAGGCCGAAGCCCATTGCCAGGAATTTTTCAAGGTACTGTGGATCCCAGCGATAGAGCGTCTCCCACAGCGGATTGAACATGCCGTTGGCACGCACCGCGTCGCACACCGGCGTGGCGCCGGGCGCCACGGGGTCATCGGGAATGCCGGCGCGCGCCAGCTCCTCGGCCAGCGCCGGCACGCCAACCGCGCAGGCGTGGATGCCGACCACGCTGGCCAGCTTGAACACTTCCAGGATCTCGGCGCGGGTGGCGCCCAGGCGGATGGCCTCGCGCACGTGGCGGGACACACCCGGCTTGTACAGGTGGGTGGCGGTGACATCGAGATTCAGGCGGATTAGCGCGACCAGCTTGGGGTCAAGCACATCGTCAGCTTGCGCATCGCGCGCCAGTGCGACCCAGCCAGCGATCCAGTTGGGATCCCAGTCAGTCAGCGGATCGAGCTCGCTGCCGAGCACGCCGGTATCGCGCAGCGCCTTGTAGTGTGGAAATAGATTGAGTTGCATGGTTTTCTAAGTCTGAGGGCGGCCTCAGATCACCGAGCCGCCATTTGGGCTGATGACCTGGCCTACGAGGTAGTGCTCGTCACTGGCGAGGTGCAGCACGGTTGCGGCGTACTCCTCCACGGTGCCGAAGCGGCCCGCCGGGCAGCCTTGCCAGAGCCGGTTGCGGCCGTCCTCGCCGATCCTTTCCAGATACTCGTTGAAGGCCGGTGTCGCGACGCCGCCAGGTGCCATCGCGTTGACATAGATGTTCGCCCCGGCCACTTCCAGCGCCACGGAGCGCGTGAAGGCCACCACGGCGCCCTTGGTGGCGCTGTAGTGCGGGCTGTGCGCGCTCTTTGACGAGATCCCGGCGATCGAGGCGATATTGACGATGCGGCCGTAGCGTTGCGGCTGCATCAGCCGGAGTGCTTCTCGGGTGCAATAGAAGGTCCCATGCACGTTTACGCCCCAATATCGCAGCCATTCTTCGTCGGTGATCTCGCTGGTGAAGCCGAGCGATGCGCGTGGCACCGGCGTTTGCAGGTACGCATAGAGCTGGTTGCGGCGCTCGGTATCCACCGGGCGGTTGGGGGTCAGCGCGGCATTGTTGACAAGGATATGTACCGTGCCAAAGGCCTCGCGCGCCTGCGCAAACATGTCGGCCACTTGCTGGCTCGACGACACGTCGCAAGCGACGGAAAGGCAGCGGCGGCCCTCGGCGAGGACCGCCTCGCGTGCGGCGGCCAGCGACGCCGGGTTGATGTCGCAAATCACCAGGTCGGCGCCTGCGCGTGCCAGTGCCACCGCGATGCCCTGGCCCAGGCCCGGGCCAACGCCCGTCACCAAGGCGATCTTGTTGCTCAGCTTCATGATTGGTCTCTGCCGGAAACTGTATTCGGAGGTCAACACCAGAACATCACGCGCAGCCGGGGCGCCGCGCGTGACGTGGCGGCATGGCTGTGCTCAGACGCTGCCCGGCACCGTGAAGCCGCGCTGGCCCGGTTTGCGGTTCGGCGCCATGCCCAGCTGGCGGATGGTCTCGTCGGCGCTGTCGTACCACTCGTCGATCTTGTAGATGCGGCGCGCTTCCGTACCGTTGGCTACGTCGCGGCCCAGCTCGCGCGCCAGGCGCACGGTCTGCTCGATCTGCTGCACCGAGGTCATGCGTTCGCCTTTGCGGCCCCACAGGTTGTCCTCGATGCCCACGCGCACATGCAGCCCCAGCGCGATCGCCATGGCGTTCATCGGCAGCACCGCGCGCATGGCGCTCTCGATCGTCAGCACGGCGCCGTCCGGCGTGCGGCGCGCGAACTCGATCATGTCAGCAGGGTGCAGGCCGGCCGCGCCGCCGCCGATGGCGACATAGTTCAGGATCAGCGGGCCGCGATACAGGCCCTTGCGGATCAGGCGCTCAACGGTCTCCAATTGGGCCACGTGACCGAGCATGAAGTGCGGCTGGATTCCGGCCCGGCTCAGGCGCTCCAGGTGCTCGATGAAGAACGACGGCTTGGCGTCGACCACCATCTCGCTGTATGCCTTGAAGTATTCAGACTTCTCGAGGATGGTGCCTTTGACGTCGTCGGCGGTCAGCATCTCGCAGATATTCATCTGGCTGGTGTTGATCGCAATGGTCACCTGGTCCGGCCTGGGGTCCAGTTCGGCCAGCATATGGCGACTGTCATAGTCCAGCCACTCGGCGGCCTTGCCTTCGCCCTCCGGCGCAAACGAGATCGAGCCGCCGACCTGCAGCACCATGTCCGGAACGGCGTCACGCAGACGGGCCAGCATCTCGTTGAACATCGACAGGCGCTTGGAGCCCTTGCCGTCTGCCTCGCGCACATGCACATGAAGCACTGTGGCGCCGGCGTTATAGCAATCGATGGCCTTCTGAATCTGAGCATCCATGCTCACCGGAATGTCGTCCGAGTCGGATGGCAGAAACTGGGGGCCGTAGGGCGCGACCTGGATCACCAGCTTTTCCTGGTTCTCGGGAAGCAGGCTGTCGTCGAGAAAATGCATGAATAGTCTCCTGAAGGTGAAGCCCTTTGCAGTGGGGGCGGTGCAGGTATTCTGGACAGCTGTCCGATCCTGCGTTTATCCTTCCGTCACTATTTTTTATCTGACGATCACATCTGGTGAAAACCCGAACCTTGAAGCCCGAGAGCCGCTCCGTGCCAGTTGGCACGCTTGCGCGGGTGGTCGAAGTACTTCAGGCGCAGGGCGACGATCCCTGGCCGATCCTGGAGCGTCATGGGATCAGGCTCGCGTCGCTGCATGAACCCATGGCACCCCTGGCGCTACAGGTATGCGGCCGCATCCTGGCAGATGCGGCCGACGCGACCGGCCGGCCCCATCTCGCAGTGCAGGTCGGCGCGCGCGCCAATATGGAAAACGCGGGCCCGCTGCGCCTGCTGCTGCTGTCCTCGCGGAGCGTGCGCGATGCCGCGGAGGGCCTGCTGCGCTATGGTCGGATCTGGTACCGGGGCATCAACACGGCGCTGACCGTGCGCGATGGCTACGCCGTCTTCTCGATTGAAATCGACGGCGCCTTTGCTGGCCGTGAAGCGCTGCTGACGGCCTACCTGGCGGCCAACCTCCAGTTGTTCCGTCTGGTTCTCGGCAAGCTCTGGATGCCGGCGGCTGTGTCCTTGTCGCGGCCGCCGCCGTTGGAGCTTGGCCCGTATGCGGCACACTTCGGTTCCGATGTCCGCTTCGGCCAGCCGCGCGACGAATTCGTGTTTCCGGCCGCCACGCTCGAGCAACGATGCGGCGTCGGGGGTGTGGCAGGCGAGGCGGTGGAGTCCTCAGTGGTGCGCTACCTGGGCGAACTGGAGTCGCATGTCGCGCCGGATTTCCTTGGGCAGGTTCGGCATGCAATCCGCGATCTGATGCTGCTGGGCGAATGCACTGCACCGCGGCTGGCCGCGCTGTTCGCGGTTCACCGCTTTACGTTGCATCGCCACTTGCAGGATCACGGCACCTCGTTTGCCCAACTGCTGGACGAGGAGCGCGATACGCTGGCGCGACGGCTGCTGGCCAATACGGACATGCCGCTTGGAGATGTCGCGCGGGCATTGGGGTTCAAGACACAGGCCGGCTTTAACAAGGCCTTCATGCGGTGGCAGGGCGTCGCGCCCGGCACCTTGCGCGCCGGTCAGCGGCGCCGGCCCCGGCTCACCTTGCAGCGTGATTGATCTGGGCCAGTAGCCCTTGCTTGTCGCTTCACGACCCAAAGGCACCAACTCAACGCTCTTTCAACGTTCTCAACGCAACCGTCCACTTCACCCCGCACGCAACACCAGAATGCTCCCGAGCGACCGGAGACGCACGACCTCTTCAAGCGCCAGGCCGCCGGCTTGAATGATTGCCTTCCATTCGGTCAAGGTGCGTTCGCGCCCCCGGCTGCCGACGAACATCTGCATGTCGAACGATGCGCTGGAGATGTCGGCGTTTTTTTCAGGCACAACGATCTCCAGGATTGCCGCGCGGGCGCCGCTGTTGCCGATGGCTTCGCGGAGCCGTAGCAATGCCTGCACGCAGGCAGGGTCGTCAAAGCCATGCAGGACGGCCGAGTACAGGTAGACATCCTTCGGACCAGCCGCAGGCAGGCTTTCAAACAGGTTCGCAGCCTGAAATTGCAGGCGTTCGAGGCCATCCGCATGGTGCTCTGCCCAGTAGCGTCGGGCTTCCTCGATGACCTGGGGCCGATCCACGATCAGTGCCGCCAACCTTGGATGGCGTCGCAGGATCGCCAGCGACTTGGTGCCCCGTGATCCGCCAACGTCGATGATGCGGTCGAACCGGCCCCAATCCAGATCCGTGGCGAAGCCGTCGCCAGCCAGTGCCTCGACGCTGTTCATGGCTTCCGAGAAAAGCTGGTCGAACTCGGCATGATGATCCAGGTAATCGAACAGGTCCTCGCCGTGGCTGAGTTGAAACGGTGGCGTGCCGCTGCGGATGCCGGCCTCCAGTTGCTCGAACCATGGGCGGCTCATGGTTTCCGAGTTGTGCATCAGGATCATGGCCCGGACGCTTTTGGGATCGTCGCGCGTCAGGCACCGGGAGAGCTTGTTGTTGCGGAAGACCATCGGGGCCGTTTCCTCGAAGATGCCCATGGCTGCAAGCAGTCGCATCAGGCGTCCGAGCGCATCTTCATTGGCGTCGACCCGGCTGGCCAGCGCAGATGCCGTCAGGGTTGCCGTTCCCAGGACAGTCGCCAGGTCCAGCTTCGCCGCCACGTAGAGCGCTTTCGATTGCCAGTAGGCCGAGCCGATCTGCACCAGCCGGAAAGGGGCTGGCGTCATCCTGTCAGTGATCGATTGAAGCCAGGCGCCGAACCTCATGGCCTTGGCGAATCGGCGCACGGCACCTGCGTTCATCTGGAACGTCATGCTCATTCTCCTTGGCGAATTGGGCAATGCGGCGGGTCGTGACGTAGTGATAGTCGTCGGCGAGGAAGCCATCCAGCGCCGCCTTGATCAAGCGGATGCGGACGGATTCTGTAGCGTTCTGATCGTTCACGACCGGCTCTGGCGATTCTGACAAAGGTAGGCTATCAGTCGCAAGGGTGCGAGCAGAAGCGCTTTCGTCAATCATTTCCGGAGAGATGGTCGATATCGCGGTGGGCACGAACCTCGGGGGGCTGACGTGACATCCACGTTGATCGGGGCTTCCAGATGCGCGATGTCAAGCCGGCGGGCGGTCACGTCGGTGGCTACCAGTTGGGCAGGGCTTGCGATGTGCCCGATTGCAAAGGTCGAAGAGGTAGCGGATGCTTGCGTCTGCGCCTGAAAAGGTGGAACAGAAAACAAGGGGTAAACAATGTCAGAAATCACGATTCGCGATGCCACGCCGGACGACATGGAAGCGGTTTGCGCGATCTATAACGATGCGGTGGCGAACACCACGGCGATCTGGAACGAAGTGCTGGTCGACGTGGACAATCGCAAGGACTGGCTGGCCGCGCGCCGCAAGGCGGGCTTTCCGGTGCTGGTCGCGCAGGACGAGGCGGGGGCCGTGGTGGGCTATGCGTCGTTCGGCGACTGGCGTGCTTTCGACGGCTATCGCCATACGGTGGAGCATTCGGTCTATATCCGGAACGACCAGCGGGGCCGGGGCATTGCCGGGCTGATGATGCAGGCGCTCATCGAGCGCGCGCGCGACCTGAACAAGCACATCATGGTGGGCGCCATCGAGGCTGGAAATGCCAGTTCGATCCGCCTGCACGAGAAGCTTGGCTTCGAGCAGGTCGGCCTGATGAAGGAGGTTGGCATGAAGTTCGGCAAGTGGCTCGACCTGGTATTCATGCAGCTCAATATCGATCATCGCAGCACCCCGGACGTCGCCCAGCGGTAATCCGGCAGGCTCGGATCGAACACAACCGTGAAACGGGGATCCGCTCAATTCTCGCCGGTGCTGACGATTGCCATCGCGCAGCTGTTTGGCACGTCACTCTGGTTCAGCGCCAACAGCGCCGCTGACGACCTCGTCCGGACGTGGGGGCTGACGGCAGCCAATATCGGCACGCTGACGGCGGCGGTCCAGGCCGGGTTCATTCTCGGCACCATGGCTTTTGCCTTGCTGGGGCTCGCCGACAGGTTCTCCGCGAGCCGGATCTTCGGTCTGGCGGCCCTGCTCGGGGCAGGGTTCAACGCGTGGTTCGCCTGCCTGTCCGGTGATTTCTCTGCCGCCATCGCGCTTCGGTTCGCGGTAGGGGTGTGCCTGGCGGGCATCTATCCGATCGGCATGAAGCTGATCATCAGTTGGGCGCCGGACAGGGCGGGCGCGGCGCTGGCATTGCTGGTAGGAATGCTGACGCTGGGGACCGCGCTGCCACACGGCTTGCGTATCGCCGCAGCCCAGTGGCCCTGGCAGTACGTCATGGCGGGCTCGTCGGTGCTGGCCTGCGCGGCGGCGGTGCTGGTGCTCTGCCTGGGCAATGGGCCGCATCTGCCGGTGCGCCGGCATGGCGCGCCAAGTCCCGGCAATCCGCTGCGTGCCTTTCGCGATCGCCGGTTCAGAGCCGTGGCGGTGGGCTACTTCGGGCATATGTGGGAGCTCTACGCGTTCTGGACGGTATTGCCGATGCTCGTCGCCCGTTCGTCGCTGCCGTCCGGTTTCGGTGGACTCAGTATTTCCGCGCTGGCATTCGCGATCATCGGCATCGGCGCCCTTGGCTGCATTGCAGGTGGCCTGCTGACCCACTGGGTGGATAGCGCCGGCGTGGCGCTGGGCGCGTTGGCGATCTCCGGCACCTGCTGCCTGCTCTTGCCATTCGCCGCCGATGCGCTCTCGCCGGGTTGGCTGCTGTGCTTCTTCCTGGTCTGGGGGGCGACCGTCATCGCGGACTCGCCACAGTTCTCGGCCCTGGCGGCCAGGGCCTGCCCGCCAACATTGGTTGGGGGCGCGCTTGCCATTCAGAACTCGATCGGCTTCGCGCTGACCGTGGTGTCCATTGCGCTGGCGTCCACTTACCTCGGCGAACTGGGGTTGAAGACGTCCTGGATTCTGCTGCCGGGCCCGATACTGGGCATTCTGGGCTTCCTGCTGCTTCGTCGCCGCCCGGCGTGAATGGAAACCCACCCATGCGGCGGGATCAAGGGCGGACACCTGAGCGCGGTGCGACCACGTTTTCTTACCTACACTTATTTCGAGCAGCCGCTGTGTGCTGTCACGGGCACTCCAAGGGGCCGTGCTGCTAGCCGTTCCGGTCCCAGGACCAGAGCGAATCACCATCGCAGTCTTGCCGCGTGGATACGACGATGCTGGCCGCTTCAGGTCATCAGGGCTCCGAGGGCAACGACCGAACCTTGCTGTACTTTGGTTGGCTGACCCTGTTCATCTATCTGGCGACGCCGGCCGGTGCGCTCGTCGATATCCAGACGTCGTACGTCCTCAAGAACGAGTTGCACGCGACGGCAACGCAGATTTCCACGTTTCGGCTGGTGACGGGCATCCCCGTCTATGTAGCGTTCGTTTTCGGACTGGCGCGGGACCAATGGAACCCGCTCGGGTTACGGGATCGCGGCTACTTCCTGATATTCGCGCCGATGACCGCGCTGGCCTGCGTCTGGATGGCGTATTCGGGGTTCTCGTACACCGGGCTTCTGGCCGGGACACTGATGGCCATGCTGGCATTCCGGTTCGTCGCGGCCGCCTATCAGGGGCTGATCGCCCTGGTCGGCCAGGAAAAGCTCATGTCCGGCCGCCTGAGCGCGCTGTGGAACGTGATCGGGTCCGTTCCGGTCGTGGCGGGCGCCTTTGCTTCTGGCTATGTCTCCGACCATCTGGCGGCGGCGGAAGCGTTCTTCCTGGTGGCGATCGTCAATCTGCTGATCGTCGCGCTGGCGCTCTGGAAACCCCCGTCGGTCTTCGGCCAGATCTATGACAGGCCCCTGGCCCGCGCCACCGATTTCGTCGGGAACGTCAGGCGGCTGGTCAGACACAAGGCCGTCTATCCGGCAGTGCTGATCTGCTTTCTGTGGAACTTCGCCCCGGGCTCCGCCACGCCGCTGCAGTTCTACCTGACCAACGAACTGCACGCGTCGGACTCCGTCTACTCGTACTACAACGGCATCTTCGCTGCCGCATTTGTGCCGACGTTCCTGCTTTATGGCTATCTGTGCAAGCGGGTGGCCCTGAACAGGCTGCTGTGGTGGGGCACGATCATCGCCGTGCCGCAGATGGTCCCGCTGGCGTTCATCCATTCCGCCGACCTTGCGCTGGTGCTGGCCGCGCCAATCGGGCTGATGGGCGGCATCGCCACGGCAGCCTATCTCGACCTCGCGATGCGGTCGTGCCCGCCGGGCCTGCAAGGCACCCTGATGATGCTGGTGGATGGGGTCCTCGCGCTCTCGGGGCGCGCTGGCGATCTGCTGGGCTCCTGGATCTACAATAGCGTGCCCTCGCACGGATTCACCTATTGCGTGATTGCCACCACCGCAGTGTATGGGCTGATCCTGGCCGTGATCCCGCTGGCGCCGAAGGCGCTGATTGCCACCCGGGATGGCGAGCCAGCCTTGACGGCGCAAGCCGAGGCCTTGAACGAGATTCGGGAGAGTCTATGAACGTTACCGTTGAAACCACTGTTGCAGCGCCTGTCGGAAAGGTGTGGCGCGCCTATACGACGCCGGAAGACATCAAGCAATGGAATGCCGCGTCCGACGACTGGCACACCACGGCCGCCACGGTTGACTTGCGGGAGGGGGGTGCCTTCTCTTCGCGGATGGAGGCCAAGGACGGCAGTATGGGTTTCGATTTCGCCGGTACCTACACGAAGATCGTGGAAAACAAGCTGATCGAATACGCGTTCGGGGACCGGACTGCCAAGGTCGAGTTCCTCGAGGCACCGCAGGGGGTCACCGTGCGGGTGAGCTTCGTCGCCGAGACGGAGTACCCGGTCGAGCAGCAGCAACAAGGCTGGCAGGCCATCCTGAACAACTTCAAGCGCTACGTGGAATCGCATTGAGAGGCGTCCGCAACGCCGTTGGCGTTGCTCCACGGACCTGGCCCCTGCATTGACGCCCGCTTTCGCGGGCGTTTTTCCTGGGCCTCGGAAGTTCTATGCTTGAGGCAGGGGATGGACTGGGCGTATTGCCCGGCCAGACTCGGGCCACGACGACCAGCACGTCTGCAGTCACGGCCCAGGAAGCAGGGCGGTGACGATATGAACCGGTTCTACGCAATGGTTGCGGTGTGCGGCCTCATGGCCGCCTGCGTATCGACTGGTATCGATGTCAAGCCCGAGCAGATGCAGAGTTTCATTCTGGGCTTCTCCACGCTCGATGACGTGACCGGACAGCTTGGCAATCCAACCTCGCAGGCGACGACTAGCGACGGGGCGATCGTGCTGGTCTACGCGTATGCGACCTCGAAGCCGCATCCGGAGAGCTTTCTTCCCTTTATCGGTCCGCTGTTCGCCGGCGGCGACATCCTGTCGTCGACGGTGCTGTTCGAGTTCGATCAGAACGGCGTACTCCGGAGCGAGCGCAGGACGACTTCCAGCGGCGCCACGGGCCTGACCGTCCTGCCGCATTGATTGAGTCAGGCGCGAGCCGGGCGATTCGGTCGCCCGCTCGCCCAACATGTGCGTCATGCGAAGCGGGACTACACTGAAGCGCATTCGGTGGGTCGATGCCTTGGGAGAGGGGATGGAATCGTTCGTTTATCAAGCCACGCCGTCGCGGGTGGTCTTCGGCGCGGGCCGGTTGGCGGCGTTGCCCGAGGAGGTGCTGCGGCTAGGCGCGCGGCGGGCTCTGGTACTGACCACGCCCGGGCATCGGGCACTTGGCGAGCGGGTGGCCGCGTTGCTGGGCGAGTGCTCCGCAGGCGTCTACAGCGAGGCCGTGATGCATGTGCCGGTGGAGGTGGCCCACGCCGCACGCGACGAGGCCGCGCGGCTGGGTGCTGACTGCTACGTGGCGGTTGGCGGTGGGTCCACCATCGGGCTTGGCAAGGCCATCGCGCTCGTTTCGGGGCAACCCATCATCGCGGTACCCACCACCTACGCAGGATCGGAAGTAACACCGATCTACGGCCTGACCGAAGGACGCCTGAAACAGACCGGCCGCGACCCGCGCGTGCTGCCGCGTACGGTCCTCTACGATCCCGAACTGACGCTGACGTTGCCGGTGGAGATCTCCGCCGCCTCCGGCATGAATGCGATGGCGCACGCGGTGGAGGCGCTATACGCCGAGGACGCCAACCCGATCATCAGCCTGATGGCCGAGGCGTCGATTCGCGCGCTGGCCGGGGCCTTGCCCACCGTGGTGCGGCGGCCGGACGATATCGACGCCCGTGGTGACGCGCTGTACGGCGCGTGGCTGGCGGGTGCCTGCCTTGGCTCGGTTGGCATGGCGATCCATCACAAGCTTTGCCACACGCTGGGCGGGACTTTCAACCTGCCCCATGCGCAGACCCATGCCATCTTGCTACCGCATACCGCGCACTACAACCACGCCGCCGCGCCGCTTGCGCTGGCACGCGTGGCGCGGGCGCTGGGTGGCGAACGCGCGCAGGATGCCGGCCCGTTGCTGTTCCGGCTGAACCAGTCGCTGGGTATCGCCACGGCGTTGTCGGCCATCGGTATGCCCGAGGATGGGTTGGACGAGGCCGCCACGCTGGCCTGCGCCAATCCCTACTACAACCCGAGGCCGGTCGAGCGCGAGCCGATCCGGGCGTTGCTGGAACGCGCCTGGCGCGGCGAGAGCCCGGCCTGAGACGGATCGGCGCACGGAAACCAACACAAAGGAGAGACACCATGGAGGCAACGCCCCACGCAGCCGCCGAAGCCGCGCTGACCGAGCAGGTCGTCGCGCGCTTCGCCGATACGCCCGATCCTCGCCTGCGCGCGCTGATGCAAGGGCTGGTGCGCCACCTTCACGCCTATGTGCGCGAGTGCGAGCCGACGGAAGCGGAGTGGTTCGCCGCCATCCAGTTCCTGACCGATACCGGCAAGATGTGCGACGGGCTGGTCCGGCAGGAATTCATCCTGTTGTCGGACACGCTGGGGGTGTCGATGCTGGTCGATGCGATCAACCACCGGCAGTCCACGGGCGCTACCGAGACCACCGTATTTGGCCCGTTCTACATTGCCGGGATGCCCGACCGCTCGGCAGGAGAGAACATGGCCCTTACGCGGGGCACGCCGGCGCTGGTTCATGGTCGCGTGTTCTCCGCCGATGGCACGCCGCTGCGTGGCGCGGTGCTCGACATCTGGCAGACCGCGGAGAACGGCATGTATTCGGGCCAGGACACTGCGCAGCCTACGGGCAACCTGCGCGGCCGTTATCGCACCGACGACGAGGGCTACTACGCCATCCGCACCATCGTGCCGGTGAGCTATCCGATTCCGACCGACGGGCCGGTCGGCCACATGCTCACGTCTACCAGACGGCATCCGTGGCGGCCGGCGCACCTGCATTTCATGATCGACGCGCCGGGCCATCGCCGGCTGGTCACACACCTGTTCAACCGGGGCGATCCGTACCTGGACTCGGACGCGGTGTTCGGCGTCAAGCCATCGCTGCAGGTGGCTTACGAGGAGCGGCCCGCCGACCATCCGCTGGCGCGGCGCTTCGGCTTCGATGGGCCGTTTCGTGAAGCACGCTACGACTTCGTGCTCGATCCGGTCCCCAAGGCAGAGGGCTGACGGCAGAGGGCAGGGGACTGAGGGCTGAGGGCCGAGGCTGGCGTCCTTACTCCAGCTTCACGCCCGCGTCGCGCACCACCTTGTTCCATCGCGCCAGCTCGGCGTCGATATGCGCGCCCAAGGCGGCCGGCGTGGACCCTACCGGCTCGTAGCCATTGGCGGCGAGTTGCGAACGGAGTTCCGGCTGGGTCAGCACGGTGGCAATCTCGCTGCTGAGTTTGTCGACGACGGCGCGCGGGGTGCCGGCCGGGGCCAGGATGGCATACCAGCCATTGATGTCGAAGCCGGGCACGCCAGCTTCGGCCAGCGTCGGCACATCGGGCGCCATCGCGGCGCGTTTGGCGCTGGTCACGGCCAGCGCGGTCATGCGGCCGGCGCGGATCTGCGGCATCGAGGTCGAGATGCTGTCGAACGTAAGCTGAATATCGCCGGCGAGCATGGCGTTGACCACCTGGGCGCTACCCTTGTACGGCACGTGGGTCATCTTGACGCCCGCCATCGAATCGAACAGTTCGCCAGCCAGATGCCCGGTGTTGCCGTTGCCGGCGGAGCCGAAGGTAATGGTGCCGGGCGCGGCCTTGGCGGCGGCGATCAGATCGGGCACGTTGCGCGCCTTGAGCGACGGGCTGCCGGCCAGGATCAACGGCAGGTTGGCCACCAGCGAGACCGGCGCGAAGTCCTTGCGCGTGTCGTACGGCAGCTTGGGATACAGGCTCGGATTGATCGCGTGAGCGGCCAGCACCATGATCAGCGTGTAGCCGTCGGGTTTGCTGCGGGCCAGCGCCTGCGTGGCGATCGTGCCACCGGCGCCGGGTCGATAGTCAAGGACGATGGGCTGGCCCAGCCGCTCCTGAAGCTTGGCGCCGAGCGGGCGGGCAAGCAGGTCGGCGCTGCCGCCGGGCGGGTAGGGAATGAGCAACTGAATCGGGCGGGATGGCCACGCATCCGCCGCGTGGGCGCCAAGCGGCAGGGCGGCGATGGCGGTGGTGGCCAGCAGCACGCGTAGCGCGATGCTGGCGGTCAGGCTCATCTTTCCGGTTGTCATCCTGGTCATGCTTGTCCCCTCTCTTGTTCTAGTGGTGGTCCTGCTCGATCCGTCGATGCTTTCAGCGCCCTGGCCTTAGCACGCGGCAGTCGGCCGCCAGCGTGAGTGGTGCGGCCGATAGCGCCTGCACCGTTTCGAATGACACACCCTCGACCAAGCCGGTTACCAGCAATGGCTTGCCGGGCCGAACGTCGATCACGGCCAGGTCGGTATAGATGCGGTCAACCACGCCGATGCCTGTCAACGGGTAGCTGCAGCGTTCGACGATCTTCGGCTGTCCGTCGCGCGTCACGTGTTCCATCATCACGAACAGCCTGGCCGCGCCCACCACCAGGTCCATCGCGCCGCCTACCGCGGGAATCGCATCGGACTCGCCGGTCGACCAGTTGGCCAGATCGCCGTTGGCCGCGACCTGGAATCCGCCCAGCACCGTGATATCGATATGCCCGCCGCGCATCATGGTGAACGACACCGCGTGGTCCGAGATCGACGCGCCGGCGATCAGGCTGATCGGCTCCTTGCTGGCGTTGATCAGGTCCGGGTCGGTCTCGCCTTCGCGGATGACCGGACCCATGCCGAGGATGCCGTTCTCGCTGTGCAGCACGATCTCGCGGTCGTCGGGCAACTGGTCGGAAACGAGCGTGGGCATCCCGATGCCGAGATTGACGACGCTGCCATCGGGAATGTCATGGGCGACGATGCGCGCCATCTGGGCGCGGCTCAGTCGCGGCAGCGTGCCGAGGCGGGGCAGGGTGTCATGCATGGCTGTCTCCCGATGTTGCCAGGACCACTGTCTGGACGAAGATTCCCGGCGTCATCACGTGTTGCGGCGTCATCTCGCCCAGCGGGACGATCTCGTCGACCTGCACGATGGTGTGTCGCGCGGCGGTGCACATCACCGGCCCGAAGTTGCGGCCCGCGTAGCGGTAGGTCAGATTGCCCCAGCGATCGGCACGGTGTGCCTTGATCAGCGCGAAGTCGCCGTGCAGCGGTTGTTCCAGCACATAGCCGGTGCCATTGATAACGCGGCTTTCCTTGCCTTCGGCCAGCGCGGTGCCATACGCCGTGGGCGTGAAGAACGGCCCGAGCCCGGCGCCTGCGGCGCGCATCCGCTCCACCAGCGTGCCCTGCGGCACGCACTCGAGCGCGACCTTGCCGGCGCGATACGCATCAATGAACGCCTCGGCATTGTTCGAACGCGGGTGCGAGCAGATGACCTTGCGCACGCGGCCCGCGCGTATCAGCGCGGCAATGCCAGCATCGCCGTTGCCGGCGTTGTTGTTGACGATGGTGAGGTCGCGCGCGCTGTGCGCCAGCAAGGCATCGAGCAGTTCGTCGGGAATGCCCGAACCGCCGAAGCCGCTGACCAACACCGTGGCGCCGTCGCCAATGCCCGAAACCGCGGCGGCGAGCGAGGGCGCGATCTTGTCGATCATGAGAACTCCTTTGCCGATGAAACTGCGATACGGTGATGCGGCTACTGCTGCGGAATGCCCGTGTCCTTGACGACCCGCGCCCAGCGCAGGCGCTCCTGTTCGATGAACTGGCCGAAGTGCTCGGGCGTGTCGCCGCCCGCCTGTCCGCCAAGTTCAGCCAGCCGCGACTTGATCTGCGGCTCGGCCAGCGCCGTTGCCGCGGCCTTGTGCAGTTGCGCGATTACCGCCGGCGGTGTGCCGGCGCGTGCCACCAGGCCGAACCACGCCGTCACCTGGAAATCGTCGAAGCCGGCTTCCTTCATCGTCGGCACGTCGGGTAGTTCGGCCACGCGCGTCCCGCTGGTCACGGCCAGCGCGCGCAGCTTGCCAGCCTGGATCTGCGGCAGCGAACTGGGCAGGTTGTCGACCATCATCGTCACCTGGCCCGCCACCAGATCGGCCACGGCAGGCGCCGCGCCCTTGTAGGGCACGTGGATGATGTCGATGCCGGCGCGCTTCTTGAAGAGTTCGCCCGACAGGTGCACAGACTGGCCCGAGCCCGACGACCCGAACGACAGCTTGCCCGGCTCGGACTTCGCCAGCGCCACCAGTTCCGCCACGTTGCGCGCGGGCACCTTGGCATTGACCACCAGCACGTTTGGCACGGAGACCACCATCGTGATCGGCGCGAAATCCTGGGGTTTGTAGGGCAGCTGGCGATACAGCGCGTAGTTGATCGCGTTCGGCCCAATGTTGCCCATCATCAACGTGTAGCCGTCGGCCGGCGCCAGGAGCAGCGCTTGCGAGCCGATGATGCCGGCGCCACCGGCACGGTTGTCCACCACCACCGGCTGGCCCAGGATCTCGCTCATGCGCTTGCCTACCAGGCGGGCCGCGATATCAGTGGTACCGCCTGCGGCGGCCGGCACGATCAACCGGATCGGCCGCTCTGGCCAGGCGGCCTGCGCGGTACCGGCCATGCCAAATGACAATGCGGATGCCGCAACCCATGCGGCGGCCAGACGCGCCCCGCCCATCTTGATGGTCATGCCTGTCTCCTTGTCCGGCGCTCGCGCACATGGCTGGGCTGACGGTGCCGTTCTGTTTCTTGTCGTTCTGTGTCGATACGCGGAAGCGCGGATCGCGACCTAAGATAGGCCGCTGCCCGGAGCAATGGAATTCACGATTCACAAATCGGGCCTTCGGGATCGCGGAAGGGGCGCCGTCCCGCGTGTCTCCAGGGGACGTCTGCTGATGTACTGCGTGGTACATTGACGCGCTGCGGTACGGCGTTCCATGCCGGGGCCGCGCCAACCAAGAGCCCAGTGAATGCCGAAAGCCAAAACCACCGCCGCGGACCGCTCATCCAGCGAGCAAGCCGTTCAACTGCTGGATGCCGCCACAGAACACGTGCTGGCTCACGGTCTGGGAGACCTGTCGCTGCGCAATGTCGCGGATGCGCTGGGCACCAGCCATCGAATGCTGATCTACTACTTCGGATCTGCCGATGGCTTCTGGCAGGCGTTGCTGTTTCGCGTGCGACATACCGAGCAGCAGGCGCGTCTGCGCGCGTTCTCGGGCGGTATGGATAGCGGCGCGGCGATGGAAGCCGCCTGGGACCGCTATTCCGCGCCGGGCTATCTGCCCGTGATGCAGTTGCTGTTCGAGATCTACGGCAGGGCAATCCGCGATCGCGATCGTTTCAGCGGCTTCCTGGAGGACGTCGTGGGTAGCTGGACTTCGATGCTGGCTGAGCGTCTGCAGCAAAGCATGAACATCAGCGAAGAAGAAGCCCGGCTCTACGCGCGTGTTGAAGTCGCCACGATGCGAGGGCTGCTACTGGACCTGATCACGACTGGGGACCGCAAGGGCACCACCGCCGCGCTCAAGTACTTCGCGAGCAAGATGGCGACGCCTGGCAAGGGGCGGAAGGGCGCATAGCGGGCGCCCATCGGAGAGTCCCGAGGCGGGCGCCTGTTCAATCCCGGTGTCACCAGAGTTCCGCCGCGGCGTGGCTCAATGCCCATCGCTGCGAGTGCTTACGGCATGACACCGTCTGACACATCCCCCGTGACACTTTCATCCGAATCGCCCAGCTTTAGCACCAGGCCATCGCTTGCGTTTGGAATCGGTCCCAACACCACCGTGACCTCCGCATACCCCTGGGCCATATTCGCCTGAATTGCCGTCTTGGAGAAGTCGTAGTCACGCGACGATGGCTCGTCGGATGGTCCCTCGCGCACGAATCGCGAGATACTCGTGCGCGCGCCGTCCCCCATGAGCTGGATGTACTGCGGACGGCTTTTGATTTTCTCGCGCCTGACAGGCTCGATTTCCTGAAGGATGTAGTCCACAAGCTCGCGATACGCGTCTCTCAGTTCGCGTGCGCGCTGATCGCTACGGATGCGCTCCGAGTACACGATCTCGTCGCGGCGCGCGAGGATTTCCATCATGCCGGACGGCAACGGTTTTTCGCCGGAGAAAAGATCGACAATGAAGACGCGCTTCCCATCCGGGCCGCAGCGTTCGGTCACCATGTCGAGGGGAGAGTTGGACACGATCCCGCCATCCCAGTAGGGCACCCCGTCGACGAATGTCCACGAGAAGCCCGGCGGCAAGCTGCCGCTGGCGAGGATATGATCCGGCGTCAGGTCGTCAACGTAACTGTCGAAGATCTCGAACTTCGAAGTCAGGACATTGACGGCGCCGACCAGCAATCGCACCGGGCTGTTGCGTAGCCCGCCGAAATCCACGTACTTCTCCAGCAGCGCTTTCATGGGGGAGGTATCGTAGAAGCTCGTCCAGTCCCATGGCGCGACCCAAGGCTGGTCGAAAGCGGGCATCCAGCGGGGCCGAAAGAAGTTGGGCACGCCAAGCTGCAGTATCTGCATGGCCGTCGTGGCGCGTCGCAAGGGTTCCGAATGAAAGTGAGGGGTGCAAACCGAAAGATCGGACCAGAACGACTCGAGCGCTTCAGTCGCGTTGCCGGGGTTGCTGGCAATGATCGCGCCGTTGAGTGCGCCAATCGATATCCCGGCCACGATGTCAGGAAAGATCTTGCGTTCCTCGAGACCCTTGACGACCCCACACTCGAACGCGCCAAGCGCGCCGCCACCCTGCAGGATCAGCACGGTCTGCACCGGCAACTGATCGAGCGCGAAGTCGGGGTCGCCCAACTCCGCTTTCTGCGGCAGCACATTGGTGCGGTACCGTATCAGCCCTTCGGCAAGGCGCAACTCGGTGGCTGGTCGTCCAATGGAGAACACGGCGCGCACCACATCGTCCTTCAGGTAGAAGAGCGCAAAGGAGCGGTCCTCCAGCGAGCCCCGGGCGATGCATTCGTCGGCCCCCTCGGGAGCGCCGAGCATGTTGAAGCCAATATCACCTACGTCGCAGAAGAAGTATGAGACGAGGTCATAGCGCATCCGGCGGCCAAGCATGTTCATTGCCGCAAGGCGGCCCTGCTTGGCGGCGTTGTCCCAGTGCTCGATATGACGCCGGCGGGCGAAGACGGGATCGTGGAAGCTCGTGACATCGCCTGCTGCCCAGACGTTTGGCACGTTCGTCTGCAGCAACTCGTCTACGGCAACGTAGCCTTTCTCGAGCGCGATCCCGCTACCCTCGAGGAAGCGCGTTGCCGGATCCACTCCCGCGCACACGACAACAACGTCACACGGCAGCCTCCTGCCTGAGCGTGTTTCGACTTCCGCCACCTTGCGCTGCCCATGCAGGGCCACCACCGCGTCTTCGAGGACGATGGATGCGCCGCGCTCCTGCGCGTGCAGGCGGAAGAACTCCGACAGCATCCTGGATTCGAGATGACGCAGCAGTCGGTCACTCTCCTCGATCACCGTCACATCGAGGCCCATTTCGCTCAGGGTCATGGCGGTTTCCATGCCGAGGAAGCTGCCACCGATCACCACGACGCGCTTGCCCTTCGATGCGGCATCGCGAATGGCATCGCAATCCTGCCTGGACCTTAGGGTGTGGATGCCATGGAGCGACATCCCCGGGACATCGAGCAGCCTCGGTGTCGCGCCGGTTGCGATCAGGAGGTTTCCGTAGTGGATGCGCGCGCCCACCGAGGTCTCTACTATCTGACGGACGGGATCGACGGATGCAACTGTCGTGTCCAGCGCGATATCTATCGCCTGCTCCCGGTAGAACTGCTCGGAGTGCAGCAGGAACTGGGAGTCCTCTGACGGCTCCTGCAGATACTGTTTCGAGAGTCTCGTCCGCAGATACGGCAGGGTCGACTCTGTCGAAAGCATGAGGATGGAGCCTGTCGCGCCTTCTCTGCGCAGCGTTTCCGCTGCGCGCGCGCTCGCAAGCCCACCGCCGATCAAAAGGAAATCAACCTGCTTGTGCGTCATATCGCTCCCTGGGGCGTTCGATTACTGCATGAACCAGCCGTGGCTGACAACAAACGATTGTCCGGTCAGTGCCGCGCTCGGGAACGTGCAAAGGAACAGGACGGTCTGCGCGACATCCTCCACAGTGGTGAAGACGCCATCGACAGTACCGCCAAGCATGACGTTTCGCACCACTTCGGCCTCGCTGATGCCCAGTTCCTTGGCCTGCTGTGGAATCTGTTTCTCCATCAGCGGCGTCTTTACGAAGCCAGGACAGATGACATGCGAGCGCACATTATGAGCCGCGCCTTCCTTGGCCAGCACCTTGGCCAGCCCCAGCAATCCATGTTTCGCGGTCACGTACGCCGACTTCAGCGGCGACGCTTCGTGGGAGTGCACGGATCCCATGTAGATCACTACACCGCCACGGTCGTCCTTGTACATGTGCTTGAGCGCGGCCTTCGTCGTCAGGAATGCGCCGTCCACATGGATGGCTTGCATCTTCTTCCAGTCCGAGAACGCATAGCTCTCGATGGGATTGACGATCTGGATGCCCGCGTTCGAGACCAGGATATCGATTGAGCCAAACTCCGCCGCGACCTTGTCGATGCCTTGATTGACTGCGTCCTCGTTGGTGACGTCCATGGCCACGCCGATGGCCTTGCCGCCAGATTTCCGGATTTCATCGGCGACGCCATTCGCGCCATCGAGATTCATGTCGGCGATGGCAACCGCGGCCCCGCCTTTCGCCAGTTCCAACGCAATTTCCTTGCCGATGCCGCTTGCCGCACCGGTGACGACTGCAACCTTGCCGTTCAGATTAGTCATGATCAACTCCTGGATACGTTGAGTACGTTGAGTAAGTTGGATACGCGAGAACAAGAACTGCTACTTCGCCAGATAGTCGTGCACGACCTCGCCGAGACCCAGCGTCAGGTCGGCGATCAGGTGGCGTGCTTCGACGATTTCAAGAACCGGAAGATCGGCAACCGGTGCGAGGGCATGGGGAGACAACTGCAGTGACGCGGGACCGGTCCAGGCCCCTTTCATCGTGATGTTTTCGAGGTAGTAGCGCACCAGTTCGCAGACGCGAGGGGAGCCGTCCACGTGAGGCACCACTTTCAGCAGGAAGTTCGGCATGGCAAGCCGCCTGGCCTGTTCCGCAAGATCGAGCTCGCGGTGCTTGTAGCCCATCGTGCCGGTGGCAATCCGGACCGGGCCGTAATCGAGTGTGCCAACGAGCGTGTCGATATGCGTTTCGAGGGCTGGCGAAGCCAGCTTCTTGGGAAACCCCCAGAGTTCCCGGCCGCCCGCAATCGGCGGATGATCATTCAGGTACATCGCATGGGTGTAACTGCCTGCCACGCCTTCGTACTCGACGGGGATGACCTGGCCACTTTCCGTGTAGTTGCCAAAGCCGGTCGAATCCGGCATCCGGATGAACTCGTAGCTCACCAGGGGCGAGGTGACTTTCAAGGGTTCGGGGACAGCCTCGCGCAACCGATCCATGTCCGTGCGATAGGTCACGATAAAGAACTCCCGATTCACGAAGCGATACGGCCCCATCGGGAACGCTGGGCTCGTGATTGGCATGGCAAACGCACGCGAAGCTACGGAGTCTATTTTCATGACATTCCTGTGTTTAGATCCCATCGGGATGATTTGGATGATCAGGCCACCACGCACCATCACGGCAAACGGTGAATGCACTGTCAGGCTGCGAGCCGGAAGGTTTTGAGTCGTCGCCGAACCGCGTGGCAGTACGCAAGGGGGAGCGGTGTTAGCGGTCACGCGCGCGGCGCAGAGCAGGGGATTGAAGCAAGCGAGCCACAGTCAAGGCGGACAGGCCAATGGCGCAGAGGAGGGGGAGGGTGAAAGTAAAAGCAGAAAGGAGGAATTCCATTGCTGTGCCGTTCTCTGAAACCTGGCAAGAACTTGCGGTGGGTTGCGCATGGCTTCCAGTGTAGGTTTCAAGATGCATCGTAAAAAGGGAGAGGTCGCCGACATACTGTTCAGTAATACGAACAGTTGTTTGGAAACTTTCCTGTCTGGTGTCCGACGACACGTATGCCGATCTGACAACGGGCCTCTGGTTTGATTCATTTTTTTCTTAAAAAGAAGGCGCGGAACTCTTATGCAAATCTGCGCTTGATCAATGAAGCTTTCGTGAAACCGTGGCGAAGGCTGCCTGGCCTTGTGTCACTGGTCTGCCTTTCCACCGCGCGTCAGAAAGCGCACAAGAATGCTCTTGGGTTCAAGTAGCACTACACAGCGATACGCAGAATCCAGATCCACGCGCCAACCAGATTCCATTCCCACGTTTTCACGTAAACCCCAATTTTCGATGTTGATGTACCACATGGTACATTTCACGTCATCGCGGCCGATGGTGGCGGCGAGAGAACTCATCGGGAAGCAACATGGATTTGCGAAAGCTATTGGGAAGGATGGCCAGCATGGCCGTGGCGATGGCGCTGCCACTGATCGGACAGGCGCAGACATTTCCGACGAAACCAGTCCGGCTGGTGGTGCCGCAGGCCGGCGGCACGGGGAATGACGTACTGGCGCGCGCGCTGGCTGAAAAGCTCAGCCAGGCGTGGAAGCAGCCAGTAGTCGTGGAGAACAAGCCGGGCGCGAATGGGACGCTGGCGATTTCCTACGTACTGGGGCAGCCGGCCGATGGATACACGCTGTTCTTCGCGGGTGTTTCCAACCTCAGCTTCAACCCGTACCTCTATCCCAAGCTGCCCTATCAGCCGGCCAAGGACCTGACCGGCGTGGCAATGCTGGCGAACTCGCCATTCGTGTTCGTCGCATCGCCGTCACTGCATGTGCAGACCTTGCAGGACTTCGTGCGCCTTGCCAAGGCGCGACCCGGCGAGATCAGCTTCGCGTCGGGCGGTATCGGCAATTCCACGCATCTGGCGATGGAACTGGTGGCGGAGCGCACTGGCATCACGATGCAGCATGTGCCGTTCAATGGCACGGGTGGCTCGACAAGCCTGATGAACGGGCAGACGCCGGTGATGATGAACGTGGTGGCCGGCGTGCAACCGTTTATCGCGGGCAAGAAGCTGGTGCCGCTGGCGGTCACTGGCGATCGGCGACTGGCGGCATTGCCCTCGGTGCCTACCTTCAAGGAACTCGGTTACGACGTCCAAGTGCCGGGTTGGTATGCCATCGTCGCCCGCGCGGGCACGCCGCCAGCCGTGGTGCAGCAGATCAATGCCGATATCAACCATATCCAGGACGATCCGCAGTTCAAGGAGAAGCTGGGCTTCCAGTTCCTTGATGCGATCAAGGGCCCGCCTTCGGAGGTGGAGCGCTACATGAAGCGCGACGCCGACGCCTGGGGCCCCGTCATCCGCCGTCTCAACATTTCTCTCTGACTACCCTGACCGCTCTGATAAGAAAACCATGCCACATCTGACCAAAGCCGTGCATGACTATCGCCTGGCCGCGATGCATCGCCTGATGGACCGCCTGCGCGTGGATGCGCTGGTATTCGGCTCGCCGGACTTTTTCCAGTACGCGACCAATTTCCAGCTCGACGTGTGGCCATGGGAGCGCCCCGTGTTCGTCGTCGTGCCGCGCAACGGCGAGACGTTCGCCGTGATGAACGAGCTATCGACCAACCACATGCGGTTTGCCGCGGAGAAGGGCACGGTGTGGCTCTCGGACGTGACGTACTACGCCGAGCATCCCCGCGTGGCCAACCGGTTGGCCCTGCCGTCGCAACTGCCCGAAGTCGTGGCCGCATTGCTGGCCGCGAAGGGCCTCGGGATGTCGCGCATCGCCGTCGACGTTCAGCATCCGATCTTGACCGGCGCGCAGCGCTATCTTCCCGAGATGACGTTGCGTCCGGCGATGGCCGAGATGCGCAGCCTGCGCTGGGTCAAGCACGCCGAGGAGCTGCAGACCATGCGTGACCTCGCGGCCTTGACGGACTGGGTTCAGGACCGCTACCGAGAGAACATTCGTCCCGGCCGGCTAGTGCAGGAGCTCGATCACGCCATGGCGGCGCTGATGGTGGAAGAGGCTGCGCGACGTTTCGCGGGAGAGGACTTCGAGATCATGAAATGCTGGACGCTCACCGGCCCTGCCTCGGCGTCCCCGCATGGCGACGGCGCGGCGTGCGGCTCGCGCATCGCGAAGGGCGACACCATCGTCAACCTTGTATTGCCGAGATTGAACGGCCTCTACGTGGAGAACGAGCGCACATGGTTCTGCGGTCAGCCCAGCGATGAGCAGGCCAGGTTCTACAGCGTTGCGGCGCTGGCCACGGACGCTGCCGTGGCTGCGGCAGTGGTGGGCCGGCGTGTCTGCGACATGGACGCCGCCGCGCAGGCGGTGATCGAAAGCGCGGGGTGTGGCGATTACGTGTTCCACCGGACGGGCCATGCCGTGGGTCTGATGCTGCACGAGTATCCCGAGGATATGGCGTTCAACACCCGGCCGCTGCTCGCCGGCGAAGTCTATTCGTCCGAGCCGGGACTGTATGTGTACGGCCTGGGTGGCTTCCGCCTGGACGATACCGTCGTCGTTGGCGAGGTGCCGGAAGTCATGGTCAAGACGCCGAAGACGCTGAGCTACGCCACCGTGAGCCTGTAATGGGCGCTGGCCGGGCGGCCATGACGACTGCCCATCGCCTGCATGGTGCCTTAGCGCCGGTCCACGTCGAGCACCGCCTGCGCGAACGCGGCGGGCGCTTCCTGCGGCAGGTTATGGCCGATCCCGCCGGTCACGTTGCGGTGTTCGTACCGGCCCGTGAACTTGCTGGCATAAGCGCTTGGCTCGGGGTGAGGCGCGCCGTTGGCGTCGCCTTCCATGGTGATGGTGGGCACGCTGATGGTGGGCGCGGTGGCGAGCCGTTTCTCGATATCGTCGAACCGGGCTTCTCCGGTGGCCAGCCCTTGCCGCCAGCGATAGTTGTGCACCGTGATGTCGACGTGATCGGGGTTGTCGAACGCGGCGGCACTACGTTCGAACGTGGCGTCATCGAAATCCCACTTCGGTGATGCCAGTTTCCAGATGAGCCTGGCGAACTGGTGGGTGTACTTCTGATAGCCGGCGCGGCCACGGTCCGTGGCGAAGTAGAACTGGTACCACCACTGCAGCTCGGCCTCGGGCGGCAGGGGGACCTTGCCGCCGGCCTGGCTGCCGATCAGGTAGCCGCTGACCGAGACCAGCCCCCGGCAGCGGTCTGGCCACAGTGCGGCCATGATGTCGGCGGTGCGCGCGCCCCAGTCGAAGCCGGCCACCACGGCGTTCTGGATGCCGAGCGCATCCAGCAGCGCGATCATGTCGGCGGCAATCGCCGAGGGCTGACCATTTCGCATGGTGTCGGAAGACAGAAAGCTGGTGGATCCGTAGCCGCGCAGGTAGGGAATGATCACGCGATAGCCGCGCGCCGCCAGTAGCGGCGCTACGTCGACGAAGCTGTAGATGTCATACGGCCAGCCGTGCAGCAGCAGCGCGACGGGCCCGTTGGTCGGGCCGGCCTCCGCGTAGCCGACGTTCAGCACGCCGGCCTTGATCTGCTTGATCGGCGCAAAGCTCGTATGAGTGCCTGGCCGGGGTGAGGGCAGTGGCGTTGCGTGCGGCTGGCTGGTCTGGGCCCGGGCCGTCTGTGCCCCCCCGAATTGCGCCGCGGCCAGCGTCGCCGCAACAACTCCCATAAAGCCCCGTCGAGGCAAATTGACGATCTCCGGCATCTCTCGCTCCTGTGTGTGATCAACCTGTGCATGACTTTAGGTGGCGCAAGTAACCGGCATGTAGCGGCGGGCGGGGGGATTTGTATCGCAATGTATATGCCCCGGGGATTCCGGACAGGCCGATACACGCCTGCACCAGCTACGGCGTCCACGGCGGGCCGACCGGGGGAGATGGGCAAAACGGTCGCACTTGTCATCGTCAATCTTGGTGATGCGCCCCCGGCCGTTGCCACGTACGCTCGCCGGCACAAAACAAGACAACAGCCGGAAGGGAAGATCGAGCCATGACAAAGACCAGGAGATTCGCCGCAGCCACGCTATTCGGCATCCTTGCCGTGACCATCGCCGCGTGCGGGGGCGGCGGCGACGCAGCGGGGACGGGCAGCGCCACCGACGCCACGCCCGCCGCATCGTGCACGGTTGCCAAGCCGCAGTGCACGGTGTCGAGTTCGCCCGCGACATCGGCGGACAACCCGGTGCCGGCGGGGACGAACGTTGTGTTGACCGCGAAATGCGATACGTCCGTGACGCAGGCGGACTGGTTCACGAATGCCAAGACCTTCGCGAGTGGCATGAACGTCACGGTGAATCCCAGCGCGACCACCAGCTATGGCTTCGCCTACAAGAATTGCGCCGGTGGCGACGCGACGGGTCTGTGGGTGTATGTCGGCAGTGGGTCGAGCAGCGGAGGCAGCTCGGGAACGTCAACCGGCACGGGCGGAAGCGCCACGGTCGACAGCGGCGCGTCCGGGTCTGGCGGCCTCAAGTCCGGCGTCAGTGCCATGAACTGCGTGCGGATGGGCCACAACGCATCGGGTAGCACGACGATCACCAATACGTGCGGCGGGACGATTTCCTATACGTTCTGCAACCTCTACGCCGCTCCGGCCGGCGACACGGGCACGCTGTTCGTTTGCAAGGGCCAGCGCGCCACCTACAGCCCGAGCGGCTACGTCTATGAGCAGGGCTCCGATGGCCTGGGCGCCGGCAACACCCAGGTCATCCTGGGGACCCGCGTCAACAATCAGGTCACGTGGGTCATCGCCTGCGCAACCGGGCTGCCCCACATCACGAATTTCGACACGAGCACCATCGGCCCGAACTCGAAGGCCACTGGGATCTGCCTGCTCTGAGTCGGATCGAGAGTATTTTTTCAATACAGACAGCACGGAAGGGGAAATATGAAGCTCACGCCCATTGCGCTTTGCATCGCAGTGCTTGCCCTGTCGGCATGCGGTGGTGGTGGCGATTCTTCAACGGGGGGGACTACGACCACGACCACGCCACCGGGCACCACTGCGCCCACCAAGCAGGTCGTCAGCGGCGTTGCGGCGACCGGCGCGGCGATGCAAGGTGCCACGGTGACGCTGACGGACGCCTCGGGCAAGTCGGCAAGCTGTCCTGCCGATGCCACCACTGGTTCGTTCCAGTGCGACGTGACCGGTCTGACTGCGCCGTTCGTGCTGGCCGCCACGGGCAATGTAGCCGACTCGCAGGCCACGCTGATCAGCCTGAGCGCGACAGCTGGTACTCAGACGATCAACATCACGCCGCTCACCAACGCGATTGCAGCGACGATCATTGGCGACAACCCGACCAAGTTGCTGGCCGATACCGGTCTCCTGCAGTCCAAGGTCACGGCATCGTCGATCAGCACCACGGTGAAAGCGTACTCGGACGCGCTGGCCGCTCTGCTGGCCGCCACCGGCAACACCGGCGTGGATCTGATCTCCGGTCCGTTGACGGCCGGTGCGCCCGGGCTGGACCGTCTGCTCGATCAGGTAAAGGTCAACGTGCTGCCCAATGGCGGCGTGCAACTGACATCGGTGGCGGGCGCATCGAGCGATACGCCGACAATGCTCCAGCTTGCGCCCGGTGTTGCGCCGACGGCGGCCGACACCGCAAGCCTGCCAAGCGTGGCGACGATCGGCGGCCAACCGGTTTCCAGCTTGCCCAGCGCCAGCGATCTTGCCGGGCTGCAGGCGGCATTCAATCAGTGCTTCGCGGCGTCGACAACCGCTTCCGCCCGGTTGAGCGGAAGCGTGGCCGCCTGTGAGCAGATCATCGTCGATGATGTCGCGCCGGGCGCGCTGATGGCGGGTGTGCCCAGCAGCTACCTTAGCAACGGCGCGAATGCCGAGCAGGATCTGGGCTCCAGCATCGTCGGCGACGACGGCATGACTGGCGCGGTCTTCAGCCTGCCGGAGATCATTCGGGTCCAGGCGACCGACAAGGTCTGGATCAAGGTGTCCTGGACACGCGCCGATGGCATCCGCGATGGCATGCAGCAGATCGCGCAGATCGCGTTGCAGCCGTCGGCTCGGACGACCAGCGACAATGGCTGGCGTCTGGTCGGCAACCAGCGTCACGTGCTGAGCAAGGTCACGGGCAATGCGCAGCGCTGGGACTGGCTGAACGCCCCCAAAGCGACCACCGGCACCAATGCCTTCGTCAGTTCGCTGAGTTTGCAGGTAGGTATCACGGACGACCAGAACGTGCCGGTCGATTTCGCCGTGGTGACAGGCCCGGGGCTGCGTGCAGGGGTGCTGCTCAAGCCGAGCACCGGTGCGTGCGACACGCTCAATATCCACGCGCAGCTTGCGCCGGGTGACATGCAAGGTGTGGACGCCAGCGCGATTCCGGGCAAGTACTCGAGCAAGCTGAACAGCTGCCGCAATAGCTACCGTCTGGCCGGTGTTGCCCAGGATCCGGCCGCGCAGGCGCAGTTCAAATGGCCGGGCAGCAACGCCGCGTTCTCGAATCCGCAGTTGAGCGCCACGGAACTCGCGAACGTGACGCCGTTCGGTGTCTACACTTTCGCGATCTACCAGAAAGACAATGCGGCAGCCCCGGCCTACAGCTACGCGGTGCGTTTGCGCACACCGCCGCCGTCGCCAGATACGCTGCGCCAGTATGCGTGGCAGGAAGTCAGCAAGACCGCGCGTGATGCCCTGACGCCGGGTTCGGGCTCGGAGTTCGCTGGTGGGGCCACATTCCCGATGAGCTGGACCTCTGCATCGGGCGTGCCGTTCGTGAAGAAGACCAACGTGCAGATCCGATCGACCATCGGTGGCGCCCCGCAGGTATTCGTGAGCGGCAATGCGCGTGCCAGGCCGGCGGCCGCTAATACGGTGGTCAACGTGTCGGTGCCGGGCGATCAGGGGGCGGCGTTCCCGGCAGTTGCCGGGGCGACTGGCACAAGCGATATGTCGTTCGCGAACCTTAGCTGGTCTGATACGTTCGATCTGAGTTTCAGTACCAGCGTGGAGTACGACCACTAAAGTACGACCACTAAAGTACGACGACTAAAGTACGACGACTAAAGTACGACGACTAAAGTACGACCACCAGGCCAATCCCGGCGCGCCAGCCGCCGGCCACGGACCCCGCGTCTCGCAGTCGAGGCGCGGGGTTTCTTGCGTTGGTAGCCCGGGTATTTCCATGCCCGGCTTCACCCCACGCCAGGAGCGAATACCAATAGCCCGGCATTTGCGATAATGCTGGCAATTGTCTAATCATGTATAGGTGCGCGAATCGGTCAACGCGTCGCGCTTTATCCTTGCCCGGAGCTGGAGAACCCCAAGAATGCCGCGTCAAACGCCTGAGCTGACGATGGACAGCAGTGCCGAGGACGCGCCAATGCCGCTCTATCTGCGCCTGAAGCAGATGATCACCCGACAGATCGATACGGGCGCGTGGCCGGCGCATCATCGTGTGCCGTCCGAAAACGAACTGGTGGAACAGTTCGGCGCCAGCCGGATGACGATCAACCGCGCATTGCGCGAACTCACCGCCGAAGGCCGGCTCGTGCGAATGCAGGGCGTGGGCACGTTCGTGGCGGAGCCGAAGATGCAGTCTTCGCTGCTCGAGGTCAACAACATCGCGGACGAGATCGCGGAGCGTGGACATCGCCATCATTCCGAGGTGATCCTGGTGCGCGAGGAGCCCGCCGGCCCCGAGCGCGCGGTGGCGATGGATCTGCGCGAAGGCGAGAAGATCTTCCATTCCATCATCGTTCACTACCAGGACAACGTGCCGGTGCAGATCGAGGACCGCTACGTCAATCCGGGCCTGGCTCCCGACTACCTGAAGCAGGACTTCAGCGTCGACACGCCGAATGCCTATCTGCAAAGCCTTGCTCCCCTGACGGCGGGCGAGCATATCGTCGAGGCCGTAGTCGCCACCGCCGACGAGGCAAAACTCCTGCAGATCCCGCGCGCCGAACCGTGCCTGCTGATCCGGCGCCGCACATGGTCGGGCAAGCGCGTCGTGACGTTCGCCCGCCTGCTGCATCCGGGGTCGCGTCACCGCCTGGAAGGGCGGTTCGGCCCCGGCGCCTGACGCCCCCCCTTCGCTATTTCCTTGCTCCGCTGAGCCCCTGACCTTGCCGTGCCACTGTGCGGCAAGGTCCACTCCCGTTCCCTCCCGTTCCCTCCCGTCCCCTTTGCCGCGCTATCTGCTCGCCCTGAAAACGGGGTAAACCCCAGTACAAATCAACTTGTCTATACAATACTGTACAACCCCATCGGATGGCGCTGTGGCGTCATCGCCGTCGTGAACAAACCGTGGATGAGGAACAACCGTGAGCACCCCCAATCGTTACCGTGACGTAGAGATCCGCGCGCGGCGCGGCAATCAGCTTCAGGCCAGGAGCTGGCTGACCGAGGCGCCGCTGCGCATGCTGATGAACAACCTCGACCCGGAAGTGGCGGAGAACCCCAAGGAACTGGTGGTCTATGGTGGCATCGGCCGCGCCGCGCGCAACTGGGAGTGCTACGACAAGATCGTCGAGTCGCTTGTAACGCTGGGCGACGACGAGACACTGCTGGTGCAGTCGGGCAAGCCGGTGGGCGTGTTCAAGACGCATGCCGATGCGCCGCGCGTGCTGATCGCCAACTCCAACCTGGTGCCGCATTGGGCTAGCTGGGAGCACTTCAACGAGCTGGATGCCAAGGGTCTGGCGATGTACGGTCAGATGACGGCAGGTTCCTGGATCTATATCGGCAGCCAGGGCATCGTGCAGGGCACCTACGAGACCTTCGTCGAGGCAGGCCGCCAGCACTATGACGGCAACCTGACCGGACGCTGGGTGCTGACCGCGGGCCTGGGCGGCATGGGCGGCGCCCAGCCGCTGGCCGCGACGCTGGCCGGCGCATGTTCGCTGAACATCGAATGCCAGCAAAGCCGTATCGACTTCCGTCTGCGTACGCGCTACGTCGACGAGCAAGCCACGGATCTGGATGACGCGCTGGCCCGTATCGCGAAGTACACCGGGGAAGGCAAGGCCATCTCCATCGCGCTGTGCGGCAATGCGGCCGAGATCCTGCCGGAACTCGTGCGTCGCGGCGTGCGCCCGGACATGGTGACCGACCAGACCAGCGCCCACGATCCGCTCAATGGTTACCTGCCGATCGGCTGGACCTGGGACAAGTACCGCGACCTCGCGCAGACGAAGCCGGCCGAGGTGGTGAAGGCCGCCAAGCAGTCGATGGCCAAGCACGTCGAGGCGATGCTGGCCTTCCAGAAGATGGGCGTGCCCACCTTCGACTACGGCAACAACATCCGCCAGATGGCCAAGGAAGAGGGCGTGTCGAACGCCTTCGATTTCCCGGGCTTCGTGCCGGCCTATATCCGTCCGCTGTTTTGCCGCGGCATTGGCCCGTTCCGCTGGGCCGCGTTGTCCGGTGATCCGCAGGACATCTACAAGACCGATGCCAAGGTCAAGGAACTGATCCCCGACGACGCGCACCTGCACCGCTGGCTGGACATGGCGAAGGAGCGCATCAGCTTCCAGGGCCTGCCGGCGCGGATCTGCTGGGTTGGCCTGGGCCTGCGTGCCAAGCTGGGCCTGGCCTTCAACGAAATGGTGCGTTCGGGCGAACTGTCCGCGCCCGTGGTGATCGGCCGTGACCATCTGGACTCGGGCTCGGTGTCGAGCCCGAACCGCGAAACCGAATCCATGAAGGACGGCTCGGACGCCGTGTCTGACTGGCCGCTGCTCAACGCGCTGCTGAATACCGCCAGTGGCGCCACCTGGGTGTCGCTGCACCACGGCGGCGGCGTTGGCATGGGCTTCTCCCAGCACTCTGGCGTGGTGATTGTCTGCGATGGCACCGATGCCGCCGCCGCCCGTATCGCCCGCGTGCTGAACAACGATCCGGCGACCGGCGTGATGCGCCACGCCGATGCCGGCTACGAGATTGCCATCGATTGCGCCCGCGAAAACGGCCTGAACCTGCCGATGCTCGGCACCTCCAAGTAACTCCGGATTTGAACCATGTCGTACCAAGAAAATCAGCCAGTCTTCGCCCTGCATCTGCAACCCGGTGAGCTCACGCTCGCGCAACTGCGTGCCGTGCATCAGCAGCCCGTCAAGATCACGCTCGACGAGCGCGCCTTCCCCGCCATCGACCGCAGCGTGGCGTGCGTCGAAAACATCATCGCCGAGGGCCGTACGGCCTACGGCATCAACACCGGATTCGGCCTGCTGGCGCAGACCCGCATTGCCCGCGCGGACCTGGAGGACCTGCAGCGTTCGCTGGTGCTTTCCCACGCGGCAGGCGTGGGCGAGCCGATCGACGACGCGCTGGTGCGCCTGATCATGGTGCTCAAGATCAACAGCCTGGCGCGTGGCCTGTCCGGCATCCGCCGCAAGGTGATCAACGCGCTGATCGCGCTGGTGAACGCCGAGGTGTACCCGTGCATCCCGTTGAAGGGCTCCGTTGGCGCGTCGGGCGATCTGGCGCCGCTGGCCCATATGTCGTTGCTGCTGCTGGGCGAAGGCCGGGCACGACATCGCGGCGAATGGCTGTCCGCTCGCGAAGCGCTGGCCATTGCCGATTTGCAGCCGCTTACGCTCGCCGCCAAGGAAGGGCTGGCGCTGCTGAACGGCACGCAGGTTTCCACCGCGTATGCGCTGCAGGGTTTGTTCCAGGCGGAAGACCTGTACGCGGCGGCCAGCGTGTGCGGCGCGCTGACCGTCGAGGCAACGCTTGGCTCGCGCGCTCCGTTCGATCCGCGCATTCACGCTGCCCGTGGCCAGCGCGGCCAGATCGACGCGGCGGCGGTCTATCGTCACCTGCTGGGGGAGACCAGCCAGCTCGGCCAATCGCACGCGCATTGCGACAAGGTGCAGGACCCGTACTCGCTGCGCTGCCAACCCCAGGTCATGGGCGCCTGCCTGACGCAGATCCGCAATGCGGCGGATGTGCTGGGTGTCGAGGCGAACTCGGTTTCCGACAATCCGCTGGTATTCGCGCAGGAAGGCGATATCATCTCGGGCGGCAATTTCCACGCGGAACCGGTGGCAATGGCCGCGGACAACCTCGCGCTGGCCCTGGCCGAGATCGGCTCGCTCTCCGAGCGGCGTGTGTCGCTGATGATGGACCAGCACCTGTCGCAGTTGCCGCCGTTCCTGGTCGCCAATGGCGGCGTGAACTCCGGCTTCATGATCGCGCAGGTCACGGCCGCCGCGCTGGCATCGGATAACAAGGCGCTCGCGCATCCGGCCAGTGTCGACAGCCTGCCTACGTCGGCGAACCAGGAAGACCATGTGTCGATGGCGCCCAACGCTGGCAAACGTCTCTGGGAGATGGCCAGCAACGTCAAGGGCATCGTGGCGATCGAATGGCTGGCGGCCTGCCAGGGCATGGACTTCCGTGAAGGCGGCAAGACCACCGAAGCGCTGGAGCGCGCGCGCGGCCTGCTGCGTCAGTCGGTGCCGTTCTACGACAAGGACCGGTACTTCGCGCCGGATATCGAAGACGCCAGCGTGCTGATCGCCGAGCGTCACCTTACGGCCTTGCTGCCTGCAGGCATCCTGCCGAGCGTCTGACGGACGCTCGCGCCGGCGCCAAGCGGGCAAAGATCCGCGCGCCATGGGCCTTCGGTCCCAATCTAGACATCCTTCTGGAGACAGCTTGAAAAACCTGCAACGCAATCTGAGCGCGCGGCATATCCGCTTTCTCGCGCTCGGCTCGGCCATCGGCACGGGCCTGTTCTACGGTTCGGCATCGGCGATCCAGCTGGCCGGCCCGGCCGTTATCCTGGCGTACATCGTGGGCGGCGCGGCGGTCTACATGGTCATGCGCGCGCTGGGCGAGATGGCCGTGCGCGAGCCGGTGACCGGCTCGTTCGGCCGCTACGCCAGCGAGTACCTGGGGCCGCTCGCGGGCTTTCTTACCGGATGGACCTACATCCTCGAGATGATCATCGTCTGTCTGGCGGACGTGACCGCATTCGGTATCTATATGGGATTCTGGTTCCCCGAAGTGCCGCAATGGATATGGGTGCTCGGCATCGTCATGCTGATCTGCGGGCTGAACCTGTGCAATGTGAAGGTGTTCGGCGAGCTCGAGTTCTGGCTGGCGCTGGTGAAGATCCTGGCCATCGCGGCGATGATCATCGGCGGCACGCTGATCCTGTTCCTCGGCGTGAAGATGAATGGCGAGCATTCGCCGGGCCTGACCAATCTGTGGGCGCATGGCGGCTTCCTGCCGCACGGCGCGGGCGGGTTGATCGCGTCTCTGGCGGTGGTGATGTTTGCTTACGGCGGCATCGAGATCATCGGCATCACCGGCGGTGAAGCCCAGAATCCGGAGAAGGTGATTCCGCGCGCGATCAACGCCGTGCCGGCCCGCATCCTGCTGTTCTACGTGCTGACGATGACCGTGCTGATGGCCATCTTCCCGTGGACCGGCATCGGTAGCCAGGGCAGCCCGTTCGTGCAGATCTTCTCCGGGCTGGGGATCAAGTCGGCAGCGGCGGTGCTTAACCTGATCGTCATCTCGGCCGCCATCTCGGCAATCAACAGCAATATTTTTGGCGCTGGCCGCATGATGTACGGCATGGCGGAGCAGGGCCAGGCGCCGCGCCTGTTCGCCACTACCTCGCGTCATGGCGTGCCCTGGGTGACGGTGCTGGCGATGGCTGCTGCCTTGCTCGGCGGTGTGGTGCTGAACTACCTGATCCCCGAACAGGTGTTCGTGATCATTGCGTCGATTGCGACCTTCGCCACCGTGTGGGTCTGGCTGATGATCCTGCTGTCGCAGGTTGCCATGCGACGCCGCCTGTCGGCCGAAGAGGTCCGCGCCCTCAAGTTCAAGGTACCGCTGTGGCCGGTCGGTCCGGCGCTGGCGATCGCCTTCATGCTGTTCGTGATCGGCGTGCTGGGGTATGTCGAGGACACGCGCGTGGCACTGTACGTTGGCGCGGGCTGGGTCGTGCTGCTGTCGTTGGCCTGGTTCCTGCGGGCCAAGCCGAAGGCGGACGCGCTGCTCGCCCGGGAAACCCGTGTTTCGTGAAACGGACGCACGGCAAATGACGGCATTGACGCAAGCCGAGGCCCCTGATGCGGTCTGGCAGGGGCGCGCCGATACCGGCGAGCGCGGGGATACGCGGCGGCTGTTCAATATCGTCCAGCCGCTGGCCGTAGCGGCTACCGACGATCTGGCCGGCGCTGCCGTGCTGGTTGGCTTCGCGTGCGACGCAGGCGTCAGGCGTAACCAGGGCCGTGTTGGTGCGGCCGATGGCCCGCGCGGCATTCGACGCGCCCTGGCCAGCCTGCCGGTTCATGACGTGGCCGCGCTCTACGATGCAGGCGACGTGCGCTGCGAGGGCGATGCGCTCGAAGATGCGCAGCGGGCGCTCGGTGAAGTCGTCAGGGCGCAACTGGACCGTGGCGCGCTGCCCATCGTGCTCGGTGGCGGGCACGAAGTGGCCTGGGGCACCTGGCAGGGCCTCAGGGCGCATCTGGATGCGGCGGGCGACGCGGGCCGCGTCCTGATCCTCAATCTCGATGCGCATTTCGATTTGCGGACTGCGCGGCCCGGCAGTTCCGGCACGCCGTTCGACCAAATTGCGGAGGCGTGCCGTGCCGCAGGCCAGCCGTTCGACTATGTGTGTCTCGGCGTCAGCCGGCTCGGCAACACTGCATCGCTATTTGCCCACGCGCAGGCGCTGGGAGTGCGCTACGTTGAAGACACCGAGATGCAGGAGCGCCATCTCGACCACAGACTGGCCGAGGTCGACGCGATGCTGGCGCAGGCCGCGCATGTCTACCTGACGATCGATCTCGACGTGCTTCCGGCAGCCGTCATGCCCGGTGTCTCCGCGCCTGCGGCGTATGGCGTGCCGATCAGCGTGATCGAGGCCATCGTCACGCACGTGCGCGGTAGCGGCAAGCTGCGCGCGGCAGACCTTGCGGAGTTCAATCCGCAGTTCGACCGTGATGGTCAGAGCGCCCGCGTTGCCGCGCGGCTGGCGTATCGACTGATCCGCTGATCCGTTGATCGGTTGCATGGCCGGCGTGTGCCGCGCCGAGTAACCAGGCGTGGTGCGATGCTTGCGTCGCAAAGTCTGTGGAGCGCAGACAACATCGGTGAAACTTCTGTCCCTTCGTCGTGTCGGTTACTTGGTAACCGGCATCACGCCTCCCCTGATGAAGGACGCCGATGAATCTTCCTCTTCTTCTCGATCACCCCTGGTTTGGCACGTGGACGGCGGCCCTGGTTGCGGTCGTTATCGTGCTGCTGGCACATCGCATCGGCAGCCTGCTGCTACTGCGGATCACGCGTTCCGCCCAGGTACTCCATCCCATGGTCGTCAAGGCGCGGGTCCCGTCGAAGGTGGTTCTGCTGCTGCTCGCGTTGCAGACCGTCTGGCAGGCCGCTCCGGACGAACTGCGCTGGATCGACAATGTGCGGCATGTCAATGGCCTGCTGTTGATCGCCGCCATGACATGGCTCGTGGCGCGGGTCATTGCCGGCTTCGCGCAGGGCGTGCTGGACCGGCACCCCGTGGATGTCGAGGACAACATGAATGCCCGCCGCATCCATACCCAGACACGCGTGCTCTCGCGCATTGCGATGGCGTTGGTGGTGGTGATCGGGGCGGCGATGTTGCTGATGACGTTTCCCGGCGCGCGGCAGGTCGGCGCCAGCCTGCTGGCCTCGGCAGGTGTGGTCGGGCTGGTCGCCGGCCTGGCTGGCAAGACGGTGTTCAGCAATATGATCGCGGGGTTGCAGCTTGCCTTGACGCAGCCGATCCGGCTCGACGATGTGCTGATCGTCGAAGGCGAGTGGGGCCGAGTCGAGGAAATCACGGCGACGTACGTGGTGCTGCGGATCTGGGACGAGCGCCGCCTGATCATCCCGCTGCAGTACTTCATCGAGAAGCCATTTCAGAACTGGACTCGCAACAACTCCCAGCTATTGGGCTCGGTGTTCTTCCATGTCGACTACGGGATGCCGCTGGCGCCGCTGCGCAAGGAGCTGGAGCGCATCGTGAACAACGCGCCCCAGTGGGATCGGCGGTTTTTCAACCTGGTGGTCACCGACGCAACGGAACGCACGATGCAGATTCGCGTGCTGTGCACCGCCGCATCCTCGGGTCTGGCGTGGGATCTTCGCTGCGTCGTGCGCGAGGGGCTGATCGACTTCATGCAGCGCGAGTATCCGCAGTTTCTGCCGCGGATGCGCATTGATGGCGAGGCGGGACGAACGGGAGGCAATGGCGCGCAGGACTAGGTGCCTGCCACCAGTCGGTTCTCCGTATAGATGCCGTATTCCAGATCGATCAGACGTTGACGCTTCCAGGCCTGCGGACCCGGCCGGTCAGGCCGGGTTTCGCCGCCAGGAGGTTACTTGCCGCCTGGCTTCATCAGGCTTTTCGCTTCCGCGATACTCTGCTCGGCACGTTTGGTGATCACGGCCAGTGCCTCGGCTTGCGATTTCTGCGCCATTTCCGCCAGTTCGCGCATGTTGTTGAAGGCTGTCTGCAAGCCTTGCTGCACGAGTTCGCCCTGTCTGGTCATGGCCTCTGCGGGATTGCCGCTCGTGGCCATCTTCTGGGCCGTGGCCTGAATCTCCTGCATGCTCTTGCTCAGGATTTCGGTCTGCTTCTGCACGAGTGCCTGCATGCCCTCGTAGGCGATCCTGTTGGCCTCCGCGAGGGCTTCAATATCCTTGCGCCGCGCTTCGATGATCGAAGTCATGTCGACGCCGGGGAGCTTGTACTGTTCCAGCAGTTTGGTGATGTCGGTGAACGGATTGGGCGCGGTAGCCATGACGGATCTCCTTGTTGGGATAGAGCAAGCAGAAGTCGAGCGGCGCTGGCACACGGGTGAAGTCGCCCGATCGCCACGCGGCAGGCTAAGTGTAATGCGTGCCGCAAGGGAACTGGGGAATGAATAGGGGGGGTATCGCCTGGGCGCGCCGAGCGGCTGACACGGCACTTGGGTCCGCGTGTCGTCCAGGCCGGGCAAGCGGCCTGATAGCCGGGCCCGATCCCGTTGCATAATGCCCTCCGGCGCGAACGCCGCCAACACTATGGAAATACGACATGACGATGAAGACCGAAGAGCAGGTGCAAGCCGAGATTGCTGCCCTGAAGGCGCTGCAGCCGCAACTGCCGGAGCGCGCCCGCAAGGCCGTTGACGCCGCGTTGATGGTGTTGGAGAAGGGGCTGTCGCACGACAACGTCTACGACATGTTCGAGGAAGGTACCGAGGAATTCGAGGACGCCTTTGCGGCGCGCATGTGGCGCGAAGGCGCTCCCGGTAGCGAATCGCTGTCAGTGCTGTATCGCGAGCTGATCTGACAGGCAGGAGGTTTCTGCTAGGCAGATCAAGGATTGAGGATTCTTGCCGGCTGCCAGGCCGTAATAGGAGACAATGGCGCACATTCAATGACCGCCGGGCCGACTGGTCGCCCACGCGCTTATGTCCGAAGCAGACGTCGAAATGAGTTTCGCTGTTGATCCGGTTCGGGTCGAGTTCTCGGATCCGGGGCTCGAGCGGGAGTTTCAGCAACACCATCTGCGGACCACGCGCGCGTCGTTGCGCGTCACCTTGGTGTTCTGTTCGCTGTTTTATCTGGCCTTTTCCCTGACTGATCTCGCCGCGCTGGGCTTTGGGACGTCGTTGCTCGTGCTGTTGCTGGGGAGAATCGCCGTCGCGCTGACTGCCTGCGGCGGTCTGTATCTGATTCGCCGGAAAACCGAGTCGGTGCTGGCCCACCGGGCGGTGGCCAGCGCGGCGGAGGTCGTCGGGATGGCGATCTTCATGCTGGTCGTCTGGTTCCGTCCCGGCGAGTTGCCCTGGCACGCGATGTCGCTCTGCATCATGCTGATCGTCATCTACGTCTTCATCCCGAATCGGCTCATTACCGCAATCGGCATCGCCCTTGGCGCGACGGCGGCCTTCATCGCGCTGGCCGTGATGAGGGGGGAGTCGAGATTCTCCGACGAGGTCACGATGGCGATGCTTCTGCTGCTGACCAACAGCTTCGGCATCATCGCGGCGCGCCGCTATCACCGGCTGTGGCGCGACGAGTATCGGGCGCTCAGTACATTGAAGGCGCTATCCATCCGCGACCATCTCACAGCCTGCTTCAATCGCCGCCATCTGCACACGACGCTGCTGCCGCAGGTGCTGGAGCGGGCTCGCGCCGAGCGTCGCTGGCTGACGCTGATGGTTTGCGATATCGACCATTTCAAGCGCGTCAACGACAACCACGGCCACCAGGGTGGCGATGCCGTGCTGATGCACGTCGCCATGCTGCTGCAGGACCGCATCCACGAGCCACGGGACAGCGTCGTTCGCTACGGCGGGGAAGAGTTTCTGCTCGTCATGCCGCAGATGGACTTCGAGTCGGCCGCCAGTCTGGCCGAGGACATGCGCGCCGCAGTGGCGGACAGCGAGGTGCCGGGCCCCGATCGCAAGCGCATGCGCGCCACGGTCAGCATCGGGGTGCTCTCCGTCGATTTCTCGGCCAGCGATACCGAGGTCACCGAAAGCGCGTTGATTGCCGCTGCCGATATGCTGCTCTATGAAGCCAAACGGGCCGGACGGAACAGCATCCGGACCCGGCTTTGGGCGGATATGGTGTCCACCCACGCTGTCTTGAGTATGCGAACGGCCTGATTGAGCGCCGAACGCATGGGCCGGCATCCATCCGCTTCAATCGGCTTCAGTCCGCTTCACCCTCCAGATAGACGCGCGCCAGGCCCTTCTTGATGGCGTCGACGATCTGCTCGCGGCGTAGCGCGATATGCGAGGTCAGGTGGGCCTCCGCGCGTTGCCAGTCGTGCGCCTTCAACGCGTCGACAATATCGGCGTGCTCGCTCTGGGTGGAATCGCGCCCCACGTTCTCCATGTCGATCCAGCGGATGAAGCGAATGCGCTCATTCAGGCTGGCCAGCATCCGGCGCAACTCCGCATTGCCGGACAACTCCGCGATACGCAAATGAAAGCCCTCGTCCAGTTCAACGAGTTGCTGTGCTGGCGTATCGGGCGAGACCGAACGGCTGTGTTCCAGGTATCGGGCCAATTCCTCGACCCCCTCCGCTGACGCACGCTCGAACGCAAGCCGCAGGCATTCGCGTTCGACGGCGACGCGCGCCTCATACAGGTCCTGCATCTCGCGGATGTCGAGCGGCCGGCGGACGTAGCCACGGCTCGACTCCTCCAGGAAGCCATGCGTGGCCAGCCGCGCCAGTGCCTCGCGCACCGGCGTGCGGCTCACGCCAAGTTGCTCCGCCAGTTCGATTTCGTTGAGACGCTCGCCCGGTTTCAGCGCGTAGGAGATGGCCATGTCGCGCAGCGTCTGGAACACGTCGGAACCGCGCTTGCGCCGAGTCGTGGAAATAGGCGAATTCATGCTTGTTTCTGCCCGATGGGATTCTTGAATCGCACGGATCATACCGCGCGCGCTACCAGATGCCCTTGTCAGCACCCGGCATCGGCAATTGCTGTCCGGATTCTTGCATACGTTTCAGTATACTTAAAAGTATTCTTTCGAGTATGCTCCATCGGACGCCGGCGCTCCCTTCACCCGGCCGATCAATGGAGATCAAGCGGATGACCAAGATGAACGGCGCCGAAGCGATGGTGCGTATGCTCCAGCTCAACGGTGTGAAGCACATTTTTGGCTTGTGTGGCGATACCAGCCTGCCTTTTTACGATGCTCTGGCCCGCCTGGACCACGGCATGGATCACGTGCTGGCGCGCGACGAGCGCAGCGCCGCCTACATGGCGGATGCCTACGCCCGCGTCACGGGCAAGGTCGGCGTGTGCGAGGGTCCGAGTGGCGGTGGTGCCACATATCTGTTGCCGGGCCTGGTGGAGGCCAACGAATCGTCGGTGCCGGTGCTGGGCATTACGTCCGATGTATCCGTCAACTCGCGCGGCAAATACCCCCTGACCGAGCTGGACCAGGAAGCTCTGTATCGGCCACTGACCAAGTGGAACACCACGATCGACCGTGCCGATCAGATTCCGGACGCCGTGCGCGCCGCCTTCCGCGCCATGACGACCGGCAAGCCGGGCTCGGCGCATCTGTGCCTCCCCTACGACGTTCAGAAGCATGATGTGGACCCGGCCGGGATCTGGGCCCAGGCCGGTCACGATCGTTTCCCGGCGCTGCGCTACGCGCCGGACCCCGACGAGGTGGATCGCGCCGCGCGCCGTCTGACCGAAGCGCGCGCGCCGCTGATCATCTGCGGCGGTGGCGTGGTGATTTCGGGCGCCTGCGGTGAGTTGGACACGCTCGCGACTTCGCTCAACGCGCCGGTGTGCACTACGGTCAGCGGCCAGGGCAGTCTGGCCGATACGCACCCGCTCAACGCCGGCGTGGTAGGCGCCAATGGCGGCATCCTGGCCACCCGCGATCTGGTGGCCAATGCCGATGTCGTGCTGTTCATCGGTTGCCGCGCCGGCTCCACCACTACCGAGCACTGGCGCTTCCCCGGCCGCAACGTGCCGATCCTGCATATCGACATCGATCCAATGGTGATCGCGGCCAACTACAACACCGACGTCGGCATGGTGGGCGATGCCTTGCTGGCCCTGCGCATGTTGAACGCCGCGGTGCGTGACCGACTGCCGACGCGCCGCGCCGACACCGCCGACGGGCGCGCGCTGGTGGAAGTCGCGCGCGCGGCCAAGCGTGCGGGCTTCGCACCGCTGGCGGCCTCGCTGGAGCGGCCGATCAAGCCCGAGCGCGTGGTCGACACGCTCAACCGCCTCTTGCCCGAGGACGCCATCGTGGTGGCGGACCCCGGCACGCCTTGCCCGTATTTCTCCGCCTATCACGAGAGCCGACACGCCGGCAGGCAGTTCATCACCAATCGCGCGCATGGCGCGCTGGGCTTCTCGCTGGCGGCCGGTATTGGCGCATCGCTGGGTCGCCCCGGCACCACGGTTGTCTCCGTGATGGGGGATGGCAGTTTCGGCTTTACCTGCGGCGAGATGGAAACGCTGGTACGCCGCCGCATCCCGCTGAAGATGATCGTGTTCTCGAACTCGGTGTTCGGCTGGATCAAGGCGAGCCAGAAGGCCGGCTACGACCGCCGCTACTTCTCGGTGGATTTCAGCCGCACCGATCACGCGCGCGTGGCCGAGGCCTTTGGCGTGCGCGCGTGGCGCGTGGAAGATCCCGCGATGCTCGACGCGGCCATTCGCGCCGCGCTGGAGCATGACGGTCCCGCGTTGGTGGACGTCATCACGCAGGAGTTGCAGGACGCCGCGGCACCGGTCAGCCAGTGGATGGGCTGAGTCGATATCTGCTTTGCATCTGGATGACAGGAGGGCCGTACCATGCTGTTCCCTTGTTTTTCCTCGCGCCGGCAAACCACGCCGGCCGCTTCTGGCGGGATGCCGCGCGCGCAATGCGGCAGGCTTGCCGTCATCGCCGCGCTGTCCGCGCTGTGTCTGCCCGGTGGCATGTTGCCGACTTCCGCCTGGGCGGATAGTGGAACGCCATTGAAGCTCGTCGTCACCTTCCCGCCCGGGGGCAGCACGGATATCGCCGCGCGCATCGTGCAGCCCAAGCTGGCGGAGGTGTTGGGGCGTCCCGTGGTGGTGGAGAACCGTCCCGGCGCCGCGAGTCAGGTCGCGACGCAGTACGTGGCGCGCTCCGCGCCGGACGGCAACACCTTGCTGATCAGCTTCGATACCCATGCGATCAATCCCATCGCGAAATCCCGGCTGCCGTATGACACCTTCAAGGATTTCTCCGGTGTCACGCTGGCGCTGCGTTTCCCACTGGTGATCGGTGCCAATCCGTCGGTGCCCGGCAAGGACCTGCGCGGATTCCTGGATGCCGCGCGGCGCGCGCCCAATCAGTACAGCTACGCGTCCACGGGTCTTGGTTCGATGAACCATCTTGTCGCCGAGGACTTGAAGCGTCAGGCCGGGGTGGAACTGCTACACGTGCCTTACGCCGGCGGGGGGCCGGCTGTGCAGGCCGTGCTGGGGAACGTGTCGAGCCTGACGCTGCTGAGCTACGCCGCGCTCAAGGGCCAGATCGCAGCGGGGCGCATCAAGCCCCTCGCTGTCACCGGCGCCACGCGACTGCCTGATCTGCCCGATGTGCCGACGGTGGCGGAGTCCGGATTCCCGGGCTTCGAGGCGTACTCGTGGATTGGCGTGTTCGCACCGTCCGGCACACCGCCGGCCGTGGCGCGTAAGCTGACCAGCGACTTCCAGGCTGCCCTCAATGATCCGGAGACCCACCGCAAGCTGACGCAGGCAGGGTTCGAGGTGATGGCCACCGACGGCCCGGCGCTTGATCGTTACGCGCGCGAGCAGTATGAGCGCTGGAAAGCCTTCGTCGCGAAGACGGGGCTGAAGCTGGAGGAGTAGGAGAGTAGGGGAGCGGGGACGCTCCGGCTCGCCAGGCGGTTTCCATGCCACAATCCTGCGCACACGACAACGCACAAAAGGAGACGGCACGGTGACACCCGCCAACGCAAACTTCGTGGAAGCTGTCCAGGCGAGCTTTCAATCCCAGAACGTCATGCATCTGATCCGCGCCACGCTGCCCGTGGTGGAGGCGGGCAGAACCGAGATTCATGTGCCGCACTGGGACGGCATCGAACAGCAGCATGGTTACGTTCACGGTGGCGTGGTCGGTACCATCGCCGACTCGGCAGGCGGTTACGCCGCGATGTCGCTTGTGCCGGCGGGCGCGTCGGTCCTGACGGTCGAGTACAAGCTGAATCTTCTGGCGCCCGCCAATGGCGACAAGCTGATTGCCCGGGGCAGCGTCGTCCGCGCGGGACGCACGCTGATCGTGACGCAGGCCGAAGTGTTTGCCGTTGAAGGATCGAAGGAGACGCTTTGCGCGCTGATGCAGCAGACCATCATGGTCATGCATGGCAAGGCGGAAAAATAGCGCCTGTATCCATACTCGACATTGCCTGATTGCATCCCTGATCGAAGCCGATAGTGGTCTGCGACAGTGGCCCGTTTTCGTGCTGAAGTTCCAGTCGGTTCGCATGGCGCCGTGACGGACGCACCCCTTCTCGCAGAATAGGAAAACGTCCTACATCGCTGCCCGCGGATACCGAGTAGAACTTATTCATACCCACTTCTACCGGATCATGCATGTCGACATCTATCGTGAAGGTGCTGGTCACCCAGGACAACCACTGGGCCGTGGAATCCGAAGGCCAGCTGAATGCATACGCGTCTCGTGGCGCCGCGATTGCCGCGGGGGTACACAAGGCCATTAAAGAACGTGCAATGTTGATGATCTATGAGCGCGAAGCCCACGCAAGCGAGTCGATCGAACCAATCGAGTCAAGCGACGTGGGTGTGCTTGCCAGGGTGCCGGCATAGCGCCATCGAAGTCAACGGAGACGCAGCATGTCAGGCGACATTCATGTGCTCCCTCACGGCAGTGAGTGGGCCATCGCAATCGAAGGGACGGGAACCCGCACGCGATATCAGACACGAGAGGCGGCCATCGACATTGCCACGCAACTGGCGAAGCGAACAAGGGCTGAGTTGCTGATACACGGGCGCGACGGCCAGATCCATGAACGGAGCACGTTCGGTCACGGATCGCCTGACACCAGGGGATAACGAAAGTCCGAGGACTCCTTCTTTCGAACATGCCCCCTTTTCGGCCGCGACCGCGATGGTCGCGGCGACTTTTTTTTGCCGGGATGGCAAGCCATCCCGGTCGTCGGCGCGGCTCGATCGCGCTATTTGCGCAAGTCGGTGACCGTGATTTTTCCGTCCACGTTGTCGAACGTTGCCGACACCTTGTCGCCTTCCTTCAGGTTCGCCAGCATCGCCGGGTCCTTGACCGGGAATGCCATCGTCATCGGCGGCATGCCCAGGTTCATGATCGGGCCGTGCTTGAGCGTGACCTTGCCGGCTGCGGGATCGACTTTCCGGACTTCGGCAGAGACGGGCTGTGGCGTCTTCATTGCCTTGGCGGCGGGCTTCATGTCCATGCCGGCACCGCCGTCCATCCCGGCCGCGAACGTCGGAGGCATCAGGCCAACGGCGAGCGCGAAGACGGCTGCATGGAGAGAGGCGCGGGAGGCGCGAGAGGTCAGAGAGGTGAGTGAGGTTTTCATGCTTGCTCCTTGATGGGCGTGTGAGTGAATGATGGGGAAGTCTTCGTTTCGCGACGGCGGATCAACAGGTACACGGCGGGCACCACGAACAGCGACAGCAGAGGCGCCGTGACCATGCCGCCAACCATCGGCGCGGCAATGCGCTGCATGACTTCGGAGCCGGTGCCGTGTGACCACATGATCGGGATCAGGCCTGCCAGGATGACGGCGACGGTCATCGCCTTGGGCCGCACGCGCTGCACGGCGCCTTCCTGGATGGCGGCGAGCAGGGCATTGATGTCGGTGATGCCGCGTGCCTGGCTATCCTCCCAGGCGTGCTTGAGATAAAGCAGCATGATCACGCCGAACTCCGCGGCCACACCGGCCAGCGCGATGAAACCGACCACGCCGGCTACCGACAGGTTGTAGCCGAGCAGATAAAGCAGCCAGAAGCCGCCGATCAGCGCCAGCGGAAGCGTGCCCATGATCAGCAGTGCCTCGTCGAGCCGACCGAAGACCAGATAGAGCAGCACGAAGATGATCAGCAGCGTGAACGGCACCACTACCTTCATCTTCGCGGTGGCACGTTCCAGATACTCGAACTGACCGGACCAGCTCAGCGAATAGCCTGCAGGCATCGGCACTGCCTTGCTCACGGCCGCCTGCATATCGTGCACCGCGGAGCGCAGGTCGCGCCCACGGATGTCGACGTAGATCCACCCCGACAGCCGCGCGTTCTCGCTGCGCAGCATCGACGGGCCCTGTTCCACTCGGATGCGGGCGACGTCGGAAAGCACGATCTGCTGGCCGCGGTCGGTCACGATGGGCAGGCTCCGCAGCTGTTCGACCGAATCGCGATAGTCGCGCGGGTAGCGCAGGTTGATGGGATAGCGGGCCAGCCCGTCGACCACTTCGCCGATGTTGTCGCCACCAATCGCCGAGGAGACGATGGCCTGCACATCGCCGATATTGAGCCCGTATCGGCCAGCGGCCGCGCGGTCGATGTCAACGTCGATATAGCGCCCGCCGGTCAGGCGTTCCGCCAGCGCCGACGTGACACCGGGAACGGTCTTCACGGTTTCTTCGATGCGGGTGGCTAGCCGGTCGATCTCCTTCAGGTCGGTGCCCGCCACCTTGATGCCAACCGGGCTCTTGATCCCGGTGGCCAGCATGTCGATGCGGTTGCGGATCGGTGGCACCCAGATGTTGGAAAGTCCCGGAACCTTCACCACGCGATCAAGCTCCTCGACGAGCTTGTCGGGTGTCATGCCCGGGCGCCACTGGTCGCGTGGCTTGAACTGGATCGTGGTTTCGAACATCTCCAGCGGGGCCGGGTCGGTGGCCGAATCGGCACGGCCGGCCTTGCCCTGCACCGTGGCGACTTCCGGCACCGACTTGATCAGCCGATCGGTCTGCTGCAGCAATTGCGCCGCCTTGCCAGCGGAAAGGCCGGGCAAAGCCGAGGGCATGTAGAGCAGATCGCCTTCGTCGAGCGGGGGCATGAACTCGCCGCCAATCCGCATGATCGGCCAGGCAGTGGCCACCAGCGCGACAACCGCCAGTGCGATGGTAGCGCGCGGATAGGCCAGCACGCGGGTCAGGATTGGCTGGTAGGCGCGAATGAGCCAGCGGTTCAGCGGGTTGGCCTGCTCGGCGGGAATGCGGCCGCGAATCAGGTAACCCATCAGCACCGGCACCAGTGTCACCGAGAGGCCTGCCGCAGCCGCCATCGAGTAGGTCTTCGTGAAGGCCAGCGGCGAGAACATCTTGCCTTCCTGTGCTTCCAGCGTGAACACCGGGATGAAAGACAGCGTGATGATCAACAGCGAGAAAAACAGCGCGGGACCGACTTCGGCTGCGGATGCGCCAATCACGCGCCAGCGGTCTTCGCCGGAGAGTGGCCGCCCGGGGTGATCGACATGCCAGCGTTCCAGGTGCTTGTGCGCGTTCTCGATCATTACCACTGCGGCGTCGACCATGGCGCCGACTGCAATGGCGATGCCGCCGAGCGACATGATGTTGGCGTTGACGCCCTGATACCGCATGACGAGGAAGGCAGCCAGCACGCCTAGCGGCAGCGATACGATGGCCACCAGCGCGGAGCGCAGGTGGAACAGGAAGATCAGGCAGACCAGCGCGACGACCACGAACTCTTCGGCCAGCTTGTACGAAAGGTTGTTCACCGCGCGATGAATCAGCGCGGAGCGGTCGTAGGTCGTGACAATCTCGACGCCGGCGGGCAGGCTCTTTTTCAGCACTGCAAGCTTGGCCTTGACGGCGTCGATCGTCTCCAGCGCATTCTTGCCCAAGCGCATTACGATGACGCCGCCCGTCACTTCGCCTTCGCCATTGAGATCGGAGATGCCACGTCGCATCTCGGGCCCGAGCTGGATCGTCGCGACGTCGCCAAGGCGCACCGGAACACCGGCCGCGCTGGTCTCGATTGGAATCTGCCGGAAATCCTCGAGTGTCTTCAGGTAGCCCGATGCCCTGACCATATACTCGGCTTCGCCTAGCTCCAGCACCGAGCCGCCTGCCTCCTGGTTGGCGCCTCGAATCGCGGCGATCACCTTCGATTGCGGGAGGTTGTAGGCGCGCAGGCGGTCAGGCTTCAGCACCACCTGGTATTGCCGCACCATGCCGCCCAGCGAGGCCACCTCGGAGACGTTCGGCAGCGACTTCAGCTCGAAGCGCAGGAACCAGTCCTGCAACGCGCGCAACTGGCTCAGGTCATGCTTGCCGGTGCGATCGACCAGCGCGTACTCATAGACCCATCCCACACCGGCGGCGTCGGGCCCCAGTGCGGGCCTGGCGGCCGCCGGCAGACGCGACTGCACCTGATTCAGGTACTCCAGCACGCGGGAGCGGGCCCAGTATGGGTCGGTCCCGTCCTCGAACAGCACGTAGACAAAGGAATCGCCGAAGAAGGAATAGCCGCGCACGGTCTTGGCCCCCGGCACGGACAACATCGTCGTGGTGAGCGGGTAGGTGACCTGGTTCTCGACGATCTGCGGCGCCTGGCCCGGGAACGGGGTGCGGATGATGACCTGCGTATCGGAAAGATCCGGCAACGCGTCGAGCGGCGTGGTGCGGACTGCCCACAGCCCCCAGGCCGTCAGCATGACCGTGGCCAGCAGCACCAGGAAGCGGTTGCGGATCGACGCGAGGATGATGCGTGCAATCATCGCTGACCTCCTTCGACGCCTGCGGGCTGCACCGACGACAGCATGGCCGTGCCGTCTTCGGCCAGATGAAAGCGGAAGCGGATGCGGTCGCCCGGTTTCAGTCCCTTGAGCTGGGCGGCATCATGTGCGGCGAAATCCATCGTCATGGCGCCCCACTGCGCCGAGGGCACTGCGCTATGGGAGATCGTCAGGCTGTCGGCGTTCACGGCTTCGATGCGACCCGTGGCTTCGTGTTCCTGTGTGGTCGCCGATGGTGCCGATGGTGCCGATGGTGCAGATGTTGCCGACGGCGCAGAAGCTGCCACCGGGGTTTCCAGCCGCTTCGACGTGCCGCGCAGGCTGGCTTCGGAATCGATCAGGAACTGGCCGGACGTTACGACGCGCTGTCCGGCGCGCAGTCCGGCGGTCACCTCGGTCATGCCGTCGACCTCGCGTCCGGTGCGGATCTCGGTAGAGGCATAGCCCCGCTGGCCGGCATCGACCATGACGAGAGTCCGTTGCCCCGTGCGGATCACCGCCTCGGTCGGGATCTGCAGCACGTCTTGCCGGTCGCCGCTCTCGAAGCGGACGCTGGCGAACATGCCGGGCACAAGGCGACGCTGCTTGTTCGGCAGCACGATGCGGACCTTGATGGTGCGCGTGGCAGGGTCAACGTCGGGCAGAATCGCGTCGACCTTGCCTTGCACGGGATCCGGCGCGGCGGTGGCAGACACCGTCACGGTCTGGCCCGGTGCGATGCTGCGCGCCTGGGCTTCCGGCACTTCGGCAATCACCCAGACCTGAGCGAGATCGGCCAGGCGGAACAGCGTCATGCCCGGGCTGATCGTCATCCCTTCGCGTACCGCGATTTCGGTGACCAGGCCATCCAGCGGACTGCCGATGCTCTGCGCCGATTGCAGCTTGCCGGTGCGGATGACCGCATCGGCCTGGCCCTGCGTCATGCCCGACTGGAGCATCCGCGCTTTGGCGGCGCTCGCCAGATCGTTCTGAAGGCTGGCGGGCAAGCGCATCACCGCCAGGTACTCTTCTTGCGCGGCGACCCAGTCTGGCGCGTAGAAAGTGACCAGCGTCTGGCCCTGCCGTACCGGATCTAGGGTGGCGCGCACACCAACGTGCTGCACGAAGGCGGTGGTGCGAGCCTGGATCACGCGGATGCTGCGCTCGTCGATCGCCACGTTGCCGGGTGCCTCAACCACTGCGCCCATATGGGCGGATTTCACTTCCGCCGTGCGGATGCCAAGGTTCTGTGCGACGCGGCTGTCGATGCTGACGCCGCCCTTATTCACGCCATTCCCTGCGTCATCGCCGTCGGCATAGACCGGCACCAGCGGCATATCCATGAAGGGTGACTTGCCGGGTTTGTCGAATCGCTGGCCGGGGACCATGGGATCGTGCCAGTAGAGAATGTTCCTGTCGCCTTGCGTGGCGGACGTTGCCGGCATGGTGTGCGATGCGCCAAGGCGATAGCCGCTGTAGCCGGCCACACCAATCAGGACCAGGCAAGTCGCTGTGATGGTCAGTCGTGCCTTCATGGAAGATCCTTGTTGGCGGGTTCGGTTTGCGCGGTAGGCAGCGGCGTCAGGAAGGTGAGTTCGGCCCAGAGTCGGGTCGTGCGTTGTTCCAGCGATAGCCGCTCCAACGAGGTATCGATGACACGGTGATTGGCATCGGCCACGGCTTGCAGGGACCCGGCATTGGCGCGATAGGCCGTCAACGCGGCCTCCGCCTGGGCATTGGTAAGCGGCAGCGTGGCGTCGTCGTAGCGTTTCAGGCGTTCCAGGTTGCGGCGCAACTCGGCGAGCCTGGCGCCGACCACAGCATCGGTGTCGCGCCGGATCATCTCCGCTTTCGCACGTGCCGCCGTGGCCTGCGCGAGCCGGGCAGCGACTTCGCGGTCCTGCCGGTTGGCGCGATCCCAGGGCAAGGGGATGCTCACATTGATCGAGGCGAGGTTTGAATAGGCCGAGCCGCGCTGGCTATACATCAGTTCCAGGGAGACGTCAGGCTTGCGGGCCTCGTCCGCCACGCGGATCTCGGACTCCGCGAGTGCGACGTCGCGCTGGGCCGCAGCAACCTCGGGGACACCGTCGAAATGGTTCTGGGCAAGTTGCGCGACGCGATCTGGAACCGCCAGCGTGGGGGGATCACCCAGGGGACGGCTCGCATCGGTGCCGATCCAGCGGGTGAGATTCACGTTGGCGGTGTCGAGGGCTGCCTGGTTTTCGTTCTCGCGGTCGCGCAGCTTTTGTACTTCGAGTTGCGCGGACAACACGTCGGCGCGGGTGCCGCGGCCGCTGCGGTAGGCGGCGTTGGCCGCTTCCAGCGTCAGGCTCAGGGGTTGCTCATGACTGGCAAGGAGTGCCGCCGCCCGTTCGGCGTACCAGCGGTCGATCCATGCCGCCACGGCGCTGCGCTGGACATTGGTCATGCCGACCATGCGTTGGGCGTCGGCCGAGGCGGCCTCGGCCTCGAAGCGTGCCGAACGGGCCCGGCGTTTGTCCGAGCGCGTGAACTCCTGCATCACGCTGATCGACCGCATGGTCATGCTCTCGCGGGTCAGCGAGAACTTGTCGGGGCCATCGGTTGGGACATTGTTCAGTCCAACTTTCAGGACGGGATCGGGCAACTGCCCGGCCGCCACGGCCATCTGCACGGCAGCGTCTACGGCGCCGCGCGTGTTTTCTGCGTCGTGCGCATGTGTCGTGGCAAGAGCAGCGGCCTCTTCAAGCGACAGGGAAGGGGCGGCGTGTGGTGACGCGGCGTGCGACACCGACATGCCGAGGGCGGACGCGCAAAGGAGCGCCAGCCTCAGGCGAAGCGGGAATGACATAAAGCCTCCGGAAACAACGGCCACCGCGCCCGAGGTTTCGGGGGCGGAACGGATTTGGCGTTGCTTCGGAGGCTACGTACGGAAACAGCAGTGAAGAATGGCGTGCGGCGGAGGCGGGGCGCGTGGCTGGCTCTGCGCGCGCTCGGCAAGCCTTGGTGCGTCGTCCAGTACGGCGGGCTCGACGACGATGCTGACGAGGAACGGGACAAATGCCGGAATCTGCGGCGTGGCGTGGTCGGCGTGCTTCGCGTTGGCCTGGCAATGGCTCATGCAAAGCGCCTTCTGGCCGTCGTTCTGCGCGGCATCCTGCTCGGCCATGTCGGCGCAGGACATTGTCGCTTCCATCGACGGATGTTCATCCGTCGAGTTCATCCCCATCGTGCAGGCATAGGCTGCGGTCGCCAGTTGCACCGACAGGAACAAGATCAGAAGGAATCCGGCAATCCATGAATGCCGGCGGGCCAGATGACGCACGATCTACGAGGATGTCAAAACAGCGCCAAGCATAACGGCTTTTTCATTGAAAGCAATAGCGGGATTTGATTGGCATTCAGGATGCTTGAACGTTCCCACGGCAGGAACGTTCAAACGGCATGTGACTGGAGCATGTGTTGCATCAACGCTTGTGCCGGCAACTCGTGTAAAGGGCGGCCGCCGCGGCGTTTCGCCGCAGCGGGATCTCACGCCTCGCGGGCTGCGCATCACTCGAATGCTGTTGTCATGCCTGCATTCGCCGCGCGCAGGGCGACGTGGTCAAGGACTGAGGGGCAGTGGCACGGAGGGATCGCTCCCGGTCACTGCGGTACCTCCATTTCCTCCCACTCTGCCAGCAACTTCACGTACTTGAGCAAGCTGGCTTTCGGCAACGTCTGGGTTCCCCAGACATCGCTACGGCCCGCGTATTCGCCCATCAGCCAAAACTGCCGTACCGCGACAAAGAGCCCAATGGCGGCAAAGTCTGCTGGCCCGATTGGCCGAACGCTGCGATAGCCTGCGATGTAGTGCTCCCATCGTTCCCGGGACTGGGCATCCAGTCCCGCACCTTCCGTTCGCGGCAGCATGGCCCAGAGGCAGACCGCCAGTTCATAGGCAAGCCAGCCGGGTCCAGCGTCGTCGAAGTCGAAGAACGAGGCGATACGAGTGTCTGCGGGGCCATCGGTCACGAAGTTGTTGGCACCATGGCAGTCGCCGTGGCAGTACACGCGGGTCATGCCGGTGATTGCAGCGATGCGGTCGTCCAGTCTGCGGGCGATGGCGGAGAACGTCGCGCGTAGTGCATCGTCCAATGTCGGCGCGGAGCACAGGCGGTCCAGCGATGCGTGCAGCAATTGCGGAAGCTCCAGCGTGTAGCGGCTGGGTGGGCCATCGTAGCCATGAGCGGCGTCGTGCAGCAGTGCCAGGCCGCGTCCGGTTGCCTCGAAGTCGGGCAGTGAATCCGGCAGGTTTCCATCGAGATGTTCGAACAGCATCAGTGTGCGACTGCCTTCGGGCAGTGCCATTTCCGTCGCCACTTCACCGTTAGCGGTCGGCAGCGACGCGGCGACCTGCGCGCCGGCCGCCTTCAGGTGACCGAGCAGCGCGGCCTCATACATGCTGTTCGGTGCGCCGCGCGGGCGGTCCGCGCACAGTCGTGCCACAGCCCGTCGCCCATCGAGGAAGCGGAGGCCATAGACGTGATTGAACCCGCGTCGCAGCAACTCGCATTGCGTGACGTCGCCAAGCGCGTACGCCTGGCGGATTCTGTTTGCGATGGCATGACTGGTGGGGGTGGTTTGGGCGATGTCGGTGCCGCGGATCATGGCTGGAAGGTGTCTCCCGTTACGTCACGCCGGCCCCGTACCGGAATGACTGTCGTGAGAATAGCGCAGTGCCGCTGCCAGCCGCTGTTCCTCGGCACCGGATCGCAGAGGAGTCAATTACTGCGATAACAGATTGTCGGGTGGAGATTCATGGGCCGAAAGTCTGAGTTCCGGATCCGATATCCGCGACAGAGGTAATTCAAAAGATGGATGCGAAATTAGGCCCTCTGGCGGAGTGCCGCCGTGCTCACTTCATGCAAATAATTAAAAAAAAGAAAGGAGAACGGGATGAAATCAAAACTTGCTGCTTTGTCGATGGCCCTGGCGGTCGGACTCGTATCTGGCTGCGGAGGTGGTGGTGGGGATGGAACAACGCAGGCGTCGGGCGGCAGCTCCGGCACCGCGAGCCCGGCAGCACCGGTCACCACGCCATCGACGCCGGTAACGCCACCGACCACTACCAATCCGCCGGCGACGGTGACGGAGTTGCAGACCACCAAGGCGCTGCTCAAATCGGCCCTGGCGGATGGCGGGGCGCCAACCACCATGACGTCGCCACCGATCATTACGGCTGGCACGGCCAACATGCCGTCGACGATCACGGATAGCACGCTGGTGCCACCAAACGATCCGTCGCTGCGATACATCGGCGCCATGGAAACGGCCGGCACCGCTTTCCCGGACAATCTGCTCGTCAAGAATACGGCAGTGAACTATGGCGGATTGGGCCGTGATTCCAACGTCTACTACATCGAGTTCGTCACCGATGCGCCAACGTTCGAGATCCTGGTGAAGGGCAACTACCAGATATCGGCGCACCGGATTCTGGTGGATGGGCAGTATGCCTCCACCACACCGGTTGCGTACCCGGACGACGGCAACCTGTACCTCACGCGCGTCGATTTCCAGGGGGTGAGGAAGTCCAGAAAGATCCGTATCGAGACGCCTAACATGCGATTTGGCGGACTGCGGATCGCCCCCGGGGATTCCGTCACGGCGCCACCGGTGGTGCCGAAGGTGCGGGCTGTGATACTGGGCGACTCCATCACGGAGGGGATGTCCGGACTAGGTTACAGCTTCGACAATTACGCGGCCAAGCTTGGCTATCTGGTGGGCTGGAACGACATGTATCAGTCCGGTGTAGGCGCCACCGGCTATCTGGCCGCGCCAGCGCCGAAACTCAAGTTCCGCGACCGTGTCGCCACCGATATCTATCCGTTCAAGCCGCACGTGGTCGTCATCGCCGGCGGGGTCAATGATGCCTGCTCACCGACGGACGAGTTCCAGGCGGAAGCCACCGCCCTGTTCGATGATGTGCAGAAGAACCTGCCCAACACCGTGGTGTTCGTTGTGGGGCCGTGGACACCCGGTTGCGAGCTTCAGGCGCATCAGGACGCCATCAAGGCGGCCGTTGGCACCCGGCCCAACTTCTACTTCATCGACAACATGGCGGAGCAGTGGCAGACCGGCACGGGGACCGTTGCCAACCCGAAGGGGGATGGCAATAGCGATATCTACATGTCCGCCGATGGGGTGCATCCGACTCCCGCGGGCCATATCTACCTGGCGGGCAAGATGGCAGACGCGGTGAGGAAGGTGGTGGAGACGTTCTGACGTTTGTCACGCTCACGAAAAAAGCCCCGGCCGCAAACGAACGGCCGGGGCTTTTTCATTGGTGCCGACGCCTGCGCACGACGATTAGTCATGACTGGTGCCGGCACGCTTCAGATCAACAGCGTGCCTATTACTGCAGGTTACCGGCCACGGCGATGGTCTGGCCCGTGATGTAGTTCGAATCCGGCGAGCAAAACAGGTAGACGCCGCCAGCGGCTTCTTCCGGCGTGCCGCCCCGGCCGAGCGGATTGCGCTGGGCGTGCGACTTGAGCATCTCCGGATTCAGACCAACGCGAATTTCGCGGCCTTCGATGTTCACGGTGGCGCCTGCATTCGCATCGGCCGAGGTCATACGCGTATGGATCAGGCCGAATGCCACGGCGTTCACGTTGACGTTGAAGCGGCCCCACTCGCGTGCCATAGCGCGCGTCATGCCAATCACGCCGGCCTTGGCGCCCGAGTAGTTGATCTGCCCGGCATTGCCGTTCAGCGCCGATGTCGACGAGATGTTGACGATCTTGCGATAGACCTCGCGGCCCGCTTCCTTGTCAGCGGCGTGCAGCGCCTTGAGGTGCGGATACGCGGCCCGCAGGATGCGGAACGGGGCCGTCATGTGGCAGTCGAGAATCGCATACCACTGCTCGTCGCTCATCTTCTGCACCACGTCGTCCCAGGTGAACCCGGCGTTGTTGACGATGATGTCGATGCCCTTGAACTCGGACATTGCCGTACCGATAAAGCGGTCGGCGAAGTCGGGCGCCGTCACGTTGCCTACGCAGGCCACCGCTTCCACGCCCATCTTGCGCAACGCTTCCACGGTGGCGTGGGCGGGCTCCGCGTCCAGATCATTGATGACCAGGCGAGCGCCTTCGCGCGCCAGGCGTTGTGCGATGGCGTTGCCGATGCCGCGGCCGGAACCGGTGACCAGTGCCACCTTGCCTTCGAGTGCTCCCATGTCTTGACTCCTTTGGTGATGATGAGTGGCTTGAACAGCTTGTTACAGGGCGACGACGGCGTCGCCCAGGATCCTCGTTTCGTCGTACTGGTTCGCGGTGCGCAGTTCGACCTTCACGCGGCGCTCGCCGTCGGCTTCGAACTTCTCGACCACGTGGCCCGTGCAGGTGATGCGATGGCCCAGATGGGTGATGCCGACGAAGCGCACGCCAAAATTGCGGATCTGGCGCTGGTCAACCCAAAGGGTCAGCAACCGGCCCAGGTACGCCATCGACAGCATCCCGTGAGCGAACACGTCCGGCATGCCTGCCTTGCGGGCGTAGTCGATGTCGATATGGATCGCGTTGTGGTCGTTCGACGCGCCGGCGAACAACGCCAGCGTGGTGCGGTTGATCGGCTCCAGCGTCAGGGGCGGCAGCGTGTCGCCCACCTGGATCTGTTCAAAATTCGGAATACTCATGGAACCCCTCCGCTTATCCGTTGCGCTGTACCAGCACGCCGCGCAGGTCCGCCACGTGCTCGTTGTCCTGGTTGGTGACACGGGTCTCGCGCACCACGAAGTCCAGGGCGCCATTCCGCTTGTCGTAGATGTCGGTGATGGTGGTGCGGAAGTGCAGCACATCGCCGGCGTAGGCCATGCGGTGATACGTGAACGATTGCTCGCCGTGCAGGATGCGCTCGGTGCGAATGCCCAGTTCCTCGCGCCAGCCGCTCGGCGGGTTCACCAGTTCCAGCGAGAACAGGAACGTCGGCGGCAACGGCAGGCCGCGATGGCCGGCGTCGCGTGCGGCTGCCTCGTCCGTGTAGATCGCGCGCGTCTCGCCGGTGGCCTTGGCGAAGAAGCGCAACTGGCTCGCGGGCGCCGACGTGCGGAAGTCCGCGATGACCTTGCCGATATGCTTCTTGTCGATCATGGGGGGCTCCTTCAGTCGTGTTTCTGGTAGAGCGTCACCACGCAGGCGCCGCCCAGGCCAAGGTTGTGCGTGAGCGCGTTGCGTGCGCCGGCCACCTGGCGCTGATCGGCATTGCCGCGCAGCTGCTGGACCATCTCGTAGCATTGCGCCAGACCCGTGGCGCCAAGCGGATGGCCCTTGGAGAGCAGGCCGCCGGACGGGTTGACCACCCACTTGCCGCCGTAGGTGTTGTCGCCGTCATTGACCAGCTTCTCAGCGCCGCCTTCGTCGCACAGGCCGAGACCTTCGTAGGTCAGCAGTTCGTTCTGCGCAAAGCAGTCGTGCAGCTCGATCACGTCGACGTCCTGCGGACCGATGCCGGCTTGCTCGTAGACCTGGCGCGCGCCTTCACGCGTCATGTCGAAGCCCACCAGACGGATCATGTCGCTCTCGAAGCTGCTGGCGCGATCGGTCGTCAGCGACTGGGCGGCGATCAGCACATCAGTGCGCAGCCCATGCTTGCGGGCGAAGTCTTCTGATACGACGATGGCAGCGGCCGCGCCACAGGTCGGCGGACAGGCCATCAGGCGGGTCAGCACGCCATCCCAAAGCATCGGGGCGTTCATCACGTCTTCGGTGCTGACCACAGTGCGGAATACCGCCAGCGGGTTGTTCGCGGCATGGCGGCTGGCCTTGGCGCGGATCTTCGCGAACGTTTCCAGTTTGGTGCCGTACTTGCGCATGTGCGTCTGGCCGGCGCCGGCGAACTGGCGGATGGCATTGCTCATGCCTTCGGTCTTGCCGACCAGCTTGTCGGTCAGATTGAGCGCGCGCTCGAGCGCGCTGGCTCGGTCGGTCCAGACCGACTTCAGCGCGCCGGGGCCCATGTACTCGAAGCCGAGCGCCAGCGCGCATTCCACGGCACCGCTTGCCACGGCCTGGCGGGCCAGGAACAGTGCCGACGAACCCGTGGCGCAGTTGTTATTGACGTTGATCACCGGAATACCGCTCATGCCAACGTCGTAAAGCGCCTTCTGGCCGCAGGTGGAATCGCCGTAGACGTAGCCGACGTAGGCCTGCTGCACGAGGTTGTAGTCGACGCCGGCATCGGCCAGCGCCTGGCGCGTGGCGGTGGCGCCCATCACGTCATAGGTGTCGCTGGTGCCCGGCTTCTTGAACGGGATCATGCCGGCGCCGGCAACAAAAACCTTGCGAGTCATGGAGAGTCTCCTGTCAGGTGTATGGCTTTAGGGTTGTCTTGGGGGGAGGGGTTCAGAGCTTGCGGGAGATGAGGTCGCGCATCACTTCGCTGGTGCCGCCGTAGATGCGGGTGACACGCGAATCGGCGAACGCGCGCGCCACCGGGTACTCGAGCATGTAGCCGTAGCCGCCGTGCAGCTGCACCATTTCGTCGAGCGCCTTGCCCAGCGCTTCGGTTGCGTAGAGCTTCGCAATGGCGGCTTCTTCAAGGGAGAGGCGGCGGCGGATATGCTCGCTGAGGTAGTAATCCACCATCACGCGCACGGCAACGGCCTGTGCCTTGATGTCGGCGAGCTTGAACTTGGTGTTCTGGAAATCCCACACGGTCTGGTTGAAGGCCTTGCGCTCCTTCACGTAGGCGATCGTGTGTTCGAGGCACGCCTCGAGCTTGGCGGCGGCGCTGACGGCGATCGACAGACGTTCCTGCGGCAGTTCGCCCATCAGATAGGCGAAGCCCTTGCCTTCCTCGCCCAGCAGGTTCGCCACCGGCACGCGCACGTTGTCGAAGAACAGCTCGGCCGTATCCTGGGCGTGCTGGCCCACTTTCTCCAGCTTGCGGCCACGGCGGAAACCCTCTCGGTCGGCTTCCACCATGATCAGGCTCACGCCGCGCGAGCCGGCCGCCGGATCGGTCTTGCAGACCATGATGATCAGGTCGCAGGTCAGGCCGTTCGAGATGAAGGTCTTGCTGCCGTTGATCACGTACTCGTCGCCGTCGCGAATGGCCGTGGTGCGTACGGCCTTCAGATCGCTGCCGGTGCCCGGTTCGGTCATGCCGATGGCGAGAATGGCCTCGCCCGAGCACACCTTGGGCAGCCAGCGTTGCTTCTGCTCTTCGTTGGCGATGCGTGCGATGTACGGGGCGATGATGTCCGAATGCACGCCGAAGCCCAGGCCGCTGACACCGACGCGCGCCAGTTCTTCATTGAACACAGCCGAGTGGCCGAAGTCACCGCCACCACCACCGTACTCCGTGGGCAGCGTCACGCACAGCAGACCTTCGCGACCGGCCTTGAGCCAGGTTTCGCGATCCACCTTGCCAGCCTTGTCCCAGGCGGCCTGCTTGGGCAGGCACTCGCGCTCCAGGAAGCGGCGGGCGGTTTCGCGGAACATCTCGTGATCTTCACGGTAAACGTTACGTTGGACTTGCATGACAGTCTCCTCTTGAGTTGTTGTCGTGTGTGCGGACTTACCGCGCGCAGGCAATGTGGCTTTCGGGTTCGGGATGGAACAGGGCTTCGACCAGATGGGCGCGGCGCGCCCGCGTGGCGGCCTGATTCACGTAGCCCTTGTCGGCGATTTCGTTCGCGTCCATCGACGGTGGTTCCGCCATCAGCATCACGCGACGCACGGACAAACTTGCGCCGTTGCCGCCCGCCGGTGCTTGCAGCCGCGCGCGAATGGCCTCGACGACGACGGGGTGCCGGACCAGCGCTTCGGCATCGAGCGCCGCCAGTTCGGGCGCAAGGCTCCGGCAGGCTGCGACATTGGGCCAGGCCAGCGCCGCCAGGTAGTCGTGGTCGTGGCCGCAGATCACCGCGTCATTGAGCAGCGGCGCGCATCGTTCGACCAGCGTAAGGCGCACCGCGCCGGTACGGACCCAGGTGCCGTTGGTAAGCTTGAAGTCCTCGGCCACACGGCCGGCGAACGACAGGCCGCGTGCGGGATCGGATGGGTCCTGCAGGCGCACCGCGTCTCCCATCTTGAAGAAGCCTTCTTCATCGAACGCGGCAGCAGTCAAGTCGGGGCGCTGCACGTAACCCTTGAACACGCTGGGGCCTTTGATGCGGATCTCGTAGCGGCCATCGCCGCCTTCGAGCGGGACGAGCTTCGCGGAAACGCCGGGCATGGGCACACCGATGTTCCCTGTGGTCTCGCTCGGCCACGTGCAGTAGAGGCCCACACCGCTCGACTCGGTGCAAGCGAGGCCCGAGCAGAACGCCACGCGCTCGCCGATCGTGCGTTCGGACAGCGCGTGGATGCGGTCCCAGACATCGCGCGGCAGGCTGGCGCCGCCGTAGGAGAAGTTCACCGCCTCGGAAAACAGGTTGCGCGCGACTTCCGGATCGCGCTCGGCCGCAGTCACCAACATCGTCCAGGCGGCTGGCACGGCGGTGAACACGGTCGAAGCGACATCGCGCATATTGCGCACGGTGCGCTCGAACTGACCCGGCAGCGGGCGTCCATCGTCGATATAGTGGCTGCCGCCCAGCGTGACCACGCGCGTCATGTTCAGCACGCCACCCAGGCCGTGGTGCCATGGCAGCCAGTCGAGGTAGCGGGACGGGCGTTCCAGCAGCGGCCGATAGCTCTCCAGGTAGTAAGCGGCCACGGCGCGGAGATTGCCGTGTGACAGCGCCACGCCCTTGGGCACACCGGTGGATCCGGACGTGAACAGCACGCGGCCCAGGTCGTCTTCGCGGATGGCATCGTGCGCGGCCTGCACCGCCGCGCGGCGTGCAGGCGTCACGGTGGTGGCGACCAGCGAGGCCCAGTCGTGCTGGCCGTCGCGCGCGCCGTGTACCGCGATGACGGGCACATTGGGCTTGCCGATGACGTCGAGGGCGCGGGCGAAGGCGGCGGCATCCTGCGCGAAGATCGCACCCGGTGGCACCAGGCTTACCACGTCGCGGAGTCGCGCGAAATCCTTGCTCACCAGCGAATAAGCGGGCGATACCGGCGCCATGGGCACGCCGACGTGCTCGGCTGCCAGGGCCAGCACGGCGTGTTCGATCGAGTTGCCGGAGAGGATCAGCAGCGGACGGTCGGTGCCCAGGCCCATCTCGAGCAGGGCGGCGCCCACGGCCTGGATCTGCTGCCACATCTCGGCCCAGGTGATCATGCGCCACGGGGCGTCCGGACTGGTCGATTCGCGCTCGGCGAACGCGCAGGTGTCGCCGCGTTGAACCGCCCAGTGGGCGGCAAACTCGCCGAGTCCGCGCTGTGCGGGGTCGGCCGGCGGGGTGGCGCAGCGCAGGAGGATGGTGCCGTCGGCGCGCTGTTCGACGAGCGTAGGGCGCGGCGGGAATACCGTTGGCCGGAACTTGGGCACGGTGTCGCTGCGGACAGCGGACGTAGCGGTCATGGAACGCGTCTCCTCGGTCAGCGGCACACGGGTGCCGCAGGGCGTTTGTCGCCTGCCGATCCAGCGGGATCGGACGTGCGATCGAATGACGCTAAGTTACGCCGGGGGAGGGGGCGGCCACTACCACCCATGTCAGGTGGCGCGGCCGCTTGTAGTGGTCAACTCTTGCGAGGGAGCGAGCGCCGGGATCAGCTCGGGCGGGAGAGGTCGCGCACACGCGCGACCGCTTCGTCGCGCGATGTTACGCCAAGCTTGCGGAAGATGTTGCGGAGGTGCCACTTCACGGTCTCGGGCGAGAGGCCGAGCGTGCGGGCGATCTTCTTGTTGGGCAGGGCCTGTCCGAGCAATTCGACCACATCGGCTTCGCGTTCGCTCAGTGGCTCTGCAAGCGTGCGCAGCGTGGCTGGCGCCGCAGCGCCGGCTGATGCCACCGGGTTGGCAGCACCGGTCGCGCGCAGGCGGCTGATGTAGAACGCGAGCAGCGGATCGGGCGCTTCACCGGGCTGCTGCGCTAGTGCAGCAATCTCGTCGAACGCGCCCGGGTCGACATCGAGCAGGCTGCGCACCAGGCCGAGCCGGTGGCTCGCGCGCAACGCAGCCAGCACGCGCTCGCGCACGGACGCAGCGTTGCCGAGTCGATGGTCGGCCAGTGCCGCCATCCACTGTATTTGCGCGAGATGGCGTTGCCATCCGCGTCGTTGACACTGGTCGATCAGCGGGCCGACGGCAGCGGCCGCCTTCGCGGGATCACCGTCCAGCAGGTATCCCATGACGCGCGCGCGGCCTGCCACCAGAAGGATCTCGTCCACGGTGCCAGGGCCCGCGCCGCGGTGGCGTTCGGCGATGGCCTCGAGCCGCGACCGGCAGGCATCCGCTGCGGCACGGTCGCCGGCTCGCCGATGCAGCCGGACCTGGCCGGCAAGGCTGTGCGCGAGCAAACGATCGAGCTTGCGTCGCGCGGCATGTTCTTCCAGCCGTTCGAGGTAGGCAAAGGCATCCAGATGGTGACCACGGACGGCATGGCACTTCGCGAGCGTCATGATGACGCGCAAAACCGAATCGGGAATCGAGATGCGCTCCAGCACGTCCACCCGGGGTTCCAGCATGGCCAGCGCGGCTTCGATCTGGTTTTGCTCGTAGAGCACCTCGCCAAGCATGGCTGCCGCAAAGTACTCGGGCTCGGTCCCGAATGCGCCGACCTGTTCGGTTTCGCGTAGCACGTCACGGCAAATGCGCTCCACCTGCGTGATCTTGCCTTCGATCGCGTAGCTGAAGGCGGCCATGCATCGGCCGTTGAGCATGCCGGCCGCGCTGCCGAGCAGCGGCGCGCCCTCGACGATCAGTGGCGCGTTGTCAGACTGGATGGCGCGGGCGCGCTCGTAGTTGCCCTGATGCATGTAGAGCCACGTCAACAGGTTGTTACGCGCGCCCACCAGCAAGCCGCCGACGTCGCCCGGCATGGATTCGAGCAGCGGCTGCAGCCGCTGCGCACTCTCGGCGTCGTCGGTCAGCACCATTCGCATCATCTGGAGTTGCCTGAGGCGCTGGCGCAGCTCCCCTTCGGCTGGCAGTTCGCCATCGAGCGCGTCGAGCTCGGCCCGCGCGGCATCGACTTCGTGCGCATAGAGTTGCATCTGCACCGTGAGCAGGCGCAACGCCAGCCGGGCACGGACCTCGGGTTTGGGAAGCTGCTGCAGCAGACCCGCCACCTTGCGTACCTCGCCACGTCCGATCAGGGTCGATGCGTAGCGTTCGACCAGATCGGCGGCGGTACCGGATTCGCCGGCCAGCACCGCGTGCCTGACCGCTTCGACGAGCAGCCGGTGATCGCGGAACCACTGCCAGGCCGCCATATGGACCTGATGCCGCACCGATTCGCTGCGCTGGCGGAACCGCTCCGCCAGCGTTTCGCGCAGGAGCGGATGCAGCCGGTACCACGGTGCCCGGTCGGGCCCCTGTACCGGTTCGATAAACAGGTTCTCGTTGTCGAGCCGCGCCAGCAGCGCCGAAACCACGGGTTCCGAATCGGCGCGCCCCCCGGTCAGGGCGACACAGAGCGATGCGCAGAAGCGCTCGCAGGCGGCCGCGTGCACCAGCAACTCGGCTTCGTCCGGGGACAGGCGTGACAGCACCTCGCGCTCGAAATAGGCCGAGAAGGCGCCCGCATTCAGCACATTGGCCCGCACGAAGTCGTTGGCGAACGACAGGCTGTTGGCGTCCTGCTTCTTGCGCTTCCAGTGCGTGGCGAACAGTTGCAGGCCGGCCACCCATCCGTCGGTCAGCTCGTGTAGTACCCGCGCATCGCGCGCGTCAATCCCGGTCAACTGCGTGGCCAGAAAGCGCCGCGATTCGTCGGCGGTCAGCCGCAGGTCGCGCTGGTCGAGTTCAAGCACGAGGTCCTGGTCGCGCAGGCGTCCCAGCGAGAGCGGCACCTGGCTGCGCGAGGCCAGCACCACGTGCAGGTTTGGCGGCGCGTAGTCCAGCAGCCACTGCATGGCTTCCAGCACGCGGGGGTTGGTCAGGCGATGCAGTTCGTCGATCACCAGCACGATCTCGCGCGGGCACGCCGCGATGCCGCCCACCAGCGCGATCACGGTGCGCTCGATTGCCTCGCTTTCCATGTCGCCCAGACCGCCGAGCAGGGCGGCCTCGCGCGTGATGGCGGGGCTGACCTGCGCCAGGCTCGACAGCACGTGGTCGAGCCAGTGGGTCATGTCGTTGTCGTCGTCGGCCAGCGTCACCCAGGCCATGTCGAAGCCCAGGGCGCGCAGGTCTAGCCGCCAGGCCACCAGCACGGCCGTTTTGCCGAAGCCGGCGGGTCCCTGGATCACGATGCAGCGGCGGCGGCGAGCCTCGGTGAGTTGGGCCAGCAGCCGTTCGCGCGCCACCACGCGCGCCGTGCCGCGCGGATGCGCGCGCGCAGCCGATAGCGGCGAAACGTCAGGAGAAACGTCGGGAGAGATATCCGCGAAGACGTCGGTCGATGCGGATTCAGCCGGCGCGGGAAAAGGCTGGGACATGGGTTTGACCAGCGCCGGATGCGGCGGCGCGCAGGAGGGGCAAGGCCCGATGCCAAGCGATTCTACTCGCCCCCCCGGTGGCGCGGGACGACCAAAAGCGCACGACCGTGCGCTTTGCGTCGTTCCCACCCGCTTCAGGTGGGCCAGGGTGGCTGTCGGCCGCAACGCGCGCGTGCGGGCATATCCTGCTGGTCATACGGTCTGCGAGCGGTCTGCGAGTGTGGGCCGGCAGGTACGGAGCGGATGTCCATGGATTGCAGTGTGCCTTCCCACAAGCTCATGCCGCCCAGGCTGGGCGGCGGCATCGCCATGCGCGATGCGCTGCTGGCGCGGCTGCATGAGGCGCGCCATGCGGCGCTGGTGGTGCTGGCCGCCAGCCCGGGGTATGGCAAGACCACGCTGTTGGCGCAGTGGCGCCAGCAACTCGTGGGCGCGCGCGCGCGGGTGGGCTGGCTCTCGCTCGGCCCGGAGCTTGACGCGCCGGCCCGGCTTTGCGCGGCCATCGAGGCAAGCGTGGCCAGCGTGGCCAGCGTGGTCAGTGTTATACAGGGCGACGTGTCGCCATCACCCCGGCACGACTCGACCGAAGCCCTGATCGCGGCGCTGGCCGCCGTGCCCGACGAACTCTATCTGATGCTCGATGGCGCGGAGTACCTGCGCGACACGGGCGCATGGGCCGTGTTGCAGGCCTTGATCGACGCGCGCCTGCCGCGCCTGCATCTGGCGCTGGCCACGCGCTGCCGTCCGGCCCTGCGTCTTGGCCAGCTTGGGGCGGAGGGCGTGGTGGTCGAACTCGACGACGAATCGCTGGCCTTTACCCTGGCCGAAACCCGCGCGTGCCTGCCGCCCGAATCGGGCCAAGCCGCGAGCGTGCGGTTGCTGGAGGCTACGCGCGGCTGGCCGGCGGGTGTGCGAATGCTGGCTGGGGGGCGCGCGGCGGACGAATCGCGCGCGGCGCTCGACGCGTACTGGACCGAAGTGGTCGCGCCAGGGCTGAGCGCGGGACAGGCGCGGCTATTGCGCTGGCTCGCATGGCTCGACCGCTGGACGCCGGAACTTGCCGCCGATGTCACGGGTGTGCCGCGCGCCGCCGAATGCGCGCGGAGTCTGGTCGGGCAGGGCATCTTCATCGGCCCAGCCCGGGCGCACGCTGGCTGGTATACGCTCCATCCGCTGTTTGCCGACTGGCTGCGGCGGTCGATGCCGCTCGCCGGTGCCGACCGGCTGGCGCTGCACCGGCGAGCCGTCGCCGCATGGCTGCGGGTGGGTAGCAGCGGCGAGGCGCTGGACCACGCCATGCGTGCCGACGATGCCGGGCTCGTGGCGCACGTCGTGCGCGAAGCCATGCCGGCGATGCCGGCGCTGAGTCAACTTCGCGCGTTACCGGTCTGGATCGATCAGGCTGGCATCGAACGTGTGGTCGACGAGCCCGCCATGCTGCTGGCGGCGGCCTGGGCTTGCACCGTTGCGGCACGCCTGGACGAGGCGGAGCGCTGGTTGGCCATGCTCGCCGGGCGCGACGATGTTGCCGCGCAGGTCGTGCTGATCCGCGCGAGCATCGCATTCCAGAAGGATGACCCTGCCGCCATGGATGTGTGGCTGGCCCGGCTCGGCGGCCATGCACTGCCGCATCCGTCGCTGGAGCACATTCGCGCCGCGCTGGCGGTGCGATGCGGGGCCATGCTGCATCGGCCCGAGTTCCCGTCGGTGCCAAGGCTGGAAGCGGCACCTCATGATGAACTGGTGGCGATGGCGCATGGCGCGGCCGCGCTGACCATGCTGATGCGCGGGGATGCGCGCAGGGCTCAGGCTGTCGGGATGCCGGCGGCACGCATGGCGCAGCAGATTCACGGCAGGCGTTCGGTGAGCGCTTGCGTATGTGCGGTGCCGGTCGCGGCCGCCCTGCTCGAACAGGACCGCGCCGAAGAAGCCGCCGAGATGCTGGCCTGCTGGCTAGACCTGGCCCATCACTCCTCGCCGGACGTGATGATCGTGGCCACGCTGTGCCAGGCGCGGCTGCAGTGGCTGGCCGGCGACCAGCATGGCGCTCGCGCGACCCTGATAGAAGCGCAGGCCCGAGCGGCTGGGCGGGGGCTGATACGGGTGCAGGTGCGTTTGCTGGCGCAGCGGGTGTTATTCGCCATTCAGGCCGGGGACTTGCGGCATGCTGGCCTGCTGCAGGACGAGCTTGACGCGCTGGCCGCCACGCTGGATGCATCGGACATGCGCGCCCGGGAGGTCGGCACGATCGCGGCGTTGTCGCGCGTGCGCGTGGCGCTGAGTGCCGGTAATCCGGTCGGGGCGCTGGCCGCGCTGGAGCCGGTTCGCTCCGACAACGCCGGCGCGCTAGTGCTGATCGATCTGCTGTTCGCGCGTGTGAATGCCGCCCTGGACCGGCCACACCTCGTGGTGCGCCATCTTGAATCGGCACTGGCTGCGGGGCTGCGGCTTGGCCTGTTGCGCATGTTGCGCGATGAGCCGGGCATTCCGGCGCTGCTCGACTGCGTGCAGCCATCGGGCGACGCGGTGCGCGACAACTGGCTGGGCCGTGTGCGCGCCGCGAAAGATCAGCTCCAGCAGCCCGCCACGTGCCTGCCAATGGTTCGGCGGCGCAGGCGTGACGGCGATCCGGAGCATCTGACCCCGCGCGAGCGCGATATCGTCGCGCTGCTCGAGCAGTCGATGTCGAACAAGCGCATCGCGCTGGTATTGAACCTGAGTGTCGATACGGTCAAGTGGAACCTGCGCCAGATCTACGCCAAGCTGGGCGTCTCCACGCGCTACGAAGTCATACTGGCCGTGCGCAACCGGGCGCTGCGCACGGGTACCGCCTGACGATGGAAGGCCGTGACGGCCGGGTCCAGACTGGAGCGGACCAGACCGGGCTGGACTAAGCAGCGACTACAGAGAACACCGCTGTCGTCTGCAGCACCATCCGGTCCCCCACATACACATCGCAACTGCCATTCATGAGCCGCTTGCCGATCTTGTGCAGCGTGACGCGTGCTTCCACGAATTCACCCTCGCGCACGGCGCCAAGGTAGCTGACGCTCAGTTGCGCCGTGCGGGGGATCAGTTCGGGGTTGGTGCGCCGCAGGACCACGCCGTACGCGGAATCGGCGAGCGTGGCCAGAAAGCCGCCGTGGACGATGTCCTGCGCGTTCATGTGGGCAGTCGTGATGCGGGTGGCCAGGATTGGCTCGCTCTCGTGGACATAGAACTCGCCGCAGGTCGTCATAAAGCCCGGGCTGGACCGCACGCGTCTGAAGCCGTGCGGCGTGTCCGAGGTGGCTGGCAACAGGACCAGCATCGGCGCGCTCATGGCTGCTCCTCGACAAAGCCGAGGCCTTGCGCGCGCAACTGGGCAATCGCGGCGTCGTCGAACCCCCATTCGCGCAGCGCGGCGCCGCCATGCTGGCCACGTGCCGGGGCTGCGCGGCGGACTTCGGACGGGGTGCCGAGAAAACGCGGCGCCGGGCCGGGCTGCACCACGCCGTCCACTTCGATGAAGCTGCCGCGCGCGCGGTGCTGCGGGTGGTCCGGCGCTTCGGAAAAGCCCAGCACCGGGGCCACGCATGCATCGCTGCCGTCGAAGATCGCGCACCATTCATCGCGCGTGCGGGTCAGGAATACTTCGGTGAAGCGGCGGCGCAGGATGGGCCAGCCGGCGCGGTCGTGCTGGCCGGGCAGGGTCTCGCCGGCCAGGCCAAGCTTCTCGATCAGTTCCGCGTAGAAGCGCGACTCCACGGCGCCCACCGACATGTACTGGCCATCCTGGGTGCAATAGCTGTCGTACCAGGGAGTGCCGCCATCGAGGAAGTTGCTGCCACGCGACTCGCGCCAGTTGCCCGAGGCAATCAGGCCCCAGATCACCGCGCCGAGCTGCGCGGCGCCTTCGATCATCGCCGCATCCACCACCTGGCCCTTGCCGCCGCGATGCACGTTGAGCAAGGCGGATACCACGCCAAGCGCCAGCAACATGCCGCCGCCACCGTAATCGCCCACCAGGTTCAGCGGCGGAACCGGGGCCTCGCCGGCACGGCCGATGCCCGACAGCACGCCCGACAGCGCAACGTAGTTGAGGTCGTGTCCCGCGCGTTCGGCCAGCGGACCGGTCTGGCCCCAGCCGGTCATGCGGCCGTAGATCAGGCGTGGATTGCGCGCCAGTGCGATGGCGGGGCCCAGCCCAAGGCGCTCCATGGTGCCGGGGCGGAATCCCTCGATGACCACATCGGCCTTGGCGATCAGTTCCAGCGCGGCCTGCTGGCCTTCCGGCTGCTTGAGGTCGATGGTGACCGAGCGGCGGCCGCGCCCCGTGACGTCGATGCGCTTGCCGGGGCCGCGCTTCGGGCCCAGGTCCGTGGGGGCCACGGGCCGGTCGATGCGGAGCACGTCGGCGCCCATGTCGGCCAGAAGCATGGCGCCGAACGGCCCGGGGCCGATGGCTTCGAATTCGATGACGCGGATACCGCTGAGGACGCCCATGGTTGTCTCCCGAAGTTGGTTTTGTCTGCCTGCCAGTAGACCAAAATCCGGCATGGAGCGAAGCCACCCGTATCAGGTTGGACGTGTCGGGTTTGCGCGGTGGCGGCGAATCGCGTTCCTATAATCGGCTGACTATATCGAGGAGACATCATGCCCGGCGCGCAGCGTATTGCCCAAACCACCCCCGACGCCGGCGATCTTCGCCGCGAGGTACGCGCCCTGACGCAACGCGCGCATCGCATGGCCCTGGCGCAGGCAAGTGCCACGGAAGCCTACGAGGACCGACTGGCTGCACTGTTCGACGCATGGATGGCAACCGGCGATGGGCGGCAGCGCGTGGTCTGCTTTGCCACGGCGGCGCAGTTCGGTCTGGATGTGAGGCGGTACGCCGAGTCATGTCGTCAGGCCGCCACCTGCGACGGTGGCGAGGCCGTGCGGATGCTTTACCTGGCCGCCGCGCGCCGATTGCGTAGCCGCTGGGGCGAGGCCGCGCGCCGGCTCGATATCGGCGATGCCACGGTGGCCGCCGCGCGCGTCCGCGCCATGCCGGCCACAGGCGAATCCCCGCTGTGTACGCACTGCGAGCGGCTACGTCACGACAGCCGTCGCGCGGGCGGCCACGGGGCGTTGCGTCCCGCGGGCGATCTGCAGTGGCGCAGCCTGGGCGGTAGCGCCATGTGCGAAACGCGCGCGCATCAGTGCATGTTGTGCCGGACGGACTGGATGCGGCATCGCACTGGCGCGGACCCGTTCGTGGGATGGACGATCAGCCGGCGTCCTCGATGACCCAGGAACGAAAAAGGGAGCGGCGCCGTCGCTCCCTTTTTCGTTGCCTTCCTTATCGGGTCCGGTCAGACCGTCACGGCCTTGACTTCGAGATACTCGGCCAGCCCGTGCGCGCCGTTCTCACGGCCATTGCCGGATGCGCGGTACCCACCGAACGGCATCGACAGGTCGACCTGGCCGCCGTTGATGCGGACCGAACCGGCACGCAGACGCGCCGCTACGCGCCGCGCGCGGGCAGGGTCGCCCGATGCCACATACGCGGCGAGCCCGTATGGCGTGTCATTGGCGATGTCGATCCCCTGTGCTTCGTCGTCGTACGGAATCATGACCAGCACCGGTCCGAAGATCTCCTCGCGCGCGATCGTCATGCTGTTGTCGACGTCGGCGAAGATGGTCGGCCGCGCATAGAAACCACGGGTCAACCCGTCCGGCCGGCCCGGTCCACCCGCCACGACCCGGGCGCCTTCCTCGATGCCGGTGCCGATCATGCGCTGGACCTTTTCGTACTGCGCCTTGTTGGAGATGGGGCCGATACGCGTGCCCGGCTCGGCGGGGTCGCCCACCTGCAATGCATTGCAGGTGGCGGCCGCCACGCGCACGGCTTCGTCATAGCGATCGCGCGGCACCAGCATCCGGGTGGGCGCGATGCAGGTCTGCCCGGAGTTCAGCATCACGTGCCCCACGCCCTGGGCAACGGCGGCCTGCAGGTCGGCGTCGTCCAGAATCAGCAGCGGCGACTTGCCGCCAAGCTCCTGGTGCACGCGCTTGACCGTGGCGGCTGCGGCCTGCGCCACGGCAATGCCCGCGCGGGTGGAGCCAGTGATCGAGATCACATCCACGTCGGGGTGGGCGGCAAGCCGCGCGCCCACTTCCTGACCATCGCCGAACACCATGTTGAATACGCCGGCAGGGGTGCCTGCCTCGTGCATCACGTCGGCGAACAGGGCCGCGTCGAGCGGCGCGATTTCCGATGGCTTGAGGACGATGGTGCAGCCGGCAGCCAGCGCGGCGGCCACCTTGGCGCAGATCAGGCTCAGCGGCCAGTTCCAGGCCGTGATCAGCGCGGCCACACCGATCGGTTCATGGCGCACGTAGTTGTTGCCGTGGGCGGTTTCGAACTGGAAGGCGCGCAGCGTTTCGGTGGCGGCGCCCAGATGGGCGAGTCCGATCGGGGCCTGCAGCGTATTGCAGAGGCTGACCGGCGCGCCGATTTCGGTACGCACTGCCTCTGCGAAATCGCCCAAGCGTGCCTTGTACAACGCGGTGATCCGTTCCAGTAACGCCAGACGTTCTTCACGGCTGGTCTCGGACCATGCGGGGAACGCGGCACGCGCCGCGGCCACGGCGCGGTCGACATCCTCCGCGCTGCCAAGCGTGACGTGACCGGCAACCTCTTCCGTGGCCGGATTGACGATGGGCATGCTGCGGGCTGCGGCGGCTGGCGGAACCCATTGGCCGTCGATGTAGAACCTGTCGAGTGTCTTCATGCATGTCTCCTTGTCGTTGTCGGGTGTTGGATCACTGGCGTTGCGCCGTGGTCACGGCATCCCCGGTCACGCGCTTCATCCGGGACGTGTCCAGCCGCATCAGCCCAAACGCGCCGCTATAGAAGATGTGGCCCTCGGCATCGACCTTGATGGGAGAGTACAACCCGTTGAAGGTCGGATCGGTGCCGGTGCGGATCGTCATCACGGTCTTGCCGGTGTCCAGATCCATGCCGATGTGATAGCGGTCGTTCCAGCGGTTCGTGAAGTAGCCGTCGACAATCGCCATGCGGCCGCCGCCGCTGATCATCGGCACCACCGAGATCGACGACACATCCGTGCGCACCCATTGCATCTTCCAGTTGTGGGTGCGCTGCTGCCACTTGAGCATGGCCACGCCGGTCGGGCCCGGGCGTGTGGCGCCGTTGATCAGGCTCGTGAAGCCGCCGCCGCGCTCGATCTGGGGCGAATCGTTGGTCGGGATGTTGTTGACCACGAACGCGTAGTCGCCAAAAGCCGCCACGGACTGCTCGGACTGGACTGATTCGAGCTTGGGACCCATGTCCACCACCAACTGGTCCGCGATACGCGGCGATTGCGTGCCGGGTTTGGCCTTCCAGCCGGCGGGGATGTTGTCGCGCCAGAAGGCCACCATGCGCATCTTGCGCGCGCCGTCGGTGATGACCACGAGCTTGTCCTCGTCCGGGCCAAAACCCATCAGCGTCGGCGTGGAGCCGGTGCCGTCGGCGATCTTGGGCGCGGGCATCACCACGCCACGGTCGTACGCGGCGCGCCACGCGCCACTGGCCTCGTCGTCGTGGATCTTGCCGTGGATGTCCACCACCAGACGGTACATCGTCGTGTTGGACGCCACGTAGACCGCGCCGCCACCCGCCTCGGGGCCCGTGGCGAAGCTGTTCATGAACATCTCGTCGGCGCCGGATACGGTGTAGCTGTCGATGACCTGTAGCGAATCGCGGTCGAGCGTGACGACCTTGCCACCGAGCGTATTGACGACCAGGTAACCGTTGTAGGTCATGCCCATGCCGAAGAGGATATCGGCGGGCAGGCGGGTCTTGCCGCGCTTGATCTTCTCGTTGTCGAACAGGCTGGCCGGGAGCGTGGCCGCGCGCAGCGGCGTCATGCCCGACGCGGGCGATTTCGGGTCGAGCTGGTCGATACGGAAGATCTGGCGGCCGCTGCAGCCGTAGAACGCATCGTCGCGGCCCAGCACCGCATAGACCGCGCCGTTGGCGGCCTGGTCTTCGGCGAACGACACCATCCGGTTCGGCTGCGACTTCATGTAGGCGAGCAGGCCAGCCTCGTCGCGGGCCGCCAGGAACGCCTTGACCTTCTCGGCCTGTGCCTGGCGCTCCGTCGGCGTCACGGGGGTGTAGTTCGGCAGGCGCACGGGGATTTCGGTACGCGCGATCTCGGTCAGCTTGCCGTTCTCGACCGTTACCTTGCGCAGCGAGAAGCCGGCCCACCACCAGTAGATGTCCTTGCCGCCCACGTGGTCCATGACCAGCGGGAGACTGACGGACTCGTTGGGAATGACCTGGACCGATTCCGGCGTCATTTCGAAGTTGCCACGCGGCACGGTGAATCCGACGCTGTCCGTGGCGGCGTCATTCCAGTGGGTCTGGTTGTTGTACGACTGGGCCAGGAACGGATTCGACACCGGCCCGGAGGCGGCGACAGGGCCGACAGCGGGGCCAACAGCGGGGCCATTAGCGCAGGCGGTCGTGGCAATCAGGCTGGCCGCGATGGCGGTCAGTGCGAAGCGGGTGGAACAGCGCATCAAATGCTCCAGGTGGGAAGAGGTAGTGGTCATCAGGCGCCCGAGCGGATCAGGTCGGCGGCCTTCTCGCCGATCATCATGGCGGGTGCATTGGTGTTGCCGCCGATCAGCGTCGGCATGATCGAGGCATCGACTACGCGCAGGCCTTCCACGCCGTGCACGCGCAGGGAGGGGTCGACCACGGCCATCGCATCCACGCCCATCTTGCAGGTGCCGATCGGGTGGAAGACTGAATCCGCATGACGGCGCACATACGCGCGGATGGCGGCTTCGTCGCCGTCGCCGGGGCCGATCTCCTCGGTGAGCAGTTCACGGCCTTGCGCGGAAGCCAGCGCCGGCTGCGCGAAGATGCGGCGCATCAGGCGGAAGCAGGCGACCATGCCCGCCATGTCCGATTCGGCGGAAAGGAAGCGCGGATCGATCAGCGGCGCATCGCGGGTATCGGCACTGTTCAGCCGCACGTGGCCGCGGCTTTCGGGGCGCAGCAGGCAGGCCAGGCCGGTGAAGCCATGCTTGAGATCGCGGCGTCGCATGCCGGTGTGCGTCGGGGAAAGCCCCGGCACGAAGTGGAACTGCAGGTCGGGCTCGGCCAGGTCCCGCCGGCTGCGCAGGAAGGCGCCTGCTTCGGCAAGGTTGGAACTGAACATGCCGGTGCGGTCGCGTCGATACTGGCGCCACTGGCCCAGCATCCTGGCCGCGCCGCGCAGCGAGTATCCGAAAAGCTGCGGCGATGACACCTGACGGCAAACGGCGATGTCGAGGTGGTCTTGCAGGTTTTCGCCCACGCCGGGCAGGTCGTGCACGACGTCGATGCCGAGATCGCGCAGATGGGCAGCCGGGCCGATACCGGATGCGAGAAGAAGCTGCGGCGAATTGAAGGCGCCGCCGCTGACGATCACTTCGCGGCGCGCGCGCAGCACCTGCGTGACGCCGGCGCGCGTGATGCTGACACCGACCGCGCGGCGACCCTCGAACACGATGCGCTGCACCTGCGTGTCCGGCCAGACCGTCAGGTTGCGGCGGCCGCCGCTGAAGGTGCCATCGTTGGCATCGCCATGGTGCAGGTAGGCGCGCGCGCTGTTCCAGCGCTCGCCGTTGCGCTGCGTGACCTGGTAATAGCCGGCGCCGTCCTGTTCCGCGCCGTTGAAGTCGCGGTTGAACGGGATGCCGGCCTGCATCGCGGCCTCGATAAAGCGCGCGGAAAACGGGTTGGGCGTGCGCAGCTCGTTGACGTGCAGCGGGCCGTCCTTGCCGTGGTGCCGGTCATCGAGCGCGTGGTTGGTTTCGCTGCGACGGAAGTAGGGGAGCACATCGTCATAGCCCCAGCCCTGGCAGCCCAGTTGCGCCCAGGTGTCGTAGTCCTTGCGGTGGCCACGGATATAGACCATGCCATTGATCGACGAACTGCCGCCCAGGCCGCGCCCGCGCGGCTGGTAGGACTGCCGGCCGTCGAGTCCCGGCTGCGGCACGGTGCGATAGGCGTAGTTGCGCGGACCGGCTTTCGGGACGATCGTCGCAACGGCCACCGGCGTCCAGACGCTGAAGTGATGATCGGTCGGGCCAGCTTCGAGCAGGGCCACGGTTACGCCGGCATCCTCGGCCAGCCGCGCCGCAACGGCGCACCCGGCCGATCCTGCGCCGACGATGATGTAGTCGAAGGCCGCCACCGCCGGCGTGTCGCCGGCGAGCTTTTCATTTTGGGTCACATCTGTCTCCTGTATGCGGCTTGTTGGGTCGCCGAGCCGGCGCGCACGCGCGAAAAGCTCATGGCCGGTGCGCAGTACATCAAATTGCGGTCAAGAGAACAGCCACCCATATGGGGTTGGGTGGGTGGGGAAATGGAGTGGGTGTCACAAGTGGCAAAGCAGGCACTGGGGCCGCCAGCCTTGTTGTGGTGGTGGGAGCAGTGGCGGGGGGTGATGAAACCGGGCCGGCGAGCGAGGCGTGGACCCTAGGGGAATGACCTGGCTCGGGATCAGCGAGCCAATCTGGGAGCGGATTGGGGGATCAAGATGGGATCAGGACGGGATCAGGTGCCTAGGCGGGGACAGGTGGACGCTCCCGCTGGAATAGCGCGTGAAGCCGGCGTGCCGGTTGGTCCAGTGACGTGTCCTCGGCTGCGTCGATATTCGCCAGGATGTGTTCCGGCCGCCTCGACGAGAACAGGATCACGCTGGCCGGGTTCATGACCAGCGCGGCCTTGAGCATGAGTTGCGCCAGCACGCGGGCATTGGCGAGATCGGCGCCGACCTCGGTGGACCAGCGCAGGCAGGTGGCCGGGCTGGCCTGCAGCCACGCCACAAGCAACGGCAGGTGCTGGTTCAGCGCCCGGTGATGGATACGCGGATAGGGGGTATCGGGAATGGCCGGATCGAATACCGACCATTCGAACTGCGCCACGCGGCAGAAGGCGGGTTGGGTGCGGACCAGTTCGGGAATCTGGTCGCGATGGGAGCCAGCGCCGAACGTGCCGATCTTGCCGTCGCGCACGGCGTCTTCCATAACACGCAGGAGCTCGTGGTTGCCGTCGCGCGCCGTCAGGTCTTGGGCGGTGACTTCATGCAGCAGCCACAGGTCGATATGGTCGGTGCCGAGGGTGGCGAGGCTGGCTTCCAGCGATTCACGCGCCTGGCGTGCGGTGAAGATGGGATTCGGTTCGGAGGGGGTGACCGGAGAGAAGGATGTGCCAGGTATCGGTATCACGGTCTTGCGCAGCATCTGCTTGAGGCCGGGAAACGTCTGCAGCACCGGCCGCGCTACCACGCGCGCCAGGCGCGTGACGGCGTTGCTGTCCGGAGGCGGGATGCCGAACTTGGTCGTGATGGTCACCTGGCCGCGTACCTCCCGCAGGAACTCGCCGAGGCAGCTTTCTGCCTCGCCATAGCCATACATCGGCGCCGTATCGAAATGGCGGACACCGGCGTCGTAGGCCGCCCGGAGCATGGACAGCGACTGGCGGCGGTCCAGCGCGCCCATGATGCCTGAGCCGCCAAAGCCGAGCCGGGTGGTCTGGCGGCCGGTGTTGGCGAACGGGATGATTTCCATCGACAAGTCCTTGGAGGTTGATCGGTTGCGGTGGCGTGATGGAGACGCCAGATCCATGTCAGCGACGCCCGATATGCTCGGCCAGCCGTACGGCCAGTGCCAGTACGGTGTGCGTCGGATTGGAGAAACTCGAGGTCGGGAATACCGCGCCGGAGCATACATAGCCGTTGTCCATGCCATGCAGCTTGAGGTCGAGGTCGACGATGCCGTCACTGGCGCTGGCCGACATGCGCATCCCGCCCATGTGATGGTTCATGTCGTCGCAGGTGGCCCGGATACTGTCATCGGGGGCCTCTGACAGACTCGGGTCGGACACGCGCGCGATGCCCGCCAGCGAGTCCTGCGCGACCTTCGCGAAGGCCCGGATCGTATCCACCTCGTGATTGGAGATGCGCCAGTCGAGCCTTGTGCGGCAGAGGCCCAGGCTGTCGCGCGAGTTCGACAGGCGGATCGCGCTGTCCGTGCGTGGCGACTGCTCGCACTGGATCTGCAGCCCGATGCGGGCGTCCGGCGGCACATACGCGCGGCGCGCCACCGCGTAGGTCCAGCTCTGACGCGCCAGCAGTGGCGCATGGCGGACGAGCCGGCCAATCTCGCCGCCCGTGACTTCGCCAACGCGGCCGCGCAACAGCTTCTTGGCCGTTGTCTTGATCTGTGCCTGGATCTCGCCGGACTCGCTTTCGAAGGAGATCTGCGCGGCGACGTTGAGCGTGCGATAGCGCTGCTGCAGCGAGCGCGAAAGCCGGATCTTGGGCTGGTACTTGTAGCCCCGACTGAACACGTTGCCGAACACGTCCAGGAACTTGCGCCGGTTCGTCACGTCGAGCCATGTATGCCAGACCACGTGGTCCTGGAAATGCCTGCCCAGCAGTGCGTTGCGTTGCCACGGCATCTGCGCCAGCTCCGGCTGCAGAAAGAACCGCGAACTCTCGATGCCACCCATGCACCAGACGAAACGGTCCGCGCGGAACGTGCTTTCCTTGCCATCCAGCGTCCTGCATCGGACGCTGCGAACATGGGTGCCTTCCACGATGGGGGATACGGCATTGGCATGTAGCCACACGGTCACCAGTGGATGGTTGCGCAGGGTACTGGCGTGGAGGTTCGAGAAGTTCGTTTCCGGGCACCAGCGGGTCAGGAACGTGTCGAGATTCGAGAACACCGGTTGCGGCAGTCCCAGTTCGCGCCAGACGGTCGCGTCCTCAAGCGACGCGCTGGCGAGTCCTTCCAGTTCGATCGCGCGCTGATAGTACGGGGCCAGTTCCCGCTTGGAGATGGGCCAGCCGCTCCCTTCCACCCAGGGGCGCTGTTCGAAGTCGATGGCATCGAACTCCAGAATCTGGCCGCCCCATCGCGTGGTGGAGCCGCCGATGGCGCGAAAGCGGCCATCGTGGATGCCATGGTGGCGAAGGCCGGCGATCTCGCTGCGATAGGTGTCCTGCGAGGCCTGCTCGATGTCTTCGCCGCCGCCTTCCAGCATCACCACGCGCCGGCCATGGCGGGCCAGTTCCACGGCAAGCAGGATGCCGGCCGCGCCGGCGCCGACGATGCATACGTCGGCACGATCGCCCGGGGCGGGGGTGGACTCGATCAGGTCGCGAATCATGTGCTGGCGGCTCCAGGAAAGCGGCATAGGTCTCCTCCGGGAATTTATGGGGAGTTGCCTTGCCGGACAATGGCCTGGAGGGCCAGATATGAGCGGCGCCGCACATGCGGCGCCGGCAGGTTGCGGGGTCAGGGCCGCCAGGCGGCCGCGGATTCAAGTCAGCATTCAGGGCAGCAGATGGGTATCGCCGGCGGCCTGAGGCGGCAGCTTGATGGCCAAGGCCTTGAACTCGCCGCTGGATGCGATCGAGCCCGCATGCGCGGTGCCCTTGGGAATCACGATCAGGTCACCGGGGCCGACCTCGCGCTTTTCATCGCCCAGCCAGAAGACGCCCTTGCCAGAGATGATGTACTGAATCTCGTCGGCGCTGTTGTGGTAGTGCTTGGGGACATTGCCCGACTGCACGGCGATGGTTCCGGAAGGCGTGTTGACCAGCCCCTTGGTGCGCAGTGTGCCCATGTTGGGCACTTGCGGGCCGATGGCCTCGTCGCTCATGGCCGCCAGGTTGACGATCAGGGGCGCCAGCGCGGCCGGCGGGGTTTGGGCGTGGGCATGCGGCAGGTCGATGTGGGCGACAAGATAGCCGCAAGCAAAAGCGACCGGGACGGCGGAAAAAACGGCAAGACGACGCATATTCTTCTCCCTTGGGTTGGCCTGCGATCATTGCCTCGCCGCGACGCCTGCTTCGGGCGATCAGGCTGGATTGTCGCACCGCGCTTCATACCCAAGATTGAGGGGAAACCCGGAAGCGGACGGCACTTGGCCGCTGCAACGCGGCCGGCGAACGTCTGGATCGTCCACTATGCTCGGATCTGGCTTCCGGGAATCATCGGGGCACGCGCGGTCCTGGCGCTGGCGGCCCGGGTGATGTCGCGGAGGCGCCCATTTTCGTGGTTCGCCCGGTGGCGAGCACGGTACCCGGCAAGGAGAATCGTGATGGCTCAGAGATTGGACGCGATCATCATTGGCACCGGACAGGCCGGCCCCGCACTCGCGGCGCGGCTGGCCGGCGCGGGCAAGAAGCTGGCGGTTATCGAGCGCGGGCGGTTTGGCGGTACCTGCGTGAACACCGGTTGCATCCCTACCAAGGCGCTGATCGCCAGTGCGTACGCCGCGCAACTGGCGCGGCGGGCTGCCGAGTACGGCGTGACCATCGGTGGGCCGGTCGCGGTCGACATGAGGCAGGTAAAGGCACGCAAGGACGAAATCTCGGGCAGGTCCAGCCAGGGCGTGGAGCAGTGGATGCGCGGGCTGGACAACGTCACCGTCCATCAGGGGCACGCCCGCTTCGAGCACGCGCGCGGCGTGCGGGTCAATGGGGAGTTGCTGGAGGCCGACCAGATCTTCATCAACGTCGGCGGCCGGGCGCTGATTCCACCGATGCCAGGGCTGGATCAGGTGTCATACCTGACCAACTCAAGCATGATGGAAGTCGACTTCCTGCCGGAGCATCTGATCATCGTTGGCGGCAGCTACATCGGCCTTGAATTCGGCCAGATGTACCGGCGGTTCGGGGCCAGGGTGACCATCGTCGAGAAAGGCCCGAGACTGATTCAGCGGGAAGACGAGGACGTGTCGCAAGCCGTGCGGGAGATCCTCGAACGCGAGGGCATCGAGGTCCGGCTCGACGCCAACTGCCTGAGCGCGCGCAAGGACGGTGACCATATTGCCGTCGGGCTTGATTGCGCGGGCGGGGCGCCTGAAGTTCACGGCTCGCACCTGTTGATGGCCGTCGGGCGCGTGCCCAATACGGACGATCTGGGGCTCGACAAGGCAGGTATCGAGACGGATGCCCGGGGCTACATCAAGGTGGACGATCAACTGCGCACCAGCGTCCCCGGCATCTGGGCGCTTGGCGACTGCAACGGCCGGGGCGCTTTCACGCATACGTCCTACAACGACTACGAGATCGTCGCGGCCGATCTGCTCGATAACGATCCGCGCGCGGTGACGGATCGCATTCCGGCCTATGCCTTGTTTACCGACCCGCCGTTGGGCCGCATCGGCATGACGGAGCGGGAAGCGCGGCAGTCAGGGCGCAAGGTGCTGGTGGGCACGCGGCCCATGAGCCGTGTCGGGCGGGCCGTGGAGAAGGGCGAAAGCCAGGGCTTCATGAAGATACTCGTCGACGCCGACACGCGGCTGTTGCTGGGCGCTGCGATCCTCGGCCTGAACGGCGACGAGGTGGTGCACTCACTGCTCGACGTGATGTACGCCGGGGCTCCCTACACGACCATCAGTCGCGCGGTGCATATCCACCCCACGGTGTCCGAACTGGTGCCGACGGTGTTGCAGGGTTTGCGGGCGCTGACCTAGCGTCGGCGTCGGGATTAGGGATGGATCTTCTCCCCCTTGTTCAACATCTCGATGAACTGGGCAATCTTTCTGGCGCGCGTTTCGGCTTTCTTCACGTTCTGGATTCTGAACAGAATGGCGAAGCGGTTCTGGCTGTTCAGGGTGGCGAAGAATTTCCTGGCCTTGGGGTTGGCGTCGAGGGCCTGCTGCAGATCGTCGGGCACGGTCGCCTTGCTCGGGGATGCATAGGCGGCCTCCCAGCGTCCGTCGCGTCTGGCCTGTTCGACGGCATGAAGCCCGGCTGGGCGCATTCGCCGGGCGGCGATCAGCGCTTCGGCCTTTTCCTTGTTGATCCTGGACCAGATACTCCTTGCAGTCCTCGGCGTGAAGCGCTGGAGCCAATAGTGTTCGCTCTCGGCCTGCTTCTGCCCGTCGATCCACCCGTGGCAAAGGGCGCTTTCAATCGCCTGCGCATAGGACACCGTGGCTTCCCCGGCCGATCGCTTGGCGATGCGGAGCCAGACGCCGGATGCGGTGCCTCCATTGGCTTCGAGCCAGACTTCCCATGCTTGCTGATCGGCGAACGTGAGTGTTGGACTGTCCATGTGATGCCTGACGGAATTGTGCGGCGGACGAAGGGAATCGACGGTACCACAGCCCGGGAGCAGGCGGCGAGCGTGGACGGATCGCCGCTGGCGTGGCTACGCTTATAATTCGCCAGCCCTCCGTCATCCACGATTCCATGCCCGCTGTTCCTGCCCAAGAACCCATCCGCCACGATGGCGCCATTGTCATTGGCGGGGGACCTGCCGGTCTCATGGCCGCCGAGATGCTGGCCGGGCAAGGCCTGCCGGTGGACGTCTACGACGCCATGCCATCGGTCGGTCGCAAGTTCCTGATGGCCGGCAAGGGCGGGATGAACATCACCCACTCCGAGGCGGCGGATGCCTTCCTGCGCCGCTATGGCGCACGCGCGGACCGGATCGGGCCGATGCTCGACAGCTTCGACGCCGACAAACTGCGTGCCTGGGTGCACGGGCTGGGCATCGACACCTTTGTCGGTAGTTCGGGGCGCGTATTTCCCACTGACATGAAAGCCGCGCCGCTGTTGCGGGCATGGCTCCATCGCTTGCGCGAATCCGGGGTGCGCATTCACGTGCGGCACCGCTGGATCGGTTTTGGCGCGCCCATCGACGGCTGGCATGTGCTGCGCTTTGCCACGCGGGACGGCGAGATCGAGGTGGCGGCACGTGCGGTTGTGCTCGCGCTCGGCGGCGGTAGCTGGGCGCGTCTTGGTTCCGATGGCGCATGGCTGCCGATGCTGGCGGCGCGTGGCGTTGACGTGGCGCCGCTGCGGCCCGCCAACTGCGGCTTCGATATCGCCTGGAGCGAAGTGTTCCGCGCGCAACATGCGGGTGAGCCAGTGAAGTCGGTGGCCATCGGCGTCACGACGGTCGATGGCACGGCATTGCAGCGGCAGGGCGAGTTCGTCATCAGCGAGACCGGCATCGAAGGCAGTCTGGTATACGCGCTGTCCGCGCCGATTCGCGATCTGATCGACACGCACGGGTTCGCAATTATCACGGTGGACCTGGCGCCGGGGCGCTCCCCGGAGGATGTCGCGGCCGAAGTAAGCCGGCCGCGCGGCTCGCGTTCGGTATCGAGCCATCTGCAGAGCCGGCTGGGTATTACCGGCGTCAAGGCGCGCATGTTGCGTGAGGTCCTGACGAAGGAGGCGATGCACGACCCCGAGGCGCTGGCGGCAGCCATCAAGGCATTGCCGCTGCGGCTCGTTCGCGCGCGGCCGATCGACGAAGTCATCAGCACGGCGGGCGGTGTCCGCTTCGAGGCGATGGATGACCGACTGATGCTGACCGCATTGCCGGGCGTGTTTTGCGCGGGGGAGATGCTGGACTGGGAAGCGCCGACCGGCGGCTATCTGCTGACGGCCTGTTTTGCGAGCGGGCGCGTGGCCGGGTCGGGGGCCGTGGCGTATTTGCGCGGCTGACGTGACCGGCCATCTCTTGCTCCGGGACGGCCAACCTTCACTACGGCGCCGTTAGAGGCGCTATCAAAATGAAGCGAAGCGGTTCTGGCTAGGCGCGGGGCCGCAGACAGTACAAGTGGTACGGCAAGGCCGCGCAACGACGCCAGAATCATTTTGATAGTGCCTCTTAGCGTAGATGTCCGCCGAACAACCCGAGCAGACCGATCACGATGAGGTAGATGGCGACGATGTAGTTGAGCAGTCGCGGCATGATCAGAATGAGGATGCCAGCGATCAACGATATGAGGGGTCCCGCACTGGTAACCATGGTCATGGTGACTCCCGGAAACAGGCGTGCCCGGGTGGCACGCCCTTCTTTCTTGCAAGCGATGGGTTACCAGTGGACGTCACGCTCCCATGCCTTCAGCTCATCCTCGGCCTTTTCCTTGGTGCAGCCATAACGTTCCTGGATGCGGCCGAGAAGCTGGTCCCGCTTACCGCGGATCTGCGTGATATCGCTGTCAGTGAGCTTGCCCCACTGTTCCTTGACCTTGCCCTTGGCCTGTTCCCACTTACCTTCGATCTGATCCCAGTTCATATCTGACTCCTTGAGTGAAGTTCCTGGTGCGGACATACGGACGCCGCCCCGGGAACACGCCAGCAATTGGCGGAGGTGATGATTGACGGTTGATTACTTGCCGAACTTGGCGGCGACATCGGCCTGGCACTGGCTCCTGGCGTCGCCGGACATCGCATCGCAACGTTCCTTGCGAGCCTCGTATGCCGCGTCAAGGTTGTCCTTCTGGGCAGCACGGCGCGCTTGCGCGACTTCCTCGGGGCTGCCGGTGACTGCGGCCTTCTCGATCTTCGCGCTGCCCACGGCCCGCTCATGCGCGGCCTTGGCATCCTTCACGCAGACGTCCTTCTCGTTGCCCTTCTTGTCGTCACACATTTCCTTCGCCACGTCGTAGTCTCGATCGGCCTTGGTTTTCATGGCCTTGGCGTGGGCCTTTTCGGTACCTTCGTGGCGCGCATCCGCGTCAGCCCTGGCCACGTCACGATCTCGCTTGGCCTCCAGCTTGCACACGTCCTTCGCGTTGTCCTTCATGCCGTCACATCTCGCGGATGCTGCCTTGTAGTCGGCATCCGCCTGCTTGATTGCAGCTTCGTGATCGGCCTTCGATCCTGCCGGGGCTTGCGCCAGTGCCATGCCTGCGGGCGTGGCAACCAGCATCGAACACACTACTGCTGAGAGCCATTTACTCATCACGTTCGAGCTCCTGTTCAAAGTGGATTCAATCGGATCCGCCGGGCCCTCCCGTTGCTGCCCGGCGGCGGGGGCAGGGCTGTGCGCCCATGCATCAAGGTTAGGTTCGCGGTGGGGGAGGGAAGCAGAAGGGCGGCTCCGAAAGGTGCGTCAGACGATTCCGACGATGGATCGAAGGAAGTGCCACTGACGCACGGCAGGCGCACGGCAGGCGCACAGCAGGCGCACGGCAGGCGCACGGCAGGCGCACGGCGCACATCGTTGCGCGGCCTTGATGGGATACAGTACGCAGAATTTCGCGAAGGCCCAGACGCTTCAGGAGCGCCAATGTTTGATCACGTCAAATTCGGCGTCAGCGATGAATCGCGCGGCATAGGGCGCTGGCAGCAAGGACAACGGTGCCCTTGGTCCACGCCCGCGCTACCATGCGAACCACTACGCGAACTACCACGCGAACTAACAAGCGGCGTTCGTCATTGGTCCCGACGGGCGCAGCATCGAAGCGGTTTGCCATCAACCCGAGGCCAGAAAGGATGATCATGCAGATTCCGGTAATCGAGCCTGCGCGAACCGCGCTGGTGGTCATGCATTACCAGACCGATATTCTGGAGTTGTTCCCGTCCGTCGCGCCGGCTCTGCTGTCGAATACACGCAGGCTGTGCGATGCCGCACGAGCGGTGGGCGTCGGCGTCTACTTCGCCAAGATTCATTTCAGCGCGGGGTATCCGGAAGTGAGCCCGTTGAACCGGAACGGGCAGGTCATCAAGCAGCTTGGCCTGTTCGTCAATGACCAGATCTCGCCGGAACTCAGCCAGCGGGCCGACGAACCGCTGATCCTCGCGCATCGCGCCAGCGTGTTCTTCGGCACTGACCTGGAGGTGCGGCTTTCCGCCCGGGGGATCGACACGCTGATCATGGTTGGCATCGCGTCGACGGGGGTGGTGCTGTCGTCGGTGGCGCATGCGAGCGATGCGGACTTCCGGCTGTTCACGGTGAAGGACTGCTGCTACGACCCGGATCCGGTCGTCCACGATCATCTATTTGCCACGGCATTCGAATCGCGTACGACGGTGCTCTCACTCACCGATGCCTTGGCGTTACTGGCTCAGCCTTCCTTGGAAACTGAGGGGTGTGCCTGATTCGGCACGTGCAGGGGTCACTTGTCGCGCGTCACGCTCACGCCGGCATCCACGGTGCCGTACACGGTGACGCTTGATTCCCGGCCTCCCGGGGCGCTTGACGACGCGCATCCCTGAATGGCGCCAAGCAGAAGTACCAGTCCAATTGCGCTGAAAACTACCCGATGCATGATGATTGTCCGATGTCTTCCAAAAAGCATTGGACGGCGCGGGGCTTCAGGAGTTTCATCCGGGATGGCGACGACCCTGGAATCGGGTCGTCGACGCAATCATGGACGTTCGCCGGATCGTAGTCGATCAGATTGAGGACAGGCGCAGTACGTTGGGCGGGCCATCCATGAACGCGCCCATTGCTTTGCCGATGGAGCGGAAGTGCTCCGATTTCCGATGCGCGTCGACCGCATCGGCATCGCGATATTTCTCGGTGAATGCGTAAAGCCCGGTTTCAGCGGTCCGCCAGAGCGTGTACTCAAGGCATCCTTCCTCCTGCCGGGATGCCGCCACCAGTTCGGCTGCGACCTTTTCGAACTCAGCCTCGGCACCGGGTTTCACTTTGATCTGCGCAACAACAGCCAGCATCGTCTCCTCCTCTTCAAGTGGGTAATGTTTCGAAAATCCTAGCCTGACCGGACCGCTCAGTCTAGGTGCATGGGCCCAACAAAACGTTCGGTATTCGCCCTTGCTGGTCTTTCCGGGGCATTGCGCGCGCTGGCGTTCTGCATGGCAGTTGACGTCCCATTGCTGGCAGCCTGAGGCGCGATTTGACCTGTCCCAGTTAGGAAGGTAACCTTGCAAGGTAACCTTTCTAGTTGCATGCCATGAGCAAGAGTCCTCCTTCAGCAAGTGACGCTTTGGCGCACGCCACGGCCGAAGACCTGCGCGCCCTGATTGGCACGCTGCGCCGTAGATTGCGCGAAGAGGCGAGGGCCGGTGATTTCACGCCTTCGCAGATCCAGGTGCTGCATCTGCTCGAGCGCGACGGCCCGGCAACGGTTGCCGGACTCGCCCGCGCCCTGGATGTGCGTCCGCAATCCATGGGCGAGACGCTGACAGTCCTGAAGGCGGCGGGTGCCGTCAGCGGCGCGCCCGATCCAAACGACGGTCGGCAAACTGTTCTCTCGCTGACCCCGGCCTTCCGCCAGAAAGTCAAAGCCAGCCGCGCGGCGCGCGAGGACTGGCTCTACCGCGCCATCCAGAGTCGTTTCACCGCTGCCGAACAGCAGCAACTCGCAACCGGCGTCGAGCTTCTCAAGCGGCTGGTCGCGCCGTGACGTCAACACGATAGATTCATAGGGAACACGTCCGTGGCTCGTACATTCCGTTCGCTGCGCAACTTCAACTACCGGGTGTGGGCGAGTGGCGCGATCGTGTCCAACATCGGCACGTGGATGCAGCGCACGGCGCAGGACTGGCTCGTGCTCACCGAACTCACGCATCACAACGCGACTGCCGTCGGGATCGTGATGTCGCTGCAGTTTGGCCCCCAGATGCTGCTGTTGCCGCTTACCGGCTATGCGGCCGATCACTTCAACCGCCGCAAACTGCTGTTCATCACGCAGACAGCCATGGGTTTGCTGGCGCTTGGGCTGGGCCTGATGACCGTCACTGGCCTGGTGCGACTGTGGCATGTCTATGTGTTCGCATTGCTGCTCGGATGCGTCACCGCGTTCGACGCCCCAGCGCGGCAGACCTTTGTCTCCGATCTGGTCGGCGAGGAGGACCTGCCCAATGCCGTTGCGCTGAACTCCACTTCGTTCAATGGGGCGCGGATGATTGGCCCTGCGATCACGGGTCTGCTCATTGCATCGATTGGCACGGGATGGGTATTCCTGATCAATGCGCTGTCGTTTGTCCCGGTGATCGGCGCGCTGCGCATGTTGCGTCAGCACGAGCTGCACCTGAAGCCGCCCGCGCAGCGCTCACGCGGCAGCTTTCTGGAAGGCTTCAGGTACGTGTGGAAACGCCCCGACCTGAAGGCGGCGCTGTTCATGCTGTTCCTGATCGGCACCTTCGGCCTGAACTTCCCGATCTTCATTTCGACGATGTCGGTCAGTGCATTTCATGCCGGTGCGGGACAGTACGGCTTGCTGAGTTCGACCATGGCGATAGGGTCCGTTACCGGCACGCTGCTGGCCGCGCGCCGGGCACGCCCGCGCATGGCGATCCTGGTCGGTGCCGCAACCATCTTTGGCGTGGGCTGCATGTTTGGCGCATTGATGCCGAATGCGGTGTTGTTCGGCCTGACGCTGGCGGTGATCGGTGCATCGACACAGACGTTCACCACGTCCACCAATAGCCTCGTGCAGATCTCGACCGAGCCGGCGATGCGTGGCCGGGTAATCGCCATCCTGCTGGCCATTGCACTGGGCACCACGCCGCTTGGCGCGCCGGTGGTGGGGTGGGTGGCGGACCGCTTTGGTCCGCGCTGGGCGCTGGGTGTTGGAGCGGCTTCGGGTTTTGCCGCGGCGCTCGTCGGCCTGTTCTATCTGATGAAAAATCGCAACCTGCGCTTCTATATCGAGACGGGGCGCCTGCGCTACAGCATCGACAAGCCGCGCCAGGCGGCGTTCGTGACTGCTCCCGCCGCGGCAGTGCCAAATGTGGTGATGAGCAAGGCGGAAGACGAGTGAGCGGCAGCGTCGGCATCGCGCCGGCGTGCGGACAGACTCCTGTCCATGGCATTGGCCTTGCCATCCGCGCGAGGTAACGGCCCCTCAAGGATTTCGCGGCGGACCACGTGACTCACGTGCTGCACTATCCGCCGAAGATCCTGGATAGCATGAAACTGCCGGACTTCGAATGAGTGGACCCTGGATAGGGCGAGGGCCGGTAAGGGGCGTCAGAAAGAAGGCTTATCGCCAACTTCCGGGGAGGGCAGAGTTCGGCCATTTTGAGTCATTGGCCTTTTCAATCTCGATGGCCGGTTTAGTTGTGACTCCGGTCGTCTGCTAAACGAAGTTCAACCGGCAGAGATGGGGCGGTAGAAGCCTCTAGCGCCTGGAAGCCTAGGCGCGGATAGGCTGAGGGCGGAAACCGGCCCAAAGCTGCCATCTGAATAGTCAGGCTGAGTTTCCCCTCCAGACAGTAGCCGGCCAACGACGGCGTTTTGAGCGGGCGCCCCTTGGTCGGTAGCAACGTTGGCTCTTACGCGTGTGACGACCAATCTGTCGGTAAAACGCCCCATACGTCGACGACGACGTTGCGGCGATCTAGCCAACTGATTGCGGCATCGAACGAAAAGCGGCTGGCCGTTGCCGAGCGAAAGCGATGTGGCGTAGGCGTTTGCCAGCGCATCCGCATATGCGCGTCGCCATGCCGTACTGTTTCTGCTTTGAAGTAGTAGCGGGCTCGCCGGCCGCTGGCTCCGCGATGTCGCCAGCGACCGACTGCTCCGAAAGAACTCCGCCAGCACGGCAGCTGATTAGTGCTTGTCCTGCATGCAAGGCACCGCGATCTCGAAGGCCGAGGTCGACATGTAGCGGCCCGCCGGGTAATAGTCGCCCATGACTTTGCGTTCATCGCCCGGCTTCGAAATGGCCTGTACCGCGTGGGGAAAGTCTGTCGTCCCAAGCATGTGCCGCAGTTGCACCACCGTGACATCAGCGTCTTCGGCGCCATCTCCGTCATCCGCCATCGGCAGCCAGGCAATGCCGCACTGTGTCGTTGCGTTGCGTGGACGGTCTTCCTTCCGGCTCACTACTATCGTGTAGAAGCCATCCGGACCAACCGGAACCTGCTCGTCGTAGACGCAGCCATTGACGCGGGTATTGGCAAAGCCCTGATTTGAGCACATGGACCAGTACCTAAGCTCGCCCGTGCCCATCACGGCATCACCGTTGGCTGTGCGAGGCGTTGTCGGCGCCTTGGCGCGGATGACGAACACCTTGCCAAGCTTGCGGTTGACAATAGTGCGGATGTACTGGTTGTCGAGGTTCGGATAGAAGCCCCCGGTGCTCTTCTTCGGGCTGGTCAGTGGCTTCCCGGTGTATAGGCTGTACAGATATTCTCGGTCGTACTGGATAAACCAAGTAGGGGGGCTGGTTGCCGGAAACGCAGGCTGGTGCTTCTCCTTGCCTACCTCGCGGGCGGTGGCAACAAGCTCGTGGTACTTCTCCATCGGGACCGCGAGCGCTGCCGGATCGATCTGCAGCGGCTGCCGGGTGCGCAATGCGGGACACGCCGCATCCCCCCTGAGTACCCGGCCATCTGCGAGTGTTAGCACGGGAACAGGCAGTCCGACGCCTCCTGTCTCGTCCACTCCTTTGTCTCGCGCATAGATGCGATAGAGAACCTGCTGTTGGCCGGGTCCGTACTTCGGAGCATGCAATATCGAGCGCTGCTGCCCAAGCAAGTTCATGCCCACAGGCTGGTCGGCCGGAGGCGCTGCGTCGAGGACATCCAGCGAGTAGCCTCGCGCCTTTGCGTTGCGATTTGCCCCGGGCAGGAAAGGATTCACCGCACCCGTTGCGGGCTTGATCAGATAGTCGGCGACGGATTCGACGGGAACGCCGGCGCCGTCATAGCTGATCAGCGACATATACCGCGAGTGCGGAAAATTGCCTTCCATGGAAAGCCTCGCGCCCTCAGGAATCGAGAACGTCGCGCCCCAGTAAAACGTGCCGGCATCGGGATATGCGATATTGATGTACGGATCGGCACTGACCGGGCCACGCGACCAGAAGCAATTGCGCGGGCCGGGAATCGGGTCCCTGATAGCATCGACGACTGCAGTCCCGCCAGACTTCGATTGCTGCGACTGCGGCGACTGCGCGGCTGCCGTGCCAACTGTGCCACACGCAGCGGCGAACGCCAGTGCCATCGCGATTCGGCGGCGGAATGGATGGCACGCGGTCGACCTGACCGATCCCGAACCAGAATGTTGCTTCACGACTCGTCTCCTTGCTGTAGTAGAGCGTCCCGGCCCGCACGGCCAGCATGCGAGGGCATGCTACATTTGAAGCGCCCTGGCACTTGTCGCCCGGACGACAACTCATCTCGTTTTTCCATGCCCGCTACCGGTGACGCCACTGATCAGGAACTCCGACGCATCCTTGTGAGCAATGCGTGGTTTGCGAGTCTACCCGCAGCCTTGCAGGACAAGATCATTTCCCGCGGTACGGTGCGCACCTTCCCAAGGAAGGCGGTGGTTTCCGCACAGGGAAGTACACCCAAAGCGATGAGTGCAGTATTGGAGGGCCACGTCCGCGTTACGCGCGTGCTGGTCGGCGGCGAGGAGAACCTCTATCACGTAGGAGACCCCGGCTTCTGGTTTGGCCCATTGGCCCTAGTCACCAACGAGAAGACCACCGTGGCAGTGATCGCCGACACGGACGTCCGGATATTCACGCTTTCCAAGGCGCAATTCGAGCGAATCGCAAAGGAAGATCCGAGTTTCTACCGCTACCTTGCACTGTTCATCGCGGAGCGATATGCCGGCTTGCTGCGCCACGTCTCGGATTCAAGACTGATTTCTCCGGAAGAGCGTGTTTGTGCAAAGCTGGCGGCATTGCTGCGGATACAGCGTCCGGACCAGCAACATGCCGGTCCTGTCACGGTCAAGGTGTCCCAGGTGGACCTGGCTGCCATGGTCGGTGTCTCGCGCCAGACATTGAACGAGCTTCTGAAGAAACTGGAGAGACGCGGCTTGATCGAGATTGCGTTTCGAAGCATCCGGGTGGTGAATCCGGCGCTGTTGCGGGACAACGGCGACCACTGATGTCCGCGTGTCCATCCCGCCCTTCACGGGGAGACTGAGACTGACTTGAAAAGCAGATGCCAGGCCGCAAGTCGGTGTTGGCCGATGTGCGGCCGGCCATTGGTCTGGTCGACGATGGCCGCTCTGGAGTCGGGAACGGCCCTCGATCCTATGAAACCGAACAGCAGAAAACTGGCCGACTCGGCCTTTCGGCGCTGTGAAGCTGACTGGCCGAGAAGGGGCGGTAGCCGCCGTCGGCGCCAGTAACCCCTTTCCTGGATAGACGGAAGGCCGAGACGGGCCAGAAGCCGACCTTCGACGCTCCGTGGACGGCGTCCCAAAAGCCGACTTTTACGACTCAATGTCAAACGGCCGCTTTAGGCTAATTCTCCATGGAAGCCATCCCTATCCCGCCGGCGCCCTTCTGTGAAGGCGGGTAGTCTTTCATGCTCTTCTGAAACGCTTCGATATACGGTGCCATGATTGGAATGATCCAGCTCCGCTGCTGTTGCCAGCGGAAATGGTCGCCGGTTTCGGGAGAGCGCTCGTACGGGTCGACCTTGATGTCGATCACGAGCCCGCCGGGGATCTCCTTGGCTGCCTCCATCCACTTGTCCTTGATGGCCGTGTGTATCTTCCATTGGTCCACGCGAACCGCGTTCATGCTGGTTTCGGCGAAGTAGAAGAATTCATGCCGTTGGGACTTGCCATCGGGCTTTGTCAGCATATCGAGCTGATTGTAGCCATCGAGGTGATTCTTGAATGTCCTGCCGCCGACGGAAAGGCCAGTTAGTAGCTGGGATTTCACGTCCGGTTTGCCGACGGCAGCCATCAGAGTGGGTAGCCAGTCTTCGGATGTCATGAACTCTCCGGTCCAGGTATCAGGCTTGATGTGATCGGGCCAGCGGACCAGCATTGGCACACGGAAGCCGCCATCCCAGGTCAGCCCCTTCTCGCCGCGAAACGACGCAGCGCCAGAGTCCGGCCAATGCGAGAGGTTCACGCCATTGTCGGAGGTGAACAGGACGATAGTGTTCTTGCTTAACCCCTCCTGATCGAGTGAATCCAGCAATTTGCCAACCAGCGAGTCGAGCTGCATCACGGCATCGGTGTACTCGGTGTGCCCGCTCTTGCCCAACCACTGATTGCTGACGTGAATCTTCTGGTGCATGCGCGAAGGGTTGAACCACAGGAAGAACGGCTTGTTGGCTGCCTTCTGCTTCTTGATCCAGTCGATCGACATGTCGGTGAAGGTGTCGTCGATGGTCTTCATCCGTTCGATCGTGAGCGGTCCTTCGTCCGTGATCTTCTGCTTGCCCACACGCCCCCAGCGCGGGTCGTCAGTGGTGTCATTCGAGCTGGTAGCGACCGCGTGAATCATGTTGCGGGGAATGCCGGGGAACTTCGGGTCTTTCGGGAAGTTAGTCATTTCAGCGATCTCCATCACGTTGAGGTGATAGAGAAAGCCGTAGAACTCATCGAACCCGTGTACTGTCGGCAGGTACTCATTGCGGTCGCCGACGTGCGATTTGCCAAACATGCCGGTCGCGTACCCCTCGGCCTTCAACAATTGGGCCATGGTGACGTCGGAGTCCTGCAGGCCGACTTTCGCGCCAGGCTGCCCGACTGCCGTGAGTCCGGTACGGATCGGATATTGTCCAGTGATGAGCGCCGCGCGGCCCGCAGTACAGCTCGGTTGGGCGTAATAATCGGAGATCATTAGCCCCTCTTTTGCGATGCGGTCGATATTCGGCGTGGTAACGGCGCCGAGCCCGCGGTTGTAGGCTGACACGTCCATCGGTGCCATGTCATCGACCATGATGACCACGATGTTGGGTCTCTCCGCCGCTTCCGCCAACCCAATGGATACCGAGCCCAAGACAAGGCTTAACAACAGGCTTCTCACAGTGAGCATGACCCTACCTATATCGGTGAAAAAGCTACTTTATGAAATCTAAACGTGTCGCAGACAAGCACTACGGCAATTCCGAGGAGCTGCCTATCCTCCGGCTACTACCGCTCGCGGAAAGCATGGTGCCGCAATCGTCGCAGTTTGGAGCGTTCCATCAAAGTATTCATGCCATCGTTTAAATATTTAAAGACTCCGTGTTTTCGTCTGGTCCTCCTACCGTGACGAATTGGAAGAAAAGTCCCTCACCCTCGTGCCAGCAGCTTTGGACGTCGAGGCTGCAGGTACCACGCACCGAGAAGTAAGCGGCACTTGTGCCACCAACGGCGGGAGTGCAGATACTGCGAGTTCAACAAGTCCGGCCGTGCATCGAGATTTTGGCGGCCTGCAGACTCCTCGGTTCGGCCAGAAGCTACTGCGCGGTTCAGCGTCCGTTTTTGCTCGAATAGGGGACGCAGACTTCGAACGGATAAAGGACCGCTCCGGGTCGGCAGTTGCCTCTGGCGCCAGCCCGCCTGTGGGCGGGCGGACCGACATCAGAGTTCGTCGGAGACGGACGCTCGGCATCGACAATGCAAATGTCCGCCGAGGTTCCCAACGGTCATGCCGGAGGCTGCCAGGGCGAAGCCGTCAGGTTTTACCACCGTCACGAGCGAATTCGCCCGCTACACGAGCTGCTCGATGCGCTGACGACGCCAGCCCCATCGGAAGTACATCGACTGGAGCAGCAGCATGGCCCCGAATCCCACGGTGTAAGCCCACCATATCCCGGAAATTCCGATGCGACTGTGCAGCCAATAGGCGAACGGAACCTCCACTCCCAGGATCGATACCATGCCAAGCATCGCGGGCCACAAAACCGTACCGCTAGCGCGCATCGCGCCGACAACGACGTTGGCTGCACCCAGTATCACGACACTCCAGGCAACTGTGCGCAGCAAATCCTGAGCGAGGGAGGCAGTGGGGCCATCCGTCAAGAACAGCGAAATGACCGCGGGAGCCATGAAGTACACGATGGAAACTACGGCACCTGTGACCACGATGTTCAGCCAGAGGCCGGCCCGCACAATGTCGAGGACACGCTGGTTGCGACCTGCGCCGATTGCATGCGCCGACAGAACCGTAGCAGTGATGCCCAGGGACATCGCGGGCAACTGAATCCAGCTCATGACCTGGTTCACGGCACCATAGGCCGCAGTTGCGTTGTAGCCATGGCCATTGACGAGGCCAAGCAGCACGATCTCGGCCAATGCCGCCGTGAACATTTGAAGCGACGACGGAATGCCGATACGCAACATGCGCTGTACCGTGGGCAAGTCGAAGCGGATCTGGCAAAGCAGTTCGACATTTGGTGCCAGTGGATGCGAAGCGCGAAGCCAGCGGCGAGCCATCCACGCTAGCGCCAGCGCAAACGCGACCAGCGTCGAGACGGCCGCACTGGCCACCCCCAATCGAGGCATGCCACCCCAGCCGCAAATCAGGGCTGGTGTACATATCATGGTGATGATGGTTGCCACGGCCAATGTCCACAATGGCGAGACGGCATCACCAACTCCCCGACTCATCGAAGTCATCAGCCACAGCAGAATGATGAGTGGTGAGCCAACAAACATGATGCGTGCATACAGCGTGGCCTCGGGCAGGATGTCTGGCGACGTTCCCAGCCGCTGCAGCAACGATGAAGCGAACACGCCGCCCGCGACGCTGACGACAATGCCTGTGGTCAGTGCCAATGCAATGGCGGTTCCTGCAATGGAGCGCACCTTCTCCGGGTTGCGTGCCCCCCATGCCTGGCCGATCAGCACCGTGGCACCCGTACTCAATCCTATGATGATCGCCAGGAGCATGAAGAACGCCGGAAAGAAGGCCGAGACGGCCGCTATGGCCTTAACGCCGAGCATCTGCCCCAGGTAGATGCCATCTATGGTTCCGGCTGCAACCTGCAGCGTGTTTGTCAGAATCATTGGTAGCAGGATGGCCAGGTATGTACGCCACAGCGGGCGGGAGGTCGCTGGAGCAGCGGGTGCGATTGACGAACTGGAGGTCATTTTCTCTTTCTGGACAAAGGGCTCCCCGCCCGGATTGACAGCAGACCGTCCGAGAAAGGGCACTAGCGGGTTTTTGGAGTGACGCGGTGTCTATGCCGAAGGGCTGTCCCCGACTCCCGAAAACGGCAGCAGCCGCGAGTCGTCGATCGCCGCCGGGCGGTGGCCTGTACCCCGCGAGACAACCCTTGCGAGACACAAAGGCGAGGTCGACTCTACGATGCTCGGACGAACAGGCCTGGTGGTAACACGGCGGTTGCCACCGGAACACGTGAGGGAGTTGGACTTGTCTGGTGACATGGTGGCGAGGTGAGATTTGATGATCCGAATTATACCCGGATAAAAATCGCCGTCAATATTACCCGGGTAAAAAATATTGGGAAAAGGTGGACCTGGTTTGGGGCCCCTTCCTGCGGAGCCTCCCCACGACGTTCCTCTACGGCTCATCGTCCCGTGCTCAGTAGTCCCAGCCGTTCTTCGATCACCGGCTTTCAAGGCACCGTCAGCTCCCCAAGCTCTAATCAGAGCTAGCGCGAAGCTGACAGCATCGGCAGCAATCGAGCCAATCGCAGTCGCTCAGCCTCGCGTCCCAAGCCCTTGCGTGGGCGGGCCGAAGGCTGAGACCGGCCAAAAGGGGACATTCGCAGCGGCCACCCAATGTTCCGGGCATTTGCTGGGCCTACCCGCTCATGGCAAGAACACCGGGACCGTCTTGGCCCCGGTGTTCTTGCTGCCCATGTACTCCGTCTGGTCCAGAAGCATGTCCGGCAACGCAGCAGGAACGAGACCGCCGTGCGCTCCGGACAACGGGAGCCCGAGCAAAGGCGAGGGCGCCCACGCTCCAGCCGTTGCAGCCGCCGGCTGCTCAGTCCCGTGGCTGTGGAGCGCTTAAGGCGCAGGTCGGGCGGCGACCCGAGCGCCGGCAGATCGGCGGCCACGGCCTTCCCAGGCGCCTGTCAGGGTCGTAGCATCTACCTTTCCCGCAATCTCGCGGCCCCGCGCCTTCGCCTCCTATGCCAGATCCCCGAGCGGCCTCCGCCGCCCACAGAGAATCCGCCCCCATGCCGCAGAGCATCGGCGCACATCTCGACGACCTGCTTCTCTTCATCCACGTGGTCGATGCCGGCGGATTCAGCGCCGCCGAGCGGCAGACCGGCATCGCCAAGTCGCGGCTGTCCCGCCGGGTGGCGACACTTGAGCGTGCGCTCGGCGTGCGACTGCTGCACCGGGCGGGGCAGGTCTTCGGCCTCACGCCGGTTGGTGAGGCGGTGCTCGCGCACGCACTGGAGGCGGCCGCGCACGTCGACAAGATCGGCGCCCTCACGCGCAGCGCCGTGGCGGAGCCATCGGGCGTGATCCACCTCCATACCTCCGTGCTGATCGCCGAGACCACGCTCCCTCCGATCCTGGCCGAGTTTGCGCGCGCCCACCCGGGCGTGCAGGTGCAACTGACGCTCTCGAATCGCTTTGTCGACCTGGCCGAAGAGCGACTGGACCTTGTCATCCGCGCGGCAGTTGTGCCGCTCGCCTCGGAGGACGTGATCGCCACGCCGGTGGCGACGTCGGCGTCGATCGTCGTGGCCCATCCGTCGTTGCTGGAAGCCGACGGCCCGCCCGCGCGCCTCGACGAGTTGGCTGACTACCCCTGCCTCGCGCAGGGCACACTGGCAAATCCGCGGCCATGGCAGTTCGTCGACGCAGACGACAAGCCGATCAATATCGCTGTCACGCCGGGCATTGCCGTGGATAACCTGCTGGCCATCCGCGAACTCGCGCTGCGCGGCGCCGGTATGGCGCAGTTGCCGGCCTATCTTTGCCAGGACGCCATCGATGCCGGTACGCTGGTGCCCGTGCTGCAAGCCGTGCGCTCGCGCCCAGCCACGCTGTACGCGATGTACCCGAGCCGGCGCGGCATGACGTCCGCCGTGCGTGTGTTCCTCGAGTTGGTGCGCGCAAGGTGGCCGTCCGATCAGGCCATCGCCTGATCCCTCCTGTCCGGCGGGCCCGTTCCAGTTCCGCAACGCCCCGTTGCAATCTGCCAGCTTCCTTCCAACGGGGCGAGCCGATAACGTTCTCCGTATCGACGGGCCTCATTCTCGCCCGCACCTTACCGGAGCACTTTCGTGTCCCTGAAAGACAAAGTCGCCGTCGTATCCGGCGCCTCCCGCGGCATCGGCCGCGCCACCGCAATCGCGCTCGCCGCTCGCGGTGCCAGCGTCGCTGTCGTCTACCGCGAGCAGCGCGAGACGGCGCAGACCGTGATCGATGAGATCCGGGGCGCCGGCGGCCGCGCTCATGCGTTCCAGGCGGACGTCAGCCGCGCCGACTCTGTCCACGCACTGGCCGACGCCATCGCGAACGAGCGTGGCCGCATAGACATCCTCGTCAACAACGCGGGCGTGTACGGCGCGCGGCCGATCGGCGAGTTGGATGCCGCATTCTTCGACGAACAGTTCCACCACAACGCACTCAGCGTGATGCTGATGACGCAGGCGTTCGCACCGCTGTTCGGCGCGGCGGGCGGCAGCATTGTCAATGTGTCGAGCAATCTTGCCCGTGCACCCACGGCCGAGGCCGGCGTCTACTCGGCCAGCAAGGCGGCGGTGGACGCGCTCACCCGCGCATTTGCGCTCGAACTCGGGCCGCGGAGGATCCGCGTCAATGCCGTGGCGCCCTTCATCACGCGCACCGATATGACCGCCGGCATTCCCCAAGCGCATCTGGATCAGGCGCGCGAAAGGACGCCGCTGGGCCGGCTGGCCGATCCCGAAGATATTGCCAATGTCATCGCGGCGCTGGTCTCGCCAGATATGGCCTGGGTCACCGGCCGTTCGCTGTTGACGGATGGTGGCTTCACCGACTGAGCGAGGCGGCCCGCCCATGCTCCTGCCTATCCTGCTGCTGACCTCGCCCGCTTTACGGGTGCCACGGCCGCGGTCATCGCGATGCTCTCCTGCGCGCCGGTGATCTGGCTGATGGCGCCGCGCCGGCCGGCCGTCCGTGCGGCAGTGATGTGCGATGGAAGTACAGCACGCTTGTCCGGTCGCGCCGCAGGCCGAAAGAGGTCCAGTCGAATACCTTCTTTCACTGTTTGCCCGAAAGATGCCATGGCAATCGCTTCATGGCTTACATCAACAACCGAAGTTCAAATATCGCTCAAATACAGGACTCCAGATCATGAACAAGCAGATTTTCATCAACCTGCCGGTGACAGACCTGCCGCGATCCAAGGCCTTCTACGAAGCCATTGGCGCGGTCAACAATCCCGCGTTCACTGATGAAACCGCGGCATGCATGGTGATCTCCGAGACGATCTACGCCATGCTGCTTACGCACGACAAATGGCGGCAGTTCACGGGGAAGCGAATCGTCGACGCGCACGCGGAGGCGCAGGTATTGCTGTGTCTGTCAGCGGGCGGACGAGTAGAGGTGTCTGACCTCGTGCAGAAGGCGACTGACGCCGGCGGCAAGGCGGACCCCACGCCTGTCCAGGATTTCGGCTTCATGTACGGACGCAGCTTCGAGGATCCGGACGGCCATATCTGGGAGGTGATGTGGATGGACCCGGAAGCCGTTCCGCCCCACGGTTAAAGGGCTGACGGCCCGCCCGCCGAACCCTCACGCGGGCGCGTCTTCCAGCGTCGTCTGGTATTGCTCCAGACAAGCCATCCCATTCATCCGGCGCTCGACATCAGAGCCACGCGTCAAGACGCGGCGGAGATTCTGGTAGGCACGGTCGCCTACCCGGATGCCTACAACCTGGACAAGAACCTCTTTACCGACGACGGCCAGAAGCTTCTGGCAGCTTCGCATCAGAACTGCGTGGTTACCCTGTTTGGCGCAGTAGCAGCAGCCGGTCCTGCTGTGACATCCAACGTCACAGATAATCCGGGGTGGATAGATGCACTACGTCGAAACAATGCTGGGCTCAAGCGTTCCGAAACGCCGGTCTTGGTCATACAAGGACTTAAGGACACGATTGTGGCTCCGGCAAGCTCAAAGGCGTACGCAGAACGCGCAACCGCAGTTGGCACAGACGTCACTGTCGAATGGGTGGAGGACGCTGGGCATCGCGAACTCTTTGCCAAGAAGGCCGACATTGTCGCCAGGGTAGTAGCTGGCTTCGAGGCCAGCGGAAAGTAAGCCGCTCAAGCGGACGACGACGAGCTCGCGCTGAAGGTGGTGGCACCGGCAGCATTACGCGTCTCGTTGGTAGCGGCCACTATGAGAATGGGTCTAAAGCATTGCTGAACCCAGAGACCATGATCTGCCGCTGGGCGTGGCCGATCTCCATCGGCACTACGACTGCGGCGGCCGCAAGTGGCCTGCCCAGGGGAAATTCGAGTATCGAGGCCGTCGCGTGACGGTCTCTATTTCTGTGGGCGGCCAATGTCATGGTTCAACGGGCGACGCTGCGTTCGAACGGTGAATTTGCCCATCGGGATGTCCGCTCTGGAGCAATGTCAGGGACCGCCAAGGGTCGGCCACAGCCCGTCGTCGCCGACAGGTCGGCCGCCGACTCGATCGGGCTCTTCCCGGCCAGGCTGCGACGTTCCGCCGGCTTGCGTGTACGTCCGCTGCACCATGACAAAAGAACCTTCAGCGGCCAATGTCTTACGCCTGTAGGGTTTAGGCGAGCAATAGCGCGCCACAACTCAACACCACTATAAAGCGGACCTTGACATGGTTGCGTATCGCAACTATGTTGGTTGCGATGCGCAACTTATTTGAGCCCGCACATGGACCTTGTCGATCTTCCAGCCAAATCCCGAGAGACAACGATTCTCGAGCTCCGGGACTTTTCCCGAAAACTGGTTCGCGAATTAGGCTTCATGCGAACGACCTTGGCTGACAGTGATCTTGCACCTTCGGCTGTTCACGCGATCATCGAAATCGGGGCAACGCCAGGGATCAGTGCAAAGGACTTAGGCAACATCTTGCGCCTCGACAAATCAAATACAAGTCGACAGGTTGCAAAACTGGAGGCTGGCGGACTCGTGAACCGCAAGGTTGCAAACGAGGATGCGCGCTCGTCTGAGCTGTATTTAACAGAGGCAGGGCAGAAGCTCCGGAGAAAAATTGACCGATTCGCGACAGATCAGGTGTCCAGTGCGCTTCGACGAATGGTTCCTGCCGACCAGCAAGTCCTGGTTCGTTCTCTCGCGCTGTACGCCGACGCGCTCGCGCAAGACCACTCAACTGAAGCGGCCCCCGGACGCGTCCTGGCCACGCAGATTCAGGAGGGCTATCAACCCGGCTGCATCGGTGACATAGCAAGCTTGCACGCCCGGTTCTACGCAGAGCACTGGGGCTTCGGCGCGTTCTTCGAGCAGAAGGTGGCGAGAGAGCTTGCCGAGTTCGCTGGCACATTGCCAGCCGATGGCAAGGCGCTATGGCTCTACGCCGAAAATGGTCGCTCTCTCGCTTCTGTGGCAATCGATGGAGATGATGAAACGGGTATCGCTCATTTGCGATGGTTCATCGTGGACGATTCGTTGCGTGGTTCCGGTGTCGGGCGGCAATTGATGTCACGCGCGATGAGATTTGTCGATGAGCGATTTAGTGAGACGTACCTTTGGACGTTCAAGGGCCTGGATGCAGCGCGCCACCTATATGAATCATTTGGTTTTCAATTGACCAGCGAATCAGAGGGGATGCAGTGGGGGACCAACGTTGTCGAACAACGGTTTAGTCGCTGCTCTGTCCGAACTCAGCCGTGATCTTATATAGGCCTTAGCGAGCGGCGATTGAGAGCGACCCGTTGCGCTTATGCTTAGAGGTAGTCTGTTCACGAAACGTAACCAGATGAATCCGGGCCGTCGGCAATTCAGGGGACTGTTCGTCTGGAACGGTATCCGACAGGGCAGCCAATTGCGAGCGCTCTATAATCTCTGCCGAATGCACAGTCGACGATCAACGCGCCACTACTACGAGGCCTCTCATGAATATCGTGATCAAAGCATTTTTGCTCGGCGTGGTCCTTTCCCCGATGGTATGCGCCGCTCAAACTGACGGTTGTGATGCGAAGCGCCAGTCGATAGAGCGAGAAATCACTTACGCGAAAGCACACGGTAATGCGAAGCGCGTAGATGGCCTCGAAGCAGCGCTTGCTCAAATGAATGCCAATTGCACCGATGCTGTGCTGCGCAGCGACGCACAACGCAAGGTGGTCGCGGCGCAAAAGAAACTGGCTGAACGCGAGCGTGACCTGCAGGAAGCAAAGGCCAACGGCAAGAGCGCGAAGAAAATCGCCGATCGTCAACGCAAAGTCGACGAAGCGCATGTCGAGCTTGAAAATGCACAGATGGACGTACCGCAGTAACTGAGCATGGCCGAAAGCGACTACGAATATGGCCAGGCATCGTCGGATATTTGCACCGTTGGCGAATGGCCGCCTTGGAGAATTGCGACCGTCCCTTGTGGGTCGTTCTGAGTCCATTCCCACATCCCGCAAATCGACGAAGAGCCCCAAAAAAAGAACGGTGGCCGCCGTCGGCCACCGCAAGGGCTGAGACAAGGAATAGGGTTCCAGGTCAGAAGATCTGCCGGATGCCTACCGTCACCCCGACCATGTTCTGCTGTCCGGTCATGGTCGGGTACTTGAAGGCATAGGCCGTGGCGGCGCCGTCGAAGCTGAGACCACCGTTGTGCGCCCAGCCGGCCGACAGATAGACGTCCGTGCGCTTGCTGAAGTTGTAGTCGGCGATGAAGCTGACCTGATGCATGTTGGGCGGATTGCTTGTCGGGGTGTTCGCCGCCGCGCTGGCCTGTTTGACGTTGGCGAAGTAGTAGGCCAGGGACAGTCCCAGTGCCGGCGTGGCCTGATAGTTCACGCCTGCCCACCAGTAGTCGTCGCGCAGCAGCGTGCCGCCGTTCGAGAATTCTCCCTTGTTGTAGCGATAGCCGGCCGTGAACTTGAGCGGCCCGGTGTTGTAGAGAGCCGCCGCACCGAGCTTGGTCATCTTGCCCGGCTGGCCGGTGACTGCTGCCGGACGCCATTCATCCGCCGCGAGGGAGAATCCCAGGCCGTTGCTCAGGTACATCAGCGAGCCGCCGTAGCCGGTGTTGTCGGAGAAGTGCCCCGGCACTTCGCCGGCGCCGCCATTGGCCAGCAGGATGGTGGCGTTCTGCACGGCCACGCCGGTGCCGAACGAGAAGTGCGCCACGGCCTGGAACGGTCCGAACTGGCCCGTGTACTTGACCATGTTGTCTTCGCGGTAGTTCAGGCCCATCCACCAGATGCCCGGCTCATAGGTGGCCGCAAAGCGAAGCGGGGCGAAGTTGGCCATGCCGTCGAAGAACGACGTGTACTGACGGCCGAACGAGAACTTGCCGACGGTGGCGTTCTGGATGCCGAGGTACGACTGGCGGTTGAACAAGGGGGCGCTTTGCAGCGCGCCGGTGTCCCATTGAAAGCCGGACTCCAGCACGAACAGCGCCTGGTTGCCGCCGCCCAGATCCTCGACGCCGCGCAGGCCCCAGCGCGACGCCGACAGGCCGCCCACGCTGGGCATGCCGAAGCGGCTGCCACCCTGGTTGGGCGTGGCGGCGGACGACGCCACGCGATTGACGTATTCGATCGACCCGTCGATGACTCCGTAAAGCGTGACGCTCGATTGCGCGTGTGCTGTGACACTGGCCGCGGCGAGAGCCGCCAGCGCGATAGCCTGCTTCCTCATGCTCTGTCTTCTCCGTATTGGTCTTGTGTTGTGATCGCCCACCGTTTGCCGGTGCCTGGGAGGACATGGAGGTGGGCTGATGCGCATTAGATCGCGCAGTCCGGGGCGGAACCCCCTCCGGGAGGGGTGGGGCGTCCTGCCAATGTGGAGCAAGAGGGGGGAGGATTTATCCCTATGGCGAAGGGCGCCGTCGCGGTCAGCGGCGACGGCGTGCCATGGGAGGCCGTCGGTCAGGCCGGCAAGTAGACCGACTTCAATGCAGGGGTAGATTGGCCGAGGAAGGGGCTGTCCGGTCCAGTCGGAGACCCGCCTTGGGCCCTGCTCAATCGAGCGCGCGGTCCTTCGATTCCACGTTGACGATGCCGATGGCGAAGGCGCCGGCCAGCAACATGCTGGAGATCAACGCGAGGGCCAGGGTGAAATGCGTGGCCATCACTGGCGCGATGATCGCGGGTGCGAACAGGCCGCCGAAACGTGCCACCGCACCGGCCGCGCCCATTCCAGTGGCTCTCAGGTCGGTCGGGTAGACCTCCGGTGTGAACGCATACAGCGCGCCCCAGGTACCCAGCAGCGCGAAGCTCATCAGCAACGTGGAGCCGACGACGACCGTGGGAGACGTGCCCAGGCTATACAGCATGCAGCCGACCGCGCTGAGCAGCAGAAATCCGATCAGCGTGGGTTTGCGGCCCCAGCGCTCGACGCCGTAAGCGGACAAGGCGAAGCCGGGGAGCTGGACGATGGCGAGGACGACCAGGAAGACCTGCCCGCGCATGAAGGCGAAGCCCTCCGCGCCGAGCTTGATCGGCAGATAGACGAACACGCCGTAGTACGCGATCGAGATCAGCGCCCACGCGGCAAATAGCGCGAAGCTGCGGCGGCGGAACGTTCCGGAGAACAGCGTGAAGACCGACTTCGGCGCGACGACTTCGGATTGCAGGGCCGGGATCTCGACGTTTCGGCCGTTTGCTTTCGCCACCCGTTCCAGTACCTTGCGGGCCTCGTCCGATCGCCCGCTACGGTTCAGGTACATCGGCGATTCCGGAATGTAGAAGCGCAGGACAACGCCAATCAGCGCGGGAATGCCCGTGACCAGGAAGATGACGCGCCAGGCCTGATCGCCATGGGACAGCGCCACGAGCGCCAGTACCGCCAGGCAGATCGTGCCAATCGCCCAGAACGATTCGAGCAGGACCAGCCAGCGGCCGCGACGGTCGCTGGGCAGGAATTCGGCCATCATGGTGTAGTCGACCGGCAGCGTGCCGCCGACACCGACGCCTGTCAGGAAACGCAGCACGAGCAGCCAGGACAGTTCTGGCGCGAAGGCCGATGCGATGCCGGAGAGCGCGTCGATGACGATGGCGATCATCAGCACGGGGCGGCGGCCAATGCGGTCGGCCAGGCGGCCGAAGACGATCGCGCCCACCAGCATCCCGACGAAGAAGAGCGTGCCGGTCTGCAGCGCCTGGGGCATCGTGATGCCAAACGTCCTGGCGATGGATGGCGCGCTGAATCCGATCGACAGCACCTGCATGGCATCGGCAAGCCAGACCAGGCCGAAGATGACGAAGAGGCGATACTGGAACCTGCCGACACCGGCCAACCGGATGCCGGTCTCGAACGGCACCTTTGCGCCGTTGCGGGAGGTGGCGCCGGCATGGCTGTCCGGCACGGGTTGCCCGCCAACGACTGCGATGGGTGGAGTGGCTGGCGTCATGGTGTCTGGTGTGCCGCAATGAACGGCCGAGGGCGTGGGATGCACGGAGTATAGCGGCACGCGGTTTTGCCCGCGTGCGGGCAGTATGCATCTGCTATGCTGATTTCGTCGCGTCCGACGCGCCCCCCGCGCGCCGTGACAGGCCAGTGCCCGCATCCGTCCAACGGTCAGAACGGTGGTCGCCCCCCATGCCAAGCAAGCCCTTGCTGAGCCAGCATCCGGAGTTGTCCGCAGTGCGGGTCTACATGATCGGCCTGGCCCTCGGCTGCTCGACGGGGGTCGACTTCTGGGCGTCCGCGATGATGGGCGTGGCCGGCACCCACATTCGCGGTGGCGTGCACGCATCCCCCGAGGACTTTCTCTGGACACTGACGTCGTACGCGGCAGCCGCGGTGGTGGCCAACCTGATGCTGCGGCGTCTCGCGCACGACATCAGCTACCGTGGCTTCACCATGGCGGGGCTGGTTATCGCCGCCGCCGGCGCGGCGCTATGCGCCCTGAGCCGCAATCCGCTCGAGCTTGCGCTGGCCCGCGCGGTGCAGGGCTTCGGCGCGGGCGGGCTGTTCGCAGCGTCGCGCATCATCATCCAGCTTGCCGCCGCGCGCGAGGAGCGCCGGCCATTGTTCATCGGATTCAATATCGGCAGCATGGGTTTGCCGGCGGCGGCACCGTGGATCACGGCGCAACTGGTCGAGAACGCCGAATGGCAGATGGTGTTCGTGCTCCAGGCGGGGATCGCGCTGGCCACGCTGCTGTTTGTCGTGCTCACCTATCCCCCCCGGCTGACGGTCACGGTGGCGCCGTGGGACGTCGACTATCACGCGATGGACTGGGTGACGGTGATCCTGTTCGGGGCGGGCGCGCTGACGCTGCTGCATGGCCTGGGAGACCTGCGGTTCTACGAGCTGGCGAACTCGCCCTCGGTGGCGTTCACGCCGATGGCCGGCATCGCGCTCTTCGCAGCGGGCATGGTGTATCTGCGCCGGCATCCGGACCCGTGGCTCAACCCGAAGCTGCTGCTGGGGCGGCGCTTCCTGATCGGGCTGTCGTTCTACGCCATCTATTACCTGCTGAACGGGCTGTGGACCTATGTCATCTCCACGATGCTGCAGAACGGCATGGGGTTCACCTTCCAGACCACCGGCACGGTGCTCACCACCACGTCGTTGCTGGGCTTCGCAGCGGCGGCCGCGTTCACGTTCTGGGGCACATCGCTGCCCGGCTCGCGGCGGTATATCGCGCTGGGCTATCTGATTTTCGCCATGGCCGCGTGGCTGCTCTCGCAACGGATGATGCCCGGCGCCTCGCTCGAAGTCATCCTGCCGGTGCTTGTGCTGCAGAACCTGACGCTGCCTTTCGTGCTGATGCTGGTGGCTGGCCTGACGTGGGCGGAGTTCAGCGTGGACGACTTCGCTCATGGCTATCAGTTCAAGAACATCGTGCGCCAGATCGCATCGGCGGCGGGGACTGGGCTGGCCAGCCTGTGGCTGCAATATGACGAGGCGATCGCGCGTACGCAACTGGTTGCGCATGTGACGCCGTTTGAATTCCAGCAGGGTATCGACCCGGCCGAACTGGCACGCCTGTCACGGTTGATCGACCAGCAGGCGACGCTGATCGGCACCGCCAATCTGCTGATGTTGCTGGCGGGCGCGTGTTGTGTCATTGCGATCGTCGCGGTTTCGCAACGTGCGTTGAAGTAGTTCGGCAAAACGTGGCAAAACGCGCGTTCAACACATACGCTTGGTTCAGGCAGGCACGTCGGTGGCCTGGCGAACATCCGCAGTGTGGGCAGTACCGGAAGATTGTCTGGAGAGATTCCATCATGGCTGGGAGCGCCATCGGTGGAGGGGGGCGTTTGCTGTCCGGATAAAGAAGAACAACAAGCGGAGGGGCTCAAGATGCAGCGGAAGTATCTTGCAGTGGCAATCCTATGCACCGGCGCCAGTGTCGGGCACGCCCAGTCGACCGTGACGCTCTACGGCGTCGTCGATGCGAACCTCGAATTCGCCAACCATCTGGGCGCCGTGCCGGTTGCCGCGAATGGCTTCAACCCTGGCCCGTCGAACAACGTCTTCCGCATGGATTCCGGCGGTGTGTCGGGTTCGCGCTGGGGCCTGCGCGGCTCGGAAGGGTTGGGGGGCGGCCTGAAGGCCGTCTTCGTGCTGGAGAGCGGCTTCAACCTTGATACCGGCACCTCGCAGCAGAGCGGCCGCCTGTTTGGCCGGCAGGCATTCGTGGGCTTGCAGAGCGATTATGGCCAGCTTTCGCTGGGCCGGCAGTACACCTCCATGTTCGAAGCGCTGGCGAACTTCGCGCCAGCCGCGTACGCGACGCAGTACGAGCCCGTCGTGGTCATGGCGGGCGCGAATTTCCGTGAGGACAACACGATCAAGTACACGGGAAGCTTTGGGCCGATCACGGCGCTGGGGCACTTTTCGTTCGGTACGGGCCTGGCCTTGCCGCCCACGGTGGGCGCCCCGTTCATCCTCGGCGGCAACGGCGAGGTACCGGGACAGTTCCGGCGTGATACGGCCTACGGCGCGGCACTGGTATATGCCACCGGACCACTTGGCGTGGTGGTGGGCTACGACCAGTTCAATCCGACTATCGCGCCCACCGCGCAGCCGACCAATGCTGGTACCGGCACCTTCAAGAAGGCCACGGTCGGCGCCAGCTACGCGATTGGGCCGGCGAAGGTCATGGCGGGATACCGGTGGGGCCAGAACAAGAACCAGCAGGGCGCCGAGTTCCTGCGCGATGACTTCTACTGGATCGGCGGGACGTACCAGATCACGACGGCCATCGGGCTGACGCTCGAGTACAACTACGACAACGTCAAGAATCAGTTCGGCGATGCGCACCTGGCCAACCCGTGGCAGATCTCGGCTATCTCCAACTATGCGTTCTCCAAGCGGACTGACGTCTACGTGACGGCGGCCTACACCAAGAACGCCGGTCTGGCGATGGAGTCCGCCGCGATTTTCTATGCCAACAGCCTGTCGCTTGGCAACAGCTATGCCCTGGCCAACGGGCAGAGCTCAATGTTCGGCATCGCGGTGGGGCTGCGTCACAAGTTCTGAGCGTTTGACGGGTCCGACAGGCAGACGGTCCAGACGCATCAGGGGCAGGAAGAGGATTGCCGCCCCACTTGCCAGCCCGGCGAGATGGGCGGCGGCCAGCGGTGGCGCGCCCAGCCATGCGGCATCCGCCGCGCCCCCACCGCCCAGCCACTGCCAGAGCGCACGGACAATCAGCACGCCGAGCACCAGCGCGGCGGTTGCTTCCGCGCGGGCACGCGGCAGCAGTGCCAGCGCGGCCAGGCCGTAGTTGACGCCCGAGAACCCGGCATAGTGCTGCAGACCGGGCAAGGTGGCGAACAGAGCCAGACCAATGATCGTGGCCAGCAGCAGGCAACAGCGCCACGCACACAGCGGCGCGGGCAGGATTGCCGCCAGCGCCACCACGCCCCCGACGTTAAGCAGGCAGTGCGTCCAGCCCAGATGCACGAAGTGGCCGGACACCAGTCGCCAGACTTCTCCGCTGGCGATGGCCGACCGTTCGTACCGTAACGCATCGGCCATCGTGGCGCCGCCCGCCTGCAGCGCGAGCATCAGCAGGGCGACGGCGAGGAAGCCCGGATGGACCGGGCTTCGCCACCGCCAGTCAGGCCTGCGGCGCGCCAGGGCGTTCAGACTGCCCACGAGCGCCACGAGCGGCGGCGTGCCAGCGCTGCCACGCCAGCGGCCAGCGTCAGCCACGTGAACGGGTCCATCGAGCCGGCGCCGGAGTTGCCGGAATCGGCCGATCCGCTGGAGCCACCGGAACCCGCCGTACCGCTGGTACCACCAGTGCCACCTGTGCCCGAGGTGCCGCCAGACGAGCCACCATTGCCGCCTGTGCCACCACCGGTCGACTGCGTGTTCAGGGCCAGATCGACCAGCACCGGATCATGGTCCGACGAACGGTAAGGGTCGGCCGCATAGAACGTCTGTTGCTGCTCGGCGCTCTTGTACGCGAACGAGTATTCAAGCGCGATCGGTTCGTCTGCGTTGATGTGCCATTCATGCACGGCACGCACGCGGTCTGCCAGTGCGGAAGTGGCCAGTGCGTGGTCGATGTAGCCTGATTCACCGCCGAACACGTAGCTGTACGCATCCTTGCCTACGAACTTTGCCACCATGTCGGCGTAACCCTTTTCGGCGAACAGCAGTACCGGATCTTCCTTGGCGTAGCTGTTGAGGTCACCGATCAGCAGCTTGCCCACGTCGGCCACGCCGGTCGGGGAGGTAGCCAGCCAGTCTGCGATCAGGCCCGCCGCGCGCAGGCGGGTGGGGTTCCAGCAGCTCTGGCCGTCGCCCTGGTCGGCGTCCTTGCCGGTGGCGCCGGTGCAGCCCTTGGACTTCAGGTGGTTCACCACCACCGTGAAGTTCTGCGTGCCGCCCAGGCGGCGGAACGTGCGGGCCAGCGGCTGGCGGTTCTTGTCGTCGATGGCCAGCGTGGCGGGCACGCCCACCGGTTCCACGTTGCGGCTGTTGTAGATGATCGCCACGGTGATCGCGTCGCCGCCCAGCTTGGGCAGGCCTGGATCGACGTAGCGCCAGTCGGCGCCGAGCTGGCTCGTCAGGCGGCGAATGGCGCTCAGGTCGCCGTAGCCGTCGTTCTCGATTTCCATCAGGCCGACCACATCGGCGTCGATCGCGCGGATGGCGGCAACGATCTTGGCTTCCTGCCGTTCGAACTCGGCTTGCGACTTGGCGCCACGGTTGTTCGGGTCGTCGAAGCCAGCGCCCTTGCCGTCGCCGTTGAAGTAGTTCAGCACGTTGAACGAGGCCACGCGCACGTCAGCCTGGGCATGGCGCGTGGGCGCGCCCGTGCGCGGATTGCTGGCGGCGTTGAACGCGGGGGCGGCGGCACCCGGTACCGGCTGCAGGCGCCAGGCGTTGTAGCGGATCTCGAGCACACCCTGCACGCCGCTGACCGTGTAGCCGGCACGCACCGGATTGGCCGCGGACAGGCCCGGGGCGGGGTAGGGCACAGTGGCGGGGTTCTGCAGATTCGAGCCGTCGTCCAGCACCAGGCGATTGAGCGCGTTGGCGGCAGCTTGCGCAGCGGCGCCGTTCGCGGCCGGGGCCACGTTGGTCGGCAGTGGCAGGCGGCCGTTGCTGAGCAGCACGCTGCCATAGCGGCCAAGCTCGTAGGTTTCGCTGACCGTCAGCGTCTGGGGCAGGCGCACCAGCATCCCTTCATAGGCCGACAGCGACTTGGCGTCAGCCAGCGGCAGCGTGACATCGACTGCCGTCACCTTGTTGCCGCTGGAGCAGCTGGCCAGGCCGTTCGCAGCCAGCGTCAGTTGCGTCTGGCCGTACTTCTCCTCGACCTTGCCCACCAGGTGGACCAGGTCGCCGGCGCGCGCGGTTACGCCGGGCGCATAGACGAAGATACCTTCGGAGACACCGGGCAGCTTGCGGCGCTGTGCGTCGGGCTGCTGCACGAAGAATCCGCTGAAACCGCCGGTGCCGCTGTAGTCGGCGGTGACCACGGCCTCGATCTCGACGTTCTGGCCGGCCAGCGGCGAGGTCGATGTCGCGCCCTGGACGTCCGCGAGGTGTGTCGCCGGCGCGCCACACACTGCTGCGACCGGCGGCGGCGTGACGGTGCCCGCGCCGTTGTACAGGCCCAGGTCCGAGAAGTCGTCGACGTTGAACGAATCCCACTGCACAGCCGGATCAAAGGCCGCGGTGATATCCGTGTCGCCCTGCGTCACCGAAGCCTTGCGGCGTAGCGTGTGGTCCTTGGTGCCGGCAGTGGCCGTACCCCAGAAACCTGACGGGGGCTGGAAGCCGACCTGTCCGATATGGTCCACCACGGTACCTGAGCGCGTGAGCGTGAGGGCGTCGTCGCCATTGAACGTGAACGTCGCGGTCTGGTTGACCTTGGAGCCGAGCACCGCGGCCAGCGTGCTGTGCGCCAGGACGTAGACCGACCCCGGCGCGAGCTTGCCGGTGAGCTGGAATGTGGCATTCGGCGCGGTGACGCCGTTGTTGTACTGCTCGATCTTGTAGAGCGACAGGTCGGCCTCGGTGGCATCGGGGTTGTAGATCTCGATGGCCTTGTTGTTCGAGGTACCCTCGACGTACTCACTGATGATCAGCTCGGCATGGGCGGGTAGCGCCATGAGGAGCACGGCTGGAAGTGTGTAATGCAAACGCATGGATTGGCTCGGATGGAATCGCGCGACTTGGGCACGGGGTGTTGTGGGGACTGCGAAGCGCGAGATGCTATGCGGCGTCGATGACGCGCCAATGACTGGCTGGCATACATTTGACCGGTGCTATGCCGGGTCGCGCTTGTTTCCATCCGCAGGCTCGCCTTCTGGTGGCGAGGGCCTGATCCTCCGGGACGTTTTACCTGTGTTGCGTGACGCGAAGATGGCTACGTGCCTGGCGGACACGGGCCGTTGGCAAGAAGGCGGCGTTACTTCTGCCCATCCGTGGCGACGATGCCGGGCGCGGTTCGCAGTGCCTCGTCCTTGAACCTTGGCATGTCATGGGGCAGGTCCGAAAACGCTTCCAGAATATGGCGGTACGAGCCCCGCCCGGCTGACCCCGAAGGTAACGACAAAGGGAAAAACATCCGGGTCATCGTCTCTGGATGCCGAAAGCGGCAGGTCATCCCTGACGATCGGCCTCCAGGCATCCCTGAAGAGCCGGGCTGGCTGACCAGCCCGACACGTGCCACATCAACGTTGATATGCCGGCGCAACGAATCCCGCGAAACGTTGCTGCGTGACCTGCTTGAATGCCTGTGAACGATAGGCATCGCGGATGTCCGCGACATAAGGCCGGTTCAGATCGCTGGTCCTGACGGCGACCAGGTTCATGTAGTAGTCAGGAATCTTTTCAAGCGCCAGCGCGGTGGTGAGTTTCAGGCCGGCAGCCAGCGCGAAATTTCCGTTCACGAAGGCATAGTCCACATCGTCCAGCGAACGCGGCAACTGCGCTGCCTCCAGTTGAATCAGCTTGAGCTTGTGCGGGTTGCCGTCGATGTCGCGCTCGGAGGCGCGCACGGCATCAGTGCCGGGTTTGAGCGTGACCCAGCCGATCTGCTGCAGGATCGCGATGGCCCGCGCCAGGTTGGTGGGGTCATTGGGCAGCGATACGGTGGCGCCGGTCTTCACCTCGGCCAGCGACTTGTGCTTGCGGCTATAGATGCCGATCGGCGCGGTGGGAACCTGGACGATTTCGGAGAGCGCCAGCTTGCGGTCGCTCGAGAATTTCTTCAGATAGACCACATGCTGGAACGCATTGGCGTCGATGGCGCCGTCGGCCAGCGCCAGATTCGGTTGGACGTAGTCGCTGAACTCGATGATGGTGACCTTGTAGCCCTGCTGTTCGAGGATTGGCTTGACCCCGTAGCGGATCTGGTCGGCATAGGGGCCGGCGGTGGCGCCGAAGCGGATCTCCTTCTTGTCGGGGTCCGCTGCTCCTGCAGCCTGCATCACCGTTACCGCAAGCAGCGCGGTGAACAGACGTAGTCCCTTGCCCAGCTTCATCGTCTTCTCCCTTCTGGCCCTGTTGTTCTTGATGGATGTCGTCGTGGCATGTGCCATGGCGTTGGGCCATTGTATGGCCGACCCGCCGCGGGGAGAACGATCAAGCAGACATACGCTTATGCGTCAGGCGTATATGGACGGCGGTGTGGGTGTCGGTGTGGGTGTCGGTGCGTGCGATAGCGTGCGCCGCAGGTACCATTCAGGCCGGGTCTGTCTCGGGCCGCGGCATGGCGGTATCCGTCCAGCGATCCGGACGCAGCAGCAGGCGCACGGCCGTGCCGTGGGGCGACGATTCGATCTGCAGTTCGCCGCCGATGCTGGCCGCGCGGCTGCGCATGTTGGCCAATCCATGACCTTGCGACGCAGCCGTGGTATCGAACCCCGGTCCGCTGTCGCGAATCTCGATGACGATCGCGTCGGCATCGTCGGCATCGTCGGCATCGTCGGGCAGGCTGCGCGCGATGACCCGGATCACGCCGCCCGCCGCGTATTGCATGGCGTTCGAGAACGCTTCGAGCAGCAGGTACTGCAACTCACGCACGATCTGGGGCGTGAGTCCTTTCAGTTCTGGCAGGCGGTCCACCTGCCAGTCCACTGTCATGCCCGCCGCTTCGAGCCGTTCACGCAGGCGGTAGCGCAGCGTGCCGAGCACGGCTGCCAGGTCTCCACCGGTGTCCTGCATCGCGTCGACCGAGAGCTTCAGCGCGTCGAGGGCCTGCTGCAGGTGCTTCTGCATGACCGGCGACGAGGTCTGACCCGAGCGCACCAGACTGAGGGCGCCAACCAGCGTGCTGCCGAGCCCATCGTGCATGTCGCGCATGATGCGGCCACGTTCCTTTATCGCGGCCTGTTCGCGTTCGATCTCGCGCGATCGGGCGTAGAGCTGCCGCAGTTCGTCTTCCTTCTGCGCCACCTTCCGATCCAGATCGCGGTTGAGGTCCGCCAGCATCCGGCTGGTACCGGTGAAGCGTTCCACCAGCAGCCATGCCATCGCCAGACTGAACAGCAACGACACGTACTTCGTCAGGGCGGTTTCCCAGTAGAAGTCGCCGATCATGGTGATCCGGATAAAGTCCGCCAGCGTGAGTGCCGTGGCAAGCCCGAGCGCGCCGGCCAGCACGATGCGCTCGCGATTGGGGCGACGCCATGCCGACCACACCAGCGCGCCGCCGACGCAGCAGGCCATCACCACGTTGACCGCCCAGTCGGCCAGCTTCAGGTAGGGCATGCTGAGTACGCTGGCCATCAGCAGGATCAATGGCAGCTTGAGCCACAGATACCCGTTGACCAGCCAGCCCGGCCAGCGCGCGCGCACGTCGATGACGATGAATGCGAACTTCGCGGTGGCCAGCATGAAGACAGCGCGGCCGGAGAGGATGATGACCTGCCAGAGACCACGCGGCAGCGGCGCGTCGGTCAGGAAGAACTCGGCCAGGCTGATGGCCCAGGCGATCTCCGCCAGCGCATAGAGCCCGAACAGCGGATCGCGCTGGCGCCACCAGATCATCAGCGAGATGCCGGCCAGCACCAGGCTGACAGCCGCAATCACCAGCGGGCCGATCACGCGGAACCAGAGCGCGCGGTCATAGTGCGCGCGCGTCACGCTGTCGGGCCCGAACTCGATCGCCGACAGGCCGCCACGCGCGTCCGCCCGGGCGGAGATCGTGACCAACAGTTCGTTGTCGGGCTGCAGCATGGCCTGCGGCACGGGCACATGGAGCGGACGCTGTCCGCCATACAGGGCCGGCGCGCAAAGGTCGCCGGCAGTGGCCAGCAGCTTGCCGTTCAGACGCATCTCGAAGCTGTTGGCCGCGCGTGCGAGGTAGAACCCCAGACCTTCGCGGTCGCCAGCCTCATGGGGAAAGCGGATACGGAAAGTGGCCGTGCCACTCTGGCGCGGCAATTCGCGGTCCCAGTAGTACGGCAGCGAGACCGGTGCGGATGGCGAGCCAGTGCTGCCAGCGGCGTTGTCGTGTGCGTGTGCGTGTGCGTTTGCGCCGCCGCTGCAGTGGATCGCGCCGAATGTGGCATCGGCTTGCCTGAAGATCTGTGTGGAGGCGTTGGTGGCGTCTTCGCGCTTGTCTTCGTGCTTGTCGTCGCCGACGGACGAGCACGCGGCCAGCATCAGCGCGGCCAGGGTGACGAACCCGAACAGCAAGGCGATCCATCGCGAGGAGCGCGGGGCGGAAGCGAGGCGCGCGATCACCGTGCGGCTCACATGGATTTCAGCAGACCAAGCTTGTGGGCTTCGAAAACCGCCTCGGAGCGCGAGTTCACGGCCAGCTTGCCGTAGATGTTGCGAATGTGGGCCGCCACCGTATTCACGCTGATCGACAGGTGCCGGGCGATTTCCGCATAGGTGTAGCCGCGCGCGACGAGGTCGAGAATCTCGGACTCGCGCGCGGAGAGCGCAACGGCGGCTTCTGGTAACAACGGCGTAGCCGGTTCCGCACGGACGGCGCGCGGGGCAGGGATGTTCGCATCGCGCAACCGGTTGATGACGCGGCGGGCGATCACGGGACTCATCGGAGAGCCGCCCGCGCGAAGTTCGCGCACGGAAGCGCGCAGGTCTTCGTCGGAAGCGTCCTTGAGCAGATAGCCGGTGGCCCCGGCCGAGATGCTGGCCAGCACATTGGCCTCGTCACCGAACATGGTGATGACCATGCACTCGCAGTGTGGGTGCCGGTGCCGGGCAAAGCGGATCACATCAATGCCGGAGCCATCGGGCAGGCCCAGGTCGCACAGCACCACATCGGGCGTATTGACGGTCAGCCACTCGCAGGCGCTGACGCGGTTGTGGCAGGTTGCCATCACATGGATGCCGGGCACGCTGGCAAGCGCGGAAGTCAGGCGGGCACTGGTGGCCGGGTCGTCTTCTACAAGCATCACGCGGATATCCGCGTCCATCGCCGGGGGCTGGTGGGTCATGGTCTGGTCGATCGGCCACTTCGGTTGCGCAGTCCGGCCTGCGGCGCCGTTTGCCGCGCCGGCCAGGCAGGGGCTGGCGCCGGCCTATCCTAGCGACGGCGACCCGCACGGTCAATGCCACGCAGGGGTTGTGGCGGATCGCATACGGTCACCGGTGGGAGGCAATACCCCGCCCCGCCTTGCAGCGCGGGGCTCCGCACGGCTCCGCCGTCACTCTGCAATGCGGAATTGCGCGAATCGGCAGAATCTTGGCCGCCAGCCGTGCATCTAACCGGTCTACTCAATGCTCGTCCCGCAATAGTGCCGGAAGAGCCGCCAGCGCCCTCAGCCAACTCCCCATCCGCATCAGGAGCCCAACCTTGGACGTTGCCATTGAACTGACTACGCGAGTCGGCGTGCTGCTGTTCTTCATCGCCATTTGCCATGTCATCGCACAACGCGTGCGGTTGCCCGACCCGATCATCCTGACGGCCGCCGGCGTCACTATCGGCTTCGGCTATGTGGCGCTAGAGCATGTCGCGCCCGCATTCGCAGCCAACACCATCGCGCCGTTCCTGTCGCCGGCCATGCCGCCCGAGGCCTATCTCTGGATCTTCCTGCCGCCAATCCTGTTTCAGGCGGCAATCGAGGTCGATAGTTCAGGGTTCGTCGCCGACCTCGGCCCAATCCTGCTGCTGGCCATCGGCGCCGTGGTCGCGGCAACGCTGAGCGTCGGCGCGGTGGCTTACCTGACCAGCGGGCAGGGACTGATCGCCTGCCTCTTGCTCGGTGCGATCGTCAGCACCACCGATCCGTCCACCGTCATCGGCCTGTTCCAGAGCAGTGGCGCGCCGGCGCGGCTGATTCGGCTGGTCGAAGGCGAGAGCCTGTTCAACGATGCCGCCGCGATTGCGATCACAACCTTGCTGACGGGCGTGATTTCGGTCATGCCGACACACGATGCCGCGCATTTTCCGCTGGCCCAGTTTCTTCTCTCGCTGCTTGGCGGTTGCGCGGTCGGCTGGCTCGTGGGCGTGGTGTTGGTGTTCGTGTCGGGCGCGATGCGCAGCCCGCCGTTCGCCGAGTACTCGCTATCGCTCGCGTTGCCTAACCTGATCTATCCGTTCGCGGAGCGCGTGCTGCATGTGTCGGGCGTGGCGGCGGTGGTGTGCGCGGGGCTCGTGGTCGGGCGGATCATGCTTTCGCGGCGCCCTGCATCGCACGTCAAGCTGTTTCGCCAGTTGTGGCTCTATCAGGCCACCATTGCTAGCGCCAGCGTGTTGCTGCTGGCGACAGCACACGTGCCGTCGCTGCTCGACGACCTGCGCATGATCGACGTCGTCATCCTGCTGCTCGTGCTGGTCGCGGCGGTGGCGAGCCGGTTCGGCATCTTGTCCGTGAGCATGCCGATGATGAGCCGGATTGGCATCTGCAAACCGTTGCCGGTCTCGCACCAGTTGCTGATTGCCTGGGGTGGCGTGCGTGGTCCCGTGACGCTGACACTGGCCATCTGCCTGGCCCGGAATCAGGATCTGGCGCCAGACACCCGCCATTTCGCGGCGGCCATGGCGGCGGGCTTCGTGCTGCTGAACCTGTTCTTCAACGGGCTGACGCTCAAGCTCTTCGCCCGTTGGCTCGGTGTCACGACGCCGGGTGGACGAAGGCCGGCCGTCATTGAAGTCGATTGACCGCTGTCAGGCGGACGGCTTGCGCGCGGCCGACGGCAGGCGCTTGCGCCACGACCATCCCATCGTCATGCCCGCGGCGGCCAGCAGGATCAGCGTGGCGCCGGCGATCTGCGACGGGTGCAGGTGATGGCCGAACGCGAGCCGGTCCACCAGGATGGCCACGATCGGATAGATGAACGACAACGCGCCAGTCAGCGAGGTGGAGAGTTTCTGGATGGCGCCATACAGCAGGATGTACATCACGCCGGTATGCACGAAGCCGAGGGTGACCAGCGTCGTCCATGTCGCCGCACCGGTGGGCCAGTCCGCTTGCAGGCTCATCGGGAGCAGCGTCACCGTGCCGACGATCACGTGAATCAGCGCGATCAGATGTGGCGGAACATCCTTGAGCTTCTTGGCGATCAGCGCGGCCAGCGCGTAGCAGAACGCGGCGCCCAGTGCCAGCAGGATCCCCACGAGATAGCGCCCATCCATGGCGCCGGCATCGGGCCCTGCGCGCACGATCAGCAGCATGCCGCCGAACGCCAGCACGAGCCATCCGAACCTGGCGAGCGTCAGGCGCTCGCCAAGGAACAACGCGCCAAGGCCAACGAGCATGAACGGCTGCGTGTTGTAGACCGCCGTGGCGATGGAAATGGACGCGCCGGAGTAGGCCGAGAACAGCAACAGCCAGTTGGCGACGATGGCCAGGCCGCCAGCGACGGCCAGCGCCAGTTGCCGCCGGCTGATTCTGCCGGGACGGAGATAGCCTTTGGCCGCGCAGACCGGCAACAGCACGAGCGCGCCGAACGCGCAGCGCCAGAACACCACCTGGGTGACCGGTCGCCCGGATATCACCACCAGCCAGCCGATGGTGCCCGAGATCACCATCGCCGCAACCATCTCCATCATTCCGCGTGTCTTGTTGTCCACCGCGTTCCCTCCACAAGTCTCTTTGGCCTCTCTGGCATTCAGGGCTTGAATTCTAGGGGGTAAGACGGCGCTCGGGGATATCGGATTGCAGGCGAATGGACTATATTTCCGTCGTTTCCAAAGCTAAGACGGGAAATTCCTTATGTCCCTCGATGACATCGACCGTCGCATCCTGACACTGCTGCAGCAGGACGCGCGAATGCCGGTCAAGGCGCTGGCCGAGCAGATCGGGCTGTCGGCGCCGGGCGCGTCGGAGCGCCTGCGCAGGTTGGAGGACCGGGGCGTCATCCGGGGCTTCACAGTCGATGTCGAGCCCCGCACACTGGGCTTCTCGATGCAGGCCATCGTGCGGATCAAGCCACTGCCGGGCAAGCTGCAGGCGGTGCAACGATTGATCGAAGGTATTCCGGAATTCGCCGAGTGTGACAAGGTGACGGGCGACGACTGCTTCATCGGCCGGCTCTACCTGCGCTCGATCGAACATCTCGATCACATACTCGAAAGAATCACGGACCTGGCCGAAACGAGTTCGGCCATCGTGAAGTCACAGCCCGTCAAGCGCCGGTTGCCGCCGCTATAGTCGGGTTGCCGGATTACTCGGAGACATCATGCGCAAGGGATACTGGATTGCCGCAGTTGATATCGCCAACATGGATGGCTATCGCGGGTACATCACCGCCAACAAGGCCGTGTTCGACAAGTACGGCGCGCGCTTCCTGGTAAGGGGTGGCGAGCGGACCGTGGTCGAGGGTCATTGCCGGGACCGCATCGTCGTGATCGAGTTCGAGAGCTATCAGCGCGCACTGGAGTGCTACCGTTCGCCCGAATATCAGGCGCTGGTGGCGGTTCGATCGCCGCACTCGCAGGCGGACATCGTGGTGATCGAAGGTTACGGCGAAGAGGGCTGAGCACGCCGGGTGCGTATACGCAATGCGGCCTCGCTGGGTTTGAAACGAGGCCGGATGTGTGGTGGGTATGCGTGCGTATACGTGCGCAAACGTGGTGGGTAAACGGTGGTGAGTAAACGGTGGTGAGTAAACGCGGCCGAATGGCCTCCGGCCTTATCCACAGAAACTGTGGATAACATCGACATCGCCGCGCCAGGCCGCCTGCAATCAGGCGTTCGAGCTGGGCTGCTCAAGAAATGGGCAACCCGCGCCATCATCGACGGTTGCATTCCTGCCTGCCACTTCGCACGCAGGCATGCAACCTGCAACGGGCTACTTCATGTCGTGCGCATCCGGCTTCGTTGGCTTGCCTTCGTTCGGATGCTTGGCCGCGGCATGCTCCTCCTTGTGTCGCTTGACAGTTTGCTCGCTGGGCGGAAACTCCGCGTTGCCCCGCGCATAGGTGCCATCATGCTTCGCCTCGATCAGTTCCTGTCTCACCTGCGCGGTGGTGCGCTTGCTGCCGGTATCGCTCGTGCCCTGTGTGCCCTGTGTGCCTTGGGCGAATGCAGTGGCTGACGCGAGCGCCGGAATCAGCATCAACAGATAAGCGGTTTGCATCGTCTTGCCCTCCTTGTCATCAATGGCCCGTGCTGCTGCGCGGGCGGGTTGTTGTCAGGGACAAGAATGCTTCCGCGCCATGGTCACAGGCATGACGCAGGGGTGACATGTGCGCAATGTGCGGGGTGGCGCTGCCTGCGCCTCATGTGCGTCATGTGCTTCAGCGCCCGTTGAGCGCGCGGGTCGGCGGTGGCAATGCGCTCCAGTCGAGCAGTGCGATGAAGCCGTCGCGTGCCGCTACCACGAGGCTGCGCCGATAGTGGTGCACGACAGTGCCCGGCAGGTAGTCGTGTGTCTCGGGCCATCCCGCCGCATGACGAACATACAGCGCGATGGCGCCGACGTGCGCGATGCACTCGTGCTGTCCGAATGCCCGACAGAGGCGCAGAATCTCGGCCACCGGACCCGTGAAATCGAGCGTGCGGTCCGCATCGGTCAGCTTCGGCCAGTAGCTGCCGCCGGATTGTGGCTGGCTGGTATTCCACATTGAGCGGAAGTCGCTGGCCACGCGTGTGGCCAGCTTGCGTGCGGCAAGCTGCAGCTTCAACTGCAACGTCTCATGGCACTCGTCCGTCGTCAGCAAGACAGGTTCCGCGGCGAGGATATCGCCTGCGTCGAATGCGGGCGACACGCGATGACATGTCACCGCCCAGTCGCGGCGATCTTCCATGACTGCGCGGAACAGCGGGTAAGGCCCGCGCCCTTCCGGCAGCGGTGATGGATGAAAGTTGATCGCGTGATGCAGGTCGTGCGTCCAGTCGGGAATTTTCCAGCCGTGCCCGGCCACGACCAGTACCTCGCACTGCTGGTCGCGCAGCGCGCGCAGGTCCTCGGTGCGGATCGGCGACATGTGCACCGGAATGCCGAGCGATTGCGCCCGCGATACCACCTGCTCGTTGAAGTCATGCTGGTTGTCCACGGGCATCGTGAACAACGCCAGCGGCTGCCAGCCTTGCGCGACGAAGGCATCGAACACACCGCACCAAAGGTCGAACCCGGCAAAGGCAAAACGCATTCGGGTCTCCTGCTTACTTGATGGCCAAGGCCCGAATGCTAGTTGCCGCATCGGGCCTGCATCCGCGAAGCAGGAACCGGTTTACCCCGCATTTAACGGGCCGTAATCATTGGTATGCGCCCGGAATCACAAGATTACCGCAGGTATCCGCGAACCCGGGCTTGGCGTACATGGCGGATACAAGACTCAGTGGTCGGACCCGCGCGCGTCCAGGCGATCGAGCCGCAGGCGGTGTCGTTCGTCGGTCAGCCGCCATACCGCGAGCCATGCGGCAAGGAACGCGGCCAGCAGACAGCCGCCCGCCAGCAGGAACATCAGCAGGATCTGGTAACGGGCGGCGTCGATCGGGTCCATGCCAGCCAGGATCTGGCCGGTCATGATGCCCGGCAGCGTGATGATGCCGGCCGCGCCCATGACGTTCAGCGTCGGCAGCATCCCGCTGCGCACGGCCTGGCGCAGGATCGGGCCCAGTGCCGTGCGACGGTCGTCACCCAGGGCGATCCGTGCCTCGATGGCGCCGCGCTGGAGCCAGGCCGCATTGAATGCCGTGTGCAACGTCAGGCTGGCCGAACTCATGGCGTTACCGAGGATGATGCCGGCCAGCGGGATCGCGTGGCGCGCGTCGTACCACGGCGAGGGACGCAGCGCCGTGGTCAGCGCCAGCACGGTGATCGTCAGCGTCGGCACGCTGACCGTGGTCAGGCCGATCATCCACTGCCACGGGCCCCGCAGGCGCCGTTGCTGTCGGCTGCCAACTTCGCGCGCGGCCGCCACGACCATCAGCAGCAACACCAGCAGCGTGATCCACGGCGATGACAGCGCGAACACGGTTCGCAGCACCAGGCCCACGAGCAAGAGCTGCACGACCATGCGGAGCGCCATCCACAGCAAGGTGCGGTGGATGTTCAGTGACGTCGCCACCGACAGCCCCGCGCCCAGGATGATTAGCAGGCTGGCCAGCGCCAGGTCGCCAGTGGTCAGGATGATCGGACTCATGCGGAATGCATCTCCAGCGTCTTCAGCCCCGACGGGCTCATGACGTACTGCGCGTCACGCAGGCGTGCGGCTTGCGCCGGGTTGTGCGACACCATGAGCAGGCCGACACCGCCAGCCATGACCCGGCGCAGGACCGCCTCCACGGCAAGGGTGGTGTCCTGGTCCAGCGCGGAGGTCGGTTCGTCGAGCAGCAGGAATCGGGGGTGACGTGCCAGCGCGCGCATCAGCGTCAGCCGTTGCCGCTCGCCAGTCGAAAGCTGGCTGACCTGTGCCGACAGGATGTCCGGGCGCAGGCCAAGCTGATGCGCCAACCGATCGAGTTCGGGCCGGTTGTGCGCGAAATCGTCGAAATGGGCGCTCACGTCATCGGCCCACCATCCTGCGTCGGCGGCCACGTAGATGACCTGTCGCCGCCATGCCGGGCCGCTTATCGCGTTGCGTGAGGCGGCACCGAGGCGGACATCGCCGGTATTCGGATCGAGATCGGCGATCATGCGCAGCAGCAGGCTTTTGCCGCTGCCGGACGGGCCCGACAGGATCGTGCACTTGCCGGCGGGAATCACCAGCGAGTAAGGTCCACCACCATGGCCGCGATCATGGCCGCGCAGGTTTTCCACGTGGAGCGCGTCGTCTCCGGATGGCCGCCCGTCATGCGGAAGCGCGGCCGCCGGCCCGGCCATATTGGCCATGCGATCAGCCCTCTCGGTGAATCGTGAGCGGACCGAAGGTCTGGGTCACCGGCATCAGTTCCACGAAGTTGATGTTGACGCGCGCGGGCAGCGTGCCGGCCCAGAACACGGTCTCGGCGATATCGTCGGGTGTCAGCGCATCGGCGCCTTCATACACCTTCTGCACGCGGTTCTCGTCGCCGCCGAAACGCACCGACGAGAACTCGGTGCCACCTACCAGGCCCGGCGCCACGTCGGTGACGCGCACGCGCGTGCCCTGCAGGTCCGCGCGCAGGTTCAGCGAGAACTGGCGCACAAATGCCTTGGTCGCGCCATAGACGTTGCCGCCCGGATAGGCGTACGCCCCGGCCGTCGAGCCGATGTTGATCACATGACCGCGATTGCGCGCGACCATGCCGGGCAGCACCGCGCGCGTCACATACATCAGGCCCTTGATGTTGGTGTCGACCATGTTGTCCCAGTTGTCGAGGTCGGCAGCCTGAGCGGCTTCCAGACCCAGCGCCAGGCCCGCGTTGTTGACCAGCAGGTCGATCTCCGCGAAATCGGCCGGCAGGCTTGCGATGGCCTTGGCCACGGCCTCGCGGTCGCGCACGTCCAGGATCAGGGGCAGGACCTTGTCACGGCCGATTTCGTCGGCCAGCGCCTCGAGCCGGTCTGCGCGGCGGCCGGCGGCGATGATGTGGTGGCCCGCGGCGGCAAAGCGTCGTGCGATGGCGGCACCGAACCCGGCACTGGCACCGGTGACAAGTACGTTCATGGTGTTTCTCCAACGAGTAGAAGCAAATCTGGCAACGGATACTACACCGTCGGCTCGGGCGGTGTCTCCACCAGAAAGCGGACCCGCGATGGGCAGATGGAGGCGTGTCCCGTTGCGGACGCGCCCCGATTGATTACGAATGGTCAATAGTGTGTTGAACGCACGCCGATACCCGACGACCGGTTTGTCCAGTACGCTTCGAGCCATATGCGCCACGTGCCGCGCGCCACGCCAGAATCCCTGCCGGAAACCATGACCCATACCCGCACGACGGACCTGCTGCTGACCGCGCTTGCCCCCGCAATCTGGGGCAGCACCTATCTGGTGACCACGAACTGGCTGCCGCAGGGCTATCCGCTGACGGTGGCGATGCTGCGTGCCTTGCCGGCGGGCATCCTGCTGTGGCTGCTTGGCCGCCAATGGCCGGGCCGGGGCTGGTGGCCGCGTCTGCTGGTGCTTGGCGCGCTCAATTTCTCGTTCTTCTGGGCCATGTTGTTCGTCTCGGCGTATCGCCTGCCGGGCGGCGTGGCCGCGACGCTTGGCGCCATCCAGCCGTTGATCGTGCTGGGGCTGTCGCGCGTATTGCTTGGGTCGGCAATCCGCGTGGCCGCGATCGTGGCGGCCCTGGCCGGTCTTGCAGGCGTGGCGCTGCTGGTATTGACGCCGAAGGCGACGCTCGATGCGGTGGGCGTGGTGGCGGGGCTGGCCGGCGCGGTGTCGATGGCGCTTGGCACGGTGCTGACGCGCCGCTGGCAGCCACCCGTGCCGGCGTTGACGTTCACGGCCTGGCAACTGACGGCGGGCGGCCTGCTGCTGGTACCGTTCGCGTGGTGGCTGGAGCCGCCGCTGCCGGCGCTGACCCTGCCGAACGTGCTTGGCATGGCATGGCTCAGCCTGATCGGGGCGGCGCTGACCTACGTGCTGTGGTTCCGCGGCATTGCCCGGTTGGGGCCGGGCGCCGTAGCCACGCTGGGGTTCCTGAGTCCGCTGACGGCGGTGGTGCTCGGCTGGATCGCGCTGGGTCAGACGCTGAGCACGGCACAGCTCGCAGGCATGGTGCTCGTGCTCGGCGGGGTCTGGCTCAGTCAGCGGGCCCAGCGATCCGTGGCAGCACCCGTCCCGGGTTCAGCAGGTTCTTCGGATCGAGCGCGCGTTTGACCTGCCACATCAGCTCCAGCTCCACCGTGGACTTGTAGCGCGTCAGGTCGTCGCGCTTGGCCACACCAATGCCGTGCTCGGCCGAGATCGAGCCGTTCTCCGCGTGCGCGAGACCATCGACCAGATCGGATACGGGCTTGTACCACTGGGCCAGGAAGTCCCTGGCCGGGCGATCCTTCGGCCGCAGCGGGTTGAAGTGCACGTTGCCATCGCCCATGTGCCCGTAGATCACCATCCGCGTGGCCGGCTCCAGTGCCAGCACGCCTGCGGAAGCCTTGCCGATGAAGTCCGCGATACGCGATACCGGTACCGAGATATCGCACTTGATGCTGCCGCCGGTGCGCGTCTGGGCGTCGGAGATCTCCTCGCGGATGCGCCAGAATTTCTGCGCGTCGGTCAGGCTCGACGCCACGGCCGCATCCACCACCCATCCCTGGCCGAGGCCGGCTTCCAGGATCTCCATCAGCGTCGTGTTCAGGCTTTCCTCGTCGGCGCCCGATGTCAGTTCGATCAGCACCATCCAGTCATGCCGGCCTTCTAGCGGCGACGGTTCGTTGCCGAGATATTCGAGCACGAGGTCCAGCGCCGGCGCCGAGATCAGTTCGAAGGCCGTCACGGCCTGGCCGGACAGCGCCCGCGCTTCGCCCAGCAGCTTCACGGCTGCCTCGGGGCTTTGCACGGCCACGAATGCCACGGCCGACGAGCGCGGCTGCGGCATCAGCTTGAGTACCGCACCCGTGATGATGCCGAGCGTGCCTTCCGCGCCGATGAACAGGTGCTTGAGGTCGTAGCCGGTGTTGTCCTTGCGCAGGCCGCGCAGCGACGAGAACACGCGACCATCGGGCAGCACCGCTTCGATGCCAAGCACCAGATCGCGCATGTTGCCGTAGCGCAGCACCGCCGTGCCGCCCGCATTGGTGGACAGGTTGCCGCCGATCTGGCACGAGCCCTCGGAGCCGATGCGCAGCGGAAACAGGCGCTTGCTGTCCTCGGCGGCCTGCCGCGCGGCGGAGAGCGTGACGCCGGCTTCGACGGTCATCGTATCGTTGACGGTGTCGATCGCCAGCACGCGATGCATCTTGCGCAGGCTGATGACTACGGCCGTGCCGCTGTCGTCGGGCACCGCACCGCCCATCAGCGACGTGTTGCCGCCTTGCGGCACCACCGGCACGTCGTGCTGGTAGCACCAGGCCATCACCTGGCTGACCTGTTCGGTGGTCGACGGCATGACCACGACGGGCGACTTGCCGACGTAGATGCGCCGGTAGTCGGTGACAAACGGTTCGGTATCGGCTGCGGCGGTCAGGCAGCCATGCGGGCCGACAATGGCCTGCATGGCCTGAAGCAGAACGTCTTGGGAGGGCAGGGCGGTCATCGTGTGAATCAGTAGGCGGCGCCCGGCGCGCTGATCTGGCCGGCGCGGTCGGGCAGGAATTCGGCGGCCAGTTTGCGGGCCGCGTTGGCGTACACCAGCACGTCCACGCCGGTGGCGACGAACGTGCAGCCGAGTTCGAGATATCGGCGTGCCAGGGCAGGGTCTGAAGTCAGCGTGCCGGCGGCCTTGCCGCTGGCGACGATGGTGCGCATGGCGCTCTCGATCTGGGCCTGCACGTCCGGGTGGCCGGGTTTGCCGCGATGGCCCATCGATGCCGCCAGATCGGCCGGGCCGATGAACACACCGTCGACGCCATCGACGGCGCAGATCGCTTCCAGGTTCTGCATGGCGGTCACGGTCTCTGCCTGCACCAGCAGGCAGACCTCGTCGTCGGCCACGTCAAGGTAGTCGGTGCGCGCGCTCCATTGCGACACGCGGGCCACCGCGCTGCCCACGCCGCGCACGCCGAACGGCGGGTAGCGCGTGGCGCGTACCATTTCGGCTGCCTGCTCGGCGGTGTCGACCATCGGCACCAGCAGCGAGCGCGCGCCGATATCGAGCAGTTGCTTGATCAGCGCGGTCTCGCCGGCGACGGCGCGCACCACTGGCTGCGAGCGGTAGGGGCCGAGCACCTGCAGCGTCTGCAGGATCGTGCGCACGTCGTTGGGTGCGTGTTCCCCGTCGATCAGCAGCCAGTCGAAGCCGGCCGTGGCGGTGACTTCGGCGAAGTAGGGCGCGGCGCCGGACATCCAGAGTCCGATTTGCGCCTGGCGCGCGGTCAGCGCGGCCTTGAAGGGGTTGTGTGCGGGCATGATGTCTCCTGTCGGGCCTTCGTTGTCAGACGGATTTCAGAGCAATTGGCCCTGGCAGAGATACTTGGTATGCATGTAATCGTCAAGTCCGTGGCGCGAGCCCTCGCGCCCGTAGCCGGATTCCTTGACACCGCCGAACGGGGCGGCCTCCGAGGCCAGCGCCCCCTCGTTGATGCCGACGATGCCGGTCTCCAGCGCCTGCGCCACGCGCCAGATGCGGCGCACGTCGTTCGAATAGAAATACGCGGCCAGGCCGAACGGGGTGTCGTTGGCGTGGCGCACGACCTCGTCTTCGTGCCGGAAGCGGAACACCGGCGCCACCGGGCCGAACGTTTCCTCGTGCGCCAGCGCCATGGCCGGCGTGGCATCCACCAGCACGGTGGGCGCGTAGTAGTGCGGGCCGTCGCCGGTACGCACGCGCTCTCCGCCGGTCACCACGCGGGCGCCCTTGTCGACGGCGTCGCGCACGTGGCGGTCGATCTTGTCGACGGCACGCGCATTGATCATCGGGCCGATCTGCGCGGCGGATTCGGTGGCGGGCCCCACGTGCAATGCGGCCACGCGTGCCGCCAGCCGTTCGACGAACGCGTCATGCACGCCATCCTGGACATAGACGCGGTTCGGGCACACGCAGGTCTGGCCGCCGTTGCGGAACTTGGCAGCCATCAGGCCATCGACGGCGGCGTCGAGATCGGCATCGTCGAACACGATGAACGGCGCGTTGCCGCCGAGTTCGAGCGACAGTTTCTTGAGCGTGCCGGCCGATTCGCGCGCCAGATGCTTGCCGACCGGCGTGGAGCCGGTGAACGTGATCTTGCGCACGCGCGGATCGGCCAGCCAGGCATCGACGACGGCCGGCGTGTTGGCGCGGGACGCGGTGACGATATTGAGCACGCCCGGCGGCAGCCCTGCCTGCTGCGCGAGCCATACGAGGGCGAGGGCGGTCAGTGGTGTGTCCTCGGCGGGCTTGGCCACCACGGTGCAGCCAGCGGCCAGCGCCGGCGCGATCTTGCGCGCGATCATCGCCAGCGGAAAGTTCCACGGCGTGATGGCGGCCACCACACCCACGGGCTCCTTCAGCACGATCATCTTGCGGCCCGGCACCGCTTCGGCCACCACATCGCCGCAGATGCGCGTGGCTTCTTCGGCAAACCATTCGACGTACGACGCGCCATAGCGGACTTCGCCCAGGCTCTCGTGCGTCGGCTTGCCCTGCTCGGCGGAGATGATGCGCGCCAGGTCCTGCTCGTGAGCGAGGATCAGCGCGTGCCAGCGCTTGATCAGTTGCGCGCGTTCGCGAGCGGTGCGGTGGCTCCAGTCCGGGAACGCTGCTGCGGCCGCATCGGCGGCGCGCTGCGCGTCGGCGGCATTGCTATCGGGCACTTCGGCAATGACGTGACCGGTGGCGGGGTCGGTGACCGGTAGCCGGACGTGGGCGTCGCACCAGTGCTGGGCGATCAGGTTCCGGGTGCGGAGGAGGTCAGGGTTGGCGAGGGTGGTCAGCATAGGGAAGTGGGTGATGTCTGGCACGGCCGGGGGAGAGGGCTAACGTAGGAAGCACCAAAGGCGCTAGCTCACGATCCCCACGTGCCAGGGCACGAATTCATGGTCGCCAAGCCCAAGCAACTCGCTCTTGGTGGGCTCGCCCGACGCGGCGCGCAGGATGTGTTCGAAGATCCGTTCGCCCATCTGCGCCACGCTGAGTTCGCCGTCGAGCACCAGACCACAGTTGATATCCATGTCTTCCTCGAGCCGCCGATACATGGGCGAGTTCGACGCCAGCTTGATCGTCGGCGCGGGTTTGGACCCGAACATCGAACCGCGCCCCGTAGTGAAACAGATCAGGTTGGCGCCGCTGGCGATCTGGCCGGTGGCGGCGACGGGGTCGTAGCCGGGTGAATCCATGAACACGAAGCCGGCCGTGTCGATCGGCTCCGCGTACTCGTAGACGGCCTGTAGCGGCGTGGTGCCGCCTTTCATGGCCGAGCCGAGCGATTTCTCGAAGATATTGGCCAGTCCGCCCTGCTGGTTGCCGTGACCCACCACGCCGTTGAACTGCGCGTTCTGCCCGGCCGTATAGCGTTCCCACCAGGCCAGTCGGTCCAGCAGTTTCTGGCCGACCTCGGGCGTGACCGCGCGGCGCGTCAGCATGTATTCCACGCCGTGGATCTCGGGCGTCTCCGACAGGATTGCCGTGCCGCCGTGTCGCACCAGGATGTCCATCGCCGCGCCGAGCGCGGGGTTCGCGGTGATGCCCGAAAAGCCATCCGAACCGCCGCATTCCAGGCCGATCTTGAGGTGGCTGGCGCTGACACGCTGCCGTGTGAAGGCGTTGGCGGCGGGCAGCATCCGCTCCACGGCTTGTACGCCTGCCGCGATGGTCGCCCGGGTACCGCCGGTGTCCTGCATGACCAGCGTGTGGAGGTTCTCTCCGGGGACCAGTCCTTGCGATTCCACCAGCGAGGCCACCTGGTTGCGCTCGCAGCCCAGGCCGACGATCAGCACGCCAGCAAGGTTTGCATGGCGCGCGTAGCCGGCCAGCGTGCGGCGCAGCAGATCGAAGTGCTCGCTCGGTGACGACATGCCGCAACCGCTGCTCTGCGCGAACGCCACCACGCCATCGACATTGGGGTAGGCGGCCAGACGCTCGGGCGTGAAGTGCGCGGCAATGTGCTTGATCACCGTGGCCGAACAGTTCACCGACGACAGGATGCCGATGAAGTTGCGTGTGCCCACGCGCCCGTCGGGACGCACATAGCCCATGAACGTGGCGCGCTCGGCTTCGGGCACGTAGTCGATCGGGCGGACGTCGCTGCAGAAGGACGGGTCGCGATAGAAGTCCACCAGCCGGAGGTTGTGGCTGTGCACGTGGTCGCCCGGACCGATATCGCGGTCGGCTACGCCGATGACGGTGTCGTACTTGCGTACCTGTTCGCCGCGCGCAATCGCGCGCGCGGCAATCTTGTGGCCGGCGGGGACCTGCGCGCGCACGCGCAGGTCGAGGTCCGGCAGATGCTGGCCCAGCGTCAGGTCGCCACGGGCGATCAGGACGTTGTCGTTGGCGTGCAGGCGAATGACGGGGTTTGAGGTCACGATGGTTTTGCTTCGATCAGCCCTGTTGCAGCATTTCCTTGAGCTTCAGGCGCTGGATCAGTTGGGTTTCCTGGTCATAGACGGCGGCCACGTACTTCTTGTAGTCGGGGCCGTCCAGGTACATCACCGGCGCGTCGATGCGTGCAGCCACCGACTTGAATTCGGTGCTGGCCACGGCCGCGCGGAAGGCCTCGCGCAGCTTCATCTCCACGGCAGGCGGCAGCCCCTTGGGCGCGCCGATGCCGTTGGGCGCTTCCACCACGACGTTGTAGCCGAGCTCCTTGAGCGTGGGCGTGTCCTTGAAGCGCGGCGTGCGCTGCTCGCCCCAGGTGGCCAGCAGTCGTGCCTTGCCGGCTTCCACGTGCGGCGCCCACGAGCTGGAGTCGGCCAGCAGGTCCACCTGCCCGGCCAGCACGTCCTGCAGGGCTGCGGAGCCGCCCTTGTAGGCGATGGCGTTGAACTTGACGCCCGCGACCATGGCGAATTGCTCCATGCCCACGTGCGTGGCGCCACCAATGCCGGCGTGCGCGTAGGTGACGTGGCCCGGGCGTGCCTTGGCTTCGGCAATCACGTCGGCCAGCGTCTTGAAGCGCGAGTTCGTCGGCACGGCGATGCCGAATGTCTGGCCGGAAGTCCGCGCCAGATAGGTCAGTTCGGTGCGCGGGTCGAGTTGCAGAAGCCCGAGTTGCGAGAAGCGCGTGACCGAGATCGGAATCTGGCCGATCGTGTAGCCGTCGGGCGTGGCACGGGCCAGCGCCTTGGTGCCGATCATGCCCGACGCGCCGGCGCGGTTTTCCACCACGATCGACTGCTTGAGGATGCCGGTAGCCACCTGGCAAAGCGCACGCATCGACTGGTCCGCCGTGCCGCCGACGGGCCACGGGCAGATGAAGGTGATGGGACGTTCGGGATACTCGGCCGCGGCGCGTGCCGTGGCCGGCACGATCAGGCCGGCGGTGCCGGTGGCGGCAGCGGCGGTGGCCGCGGCGCTGCCCAGCAGCAGGCGGCGGCGCATGAGGCTGGTGGGGTTGCCTTGCGTCATGATGTCTCCGGTGTTGTTCGATGCGGCTGGTGCTCTGCCAGTCGCCATGCCGGCGATTGTGGTGGCGCGGATCATAACAATCCAATCAAAAAATGGCATTGCTTCATAACCAAAAGATTAGGTAGACTCGCCAGCATGGCCCACATCGACCGCGCGTTGCGCTCCAACATCAAACTACGCCACCTGCAGATGCTGGTGGCGCTGGACGAATTTCGCCACCTGGGCCGCACTGCCGAGTTCCTGGCAGTCAGCCAGCCGGCGGTGTCAAAGGTGCTGGTGGAAGTCGAAAAGATGATGGGTATGGCGCTGTTCACGCGCTCCACGCGCGGGACCGAGCCGACGCCGGCCGGTGAGGCGCTGGTGCGCTTTGCCCGTTCCGTGCTGGCCCAGTACGAAGTCACGCGTGACGAGATCGAGGCCGAGGCCAGCGGTGCGTCAGGCCGTGTGCGCGTGGGGTCGATGGGGGCGACGCTGCCGGTGTTGCTGGCCGGCGCGGTGGAGCGTCTCAAGCAGCAGTCGGCGCGCGCCACGGTGCTGATCGAAGAGGGCGATCTCACGCACCTGCTGCCACGGTTGCGGCTGTCGGAGCTCGACGTGATCGTCGGGCGGCTGGAGCCAGCCTATGCGGCGCCGGATCTTGTGACCGAACCGCTCTATGACGAACCGATGGTTGCCATCGTCGCCGCTGACCACCCGCTGGCGCGCAAGAAGCGCCCCGGCTGGGCGGATCTGGCGCGCGGCCCGCTGGTGCTGCCGCCGCCCTGGGCTTCACTGCGGGTCAAGATCGAGCAGGCGTTCTTCCGACATGGATTCGAGCCGCCGGTGGATCGGGTGGAGTCGTCTTCGTATCTGGCGGTGACCACGTTCGTGGCGAAGCGGCAGGCGGTCGGCTTTGTCGCGCGGACGGTAGGCCGCCAGCTTGAGGCCGAAGGGAGATTCCGCGTGCTGGCGATGCCGGTGGAGGTGGATTTGCCCCCGGTAGGCCTGATCACGTTGCGGGACAGGCGACTGGCGCCGGGCGCCACGCAATTGATGGCGTGCCTGCGTGCCGAAGCCGGTGAGATCGCGCAGGCTGGCGCCGATCAGCCTTGAATCGCCGGGTTCAGGCCCATTCACGCATGCGGTACCCAGAACCCGATATGTGGCGCTGCAGCTTCGTCTTCCAGCATCGGTCCAAGCACGATGACCTGACGCTGTCCGCGCGCGAATACCTCGCGGCATGGCAATGCGAACGTTGGATTCTCCGGATGATCGCCGGTCAGGCCCAGCAGCCCATGTTCCGACAGCGCGTAGACCACGCGCCCGATGCCGGTCCAGTAGATCGCGCCCGCACACATGCAGCAGGGCTCGGCGCTGGTGTAGAGCGTGCAATCCGCGAGCTGGGCTGGCGTGAGCAGCTTTGCCGCGCGGGCAGCGGCCACCAGTTCGGCATGCTGGGTGGGGTCGCCTTCGGGCGGCATCGAGTTGTTGCCGGCCGTGACAATGACATTGCCCTGGGCATCGGCCACCAGCGCCGCGAACGGATGGCGGCCACGCTGCTTCGAATCTTCGGACAGGGCAATCGACTGGCGCAGCAGCGCGAGATCGAGTGGCGAGGGCGAGGAAGTGCTCAGGGTGGCGGTCGGGGCGGACATCGGGGTGGACATGGGGGCGAAGATCTCCGGAAGCGGTGCGTGTTGCGATGCGGCAGGCACCCGCCATCATCCGCGCAAGTGGCGGGCGTCGCAAGTCGGCGGGCGTCGCAAGTCGCGCCGGCCAGCGGCCATTGGCGCCGCCTTTCCGTTCATCCGCGAGACGTCCGATGCCTTCCGGCGGGTGCCGGTGGTAACCTCGCAGCATTCCGCGTCCCCGACCATCCGAATCGTCCATTCAACCGTGCGCCCCGCAGACCCCGAACTCTGGCGAACCGCCTCCGAGCAGCGCGCCTACAACGATGCGCGCCGTCGCGTGCGCTCGCTGCGCTTCTTCTACATGCACGCACTGGTCTACGTGACGGTCAATGCGATGCTGATCACCATCAACCTTGTGACGTCGCCACATCGGCCGTGGTCAGGCGGGCCGCTGATGGGCTGGGGGATCGCGCTGGCCATACACGGCATGATGACGTGGAGCCGCGTGGGTTTGCTCGGCCGTAGCTGGGAAGAACGAAAGATCGCCGAGTTCATGGCGCGCGAGCAGGTGCGCACGATCTCCACGGAAAAGCAGCTCGTGGAAGCGCAGATGCGCCTGCTGCAGGCCCAGATCGAGCCGCACTTCCTGTTCAATACACTGGCCAACGTGGTCAGCCTGATCGAGCCGGCGCCGCAGAAAGCCACGCTGATGCTCGAGCATTTCATTGCCTACCTGCGCGCGTCACTGGCGGCCAGCCGCGCCACCCAAGGCACGGTGGCGCAGGAGGCCAAGCTGCTGCGCGATTACCTGGCGCTGCTGAAGATCCGCATGGGCGACCGTCTGCAGTACACGATCGAGGTCGATCCCTCGCTCGACACCGCGCCGCTGGCGCCGATGCTGCTGCAGCCGGTGGTGGAGAACGCCATCAAGCATGGGCTGGAACCGAAGATCGAAGGTGGCCATCTGCGGATCACGCTGGAGTCACGCGGGCCGCGCATGTTGGCGACGATCGAGGACGACGGCATGGGCTTTCATCCCAAGGCCGGGTCCGGCGTGGGCCTGTCGAACCTGCGCGAGCGGCTGGCGGTGCTGTATGACGGTGACGCCCACGTGCGTATCGAGGAGCGGTCACCTGGGACCGCCGTACTGATCGAGATCCCGCTGCCCCGCGCATTCCGAACCGGAGACACCGCATGATGTCCACCGCCCCTACGGCGTTGATCGCAGACGACGAGGAACACCTGCGCGCCCACCTGCGCGGCAAGCTGGCCCGGCTGTGGCCGGAACTGCAAATCGTGGGAGAGGCCGCGAACGGCGTGGAGGCGGCGGCGTCGATCGCGCGTCTGGCGCCCGATGTCGCCTTTCTCGATATCAAGATGCCGGGCATGTCCGGGCTGGAGGTGGCGCAGGGTATCGAAACCGATACGCGGCTGGTGTTCGTCACCGCATACGACGAGTTCGCGCTCGATGCTTTCGATCGCGCGGCGGTCGACTATCTGGTCAAGCCGGTGACGGACGAGCGCCTGGCCCGCACCGTGGAGCGGCTGCGCAAGGCCTTCCAGGATGCAGCGCCGATGCCGGAACTGGCGCAGCTGCTGAGCCAGCTCACGCGCGGCCAGCCACGCGCCGAGGGTGGCGGCCTGCTGCGCTGGGTGCGCGCCAGCCGTGGGAACACCACGAGCCATGTGCCGATCCAGGACGTGATGTACTTCCACAGCGACGACAAGTACGTGGTGGTGCATACGCGGGACGGCGAGCACTTGATCCGCACACCGTTGGCGGAACTGGCCGAGGGCCTGGACCCCGACGTGTTCTGGCAGGTCCACCGCTCGACCATCGTCAATATGGAATGCGTCGCCGGGACGCGCCGCGACGAGAGCGGCCGGCTGTTCGTGCGGATGCGCGACAGCGATACCGAACTGCCGGTATCGCGCGCGTATGTGCACCGCTTCAGGCAGATGTAGCGTCTGCCTTGAAGCCGGGGCTCAGTGGCGATCCATGAACTCCTGGATCTTGCGCGCTTCCCAGTCGCGGCCCCAGCGCGACAGCCGCATCCACACCAGCCCGCCGTGGATCGCCAGCGCCAGCCCCCATCCGAGCGTGGTGCTCAGCGGCCAGGGCCAGCCCGTGGTCTGATAGTGCGACCACGACGGCGAGCCGAAGTAGTAGAAGCGGAACCACAGCCAGCCATTGACCAGCACATAGACCAGCAGGTGGATATACCAGCCGCGCAGCGCCCGCACCATGCGGCGGGCGCGCCAATAGGCCCAGGCGTTGTCGTCGGCGGGAGGGAAGGGCGGGCGCATGGATTCCTGACGCATGAGTGACCTCGCTATGTGGAGTGTGCGGGTTGTGTTGGTGCGTCATGTATAGGCCACTGCACGCGCCAGTGCCATGGGCATGGGCCGAATCGACGGAATCTGGGGGCGAATGACGGGGAATCGGCGCGAACGGGGGGCCTCCGTCCGGCCCGATCCTGATCCCTCCCTCTTAGCCCAGCACCGCCTTCAACCCGCTCAGCCGCTCCAGCGTTGCTTTCAGTTCCGCCGTCAACGTGGCAACCAGTTCCGCCGCAGGCATCGCCCTGGCCAGGGGCACTGCCTGGCCGGCCCACTGCGCGGCATAGTCGCTGTTGCCACTGGCCTTGGCCGCGGCGTGCAGCGCCTTGCCGGCGTCGTAGGTCATGGGGTAGCCGGCGGCTGCCGGCGCGCCGGCTGCGGCGCCCAGCGCGGTAAGCCGGTTCGCGAAGCCGCGGGCGGTGCGGCCCGAGATGGCCTGCGTGAAGGTGGTCGGGCGCGGCTGTTCGGCGGTAAGTGCGGCAGCCAATGCGGCGCGATAAGCGGCATCGGCGGACGATTCCTGGGTGCCGACGAATGCCGTGCCAAGTTGCGCGGCCTGCGCGCCCAGCGCCAGTACCGCCGCGATGCCCGCGCCGTCCATGATGCCGCCCGCCGCAATGATGGGCAGGCTGGTGCGCTCGACCAGTACGCGCACCAGTGCCAGTGTCCCCAGTCCCTCGTCTTCGCCATATGCATCGAATACGCCGCGATGGCCGCCGGCTTCGATACCTTGCGCCACGATCGCATCGATGCCCGCCGCTTCGATCAGTCGCGCCTCCCGCAACGATGTGGCGCTGGCCAGCAGCACGATGCCCGCCGCGCGCAGCGCGTCGATCTTCTCCTGCGCGGGAAGCCCGAAGTGGAAGCTGACCACGGCAGGCTTTTCCTCGAGCAGCATCTGGAACATGGCCTCGTCGGTCAGGAATGTCTTGTAGATCTCGTTCAGGCTGGCAGGCGCGGCGGCGCCGAACTTCTTGAATTCCGGCGCGAGGTATTCGAGCCAGGCGCGCTCGCGCGCCGCATCGGGCGCGTCGGGGACATGGCAGAACAGGTTGATGTTGAACGGCTTGCTGGTCAGCGCGCGGGTTTCGCGGATCGCCTTGCGCGCTCCGTCCACGTTCATCGCGCCGACACCCAGCGAGCCCAGGCCGCCCGCTTCGGAAACGGCGGCCGCCATGGCTGGCGTGCTGACGCCGGCCATGGGCGCCTGAATGATCGGTGTGGAGAGGTTGAGCCGCGCGAGCAGGTTCTGACGCGGGCTGCGGGAGGTGGTGTTCATGGCGGATTCCCCGGTTGGAGTGTCGAGCTTACGAATGGGTCTGGTGGGTCTGGCGGGTCTGGCTGGGCTGGCGGATCTCGCAGATGCCGGCGGCGATCAGCAGGGCGGCGGAGGCGATCTCCATCGCGCCGTTGAAGCTGCCGCCGTGAGACATCAGGGCCGAGGCCATCAGCGGTCCCGCGATCTGGCCCACGCCGTAGGCGGCGGTCATGGCCGCCACCAGATTGAATCGGACCAGATGCGCCGCGTGTCGGGCGGCGGGTACGGCGATGGTCACGGTGCCGACGAACGTGCCGCCAACCAGCACCGCGCTCGCCAGATAGGCGGCCGCAGAGTGATTGATGGCCGGCAGCGCCACACCTACCGCCTGGACCACGAGGTTCCATTGCATGGCACGCCGCGTGCCCAGCCGTTCGTGCACCGTGTGCCACAGGAAGCAGGAGGGCACCGCTGCCAGCCCGAACATGGCCCAGATGTGAAGTGGATTGACGTCGCGGAGCGCGCCGTGGATCAGCAGTGGCAGATAGGTTGCGGTGATGATGTAGCCAAGACCTGCCAGGCCATAGCTGGCGACCAGCGGCCACGCGCCCAGCGCGTGCCGGGGCCGATGCTGGTGCGCCGCCGAAGCCGTGGCGGCTTGTGCCGAAGGCTGGCGGATCGGCCGCCATGCCAGTACCGACAGCGCTAGCGCGCCGACTGTCAGCACCAGCCATAGCACGCTGCTACCCGGTGTCGACAGATTGCCGATCGCGATCAGCTCGGCCGAAACCGCGATGCCCGTGCCCACGCCAGCAAAGAGCAGCGGGGCGCCATTGTGCCGGCCCACGACGTGCAATAGCCAGACCGAGGCGCAGACAAGGCCCACGGCGCTGGCCACGCCCGCAAGAAAGCGCAGCGCCACGAAAACGGCAGGCGGAATGGGCGCGGCGAGCACGAGGATGCACAGGACGGTGGCAACGAGCGCGGCGCGCGTCCAGTCGCTGGCGGTGCGCGCCGGGATCTTCGTGGCAAGCAGCGCGCCGGCCAGATAGCCCGCGTAGTTGGCGGAGGCCGCGAGCGAGCCGGTGCCAACGGACATGGCTCCTTCCTGGACCATCAGCGGATACATGCCGGTGAACGCGAAGCGGCCGAAGCCCATGACCACGGCTAGCGCCAGCGCGGCGGCGACGGGTTCTTGCCACGATGCCGGCGTGGCGTGGCTACTGCCGCGCGCAACCGAAGACGGGTGCGGGGAATGCAGGCAATCAGACATGACGCAACTCCCGCTGGAATGCTTCAAAGGCGGACGTGGTGAATCCGGCGCGCTTGACCAGAAACGTGTGCGCAGGCCTGACCGGTACGGTCTGGAATTCGGCATGGTCGGGATGCAATGCCAGCAACGCGCGAGGCACGATCCCTACCGCCGACCCGGCTGCCACGGACGCGAGGATCGCGTGGTAGGACGGCATCTCCATGACCGACAGCGTGCGGCGTACCTCGTCGCCGCCTTCCTCCAGCCATTCCTCGGCGCAGCGGCGGTATGTGCAGCCACGCGCGAACGCGGCGAGGTGGCGCAACGTTACGTCCTGCGGACCGCGCACCTTCGGATGCGTGGCCGGCAGCACGAGCACCAGTTCCTCGGTCCGGATGAACGTGCCTTCCAGTCCGGCACCCATCTCCGCGATATCGAGATCGCGCGCGGCGCCCTTGCCAGGGTGCGCTACCACCGCGCAGTCCAGACGGCGATCCAGCACGGCGTCGACAAGGCTTTGCGTGGTGCCCGTCGTCAGATCGAGTTCGACGTCGGGCCAGGCGGCGTGATAGCGCCCGAGTGGCTTCGGCAGCAGGGTGGCGGCGGAACTCTCCATGGACCCCACGCGAAGCGTGCCACTCGGCGTATCGGCGCGCATCGATTGGCGGGCTTCCTCGGCCAGCGCGAGCATCTGTTCGGCATAGCCAAGCAGCCGCTGGCCTTCAGGCGTCAAGGTCATCTTCTTGCTGTCACGCTGGAACAGCGCGACGCCGAGGCTTTCCTCGAGCTGCTTCACGCGCGTGGTGACGTTGGATTGCACCCTGTCCAGCACGCGCGCCGCCCGGGTGATGCTCTGTTCCCGGGCCACCGCGCGAAAGATCTCCAGTTCGGCCAGTTCCACGTTGCCTTCACATCGCTCACGCGATGTTCTCCATTTGAGAATGAATATGATAAAAGTATTGTAAAAAGAGAATGACGTGTCAAGGTCTGCTTTTGGTGCCCAGTGACGAGGAAGCCAGTTCGTGCAGGCGCCTCGACCCACAGAATCGGACAGGCAAGCGGCACCTTTGGAGCCAGGGCGACGATATCCATCGCCTGCGCGTCACATTTCCACATGGTTTTGTATCGCTGTGTATCTGGCGCCGGCGCAGATACGTGCGGTCACTGAAACCCCACGTTTGCGCTACGGGCGCGATACATCGGTCTCCTTGAATACGTTGCGTGGCCCACGGCGAACCGCAACGAAGCGATCCCGGGGCACGCAGTTACCAACCCGATCCCGCTACTTCAAGGAGCATCATCATGACCTCGACCACCACCAAGCGTTTTGTTTTCGCGATCGCCCTGGCCGCTGCCGCCGCAGGCGCCCAGGCAGCAGGGCTTTCCCATGCCGGCGCGCGCGACCCGTTCACGGACGGTGCCCGTTCCGTGCAAGACGCGCGTGACGTGTACAGCGAGGGCGCGCACGGCGTGCAGGACCCGCGCAGCCCGTACACCGACGGCGCCCGCAACGTCGACACTTTCACCGACGGTGCCCGCACGCTGGCAGGTCTGGACCGCACCGGCGTATCCGCCGATCCGGCGCGCTCGGTCGATCCGTACCTTGACGGTGCCCGCACACTGGCAGGTCTGGACCGCACCGGCGTATCCGCCGATCCGGCGCGCTCGGTCGATCCGTACCTCGACGGTGCCCGCACACTGGCAGGTCTGGATCGCACCGGTGTGTCCGCCGATCCGGCACGCTCGATCGATCCGTACCTCGACGGCGCCAATGCCTGAGCGACGGAGGCCCGCAGGCGCATCCCCGGGGCCTCGTCGACGCCGGCCCCCTGAGCCATCAGCATGGCGCGGGCGGCCGGCAGATTTGCAACGATTCCTGTATAAGACGGCTCCAGATAGAGAGCGATACAACGCGTCGCCTAAAGTGCTACACAAAGGCGCTGCACAATGGGCGGCATGGGGATGAATGCCGACTGTACCGAGGGGAGCCAGGAATGATCCGGCCTGACCATATTCTGATCGTCGATGACGACCGCGAGATCCGTGAGCTTGTTGCGACCTATCTCGATCGCAACGAAATGCGTGTCACGCTTGCGGCGAACGGGCGAGAAATGCGCACTGCGCTGGAGAAGGGGTCGGTCGACCTCATCGTGCTGGACCTGATGATGCCAGGCGAAGACGGCCTGGCCCTGTGCCGCGACTTGCGCGCCGGGCCACACAAGACCACTCCCGTACTGATGCTGACGGCCCGCAATGAGGAAGCCGATCGCATCCTCGGGCTGGAAATGGGCGCCGACGACTACCTCGTCAAGCCATTCGCCGCGCGCGAGCTGCTGGCGCGGATCCGTTCCGTGCTGCGGCGCACGCGCATGTTGCCGCCGAACCTGCAGATCACCGAGGCCGCCACGCTGCTGGCATTCGGTGACTGGCGGCTCGATACCACGGCACGCCATCTGCTCGACGAGAACGATGTGCTGGTGGCGCTGAGCGGCGCGGAATACCGGCTGCTGCGGGTCTTTCTCGACAACCCGCAGCGTGTGCTCAGCCGCGACCAGCTATTGAATCTCACGCAGGGGCGCGACGCCGAACTGTTCGACCGTTCGATCGACCTGATGGTCAGCCGGTTGCGCCAGCGGCTGCGCGACGACGCCCGCGAGGCGCGTTACATCAAGACCGTGCGCAATGGCGGCTATGTGTTCACGGCGGTCGTCGAGGTACGCGAGGAGCGGACGTGACTCACGCGAGCGCGCTGCGCGCATGGCCGCGCTCCCTGTTTGCCCGGCTGATGGTGATCCTGCTGGTCGGATTGGCGTTGGCGCAGGGGCTTTCCTTCGCGCTCGTGCTGAAAGAGCGCGAAGGCGCGGCCGATCGGCTGATGCTCTCGAACCTGGAGCAGGATGTGGCGAGTTCCGTGTCGATTCTCGACATGATGCCGGCGGCCGAGCGGCCGCGCTGGCTCGACAAGCTCGAGCGCAAGAATTACAGCTACCAGCTCAACGCAGGCGTCAGCGGTGACGAGCCGCCGCGCGAGGCCCTGTCGCGGCAGGCGGTGGACACCATCACGCATGCGCTGCAAGGCCGCTACACGGTGCACGCGAATGCCGTGCCGGGCGACGCGGAGCACTTCCAGGTGCATATCCACCTGAGTGACGGCAGCCCGCTCACCATCGACATTCACCCGGCGCCCAAGCCACTGGCCATGTGGCTGCCCGCATTGCTCGCGGTGCAGCTTGTATTGCTGGGCGTTTGCGCCTGGCTCGCGGTGCGGGTGGTGACGCACCCGCTGAAGCAACTGGCCAGCGCGGCCGAAAACCTCGGTCCCGATCTCAAGGCCGAGCAGATTCCCGAATCAGGGCCGATGGAAGTGGCACATGCCGCGGCGGCTTTCAACGCCATGCAGCAGCGCATTGCTGGGTACCTTGCCGAGCGGGTGCAGATTCTCGCCGCCATTTCGCACGACCTGCAGACCCCGATCACGCGGATGCGGCTGCGCCTGGACCTGATGGAGCCATCGGACACGCAGGAGCGCTTTCTTCAGGATCTGCGCGAGATGGAGCAACTCGTGCGCGAAGGCGTGACCTATGCGCGCACATTGCACGGCAGCTCGGAAACGCCGGTGCGTGTGGACGTCGATGCCTTCCTCGACAGCCTTGCGTTCGACTATCGCGATGGCGGGCAGGCGATCGAGGTGGAAGGCAAGGCCGGCGCGCCCATCGAGACGCGGCCGCAGGCATTGCGGCGCATCCTGACGAACCTGATCGACAACGCGCTCAAGTTCGGCAATGAGGTGCGTGTCGCCGTCTCGCGCGAGGCAGGCGGCAATCTGGCGATTGCGGTGCAGGACCGGGGGCCGGGCATTCCCGAGGCCGATCTCGAACGGGTCATGCAGCCGTTCTACCGCGTCGAGACGTCGCGCAACCGGGGTACCGGCGGCACCGGGCTGGGTTTGGCGATTGCGCAGCAACTGGCGCGCGCCATGGGCGGGCATCTGGTGCTGTCCAACCGTGAAGGCGGTGGCTTGCAGGCGACGCTCACGTTGCCACCTGCATCATCGGCCCCGGCGCAGCCTGCCGCGCGTCACTGACGCGACTGGTGACGGTGCGGCCATTGCCGCGCCGTTTCACCGCTCACACTCCCTCCCGCTCTCCCGCTCTCCCGCTCTCCCGCTCTCCCGCTCTCCCGCTCTCCCGCCACACTGTTTTGTATCTCTCTGTATCGGCATCCCATGCCGATACGCGCGCACACGAAACCGGCCGATTTTGGCTACGGCGCTGATACATCCACCCGCTTAAATGCTCCTGTACGCAGCACGGCACGCATCGCAAACCGTGAAGGCGGCACCTTCGACATCTACCTATATGGCCCGGCAGCAGTCCGGGTCAGAACGTTCATCCGATACCAGGAGCCCAGCATGACCAAGATCGACAAAGTCCTCTACACCGGCAAGACCCACACTACCGGCGGCCGTGACGGCGCTGCACGCAGCGACGACGGCAGACTCGATATCCGCCTGACGCCCCCGGGCGCGGCAGGCCACGGCACCAACCCCGAGCAACTGTTCGCGGCCGGCTGGTCGGCTTGCTTTATCGGCGCGCTCGGCAAAGCGGCACAGGCGCGGAAGATTGCGCTGCCCGCTGGCGTGGCCGTCGATGCGGAAGTCGATCTGGGCATGGCTGGCGATCAGTTTTTCCTGCAGGCACGGCTCAACGTGAGCCTGCCGGGGTTCGACCGGGCCACCGCCCAGGCGCTGGCCGAGGATGCGCATCAGCGTTGCCCGTACTCGAAGGCCACGCGCGGCAATATCGATGTCGTGATCAATGTAGTGTGAATGGCGTGGTGTGACTGGCGTGGCGGGCCGGGTTAGCCACCCGGCCCGCGCTCCAGAATCTTGTACAGGTGGGAGCGCGAGATCCGCAGTTGCTCGGCGGCGCGCTTCTTGTTCCCACCATGGCGAGCAATGGCCTCAAGTACCGCCGCATAGGCGAGTTCGCTCATGCCGGCGGACAACGCGCCGGATGGCGGGGCTGCAGGCAGCGACGATGCGTAGGACACTGGCGGTTCGATCCCCGCACTGCTCTGCGCACTGTTCCCCGCACCTGGCGGCAGCGGTGCCTCATCCGGCTGGGCACTGGCGGCCACCGGCACGATTGCTGATTCCCCGCGCGAGAAGTCCGTCACGCGCAGCGTGCGGCCATCGCAGAACACCAGTGCTTCCTCGATGCGTTGCCGCAACTGGCGCACATTGCCGGGCCACGGCTGGCTGGCGATATGCCGGGCCACGTCCTGGTCGATCGCGGGGGCGGGGATGTTGTTACGCTGGCAGAACGCGTTGACGAAGTGATGCAGCAGCGCGGGAATGTCCTCGCGCCGCTGGCGCAGTGAAGGAATACGCAACACCACGCCGCTCAGCCGGTAGTAGAGGTCGAGGCGGAAACGCCCGGCATCGATCAGCGCGGGTATATCGCGGTTGGTCGCGGAGATCAGGCGGAAATCCACCCGTTCCGGGCGATGGCTGCCCAGCCGCTCGACCATGTGGTCCTCCAGCACGCGCAGCAGCTTGACCTGTACCTCCATCGGCACGTCGGCCACTTCATCGAGAAACACCGTGCCGCCAGCTGCAATCTCCAGCTTCCCGGCCTGTCCCTTGCGCTGGCTCCCCGTGAAGGCACCTGGCACATGGCCGAACAGTTCCGATTCGATCAGCGTGGCGGGCAGGGCGGCCAGGTTCAGGCTGACCAGCGGCCGTTCGCGTGCGGGCTCGCTGCCTGCGGCGTGAATGGCGCGGGCCACCAGTTCCTTGCCGGTGCCGCTTTCGCCCAGGATCAGCACTGGCACATCCAGGCGTGCCACGGTCTCGATCTCGCGGCGCAGCCGCTGCATCGGCGCGCTTTCCCCGATCAAGCCGTATGGCGATGGACTTTCACGCAGGCCATCCAGTTCGCGCCGGTAACGCACGACTTGAGAGCGCAGCTCGGACAGTTCTTCGTGCATTCGCGCAATGGCTTCCGGTCCCTTGAACATGATCTGCCCGATGGCGCCAACCACTTCGCCGGCCTCGCGGATAGGGATGCGGTTGACCACGCGTGTCACGCCGTTCATCTGCTGCAGTTGCCCGATTTCGGCCTTGCCGCTGGCCGCTACCTGGGGCAGCCGCGAATTCGGGATGACGTTCGCGGCCGGGCGCCCAATGCCTTCGCCGGTGTTCAGGCCAAGGAATTTCTCGTGGACCGGGCTGACGTAGCGCACCTGTCCGGCGTGGTCCGCCACGACGATGGCTTCGTATGGGCTGGTCAGGAAGTGGTCGAGGATCGCACCAGCGAACGGCACCGAGCCCAGGAAATCGAACAGCGCCGTGCTCGCGTCCGCGCGATGCAGAAGGATCAGTCGATGCTGGTCGTCTTCCTGGCACAGGCCGATGTAGCGGTGGAGGCCCGTCTCGACGGGGAAGAGCCGCCGCCCGGTTTCCCGGTCCGCCGACTGCGCCCATGCCTGCTCGGCCGCATCCGCGATGTTGCTGTCGGCGCACACGCCGACAGCGGCCACCCGGCCGCCGTCGCGGGATAGCACCAGTGCGCCGAGCGCGACGGCTTCGGTGGCCGGACGCTGTGTGTTCTCTGAGGACACTGCCTGTCTCCATGTGTGTCCTCGTTGAGGACACGAACTGTCGTTATGGCGGACATGATAGTGGCGACTGAGAAAATCCTCAATGAAATCATGGTGCTGGCGAGTGTCTTCGGGGTGGCATGGATCGTGCGCTAGTGGAGTCAATGCATACGCCGCCAAAGAGGAAACACGCCGTGACCTGGCAACCAGAGATTGATGAACTTGCCTACCGGAGGCGACTGGCCGCCCGCATGGGCGGTGAGGAAAAGGTGGCGCGCCATAAGGCGGCCGGCAAGCTTTCCGTGCGGGAGCGGATTGCCGGTATCGCCGATCCCGGTACGTTCCGGGAGGTTGGCGGACTGAGCGGCAGCGGCCGCTACGACAGCAACGGCCGGCTCGTGGACCTGGTGCCGTCCAACCTGGTGATGGGCCGGGCGAATGTCGGCGGGCGCCCGGTGGTGCTCGTGGGCGACGACTTCACCGTGCGTGGTGGCGCCAATGACGGCGCGGTGGGTGACAAGCTGATTCACGCGGAGAAGATGGCCCATGACCTGCGCCTGCCGATGGTGCGGCTGGTCGATGGCACGGGCGGTGGCGGCTCGGTGCGCAATGTCGAGATCAAGGGCCATACGCTGATCCCCACCATGAAGGTGTGGGAGCACGTGGTCGAGAACATGGCCGTGGTGCCCGTAGTGTCGCTTGCACTGGGGTCGGTGGCGGGCATGGGCGCGGCGCGCGTGGCAGCCAGCCACTACTCGGTGATGGTCCGCGAGACGTCGCAGCTCTTTTATGCCGGCCCGCCAGCGGCGGCGCCCAATGAGCAGGGGCTGACGAAGAACGAACTGGGTGGCAGTCACATCCACAGCCGCAATGGCGTGGTCGATGACGAGGTGGCCACCGAGCAGGAGGCGTTCGCGCGGGCGCGTGATTTCCTGTCCTACCTGCCGGCATCGGTGCACGAACTGCCGCCGCGCGTGACACCGGCAGACAACCCCGCCCGTCGTGATGAATGGCTGCTGGCCGCCATCCCGCGCGATGGCCGCGCGACGTACGAGATCCGTCCGATCCTGGAAGCGCTGGTCGACGCTGGCTCTTTCTTCGAGATCGGCAGGCACTGGGGCTGCGCCATCGTTACGGGCCTGGCCCGGCTCGATGGCTGGCCGGTGGCGGTGGTTGCCAGCGATCCGCGCGTGCAGGGTGGCAGTTGGGATAGCGATACCGCCGAGAAATTTACGCGCATTGTCGATCTGGCCCAGGCGTTCCACCTGCCCGTGGTGAATCTGGTGGACACCCCCGGATTCCAGTCCGGCCTGGACGCTGAGCGAGCCGGTACCACACGGCGCGGTGTACGCGCGCTGGCGGCGGTCTATCAGGCCACCGTGCCGTGGTGCTCGATCATCCTGCGCCGCGCGTATGGCGTGGCGGCCGCCGCGCATCAGCACATGGGGCGCTTCAATTTCCGCTACGCCTGGCCATCAGCCAACTGGGGCGAGGTGCCGATCGAAGGCGGGCTGGAAGTTGCCTACAAGTCCGAGATCGAAGGGGCGGACGACCCGGTGCAGAAACGCGCCGAGATCATGTTGCGCGTGCGCAGCCTGACCTCGCCGTTCCGCAGCGCGGAGGCCTTTGTCATCGAAGACATCATCGATCCGCGTGAAACACGTGCGCTGCTGTGCGAGTTCGCCAATCTGGCGGCGCCGCTGCGCGAGGCAGGCGTGAGCCGGTTCGGCATCCGGCCCTGATTGACGTACGAACTGAATTCCCAAGACAGAAGCAGAAACGAGGAGACTGAATTGAAGAAGCTGTTGATCGCCAACCGCGGAGAGATCGCATTGCGCGTCCAGCGCGCCGCACGCGACCTGGATATCGGCACCGTCGCGGTGTACTCGCAGGACGACGCGGGCTGCCGGCATCGGATGCTGGCCGACGAGGCCATTGCGCTGGACGGTGCAGGCCCGGCTGCGTACATCGACATCGCGGGAATCATCGCTGTCGCGAAGGCATCGGGCAGCGATGCCGTACACCCGGGCTACGGTTTTCTGAGTGAGCGGGCCGATTTTGCGCAGGCGTGCATCGATGCCGGCATCCGGTTCGTCGGACCGACGGTCGAGCATCTCGCTCTGTTTGGCGACAAGGGCCGCGCGCTGCAACTGGCGGCCGAGTGCGACGTGCCGGTCATGCCCGCCACGCATGGCGGCGCGTCTCTGGAGGAGATCGAACGCTTCTTCGATGCCCAGGGCGACGCCGGCATCGTCATCAAGGCGGTTGGCGGTGGCGGCGGGCGCGGTATGCGCGTGGTGCGCAGACGCGAGGATCTGGCGGAGGCTTATGCGCGCTGCCGGTCCGAGGCCAGTTCCGCGTTTGGCGTCGATGCGCTGTACGCCGAGCGGCTGGTCAGCCGGGCACGCCATATCGAAGTGCAGATCGCTGGCGACGGCCAGCACGTTATCGCGCTCGGCGAGCGGGACTGCACGCTGCAGCGCCGTTTCCAGAAACTGGTGGAGATTGCCCCGAGCCCGGTGCTCAAGCCGGAGCTGCGCGCGGAGATTATCAAGGCCGCGCTGCGGCTGGCGCGTCGCGTCAACTACCAGAGCCTGGGCACGTTCGAATTTCTGGTCGAGGAAAGCGAGTCGGGCGAGCAGAAGCGCTTCGTCTTTATCGAAGCCAATCCCCGGCTGCAGGTGGAGCACACCATCACCGAGCAGGTGACCGGCGTGGATCTCGTGGCGCTGCAGATCGGGCTGGCCTCGGGGCGGACGCTTGCCGAGCTTGGACTCGATCCGGCTTCGCCGCCGCAACCCCGGGGCTATGCGATCCAGGTGCGCGTCAATGCCGAAATGACCGATGCGCAAGGGCTGGCGCGTCCAGCATTTGGCCGTCTGGAGCGTTTCGAGCCGCCCGCCGGTCCTGATGTACGGGTGGACTCCCACGGGTACGCTGGCTACGAGCCGTCGCCGAGCTTCGACACCCTGCTGGCCAAGCTGATCGTGAGCAGCGCCGCACCCGGGTTCGAAGCTGCCGTGCGCCGGCTGCAGCGCAGCCTCGCGGAATTCCGCATTGTTGGCGTGCCGACCAACCTCAACCTGCTGCGGGCGCTTGCCCAGCGCGAGGACTTCCTGACGCAGGACGTCCACACGCGGCTTTTCGAGTCGATCCTGCCGGCGTTGATGGCGTCGGCGGAAACCATCGCCGAAGCCGAGCGGGCGCAGGACGCGCGTTTCGGCGGCGCATCCCATGCAATGCCCGCGCACGCGAGCCACGCGACCCGCGCACCGGAGGCCGAAGAGGAACTGGAAGAAGGGCTCGTGGCGATTCGCGCGCCGCTGACTGGCCGCGTGGTCGACATCCCGGTGCAACTGGACGAGATCGTCAAGCCGGGGCAGACGGTGGCCGTGCTCGATGCGATGAAGATGGAGCACGCGATTGTCGCGCCGTGCGCGGGCCGTGTGGTCGATCTGCGCCCGGAGAAGGGTGCGCTGGTGTCCGAAGGCCACATGCTGATCGTGCTCGAGCAGGCAGAGGCCGACGGCGTGGCCGTGGATGCCGCGCGGAATGTCGATCCGAATGCGATCCGAGCGGATCTGCAGCGTGTGCTGGACCGGCACGCCTATCTGTATGACGCGGCGCGTCCCGATGCCGTCGCCAAACGCCGTTCGCGCGGGCAGCGCACGGCGCGGGAGAACATCGCCGACCTGTGCGATGGCGACTCCTTCGTGGAATATGGCGCGCTCGCGCTGGCCGCGCAGGCATCCCGCCGCAGCAAGGAAGACCTGATCGTCAACACGCCCGCGGATGGCTTGATCACCGGTATCGGCGAGATCAACCGCGAGCTGGTAGCGAAGGAGCGGGCACGCAGCGCGGTGATGGCGTACGACGCCACGGTGCTGGCCGGCACGCAGGGCAAGCGCAATCACATCAAGACGGACCGTATCGTCGAGGTGGCGCTCCGTGATGAACTGCCACTCGTGCTGTTTGCCGAGGGTGGCGGCGGGCGGCCTGGTGACGTGGATTTCCCGTCCGTCTCCGGCCTGTATCAGCCGTCGTTCGCGGCGTTCGCCGAACTCAGCGGACACGTGCCGGTGGTCGGCATCGTGTCGGGCCGTTGCTTTGCCGGCAATGCCGCGTTCCTGGGCTGCTGCGACGTGATCATCGCCGATCGCTCGGCGAACATCGGCATGGCCGGGCCGGCCATGATCGAGGGCGGTGGCCTTGGCATCTTCCGTCCGGAAGACGTGGGTCCCGCGTCGGTGCAGTTCGCCAATGGCGTGGTCGACGTGCTGGTCGAGAACGAGGCCGAGGCGGTGGTGGTCGCCAAGCACTATCTGTCGATGTTCCAGGGCCGCGTGGCGCACTGGAGCGCGCCTGACGCGCTGGCGTTGCGCCAGGTCGTGCCCGAGAACCGCCTGCGCGTGTACGACACCCGCAAGGCCATCGAAGGCATCGCCGACGTCGGCAGCGTGCTGATGCTGCGCGGCGGGTTTGGCGCGGGCATTCACACCGCGCTGGCCCGTGTGGAGGGGCAGCCGGTCGGCATCATGGCCAACAACCCGTATCACCTTGGTGGCGCGATCGACGCAGATGCCGCGGACAAGGCAACGCGCTTCATGCAACTCTGCGATGCGCATGGCTTGCCGATCATCTCGCTGATCGATACCCCGGGATTCATGGTCGGACCCGAGATCGAGGCCCAGGCCCAGGTGCGTCACGTGTCGCGGATGTTCCTGGCTGCCGCCAAGCTGCGCGTAGCGCTGCTGGCCGTCACGCTGCGCAAGGGCTACGGCCTCGGCGCGATGGCGATGGCAGGCGGTGGCTTCCGCTCGGCAAACTTCACGATCTCGTGGCCCACCGGCGAATTCGGTCCGATGGGGCTGGAGGGTGCGGTCAGGCTCGGCTTCAAGAAGGAACTTGAAGCGGTGCCCGATGGCCCGGAGCGCAAGGCGCTGTTCGACAAGCTGGTGGCGCAGTCCTACGAGCGCGGCCACGCGATCAACACGGCCGCAGCGGTGGAGATCGATGCCGTGATCGACCCGGCCGAGACGCGCAAATGGATCGCCCAGGGCATCGCCTCGGCTGATGTTCGCAGCCGCAGGGCGCGCCAGTCGTTCGTCGATGCATGGTGAGCGTGGTGATCGTCACTGTGATGAGTGAAACGCGGGCACTGTTCGGCAGGCCCGATCCACGTCTACACACGAGGGTTTCAAGATGAAGGATGCTGCTACCCCGGCGCGGCTTGCGCTGGGCGGGCTGCGTGTACTCGAGGTCGGCACGGGTCCGGCGCTTGCGTACGCGGGCAAGTTGTTCGCCGATTTCGGCGCCGAAGTCATCAAGGTCGAGCGCCCGGAGGGCGATGTCTGGCGGCAGATGCCGCCGCTGGTTTCCAGTGCCGAAGCGCAGCCGGAAAGCGCGCTCTTCGCCTGGCTCAACACCAACAAGCGCAGCGTGACGGCTGATCCGGCAGATGCCGGTGACCGCGCGTGGCTTGCCCGGCTGGCAAGAACCTGCGACGTTGTTCTCGATGCCCGCGCGCTGACCGAAGGCGTGGGTGTGCTGTCCGCACCCGTCTGGGCCGCGGCCGCAGACGCAGAGGGCAACGGGGGGCACGAGCCAATCGAGGTCGCGCTCACGTGGTTCGGCGAAAGCGGACCATATAGCGAGTTCGCGGGTTCGGAAGCCGTGTGCCGCTGCCTGGCTGGCGCCGTGCACGGAAGCGGTCCGGTGGACGGGCCGCCGCACATGCCGCACGACGTGCAGACCGCGATCGTGGGTGGGCTGATGGCGTACTCGGCTGCGGTGGCCGCCCTGATCGGCGGTGCGCAAGGCAGCCGTCGCTATGTGCTGAGCCTGCATGAAGCGGTGTTCAGCGTGGTCGAGATGGAAGCCGGCATGGTGCCCGACAAGCGGCACCCGCTGCGCCGTCTGGGCGTCAACCGTTTCTGCGGCACGCATCCGGCCGGTATCTACGAGACCGCATCGGGCTGGATCGGCATCTTCACGCACACGCTGCCACAGTGGACGGCGCTGTGCGAAGCCATCGGACGGCCCAAACTGGCCCGCGACCCGCGTTTCGCGAACGGCCAGGAGCGCATGAACCGGGCCGACGAGATCGACGCCATCCTGATCCCGGCGTTCCGCACGCGCACAGCGCAGGCGTGGTTCGAGCTGCTCGGGGACATGAAGCATCCCACCGTGCTGGTGCCAACGATGCAGGAACTGCTCGGCCAGGCGGTGCACCGGGAACGTGGGGCGTTCGTGCCGGTGCGAATCGGCGGGACGACGTTCGAAGGTCCCGTGGTGCCACTCCGGCTCGACGCAGCGGGTCCGCTGGCCGGTGGCGACGCGCCGCTGAAGGGCGCGGACGATGCGTTCTATCGCGCGTCGGGTCTCGATCATCGACCGCTGCGCCAGCTTCAGCGCGCCACCACGGCCAAGGGTCCGCTGGAAGGCATCCGTGTCATCGACCTGACGATGGGCTGGGCCGGGCCGCTTGCATCGCGCACGCTGGCCGATTTCGGCGCCGAGGTCATCAAGGTCGAGAGCACGAGCTACCCCGACTGGTGGCGCGGCGCGAACTTCACCGAGGAGTTCTATCGGGAGCGGTTGTACGAGAAGAACTCGAACTTCAACCTGATGAACCGCAACAAGCAGGGCATCACGCTCGACCTGACGCGCGAGGAGGGCAAGCGGCTGTTGCTCGAACTGGTGGAGGGCGCGGACGCCGTCATCGAGAACTACTCGGCGGAGGTGTTGCCGAAGCTCGGGCTTGACTACGAGGCCTTGCGCGCCCGGAACAAGCGGTTGGTCATGGTGTCGATGCCGGCCTTCGGGCTCGGCAACGCGTGGAGCAATACCCGGGCCTACGGCGGCACGCTCGAACAGGCCAGCGGGCTGCCGCTCTACACCGGGCACCCGGATGGGCCGCCCGCCATGACCTCCTATGCCTACGGCGACCCGATTGGCGGGCTGAACGCGGGTGCGGCGATGCTGCTGGCGCTGTTCGCGCAGCAGACCACGGGCGAGGGGCGGCACGTCAACCTGTCGCAGGTGGAGGCCATGCTGCCGATGGCCGCGCCGTTCATGATCGAGCAGTCGATCTCCGGAGCGGTATCGCCGCGACAGGGTAATCGTCATCCGATGCTGTTTCCGCACGGGTGCTTCCGCTGCGACGGGGACGATGCGTGGGTCGTCCTGTCCGCAACGGACGCGCACTGGCCCGCCCTTTGTCGCGTCATTGGGCGGGACGATCTCGCCGCTGACGCGCACCTCGCCAGCGTGTCTGGCCGACGCGCGCGGGGGAATGAGATCGACGCGGCAATCAGCGCCTGGTGCGCGGGCCGCGATCCGGAGGCAGCGATGCAGACGCTGCAGCAGGCCGGTATCCCGGCGGGCGTGGTGCGTCCCATGTCGCAGGTACTTCAGGATGCCCATCTGCACGTACGCGGATTCTGGCGCGACATTGACCGTGCCCATAGCGGGCCGTACCGGGCCACGACCGCCTGGTTCCGCGCGGGCAGCGAGCCGCAGGCAATCCGATACGCCGCCCCAACGCTTGGAGAGCACACCGAATCGGTGCTGGCGCGCGTGCTCGCGCTCGGCCCGGCTCAGATCGCGGAACTGGAGCGTATCGGCGTGACAGGGAAAACCGCGCAGCCCAAGGTATCGAAGGGGCGCGCATGACGCAGGAACTCAGCAGGACCACCGAGAACGACATCGAGAACGACAAGGAGACACACATGAAAGAACGCGAAATCACCGCACGCCGCCGCGCCATCAAGGGCGGGATGAAGCTGGTGGCAGCGGCGCTGGCCGTCATGGCAGGGACGATGGCGGCGCCGGCTGGCGCGCAGACGGCCACACAGACGGCCAACTGGCCCAACAAGCCGATCCGGATCGTCGTGCCGTTCCCGGCAGGGTCCACCACCGATACCGTCGCGCGCGTGCTGTCGGAGCAGCTCAGCAAGTCGCTGGGGCAGCCCGTCATCGTCGAGAACAAGCCGGGCGCGAACGGCCTGATCGGCGTTGCCGAAGTCGCCAAGTCGCCCGCGGACGGTTATACGCTGCTGGTCACGAACTCGAGCAGCATCACCATCAACCCGCAGGTGTACAAGCGGAGCAACTACAAGCCCAAGGATCTGGCGCCGGTCGCGCTGGTAGTGGAGGCGCCGTTCGTGCTGGTGGCGAACCCCGAGTGGGCAAAGAAGAACAGTATCGGCTCGGTTGGCGATCTGGTTCGCTACGCCACGCGCAATCCGGGCAAGCTCAGCTATGGCTCGGCGGGGCCGGGCAACATCGCGCATCTGAGCTTCGCCATGCTGAACAACCGCGAGAAGATCCAGACCACGCACGTGCCGTACAAATCGGCCTCGCAGGCGGAGATGGCTGTGATCAGCGGTGAACTGGAGACTGCCTTCGACGCGTGGAACGGGCTGCCGCAGATCAAGGCTGGCAAGCTGAAGCCGCTTGCAGTGACGTCGCCCAAGCGGATGCCGCAGTTGCCAGACGTGCCGTCGCTGGAGGAAGCCGGTGTCAAGCCGTTCGATGTCAGCTTCTGGCTCGGCATGCTGGCGCCGGCCGGCACGCCGCCGCAGATCGTGCAGAAGCTGTATGAGATCACCAAGGGTCTGGCCAACGATGCCCGTGCAAAGTCTGTCCTGAGTCAGCAGGGTGAAGTCGTCATGATCGACCCGGCGAACTTTGCCAAGCGCATCGAGAAGGAAGATGCCAACTGGGCAGTGGTGATTCAGCGCGAGGGCATCACCCTGGACTGACGCGCCGTTGATGTACTGCTGACGCCGCACTATGGGTGACGGGCCAGCCGGGTATGCCAATCGTTCGGCGACGATGGGCATGTCCGGCTGGCTGCGGCGCATCGGGACGAAATCGAGCCCGATTTGATATGTGTCGTACCCGTTCGTTTCATCCTCCAAAGCGGTTGATAGCTATCAACACCTGGATGGAACCATAAGTGCCTAATCCGGCTTGCGGACCGCGCTGCGCGGTCCGACCCACAAGACGGAGTCCCCATGAAATCCAGCCGAAGCAGAGTCCTGTCGACGTTTTCGACGGCGACGTTCATGACGGTGCTGTTTGCCGCCGCCGTATCCAGTGCGCACGCCGCCGAGCCGCAAGCCGAACCTATCCAGCCCATTGCGCCTGCCAAGGTCCAGCACCCGGAACGCGTGGCGCTGGGCGAAAAGCTCTGGTTCGATCCTCGTCTTTCACGCTCTGGCTTTATCTCGTGCAACTCGTGCCACAACCTCAGCATGGGTGGCTCGGATAACCTCAAGACGTCCATCGGCGACAAGTGGAAGCAGGGCGGCATCAATTCGCCGACCGTCCTGAATTCCAGCCTGAATTTCGTGCAGTTCTGGGATGGCCGCGCGAAGGATTTGCCAGAGCAGGCGCGCGGGCCGATTGCCAACCCAATCGAGATGGCCTTCACGCACGAGTTGGCGGTCGACACGCTCCGATCCATCCCCGGGTACGTCGATGAGTTCCGCAAGGTCTTCAAGTCGGACAAGCTGACGATATCCGAAATCACACTGGCCATTGCCGCGTTCGAGGAAACGCTGGTCACGCCGAACGCGCGCTTCGACAAATGGCTGAAGGGTGACAAGAAGGCCATCAACGCGCAGGAGTTGCGCGGCTACCAGTTGTTCAAGGGCTCTGGCTGCGTTGCCTGCCACAACGGCCAGAACATCGGCGGCAACTCGTTCCAGAAGATGGGTCTCGTGGAGCCGTACAAGACCAGGAATCCGTCGGAGGGCCGGGCAGGCGTGACGGGCAAGGACGCTGACCGGTTCAATTTCAAGGTGCCGACCCTGCGTAATGTTGCGCTGACTTATCCGTACTTCCACGATGGCGAGGCGGCCACGCTGAGTCAGGCGGTGGATACGATGGGGCGCCTGCAACTGGCGCGCAAGTTCACGCCGGAAGAGAACGCCGATATCGTGGCGTTCCTGAAGACGCTGACCGGCGATCAGCCGAAGATCGTGCTGCCTATGCTGCCGCCGTCGAGCGACAAGACGCCGAAGCCGAAGCCTTTCGAGTAAGGCGCCGCTGACGGCGCCCGCGCGCGTTGGGGCCCCGTCCCGTCCCCGTCCGCTTTCCCCCTCGGGGGCCCCGCGTCACCGTGCTTGCGCCTCGGCGGGTTTGGCCGCTGCGTCGGACCCCTTGCCGAACCGCGCGGCGATCTGATCCTGGACCTTGGCCAGCGCGTCGGCCTGAGCCTTGGCGTCCTGAGCCTCCTTGGCCTTCCTGGCTTCGGCGGCCTGCTGTTGTTCCGGCGTTGGCGGCGGGAGCTTGGCGATGGCCGGCGCGGCCAGCAGGCAGCCGAGAGACAGCGCGAGCGCGCGCAGCGAAGCAGGAACGGACGTGGATTCGTGTTTCATGAGTTTCGTCTCCCTGAGGTGGTTGGGACGCTATCCGGCAACTGGCGTGCGCGGGTCAGTGTCTGCCGTACTGCATTGTAGCCATCCCAAGGGTCATGGCGGGCGAGCTCCTCAAGCCGCGCGCCGCGACATGACGAGGCATCAGCCCTGGCTCGCCGTGGCAGCGGCCTCGTCGATGAACGCTGCGATCTCCGCGGGCCGGGAGGCCAGCGATGCGTGGCTGGCGTCCAGCGTGATGACCTTCCTGGCGTTGAGCCGGGCGGACATCATGGTCTGGTTGGCCGGCGCAATCATTCTGTCTTCGCTGGAGATCTGGTACCACGATGGCTTGGTCTTCCAAGCCGGCACGGCGATGGTGTCGCCAAAGGTGCTGGCAACGGGCGCCTTCTGGGTGACGGCCATGACTAGGGCCTCGTCGGCGGACAGATCCTGGCAGAAGCTCTCATGAAACTTGTCAGCCTTCAGCCACAGATACCCGTCGTTGTCGGGCGCAAGGTTGGGCGCTGCAGCCGGCAGGCACTGCTGTGTGATGCCGCCGGGACTTTCTCCGGCATCCGGGGCGAATGCCGCGATATAGACGAGCCCCACCACATTCGGCTGATTGCCCGCCTGTGTGATCACGGCGCCACCGTACGAGTGGCCCACCAGCAGCACGGGGCCCGCCTGCTGCGCAATCATCTTTCGGGTACGTTCGGCATCGTCGGCCAGCGAGGTCAGCGGCATCTCGACGGCGTGAAGGGACGTATGCCCTTTGCGTGCAAGCTCGACGATGACTTTGCCCCAGTGGGCGGCGCCTCCCCAGAACCCATGTACCAGAATGATGGTGGGCTTGTTGCTCATGATGCGACTCCTGTCTGTCTACGGTCTTGCTGGTCACCGAGGTCTTCGACGCGCGCGGCCCTTCGGCGGGGGCGAGCCGCGCTCGCATCCGGTCCGCGAATTCGGATCCTGAATGCCGGAACAACTATAGAAGCCGGTTACCGATGCATGCCAGCCATCTGCATGAGCAGGCGGAGCACCAGGGCCGCCACGCCCAGCCCGGCCACGCTGCAGGTCCAGATGAGCAGAAGCCAGCCAGTCCTGCGCGCCCAGTCAGGTAAGTGCGACATGTCGGGTCTCCTAGTGGTAGCCATCGCCGACGCGGACCTTGCCGCGGAACACGTAGTAGGACCACACCGTGTACATCAGGATGAACGGAATCACGAACAGCGCGCCGACCAGCGCGAAGCCCTGGCTTTGCGGCGGCGCGGCGGCGGCCCAGATCGAGATCGATGGCGGCACGATGTTGGGCCACACGCTGATGGCCAGGCCGCTGTATCCCAGGAAAACCAGCCCGAGCGTGAAGAGGAACGGTTGCGCATGGGTGTCTCGGCGCAACGCACGCAGCAGGAGCACGGCGCACAGCAGCACAAGCAGGGGGACCGGCGCGAACCAGAAGAGGTTGGGCAGGCTGAACCAGCGTTCGGCGATGCGTGGCTGGGCAATCGGCGTCCAGATGCTGATGACCGCGATGATCGCGAGCAGCGCCCACACCAGCCGGGACGTCAGGGCTTTCATCCGGTCGTGCAGCAGGCCCTCGGTCTTCAGGATCAGCCACGTGCCACCCAGCAGCGTGTAGGCGACGACCACGCCGACGCCGCAGAACAGCGGGAACGGGGCGAGCCAGCCCATGGAACTGCCCACGAAGGCGCCGTCCTTGACGGGCAGGCCATCGACGTAGGCCCCCAGCGCCACCCCCTGGAAGAACGCGGCCACCAGTGATCCGCCCATGAACGACAGATCCCATACCGGGCGTTCGCGGTCGTTGGCCTTGAAGCGGAATTCGAACGCCACACCACGAAAGATCAGCCCCAGCAGCATCAGGACGATCGGCAGGTAGAGCGCGGACAGGACCACGGAGTAGGCCAGCGGGAACGCAGCCAGCAGGCCCGCGCCGCCCAGCACCAGCCAGGTCTCGTTGCCGTCCCAGACGGGCGCCACCGTGTTCATCATCACATCGCGGTCATGCCGGGCGGGCACGAACGGAAACAGGATGCCGATGCCGAGATCGAAGCCGTCCATCACGACGTACATCATCACGCCGAAAAAGATGATCAGAATCCAGAGCAGAGAGAGATCGATACCCATGATGTCAGCTCCTTGCTTCCGCGGGGTTCAGGCGCGTGTCGTCGTCGATGGCCGATAGCGGCCGCGCTGGTTTGTGGTCCGTCGGTGGTTCGGCATCGGATTCGAACACGTCGCCCTCGGACGGCTTCGGCCCCTTGCGTACCAGCCGCAACATGTAGGCAATGCCCACGCCGAAGACGAAGAAGTACGTAATGACGAACAGCGCCAGCGAGATCGTCAGTTGCGTGACGCTGTGCGGCGTCGCGGCATCGGCCGTCCGCATCAGGCCATACACCACCCAGGGCTGGCGGCCGATCTCCGTGGTGAACCACCCGGCGAGCAGGGCGACCAATCCTGTGGGGCCCATCCAGAGCGCCAGGCGCAGGAAGCCGCGATGTTCATACAGCCGCCCGCGCCAGCGTAGCCATTGGCTCCAGAGGCCGAGCAGGATCATCAGCAGGCCCAGGCCAACCATCACGCGGAAGCTCCAGAACAGGATCGCGGCATTGGGTCGGTCTTGCGGCGGGAAGGATTTCAGGCCCTTGATCTGCCCGTCCAGCGTGTGCGTCAGGATCAGGCTGCCCAGGCGAGGGATGCCGACTGCGAAGCGTGTTTCCTCCCGCTCCATATCCGGCCAGCCGAATACCAGCAACGGCAGCGGCTCGTCGCCGTGCGATTCCCAATGGCCTTCCAGCGCGGCGATCTTCGCGGGCTGATGTTCGAGCGTGTTCAGGCCGTGCATGTCACCCACCACGGCCTGGATGGGGGCGACGATCAGCAGCATTCCGACCGCCATCGACAGCATCTTGCGGATGGCTGGATTGTCGTTACCGCGCAGCAGATGCCATGCCGCCGATGCAGCGACGAACAGCGCGGTGGCAAGGAAGGCCGCGATGCTCATATGCACCAGGCGATAGGGGAACGACGGATTGAAGATCACGGCGAGCCAGTCGGTCGGCACCACGCGGCCATCGATGATCTCGAATCCCTGCGGGGTCTGCATCCAGCTATTGGACGCCAGAATCCACGTGGCCGAGATCAGCGTGCCCAGTGCCACCATCAGCGTGGCGAAGAAGTGCAGCCCCGGGCCGACCCGCTTCCAGCCGAACAGCATGACGCCGAGGAAGCCCGCTTCGAGGAAGAAGGCCGTCAGAACCTCGTACGCCAGCAGGGGGCCGGTGATGCTGCCCGCGAACTCGGAGAAGAAACTCCAGTTGGTACCGAACTGGTAGGCCATCACCAGTCCGGAGACCACGCCCATGCCGAAGTTCAGCGCGAAGATCTTGGACCAGAAATGGTAGAGGTCGCGATAGACGGTGTTCTTGGTGCGTAGCCAGCACCCTTCCAGCACGGCCAGATAGGACGCCATCCCGATCGTGATGGCCGGAAAAATGATGTGGAACGAGACGGTGAAGGCAAACTGAAACCGCGCCAGATCAAGGGCTTCGAATGCAGACATGGACAAATTCTCCTGGGCTCATCCCGATCCGCGCCTCGCCTGTCTGGCGGCTTGCGACACCGTGAGCCCGTGGCAAATACTCCATACAGTGATAAACTGTATGTGTTTGTGTATGGACTGTATGCGTATACTATGCCTCAGGTTCCGGGTTTGCAATGGACGATTGAAGGATGTTGACGATGAGTGACACGAAAGCCGAACGCCATGTGGAATGGCTGCGCCCGCTGACGCCGGGCGCCGGGCCGCGCTACGTGCAGATCGCGGACCTGATTGCGCGGGCGGTGCAGACGGGCGAACTCGCCGTGGGCGACCAGATCCCGTCGCAGCGGTGGCTGGCGACGCAGCTCGGGGTGGATCTCACCACGGTGACGCGTGCCTATACGGAGGCACGCAATCGCGGCCTGATCTCGTCGTTCAGCGGGCGTGGCTCGTTCGTCGCGGGCGTTGGCGAGGCGGGCGATGAGATGCGTATCGACCTGTCGATGAACACCCCACCGCAGCCGGCTAGTGGAAACATGGGTGACGCGCTCAAGTTGGCCATTGACGAAGTGCTGGCCCGGCAAGGCATCGAGGCGATGTCCGCCTACCAGGACACGTGGTCCGGCGCCTCGATCGTCCAGGCGGGCAGGGCGTGGCTGCGGCCCGCGGTTGGTGCGATGGCCGGGCAGCAGGAACTGATTGTCTGCGCGGGTACCCAGGCCGCGATCTTCAGCCTGTTGCAGTCGCGCACGCAGCGTGGGGATGCCGTCCTTGCCGAGCCGCTGACCTATCCCGGCTTTCTGCTTACCGCGCAGCAGCTCGGTTTGCGTGTCGTCGCGCTCGAAGTCGACCAGGATGGGGTGTTGCCGGACGCGATCGAACGAAGCCATCGCGAAACCGGCGCGCAGGTGATCTACCTGAATCCGACGCTCCAGAACCCAACTGCGAGCACCATGCCCGAGCACCGGCGCAAGGCCATCGGGGCCATGCTGCGCAAGCTCGGCATGACGCTGATCGAGGACGATCCCTACCGCTACCTGCTCAACGACGCGCCGCCGCCGATCGTCACCTACGAAGGGGGCGAGCGTGCGTACTATCTGACCTCGCTGTCGAAATGCCTCTGGCCGAGCCTGCGCACGTCGTTCGTCCTGTTGCCGCGCCAGCACGATGCCTCAATGCTGCAGGATGCGTTGCGCGCCTCCAGCATGGGGTGTTCGCTATTGCTGACCGCGGTGGCCGAGCACTGGATGCGCAGTGGCCAGGCCAGGCACCTGATGCTCGACATCCAGCGCGAGGTACGCGCGCGGCAGACGCTGGCGCGCAGCCTGTTGCCGAAGGACGTCAACGCACATCCCACCGGCCTGCACTTGTGGATGACGCTGCCGCCCCACTGGAATCGCCAGTTGTTCGCGCTCGCGCTCGAGCAGCAGGGTGTGCTGGTGGCCTGCTCGGATGCGTTCAGCGTGGATGCGAATCCCGTGGATGCGGTGCGTCTGTCGGTCGGTGGCGCGCGTAGCCAGACGGATCTGGCTCAAGCGCTGCAGCGGATCGCCACATTGCTGCGGGAGGATCGCCGTCGCGGCGTGCGGGCCATTGTCTAGTTGTCATCCATACGGATCCTGGGTGTATGGATGGAACCGGCGGTCGCTGATCGGGCGCGTGGCAGGGCTCGTGGCCCACGTGATCGAGGAGCGCGAGCATCCGATCGCGCAGGACATCTGGGATATGGCCACGGCGCAAAGCCATCGGTGAGGCAAGGTGGGATGCCTTCGCGGGCCGCCGCCGACGCCGGGGCCGACATTTTTGTCAGCGCTATGGCAACATGGGGCGTCCTGTGTCAGCGTGCGGCAGCTCTCGATTGCACTGCAACATGACTTGAAAGACGTCCGCGCGCGCGCCTACGATCAAGTCAGGACAGTTCGGCGTTGGTAGGTTTCAGCTCGCATGTGGCGCCGGAGATACGTCTCGCTTGTCAGTCCAACCCTTTGGTCAGGAGGAGTTGCCCATGAGTCCCATGGACCAGCAGACACCGCCCGCGGGCGCATCCGAACGCAGGGCCGCCATCATCGGCAATGTGAACCAGAAGCCCGGCAAGTGCGGGCCGTTCGTGATGGCCGCCGACACCCTGGAAGGCAACAAGGTCGTGGACCCTGCCGGCGACGAGCTCGGCACGATCGACCACATCATGCTGGACATCGTTGGCGGACGGATTGCCTATGCGGTGCTGGCGATGGGCGGGTTCCTTGGCATCGGGGAAAAGCTGCACGCGCTGCCTTGGTCAGCGCTGACCCTCGATACGCGCCGCAAGTGCTTCGTGCTGGGCGTCGAAAAGGAACGTCTCAAGGCGTCGCCGGGTTTCGACAAGGAACACTGGCCCACCATGGCCAACTCCGAGTGGGCCACCAGCATTCACGAGTACTACGGGATCTCTCCGTACTGGGAGAAGGACGGCTACGATCCCTGGGCCTGAGATGGCACCCGCGTGACGAGCAGGTTGGTGACGCCGAGAATGCCCGGCGGCGTTGCCGCAGCCTGCGCGATGCGGCGGGACAGGTCCGAGTCTTCCACGCGCCCGGTGATGGTCACCTGGCGGTCTACCACGTGCACGGCAACGCCATCAGGCATATCGCCGCCGCACGCCTCGGCAATACACGTGCCGATGCGCTCACGTAGCAGTTCATCTTCCTCGTCGGGGCTGGTCCAGGTGGATGCCTGGATTTCGGTCTGCATCATGGCAGTTCCTTGCAGGTGGTGAGGTACGCGTTGCTGGTATTAACGACGTGTCACGGGCCGGCGGCATCCTTGTAGGACACCGCCAGCGGGTAGCGCCCTGTTAGCGCTTTAGAGGCGCTATCAAAATGATTCTGGCGTCGTTGCGCGGCCTTGCCGTACTACTTGTACTGTCTGCGGCCGCGCGTCTAGCCAGAACCGCTTCGCTTCATTTTGATAGCGCCTCTTACACTGTAGTCCTAATGCGGTTCCACGGCGGTTTCATGGCGGCCGCATCGTGGGCCCGTTGCCGGGGCGCGTCAGAATGCCGCGCTGTAGATCGCGAATGCGTCGGCCTCGGTGACCTCGCGCGGATTGTTGACCAGCAGTCGTGTCTGCAGCATTGCATCGCGGGCCAGACGGCCCAGATCATTTTCCTTGACGCCAACTTCGCGCAATGTGCGCGGGATGCCCGTGGCCAGCACCAGTCCCTCGATATGGGCGATCAGCGCGGCTGCCTTGGTTTCGCAGCTACCGGTGGTGCCCGGCAGTATCACGTCGGCCAGTTCCGCATACAGCTTGCTGGCCGCCGGTGCGTTGAACTTCATGACGTGCGGCAGCACGAGCGCGTTGGAGAGCCCGTGCGCGACATGGAAGATGCCACCGATCGGATAGGCCAGCGCGTGCACGGCCGCCACCGGCGAGTTGGCAAAGGCCTGGCCGGCGAACATCGCGCCGAGCAGCATGGCTTCGCGCGCGCCGTGGTCGTGGCCATTGTCACAGGCAAGCATCAGGTTCTGCGATAGCAGTTCCAGCGCGCGCACGGCCAGCATGTCCGAGATCGGGTTCTTCAGATGCGCGCTCGTATAGGCCTCGATCGCGTGCACCATCGCGTCGATACCGGTGGCTGCGGTAGCGGCGCGTGGCAGGCCCAGCGTGAGTTCGGCGTCGAGAATGGCCAGGTCGGCCAGAAGCTGCGGCGCCACCACTCCCATCTTGGTGGTCTCTCCCGTGGTGACGATCGACACTGCAGTCACTTCCGAGCCAGTGCCGGCGGTGGTCGGCATTTGCACGAGTGGCAGCCGCGTGCCCGTGACCTTCTTCACGCCGTACATGTCCTTGAGCGACTGCGCGGCAGGAAGCAGCACGGCAATCAGCTTGGCGACGTCCATCGACGATCCGCCGCCGAGCCCGAGTACGACTTCCGCATCGGCTTGCCGCGCGCGCTCGGTGGCTTCGAGCACGATGTGCTCGGGCGGGTCGGCGATCACGTCGTCGATCAGGGTCACCTGCCAGCCGTGCTTGCCCAGGTCATCGAGGGCCGGGGTCAGCAGGCCGCTCTTCGAGAGAAAGCCGTCGGTCACCACGCAGAGGCGTTGCGCTTGCGGAAAGGCCTCGCGCAGCAACGCTCCCAGCCGGCGCGCGGCGCCAAGCTCGACGATGACCGTCGGCACGGTCTGGAAACGGAACGGGTTCATGGGGTCTCCGGTGTGTGGTTTTCTGGGTTGTCTTCCCTCTCCCCTGTGAGCGAGCGGGAGAGGGAGACGCAATCACATCTGCAGGCAAAGATACTTGATCTCGAGGTATTCCTCGATGCCGTGGCGCGAGCCTTCGCGGCCGACGCCGGATTGCTTGATGCCGCCGAACGGTGCCACCTCGTTGGAGATCAGGCCCGTGTTCAGGCCGACCATGCCGTACTCCAGTGCCTCGGCGGTGCGCCATGCGCGCGAGATATCGCGGGTGTAGAGATAGGCGGCCAGGCCATACTCGGTGGCGTTCGCGGCGGCAACGGCTTCGTCGTCCAGCCTGAAGCGGAACAGCGGTGCCACCGGCCCGAAGATTTCCTCGCGCGCCATGCGCATGTCAGCGGTGGCATTGCCGATCACGGTCGGCGTGTAATACGTGCCGCCGAGCGGGTGCTTGCCGCCACCGACCAGTACCTTGCCGCCCTTGGACGTGGCATCCTCGACCAGCGAATTCACCTTCTCGATCGCGGCGTCCTCGATCAGCGGGCCGATCACCACGCCTGCCTCGAGCCCGTTGCCGACACGCAGTTGAGCGGTGCGCTCGGCAAACTTGGCGGCGAACGCATCGTAAATACCGTCCTGGATGTAGAAGCGGTTCGCGCATACGCAGGTCTGGCCGCCGTTGCGGTACTTGGCGACGATCGCGCCTTCCACGGCCGCATCGACGTCGGCATCGTCGAAGACGATGAACGGCGCATTGCCGCCGAGTTCGAGCGACAGGCGCTTGATGGTCGGCGCCGACTGAGCCATCAGGATGCGGCCCACTTCCGTCGAGCCCGTGAACGACAGCTTGCGCACGATCGGGCTGGCCGTCAGCACGCCGCCAATGTTCCGGGCGTCGCCGGTGACAACTTGCAGCACGCCTGCCGGCACGCCGGCGCGATGCGCGAGTTCGGCCAGCGCGAATGCGGACAGCGGCGTCAGTTCGGCCGGCTTGATCACGATCGCGCAGCCCGCGGCCAGCGCTGGCGCCACCTTGCGCGTGATCATCGCAGCCGGAAAGTTCCACGGGGTGATGGCGGCGCACACGCCCACCGGCTGGCGCAGCGTGACCAGCCGTTTGTCGGCGGCAGGCGTGGCCAGCACTTCACCGTCCACGCGCTTGGCTTCCTCGGCGAACCATTCGATGAAACTGGCGGCGTAGGCGATTTCGCCCTTGGCTTCGGCCAGCGGCTTGCCCTGCTCGCGCGTCATCAGGTAGGCCAGGTCGTCGGTATTGGCCAGCATCAGGTCGAACCAGCGGCGCAGGATATTGGCGCGCTCCTTGCCGGTCTTTGCTGCCCAGGCTTTCTGGGCGACTTCCGCGGCAGCAACGGCGCGCGTGGTCTCGGCGGCACCCAGGTCGGCCACCCGGGCGATGACCTCGCCAGTGGCCGGGTCCGTGACGTCGAACGTGGCGCCCGAATCGGCGCCGATCCATTGACCGTCGACATAGGCCAGTTGCTTGAACAGCGAAGGGTCCTTGAGTTGCATGGCGAAATCCTCGGGTTGCATTCGTCGGGTTTGCGGTGTTTAATATCGTTCAATAGATTGAACGATATTCGATATGCGGAACGATGGAATATCTTACGCCCTCGTCGGAAAGACCGCCAGAGGGCAAGAACCGTTCCGATAGCAGCCAGCCGATGCCAAAGACAGCCTATGCCATTCCCGCCGCAGATGCGGCGGACGCCGCGCCAGCGCTCAAGTCCACTTCGCCTGCCGTGGTGCGCGCGGTCCAGGTGATGGATGCCGTGGCGGCAGCGCCGGAGCCGCTGACGCTGGCCGACCTGACCCGGCTGACCGGCGCGCCCAAGAGTTCGCTGCACGGCATGTGCGACACGCTCGTCCAGCTTCAATTGCTCAAGCGCTTGCCGGGCGGAGCGATGGCGCTGGGGCCACATGTGATGAGCTGGGCCAATGCCTTCCTGTCGCAGACGCAGATCACGGAAGAATTCCGGGCGCTGTGGGACGAGACCGATGCCTTTCACGACGCCACGGTCACGCTGTCGATGCTCGATGGCGCCGAGGTTGTGTACCTGGCCTGCCAGAATGGCGACCGCCCGTTGGGCGTGACCTTCCGCATCGGCATGCGGCTGCCCGCGCCATACACGGCCACGGGCAAGGCCATGCTCAGCACCGTACCGGCGGCGGAAGTCAGGCATCTGTTCGATGGGGGGATGCCCGTGCCGCTGACGCGCGCGAGCGTGGCCACGGTCGCGGCGCTGGTCGATGAGCTCGAACAGGTTCGTGCGCTCGGGTACTCGATCGACAACGGCCAGATGCGCGATGGCATGACCTGCTTTGGCGCCCCTGTTTTCGACGCCACGCGCTCGCGTGCGGTGGGTGCCATCGCTGTCAGCTACCTGACCAGCGAGATCGATGCGCCGACCGGCGAGCAAATCGGCGGACAGGTCCGTGCGTTGGCCGATCAGCTTTCCGCGCGGCTCGGCGCGGTTCGCATGTCGCGCGCAGTGGGCTGATACAGCGGCCAACGCAGCAGCCAACACTACGACCAACGCCGGCAAACGACGGCAAACGTCGGCAAACGCGGCGCGACGCTTTCGTTTCGTTTGCGCCGAGTCAAAGGCTCACTATCAGCGTATCGCTAGCATCCGGGAACTCCCTTTCCGGACCCGATGCGATGAATCCACCCTTGGCGGTGCCCGTGCGCCGCCCTCAACTTGTCGCACCCGCAGGCTCGCTAGCAGCGCTGCGCATGGCGCTGCAGCACGGCGCCGACGCGGTGTATCTGGGCCTGCGAGATGCCACCAACGCCCGTAACTTCGGCGGTCTGAATTTCAGCGAGGACGATATCCGCACCGGTGTGGCCGAGGCCCATGCACGCGGTGCCGAAGTGCTGTTCGCGATCAACACGTTCGCGCAGATGGGCCACGTCGAGCAATGGCACCACGCTGTCGACGCGGCGGCCGCGCTCGGCGCGGACGCGGTGATCATGGCCGACCCCGGTCTGATTGCCTATGCCGCGAAACGCCATCCGTCCCTGCGCATCCACCTTTCCGTCCAGGGCTCCGCCACCCACGCCGACGCCATCGAGCTGATGCGCGAGCAGTTCGGCATCCGGCGGGTCGTGCTGCCGCGAGTGCTCACGGTCACGCAGATTGCGAAGCTTGCCCGCCAGACCGATATCGAACTCGAAGTCTTTGGATTCGGCAGTCTCTGCGTGATGGCGGAGGGCCGGTGCCTGCTGTCGTCCTACGCTACCGGCGACTCGCCCAATAACAAGGGCGTCTGCTCTCCGGCTCATGCGGTGCGCTGGGACGAGCAGGACGGCACGATGCAGGCGCGACTGTCCGGCATCCTGATCGACAGCTACGCCCCTGGCGAGCCGGCAGGCTATCCGACCCTGTGCAAGGGACGTTTCACCGTCGAAGGCGAACGCGGCTACGTGCTGGAGGAACCGACCAGTCTCAATGCGGTATCGCTGCTGCCCACGCTGATCGATATTGGCATTGCCGCGATCAAGATCGAAGGCCGGCAGCGCAGCCCGCGCTACGTGGCTGACGTGGTGGGTGTGCTGCGCGCGGCCATCGACGATGCATGCCGCGATCCGAAGCGGTTCGCGCCGCGCCAGGAATGGCAGGCCACGCTGGGACGCCACGCCGAAGGCGACCAGGTCACGCAAGGCGCGTACGAGCGGCCCTGGCGCTGAGCGGCGTCCAACCATCACAAGCCAGGATTCCATATGGCAATGCCCACACAGCAATCTCCCTTGTTTCGAATTTCCCTCGGCCCCTTGCTTTACTACTGGCCGCGCGCGACGGTGCTGCAGTTCTACGCGTCGGTCGCGGACAGCCCCGTCGACCGTGTCCATCTCGGCGAGGCCGTCTGCACGCGGCGGCACGAACTACGCCATGCGGACTGGCTCGAAATCGCGCAGATGTTGCGCGAGGCAGGCAAGCAGGTGGTGCTGTCGACGCCGGTGCTGGTCGAATCCGACAGCGATATCGCAGTCATGCGCCGGGTTTGCGGGCAGGACGACTACCTGGTCGAAGCCAACGACCTTGGCGCGGTGCGCTGCATGGGCGGGCGTCCGTTCGTGGGCGGCCCACACCTGAACGTCTATCAGGGCGACACGCTGGCATGGCTGGCATCGCTCGGCGCGGTAGGTTGCACGGTGCCGGTCGAAATGGATGGCCGCACCATGGCCGCGCTGGCCGCGGCGCGCCCTGCGGGTCTCGATCTGGAAGCGCTGGTCTGGGGGCGTATGCCGTTGGCGTTTTCCGCGCGCTGCTTTACCGCACGCCATCACCGTCTGCGCAAGGACGCCTGCGAATTCCGCTGCCTGGACTATCCGGACGGGCTGGTGGCGGACACGGGCGAGGGGCAGGCGTTCTTCACGCTCAACGGCATCCAGACGCAGTCTGCTACTTGCCTCGACCTCTGCGCTGAAGTGTCGCGGATGGCGGAGGCCGGTGTTGGTCTGATGCGTGTCAGCCCCCATTCCACAGGCACTTTCGAAGCGATTGCCCATCTCGATGGCATTCGCCACGGAATGCCGGCGGCGCCGAGTCCGGTCATGCCTGCGGACGCGGCACCCAGTAACGGGTATTGGACAGGCAAGCCGGGCATTCGATGGATTGAGAGCGAGGAGGCTACGGCATGACGATGCTGACCGGATTGATGTCGCGGGTGCACCGGCACATGCCGGCGCCCGCGCGCGCGTTGCCCTTCGTGTTGGCCGTGGAGGCCATGCGCCGCTCGGGATGGCTGGAGCCGCCGGCCGCGCTGAATGGCCATACGTTTCGGCTGACGGTCGAGGATATCGGCTTGGAAGTGCGCTTTCGATGTGTCGATGGCCGGTTTGCGCCGGGGCCGTTCGATGGTTCCGCATCGGACCTGACCTTGCGTGCCAAGGTGGCGGACTACCTGCGCCTGATCAGCGGCGATGCCGACACGGACACGCTGTTTTTCCAGCGCCGCCTGTCGATCAGCGGCGACACCGAACTGGGGCTGGAAGTCAAATACTGGCTGGATGCCGCGCCACGCCCGACGTGGGTGGGGCCATTCGCCGCGCGGTTGTCCGTGCTGTTTCCCGCGCCGGCCTCGGCGTCCTGAATGGAAACCTGAATGGAAGATTAAGGCCCGCGCAAGCGGGCGGGCGAGGGCTCAGACCCTCGCCGGAATATTGCCGTAGCGCGTGCCGCGCTGCTTGAAGCAATGGCTGGCACGTAGTACAGCGTGCGGCATGGCGGTTAACCCGCCAATCGCATCGAAGCGCGACAGCGTCGTCTCGAGTTCGTGCATCCCGCGTGCGTGCACCATGGCAAAGAGGTTGTATTGCCAGTTTGGCAGGCGTCGGGGGCGTCGGTAGCACAGCGTGACATGCGGCAGGCTGGCGATGCGCATCCCGATGGCATCGACGCGCGCATCGGGCACATTCCACACGCACATCGCATTGTGCGAATACCCAAATGGCCGATGGTGCAGGATGACACCAAAGCGGCGGATCACACCGTTCTTGCGCCACTGCTGCAGGCGCTGCAGCGTCTCGGTCAGTGGCAGGCCACAACGTTCGGCCAGCGCGTGATAGGGCTCCGGCGTCAGAGACAGGCCAGGTTCCAGCGCGGCCACCAGACGCCAGTCGCACTCGTCCATGTCTGGCTTGGGCACGGATGCTGGCGGTGCTCGCCGGGTTGGTTTGCTGGCTTCCCGACCCTTGCCAAGGGGAAAACCGAGGTCGATGTGATATTCGCGTTCGAGTGGCAGATCAATCGGCTGGTACCCCACGTCGTCGGCGATGTGCTGCAGCACGGCATCGAGCATCATGCGATCGCGCGCGCCGGCGACAAACCAGAGGTTGTAGCGGTGACCGGTACGGGCATAGTTGTGACTGATCGCCGGGTCCGCGTTCAGACGTTCCGCTACCTGCTTCATTTCATTCGGCGGCACCGCCAGCGCGGCCAGCGTGCTTGTCCCGATCGAGTTGGGGGCGAACACCGCGCCGATGCGGCTGATGCGTCCGTTGCCAAGGTCTCGTGCGAGCAGGCTCAGTACCGTTCGCTCGGAGAGGCCGAGTAGCGATGCTGCGCGTTGATAGGGACGGGTGTCGAGCGGGAAATCGTGCTGAATGTGGTCGTAGAGTTGGGTTTCATCAATCATGGCGACGATCGGGCTATCCACTTGGATTGGCCCGGGCGCCAGGTGTCAAAGCCGAAGCATCAAGGTCGATGCGGTGGCCGCGGGTCCGAGGAGGGACCGATGTCGCCCGAGACATGGGGGCATCATCGTGAAGTTCCGCGTAGTCACGGTTGACCAGTGTCAACGGAGGCGGAGATGCCCTGTCCCACGGCCGCGGAAGCAAGCGCGCAGCGTGCTGGCAGGCGGGAGTCCGAACTTGGGGCGGAGGCGTTCCTGATCTACATTGACCAGTTCCGGCGTCGTGCTATCGGCAGGGCTGCCTAAATCTTGTGCAGTCCAGTGCGGTGCCGTACATAAAGGGCTAGCGCGAACCGCTCGGTGAGGATATCCACAGAACCTGTGGATATCCTCACCGACCACAGGGTCATCCCCTGGGCTGGACGGCGCCACCCGGCTTTCGCATCATCGTCGGTCAACTGTCATCTTCGTACGCCCTATGCGTCTGAACCGGTCCGCTGCAGTGCTCTGTATCCCCTGCGCTCTCGTGCTGGGCGGTTGCGTGAGCCATTATCGGGTACCGCCCGACGCGCCCTACGCGATGGTACGGGTGACAACCAGCACCGATGACCGCACGACCTTCAGCGTGCTGGACCCCGCGAGCTGTCCCAAGGCCCCGTGGCCGCTCGTGCTGGCGGGAACCGGAAAGCAATTGGCTGCGATGGGGCGCGACGGAGAGCTGGATATGGTCGGAAGCTCCCCGGAACCGCCGTCGCGAACGCGTGAGCGGAAGGTAGCGGTGGACAAGCGGATTTACGTGGCCGTGACGTCGACGGCCGCGCCACCGGCCGAGGAGGTTCGTTGCGCGGCGGGGGTGTCTTTCATCCCGCGAACGGGCGCGCAGTACGAGATCCGGTACACGAGGGATGAGACCGCCCAGCATTGCTCGGCGCGGGTGCTCCGACTGGAGCCAAGGGGGGATGGGGGCGCGAATGTCGCGCCCGAGCCAACGCAACTCGGATTCCGGGCGTTGCGTAGCGAATATCTTTGCGAGGCGCGCTGAGCAGCGCGCCTCATGCGGCAGCCCGGCGTTTGCCGGACTGCCCGCTGAACTCTCTTACGCCTGTTCAATCAGGAAGCGCTCGGGGCGCTTGCCGAGCCATGCCGGCGCGCGGCCACGGCCCGACCAGGTCTTGCCGGTTTTCGGGTCAAGGTACTTCGGCGGCAGGGACGACGTCTTGCGTGCCACGGTGGCGCCGCTGGCCGGACGACCGCGACGGCGCTTGGGGGCGATGTCTTCGACGGTCAGATCATAATCGGCCATCAATTGGCGAATTTGCTCGATCACGCCAGCCACTTCATTGGCGCGAACTTCATTGAGCTTGGCTTCGAGTGCTTCTTTTTCCGCTAGCAACTGCTTGTAGGTCGGCATTTTTGGATCCCCGATAGATTTGTGGCGGAATGTTACAGGACATCGCAACGCACCCGCACAACAAAAATATTACAAAAAATATCTGAAAAAGCACGGATCAAACGCTAATTTGCGAACAAAAAATTCGCTTTGCATCGCGTCTATTAGACATATGGCGCAGGCAAGCCCGCCCATTATTGTGATTGGGTTGCGCGCGGCGGCGGAGGCGGATAGCCATCGGTGCCGAACGGCATCCTAACCAAAACGCGGCAAGATAGCCACCCGGGATTTTATGGCGCTGTATCCGGGCAATCTGGATAAGCGGCTGAGGGAGGTTGAGCCACCCGGATTTCAATCCACGATTGAGGAGTCATCGTGGTCAGCGAATGGCGCGATGATATTTCTGTCGGGTTTTCGAATGACTCTGTATCGATTCTTCGGAGCTTTCCGATACGGTGCCGACAATAACTAACAGGAGAACGAGAGGAAGAAAAAAGCCTCCGGGGGGAAAGTCCCCGGAGGCCGGCAAATCCACCGGTCATCCCAGGTGGAGGAGACAAGATTCTCGGTGTTGGGTGCGATCAGATCGCCCAGCCACCTGCATAGAACGCGGCCAGCGCGACGGCAATCGCGACCGTGCCGATATTGAGCTTGCGCCATTCGCCCGAGACGATGCGGCCGATCACCAGCGTGCAGAAGCCGAGCATGATGCCGGTGACGATGTTGCAGGTCAGCACGATGAACACGGCGCAGACCAGCCCCGAGAGCGCGTCGACCAGGTCGTCCATGTGCAGGCGCGACACGCTCGACAGCATCAGCAGACCCACGTACATCAGCGCGGGAGCGGTGGCGTACGACGGCACCAGGCCAGCCAGCGGCGAGAAGAACATCACGGCCAGGAACAGCGCGCCGACGGTCACGGCAGCCAGGCCGGTGCGGGCGCCAGCGGCCACGCCGACGGTCGATTCGATATAGGCTGCAGCCGGGGCGCCGCCGAAGAAGGCCGAGAAGATCGAGCTCACGGAGTCGGCGGTCAGGGCGCGGCCACCGTTGTGGATGCGGCCCGTGGCGTCGAGCTGGTTGGCCTGACCGGCCACCGCGCGGATCGTGCCAGTGGCGTCGAAGACGGCGGTCATCACCAGTGCCAGCACACTCGGCAGCACCGCGGCGGACAGCGCGCCGCGAATATCCATGGCGCCAATCAGCGAGGTGTGACCCGGCGCGGAGAGCGTCGGCAGCGCGAAGATGCCGGTGAACTTGACCGATGGATCGAAAACAAGCCCGAGCGTCGAGATCGCCACGATCACCAGCAGGATGCCACCCGGCACGCGGCGACGCTCAAGGCCGAAGATCGCGGCCAGTCCGAGGATCGACATCATCACCGGGAAGGCGGTGATATTGCCGAGCGAGACGGGCAGTCCGGGTCCGGGGTTCTTGATGACGAGGCCGACTTCGTTCGAGGCGATCAGCAGCAGGAACAGGCCGATACCGATGCCGGCGCCGTGTGCCACGCCAGCGGGCAGGTTGCGCAGGATCCAGGTGCGCACGCCGGTCACCGAGATCGCGGTGAAGACCACGCCCATCAGGAACACGGCGCCCAGCGCCACGGCGGGGGACAGATGCTGGCCCAGCACCAGGCCAAAGGCCATGAACGCGGTCAGCGAGATCGCGCAACCGATGGCAATCGGCAGCTTGGCCCAGAGGCCCATCAATAGCGACCCGAATGCGGTGGTGAGGCAGACGGCGACAAAGACCGCGCTGGTATCGAAGCCGGCCTTGCCGAGCATCCCAGGCACGACGAAAACGGCATACACCATCGCCATGAAGGTGGTGATGCCGGCGACGACCTCTCGGCGCTGCGTGCTGCCGCGCGCGCTGATCTGGAAGTACTGGTCGATTTTGCCTTGGGCAGTGGGGGGCGCGGCATCCGTGTCCGCGACGGACGGATAGGGCTGTTCGATCATGATGTTGTGTCTCCTTGCAGGGGGCGCTGCGCGCGTCCGCGTACGGATCAGGCGTCAGCCTCGTCTCACATGGTTCCGGGTGTGAGGGCGGAGGTCCCGTGGGCATCGGGCAAGGGGTGCGGTCGCTCTTTCCTCGGTGTCCGGCCCTAGGGCCGGGGCCGGTCAGCCACCTCTGATGGGCGGGATCCGGCGAGGCTCAAAGGTAGGCGAGCGTGACGTTGTCTTCATCATCGAGCGAACATGCGGAACATGCCCGGGGCCGAATAACCCCGGGTTTGCAGTGCATTGCGAGGCTCAGGGATTTCCCTTGGTGCATGGGCGACGGTGGTTGGAGAGCGGTATGCGTCACAAGTGCGTCATGGATGCGTCGCTGGAATTTCGCTCGAGCGCGGGCGCCGCGCTGTGGGTCGTGCTGGAGGCTAAAGGTTGAAGCCTCCCGGCCGTTAGTTCTTCGGCATTACACGTATTCACCCCATCCAGCGGAGCTAGAGCATGACCAGCGCGATGAGAGACATCGACGAGCGCACCAACCTGACCAACAACAACCAGTTCGAGTTGCTGTTGTTCCGACTGGGTGATGCGGCACACACCGGGCAGTCCGAACTGTTCGGCATCAATGTGTTCAAGGTCCGTGAAATCCTGGTGATGCCGCCGGTGACCAGCGTGGTCGGCGCGGAGCCGTCGATCCTGGGCATGTCCGATATCCGGGGTCAGGTGATTCCGGTTATCGACCTGCCGCGCCTGCTGGAGTGCAATCCGAAGTCGGGCCTGAACATCATGCTCGTGACCGAGTACGCGCGGTCCACGCAGGGCTTCGCGGTGGAAGCGGTCGAGGAAATCGTCCGCCTGGACTGGAACCAGGTGATCTCCGCCGAGACCAGCGTGAAGGGCGGGCTGGTGACCAGCATCGCCAAGCTCGATGCGGGTGGCGAGAACCCGCGGCTGGTGCAGGTGCTGGATGTCGAGCAGATCCTGCGCGACGTGTTGCCCTCGCGCCAGCCAGACGTAGATCCGTCGACCGTCGGCCCGGCGTTGTCGATCCGCCCCGGCAGCAAGATTCTCTGCGCGGACGATTCCGCGCTGGCGCGCGGCCTGATCGAAAACGGTCTCAAGGCAATGGGCGTGCAAGTCGTGATGACCAAGTCCGGTCAGGAAGCCTGGGATATGCTCGGCGAGATCGCAGACCTGACCGCCAGCAAGGGCGCCACGGTCCGCGACGAGATCGCGCTGGTGCTGACCGATCTGGAAATGCCGGAGATGGATGGCTTCACCCTGACGCGCAAGATCAAGGCCGACGCCCGGCTGAAGTCGCTGCCGGTGGTGATCCACTCATCGCTCTCGGGCGAGGCCAGTGAGGAGCACGTGCGCAAGGTTGGCGCCGATGCCTATGTGTCGAAGTTCCTGGCGAAAGATCTGGCCGATACGATTCGCGGTGTGCTCGCGCGGCATCCGTGACGCCGTACTGAATGGCGTTGTTGCCGGTTGATGCTGGTTGATGCTGGTTGATGCGCCACGGGCTGGCGCATCACCCCCCCCGCCTGCTTACAGCCCCAGCACGATCTTTCCGCCCTTCGCCGCTCGCGAGCAGCAGGCCATCATCCGGTTGTTCGCTTCACGCTCGCCGCGCGTTAGCACGACGTCGCGGTGGTCGATCTCGCCGGCCAGCACGCGCACTTCGCACGATCCACACAGGCCTTCCTCGCAATCGCTTTGCACGTCGATGTTTGCGGCGCGCAGGGTGGCGAGCAGGGTCTGGTCCGGAGGGACTTCAAGCGTCAGACCCGAGTCTTTCAGTTCGACCGTGAACGGCTGTTCCCGCGAAGGATCGAGCGTTCCAAGTTTCGAACTGAAGTGTTCCACGCGCAGCGAATCCTCGGGCCATGTCGCGCACAAGGCTTCCAGCGCCTCGACCATCCGGGCCGGTCCACAAGCGTAGATCTGCGTGTTCGCATCGGGCGCGCCGAGCACTTGCGCGAGATCGGCGCGCTGGCCTTCATCCGCGGCATGAATCCGCACGCGATCACCATGCAAGGCGCGCAGCTCATCGATCATCGCCATGGAGGCACGGCTGCGGCCGCAATAGTGGAAGGTGTAGTCGACGCCCAGTTCTTTCGCACGCCTTGCCATGGCGCTGACCGGGGTCACGCCAATGCCACCGGCGATGAAGATCGCGCGACGGCAGGTCTCGTCGAGTCGGAAGTGATTGCGCGGGCCGCGCACCTTGAGCTTGTCGCCTGCGTGCAGGCTGGCATGAATCCACGCCGATCCGCCACGGCTTTCGGGCTCGCGCAGCACCGCGATCTCGAAGGCGCCGGTATCGGCGGGGTCGCCGCACAGCGAATACTGGCGCGAGATGCCGGTGTGGCCGCATTCGACGTCGATATGCGAGCCCGGCGACCAGCGCGGTAGCGCGCGGCCATCGGGCGAAACCAGGCGGATCCTCACCACCCCTTGCGCGGCCGTCTCGACGCGCTCGACAATGAGCGTGCGGCCGGTGGTGCCGCCAGTCGGTTCGCCGATGCGGACCGCGTCACGTGGCGCCAGCACGGTCGGATCGGTCCGCTCGGGGTTGCGTGCGGGGTCCCACTCGACCCAGAGATGCTCCGGGCCACGGAACGAGGTGTTCGGCACGTAGGTGAAGCGCTGCGCGGCCAGACGCATATGGGGCAGCCGGCTGGTCAGTTCCTCCAGGAAGATCTGCATCTCCATGCGCGCGAGGTTCTTGCCCATGCACTGGTGAGAGCCGTAGCCGAACGTAAGCTGGTCGCTGGCATTGTCACGATGGATGTCGAACAGGTCGGCATCGGCGAAATGATGTTCGTCGTGGTTGGCCGACGACGTGACGATCAGCAATTTGCTGCCAGCCGCGAGCGACATGCCGCCCACTTCGGTGTCGCGCGTGACGAGGCGCCGCCAGGCCGCCACCGAGCCGTTGTGCCGCAGGCATTCTTCCACCGCGTTTGGAATCAATGCCGGGTCTTCGCAGATCTCCCGCCAGACATCGGGATGTTGCAGCAGCAGCTTGATCGCGTTGGCCGATGCATTGGCCGTGGTCTCGTGTGCGGCCACGATGCCGGCCATCATCATCGAGTGCAGGTACGAATCGGTAACCACCTCGGGCAGTTCGCGCTGCTTGCGCAGGCCGTACTGCATCCAGCCCGGGCCGGATGGATCTTCGCGCATCTTGTCGAGAATGCGGCCGGCCAGTTGCCAGAAGTTGCCCACGGCGTGGGCCACGGCCACCTGCTCCTCGGGTTTCGGGCGGCCCCACGTATTGACCGTATGGGCGATCGAGTACTGGCGCAACCGGTCCATGTCTTCCTCGGGCACGCCGAGGAAATGCAGCGCCACCGTCAGCGGCACCTCCCAGAGCATCTCGTCCACCAGATCCGCGCGCCCGTTGTCGATGAAACGGTCGACGTACTCGCGTGTGAGCTTGCGCACCATCGGTTCGTGGTGGGCCAGTTCTGCGGGAGTGAACGGCTCCATCAACGCGCGGCGGCGCGGCATATGCGCGGGTTCGTCTTCGTTGACGAGCGTGCGATTCATCGCGTAGCCGTACGAGGCCAGCACCGCATTGGCCGCCTCACCCGTGGGTGTGATCTTCTCGAGCGCAATCGACGGGCTGAAGGTGATGTTGTCGCGGAAGATCGCCTTGATGTCGTCGTAGCGCGTCACCACCCAGTAGCCGAGCTTCGGGCTGTAGAACACCGGCTCCTGCGCGCGCGACCAGCGCACGTACTCGGGCGGGTCCTGCTGGTAGCCGTCCTCGAAGGGATCGAACGCCGCCGCCTGGTGGCTGACCGGGCAACCGTTGGGCGCGCGCAGGGCGCTGTGGTCGATCGGGCAGCTTCCACTGCTGGCGGGTGCGTTCGTCTGCGGCATGGTTCAGTCCAGCGAGATTAGTCCAACGTGATCTTCAGATCGTGAATCAGCTTGGTCCAGCGCGTGCTCTCGGCACGCAGCAGGTCGCTGTATTGCGTGGGGGAATTGCCTACCGGCTCCACACCGAAATCCACCAGCTTCTTGTTGATGGCGGGGTCCTTGATCGACGCCACCACTTGCTTGTTCAGCGTGGCAATCACATCGGATGGCGTGCCGGCCGGCACCACCATCCCGACCAGCGCGGCGGCCTCCACATTCTTGTAGCCAAGTTCCGCGAACGTCGGCACGTCAGGCAGTTGCGCCAGACGGGTGGGATTCGCCACGGCCAGCGGGCGTACCTTGCCACCCTTGATAAAGCCCGCGCCGGCGGCGTAGTCGACCATCATCGCTGGAATCTGGCCCGCGGCCACGTCGGAGAGAGCGGGGCCGGCGCCACGATATGGCGCGTGTGTCATGGTCAGGTGCGCTTCCACCTTGAGCAGTTCCATCGCCAGATGGTGAGGGCTGCCCGCGCCGGCGGAACCATAGTTGATGCCACCGGGCGCGGCCTTGACCTGTGCGATGAATTCCTGCGCTGTCTTCGCGGTGCTACCCGGTCCCACCACCAGGATCATCGGGAAGCGGCCAATCAGCGTCACCGGCGCGAGGTCGCGGGTAGGGTTATAGGACAGCGTCTTGTACAGCACGGGGTTGAATACCAGCGTGCCGTTGTCGGCGGAGAGCACCGTGTAGCCATCTGCGGGCGAGCGCGCGGTTTCCGATGCGCCGATCGCCGTGTTGCCGCCGGGCTTGTTGTCCACCACCACCGGCTGGCCGATCTTTGCCGACAACCCCTGTCCGATTGTGCGTGCCAGGAAATCCGAACCGCCACCGGCTGCATACGGCACGATCCAGCGGATCGGCTTGGTCGGATAGCTATCGGCGGCATGTGCCGCGCTGGCGGCAAATGCCATGGACGTCACAGACACAATGGATGCAGCGAACAGCGCTGCAGGCTGAGAGGGGCGCATCAGGTTGTCTCCTTGGTATTTGGCCGGATGGTATTTGGCCTGTTTTGCGTAAATCATATACGCATTGCGTAATCATTGAATGAGGGTTAACCGCAGACGCTATGCCCAGGACACCCGCCATGCCAGCCATACCTGCCGAATCCACCCCCGCGCCGCGCCCGCGAGCACGGCGCCAGCGCGTGCAGGCTGCCGAGACCGGCATGGCCGTGCTCAAGGGGCTTGCCCGCCTGGGTGGCCGCGCCAGCCTGACGGCCATCGCCGCGCAACTCGACGAAAGTCCGGCCAAGGTGCACCGATATCTGGTGAGCCTGATGGAGGAAGGGTTTGTGGCGCAGGAGGCAGGCACGCAGCAGTACCACCTCGGGATCGAGGCGCTGCAGATCGGGCTGGCCGCGATGCGGCAGGCCGATCCGCTGCGGCTGTCGGAAGCCGCCCTGATCCGCCTGCGCGAGCGGCTGGAAGTGACGTGCTTCGTCGCGGTGATGGGAACCCGGGGGGCGACCATCGTACGCATCGAGGAACCGGGTTTGCCGGTCACGGTGAATGCGCGCGTCGGCTCGGTGATGCCGTTGCTGTCATCGGCCACCGGACGCGTGTTTCTGGGGCTGCTCGATGAATCCAGCGTGGAGGCGCTGGCGCAGGAGGAACTGCAGATGCTGCCGCCTGACCGAAGGGCGCTGCTCGATGCTGTCGATCCGCTCGGCAAGTTGCGCGAGCCAGTTCGCGCGCAGGATTGCGCATCGGTGCGTGACACGAACCTGAAGGGCATCAGCGCCGTGGCGGCGCCGGTGCGTGACTATACGGGCCGTGTATGCGCGGTGCTGACGGCATTGGGCGCGACCGGTGGGTTCGATCCTTCGATCGACGGACCAGTCGGCCGCGCCGTGCGCGAGGAAGCCGCGGCGATCAGCGCGTTGCTGGGCTACGCCACGTAATACGCCTTATCCGGCATTAATCCGGATCATTCAGGGCGCTTCGGGATATTGATCGCGCGTTGCACGGCCGGGCGGGCCACGAACGCATCGAGCACGCGCGTGACTTCGGGGAAGTCCTGAATGCCGACCAGATCGCCAGCTTCGTAGAAGCCCAGCAGGTTGCGGATCCACGGAAAGGTGACCATGTCGGCGATCGTGTAGTCGTCGCCCATGATCCATTGGCGTCCCTTCAGGCGTTCGTTCAGCACGTTCAACAGGCGGCGCGACTCGCTGACATAGCGGTCACGCGGGCGCTTGTCCTCGAAGTCCTTGCCGGCGAACCGGTTGAAGAAGCCAACCTGTCCGAACATCGGGCCAATGCCGCCCATCTGAAACATGACCCACTGGATCGTCTCGTAGCGCAGGGCCGGATCGGCGGACATGAACTTGCCGGTCTTTTCGGCCAGGTAGAGCAGGATCGCGCCCGATTCCCACAGTGCCAGCGGCTTGCCGCCGGGGCCATTGGGGTCGAGGATGGCCGGGATCTTGTTGTTCGGATTCAGCGACAGGAATTCCGGCGTCATCTGGTCGTTCTTGTCGAAGCGGACCAGATGCGGTTCGTAGGGGAGGCCGGTTTCCTCGAGCATCAGCGATACCTTGATGCCGTTGGGGGTATTCAGCGAGTACAACTGCAGGCGATCCGGATGTTGCGCCGGCCATCGCTTGGTAATGGGGAAGGCGGACAGGTCTGCCATGAGATCCTCGTAACGTTGAAGGCTAGACGAGGATGGTAAACGCTTCGGCGGAAGGTTGCCGAAGCCCCCGGTCATCCGGGTGCTTCGGTATGCCTTGCTATTCGGCCGATGCCGGGGCCAGAGGCCGCGTCGCCGGTGAATCGTCCTTTTCGATCTCCGGCAGGGCCGGGAATTTCATTTCGGCATACGGCACGAAGTGCGTCTTGCGCACGAGCCGGTAGCCGAGCCAGATCAGCAGGAAGATCGGAATGCCCACATAGGTAGCCGTCACGGCCACCCAGTCGATCTTGCCTTCGCTGAATGCCTGGTAGTTCTGGCCGAGGGTGACGATCATGCACAGCGCGAACGCGAAGATCGGCCCATAAGGAAAGAACGGCGAGCGATAAGGCAGGCGGTTCAGGTCGAGACCCTGCGCCACGAAGCCCCGGCGAAACCGATAGTGGCTCACTGCGATGCCCAGCCACGCGATGAAGCCGGTCATGCCCGACAGGTTCAGCAGCCACAGGTAGACCGACTTGCTTTCGAACAGCGACGTCAGGAAGCACAGGCCACCGACGGCCGTGGTGGCCAGCAGCGCGACCAGGGGCACGCCATTGCGGGTAAGTTGCGCGAAGATACGCGGCGCGCGGCCCTCGGTGGCCAGGTTGTAGAGCATCCGCGTCGACGCGTACATGCCGGAGTTGCCGGCCGAGAGCACGGCAGTCAGGATCACGGCGTTCATTACGCCCGCGGCAAACGCAAGACCCGCGTGGCGGAACACCAGCGTGAACGGGCTTACGCCCACGGTTTCCACGTCGGTCTTGAGCAGACTGGGGTCGGTGTACGGAATCAGGATGCCGATGATCAGGATCGCCAGGACGTAGAACAGCAGGATGCGCCAGAACACCTGACGCACCGCGCGCGGGATGTTCTTGGCCGGCTCGTCGGATTCCCCTGCAGCCACGCCGATCAGCTCGGTGCCCTGGAACGAGAATCCCGCGATCATCGCCACCCCGATCATGGCGGGCAGGCCGCCGACGAACGGCGCATCGCCGGTGGTGAGGTTGGCCAGTCCGCCTGCGTGGGAGAAATCGCCGCGCATGATGCCGAAGATCATCAAGGTGCCGATGACGATGAAGGCGATCACCGTGAGGACCTTGATCAGCGCGCACCAGTATTCCGCTTCGCCGAAACCACGCACGGAGATCGCGTTGAGCGCGAACATGAGGCCAAGGAACAGGGCGCTCCAGAGCACGCCCGGTGTGTCAGGGAACCAGTACTGCATCACGAGCTGCGCCGCGGCCAGCTCTACGGCGATCGTGACGGCCCAGTTGTACCAGTAGTTCCAGCCGAGCGCGAAACCGAAGCCCTCGTCGACGTACAGCGCGCCATAGGTGGCAAAGGACCCGGATACCGGCATGTACGCGGCCAGTTCGCCCAGGCTGGTCATCAGGAAGTAGACCATCGCGCCGATCAGGATGTAGGCGGCCAGCGCGCCGCCGGGGCCGGCCTGGGCGATGGTGGCGCCCGAGGCGACGAAGAGTCCGGTGCCGATCGACCCGCCAATGGCGATCATGGTCAGATGGCGCGCGCGCAGTTCGCGGCGCAGGCCGGGAACGGGGACGGCTGGAGTTGTATTGGTATTGGACATAGGCTGCCGGCCATGGAGGTGGGCGGCATCATAAGACAAAAACGCCGGACGGGAAAAGAACAAGGCCACCCGAGGGTGTAATGCGGTTCCGTTAAGTCCGAACGGCATTTTTCCTGGCAGGGGTTGCAAACAAAGTATCGAGCTGTTAACTAGCTGTCCCGATGCTATCGGAGCAGATCCACGCCACCCTTGAGCTCGCAGAGCCGACCAGTTTTGCCCGGCTCTGCGAGCATCTGCCGGCGGCCTGGATTGGGCAGGCGCTGGCAGCCACAGGAACAGCATCCGTTCGCCGGCACGGACTGCCAGCAGAGAAGGTAGCCTGGCTTTTGAAACGGTCTCTTAGAAGTCGTATGTTAACTTGTTGACCCGGCAGGCAAAGGAGTTCAGATCCGTGTACTGTCGCTGGTGTTGCCTCATCGCAGCGAACACATCAACCATATGTGCCTTACCGTGCGGTGCCACTGTAATGAGATCAAATTGTGCATTCGGCATCAGCGCTGTCGCCATCTCGTTGTAAGTTAGTGAGTAGTTGACGATCCCTCTTCCTCCAAGAACGGTTTCCATCGGCCGAATGTTTGCGCCGGCAAGCAGATGCACCCCATGAGTAAAGACCGCGACGAAATCTGGGAGGGCATGGAAATGCAAGGCAGTGTATGAAGGCACCTGACAGCATCCAGAACCAAGAAAAATGCGATTCCTCGGCGGTGTATAGCCGCCGTGGGCCATTAGAATGGCCCGACTGGCGTTGCCTGCGATTGTTCGAATAATCACATTCCTATACCGAAGTATCTGCACAACTTCTCTCCATCAATGGGATTGTGTTAAGGATGGTGTTCAAAACTGAGCGTGCCCTCGAATTTCGTATCCGATAGCCAAGGCTAACATCATGCCGCACCGCTGGTGCTGAGCGGGGGACCAGGACCACTCGAATTGCATCGGGCTGAGATAGCCCAATGTCGAATGCAGACGCCGATGATTGTAAAAGCGCAACCAGTCGATCACCTCGTCCATCGCCTCGCTTCGCCTCGCTTCGCCTCGCTCCGCGTGGCGAAGCGCTTGCCGCGCAGGCGTGCAACCTTGAGCGATTCCCACAGGTTTTCAGTCGTCGCATTGACGCTCCTATGTCAAGCGGCGTGCTCAAGCGGCGCGCGTCGAATCGGCCAGACCGGCCAGGATGAGTGGATACAATTCCCTGACGATATAGCGCTTGAGGCAGCGATGGGTTTCCTTTTTCGACATGCCTTCCTTCGTCCGGCGTTCGACGTATTCCCGCGTCCTGGGATCGCTGCGCATTCGCACCATGGCGATGGTCCACAAGGCGTTATTTGCCGAACGATCTCCGCCCCTGTTCAAGCGACGCCGGACCGTTTTGCCAGACGAAGCCTGCAAAGGACTTGTGCCACAAAGGGCTGCCAGTGCAGCTTCGCTTTTCAGGCGTTCCGGGTTGTCACCTGCAACGACAACCAGAACCGCAGCGATCTGAGGCCCGACACCGAATCGTTCCCGCAGCCACTTGGTATGCTGACTGGCAGGCCATCAAGCATGCCGTCGAGGGTGCTCAGTTCCTCTTCCAGTGCCAATCAGCGCGTGGCCAGCAGGCGTAGGGTGGCGGTCAAAGTTTGCAGCATTGGGGCATCGCGCTAACGAGCGCAAGCGGGCGCAGCTCGCTACGCATTCCGCCGTCTTCCCAACTTCATGAACCGGCTGGTACGGGACGCCAGGCGCAAGGTCTACCTGATACTGGACAATCTGCGCGTGCATCACGGCAAGCCGGTCTGGGGGCGCTGCTTGCGTACAACCTTGTGCGTCTGGAGATGGCCAAGGCTGCGCTTGAGGCCCGCGTCGAGCCTACCGACCTGAGCTTTGTGCGGGCCTTGCGCCTGATACAGGGTGAGCAGATCTGGGCGGCCGACATGGCCCCAGGCAAGCTGCCAGCACACCCGCGGCGCATGCGCGCCAAACTTCAGTTGGCGATCGTACAAAAACGACGGGGGCGTACTTGCCCCCGTGTTGTCAAGGCCCTGCCTAAGCGCTATACCGTTCGGCACCTCAGAAAGGACCTTAACTGAACGGCATTACACCCGAGGGTGGCCTTGTGACTGCAAAGGCGTGCTTCAGGCGTTTCAGCCCTTCAGCACCTTCCCGATGGCGTTGGCGACGACGCCGACGTTGCGCTCGTTCAGACCGGCCACGCACATGCGGCCCGAGCGCAGCACGTACACGCCGTGCTCGTTCTTCAGGCGGTCGACCTGGTCGGCCGACAGACCGGTGTACGTGAACATGCCGCGCTGGGTGATGTAGCGCGAGAGCTTTTCGCCGCTCACATGCTCACGCAGATGGTCGTGGATGGCCTGGCGCATGCGGGTGATGCGCTGGCACATCGCAGCCAGTTCCTGCTCCCAGTTCGCGCGCAGCGCCGGCGTGGTCAGCACACGGGCCACCACACGGGCGCCGTGGGTCGGCGGGTTGCTGTAGTTGGCGCGCACGGCGCCGGTAAGCTGGCCGAGCACACGGCTGGCTTCGTCGGCGCTCTGGCAGACCACCGAAAGGCCGCCGCAACGCTCGCCGTACAGCGAGAAGTTCTTCGAGAACGAATTGGCCACCAGGCAGGGCACATTCTGGCGCGCCAGTTCGCGCACGGCGAAGGCGTCATCGTCCAGGCCCGAGCCGAAACCCTGGTAGGCCATGTCGACGAACGGCAGCAGCTTGCGCGCCTTGAGCACGCCGATCACCTGGCGCCACTGGTCCTGATTCAGGTCGACGCCGGTCGGGTTGTGGCAGCACGCGTGCAGCAGCACGATGTCGCCTTGCGGGATCGCTTCGATCGCGGCAAGCATCGCGTCGAATTTCAGGCCGCCGGTGGCCGAATCGTAGTACGGGTAGGTGTTGACCTTGAAGCCGGCACGCTCGAAGACCACGCGGTGATTCTCCCAGCTCGGATCGCTGATCCACATCTCCGCCTTCGGGAAGTAGCGCTTCAGGAAATCGGCGCCGACGCGCAGCGCGCCCGAGCCGCCCAGCGTCTGCAACGTGGCGACGCGGCCTTCGGCACGGGCGGCGCAATCCTCGCCGAACACCAGCGCCTGCACGGCCTGACGATACGCGGCCATGCCGGACATCGGCAGGTACGGGCGCGGACCCATGTCCGACAGCAGCGCGGCCTCGGCATCCGCCACGGCCTTCATCACCGGCAGGCGGCCTTCGTCGTCGAAGTAGATGCCGATGCTCAGATTGACCTTGTTGGTACGCGGGTCCTGCTGAAAGTCCTCGTTGAGCGAGAGGATCGGATCACCCGGAAAGGCTTCTATATGTTCGAACATGGGATGCGTCTGGCTGTTTGGTTCAGAAGGGCGGCGGCCCGGAGGCCGCACCGGCAATTACTGGATCTGGGCGCTGGCGGCGGGCATGGCCGAACCGGCGTTTTTCTGCCGGAGGCGATAGCTTACGCCAAGTACGCCCAGCCATACCGGAATCAGGTAGACCGAGATGCGCAGGCCGGGCGTCAGGAACATCACCACGAGGATGCCTGCCAGGAAGGCCAGCGTCACGTAGTTGGTCAGCGGGTAGCCCAGGCTCTGGAAGCGCGTGGTCTTGCCGGCGGCCGCCTTGGCGCGACGGAACATCAGGTGGATGATGCTGATCATCGCCCAGTTGATGATCAGGGCCGAGACCACCAGGCCCATCAGCAGTTCGAAGGCCTCGCCAGGCATGAAGTAGTTGATCACCACGCAGATGCCGGTGGCGATGGCCGAGACGGCCAGCGCGGTCAGCGGAATGCCGCGGCGGTTCACGCGCATCAGCGAGCGCGGGGCGTTACCTTGCTGCGCCAGGCCCAGCAGCATGCGGCTGTTGCAATAGACGCCGCTGTTGTAGACCGACAGGGCGGCGGTAAGTACCACGATATTGAGCACGGTGGCGACCACGTTGCTGTTCATCGCGTGGAAGATCAGCACGAACGGGCTGCCGCCGGTCACGACCTTTTCCCACGGATAGAGCGACAGCAGCACGGCCAGCGCGCCGACGTAGAAGATCAGGATGCGGTAGATGACCTGATTGGTCGCCTTCGGGATGCTCTTCTCGGGGCTGTCCGCTTCCGCAGCGGTGATGCCCACGAGTTCGAGGCCGCCAAACGAGAACATGATCACGGCCATAGCCATCACCAGGCCGCTGAAGCCGTTCGGGAAGAAGCCGCCGTGTTGCCACAGGTTGGCGATGCTGGCGTCGGGGCCCGCGGTGCCGGTGGCCAGCAGGTAGCCGCCGAAACCGATCATGCCGACGATGGCTGCCACCTTGATGATCGAGAACCAGAATTCCATCTCGCCGAACGACTTCACGCTGGCAAGGTTGATCGCGTTGATGATCAGGAAGAAGGCCAGCGCGGAAATCCAGGTCGGAATGCCGGGCCACCAGTACTGGACGTAGATGCCGACGGCCGATAGCTCGGCCATGCTGACGAGGATGTAGAGCACCCAGTAGTTCCAGCCGGACATGAAGCCGGCGAAGTGTCCGCAGTACTTGTTGGCGAAGTAGCTGAACGAGCCGGCGACGGGCTCGTCCACGACCATTTCGCCGAGCTGGCGCATGATGAAGAAGGCGACCACGCCGGCCAGCGCGTAGCCCAGCAGCACCGAGGGGCCGGCCAGCTTGATAGTCTGGGCGATGCCCAGGAACAGGCCGGTGCCGATGGCGCCGCCCAGCGCGATGAGCTGGATATGACGATTCTTCAGGCCACGCTGGAGCGTGCCTTGATTGTCGGGAGCGTGCATGAGTTGTTTCCTCTACCCATTCTTGTGGAATGTCGGGCGCGTCTCTCTTGAGGCGGACGCTTGTCAATGAAGCGCGCCGGCGTGGGTGACGCCGGGCGCAGGGTGCGCGCCGCCATCCGGGGGATGCCGGCGCAAATCTGTATCAAGCGGGGAGGCGGGGGCGAAAGCCCCCGGAAGATCAGACCTTCAGCGTGCCGCGTTCGATCTGGTCGCGTTCGAGCGATTCGAACAGCGCCTTGAAATTGCCTTCGCCGAAACCATCGTCGCCGGAGCGCTGGATGTATTCAAAGAACACCGGGCCGAGCACGGTCTTCGAGAAGATCTGCAGCAGCAGGCGCGGCTTGCCGCCTTCTGTCGTGCCGTCCAGCAGGATGCCGCGGGCCTTGAGCTGGTCCACCGGCTGGCCATGGCCTGGCAGACGGGTGTCCAGGGCCTGGTAGTAGTAGTCGTTCGGTGCCGTCATCAGCTCGACGCCGGCCATCTGCAGGCTGTCGATGACTTCGAGCAGGTTGTCGACGGAGAAGGCGATGTGCTGGATGCCTTCGCCATTGAACGCCATCAGGAATTCCTCGATCTGGCCGGCGCCCTTCGACGACTCTTCGTTCAGCGGGATGCGGATCTTGCCGTCCGGCGCGGTCATCGCCTTCGAGGTCAGGCCCGTGTATTCGCCCTGGATGTCGAAGTAACGGATTTCGCGGAAGTTGAACAGGCGTTCGTAGAAACTCGCCCAGTACGCCATGCGGCCACGGTAGACGTTGTGCGTCAGGTGGTCGATCAGCTTCAGGCCGTGGCCCTTCGGGTGGCGGTCCACGCCCTCGATGAATTCGAAGTCGATGTCATAGATCGACTTGCCGTCTTCGAAACGGTCGATCAGGTAGAGCGGCGCGCCGCCGATGCCCTTGATCGCGGGCAGGCGCAGTTCCATCGGGCCGGTAGCGATTTCCACCGGCTGGGCGCCCAGCATCAGCGCGCGGTTGTAGGCCTGGTGGGAATCCTTGACGCGGAATGCCATGCCACAGGCGCTCGGGCCGTGCTCGGCGGCGAAATACGCGGCGGGGCTATGCGGCTCGTTGTTGACGATGAAATTGATGTCGCCCTGGCGGTACAGCACGACATCCTTCGAGCGGTGACGGGCCACCAGGGTGAAGCCCATTTTCTCGAACAGCGGTTCCAGGACGTTGGGCGTGGGCGAGGCGAATTCAACGAACTCGAAGCCCATCAGCTTCATCGGGTTTTCAAAGAGGTCGGCCATGGTCAGTGCTCGGGGGCGGATGCGGGGGTGGAAATAATATTGCGGCGGGGAAACGGATTGGGGGCACCCGGAGGCGCTTCCCACGCTGCTCGACATGCGAAAAGTTTATATGCCGGCCAGCTAAATAGGATTTCCTTAGAGGCGCAGGAAAACCCTCGGATATGAGATAAGATTTCGTCAAACCGCTAGTTTGGGAAACGAAAATGCAACATCCGGAACTTGATCGCACGGATCGCCGCTTGCTGGGCGTGCTGCAGGAAAACGGCCGCGCGTCCAATCTGGAACTGGCTGAGGCCATCAGCCTGTCCCCCGCGCAGACTTTGCGGCGTCACCGCCGCCTGGAGGAGGGCGGCATCATCAAGCGCTACGAGGCGCGGCTGGATAGTTCGGCACTTGGCTTCGGCGTCACGGCGTTTATCCATGTGACGATGGAGCGTGGGCATATCCGCGATCTGTCCAAGTTCAAGGGACTGGTGGCGGAACTGGCGCAAATCCAGGAGTGCTTCTCCGTCACCGGAGATATCGACTACGTGCTGAAGGTGGTGGCCAAGGACCTGAAGTCCTTGTCTGACTTCCTGCTCGACACCCTGATGCGCATCCCGGGTGTGAGCGGGGTGAAGTCGAGCGTGTGCCTTGACGAGATCAAGTGCACGAGTGCAATGCCGCTGGAGATCTAGGCAGGTTCCGGTCCCCAGTCTTCGGCGGCGGACGTATCTGCGTCCTGCTGCCTTACGGGAGGATGCGTCGCATCGCCGCGGCGATGTCCTTGGCACTTTCCGGCCTTACCAGCCGCGCGACTTCCTTGCCATCCCGAAGGAAAACCAGGGTCGGCCAGAGCTTGACGCGGAACGAGCGACCCAGCGGCCGACCGCTCCCATCCTCGACCTTCACGTGATGGATGGCCGGGTAGCCGCCGAACGCTTCCTCGATCAACGGCTGGGCGCGCATGCAGTAGCCGCACCACGGGGCGCCGAACTCCAGCAGCGTGGCACCCGGCAGGGCATCGATCTCGTCGCGGGTCGGCTCGGTGGCGGCAAAGCTCCTGGTCATGCTCATCGCGGTCTGGCTCCTCGTGTGCTTGCAGATGTGCGTGCAGATGTGCGTGCAGATGTGCGCCCGGATGCGCACCCCGATGGGCGCATCCGGCGTGGCCATCATTTTGCCAGCACAGGGGCGTCGGTGTGCGGCATCGTTTTCGTGGCTGTTCAAGCATGTCAACGGCTTTGATGGGCTCGTCGGGGTGCTGGTCTGATCTGCATCAAGCGGCCCCGGATTGCGCTCACTAATATTGATGCAATTTAAATGCATCTTTACGGATGCCATACCCAGCCGAAAGGAATTCCATGTCTCAGTCCACTGCCAACCCCCGCCTCGACCTGCGCACGATCCCGCCGCGTGACCGCCATCCGCTGATTTTCTCGACGTTTACCGGGCTTGAGGTCGGCCAGGCGCTGGAGCTGGTCAATGACCATGATCCGCGTCCGCTTCAGATGCAATTCCAGATCGAGCGTCCTGGCCAGTTTGCCTGGGACTATCTGGAACAAGGCCCCGCTACATGGCGCGTGGCCATCAAGAAGGTTGCATCAGCCGCCAAGGCTGGTCAGTGCTGCGGCGGTTGCGGCGGCGCCTGATCACGACGGCCGACCCGTTCCCGCTCCCCATGTCAGGCGCCCGACCCGGCGCCTGTTTTCCTTTGTTCCGCCGAGTTCATGATGTCTACGTCCGATCGCTCCAGACTCCCCTTGGTCTACGCCTGCTCAGGGTGTTCCAGTGTCGCCCAACTGGCCAATGCCTTTGCCGTCCGGCTGGATCGCAGTGGCCAAGCCGAGATGTCCTGTATCAGTGGGGTGGGTGGCCGCGTGCCCGCGCTGACGCGGATCGCACAGTCGGGGCGTCCGATTCTGGCGATCGATGGCTGTCAGCTTGCGTGCGTGAAGGCTTGTCTTGAGGGTGTCGGGGTGGTTGCCTCGCGTCATCTGGTGCTGAACCGGATCGGGGCGACCAAGCGCCAGCACGGGGAGTGTACCGAGGCCGAAGAGGCGGCAACCTGGCAGAGCATCAAGCTCGCGCTATCGGAGATCTTGCCGGTCCCCGAGAGCGTGGCGGGCAATTAAAGCTCAATTAAAGCTGTTTCAGATTGAAGCGAAGCGGTTCTGGCAAGGCCCCGCAACGACGCCAGAATCGTCTTGAAACGGCTTTCTAGGGCCGAGCGGCCTGGGCGAGCATGGTGGCAATCTGCTCGTCCTTTTCTTCCCAGACCTGTCCCAGCCAGCGGTGAAATTCGCCGCGGAAGGTTGCATCGCTGTTGTAGTCACCGGTGCAGAATTCCGGCGGGATCGGCAGTTCCCGGACATGCACCATCACCCTGCCAGCCTGGCCGCTGGCGAGTTGCCAGAAAGTGGGTGTGCCATCCGGATAGGCAATGCTGACATCCAGCATCGCGTGGAACTGTTCTCCCATCGCGTTGAGCGCCATGGCGAGCGAGCCAGCCTTGGGTTTGAGCAGATGGCGATACGGGGACGATTGCCCCCGATGCTTGACCGGGGTGTAGCGCGTGCCTTCCGCAAAGGTCATCACGCTGGTCGGAATCCGGGCGAACTTGGCGCACGCGCGTCGCGCGGTCTCGCGGTCCTGGTTGCGCAGTTCAGGATTCTTGCGCAGCGCGGCTTTCGAATGCCGCCGCATGAACGGGAAATCCAGTGCCCACCAGGCCAGACCAATAACCGGCACGTAGATGAGCTGCTGCTTCAGGAAGAACTTCAGCAACGGAATCCGCCGGTTCAATACGCGCTGAAGCACGAAGATGTCGACCCAGGAGCGGTGGTTGCAGTTAACCAGATACCAGCTGTCCGGGCGCAACGAACCGAGACCTTCCACGGCCCAGGGCTCACGCTGGAGCAGGCCGATCCAGACGCTGTTGCAGGTAACCCAGCTTGTCGCGATGCGGTTGAGAATGGGGTCGATCAGCCGTCGCACACCGGCGAACGGCAACAGCAATTTGATCACGGCGAGCACGAACAACGGCGTGCACCAGAAAATCGTATTCAGGGCGAGCAAGGTCAGACTGAGCGTACCCAGGAGGAAAGCAAGCAAGCGTTTCAACAGCAACTCCGGTGAGTCTCTGCACCTGTTTAGGGCGGAGGGGGCGATTAGAGACAGGTAGAGACACCATCAAAATGATCCCGGCGTCGTTGCGCGGCCTTGACCGGTCCTGGCGGACTGTCTGCGACCGCACCCCGAACCGGGGTCGCTCTGCTTCATTCTGCTAGCGTCTCTGCGTCAGGAGTGGGAGGGTAGCGCGGCTCCCCGCGTGAAGCCATGCGCTAAATCATAGTTTCACGACCGCATACGGGTCGCCATGCCTTCGGACATCCATGGATGAGACCCGGGCCCGACAATCAGAGCATCCACGTTAGCCATGGGCCCCAGCAGGCTCCGTCCTGCCGCTGTACCAGCCACCATGATAGCGGCCCCGAGGCCGTTGACGTCACTTGTTTTGCAGTAGCGGTGCCGCCGTCAGGTAGCGCCACCGGGCAAGGGCGGAAGGAGGGAGAACCAGGGGCCTAAGATGAATAGCTATCCGACCTGGAGCGGTGCCGATGGGCCATCTCAAGATCGCGACGTTCAATATCAACGGCATTCACGCGCGGCTGCCGTCGCTGCTCGCATGGCTGGAGCGTGAGCAGCCCGACGTGGCCTGTCTGCAGGAACTCAAGGCCGTGGACGAATCATTTCCGGTGGCAGAACTCCACGCGGCTGGCTACGGCGCAGTCTGGCAAGGGCAGAAATCATGGAATGGCGTGGCGATCCTCGCGAAAGGGACGGATCCGGTCGAAGTGCGGCGTGGTCTGCCAGGCGATGCCGCTGATACGCAGAGCCGCTATATCGAGGCGGCGGTCGCGGGCGTGCTGGTGGCCTGCCTCTACCTGCCGAACGGCAATCCCCAGCCAGGGTCGAAGTTCGACTACAAGCTGGCCTGGTTCGAACGGTTGATCCGACATGCAAGCACGCTCTACGCCAGCGGCCACCCGGTGATACTGGCAGGCGATTTCAATGTGGTGCCGACCGACGACGACATCTACAATCCGCGCTCATGGCTCAAGGACGCACTGTTGCAGCCGGCGTCTCGCGAATGCTATCGACAGTTGCTAGAGCAGGGATGGACCGATGCGCTACGCACACGCCATCCTGATACCCGGATCTATACGTTCTGGGACTACTTTCGTCAGCACTGGCAGAAGGACTCGGGTCTGCGCATCGATCATCTGCTGCTGAGCCGGGATCTGGCGCAGCACATGCGCGACGCGGGCGTCGACAAATGGGTGCGAGGCGAGCCGCACGCGAGCGATCATGCACCGGCGTGGGTGGAAATAGAGATGGGGGCGGAAGCGAAAACGAAAACAACGCCCGCCGCGAGAGCAAGACGGCGGGCGTCGGGCGCGTGAATGCGCCGAAAACGGTAATGCCAGGCCTAGGCGGCTACGGCTTCGTGTTCCTCGATGGCGCACATCGAGCCGCCAACGGCGCCAATCAGCATATTCGCTGCGGCGTCGATTCGATCATTCGAGCCGGACATCCGCGCGGTGATCAGTCCGTTCTGGATCGCGCCATAAAGCACCTTGGCCAGTAGCTGGGGCGGCACCGGGTACTGCTGGCCGCGTTCTGCCTCGGCGCGGCGCAACATGTCGGCGATGAAGTTCTCGTTCGCCTGGAAATGCTCCTGCAGCAACGCTCGAACCGCTTGCGGCAGAACCATCACCTCCGCGGCCAACATGCCGATCAGACAGATCTGCCCGAGGTCGATGCCATTGCTCAGCGGCAGCACATACTTCCGCGCCTGCTCGATCAATGGAAGCGAGGTGTCGATCGCCGCGAGGCGGGCCACCGACGTTTGGCGGTACTGACGTACCACTTCCAGCACCAGATCATCCTTGGACGGGAAGTAGTAGTGAATGCTCGAGGTCTTCACGCCCACCAGCTCCGCGAGGTCGCGATAGCTGAAGCCGTTATAGCCACGCCGTCGCATCAGCACCGAAGCGTGTTCAAGCAGTTGTTCGCGTACGGACGACGTTTTCATGGCGACTGTCCCCAACTTTCGCTTTCGCAGGGGACCCTCCGATTTTCGCTATCTCAGATCGACAGCGACTTTGCAACGAGCGAGACAAGGGCGCCGCTGCCAAGGGCCAGCATCACCCATCCACCCAGAATCAGGGCACTGTCACGCAGACTCATGATGACACTCCAGATGTTGGTGTCGGCCACCGGCGCGGCACGTGTACCGCGTCGGTGGCCTGATCTGTATTAGGCGTTTGCGCCTTCGGTGTACGGGTCGAACTTGCCGGTACGGGCACCGTCGTAGTACGGATCAACCTTGCGGGCCGGTTCGCTCGAGACACCGGTGCGATCCAGGCCGGCGACCATGCGTGCGCCGTCGGTGTACGGGTCGAACTTGCCGACCTTGGCGCCGTCGAGGTACGGGTCAACCTTGCGGGCGGGTTCGCTCGAGACACCGGTGCGGTCCAGACCGGCGACGATGCGGGCGCCGTCGGTGTACGGATCGAACTTGCCTACCTTGGCGCCGTCGGTGAACGGGTCAGCCTTGCCGACCTTTGCACCATCGGTGTACGGGTCGGTCTTGCCGACGCGTGCGCCGTCGGTGAAGGCGCTGCGCTGGTCGTTCACGCGATAGCTGTAGCCGTAGACTTCGCCGGCCTTCTGGGCGGCGGGGGCGGCTTGTGCGGCACCAGTGACGAAAGCGGCGGCGAGTGCGGCGGCGGTCAGGATGGTCTTGGCGTTCATGATTGCTCTCCTTGCGAAGGGCCGGGCGATCTTGGTGTGTGGGTCGCGGGGCCGGTATTCTGTGCTGCGAATCTCAGGGGTCTTGGTTCGGGCGCTGTTGCTATCTACTGCTAGATAGGTAACCAGGGCTAAAAAAAAGACCGCCTCCCGGTACTGACAAACGACTTGGTATTGCGTGGATCGGCTTGGTGCTGCGGACTGCTTTGCTGCATCGCGTCGTCCATGAGCCAAATATTATCTACTACTAGATAGATAAGCAAGGAGAATTTGGAGAAATTGCTATGCTCGAACTCGAGCAGCCGCTCTAGAGTGTTCGTAATTGCATGAATAAAAAGGAAAAACGGCGTTGCTCACGAGAAATGAGCAACGCCGTCTGGCACTACGCGAATGTGATGTTCTAGCGCTTGCCGATGGTGAAAGTGATTTCACCGATACCCTCGACACCGCCGCTGACGACGTCGCCGGGGTTCAGGGCGCCGACGCCTGCCGGCGTGCCGGTGAAGATCAGGTCACCCGGTTCCAGTGCAACGGCTTCCGAGATATAGGCAATCACATCGGCAACAGGCCAGATCAGTTCGGTCAGGTCGCCTTCCTGGCGCGTTTCGCCATTGACCTTGAGCCAGATCGCGCCCTTGGACGGATGGCCGATGCTGGATGCGGGATGCAGCGGACCGCACGGGCCTGACGCATCGAAGGCCTTCGACCAGTCCCACGGGCGGCTCATCTTCTTGGCGACGTCCTGCAGATCACGGCGCGTCATGTCCACGCCCACGGCGTAGCCCCACACCAGGTCGAGTGCCTGCGCCGGGCTGACGTTCGTGCCGCCCTTGCCGATCGCGACAACAAGCTCGATCTCGTGGTGGAGGTTCTCCGTCAACGGCGGATACGGCACCGTGCCTTCAGCAGCCACGACGGCATCGGCTGGCTTGGTGAAGAAGAACGGCGGTTCGCGATCGGGGTCCTTGCCCATTTCGCGTGCGTGGGCGGCGTAGTTGCGCCCCACGCAGAACACGCGGCGGATAGGGAAACGGGCCTGGCTACCCGCCACGGCTACGCTGGCCTGCGGGGCAGGCTGGATGACGAATTCGGTCATGTCTCGCTGGATTGTCTTGGGATGGGTGAATCGTGTGGGGGTGTTACTTCGCGAATACCTGGCTCATGTCGCCGAACGCCTTGAACTCCAGCGCGTTGCCCGACGGGTCCAGGAAAAACATCGTGGCCTGTTCGCCAACCTGACCCTTGAAGCGCACGTGCGGCTCGATCACGAACCGGGTGCCGGCGGCGCGTAGCTTGTCGGCCAGGGCTTCCCATTCGGTCATCGGCAGGATCGCCCCGAAGTGGCGTACGGGCACGTCATCGCCATCCACGGCGCTGGTAGCGCGGTGGCCGCACTCGTCGGGGGACAGGTGCGCCACCACTTGATGGCCGTAGAAGTTGAAATCGATCCAGGCGTCGGAACTGCGGCCTTCCGGGCAGCCAAGCAGTTCGCCATAGAAGTGGCGAGCAGCGGCAAGATCGTGCACGGGAAAGGCAAGGTGGAACAGGGGAATGGCGTTCATGGTGGGGCGTTATCTCCATGGATGCGTGAAGGCGTCGTTGATTGTAATCAGCAGAACTCGTAATATGAAACGAATCATTTTTTGACTGAGCATCGAAAATTTCGATGCTTGAATCCCGCCTTGCTTCGCTATTTCAAGACCTTTCTCGTAGCCGCCGAAACCGGTTCGTTCTCGTCCGCCGGCGCGCGGCTCGGGCTGACGCAGTCGGCCGTCAGCACCCAGATCCGCCGGTTGGAAGAAGACCTCGGCTGCACGTTGTTTGATCGATCGGGCAAATCGGTGACCCTGAGCGAGGAGGGCCGGCAGATGCTGGCGGACGCCTCGCGCATCGTTGCGCTCTACGAGTCGATGAAGGGCGCGCGACTGCAGCGCGATACGGCGCCGCTGGATTTGGGGGCGGTATCGACTGTTCAGGCCAGTCTGTTGCCGCGTGCCATGCAACGTTTTCGCGTCGCGTTTCCTGACACCCACGTCAATATCGTGCCGGGCATGTCGACGCAGTTGCTGACGCAGGTCGATGCCCGAGAGCTGGATATTGCGGTGCTGGTCAAGCCGCGGCTCGGCATTCCACCCGAACTGAAGTGGGTGCCGCTGGTGAAGGAGCGCTTCGTGGCGGTGGCGCCGAAGGGGGCGCCGGCCGACCTGAAGACGCTGCTGTCGACAGTCCCGTTTATCCGATACAACCGCCACTCGACCGGCGGGCAACTCGTGGACCGCTATCTCAAACGGCACCGCCTTTGGGTACGCGAGGGCATGGAGTTGGACGAGCCTGCAGTCATCCTGCAGATGGTTGGCGAGGGGCTCGGTTGCGCGATCATTCCTTGCGAGCTTGTGCCGCTGGCGCAGACCCCGAATGTCGAGCAGGTGCCGATGCCGGGTATGCCGATGTATCGGGAGATCGGCGTGCTGGTCCGGCAATCGGCGTTGAAGCGTGCCAGCGCGGCAGCGCTGATCGATGCGTTCGTGGCGGCCTGCCACGAACGCTAGTGTTGCCTTCCGGCGCGCTCAGGCGCCTTCAGGCGCCAGCCGCTTGCGGCGTGACGCCATCTGCCCGAGGGGCCGGGCGCCGTACCATCAATGCGAGCAGTCCGGCGACGATACATGCGGCACCGGCCACGTAAAGCGCCGGCGAGTAGGTCAGCCAGGCCGTGCGCGACAGTCCCGCACCGAATGCCGCCGTTGCCGCGCCGATCTGATGCGCGGCGAAGATCCAGCCGAATACCATCGCAGCACGTTCTCTCCCGAATGTGGTGCCAGCCAGCTTGATCGTCGGCGGCACCGTGGCCACCCAGTCGAGTCCATAGAACATCGCGAACACCGACAGACCGTAGAGCGTGAACTCCGAGTGCGGCAGCCAGAACAGCGACAACCCACGCAGCACGTAGTACCAGAACAGCAGCTTGCGGTTGTCATAGCGGTCCGACAGCCAGCCCGAGAGGATCGTCCCGACGAAGTCGAACGCGCCCATCATGGCCAGTGCCGATGCGGCTGGTACCGGCGACATCCCGAAATCCGCGCATAGCGCGATGAAGTGCGTCTGGATCAGGCCATTGGTCGATAGCCCGCAGATAAAGAAGGTGCCAGCCAGGATCCAGAACGTTTGTGTGCGCGCCGCGTCGCGCAACACCACGAACGGCCCGCGCCATGTCAGCGGCATGGCCGGTGCCGTGGCGGCGGGCGCCGTGCCGGGCAATTCCCCGAACGGCACCAGGCCGACGTCGGCGGGGCGATTGCGCATGAAGGCGAACACGAGGAGCGCCAGCGTGCCGCAGGCAAACAGCACCGGCAGCACGGCAAAGCGCCAGCCCATGTGTTCGATCAGCCAGGCGGCCGCCGGCAGGAATGCAAGCTGGCCGGTGGCGGAGCTGGCGGTCAACATGCCGATCACCAGCCCGCGCCGCGCCGTGAACCAGCGGTTGGCGACGAGCGCGGCAAGCACCATCGCCGTCATGCCCGACCCGATACCGAGCATCAGCCCCCACGCGATGAACAACTGCCAAAGCTGCGTCGATACCGTGGCCAGCGCCATGGCCCCGGCAATCAACGCCAGCGCCACGCAGACCACGTTGCGGACGCCGAAGCGATCCATCAGCAGCGCCGAGAACGGCGCCATCAAACCAAACAGCGCAAACCGCACCGCGAGGATCGACGAGACCTGATCCGTGCTCCAGCCCATCTCGCTGGTCAGCGGCTTGAGAAAGGCGCCGGGCAGGCCGAGCGCGGCGGCAGTGGTGAGCATCACGCTGAACGTGATGGCTGCGACGATCCACGCATAGTGGATGCCACGCCGGTCGAGCCGGTTCGATAGGGCTTGTGCAAACATGGGTCTCCCCTGGGGGCAATGAGAATGGGTGCGGCCTGCGGTCAGGCGTCTGTGGGTTCGTGGCTGGCCAGCAGGCGGTCTCGGGCTGCGGCGAGGATGTCGTCGGAAAGGGCGTCGCCGCGCGTTGCACGCGCGATGGTGATGGCGCCGACCAGTGTGGCGAGATCGACCAGTGCCGAGTCGCTGGCGGCATCGTCGCCATCCGGCGCGGTGGACTGCCAGATGTCGATCAGTGACTTGAGGCCGTGCAGATACGCATCGTGTACAGGCTTGTCGCTGGCCTCGCGTGCCACGTCGCCGGCGAGCGCCGAGGCGGCGCATCCCCGGCCTGCTGCATCCCGATGGGTTGTGCTCAGGTATTGCACGACCAGATTCCGGCGTGCCGCTTTCCGGTCACCTTGCGCCTGATCGATGCGTTGCCGCCAGCGTGTCGCCGACTCCTCGAACGCCAAGGCGCAGGCCCGGGCGACCAGCGCGTCCCGGGAAGGGAAGTGGCCGTAGAACCCGCCATGGGTGAGCCCGGCATCGGCCATGACCTGCGCGACCGACACACCATGCAACCCATGTTCCCGGAACAGCCGGGCCGATGCCGCCTCAATGGCTGCCTTGTGCTGCTCTGCAACCGCTCGTGATGCGCGCGCCATATAACGATCTCCTTCATTCCCGATCGTGAATCCTTGCTTGACGCGAGTTTAGATGATGAACATACTTTATTCAATAGATGTTGGGCGTCATCCAAATTGCGAGATCGACTTCTACCTAACCTGATCAGTGACAGGAGTTCCACTCATGTACAAGCTGTTCGATATGTCCGGCCGCGTCGCGGTCGTCACGGGGTCCACCAAGGGGATGGGTCTGGAAATGGCGCGAGCCCTTGGCGCATCCGGGGCCCGGGTGGTGGTGTCTGGGCGCGACGCGGCGGTCAGCGAGAAAATTGCCGCCGAACTGAAGTCGGAGGGCATCGACGCCACTGGCCTCGCCTGCGACATCGCCGATACCGCCAGCGTGCGGGCCTTTGCCGACCGGGTGCTGGAGACGTTCGGCCGCGTGGACGCGTTAATCCTGAATGCTGCGGGCAGTGGTGTGGCCGGTTCAATCCTGGAGCAGGGGCCTGAGGACTTCGACGCGGTGATGGCGGGCAACGTGCGCGGCAATCTCGTGCTCGTCAATGCACTGGCGCCGCAGATGATTTCCCGCAACGATGGCTCGATCATCTTCATGTCGAGCATCGCGGCACGTCGGGGATCCGCGCTGTTGCCGCTGTACAGCATCTCGAAGGGGGCCGTCGATCTGGCGATGCGCAGCCTCGCTCATACGCTCGGACCGCACAACATCAATGTGAACAGCATCAATCCGGGTCCGGTCCGCACCGATTTTTCGCGTGATGCGCTATGGGGCAACCCCGACCGCGAGAAGGCGTTGTCTGCTTCCATCCCGATGCGGCGCATTGCCGAGGCGCACGACGTGGCGGGGTTGGCCGTGCTGCTGGCATCGCCCGCGGGACGCTATATCTCCGGGCAGACGATCGGGCTCGACGGCGGCGCTACGGCCTGATCCAGGTAGCGGGCACTGTGTCCGCACTTGGCGCATTTAGCGCATTTGGCGTCAGGCCCGGGTCAGTGCCACGCCACCGGCGAGACGCTCCGACACGGCGCGGCGGACACCTTCGGGCGCGTCCTCCAGAATGCGTGGCCAATCGGCTTGAGCCTGACGCACGGTTTCCCTCGCGATCGACAGCAGGCGCGAGCGCCTGAGCAGGCCGGCGGAGCGCACCATGGCGTCGAGGTCGTCGAACGTATAGGCGCGCAGGGTCTTGTCGATCGCGCGATTGATGCCGTAGTCCGTCACGGGAACGTCGTCGAAAAACGCCGTCACGCATACGGGGTCGTAGAGCGGCGAGAGGACAGGCGCCCGGCCGTCCGGATAGCGGACTGCCCAATTTTTCAGATGGGCGTCGGTGTTGCCCATCAACAGGAATGCAACGAAACGCTTGATGAACTCCTGGACGTCGGGTGCGGGGCGCGCCGACAGTCGATCGAGGACGCGAAGCATATTGCCGTAGTCGAGCGCGAGCGCGCGACCGTACTTGTTCCGCGGTGCGTACCCGAGAATCTGCGCGAACTCCTCCATGTGAACGCGATGCCCGCCAGGGGCGCGATCGAAGCGCTTGACGGCCAGAATGCGCTGGAAGGGCACCTGCTCGGGTAGCTCGGCTTCCTCGCGCGAGATGACTGTTGCCTCTGCGCAATCGAGCCCCAGGGCCCCGCATAGCTGGTAACCCGTGAATTCGTTCTCGACCAGATCGGGATGGCGCGTCGATGGCAGCTTGAGGATGAAGTCGCCAGCCTCGCCGTGGCGCTTGACCACGTAACGCCGTCCCTGCTGGATGGCCGAGAATTTCGTGACCACGCCGGGGATGGCCGCGGCGTCTTCCACCGGGTCTTCGACGAAGCCGGGTTCCAGCACATCGAGCCCTAGCGCGGTGTGCCAGTTGCGCACGATCTGGGGCACGCCTTCGGCGGGCGGAACGGGTTCGACTTCCACCGCGCCCGGCAAGTCGTGACCGGCCGCCGCCAGCAGTTCGAACTCGTCTTCCGTGCTGCAACCGCGCTCGCTGGCCAGGCGCTCGCGATTGTGGCCCTCCGGCAGGAGGTTCTGGAAGAACACCGGCCAGTGACCATCCGTGCGGACCACTCGGACGTCCCGTAGCGCCGTGAGGATCGCCCGCGTAGCCGCCTCTGTCTCACCGACGTATCCGAGCGACAACGTGGGGCGATTCTCGTCCTCGATGTAATCACGGTCGAAAGAGATCCGGAGGATGTCGCCGTACTGGGACAGGTAGCCGATGCCACGGCGCCCGGTAGCAGTGTAGAGAAACAGGCGCAGATAGCGGATCGACGTGGTCATTTCGCGATCAGGGTGTCGACGACCGACGGCGGGGCATCGCCGCCCGGAGGTTGGGCGAGATACTTGCCACCGGCGCGGACGAAATTCTCGAGATCTGGCCGTAGCACCGTCGGCACAAGCATGACGTCCATGCCCAGGGCGCGTGCCATTTCGACGACGGTGGATAGCCTGGGATCGATCTCATGGCTTTCCGTGCGCTGAACGGTCATCCGCGACAGGCCTGCCCGTGACGCGAGTTCCTGTTGGCTGACGCCGGCGGCACGACGGGCTGATTCTAGTTCGCTCTGTAAGGCTGTGCTCATTATGCTACTCATTTATGCGTAAATGCATAGAAAGAGTAGCAAGTTGTCGCGCGTTCTTCAAGGTGAGATGAGTAGCTTAATGATCATTTCGGTCAAAATAATCATTAATAGATCGTTGCACCCAAGATTCTGAGCAAGATCAGAGTTGACCTTGTGGGGTGGTGGCCGCAGGCGGCTGCTTATTGCGTGTCGAGCTGTACGAGAAGTACTTGGCCTTCGCGCCCTTGGCCCAGTAGGCCACGACGAGCGCCTTGCCATCGCGGGCGTAGAGCATTTCGATGCCGCCGTTTGCCGCCGCCCATTCCGCATAGCCATTCTCGGCATTGGCATCGGTCTTGCGTTTGGACTCATACCGCGCATCGAGTTGCCGGACGACATCGTCCATTGCCGACCGGTCAAAGTTCAAGGTGACGAGCGCCACCGTGTCATGCTGGTCGCAGTTGACCGTCGCCTTGGTCAGGCCTGGCAGCTTGAATCGTTCCAGATTCCGGATTTCGATGGTGTCGCCGCCAGCCCAGGGCGAGGTGCCGGTCTTGGTGCGATTGGGGCCCGACGGCATACGCGCGCACGTCGTTTTTCCCAGTTCGACGCCGAGCGGCGCGGCAGTATTGAGGGTTTCAGCGTGGGTTACCGCGCTGGTTAGCAGGGCGGCGCAGAACAAGGCAAACGTCTTCATCGAGTAGCTGTGGCTTCTGAATTTGATTGGTCAGCCACGATTTTACGGCCAGCTGCTGCGTGCGCTTGAGATATCAGTGTGGATGGCTGTGCCCATGCTGCTTGGCATGAGCGTGCCCACTGGCGGGGCCAAGCAGGTCCGTGCTGCAGCTTGGCGACGCTTCGTCGTGCGTATGGGGCTCCAGCGCGCCCGGCACGCGTCGGCTGGACAGGCCGTCCGCACGCAGCCAGGCCACCGTTGCCTCGGCCGCACGCTCGATCAGTTCGCCGCAGCGAGTGTAGTCATAAGGCGAGATATCTAGCGGGCAAAGCGGTGGCACCACCGCGATCTGGGCCCGCTCCGACCAGCGTTCCAGGTCATACACGAGCTGCCGCGCCACTAGCAGCGACAGGGCATTGAAGGCGTGCTCGACGGCCCCGCGTGGCGGCCTGCGTTCGGCGCAGGCAAAGCCGGCTGGCAGCACGATGATGCGGGTTGCGCCCAGCCGGATGGCGGTGGATACAGGGGTATTGTTGGCGACGCCACCGTCGATCAGCTTGCGGCCACCGACTTCCACCGGCGGAAAGACACCGGGAATGGCGGCGCTGGCCAGCACTGCATCGACGATGTTGCCCGCGGAGAGCACGACTTCGGCACCTGTCTGCATGTCCGTGGCGACCACATAAAGCGGTACGGCGGACTCTTCAAGCCTGGCCGCGCCAAAGTTGCGATTGAGCAGGCGCCGCAAGCCGAAGGATTCCACGAGGTGTCCCCGGTTGCCAGCGATCATCCCGAACATGCTGCGCCACGACCATGGCAAGACTTCCGCCCTGGTGATGCTCCGCCACAGCGATTCCAGCCGGGCGGTACCTTCGGCATGGGGGTTGCATGCAAAGTAGGCCCCGTTGATCGCGCCCGCAGATGCGCCGATGACAAGGTCCGGTGCCACACCCCATTTCACCAGTTCCCGCAGCATGCCGACCTCGATGGCGCCCAGGCTGCCACCGCCGGCGAATACGAATGCAGTCTTTTCCATGGATATCGGTATGAAAGGCGGGGCGCCCGTCAATGTTGTCGCGTGATGGTCGTGAGGACAGCATAGGCCACTTCCGGGCAGTCCCAAAGGGAAGGGATGGCACCGGCAATTATGCGACTAGTTCGGTCAATTGCGCGGACGGTGCGATTCGCCAAACCTCGGCAAGGGCACTCAGAATGGCATCGCGTGCGCAGGGCGTTTCGCGCGTGAACAGCAAGGCAAGGCGACCCGGCAGGCCGACAGCCGTGAGCGCATCATCGCATCCGTCTGCGCCCAGGCGTTCAACCAGCTCATGCAGATTGAAATGTGCAATTAACGGCCTAGAAAGGCTTCCGGCAGCCTTTAAGTTGGCCAGCAGATAAGGGGGCGGAGCAAGATGTGCAAACATTGCGGTCGTCTGAATGACTTCCTCGCCAAGCACATGCTGTCCAGCCAATACGTCAGCCGCGTAACCTTGCTTCGGGACAAGGTTCCGGGCTTCGATCGCTATCCGTTCTCGTTGCCAGCCGTGCGCGAGTTGGAGACGCTCGATTTGCACCCTGGCGTGACGTTCCTTGTTGGAGAAAACGGTTCCGGAAAGTCGACGCTGCTGGAAGGGATTGCGGTGGCGCTCGGCTTCAATGCCGAAGGTGGCAGTCGCAACTTCAGTTTCGCCACGCGCGCGTCGCATTCCGATCTTCACGAGTACCTGCGCATCGCCAAAGGCGTCCGCCGGCCGCGCACGGGCTATTTCCTGCGCGCGGAGAGCTTCTACAACGTTGCGACGGAGATTGAACGGCTTGATGCGGAACCCGGGCTAGGCGCGCCGGTGATCAACTCGTATGGTGGCCACTCATTGCATGAGCAGTCACATGGGGAGGCTTTCCTGACGCTGCTGACCGAGCGCTTCCAGGGGAAGGGGCTCTATATCCTCGACGAGCCGGAGGCTGCGCTATCGCCGGCAAGGCAGTTGGCGGTGATTTCGCGGCTGCACGACTTGGTGCGGGAAGGATCGCAGTTCGTGATCGCCACGCACTCGCCCATCCTGATGGCTTATCCCGATGCATGCATCTACCAGTGCTCGGCGCGCGGCATCGAGCCAATCGCCTATCAGGACACGGAGCACTACCAGATCACGCGTGACTTTCTGGTCGACCCGGAGCGGATGCTCCGGGTGTTGATGGAAGACTGAAGGGCAAGGCCTTGGCTTAGGCCGCCAGCGCTTCGTTGGCGGCCTTGCCAAGCTGTCCCTGCGGCTGCATGGTGCCTTGCTCGCGGTAGTTGATGTGCCAGGCGAACGCTTCCTCGAGCAGATGAGGCGTCTGGCCACCACGGAGGCAGGCGCGGCGGAAGTAGTCGAGCAGTCCGTCGCGGTAGGCGGGGTCGGCGCAGTTGTTGATGACCTGCAGCGCTCGCTCGCGCGGTGCCAGTCCGCGCAGGTCGGCCAGTCCGTGTTCGGTAACGAGGATGTCGACGTCGTGCTCGCTGTTGTCGACGTGCGAGACCATCGGCACGATGCTGGAGATCTTGCCGTCCTTGGCCACCGATTTGGTGACGAACACCGACAGGTACGCATTGCGCGCGAAATCGCCCGAGCCGCCGATACCGTTCATCATGTGCGTGCCGCCAACGTGCGTCGAGTTCACGTTGCCATAGATGTCGCACTCGAGCGCGGTGTTGATCGTGATCAGGCCCAGGCGGCGCAGAATTTCGGGGTGGTTGCTGATCTCTTGCGGGCGCAGGATCAGACGCGATTTGTAGCGCTCGATATCATCGAGCACGCGGCGATACACGGGTGCCGACAGCGTCATCGACGATGCCGAGGCAAAGCGCAGCTTGCCTGCGTCGATCAGCGCGATCGTGCTGTCCTGCAGGACTTCCGAGTACATGGTCAGATCATGGAACGGCGAGTCGGCCAGCCCGTGCAGTACGGCGTTGGCGATCGTGCCAATACCGGCCTGCAGCGGCTGCAGCGACGTCGAGAGCCGTCCGGCGCGCACTTCACGATCGAGCAGCGCATTCAGGTGTCCGGCGATCTGGCGCGTTTCGCCATCGGGCGGCAGCGCGTTCGACGGGCTGTCGTCGCGCTGGGTGATCACGATCGCGGCGATGCGCGACGGATCGACGGGGATGTACGGCAGGCCGATGCGTTGCTCGACGGCGATCAATGGAATTGGCTGGCGATACGGGCGTTGTACCGGGAACGCGATGTCATGCAGCCCCTCCAGCCCGGTCGGCATGTTCAGGTTCAGTTCGACGATCACCTTCTTCGCCATCATCGCGAAGCTGGCGGAGTTGCCGACCGACGTGGTGGGCACGATGCCACCCGTCTCGGTGATAGCCGTGGCTTCGATAACCGCGATATCGACGGGTGCGATCTGGCCGCTGCGTAGCTGCTCGACGGTTTCACCCAGATGCTGGTCGATGAACATCACCTCGCCGTCGTTGATCTTGCGGCGCAGCGTGGAGTCGGACTGGAAAGGCAGGCGGCGGGCAAGCACATTGCTCTCCGCCAGGATCTTGTCGGTGTCGTTACCGAGAGATGCGCCCGTGATCAGCGTGATCTGTAGCGGATCGGTGGCAGCGCGGCGCGCCAGCGCCACCGGTACGGCCTTGCAGTCGCCTGCGCGGGTGAACCCGCTCATCCCTACCGTCATGCCATCCTGAATCAGTGCTGCAGCTTGATCGGCCGACATGATCCTGTTCTGCAGGTCTGCCAGGCGAATGCGATCGCGGTACATCTCGTCTCCTTGCTTGCTTGGGGGCTGTCTGGTTCTCCGCCAGCGGACCTTGTGAATCGCGGCGGACGTTGCGTGTCAACAGGCGCGCAGCACAGTGTAGCTACCGCTTAATATTCTCACCATGATTTAAATCACTGGTATCAAGTCGGTTTTTTCATGGAACGGCGAGTTCGACATTTCCGCCGCGGGGCAGGTGATCCGGCGGGTCTTTCCTGCCGCCGCTGCCTAAAATCTTCATGTGTACTTGGTGCGAGGCGCGAGGCATGACTACCATCAATCCTTGCGCGGCCGGAGCATCCGGCCACCACACGATTGCAAGGGGGAAGCATGGAGATGACGCGGGCGACATCGGAGACCGATGCCAATCCTGATACCTCGGGTGGCGACGGTGGTCACGAGCCGGTTTCCGGGCTGGAGGCGCCGTACTCGCTACTGGAATCCCGCAGCCACCAGATGTTTCCAACGCTGACGGCGGCCGAAATCGAGCGCATTCACCGTTTCGGCGAAGTCAGATCGTGGCGCGCTGGCGAGATGCTCTTCTCGACGGGCGACGTGGGGCGCGGGATGTACGTCGTCCTGTCCGGCCGCGCGCGCATCATCCAGCGGGACGGGCTGGGTAACCGCAGCACCATTACCGAGGAAGGGCCCGGCCAGTTTCTGGCGGAGGTCGGGCAACTGACCGGCAAGCCGGCGCTGGTCGACGCCTTGGCCATCGAGGATACCGTCGCGCTGGTGATTGTCCCCGAGCGCCTGCGCGCGCTGCTGGTGGCAGAGGCCGATCTGGGCGAGCGCATCATGCGGGCGCTGATCCTGCGCCGGGTTGGCCTGATCGAGCGCGGCAGTGGCCCGGTGCTTGTGGGACGTGGCACGCAGCCCTTGTTGCTGGCGCTGCAGGCGTTCCTGCGTCGTAACGGCCACCCGCACAAGGTGATCGATATCGAGACGGATCACGACTCCACCTGTCTGCTCGATCTCAGCAATGCGCCGCAGAGCGATTTTCCGATGGTGATCTGCCCGGATGGCAGCATCCTGCGCGCGCCGGATGAGGGCCAGCTTGCCAGTTGCCTTGGCCTGGTTCCCGAGTTCGATCCCGAGCATGTCTATGACGTGATCGTCGTCGGCGCAGGCCCGGCGGGGCTGGCCACGGCCGTCTATGCGGCGTCCGAAGGGTTGTCCGTGGCCGTGATCGATTGCCGCTCGCCGGGCGGGCAAGCTGGCGCGAGCGCCCGGATCGAGAACTACCTGGGTTTTCCCACCGGCATTTCCGGGCAGGCGCTGGCGGGGCGGGCCTTCGTCCAGGCGCTCAAGTTCGGTGCGCATCTGGCGATTCCACTGGAAGCAAAGGCGTTGCATTGTGGTGAGAATCCGATCCGGATCGAACTGTCGGACGGTCGTCAGATTCCCACGCGTACCGTTGTGATCGCCACCGGCGCGCAGTACCGTCGCGCGGAGATCGACTCGCTCGATCGCTATGAAGGCCGTGGCGTCTACTACTGGGCTTCGCCGGTAGAAGCCAAGCTGTGCAAGGACGAACACGCGATGCTCGTCGGCGGCGGTAACTCGGCCGGCCAGGCAGCGGTGTTCCTGGCGTCCCACGCCAGGGAGGTGCACATCCTCGTGCGCGGCGAAGGGCTCGAGGCAACGATGTCGCGCTATCTGATCGACCGCATCCGCAGCCTCCCCAACGTCACATTGCACACGCACGCCCAGATCACCGCGCTGGAGGGCGAGGAGTGGCTGTCGATCGTGCGCTATCGGGAGCAAACGCAGGGTGCCGACTGCATTTCTGTGCCGATGCGCCACGTATTCCTGTTCATCGGCGCGGCGCCCAACACCGAATGGTTGCGCGCCTGCAATGTGGAGACCGATGCCAAGGGTTTCGTGCTGACCGGATACGAGGCCCATCGCTCCTGCACCGAACGCGCCGACTTCACGCTTGAGACGAGCGTGCCGGGCGTGTTCGCGATCGGAGACGTGCGATCCGGTTCGACCAAGCGCGTGGCCGCCGCCGTGGGTGAGGGCGCGGCGGTCGTTGCGCAGATCCACCGGTATCTGGCGGACCTGCAACCCGTCGCCCTGGCTGTTCGCATGTGATCGGCTGACTCGCCGTATCCCGGAGTCGGGGCATTCCTGCTTGACATACAGATCTGTCTACATACACTGTGTAGACAGATCTGTATCACCCCCATCTGATCACACGCAGGAAGGAGTCCCTCGATGTCGAACGTCCCCGAAGTCCGGCCGCCGCTGCCGCCGTTTACCCGTGAAAGCGCCATCGCCAAGGTGCGTGCAGCCGAAGACGGCTGGAATACGCGCGATCCGGCCCGTGTGGCCTTGGCCTATACGATCGACAGCGCCTGGCGCAATCGTGCCGAGTTCGTGCATGGCCGCGAGCAGATTCAGGCCTTTCTTACCCGCAAATGGCAGAAGGAACTGGACTACCGGCTGATCAAGGAGCTTTGGGCGTACGAGGGCAATCGCATCGCGGTGCGGTTTGCCTACGAGTGGCACGATGATTCGGGCAACTGGTTCCGCTCGTATGGCAACGAGAATTGGGAATTCGACGAGTACGGCCTGATGCGGCAGCGTCATGCATCCATCAATGACGCGCCGATCCGCGAGAGCGATCGCAAGTACCACTGGCCGCTCGGTCGCCGGCCCGATGACCATCCGGGCCTGAGCGACCTGGGCTTCTGAACGCCGTCCTTTAGCGCCCGAGTACCCAGCCAGCCAGTTCGCGCAGGTCGGCGTCGCTGACATCCGCGAACGGCGGCATCGGCACGCTTCCCCATTTGCCGCTGCCTCCGGCGCGGATGCTACGCATCACGGTGTTGACGGCATCGGCCTGGCCGGCGTATTTCGCGGCAACATCGTGGAATGCGGGGCCCACCACCTTCTTGTCCACGGCGTGGCAGGCGAGGCAGTTGTTGGTCGCGAGGAGGCTGCTGGCGTCGTGTGCCTTGGCTGGCGCTGGCTTTGCCGATGCGGCGGGAGCAGGCGATACGGCCGCGGCGGCGGTCGTCTGGCGTTCCGCACCATAGGTCCGGACCAGATAGTCGGCCATCACCGGGATGTCTTCGTCGCGCAGTGGCGCGCCGAAGGCAGTCTTCATCTTCTTGACGGTGGCATCCCAGTAAGCGCGGCCCAGCGACTGCGGCTGCGTCGACACGTACTGCGCCGAATGGCAGGTCATGCAGTTCTGCTGCACCAGCCGATAGCCGGGCAGTTCGCTGGGTTGATAGCTTGCGGTTTCGGGGGGAAGCTGGATTTCCAGCGCGTGCGCGGCGGGCAGTGCGGAGAGCATCAGCGCCAGGCTGATGGCAAGGCGCCGTGCCGGGAAGCGGCTGCAAGGGGTCCAAGGGGTCTTTTGCATGGCGGGCTCCTCAGACTGCCTTGACGCGCGTGGTTTCCACCACGTTGCGCATGTAGCCGGCCGGATTCCACAACGCCGTCATCGGCTGGCTCTGGCCGATACGATTGACCGCGCGCACCCGGAGGTCATAGGCCCCCTTGCGTGGCGGGCGGAATGCGGCGCGCCATTCGCGGAACGAGTACTTGCCGAGATCCTGGCCGAGCGTGGCTTCCGTCCAGCTTCGGCCGCCGTCGGCCGAGAAGGCGACTTCGGCGATACCGTAGCCGCCGTCGAACGCAATGCCTCTTACCACGGTCTCTCGTCCGGACGGGACCGTCGCGCCTTCGGTCAGGCTGGTGATGAACGAGCGCACGTTGAAGCGCCCGATCGGGCGCGTGCGTGCCGGTGCCGAGCCGGGTTCGACATTGGCCCCGGCGTTGTCGGGAATGCGATAGGCGCTCTGCACCCAGAAGCCGTCGAACTGTTTGTCGAGAACGGTGATATCGGAAAGGTGTTTCACCCAGTACGTACCGTAGTGGCCCGGCACCACCAGCCGTAGCGGGTAGCCATTGAGCATCGGCAAGTCTTCGCCATTCATGGACCACGCCAGCATGACTTCGCCATCGAGCGCCTGGTCGATATCGAGCGATTTGACGAAGTCGGGGCTGTTGTCGAGTGGTGGCCGGTCGAGGCCATTGAAGCTGACCTGGACAGCGCCGGGTTGCACGCCGGCTCGTTCGAGCACGGCCTTCAGCGGCACGCCGGTCCAGCGCGCGTTGCCCATGGCGCCGTTGGCGAGCTGGCCGCCATTGACGCGCGGAGCAAGAAAGCCACGGCTGTTGCCCGAGCACTGGTTGACGGCGACGACTTCCACCGGCTGCGCGATAGCCTTGATGTCGGCCAGCGATAGCTCGAGCGGCGTTTTCACCTTGCCGCCAATGCGGAGCCGATAGGTCTGTGGGTCGACCGAGGTCGGAATGCCGCTCCAGTGATAACGCACGAAAAACGCGTCATTGGGCGTCAGAATCCCCTCGTTGAACACGCTAAACGGGGTTTCCAGCTGCGGAGGCCGGCTGGTCAGCAGGATCAGCGGCCGCTTCTGCGGAAACGCCACAAGCTCGCGCGCGCCGTTGTCGAAGGGGAGCTGGACCTGCTTGTCGCCGCTGGCGGCGAGGGCGTTCAGGGCGGTGGTGCCGACGACCGCATTGGCCGTCAGCGCGCCAGCCTGCTTGAGAAACCGGCGTCGCCGGACTCGATTCTCCATGGCTTGTCTCCGTCGTTCTTATCTTGGGCCGTGGCCGCGGGGGCGCACACACGGGGGTGAGGACGGGGATAAAGCCTATTCAGTGCCGCAAGGCATGTAAAACAGATTAAATCGATAACAACAAGAGGAATTCCCGCTAAACGACCCGCTACGACTACGCTAAGCAACCCGCTAAGCGGATCCGTCAAGCTGGCCGCACCGCTTCGATGTATCCCGGCACGGCCAGCCGAGCGGCCTTACTGCATCGATTTCAGATTGCCAACGCGCACGAGCATCTCCGTGAACATCTGCATGTCCAGGTTCAGGTCGGCCACTTCCTTGTACTCCTTCGCGTTGTGCGCGGTGTACTTCTTGCCCGGCATCGCTGGCCCGAAGTTGATCGCGTTCGGCATCAGCTTGGCCGTGGTGCTGCCGGCGGTCGGCACGGGCTTGGCTTCGAGCCCGGTGGTATCGCCGTAGATGTTCAGCAACGTGGCCAGCCAGGCGCCCTTGGGATCCCGGGCCATCCAGTCGCCCTGTTCGTGCTGGATCTCCAGCGCGGTGTGCGTGGTTGCTGCCCAGCCCTGGACGCGCTCGGCGATCTTCGCGCGCAAGGCATCGGGCGTTGAACCGCGTGGCATCCGCACGTTGGCGGTGACTTCGAGCTTGCCGCCGCGCTCGCGGATCAGCGTCGGCGAGATCGTCAACGGACCCATGAAGTCATCCCGATAGGCCACGCCGAGCTTTTCCCCGAGATAGTCGGTGCCATAGAGGTCGGTCAGGTAGCGGATCGCATGGGCGTACTGGTTGTCCGCAAAGGCGACGCCCGACGACTGCAGGAACATCGCGAGACGCGGCACGGGGTTCACGCCTTCCTCGGGGCGGGAGCCATGGGCGGACGTGCCAGTCACCTTCACGACGATGACGTCGCCGTCACGCGCGATGTCGATCGAGAACTTGCCCTGGGCCTCATGCTGGGCGATGAAACCGGCGCGCGCCTTTTCCAGGCCGGCGGCCACGGCTGCCAGGTCACCGCCGCTGATGCGTGCCGTCGCCGTCTGAGGAATCGCGTTGGCCGAGGCCGCGCCGCTCATGGCCACGATGGCCGCCTGCTTGCCGTCCACCGTCTGATCCGCGAAGCGCGCGGTCAGCGCGCCCGAGCCTTTCTCGGCGACCACGGCAGGGTACTTGCTGTCGAGCACGATGTTGTACTCGGGCAGGGCGGTTTTCTCGCGGTAGTACTTCATGCCGTCGCCACCGGTTTCCTCGGTGGTCTCGATCATCAGCCGGATCGAACGCGCCAGCGGCACGCCGCTTTCCCGCACGGTTTTCATCGCGTAGAGGGCGGCGGCAATCGAGCCCTTGTCGTCGATCGTGCCACGTCCGTAGAGGTAGTCGCCCACGCGCGTGACCTTGAACGGGTCGAGCTTCGTGCCATCGTCGAGTACCCATTCGTCGGCCACCACGGGCACCACGTCGGCATGGGTAAGGATGCCGAAGGTGTCCTTGCCGGTGCCGGGCAGCGTGACTTCGAACACGCGGTTGTCGATGTTGCGATAGTGCAGGCCAAAGTCCTTGGCCATCCGCTCCACGAGCTTGCCGAACTCGATGATCGCGGGGTTCTCGTGCTGCGGCACCTTGTCGTCTCGCACCGTGTGCAGCGCCACCATCTCGCTGATGCTGTCGAGTACGGCACCGCCGTTGTGTACGCGGTTGTAGACGCCGAGCAGGCGCCCGATGTTGACGAGGTCGTCGCCCGTAAGCGGGCGCTTCGCCCGGTAGGCACGCACGGATGGCGCAAGTTTCGGGTCGGCCTTGACCGCGGCGTCGAGGAAGGCATTGAAACTGGCTGGAGGCGTTGCCGTGGCACCGGCTACGAGTTGGTCGAGCTCCGGCTTGGCGATGGTCGCCGCGTTCGCCATGGGTGTCAGCGGGCAGGCGAGCAGGGCGGCGGCCAGCAGGGTTGCCGCTGGCAGTCGTGCAGTCAGACGATTCATCGGGTTTGTCCCTTCGGTTGTCTTGGTTGTCTTTGTTGGGTGGCCGAATGATAGCGGCGCCCGGTGCCGCAAGAAAGCAGGGAGATCACTCGTCGATAGTGAAAATCAATCGCCTTTCTACGATTGATAATAGTAATTATCAATCGGGCTGGTTGAAACGATGAATTGTACAAATCACATTGGGATCTTCAGAATCCACTCCATCGCTGCAACACGCGGCGCCAACCTGACCCAGAGGAGTGATCCAGATGCTGCAATCCCGTGAAGGCCAACGCGTTCCCAACGTCACGTTCCGTGTGCGTGCAAACAATGAGTGGAAGGACGTGACCACGGCCGAACTGTTCGACGGCAAGACTGTAGTGTTGTTCTCGCTGCCGGGCGCCTTCACCCCGACGTGCTCGTCCACGCACCTGCCGCGCTACAACGAACTGGCGCCGGTGTTCGCCAAGCAAGGCGTCGACGCGATCCTGTGCGTGTCGGTCAACGACACCTTTGTCATGAACGAGTGGGCCAAGGACCAGGAGTCCGAGAACATCGTCATGATCCCCGACGGCAACGGCGAATTCACCGACGGCATGGGCATGCTCGTCGACAAGGCTGACCTCGGTTTCGGCAAGCGTAGCTGGCGCTATTCGATGCTGGTCAAGGACGGTGTGGTGGACAAGATGTTCATCGAGCCGGAAGAGCCGGGCGACCCGTTCAAGGTGTCGGATGCCGACACGATGCTGAACTACATCGCGCCGACCGCCAAGCAGCCGGACCAGGTGGTGGTGTTCTCGAAGGTTGGCTGCTCGCACTGCGCCAAGGCAAAGCAACTGCTGTCGGACAACGGCTTCGAGTACATCGACGTGCCGCTCGAGAACAAGATTCGCGGCAAGGTGCTGGGCGCCGTGTCGGGCGAAATGACTGCGCCGCAGGTGTTCATCAACGGCAAGCTGGTTGGTGGCGCCGAAGCGCTCGAACAGTACCTCGCTCGCTGATCTCCCTCGCCCGGGCCCGGTTCCCCCGACCGGTGTCCTGGGCACCTCTCCCCCTTGCTAGTCGTCGTATCCGATGGCGCCGCGTATGTGGCGGCGCCATCCCGTACGCCGATTGACGATCGATACAGGAAACGCACATGAACACGAACCAGAATGCCCAGACCGCTCAGACTGTCCAGACCGTTCAGACCGACGTGGCCATCATCGGCGCGGGTACTGCCGGCCTGGCGGCCTACCGCGCGGCCATTGCCGCCGGCAAGCGCGCCGTGATCATCGAGGGCGGCGCCTATGGCACGACCTGCGCCCGCGTGGGCTGCATGCCGTCGAAGCTGCTGATTGCCGCGGCGGAAGCCGCGCACGAAGCGCGTCACACTGCTGCATTTGGCGTGCACGTGGATGGCCCGGTCCGCATCGACGGCCGGGAAGTCATGCAGCGCGTGCGCAGCGAACGCGACCGCTTTGTCGGCTTCGTGGTGCGCGGTGTGGAGGGCATTCCCCAGGACGACCGCCTGATCGGCCAAGCGCGGTTCATCGACAACACGATCCTCCAGGTTGACGATCACACTGTCGTGCGCGCTAGCCGCGTGGTGATCGCCACGGGCTCGCGCCCCGCCGTGCCGCCGTCCTTTGGCGTGTTTGGAGATCGCCTGATCGTCAATGACGATGTGTTCTCGTGGGAAGACCTGCCCCAAAGCGTGGCCGTGTTCGGCCCGGGCGTGATTGGTCTGGAACTGGGGCAGGCCCTGTCGCGGCTTGGTGTGCGGGTGCGCGTGTTTGGTGTCGGCGGCGGCGTCGGTCCGTTGTCGGACCCCGAAATTCGTGCTTACGCTGCCAAGTCCTTCAACCAGGAATTCTCGCTGTTGCCGGATGCGCGCGTGCTTGAGATGCGACGCGAGGGCGACGACGCCGTCATCACGTTCGAAGACGCCGACGGCCAGACCGTGACGGAGCGCTTCGCCTACGTGCTGGCCGCCACGGGCCGCCAGCCCAATGTCGACAATCTTGGGCTGAACAACACCGCGCTGGAACTCGATTGGCGGGGCGTACCGGTGTTCGACCCGGTGACACTCCAGTGCGGCGAGTCGCCGATCTTCATCGCCGGCGATGCCAACAACGTCCTGCCGCTGCTGCATGAGGCGGCCGACGAAGGCAAGATTGCCGGCGAAAACGCTGCGCTCTGGCCGAAGGTCGGGCCGCTGACGCGGCGCGCGCCGATCGCGGTGGTGTTCTCCGATCCGCAGATCGCGATGGTCGGCAAGCGCTTTGCCGATCTGACGCCGGGCAGCTTCGTGACTGGCGAGGTCAGCTTCGAGGATCAGGGGCGCAGCCGTGTGATGCTCAAGAACCGGGGGCTGATGCACGTCTACGCGGATCGCGCCACGGGCCGCTTCCTTGGCGCGGAGTGGATTGGCCCGCGCGCCGAGAACATCGCGCATCTGCTGGCGTGGTCATACCAGCAGGGGCTGACGATTGCCGCGATGCTGGCCATGCCTTTCTACCATCCCGTGGTGGAAGAGGGCTTGCGCACGGCGCTGCGTGATGCGCAAGCCAAGCTGGCGCAATTGCAGGAAGCCGCCTGATCGGACGGCAGCCTGAGCCTGGCTTGATCGGGAGGGCCGGAAGCGAAGTCTCGCTTCCGGCCCTTGTTCATTTGGCGGGACGTATATAGAGAGATCGAGACAGATCAAGACAGATCTGTCTCCTATAATGGCGCCTATCCACGCCAACGTCTTACCCTGTCACCCGTCATGCCCACCCCATCCGCGCGCGACCGCATCCTCGATACCGCAGCACGCCTGTTCTACCGCGATGGCTATCGCGGTACCGGGATCGACCGGATCATCGCCGAGTCGGGCGTGGCCAAGATGTCGCTCTACCGGCATTTCCCTTCCAAGAACGACCTGATCGTCGCGTATCTCGAGCGCCGGCATGACTACTGGATGGGCTGGTTCCGTGATGCGGTGACCCGGCGACTGGCCGCACGCGGCAACCTCGATGTCATGGCCGATGCGCTGGGCGAGTGGTTCGCCACCGAGGATTTCCGTGGCTGCTCCTTTATCAACATGATCGCGGAGGCAGGTGGCGGTGCCGGCGACGACCCACGGCTGCTGGCGCAGGCAGTGGCGCACAAGGCGTCGCTGGAGGACTTCGTCACCGGGATCGCGCGCGATCTGGGGCTGTCCAGTCCACGCGAAGTGGCGGAAGAGTCCATGCTCTGCATCGAGGGCATGATCGTCCGCTACCAGACCACGCATGCCGGCGGCGTGGTCGATGCCGGGCGGCGGATGCTTGGCAGGCTGCATACGGCACATTCGGCACATTCGGCAGCGTAATCTACTGAAACACAGTGCGTACACGTTAACCCTGATGCCACGGTAAAATCCGTAGCATAAGACATGGGCCGGAAGCAATTTCGGCCCGTTTGCATTGGGAAGCACGCCTGTGAACGCAGTGAACAACAACCAGCGGCGCACCGAGGTCGACCTGATTCGCGGCATCGCGCTGCTCTTCATCGTGGTCGACCATGTCAACGGCAGCGTGCTGGCCGACTACACGATCCGCAACTTCACGCTCTTCGACGCCGCCGAGGTCTTTGTTTTCCTGGCCGGCTATTCGGCGGGCGCCGCCTATCTCGCGATGGAGGCCCGCCAGGGCGCCAGCGCCGCGAGCAAACGCCTGCACCGCCGTAGCTGGGAGATCTACAAGGCCTTCGTGCTGACCGGCGTGCTGATGCTGCTGTTCGGGTTCCTGCTGGCGATGTGCAAGGTGCCCGCGCCAGCCGTGCGCGCGACCGAGGCACCGGCGTTCATGGCCCAACCGATCGAGACGCTGTTCCAGGTGATCGGCCTGGCGCGGCAGCCATTCGTCTCGGATGTACTGCCGATGTACGCGGTGTTTATTGGACTGGCGCCGCTGGCGATCGGCTGGGCGAGAAAGTATCCGTTGGCCTTTGTCTGCGGCAGCGTGGCGCTCTGGATCATGGCGCCGGCGCTGCTGCCGCTGTTGCCGAGCAGCGAGCCGCGCGGCTGGAGCTTCAACCCGTTCGCATGGCAACTGATGTTCGGCATGGGCCTGCTGGCACGCCTGAGGCCGGACTTCGTGCTGCCGCAACAGAACATCGCGCGCTGGGCCTGCACGATTGGCGCGGTGATCGTCACGATGGCCTGCATGGCGCTGGCGTATCTGTGGATGCGTCCGCACGTGTATGAGGCCTGGCTGCCGGCGTGGTTGCCATCGATGGTCTTTCCGCTGCCGAAGCAGAGCCTGGCGTTCCTGCGCGTGCTCAGCTTCCTCGGGCTGGCATGGCTGGTCTATCTGGCGGCGCGCGCGGGATGGGTCGAGCGCGTGGCCCGCTTCATGGGGCCGGTGGTGCAGATCGGCCGGCATAGCCTGTTCTGCTTCGTGCTGGGCGCCGTGGTGTCGGTGACGATCGAAGGCTTTACCTATGGCATCGCCGGCGGCCGGCCCACGCGCCCGGTGGCGCTGGGCGGCGATCTGGTGGCGGTGGCAATCCTGCTGGTGGTCGGCGGGTGGTATGGCCGCAGGAAAGAAGCGCGGAAGGTGGCCGCGAAGTCGGCGATCGTTACTGCATCCCCATCGCGCGCGTGATCGCGTTTGATCATCTCTGATCGCGCGTCATGCGCGCCCCCTCCCAAGCAAATCGGAGAGGGGCGCGATCAAGCGGCAAGTCAGCGCGTCAGCCAAGGTCTCCGCCACCCACCGGCACTACAGTCCCCGTCATATACGACGCCTCGTCCGAAGCAAGGAACAGGATCACACCCACTTGTTCCTCGATCGTCCCGTACCGGTGCATCAGGCTCGACGACACGGTCTGATCGACGATTGCCTGATACCACTTCGATTCCTGTTCCGACTGTTCCGACTGTTGCTGCGTGTTGCGCGGGATCTTGCGCGGCGGCGCCTCGGTACCGCCCGTAGCCACCGCGTTAATGCGAATGCCATCCGCCGCGTGCTCGAACGCCAGGCTCGCGGTCAGCGCATTCACGCCTCCTTTGGCCGCCGCGTAGGGCACGCGATGGATGCCACGCGTCGCAATCGACGACACGTTGACGATAACCCCGGCGCGACGCTCGACCATGCCCGGTAACACCGCGCGGCAACCCCAAAGCGTGGGAAACAGCGACCGGCGGATCTCCGCCTCGATTTCGGCTTCAGCGTAGTGCTCATAGGGCTTGGCCCAGATCGTGCCGCCCACGTTGTTGATCAGGATGTCGACATGGCCGAAGGCAGCGGTGGCCGTGGCCACCATCGCCTGCGCCCCCGCATACGTCTCCAGATCCGCATTGACGGGCAGTGCCGTGCCGCCCGCAGCCAGAATCTCGGCCGCGACTTCCTCGACCAGTCTGGCGCGGTCCACCAGCACCACACTTGCACCCTCGGCAGCCGCGGACATTGCCACGCCGCGACCGATACCCTGCGCCGCGCCCGTGACGATCATCGTCCGGCCGGCGAAACGTTGCATCGTGCGCATCATGCCTCCGCGCTGGCCGAGAACTTCTCGTAGTAGAAATTGGCCGGCGTGATGCCGGCATCCCGCAGCCAGTCACGCACGGCTTCCACCATGGCGACGGGGCCGCACAGGTAGACGTCGACGTCTCCGTCGTTGATCCATGCGGGGTCGACATGCGTGGTCACGTAGCCCTTGCGCTCGTGTGAGCTTGCGGCGTCGGCAATGCAGGTGCGGTAGGTGAATCCGTCGATGCTGGCCGCGGCGGCCTCAAGCCGCTCGGTAGCCACGAGGTCGATGTCATGCGTGACGCCGTAGACCATGCGCACCGGATGCGTGCTGCCGCTGGCGGCCAATACGTCGAGCATGGACAGGAACGGCGCGATGCCGGTGCCGCCGGCCAGGAACAATACGGGCCGCGTGACGGCGCGCAGGTAGAAGCTGCCGAACGGGCCGGAGAATGCCATGCGCTGCCCGGTCTGCGCCTCGCCGGCCAGAAAGCCGCTCATGCGGCCCTGTGGCACGTTGCGCACGACGAAGGCCGCCTGAGACGCGCCCGGCGGCGAACTGAACGAGTACGCGCGCGTTAGTCCACTGCCCGGGATTTCCACGTTGACATACTGCCCGGGCAGGAAGCTGAGCGCGGTTGGGTCATCGAGGTCGATCGAGAAGCCGATGGTCGACTCCGACAGCGGCGCCACGGCGGCGATCGCGCCCTCAAATCGAGTCACGCCAGTCTTGCAGGCCGCGGACGAAGCCGACACGCGGATCACGCAATCCGAGCGCGGCCGTGTCTGGCAGGCCAGCACGTATCCCTTGGCCGCCTCCTCGGCGGTCAGCGCGTCCTCGATATAGCTCGATTCGGGTAGATCGTAGTGGCCGGATTCGCACAGGCCGCGACAGGTTCCGCACGCGCCGTCGCGGCAGTCGAGCGGAATGTTGATCTGCTGGCGATAGGCGGCGTCCGAGAGCGTCTCCTTGTCGCCGCACGTGATGAAGCGCGTCACGCCGTCTTCGAACTGCAGGGCGATCGTATGTTCCATGGCCTTGTCCCTCCGTGGTGCTGCCTGATACGGCGAGCGAATCAGATGTGATAGATGTCGATGACCTGGTGGATGTAGTCGTTCTTGAGCACGACGTACTTGTCCAGGATGCGCGGCGTGCCTAGCGAGAAATCGATCACGTAGCGCGACATGCCGAAGTAGCTGAAATTGGTCTGGTAGCGATGCGCGAGCGTGTGCCAGTTGAAGCGCACCGTGGCCAGTTGTCCATCGGTCGACTCGATTTCGATATTGCTCAGGTTGTGGCTCGTGCGCGTGTCGGGGATCGTCGCGCTCGACCGCTCGGTCTTGATGCGGAAGATGCGGTCCTCCAGCCCCTGCCGGTTCGGATAGAAGATCAGTGAGATCTCTCGTTCCGGATCGGTGACGAGCTTGCCGTCGTCATCCCAGCAAGGCATCCAGAATCGCGCCTCGGGGTGATAGCAGGTCAGCCATTCATCCCATTGCTCGTCGTCGAGCAGGCGGCACTCGCGGTAGAGAAAGGCCGAGACATCGCTCATGGGGATGGCGGCGCTCATGCTGCATCTCCCTGTGCCACGGCCCGCTTCATCGTCTCCAGCCAGTAGCGGTGCTGTACGGTATAGAGCCCTTCATCCTCGGTACGCAGCCCGCTCATCACCGGATTCAGACCGATGCGCTTTGCTGCGTCGTCGGGCCCGTCGATCCAGTGCGTGGCGCCCCGGCACATATCGTTCCAGGCCAGTGCCTGGCCCGCGTAGCCCTGTTGGCAGGCGCGGAACTCCTCGAGGTCGTCGGGCGTGGCCATGCCGCTGACGTTGAAGAAGTCCTCGTACTGGCGGATGCGGCGCGCGCGGGCCTCGTCCGATTCGCCCTTGGGGGCGATGCAGTAGATCGTGACTTCGGTGCGGTCCACCGACAGCGGGCGCAGCAGGCGGATCTGCGAGCCGAACTGGTCCATCAGGTAGACATTGGGGTACAGGCACAGGTTGCGCGAGTTCTGGATCATCCAGTCGGCGCGCTCCTCGCCACAGCGTTGCGCGAACTCGTCGCGACGGGCGAAGTTCGGACGATCTTCCGGGTTGGCCCAGCGCGACCACAGCAGCATATGGCCGTGATCGAACGCGTAGAAGCCGCCGCCTTGCTGACCCCACTTGCCCGCATCCATCGCGCGGATCTTGTCCTCGCGTTCGTTCTGCTGCTTGCGGTGGCTTGTGGTGGCGGCGTAGTTCCAGTGCACGGCGGACACATGGTAGCCATCGGCGCCATTCTCGGCCTGCAGCTTCCAGTTGCCGGCGAACGTGTATGTCGACGAGCCACGCAGCACCTCCAGGCCATCGGGTGACTGGTCGACGATCATGTCGATGATGCGCGCGGCATCGCCCAGAAACTGCTCGATCGGCGGCACATCGGCGTTGAGGCTGCCAAACAGGAAGCCGCGATAGTTGGCAAAGCGCGCCAGCTTCTTCAGGTCGTGGGACCCCTCCTTGTTGAAGCATTCCGGATAGCCGGCCTGTTCGGGGTCCTTGACCTTGAGTAGCTTGCCGCTGTTGTTGAATGTCCAGCCGTGGAATGGGCAGGTGTATGTGGCCTTGTTGCCGCGCTTGTGCCGGCACAACATGGCGCCACGATGGCTGCACGCGTTGATGAATGCGTTCAGTTCGCCCTGGCGATTACGCGCGATCACGATCGGCTGGCGGCCGATATGCGTCGTGTAGTAATCGTTGTTGTTCGGGATCTGGCTTTCGTGCGCCAGGTAGATCCAGTTGCCCTCGAAGATGTGCTGCATCTCGAGTTCGAACAGCGCCTCGTCCGTGAACGCGCTGCGGTGCAGCCGATAGTCGCCGGTGACTTTGTCTTCGACCAGGAACTGGTCAAGGTTTTCCAGGCGGTTGGGCTGATGCTGGGGACGAGCGGGGCCCGCCCCGGTATCCAGATGGATCGGGATCATGGTGGTCTCCTGCCAGAGCGGCGGGGAAGGGGCCGGGACGCGCGGTGGTGGCGGGTCCCGGCGAATCAGATCGCTTTCTGCGGTCTCAGGCGGTCTTGGGCGGTCTTGCGCGGTGACCCTTGGCGCTGGCCTCAGGCGGCAGCGCGCATGCGGTCCACTTCGGAGGCCGGGATGTCGCTGGCCTCGCGCAGCAGGCGGAAGTCGAAGTCGATCGAGGCGAACGGCTTGCTAACGCCATGCTTGTCGAGCCGCGCGGCGTCCCCGACGCGCTCGACCGCCGGCACCAGACCATCGCGGCTGGCAAAGGCGAAGTCATCCCACAGGTACTCGTCGCCGTCGATGTTGATCTGCGTGGTCAGCTTGCGATGGCCGGCGGCGGATACGAAGAAGTGAATATGTGCGGGGCGGCGGCCGTGGCGGGCCAGCAGGTTCAGCAGGCGCTGCGTCGTGCCCTCGGGCGGGCAGCCATAGCCCATCGGCACGATGCTGCGGAACTGGTAGCGGCCGTTGGCATCGGTGACGATCGTGCGGCGCAGGTTGAAGTGGGATTGGCTCTTGTCGAAGAACGAGTAATTGCCAAGCAGGTTGGCGTGCCATACCTCGACCTTCGCGCCGGCCAGCGGCTTGCCGTCGGTGTCGTAGACCGTGCCCTGCATGAACAGCACCTCGCCCTTGTCGTCCTCCGTGCCGTCGTCGAGCCGTGCGAAGCCGGTGGATTCGGGCGCGCCGGCCACATACAGCGGGCCTTCGATCGTGCGCGGCGTGCCGCCGGTCAGGCCGGCGCGGGCTTCTGCCTCGTCGGCGCGGATGTCCAGGAATCGCTCCAGACCCAGGCCGGCGGCCAGCAGGCCCAGCTCGTGGGTGGCGCCTGCCTCGGCGAAATACTCGATGCCCTTCCAGACTTCGGTGGCGCTCAAATCCAGATCCTCGATCGCCTTGAACAGATCGGTCGTCAGCCGTACCACGACCTGTTGCACGCGTGCGTCCGGTGTGCCTTGCGTGGCGGTGTGTACGAGGAACTGCTTTACCAGCGCTTCGATGTCAGCGTGCGTCATGTCTCACTCCGAAATGTCTCTTTGGTGGGGGTCGAATGATCGGTTGGTTAATGCTCTGTGGGTATAAACCCGTATCGAGGATTGCCGTCCGACTTGTTGCGGAGCATAGTTCAGGGGTGTTTGGGCAGTCCAAGACTGATTGAGTATCCGGACGATACCTGTGAGGTATAGCGTTGGAATTGAGACATTTGAGGTACTTCGTGGCCGTGGCCGAGGAGCGCAACTTCACGCGCGCCGCGGAGCGGCTGCATATCGCCCAGCCCCCGCTGTCGCGCCAGATCCAGCAACTGGAGGAGTCGCTGGGCGTGTTGCTGTTCGAGCGCAACGCCCGGCCGCTCAAGCTGACCGATACCGGGCGCTTCTTCTACACCCACGCCCTGCAACTGCTGGCGCAGACCACCGAACTTGAGGCGATGATGCGCCGGGTTGGCAAGATCGAACGGGCGATGTCGATCGGCTTCGTGGGCTCCACGCTCTACGGCATGTTGCCGCGCATCATCCGCCGCTTCCGGACCGAACACGCCGAGATCGAACTGACGCTGCACGAGATGTCGACGATGGACCAGATCAAGGCACTCAAGGAAGGGCGCATCGATGTGGGCTTTGGCCGCATCCGGCACGAAGACCCGGCCGTCCGCCGTGTGGTGCTGCGCGAGGAACGCATGATTGTGGCCTTGCCGGTGGGGCATCCGCTGTCGATCGGCAGGAAGATGCTGGCGTTGCCGGATCTGCTCGAAGATACGCTGATCATCTTCCCGAAGGCGCCACGCCCGAGTTTTGCCGACCAGGTGCTGGCGGCGTTTCACGACCGCGCGTTGCGTCCGGGCCGCATCCATGAGGTGCGCGAGTTGCAGATCGCGCTGGGGTTGGTGGCGATGGGTGAGGGCATCTCAGTGGTACCCAGCAGCGTTTACGGCCTCAAGCGTGACGATGTGACCTACGTTGAGCTTGATGATGCGAAGCTGGTGTCGCCGATCATCATGAGCATGCGCACACTGGACGAATCCGAGGACCTGCGTGCGATGCTGGACATGATCTACCGGCTCTACGAGGAAATCGGCATGGAGTACATTCCGCCGGCCCAGGAGTGACTACGCTTGCTGCAGGACCCATGCGATCGCGCGGGCCAGGTACGGCGAGGTGTCGCCCGAGCGGTAGCTCATGATCACGGGTGAGACGAAGCCCGGAGCGTTGATCGGCACATAGCGCACATCGTCACGATGCAGGCGCTGCACCGAGGACGGCACGAGCGTGATACCTAGCCCGGCGGCGACGAGGCCGAGCGCAGTCTGCAGTTCGTTGGCCTCCTGCACCACGCGGGGCTGCAACCCTTGGCCGCGGAACAGCGACAGCACATGATCGGCGTAGCTTGGCCGTGGCCGGGCAGGATAGAGGATCAGCGGCTGTCGGGCCAGCGCGTCGGCATCGAAAGGAGCGCTGGGGGTGGGCGCCGTGCCCGGGATCGCCGCCACCAGCGATTCGGCCATCACCACCTGCTGGACGATCGCCGGGTCGTTGAACGTGAGACGCCCGAAGGCCAGATCGATCCGCCCGGACTTGAGCGCTTCGAGTTGCTGTACCGTGATCATCTCGGTCAGGCCGACCTCCACCTGGCTATCGTCGCCACGCAGTTCGCGGATCAGCTCCGGCAGCACCCCGTACAGCACCGACGGCACGAAGCCGATGCCGAACCAGCGCTTTTCGTTGCGGCCGATGCGCCGCGTGCTCTCCAGCGTCTCCTCCAGTCGCTGCGTCAGTTGCAGCGACTGCTCGAGCAGGAAACGGCCCGCTTCGGTCAGCCTCAGGCCCCGCCCGACACGATCGAACAACGCCACGCCGACTTCTTCCTCGAACTGGCGGATTTGTCGGGAAAGTGGCGGTTGTGCCATATGAAGCCTTTCGGCCGCCCGTGTCACGTTGAGTTCCTGGGCAACCGTCTGGAAGTAGCGGAGGTGGCGGAGTTCCATGGTGATGGCGATCACGGTGGGTGTTTCCTCTCTCCCGCAGGAAGGAGAGAGGCGAGAATCCTGACATACCGAAAAGGTATGGAATGAGACATCTTCGGTCTTGGACGCCTAGCAAGTCAAGGTACATACTCCGTGCACGAGACTAATTTGCATGGAAAAGGTATGACAGCGGGTATGACAGCGACGATTTCTTCCATCGAGGCCATTCTGGTCGATCTGCCCACGATCCGGGCGCATCAGTTGGCCATGGCCACGATGCAGCAGCAGACGCTGGTGATCGTGCGGCTGCGCTGCAGCGACGGGATCGAGGGCATCGGTGAGGCCACTACCATCGGCGGCCTGTCATACGGCGACGAAAGTCCCGAGGGCATCAAGCTGACGATCGATACCTACCTGGCGCCGGCACTGGTCGGTCAGGACGCCACCAATGTCCACGCCGCGATGGCGCGCCTGAACAAGGTCGCGCGCGGCAACCGGTTTGCCAAGTCGGCGCTGGAATCGGCCATGCTCGACGCGCAGGGCAAGCGTCTGGACGTGCCGCTGGCCACGCTGCTGGGTGGCGCGGTGCGCGACACGCTGCCGGTGCTCTGGACACTGGCCAGCGGCGATACCGCACGCGATATCGAGGAAGCTGAGCGCTTCCTGGGGGAACGCCGCCACAACACGTTCAAACTCAAGATCGGTCGCCGCAGCGTGCGTGAGGACGTGGCGCATGTCTCGGCGATCAAGCGCGCGCTGGGCGATCGCGCCCGCGTGACGGTGGACGTGAACCAGGCCTGGAACGAAGCCGATGCCGCCACCGGCATTGCCATGCTCGAAGCGGCCGGCATCGACCTGATCGAACAACCGACGCCGCGCGAGCAACGCACGGCGCTGGCGCGTCTGGCCGCCCGTTTCGTGGTGCCGATCATGGCCGACGAAGCCGTGACGGGCCCCGAGGATGCAATGGAACTGGCACGCCTGGGCGCCGCCGATGTGTTTGCGCTGAAGATCGCCAAGTCCGGTGGCATCTTCGGCATGTTGCGGACTGCGGCCGTGGGCGATGCGGCAGGTATCGCGCTCTACGGTGGCACGATGCTCGAAGGCAGCGTCGGCACGATCGCCGCGGCGCACGGCTTCTGCACGCTGCCGCAACTGGCATGGGGCACGGAATTGTTCGGCCCGCTGCTGGTGAAGGACGATATCGTTGTCGAGCGCCCTGTGTTCAAGGACTTCTCGCTGCATCTGCCGCAGGGTCCGGGGCTGGGTCTGGCAATCGACGAAGACAAGCTTGCGCACTATCGTCGCAAGTCCGCCTGATTGGCTGATCGGCCCACCACCTAACCGCATCCTTCAAGAACAAGGAGACCCCAATGCTGTTTCTCGTCAGGATGGACGTTCAGATTCCGCATGATTTGCCGGCTGCCGAGGCCGACGAGATCAAGGCACGCGAGAAGGCTTACTCGCAAGACTTGCAGCGCCAGGGAAAATGGCAGGCGCTGTACCGCGTGGTGGGCGAGTACGCCAACTACAGCCTGTTCGACGTGGAGTCGAACGATGAACTGCACACGCTGCTGTCGGCGCTGCCGCTGTTCCCGTACATGAAGATCCACGTCACGCCACTGGCCAAGCACCCGTCGTCGATCCGCTGATCGGCGCGCTCACAAGAAGGAATGGAGACAATGAAGTCCTTGCTGCAACGGTCGAACGTTCTGTCGGCCGCCCTCGCTGCCACGATGCTGTTCGCGGCCGCCGCCCCCGCACACGCGGCCTATCCTGACCACCCGATCCGCTGGATCGTGCCGTTCCCGGCCGGCGGCGCGATGGACAACATCGCCCGCACGCTGGGCGAAGACATGTCGAAGACGCTTGGCCAAGCGATCGTGGTCGAAAACCGTCCCGGCGCGGGCGGAAACATCGGCGCCGAAATGGTGGCCCGCTCGCCGGCAGACGGCTACACGCTGATCATCGTTGCCAACGGCATGGCCGTGAACCCCGCGCTGTACGGCAAGCTCAGCTACGACCCGGTCAAGGATTTCGCGCCGGTGTCGCTGCTGGCCGTGGTGCCCAACGTGCTGGTGGCCAACAAGGCCAAGACGCCAGTCAAGACCGTGGCCGAAGTCATCGCGAGCGCCAAGGCCAGGCCGGGCAAGTACACGTATGCGTCGGCCGGCAACGGTACGTCGATCCACCTGGCAGGCGAACTGTTCACGTCGATGGCCCATGTGGACATGCTCCATATCCCGTACAAGGGATCGGGCCCTGCGATGACCGATCTGCTCGGTGGTCAGGTGGACTACATGTTCGACAGCATCACCTCGGCCAAGCCGCATATCGACAGCGGCAAGCTGACCGCGATCGCCGTCACCACCAGCAAGCGGTCGTCGGCATTGCCCAATGTACCGACGGTGGCCGAAGCGGGGCTGCCTGGCTATGAATTGTCGCCGTGGTTCGCGGCATTCGTGCCGGCCAAGACGCCGCAGCCCGTCATCGACACGCTGAACAAGGCCATGCTCGATGCCCTGAAGAAGCCGTCCGTGCAGCAGCGCCTGGCAGGCATCGGCGCCGAGCCGATCGGCAGCACGCCAGCCGCGCTGAAGGACCACCTGGCCAAGGAAACAGCCAAGTGGGGCACGCTCATTCGCGAGAAGGGCATTCATGCCGACTGAACCGACGCGCAGGCTCCATTACGTGATTGAGGGCGCCGCCGACAAGCCGGTGCTGGTGATGTCCAATTCTCTGGGCACCACGCTCGACATGTGGGGGCCGCAGATGGCGGCGCTGACCGCGCACTACCGGGTGCTGCGCTATGACACGCGCGGCCACGGGCGTTCAGCCTTGCCATCGTCGTCGTTCGGGATGCGCGAACTTGCTGAAGACGTGATCGCGATCATGGATCATGCCGGCATCGAGCGCGCGCATTTCTGTGGTCTGTCGATGGGTGGCATGACGGGCATGTATCTGGCGCGCCATCACACGGGGCGTTTCGGACGATTTGTGCTGGCGAACACCGCCGCGCTGATCGGCCCGGAGTCGGTGTGGAACACCCGGATCGAAACCGTGCGGCGCGATGGCATGGCGGCTATCGTCAACGGCGTGCTGGCTCGTTGGTTCACCGATCACTACGTGCTCACGCGTCGCGACGAGTACGAGCCGGTGCGGCGGATGCTGACGGGTACCAGCGCCGAAGGCTATGTTGCCAACTGCGCGGCCGTGCGCGACACCGATCTGCGTGGATTGCTGCCGGGTGTTCAGGCGCCGGTGCTGGTGATTGCCGGCGAGCAGGACCTGGCCACTACCGCGGCCCAGGGCCAGGAGGTCGTCCGGGCGATTCCGGGCGCGGAGTATCTGGAGCTGGCTGGCGCTCACCTGTCCAACTGGGAACTGCCCGAGGCGTTTGGGAATGCCGTGATCGGATTCCTGCGGCAGAAGTAAACCGTCGCGTTTCGCCCCGCTTCCATATATGGGAGTGGGGCGAAAGACCGTACCGAAGACCGTACCGTTACGGAACGATCGTCAGGAACAGATACGCGGCGAAGATCACCATGTGCACCACGCCCTGGAGGATCGTGGTCCGTCCCATGCCCAGCGTCAGCGAGGCGACGATCATGGTCAGGAACAGCAGGACCATTTCCTTGGGGCCGAGCCCGAGTTCAAGCGGCCGGCTGAGCATGATGAACACGGCCGCCACGGTCGGAATCGTCAGGCCGATACTGGCCAGCGCGGAACCGAGCGCAAGGTTGAGGCTGGTCTGAATCCGGTCCGAACGTGCCGCGCGCAACGCGGCCAGCCCTTCAGGCAGCAGCACCAGCGCTGCAATCACCACACCCACCACGGCAGGAGGCAGCCCAGCACCCAATACGGCCGCTTCCACCGATGGGGACAGCAGCTTGGCCAGCGCCACCACGGCCACCAGGCAGACGACCAGCAGCACGCCACTGACTACCGCGACGCGCACCGGAGGCGGCGGCGCATGCTCGTTCTCGTCGCTGCTGCCTTCCACCAGGAAGTAGTCGCGGTGCCGCACCGTCTGCACGAACACGAAGCTGCCATAGAGCACCAGCGACATGGCGCCCGCGAAGGCGAGTTGCGACGGGGACAGCATGGGGCCCGGCGTTGAACTGGTGAAGTTGGGGAGCACCATGGTCAGGCCGAGCAGGGCAACCAGGATGGCCATCGCGGCATTGGCGCCGGGCGCCTGAAACGCCTGTTCGCGGTGATGCAGGCCGCCGACGAACAGGCAGACCCCGACGATCCCGTTGCAGATGATCATGACCGCCGCGAACACCGTGTCACGGGCGAGGCCGGCCTTTTCCGGCCCGGACGACAGCATCACCGACACGATCAGCGCCACTTCGATCACCGTCACGGCAATCGCAAGCACCAAGGTGCCGAATGGCTCGCCGACCTTGTGGGCGACGACCTCGGCATGGTGCACTGCGGAAAATACCGCGCCCGCCAGGGCCACGGCCATCACCGCGATCATCCACGACTGTCCCGTCAATAGAAGGCCCAGGCCGAACGCTGCCCAGGCAGCCAGCGGGGACCAGACGGTCCAAGCCGGCAGCTTGTTGGAAGTTGCCATCCCTTGTGTTCCTTTCTTTTTGTGGCGTGCAGAAGCACAGCGTGCACGCCAGACGGCGCGCGCGCAAGAGATATTCTGGCAACGAAGGGCGGCCACAGTTCCCGGCCGGGGCGAGTATCAGTCGCGCGGCAGTGGACGGGTAGCGGTGTCGAGTACTTCCGGGCCGGTGGCTGCTGGCTTGTTTCCCGGCGATTTCCTGGGCGGATCGAGGTTACTGTCCCGCAGGGCAGGATGATGGAGATAGATCCAGCGCGCGGCGATGATCACCGCGATGAGGAACGCAAGACCGTAACCGACAAAAGTGACCGAATTCATATTGTTCTGACCTGTTGGACAGCTCTGATGGCTGGTGCGGGCCAGTATGGTCAGGTACGGCTACATCCGACACCCTCACTCAGTAGGGCGCTCGCATCACCCGTTTGGGCGATGGCATCAGGGGGTGGAACCCTCGCCGGGGCCGTCCACGTCTTTCGACGCGCGGGCAGTCTTGTCTGTTGTCACTCTCACAATGGGATCTGGCGCGGTTGCCATGCTTTCCGCGGGGTAAAGACGCAGGAAGCTGCGGGCCAGCTCCGGGTTGCGGCAATGCAGCCAGTCGTCCCAGTCGGACGCCGGGACGATCACGATCGAGCGTTTTTCGGCGCCCGGCCGGTGCATCCGGCGCAACACTGGATGGGTCTCCGCGTTGACCGTGAGCATCGTGAAGGACAGGGTCTGGTCGGGCCACGTCCGCCAGAGCCCGGCGATGCCGAAGGCGGGGGCGTCGGGTAGCCAGATCTTCCAGCGCTCCGCCTTGCCCGGGTGCTCGGGCGTGCCGTCCTCGGGGTACGCATATTCGTAGAACGCGCTCGCGGGTACCAGGCAAAGCTGACCGTGCCGCCAGGCAGGCGCGAACGTGGGCTTTTCGCCGACGGTCTCGCTGCGTGCGTTGGTCGTATCGTAGCGGCGGCCACCGGGTGGGGTACGCTTGCGCGGCACCATGCCGAAGGTGGCCAATGCGCACTGTCGTGGTCCGTCCGGGGCGGCGTGGACGATCGGCGCGGCGTAGTCGGGCCAGGTTTCCTGCGGGTAGATCCCCGGAGGTGGCTCCACACCGAAGATTTCACGCAGGATTCGCTGCTGGACGGGGGCGTAGTTCGTGCACATGCGGGCGCTCCTGAGAGCCGGTCTGCCGCGTATCGTCCACGCTAAGGTGTCACGGGTCAATATGCGCGCGCCATACGCGTGGTGATGCGCGGTGATGCGGCGGGGCGCTTCCTATAATGCCTAGGCGGACGCGGGGACTTCCGCCGGATGTCCCCGGCCGACGCGCTACACGTGCTTGCAGGCAGGGGCACGCATCCCACCATCTCCACGCCAAATGGGGAGATTGACATCATGCATAGTAGCGAAGCGGTGCTGACGCTGGCACGAGCCGCGTTGGCTCATGTGCCATATCAAGGCCACCATCTCCATCCCACCATCAACCTGCGCCTGTCCGACGGCGCGCTGATTCTCGAAGGCGAAGTTGCCGATATTGTCGACAAGACCCGTACCGCGGCCCAGTTGCGGCGTGTGGACGGCGTCACGATGGTGATCGATCACCTGCGCATTGCCAACGGCGGCACACCGATTGGTGACGGCGAGGTACGTGCGGCGGTCTGCGAGCGACTGCGGAGCGCGATTGATTTCCGGAACTGCAAGATCTGCGCGCGGGTCAAGGGCCAGCTCGAACCCGTGCGCGAAGCGGTGGGTGAGCGCAGCGGCTGGCTGGAGGTCTCCGTGCATGACGGCGCGGTCACGCTCAACGGGCAGGTGATCAGCCTGTCGCACATGCGGCTGGCCGGCGTGCTGGCCTGGTGGTCACGCGGCTGCCGCTGCGTGATCAATGACATCGTGATTGCGCCGGCCGAAGCCGATAGCGACGAGGAGATCTCCGAGGCATTGCGGCTGGTGCTGGAAACCGACCCGTTCGTCGACGCAGCTCGCATCAGTGTGCGTACGGATCGCCGTGTGGTGACGCTCGACGGCTACGCGTCCAGCGATGGCGCGCGCAGGCAAGTCGAACGGGACGCCTGGTATGTGCACGGCGTGGAAAACGTCATCAATCACATCGCCCTGAGCAGTTAACGGTTCCGGCGATTCATCGCGGGACACTTCACGTCTGCGGCGCGGCGCGGCCACGTCGCGCCGCCTGGCCTTCTACACGCCAGTAACGGCGGCGCGTGCGCAACGCAAAGCGCGTGCGGTACTCCGACATCGACATCTGCATGGCGCGCTGAAACAGCCGCCGGAACGCCGCGGCATCGCTGTAGCCGCACGCTTCGGCGATGGCCTGCGTGCCGTGCAGCGTGACTTCGAGCAACATGCGCGCGCGTTCCACGCGCAGCCGGTGCAGGTAGTCGAGCGGCGTCTGCCCGGTGACCTGCCGAAAATGGCGCAGCAGCGTCCGCTCGCTGACGGCTGCCGCCTCGGCCACGGCGCCAAGCCGGTATGGCTCGTCGACGTGGGCCTGAAGCCAGCCAATGGCGCGATACACCGGGCTGTCCGTGGTTTTACCGAGCCAGCGTTGCGAAACCAGTTCCGGCACCCATTGCTGGCGTTCCTGCTGATAGAGCAGCAAGCGCGAGACGGTCTGCGCGAGGTCGGGGTCGTGCAGATGGCCCAGCACGCGAAGCATGAATTCGGTCAACAGCGCCGGGGCGACGCAATGGAACACGCGCTCGTGCAGGCCTATCGGCTCGTCCGAAGACAGGTCGCAACCCGGGAATCGCTGTGCCAGCGAGCTCTGGAACATCCATGGCGCCCCGCATCGCGCGCCGTCGAGCAGGCCCAGCGCAAGCGGGTAAACCATGCCCGAGTAGATGGCAGCCAGCCAGCCCCCTGCGTCCACATGACGCGCGATCGTACGTTGCGTGACGGTATCGTTCGTGACCATCTCGCTCAGATGCGGCGCGCTGTGGGCCATCAGCCCGGGCACGATCATCAGCGTCCGGCCATGGCGCTGGCCACGCCGGGCGGGTACCGCCTGCAGGCCAGGCAGCGGCGCGGGCAGTGCCCGGCCATTGCCTCCGATGATTTCCCACGTCAGCAGATTCGATTCGCCAGGCCGCTGCAATTGGGCGACGCCGGCCGCCGTGCGCAGCACGTCGAGCGCGCCGAACAGCGTGCCGGGCATCGCATCGGGCAGCCATAGCAGCTTGACGTGCAGGGGGTGATTGGACGTGGTAGCGGGATCGGCCATGCGTGGGGGCGAGAAGGACGAGAAGGACGAAAAAGGGAGAAAGAAGGGGAAAGGCGAGGAGCGAACGGGCTGTGGCGGGATCGGCTTTGGGAATGGCGATATTGAGCCTCCCCGCGAGATATCGCAAGGGCTACATTTGAGGCTTCCATCAGAACAGGAGACGTCATGCTGCTTTCCCTTCGCCACCTTGCCATCGCCGCTGCTGCTGCCGTGGTCTGCAATGCCGCCGTGGCTGCCGGCGCCGATACCGGGTTGCTCGATGCCGCGCGATCCGCCCAGCCGGCCGTGGTGCAGTCCCTCAAGGACATGGTGTCGATAGAGTCGGGCAGCGCCAATATCGAAGGGCTCGACCGCATGGCGGACTACACGTCGAAGCGGCTCCAGGCGTTGGGCGCCAAGGTGGAGCGTGTGCCGGCAAGCTCGGGCAAGAGCCCGATCGTCAAGGCGACGCTGACCGGTACGGGCAAGCGCAAGATCATGTTGATTGCCCATATGGATACGGTCTATCCGGCCGGTATCCTCAAGACGCAGCCGATCCGTGAGGACGGCAACCGCCTCTACGGTCCCGGCATCGCCGACGACAAGGGCGGCATTGCGGTGGTCCTGCATTCGCTGGAAATCCTCAAGGCGCAAGGATGGAAGGACTACGCGCAACTGACCGTGCTGTTCAACGCCGACGAGGAAGTCGGTTCGGGCGGATCGGGCGAAACGATTGCGGCGCTGGCCGATCAGCAGGACGTGGTGCTGTCCTGCGAGCCGAACGTGGCCAAGTCTGTCGCCAAGTCGGAGTCGCTGCTGCTGGGCGCTGCCGGCACGGCGACTGCAACGATGCAGGTCAAGGGCCGCTCGTCGCACGCCGGCGCGGCGCCGGAGTTGGGTCGCAATGCGCTGATCGAACTGGCCTATCAGTTGCAGCAGACGCGTGATGTGGCCAAGTCGGTGCCCGGCTCTCAACTGAACTGGACCATGGCCAAGGGCGGCGACGTGGGCAACCAGATCCCCGAGTTGGCCAGTGCGTATGGCGATGTGCGTGTCACGGCCAATGGTGCCGCGCAGAAGCTGCAGACCGCGCTGCAGGAGAAGGTCAACGCGGGTCACCTGGTTCCCGATACGCAGACCACGGTGACGATGGAAGAGGGCCGGCCCGCCTATGTGGCTGACGCCCGCGCGAAGGACCTGGCCAAACGCGCGCAGCAGGTCTATGCGGAACTCGACGGCCGCTCGCTGCTGCTGATCCCCGGCACGGGTGGCGGCACGGACGCTGGCTATGCGGGGCGGTCGGGCAAGGCGGTGGTGCTGGAGAGCTTCGGCCTGTCTGGCTTCGGCTACCACGCTCGCGACGAATACGTGGAGCTCGATTCGATCGTGCCCCGTCTGTATCTGATGACGCGGATGCTGCAGGAGATCGGAAAGAACTGAGCGTATCGAATGCTGCGGCAAGGTTCCCTCTCCCGTGCTAACGGGAGAGGGAACAAGCAGGCGGTGACAACTACGCCGCCACCGCCTGCGGGGCCGCGCCGAAATGCGGATGGCGCGAGAACAGTTCCGCCGCCCAGTTCACGAAGACCCGCACCTTGGCCGACAGATGCCGGTTCTGCGGGTACATCGCCGAGATCGGCAATTCATCCGTCTGCCAGTCGCTCATCACCTCGACCAACCGGCCGCTGTTGACGTACGGTTCGGCCATCGCGCGCGAGATGCGGGCGATGCCATGGCCTTCGAGCGCGCAGGCCATGTAGACATCGGCATCGTTAGTCGAAATGGCCGATGGCAGCAACACCTCGGTGCGTTCGCCGCCGCGCGACAACGGCCAGGGCATTTCACGGCCGGTGCGGTTGGACAGGAAGTTGACCGCCTTGTGCTGTGCCAGCTCGGTCAGATTCTGCGGCGTGCCAACGCGACGCAGATAGATCGGCGACGCATAGAACGCCAGCTTCAACTGACCGATACGTCGCGCCACCATCGACTCGTCGAGCGCACCCACGCGCAGCACCACGTCCACGCCTTCCTTGAGCAGATCGATCGGCTTGCCATTGATGGTCAGCTCGAGCTTCAGGTCCGGATAGGCTTTGAAGAAGTCGTGCAGGTGCGGCAGCAGCACCATCTGCGCGAGCCCGCTCGTGGTGTCGACGCATAGCGTGCCGCGCGGCGAGTTGTTGTGTCGCGTAAGCGATTGTTCCGCTTCCTCGACGTCGGCCAGGATACGGACGCAGCGTTCGTAATAGGCAGCGCCATCGGTCGTCACGCTGATGCGGCGCGTTGTCCGATGCAGCAGCTTGACGCCCAGATGGGTTTCCAGATTCTGGATCAGGCGGGTGAGGGTGGCCTTTGGCAGGTCTAATGACTCCGCCGCACGCGCAAAGCTGCCGACATCCACCACCCGCGTGAATGCCTGCATGGAAACAAGACGATCCATGATTGAGAAGCTTTCGAAAGAAGTACGAGCTAGCTTGCGTTCAGAAGGATGTCTGGCGGGAATGGGTCCGCTGCATGTCAAGTGCGCGGCCTGGGTTTGCTGCCGGCGGTCCGCCAGTGGAGGCCGGAGCGGGGACGGGTGGAGCCTGGGGGCGTGGTGGACGCGCATGTTTCCCCAAACTGCGCGGCACCAAAGGACCGGAGTGAATCACATTTTGGGTGACCTTGCCAAGCATGTGGTTTCACTTCAGCGATTATTCCAACTCAGAAATAGTGCGTTGGCAATAGCTCGCTTTATCCCATCATCGTCAATCACCATAATTCGGTGCATCGCAACACAGTATCGACGACCCATGCCGGTCGCCTGAACGCCATGACCAAGACCACCACAGCCCGTAGTTCCGCCGTGCAACCGGCCGCAGAACAGGGCGAACCGTACGTGGTGCAGCATATGGTCGTCAGTGGCGATCGGGAGATCAAGGTCTGCGTGTGTTACCCCGCAGGTTATTGGCCGTTGAGCGCAGGCTCGGCAACCTTGCCATGGCTGGTGTATCTCCATGCCGGTGGTTTTGTCGAAGGTGACGTCGAGGCAGCCAAGGAACTGGCGCGGGATCTGGCGGAGTCGGTCCCGGCCGTGGTGGTGACGCCGGGATACTCGCTGGCGCCCGAAAATCCGTTCCCGGCTGCGCCCGAGGACGCCGTGGCCACCGTGACGTGGGTACTGAAGCAGGCGAAAAAGCTCAAGGTCGACAAGCTGCGCTTCGCGCTGGTCGGCGAAGAGGCGGGCGGGAACCTGGCGATTGCCACGGCGCAGATGCTGCGGGATCGCGGCCTGCCGCAGCCGGCGGGCCAGTGGCTGATCCGCCCCGTTACGGACCCGTGCCTGTCGGCGATGTCTTCGACGCGTCAGGTGCCGATGGAAATGCTGCGCCGCCTGGCCTGCAACTATCGCGAATACCTGCCGACACCGGCCGACAGCGTGCACCCGTACGCGGCGCCGGCGCTGGCATCGCGGATGTCCGGCCTGCCTGCCACGCTGGTGCAGGTGGCGGAACAAGACGCCTTGCGTGCCGAAGGTGAAGCCTTCGCCGCGAAGCTGGCCAAGGCCGGAATATCGGCCAGGGCCCTGATCATGCCCGGCGCCTGCGGCGACGGGGTGGAACAGTCCCATGAGAAGTGTCAGGCATGGGTCGAAGAAGGTGCGCGGTTCCTGCGCGATTGTTTCGCAAAGGCCGACGACGCCTCGTAACCGGTCCGAACACCGGCCGATACCGGGAGCATGACGGTATCGGATTCAACGGCCAGCGCCCTTTGAGGCTGGCAGCAGCAATCCCGTCCTGACCGGACGGGAACACCCCCGTATTCCCGATTTCCGGGCCACTCGGCTCGGCGGGCGGCGTTCGGCCTCGATTTTTGCTTTTCCAGTTGAAGAAACCCGACGAATCACGGAGTGAAGAAAAATGAATCAACAGTCTCGACGCACGCTGATTGCGATTGCCATCGTGGCAATCCTGGGCACCGGCGTGGCAACCTCGGTTCTGCGTCCCTGGCACGGCGGGGAAGCACAGGCCAATACTCCGCCGCCGGCACCGGCGGTGGAAGTGTCCGCGGCGATCGGCAAGACCATTACCGAATGGGATGAATTCTCCGGCCGCATCGAAGCGGTGGACCGTGTGGAGATCCGTCCGCGTGTTTCCGGCACGATCGAAACCGTGCACTTCCGCGAGGGTTCGATCGTGAAGAAGGGCGATCCGTTGTTCACGATCGATCCGCGTCCGTATGCCGCCGAAGTGGCACGTGCCGAAGCCGCCTTGGCAGCGGCGCAGGTACGCGCGTCACTTGCGCAGACCGAGAAAGCCCGCGCCCAGCGCCTGCTGGACGACAACGCGATCTCGCGCCGCGAGTTCGATGAGCGGATCAACGCCGCCAGCGAGATGTCGGCCGACGTGCGCGGCGCACAGGCGGCGCTGGAAGTGGCGAAGCTGAACCTGAGCTACACGCGCATCGTCGCGCCGGTGTCGGGCAAGGTGTCGCGCGCAGAGATCACGGTGGGCAACCTGGTGGCCGCCGGCGCGGCGTCCCCGGCGCTGACCACGGTGGTGTCCGTGTCGCCGGTGTACGCGAGCTTCGACGTCGACGAGCAGAGCTACCTGCGCTACACGGCGCCGGGCGCCAGCGGCGGCAAGAATGATCTGCCGGTGTTCCTGGGGCTGGCCAACGAGGACAACACCCCGCACGAAGGCAAAATCCACTCGGTGGACAACCGGCTGGATACGCGCAGCGGCACGATCCGCGTGCGGGCGATCTTCGCCAATGAAGATGGCCGCCTGCTGCCGGGCCTGTACGCGAAGATCAAGCTCGGTGGCGGCACGCCGCATCCGGCTGTGCTGATCAACGATCGCGCCATCGGCACGGACCAGGGCAAGAAGTTCGTGCTCGTGGTGGATCAGGCCAACAAGCTCACGTATCGCGAAGTCGAACTCGGGCCGACGTATGAAGGGCTGCGTGTGATCCGCAAGGGCTTGAAGCCGGGCGAGAGCATCGTCGTCAATGGCCTGATGCGTGTGCGGCCAGGCGACACCGTTGCGCCGAAGCCGGTATCGATGGCCTTCCGCAGCGAGCTCGAACCGCGAGGCAACGCGCCGGACCGCAAGCAGGCAGCGGAAGAGAAGGCCGAGAAGCCCAACGTGAGCTAAGCAACCCAGTCTAGCCAGACACAGACAATTTCCCCCCTTCGTGGCATCGAATGGCGTCCGCTTGCGAGCGGACCGCCAGGGGGGGGCTGTTTTCGCCGAGACCAAGATGAATCTCTCGAAATTCTTTATCGACCGCCCCATTTTCGCGGGTGTGCTATCGGTGCTGATCTTCCTGATCGGCGCCATATCGATGTTCAAGTTGCCGATCTCGGAGTACCCGGAAGTGGTGCCGCCGTCGGTGGTGGTGCGCGCGCAGTTCCCGGGCGCCAACCCGAAGGTGATCGCCGAGACCGTGGCCACGCCGCTGGAAGAGCAGATCAACGGCGTCGAGGACATGCTCTACATGAACTCGCAGGCCAACAGCGACGGCACGCTGACGCTGACGGTGACCTTCAAGCTGGGCACGGACCCGGACAAGGCCCAGCAGCTCGTGCAGAACCGCGTCTCGCAGGCCGAGCCGCGCCTGCCCGAGGACGTGCGCCGCCTGGGCATCACCACGGTCAAGAGCTCGCCTGACCTGACCATGGTGGTGCACCTGGTCTCGCCGAACAATCGCTATGACATGACGTATCTGCGCAACTACGCGCTGATTAACGTCAAGGACCGCCTGGCGCGTATCCAGGGCGTCGGTCAGGTGCAGATGTTCGGCTCGGGCGACTACTCGATGCGTGTGTGGTTGAACCCCGACAAGATCGCCGAGCGCCATCTGGCGGCCTCGGACGTGGTCAAGGCCATCCGCGAGCAGAACGTGCAGGTGGCAGCCGGCGTGATCGGACAGTCGCCCTCGCTGCCGGGCACCGATCTGCAACTGTCGGTCAACGCGCAGGGCCGTCTGCAGACGGTGGAAGAGTTTGGCGACATCATCGTCAACACCTCGCCGGACGGCGCGGTGACGTACCTCAAGGACATCGCCCGCGTAGAGCTGGGTGCCTCCGAGTACGCACTGCGTTCGCTGCTCGACAACAAGTCCGCCGTGGCGCTGCCGATCTTCCAGGCGCCGGGGTCGAACGCGATCCAGATCTCGGACGATGTGCGCAAGACGATGGCCGAGCTGAAGGCGAACATGCCGGAGGGCGTGGACTACAGCATCGTCTATGACCCGACCCAGTTCGTGCGCCACAGTATCGAGGCGGTGACGCACACGCTGTTCGAGGCCATCGCGCTGGTGGTGCTGGTGGTGATCCTGTTCCTGCAGACCTGGCGCGCGTCGATCATTCCGCTGCTGGCCGTGCCGGTGTCGATCGTCGGCACGTTCGGGCTGATGCACGCGTTCGGGTTCTCGATCAACGCGCTGAGCCTGTTCGGTCTGGTGTTGGCAATCGGTATCGTGGTGGACGATGCGATCGTGGTGGTGGAGAACGTCGAGCGGAATATCGAGGAAGGGTTGTCGCCGAAGGAAGCCACGTACAAGGCCATGCGCGAGGTAAGCGGCCCGATCATCGCCATCGCGCTGACGCTGATCGCCGTGTTCGTGCCGCTGGCATTCATGACTGGCCTGACCGGGCAGTTCTACAAGCAGTTCGCGCTGACGATCTCGATCTCGACGATCATCTCGGCGTTCAACTCGCTGACGCTTTCGCCCGCGCTGTCCGCGCTGCTGCTCAAGAGCCACGACGCGCCGAAGGATTGGCTGACGCGCGCCATGGACAAGGTGCTCGGCAAGTTCTTCGTCCGCTTCAACCAGTTCTTCCGCCGCAGCTCGGACAACTATGGCCGGGGCGTGAAGGGTGTGATTCGTCGCAAGGGCTCGGTGTTCGGCGTGTACGCGCTGATGCTGGTGGCAACCTGGGGCGTGTTCCAGATGGTGCCGAAGGGCTTCGTGCCGGCGCAGGACAAGCAGTACCTGGTGAGCTTCGCCAAGCTGCCTGACGGCGCGACGCTGGATCGCACGGAAGACGTGATCCGCCGCATGTCGGATATCGCGCTCAAGCATCCGGGCGTGGAGTCGGCGGTGGCATTCCCGGGCCTGTCGATCAACGGCTTCACCAACAGCCCGAGCGCCGGCATCGTGTTCGTCACGCTCGATCCGTTCGACAAGCGCAAGAGCAAGGAGCTGTCTGGCAATGCGATCGCGGCCGATCTGAACAAGCAGTACGGCTCGATCCAGGACGCCTTCATCGCGGTGTTCCCGCCCCCGCCGGTGCAGGGCCTGGGTACGATCGGCGGTTTCAAGATGATGATCGAAGACCGCGCCGCGCTGGGCTATGACGAACTGTTCAATGCGACCAACGCGTTCATGACCAAGGCGCGCGCCACGCCCGAACTGGCCGGCATCTTCAGCAACTATCAGGTGAACGTGCCGCAGCTCGACGTGAAACTGGACCGCACCAAGGCCAAGCAACTCGGCGTGCCCGTGACCGACGTCTTCGACACGCTCCAGACCTACCTCGGCTCGGCGTACGTCAACGACTTCAACAAGTTTGGTCGCACGTACCAGGTCAAGGTGCAGGCCGATGCGCAGTTCCGCCAGCATGCAGAGGACATCCTGCAACTGAAGACGCGCAACGTGAGTGGCGAGATGGTGCCGCTGTCGTCGCTGGTGCAGGTCAAGCAGAGCTTCGGCCCCGACAGTGTGATCCGCTACAACGGCTTCACGGCTGCCGATATGAATGGTGGTCCGGCTCCTGGCTTTTCGTCGGGTCAGGCGCAGGCCGCCGCCGAGCGGATCGCCGCGGAGACGCTGCCCAAGGGTATCGGCTTCGAGTGGACCGAGCTGACGTACCAGGACATCCTGGCCGGCAATGCGGGCGTCTGGATCTTCCCGCTGTGCGTGTTGCTGGTGTTCCTGGTGCTGGCCGCCCAGTACGAAAGCCTGACGCTGCCGCTGGCGGTGATCCTGATCGTGCCGCTGAGCCTGCTGGCCGCCATGACCGGTGTGTGGCTGACCCGTGGCGACAACAACATCTTCACGCAGATCGGTTTCATCGTGCTGGTGGGGCTATCCGCGAAGAACGCGATCCTGATCGTCGAGTTCGCGCGTGAGCTGGAGCATCACGGCCGTACGGTGGTGCAGGCCGCGATCGAGGCCAGCCGCCTGCGTCTGCGCCCGATCCTGATGACGTCGTTCGCTTTCATCATGGGTGTAGTGCCGCTGGTGGTGTCCACCGGCGCCGGCGCGGAAATGCGCCATGCGATGGGCGTGGCCGTGTTCGCGGGGATGCTGGGGGTGACGTTCTTCGGCCTGTTCCTGACGCCGGTCTTCTATGTGGCGCTGCGTTTGCTGGCCACGCGTGGCCAGCGCCGGAAGGTGGCTGAGCAGCCTGCAACGGCGTCGCAGCCGGTGGTATCGGCAGAATAAGGGTGAACAAAATGAATAACGCAATGAAGCTGGTCTTGCCGAAGCTGGGTATGCTGGCCGCCGCGCTGGTGCTGGCGGGCTGCTCGCTGGCGCCGACTTACAAGGTGCCCGAGACGCCCACCGCATCGACGTTCAAGGAAGCCGAAGCCGCCGCTGCGGAAGGCGCGCAATGGAAGACAGCGACACCGGCCGAGGGCCAGCATCGCGGTGAATGGTGGAAGGTCTTCGGCGACGCCGATCTCGATCGCCTGATCGACGCGGCCAACACCTATAACCAGGACCTCGCTGCGGCTGCGGCGCGCCTGAAGCAGGCGCGTGCCTTCACGGGGGCGACCGAGGCGGACCTGTACCCGCAATTGAGCGCGGGGTTCAGCCCGACGCGCGCGCAGCTTTCGGCAGCCTCGCAAGGCTTGCCCGATGGCACGCGGGTGCCGCCGCAGACCGTGTACCAGGCGCGTCTGATCGCCAACTACGAGCTTGATCTCTTCGGCCGCGTGGCCAACAGCGTCAATGCAGCACGCGCCGACGAGCAGGGCGCCGAAGACCTGTATCGCTCGGTGCAGCTCGCGCTGCAGGCCGATACGGCGCAGGCGTACTTCGCGCTGCGCACGCTCGATAGCGACCGGGATCTGCTCAACGCGACGATCAAGCTGCGCGAGGACGCGCTGACGCTGCTGCGCAAGCGCTACGAGGCGGGCGAAACCACCGATCTCGATCCGGCCCGCGCCGAGGCCGAGCTTGGCACGGCCCGCGCCGATCTGGCTGGGATCGAGCGCCGTCGTGCCAACCAGGAGCACGCGCTGGCCGTCCTGACCGGAGTGTCGCCGTCGCAGTTCGCGCTGGCGGCGCGGCCGTTCGACACGCCGCCGGTTGCGGTTCCCGCCGGCTTGCCGTCGGAACTGCTCGAACGTCGCCCCGATATCGCCGCGGCGGAACGCCAGATGGCGGCTGCCAACGCGCGGATCGGTGTGGCAAAGGCGGCGTTCTTCCCACGCATCTCGCTGACGGCACTGTTCGGCTTTGAGTCGTCGGATATCTCGAACCTGTTCAAGTGGTCGTCGCGCGCATGGTTGCTTGGGCCGCTGGTGGGTTCCACCGTTGCCCAGACCGTGTTCGACGGTGGCCGCAACAGCTCGAACCTGGCCGGCGCGCGCGCGGCGCACGAGGAAAGCGTGGCGCGATATCGCCAGACCGTGCTGGTGGCGTTCCGCGAGGTAGAGGACAGCCTGGCCGACGTACGCTGGCTGAGCCAGCAGGGCACGGCGCTGGACAGTGCATTGGCCGGCGCGAAGCGCGCGCAGCGCACTTCGCGCAGTCGCTATGACGCGGGCGCGGTGGACTACCTCACTGTGATCGACGCCGACCGCACGGTGCTGCAATCGCAACGCGATGCCAATGCGGTGGCCGGGCTGCGGGCGGCGGCAACGGTGTCGCTCGTGCGTAGCCTCGGTGGCGGTTGGGGCCCTCTGCCGGAGAATGTGGCGAAGAACTGAGAGCCGTACGCCGCAGGTAACATTTGGCGGCAATTTCACGCTGGCGTGGCGTTTCCGGAGCACTACACTGGAAACGTCGCGCCAGCTTTCGTTTGGAGGGCCCATATGCGACATCGAACAAGATCACATAGCGGTACGAATCCGCTTGCGATGGCGGTCGCCGTTGTCGCCGTTGCCGCCGTTGCATTTGGCATGACGGTGTCATGGCCCGCCGACGCGCAGCCGGCGAACACTGGCCCGATCATCGTCGGCGGATCGGCGCGGGTCGAAGGGCCGGCCACCATCATGGGCACGCTCCGCGTTGACGGCAACGTCTTCGCCAATGGCCCGCTCACCGCAGACTGGTTTGCCTCGCCTGGCGGCTATGGCCGCCCTTCCTCCCAGGGCTTGCTCAAGGTGTTCCATGGTCCGCTGACCGTGCAGGGGCCAATGGCGGTGCACGGCGACCTATACGTCAACGGCCCCTTGACCGTGAATGGCGCCCTGGAGGCCGCCGGCAATATCAACGCAAACGGACCGATGGTCGAACGGCAGGGCGGACGCTAGCGCCGCCGCCCGGATGACAGCACAATGGCGGCTTCGCACATTTCATCGATTCCGCCATGGCTCACTCCGGCTCGCCACTGGGGCTCAAGGGTATTGCACTGTTCGAAGCCGCCAAGGGGGCGCTCGTCATCCTGGCCGGTGTCGGCCTGATGGCGCTGCTGCACCATGATGCGCAGGAAATCGCCGAGACCATCATCCGGCGGATACACATCAATCCCGCCAGCCACTATCCCACCATCTTCCTGTCCTTGCTGGCGAACCCAGGCGATGGCCGTCTCTGGGCCATCGGCGGGTCCGCGTTCGTCTACGCGCTGATGCGGTTTGCCGAGGCCTATGGCCTGTGGCGGGGGCTGGCGTGGGGTAACTGGATCGGTGTCTGGTCCGGTGCCATCTATATTCCAGTGGAGCTTTACGAGGCGATCCGGCATCCCACATGGCTGCACGGCGGCCTGGCCATTGCGAATGCGCTGGTGGTCGTTTATCTTGCGCAAGGCCTGGCCCGGCACAAGGTCAGTGGCTGAGCCAGCCATGCGAATCTGCTAAGGTAGACGCCATGTGGCGCACGCCGGCGCCGCGCACCGTATCAGACTCCCGTCGACGAAGAACCTGAAGAGAGACCCATCATGATTCACGAAATCGCCCAGATCACCATCAAGCCCGGCATGGAAGCCCAGTTCGAGGCCGGCGTGGCGCAAGCCAAGCCGCTGTTCCTGCGCGCCCGCGGCTGCCACGGCCTGAACCTGCAGCGTTCGATCGAGGAGCCGTCGCGCTACACGCTGGTGGTGGCATGGGAGACCGTGGAAGACCATATGGTCCATTTCCGTGAGTCGGACGACTTCCAGGCCTGGCGCAAGCTCGTGGGGGACTGCTTCGTCGCGCCGCCGCAGGTGCATCACGTTAATACCGTCATCTGATCACTGCTTCAACCGGACCGATTCCATGTCGACGCCTCAACCGCGCCCCCGGCATTTCTCGATGCTGCGCGATCTGCAACTGGCCGATTTCTTCACGCTGGCCAACGCGGCGTGCGGCATGGGTTCGGTGTTCTTCGCCATGTTCTTCGTGGCGGAGCCTTCGCTCCGGACCTTCTATATCGCGGCGGCGCTGGCGCCTGCCGCGTTCATCTTCGATGTGCTCGACGGACGCATTGCCCGCTGGCGCCACGCGCATTCGGCGCTCGGCCGGGAGCTCGACTCGCTCTCCGACATCATCTCGTTCGGCGTCGGCCCGGCCACGCTGGCGTTTGCGGCCGGCATGCGCGGCGGCTGGGATCTGGTGGCGCTGATCTACTTCGTCTGCTGCGGCGTGAGCCGTCTTGCCCGATTCAATGTCACCGCCGAGTCGATGGCCGAGGGCACCGGCAAGGTCAAATACTTCGAGGGCACACCGATTCCGACCAGTGTCGTGCTGACTGGCGTGCTGGCCTGGTGCGCATCCCAGGGCGGGATCGGCGATGCGCTGTTCGGTGGCGCGTGGGAGATTGGCCCCGGCACGCTGCATCCGATGGCGCTGCTATTCGTGCTGTCGGGCTCGCTGATGATCTCGAAGACCCTCCGCATTCCCAAGTTCTGATCGCCTTTCTCCCGCGCGTGTCGTCAGACCGCTCATGGTGGCGGTAATGGTGTGGCGGTATCGGCACGCCATCTGGCGGGATAGGCTCTATCTGTCACCCCCCGGTTTGCCTGACCATTGCCGATGGCTCGCGGTGCGCGAGATTGCCCGCCGCAGCCACGACAACAACAAAGCAAACAGGAGAGAGACAGATGACCCCACGCATTGCGCGCGGCGCGGTCGTGCTCGGCACGGCCACGCTGGCGGCTGCGGCCTTGAGCGGTTGCGCCACTGGCAACGGTAACTGGAGCGAGCAGGGCCTCAGCGCCGAAATCCGCCGCACGTCCTACGGCATTCCCCACATCCGCGCCAACGACTACGCCAGCGTCGCCTTCGGCATGGCGTACGCCTATGCGCAGGACAACGTCTGCCTGATGGCCAGCCAGGTGGTGACGGTCAGCGGCGAGCGCTCGGCGACGTTCGGGCCGGACGGCACCACCGAGGTGTCCTTCAAGCCGATGCGCAATGCGGACGCCGATGCGTTCTTCCGCGCCATTCTCGACGACGATGCCTTGCAGGTCAGCGCGACAAAGCAATCGCCCGAAGCGCATGAACTGCTGCGTGGCTATATCGCCGGCTACAACCGCTACCTGCGCGATACGCCGCCTTCGCAGCGTCCGGCGGCCTGCCGCGATGCGGCGTGGGTGCGCCCGATCACGGCACTCGACATGGCGCGGCTTGCCGAGGAAAAGAGTATCCAGGCCAGCGCCGGCGCGCTCGCGGCCGGCATCGTCGCGGCAGCGCCGCCACAGGTCACCAAGTCCGCCGCCAAGTCCACCGCGTTGACCGCACGTGTCGATATCGCCGCGATCGATTTCGAGGCGGTGAACCGCGACCTGCAACTGCTCGATCCGCCGATCGGCAGCAATGGCTGGGCGTTTGGCAAGGCTGCCACGGCAGATGGCTCCGGCCTGCTGCTCGGCAACCCGCACTTCCCCTGGACGACCACCAACCGCTTCTATCAGGCGCACCTGACGGTGCCGGGCAAGCTCGACGTCATGGGCGCGTCGATTGCCTCGTTCCCGATCATCAGCATCGGCTTCAACAAGGACGTGGCCTGGACGCATACCGTTTCCACAGCGCGCCGCTTCACGCTGTTCGAGCTGAAGCTGGCCGATGGAGATCCGACCACCTATCTGATCGACGGCAAGCCGCGCAAGATGACCACCAAGACGGTCAGCTATGCGGCAAAGCTGGCTGATGGCCGTACCGAGCAGCGTTCGCATACGTTCTACATGACCGAGTACGGTCCGGTCGTGGCCATGCCGCAGGCAGGGCTGCCGTGGACGGCGCAGAAGGCTTACACGCTGCGGGACGCCAACCAGAACAACACGCGCTCGATCGACACGTGGCTCGATATCGCGCGGGCGCATAACGTGGGCGAGATCCGCACCGCGATCGGCAACCTGGGCATTCCGTGGGTCAACACGATTGCCACCGACCGTTCGGGCCGCGCGATGTTTGCCGATGTCTCGGTTACCCCCAATGTCTCGACCTCGATGCTGGAAAGCTGCGCGCCGGCCGGAGACGGTGCCGTGCTGGCGAAGAAGCTGATGGCCGGCACGGGCATGGTGCTGCTCGACGGCTCGCGTGGTGCCTGCAACTGGACCGTCGACCCGGCGTCACCGGTGCCAGGTCTGGTCCCGCCATCGGCCATGCCGGTGCTGGAACGCGACGACTTTGTGGCCAACAGCAATGACAGCTCGTGGCTGGCGAATCCCGCGCAGAAGATGGAGGGCTTCTCGCCAGTGCTCGGGCCGCAGGCGGTGCCGCAGCGCTTGCGCACGCGTGTTGGCTTGATGGAGATCGGCAAGCGCCTGAACGGTGTGGACGGCCTGCCGGGCAACCGATTCGACATCCAGAACCTGCAGACGGTGCTGTTCCGAGATCGCAATCTGGCTGCAGAGCTTGTGCTGGACGACCTGTTGCGGGCCTGCCGCACCAAGGCTGTTCAGGGCGACAGCGATCTGCGTGACGGGTGCACGGCGCTGGGCAAGTGGGATCGCCGCAGCAATCTGGAAAGCCGGGCCGCGCCGCTGTTCCGCGAGTTCTGGATGCGCGCGCACGTCATTCCGAACGTGTATGCCATCGCCTTCAATCCTGCCGATCCGGTCAATACGCCGCGTGGCCTGCGCATGCAGGACGCCACGGTGAACACGGCCGTGCTGAAGGCGCTCAAGGATGCCGTGGGGGCCATGCGCAAGGCGGGCTTCGCGCTGGATGCCCCGCTTGGCGAGGTGCAGGCCGCGAAGTCGCCCAACGGTCTGATTCCGCTGCACGGTGGGGAGGAGTACGAGGGCGTGCTGAACAAGCTCCAGAGCCAGCCGGTGTCGGCCGACGGTCTGAAGGTGTACTTCGGCACGAGCTATGTGCAGACCGTGGGTTTCGATGCCAATGGGCCGGTGGCGCAGGCGCTGCTGGTCTACGGCCAGTCGATCGACCCAGCTTCGCCCCATGCCTGGGACCAGATGCGGCAGTTCTCGGCCAAGCGCTGGATTTCGCTGCCGTTCTCGGAGCAGGCCATCGCGGCGGATCCGCAACTGAGCGTCACCAAGCTGAGCCAGTGACGTAGCTCGGTGACGTAGCCGTATGCCGGCGGCATAAGGTGATATGGGGGCGGCCAGGGCCGTATCCCATGCCGCCGGCAGGGTCAGCAGGGTTTTTCAGTGGCGACTACAATCGCCCGGACCAGAACACCCCGCAAGGATGGCCCTCATGCCTCATCTCTTCGATCCGTACCGGATCGGCAATCTCGAGCTTGCCAACCGCATCGCCATCGCGCCGATGTGCCAGTACTCGGCACAGGAAGGCAATGCCACCGACTGGCACATGATTCACCTGGGCCAGATGGCGCTGTCCGGAGCGGGCCTGCTTATCATCGAAGCCACCGCGGTTTCGCCTGAAGGCCGCATCACGCCGGCCGACCTTGGCCTGTACAACGATGCCAACGAAGCTGCGCTGGGCCGTGTGCTAGACGCCGTGCGCAACCATTCGCCCATCGCGGTGACCATCCAGCTTGCCCATGCTGGCCGCAAGGCATCGAGCGAAGCGCCGTGGGACGGTGGTGGCCAGATTCGGCCCGACCAGCCGCGAGGCTGGCAGACCTTCGCGCCATCGGCAGTGCCGCATGCGGCGGGAGAAGTCCCGCCGGCCGCGCTCGACAAGGCTGGTATGAAGAAGATTCGCGACGACTTCGTCGCGGCTGCCAAGCGTGCGGCTCGCCTGGGTATCGAAGGCATCGAAGTGCATGGCGCTCACGGCTATCTGCTGCACCAGTTTCTTTCGCCCATCGCCAATCACCGTACGGACGAATACGGTGGCAGCCTCGAGAACCGGATGCGCTTCCCGCTGGAAGTGTTCGAAGCCGTGCGAGAGGCGTTCCCGGCCGAACGTCCGGTCTGGATGCGCGTCTCCGCCACCGACTGGGTGCCGAACGGATGGGACATCGAGGGGACGATCGCGCTATCGCATGAACTGAAGGCGCGTGGCAGTGCGGCGGTGCATGTGAGCACGGGCGGCGTGTCGCCGCAGCAGGCCATCAAGATTGGCCCGGGATACCAGGTGCCTTACGCGCAACGCGTCAAGGCGGAGGTGGGGTTGCCGACGATGGCGGTCGGGCTGATCACCGAGGCCGAACAGGCCGAAGCGATCATCGCCAACAATGAGGCGGACATTATCTCGATCGCCCGCGCGATGCTGTACGACCCGCGCTGGCCGTGGCACGCGGCGGCCAAGCTTGGCGCCAGCGTCAATGCGCCGAAGCAGTATTGGCGCTCGCAGCCGCGCGGGCTGGAAAAGCTGTTCAGGGACGCGCACTTCGGCCAGCGTTGATGAACGGCCGTTGAGCGGCTGGCCGGGAACGTAAAAGCGGGAAGGTAGATGCTGCCTTCCCGCTTTGTTCTTTATGGTTCCTGGATCCGACGTGTCAGATCAATATCAAGGGCGCGTCTTGCGCAGAATCGCGTAGAGCTCGTCCTTGATCCGCAGTTTTTCCTTCTTCAGCCTCTCGATCTCCAGCGGTGTGGCGGGGTCCAGACCCGCCTCCATGTTCAGGATCTTCTGGTCCAGATCGTTGTGCATGTCGAACAGCCGGGCGAAATGGGCGTCATGCACCTTGAGCATGGAAATCTGTTCGCGATATTCCGGAAACATTGGCAACTCTCCTGCGATGGATCAATGGATGGGCAAGGCTATGTTTGATTCTAGGCATGTCGCGACGGGTGCTGTTTGATATCGATCACGCCACACCGGGCGAGCTGTCGCCGCTGCGCGCCCGCACAATGCCTCCTTGACTTTTCCCGACGCGGAAAGCGGTGATTCCGGCGCCACGAAGTGCCGCGCCGCAACATCGAAAAATGCCAGAAACGAAGGGATTACCATGATTGTCGCCCCAGGGCGACAAGCGCGACCATGGCCTTAATAGATTGCGTTGGGCAGTAGAGACGGGCTCCCCCCCACGTGCAGGCCCGCCTTCACAGAAGTAGTCGAAGAACGAACTCTGGGAGACATCCATGCAAGTCTATGACGGCCTCGTCTTCGTTTGCGCCATGCTGCTGATCTGCATGTACGCCTATCTTGGCGTGCAGTCGCAGAGCATCGCGCTGAAGTATGTTTCGCCGGCGGTGGTCGGCGTGCTCACGGTCGTCTACTCGCTGTTGCCAATGCGGATGATTGGCTGACAGCCGCGTATCTGCGACAAAAACCCCGCCCATGTGAATCGGGCGGGGATGCGTCATGCGCACGCGCTACTTGTGCGCTACTGCGGCGTGCGCTGCTGTGTCAGCGCTCGTCTTATCGCAGCGAAAGCCAGATTGCCTTCGGTTCGGTGAAGTTCTCGATGGCGGCGTCACCGTGCTCGCGGCCGAGTCCGGAGTCGCCGGCGCCGCCCCAGGGCAGACGCACGTCGGTATAGCCGTACGTGTTGATCCACACCGTGCCCGCCCGCAATTCCCCGGCTACCTTGTGCACGCGCGCGATGTCCGCGCTCCATACCCCAGCGGCCAGGCTGAACGCGGTGCCATTGGCGATGCGCACGGCATCGGCGTCGTCTTCGAATGGAATCACGCTGGCCACCGGGCCAAAGATCTCTTCCTGCGAGATCCGCATTTCGTGCTCGACGTTCGCGAACACGGTTGGCTCGACGAAGAAGCCGCGCTGGCCGATGCGCGCGCCGCCGGTCACCGCGCTGGCGCCTTCTCGCTTGCCGATTTCCACATAGTCGAGCACGGTCTTCATCTGCGCCGCCGAGACGACGGGGCCCATCGTCGTGTCCGGCGAGGCCGGATCGCCGACCCGTATCGCGCGGGCGCGGGCAGTCAGCCTTTCCACCACTTCGTCGTACACCTTGCGCTGCGCCAGGATGCGTGACCCGGCCGAGCAGACCTGCCCCGAGTTGAAGAAGATTCCGGATGCCGCGGCACGCGTGGCCGCATCGATGTCGGCATCGGCAAAGATCACGTTGGCGGACTTCCCGCCCAGTTCCAGCGTGACGCGCTTGAAGTTGGCGGCCGCGCCCTGCATGATCCCGCGCCCGACCCCGGGCGATCCCGTGAACGTCACCTTGTCGATTCCCGGGTGCGCAACCAGCGCATTGCCCACCACGCTGCCCTTGCCGGTGACGACGTTGAAGACGCCCGGCGGCACGCCGGCCTCCAGCGCCAGTTCGGCCACGCGCAGGGCCGTCAGTGGCGTAATCTCGGCGGGCTTCACGATCAGCGTGCAACCGCAGGCCAGGGCGGGTGCGATCTTCCACATGCCGATCATCAGCGGGAAATTCCACGGGATGATGGCGGCGACGACGCCGACAGGCTCGCGCACCGTGTAGGTCAGCGCGTCCGGCCGCGTTGGAATCACCGCGCCGTGGATCTTGTCGCACCAGCCCGCGTAGTACCGCACGGTGTCGATAACCGCGGGCAGATCCTGCCGACGGACGGCCGCCAGCGGCTTGCCGGCATCCAGGCTCTCCAGCGTGATCAGTTCCTCGGCATGGGCTTCCAGCAGGTCGGCGAACCGGTTGAGGATGCGGCCGCGATCGGCGGCGCGCATGCCCGCCCAGCCCTTGAGTGCCGCGCGGGCGGCCTGCACGGCGGTGTCGACGTCAGCGGCGCTGCCTTGCGCCACCAGCGCGATGGGTTCCTCGGTGGCGGGGTTGATGTCGGTGGAATACTCACCGCTGCCGGGGGGCAGCCGCTTGCCGTCGATCAGCAGATCGTGCTTCGGCAAGTCGGGGCGTGTGGCGGTCATGGAAGGCTCCTCGCTTGAGTCATGGTTTGAAATGACGTGCGCGTTGGCCGAGGGAATCAGGCCCGCAGTGCCTTGCAGTGTGGTGGGCCGCCAGACCTAAGTCCAATTAATAGGACTGATCTATTCATGCTTTTAATGCATGAATATGGCTGATGCTTATTGTTGGACCCGATACCATTCGGAGCCCCGGAGCAGGGCGCCAATGGCCGAATGGAGTTCGCCCGGGACCACGGGCTTGTGCAGCAGCGCGGTGCCACCCGCGTGGACGTTGCGGAGCTGATCTGCCGCTGTGTCGCCGGTGATGATGATGGCCGGCAGCGCCTGGCCGGTGCGCTCGCGGATCGCGGCGATGGCTTCGTGGCCGGTGCGATGGCCGCGCAGCCGGTAGTCGGCCAGGATCAGGTCGGGGGCGAAGGTGTCGAGCAGGGCCAGCGCCTCGTCCTCGGATTCGGCGGGCCGGCAGTCGCAATCCCAGGCCGCCAGCAGTTCGGCCATTGCCTGGCGGATTGCCGGATCGTCGTCGATGACAAGCACGCGCAGACCATCCAGGCGGATCACGCTGCCGGGGAACGTGACTTCCTCGGGCGCGCCCCAGGCCAGTGGCAGTTGCAGACGGAATACCGAGCCGCGTTCCGCTATCGAATCCAGTGTTACGCGGGTCTGCATCGTGCGCGCCAACCCGTCGACAATGGCCAGGCCTAGCCCAAGCCCCTTGCGCTGGTCGCGCTCCGGGTTGCCGAGCTGGTGGAACTCGCGAAAGATCTCGCGGTGCTGCGCGACGGGAATACCGATGCCGGTATCCCAGACCTCGATCGAGGCATGGAAGCGCCGGGGCCGGCAGGCGATCAGCACGCCGCCGGTGTGCGTGTAGCGGATCGCGTTGGCGATCAGGTTACGCAGGATCAGTTCGACCAGCGCCGGGTCGCCGAACAGCGTGGCAGTGGTGTCGCGGGTGCGATAGACCAGTCCACGCGCATTCGCCTGCGGTGCGAACTCGTTCTCGAGCTTGTGCAGCATCGGCTGGAGCCTGAACGGGCGCGGCCGCGCGGTGATCACACCGGCCTCGAGCTTCGAGAAATCGAGCAGCGTGTTGAGCATCTCCCGCGCCGCGCCGGACGACGCCTCGATGTGGTCCAGCAACTGGCGCTGGTGCGTATCCAGCGGCGTGCGCCCGAGCGACACGAGAAACAGGCCCAGCGCATGCAGGGGCTGGCGCAGGTCATGGCTGGCCGATGCCAGGAACACCGACTTGGCGCGATTCGCGTTCTCGGCCTCGCGCAAAGCGTGACCGGCGCGCGCGGTCTGGTCGCGTAGCTGCGAGATCAGTTCGACATTCTCGAAACGCAGCGCAATCGAATGACGCGCCACGCGCGAGTAGTTGCGCGCGAAGATCAGCAGCACCACCAGATACAGCGGCGTGCCAAAGAACATCGGCAGGTAGGCAATGTCGCGCGTGAGCAGGAATACGATCCACACCGGCAGGATCGCGGGAATGAAGAAACCGATGGCCACCGGCAAGCAGGTGGAGAAGACCGCCAGCGCCGCCGCGCTCATGCCGGCAATCAGCGACAGCACGCAGATCACCACGGCGGGCGACCGGATATCAAGGTAGAGCCAGGCTACCAGTCCCCACAGGCTGCCGATCAGCACCAGCATGACGGTCATGGCGCGCGCATAGCGTCCCGCGCGAGCCTCGGTCAGACGGTCGGGCACGGCCAGCCGGCCGAAATGGGCGATGGCGCAGAGCACGACCATCGACGCGGCCCATGGCATGGCGCCGGGGTGTCCACCCGTGACCGTCAAGCCGACTGCCAGGATGATGGCTGCAAGCGAGCAGCCAAGCATCGCGATGCCGAAGCTCTGGTCGATCAGCTCCATCTGCGCCGCAAGCAGGCGCGGCTCGTCATAGTGAGGCAGCAAGGAGGGCCACATGCCGGGCGTGGGCGTCAGCGTTGTGCCTGCACCAGACCGCGGCGCTGGGCTTCGAGAATGGCTTCTACGCGGCTGACCACGCCGAGGTGGTCGAGAATCGCCGCCACGTGCACGCGTACGGTGTTTTCCGACAAACCGAGGTGATAAGCGATGACCTTGTTCGAACGCCCCAGATTGAGCTGGTTCAGGACCTCGAGCTGGCGCGGTGTGAGCTGGCTGGGCCTGTAGGCCCGGCTCTGGGGGAGGCGGTTGCAGGGCTGTTCGGTCGGAAAGTACGTGCCGCCCGCCAGGCAGCAGGCAATCGCTTCCTCGATCTCGCGCGGGTCGGCGGATTTCGGCAGGAAACCGGCGACTTCCTTGCGTGCTTCGTCGGGGATCGCGTCGATGCCAGACGTGCCGGAGACGATCACGATCGGTGCGCGGGAGAAATGCCGACGGAGCACCTTGATGCCCTCGATGCCATTCAGCCCAGGCATCTGGATATCCAGCAACAGGATATCGACGGGCTTGTCGCCATGCGCCTCGGTGGCCTCCATGACCGACCCCGCCTCCATGATCGACGCGACGTTCGGGCTGGCGGCCAGCAATAGCTTCAGTCCGGTGCGGAACAGCGTGTGGTCATCGATCAACAGTAGCCGGGCTTGCGACATGAGAAAGTGCGGGGGGCGACAGACAAGGACGATTGGACTCGATTCCAGCGTGCTTGTCCATGATGCTTACCCCCCGGCCGTCTTTCCGGCGTTGCCCCGCATTTGGGGTAGTCCGGAAAGATTATTGGCAACGCGTAAAGTCGCTGCCACGATGCTGACATGGACGAATTCCGCGACTTGTCCATACCACTTTGAGTACCCGCTCCACCCGGCAGCGGGTATTTTTTTGGCCTCGGCGAAGTATGCCGATTGGAATCATTCGTCGGCCTTCGCGCCGGAGCGATGCACGATCTCCGCCCACTTCTTGCCCTCGGAGACGTTGTACCGCGCGAAATCCGCCGGCGAGGACCCGACGGGTTCGGCGCCCATGTCGGCGTACTGCTGGCGCACGTCAGGGCGCTTCAGCGCGGCAGCGGCATTCGCGGCCAGCTTTTCGACGATCGGAGCCGGCGTGCCGCGCGGCGCCCACAGGCCATACCACGTGCTGATGTCGAAGCCCGGCAGGCCCGATTCGGCGACGGTGGGCACGTCAGGCAGGGCGCTGGCGCGGTGCGCGGTGGTCACCGCCACGGCACGCAGCTTGCCCGACTTGATGAACGGCATGGCCGACGGCATCGAATCGAACATCAACTGGATCTGTCCGCCCATCAGGTCGGTCAATGCCGGCGCGCTGCCTTTGTACGGCACATGCTGCATCGGCACCTTGGCCGCCAGCTTGAACGATTCGCCAGCCAGTTGCTGTGCCGATGCATTACCGGCCGAGCCGAAATTGAGCGCGCCACCCTGGCGCTTGGCGTACGCGATCAGGTCCTGCACGGTCCTGACCGGCGAATCGTTGTTGACCACCAGTACCAGCGGCACCTCGGCCAGTTGCGTGATCGGAACGAAGTCCTTGAATGCGTCGTAGCGCATCTTGGAGTAGATGCTCGGGTTGATCACGTGCAGCGAGGCATTGGCCAGGATCGTGTAGCCATCGGGCGTGGCGCGTGCGACCGCCTCCGCGCCGATCATGCCGCTGGCCCCTGGCTTGTTGTCGACGACAACGCTCTGGCCCATGCTCTCGCCCATCTTGACGGCGACCACGCGCGCGAGCAGGTCGGTCGGTCCGCCGGCAGGGTAGGGCAAGACCATGCGTACCGGATGTTGTGGAAACGTCTGCGCGGACGCACCGACGGGCAGCATGGCGATGGCCGTTGCCACGATTGCCAGCGCAACATGCAGCCGTGACCATGCCGGCTTCTTTGTAGATGGATGATTCATGTCTCTGTCTCCTTGATTTTTATTGCCACCTTGCCAACAACCTTGCGGGATTCCAGCGCGGCGAGGGCATCCCCCAGGCCGGTGATCGGATAGACAGCGGACACGGTCGGCTCCAGCTTCCCTTCCGCAGCCCACTGAAACAGGGTGGACATGACCTGCTGCAACGCCGGGGCGTGCTTGGCGCGCTCGTCGGACGGCGTCCAGCCGATGTATTGGCCGAAGAAGAAGCCGTGCAGTGTCAGGTTCTTGACCAGCAGCAGGTTGACCGGCGCCTGCGGGATGGACCCGCTGGCAAAGCCGATGCTGAGAATGCGCGCGTTCGGCGCAGCCGCGCGCAGCGCCTGGGCGAACAGGTCGCCGCCGACCGGGTCCACCACCACATCCGCGCCACGGCCACCGGTGAGTGCCTTGACTTGAGCGGCGAGGTCCTGGGGCGCAACCGCGTGCGTGGCCCCGCGGCGCAGCGCGTCGGCGCGTTTTGCCTCGGTGCTGGCGCAGGCAATCACGGTCGCGCCAAGTTGCCGCCCAATCTCCACCGCCGCGAGTCCGACGCCAGCGCCAGCGCCGAGCACCAGCATGGTGTCCTGCGGCGTCAGCGCGCAACGCCAGACCAGGCCGCAATAGGCGGTGCCGTACGAGAGCGGGATCGGCAGCGCGACCTTCGGCGGCAGCGAGTCGGGGACAGGGTAGACGGTGTACTCAGGCACCGTGAATCGCTCCGCGTAGCAGCCCCAGTCGGCGATGGCTACGACCCGGTCACCTGGGCGCAGTCGCGTGACGGCCTTGCCGCAGGCCACCACGCGTCCCACCGCTTCCGTGCCGGGCACGAATGGCAGCGGGGGGCGGCGCTGATACTGGCCGGCGATCATCAGGCCGGTGGCATGGCTGACGCTGGCGAACTCCACTTCGATCGTGACCGCATGGGGGTCGGCCAAGGTGGGCTCGGGCACGGTCGCGAGTTCCACATCCTCGACGCCGCCGAACTGCTTGCATACGAGCGCCTTCATCATGCAATCGCCTTCGCCGACGTGACCGTTGCCTGTCGCACCACGCCTAGCCGCAACCATTCGTCGATGACGTGGCTGCCGAAACCGGCCTCCTGCAGCAACTGCACGGTGTGTTCGCCATTCTCGGGGGCTGGCCCGGCGGGCCGCCGCATGTCCCGGGCCGGGATCCCGGCGAAGGGCAGAGCGCCCAGCCCTGGTTGCTCGATCGATTGGAATGTCTGGCGGTGCGCCGCCTGCGGGTGCTGCAGCACGTCGGCATAGCTGCGGACCGGGGCGTGAAGCACGTCGTGGCGGCTCAACTGCTCCTGCCACGCACTGGTCGTGCGGGTGACGATGATTTCTCCGACCTGCCGGTTCAGCAGCGCCGCGTGTTCCATGCGACTGGCGTTGTTGACGAAGCGCGGGTCAGCCAGCCAATCGTCGCGGTCAAGGGCGTGACAGAGTTTGGCGAACTGCGCATCGTTCAGGGCCAGCAGCGTCACACTGCCGTCACTGGTGGCAAAGACCCCGTTGGGCGCGCTGACCGGGCCGGCAACGGCCTGGCCCGCGATGGCGTGCTCGAGGAGATTGTTGGCCTGCAGCGCGCAGCAGGCGTCAAACAGATTCAGTTCGACATGGCCGCCGCGCCCGGTGCGGTACCGCCGGCACAAGGCGGCGGCGCAGGCCTGGGCCGCGTAGAGGCCGGTGGCGGCGTCCGCCAGCAACATGCCGATGCGGCGGGGCGTTCCGTCGACGCCACGGTTCGCGAACATCAACCCGCTGTCGGCCTGCATCACCGAGTCCGATGCCGGGTAGTCGGCGTAGGGGCCATCCGGGCCGTAGCCGCTGATCGAGACATAGACCAGCTCGGGGCGCAGCGCCGCCAGCGCGGCATGGCCCACGCCAAGCCGATCTGCCACCTGCGGGCGGAAGTTCTGTACTACCACGTCGGCCTGCAGTGCCAGCTGGCGCAGGACATCCCTGCCAGCTTCGACCGTGGCGTCCACGCAGATGCTGCGTTTGCCGCCGTTGTACGCAATGCTCAGCGCGCTCGTATCACCGCGCACGACCCCGACCTTGCGCCCCCAGTCTCCGGACGGCGGCTCGACCTTGATGATCTCCGCGCCCTGCTGCCAGAGGATATGCGCGCAGTACGGGCCGGCGATGCCCTGGCTGATGTCCAGCACACGCAGGCCGGCAAAAGGTAGGTCAGGCAGATCGAGCACGCCGGGCAGGTCGGGCAGGCCGTCATCGGCTGGATGGGTGGGGGCAAGGGCATTCGACATGGGCGGTTCGGCATGATTTAGCGCGATGCCTATGCTAGGGTTACGCCTCCGCCGTGACAATCCATCGTTTTGTGCCAGTGGTGTTGACTCATGATTGACAATAGCTTGGACCTCAACCTAGTACGGCTGTTCGTGACGATGGTGGAATCGCGCACGTTGACGGCGGCCGCCGAGCGCAGTGGCATGACCCGCTCCAATGTGTCCCGCCGTCTGAAGGTGCTCGAACAGCACCTTGGCGCTCAGTTGATGCGGAGGACAACCCGGCACGTCGAACTGACGGAGGCCGGGCAACTGCTCTACGCCCACGCGCTGCGGATGCTCGACGAACTGCAATCGGCCAAGACCGCGATCGACAGCCTCGGCACAGTGGTGCGTGGCGACGTGCGCATCCGCCTGCCGACCGGGCTCGGCCATCTCTACCTGACGCCGCTGCTGTTGGAGTTCGCCCGCATCTATCCGCAGATTTCGCTGCGCGTGGTCATCAACGACAACATCGGCGACCTGATTTCCGCGGAGGTCGACATGGCGCTGAAAATCACGTCCCAACCGCCAGATGACCACGTGGCGCGACGCATTTGCGACGTTGGCTGGTGCCTGTGCGCGACGCCGTCTTTCCTGGACAGTCGTGGCCCGATCCTGAGCGTGGCTGATCTGGAGAGTTGCGACATGATCGCGCCCGCATCGCTGGGCCGGCGCTTCACGCTCAAGGTGTGGATGGCAGGCACCCCGACGACCTTGCGCGTGTCACCACGTATCCAGTCTGGCGACTATCCGTTTCTGCTGGAATCGATGATTGGAGGCCTTGGCGTGGCACTGCTGCCGCGCTATGCCGTCTGGCGGCAACTCCAGACAGGGCAGGTCCGCGAGGTGCTCGCCGAATGCGAGGCCGAAGGCGTGGGGGATAGCGTTTACATGCTGACGGCATCGAATCGCTATCCGACGCTGGCGACCCGCACGCTGATGGATTTCATCCGCGTGCATCTGGAGCGGCAGGCGGAGAGTTGGCGGCGGAGCGGCAATCCGCGGTTAGTGTCGGCGTAGGCGACATGCGGGAATGACCGACCAGTGGTGGCGCTCCCAATCCCCTACCGCCGCTGCGCCAACCAGATCCCCGCCCCGATACAAACAAGCCCCATCCCGTGATACCAATGCGGCGACTCGCCCAGCAGAACGGTGGAAAGCGCGGCCGCGAACAGTGGCGTGAGGGTAATGAAGAAAACCGGCAATTGCGCCCCAGCGCGCGAGATGGCGCGATCCCAGACGAAATACGCCAGTAGCGACGGCACGGTGCCCACATACAGCAGGATCCACGCGACCTTGCCGCTCCACTGCAGGGGCTCCGTCAGCTGGCCGAGTTCCCACGCGGCGACGGGAATGCTGGCGATGATGCCTGCCACGATCTGCGCAAACAGAAGTACCGGCAGCGGCAGGTCGGGGCGGTGCTTGCGCAATAGCCAGGTGTAGAAACTCCAGGTGATCGTCGCGGCGATCATGTACAGATCGCCGGGCACGAATTCGAGATGGGCCAGCCGCTCGGGCTCGCCGCGCATCAGCACGAACGATACGCCCAGCAGGCAGAGCAGGGCGCCGGCCACCTGCCACGGGCGGAACCGCTCATGGAAAAAGCAGGCGCCGATCAGCAGCAGGAAGAGCGGGGTGGATGCGCCGATCAGGGTGACGTTGATCGGCGTGGAGGTGGTGAGCGCCAGATACTGGAACGCGTTATAGCTGGCGATCGACAGCAGGCCCATGGTGGCGAGCATGGCGAGATGCTGTCGCAGCGCGGCGCGATGCGTCATGACGCCCCGCCACGCGTAGGGGGCCAGCAGCAATGCCGCGATGATCCAGCGCACAAGATTCAGCGTGATCGGTGGCACGGTGCCCGCGGCGAGGCGTCCGACGATGGCATTTCCGGCCCATGCCAGCGGCGGGAATGTCAGCAGGAACAAAGTGGTCGCGTCGATGCGGGTGGTCTTCATCTTGTGAGAGAGCGCGGCTGACGGGCCCCGCGAGTGAACGGGACAGAGACGTTGCGGGTGCCGGCAATATACGTCCGATACGGTGATCCGTGTTGCATCGGACGGTAGCCATCATGGGTACTCCCGTTCGGAGAGCGCTGGCCGGGAGGGAGGTTGGGCGGCGCAGTATACTTCCCGCCTTTGTCACGCCATTCAGGACTCCCCATGAGCGCATTGCCCGCCTGCCCGAACTGTCATTCCGAGTACACCTACGAGGATGGCGGCCTCTTTATCTGCCCGGAATGCGCGCATGAATGGTCGGCGCAGGCGTCCGCGCCGGCCGAGGCGGAAGTCCGGGTTCATCGTGATTCGGCGGGCAACGTGCTGCAGGACGGGGATACCGTCACCGTTATCAAGGATCTCAAGCTGAAGGGATCCGCCGGCACGATCAAGATGGGTACCAAGGTGAAGAACATCCGCCTGGTCGACGGCGATCACGATATCGATTGCAAGATCGACGGATTTGGCGCCATGAGCCTGAAATCGGAGTTCGTCCGGAAGGTGTGACGGCCTACTGATTCCGTTCCGGGGCAGCGGCTGATCCCACCTATCCGCCTCCGGAATGATGCCCCGGCGCCTTGCTCAATAGATGCGTTCTCTGGTCCGCGCTGAGCGACAGGTGCCGCTCGTAGTGCCGCAGGATGTCGGCAATGATTTCCTCGTCGCGCAGATACTGTATGTCGTAGCCCTCGCGGCCATCCTCGAAGAACGTGATTGGTTCGAAGACATGAGCGCGGCGATTCTCGGGTTCCGCCGCTTCGCGCACCAGGAATGCGGGCAGGGCGCGGCGGACAGGCCGGGCGCCGTAGAGGAAGTCGCGCACGCCCTCGAACGGAATGGACAGCCAGACGGCGCCATCGGCTTCGTTGTGCTGCACGCTTGATGCAATACCGCGGCGTTCCAGCTCCTTGCTGACTTCCCGCATGGCGGCCTGCACCGGGCCGGCAAGGAAGCGGCGCACGTCGGTCTCGGTGGATTGATGGACGATTTGCGTCAACCGGCGGCGCCAGTGCTGGCCGCTCCAGAACGTCGTGGCTGGCGCAAGCTCCTGTGAATAGTGCGCGCGGTCGGCAAGCAGGCCGAGCCAGAGCCCGTAGCAGAGCGCCATCATGATGACGGCGACCGGCAGGGCGGCCACCAGCGTCATCGCCTGCAGCGCCTTGAGCCCGCCTGCCACCATCAGGACAGCAGCCGTGATGCCCAGCACGAGCGCCCAGAACAGCCGTTGCCAGACGGGCGAGTTGGGCGCGCCTCGCGACGCGATGGTGTCGATCACAAAGGCGCCCGAGTCCGCGGAGGTGACGAAGAACACCGCGATCAGCACGATGGCCAGCGCGGCCAGACCCTTGGCAAGCGGAAAGAACTCGAAGAAGCGGAACAGCAGCGCGTCGACGTTGCCGGCTGTCTGGGCTAGCGCACCCATGGCCTGATGGGTGTCGATCCAGATCGCCGTGTTGCCAAAGACCGTCATCCACAGCAGGTTGAACGCCGTCGGCACAAGCAGCACGCCAAGCACGAACTGACGAATGGTGCGTCCGCGAGATATCCGCGCGATGAACATGCCGACGAACGGGGACCACGAGATCCACCACGCCCAGTAGAGAATCGTCCAGCCGCCATACCAGCCGGACTCCTGCGGGGGTACATAGGCATAGGTGCGGAACGACAGGCCGACGATGTTCGACAGATAGTTGCCGATGTTGTCGGTCAGCGCATCGAACAGAAAGCTGGTCGGCCCCTCCACGAGGATAAAGAGCAGTAGCAGGATGGCCAGCATCAGGTTCAGTTCACTCAGCCGGCGAACGCCTTTGTCCAGGCCCGATGCTGCCGAAATGCCGGCCAGGGTAATCACCACTGCGACCAGGCCGATCCGGAAGCCGGCGGATTCCGTTTCCCAGCCCGCTACCTGATGCAGGCCGGCGCTCAGTTGCAGCACGCCGTAGCCGAGCGTCGTTGCGATGCCCGCGATCGTGCCGACCAGCGCGAAGGCATCCACCGCGTGGCCGGCTGGCCCCTCGATGCGATGCCGCAACACGGGGTACAGGCCGGACCGCATGGTCAGGGGCAGGTTGTAGCGGAATCCGAAGTAGGCCAGCACCAGTCCCATCACGCCATAGACAGCCCATGCATGAAACCCCCAGTGAAAGAAGGTCATGAGCATCGCCTCGCGTGCCGCGAGCGGGGTTCCGCCCTCGACCGTGGGTGGTTTCAGGTAGTGTTGCATCGGCTCGCCAACGCCGAAGTACATCAAGCCGATGCCCATGCCTGCCGCGAACAGCATGGCGGTCCAGGACAGGAAACTGAACTCGGGCTCGGCATTGTCCGGCCCGAGGCGGATGTCGCCGAAACGGCTGGCTGCAAGCAACAGCAGGAAAAGGAGGAAGCTGGTGACGGCCAGGGTATAGAACCACCCGAAACGCAGTGTGACCCAGGCTTGGGCGACGGAGAATGCCTGGTCGGCGATCTTCGGATACACGCCGCAAAGCACAAGCAGACCACCGATGATCAAGAGGGATGGCACCACGACCTGTTTGCTGAGCGTGGTGCGAAGCCAGCCGGACGAGGATTGGGCCGCTGGCTCGGGATCCGGTGTGTCCGATGGGGACGCCTTGGGGTCAGGAACTTGCGCTTGCGCCATCGAGGACTGGTCAGGCGCGGCGCCATCGTTTGGGCGTGGTGTCATGACATCCACCTGAGGGCAGCAACACGCACATTATCGATCACATGCCGCCGACGCGATATGCAAGGGCCACGATAATGGGCCCAAGCACCGGCAGCATCACGTTGGCGATGGCATACGTCACCGTGTAGCCGAGCAGCGGCACCGAACTCTGGCTGGCGGCCAGCACGGCACTGATCGCCGGCGTGCTGACGTGCTGCCCCGCGATGGCGCCGACCAGCAGTGGCCCCTGGATTTTCAGGAACTTGTGGCCGATCCAGAGTGACATGCAAGCCGGCGTCAGCGACACGGCCAGGCCGACGAGCGGCAGCACGGCGCCATGCTCGCGAATCAGCGTGACGGCATCAGGTCCGGCAGACAAGCCGACACAGGCCACGAACATCGCCAGTCCCAGGTCTTTCAGCAACTGGACCGCGGCGCTTGGCATGTCGCCCACGCCGGGCCGTTTGAAATTGATCCAGCCGAAGACAAGACCGCTGAGCAGCGCGCCGCCGCCGCTGCCGAGCGAGATCGGGATGCCGGCTGCCTTCAGGGTGACGCTGCCGATCAAGAGGCCAATCAGGATGCCCGCGCACAGGAAGACGAGTTCGGTGGTATCGGTGGTGCGTAGATCCCTGCCCAGGTTGCGGGCCGCTGAGGTCAGTGTCGGTTCCACGCCCACCAGGCTTACCCGGTCGCCATGCTGCAGGCGTGTGGCGGGCGTGATCGGCAGGCTCATGCCGGATCGAACGATCTGCTGGACCCAGACGTAGCGGAGATGCTGCTGGGCGGCTTCCCGGCCAAGTTCGGCCAGCGAGCGGCCATTGACAGCGGGATTGTTGACGATCACCTGGTGCTCTTCGAGCCGCAGCACGTCGGACTGGCTCAACGGCAACGACACCTCCTGGCCAATCACCTCGCGAGCCGAGACGAGTTTGTCGCGCACGCCGATCAGCGCCACGATGTCGTCCCGTTCTATGGTCAGATCAGGCACCGACTCCATGAGCTTGCCGTCGCGCACCAGCCCCATCACCAGTGTCCGCCCGCCAAGCGCGGTTTCCAGTTGGCGCACGGTCAAACCGGCCGCATGTTCCACGCGGTGAGCACGTCCCACCAGGCGGGGCAGCACCGGCTGCGTGGCGACGTCATCGTCGGAGGCGGCCTGCAGTTCCTTGGCCAGTTCGCTCGATGCCTCGCGCAGGTTGAAGCGAAGCAGGAAGGGGGCCACCTGGCTGGTGAAGAACACGATGCTGATCAGGCCGACGAGGTAGGTCAGCGTATAGGCCGTGGCGATGTTCGATTGCATCCGGGCCAGTTCTGTCGGGACCAGGTTCAGATGCTTGAGCGCCTCCGCAGCCGTGCCGACCACTGCGGATTCCGTCGCCGCGCCGGCTGCGAGGCCCGCCGCCGTGCCAGGGTCCAGATCCAGCATTCGCACGGCCACCAGCACGATTGCCAGTACCACGAACGCTTCAATGAGCGGCAGAACCATGAACCGCAGGCTGGAGCGGTTCAGGTTCGCGAAGAACTGCGGCCCGCCCGAATATCCCATCGCGAAAATGAAGAGCGCGAAGGCAACGTCCTTCAGCTCGCCGTGCATCTGGCACCCGGTCTGCCCGACAAGCAGCGCCACGATCAGCGTGCCACAGACACCGCCGAGCACGATCGGGCCGACGCGAAGCTTGCCGATGGCGTAGCCAAGGCCGACGGTGATGAACAGCACCGCCGTGGGCATCTGGTTGAAGAATCCGATCGAGCATTGCATGGGCGGGAGATCCTGTAGACACGAGGGTCGTGCGCAAACGCCTGCGGATACCGGAGGATCCTGACTCGCGGCCAGGGCTGTGGCTGGCGCCCCCTGGCAAGGCCGGACTCTCCCAGTCTCGACAGCATATCAACGCGAGTATCGGCAACCCGGAGGTCGGGCGCCATTGGCACAAAGGGTAATCCCGCTGCCGTTCAGTCCATTTTGGTCTGGCGAAGCTGGCGCTCGCCCATACCGTCACCAATAATGTGGATGCGGCTTACCACCGGACCGACCTGTTGGAACCGCGGCGGCCCATGGTCGAACATGTCATGGCGAATCAATAGCCCATGCGCCAACGCCCCTTAAGGGTTAAACAATGTTGGCGATTTCAACGCTCAGGGCCATTGAACGCCCTGAACTTCTTCACGTCTGCCACCTTGTAGAACAATTTCAGCGTGGCCCCCTTCGATGGGGAGATACGACCTGCAAAGGCCGATCTCACAAATGCGGCGCTGCCATTGCCATTGCTTTCCATCACACAAACATATTGCTGCCCATGCTGGCGCAGCACCGCAAAGGCCGCAAGGCTCGGCTGTTCAACGCTCCTCGGCTGAAACTTTCCAAGGGCGACCGCGCGCTTGATGTAGCCGCGACGTGAACCGACGAAAACATAGTCAGTGTTTCCGTGCTTACTGGTTGCATAGCCAACCCGAAGCTTGTTGTTATCACTGGCGGGCGTAAACAACTGATAACCAGGCACCATAACATCATCTATCAGTTGCGCCTCCCCTTCAATTGGAGTGATGGAAACTGAAGAATCAGTAGGTTTGTCGAATAGCAGGCAGCTATCGATGACCGCATCGGGCACCTGTTCAGCATGGGCGAAAGCGGGAAACATCAACAGGAAGGGTAGAATAACGGTGCGTATCATTTGTACTCCTTCGCACGAGTGACTGTGAGCCAGTCTCGACCATAACGCCAGAAAATCGTGCCGCCCACGCCTGCGGTAGATTCATAGACCCACGAGTAGCGACCGACCTCTTTCTGCTCATTCTTTATATGCCCATCTACCTTCTTCTTTACATTCTTATACAGAATTTTCGTCTTCCCTGAATCGCTGATTCCATAGATGTTGTGGGCGGGGTCCGTGATATGGATTCCAAACTTTACCTTCTCGTGATTCTTGTAGTTTGACTTGATGTCTGCCCCATCTCAAAAATACGCGCCATTCGAGTAGTCAGTACCCCCTGCAAAGGCACTTCTTGCGGCCTTGACTGCATCAGACATGGCCGGACTTTTCTCAATGTCCTTCTCCGTGGCCTGCATTAACTTAGCGTAACGCTTGTTGCCATCTGTTCTCACAAACGAAAAATTCTTGTCCTTTGATGTGAAGGCTTCGATGGTCGAATAGCCCCGGGCCTTCATTTGGCGAAGCCGGCGCTCGCCCACACCGTCGCCGACCTGTTGATACAGCGGTGGCCGATGATGGAAGGGTGGTCGAGCATGTCCTACAGGACTGAATTGCTTGTGTACCAATCTGGCTGGCGCGGGTTCGCAACTGGGTAGCCTACCGATCTACGGATCGCGATGGCGTGGGTCCACGTCTCCTGTGATCTGACTATTTCCCGATCTTGCGAATGTCCCGCACGGTGTAGTAAAGAGCGCTCATTTTTGGCGCCTTCCCGGAAGTACTCAGAGGGGCGACGTAGGCAACTCGTATATTTTGAAACGAGCCGCTTCTCCCCAGCCCTTCAAAGTTAGAGGCCACACAATAGTATGCTCGCGCGTTGTAATGAACTATTCCATAGATCGCCTGAGTTGGGTCGATTTTCTCTGGCCTCTCGTTTCCCGTACGCTTGGCAGTTAGGATTGATACCCTTTGTCGGCCAACTACCAGTAAGTCCGGTTGATTCGTGGTGCCGGATGCGTACCCATAGCCGCTTCCTTTATGCTGATAAATCAGTAGCAAATGGCCAGGTATCTCGTCGTCGCTGATGACGGCGTCGCCGGTAAATTCTTGGTACGTTGCCGTTTTGTAGTCTTCTGCCAATACGCAGCTATCGAATACCGACGAAGGTACTTGTGCGATTCCCAAGGGAGAAAGGGCGATGCCAGCGAGCAACGTTAATGTTTGCTTCATAGGTACTCCTTTGCATGCGTATATTTAATATAATATGGATTTTGCTTCCAAAAAATTGTTCCGCCGTATGCGGCTGTCGATTGATAAATATAAGTGTATCGCCAGAGTTCCTCTTTTTTTGTTTCGATTTTTCCATTGATCTTGATCTTTGTGGTTTTCTCCTTCTTTACTAATCTGGTGGATTCATTGATTCCATAGATATTGTGTAATGGATCTGTAAATTTTATTCCATTTTTTACCTTGAAATGGTTTTTGTAGTTTGATTTAATGTCCGCGCCATCCCAGAAATAGGCTCCGTTCGAATAATCTTTCCCGCCATTCAGCGCATTATTAGCTGCCTTCACCGCGTCCGACATCGAAGAGGATTTTCCTATCTCCAATTCCTTCGATTTCATGAATTTCGCAAACCGTTTATTTCCATCAGTAACAACGTAGGAGAATGATTTTTCCTTTGATGTGAATGCGGAAATAGTATTGTAACCTCTCGCTTTGCTCTGCCGAACCATGACATTTGCCAGTGCGGCCATTTCCTCAAAGACATCTGCCGTCGAAGACTCACCATAAACAATAGCCGCAAGCAAGCGAGTTTCGGCGTCGAGTTTGTCAGTCATGCGCATTCCTGCCCATTTTTGTCCAGCCACATAACGATGTGAAGATCATGGCCGCCATCCACAGAGATTGTGCGCCCACCATTCATTTTGGTGTTTCTTGCTACTTGCGCACCACTCGCAAACAGGTCATAGCGATAGTCTTCAACTGGCTGCCCATCCTCTCCTGTAACTTCGAAATATTGCTCTATAATTTCGGCCGAATCAGTGGAGGCGAGTGAAGCGTAAGATGCCGATTCAGTGTTAACTATTCCTCGGCTAGAGCGATTAACCTCAATCGTGAAATTGGTCTGAGAGTGGATGACGAGCGGTGGCTCTGGGCACTTGCAGTAGACCCTCGCGCCACTGACCAGTATCTGTTTGCCGTGGACATTGAATGCGGGATAACAATCATTCATAACGGGACCGCCAACCTTGCAGACCGGGCAGGTTGCATGGTCACCTTCGACGCCAACCTTGACTCCGTGATGGATCATGCTTTCGCCCGTGGCAATCAGGATGCCGTTCGTTGTGGTCTTGTCCCCATTGCGCAGGGCATAGCGAGTATCAGGCATTACGCCTCCTTGTCGTTCATGATCTGATCAAAGACTTCGAGGGAGATGAAATGCCATTGCGCAGCGTCGAAGTCCTACATTGCCATCTGGTTTATCTCGCAGCCCACCGCCACCTTGCCGGGGATGGCATCGATAGCGCGCGCGACGTGTTGCATTCGCTGACGTTCATCAAGCGCCAGCACCCGGCCATGGGAGTCAGCGTGCGCAAACAATCCAGCGCTCTGCCTCATCCGGTCGTAGCGCCCAAGGTCTTTCTTGTCGATGTTCAGGTCGATGGCGTTCCTGCCAGCGGACGGGACTTTTACCGTGTCGATGGCATATAGGCTCACGAGACTGCCTTTTCTCCGGGTGACCAAATGCTCGTCACTCGCCCCCCAGCCGCAATGCAGGAAGAAATTCAGATTCCCGTTGTTATCTGCAACCATTTCGCGCGGGTCGAACTCATACGCGGGGATGGTGTGGTATTGCTCGCCGGGACTGGAACGAAAGACCGCATCAATGCAAGCATCAAACGGGGAGAGGTAGACAGACATGCCGCTACCCTTGTCCTTTTTTTCATCATCGACGTATTCGCACGATACCCGGCAATAATCCGGCTGGCCTTTCTTTGGCTGATAGCGGACGAGGATGTGCAAGTCCGGCGTGGTGTGTAGGACATGCCCGCAAGGGCGGACCGCTGTAGGCTGCGTATTCAAGGCTTGGCACTCCTTTAAGAGAATTGACGCCAAAATTTGACGTAACCTATGTTTTCAGAAGTACCGCCCGCTTTCTATAGCGCTACTCCGATTCGAAATGAAGTAATTTGAGAACAGGGTTTAGAAAGACTAAATACCCATTCAAGACGCAAGGGCACGCCGGCATCGTTCTCGGCGTCATTGGCGAACGAGTCCCGGATAGCGGTCAGGTCGCATGGGGGAGAGGGATGCCAAGGCAGACGCGGCCTTTCTTTGCTGAACGGCATGATTGCCGCCTAGTAGGCTGCTGAAGTGCTCCCCGCCAAAACAACATGCTTCATACCCATGCGGGCGAGGGACTCTTAGTTTCACAATGCGGAAACTGCGCGCTCTTGAAGCGATGTTTTCAGTCGTTGAGCAGCCAATTCCGGCATTCTTTGCTCGTTACTGCAACTGCAGACGGACTTGTCCCAGGGGGCGCATGCGCAAGGGGTTTTAGGTGGGCCATGCTCAGCACGAACATCTGGTCGACGCGCTTCCGGTCGCCCACCCAAGCCACAATGCTCAGCGGAGCCCAGCCTCCGCGCTGAAATAGGTCTTCAGCAAGGCGGCGCCGCGCTCGCCCACACGCGTCTGCCAGACGCCGACGGCGCTCAGCCCGGCGGCTTGCAGGGCCTGTTGCACGGCGGGCGCTGGATTGTCGTCGATGGTCACACCGTTGGTGCGCATTCGGGCGGTGTTCTCGGTCAGGCGGGTATTCAGCCGCGACCATTGTTTGTCTTCGGTCGCTTTGGCGGCGGCGGTCACGGCGTCTCGCTGGGCGGGTGTCAGGGATTGCCAGGCGGCTGCGTTGACGGTCGTAAACGACAACGGCATGGCGTAGCCGATGGCCGTGAAGTAGGGCAGGTAGTCCCAGAGCTTGCGGCCCGCGCCGCCATCGCCCGACGAAAGCACGGCATTGACCGAGCCATCCTTCAGACGCGGCATGGCATCGGCGAACGACAGGTTCTGCGCCTTTGCCCCCGCGGCGCGCATGACGTCGGCGGACGTCTCGTCATAGGCGCGCACGGACAGCGAGCGCAGGTCGTCCAGCGTGCCCACGGGCTTGCGTGTCCATAGGCCCGTTGGCGGCCACGGGGTGATGTAGAGCAGGTGCTGGCCCTGCTTCTCGAATGCCTGCGCGTAGTCCGCGCGGGCCAGATCGGCGAGGCGATGGGCCTTGTCCACCGACGTCGCCACGAATGGCAGCGATGACAGCAGGAAAATCGGATCGACCTCGCCCAGCGCGCCGCCGAATGCATCGCCGGCCTGCAGTTTGCCGTTGCGGATGGCGGCCGGCATCTGGGCGGACTTGATGCCCGCGCTGGCGTCGAAGGTTGGCTGCGGCGCCAATGTGCCTTGCGTGCGGGTGGTGACTTCCTGGGCAAACGTGGTCAGTCCTTCGCCGGGCATCGATGTGGCCGGGTACTCGGTCGCCATCTGCCAGACGACGGGCGCGGGCTGCGCGTGCGCGATGGGTGCGACGAGTGGGAGCAGGGCGGAGGCTGTGTAGCCAGTGGCAATGGCAAGCGTCAGCGTGGCCAGGGATAGACGATGGCGAAGAGGATGCATGGCGGGGCGAAGGATGGGTGGGCGATGTCGGCAAGCCGGGCTTCGCCTCTGCGGGCGACGCCGGCTGCCAGTGCATTATAGGCATCGCCATGGCGGGATGCCGCGTCGTCTCCCCGTCCCCCCCCCATCCCGTACCGGGCGCGCCGACTGGGCAAGCGCGGCCTATCGCTTCAGCGAAGCCTGAAGACTGAGCAGATTCTGCGGCAACACACGGATCAGGCCGCCGCGCGGGCTGTCGATATCCGAGATCAGCGCCAGCGACAGCGACACCGTAAACGGAAGCACCAGCATCAGGATGATCTTGGCGTTCTCAGATCGGGCGCCGTAGCCCTGCATCATGCTGCTGAAAAAGGCGATGACGATCATCAGGCCCCAGGCCGAGACCGGAATCCGATTGATCCACGCGGCCTCGGAGTAGCCCTGGCTGTTGATAACGTCGTTCATACCGGACACCACCAGGCCCGTGATCGGCGTGGGTTTCGCGCGTGCCGCCGAGCGCATCAGCTTCCACATCTCGTCCTCGATCTGCGAGGTGGCCGCTTCGATTTCCTGCATTTGAGCGCTGTCGCGCGTGCGGTAGTAGAGAATGCGCTGGTCCAGGTATCGGACCAGAAGCGCCTTGACCTGTTCGGCTTCCGGCCCCTCGATCAGGTCCGCCCGCAGATATTCGGTGCCGATCGCATTCGCTTCTTCTTCCTCGAGGTTCTTGCGCTGATCGTACCGTCCCACGGCCATCGACAGCGTGAATCCAATCAGCAGGGCCAGCAGGGTCAGCGTGGCGCCCTGGACGATGCCGAAGTCGTCCTTGACTTCGGCAGGGAGCGGCCGGATCCGGCGCAGCACCAGCGCGCCAAGCGCCGTGGCCGACGACATGACCACCAGCATGACAACAAAAAGGACGGCTGGATGATTGATGAGCGGGTTCATGGGAATCTCTGCTCGTCGCATCGACGTCGCGCGGTTGCGGGAGTCCTACTTTGGCACGATCCGGGCGTTTTGGCGCGGCTCTTGTTTCTCTTTCATGCGTTTGAATGTGGCGTACCGAACGCGGCATTCCGGCCGGCCACCCCATCAATCAATCAGTTTCCCGTTCGCGTCGAAGAACGGATGCAGCGCGCCATAGTCGCCACTCGCGGCAAGGTGCGTCACCATCCCGTGCACGGGATGCCACCAATGCAACAGGTACCCCGGCGGCTCCATGCGGAAGCGCGACGCGGCCTGAGGGTCGAGATCGAGGGCAACCTGATGCGCGGGCCCTGGCGCGGTCATGGCGATGGTGCCGCCGAAGCGGCGCGTGATATGCCGGTGCAGATGGCCGCAGACCACGCGCTCCACTTGCGGGTGCCGCGCGATGACCGCCTCGAACGCCGGCGCGTTCTCCAGCCCCTGGTCGTCCATATGGCCAATGCCGGTGTGGAACGGCGGGTGATGCAGCATCACCAGCGTCGGTTGCTTCGGTGCCGCCGCCAGTGTGGCATCGAGCCAGGCCAGCCCGGCATCTTCGGCCCGGCCCCCCGGTTTGCCCGGTACCGTGCAATCGAAACCGACCAGCCGCAACGGTCCGGCGTCGATGGCGTAGTGAACCGGCGCGTCGCCATCACCATACGCGAACAGGTAAGCGTGATCGGCGAACACGGCACGCAGCGACGGACGATGATCGTGATTGCCGGGTAGCAGCCTGACAGGCATCGGCAGGGGCTGCAGGAGATCGCGCAGGAAGCGGTACTCCGAATCGCTGCCGAAATCGACCAGATCGCCGGTGACGATGACGATGTCGGGCTGCTGCGGCGCGGCCAGCAGGGTGTCGATGGCGGTGCGCAACGCGCCGGCGGTATCGACTCGGCGGTACGACAGCTTGCCGCCCGCCTTGATATGGAGATCGGTCAGTTGCGCGACCAGATAGGGAGCGGCGTTCATGCTGTCTGTCCAGGTCGTGCGGGTCATGCCGCCTCGTGAAGCGTGATCAGATGATCCGTGTCGATCCGCAGGCCGACACGTTCACCGGCCCGCCATGCATCGCGGCGGGCGGTTTCGACAACCATCGGCTGGCCGGTCCCCACGTCCACCAGCAGGCGGGTGTGGTTGCCAAGAAAGAGCGCGGTGACGACGGTGCCTTCCACATGGGCTTGATCGGCCTGAACCAGCGCCACGTCCTCGGGGCGGAACATCAGGCGCGCCAGCGCTGAGACCGGGGCGTCGTTCGGGGGGGGCATCGGCACCGTACCGCCCGGCACGCGCCAGTGTCTGGCTTCAGCCACTGCGGGCAGATGGTTCATCGTGCCGATAAAGTCGGCCACGAACGCATTCGCGGGCGAGCGGTAGATCTCCTGCGGCGTGCCGGCCTGCGCAATGCGGCCCTTGTCCATCACGATGATGCGGTCACCCAGCGCCATGGCTTCGGCCTGGTCGTGTGTCACATAGACGGCCGTGATGTGCAGACTGCGTAAAAGCTGGTTGATGTCGGCGCGCAGCGCGTCACGCAGCTTGGCGTCGAGCGCGGTCAGCGGCTCATCCAGCAGCAGCACGCGGGGCTGCACGGCGATGGCGCGTGCCAGCGCCACGCGCTGGCGCTGGCCGCCGGAGAGCTGGTCGACGCGCCGGTCAGCGAATGGCTCCAGGTGCATCATCGCCAGCATGTCATTGACGCGGCGCTTGCGCGTGGCCGCATCGGTGCGACGCACCCGCAGGCCATATGCGATGTTCTCGGCCACGGTCATGTTCGGGAACAGCGCATAGTTCTGGAACACCATGCCGACGCCGCGCTGTTCGATTGGCTGGTCGGTGACGGCGGTGTCCCCGAACCAGACTTCGCCCCCGGCATCGGGTTGCTCCAGGCCGGCGATGATGCGCAGCGTGGTGGTCTTGCCACAACCGGACGGACCGAGCAGTACCACGGTTTCCCCCGCGCCGATATCGAGGTCGAGTGGCTGCAGGGCGGACGTCCCATCGGCAAAGGTCTTGGCGCAGTGGCGCAGGCGGATGGCGGTGGGCTCATGCATGGCGGGTCTCGGCGGATTGGGGTACGGCAGTCACCGGCAGGTCGGCGGTGGTTTCAGGTTGGGGCGCGTGGCGGCGGGCACGCGCGCCCAGCGCGCTCAGCGCCTGCATGAACACCAGCAGCGGAATAATCATCACGAAGAAGACGATGGTGTAGGCCGAGCCGATTTCCAGTCGCATGGACGCGTAGCTGTCGGCCAGCCCAACCGGAAGCGTTTGCGTGGTGGGCGTATGGAGCATCCATGTCAGGTTGAATTCGCCCACCGACAACGTCACCACCATCAGCGCGCCGGCCAGGATGCCCTGGCGGCAATTGGGCAGCACCACCGTGAAGAAGCGCTGCAGGCGCGTGGCGCCCAGACTGGCGGCAGCATCCTCGAGCGTGCGGATGTCAATGGCGGAGAGAATCGCCAGCACCGATCGGACCATGAACGGCAGCGTGAACAGCACGTGTCCGATCAGGATAAACACCCAGCTCGTCCGCAGTGCCTGCCAGCCGCCGTACAGCAGGATCAAGCCCAGCGCGGTGGCCAGCCCGGGCACGGCGACGGGCAGCATCAGCAGTTCCTCGATCAGCCGGGTCACGCGGTTGCGCCGCAGCGCCATGTAGTACGCGGCCGGCACGCCGATCACAAGGGTGCAGGCCAGACAGGCCAGCGCGATACCCAGCGAAAGAAAGATCGTGTTGCGGTATAGCGACCAGACTTCGACCAGCCAGCGGGTAGTCAGGCCGCTGGATAGCCCGACAAAGATGTTGTTGGTCAGGCCGGCCAGCACGGACAGCACCACGGGCACCGTCATGAACGCGCAGACCGCGAGTGTGAGTGTCAGTTGCAGCCAATAGGCGGCGCGGCGGGGTTTTGAGATCATCGGGCATCCTCGGCAGGCTTGGAGGCGCTATCAACATACAGCGAGGCGGTTCTGGCTAGACGCGCGGCCGCCGGCAGTACAAGTGGTACGGCAAGGCCGCGCAACGACGCCAGAATCATGTTGATAGGGCCTCTCAGGCGGTAGCGGCGACCGCATCGCCGGAGTACCAGCGGGCCAGCGCCAGCAGCATCCAGGTGACAGCACCAAGCAGGATCGACAGGGCGGCGGCCATGCCGAAGTTCGCGTAGTTGGTGAACTCGTTGTAGATCGTCAGCGGCAGCACGTCGAGTTGGGTGGCCAGCGTGAAGGCCGTGCCGAACGCGCCCATGCTGGTGGCGAAGCAGATCGCGCCGCTCGACAGCATGGCCGGCATCAGCGCGGGCAACATCACGTCGCGCACCACGTGCCAGCGGCTGGCGCCGAGCGATCGTGCCGCTTCCTCCAGCGAGGTGTCGAGCTTGTCGACGGCGGCCATCACCGTCAGGATCACGCGCGGAATCGAGAAATACAGGTAGCCAACGAACAGGCCGGCGAGTCCATAAGCGAAGGTCCAGCGTTCGCCGGTCAGCGCATCGCCAATCGAAGCCAGCAGGCCGTTGCGGCCCCCAAGCATGATGACCATGAAGCCGATCACCACGCCCGGGAAGGCCAGCGGAAACGTCAGCATTGCCACCAGCACCGGTTTGCCCAGCACCGGATGACGTTGCAGGAACGTGCCCGATATGCCGGCGATCACCAGCGTCGCCAGCGTGACCAGCGCCGAGAGCAGCACGGTCACCATCAGGCTGTGCAGGTAGCGGCCGCTGGTCAGCACGGTCCAGTAGACCCCCGCGCCGTCCTTGCCGGTCAGGCTGACTTCGATCAGCCGTGCCATCGGCAGGCAGAAGAACGCCAGGAACACGACGAGCGCGGGCAGCGCGAACAGGAAGAGGGCGGGGGATCGTCTGGTCATGATGGAGTCTGGCGGCGCCTGGATCAGCGGACTTCCTTCAGGTACTGCTCGCTGAAGGCTTTCTGCACCTGAGCCATCTTGCCGAAGTCGACCGGCTTGGCGCGAGCGTACTCGGCGGCGGGCAGGAAGCGCGACTGCACGTCTTTCGGCATCGGCACGTTGCGCACCGGACGAAGGTAGGCGTTGGCCCACAGCGCCTGGCCCTGGTCGGACAGCACGAAATCAAGCACCTTGCGGCCTTCGGCGGCATGGGGCGCGTTGTTGACCAGGCTCATCACGTAGGGCACCACCAGCGTGCCTTCCTTCGGAATCACGAACGCCACGTTGGCGTGATCCTTGTACTTGGCGCGATAGGCGTTGAAGTCATAGTCGAGCAGGATGGGAATCTCGCCCGACAGCACGCGCGCATAGGCGGTCTGCTTGGGCACGATCGGCTGGTTCTTCTGCAGCTCGCGGAAGTACTTGAAGGCCGGGCCAAAGTTGTCCAGCGTGCCACCCATTGCCTGGTTCACCGCCACGGCGCCCACATAGCCGACGAAGGCGCTGGCCGGGTCGAGGTAGCCGATCAGGCCCTTGTACTCGGGCTTGAGCAAGTCAGCCCACGACTGCGGCACGGGCTTGCCACGCAGTGCGTCGACGTTGACCATGAACCCGAGCGTGCCGGAGTGGATCGCGAACCAGTTGCCCTGCGGGTCCTTGAGGCCGTCGGGAATGTCGTTCCAGTTGGCCGGCTTGTACCCCTGTGTCACACCATCGGCCTTGGCCTGGATGCCGAACGTCACGCCCAGGTAGGTGACGTCGGCCACCGGGCTGGCGCGCTCGGCAACCAGCTGCGCCAGCGACTGGCCGGAGTTCTTGTTGTCGAGTGGCACGGTGATGCCGGTCTTCTCCTTGATCGCGCGAATCTGCGCGGCCCAGTCGGCCCATTCGGGCGGGCAGTTGTAGCAGATGGCGGTTTGCGCGGCCACGCCCTGGCTGAAGGCCGCGGCGGTTGCGGTGATGGCCAGCCAGCGCAGCGGACGGCGCCAGAAGGATTGCGTCGACATGTGAAGCTCCCTGGTTGAAGGTTGAGACGGCAAGTGGTGCGTATGGCGCTTGTTGGCAGGTTTTATCGCGGCGCGCTGACGGTACCGTCAAGGCGCAGCATGTGTGGCAGCAGGAAAGCGCCTTCCGCTGCGTCATCGTGGTTCAGGTTGCGATGCTGGAGCCGTTGCAGAAGCTGGTGAACGGCTTGCGCGCCGATCTCGGCGTTCGGCTGCATGACGGTGGCCAGCGGCGGCTCCACCAGCGCGCCAAGCGCGATGCCGTCATAGCCGAGCACCGATACGTCGCCCGGCACGCGGCGGCCCAGCCGCTTGAGATCGGAAATCACGCCGATCGCCAGCAAGTCGTTGGTGCAGAAGAATGCGGTGGGGGCGTCGGCACGCGCCATCAATTCACGAATCTGTGTGGCATTGCTGGCCGTGTGCGAGGGCAGGCAGACCGGCTCGAGCGGCGTCAAACCATGCGCGCGCATCGCGTCCTCATAGCCCGCGAAGCGCTGCCGCGCGCGATCGGAGGCCATGAAGGCGCCGGAGATCACGGCGATGCGCCGGTGGCCCGCGGCGATCAGCGCCTTGACGCCCTCGCACGCGCTGACGCGGTTGTCCACGGACACCGAGTGCCGGCCTGGGACCGATACCTGGTTATAGGCCAGCACGTAGGGCACCGACTCCTTGTCGAGCTGGTCGAGAACGAGGCTCTGGGCGGCATCCGCAACGGTCAGCACCATGCCGTCGACACGGTGACGCAGCAGATACTCGATCCGCTCGCGTTCGCGTTCGGTGTTGTAACCGCTCGTGACAAGCATCAGCGAGTAGCCCGCGACCATCGCCGATTCCTCGATGCCGCGCCAGCATTCGGCGAATACCGCGTTTTCCAGCGTGGGCAGCATGACGCCGAGAATGCGGGTCTGCTGCGCGCGCAGCTTGGCGCCGAGCAGGTTGGGGCGGAACGACAGCCGCTGCGCGGCCTCGTGCACGCGCTTGGCGGTGGTGTCCCTGACGAGCTGGGGATGGCTGAACGCACGCGAGGCGGTGGCCAGCGATACCTTCGCCGCGAGGGCGACGTCGGCCAGTGTCACACCGTGGCCGGGCTCGGCGGAGGCAACGCTTTGCGGCAACACGGTTCGGCGGGACGTCGGCATGGGCTTCCTCGTCGGGGGTTGGGGGCACGCAGCGATGAAAACGTTTTCATTGAAGCGCCGAAAAATCAGGCGTCAAGGTTTTCCGTTGCTGCGATGCCGCATCGTCGATGCGATTCGCCCGGGCCCTGCGCCTGTGATGAACCCGGATTCTGGGATGCGAGTGTGACCGGGCGATGACAGGCCCAGGCGGAAAGCTCTCGTAACAGACTCGGTACCTTTGGCCGTCAACCAACCGCATCGTCCAGGCGTCAAACCGGCATTCCCATCTGTATCTGTCATAGAAGAGGGTGTCCTCATGGTTAACCCCAAGTCGAACGCGCGGAAGTGGCAGCGCCTGCTGGCGCTACTGGCCACGGCAACGTTCCTGGCGGCCTGCGCTCAGACGCCGCCATCTGGGGCGACGCAGCCCGGCAGCCTGTCGTCGGCCGACCTGCGCTGGCTGAATACGGTCAGCTTCGGCGCTGACCAGGCCAGCGTGCAGCGCCTCCAGACGATCGGACGCGAGCGTTATCTGGAAGAGCAGTTGCACACGCCGCTGGCAGACCCGCAACCGGTGGCGGCGGCAATCGCGGCGTTGCCTGTCAGCCAGGGCGACGCCGTGCAGCGCCAGCAGGCCGTGCGCGCCGAGCGGGAGCGCATCAACACGCTTACTGACGAAACCGAGAAACAGCAGGCGCGTCAGGCGATCAACCGCCAGACGCGGGAGCTCGTGCTCGACACCGAGCGTCGTCATCTGCTGAGGGCGTTGTACTCGCCCGGCCAGCTGCGCGAGCAGATGACCTGGTTCTGGATGAACCACTTCAGCGTCTATGCGGCCAAGGGGCAGGTCGGGTCGATGCTGCCCGAGTATGAGGAGCGCGCGATCCGTCCGCACGCGCTGGGCAAGTTCCGGGACCTGGTAATGGCGACGGTGACCTCGCCGGCCATGCTGGTGTATCTGGACAATGCGCAGAGCGCGGCCAATCGCATCAACGAGAACTACGCGCGCGAGCTGATGGAGTTGCACACGCTGGGCATATCGGGCGGACCCAGCGGCTCGCGCTACACGCAGCAGGACGTGCAGGAACTGGCGCGCGTGCTGACCGGGCTGGGCGTGAACCTGCGCGGAGAGCCGCCGAAGCTGGGGCCGGCGCGCGCGGCCATGTATCGCAGCGACGGGCTGTTCGAGTTCAATCCGAATCGCCATGATTTTGGTTCCAAGGTGCTGCTGGGGCAGCGCATCGAGCCGACCGGCTACAGCGAGGTGGAGCGGGCCGTGACCATCCTGTCGCGCGATCCGGCCACGGCGCGGTTCATCTCGGCGAAGCTGGCCACGTACTTCGTGTCCGATAGCCCGCCGCAGGCATTGGTCGACCGGATGGCCGCCACGTTCACGCGTACCGATGGCGATATCGGCGCGGTGCTGCGGACGATGCTGCTGTCGAAGGAGTTCGACAGTGCCGCGGCCCACGGGGCGCGCAAGTTCAAGGATCCGATGGTTTTCGTGGTCTCGTCGATGCGCCTGGCCTATGACGGGCGGCCGGTCACCAATCTGCGTCCGGTGATCAACTGGCTCAATCAGTTGGGCGAGCCGCTTTACGGGCACGTGACGCCGGACGGCTACCCGGCCGCCGAAAGCGCGTGGGCCAGTTCGGGCCAACTGGTGCGGCGCTTCGAGATCGCGCGGACCATCGGCAATGGCCCGGCGGGCCTGTTCACTGGCGAGGATGGCCAACCCACGCAGCGGCGTGGTTTTCCGATGCCGAATAGCCGCATGTTCTACGACACGATCGAAGCCACGCTGGGCCCCGCCACGCGCGGCGCGCTGGCGCAGGCTGGGTCTCAGCAGGAATGGAATGCCGTGTTGCTGAGTTCGCCCGAATGGATGCAACGTTGAATGCGCAAGGAGCATGTCATGAATCGACGTGATTGGCTCAGGACCCTGGGTGGCGCGGGGCTGGCCCTGACGCTGCCGACGATGTCGTCGCGCGTGTTCGCGCTGCCCGCGCAGGCCGATGCGCGCTTCTTGCTGGTGTTCCTGCGCGGTGGCTACGATGCGGCCAACGTTCTGGTGCCGGCGGGCAGCGACTTCTACTATGCGTCGCGGCCGACGATCGCCATCAAGCGTCCGGTGGCCGACGGTGCGTCGCCCGATCCGGCTGCGGCGCTGCCGCTGTCGGCAGACGGTTGGGCGCTGCATCCGGTACTGGGCGCGACGATGTTGCCGCTGTGGCAGCGCCAGCAACTGGCGTTTATCCCGTTCGCAGGGACCAGCGACATGTCGCGCAGCCACTTCGAGACGCAGGATGGTATCGAGGCCGGACTGGCGGGTGATGGGCATGGCGGCGGCATGCCACGCGGCAGCGGTTTCCTGAATCGACTGGCGCAGTCGATGGGTGGACAGGCGGCTCCGGTCGCGTTTACCGATGGCCTGCCGATGGTGATGTCGGGCGCGCTCAGCGTGCCGAACGTGTCGTTGAAGGGCACTGGACGCACGCCGTTTGACGCGCACCAGACCCAGATGCTGGCGCAGATGTACAAGGGAACGCGGTTCGAGTCGCTGATCGCCGAGGGCTTCGAACTGCGCCAGACGGTTGCCGAGCAGGCCGAGGCGATGCGAAAGCACGAGGCCGCGATGCGCAGCGCGGAAGGCGAGTCGATGTCGGGCCGCATGGAGGAAATGCAGGCGGCCAACCGGCGCGCGCTGAGCGCCCGTGGCTTCGAGCAGGAAGCCCGGCGCATGGCCGGGCTGATGCGCGATAAATTCAATATCGGCTTTATCGACGTGGGCGGCTGGGACACTCACGTCAATCAAGGCGGCGCGCAGGGTCAACTGGCGAACCTGCTCGACAACCTGGGGCGCGGCATTGCCGGATTCGCCGAGGAGATTGGCCCGACCTGGCGCAATACGACGGTGGTGGCGATCTCGGAGTTCGGCCGAACGTTCCGCGAGAACGGCACGCGCGGCACCGACCACGGCCATGGCACGGTGTACTGGGTGGCAGGCGGCAATGTACGTGGTGGCCGCATCGTCGGCGAGCAGGTCGCGGTGACTCAGGCCTCGCTCAATCAGAACCGGGACTATCCCGTGCTGAACGACTACCGCGCTGTGCTGGGGGGTGTCTTCCGTCGTCTGTATGGCCTGGACGATGCGCGTCTGGCGCAGGTGTTTCCGGGGACGCGCTCGCGGGATATCGGTCTGGTGTAGCGCAGCGGTTGTGGTGGCAAATGTGGTGGCAAATGCGGTGGCAGCCGGGGGTAGGGGGGGCGAAAGTAGGGGGTGATGCCCCCGTCAAGTAGGGTGCGTTGTGGCTCAAGTGGCAGCGGGGTTATGCCGATAGCTGCGGTGGGAGCGGACTCTTCCGATCACAAGATCCGCATGAACCAACGCCAGTTTGAGTGCAAGCCTTGTCGCCACCATGACGCCAACCATCGCCGATTGCCTCGAACAAAGGTACCTGCGACCGGTTTTCCAGCCGATCGGGTCGCTCGCCACTGGCGACATCCTCGGGTATGAGGCACTGATACGCGGGCCGGTGGGCACGCCGCTGGAGAACCCTGTCGCACTGTTCGCGGAAGCGGCCAGGGCGGGAGCGCTGGTGCGCATGGAGCGGCTTGCCGCGCGCACCGCGATTGCCGCATTCATGCAGGTGCGCCTGCCCGGCAAGCTATTCCTGAACTACAGCGCGGACTCCCTGCGTGATATCGAGGACACGCGGGAAGATGTGCGCAACTTCCTGCAGCGTGTGGACATACCTTCGGACCGCATCGTGCTGGAGCTGACCGAGCAGGCACCCCTGGGGCCGCTGGAGTCGCTGACCAAGGCGGTCTTCTCGATCCGCGCGCGCGGCGCGCAGTTCGCGCTCGACGACTACGGCACTGGGCATGCCAACCTGGGCCAGTGGATTGCGATGAAGCCCGATTACGTGAAAATCGCCCGCGTCGTCATCGACGGTATTGCCACGTCGACGTTCCAGCTCGAAGCCGTGCGCGCGCTGTGCAAGCTGGCGAAGCTCAGTGGCACGAAGCTGGTGGCCGAGGGCATCGAGCGCGTGGACGATCTGCTCGTGTGCCGCGAACTCGGTATCGACTATGCGCAGGGTTACCTGTTGGCACGTCCCGCCGAGGTACCGGCGCTGACGTTGTCGGAGGAGGCGCTGCGCGCGTTGCGCGTGGCGCCCTGAGTCACCAGCGTCTGGGTGTCTGTGTGGCTGTGTCAGTGCGCTGTAGCTGGCGCAGCATCCGACTGAGCCGGCTCGCCGGCCACCGAAGGTGCCACTGGCGGTGCGGGCGAGACCACCGGCACGGACGGCGCCGATGCCGGGATGGCAGGCGCGGTTGGAGCGGCCGGGGCGGCCGGGGCGCTTGCGGAAGACGACGGTGGCGTGGCTTCCACCACTTCACCTGGGTCGAGTGCCATACCGCCGTCGGCGATTGCCGCCGATGCGCTGGCCGGTGGCAAGGCGTCGTTATCGGTCTCCGGCAGTGCCGGACGGCGCGGCGCCGGACGTGGAACGGGCGCGGCCTCTTCCTTCTTGCCGGCACCGAACAGCTTCTGGTACCAGCCCTTGATCTGATCGGTAATCGCGGAGTACCAGGTCTTCTCGTCGGACTCCGCGAAGCGTACACGCGGGTCGATGATCCGCGCGCGCAGGGCCCGCTGGTAGAAGTCACCGACGATCGGCAGCGCGCTGTGTGCGCCCTGGCCCCAGTAGTCGCTACGTAGCGTCACGCGGCTGTCGTTGAAGCCGACCCATGCGCCGGCCACGAGCTGGGGATGCATCAGGATAAACCAGCCGTCGGCATTGTCCTGGGTGGTGCCGGTCTTGCCCGCCACGTCGGCGCGGATGCCGAAGCGCGTGCGGATCGCCGTGCCGGTGCCGCGGTCGATCACGTCGCGCATCACGTCGACGAGCGTCTCGTTGGCCGAGGTCGATAGCGCGCGTTGCGGTGACGGCTCGCGGAACTGCGCCAGCACATTGCCTTGCTGGTCCTCGATCCGCGTGACCATGGTCGGCGCGAGGTATTGCCCGCCATTGGCGATGGTGCCGTAGGCGCTGACCATTTCCTTGAGCGTTACCGGACTCGTGCCCAGCGCCAGCGATGGCACGGCTTCGAGCTTGCTGTCGCGCACGCCCATCGCACGGGCCAGTTGCGCCACGCGGTCCGCGCCAATCGTCTGCACCAGTTGGGCGGTGATCGTGTTCTTCGAATAGACCAGACCGTCACGCAGGCTCAGCGCGCGGCCCGTGGGCGGCGATTCATCGGTGGGGCGCCAGATTTCGCCACCGGCCAGCTTGATCTCGACCGGCTGGTCGATAAAGGTCTCGTCGGGACTCTGCCCGCGCGCGAACGCGGCGCCATAGACGAAAGGCTTGAACGTGGATCCGGGCTGGCGACGCGCCTGGGCCACGTGGTCGAACGCGTCGACCGTGAAGTCGCGGCTGCCGACCCAGGCCTTGATTTCGCCGGTTGTCGGGTCCATCGCCATGAAGCCGGCCTGGACGCGCGTCTTCTGCTCTCGCAGCGCCTGCATGAAGGGGCGATCGGCCATCAGGTGCTTCAGCGCGTCTTCCTCGCTCTGGCCGCCAGCCACCGCAGCGCGGAACTCCGGCGTTTCGCGCACGAATGCCTGCACCAGACCCCGGCTCTCGGACCATCCCGCGCGCGGTGCCCAGGCAGCGTTGGCGATCGATTGCAGCTGGTTGCCCTGGCGCGTCAGTGCCTGGGTGGCCATGGTCTGCAGGCGCGAGTCGATCGTCGTATGGATGACCAGGCCGTCGGTATAGAGGTTGTAGTCGTTGCGGTCAGCCCAGGTAATCAGCCATTTGCGCAGTTGCTGGGCGAAGTGGGGCGCGGGGCCGGGTGCCTCGATCTGGCGCTCGAAGTCGATGCGCAGTGGCCGCTTCTTCAGCGTCTCGAAGCGGGCCGGGTCGAGCTTGCCGCGTTTCACCATCTGGGCCAGCACGGTATTGCGGCGATCCAGCGCGCGCTCGGGGTTCAGCACCGGGTTGTAGTAGCTGTTGCCCTTGAGCATGCCGATCAGCGTCGCGGCTTCCAGCACGTCGAGCTTGTCGGCGGACTTGTCGAAGTACGTGCGCGCGGCCATCTCGATGCCGAACGCGTTGTACAGGAACGGCACCGTGTTGAGGTAGGTCTCGAGGATCTCGTACTTCGAGTAAAGCGCTTCGATCTTCAGCGCCGTGATCGCTTCCTTGAGCTTGCGCGTCAGCGTGGGCGCGCGACCGATCTCGTCCGGGTAGCGGTTGCGAGCCAGCTGCTGCGTGAGCGTGGAGCCGCCCTGGCGGTCACCGGAGAACGTATGCAGGGCGGCCGAGGCGGTGCGCCGCCAGTCGAGCCCGTGGTGCTGGTAGAAACGGTGGTCCTCGGTGGCGATCAGCGCGTCGACCACATAGGGCGAGATCTCGGAAAGCTTGACCCAGTCGCGGTTGGCCCAGCGGTAGACCGCGATTTCCTTGCCGTCGGCCGACAGCACCTGCGCGGGCTGTTCGGACTTGGCCTTGCGGATGTCGCTGATGCCCGGCGTGAAGGGGATCAGCAACAGGATATAGAGCAGCACCAGCGCCGGGATGGCGGCCACCGCCAGCACGACCTCGCGCCGCGTGGGACGGCGCAAATGCTGACGAATCAGCGACAGGCGTGAGGCGATGAAAGTCTTGATGGAATCCAGGCGCATTGACACAGGCACCGCGGTCCCGTTGCGCGTTGTCATCGGGGCGTCAAATGCCGTTCTCGGAAAAGTGTGAATGCTACCAAATTGTGGGCAGGGAAAACCCGGATCACGCATCGTCTGAAAGCACAACCCTCTATGAGGGTGGATTCCTGATATGGCAATAACTCTAGTTGCGACACAAGAATTTCATACTGGATTGGAATAATTGCGATGCGCCCCCATCGGTCGCCGCTCGACGGCGTTGTGTTGCAAGCACTTTCCGGACGACTGCGGAGCGGGGAAGCATCTCAATGTCTTAAACAAAACAGAGAAATTTACAGTGAAGAAAGCTCTATTTGCCTTGGCGGCTGCGGGTACGTGCGCCCTGTCCGGCGTTGCATCGGCACAAACCGCCTCGAACGTGACCCTGTACGGCATCGCCGACGCAGGTATTGAATTCGCTACCCACTCCCCGGGCGGCAACGGTGGTACCGCGGTGCGCGTGAGCTCGGGCAACATGTCCGGTTCGCGCTGGGGCCTGCGTGGCGTGGAAGACCTGGGCGGTGGCCTGAAGGGTATCTTCACGCTCGAGTCGGGTTTCGACATCGACACCGGTTTGTCCGGCCAGAGCAGCCGACTGTTCGGCCGCCAGGCCTTTGTGGGCCTGCAGGGCGGCTTCGGTGCCGTGACCCTGGGTCGCCAGCAGAACGCGCTGTATGACCTGTTCGGTGCCTACGACCCGATGGGCGTGGGTCCGAAGTACTCGCTGAACTCGGTTGACTCGGGCTTCAATGGCCGCGCCGACAACTCGCTCAAGTACACGGGCAAGTTCGGCGGCCTGACCGGCACCGGGTACTACAGCACGGGTGCCAACAATAACGGCGAAGTGCCGGGCAACTACAAGGCTGGTCGCGGATTCGGCGCCGGCCTGGCCTACACCGCCGGCGCCTTCTCGGTCGGCACCGCCTATGACCAGACTCAGAGCGGCACGCCGGCCATTTCGGACCGCGCCATCAAGCGTCTGGCCGTGGGTACGTCCTACGACTTTGGCCCGGCCAAGGTGTTCGCCGGCTATCGCTGGATGCGTGACGATGGCGTGGCCACGGCTGCTACTGCCGCCGCGCGCAACAATGTCTACTGGCTCGGCGGCCTGTACCGCGTGACCCCGGCCCTGTCCCTGACTAGTGCCGCGTACTACACTGATGCGCATGAGAGCAACAACGATTCGTGGATGTTCGTGCTGTCGGCCGATTATGCCTTCTCGAAGCGCACCGATGCCTACCTGAACGTGGGCTACGTGACCAACAAGGGCGCATCGAACCTGGGCCTGAACGGTGCTGGCACGGCTGTCGCCGGTGCCAACCAGACCGGCGCCATCGCAGGTATCCGTCACCGCTTCTAAGCAACCACGATCCGGCTAAAGGGAGGCACCGACAGGCGGGGCCTTTCCCCCCGTCCTGCCGGATAAAAAAACGCCCCTGGACCGACTTGGCGGCCCAGGGGCGTTCTTCGTTTTCAGCGGGGGCTTTTACTGGGCGGGGGGCAGCGCGGCGCGCGCATCATGATCGCGCAGGCGCTCCAGCGCGCGTGTCAGGCGGGCGCCTTCCTCCACGTCTGTGGTGGTGTGTAGCGTTTGCACCGCGTGCAGCAACTGTTTCTTGTCGGTCGCATTCATCTTGCCACCGGCTTCCATCGCTTCGAGTTCCTTGTCCACGCGTTTGCCAAGCTTGCGTACGAATTCGGGATCGAGCTGCCCCTGACTGGCACTGTGGGCAATGTGATAGATCAGGGCGGCCAGCCCCTCTGGAGTTGTCTCGGTCACGGCAACGGCATCGCGTTTCATACGTACTCTCCGGGAAGCAGGTTGTTTCATTCTAGCGAGTGGATGGCCCCACGATAACGGATGCAACAGAAATAAGCGTGTATCTGATCCGCGTGTGCAGTAACAAGCATTGCAGCGTCTTATTTCCTAAATATTGCAGGGTCAGAATGTCATCCGTTGTTGGCCCGCTGAATAAGTCGGGAATCCAGATGCGACCGGAGGGGTTGCCGCGGGCCGACTTCGCCATCGCCGGTATCTTCCATGGAGGCCCGCAGAGGCACCAGGATGGGCAGGTGGCGAGTTGACACAAAGTACGCGGGGCATGGAGCCGTCTTCCGAGACGGCTCTATTTGTTTCCGGACCACCACAGCCAGCTCGGCACTCTCTTTTCAGGGCGCTACCAACGCCCACCTCCTTTCGAGACCCCGCTCAGCAATCAACTGGCACGTCCGCGTCGCCAGGTTCATGACGCACGCTTGTCTCAGTCGTGCATCTGTCCACGCTGCGCATTGGCGTGATTGAAGCCAGTCCGGTCGGTCTTCGAATTTGATTATCGTCAATTGCACGATGACATTTTCGTAATGAATGAATTCTTGATTTCATGATGTGAATGTGGTTGCGATCGTTCACTGGATTTCATTTTTGGTGCCTATCTCCAATGAATACAGGTGCCTCCGTCGTCAGTAGGTGGTCGTGGAAATCAGGCGGGACGAATACTAGTGATTTCAAATTGCGTTGACTATCGGTTCAATTTAAATAATTGAATTATCGCAATGCCAATCTCAACGTAGAGTGCAAAGCACTTCAGTTCGATGCATTACCGAGATCGAAAAGGAAGTACGCGAGAGAAGCCAACCTATCTGCCCGGATGCAAGGAATCGGGGCGACCTGTTCCGTCAAGACGCGCTAGCGGCGGTCTAGGAGTCCCGTTCTCGGATTCCTCGGGTCTCCATTTGATCGTGCGAAATCCCCACCTTCATATCCATTCATTTGCGTGGCGGCAGCGGTTTTTGCAACCAATCACAAGGAGTTATTTGTTCCATGAACATCGTAAAAACTTTAAAACGTTCCGTGCTGGCTGTTGCGGTATCTGCTGCTATGTCAACCAGCCCGCTGATGGCACAAACGAACACGACGCCGAATAGCTTCTGGTGGCCAGAACAACTGGATCTGCGGCCGCTGCGGTTCAATTCAGCGGAATCCGATCCCATGGGTAAGGCCTTCAACTATGCGGAGGAATTCAAGACGCTGGATCTCCAGGCCGTGAAGCGGGATATCGCGGCCGTCATGAAGACCTCACAGCCCTGGTGGCCGGCAGACTTCGGCAACTACGGTCCGTTCTTCATTCGCATGGCCTGGCATGGCGCAGGTGTCTATCGCGTCCTCGACGGCCGGGGCGGTGCTTCCGGCGCCCAGCAGCGTTTCGATCCGCTCAATAGCTGGCCAGACAACGTTGGCCTGGACAAGGCGCGGCGTCTTCTGTGGCCGGTCAAGCAAAAGTACGGCAAGAAGATTTCCTGGGGCGACCTCATGGTTCTGGCCGGTAACGTTTCCCTGGAAGAGATGGGCTTCAAGACCTTTGGCTATGCCGGTGGGCGTGTGGACGACTGGGAACCCGAAATGGTGAACTGGGGGCCGGAGAAGAAAATGCTGGCCCACCAGCGCAGCGATGCGAAAGGTGCGCTGCAGAAGCCGCTCGCGGCGACGGAGATGGGTCTGATTTACGTGAATCCTGAAGGGCCGGGAGGAAAGCCTGACCCCTTGGCATCGGCGAAGGAGATCCGTGAGACCTTTGGTCGTATGAGCATGGATGATGTGGACACCGTGGCGCTCATCGCCGGCGGGCACACGTTCGGCAAGTCCCACGGCGCCCACAAACCGGCGGACTGTGTGGGCAAGGAGCCAGCCGCCGCGGGTATCGAAGAGCAGGGGCTGGGCTGGGTCAGCAAGTGCGGCACGGGCCATGGTGTGGATACCGTCAACAGCGGTCTGGAGGGCGCATGGTCGACCAACCCGACGCGCTGGACTCATGAGTTCCTGACATGGCTGTACAGCTTTGACTGGGAAACCACAACTGGCCCGGGCGGTGCGACTCAGTGGGTGCCCAAGAACAACGTCAGCGCCAATTTCGTTCCGGATGCCCACGATCCGAAAAAGCGGCACAAGCTGATGATGTTCACGACCGACATCGCGCTGAAGATGGACCCGGAATACCAGAAGATCTCAAAGCGCTTCCTTGAGAATCCGAAGGAATTCGAGGATGCGTTCGCGAGGGCGTGGTTCAAGCTCATGCACCGTGACCTGGGGCCGAAGTCACGCTACCTCGGTGCCGACGTACCGCAGGAAGATCTGATCTGGCAGGACCCAATCCCCAAGGTCGATCACAAACTGGTGGACGACAAGGACGTTGCCAAGCTGAAGGCCACCATCCTGGCGTCCGGCCTGACCACCCAGGAACTGGTCCGGACTGCGTGGGCGTCGGCGGCATCCTTCCGCGTGACGGATATGCGCGGTGGCGCCAACGGGGCGCGTATTCGCCTGGCACCGCAGAAGGACTGGGGGGTGAACGATCCGGCGGAGCTTGCCAAGGTACTGGGCCGTCTGGAAACCATTCAGAAGGACTTCAATCAGGCACAGAAGGGCAGTGGCAAGAAGGTCTCCCTCGCTGACCTGATCGTGCTGGGTGGCACGGCTGCCGTGGAAGAAGCGGCTAACAAGGGCGGTCACAAAATACAGGTGCCGTTCACACCGGGCAGGATGGACGCGTCAGCGGAACAGACGAGTGTCCAGTCCTTTGCGGTGCTTGAGCCGGTTGCGGATGGCTTCCGTAATTACTATGGCAAGCAGAGTCCCCGTTCTCCGGCCGAAATGCTGGTCGAACGTGCGAGCTTCCTGAACCTGAGAGTGCCCGAGATGACGGTGCTGCTCGGTGGCATGCGGGCGCTGGACGCCAATGCGGGAAGCTCCCGCTACGGAGTGTTTACGGATCGCCCCGGTACGCTGAGCAATGACTTCTTCGTCAACCTGCTCGACATGTCGACCAAATGGTCGAAGTCTTCTTCGGATGAGGGCATGTACGAGGGGCGCGATCGTGCGACCGGCAAGGTCAGGTGGCAGGCCACACCGGTCGACCTGATCTTCGGTTCGAACTCGGAGCTGCGTGCCGTCGCGGAAGTCTATGGCTCGGACGACAGCAAGGAGAAGTTTGTCCAGGACTTTGCCAAGGCATGGGTCAAGGTCATGAACCTGGATCGCTTCGATCGGCTGTGATCGGCTTTGATCGGATCGGCGCTGATAGTTGAACCGAGGGGCCCGATTCGACGCAATCCGCCGAATCGGGCCTGCGAACAAGTTGCTCCCGCTGATCATCGGGTCACTTGCCAGCGTCTTTTTGTTCACCCGCTGTAGGAGATAGGCCGATGGCGGTGCGCCAGTGCCGCTATCTATACTGGCCGCGTATTGTCTTTTTGCACATCCAGGAGGGACACACCATGTCCAGACTCATCGTGATCCTGATGCTGCCGATCTGCCTTGCCGGTTGCGTGTCGTTCAGCAGCAGCGATCCCAGTCCTCCACAGAAGACCACCGTGGTGACACCGGCCCCGGGTACCACGACAACGATCTGCAGCCCGGCGCCGTGCTAGTGGTCTAGCGCGCGGGCTGCGCAATCTGCCGGACTTGTCGCATGACACCGTCGGCGAACAGCACGGGACCAGGAATCGGGATGCCGGCCGCACGCAAGGCGTCGGCGGTCCAGGTATTGCAGGTATAGAAGCCGTCATAGTCCGCCGTGGCGCCGAAGTAGAGGCCACCTGGATAGGGACCCTCTCCAAGGCTGATCGGGGCGCCGGTACCGTCGGTCTGCACGGCGTTGCCCAGAAATTCCCGTAGCCGTTCCATGCCGGGCTCGCCGACGTCGAGCCGCACCACGTTGTCCGCGCCGAATGCGGCGGCCGGCGTATCGCGCAGGACCGTCAGCAGGATGGCGCCTGCGCCTGGGAGCAGCGCCGACAGCAGCGTCATCGGGCCGCGCTCGCGACTGAGCAGGTAGTGTCGATCGCCAAAGCCGAAGCACAGGTAACGCGAGCCCTCGTACCCGACCACCAGCCGCATCAGGCGCGTATCCGCATCCTCGGTGCGGATGCAGACGTCGGTGTGCCAGTCGCGCTCGACCACGTCGATGGTGGTGGCCGGGTCATTCGCAGCAGGGGTTTCGGTGGAGGCGGCGCAGCCCGACAGCAGCGTGATCAGCGCGGCGATTGCCACGCGGGCGCAAGGGCGAGCCAGCCCCGCGCGCTTCATTGGCTCAGGCCACCCCGCCCACATGCATCCCCCAGCCCGCCAGCGCGCAACCCGTCACCACGGCCCACGGCGGCACGCGCCACACGGTCAGCGCCGCCAGCGCGAGCAGTGCGAGCGCGAAATCGGCGGGGGCATGGATCGCGCTGGTCCAGACCGGCTGATAGAGCGCGGACAGCAGCAGGCCGACCACGGCCGCGTTGACACCCGCGAGCGCCGCGCGTGTGCCAGCATGGCGGCGCAACCGCTCCCAGAACGGCAGGGCGCCGAAGACCAGCAGGAAAGACGGCGCGAAAATCGCCAACAGGCACACGATGCCGCCGATCCAGCCAGTCGGCGCGGGACCACCGGCTGCGCCGAGGAACGCCGCGAACGTGAACAGGGGGCCCGGTACTGCCTGCGTTGCGCCATAGCCGGCCAGGAAGGTGTCGTTGTCGACCCAGCCTGTGGGTACCACTGCCGCCTGCAGCAGCGGCAGTACCACGTGTCCGCCGCCGAACACCAGCGCGCCGGCACGGTAGAACGCATCGACCAGCGCCAGGGCATGGTTCGGAATCATGCTGGCAACCACGGGCAGGCCAGCCAGCAGTCCCGCGAACAGCAGCAGGAATCCGATTGCCGCGCCATGCCCAACGGGTATCGACAGTGGTTCGTGTGGCGGGACCTGTGCGGTGCGGAAGCGCTGCGCGCCGACCATCCCGGCGACCACCATCACACCGACCTGGCACCACGGCGAGGGGATCAGTGTCACGGCCACGGAGGCGAGAATCATCAGCGTGATGCGCGGAGCGTCGGGGCACAGCGAGCGTGCCATGCCCCAGACCGCCTGCGCGACCACCGCCACTGCCGCCACCTTGAGCCCGTGCAGCGCGCTTGGCGGCACCAGATTGCCGTAGTGCGACAGGCCCAGCGCGAACAGGATCAATGCGATGGCCGATGGCAGTGTGAAGCCGACCCATGCGGCCAAGGCGCCGGGGTAGCCGGCCCGCGACAGACCGACCACCATGCCTACCTGGCTGCTGGCGGGGCCGGGCAGGAACTGGCACAGCGCGACGATATCGGAGTAAGCGTGTTCGCTGAGCCAGCGACGGCGCGTGACGAAGGCGTCGCGGAAGTAGCCCAGATGGGCGACCGGCCCGCCAAAGGAGGTGAGACCGAGCCGCAGGAAGACGAGGAAGACCTCCCAGGCGCTTTGGGTGGCGCGATTGGTTTCGGAGGCGCGGAGCGTGCTCATGCCGGAAGCTGGTTCTGACGATTTCCAGTCATTGTGGGCCAATGCCGATCAATACATGCCATTGAGCCGGATGGCGGCCACCAGTCCACTGCCGTCGCCATCCTGACGGTTGGCGAATTCCAGCGCGAGCCCATGCAGCACGGCCACGCGGCGCGCGATCGAGATCCCGAGTCCGTTACCTTGCTCCTGCTGGCCTGCCGCGCGGAAGAAGCGGTCACCGAGCCGCCGCAGCAGTTCCGGTGCCACGCCGGGTCCACGATCGGACACGGTAATCCGGTCCGGTTCGAACGCCAGCGTCACCACCGTGCCAGCCGGACTATAGCGAATGGCGTTGTCCACCAGATTACGAAGCATCGTGCCGAGCAGTGTCGGGTCGCCGTTGACAGGTAGCGGTTGCTGGCCTGCCGGCGGCCACAGCACTTCCATATCGACGTTGCGCCGTTCGGACAGCAGCAGGCAATCCGACAGCACCTGCCGCGACACCTCCCGCCAGTCCACCGGGCCGCGCGTGGGCGGTGCCTCTTCGTCCTCGAGCCTGCTCATCGTCAACAGTTGCGAGACCAGCCGGCTCATACCGTCGATGCCGGCCTCGACGTTGGCGGCGGCGCGGGACCGCTCGGCCGGATCGTCGGAGCGGCGTGCGACTTCCCACTGGGCCTTCAGGGCCGCCAGCGGCGTGCGCAGTTCGTGCGCGGCATCGGCGGTCAGGCGGCGTTCATGCTCGAGCAGCGCCGTGGCGCGGCTCAGCAGCTTGTTCATCTCCGTCACCAGCGGCACGAGTTCGCGCGGCACCTCGTGCAGTGTCAGCGGGGTGGGATCGCCTGGCACGCGCGCGGCAATGGCCTTCGACAGCGTCAGCACGGGATGCAGGGCGCGGCTCACGCCCCAGAGCAGCAGCGTGGTCAGTAGCGGCAGCCCAAAGACCCAGGGCAATACCTGCGCCTGCAGATACGCGACGATCAGTTCGCCGCGCTCGGCCTTGACCTGACCGACGCAGACGCGCCAGCCTTGTGCCGGGTCGTTCAGGTAGTAGAGCCGCCAGGGCACACCGTCGATCTCGCGCTCGGTGAACCCCTGGACGTCGGGCAGCAGGGGCAGGTGATCTCCGTCCGGGTCGATGTGCAGGGGCTCCCCGTCGGGGCGCCATGCGGCGATCGCCAGATCGCCAAGCCCGGCCGACCCCTCGTCGACCAGATCGGCATCTCCGGGGATCGGCCCGTTCCCCGACGGCGGCGCTGGCGAGGTTTGCGTATGCACGCGCGGCAGCAGCGCCTGCATCTGCTGGGCCATGCGGACCATCGCGGTGTCATAGAGCTCGTTGATTTCTTCCTGGGCGCTCAGGTAGATCAATGCGCTGGTCAGTACCCATGCAAACGTCACGGCGGCCAGGACGGCCAGGATCAGCCGCCGCCGCAGCGTCATGCGCGATCCTCGCCTTCAGGTTCCGAGGTGCCGATCTCGATCGCCTCGAGCGTGCCCAGGGTGTAGCCGGCCCCGCGCAGCGTGCGCACGATGCCGGGATGGAGCTTCTTGCGCAGGTGATGGATGTGGACTTCCAGCGTGTTGCTCTCCGAGCCCTTGTCCCAGTCATAGAGCTTGTCGCGCAGGAATTCGCGCGTCAGCACGCGGTTGGGGTAGGTCAGCAACAGTTCCAGCAGCATGGATTCCCGGCTGGTCAGGTCCACGGCCTTGCCGTGCCAGAGCGCCAGGCGCGCAGCGGGCTGGTACTCGAGCGGGCCATGGCGCCAGACGGGCTCAGGCATCCCGGCCGCGCGGCGGGTGACCGCGCGAAGGCGGGCGGCCAGTTCGTCCAGCTCCACTGGCTTGACCAGGTAGTCATCGGCGCCAGCGTCTAGCCCGGAGATCCGGCTGGCCACGGCATCGCGCGCGGTCAGCACCACGACCGGCATCTGTCGGCCCTGCTGGCGCCAACGGCCGAGCAACGCCACGCCATCGTCGTCTGGCAGGCCAAGGTCCAGCACCACGGCGTCGTAGTGCATCATGCCGATGGCACGGTCGGCTTCGGCGGCGGTGCCGAACCAGTCCACGGCATGACCTATCAGTTTCAGGCCGCGCTGGAGCCCGTCGCCGAGCATCGGGTCGTCTTCAACAATCAGGATTCGCATCTTATAGTGACTGAAACGGCTGTTTGAGATAGTGGCACCAATCGCGCCGTAAGGTCCATATCAGCCGGTGGAAAGCGTAGCATCGCAGGCAGTGTGTCGCATTATTAATCTGACGTTAACGTTTCTCTCATAATCTGCGCGCTATTTTTAGCCGGTGTCATCGCGAGCGCCGGCTTTTCTGGGCATGGCGTCGCGCCAGAGATTTCCCTGATAGCCCACCATTCCATCCCTCCCTTTCATGCCGCAACCCACCTCTCAGCAACGCGCGTCCGTCGCATCCTCGCAGTCGACCCAAGGGGCGGTCGGCTGGTCGGCCGCCACAGGCTGGGTCGTGTTGTTCGTCGCCGTGGCCCTGGTGGTCTGGTTCGTCTCGCTGGACATGCGCCATCTGGTCGGGCCCGACGAAGGCCGCTATGCGGAGATTTCGCGCGAGATGTTCGCCTCGAGTGACTGGGTGACGATTCGTTATAACGCGCTGAAGTATTTCGAGAAGCCGCCATTCCATATGTGGGTGACGGTGGTGGGCTATGAACTGTTCGGGCTGGGCGAGTGGCAGGCACGGCTGGCCGTGGCGCTGTCCGGGTTGCTCGGCATCGGCGTGTCGATGATGGCCGCGCGTCGCTGGTTCGGCGCGCGTGCCGCGGCCTTCACCGGCCTGGCCCTGCTGGCCGCGCCGATGTGGAGCGTGGCGGCTCATTTCAATACGCTCGACATGACCCTGGCGGGCGTGATGTCCTGCGTGCTGGCCTTCATGCTGATGGGCCAGCATCCGGACGCCTCCGTGGCGGCGCGGCGCGGCTGGATGGTCGCCTGCTGGGCCGCGATGGGCGTGGCCATTCTGACCAAGGGGCTGGTGGGCATCGCGCTGCCGGGGCTGGTGCTGGTGGTCTATACGCTGGTGACGCGGGATTGGGGCCTCTGGCGCCGCCTGCATCTGGCGCTGGGCGTCGTGGTGATGCTCGTGATCACGGTACCGTGGTTCTATCTGGTATCGGTCCGTAACCCCGAATTTCCGAACTTCTTCTTCATTCACGAACACTGGCAGCGCTACACGTCGAATATCCACTCGCGCTCGGGCTCGGTTTTCTACTTCCTGCCGCTGGTCATCGGCGGGTTCCTGCCGTGGGCGGGCATCTTCCCGAAGCTGTGGACCGCCATGCGCGCGCCGGTCGAAGGCACGCAGGCACGCTTCCGTCCGGCGCTGATGGCCGGCATCTGGGCCATCGCGATCTTTGTGTTCTTCAGCATTTCCCGCTCGAAGCTGCCGGGCTATATCGTGCCGGTCATCCCCGCGCTGGGCATTCTCGCTGGGGTGGCGCTCGATCGCCTGAGCCCGCGTAGCTGGGGCAAGCAACTCATCGGCATGGCGATCGTGGCGGCCTGCGGGCTGCTGGCCAGTCCCGTGGTGGCCACGCTCAATGCCAACCACATCCCCAATTCGTTCTACCGCGCCTACGCAGTCTGGGTGGCCGTGGCCTTTGTCGTGATGCTGGTGGGCATCGCGGCGGCCCGCCTGCTGCTGCGCCGTGGCGTGCTGCCCAGCGTGGCGGTCTACGCGATGGGCATGTACCTGGGCTTCACCGTGGCGCTGCTTGGCCACGAGACGGTCGGCCGCCCGGCGTCGGGCGCCGATATCGCGCCGCAGATCGCGCAGAAGTTGACGCCGGAGATGCCGCTTTACGGCGTGCAGATGCTCGACCATACCTTGCCGTTCTACCTGCGTCATCCGCTGACGATGGTGGGGCAGGCCGACGAACTGACGTTTGGCGCGACGGTGGAGCCGCAGCGCGTGGTGCCCGATGTCGAAGGTTTCACCAGGCTCTGGAAGAACGGCCAGCCGGCCATGGCCGTGATGTCCCCGGAGACCTATCTGGCGCTCGCGCCGACCCTGTCGATGTACGTGGTGGCGCGCGACTGGCGTCGCGTGGTGGTGACTAACGTGGCATCGCTTGCCGGTCCCCAGTAAAACCTGTTCCGAATAACTCCCTGGCCGGCTTCAGGCCGGTCACTATCAATCTGGTTTCATATATATCCATGCAGCAGAAGCGAGTCCTGATTCTTGGCATCAACGGCTTCATCGGCCACCATTTGACGCGCCGCATCCTGGAAACGACGCAATGGGAGGTCTACGGCATGGATATGTCGTCGGACCGCCTGGGCGATCTGGTGAACCACCCGCGCATGCACTTCTTCGAGGGTGACATCACCATCAACAAGGAGTGGATCGAGTACAACATCCGCAAGTGCGATGTGGTGCTGCCGCTGGTGGCCATCGCCACGCCGGCGACGTACGTGCGCGAGCCGCTGCGCGTGTTCGAACTGGACTTCGAGGCCAACTTGCCGATCGTGCGCGCCGCGGTGAAGTACGGCAAGCACCTGGTGTTCCCGTCGACCTCGGAGGTGTACGGCATGTGCGCCGACGAAGAGTTCGACCCGGAAGCCTCGCCGCTGATCTACGGTCCGATCAACAAGCCGCGCTGGATCTACGCCTGCTCCAAGCAGCTGATGGACCGCGTGATCCACGCCTACGGGATGCAGGAAGGGCTGAACTACACGCTGTTCCGTCCGTTCAACTGGATCGGCGCAGGGCTGGACTCGATTTTCGAATCGAAGGAAGGTTCGTCGCGGGTGGTCACGCAGTTCCTGGGCCATATCGTGCGTGGCGAGCCGATCAAGCTGGTGGACGGTGGCGCGCAGCAGCGTGCGTTCGCCGATATTTCGGACGGCATCTCGGCGCTGATGCGCATCATCGAGAACAAGGACGGCGTGGCCAACGGCAAGATCTTCAACATCGGCAACCCGGGCAATATCCACTCGGTGCGCGAGCTGGCCGAGATGATGCTGAAGATGGCGGCCGAGTATCCGGAGTACGCCGAGGAAGCGCGCAAGACGAAGATCGTTGAGACGTCGTCGGGTGACTTCTACGGCAAGGGCTACCAGGACGTGCAGCATCGCGTGCCGAAGATCGACAACACAATCGCGGAACTGGGCTGGAAGCCGGAGGTGTCGATGGAGCAGGCGCTGCGCCGGATCTTCGAGGCGTATCGCGACAAGGTGGTCGAGGCACGCACGCTGGTCGACGCCGACAACTGAGCGTCGCCCCGGACGGGGCGCGGCAGGCCATCGAAGATGGCTCCCGGCCCCCGGTTTTCAGGATGGCGGCGCCGCCCGCACGGCTTGTGGACTTGCCAGCGCGGCCGTGCGAGCCTATGGTTGCGGTTCGTCCCGTGCGCAGTAGGGCGCACGCACCGCCTCCAGCCCATGTCCACAGCCACGCCTGCCGACCACCCGTCCACGATGCCCATCGACCGCCGCCTGCGCTTCATGCTGTGGGTGGTGGCGGTGGGCTTCTTCATGCAGACGCTCGACTCGACGATCGTCAACACCGCCTTACCTTCGATGGCGCACAGCCTTGGCGAGAGCCCGCTGCGGATGCAGTCGGTGATCATCGCCTACTCGCTGACCATGGCGGTCATCATTCCCGCTTCGGGCTGGCTGGCGGACAAATTCGGCACAAGAACCATCTTCCAGATCGCGATCGTGTTGTTCGTGGCCGGATCGCTGCTTTGCGCCGCGGCGCCTTCGCTGCCGTTCCTGACCGTCGCCCGCGTGGTGCAGGGGGCGGGCGGGGCGATGCTGCTGCCCGTGGGGCGACTCTCCGTACTGCGTACGTTTCCGCGCGAGCAGTATCTGCAGGCGCTGAGTTTCGTGGCCATCCCGGGCATGATCGGTCCGCTGATCGGCCCGACGCTGGGTGGATGGATTACCCAGACGTTCTCCTGGCACTGGATCTTCCTGATCAATGTGCCGGTCGGCCTGCTGGGCGTGCTGGCCACCATCCGCTATATGCCGAACTCGCGCCTGCCCGGCATCGGCACGTTCGATGCGGTTGGCTATGCGTTCCTGGCAATTGCCATGGTGACGCTATCGTTCTCGCTCGATGGACTCGCGGAGATGGGCTTCCAGCACGCCACGGTGCTGATGCTGCTGATCGCCAGCATGGCCGCGCTCAGCGCGTACGTGCTCCACGCCAACAAGCGCAAGCAGCCGCTGTTTCCGCTGAGGCTGTTCCGGATTCATTCGTTCAGCGTGGGCCTGCTCGGCAACCTGTTCGCGCGTATCGGCAATGGCGCCATGCCGTTCCTGATTCCACTGACCCTGCAGGTCAGCCTCGGCTATTCCCCGTTCGATGCCGGCCTGATGATGCTGCCTGTCACGGCCGCCGGCATGGCGTCGAAGCGTCTGGCCACGTGGCTGATCGAACGGCACGGCTATCGCCGCGTGCTGGTGACGAACACATTCGTGGTTGGACTTGTCATGGCGTCGTTCGCGCTGATCACGCCGACGCGCCCATTGGCGCTCATCGTGGTGCTACTGGCGATTTTTGGCGCGGTCAATTCGATCCAGTTCACCGCGATGAACACCGTGACGCTCAAGGATCTGAGTGGCACTCGGGCGAGCAGCGGCAACAGCATGTTGTCGATGGTGCAGATGTTGTCGATGAGTCTGGCGGTGACATCCGCCGGCGCATTGCTGGCGACGTTCCAGGAGGGTATCGGCGAGCATCACCTCGACGTCCTGCCGGCGTTTCATGCGACGTTCGTCTGCGTCGGGCTGATTACGTCGGCATCGGCGTGGATCTTCATGCAGCTTTCGCCCGAGAAGGCGGAGCGGCACAAGGCCAGGGAAGACGTGAAGCAGGGCGGGGAGGTTTGAAGCAGGCCGGGGATGCAATTCCCGGCCCGGGGTTCGATTCGATGTTCGGTTTGATGCGCGGAAGGATCAGGCCGACAGCAGCGAGCAGAAACGCTCCAGATCGACGTTGCCGCCGCTGATCACCACGCCCACGCGCTTGCCCTTGAGCGCGTCCTTCATCTGCATGACCGCTGCCAGGCCCAGGCAGCCGGTCGGCTCGACAATCATCTTCATCCGTTCGGCATAGAAGCGCATGGCCTCGACCAGTTGCGCGTCAGTCGCGGTCAGGATGTCAGTCACGTCGCGCTTGATGATGCTGAACGTGTAGTGCCCCAGATGCTGCGTCTGGGCGCCGTCGGCGATGGTCTGCGGGGTGTCGATATGGACGATCGAGCCGCTGCGGAATGATTGCTGGCCGTCGTTGCCCGCCTCCGGCTCCACGCCGTAGATCTGGCACTGTGGCGCCAGCGCGCGCGTCGTCAATGCGGTGCCGGAGAGCAGTCCGCCGCCGCCCAGCGGGGTGAAGATGGCGTCGAGCGCGCCCACTTCCTCGAACAGTTCCTTGGCGGCGGTGCCCTGGCCCGTCAGCACATCCGGATGGTCATACGGCGGGATCAGCGTCATGCCGTGCATTTCGGCCAGGTCGCGGCCGATGGCTTCACGGTCTTCCTTGTAGCGGTCATAGCTCACCACGGTCGCGCCATACCCCCGCGTCGCCGCTACCTTCAAGGCCGGTGCGTCGTGGGGCATCACGATCGTGGCAGGCATGTTCAGCAGCTTCGCGGACAGCGCGATGCCCTGCGCGTGATTGCCGGACGAGAAGGCGACCACGCCGCCACGGCGTTGTTCGGGGGTGAATTTCGCCAGCGCGTTGAACGCGCCACGGAACTTGAACGCGCCCATGCGCTGGAAGTTCTCGCACTTGAAGAAGACTTCTGCGCCGAGCATTTCGTTGAGCGTGCGCGACGTGTTGACCGGCGTGCGGTTGGCAAAGCCTTCGATCCGTTTGGCGGCGGCTTCGACGTCGGCGTAGGTGGGCAGTTGCAGGGTCGTCATGGTGGGCAGGGAGAGAGGAGTTGTTACCAGGGCCAGGCCAGGCGCGTGCCGGTGCCATCGGCCCGGGCGCGTTGGTCCAGGAAGCGGGCGACCGTCAGGTCCTGCAGGGCCAGTCCGGTCATGTCGAATACGGTGATATCGGCGGGCTCGCGCGTGATCGTGGCCTTGCCGGTCAGCAGGTCGCCAATCTCGATGCATGGGAGATCGGGGGCCCATTGGCATTCGCCGATGCGGCGCGCCTGTTCGCTGTCATCCACGACGATGCGCGCGCGTTCCAGCACGCCCGCAGGCAGTTCGCGCTTGCCGGTGGTATCGGCGCCGACGCAGGTCAGGTGTGTGCCCGGCCGCACGGCCTGGGCGTCGAACAAGGGGCCGCCGCCCGGGGTGGCGGTGATTACCACGTCGCTGTTGGCCACGGCGTCATCGCGGTCCGTCGCCAGTTGGATTTCACACCGGTCCTGGAAGGCTGCCTCAAACGCCGCATGGCGCTGGCCACTGCTCGAAACATAGCGCACCGTTTGCAAGGCGGGCATCAAGCGCAAGGCAAATTCGAGCTGAACGCGAGCCTGGACGCCGGTGCCAAAGACGCAGAGGCGCGTGCTGTCGGGCCGGGCCAGTTGTTGCAGGCCGATGCCGCCGGCGGCGCCGGTGCGTGCCGTGGTGATGGCGTTGCCGTCGACGATGCAAAGGGGCCGCCCCGTGGCGGGGTCGATCAGGACGATTGTGGCCTGGTGGGTGTCTCCGCCCAACTGGCGATTGCCGGGCCAGAACCCGGCAGCCTTGAAGCCAAGCAGGTTCTGGCTGCCCACGTCGCCGGCCTTGATGCCGAATACCCCGCCTGTCGCCAGCTTTTCCCGCACCACGGGGAAGACGCGTCCCTCACGCTGGCTGTGCAGCACGAATGCCTCGCGCACGGCGGCCAGTACGTCGTTGGGTAGCAGCGCCGCTTCCACGGCGTGCTTGTCGAGCAGAAGCAGTTCTGCGGATCGTTGATTAGCGGACATAGCTGTAGGCGGCTGCGCGCGATACACCCAGATGGGCCGCGACGGTTTCCATGGCGCGTCGGACATCGAGCAGCCCCGATGCCTTCAGCTCACCCAGCAGCGCGCGCCGTTCCTCGGTTTTCAAGGCGCGCGGCGTGGTGGCCAGCCGCGCGGCGAAGGCGTCGATGCGGTCGCGCAGCGCGTCGGTGCCCGCAGGATCGAGTGTTTCCTTCGGACCGTCCGTGGCGGTCTGGACGAACTGGCCCATGGCCATCTGCAGGCTGCGGAACAGCGTCAGGTCGACATTCATGCACAGCGCGGCGATGTAGTTGCCGCTGGCGTCCTTGATGCCGATCGACGTGCTTTTTGCCTGACGGCCGTCCGCGAACTGGTTCGCGTAATTGGCCAGAACCTGCGGGTAGTCGGGATCGGTGATGCGTGCCTGACCAAGCTCGGTGGTCGGATCGCCAACAGCGCGGCCGGACAGGTTGTTGTGGATGGCCAGGATCGACTGCTCGGGCTCCAGCAGGTCATGAACCACGACCTCGCAGAACGGCGCGAGCGTCTGGCCGAGGCCATCGGCAATCTGCTTGATCTGGTCGAGCAGGACACGCTGCTCGGCGGTGCGTTTGACCATGTCAGGCGGTCTCGATGTGTGAAGCCATGATTCTGGACAGTTTGTATAGAGATGGAATAAATGTCAAGAAGTGGACGAAAAAAAGGCGCGGAGGGCACATGGCCCGCCGCGCCTTTGTCGTCTGCGTATCTGCTAAGCCGCTTCCACCACGCGGATTTCCACCAGCAGCTTGCGCAACTCTGGCACGCAGGACCCGCAATTGCCGCCGGCCTTCACGCAAGCCGTGATTTCTGCTGGTGTCTTGAGGTCGTGCTGGCGTACTGCGTCGCAGATCGTGTTGCGGCCCACGCCGAAGCACGAGCAGACCGTGGGGCCTGCATCGGCTGTCTTTTCGAGTGGCTGGCCCAGTAGCAGGCCGATGCGATCGCTGTCTTCCAGGCGTGCCTGACCGAAAAGCTGAGACAGCCACGCCCGCGACGGTAGGTCGGGCCGGGTCGAGAGATAGAGGCAAGCCTCAAGCCGGTCATCGACGACGTAGCCAGCGTGATAGACGCCCGCGGCGCGATCCTCGAACTCGAGCCAGTCCGCGTCGGGCGCCTGTGCTCCCAGTCGTTCACGTGCCCATGCGGCACGATCCGTGATGACATCGCGGCCCGCGAACTCGTGGCGATGGAAATGCTTGCCCTGGATGCGGGTCCACCAGGTCAGCGCGTCGGCGGGAAGCATCTTGCGGCTCAGCACGAAGCCGTGCCACGACACGCGGAATTCCTCCACTCGCACGGGCGTGTGCTTGAACTCGGGCTCGCCTGACACCGGATCGACGGCCGGATTGACCACCGCGCCAACGCGTGCGTCGGAACTGAACTGGTCGTTCCAGTGGATTGGGACAAAGACGCTCCCGCGCGGAATGCCACCGCCAAATCGGACTCGGCCGATCATCACGCCCCAACGGCTGGTCACGCGTGCGAGCTTGCCTTCGCCCACACCGCAGAGCAGCGCGTCCTGCGGATGCATGTCGACGAATGGCTCGGGCAGGTGATCCGACAGGCGGGCGGCTTTGCCCGTCCGGGTCATCGTGTGCCATTGATCGCGCACGCGGCCGGTGTTCAGGATCAGCGGAAACTCATCGTCGGTGGCATGGACGGGCGCGCGCGCCGCCGTGGCGACGAAGCGTGCCCGGCCATCGGCGAAGGCAAAGCGGGCATTCTCGAACAGGCGTTGCTTGCCTGACGAAGCCATGGCGGGCAGCGGCCATTGCACGGGCAGCATGGCGTCGTATGCGGTCTGGTCCATGCCGGCGAGGCCGCCGATATCGAACATGCGCGGTGCGTGCGCCACATCATCGCCGCTATCGCCACCATTGCGCCAGGCGCTGAGACGCGCGTGCTCGTCGAAGATCTCATGCTGACCGGCGTAGTCGAAGCCGGCGAACCCCATGCGGCGTGCCACGTCGCAGAGGATGTCCCAGTCCGCGCGGGCTTCGCCGGGAGCGGATAGGAACGCACGCTGGCGCGAGATGCGGCGTTCGGAGTTGGTGACCGTGCCGTCTTTTTCGCCCCAGCCCAGCGCGGGCAGCAGGATATGCGCGGCGTCGTTGGTGTCCGTGCGCGTGACGATGTCCGACGTCACCACGAGTTCGCAGCGGGCCAGCGCGCGCCGGGCCTGATCGGCGTCCGGCAGGCTGACCACCGGATTGGTGGCGATCACCCACACGGCCTTGACCTTGCCTTGTTCGATGGCCTGGAACAGGTCCACCGCCTTCAGGCCGGGTTTGTCCGCCATGGCTGGCGAGTGCCAGAAGTCCTGCACGATGTCGCGATGGCGCGGGTCGCCCAGTTCCATGTGAGCCGCGAGCATATTCGCCAGTCCGCCGACTTCGCGTCCGCCCATGGCGTTGGGCTGGCCCGTGAGCGAGAAAGGACCCATGCCGGGACGGCCGATCCGGCCGGTCAGCAGGTGGCAATTGATAATGCTGTTGACCTTGTCCGTGCCGGCTGACGACTGGTTCACGCCCATCGAGAACGCGGTGACGACCTTCTTCGAGGCGGCGAACAGTTCGTAGAACGCCTGCACATCCTGCGGCGCGAGTTTGCACGCGCGTGCCACGGCGGCGATATCGGCACCGTCGGCGTCGGCCACGGCCAACGCATCGTCAAGGCCAGCGGTATGGTCCGCCACAAAGACGTCATCGCCATGACCGTGACGCGCGAGGTAGCTCAACAACCCATTGAACAGCCGCACATCGGTACCGGCGCGCAGCGGCAGGTGCAGGTCGGCCAGTTCGCAGGTGGCGGTTCGACGCGGGTCGATCGCGACGATTTTCATCTCGGGCCGCGCTTCCTTGGCGCGGGTCAGGCGCTGGAACAGGATCGGGTGGCACCACGCGGTATTGGAGCCCACCAGGATGACGAGATCGGCCAGTTCGAGGTCCTCGTAGCTGCACGGAACAAGGTCCTCGCCAAACGCGCGCTTGTGGCCGGCTACCGCCGACGACATGCACAGGCGCGAGTTGGTGTCGATGTTCGCCGTGCCGATGAAGCCCTTCATGAGCTTGTTGGCGACGTAGTAGTCCTCGGTCAGCAGCTGGCCCGACACGTAGAGCGCGACGGCGTCGGGACCGTGCCTGGCGATGATCTCCGTGAAGCCACGGGCGACCTTGTCGAGGGCTTCGTCCCAGTCCACGCGGCGCAGCGAGCCATCGGCATCGCGCACTTGCGGATGCAGCAGCCGCCCGTTCAGGTCGAGCGTTTCGCCCAGCGCGGAGCCCTTGACGCAGAGCCGCCCGGCGTTGGAAGCATGATCGGCATCGCCGGCAATGTCGACCAGGCCATCGGCACGCACGGTGGCGCGCACGCCGCAGCCTACGCCGCAATAGGGGCAGGTCGTGGAGATTGTCTTGGTGGGGGTGGTGGCGACCACCGCGATATCTGACAGGTTCACGTCGATGTCCCGGAAAAGCTATGCCGCAAGGGCCTCGCATTGCGCCTTGCCGAACAGCAGGCGCTGACGCAATGCGGCTACCGGCTGACCGGTCTGGATCAGGTCGAAATACCACGGGCCGTCCTGGACGTCGCCATAGAGCACGGCACCGACAAGCCGCCCACCCTGCAGCACCAGACGCTTGTAGATGCCTCGGCGCGGATCGCGCAGCACGAGGTCTTCGCTGTTGTCGCCGCCGATGAAGTCACCGGCAGAATACAGGTCCACGCCCGTGACCTTGAGCTTGGTAGCAGTGGCTTGCTGGACATAGCGGCGGTGGCCGGCACCTGCCAGGTGGGCGGCGCACACCCGTGCCTGATCCCAGATCGGCGCCACCAGCCCGAACGTGGCCTGTCGGTGCTGCACGCATTCGCCCACGGCGTAGATGCGGGGGTCGAAGGTCTGCAGCGTGTCGTCGACGACGATCGCGCGCTCGCAGCGCAGCCCCGCACTGGCGGCCAGTTCGATGTTGGGGCGCACCCCGGCGGTCATCACTACAAGGTCCGCCGGGATCTGGGTGCCGTCCTTGAACAGCACGCCCGTGACCCGCTCGCTGCCGAGCACGGCGGCGGTCTGCGCGCTGAGCAGGAAGCGCAGACCCTTGCGTTCCAGCGCTGCCTTGAGCAGCTCGGCGGCAGGTTTGTCGAGCTGGCGTTCCATCAGGCTGTCGGCCAGGTGCACCACGGTGACGTCCATGCCCTGACGCATCAGCCCGTTGGCCGCTTCGAGGCCAAGCAGGCCGCCGCCGATCACCACCGCATGGCGATGATTGCGAGCGGCGTGGAGCATTGTTTCCACGTCCTGGATATCGCGGAAAGCGATCACGCCGTCGAGCGTGTGGCCGGGGACGGGGATGATGAACGGCTTGGAGCCGGTGGCCAGCAGCAGGCGGTCATAGCGGACTTCCTTGCCGGACGCGGAACGCACCAGCCGGCGCGGCCGGTCGATTGCAACGACCGGATCGCCGGCCAGCAACTCGATGCCATGCTGGCCATACCAGGCGCGGGTATTCAGCATGATGTCGTCGACGGTCTTCTCGCCGGCGAGCACCGGGGACAGCAGAATGCGGTTGTAGTTGCCGTGCGGCTCGGCGCCGAACACTGTGATGTCATACAGGTCCGGCGCCAGCTTCAGCAGTTCCTCGACCGTGCGCATTCCGGCCATGCCATTGCCGACGACGACCAGTCGCGGCTTGGCGTGGGACGAGACGGGGGGCGTCATGAGCGTCTTCCTGATTCTGGCTGTTGGCGTGGGCGAGGGGGTGTCGATCGAGGGTCAGGCGGCCAGCTCTTCCTCGGCCTCCGCCTCTACCTCTACGTCCACCTCGCGGGCCATGGCCGCGGTGGCCACCCAGACCTTGCCGTCGTAGACCCGCGCGGTGTAAGCATCCACCGAGTGCTCGGGCGCTTCGAGGCATTCGCCGGTGCGCAGATCGAAGTGGTGCTTGTAGATCGGCGATGCCACCACGGTGCGCGGGCCAAGGTTGCCGACCAGACCCCGCGACAGCACGTTCGCCTGTGCGTTCGGGTCGAAGTTGGCCAGCGCGTAGACCTCCTCGCCGCGGCCGATGCGGAAGACGGCGACCTGCTTTCTGTCGACCAGGGCGCAGACACCAGTATTGGGCACGATATCGCGCAAGGTGCAAATCGCGGTCCAGGTCTCGGGGTGGTGGGCTTGGCTCATCACGTTCTCCTTGAAATCGGGGGCTTCACGCTGCTTTTGCGGGCACGGCAACCACGGGGATGTGGCTCAGGCGGGAACGTTGCAAGTTTCGTTCCTCCTGCGTGGCTGGGCGAACCTGGCCGCGCTCCTCCAGGAACATGAGGTTGTCGTCGCGCAGGTCGCTGTTGACGAAGTGGCGGAAGCGCTTGCGCGTCTCGGGGTCGGTGACGGCGCGCTTCCATTCATCTTCGTACGTATCCACCACGTGCTGCATCTCGGTTTCGAGTTCGGCGCCGATGCCGAGCTTGTCGTCGATGATCACGGACTTCAGGTAATCCAGGCCGTCTTCGAGGTTGTCGCGCCACGTGCTGGTGCGTTGCAGGCGGTCCGCCGTGCGCACGTAGAACATCAGGAAGCGGTCGACGTAACGGATCAGCGTTTCGCGGTCCAGATCGCCCGCCAGCAGTTCCGCGTGGCGAGGCTTCATGCCGCCGTTGCCGCACACGTAGAGGTTCCAGCCGCGCTCCGTGGCGATGATGCCGACGTCCTTGCCTTGCGCCTCGGCGCATTCGCGCGTGCAGCCCGAGACGCCGAACTTGATCTTGTGCGGCGCGCGCAGGCCCTTGTAGCGGTTCTCGATGTCGATGGCCAGGCCGACGGAGTCGTCCACGCCATAGCGGCACCACGTGGAGCCCACGCACGATTTCACCGTGCGCAACGATTTGCCGTAGGCATGGCCCGATTCGAAGCCGGCCGCGATCAGTTCTTCCCAGATCAGCGGCAGTTCCTCCAGTCGCGCGCCGAACATGTCGACCCGCGCGCCGCCGGTGATCTTGGTGTAGAGGCCGTACTTCTTCGCGATCTGGCCAACCGCGATCAGGCCATCGGGCGTGACTTCGCCGCCGGGCATGCGCGGGACCACTGAGTAGGTGCCGTCCTTCTGGATGTTGGCAAGGAAGTAGTCGTTCGAATCCTGCAGGCTGGCGTGCTCTTCCTTGAGCACGAATTCGTTCCAGCACGACGCCAGGATGCTGCCAACGGTCGGCTTGCAGATGTCGCAGCCCAGCCCGGAGCCGTGCGCGGCCAGCAGGTCATCGAAGGACTTGAACTTGCCGACGCGCACCAGGTGGTAGAGCTCCTGACGCGAGTACGGAAAGTGCTCGCAGACATGGTTGTTCACGGCCATGCCTTGCTTCTTCATTTCCGCCTTCATGATCTGCGTGACCAGCGGCACGCAGCCACCGCACGCGGTGCCGGCCTTGGTGCACGATTTCAGCGCGCCGATGGTGGTGGCGCCATCGCACACGGCGCCGCAGATCTCGCCCTTGCTGACGTTGTTGCACGAGCAGATCTGGGCGGTATCCGGCAGCGCGTCGGCGCCGAGCGCAGGCCGGGCCTTTCCATCGGAGGCAGGAAGGATCAGGAACTCCGGAGATTCCGGCAGTTCGATCCGGTTCAACATCATCTGCAGCAGCGTGCCGTACTCGGCGGCATCGCCAACCAGCACGCCGCCGAGCAGGAACTTGCCGCACTCGGATACCACCAGCTTCTTGTAGATCTGCTTGCGTTCGTCGGTGAACTGGTAGGAACGGCTACCCGGTTCGTTGCCGTGCGGGTCACCGATGCTGGCCACGTCCACGCCCATCAGCTTGAGCTTGGTGCTCATGTCGGCGCCAGCGAACTCCGAGGCTTCGCCGCGCAGATGCCGGGCGGCTACGCGGGCCATGTCGTAGCCCGGGGCCACCAGGCCATAGATCTTGCCGTCCCACAGCGCGCACTCGCCGATGGCGTAGACGTGCGGATCCGACGTCAGGCAGTTGTTGTCGATCACGATGCCGCCGCGCGCGCCGATCGTCAGGCCGCTGGCGCGTGCCAGCTCGTCGCGCGGGCGGATGCCGGCCGAGAACACGATCATGTCAGTGTCCAGGTGCGTGCCATCGGCGAAGTTCATGCGATGCGTGCCTTCGGTGCCATCGACGATCTCCAGCGTGTTCTTGCCGGTGTGCGCCGTCACGCCCAGTTCCTCGATCTTCTGGCGCAGCATCCGGCCACCGCCATCATCGACCTGCACCGCCATCAGGCGCGGGGCGAACTCCACAACGTGGGTCTGCAGACCCATGTCGCGCAGCGCCTTGGCGCACTCCAGGCCAAGCAGGCCGCCGCCGATCACCACGCCCGACGTCGCGCGCTGGCCGCATTCGAGCATCGCCTCGAGGTCCTCGATCGTGCGGTAGACGAAAGTGTCCTTGCGATCCTTGCCGGGCAGCGGGGGCACAAACGGATAGGAGCCGGTGGCGAGCACGAGCTTGTCGTAGCCGAGCGTCTCGCCGGTGGAGGTGGTGACGGTCTTCGCGGCTGTGTCGATGGCCGTGGCCTTCGCGTTCAGGCGCAGCAGCATGTTGTTGTGCTGGGCGAAGAAGCCTTCAGGCACCAGCGACAGATCCTCGGCGGACTTGCCGGCGAAGAACTCGGACAGGTGGACGCGATCGTAGGCGGGGCGGGGCTCCTCGCAAAGCACCGTCACCTCGAGGTCCTGCGCGCCGGCATCCGCGAGGCATTCCAGGAACTTGTGGCCGACCATGCCATGCCCGACGATGATGATCTTCATGATGCTTTCCTTGTCCGAAGGGAATGTCTTGTGGAATTCAGTTGGCGAGCGCGCTGTCGTAGAGCGCCTGCTCCTGGGCCTTGTGCTCGGCGCTGAAGCGCACCGCGATCGCGCACAGGGCGGCCAGTGTGGCGGCCACGCCGAGCCACGTCAGGGTCTGCTGCAGGTCGCCGAGGCCCTTCATCAGGAAGCCCGCCGCCACTGCGCCCACATTGCCGCCGGCGCCGATGATGCCGGCCACGCCGCCAAGTGCCTTGCGGTCGATGAACGGCACCAGCGCGTACGTCGCACCGCAGGCCATGTGCGTGAACAGTCCGAAAACCAGCATCGCTGCGACCGCAGTGGTGGCCGTGGAGGCGTGAGCGAAACCGAGCAGGCCCAGGCCCTCGCCGAGGATGAAGACGAACAGGATCAGGGAGCGGGCGTCGAGGCCGCGACGCATGGCCAGCTTGTCCGATACGTAGCCGCCCAGCGCGCGGGCAAACAGGGCCAGCAGACCGAAGCTCGCGGCGGCCATGCCGGCGGCCGAAAGCGACAGGCCGAAGCGATCGACGTAGAACGTGGCGGCCACGTTGTGAATGAAGATCTCCACGCCGAAGCAGGCACCGTACGTGATGAACAGCATCCAGACGCGGTAGTTGGCGCTGGCGGCGCGAAAGCTGGCCCAGCCGCCACCGCCCTTGCCGCCGCTGACGGCGATGCCACGGGCACGCAGGTCAGAGAAGTTGCCTTCGGGGCAGTCCTGCGTGAAGCGCCAGTAGACGACGGCCATGACCAGCATCAGGATGCCAGGCACCAGCAGCGCCACGCGCCAGCCCATGGTGTGATCGACGCCGAGAAACAGGATCGCGGCCAGCAGCAGCGGCATCAGGCCTTGCGCGGCGCCGCCACCAGCGTTGCCCCAGCCAGCGGATGCCGCATTGGCGGTGCCCACCACGTTCGGCGCGAACATCACCGACGTGTGGTACTGCGTGATCACGAAGCTGGCGCCGACCGCGCCGATCAGCAGGCGAAAGAACAGGAAGGTCTCGTAGTTCTGGGCGAAGGCCACGCCGAGCACTGGCAGGGCGCCAATCGCCAGCAGGCCGGTGTAGGTCTTGCGCGGGCCAAAGCGGTCGCACAGGGGGCCGATCACCAGTCGCACCAGGATGGTCACGGCGACGGCGGCGATATTGATATTGGCGATCTGATTTGGCGTCAGGCCGAATTCGCCTTTGAGCACCGGCATGAGCGGCGCGCAGGCAAACCACGCAAAGAAACAGACGAAGAAGGCCATCCAGGTCAGGTGGAAGGCGCGCATCTGCGGCGTCCTGAAACTCAGCAGATCGATCCGGGTGGCTTTGCCGTTCATCCTCTTGCTCCAAAAACAAAAGGCGTCCCGAGAGTCCGACCCGATGGGCCAGTTCTGGGGACGCCGTTGTCCTGCCTGCGGCTCTCAAAGGGAGCCGCGGCTGTGTGGGGTGGGCGGATCGCCGTTGACCGGCCCGCGCTTAGTAACGCAAGCGTCGTGCCAGCGTGCGCGAATGCCGCTTTGGAGGTTTATCGGGGCGTGGCCCGATCATCGGGTGGAAGAGCGCGCACATTGACGCGACATGGTGCAGCGCCAGTATTGGGCGTTCGCACGGGAATGGTGCGGTGCAATGTGTGCAAGCGGTGCGTTGGCTCAGACGGCCGCGTCGGTGGGGGTGGTGGGGGGGACGGCCAGCAGTTGCATGTCCGAAGGTGAGACAGTCTCCCCAGCCTCGTCGATCAACGCGGCACGCACCTTGAGTCCGGAGAGCTTGGAGCGGACTTCGGCCGGGCCGCCACCGTCGGCGGCCATATGGGCGTCTCCCCATTGCATCAGTCCGACCAGGACGGGAAGCAGATCGACCGCGGCCCGCGTCGGATGGTAGGCAAAGCGTTCCCGCTCGCCAGGCTCCTTGTAGCTGACCTTGCGCAGCAATCCCGCCTCGGTCAACGTCTTGAGCCGCGCCGACAGTACGGCCGGCGAGCATTGCAGGCGCTCGAGGAAGTCATCGAAGCGGCGTACCCCGGAGAACACATCGCGCAAGATAAGAATCGTCCACTTCTCGCCAATCAACGAGAGCGTGGCGGCTATCGAGCAGTTCGTGAGGTCGACGGGCGGTGGCGTGGTCATGCTTTGAGAATAGCACCCTAACTTCATTTGCAAAAGTTAGGGTTTCGACTATAGTCCTGACTATACAAAACGTAGTCAGGAGCGGACCATGGGCCGTGTCGAAGACGCCAATCAGGTGGCGACACCGATCAGTGAAGAAAACTGGACCGGCCGCAGCGGCGCTCGGTTGACGCTTCGGCCCGCGCGCGGGGCGGATCAGGCCGGGCTGCGGATGTTTGTCGACAGCTTGTCACGCGAAAGCCGCTACTTCCGCTTCCTGACTGGTGGGCGCGTGACCGACGAGATCGTTCAAGGCTTCGTGAGCCATCGGAAAGCCGAGGACGTGGCACTCGTGGTGACGTATCGCGAAGCGGATGGCGCCGAAACCATCGTCGCCAATGCCGAATATGTGGTGAACGAGGAGGATGTTGCCGAACTGGCCGTTGTGGTTGCCGATGCGTGGCAGGGCCAGGGTCTGGGTCGCCGGTTGATACAGCGGCTCCAGCAGCTGGCGAGATCGGGGCAACTGCGTGGAATGCGGGGTGACGTTCTCAGCGAGAACCGCCGGATGTTGGCGATCATGCGGGACTGCGGATTCTCGGCGCGCCGCAACCCCGAGGACAGCTTTCTGCATGAGGTCAGCCTGACCCTTGCAGAGGCGAGGGCGTCAGCGCGCGATCACCGGATGCCGCGCGACTGGTTCGCCGCCCATTAACGTTTGCTTCTCGACGTAGCCGTACAACCAATCGACGCGACGATGATTGCGGCAATCGCTACCCACTGAATCGGCGTCAGTTGTTCGTTCAGGAATGCCAGGCCCGCCAGAGCGCCCATGGCTGGCTCCAGACTCAACAAGATGCCGAATGTGCGCCGGGGGAGCCGCTTGAGGGCTACCATTTCCAGCGAATACGGGATCGCGCTGGAAAGAATGCCGACCGCCAGGCCGGAAAGCAGAAGAGCCGGACTGAACATCTCCAAGCCGGCGTGGCCGAGTCCGAATGGCAGGGCCACCAATGCCGCCATGGTCATTCCCAGGGACGTCGCCTGGCCGCCATGGGCGTTGCCTGCCATCTGTCCGAACACGATGTACAGCGCCCAGCCTACCCCTGCGGCGAGCGCGAAGCCAATGCCTACGGGATCGAGGTGCGCGGCGGCTTCGCCAAGCGGCAGCAGCAGGATCAGTCCGGTGACCGCGCAGCCTATCCACAGAAAGTCGATCGCGCGGCGTGACGAAAGCACGGCAACCGCCAATGGACCGGTGAATTCGATGGCGATCGCCAACCCGAGCGGAATCGTCCGCAGCGACATGTAGAACAGCAGGTTGGTCCCGCCCAGCGCGGCGCCATAAAGGGCGATGGCGCGGGCATTCTTGCCGGAGAGCGGAAAACGCCAGGGACGCCAGACGCAGATCAGGATCACCGCCGCAAAGCTCACCCGCAGCGCGGTGGTGCCCTGTGCGCCGATCGACGCAAACAGGCTTTTGGCAAATGATGTGCCGATGCAGAGCGACGCCATGGAGCCGATCAGGGCCAGCACGGCCAGCAGGCTGTCGCTTTGTTTTATGCGCGAGAGAGGCAATTCTTGTCCGGGGAATCAGTCCCCAATTGGGGCGGTGCGGCATCATGCCTGAGCGCTACGTCGGGTGCCATACACAGATGACGGTTGGATGCGCTGTACAGTTTTCTCTGCGGCGCAGCATTTTTGCGAGACGGCCGGCGGAGGGCTATCGTTGAAGAACCCTTACCTTGGAGCCTTTCATGGACTCAACCGCTGCCCGTCGTCATGTCGTCATCACCGGGGCCGCCGGCGCGCTAGGCCGTGCAGTGGCCAGCCGCTTTGCCGCCGAGGGCGCCAGATTGGCGCTGATCGACCGGGACCTGCAGCACCTGCAAAGCGTATTCGCTCATCCTGAGCCCGATCATGGCGGCACGCTGCTTCACGCGGCCGATGTCACGTCGGACACCGCCATGGCACCGGTTGCGGCGGCAATCCTCGACGCCTTCGGCACGGTGGACGTCCTGGTGCACGTGGCCGGCGGCTTTGAAATGGGCGAGGCCACTCACGCCATGAGCCGGGAATCGTGGATGCGGATGATGGACCTGAATGCGTGGTCCTTCGTTGCGGTCACCAGTCACTTCATTCCGGCCATGCTGTTCCAGAGGCACGGCAAGGTCGTTGCGGTGTCGGCGCGTGGTGCCATGGCCGGGGTGGCGACGATGGCGGCCTATGCGGCATCGAAGAGCGCGCTGCAACGGCTCGTGGAAAGCCTGTCGCATGAGGTAAGGGGGGCAGGCATCAACGTCAACAGCGTGGCCCCGAGTATCCTCGATACCCCGGCCAATCGTCAGGCCATGCCTTCGGCGGACCATACGCGTTGGGTATCGACCGGCGCCGCGGCACGGGCAGTGGCGTTCCTGGCCTCTGACGCGGCAGAAGCGGTTCATGGGCAGCATATGGTGCTGGATGGGTTGAGTTGATCTGGGTCTCGGACGATTTCACTGGGAATAGGGCAGTTAGAAGCCGTTTCAAAAAGATTCTGGCGTCGCTGCGGGGCCTTGCCTTACTACTTGTGCTGTCTGCTGCCCCCGCCTAGCCATAACCGCCTCGCTTCATTCTGAAACTGCTTCTTAGCCAAAGGCATCGCTCTCAATGATCGATCAGGATAGAGCAGTTCGGACTTCCCTTTATCTTGCTGATAGCAACACGAACCCTTGATCTCGGGCGGCCACCTTGTCAAAGGTCAGAGTGACGCTGCAGCCGAATTCGTTGCCCGCACGTTCAATCAGGCAGTCGGCAAAATCGCACGAAGCCTTCGCGAACCGGTGCGCCGCGCGTTGCACGATGTCATGTGCCTCTATCAGCAGAGCTGGCCAACCGAGGAGGGATTCGACCACGCGCTGGATCTCCCGGCGCGTGGCGTGGTAAGAGCGAGCCAGTACCCAGGCGAGTTCCGTAATCGCAACCAGCGAAACAAAGCCCGGGTGTTCTGGCGTCAGTTGACGGAGTAGCGCATGTGCCAGCTGTCCTTCAGCACTAGTTTCCTGAGCGAAGAATCGAACCAGCACATTCGTGTCGAGTCCGATCATCGAGCAGATGTTCCGGCTTCCGCGATGATCTCGTTCATACGCTCAATGGTCAGTGGAACATTGGTGGGATTGATAAACCAACCGGCCATGTCAAAGATGTCCTTGACGTTGTCGAGCAAGCTTTCGTCGCGCTCAATGACCGGTCCTGGGGTTTCAGTTTCAAGTATGTTCTGGCCGGAATATCTCATTGCGTAGCTCCAGTAATCCCCATGCCCAATTGCATGGCGTCTCCAGTCTGGAGCCTGCGAAACCTGCGCGATATGGGACGGTTCTCAAAATGCCCGCCCACGCCATGCTCTGCCGCCGCGCTCACTCGTCATCGGTCCCCAATGGCGGCGCGACTTCCTCCAGCGGCTTTCGCTCGGCATCCACCCCGTACTTCAGGGCCATCGCCCCCGCCACGATGACCAGGGTTGCGCCGATGGCGTAGCCCACCGCCACGGCGCCCCGGCTACCCGTTTCGATCAACGCTCCGAACAGCACGGGCGCGATGAACCCGCCGACGCCCGTGCCCACCGCGTAGAACACGGAGATCGCCAGCGCCCGCATTTCGAGCGGGAACACTTCGCTGGCGGTCAGGTATGCCGAACTGGCCGCGGCCGAGGCCAGGAAGAACACGGCGGACCAGCACAGCGCTTGCGATCTGGCGTCTAGCCAGCCGGACATGAATGCCCATCCTGTGGCGGCCAGCCCGATGCCGGAGAGCACATAGGTCAGCGCAATCATCTTGCGTCGGCCGATGCGGTCGAACAGCGGGCCGAGCAACAGCGGCCCCAGGGCGTTGCCGATCGCGAACGGGAAAATATAGAGCGCGACGCGTTCCTCCGGCACGCCCAGGAAGCGTGTCAGCACCAGGGCGTAGGTAAAGAAGATCGCGTTGTAGAAGAAGGCCTGCGCCACCATCAGGGCGAAGGTGACGGCGCTGCGTGTCCGGTAGCGACGGACCAGCAACCGCACGACGTCGCGCAGGGGAGGCACGGGTTTGCCCCCGTAGTAGACCAGCGCCGCGTCATGGACCGGGGGCAGCGGACCGTGCCGTCGGGTGATCGCTGCCTCGATACCTGCGATCACCTGCTCGGCTTCGGCATGGCGGCCGTGCGTGGCCAGCCAGCGCGGGCTTTCCGGTACATGGCGCCGGATCAACACGATCGCCACTGCCAGCAGCGCGCCCAGCGCGAAGCATGCGCGCCAGCCCCATACGGGGCCCAGCACCCGTGGATCCAGCAGAAGCAGACTCAGGCCGGCACCGAGTGCCGCACCCAGCCAGAAGCTGCCGTTGATCGCCAGATTGACCCTGCCGCGCACGCGGGCAGGAATCAGTTCGTCGATCGCCGAATTAATGGCTGCGTACTCGCCGCCGATGCCAAGCCCGGTCAGGAAGCGGCAGGCCGCGAAGAACGCGAAGTTGGGGGAGAACGCGGTTGCCAGCGTCGCCGCCATGTAGACGAACAGCGTGGCCAGGAACAGCTTCTTGCGGCCGAGCCTGTCAGCCATGCGGCCGAAGGCAAGCGCGCCGACCACGGCGCCGAGCACGTAAAGCGAACCGGACCAGCCGACCTGCGTGGCAGTGAGCGCAAGTGTGTCCGGCCTCTCGAGCACCGCGCCGACCGAGCCGACCAGCGTGACTTCCAGGCCGTCCAGCACCCAGGCGATGCCCAAGGCGATCGCGACGCGCCAGTGCCAGGCGGACCATGGCAGGCGATCGAGGCGTGCGGGAATGTCGGATTGCCGGCCGGGGATGGAGGGCTCCTTTCCGGGGGTGTCTTGCACACTATAGTGCCTTGCGTGCGGATCCTCTTCCTGCCGGGCAGGTTCCTGCGATCGGAAAAAGGGGCGCGACCGGACTTTCGACCATCCAATAGACAAGGGGGCGGCCCCTCGCGGAGCCGCCCCCTTGTCAGCGCGAAGGCAATGCCTTCGGGCCCTGCTTACTGCGCCGGGAAGGTCAGCGCGTTGCTCAGGTCGCCCATCGCCGGCTTGCCGTTGGCGATCAGCGAGTCGTCGCGCAGCTTCAGGCCAGGCAGCGTCGGCAGCGCGAAGCGGTGCGTGATGAAGCGCAGCACCGAAGCGGTGTCGTACTGCGTGTGATCGACGAAGCCGCGCTTGGCGAACGGCGAGATCACGATGGCAGGGATACGGGTACCCGGGCCCCAGCGGTCGGCCTTCGGCACCGGTGCGTGGTCATAGAAGCCACCGTTCTCGTCGTACGTCACCACGATCAGCATGTTGTTCCACTGCGGGCTCTTCTGGAGCTGGGCGATTACGTTGGCGATGTGGGCATCGCCGTCGGTCACGTTGGCATAGCCGGCGTGCTGGTTCAGGTTGCCTTGCGGCTTGTAGAACGAGACGGCCGGCAGCTTGCCCGCTGCCGCATCAGCCAGGAACGACGAGTCGAAGTCCTTCAGGTGAGCGGTGCGGTAGTCGGCGTGATCGACCGGGCTGAAGGCTGAGTAGTAGTTGAACGGCTGGTGGTGCGGCTGAAAGTTCGGCGTGGTGTTGTTGTAGATCAGCGCGCTGTTGGCGGTCACTGCGCTCCATGCGCCCGAGTACCAGGCCCAGCTGATGCCGCGGCGGTCCAGCAGCGAGGCGATCGTGTCCTGGGTCTGGGCAGGCAGCGTGGTGGCCTTGGTCGGGTCGGCCAGCAGCTTGGTCGAGTCCGTCGACGCAGGTGCGTTGCCGCTCGGCTGGTACGGCGGCTGCATCGTGTTGACCGCGTAGTAGACGCCGGTGCCGTCCTTGGCGGTCAGCGTGCTGTCGTTCACGTACTGGGCGGTGCCGGTCTGGATGCTGGCGGGGCTCGTCGGCTTGAGCGACAGGCTCTTGAAGTTGCCATTGGCGTCCGTGTCGACGACCGAGATCGAACCCGATGCGACCGACGTTTCGGCGTTCGGGTAGACCGGTGCGCAGGCGCAGACCAGGTACTGGTGGTTCAGGAACGAGCCGCCGAACGCGCCCATGAAGAAGTTGTCGGCCAGCGTGTACTGCTGGGCGAGCTTCCACATCGACATGGCGCTGCCGTCGTAGTAGCCCATGACCAGGCCGCCGGCGTCGGAGAACGCCGTGAACTTGTCGTTCTTGCCGCCGTTGATCTGCATCTGGTTGTTATAGAAGCGGTGCACCAGGTCACGTGTGATCACGTTCTGGCCTACCACCACGCCCGTGCCGTTCACGCCGGCCGGGTCGTCGATGCGGAACGGCTTGTTGGCCCAGCCCACGGTGCTGGCCTGCGGGAGCGTGACGGTCTGGCCGCTGGCGGTGAAGCCGCCCCAGGTCGGGGGCAGCGAGGCCAGCGCCGAGCCGTCAAAGTCCTTCTGCGGTTCCACGGAACCCACGGCCGTCGGGTTCACGCCCGGGATGCCGTTGGCGCCCGGGAACAGGCCGTAGAGGTTGTCGAAGCCGCGGTTCTCGGCGTAGATCACCACGACGTTCTTGATGTTCTGCAGCGCGATGCGCTTGGTCACGCCATCACGGATCGCGGCGCCGATGTCGCCGCCCGATGCCACGGCCGTGGCGATCAGGTCGATCGCCTGCTCGATCTCGGCCTGCAGAGTGGCCTTGATGTTGCTGTCGGTTTCCTTGTTGTGGTCTTCCAGCAGCTTGTCGGCGGCGACGCCCAGGCGGGTGGCCAGTTGATTGCGTGCGTCGTCGAGCTTGCCGCCGTTGCTGTCCATCAGCGCGGCCAGTTCGGTCGAGATCGCGCTCACCACGGCATTGGCGCCGGCCGGGGCGCGGAACACGAGCTTGCGCGTCACGGCGTTGTGGGCGCCTGTGTCGTCGTTGCGGAAGGCATCCGTGCCGATCTCGGCCACCACGGCGCCCTGGCCCGTCAGCGTGAAAGCGCCCTTGGCATCGGTATAGGTCGATGCTTCGCCGCTATCGCACTGGGCATTGGCGTTGGCGTCGATACAGACTTTCGCGTGCTCGAAGTAGCTGCCAGTCACAACGCCGGAGGTGGTGGCGGCGGGGGTGTTGGCGGTGCTGTCGGCGTTGCCGGAATCGCTGCCACCGCAGGCGGTCAGCGATGCGGCGGCGATTGCGGCCAATGGCCACAGACGAGTGAGACGGCTCATGGTTTTCCTCTTTCTTATGTGTGGGTATTCAATGCTTGGAAAGCAGAGGGGTACTACTGGGTGCGCCGCGAGTGTGTATGCGGCATGTGTCAAGTTGATGATGAGGCGGAAACGGACGGTGGCGGCCGACGTGAGTGGTGTGGCGCGATGTCATTTCGATGACCTGACATGTGTGTGTCACGGATTTGGCGTAGCCTCGCTGCGCCATTCAATCCTCATCCTTGCCGTCATCGTTCCGTCATGACCCTGCCGCCGCTGCTTTGGAATGCCGCGTTTCCCTCGCCGATCACGTGGCTGCGCGCCGCCGGCGGTCTGTTGATCGCGCTTCTGGTCAGCCTGGCCTCGGGCTGTGGCAAGCAGGAGGCGGCCGCGGGCACGCCGGCCGCCGCAGCGCAACCGGTGGCAGTTGTCAGCGCGGCTCGCGCGCCGAAGCCCGCTAGTCCGAAGCCGTTCTACGCGATGATGGCCGAGCGTCGGCCCAACATTCCGGCCCTGACGGCCCTCGGCAAGACGCTCTTCTTCGATCCGGCGCTCTCGGCGTCAGGCAAGCAGTCGTGCGCGAGTTGCCATAGCCCCGATCACGCCTACGGGCCGCCGAATGATCTGTCCGTGCAGCTCGGCGGCGTCGATATGAGCCGCACGGGCGTGCGTGCCGCGCCGTCGCTGCGGTACGTGCAGAACGTGCCGGCCTATACCGACCACTATCACGAGAACGACGGCAACGACGCCGAGGATCAGGGTCCGACCGGTGGGCACAACTGGGATGGTCGCGCGAATTCCGCACACGAGCAGGCGCGCATCCCGTTGCTGTCGCCGCACGAGATGGCCAATGGCGAGCCGCGCGTGGTGGTCGAGAAGATCCGGAAGGGGCCCCATGGGGAAACCTTCCGCAAGGTGCTGGGGCAGGATGTGCTGGATGACGACGATACCGCGTTCAATGCAGTGCTGATGGCCCTGGAGGTATTCCAGGAGACGCCGTCGGAGTTCTATCCCTATACCAGCAAGTACGACGCCGTGCTGCGCGGGCAGGCAAAGCTGACTCCCCAGGAGGCACGCGGCCTGCGCGTCTTCAACGATCCGAACAAGGGCAACTGCGCCGCGTGCCATCCGGGCGATATTCGCGAGGGCGCATTCCCGGCTTTCTCGGATTTCGGATTCATCGCCGTGGGTGCGCCACGCAATCGCAAGCTTGCAGGCAACGCCGATCCAGAATTCCACGATTTGGGGCTCTGCGGCCCGGATCGCACCGATCTCAAGGATCGTGCCGACTACTGCGGCCTGTTCCGGACGCCGTCACTGCGGAACGTTGCACTGCGTCATGCGTTTTTTCACAATGGCGTCTTCCACTCTCTGGACGAAGTGCTGCACTTCTACGCCGAACGCGATGTGAAGCCGCAGAAGTGGTATCCGCGCGGCAAGGACGGCAAGGTGTGGAAGTTCGATGACCTGCCCGAGGCGTATCAGGCCAACGTCAACATGGAAGCCCCGTTCGGCGGCAAGCCTGGCGACAAGCCCTTGATGACCGAAGGGGAAATGCGCGACGTGATCGCGTTTCTGAACACGTTGACGGATGGATACAAGGTGCCGGCAGCAGCGTCGGTGCGATGATGCCGGCCCAGGTACCCGGGGCTGTGGTTGAAGCGTTAATTCAGGCGTCCTACGGCTTTGAGCATCGACATGCCGTGCGCGGTGATTTGCGGGCAGGCCATCTGCCCGCTATCGTCCTGGATGGACTCCAGCACGACGAGCCGTTGGGCGATCAGGGCGTCAAGATCCACGGGATCGATTTCCCGTGCGTGGGTCGCGGCGGTGTCGTCGCGGGTGTGGGGGCCATTGCCGATCAGCATCAGCGTGGCCAACTCATGTGGACTCAGCACAGTCATCTCCTTGGCGAGAGGGGAGCGGTTGCTGGGGACTCGGGGACGCATCTGCAGTGCACGCCCTCGGCGGGATTTTGATCCGTCTTCACGAACCGTTCACGCTGCATCGCATCGTGATGGCTGGTCGACAGTCAAGGGGTTGGACGGGGCCGCCCGCTACGGGTTCCGGCCGATACACGACAGATACATGTCAAAACGTTTCAGCGGGTACTCATGTGATACGCGCTTGTTGAGTGCCCATCAGGCGCGTATCCGTCGCATGCGGATGATCATACGGCCGATCAAAAAACCTCAGCCGGCGCAGGGACATACGCGGCGGGCGCGATGTCCGGATCAGGTCCCCGGATGAACCACGACCAGCAAGGCCGTTGCCACGCTTTTACCCGGATTGCCGATGGCATGCGCCACATCCGCGCCGTAGCGTGCGGTATCGCCGTGCTTCAGCTTCTTCTCGTCGCCACCTGACCGGACGGTCATCGACCCGGTCAGCACCGACAGATGCTCCTGCGTGCCTGCTTCATGTGGCTCCGACGCCAGCACGCCGCCCGGCTGGATCGACAGTTCATACCATTCGAAGCGCCCCGCCATGTCGATCGGACCGAGGATGCGCAGTTCGCAGCGGGTATCGGGGCTCTTGAGCGCCGGTGTGGCATGGGGTGGCACCACGGTGATGGCGGGCGCCTGTGGCGCAGCAGTCCCTTGTGCCAGGAAGTCCGTCAGGCTGACGCCGAGTGCGTTGGCCAGCCGCCACAGCACCGCCACGGTCGGGTTCGCCAGGTTTCGTTCGATCTGCGAAAGCATAGACTTGGAGACACCGGCGCGGCGCGACAGCTCGTCCAGGGACAGTTGCTGGCTCTGCCGAAGCGCCTGCAGCGCGCTGCCTACGGCTGGCGGCCCCTCGGCCGTCATCGGCGTTTTGGCGGGGGAGGGTTGCGACATCGTCATCTGTTCGTTATAGTGCACGACATGTTCGTTATATAGAACACGTTCGATTTATCGAATTGAGCGTTCCGAGACACTACCACCGGGAGTCTGGCCATGTCGAGTGCCGAGGCCTTTTATGCATCCATCCGCGCGGAGCTGGATTCGATCCGCGCCGCGGGCCTGTACAAGCGCGAGCGCGTCATCGCCACGCCGCAGGGCGCCAGGATCCGCACAGCGGACGGTCGCGAGGTGATCAACCTGTGCGCCAACAACTACCTTGGGCTGTCGTCGCACCCCAAGGTTATCGAAGCCGCGCACGAGGCGCTGCGCACGCATGGCTACGGACTGTCGTCTGTACGCTTTATCTGCGGCACGCAGGATCTGCACAAGGAGCTGGAAGGGCGTCTGGCCCGGTTCCTGGGCACCGAGGACACCATCCTCTACGGCTCGGCCTTCGATGCGAACGGCGGGCTGTTCGAGACCATCCTCGGCCCCGAAGACGCCGTGATCAGCGATGAACTGAACCACGCGTCGATCATCGACGGCATCCGCCTGTCCAAGGCACGGCGCCTTCGCTATCGGCACAACGATCTGGACGACCTGCGCGCCCAATTGCGGCAGGCCGATGCGGATGGCGCACGCTTCAAGCTTGTCTTTAGCGATGGCGTGTTCTCGATGGACGGCACCGTTGCGCGGCTGGACGAGATCCGGAAGATTTGCGACGAGCATGGCGCGCTGCTCGGCATTGACGAATGCCACGCCACGGGCTTCATGGGCGCACGCGGGCGAGGCACGCATGAGGCGCGTGGGGTGTTCGGCAAGATCGACATCATCACGGGCACGCTGGGCAAGGCGCTCGGTGGCGCGTCGGGCGGCTTTACTTCCGGGCGCAAGGAAGTCGTCGAGCTCTTGCGCCAGCGTTCCCGACCTTATCTTTTTTCGAACACCGTGGCGCCGGCCATTGTTGGCGGCAGCATTGCCGTGCTCGATATCCTGGAAGGCAGTACCGAGCTGCGGGACCGGCTGGAGCAGAACACGCGGTTCTTCCGCGAGGGCATCGCGAAGCTTGGCTTCGACATCAAGCCCGGCGACCATCCGATCGTGCCGATTATGGTCTATGACGCCGAAAAGGCGCAGAAGCTGGCTGACAGACTGCTGGAACTCGGTGTGTACGTCGTTGGTTTCTTCTATCCCGTGGTCCCGAAGGGGCAGGCGCGTATCCGCGTGCAAATGAGCGCCGTGCACGATGCGGTGACGCTGCAGTCCGCTCTCGATGCCTTCGGCCAGGCGGGCCGTGAATTGGGGCTGATTCCATGACAGCAGCCACCGCAACAGCCGTGCCGAAAATCCTGATCATCGGCGCAAACGGGCAACTCGGATCGGAGCTGGCTCTGGCACTGGCGGAACGCCATGGGCGTGAGCAGGTGGTGACGTCGGACGTGGTACCGACGGGCCGCCACGTCCATATCGCGCACGAGATGCTCAACGTGACGGATCGCGGTGAGCTGACGACCGTGATCGAGCGGCACGGCATCACGCAGATCTATCTGCTGGCGGCCGCGCTGTCGGCGACGGGGGAGAAAGCGCCCCAATGGGCCTGGAACCTGAACATGACAGGCCTGCTGAACGTGCTGGAAGCCGCGCGGCACCATGGCATCGAGCGGGTGTTCTGGCCCAGTTCGATTGCCGCGTTTGGGCCCACCACGCCGAGCATCGACACGCCGCAAAAGACGGTCATGGAGCCGACCACCGTGTACGGCATCTCGAAACAGGCCGGCGAGGGCTGGTGTCGCTGGTACTTCGAGAACCATGGCGTCGACGTTCGCAGCGTGCGCTATCCCGGGCTGATCTCGCACAAGACCCCGCCGGGCGGCGGCACGACCGACTATGCCGTCGACATCTTCCACCATGCGGTGCGCGGCGAGCCCTACACCTGCTTCCTGGAGGAAGACGAGCGGCTACCGATGATGTACATGCCTGATGCCATCCGGGCCACGCTGGAACTGATGGAGGCCCCGCGCGAACAGGTGCGCGAACGTGGCAGCTACAACCTGGACGCCGTGAGTTTCACACCGGCCGAGATTGCGGCGGCGATCCGGCTACGCGTGCCTGAATTTGAAGTCCGCTACGCGCCAGACTACCGTCAGGCGATTGCACAGGGCTGGCCTGATTCGATCGACGACAGCGCGGCGCGTGCGGACTGGGGCTGGCAGCCACGGTTCGGCCTGCAGGAGATGGTCGACGATATGCTCGACAATCTGCGCAAGAGCCTCGCCGTCGAGCCGGCCCCGGTAGCGACGGCGGTCTGAAGCCGCCGTCGCAGGGATCAATGCATACCGGTGGCGTCGGCGAACGATGAGAGTGTCCAGCCCTGACCCAGCAGGATCATGCGAGTGTGCAGATCGGCTTGCACGGTCTCGCTGACGGACTCGCCGAGATAGGTCATCGACTTGTCGCGTAGATCCACGTAGCCGCGGGTGTGACGCCTAGCCAGCGTCCCCCACAAGGCATTGGCGCCGGCAGACTGCCGCGCGCCGCTGATCAGGCAAAGACCGCCGTCCAGCGCCCAGCCGTAGATGGACGTGGCCAGGCCGCAGCGCTGATAGGCCGGACCGAGCTTCGTGTGGGGCGCGCGTACCACTCGGTCCGTGCGTCGGCTGACCTCGATCAGACGATTGAACACCGTATAGCCGGCGATGCGTCCATATCGCGTGTCTTCGACATACACGTAATACTCGCCATCGGCTTCGCGATAACGCAGGCGCAAGCCCGGCAGAGCGGTTGGCACCACAGGCATATCGTGCAGCTTGTCACCGGGCTGGCGGATGCGGTCGTGCAGCGTGTCGAGTTCGCGCTCCACTTCGCCGGGCGACAGACTGACGTCGATGCGCAGCTCGAGTATGCGTGCCAGTACCTGCCCCCAGGAGGGCATTGCAAGCGTGAGTGTCATGAGGCGCCTCTTCCGTCAGCTATTGATCAGGACGTAGAGCGCGGCGACGGCCACGATGGCGCAGATGGTCTTTTGGTAGATGGGGGTCATGGCTTTCTCCAGGATGCACAATGAATTGCAGCGCCAGGGATGGCGTCCAAATGCAAAGTGCCGTGCGGGAAAGCTCAGGTCCGGATGCCGGTGTCCCGAGTTGCCCGCACGGCCAGGAAAAGCACGGCGCGCGGGACCGGGGCGGTCAGGTGTGTGGCGGCAATGCCAGCCTGCATTCCGCGGGCGCACGCAGTCCTGCCATGCGGAGCACGGCGGGAAACTGCGGCGAGGCGCTGGAAGCGGGGCATTGGCTTTCTAATCGGGGGCGCTCGACTGGTAGTCAGCCGGCGTCAGGCGTTATGGGGCAATGGGTCTTATGCCATATTGCCCGGGGAAAGTCCAGCCCGGTTGCCCGGTGCTGCTTGCGATCTCTGGATGGGACGGGTCCTCGCGGAGTTTGAAGAGCCTAAAGCTCGCGATACGGTGTGCCTTCATGCGTTACGCCGAGCGCTCCGCTGCGGACATCGAACACGCCCGCAATCGCGCGGTCTTCCAGCATCGATGGTGATTGTGGGTCGATTGGTGGCGGTACGATTTCCCAGTTGTCCGCAGTATGGGTGATTGGGTCCCGCGGAATCCTGTGCAAATAGGCGCGTTGCACGAGGATGTCGAGGGACTGCGGATAGTGGCCATGGTCTATGTGGAATCGGGCGATCGCCTCTCTCATTGCCTGCAGGTTGTAACGCAGCGCCACTTCCTGGGAGGGCTCTGCCTCTGCGGTGTGGTGGGGTGTCATCAGCGCCATCAGCGCTATCAGCCCAATCCCGAGCAGCGCCGCGAGCAGCGTCGCCAGCGTGACCCCTGCTCGGCGCCGGGCGGTCGCCATGGTGATTGTCATCGTCGGTCCTCGTGGGCAGGCCATGCGGGCCTGATTGAGGGACTGTATTTCCATGAAGTTGAGGCGGATATCGCCGATCTGCGGAAGTGCCCGTAAGGTTGCTGCCGATGGGTGTTTTCAGATATTCCTGAGGCGATTGCAGCGGTGCCGGGGCGACGATTGCGTCCCATCTCTACATTTCCGCGCGGCATGGGATTCCTCATAAAGCACATGAACTAGTTCGCAAAGAAATCATTTGCATCCTAATAGATTCACATCTATCATTCTGCCCATGCCAAAGATCGATGCCCTTCTTTTCGCCTTCACCGGCCAGTTGATGCTGGCCGGGCGCCAGTGGCGGCAGATCAGCCAGGCCGCAGTGACCGCGCACGGGATTTCCGCCGCGGCCGCCGCGCCGCTGCTGTTCATTCGCCGCCTGGGCGGTGGTGTGCGCCAGGTGACCCTGGCCGACTACGTGGGCGTGGAAGGCGCGACGCTGGTGCGTCTGGTCGACCAGCTCAGCGCCGCTGGGCTGGTGCGTCGCGAGGTGGATTCGAGTGATCGCCGGGCCAATGTGCTATCCCTGACGGAAGAGGGCGAGCGCATGGCGGAGTTGATCGAGGTGGCGCTGAAACAATTGCGGACCGAGGTGTTCGCCGATATCAGCGAATCGGACATGGCGGCCACGTTGCGTGTGTTCGACGCTCTGGCGCGCGCGGCCGCATCTACATCGGGCAAGCAGGAGTCCTGAGCAACATGGGTAGTTGGCCGTCCGCGAGAGATTGGGTCTTTTCCATCAAGGCCTTCGTCGCAGCGATGCTGGCATTGTGGATTGCGATGTATCTCGGCCTGCCGCGCCCCTACTGGGCGATGGGCTCCGTCTATATCGTGGCGCATCCGCTGACCGGCGCCACGCGTTCCAAGGCGCTGTATCGCGTGCTGGGCACGCTGTTGGGCGCCGCCGCTGGCATTCTGATGGTCCCGCCACTGGTCAACGCGCCGCCTCTGCTGATGGGCGCTGTGGCGATCTGGACCGCCTGTCTCTTGTACGTGGCGCTGCTGCATCGCACGCCGCGCAGCTATGTCTTCATGTTGGCGGCCTATACGCTGCCGCTCGTCGCGCTGCCTTCGGTCGACAATCCTGCTGGTATCTTCGATCTTGCCGTCGCGCGGTCCGAGGAAATCTGCCTGGGCATCCTGTGCGCCAGCGTGGTTGGCGCGGTCGTGTTTCCGGCTAGCGTAGCCAATGTGCTGCGCGACAAGTCTCGCCAATGGATGGCCGATGCCACGCTGTGGGCGAGCGACATGTTGTCGGCAAGCCCCGGCAAGCAGGTGTCGCGCCACCATAGTCGCCATCGTCTGGCCGCCGATATCCTGGCGCTGGACCAACTCATCAGCCAACTGAGCTACGACGCCGAAAGTGCCCAGCGCGTGCGTGCCGCCCGTGAACTGCGTGGCCGCATGACGATGCTGCTGCCCGTGATGTCGTCGCTGGCGACCGTCGTCGAATCGTTGCAGTCCGCCGGCGGCGTGCCGGAACCCCTGGCCGCGCAGATGCGGGCGGTGAAGGCCTGGATTCAGGCTGGCGCCGCGGAAGGGGAGCGTCCCGAACTGACGTCCACGCCCGTTCAGGCGGGCTGGGACGCCGCCTTGGTCGCAGCGGCCGAAGACCGTCTGCAACAGATGGCGGCCTTGTGGCACGACTGCGTCTCGCTGTGTCGGCGCCTTGGTGAAAAGCACATCGAAGGCGAATGGCTGCCGGAATTCCTGCGCTGGGATGTCGGCCGCGCCCGCCACTACGACCACGGCATGCTGCTGTTCTCGACCGTGACGGTGGCGCTGGCCATCTTCGCGATGGGCATGATCTGGATTCAGACAGGCTGGGCCGATGGCGCCGGTGCTGTGGCGCTTGGTGCAATCTCGTGCTGTTTCTTCGCCGCGCTCGACGAGCCCGCGCCGATGATCCAGTCGTTCTTCAACTGGAACGTGGTCTGCTTGCTGATCTCGATGGTGATGCTGTTCGCGGTTCTGCCGGTTGCGCACGATTTCGAGATGCTGGTGCTGATGTTCGCGGTGCCGTACCTGATCATCGGCCTGCTGGTGGCGCAGCCGCGCCTGGCGATGATCGGGATGCCGCTGGCCGTGGTCACGGCAAACGACATCGGTATCTCGGGCGCCTACAGCGCGAACTTCCAGAGTTTCTTCAACAGCAACCTGGCAGGTATCGCCGGGATTGCGTTCGCCCTGGTCTGGACGCTCGCGGTGCGGCCTTTCGGCACGCGAGCCGCAACACGCCGGCTGGTGCGCTCCGGCTGGAGCGACATCGCCGAGAACGCGGTGAGCACGCGTCCGGAGTCTCATTCGACGCTGCGCGCGCGGATGCTCGATCGTCTGGCGCAACTCGTGCCCCGGCTGGCTGCCAGCGAAAGCGAAGTGTCTGCCGACGGCTTCAGCGAAGTGCGTGTGGAACTCTGCACGCTGGCGCTGCAACGCGAGATGGCCGGGCTGGAAGCTGATGAGCAACATGCCGTGAATCGCGTGCTGCGCAGCGTGTCCGGCTATTACCAGTCACGTTTGAAAGGTGCCATCGATGCGCCGCCGCCGGCATTGCTGACGCGGCTGGGCAAGGCTCAGCAGAAGGTGCGTTCGCGTATCGCGCTGGCGGCTCTCGTGGACCTTCAGGTTGCCCTGTATCCGCCGGTCCTGGTGCCGGCAACCGTTTCCGGAAATGCATGATGCCCGGTGAAATCAGTATCTATGGCGTGTACATCCCCAGCTTGCTGGTGTGGATGCTTGCCGCCTTCGTCATTACGAGCGCCGCGCGGGCGGTGCTGACGCGTGTCGGCTTTTACAAGCTCGTATGGCACCGTTCCCTCTTCAATCTGGCGCTGTATGCGATCGTCCTCGGTGGGGTGGTTGCGTTGGTGCCCTCGCTGCAATCATGAAACTGAGACTTTCCTCGCTCGGGCCAGTCGTGCTGACGCTGGCCGTCACCGCCGTTGGCGCGGTCGTCGTCAAACACCTGTGGGACTACTACACCGTGGCGCCGTGGACGCGCGACGGCCACATCCGCGCCGAGGTGGTGCAGGTGGCGCCTGATGTCTCCGGGCTGGTCACGCGGATCGCGGTCAAGGACAACCAGCATGTGAAGGCCGGCGACGTCCTGTTCGAGATCGACCACGAACGCTATGCGCTGGCGCTGCGTCAGGCGGAAGCCACGGCGGCGGCGGTGCGCGCCAATCTGGCCCAGGCACGCCGCGAGGCGAAGCGCAGCCAGACGCTTTCCGAGGTGGTCTCGAAGGAAATCGTCGAAGAGGGGCTGGCCAAGGTGCAGCAGGGCGAGGCCCAGCTGGCACAGGCCGAGGCCGCGATCGGCGTGGCGAAGCTGAATCTGGAGCGCACCCACGTGGTGAGCCCGGTGGAAGGCTACGTCAACGACCGCCTGCCGCGTCTCGGGGATTACGTCGTGACCGGCAAGCCGGTGCTGTCGATGGTCGATTCGAACTCGTTCCACGTGGAAGGCTACTTCGAGGAAACCAAGCTGAAGGGTATCCATATCGGCAGCCCCGTCGATATCCGCGTCATGGGCGAGAAGCGCGTGCTGCACGGCCATGTGCAGAGCATCGCAGCCGGTATCGAAGACCGTGATCGCACCAATGGCTCGAACCTGCTGCCGAACGTGAACCCGACGTTCAACTGGGTGCGTCTGGCGCAACGCGTGCCGGTGCGCATCCAGTTCGACCAGATGCCCGAGGATGTGCGCCTGGTGGCAGGACGCACGGCCACCGTATCGGTGAAGGCCGATGACGAGAAGAACATCGGGGAAACGGAAGACAAGCCGACCGCGCCGGCGGCCGGCCGTAGTGCCTCGCAGGACAAGGTTGCGCTGGCCGGCAAGCGCGCGCCCTCAACCGGAGCAGTGCAGTGAAACGCTTTGCCCGTGCCTCGCTGGCGGCGATGTTGCCGCTTGCGCTGGCCGCTTGCATGACCGTCGGCCCTGATCACAAGGTGCCCGACGATGCGGTCGTGAAGTCATCGGCCGCCAATGGACCGTTTGCCGGCACCGACAGCGATGCGGTGTCGATCGGCGACGTCCCGAACGACTGGTGGCGTCTGTACGACGATCCCCGTATCGACGAGCTGGTGCAGCAGGCACTGGTGGCCAACACCGACCTGCGCGTAGCCGCCGCCAATCTGAAGCGCTCGATCGCCGTGTATCACGAGGTGGAAGCCGAGAATCTGCCGGAAACGAAGTTCCGGGCCAGTGCGGAGCGCGGCCAGATCGCTGGCGAACCGCTGCTGCACGAAGAGAAGATTCCGGTGATGAACTTTGGCGACATTGGTCTCAATGTTTCGTACCTGATTGACTTCTGGGGCAAGCTCAAGCGTGCCGACGAAGCCGCCTTGGCATCGGCGCAGGCCAGCCATGCGGCGCTGGACCAAGCCCGCGTGGGCGTAGTGGCGGAGACCGTGCGTGCGTATGTGCAAGGCTGCACAGCCACGCACGAACTACATGTGGCCGCGCATCAGCTCGACCTGCAGGAACGCGGCGTGAAGCTGGCGCAGAAACTGGTCGATGCTGGCCGAGGTCAGCCGACCGATCTGCTGCGCGCCGAGGCGCAAGCCGACACCCTGCGTTCGGCACTGCCGAAGTATCGTGCGGAGCAGGAAGGCGCGGCATACCGCCTGGCGGTAATGCTGGGCAAGCCGCCGACTGCGCTCGATGTCAGCAGCGTGGCGTGCGAGCACGTACCGGCGTTGAAGCAGGCGCTGCCCGTTGGCGATGGCATGGCGTTGCTCAAGCGCCGACCGGACGTTCGCCAGGCCGAGCGCGAGCTGGCATCGGCAACGGCCAAGATCGGCGTGGCTACCGCGGACCTGTTCCCGCAGATTCGCATCGGTGCATCGGCCGGTTTCACCGGTATTCTCGACCACCTTGGTCAGGCGCCGACCGCGCACTGGGGCTGGGGCCCCGCGATTTCGTGGACGATCCCGACCAGCGGCACGCGCGCGCGCATCCACAACATGGAGTACGGGGCCGAAGGGGCGCTGGCTCATTTCGACGGTGTGGTGCTGAAGGCGCTGCGCGAGACGCAGACGGCGCTGTCGGCCTATACACACGAACTGGACCGGAACGCGTCGCTGCGCTCGGCGCGCGACAAGGCCAATGAGGCAGCTCGCCAGAACCGGCTGCTGTGGCAGGCAGGCCGATCGCCGTATCTGCAGAGCCTGGATGCCGACCGCACGCTGGCCAATACCGATGCCGCGCTGGCCGCATCCGATGCGCAGGTTGCGATGGATCAGATCAACCTGTTCCTGGCGCTTGGTGGTGGATGGCAGAATGCGCCGGCCATTGCCAGCCATCCGGTGGGCAAGGAGCCCGGACAGGCCACGGAACACACCGAGGAGCACTGAGGAGCGCCGAGGAACAATAAGGTAAGCTTCGGCCTCGGCCACGCCTTGGCTGCACTATCGAACTGATTCCGGCGTCGTTGCGCGGCTTCGCCGCACGATTTGCTCTGGCTGCGGCCAGGCGCCAAGCCAGAGCCGCTTCGCTTCAGTTTGATAGCGCCGCTTACCCGGCGAGGCCCGACCGCCATGACATCTGCTCTTGGCGGCTCCTCGATTCCCAGGAAAACAAGACCTATGAAAATGCTCTCGATTTCAAAGACCCTGGCTGCCGCAACCGTGGCGCTGGGTATCGTAGCCGCCGGCAACGCGGCGGCTCAGGAACAGACGATCCGCGTGGGCACCGTCAGTGGCCCCGACGCCGAAGTCTGGCAAGTGGTGCAGAAGGTGGCCAAGAAGAACGGCCTGAACGTGAAGGTGGTCGAATTCAACGACTACGTGCAGCCGAACGCCGCGCTCGACGCGGGCGACCTCGACGCCAACAGCTTCCAGCACCAGCCGTATCTGGACAGCCAGATCAAGCAGCGTGGCTACAAGATGACCAGCGTCGGCTACACCTATATCTCGCCGCTGGGCATCTATTCGAAGAACCTGAAATCGTCGAAGGATCTGCCGCAGGGCGCCAAGGTGGCCGTGCCGAACGACCCGTCGAACGAGAACCGCGCATTGCTGCTGCTGGCCGCCCAGGGCGCGATCAAGCTCAAGCCGGGTGTGGGCACGAATGGCGTCAACGCCACGCCGCTCGACGTGGCCGAGAACCCGAAGAAACTGAAAATCGTGGAACTCGACGCTGCCCAGCTTGCCCGCGCGCTGCCTGACGTGGCCGCCGCCGTGATCAATACCAACTACGCACTGGCCGCCGGCCTGCAGCCGACGAAGGACGCGATCGCGCTGGAAGACATCCACAGCCCCTACGCCAACATCATCGTCGTGCGCACGCAGGACAAGGACAAGCCGTGGGTGAAGAAGCTCGTGGCCGCCTATCAGTCGGAAGAAGTACGCCAGTTCATGAAGGCCCAGTACAAGGGCGCCATGGTGCCGTCCTTCTAAGAAGCCGCTTCAAAAAGATTCTGGCGTCGTTGCGGGGCCTTGCCGTACTACTTGTACTGTCTGCGGCCCCGCCCTTGCAGGGCGCGCATGTGCTTGCAGGCACATGCCGTTCCGCAGGCGGCTCGCATGCGAGCCGAAATCCCTGCTTCACCCTAGCCAGAACCGCTTCGCTTCATTTTGAAGCAGCTTCCAAGCAGCAAGGTCCCATTACCTTGGCTTGATGCGGAACGGCGGCCAATGGTCGCCGTTTTTGCATCTATCCATAGTCGAATTGCTTCGTTCGCACCGCACGGACGGGGCGCTAAGGTAGGGGACCGATTCCCGCCCCGGAGACTTACCGTGTCAACCCCGCTCAAAGTCGTTGCCGTCAATGGCAGTGCTCATCAACCGTCCCGCACCCTGGTACTGGTGCAGGCACTGCTGGCCGAACTGGATCAACGGCTCGTGCTGGATACGCAGATTGTCGACCTCAGCGAGATCGCCCGACCGCTCGGCGCGTCGCTGACCCGCGACGAACTGCCGCCCGACATCGAGGCACAACTGGCCGCGATCGAATCGGCTGATCTCGTGATTGCCGCGGCGCCGGTGTATCGCGGCTCGTTCCCCGGCCACTTCAAGCATCTGTTTGACCTGGTGGGCATGGATGCGCTGGCAGGCAAGCCGGTACTGCTGGCAGCCACCGGTGGCAGTGACCGTCATGCACTGGTGCTCGAGCACCAACTGCGTCCGCTGTTCAGCTTCCTGCAGGCGCTGACGCTGCCAATCGGTGTGTACGCGTCCACGGCGGATTTCGATGGGTATCAGGTGGGCAGCAAGTCGCTGGCCGACAGGATCACCCTCGCGGTCGAACGTGCCGCGCCGTTGTTTGCCAATGCAGCGAGGCAGTTGCGGCGGGTGGCCTGAAGTACTGTATTGCTTTCTCCCCTCCCTGCACGACGTGAGAGGGGAGCAGGACCCTCAGCCTTCGATAGCCGGCGGCAGGCGATCATTGACCCAGTCGCGCACCTTCTCATAGGCCGCTGCCAGTTGCAGCACACCCAGATCGTCGCGCGGCCTGCCGATCAGTTGCATCCCCATTGGCAATCCGTCCGCGTTGAATCCCACCGGCACGCTGATCACCGGGCATCCCGATAGCGTCCACGCGACCACCACTTCCATCCAGCGATGGTACGTGTCCATCTGCCTGTCGGCGATTTGCTTCGGCCAGTGTTGCGTGACGTCGAACGGAAACACCTGTGCGGTGGGCACGGCAATGTAGTCGAACTGGGTGAACGTCCGTTGCAGCGCCTGGTACCACGCACTGCGATCGGTGCTGGCGGCGTACAGATCGCTGGCCTTGAGGTCCAGCGAGCCTTCGATCTCCCAAATCGCCTCGGACTTGAGCTGCGCACGCGTGGACGGATTGGTGTACAGCCCCAGACGCGAATTCCCGGTCAGGAAGTGGCGATAGACGAGCCAGGTTTGCCAGATTTTCTCGGGCGGGTAGGGTGCTTTGATGGCCTCGACGTCCACGCCGAAATCCGGGAAGAAACGCAGCGCCTGCTCGCAGAGCGACAGGATGCCGTCTTCCATCGGCAGGTAACCACCCCAGTCGCCCAGCCATGCAACACGCTTGCCGGTGAGATCCGTTTTCAGTATGTCCGCGACGTTTGCCGGTGTCAGCGAAGCCAGCATCGGATCGTGTGGCAGCGCCTGCGGCGTGCGCGCGTCGGGGCCGGATTGCGTGGCCAGCAGCAGTACAAGATCCTCGACATTGCGTGCCATCGGCCCTTCGCTGCCCAGTTGGGGCAGAAACAACTCCGGCGTCGGACCGTAAGGGACGCGTCCCGCTGAAGGCCGGAACCCATAGACATTGCAGAACGCAGCGGGATTGCGCAGCGATCCGCCAAAGTCGCTGCCGTCGGCAACCGGTAGCATACGCAGCGCCAGCGCGGCCGCTGCACCACCACTGGAGCCGCCAGCCGACCGCGTGGGATCGTAGGGGTTCAGCGTGGCGCCATAGACGGGGTTGAACGTGTGCGACCCCAGCCCGAACTCAGGCGTGTTGGTCTTGCCGATCAGGATCGAGCCGGCACGTCGCATACGCTCCACGATGACCGAATCACTGGCGGGGATATTGTCGCGAAAGATCGGCGATCCGTACGTCGTGCGAATGCCGCGCGTCATCGCCAGATCCTTCGGCGCCTGCGGGAAGCCATGCATCCAGCCGGAAGACTTGCCCGCCGCCAGCGCTTCGTCGGCCGCCAATGCCTCGCGCATCAGCGCTTCCTCGTCCTGCATGGCGACGATGGCGTTGCTGCCCGGGTTGACTCGGGCGATATGCGCCAGATAGGCCGCCATGACTTCCCGGCTCGACACCTCCTTCTTGTGAATGGCCTCGGAAAGCTGTCGGGCAGACAGCATGACGATGGGGTGGGGGCGGTAGGAAGTCATGGCGGGAGGTGAGTGCTTAAAGCCGCTCTGCGTGATGCCGCACGTGGTCGGCAATGAACGTCGAGATGAAGTAGTACCCGTGGTCGTACCCGTCGTGCCGACGCAGTGTCAGCGGCTGCCCGACCTTTTCGCAGGCGGCCTCGAACGCTTCTGGATGCAGTTGCTCGGCCAGGAATTTGTCGGCGAGCCCCTGATCGATCAGGATGCCGGCCGGGAAGGGTGCCGACGACTGCGTGCGCATCAGGGCGCTGGCATCGTGCTGGGCCCAGCGACTGCGATCCTCGCCGAGGTAGCCGGTGAACGCCTTCACGCCCCACGGGCAGTCCGACGGCGCGGCGATTGGCGCGAACGCCGAAACCGAACGGAACCGCTGTGGGTAGCGCTGGGCCAGCACCAGCGCGCCATGTCCGCCCATGGAATGCCCAAAGATCCCTACCCGTGCCGCATCGGCGGGAAGCTCGCGGGTCACCAGATGGAACAACTCATCCGCAATGTAGCTCTCCATGCGCCAGTGCATGTGCCACGGCGCTTCAACCGCATCCACATAGAATCCGGCGCCCACGCCGAAGTCCCACGCATCGGCCTCGCCGGGCACGCGCGCGCCGCGCGGACTCGTGTCCGGGCCCACCAGGATCAGGCCGTGCTCGGCGGCAAAGCGCTGCGCGTTGGCCTTGATCGCGAAGGTTTCCTCGGTGCAGGTCAGGCCGGCCAGATAGAACAGGGCTGGCAGCGGTTTCGCGCCAGGTTGCAGCGCCTGCGGCGGGAGATAGACTGAGAACCGCATCGGCAGCCCGATGGCCACCGACTGGTGCTGGTAGAAGCGCTGGACGCCGCCGTGGCAGCCGTGTTCTGACAGCAGTTCCATGGATCGCGACCTCAGTACAGGACCACCGAGCGGATCGACTCGCCGCGCTTCATCAGGTCGAAGCCTTCGTTGATGCGGTCGAGCGGCAGCGTATGCGTGATCAGGTCGTCGATGTTGAGCTTGCCGTCCATGTACCAGTCGACGATCTTGGGCACATCGGTGCGCCCGCGCGCGCCGCCGAAGGCCGAGCCCTTCCATTCGCGGCCCGTGACGAGCTGGAACGGACGGGTGGAGATTTCAGCGCCCGCTTCGGCCACGCCGATGATGATCGACTTGCCCCAGCCCTTGTGGCAGCACTCCAGCGCCTGACGCATGACCTGCGTGTTGCCAATGCACTCGAACGAGTAGTCGGCGCCGCCGTCGGTCAGCTGGACGATGTGGTCCACCACGTTGTCGACATCCTTCGGATTCACGAAGTGGGTCATGCCAAACTTGCGCGCCATTGCCTCGCGGGCGGGATTGAGGTCCACGCCGATGATCTTGTCGGCGCCCACCATCTTTGCGCCCTGGATCACGTTCAGGCCGATGCCGCCCAGGCCGAACACCACCACGTTCGCGCCGGCTTCCACCTTGGCCGTGAAGATCACCGCGCCCACGCCCGTGGTCACGCCGCATCCGATGTAGCAGACCTTGTCGAACGGTGCGTCGGGGCGGATCTTGGCAAGCGCGATCTCCGGCGCCACGATATGGTTCGCGAACGTCGACGTGCCCATGTAGTGGAAGATCGGCTTGCCATCGATCGAGAAGCGCGAGGTGCCATCCGGCATCAGGCCCTTGCCCTGCGTGGCGCGGATGGCCTGGCACAGGTTGGTCTTGCGCGACAGGCAGAACTTGCACTGACGGCATTCCGGCGTGTAGAGCGGAATCACGTGATCGCCCGGCTTGAGCGACGTGACGCCCGGACCGACGTCGGTGACGATGCCCGCGCCTTCATGACCCAGGATGGCGGGGAAAATGCCTTCGGGGTCCGCGCCGGACAGCGTGTAGTAGTCCGTATGGCAGATGCCGGTGGCCTTGATCTCCACGAGGACTTCGCCCGCGCGCGGACCGTCGAGGTTCACCTCTTCGATGGTGAGTGGTGCACCGGCTTTCCAGGCGATGGCGGCTTTGGTTTTCATGAAGCAACTCCCGAGCGAATGAATTGAGGCGGCACGTGTCCGCGTGACAGGCCAATACCAAGGCCACGACTATAAGCCGAACCGCGCACACGAGCCAGACCGGCGGGCGATTATCGGCTGCCGGTCTGGCCCCGGGCGAGGACTGCCGGTGAGGATTTCTCGACCGTCAGTTCCGTCAGTTGACCTTCGTGCTGGCGGCCAAGCCACCAGCCCAGCCAGCCCCACACGATGGCAAGTACCGCGCCCGCCAGCGCCACGGCAGCGGGGTGCCCGGACAAGGCGTCGATCGCCGTTTTCACCCAGGCGCTGACGGCATCGCCGGCACGATAGATCGCGGTATCGATGACATTCTTGGCCTTGTACTTCGTTTCCGGGTCGACCACCGTAAAGAGCATCTCCCGGCCGGGGCGCAGCATCGCGTACTCCCCGACGCGCCGCACGATCATGGCGGCCGCCAGCACGCCGAACGTGGGCCACATCGCCAGTAGCAGGAAGCCGCCGGTCACGGCCAGCGGCACGGCGGTCAGCAGGGCGGTCACGCCGTAGCGCCGCGCCACGCGTCCTGAAAAGAAGATCTGCACGAGGATCGTCAGCGCCTGCACGGTGGCGTCGAGCGCGCTGAATACCTGTGTCTGCTGCGCGCGCGAGTGGAAGGTGGCCGCCACCAGTCGTGCCTGTTCGAAGTAGAGGAACGTGCTCGATGTGGCCAGCAGGATCACGAACAGGCTGATACCGATGAGGTACCGGGAACGGAGGACCAGAGACAGGCCCGCCCAAAGTCCGCCGCCTACCGGTTGCGCGGGGTCCGGCGTCGAGGCCGTCTCGCTGCCGGGCTCGCCCGCGCCATACCTGCGTCGCCAGGCGAACAGGTAGCCGACCCCGGGCAGCGTCGCGGCCAGCAACGCGGCCGACAGCAACATCAGGCCAGTCAACCCGATGCGTCCCACGAGCCAGCCGCCGAGCACGGGTCCGGTGAGCCCGCCTGCGCTGGCACCCGCCGCGATGATTGCGAACAGTCGCTTGGCCTGTTCGGGCCGGAATACATCGGCCATCAGGCTCCACGCCACCGATACCACAAACAGGTTGAAGACCGAGATCCAGACATAGAACACGCGGGCCAGCCAGACGCTGTCGGGCAGGGCGCGGGTGACCAGCGCGAACGCCACGAGGTTGGCGATGAAGAATGCGTAGACCCACGGCACGAAGCGCCGGCGCGGCAGCCACTTGCAACATGCGCCGTAGAACGGAATGGCCACGAGCATCACCACGAACGTCGCGGTAAACAGCCACTGCAGATTCTGCACGCCGCCAGCGATGCCCATCGTCTCCCGCACGGGCCGAAGCATGAAGTAGCTCGCGAACAGGCAGAAGAAGAACAGGAAGGCCGCCACCACGGCCGGGGTTTCGCTCCGATCAATGCCAAGCAGTCCGCTGGGGCCGGCGGGATTGGGAGACAGGTCCGGAGTGTCCATGGCGAGGGCCGACGGTCAGGCCAGCAGTCAGGTCAGCAGTCAGGCCAGCGCCGCTGCGATGCGGGCGCGTTCGGGCGTATCGGGCATCCGCCCGAACGCGGCGCCAGCGTTGTCGAGCATATTGCGCGGATTGGAAGTGGCCGGGATGGCGGCGGTGACGGCAGGATGACTGACGATGAACTTCAGGAAGAGTTGCCCCCAGGACTCGCAGTCAACCTCGGCGGCCCAGTCTGGCACGGGCTTGCCCTTGACGGCCGCAAACAGGCGCCCGTCCTGGAATGGGCGGTTGATCAGCACAGCCACGCCGCGCTCCTGGCATAGCGGCAGCAACACGCGCTCGGCACCACGTTCGCCCAGTGAATAGTTGATCTGGACGAAGTCGAGCCTCTCGGCCCGCACGATCTGCGCGACGGCATCCTGCGCGTCTTCGCGATAGTGGGTGATGCCGATATACCGCGTCTTGCGCTGTTCCTTCCACTGCCGAAGCAGCTTCAGGTTGTCGCGCCAGTCGATCAGGTTGTGCACCTGCAGCAAATCGACTGCATCCGTATGCAGATCAGACAGCGAACTGGCGAACTGCGCTGGCGCACTGGCCGCGTTGGCTGAGATCTTGGTGGCCAGGAAGACGCGGCGCCGCGCGTCGGCGGCTTGCAGCAGGTCTCCGGTCACCGCTTCGGCGCTGCCATAGCTCGGCGCCGTATCGACAACGGCGCTTGGCAGGCGTTGCAGCAGCACGGACATGACTTCGGTCAGGGGCGCGCGTTCTTCGGTGCTCTTGCCGGTGTTGAACGTACGGGCCGTGCCCATGCCAATGACGGGCAATTGCACGGTTGAGCCCGGAATCTTGCGCCGCATCGGCGCGTCGACGGTTGCGGCGCTGGCGGTGTTGCCGAGCGTGAGGCCGGCTGGCAGCGCGGCCAGCGAGGCGGAGATTCCCAGAAAGGTGCGGCGGTCAATCGACATGGCGATGTCCCCGGCTGTCAGGTGCAACGACCTTAGCGCTTGTGGGGGGCGAAGTAAACCGGCGCCGGGTGCTGCGCGGGTCGCGCCCGATTGCAAAAATGCGGCGAGGCCTGAACAATCGGCGCCAACCTTCCCGAACCCGCGGTCATCCATAAAAAGGACCGGATTGTGATATCGAGCTTGCCTGGCGTGCTGTTCGATGGCGTGGCATACGGCAGCCTGCTGTTCCTCATCAGCATCGGGCTGTCCGTGACGATGGGGCTGATGAACTTCGTGAACCTGGCGCATGGCGCGTTCGCGATGCTTGGCGGCTACGTGGCGGTGGTGCTGATGAACCGGGCCGGGGTGCCGTTCCTGGCAGCATTGCCGCTGGCGTTCCTGGGCGCGGGCGCAGTTGGCTGGGTGCTTGAGCGGACGCTCTATCGCAGGCTGTACCGTGCCAGCCACCTGGACCAGGTGCTGTTCTCGATCGGCCTGACGTTCATGGCGATGGCGGGCGCGACGTGGCTATTCGGGCCGGGCCAGCAGCCCGTGGTATTGCCGGATTTCCTGATCGGGCAGATTCGCGTGGGCGGGGTCGACCTCGGCGCCTACCGCCTGTTCCTGATCGCGGTGGTGATCGTCATCACGCTGGCGCTTGGGTGGCTTGTTGCGCGTACCCGCTTCGGCGCGCAGGTGCGCGCGGCAGTCGATCATCAGCAGGCGGCGCGCGGGCTTGGCATCGACGTCGAACGCGTGTTCAGCCTGACCTTCGCGCTGGGATCGGGTCTGGCCGGACTTGGCGGTGGGCTGGGCATCGACGTGCTGGGCCTCGATCCGACCTTCCCACTCAAGTACATGGTGTATTTCCTGCTCGTGGTCGCCGTTGGCGGTGCCGGGAGTATTCGTGGCTCGCTGGTCGCCGCGATCGTGTTGGGCGTGGCGGACGTGGCAGGCAAGTACTACGTGCCCGAGATCGGCGCGTTCGTGATCTACGCGATGATGGTGCTGCTGCTGGTAGCGTTTCCGGCAGGTCTCTACGGGAGGCGCGCATGAAGACCCGTGTGCATCGTCTGCCCGATGGCCGCTGGCATCCGGCGGAGATCGTGTTCTGGCTGGTGCCGGTCGTGGCGTTCTTCTTGCTGCCCGACTACCTGATCCTCGGCAGCCAGATCCTGATCGTTGGACTCTTCGCGCTATCGCTCGATCTGATCCTGGGCTATGCGGGCATCGTGTCGCTGGGCCATGCGGCGTTCTTCGGCCTGGGCGCGTACGTGGCCGGTCTGCTTGGTGCGCATGGCTGGGGTGAGCCGCTCACGGGCTTGCTAGCCGCGGCAGCGGTGGCGGCGCTGGCCGGATGGCTGTGCAGTTTCCTCGTGATCCGGGGCGGCGATCTGACCCGGCTGATGGTGACGCTCGGCATCGGCCTGATGCTGTTCGAGGCGGCGAACAAGGCGGCATTTCTGACCGGTGGCGTTGACGGGCTGTCAGGCGTGACGATGAACAAGTTGCTTGGCATGTTCGAGTTCGACCTGTTCGGCAAGACCGCCTATGTCTACAGCCTGGCAGTGCTGTTCGTGATCTTCCTGCTGGTGCGAAGGCTGGTGGCGTCGCCATTCGGTCTGTCGCTGCGCGGCATTCGCGAGGGTGCGCGGCGTATGCCAGCGCTGGGGACCGACGTGCCCGCACGACTTCGGGCGGTCTTCACGGTGGCGGCGGCGATTGCCGGCGTGGCGGGCGGCTTGCTGGCCCAGACCACGCAGTTTGTCGGCATGGATGTGCTCGGCTTTCCGCGCTCGGCCGAATTGCTGGTGATGCTGGTGCTTGGTGGCACTGGGCGGCTTTACGGCGCGTTGGTTGGCGCGGCATTGTTCATGATCGCGCAAGACGTCCTGGCTGGTATCAACCCCGTGTACTGGCAATTCTGGGTCGGGTTGCTGCTGGTAGTGGTCGTGCTGTTCGCGAGAGGTGGCGTGATGGGGGCGCTGTCCGCGCTCGGCCGGCGCAGGCATCCGTCCGAGCCAGCGCGAAAGGAGGTCGACGCATGACCGCGATCCTGCGCACGGAAGGGCTGAGCAAATCGTGGGGCGCGTTCGCGGCGAACAGCGACGTCTCGATGACGTTCGAACCGGGGGCCCGCCATGCGCTGATCGGACCCAATGGGGCGGGCAAGACCACGTTCGTCAACCTGTTGACCGGGGCGCTGGCCCCGTCGGCAGGACGCATCTGGCTCGGCGAGCGCGACATCACCACGCTGCCGCAGCACGCGCGCGTGAAGCTGGGCATGACGCGCACATTCCAGATCAACACGCTGTTCCCCGGGCTGACGGTGCTCGAATCGGTCGTGGTGGCGGTCGCCGAACGCACGGGGGCGGGGCGCGTCTGGATGCGCACGGTGGCGTCGCAGGCCGCGCTCGTCGACGAGGCGATGGCAGTGCTGGCCATGCTCAGGCTCGAGGCCGACGCCGATGTCGAGACCCGGCAATTGCCCTATGGCAAACAGCGCCTGCTGGAGATGGCGCTCGCGCTGGCCACGCGGCCTTCGATCCTGCTGCTCGACGAGCCCGCCGCCGGCATTCCCGCCGGTGAGAGCGCAGAGTTATTCGCGGTGATTGCCGCGCTGCCCCGCGACATCACCATCGTTTTCATCGAGCACGATATGGACCTGGTGTTCCGCTTCGCCGAACGCATCACGGTGCTGGTGGCCGGGCGCGTGTTGATGGAAGGGACGCCGGCTGAAGTCTCCACCGATCCGAGAGTGCGTGAGGTCTATCTTGGGGAGGCCGCCCATGAGTGATCTGCTACGGCTGGAGGCCGTCAGCGCCGGGTATGGCGAGGCGACGGTGCTCGAGCAGATTGATCTGGCGCTGGGCGCCGGCGACAGCCTCGCGCTGCTGGGCCGTAACGGTGTGGGCAAGACGACGTTGCTGTCCACGCTGATGGGCTTCACGCGATTGCGTGGGGGCAAGCTGCTCTGGCAAGGGCGGGATCTGGCCAGGGTGCCGCCGCATCGCCGTGCCCAGAGCGGCATCGGTTGGGTGCCGCAGGAGCGCTGGGTCTTTCCCTCGCTGACCGTGGAGGAGCATCTCGGCGCGGTGGCCCGGCCCGGGCCATGGGATGTCCAGCGTGTGTATCGGACCTTTCCGAGGTTGGGTGAGCGCCGGCGTAATCTCGGCAACCAGTTGTCTGGCGGGGAGCAGCAGATGCTGGCCATTGGCCGGGCACTGATGGTCAACCCCGCCTTGTTGCTGCTGGACGAGCCGATGGAAGGGCTGGCCCCGGTCATCGTGCAGGAGTTGCAGCGCGTGATCGCGGGGCTGATCGCAGATGCGGGGATGGCTGTGATCGTGGTGGAGCAACACGCGCGGTTGGCCTTGGGCATGACCCGGCAGGCGATTGTTCTGGACCGGGGCCGAGTGGTGCACCGGTCGGATAGCGCCACACTGCTGGCCGACAAGGCGTTGCTGGATCGGCTGGTTTCGGTCCGATAGCCGAGGGGCGGGGCGTTCGCAGTAGCGCTCGGACGATTCCGAACGTTTTCGGAATCGTCTTATATCCGCGTGGTCTCCCGGCTTTGACAATGCATGGGTCGCTGCAAGGGTGGCGACGCGGGCCACACGCCCGCCTGAACGCTTTGTCGAAAGAAAGGAGTCACGCCATGCATCGCCACGATGTCTGCATCTTACTTGCCGTTCCGGTCTCCCTCCCCCTGGGGAGGCCGGGGCATGGATAAGCCGGTACCCGGAGCCGCTTCGCGCAAGCCCGCCGGCAAGCGGCAGGCCGGGCCACCAGGGCAACCCCATGCGGGCTTTCCTTCGCCGGATGTGATGGCGTTCCGGCAGTTGCAGCGCGTCGAAGGGGCAATGGGTGTGGTGACGGTTGCAGTCGAGCACGCCGCCGCGCCGGAGTTTTCGAATGAAGGGGCTGCGCTGATCCTGCGCATGTTGAGGCAGGAGGCAGCCAGGGCTCTCGAGGAGCTGTCGCCGTACTGATCGGCGCCGGGGCGGATTCACGGCCTGTGGTATCCGCTCCGCCAATGCCCGTCAGTGCATCCGATCCGATCTTGGGTTGCAGTTGGTAAGAGGATTTCTATCCATGGATGTTCGTACCATCGGTGTCGATGACCTCGACTTGATTTGCCAGCATCGGGAGGCGATGTTTCAGGAGGCAGGCTTTGCCCCTGGAACGCTGCGCACGATGACCGACCACTTTCGCGCCTGGCTGCGGCCACGCCTGGCGGATGGCAGCTACTTCGGCTTTCTGTTGACCGATGCGGGGCGGCCCGTAGCGGGTATCGGCCTGATGCTGGTCGACTGGCCACCGCATCCCGCGCATCCGACGCAGGATTGCCGTGGCTATGTCCTCAACGTCTATGTGGAGCCGACGCGCCGGCGCCGGGGGCTGGCGCAGCAGTTGATGGCGTTGGCCGAGGCGGAGTTCGCGCGACGCGGCGTGGAGTTTGCCGTTCTCCACGCTACCGAGGCAGGTCGACCGCTCTATCAACGGAGCGGCTGGAATCAGACTTCGGAGATGTCCAAGGTGATTACCCCACCCGCACCGTGATGGCACGGGCGCGCCAGCCACGCCGAGCGCCTTGGGGCTACTTTCCCGAGTCCTTCACGCCATCGAACTTGTCGAATTCGACGTTGTAGAGCTCGCCGTTCACCTTCTCTACCTTCCGGATATAGACCGTCTGGACCACGTCGCGGGTGGCGGGGTCAATCGTGATGGCGCCGCGCGGGCTCTGCAGCTTCATGCCCTTCAGCGCGCCAACGAGCTTGTCGCCGTCCGTCGCGCCGTTGGTCTTCTTCAGGGCGTCGTAGATGGCGGCCATGCCGTCGTATGCGGCCACGGCCATGAAGTTCGGGCGGCCGGCCCCTGGGTTGGCATCGGCAAAGGCCTTCAGGAACGCCTTGTTCTCCTTTGAATCATGCGCGGCCGAGTAGTGGAACGAAGTGATCACGCCCAACGTGGCATCGCCCATGGCCGGCAGCACGTGGTCGTCGGTCAGGTCGCCCGTGGCGATGACGCGGATACCGGCATCGGCCAGCCCACGTTCGCGGAAACCCTTCATGAACGCCACGCCCTGTTCGCCTGCAGGCAGGAACAGGAACACGGCCTCGGGTTTGGCATCCTTGATGCGCTGGATGAACGGGGCGAACTCGGGATTTCGCAGCGGCACGCGGATCGATTCGACAATCTGTCCGCCACCGCCCAGGAAGTTGGTCTTGAAGGCCGTTTCGGCGTCGATGCCAGGGGCGTAGTCTGCGACCAGCGTCACGACCTTGCGGATGTTATTGCGAACGGCCCACGTCGCCATCGGTGCCGAGATCTGCGGCAGCGTCATCGACACGCGGGTGATGTAGTTCGACTTGGTGGTGATGACCGACGACGCCGCATTGAAAATCACCATCGGCTTCTTCGCCTGCTCGGCGACCGGCGCAACGGCCAGTGCCTCGGGCGTCAGGCCGAAACCTGCCAGGATATCGACCTTGTCGCGCACCACCAGCTCCTGCGCCAGCCGCTTGGCCACCTCGGGAACCGGACCCGTGGTGTCCTTCATGATGACCTCGATCTTGCGGCCCGCCACGACGTCGCCGTTCAGCTTCTGCCAGGCCTTGATGCCGCCTTCCATCTGCTTGCCGTAGTCGGCAAAGCTGCCAGAAAACGGGGCGATCAGGCCGATCTTGACCGGATCGGCCGCAAGGGTGAGGAGGGGGTACGTGAGGACGGCGAAGGCGCTGCACGCCGTGATGGCACGCCGCATCGGACTGAACGTCATGAGAGTCTCCCGGAAGTGCAGCATCGGACGGCTGCATCGAACAGGGAGTGTAGGAGGGGTGGGGGCTTTGTGCTACCCCGGGTTTTCTCCCCCGCCCGCCGGGCGGAACAGGGGAGAAAACACCGTCGCGAAGCCTCAGGTCACCGTCGCCAGTCCCAGCGTCAGTAGCAACGCCACGACCGAAATGATCGTTTCGGCGACCGACCAGGTCTTGAAGGTCTGGGTCACGGTCATGTTGAAGTACTCCTTGACCAGCCAGAAGCCGCCGTCGTTGACGTGCGACAGGATCAGCGAACCGGCGCCGGTCGTCAGCACCAGCAGTTCGGGGCGCGTGCCCGGCACGCTGGCGGCGATCGGGGCGACGATGCCGGCGGCGGTGGTCATGGCCACGGTGGCCGAGCCGGTGGCGATGCGGATCATCACGGCCACCAGCCAGCCCAATACCAGCACCGAGACGTTTGCGTGGGTGGCCACGTCGACGATGGCGGTGGAGATGCCGGAGTCGCGCAGGATGCGGCCGAAGCCACCGCCGGCACCCACCACGAGGACGATGATGGCGGTCGGTGCCACGCACTCGTTGGTGAACTTCAGGATGGCATCGCGACCGAAGCCGCGGGCCTTGCCGAAGGTATAGAAGCTGACCAGCGCGGCGATCAGCAGTGCCATGACCGAGTTGCCGATCAGCTTGAGGAAGTCGTTGGCGAAGGTCTTCGGCGTGGCAATCAGGTCCGCCCAGCTACCAATCAGCATCAGAATCACCGGCAGCAGGATCGTGAAGATGGTGATGCCGAAGCCCGGCAATTGGCGCGTGCCCTTGATGTTCTCGGCTTCTTCGGTGAACTGCGCGGCCAGCGGGTTGACCTCGGGCAGTTTCACGTGGCGGTCGATCAGCTTGGCGAACAGCGGGCCAGCGATGGCGGCTGTCGGGACACCGACGATCAGCGCGTACATGATCGTCTTGCCCATGTCAGCGCCGTAGGCCTGCACAGCCAGCAGCGCGGCAGGGTGCGGCGGAATCAGCCCGTGCACCACCGAGAGGCCGGCGACCATCGGGATGCCAACCAGCACCATCGAGGTATTGGTGCGCTTGGCCACGTTGAAGGCGATCGGCACGAGAAGCACGAAGCCCACCTCGAAGAACACTGGCAGGCCGACGATGAAGGCGATGACCACCATCGCCCAGTGCACGTTTTTCTCGCCGAAGAAGTCGATCAGCGTCAGCGCGATGCGCTCGGCGCCGCCCGATTCGGCCATCATCTTGCCAAGCATCGTGCCGAGCCCGATCACGAGCGCGATATGCCCGAGCGTGCCGCCCACACCCGCTTCGAACGACTTGATGATGTCGCCCATCGGCATCCCCACGGCGAAGCCCAGCGCCACCGAGACCACCACGAGCGTGATGAATGGGTTCAGTTTGAATTTGGCGATCAGGATCACCAGCGCGATCACGGCGATCAGCGCATAGACCAAGAGCGTGGTTCCGGTAACGGCACCCATGTCGTCTCCTTTTTGCGGGTGCCGTCGGTCCGGACGGTCCGCTTCCGCGTGTGAAAAAGCCGCTATGCCTTGTGTCGCGTAGCGGCGGGTTGAGAAAGCTGAAAAAGCAGAAAAGCTTAGAAGCTAAGAGCTATGAAGCTGTGGCCTTGGCTCGGCTGGCTCGCCGACCACGCCCACGCCGGCCGGGTTCAGGCCGCCGGTTTCTTGTAAGCGATGCAGTCCACTTCGACCTTGCAGTCGACCACCATGCTCGATTGCACGCAGGCCCGGGCCGGCGGATTGGCGCCGAAGTATTCCTTGAAGATCTTGTTGAACGACGTGAAGTCGCGGGCATCGTCCAGCCAGACGCCGCAGCGAACCACATGCTCCGGGCCGTAGCCGGCCTCCGCCAGGATGGCCATGACGTTCTGGATGGCCTGGTGGCTCTGCGCGACGATGCCGCCGTCGATGACTTCGCCGTTGACCATCGGTACCTGGCCTGACACGTAGAGCCAGCCATCCGCTTGCACGGCCCGTGCGAACGGCATGTGCGAGCCGCCCTGGCCGGTGCCACCTTCGACGCCGAATCGTTTGATATCCATGGAAACTCCTGTTTTCAGTGTTGTTGCTGGGGGCCGCGTGGCAGGAAGCGGCCGGCGCGTACGCCGGTGGCGGCGCGTTGCCGCCAGGTCAGTTCGCCGTTGACCCAGACGGCCGCAATGCCTTCGGCCGGTTGCTGTGGATCGGTGAAGCTCGCCGCGTCGCGGATCGTGGCGGCGTCGAACAGAACGAGATCGGCCCAGTAGCCTTCGCGCACGAAGCCGCGACCGGTCAGGCCGAAGCGCTCGGCCGACATGCCCGTCATCTTGTTGACGGCCACCGCGAGCGGGAACAGTTCGCGATCGCGCGCGTAGTGACCCAGCACGCGTGGAAATGCGCCCCATAGGCGCGGATGCGGCTGCGGATCGTTGGGTAGCCCGTCGGACCCAACTACGGTGGCCGGATGGCTCAGGATGCGATCGACGTCCGCATCCTCCATGCAGTGATAGACAGCGCCGGCGGGCTGCAGGCGCCGTGCCGCCTCAAGCAGGTCGACGTTCCACTCGGCGGCGATATCGGCCAGCAGCCGGCCCCCCATCGTGGGATGTGGCTCGGACCAGGTGACCTGGATGTCGAAGTCGCTGGTGACCTGCTTGAGATCGAGTGTCGACGAACTGGCGGTGTACGGATAGCAGTCGCAGCCAACCGGTTGCCAACGTTCCGCGCCTTCGAGCGCGGCGAGCACCTCGCCGCTACGGCCCCAGTTCGACACGCCCGCGCATTTCAGGTGCGAGATCACCACCGGCACGCGCGCGTGGCGGCCGATGCGGAAGGCTTCATCCATCGCGTCCAGAATCTCCGCGAACTCGCTGCGCAAGTGGGTGGCGTAGATCGCGCCTGCCTTGGCCAGCGGTTCGGCCAGCGCCAGCACTTCATCGGTGGGAGCGTGGAATGCGTTGGCATATGCCAGGCCGGTGGAAAGCCCAAGCGCGCCATGATCCAGGGCTTCCTGAAGCTGGTCGCGCATTGCGGCGGTCTCGGCCTCGGTCGCGGGCCTGTCCAGCCGATCCATATGATTGCTGCGCAGCGCGGTATGGCCGACCAGTGCGGCCACGTTCACGGCTGGTTGCGCGGCGTTGACGGCAGCCACGTACGTTTTGAAGTCGGGGTAGCGAAAGGCGTCGGCGCGGCCCAGCAGGTTCATCGGGTCGGGTGGATCACCGGCCAGCGTGACAGGCGCGGCGCTGATGCCGCAGTTGCCGACGACCACGGTGGTCACGCCTTGCGAGATCTTCGGTGTCATCGCCGGCTCACGCACGACATTGGTGTCGTCGTGCGTATGGACATCGATAAACCCGGGGGAAAGCACCAGACCGTGACCTTCCACGACGTTCGACGCGGAATCGGGGTCGATCGCGCCAGGCTCGTCGATGCGGGCGATGCGGCCATCGCGGATCGCCACGTCGGCCAGGCGCGCCGCGGCGCCCGAGCCATCGAGCAGCAGCACGCAGCGGATCAGGGTATCGAACAGGTGTGGCATCGTCAGTCTCCGAGCGGCTGGCGGCTGTCTGGCCCGTCACTATCCTGGCTGACGCCACGGTGGGCATCCAGCACGTATTTCAGCCGGCGCAGCTTTTCCTTGCTTTGCTCCTGTTGCAGCAGCGCAAAGCGGGTGGCCAGTACGTCCAGCACCATCAGCATCGCGTAGCGCGAGGCCGACGGCTTGAAGATGAAATCCGTTTCCAGCGTCCGCACGGGCAGGAGCACGTCGGCGCGCGCGGCCAGCGGCGAGCCAAGCGCGGTCACGGCAATCAGCCGCGCGCCATACTCGCGCGCGATGTCGCAACTGGCGAGTATCTCCGGCACGCTGCCGCTGGCCGAGAACGCCAGTACCACGTCATCGCGTGTCAGCGTTGCGGCGACCATCTTCTGCAGCAGTGCGTCGTGATACGTGGCCACCGGGTGCCCCAATCGCGCCAGCCGATACCGCGCCTCGTCGGCCATGAAGGTCGAGCCTCCACCCATGCCAAAAGCGTAGACCATGCGTGCGTTGAGTAACAGGCGCGCGGCAATGTCGATCCGCTCGGGATCGATCAACTTTCGGTTGACTTCGAGCGTGGTGAGAACGTCGCCGTGGATGCGCTCGGCCAGGGCGGCCGGCGCGTCGGTATCGACCGGGCCCGGCGCCGGTTGCAGGAAACGCGATCCCACTGCCGTGGCTTGTGCCAGGCGCAGCTTCAGGTCGCGGACGTCACGGCAACCGATGGCTTTTGCAAAGCGCGTGACACTTGCCTCGCTGACCGCCGCCTTGCGCGCCAGTTCGTTGATGCTGGCCGCCGCGGCCCCGGCAAGATCCTCAAGAATCACCTGCGCCACTTTCTGCTCGGCCAGTCGCAATGACGGGCCACGCTCGGCGATGCGGGTCAGGATATCGAAGGGCGCAGTCATGGCGTACGGTGGGTGGGCGGGCCCCGTCGGTTACCTCTGCCGACGAAGCATGTTACTTTCTAACAAGGATGAAATATCGTAGTTTCAAGGCTATCATTACGTCAATTGAATTTTGACGGGGTGATGTCAGTCATGCGTGAAACAAAGTACCAGACCGGTATGATCGATCCGCTGAACAAGGCGATGGGGCGTCTGGACGCGCCACTCACGCCGTCCGAGGCGGGGCAGCCGGGCTGGCGTCTGCTGGCTGAAGAGCTCAGTCTCCCGGCCGCAGTGCTCTATGAAGACCGTCTGACGCACAACCTGCAGTGGATGCGCAATTTCATGGGCGCGTACGGCGTGCAACTGGCACCGCATGGCAAGACGACGATGGCGCCGAAACTGTTCGCGCGTCAGCTTGCCGAGGGCGCGTGGGGCATCACGTTGGCCACTGCGCACCAGACCGCGGCGGCAGCCGCGCACGGCGTCAAGCGCGTGCTGATGGCCAATCAGCTAGTGGGGCGGCGCAATATGGAGATCGTTGCCGATCTGCTGGCTGCCGACCCGTCATTCGAGTTCTTCTCGCTGGTCGATTCGGCCGCGCTCGTCGACCAGCTTGGCGCATTCTTCCACGCGCGTGGTCAGACGCTGCAGGTGCTGCTGGAACTGGGCGTGGAGGGCGGCCGGACCGGTGTGCGTGATGCCGCGCAGCAGTCGGACGTGCTCGATGCGCTGGCACGCTGGCCGAACGCCCTGAAGCTGGCCGGCGTCGAGATCTATGAAGGCGTGTTGCAACAGGAAGCCGATATCCGCAAGCTTCTGCAGCGCACGGTGGCCGTAACGCGCGAACTGGCCAAGGCGGGGCGGTTCGGACGCAGCCCGGTGGTGATGTCCGGCGCGGGCTCGGCATGGTACGACGTGGTGGCCGAAGAGTTCGCTCGCACCGATATCGGGATGCCGATCGATATTGTGCTGCGTCCCGGGTGCTACCTGACGCACGACGTCGGCGTCTATCGAGCGGCGCAGGAACGCATCCTGGCGAGCAATCCGGTGGCGCAGAAGATGCGGGAGGGCCTGCTGCCCGCGCTGCAGCTCTGGGCCTATGTGCAGTCGATTCCCGAGCCAAACCGCGCCATCATCGGCATGGGCAAGCGGGATGCCGCGTTCGATGCGGGCATGCCGATACCGGCGCAGATGTTTCGTCCGGGTGCGGCCGGCCCTGTTGCCACGCCCGCGCGCTGGAAAGTGACGGGCATGATGGATCAGCACGCCTATCTGGAAATCGAGGCTGGCGATGACATCCGCGTCGGCGATATGATTGCCTTCGATATCTCGCATCCTTGCCTGACCTTCGACAAGTGGCGCCATATTCCTGTGCTGGACAGCCAGTTCCAGGTCATCGACATTGTTCAGACGTTCTTCTGACCCCGGTGTCAGTCCCCGTGGCCAGACCGAATGGAATGAAGAGGAGATGAAGCCGAGATGAGTATCGATATCCTTGCCTATGGCGAACCGCTGATCGAGTTCAACCAGCAGCCCGACGATCCGTCGCGTTACCTGCAGGGCTTTGGCGGCGATACCTCCAATTTCTGCATTGCCGCCGCGCGCCAGGGCGCGACCACGGGCTACATCACCGCCGTAGGCGCCGACAGCTTCGGCGAGCGGTTGCTGGCGTTGTGGACGCGGGAACGTGTCGATACCCGACATGTGGTGGTCAATGCCTCTGCGCCCACCGGGGTCTATTTCGTCTCCCACGACAACCACGGCCATCGCTTCGACTATCTGCGCGAGCGTTCCGCGGCCAGCCGCTATCACCATGAGCAGTTGCCGCTGGCGACCATTGCGCAGGCGCGCTTTCTGCATCTCTCCGGTATCAGCCTGGCAATCAGCACCAGCGCCTGTGATGCAGGACTGGCGGCGATGGAACATGCGCGCAAGGCCGGGGCGAAAGTATCGCTCGACACGAATCTGCGATTGCGGCTCTGGTCGCTGGCCCGTGCGCGAGGCATCATGCGCGAGGCATTTTCCCTGACCGACATCTGCCTGCCGAGCTGGGACGACATCACGATCCTGACCGGGCTCGATGACCGCGATGCGATCGTCGACTATCTGCTGGATTGCGGTGTGGAACTGGTTGCGCTGAAGCTCGGAGAGGAAGGCAGTTACATTGCCACGCAGGAATCTCGCGCGCTGGTGGCGCCGTTCCCCGTGCGTCCGGTCGATGCCACTGGCGCGGGCGACTGCTTCGGCGGCAGCTTCATCGCGCGGCTGGCTGCGGACGCTGATCCGTTCGATGCGGCACGCTATGCCAACATCGCCGCTGCGTTGTCGACCACGGGCTACGGGGCCGTGGCGCCCATCCCCCATGCCGAAACCGTGCGGGCCCGGCTGGAGCAGGGCGTCACCGTGATTGCCTGACGCATTCGGCAACAGCCTTGTCCCGTTTCACGACAATTCGGCCCCTCGCACCAACGCACCAATTTATCGAAGGACCGTCATGCCCATCCAAGCTTCCCCTCTGCTCGAACGCCTGACCAACGTGCCGGTGATTCCGGTGCTCGAATACCACTCTGTCGACGATGCGCTGCATATCAGCGAGGCCTTGGTGGCCGGAGGCCTGCCGCTGCTTGAGATCACGTTGCGCACACCTGTGGCATTACAAGCGATGGAAGCCGTCGCCAAGGCCCTGCCGCAAGCAGTCGTTGGCGCTGGAACTGTCCTGACGACTGACCAACTCCAGGCCGTGCGTGATGCTGGCGCGCAGTTCGCGGTGTCGCCCGGGCTGACGCAGAAGCTGGCCGATGGCGCTCAAGGTGCAGGTATTTCGCTGCTGCCGGGCGTGGCGACGGCGAGCGAGGCGATGTTCGCGCTCGAAGCGGGCTTTTCGTTCCTGAAGTTCTTCCCGGCGGAGGCAGCCGGGGGCGTGCAGATGCTGAAATCGCTGCACGGACCGTTCTCTCAGCTCAAGTTCTGCCCGACTGGAGGTATCGATCTGGCGAAAGCGCCCAATTATCTGGCCTTGCCCAACGTTGTGTGCGTAGGCGGTTCGTGGGTGGTGCCGAAGGATGCGATTGCGGCGAAGGATTGGGGGCGAATCCGCAAGCTGGCCGAAGAGGCGGCTCAGTTGCGGAAGGTCTGAGCCTGAGGGCAGTCGTCGATAGGATGCGGCACTGGCAAGCCGCAACAGGAAAAAGAAAAGGGGCGCACGAGCGCCCCTTTTTCATGCATCAGTTGGACTACCTGAGCGCTCAGCCGTCTTACTTGCGCTCGGCCGAATTCTCAAGCTTTTGACCGCCCTTCTGAATGTCCTGGCCAAGTCCCGCCATGGTATTGCAGCCTGCCAGCAATGTGGCGACCAGTACGCACCAGATCCATCCTTTCTTCACGAGGGGCTCCTTTCAGGGATAGTAATCAACGGGCACATTTTATCGCCGCGCCGATACTTGTCGATGCAGGATATGTGCCAAAGTGTAAGTCCATCAATACTGCAAATGATGTGATCCGCGCGTTGCGCCGTACCATCGTGCCGGTTAGACCAAATTGGTTGGACGAAGGAGTTGGCGAGCGCGTTCAGCCACGGCAGCGTGGGTCTGCACCAGCCATTGCGCGGGAAAGGGCTGCGCCAACAGATAGCCTTGCACGCCATCGCAACCCCAATCGCGTACGGCCTCGAGTTGAGCGCGAGTTTCCACACCCCGGGCATGGACTGCCACGCCCCGCGACCTGGCGAACACACATGCCGCGCGCAACAACGAGGCAGCATCGCGCGCCTGCGCCGAACTACCCAGATGCCGTGCATCGAGCATCACCATGTCGGGTGCGACCAATGCCAGCGCGTGCCGGCTGACCTGGTCATCCGTGAAATCGGAGAGGGAAATCTGGATGCCGCAGTCATGCAGTCGTGCGGCTTTCTGCGTGGCATCGGCAACTGCCCCGATGCACTGGACCGGCACCTCCACGCAGAGACGGTCCGGGGAGATACCGGATGTTTCCACAGCGCGCTGCAGCATGGTGATCGCATCGTCGGCCAGGAGCTGCGGGCTGGACGCCAGCAGCGTGAACTGGACCTTTGCCACATGTTTGGATTCCTGGATCAATTGCAGCAGTTGCTGCACCAGCCAGTGGCCGACCTCGCGCATCATGCCGAGCGCTTCGACGGCTGGCAGGAAGTCCTGCGGCGAAATACGCCCAAGCACTGGGTGATGCCAGCGTAAACGCACTGTATAGGCGGCAATCTCCGCTGTGTCGAATAGCGCACGAGGCTGCAACTGCAGGCTGAACTCGCCGCGTGAAACGGCCTCGGGCAGGGCCGCCAGCAGAGTCACCATGCGCGGGGTAACGGGCTGACTGGCATTGGCAATGCCACCACCGCCACGTCGGTTGATCTGTAGCATCGCATCGAACGCCTGCTGCAGATTGCGTTCGGTGGCGCTTTCCGGGCTATCGATGGCAGTGCCGATGCTGCACGAGAGGAATAATTCGAATCCGTCGACCGAGTAGGGGAGCCGCAGCGCCGTCGCAATGCTTTGGCTCAGTTCGGCCATCTCTTCAGTGGTTGCCGGCAGCAGGCAGGCGATGCCAAGGTCGGCCGGACTTAGCCAGTGCATCACGGCGGGCATGACGCCGACACCGGCTATGCGGGATTTGACCTCAGCCCGCAGCAGGCGGGTGCGCCGGCTGCCGATCGTTTCGCAGGCAAACTGAAAACGGTCCAGGCGGACGATCACGATCGCCAGCGGGTGTGCGGTTCCAATCTCGGCGCGATGCCCGGCAAGCGCTGCCAGAAAGGCGGCGGGTTGGGACTCGGACAGCGCAGGCTCGCGGTCGTGGTCGTCCCCCCAAGGCGCGTCTTTGGCTTCAGAGTCCATCGAATACGTTTGCTGGCAGCAAGTTCATGTTAGGCAATAGCCGCCGGCGATACCGCGACTGCGTTCCGTCCTGATGTTCTCTTGCCCGGCGCGCTCCGGTGGTGCGGCAGGGTCTATTGGGTGTGCGCGGCCGCACTACCTATGCACGGCTGGTCAGATAATACGGCAGGAACCTGCGAGATCGTAATTCGACGATGCTGGCACAGGCATATCGTCGCAGCGAAAGTTGATCTTGAGCAATATCGGGATTGCCCGGCTGTCGCGTATCTTGAACACGGCAGTGGCGAGCGATTAACACACTTGGTTTGGATCAAAAGAAAACGGACACCGAAGTGTCCGTTTTGATCGATCTATCGAAATGATCGGATCGGGTCAGGTATCGCCGATCAGTATTGCCGATCAGCCGGTGGTGTCGGGCTCGGGGCCGTCCTCCGCCGGTACGCGAGAGGCCAGCACCTTGTCGATGCGCTTGCCGTCCATATCGACAATCTCGAACTTCCAGTCCTCCCACTGCACGGCGTCGGTGGTTTGCGGCAGTCGACCCAGAAGCAGCAGGAGCATGCCTGACAGCGTGTGATAGCGCTCCTTGGCCTCTTCCGGCACCGCCCGCAGGCCGATGCGGTCCTTGAGCTCGGGAATCGGGATCAGTCCGTCCAGCAGCCATGATCCGTCGTCGCGCTGAACAGCCCATTCGTCGCCGGCCGCATCCGGCTTGAACTCGCCGGTGATCGCTTCCACGAGGTCCTGGAGCGTAACGAGGCCCAGCACTTCGCCGTACTCGTCGATCACGAAGGCAACCTGCCCGCCGGACGAGCGGAAGTTCTCGAGCAGTTCCATGCCGGTCACGCTTTCGGGCACAAACACCGCCGGCTGCAGCACGGCCGTCAGTTCGGCCTTTTCGCCGCGCAGACGCTTGGCCAGCATTTGGCGGGCGCTGACCACGCCGAGAATGTCGTGCATCCCGCCGCGTACCACCGGAAAGCGGGCGTGGTCCGATTCCTCGATGCGGCGCAGGTTCTCGTCCTCGCTCTCCTCGACGTCCAGATAGACCACATCGCCACGAGGCACCATCAGCGAAGCGAGTTGGCGGTCGTCGAGGCGGAACACGTTGCGCACCATCGTGTGCTCCTGCTGCTCGATGATGCCGGCCTCCGAGCCTTCTACCAGTAGCGCGTGGATTTCCTCCTCGGTAACTGCCGGACCGCGATTGGCTTTCACACCAAGCAGGCGCAGCACAAGGCGGGTGGAGCTCGACAGCAGCTTGACGAAAGGCGTGGAGGCAACGGCCAGGAACGAAATCGGGCGGGCGGCCATCCGGGCAATGGCTTCCGGCGCAAGCTGACCCAGCCGCTTGGGCACCAGTTCGCCCAGCACGATGGAGAAATAGGTCAGGCCCGCCACGACGATCGCCGTGGCAACGTATCCAGCCGTAGTGGCTGAAATACCAAATCCCTGAAGCCATACGCCAAGTGGCGCCGCCAGCGTGGATTCACCAACCACGCCGTTCAGCACGCCGATCGACGTAATGCCGATCTGGACCGTCGAGAGGAAGCGGGTAGGGTCCTCGCCCAGTTTCACGGCCGCCATGGCGCCCCGGTCGCCCTCGTCGATATGGCGCTGAAGGCGGGCCTTGCGAGCCGTCACAAGCGCGATTTCGGACATGGCGAACAGCCCGTTCACCAGAATGAGCGCCAAAAGTATGGCAATTTCCATCAGGGTGCGCGCCCTGTGCGCGCGGGAATTGAAAAGTCAGAGCATACCATCGGCATGTGACGGGATACTGCCTCGGTGGCGTAAGCATCACTGTCGTGGCGGCACAAGGGCAGATCATGCCGTCAGCGGCTGGATGTCACGCTCGATGATCGACCCGGCAGCCGCGCGCGCCAGCCGCAGTGCATACGCGGTCTGGAGGCCCGCCCAGAATTCCGCACTAGTGCCGAAATAGCGGGCCAGCCGCAGAGCGGTGTCTGGCGAAATGGCGCGCTCACGCCGCACGATATCGTGAATTCGTTGCGGCGCCATATGCAAGGCCACCGCCAATGCTTCCGCCGACAGTTCATTTGGCGCCATGAACTCGGTTTCCAGGACCTCGCCGGGGTGTGCTGGCGGAATCGGCTGGCCGGTGGCAATGCTGCGAAAATCCGAGCGCCGCAAGTCTTCGCGCTTGATTGTCATGCGCGCTCCTCATTCCTCGTATTCGGCGATGCCGACGTCCCACGCTTCGCCGTTGATGAAGCGAAAGCAGAGATGCCACGGACCTTGAATGCGCACGCGCCAGTGTCCACGGCGCTTGCCGAGAACGGGTTCCAGCCGGTTTGCGGGTGGAGCGACCATATCGGGAAGAGACGACGCAGCGTCAAGGATCGCGAGCTTGCGCAGCGCGTCGGCCTGAATGTGAGCGGGCAGTGTGTGAACGGACTGGCCGCAATAGATGGCGGCCGTTGTCTTGTCGGAGAGCGAGCGGATCATGATGGTTGGCGGTACGGTCAGTCATTGGTTCCGGGATGGAGCCATCGTACGAATCGCGCACCATTACCAATATGGGATGAATCTGAAACCCCGGATTCCCGAGGTTCTGAATCGTGGATGCGAAAACGCCCACCGGTACCGGTGGGCGTTCCGAGGCCGCCGCTATCCCGTTTCGCTCAACCTGCCAGCGCACGGCCTACGACGAGCGGGTCGACCAGGCCGACATGCTCCGGGCTGCGATTCGTATAGGCAAAGCGGTGGAGCACGACGCGCATCGCGTTCAGTCGCGCCCGCTTCTTGCAGTCCGAACGGATCACGGTCCAGGGGGCGTCAGCGGTGTCCGTACGGGCGAACATCGCTTCCTTGGCCTGGGTGTAGTCTTCCCATTTGTCGAGCGAAGCAAGGTCGACCGGACTCAGTTTCCACTGCTTGAGCGGATGGACCTGACGCTCCTTGAAACGGCGCCGTTGTTCCTTCTGGCTCACGGAGAACCAGAATTTGAACAGATGGATGCCGCTGCGGACGATGTGCCGCTCGAACTCGGGTGCCTGATACAGGAAGTCGTGATACTCGGCATTGCTGCAGAAGCCCATCACGTGCTCGACGCCTGCGCGGTTGTACCAGGAGCGATCGAACAGCACGATCTCGCCGGCTGCCGGCAAGTGCTGGATATAGCGCTGGAAATACCACTGCGAACGCTCGGTGTCAGTGGGCTTTTCGAGCGCCACTACGCGCGCACCGCGTGGGTTCAGATGCTCCATGAACCGTTTGATCGCGCCGCCTTTGCCGGCCGCGTCGCGTCCCTCGAACACGATCACCACGCGCTGCCCCGTTTCGCGCACCCACGCCTGAAGCTTCAGCAACTCCACCTGCAGGAGGTACTTCTGCTTTTCGTAGTTGCGGCGCGACATCAGGTTCTGATACGGATACGTGCCTTGGCGCCAGGTGGCTGACAGTTCGTCGTCAGGATGGCGTTTCTTGCCGGCAGGCCACGTCGAGGGCTCGCCCTCGAGGATCAGGCGGCGCAGTTCGGCGGCCTCGTCGGGCGACAGCCCGTCCATGACCGTGCGGACGGTGGCAAGGACAGTATCCGGGTCCTTGCCGGCGACATCGGCCAGCATGTCACGCAAGCCACTGGCCACGAGCACCCTGGCGGCTTCTGCGCCATCGCGCACAGCGTGGAGTTCGGCCGAACGCGCCGAGTTGGTGGGAAGAACGTCCCCCTTGCTGACCGGACGCTCGTCGGCAACGGAGCCTGCAAGCGGTTGTGCGGCGTCGACGGCCTGAAGCCCGTCGTTGGCCGCCGCGTTTTTCTTGCCGATGGCCATGTTAGTTTCCGGCGGTCTTGCGAAGAATCACGTACAACTGATCCTTCAAGCGCAGCTTCTCTTTCTTCAGGTTTTCAATGGCTTCATGGGTTCCGACGACGATGCCGCTTTCCATGTTCTTGATCTGATGATCGAGATCGTTGTGGAGGTTGAACAGACGGGAAAAGTGGGCGTCTTCAGTCTTGAGGCGGGAGATTTCTTCGCGGTATTCCGGGAACATGTTGTGTCCTGTTAAGCGGGGGTGAGGGCGAGAGACTGTGCCGATTGATTACATTTTGTGTAGTTGGCGGCAGCTTGGAATTGACGTGGGTCATGCTTATTGCGGCGCTCACGAAGAATCAGACATTTCCTTGTGAGGACAACGAAGCCCGCGGTGGGCTGACCTCGGAACGCCTCGCTATCACTGTCGATCGTCAATAGTCTGCGCGCTCATGGCAGCAATAGCGGCGTTTGCATGGCGGATGACTGAATTACAACGATTACCTTTGAGGTAGTCGCCCGGGTATGGCCGGCGTGCTGTAATGCCTCCCATGGATACGCTCACTCCCGGCTCTGAAGCCGCCCTCGATTTCCCCGGCCTGCTGCGCTACTGGCGCGGAAAGCGCGGCTATAGCCAGCTTGCCCTGTCGTTGGCGGCCGGTGTGTCGCAGCGCCATATCAGCTTCCTCGAGTCAGGCCGCGCCCGGCCCAGTCGTGAGATGGTGCTGGCGCTCGCAGAACGCCTGGGCGTGCCCTTGCGGCAGCGCAACCGGCTGCTGCTGGCCAGCGGCTACGCCCCGGCCTATAGCGAGCACGCGCTGGCCTCGCCTCCAATGCAAATGGTGCGGCACGCCATCGCGCTGATCCTGGCGAAACAGGAACCGTATCCCGCCGTGGTGCTCGACCGGTTCTGGCACCTGGTCGATGCCAATCAAGCCTACCGGCGCATGCTCGACAAGCTGCTGCAGGGCCGCAAGCCAGCCACGCTGGACGAAGCGGGGGGGCGACTGAACCTGATGCTGGCAGTGTTCGATCCCAAGAGTCTCTGGCCCGTGATCGAGAACGCGCGGCAGGTGGGCCGCTATTTGCTGCGGCGCGTCTGGCAGGAGCTGCAGGTACAGGCGCAGGACCAGACCGCGCGCGAGATCCTGCGGCGGATCGCCGAATGGCATCCGGACATGGTCGGGCCAGGAGGTGTCCTGCTTGTCGAGGATGATCCGGCCGAAGGCACGCCGCCACCCGTGCTGCCGGTGGCGCTTCATGCCGGGCGATTCCGTGCGTCGCTGTTCTCCACGCTGACCACGCTGGGTATTCCGCAGGATGTCACCCTGCAGGAACTGCGGATCGAATGCTTCTATCCCGCTGACGACGCCACAAAGGCGGTATTCGAAGCGCTTGCCGAGGTGCCGGCAAATTCATAGGCAGCATCGACGCATCGCTGAAAAGCCAAAAAAGCACAGTCGTGCTAAGATCGTCGCGCCGCTGCGAGGTCTCTCGCGGCGGCATCGTTACGTCTTCAGGGCGGGGTGTAATTCCCCACCGGCGGTATGTGGCCGGCGCCATTGGCGCATTGTCACGAGCCCGCGAGCGCCCACGCTCTCCGCGTGGGGTCAGCAGATCTGGTGAGAAGCCAGGGCCGACGGTTAAAGTCCGGATGAAAGAAGATGGGCGGAATTCGCATGACCCCATGCGCGCGCGTTGTCGTCCACTGCGTGCCGTCGGGGTGTCTTTGCCGTTCTCGCTGATCATCCCCTGAAACGCCCATCCATGGAAATCCACGCACGGAGCGTTTCAATGCTGACCCTTACCAAATCCACCAGCTTTCCCGATTCCCCCGCCTCGCTGGGGCCATCCGATGCCGACACGCGTCCACTGGCCGAGCGCATCGTGCAGGCCCTCGATGCGATGCGGGATGGCCGTCCGGTCGTACTGCTCGACGATGACGACCGCGAGAATGAGGCCGACCTGATTCTTGCGGCGGAGCGGCTGACGAACTCGAACATGGCCATGATGATCCGCGAATGCAGCGGCATCGTCTGCCTGTGCCTCACGCCGGAGAAGGTGCGGCAACTCGGCCTGCGGCCGATGGTCGAGAACAATCGCAGCCAGTACGGCACTGCGTTCACGGTATCGATCGAGGCGCGTGAAGGCGTGACCACCGGCGTCAGCGCGGCGGACCGGATCACGACCATTCGTGCCGCCATCGCCGATGAGGCAGGTATAGACGCCGTGGTGAGCCCCGGACACGTGTTTCCGCTGGTGGCAGTGGAGGGGGGCGTGCTGGCGCGTCGCGGGCATACCGAGGGCTCGGTCGAGCTCGCGCGTATGGCGGGCCTGTCGCCGGCCGCGGTGTTGTGCGAGCTGATGAATCCCGATGGCACGATGGCACGCCGGCCCGAAGCGCTGGCGTTTGCCGAGATGTACCAGCTGCCGGTACTGACGATCGCCGATCTGGTGGCGTGGCGGGAAATTAACGGCTGATCAGCCGCAAACTAATGACGCGGCGCTGGTCCCAAAACGATGCAGATCGATCAAGATCATCGTCGCGCGCGAATGCTGTGCGAAAATGCGGGGGACTTTTTCCCGTCCTTACGAGGGTTCCCAATGTTCTCCCGCTTTATTTCACGCGCGGCGCTGCTCGCCGGCGCGTGCCTTTGTCTTGCCACGCCGCTTGCCTATGCGGAATCGGACGGCATGGTTCCAATGACCCAGCTGATGCCGAATCCTGCGGTGCGTCCGGTGGCAGCCGGGGCTCTGTATCAATGCCAGGGCCCGAATGGTGGCACCGTGTTTCGCGCTTCGCCGCGTGAAGGGTGCACGCTGGTGGCCTCGCCCGATCCGGCCGCACCAGACCCGCAACGCTGGATGCCGCTGATGGGCGCCAGTGGCATGGTTTCCTATCTCGATCAGACAGCCATCCGCCGGCGCGGCACCGAAGTGGGCGTGGTACTGGTGCATAACGCACCGGCCGGTGTCATCAAGACCGCCAGTGGCGACACGATCCGTTCATCGCTCAAGCGCATGGTGCTTAACTGCGCGACGTCGATGTATGCCGTGATCGAGCAGACCCTCTACAACAAGCGCTACGCGCGCGGCGAATCGCTCTATACGATTCGCGGGCCTCAGGCCGGGATGCCCCAGCCGGCAGCGCCCGGCACGCTGGCCGCTGAACTAATCGGCCGTCTCTGCCACTGAGCATTCGCACGGCGTATTCGCCTACCCGGCCGACCGCGGGAGTGCTAACCGGCACTCCGCGTCGGCCGGTGGCCTATCAGGCGTCAGTCCTGGACTTGACGCGCCTTCCAGGTGCCATTCGACTGCTTGCAGAACCAGCCTGACCAGGCCTCGGTGGCGCTTCCGCGCTTCAGTTCCGATTTCAGCCGGCGGCAGGATTGGCCCTTGTCCGTCTTGGTGGCGATCGGGCTGACCGTGCCATCCACGGCCTGACGACGACCCTCGCCGGGGTAATGCCATTCCACGACCTGGTTGTCTTCCGTGTCGTTGAGTGCCTTGCGCACGGTTTGCTGGAGTGAGGCAACTTCCTTCTTGTTCAACGTGCCCACGATGCTGCCGGACAGGTAATTGTCGAAGTAGGCCAGGGCCGGCTGGCTGGCGCCAAGCAGCAGGGCGCAACCTGCCGTGGCTGCAATGGCAAGGCGGAAATGACGCCGGAAGGACATGACGGTTCCTTGTGAAGTGACATTGTCGATGGGCCGATTGTAAGCGCGTGGTGACGGATTGCGTGCAAAGGAAGGGCGTCCGCGGCACATTCGTCGATGCGGCCGTTAACGCCTGGGGCCACCTTGTCAAACCATGACCTATGCTTGACTTCAACCCGCAAACGCTTGTCCGGAGCGGCTTTCAGCCCACAGGTGTGACATTTTGTTGCAAACGTTGCGACACCGAAACGTGACTTTTAAGGCTCGAATTGTTAAGGTTTCGCATCGCAATGCAACAAAGCCATCAAACCTGTCCTGCGGTGGGCCTATCTGGCACTGGCACGGATATGCCGACGCGGGTGTCGTTGCGCAGCACCCTGGCTCATCTCTTGCTGCTTCCGCATGTTGAAGATTCACGATCCGGCCACATGATCGGGTCGCTGCTTCCGTTAACCCACTCCCGGGCCTTCATGACCGCCATTACACCTTCGATTCGCCACGACCAGATTCCGAACGCCGCGCCTGCGCGGCGCTTATCGGCGAGGATGTCCGGTCTTGGGCGGTGGATTGGTGGTGGTCTGCTGGCGGCGATGGTGGTGACTGCCCACGCGTTCGACTTCGAGACCGTGGCAGCACGCGCGCGCCAGTTGTCGGCGTCGCCGTACAAGCCGGTGAAACACGACTTGCCGCGCGAACTGAAGGACCTTCCCTACGAGCGTTATCGCGAGATCGAGTACAAGCCCGAGCGCTTCGCGTGGCGCGGCCAGCGGTTGCCGTTCGAGGTGTCGTTCTTCCACGAGGGCATGGTGTTCGACCAGCCGGTGAAGATCAACGAGGTGGTCGGCAATAGCGTGCGCGAATTCCGATTCGATCCTTCCGCGTTCAACTATGGCTCTCATCGGGTGGATCCGGCCAAGCTCAAGGGCCTTGGGTTTGCCGGTTTCAAGCTGCTTTACCCGCTGAACCAGGGCAAGCGCAAGGATGAGCTGGCGTCGTTCCTGGGCGCAAGTTACTTCCGCGCGCTGGGCAAAGACCAGTGGTATGGCCTGTCGGCCCGCGGCTTGGCGGTCGACACGGCCTTGAACTCGGGCGAGGAGTTTCCGCGCTTCGTCGAATACTGGATCGAGCGACCGGCGGCCAACGACAAGCAGCTGACCATTTACGCGCTGATGGACTCCCGTCGAGTGAGTGGCGCGTACCGCTTCGTCATCAAGCCCGGCAACGAGACCGTGATGGAAGTGAAGTCACGTCTCTTTCTGCGTGAGAACGTGACCAAGCTGGGTCTGGCGCCGCTGACGAGCATGTATCTGTTTGGCGAGAACCAGCCGTCTCAAGACACCGACTACCGGCCCGAGGTGCATGACTCCGATGGCCTGTCGGTGCAGCTTGGTACCGGTGAATGGATCTGGCGTCCGCTGGTCAACCCCAAGCGACTGTTGGTGACATCGTTCGCCGCCACCAATCCGCAAGGGTATGGCCTGATGCAGCGCGATCGCAGCTTCGACAACTACCAGGAGATCGGAGCCTGGTACGAGCGCCGTCCGAGTGCCTGGGTGGAGCCGAAGGGTAACTGGGGTTCTGGCCGCGTGGAGCTGGTGCAGATTCCAACGCCCGACGAGACCAACGACAACATCGTCGCGTTCTGGGTGCCCGACAGCCCACCCAAGCCCAAGCAGGCATTCGATTACGAGTACCGCCTGAAGTGGCAGAAGGATGGCGAGAACCTGCCGCCGCTGTCATGGGTCACGCAAACGCGCCGCGGGCAGGGCCTTACGCGCAAGCAGGACGACACCAGCTTCTCGCTAATGGTGGATTTCGAAGGCCCGGCCTTCAAGAAACTGCCTGAAGACGCGAGACTGGATGCAGTGATTTCGGCGGACGCTAATGGCGAACTGCTCAAGACAACAGTCCAGCGCAATGAGGCCACGGGTGGCTGGCGCATGACGATGTTCATGCGGCGCAAGGACGAGAACAAGCCGGTTGAGTTGCGCGGCTATCTTCGCAACGGCAATACGACCCTATCCGAAACATGGAGCTACATCTTACCCCCAGGCTAAAGCAGTTACCGGCCCAGGCGGCGGCAGTATGCGAGCGCTATGTCGATCGTCTGCCGGCTTCGCCCGAGGTACGTAACGAACTGCTGGCCGATGCCCTGTCTCCGGCCGTGTCGAGCCTGCCGGCCGAGGGCATTGAAGTGCCGTCGGCGATGACGGAGTTGCAATTGCGCCTGGCTGGGCGCGACCCGAAGGAGAAGGACATCGCGGATCTGAATACGCGGACTACGGCCGGTGGTGCTGCATATGCCTCGGTGCCCCGACGCTTCGCGATGGCGTACGGCAATCCACAGGTCGATGGTGCTCCGTTGCTGCAGCGGCGGGACGATGGCACCGTGCGTGTGGACACCGGCCCGGAGCCGCAGCGCGCGTCCATGGTGCCGCGTCAGTGGCCACCGCATGTGATCTCCGGCTGGATTCGCAATAGCTGGCGCAAGATGCTGGGCCGGCCGCCGGTCCCCGAAACTTGGGATACGCTGCACGACGGCCCGGATGCCGAAGGCAAGTGGCATCCCGCAGGTTCGCATCGCCGCTGGTTCCTGCTGGCGCTGGTGGTCATCCAGACCGCGCTGGCCACGTATTTCATGGCGAAGGTACTGCCGTATCACGGCGCGGATCCGCTCGAAGTGGCGATCCTGGTGCTCTTCGCGGTGCTGTTCTCGTGGGTGTCGGCTGGTTTCTGGACGGCGATGATGGGCTTTCTGGTGCTGGCCAAGGGCGGCGACCGCCATCTGATATCGCGCAGTGCCGCGAGCGATGCGCCGATCGATCCCGCAGCCCGCACGGCCGTGATCATGCCGATTTGCAATGAAGACGTGACGCGCGTCTTTGCCGGTTTGCGCGCGACCTACGAATCTCTCGAGCGCACCGGCGAGCTGCAGCATTTCGATTTCATTGTCCTGTCCGATAGCGGCAATCCCGATCTGCGCACGGCTGAACATGACGCGTGGATGGAAGTGTGCCGTGCCGTAGGCGGCTTCGGCCGCATCTTCTACCGCTGGCGTCGCCACCGCGTGAAGCGCAAGACCGGCAACGTGGCCGACTTCTGCCGCCGCTGGGGCAGCAAGTATCGCTACATGATCGTGCTCGACGCTGACAGCGTGATGAGTGGCGATTGCCTGGCCACGCTGACGCGGCTGATGGAGGCCAACCCGGGCGCGGGCATCATCCAGACCGCGCCGCTCGCGGTTGGCCGTGACACGCTTTACGCGCGAGTGCAGCAGTTCTCCACCCGCGTTTACGGCCCGCTATTTACGGCTGGTCTGCATTACTGGCAACTTGGTGAATCGCACTACTGGGGCCACAACGCAATCATTCGCATCAAGCCGTTCATGGAACACTGCGGCCTGGCGCCGCTGCCGGGCAAGGGTCCGCTCTCTGGCGAGATTCTGTCCCACGACTTCGTCGAAGCAGCGGTCATGCGCCGTGCGGGTTGGGGCGTGTGGATCGCATACGACCTGCCGGGCTCGTTCGAGGAATTGCCGCCGAACCTGCTCGACGAGGTCAAGCGCGACCGCCGCTGGTGCCAGGGCAACCTGATGAACTTCCGGCTCTGGATGAAACAGGGCTTCCACGCGGTGCACCGCGCGGTGTTCCTGACCGGCATCATGGCCTATGTGTCGGCGCCACTCTGGTTCCTGTTCCTGCTGCTGTCCACGGCCGCGCTGGCCAAGCACGCGCTGGTGCCGCCCGAGTACTTCACCAAGCCGTACCAGATGTTCCCGACCTGGCCGGAGTGGCATCCGGAAAAGGCGCTCGCGCTGTTCTCGGCCACGGCCACGCTGCTGTTCCTGCCCAAGCTGGCCAGCGTGTTGTTGCTGCTCAAGGACGCCAAGCAGTATGGCGGTGTGATGCGGCTGTTCATTAGCATGTTGCTGGAGATGACGATGTCGGCCCTGCTGGCACCGACGCGCATGCTGTTCCACACCAAGTTCGTGATTGCAGCCTATAGCGGCTGGGGGATCTCGTGGAAGTCGCCACCGCGCGAGGACGCCGAGACTACCTGGGGGGAGGCATTCCGTCGCCACGGCTGGCATACGCTGCTGGGACTGGTGTGGGGCGCAGGCGTCTACTGGATCAGCCCAGGCTTCATCTGGTGGCTGCTACCAATCGTCGGTTCGCTTGCGCTGTCGATTCCGTTGTCCGTGATGCTGTCGCGGGTCTCACTGGGTCGTGCCGCGCGTCGCGCGGGCCTGTTCATGATTCCCGAGGAGACGGTTGTGCCGCGCGAGATCGTGGAGACGCAGCAGCACGTGGAGAATGCACAGGAGGTGCCGGGATTCGTCGATGCCGTGGTCGATCCGGTGACCAACGCGCTGATGTGCGCCACCGGTACCGCGCGCAAGATCCAGCCGGAGGCGGCGCGGCTGCAACACGCGGCGCTCGTGCAGCACGCGCTGACGAACGGGCCGAAGTCGCTGTCGGCCGCGCAGAAGCATGTGTTGCTGGGCGATCCGTTCGCGCTGGCCAGGCTGCATGAGCTGGTTTGGGGTTCGCCACTGGCGGACAGCGCCTGGAAGGAAACGCGCGTGCTGATGCGCCGGGCCCCGAACGTGTTGCCATTGCGTCCACGTGCGGCCTGAGGGACGCATCGCTGGAAACAAGAACGGCAGGCTTTGAAGCCTGCCGTTTTTGTTTGTCCAGCATCCGGATGCGAAGGGGAGACCGGCCTCTTTCCAGCCATGCCGTGGCGCCATATTCGCCCGGGCTGCGACCTGACACTCCATGGCATCTTCGCGCGAAGCGACCACGGCAGCATCGGTTCTAGGATGGACCTCTGGCCGATGCCGAATCCGCCTGCATGTTGGCGTGTGGTACTTGTTTGAAACGGGTTATCGCAACGCGGCGGTGCAGATCGGGGCGTTGATATAGACGTCGCCGACCCGCCGCTCGCCGCGATCGTTGCGAGTCATGTAGCGGAACATCATGCTGATGCCGAGCTTGGTCAGGATCTCGACGTCGCGATTGGCGCAGATGTTGCGCTGTAGCGGTGCCGCGTAGTTGACCTCGAAGCTGGCGAGGTCGAGCATCGGGCCACGGTAGTTGGTCAGTTCCAGCTGAAACAGGATGTGCTTGCCTGGAACCGACTGACAGCGCCGCAGGCGAGTCTCTCCGTCGATCTCGATCGGCAGCGCATCGTTGAGCTGGCGGCAGGCGCGCGCCAGCACGCTGTCAGGGCGATTGGTATTGCGCAGTAGCTCCGGCACGCCGGCGGCGCCCGTGTTCTGGCCGGTGGCGGCACCCTTGAGCATTCTCGCCAGGGCGTCGGCTTCGTCCACCGCCACGGGCGCGGAAGACGGAGCCAGCGTCGCGGTCGGCCTGCCCGGCGCGGCCCATGCGGGCAACGGCGGCAGGGCTGCGATCGCAACCAGGCTCAGCGAGGCAATTAACGGCTTGTATCGTATGGTCATGCAGGATAACGGTGCCGGGGACGGTTCCCGTGATCCGTCTCCCGCGATGCGTCTGACTGCGTGGTCGGTGCAACATCCGAGCCGACAGGCAGGCATTGTACCCTCCACCCCGGCGCGCGTGAAAGCCAGTCCAACAATGTTCCGCACCGGTGGTGGGTTGCCGGCCGATCGGTGCCAACATCCTTGCTTCCCCGACGCGTGGGCCGGTGCGCATTTGCAGGCTGTGCAACAATTGCGCCTTGCGTTTCCGGAACCCTTTCATGACGTCGACCAAGGGCGTGCCATCGTCCTCCCGTTTTCCCCTCTGGCTTCTGATTTGCGCGTCGCTGACCGCCATCGCGCCGCTGTCCATCGATATGTACCTGCCGAGCTTTCCGACGTTGGCAGCGGATCTGCATACCGACATCGGACAGGTGCAGCTGACGCTCGGCACGTTTCTGGTTGGGCTGGCGATAGGGCAGGCGTTTTACGGCCCGATCAGCGATCGCTTCGGCCGCAAGCCGCCGCTGTACGTCGGACTCACGATCTATGGCGCGGCGGCCGCAGGCTGTGCGATGGCGTCGACCGTCGATTCGTTGATGCTCTGGCGGTTCCTGCAGGCGCTCGGTGGCTGTACCGGCCTGGTGGTCTCGCGCGCGGTGATTCGAGACCGGATGGAAGCCCATGAGTCGGCGCGGGCGTACTCCTCGCTGATGCTCGTGATGGGCCTGGCGCCGATCCTGGCGCCGCTGATTGGTGGCGCGGTGCTGGCGGCTTCCGGCTGGCGTGCGATCTTCTGGATTCACTGTGGCGCAGCGGTGCTGCTGCTGTGGTTCGTCCACGCGCGCATGGAGGAGTCGCTCGACGTGCAGCGCCGCCGGACACTGCATCCGGTTGCAGTGCTGCGCAGTTACTGGGAGTTGCTGCGCGATCGCGAATTTCTTGGCTATTCGCTGGCGGCGGGATGCGTGCAGGGCGGCATGTTCGCCTATATTGCGGGGTCGCCGTTTGTGCTGATCGAACTGCATGGCATCGATCCCTCCCACTACGGCTTTGTTTTCGGGGCGAATGCGTTTGGCCTGATCGGCATGTCGCAGGTCAATACCCGCCTGGTCCGCGCTCGCGCGCTTGACGATGTGTTGCGCGTGGCGCTGTTCGCGCCTTGCGTGGCAGGTCTCGTCCTGGCCGGCACAGCCCTGATCGGCTGGACAACGCTTCCGGTACTGCTGGTCTGCTTCTTCGTATTCCTGTCGGGCCTTGGCTGCATCACGCCGAACGCCTCGGCCTTGGCACTATCCCACCAGAGTCATCGCGCCGGCACGGCTTCGGCGCTGATGGGCACGTTGCAGTTCGGCTTTGGCACGCTGGCAGGCGCGGCGGTCAGCCTCTGGCACGATGGCACCGCGCTGCCGCTGGCCGTTGTCATGGCGGTCTGCGGCAGCGGCGCGGTCGTGCTGCGTCTCTACGGGCGGGCAGGTATGCGGCAGCGCTCCCAATCCGCAACCTGATCCCGCCGAGCTTGCCTGGCTCAATCAGGCTCAGGCCGCCTGGTTTGCCGGCGCGCCCGATGCCACCGATACGGCCGGCGCGTTCTGCATCACCACGACCTGGGCCGGCATCGGCGCCTGGAAGCCCGCCTGGCCGAAGCTGTCGCGAATCGTGCGGTTGGTATCGAAATAGACCTGCCAGTAGTGATCGGTATGGCAGTAGGGGCGGACGGCCAGGACCGGGCCAACCAGTGTGAATTCCAGGATCTCGACATCGACGGGCGGTTCGGTCAGCACGTTCGGAATGGCCGCGATCTTTTCCTTGAGCAAAGCCGTGGCGGCTGCCACGTCAGTCGACCCGGCAAGTTGCGCCTTCAAATCGACCCGGCGGAACGCATTGGCCGAGAAATTCTGGATCGTGTCGCTGAAGATCTTGTTGTTGCCGACGACCGTCATGACGTTGTCAGGCGTGTCTAGCGTGGTGGAGAACAGGCCGATCTCGCGCACCGTGCCGGTGACACCACCGACGGATACAAAATCTCCGACCTTGAACGGACGCAGGACCACCAGGAACGCGCCGGCCGCGAAGTTCGACATCAGGCCAGACCAGGCCATACCGATAGCAACACCGGCTGCGGCGATCAGTGCCGCGAACGTCGTAGTCTGGATGCCGAAGTAGCCGAGGATGCCGATGACCAGCACGACATTCAGCGTCACGGTAACGATCGAGCCAACGTAGCGCAGCAGCGTCGGGTCTACCTTTTGCCTGGCCAGCGAATTCTGGACCATGCGCACCACGAAATGAATCAGCCAGCGGCCGACCACCCAGAAGGCGAGGGCGGCAAGGATCTTGACGCCGAAAACAGTGGCATAGCCATAAATCACATCGCGGATGCTTTGCAACGAAGAAGTATCCATAGGGGCACGCTCCAATTCTTTATGGAAAAGTGAAAATCAGGCACTGCAGAATCTGCGCAAATCGGTGTGGATGGTGCCAGGGCTGCAAGACACGCCTGTGTCGGCGTTGCTTCGGGAGCCCAAGGGCATTATTGGGCGCGTCGAGATCAAAGTTCAAGTTAATCTTTGTGAACACAAAGTAAAACGGCCGGATGATTCCGGCCGTTTTATTTGGGGCGATTCGAGACTGCAAGCGTTTCGATTACCAGCTCGTTTCACGCTCCGGTGTGGCGGAGATGCGGTGCAGCGTCAGGTCGGCGCCGTTGTACTCCTCCTCGGCATCCAGGCGAATGCCGACGACCTTCTTCAGCGTGCCGTAGACCACGGTGCCGCCCACCAGGGCAATCACGATCCCCATGGTCGTGCCGATGAACTGGGCCACGATCGAGACGCCGCCAATGCCGCCAAGCGCGTGGCTGCCGAAGATGCCTGCGGCGATGCCGCCCCAGGCGCCGCACAGGCCGTGCAGGGGCCAGACACCAAGCACGTCGTCGATGTGCCACTTGTTCTGCGCCAGCGTAAACAGATGAACGAACAGCACGCCAGCAACCGCACCGGTAATCAGCGCGCCCAGCGGATGCATCAGGTCCGAGCCCGCGCAAACGGCGACCAGGCCTGCCAGGGGACCGTTATACGCAAAGCCGGGATCGTTGCGGCCGGCCCACCACGCGGCCAGCGTGCCACCCGCCATTGCCATCAGCGAGTTGATGGCGACAAGGCCGCTGATCTTGTCGACGGTCTGCGCGCTCATCACATTGAAGCCGAACCAGCCCACCGCCAGTACCCAGGCGCCCAGCGCGAGGAACGGAATATTCGAGGGCGGGTGCGCGCTGATGCGGCCATCCTTCTGATAGCGGCCGCGGCGCGCGCCCAGCAGCAGCACCGCCGGCAGCGCGATCCAGCCGCCGACAGCGTGGACCACCACCGAGCCGGCGAAATCATGGAACGGCGCACCGGTCACGGAGGCGATCCAGTCCTGGATGCCGAATCGGTTGTTCCACGCGATGCCTTCGAAGAAGGGGTAGACGAAACCGACCAGCACGAATGTAGCTGCCAGTTGCGGGTTAAATCGCGAGCGCTCGGCAATACCGCCCGAGATAATCGCCGGGATGGCCGCCGCAAATGTGGCCAGAAAGAAGAACTTCACCAGCTCATAGCCGCTTTTTTGCGCCAGTACATCTGCCCCGGACATGAATTGCACGCCGTAGGCGACCGTATAACCGATAAAAAAGTATGAAATCGTCGAGACCGCGAAATCGACCAGGATCTTGACCAGGGCATTGACCTGATTTTTCTTGCGGACGGTGCCAAGCTCCAGGAATGCGAACCCCGCGTGCATGGCTAGCACCAGGATTGCGCCAAGCAGGATGAACATTGCATCCGTACCGGTTTTCAAGTTGTCCATCGTTGCCCCATGCTCAAAATGGGAGCATGGGTATGCAAAAGCCGTTCCAGATCTGGGCATGAACGCCGAAAAACCGCGCAAACTCAGTGCGCGTGGCACTTGGATGGCGTTTCGGGCCACTCTGAGTCGTGGCATGCCAACGCCCAAAAAGAGGGAATGAGGTGCAAATGCGCCGTGATGGCGCACGTTGTGTTGTCAAAGCAGACCCGAAACGGTGCATTGCACCTGAACTGGGCGCTGTTGAGTCTGCGGGGGATTGGTACCTGGTAAATGGGGGGCGAGTGTTCCAGTGACGGGTACGGCAATTTCTCCGGGAATGTCAACGCGCGATATTCGGTATGCCGGACAGCCGCAAAAAGTGACGTTTCGATTCTCGGAATAGAGGGGGAGAACGCCCGCTAAGTCTTGCCACAGAACGATTTCCGGCAGTTTTCGTTGCATTGGTGCCACTGGGGATTGCCCAAGGCACAAAGGGCAGATTAGACTGCGCCGATCGGACTTCTGCCATGCGGTAAAAGTCCGGTGACGACGACCAACAAGGGAAATCAGCCATGAATAAAGGTGAACTGGTATCGGCCATCGCCGCGGAAGCAGAACTCAGCAACGCCGCCGCCGAGCGCGCGCTGAACGCTGCGCTGGACAGTATCAAGAAGGCAGTGGCCAAGGGCGACTCTGTCACTCTGGTGGGTTTTGGCAGCTTCAGCTCGGGCAAACGTGCTGCCCGCACCGGTCGTAATCCGCGCACCGGCGAAACGATCAAGATTCCTGCGGCCAAGACTGTGAAGTTTTCGGCAGGTCAGGGTTTCAAGGACGCTGTGAACAAGAAGAAGTAAGCACATCGCGTCTGAGAAGCAAAGAAAGCGGCCTGTGGGGCCGCTTTTCTTTTGTCGGAAGTTTCTTGCATGGCTGGGGTGGGCCGGGCTCCCATTCACGCACGCGGCGAGTTACACTGCCGGCGCCTGAATGCCCGAATCTGGATTTCCTGCGATGAACGATTTGTCCCACCAGCTTTCCATGACCGTGCTGATGACGCCGGACATGGCCAATTTCTCCGGCAATGTCCACGGCGGCACGATCCTGAAATACCTCGATATGGTGGCCTACGCCTGCGCCAGCCGCTATGCCGGCCGCTACGTGGTTACGCTGTCGGTGGACCAGGTGATGTTCCGCCAGCCGATCCACGTGGGCGAACTCGTGACGTTCCTGGCTGCCGTCAACTTTACGGGCCGCAGCTCGATGGAGATCGGTATCAAGGTCGTGACCGAGAATATCCGCAGCAAGGTCGTGCGCCATACCAATAGCTGCTACTTCACAATGGTCGCCGTCGACGACAATGGTGCGCCGGCCGAGGTGCCGCCGCTGCAGCCGCGTGACGAAGTGGAGCGCCAGCGTTTTGAAGCCGCCAAGCAGAGACGCGCGCTGCGCCAGGAAATGGAACGTCGCCACGACGAAATCAAGGGCGCTACGCCCTGACCCCGACATGACCAGACTTCGTATCGGCATGGCCGCGGGCCTTGCCTTCGGTATGCTTGCCTGCGCGGCACAGGCTGAAGAAATCGGCAGTGTTTCCACCAATTTCCGCATGACGGGATCGGACAAGGTCGTTATCGAGGCTTACGACGATCCGCAAGTCGACGGGGTGACCTGCTACGTCTCGCGCGCCCGGACCGGCGGCATCAAGGGCACGTTCGGCATGGCCGAAGATCCGCCAGAGGCGTCGATCGCCTGCCGCCAGGTGGGGCCGATCACGTTCAAGGGTCCGATGAAGGCGCAGGAGGATGTGTTCTCCGAGCGCATGTCGATCCTGTTCAAGACGCTGCACGTGGTGCGCGCGGTGGACCGCAAGCGCAATACGCTGGTTTATCTGACGTATTCGGATCGGATCGTGTCCGGCAGCCCGCAGAACTCGGTCACTGCCGTGCCGGTGCCGGCGGGGACGCCGATTCCGGTGAAGTGATATTCAGACACCGAGGTTTTCCCCCCCTCTCCCGCGTGAGGGAGGGGGGGCGTAACCTCAGACAATCAAGCCGCGAACAGCTTCCTGAGGTTCGACTTCAGGATTTTCCCGTTCGGATTCCGCGGCAGCATCTCCTCCAGCACGATCACGCGCACCGGCACCTTGAAGGCCGCCAGACGCGCGCGCACGAACTCCTGCAGCTCGGCCTCGGTTGCCTTCATGCCAGGCTTCAGGCTGACCACCGCGCCGGGTTCCTCCCCCAGCGTGCGGTGCGGAATGCCTACTACCGCCGCATCCATGATGGCCGGATGATCGTATAGCGTGCTTTCCACCTCGATGCAGTAGATGTTCTCGCCGCCACGGATCAGCATGTCCTTCATGCGGTCGACGATATAGAGGAATCCGTCCTCGTCGATACGCGCCACGTCGCCGGTGTGCAGCCATCCGTCGACGAAGGTCTTCGCGGTTGCCTCGGGCTTGTTCCAGTAGCTGTGGACCACATTGGCGCCGCGCACCAGCAACTCACCGACCTCGCCGGGCGGTAGTGCCCGGCCGAATCCGTCGTCGATCTTCATCTCGCAGATCGGCAGCGCCGGGCCGGCGCTGTCGGGACGATGGACGTATTCCTCGGCACTGTGGCTCGTGAACGTGGCCGACGTTTCCGTCATACCCCAGCCAATGCCCGGTGCGGCATGTGGGAATACCTCCTTGATCCGGCGCACGAGTTCTGGTGAGGCGGGGGCCCCACCGTAGTTCATGTTCTCGAGCGACGACAGATCGAACTCGCCGCGCTGAGGGTGCTCCAGAATCTGCCACGCGATGGTCGGCACGCCACCCGCTCCGGTGCAGCGCTCTGCCTGAATCAGTTCCATGGCGCGCAGCGTGTCCCAGCGATAGAGCAGCACGATCTTCCCGCCGGTGGCGAGCGTGCCATTCAGGATGGACATGCAGCCGGTGACGTGAAAGAACGGTACCGCCAGCAATCCCCCTTTCTGTGGGGCGTCCGGATTCGGTTCCGGCACCGGCTCGCCACGGCGCAGCAGGTTGCGCAGCGGGCTGAACTGCGCGCACACGGCCACCGTGCAGGCATTGCGGTGCGTGCCGACGGCGCCTTTCGGCTTACCCGTGGTGCCGGACGTATAGAAGATCGTCACGTCATCGTCAGGATCCAGCGGGACGACCGGGAGCGATTGCGAGGGGAGGGCCGGCCATGCATCCGATTCACCGATCACCGATGCCAGCGGCACGATACGCGGGTCGTCGAAGGTTGCATTGGCTGGCGCGCGCACGACGTAGATCCGTTCGAGATCGGGGCAGGCTGCCAGATGCTCCGTGATGCGATCCAGCCGTTCGTAATCGACGATGGCAATGCGGCTTCCCGAATCGGCCAGACCATATTCCAGCTCGGGACCGGTCCACCACGCATTGAGCGGGGTGACGATGGCGCCGGCGAGAATCGCCGCGTAGAACGCCACCGGCCACTCGGGCAAGTTGCGCATGGCCACGGCCACGCGGTCGCCCTTGTGGATACCGTCGCGTACCAGTTGCTGGGCCAGTGTCGTGGACGCCTGCGCGAACGCGCGATAGCTGACGCGCTCCTCTTCGTAGACCACGAAGGTCTTGTCGCCCCAGGCTGCGGCGATCAAAAAAAGATCGCGCAGCGTTGGTGGCGCATTCTTCCAGACCGTGGTCGGGATGCCCCGGATCACACGCGTCTCGGTTTCGAACGGCGCGCCCGGCGCGGTCAGCCGGGCGTGCGCTTCGGCCAGGGACATGACCGGCCATTGGCCGGCTCCGGCCTCCGGCGGCCGGGATTGCTGCGTGTGCTGTTGGTGCTGCTGTTGCTGCGGTTGTTGCGACATGCATGGCCTCCCGCAAAAACAATCGTCAGATGGTAACGCCCCCGTCAACAACCAGTGCCTGGCCCGTCATGAACGTGCTGGCGGCAGAAGCCAGATAGCAGGCCGCGCCCGCGATTTCCACCGGTTCGCCGATGCGGCGCAGCGGCGCGTTCTCGGTGGATTGCTTGTAACGCACCGGATCTTCCCAGAGGGCACGTGCGAAATCGGTCTTGATCAGGCCCGGGGCAATGCAGTTTACGCGGACATTGTGCGGCCCGAACTCCACGGCCAGATTGCGGGCCAGCTGGAAATCGGCGGCCTTGGACACGTTGTAGACACCGATCGTGGGCGAGCCGCGCAGGCCACCGATCGACGACACGATGATGATCGAGCCCTCGCGGCGTTCGATCATCTGCGGCGCCACCATCTGGATCAGCCAGTGGTTCGAGATCACGTTGTTATCGAGCACCTTGCGGAACTGCTCGTCGCTCACGCCACTCATCGGGCCGTAGTAGGGGTTCGATGCCGCGTTGCAGACCAGTACGTCGACCTTGCCGTAGACGCGATTGGTTTCGTCCACCAGATGCTGCAGTGCATCCTTCGACGAGATATTGGCGGCCACGGCCAGCGCGGTACCCGCGCCGTGCTTGGCGTTGATGGCGTCGACGACTTCCTGGCAGGCCTCGATCTTGCGCGAGGAGACGACGACCTTCGCGCCCTGGATGGCAAGCTGCTCGGCGATGGCCCGGCCGATGCCGCGCGAAGAACCGGTAATGATGGCTACCTTGCCCGACAGATCGAACAATGACATGGCGTCTCCTGTTGTTTGACAGCGGTCATTGCCGCTGTCTGGATGGGTGATTGGCCGGGACATTATGGGCAGGCGCCAGGACTCAGTCCATAACGAAAACGGTGCCAGGATGCCTGTATCAGCAAACTTTCTGCGGGCAATTCACGCGATGCATGGCGTGTGCCGCTGCGCGGAATGGCGACCGGGCCTCTATCCGAGCACCGCTGGCAGCCGTGCCGCCAGCGCGGCGCGCAAGGCGGGATCGAGCCGGATCTGGAAGCGCGTAGCCAGCGTGTCGATCACGGCGTCGGCTGACGCCAGCACGGTTTTTCGCACGCTGCCGTCGGGCGAGCGTTCGCTCAGGTTGCCATTGGCGAGCGCGAGCCGGGTGTCGCCGTCGGTACGCGCGGCCATCAGCGTACGAGTGAAGTGGCTGTCTGGATGCGTGGAGACGTACCAGTTGCGCGGGATGAAATCGATCCAGGGCTGCGGGGTCAGGTCGAAACGGTAGATCGGTTGCCAACCCGAAGCGTCGTCGCTGATGTCGGGCACCATCAGATCCAGGCAGTGAAAACCCGTACCCGTCAGCGCGTTCGCCGGGGAGGGTTGCAGGCGATAGGGCGTGTTTTCATCCTGCGGCAGCGATAGCGACAGGGCGCGGTCCGGCGTCGGCCCGCCGAAGCCCACATCGGCGATATAGCTTTCGTGCGCCACTTCCACGCGCAGGAGCATGTGCGACAGCCCCGTCGGCGTGGCTTCCGGCACATGCCAGCGCACGCGCGCGGCAAGCGGCGTCACCGCATAACCGAGTGCCTTGAGGCCGGCGCAGAGCAGGGTGTTCTGTTCGAAGCAGTAGCCGCCGCGGCCCTGCGCGACGAGTTTCTCGAATACCGAGGGCAGATCGATCGACACGCGGCGGCCCAGCAGCGCATCGAGATTCTCGAACGGGATATGCGCGAGTTGCGCCGCGATCAGCGTGTTCAGCAGCGGTAGCGTAGGGGCGTCGGGAACCTCTGCGATGTCGATACGTCGCAGCCAGGCGCACAACTGGTCGGGGTGGAGAGCGGGGATTTCGTCGGCGGCAAGCATTGTGGGGGGCTGGCGGGAATTAGTGGGGGCGCTCGAACGGAAGGGGGAACGCTACCGAATCGCACGGGACGTGACTACTATAAGGCCGCAACGGCCGCGATGCGAACCTTGCGCCAAAGCATAAAAAAACTACGGAGACGCCCGTGAAAACCCTGATCGATCACCTGTCGAACTACGCTGCCTATCACCGTGATACCCGCAATGTCGTGACGCATTTCATCGGCATCCCGATGATCGTCCTGGCCGTGACGGCGCTGCTTGGCCGGCCCGCGCTGCCGCTCGGTGACGGCGCTCGATACCTGACGCCGGCGATGATCGTCTACGCGCTTTCGTGCCTGTTTTACCTGCGCCTGTCGTTCGCCTTCGGCGTGGTAATGGCCGTGATTCTGGCGTTTTTCGTGTGGGCCGGCGCATGGCTTGCAGCGTTGCCGACGGCCGGGTGGCTGGCATCGGGCATCGGTCTGTTCGTCGCGGGCTGGGTCATCCAGTTCGTCGGGCATTACTTCGAAGGTCGCAAGCCGGCGTTCGTCGACGATCTGGTTGGTCTGCTGGTGGGGCCGCTTTTCCTCGTCGCGGAGACGGCTTTCGCGCTTGGCCTGGCGCGTGAAACGCGCGATGCGATGCTGGCGCACGCGCATTGAATGACCCGAAAACGCGCCGTCGCGCGACGCTCGCGGAATGCGAAAGTGGGGGGACGTAACGCTCCGCAGCGTGTTTGCTGATGCAAACCAGCTACAAAACACGGGGTTTTCACTTGGTTTGCCCTGCGGCATGTACGAAAACCCCTTTACTTCTGGCTGTTTCCGCTATGATTCAGTGCGTACCGGCACTGACGTTCAGCAACATGCCAAACGTTGCGATCGGCCGGCACACTATCTTCAACTCTCGTATATAGACATGGCGACCAAAGCGAAACCGACCGCGAAGACCGCAACCAAGCCCGCTGCCAAGAAGGCCGCGGCACCCAAGGCACCCGTGAAGGCACCTGTGAAGGCTGCTGCCAAGAAGGCCGCTCCGGCCAAGAAGGCTGCTCCCGCCGCTGCCGCGCCGACTCCGAAGCCGCTGAAGGACACCTTCAACAAGTCGAGCCTGGTCGCTCACCTGGTAGCCCAGACCCAACTGGAAGCCAAGGCCGTGAAGACGGTGCTGGCACACCTCGAAAACACCATCGTCAGCGCACTGAACAAGAAGGGTGCTGGCGAATTCACGCTGCCGGGCCTGCTGAAGGTGACCGCACAGCAAGTGCCGGCCAAGAAGAAGCGCTTCGGCAAGGATCCGTTCACTGGCGAAGAGCGTTGGTTCCCGGCCAAGCCGGCCAGCGTCAAGGTCAAGGTGCGTCCGCTGAAGAAGCTGAAGGACGCTGCGGCCTGATCGCCCGCATCTTTGGTAGTCGTCAGTCCGGTGCCGATTGCTCGGCGCCGGGCGACTTGAAACCCCGTGCCCGAAAGGCCCGGGGTTTTTTGTTGGGCGGGCGGGATCGGGCGGGATCAATACATCAGTAAGCCTTGAAGTTCGCCGCGACCCTTTGCCGAAGGAAATCACCTGCCGTAATCGCCGGATACCGCTTCGACGGCCCTTCGATCACCGTATCGCGGTTGGCCTGGCAGAAGAACGCAAGGCTGTGGCGCGGGCCCATGTACTCTCCCGGTGCGGGATTCCGGACGCGATGGAAGTTCGATGGCAGGCGGTCGTCGCTCCAGCGCATCAGCATGTCCCCGATGTTGCAGGTGACCACGTCCTCGATCGGCGCGATCGGGGTCCAGGCCTGGGCATCCATCTCCTTGCCGGGACACACCTGCAGACCACCCTGGCCTTCGCGCTGGAATAGCAGCGTCAGGCAGTCGAAATCGGTATGGGCGCCGGCGCGCCACAGGTCGAGCTTGTCCTGCGCCTCGGGTGGAATCGCGTAGTAATGCAGCAGCCGTAGCGTGCTCTGGTAATCCGGCGCGACCGGGTCATGCGCGCGCGAGAAGAAGTCGGTGTCGAAGCCGAGTCTGTCGGCGAAGCAGGACAGCACTTTCATTCCCACATTCCAGCATTGCGCCTCGAACTCGAGCATCGTCTGCCGGAACCCGGGCAGTTCGGCCTCCGAAGGCCAGAGTGGCGCCATGTGCGGGCGCGTGATCTGATAGGACTCCTTCTGGTCCGGCGTGCCGGTGGATGGCCTTACCTGCGCGCGCGATTCCCAGCCCGCGTTGTTGGCTTTCTGCAATGGATACCGGGCTTTTACCGTCTCCGGCAGTGCGAAGAACTGCTCGGCCATGGCAAAAGCCTGCCGTATGGCGGCCAGGTCGATACCGTGGTGCCGCAGTTGGAAGAAGCCGATGTCGGTGGCGGCACGCCAGAGCTGATCGGCAATCTCGGGCTTGCGGGTGTCGAAGTCCGACAGGTCGATGCAGCGGATCTCGCGCGTGTCGGTTTCGGAGCCGTGGGCGCCCATGCGTGATTCGCGGGCAAGCTCGTGGAGGGGAAGTGTGGCGTTGGTCATGGGTGTCCTGGTTCGGGAATGTGGGCCGATCGGTCCATCCCGGAAGCAAGACACACGCATATCGCGGCAATGCGGCTCTCGACTTCCGGGATGGACACGGAACTCAAGAGCAATTTCCTGCCGCCCCGATGCCTGGAAAGGGCGGGGCGGTTGAACGCTTCTACTCTTCGATCGTAGGTGACGCAGGATTCGGGCCAGCCGGCACGCGGCCCGATTCACCAGATTGGCGCGGCCGACGGTTACTCCGTGGCGTCGAATGCATCGTGATAGCGCACGGTGCCCACCGGCACGTCAGGCCCGAAGGCAAGGGTCTGGAAATACTCCTGCGGTACGCCGGGCAATACCAGCCGGGAATCGGCCTGGAAGCCGAATCTGCCGTAATAGGCCGGATCACCCAGCACGACGCAACCGCGTCCGCCAAGGCGCCGCAATTCATCAAGTGCCGCCAGCATCAGCACCGAGCCAATGCCCCTGCGCTGCCGATCTGGCGATACCGAGACTGGCCCAATGCCATGCCAGCCCGAATCGCCGGAGGAAATGGTGACGGGCGAGGCTGCAACGTGGCCGACGACCCCGCTTTCATCCTCCGCTACCAGCGAGAGCGTCAGGCATCCGGCACGACGCAAGCCGTTGATGATGAAGGCTTCGGTGTGGCTCGAGTGGGGCTCGTCCCTGAACGCCGCTTCCGTGAGTTGGGCGATGGTTTCAACATCCTCGGGACGCTCGGTCCGGACGGAGATGGTCATGCAGTTTTCCTCATTGATGCTCTCGCGGTGGACATCAACCATACTGCAATACGGTCAACCAATCATCCAGATCGTGGGAGGCGGGCAATGGGAAGCATTGGTGCGGTGGTGGTGGCGTCAGTCGCCTTTGTGGGCAGTCATTTCCTGCTGTCCCATCCGTTGCGGGGACCGCTGGTTCGCGTGGTCGGCGAAAAGGGGTTTCTCGGCATCTATTCGCTGGTCGCCTTCCTGACGCTTGGGTGGATGGTGATGACCTACAAGCGAGCGCCGGTCTCGTCACCGCTATGGGTGGCTGGCGACGGCATCTGGGCGGTGGTGACGGTGGTCATGCTGATCGCCTCGATCCTGCTGATGGGATCCCTGATCCGAAATCCGGCGTTGCCCACAGTTGGCCGCCCGGGCGCCTTCCCGGAGGCTGCGCGCGGCGTGTTTGCGGTAACGCGTCATCCGATGATGTGGGCCTTCACGCTTTGGGGCGTGTGCCATATCGCTGTGTATCCGGTGACGAGGAACATCGTGGTCGCGCTGGCAATGATCGTGCTCGCCCTGGTGGGTGCCGCATTGCAGGACCAGAAAAAGGAACGGCTGCTGCCAGACCGTTGGCCGGACTGGGAGGCCAAGACGAGCTATCTGCCATTTGCGGCGATCGTCGCCGGCCGGGCCCGGCCGGCCGGATTTGGCTCGCACGCGCTTCTGGGTGGGCTTATCGTCTGGCTCGCGGCGACCTGGGCCCATCTGCCGCTCGCCGGGATTGCGGCGGGTATCTGGCGGTGGCTGTAGTCGCGACGTCGTTGCGACAACGTAGCGCCCCGGCAGAGACCGGGGGGCGTCAAATCCACTGGTCATTCTCGACGGTACGCTCGCCCGTCGCACCGTCACCCGTGTTCACCACGCCTCGCGGCTCGATCAGCAGCAGTTTGACTTCCGCGTTCGCGCAGGGCTTGTGCTCGACGCCCTTCGGCACCACGGCCATCTGCCCGGCACGCAGCACGATCGACCCGTCGCCCGTGGGTCCCGCCCGGAAGTCGATGCGCAGTTCTCCTTCCAGGACGATGAAGGTTTCGTCGGTGTCGGCATGGCGGTGCCACTGGAATTCGCCCTCGACCTTCACGACCTTGAACTGATATTCGTTCATTTCAGCGACGACGCGCGGTTGCCAGTGACCGTCGATCAGCGCGATCTTGTCGATCAGGTCGATGGCCCGGCACTGGCCACGATCGGCATGCATGGTGGGATGTTTGGGGGCTTGGGGCATCGTTCTCTCCGCTCAAATGTTGACGATTCGAGCTTACGCACGATCCGCGCGACGGTATTGAACGATCGTGGGTGTGCTCAGCCGCGTTGCATGTACCCGGCGACCTGCAGCCAGCGCCCTGGCGTCAGTCCGAATGTCTTCGAGAAGTGCCGCGTCATGTGGCTCTGATCGGCAAGCACAAGGATTCTCGCACGGAGCATCGACATCTCCGCTGGCGCATGACGCCGTCCTTCAACTGCGTCTGAAGGACCCAGATGCATCTATATCAGTGCGCCAGTCATCTGCGGCGACCCTTTCCCCGGGAACTGAAAGCACATTTCATATTGCGAAATCTCGGGAAAATTCCAGCGCCGGGTTCTTTTCGTTCTCCGAAAACTCGTTCCACATCGCAAAAAATGGAGTTTATCTCTTTGAAATATAAGGATAAATTAACTCTTATGTCTTATATAAGACCTTGTCGCGATGCATCAAAAACCCCCTACAATTATTTCCACGCTGCTTGCTTCGACACCCGTAGCGGCACAGGCAAACACTTCTTCAAACACGCTTCATTCTTAGGAAATTCGTATGGCTCAGTATCAAGACGACATCAAGGCAGTTGCTGGTTTGAAAGAGCAACACGGCAGCGCGTGGAATGCCATCAACCCCGAGTATGCCGCTCGGATGCGTGCCCAGAACAAGTTCAAGACGGGTCTGGACATCGCCAAGTACACCGCCAAGATCATGCGCGCCGACATGGCCGCCTATGATGCGAATCCTTCCAAGTACACCCAGTCGCTGGGTTGCTGGCACGGTTTCATCGGCCAGCAGAAGATGATTTCCATCAAGAAGCACTTCAAGAGCACCGAGCGTCGCTACCTCTACCTGTCGGGCTGGATGGTCGCTGCGCTGCGCTCGGAGTTCGGCCCGCTGCCGGACCAGTCGATGCACGAAAAGACCTCGGTCAGCGCGCTGATTCGCGAGCTGTACACGTTCCTGCGCCAGGCTGACGCCCGTGAACTGGGCGGCCTGTTCCGCGAACTGGATGCCGCCACCGGTGCCGCCAAGGCCGCCATCCAGGAAAAGATCGACAACCACGTCACCCACGTGGTGCCCATCATCGCCGACATCGACGCTGGTTTCGGCAATGCCGAAGCGACGTACCTGCTGGCCAAGCAGTTCATCGAAGCCGGTGCATGCTGCATCCAGATCGAAAACCAGGTGTCCGACGAGAAGCAGTGCGGCCACCAGGATGGCAAGGTCACCGTGCCGCACGAGGACTTCCTGGCCAAGATCCGCGCGATCCGCTACGCCTTCCTCGAACTGGGCGTGGACGACGGCGTCATCGTGGCCCGTACCGATTCGCTGGGCGCAGGCCTGACCAAGCAGATCGCCGTGACCGCCACCCCGGGCGACCTGGGCGACCAGTACAACTCGTTCCTGGATTGCGAGGAACTGTCGGCCGACCAACTGGGCAACGGTGATGTCATCATCAAGCGCGACGGCAAGCTGCTGCGTCCGAAGCGTCTGCCGAGCAACCTGTTCCAGTTCCGTGCCGGCACGGGCGAAGCACGCTGCGTGCTGGATTGCGTGACCGCACTGCAAAACGGCGCCGACCTGCTGTGGATCGAAACTGAAAAGCCGCATATCGCCCAGATCGGTGGCATGGTCAGCGAAATCCGCAAGGTCATCCCGAACGCCAAGCTGGTGTACAACAACAGCCCGTCGTTCAACTGGACCCTGAACTTCCGCCAGCAGGCCTACGACGCGATGAAGGCCGCGGGCAAGGACGTGTCGGCATACGAGCGCACCCAGCTGATGAGCGTGGAATACGACGACAGCGAACTGGCCAAGATCGCTGACGAGAAGATCCGCACGTTCCAGGCCGATGCATCGCGTGAAGCCGGTATCTTCCACCACCTGATCACGCTGCCGACGTACCACACCGCTGCGCTGTCGACCGACAACCTGGCCAAGGAATACTTCGGCGACCAGGGCATGCTGGGCTACGTGGCTGGCGTGCAGCGCAAGGAAATCCGTCAGGGTATCGCCTGCGTCAAGCACCAGAACATGTCCGGCTCGGACATCGGTGACGACCACAAGGAATACTTCAGCGGCGAAGCTGCCCTGAAGGCGGCTGGCAAGGACAACACGATGAACCAGTTCTGATCTGGGTCGTACTCCTAAGCAAGCTTCAGGCAGAACGCCAACCCTTCGCGGGTTGGCGTTTTTTTATTTGGCGACGCGTAAAAAAAAGAGCCGACGAATCGGCTCTGTCCAAACTCTCAACGTGACGACCTGAGAAACTTACTGCGGTCCGAGCTTGCGGATCAGCGCATCCAGCCGTGCCATTTCGTCTTCGGTCAGATCGGTCAGCGGCGCGCGCACCGGACCGGCATCGTGGCCAACCAGCTTGGCGCCAGCCTTGACGATCGACACCGCGTAGCCTTGTTTGCGATTGCGGATGTCCAGGTACGGCAGGAAGAAATCGTCGATCAGGCGACCCACCGTGGCATGGTCGTCAGCGGCAATCGCGCGGTAAAACTCCATCGCGGTCTTCGGGATGAAGTTGAACACGGCCGACGAATAGACGGGCACGCCCAGCGCCTTGTAGGCGGCGGCATAGACTTCGGCGGTAGGCAGGCCGCCCAGGTATGCGAGCCGGTCACCAAGCTTGCGGCGAACACGCACCATCGCCTCGATCTCGCCCACGCCGTCCTTGAAGCCGATCAGGTTGGGGCAGCGGTCGACCACGCGTTCCAGCAGGTCGGCGCCGATGCGGGAGTTCGCGCGGTTGTAGACGATCACGCCGATTTTCAGCGCCTTGCAAACCTCTTCGATGTGGTTGGCGATGCCTTCTTCGCTGGCTTCGGTCAGGTAGTGCGGCATCAGCAGCACGCCGTGGGCACCCAGGCGCTCGGCTTCCTTCGCGTATTCGATCGCCACGCGGGTCGGGCCACCGGCACCGGCAAGAATGGGCACCTTGCCCCGGCAGGTTTCTACCGCGGTGCGGATCACGTTCGAATAGTCCTGCTGCGTCAGCGAGAAGAACTCACCCGTGCCGCCGGCGGCGAACAGCGCCGACGCACCGTAGGGCGCCAGCCATTCCAGGCGCTCGATATAGGTATCGGGGCGGAAGTTGCCTTGCGCGTCGAAATCGGTGATAGGGAAAGAGAGCAGGCCTTCCGAGATGATCTGCTTGAGTTCTTGCGGTGTAGTCATGTCACGCTTCCTGATCGCCACATGGCAGATGGCGGTTGGTGGGGAACAAGGTGGGTTATGGCCTCGTTCCATCTGGTCGATGGCTTCGAGATAAGTCATCGTACAACTATAGCGAAAAGCGCGCAAGCATCGACAGGGAAGTTCGAGGGAAAACCCCGGGTTTGATTGCTTCGGAAGCGTGCCGGCGGTCAAATGGAAAGTGACGGCCTGAAGAGCGAATTGCCCTGAGAGCCCGCAACCAGGCTGAAAGAGGGCGATATGTGTCGGACTACGGAGTCGGAGATTGCGCGGAGTAGGGGTAAACGCGCACTGCATTCATCCGAGCCTCGTTCTTATAATTCCAGTCGTATGACGACATATCTCAAGCCGGTCCAGAAGCACTCCCGCATCCAGGAACCAGGGCTGTGAGGAGACCTCTCATGAATGCCACCCCCACCACAGGCGCTGCCGCTGCATCCACCGCGCGGCGCACCAATGTCCGTTACTGGATTCTCGCGCTGATTTTCATCGTGACTACGGTCAACTACGCGGATCGTGCCACGCTGTCGATTACCGGGCCCGCGATGCGCGAGGAATTCGGTTTCTCGGCCGTCCAGATGGGCTATATCTTCTCGGCCTTCAGCTGGTCGTACGTGATGGCGCAGATTCCTGGCGGCTGGCTGCTCGATCGCTTTGGCGCCCGGCGCATCTATGCCGTGAGCATCTTCCTCTGGTCATTCTTCACGCTGCTGCAGGGGTGGGTCGGCATCTTCGCCTCGATGGGAGCAACGATGACGGCGCTCTTCATGCTGCGTTTCGCCGTGGGCCTGGCCGAGTCCCCGGCATTCCCGGCCAATGCAAAGGTGGTGGCAAGCTGGTTCCCGACCGCCGAGCGGGGCACCGCGTCGGCCATCTTCAACGCCGCGCAATATTTCGCCGCCGTGGTGTTCACGCCGCTGATGGCGTGGATCGTTCACAGCATGGGCTGGCATCACGTCTACCTGTGGATGGGCATCATGGGCATGCTGCTGGCGATGCTCTGGCTCAAGGTCATGCGCAGCCCGGTTACGCATCCGGCTGTGAATCGCGCGGAACTTGAGCACATCGAGCAGGGCGGTGGCCTGATTCACATGAATGAAGGGGCAGGCAAGTCAAAGCAGGGCGCCAATCCTGCTGGCTGGTTCTATGCCCGGCAGTTGCTGTCGAACCGGATGCTGGCCGGGGTCTATCTGGGCCAGTACTGCATCAACGTGCTGACGTACTTCTTCCTCACGTGGTTTCCGGTGTACCTGGTGCAAGCGCGCGGCATGTCGATCCTGAAGGCGGGTTTCGTCGCGTCCCTGCCGGCCATCTGCGGTTTTCTCGGCGGCGTGCTGGGCGGCGTGATCTCCGACCACTTGCTGCGCCGCGGCTACTCGCTGACCATTGCCCGCAAGGTGCCGATCGTGGCGGGCATGTTGCTGTCGGTGTCCATGATCGCCTGCAACTACGTGGATGCCGAATGGCTGGTGGTGGGCATCATGGCGCTCGCGTTCTTCGGCAAGGGCATCGGCGCGCTGGGCTGGGCCGTGGTGGCTGACACTGCGCCCAAGGAAGTGATCGGCCTGGCGGGCAGCATCTTCAACACGTTCGGCAATATCGCCGGCATTGTGACGCCGATCGTGATCGGCTATATCCTGAGCGCGACAGGCTCGTTCAACGGCGCGCTGGTGTTCGTGGGCATCAATGCCCTGGTCACCGTGCTGAGCTATCTGGTGATCGTCAAGGACATTCGCCGCGTCGAGCTGAAGCACCCCCAATAAGGAAGGAATCCCCAACATGTCGGACTTGTCGGTACAAAACGCGCAGGGCCAGGCCGCCGAACGCGCGCCGCTCTACATCCGCATTCACGCCAACGACAACGTGGCCATCGTCGCCAACGACGGCGGGCTGCCAGCGGGCTCGGTATTCCCGTGCGGCCTGACGCTCGTGGAGCGTGTGCCGCAGGGCCACAAAGTGGCGCTGGTGGACTTGAAGAAAGGTGACGCGGTCACGCGCTACAACGTGACCATTGGCTACGCCTTGCAGGACCTGCCGCGCGGCGCGTGGGTCAACGAGCGTGTGATCGAAATGCCAACCGCGCCGGGACTGACCGATCTGCCGATCGGCACACGCGTGCCCGAGCCGCTGCCGCCGCTGGAAGGCTATACGTTCGAGGGTTTCCGCAATCCGGACGGATCGGTCGGCACGCGCAACATTCTGGCGATCACGACCACGGTGCAGTGCGTGTCCGGCGTAGTGGAGCACGCGGTGCACCGGATCAAGACCGAGCTGCTGCCGCGCTATCCGAACGTCGACGACGTGATCGGCCTCGAGCATACCTATGGCTGCGGCGTGGCGATCGACGCGCCCGACGCGATCGTGCCGATCCGCACGCTGCGCAATATCGCGCTGAATCCGAACTTCGGCGGCACCGCCATGATGGTGAGCCTGGGTTGCGAGAAGCTGCAGCCGGAACGCCTGATGCCGCCGGGCACAATCCCGATCCAGACCGGCGCCGGCGAGGTGCAGGTGGGCGTGGTTTGCTTGCAGGACGACAAGCACGTGGGTTTCGCGTCGATGATCGACTCGATCATGGCGATGGCCGAGACCCATCTGCAGACCCTCAATGCCCGCAAGCGCGAGACGGTGCCCGTGTCGGAACTGGTGGTGGGCGTGCAGTGCGGTGGTAGCGATGCGTTCTCCGGCGTGACGGCCAATCCGGCCGTCGGCTTTGCCACAGACCTGCTCGTGCGCGCCGGCGCGACCGTGATGTTCTCGGAAGTGACCGAGGTTCGCGATGGTATTGACCAGCTCACCGCCCGCGCCGCTACCCCCGAGGTGGCCGAAGCGATGATTCGGGAAATGGACTGGTACGACCGCTATCTGGACCGTGGTCGCGTCGATCGCAGCGCCAACACGACGCCAGGCAACAAGAAGGGTGGCCTGTCGAATATCGTGGAAAAGGCCATGGGTTCGATCGTCAAGTCGGGCAGCGCGCCGATCTCAGGCGTGGTGTCACCAGGCGAGAAGGTCAAGCAGAAGGGCCTGATCTACGCGGCAACTCCGGCCAGCGATTTCATCTGTGGCACGCTGCAACTGGCTGCCGGCATGAACCTGCACATCTTCACGACGGGGCGCGGCACGCCGTACGGACTGGCCGAGGTGCCCGTGATCAAGGTCGCAACGCGCAGCGATCTGGCGCGCCGCTGGCACGACCTGATGGACGTGAACGCAGGCCGCATCGCAACCGGCGAAGCCACGATCGAGGATGTGGGCTGGGAGTTGTTCCACCTGATGATCGACGTGGCCAGCGGCCGCAAGCAGACCTGGGCCGAGCACCACAAGCTGCACAACGCGCTGGCGCTGTTCAATCCGGCGCCAGTGACCTGAGTGGTGGTTTGTTGAGGGGTGTCGCCTCTCTCCCGCAGGCGGGAGAGAGGTGAAAGATCGCCAGCCTTAGCCGCCAACGATCTGCTTGGAGTACGTCGCGCGCTCCATTTCCACGACGTTCACAGACACCTGAACGCTTTGCGCTGATGCGCCGGGGCGGACCATTTCCGAGATCGCATTGCACACCAGCTGGCCGAGTTCCTTGCGCACAGCCTGATCACGGCCGTCCAGGATCTGCAGCGTGGCGTGGACGAACGCGCGGTCCACGTTCTCCGTTCCCTGGCGATAGGTGGAGAGCGTCACGCAGCGCGACTTGATATCGGGTTCCTGGAATTGGCCGCTGGACAGCAGCGCGGCGTTCGCCTCGTCGAGCAGCTCCTCTTGAGAGCAGGTCAGACGGGTGTTTTCCGTGAGTTCGATGACGAGATGGGGCATGGAACCGGGTCCGGTTGATGGCGGGAAACCCGCATCGTACGGCATTCCGGTGCGGCGTGCCCGCATCCGTTTCCCATCCCGTCAGTGTTGCGCTCCGTTACCGTGTGACGCCGAACGCCGCTTCGATCTTGCGGATATGGTCACGCAGCAGCGGACGCACTTTCTCCAGCAGATGGGCTGGCGGCACGATCGCATTGGGACCACTGCAGCTCAGCGTCATCGGGGGCAATGAGGGACCCGGCCGGAACGCGTGGGCGATCGAATTGATGTCGGGCAGCCATTCGCCAAACGACGTGGTGCAGCCAAGCCGGCGTTGCTCGTCACGGCTGTTCGCGAGGATGGCTTCGGCTTCGGCAGGGGCGACCTTCTCGTCCGTGCGGAATGCCGTCAGCGCCTGACGCTGCTCGGCTGGCGGCAATGCCACCAGGTAGGCACGGCCTGCTGCCGTATTGAGCCCCGATACGCGGCTTCCCACGGCGACGCGCAGAGTCAGGTAGGTCTCGGACTGGCAGTTCTCGAATACCAGCATACGTCCGCGGTCGCGCACGATCAGCGAGGCGACGCCTTGCGACAAATCCGCCAATTCCTGCATGTAGGGCCGCGCCACCGCCAGGACCTCTGCGCCCTGCTGCGCGGCGGGCGCCAGCGCCAGTGCGGAACTGCCCAGGCGGTAACGCACGGGGTCCGTCAGGGCCTGGAGGTAGCCAAGTTCGGTCAACGTGTGGGTCAGGCGCGAAATCGTCGATTTCGGCAGGCCACAGCGCTTGGCGAGTTCGGCATTGCCAAGCTCGCTGTCGAAGGCACGAAAGCACGCCAGCACATCCAGGCCACGCGCCAGCGCGGTCACGAAATGGCGGTCTTCCTTGCGTTTGCTTTCCTTGGGTGCGGCGGCGATCTCCGCCATTTCGATCACATCTTCCATGGCGTGCTCACTCTTTGCCCGTGGCAAGTTGCACGTGCAGCTTCGCCTGGATGGTGGTGCCTGCGAGCAGGCGTGGTGTTGCGAAAAGGGGGAAAGACGCGAGACCAGAACGGTTCGCGGGTACTGCGGTACTACGCATGATGTCTCCGGGTAAGGCGTCCGGCGTTGATGACTCACCGGTATTCGATGAGTCGCATCGTCCCACCGATACTCGGCAATTGTCAACCGCAGCGCGGAACCGTAATTCTGCATTGCAGAATTTAATCGATGAATCTAGTGCTCGGAGGCTTGCGCCTGCAGCCATTCCCGTGGCGATTTGCCGACTTTGGCCGCGAAAACACGCGACAGCGCAGAGGGGTTGGCATACCCCAGTTCGTTGGCCAGCAGCTTGATCGGCACGCCATCACGTAGCCGCGCCTGTGCCAGGCTGATACGCCAGCCCGCCAGGTAATCGGCAGGCGTCTGTCCCACGATTTCGCGAAAGGCGGAGGCGAAGGCGCTGCGCGACATGCCGGCACAGGACGCCATGCGGTCCAGGTTCCAGGTCTCGCCAGGTGCTTCGTGCATCGCCACCAATGCGCGGGCCAGTCGCGGATCTGAAAGTCCGGTGATCAAGCCCGCCTGAATGCCTGCATCGGCCGGATGGTCGAGCATCCAGCGCAGTAGCTGGATCAGCACGACTTCGAACAAGCGGTCTGCCAGCAGCCGCTGGCCGCAGCGGACACGTGCGGTCTCGGCGAATAGCAGCGATAGCGCGGCATCCAGCCCCTCGACCCGCGCCAGCGGCAACACGACCAGCGGGGGCAGGGCCCTCGCAACCGGGTTCATCGCACCTCCGGCGAACTCGAGTGTGGCGCAGGTGAACTGCGAGCCTTCGATCGGTGGATTGTGGAAGGTGTGGACGACGTGCCGCGGATAGAACAGCAGAGACGGCCCGCGGATCTCCATGCGCCGGGGCAGGCCACGGGCCGAGTGCGAGAGCGTCAAATGGCCTTCGCGCAGCACGTGCAGGAAGCCGCGCTCCTTCACGTCGAACCGGCTGATCCCGCAGAGCGCCCCGGTATGGAACAGGTGGGCGCGAACGCGGAAGCGTTCCAGCAAGCCGGAGAGGCGGTCAGGGGTGGCTTCGATCGGGTGGGACATTTTGATGGATGAATTGGTATGTTTCGTGGACGTATGGTATCCGATCGTTTTGCGCCCGGCGGCATAGTGGAGCCCATGGACGGTACAGCCCGTCCAGTTCCCAGTACCCCTCCACTTACCATCCAGAAAGGAGCTTCATCATGACCGCACGTGTTCCCCTCCTAGACCAACACACCGCTCCGGCCGCAAGCGTGGCTGCCATCGAACAGATCCAGACCGCGTTCGGCGTCGTACCCAATATGTTCCGCGCCGTGGCCAACTCGCCGGCAGCGCTGCAGTCGATGTGGGGGAGCTTCGGCGCGCTCGGCGGTGGCACGATCTCGGCGCAACTGGGCGAGAAGATCGCCGTGGCCGTTGCCGACCGCAATCGCTGCGAATACTGTCTGGCCGCGCATACGGCGCTGGGCCGCAAGGCGGGCGCATCGGCCGAGGAGATGGCAGCCGCCCAGGCTGGGTTGTCGAACGAACCGAAGACGGCTGCCGCGCTGGGGTTCGCGGTGAAGGTCGTGGAAGCGCGCGGCCAGCTTAGCGACACCGACGTGGCATCGCTACGCCAGGTCGGTTTCAGCGACGAAGAGATTGTCGAGATCCTGGCACACGTCGCATTGAACCTGTTCACGAACTACGTCAACGTGGTGTTCAACGTGCCGGTGGATTTCCCGGGCGTGAAGCTGATTGCGCGTTGAGGTTGCGTTGAGGTTGCGCCGAGATTGCCCTGATGGCGCGCGAGGCTGAAAGCCAATGAAAAAAGGGCCGCAATTGCTTGCGGCCCTTTGTGTCTTGCTGCGGGACCGATTGAGCGTCAGTGCTGAATCAGCCCTGAATCAAGCGTGAATGGCACCCGATTCGAGCTGCTTGCCAGTCAGGCTGGCCACCGCGACCGCCATGGCGCGCTCGCGAGCCTCGGCGGCGGCGGGCGCCGGCATAAAGCGCTCCGGTGCCTCGCGTGCCAGCTGCTGCAGATGGCGCAACTTGGCCTTGAGATCCGGGTCGACGCGCGAATCCGGCGTGATGGTGGAAGGGCAGGCCACACCGAGGATGTCGAGCGCCTTGCGGAAGATGTCGACGGTCAGACCTTCGGCCGGGTTCACTTGTACCAGGTGCGCGCGCTGCTCGTCGGTCAGCGACTCCGGAGCAACAGTCGAGATGATGACCCATGCGCCAGGAGCCGGGTGCTGCGCGAACCAGGCGTCGATTTCCGCGCCGTGTCCGCCTGCCACCGGCGGCGTCATGCCTTCGACCTGCAGATCCAGCTGCTGGAAGATGGCGGCCGGCGTGCCACGGCGCCAGGCGTCCGAAACCACGACGCGGGCGCCGGCAATGCCGAACAGGCGACGCAGATAGCCGAGGGCGATGGGGTCGAAGTACCTGACGTCTCGCAGGGTTCCCGTGTTTGGCGTGCCGCCCAGGCGGGTAGCGGAGCGGTCCGAATACAGGACGCCGGGGACGTCCAGCATGATGAGGCGTTCAGACATGGGATTCCTGTGTTTGTCAGTCGCAGTTAAGCGGTTAGGTTGAATCAAGCGTATCTGGCTTTAGGGTGCGATGGGCTACACAAATTGTGCTCAAGTGCAACAGCCGTGTAACTTGGCCACACAACTCGTAAATACCGGTTAGCGCTTGATATCAGTTGTTTCGTGCAGACACACTGCCAGGCTGCGGTCCGCATTGTCTCGACAATGTCGACGCGCGGATACAGACCCGATGCACGCCTCAACGAGTGGTTTGGCGGGTCGGTTGACAGGAGTTTGAAAGGAAATGTTCGCGGAGGTGAAACATTTGATGCATTACAAACGGGGGGAAGGGCGTTCAGCGCTTGCGCAGCAATTGCATTTCGAAATGTTCGAACGAGTACTGGCACGTGATGCCGCAAAACAATTCGGCTCGCCTGACCGGCTGCTCGCAGGCATGGCAGGTGCCGCAAGGCTTGAGCCGGGGCGCCCAATCGCGCCCGGCGTTCTCGAAGTCTTCCAGAAAGCTGCTGTCGTCCTGTACGGCTTTGCGTAGCATTCGCTTGTCTCCGCGAGGGCATTTCCTTGGCCAATGACGCAATGCCTTCGGCCCGTGGGTCATGCTCGCGGGGCGTTTTGCGTCGGTCAATAGGCGTGTTGCCATTTACGGACGACAAATGCGAAAACTGAAGCCTTGCCCCGACGTTCGGCGCCCTCAGGGCAAGGTATTGCGGCGGCGCGCAAATCCTCAGAATCGGAAGCGCGCGACGTCTGCCTCCAGCGCTGCGGCCTGTTGATCGAGTTGCGCCGCCTGGCCGGACACCGCCTCCACGAGCGTGCCGTTCTGGGCGCTGGTCTGCTCGAGCCGTGTCAGCGCATCGGCGACGTGCCGGATGCCGGCCGCCTGTTCGTCGGCCAGCAGGCGCAGTTCTTCGGCAAGGGTGTGGCTGTGATTCACCGCGACATCGATGCCTTCCATGGCGGCCACCACGCGCGTGCTGAGATCCGCACCACGTGCGATCTCCTTCGCCGCGTCGCCGACAATGCCGCCGATTTCGCGCGCAGCCGTGGCGCTACGTTGAGCCAACGCGCGGACCTCCTGCGCGACAACGGCGAAACCACGTCCCGCTGCGCCCGCGCGAGCGGCTTCCACCGCTGCATTCAGCGCCAGGATATTGGTCTGGAAGGCAATCCCTTCGATCACCGTGACGATTTCGGAGATGTTTCGCGACTGCGCGTGAACGTTGGCCATGGCGCCGCTCATGTCGCGCACTGACGCCATGCCTGTGGTGGTGGCTTCGCGCGCGCGGCTAGCCATGTCGCTCGACTGCCGGGCTTGTGCGTGTGCCTGCTGGACCAGTTCGGTCAGGCGCGCTACGTTCCCTGCAGCCTCGGCAAGTGCTGAAGCCTGCGTGCCCGTGCGTGCAGCCAGTTCGCGATTGCCGTTGGCGATACCGTCGCTGGCGCCGGAGATTTCGTGCGCGCATTGCTGGATGCGCGCGAGCACGCCGGCCAATTGATCGCGCATGCCGGCCAGGAAGTAGAGCAGGCTGCCTTGATCGTGCGCGCTCACGGCGATCCGGGCGGTCAGGTCGCCATTGGCGATGCGATTCGCAACGGCCGCGGCGTCGCGCGGTTCGCCGCCGAGTTCGCGTGTCAGGCTACGTGCCGCGATCCAGGCCAGCGCGGCGGCGGCAAGGAAACTGGCCACAAGTAGTACCGCCATCACGGTCTGGGCGGTGACTTGCGCGGCGGCCACGCCGGCAACCGTGTCCGCAGCTTGTTGGTCCAGCGTGGACCGCGTCTGCTCGATCAGGGCGGCGAGCTTCTGCAGTTGCTCGCCGACGAAGTGCCCGTCGACCGAGACCGATGAGTCGAATTGCAGGGCGTCGAGCGGCTGCTTGCCGATCAGGGCCACGAAGTTGTTCATCAGTTCGCCGGCAGTCGCGCGCTCTTTCTGCAGCGCGTCGGCTTGCTGCGGGGCAGCCGAGCGCACGCCGTCAACGGCCTGGTCGAGCCTGCGCAGCGCCTGGGCGACCTCCGACGCGGCGGTGTCGCGCTCCGCGGTGCTGGTGGCCAGCGTCAGCGACAACTGGGCGCGGCCCAGCGTGGCCAGCGCCGCCTGAGCACGCTCGGCGGAGATCGCGCCGCGCATGTCGCGCTGGTAGAGCGTGTCCGTATCCTGTTTCAGCTGAATCAGATTGATGATGCCGGTGAGTCCGACGGCCGCGCCGAACGCGTAGATCAGCACGAATGCCGCAGACAGCCGCATGACCAGCGGCAGGCGCGCCAGTCCTTGCCACAGGGATTTGGCTCCCAGTCCAGGCAGACCCAGCTTGATGGCTTGCAACACGAGAAACACTCCTTCGGGGCCGCGACCCCGTCACTCCATGACCCGATGCGCTGCGGCACGCCGGCCTCTCGGTCATTCCCTGGGGAGTGCGGGGCGTGGGTCGTGCTGCAGTGCAGCGCGATCGTCGTGCATGAATGTGACGATAACGTGACACCCCTGAATGGGTGACGTCGTCATACAGGTGACACATTGTTGTCATGAAATGGCGGGCGCTCCATTTATCGTCCGCGCCGGAAGCCGCCCCGTGGCATCACGCTGCGCGGTCGATAACCTGTCATTCAACCCTTATCCGCATGTCATGCTGACCGTCGCCTCCTCGTTGGCCACGGCCCGAGAGGCTGTGTGCCTGCCTTCGTTGCAGGCGGTATTCCAGCCAATCGTGTCGCTGGGCAATGGGGACATTCTGGGTCATGAGGCGTTGATTCGCGGCCCGGCCGCGTCGTTGCACGAGATGCCTGACGCCTTGTTCCGACTCGCGCAGGCAAATGGGACGACCGTGGAGCTTGAAGTGGCGGCGGCCCGTACCGCGCTCGATGCGTGGTCGTCGCTGAACCTGCCGGGCAAGCTGTTCCTGAACTTCAGTCCATTGACGCTGCGCCATCTTCTGGTCGGGCGTGGACACACCATGGCCGCGTTGCTGGGGGCCGATGGCATTGTCGGCGGTGCGGCGGCGATCGCACCTTCCCGGGTCGTTATCGAGATCACGGAGCAGACTGCCATCGGCAATGCCCAGACTTTTGGCCAGGCCATGGCGCTGCTCGGCGAGCTAGGCGTGCATTACGCTCTGGATGATTTTGGCTCGGGCCATGCCAATCTCGACATGCTGGCCGATCTGTCGCCGCAGTTCATCAAGCTGGACAAGTCGCTCGTGCGCGGGATAGATACGTGCTCGCGCCGGCTGGAGATACTGCGCGGGATGCTGCGCATGATGGGGGCATTCGGTGGTCACGTGATCGCAGAGGGCATCGAGCGGGTCGAGGAATTGGCCATGGTGCGGGATCTTGGTGTTTCCGCGGGCCAGGGCTACTTTTTGGGGAGGCCAGTGGCGCTGCCTGAACCGCAGGCGTCGCCGGAGGTGCGGGCTGTGCTGGCCTCGCGGCAGATCGCGGTGTTTCCCCAAGCCTTGCGCACGGGATGGTCGGGCATGACCGCCGGGCAACTCCTGCGCCCCGCGCCGACGATCCATCCCACCACCTCCAATAACGACGTCCTGGCGCGGTTTCACAGCCAGCCTGATCTGCACGCGATGGCAGTGGTGGACGAGGCAATGCGGCCGGTGGCGATGATGAACCGGCAAATCCTGATTGACCGCTACGCCACGCCATTTCATCGGGAACTCTATGGCAGGAAGGCCTGCATCACGCTGGCCAATCCGGCGCCAGTTTGCTTTGACCGCCGCACCAGCCTGGAGGATATGGCCGAGCTTTTCGCGGGCGAGCAATCCCATGTGCTGGCCGATGGTTTCGTGATCACTGATCAAGGCAGATACGTGGGTCTTGGCACCGTGGCCGATCTGCTACGCGCCACGACCGAGGTACGCATGGAGGCGGCACGCTACGCGAATCCGCTAACGTTCTTGCCCGGAAACATCCTGCTGAACCAGCATGTCGACCGACTCATTGCAGCCGGCAGCGCATTTCATGCGTGCTATGTCGACCTCAACCAGTTCAAGCCATTCAACGATCGTTACGGCTACTGGAAGGGCGACGAAATGCTGAAGGGCGCGGCCGCGATTCTGGCGCAGGCATGCGATCCCGCGCGCGACTTCCTCGGGCATGTCGGCGGCGACGACTTCCTGGTGTTGTATCAGGGGGACGATTGGGAGGTGCGTATCCGGGATGCCATTGCACGCTTCAACGATGCAGCACTGATGTTGTACTCGTCGATGGATCGCGCTGCTGGCGGTATTCACGGCGAGGACCGGTTCGGCAATCCGGCGTTCTTCGTGCCGGTAACGATGGCCGCTGGCGTGGTCAGTGTCAGTGCGGAAGCAATGGCGACGCTGCGGCTCTGCAGCCAGCATATCGGTGCGGCCTCGGCGGTGGCCAAGCGCAGCGCCAAGCGCGCGCCATCAGGCGTTGCGCGGATCGATATCGCCGAACTGGCTGCGCGCGGCGTGCTCGATATCTAGATCTGGATTTTCAGACGGATCTACGCAAGCGATTTGAGCATCCGCGCTGGGGTCGATGACGCGGAGGCCACGCGAGCCGCAGCGGACAATTCGTGGCGCGCCGCTTGATCGAGGATGTCCAGCCGATACCCCTGGGCATAGACGACGCTGACCGTGACGCCGGTCTCCGGGCACAGGTTCAGGGTACGGCGCATTCGCGATACCAGCCCGGCCAGCGCGCGGGAGTAGGGCGGCAAGTCATGGCCCCAGATCGTATGTTCGATGCGGCGGCTGGCCAGGATGCGGCCCGCGTTGGCGAACATCAGCATGGCCAGGTCGAACTCCTTGGGCGTCATCGGAATCCGGTCGCCATTGAGCGTGGCGTAGCGACCGGGGTTGCTCAGCTCGTATGGCCCGGCGCGCAACGGTATGGCTCCGCGCAAGCGCGTGCCGCTCATGCGCCGGCGCAATGCGGCGATGCGGGCCAGCAGCACACGCGCAGCCAGAGGGCGGAGCACGTAGTCGTCCGCGCCGGCATCGAGGGCCTCGACGAGGTCGTCGTCGTTGTTTTCGCTGGCAAAGATCACGATTGGTACGTCGCGGTTGCGCACGGCCCGGACGGTGCGAATCACGTCGATGGCGGAGATGTCGGCCAGTTCACGGTCAATCAGGAGCATCTCGTAGCTGTCATGGCCGAGCCCTTGAATCAGGTCACGCCCGGCGTGAAAGACGTTGCATTGGTAGCCGGCGACGGCAAGGAGTTCCTGCAGCGGATGCAGGGGCGACGAGCTGTTTGCCAGCAGCGCGATGTTCGTTCGGGCATTCATGCGACATTCTCTGGAAAGCGAAGTAAACGCGTTGCAGCGTATCCAGCGTTTGTGGGGCGAACAATCGGTGTTTCCTTAAATGGATGGCGTTGACGTAGGAATGAAACGAAATCGGACATCCGCCCGGCGACGCGTGCGTGGCGTCGCTTATCCACAGATTGTGTGGATAACTGCGTCGGCGTCTGCGCCAGTCGCGCCGGGTCATGGGAGCGCATCGGTCTGCCTAAAAATTAGGCAGCATGGATTCGGGGGCGTGGCTCGGGGATGTTTGAAGTGATGTGCTGTGCCAGAATAGCGTCCATCCCGTCCGGCCCTGGCTGCCTATGTTGACCCCTAGTGTGATTGCAGCGATCGTCGTGTCTCTTCACGTGCTGGGCGTGATCGCGGCGCTGCACGCCGTCATGACCGTACGCACTGCGCCCGGGGCCATCGCCTGGGCTGGGTCGCTGGTCATGATGCCGTACTTCTCGCTGATCCCCTATCTGATCTTCGGACGAAGCCGCTTCGCGGGATACGTCAATGCGCGGCGCTTCAACAATCACCGGCTGCGCGAGATCCGCCAGAACATGAGCACCCAGGAACTGGATTCGCTCAGCGCCTGCCTGGTGATGAATCCCGATCAGGAATGCATGCGCGCATTGCCGCGCCTGACTGGCATGCCATGCCTGGGCAATAACGACGTGCGGCTGCTGGTCAACGGCGAGGCAACCTTCCAGGCGATCTTCGCCGCGATCGATGCCGCCACACAGGTCGTGGTGGTCCAGTTCTTCATCGTTCACGACGATGAACTTGGACTCGAACTGCAACGCCGCCTGTGCGAGCGTGCCAAGGCAGGAGTCAGGGTCTATTTCCTTTACGACAGCATCGGCTGTCACGCGCTTGGCCGGGCCTACCTGCGTGCATTGGAGGAAGCCGGCGTCAACGTGCGCTCATTCGCCACGCATCCCGGCTTTGTCAATCGCTTCCAGCTCAACTTCCGCAATCACCGCAAGCTGGTGATCGTCGATGGCGAGCGCGCCTTCGTCGGAGGCCACAACGTCGGCAACGAATACCTCGGTCGCAGGCCACCACTCGCGCCCTGGCGGGATACCCATATCGAGATTCGCGGCGCCGTAGTGCTCGAGCTGCAGATGACGTTCGCCGAGGACTGGTACTGGGCCGCGCACGAGGTGCCCTACCTGTTGCTGCCGCCGCCGAGGCGCTTCGGCGACATGGTGTGCCAGATCGTGCCATCGGGGCCGGCGGATGCGCAGGAGACGTGCTCGCTGTTCTTCGTCGAGGCGATCCAGGCCGCGCGCAAGCGCATCTGGATTACGTCGCCATACTTCGTGCCCGACGAAGCCGTATCCGCGATGCTGCGACTGGCAGTGCTGCGTGGTGTGGACGTGCGCATCCTGATACCGGCCCGGCCGGACCATTACGTGGTCTATGGAGCGTCGACTATCTATGCCCACCAGGCCGTCTGCGCCGGCGTGAAGGTGTTCCGGTACCAGCCGGGCTTCCTGCACCAGAAGGTCATCCTGATCGACGACGACGCGGCGGCCGTCGGCACCGCGAATTTGGACAATCGTTCGTTCCGGCTCAACTTCGAGATGATGGTCATGACGGCTCACCCGGAGTTCGCGGCCAGCGTGGCGGAGATGCTGGAAGCCGATTTCGCGGAGGCCCGTCAGATCGACCGCGAGGACTTCCTTGGCGCGCCCGCCATCCTGCGTGTGGCGATGCACGTGGCCAAGCTCTTCGCTCCCATCCTTTAGTGACGCGGGAAATACGCGAACAGCGCGGGCCAGCGGTGCTGGAAGTGGTTGTGTACACTGTCTACTATTGTTATTCGTTGCCCTGGACGCTGTCCGCATGGGAGCTAGCATGAATCGAACCGCCGCGCCCACACCGCCCGCACCGCCGACACCGCCCACGCGCACCACATATCGCCATGGTGACCTGCGCCGCGCCCTGCTCGAAGCAGGCATCGATCTGGCACGGCAGGGCGGGCCCGATGCCATTGTCCTGCGCGAGGCGACACGCCGAGCGGGCGTCGTGCCGAATGCGGCATACCGGCACTTTGCGAACAGACAGGATCTTTTGCAGGCAGTGCGCGCGCACGCGCTTTCCAGCCTGGCGATAGCAATGGAAGCGGAGTTGGCGACGATTCCTCCCGATGCCGCGCCTGCCGAGCGCGCGCGGGCCAGCCTGCGGGCGGTAGGCACGGGCTACCTGCGCTTTGCCTTGGCTGAAACCGGGCTGTTTCGCACCGCATTCTCGGTTCCCGACGATGTGGAGGAAGATTCCGATCCGGCAAAAGCCGGTAATAGCGGACTGAACCCATTCGAACTGCTCGGCGCGGCGCTGGATCGCTGGGTAGAGGCAGGCCTGCTTCCGGCCGAACGACGTCCGGGTGCGGAGTACCTTGCGTGGTCGGCCGTGCATGGTCTGTCGATCATGCTCATCGACGGGCCGCTGCGCGGTCGGGCAAGGGAGCTGGCGGGAGTGATCGGGCAACGACTGCTCGACCTGGTGGAGAAGGGTCTGTGAAAAAAGATGCCACGGGACGGGGACCGCGTGGCATCGTGAAGCCTGTGTTTCAGGGGGAGGGTCGACCCTGAAACCGGGTGGGTCGCCCGTATTGCACGGGCGAGAGGCAGTGTAAGGAGACGATTCTCATATGAGAATCGGAATACTCCGAATTTTGGACTTCTCGATGCGGCTACTGTCTAAGTGACTGTCGGAAGTCAATTCCGACCGGATATCGACAGGAGGCTGTGATGAGGGGCGCCCACGGGTGGGTCCTGGCGGCAGTGACCGCGGCAACGATGCTGGGCGGCTGCGCAACGTATCCCGGCTATGACAGTCCGTACGGTTATGACCCCAACTATCCGCTGGGCGACCTTGGTTCTGTCTACGGTGGGTACCCGGGCTACGAGTATGACTACGCGTATCCCTATTGGTACGGTTACCCATACGCGTATGGTGGCGGCTATCCGTACTGGCCCGCTTACTGGCCGGCGTACACTGGTGGCGTGTTCTTCGGCAGCTTCTGGTATGGCTGCTGTCACACCTCTTATTACCGCTACGGATGGTATGGGCGTGGGTACCGTGGATACTACGGGCACGGCTGGTATGGGTATCGCGGTGGCTACTACGGCTATCGAGGGTCGCCGGGCTATCCTGGGTATCGCGCGTACCCCGGCTACCAGGGCGCAGGTGGAATGCCAGGATGGGGTGGCGGTGGTCGGGGCGGACGGAGCGGTGGTGGCCGCGGAGGCGGACATCGCTGACAGGCATCACCAGCACTTTTCAAGGAGCCGACGATATGAGCAAACTGGATTCCACCAAATCTCTCACACCTGCTTCAAGAAAGGCACGCGAGTCGCATGACCAGAAGGTCGAGCAGGAACTCGACGAGGCCTTGCGCGAGACATTTCCGGCCAGTGATCCGATCGCGGTGCATCCTGTGCCGCACGAACCGGCCCACAAGGGGCCGGGCGGAAAAGGATGATTGGAAGGCGTCTGTGAGCGTTAGCGAAAGTGGCCAGGCAACCAGGGTAACTGGCGCACTTTAGGGCAACTGGCGCAATTGCCCGATGACGGACATCAGCCGGCCGTGCGCGACCGTGACCGCGGCTTCATCCTGTAGCGCCTCCTGATAGCGCTTGCGGAAGTCCACGTCGCCACGCTCGCTGAATAGCTTCTGCGCGGCGGCAGCCACGGCCCGGCAGGTTTCGTCGTGATGTTCTTCACCATCGAGTTCTTCGTCGATCTCGATGATCAGTCTCGATAGTGGATCGAGCCAGCGGAAGAAGGATTCCTCGGTCACGAGTTGCACGAACTGGCCGGCTGGAATCGGACCGTGCAGCCGCTCGTACTGGCCACGGTCATAACCGATGACTTCCTTGTGAACCTGGAGCAGCGCCGCGCGCAATGCCCGGAGCCCCAAGCGGCGGGTTTCCTGGATCGCAAGGAACTGTTCGCTGGGCATGTCCATCTTCACTTTCCTCTTCAATGGCAGGCCGAATGGACATGATCATCCGTGGCATCCTCCCGGGGCCGCCAGAGCCTGCCCGCTAGTGTTATCGGGCACACGCCTACACAGCGTGATGCTGTGTACGGTGCGAAGTCAGTATAGGCAGCGGGGCAGGCGCGATCTAGCGTTGAAGCCTAGCGAAATACCCGTATTGCGGCCCCGCGACAAAGCGTGCCGGGCTTGCTGCGCAGGCGCTCGCCACGCCTCGCGCATTGCAGTGCGGCACTCGGCCGCATGGGCGGGGCGGGCGAACGTGGCGCTACTTTTGTGGCTACTTTCTTGTGGCTACTTTTGCGCGGGTAGCGACTTCAGCAGTTCAACGAGATACGGCTTCCATACCTCGGGGTGTTGCAACGTTTGATGCCCATATGTGTTCTCGCTCTCGGGCAACTCCACGTACTTGCCTTGTCGAACCTTCGGCACGGTGCGTTGCATGACGCCGAGGTCCACTGCGTTGATCATGTCGTCGGCGAAGTTCACCGCGTAAAGCGGCGCGCGGATCATGCCCAGATCCGGCTCGGGGTTGTAGTCCCATGACGATTCAAACCAGTACAGGTAGTCATTGGCGTCCACGCCGCGGCTGTCCGCCACGGTCTTGTCGACGTACTGGTTGACCTGGTCGCGCGTAGGGGCGGCCTTCTGCAACGTGGCTGCGCTTTGCGTCATCAGCGCGAACACCGGCGTGGTGCGGGTCCAGTGGGTGGGCTGCCGCGTGTAGTTGCCACCGTTCCAGTCGGGGTCGTTGCGGATCGCGTCGATCAGCATCCGGCGCCACAACCAGTTGCGGCCCGACATCGCCACGGGCTGGCTGGCGATTGGCATGAGCGCATCCATCATGCCCGGATGCCGTTCACCCCAGACCCACGTCTGCATGCCGCCCATCGACGTGCCCAGTACCAGCCGCAGGTGATCGACCTTGAGTCCCTCGGTCAGCAGACGGTAATGGCCTTCCACCACGTCGGTGTAGCCATAGCGCGGAAAGTTCGCGCGCAGCGCGTCGCTGGGCTTGCTCGATCCGCCACGGCCGATGCCGTCGGGCATGATGATGTAGTAGCGCGAGGCGTCGAGCGGCTGGCCCGCCGCGAACAGTTCCTTCTGCATCAGCGGCGTCAGGTACGCGCGGCCTGTGCCAGTGGTGCCGTGGAGCAGAAGCACGGCGTTGTTGACCTTGCCGTCGGCGCCGCGCGTGGGCGTGCCCAGCGTCGCGTAGTGAAGCTTGACGGTCGGCAGCGTTTGGCCGCTCTGGAAGTGGAAGTCGCGCGCTTCGAAATCGCCTTCAGTGGGTTGCATCACCGGCACCGGTGATTGCGCATGGACTAGCCCGGAGGCGAATAGCGTGGCAACGGCGAGGCGCTTGAGCCCGACCGTCGTGATCATTGTCATCATGGTTGTCTCCCCCGTTCTGGTTTGCTGGTTCGCTGGCTCGAACACGCGCGCATCATACGCGCGGCGGGGGAAATCTGCAGATCAGGCCAGGGCAGCGGCCCGCCACGCGCCGGGCGGCTTGCCGAACCGACGGGCGAACGCGCGTGTGAAGGTGGTCTGATCGGGATAGCCAACGCCATAGGCGATATCGGCGAGCGACATCGTGCCAGTCATCAACCATTGCACGGCCTGGTCCAGCCGCAGGCGTGTCTGGTAGCCGTGCGGGGTATCGCCAAACGCCTCGCAAAACAGCGTGTGAAACCGACGCGCGCCCCAGCCCATGCGCGCGGCAAGCTGGTCCACCCGCAACGGCGACGCGAGATTGGCGCGTAGCCATGCATCGATGGCCATTGCCGGGAAATGCGTGGCATCGTTGCGGGCCGCATCGAGACCCAGCGCCGATGCCAGATTGCCCGCGAGCGCCGTTGCGCAATGCCAGGCGTGCTGGAGTGGCAGGTCGCCAGACGGGCGATGCGTCGCCAACGCGCGGACGCGGGCAGCGAAGCTGGCATCCATGGCGAAGGCACGCGGGTTCTCCATTAGCCGCGCGGGCAGAGCGACGGAATTGGCGGGAAAGTCCGCCACGAGCTGGAGGTTTTCGGTCAGGCCCGCGCAGACATGGTGAGCGCCCGCAGGCACCACCAGCCCGTGCTGGCCATCGACGCGATAGGCATGGCCGTCAATTTCGAGTTCGATGGCCCCATCCACGCCGAACAGCAACTGATGGTAGTCATGGGCATGACCAAAGGGTCGCGGCGAATAACGGCGCGGCTCGACCAGCGGCGAGGCGTGTTCAACGAGCTTGGGCATGTCGGGGGTTGCCCTGCGTCTGGCAGAGCCACACGCCAATACCGGCCACGGCCATGCCGAGCCACTGGAGCGGGGCGAGCCGGTCGCCGAACAACAGCGCGGCCTGCACGGCGGCAAGCGGTGGCGCCAGGAACATCAGCGCCGCCGCGTTGGCGGCCTGTCCTCGGCGCACCAGGCTGAGCAGCAGCCAGGTGCCGATCCCTGACAGCACGAACGCAGCCCAGGCCAGCGACGCCCACAGCGTCAGGCCGGTTTCCCAGCGCAATGCGCCAACCCCGCCCGTGGCGCAGACCAGCACCCCAGCCACGAGCATGGCGCCGGCATTCTGCCAGGCCGAGCTGGCGCGGATATCCGCGCGGGCGATCGAGGTTTTCTGGAGGAGGGTTCCCATCGTGATGGAGAGAATGGCGAGCACGCCCGTCAGTATGATCCATGGCGACACGGTCTGCGGCGTGCCGGCCTGCATGGCCGGAAGCACCACCAGCCCGACGCCCAACGCGCCGAGCCCAAGTCCGCGCCAGGTACGGGACGAAGGTTGCTCCTTCAGCAGCGGGATCGCAAGCAGGGCGGTCAGCAGCGGCTGCAAGGCGCCAAGCAGCGCCATGATCGAAGGAGACAGGCCATGCGCCACTGCGCCGTAGCCCGCGCACAGGTAGATGCCCTGCATCAGCGCACCGGCCAGCAGATGGCGTGGCACCTGCTTGAGCGCAGGCCACGTGACGCCGCTGGTCATCGCCGCCACGGCAAACATCAGCGCGGCCAGCGTGAAGCGGGCCAGCAGGAACAGGTTGGCGTCGGCAACCGGAACGACGGCCTTGCCGACGATGAAGCCGGTGGACCAGATCAGGACGAAAGCCATGGCCGGGAGCCAGGCGGGGAAGGGGCGCGACATTGGTTCGAATCGGGTAGGGCCTTGGAGGAGCCTCGGGATGGCTTTTCCTGGGCCGGAGAATGGTCGGCGGAATGGTCCGTATTGTCCGGGAGCCTAACCCGCCACGTGCCGGGTCGTCTTGGCGAATCCTGCAATGCCGGCGCCATGCCACCATCGGCCGACATTTTGTCATGTCTGGCTTTCGGGTAAGGTGGCGTGTCAGTCATCCGATCCACACATCAGCCCCCGCAGCCTCTGCAGCTCCGGAAACAAGCCATGCCTACGCGCTCACCGCAGCAACGCCTGATCGATGAACTGTCTCTGGTCCCGCATCCAGAAGGCGGCTACTACCGCGAGACCTACCGGGACGCCGCACGCGTCACACGCGTGGCCGATGGTGCCGAGCGTTCGGCATCCACGGCCATCTACTACCTGCTGTGCGATGGCGCCTTTTCGGCGTGGCATCGCATCCAGTCCGACGAGGCCTGGCACTTTTACGCGGGCGACGTGCTCAATGTCCACGTGCTGGCGCCCGACGGCGCGTTCACCACGCACCGGTTGGGTAATCCGCTGTTCCAGCCTGGGACAGTCTTCCAGGCGGTAGTGCCGGCCGGCTGCTGGTTTGCCGCGGAACGCGTGCCGGGCGCGGCCGGCTATGCCCTGGCCGGGTGCACGGTGGCGCCGGGATTCGAATTCAGCGAGTTCGAACTGGCGGCCCGCGACGAACTGGAGCGGCTGGCGTCATCCCATCCACGTCACGCCGCGTTGATTACCCGGCTGGGCAAGGCATAAGCAACGGCCCGTCGCTTGCCTTACCTGTCCTGTCCGTCCGATCAACGAGGCCAACTCACCATGGATGCACGGAACGCTGTCATGCTGGCTGTCCTGCTTTGCGCCACGAATGCGATGACCGCCTTCGCGGCGACCCGGTGCGATGGCCCAGACCACAAAGTTCTCTATCTCGACGATGGCGTGACGTGCCCGAGCGGCTACCGCAATGCCGGCGAGCCGGGCGGCACGCTCTCGATCATCGGCAAGACGGCGGTCACCCGGCAGCAGGAGGAAGCCTATCTCCGGCGCCACGACGCTGAAGCCAGGCAGTTGCAGCAGGTCAGCGCCCGTGAACAGCAGATGGCGATCGCCGCTGAGAACAACCGCCGGTCCAATTGCACCATGCTGTTCAATCAGCTTCGCCAGAACGACCTCGCCATGCGTCAGGGCAACGCCTGGGACAACATGGCGCAACTCAAGACCAACCGTCAGGCCATCGTGAATCAGCGTGGTCAGCTTGGCTGTTAGTGCCGAGGACGCCACCGCAAGCGCGCGGCGACATCCGGACCAACCCTGATCCCGGCCATCTTTTCCTTGACTCGCCCGAGCTTGTCTCCGACACTTTCGCAAACTATGCGGTGATTAGTTTCCAGTCCGGCGACGTATCGGATGCGCGCCGCCGCCCCCTGAAAATTCGGAAAGGCTCTGCATGAAGGTATTCCTCTCTGCGCTACGCCCGGTTGTGCTTGACTCCCTTGGTGTGATTGTCTTTGCCGTTCTGTTCGCCATGAACGTCAACACGCTGGTGGCCACTGCGGCGGGTACTGCGGTGGCGGTCGGCGTGGTGCTTTGGGCGAGGTTTCGGGGCGAGCCCATTGCCGCGCTGCAATGGATCAGCCTGATCAGCGTGCTGGTATCGGCCGCCGCCACGTTACTGACGAACGACCCCCGCTTCGTGATGGGCAAGCCCAGCGTGCTGTATGCGCTGGTCGGCGTGGTCATGCTGCGCGGTGGCTGGATGCACCGCTACGTGCCACCGGTCGCGCGGGAGCGCATGGGCGATCTGCTGACCCGTTATGGCTACCTGTGGGCCGCTCTGATGCTGCTCACCGGCGTGCTGAACCTGGTGGTGGCAGTGGCGTTCACGGCATCGTGGCCGCTCTTTATCGGCGTGTTTCCGCTGGCATCGAAGCTGGCGCTGTTCGGGATCCAGTTCACGCAGATGAAACTGGCCGCGCGCCGGATGGGAATCGTGCAGCCCCAGGTCGGCGGGGAGGGGGCCACCTGACCCCCTCGGTGCATCAGGCTTCGTTTCATCCCGCTTCAGAACGAACCAACCCAGCTCCCCAGCGCGATCACGGCCGCCAGCGCCAGCATCGGGCCAACGATCCCCACCATCACGATGCCGCCGTAGCTTTCCCGATGCGTGGCCCCGCATACGGCCAGTAGCGTGACCACGGCGCCGTTGTGCGGCAGCGTGTCGAGTGTGCCGGCGCTCATCACCGCCACGCGATGCAGGATGGCGGGATCGATGCCCAGGTCGAACGCACGTGTCAGGTAGGTGCCGCCGAGCGCATCGAGCGCGATGGTCAGGCCACCAGAGGCTGAGCCGGTCAGCGCCGACAACACGTTCGTTGCCACGGCCAGCGACACGAGCGGGCCCCCCTCGATCGACAACACCCAGTCCCGCACGACGCCGAACCCGGGCAGGCTGGCTACCACCGCACCGAATCCCACCAGACTGGCCACGCTGAGCACCGGCAGGGCAGCGGCATGGGCGCCAGCGCCCATGCTGTCGCGCAACTCCGGCAGGCGCCGGAAATTCAGTGCGATCAGGCAGAGGATGGCGGCGGTCAGTGCGACGATAACGGACCACACGCCGCTGACTGCCTGCAACGTGGTCGCGCCCCATTCGGGCAGGCCGAGGTAGTCGGCATCCACCCGTGGCAGCACCACAAAGCTCATCAGCAGGTTCACCGCGATCACCACGGCCAGCGGCAGCAGCGCGATAAAGGCTGCTGGCGGCTCGTCGCTGCGACTGCCTTGCAGCGCCTCGGCCGGGTCGAATTCGCGTGCGGTACTGGCAAGCTCGCGGATCAGCGGGCGCTCCGCCACCTCATCGGGCGAAGCCTCCTCCTCGGCAATGGCGTAACCCTCGCCCCTGCGGCGCGCAGCTTTCTCGCGCTGCGACAGCCACCACAGCCCGAACGTCAGCATGATCGCGCTGGCCACGATACCCAGGCCGGGCGCGGCGAACGGCGTGGTGCTGAAGAACGGCATGGGAATCGCGTTCTGGATCGCCGGCGTGCCCGGCAGCGCCGACATCGTGAACGTCGACGTACCCAGTACGATGGCGGCGGGCATCAGGCGTGGCGGGATGTCTGCCGCGCGAAACAGCGCGTGCGCCATCGGCGCCAGCACAAAGAACGCCACGAACAGGCTCACGCCGCCGTAGGTCAGCAGCGCGCCCGCGAGCACCACGGCCAGCATCGCTCGCTGGGGGCCGAGCACGCGCGTCATCCATTCGGCAATGGCCGTGACGGAGCCGCTGTCGTCCATCAGCTTGCCGAACAGGGCGCCGAGCAGGAACAACGGGAAGAACTGGGCGACGAACCCCGCCGCCGTGCCCATGAAGGTCTGGGTCCAGTGAGCCAGCAGCGGTTCGCCCGCCGTGGCCGCGGCCAGCAGGGCCGCCGCCGGCGCGATGATCAGGATGCTCCAGCCGCGAAACGCGAGCCAGATCATCGCCCCCAGGGCGATAACGATGCCAAGGAGACCCATGGTTCAGATCTCCTCGAGTAGTTCGTCGAGATTGAACGAAGAACGCTGGCCGAGCGCATCGCCGTGCTCGGCCAGGAATTGCGCAGCCGCTTCACGCCCTTCGTCGCGCAGCAGGCACAGGAACGACCACTCCGCATTCATCTTCGATGCCGTGCCGTACTCCGCGATCTTGTCGCTGGCAATGCGGTGGATGCGCATATTGGCCCATTGAGCCCCTTCCGCGTCACCAGGATCGGCCACGCGCTGCAGCACCGCCATCATCCGCAACTCCTTGAGCAGCGCGGCGTTGAACGAGATTTCGTTGAGGCGGTTCACGATGTCCCGGGCGCTGCGTGGCGCGCCGGGGCGGGCCACGGGGTTGATCTGCACAAGGATCGTGTCGTGCGAGCAGCATTCCCGCACCAGCGGCGTGATCGTCGGATTGCCGGCGTAGCCGCCATCCCAGTACGGCACGCCGTCGATTTCCACGGCCTGGAATACCGTGGGCAGGCACGCCGAGGCCAGCAGCACCTCGGAGGTGACCTCCGCGTTCTTGAACACGCGGCCGCGGCCGGTTTCCACATTGGTGGCGGTGACGAACAGGTGGATGGGCGCGCGCGCCAGCAGTTCGAAGTCGATGCTGGCCTGCAGGATATCGGCCAGTGGATTGCTGCCGGCGCGGTTCAGGTCATAGGGCGACCAGATCCGAGCCGCCAGATCGGCGGCGACGAACAGCGGGGAATCGTCGAGGGTCCAGCGGCCCAGGATCACGTCCAGCGGGCTGCGGCGGAACGGGCTGAAACGCGCCGTCTCGGAGACGCGCTGCCAGAAGTCCGACAGCGCCTGCCGGGCGCCTTCGGCACCGCCAAGCGCGTGGCCATGCACGAGCACCGCGGCGTTCATGGCGCCGGCCGAGGTGCCGGAAATGCCGTCGATCTCCAGCCACGGCTCTTCGAGCAGCCGATCGAGCACGCCCCAGGTGAAGGCGCCGTGCGCGCCGCCGCCCTGTAGCGCCAGGTCGATCAGCAGCGGCTCCCGCCCTGGCGGCGGTGCGGCGGTCTTGCCATCGTCGGCCATGTGTCTCTCCGTTGGGTGAATCACGTGAGGTACAAGCCGCTCTATTATTTGTGTTGCGCTGCAACTTAGGCAAGCGGAAAGAATGTCGTGTAGACCAGACGTTCCTCCACCACCCGGCGCCGCAACGATTTGCCCGCCCGGACTTCTGGCACGGTGCGGTCGGTGTAATACCGCTCGAACTCCCGGATGGCCAGCCGCGCGGGCTTGCCGGCGACATCGGGCAGCGTCACCGTGCCGGACCAGATCACCGGATCGAGCAGGTCGCCCAGCGATGGCCGGGTCACGTCGATTGCTCCAATGGCGCCAATAGTCCCAATAGCCCCAATAGCCCCGGTGACGGCAGCGGGGGGCGCGATGCGGCCAAGTCCAAGCACTTCGGGGACGATGCGCTGCGGGGCCTGTCCCACCAGATGCTGGCCCACGGTGCCGATATTCAGCGGGGCCTTCGGGTCCAGCAGGCTGTCCGCCAGCACGCGAACATCCTGCCAGGCCAGATCGCTGTCGATGGCAGGGTCCCGCGTCTGCAGCACGACTTCCACCTTGTTGCGTCCGGTCTCGCCCTCGGTACCGAATGGCGGGATAAACGAGATGTCGAGATATTCGCCATCGGCCGACCACTTCATCGGCCCGTGGGCCGGCACGGTACCGCGCAGGCTGACGTTGACCTGCGCCCCGGTGCGGGCGAAGGTGGCGCGTCGGCGCGGCAGGACCTGAGCGAAGTCGCAGAGTACGACTTTCGACACCAGCGCCTCGTCGATCGCATTTGGCTGGTAGCGGACCAGCGCCAGCCGCACGAAGGGCATATAGGTCAACCCCGGGTCCAGCTCGATATCGCAGTACCAGCAACTGCGTTCGGCGTGCCAGTGAACCCGATGCCCGACCACCATGACCTTGGGATTGCCCGCTTCCTGCAGTGGGGCCAATGCCGATGTCACCCGCGCCGGGAAGTCAGTGTCGTGGATCGACATTTTCGGCAGTACCGAATCCCAGAGCGGATCGGCACCCCACTGGGTCACGAGCCCCTCGAGCGGCAGCGGGATGCTGGCGAAATCCCCGCTGGCCGGCAATACGACGCCGAGCAGTTCGCCTTCGCCGGACGTGAACCACGGGCGATCCAGCCATACGCGCACGCCGTTGCCGAGCCGGGTGGTGTCGAAGTCCGTGTTGGTGGGCGTGCCGCTCCAGCGGAACGTCGGCACGCAGTAGCGCACGCGCGGCGCGTCTGGCGGAGCGCTGGCGGGTATGACGGTATAGGCGCCGGTGCCATCGGCAGCCCGCAGCATCGGTGCGCCTGGATCGTCGTCGGCGCCACGCACCATGCGTGGCCCCTGCGCGAATTGCCCGGTACGGGTGATGGCGTTCGGGTCCGAATAGAGGGCCGCCGGCAGGTACTCGCGGAAGCGCGTCGTAGCCCGCAGGCAGTACGACACCAGACGGCATTTCGTGTCGCCGAATTCGTGCTGGTCGCCGCGCGCGCGGGGTCGTTGCGGATCAGCGATCATCGCATCGACAAGCGGACCCAGGCTGTCGAGGTTGGGTCCGTTCTCCGGCAGGGCGATCTCCGCCAGCGTGCCCTCGCATTGCGCGACCCGGGGGCCTGCGGCGTCGGCGGGGTCATCGATCCATTCGGTCCATGTCGCCTGCAACTCCAGCTTGCCCGTGCTCGGCCCATGCACCCGCACACGCGCGCCAAGTTTGGCAAAGCGATCGCCCGGGCTGCGTGCTTTGCCCAGTTCGGTCAGGAACTCCGGCGTGCAGACCGGTTGCTGCGTCGCGTGAACCAGTACCAGCGGCCGGTACGGCGTGAGCATCCATGCCGCGCCAGTCAGCGCCATCTGCTGTAGCAGTGCCTTTTCGGCGGCGGTATCCACCCAGTCTGGCAGGCCGAACGTGCCGATCAGGTCGGGATGGACAAAGCTGGCATAGGTCAGCCTGGCGATCTGGCCCTTGGGCAGAAAGAACGTCAGGGTGCGGGCGTCGGCGTCCCAGCGCGGCGCGCCGTCGTCGGGATACGTGACCTGACAGGGCGGATCGGCGAGCAGCCCGATGCGCTCCGCCAGCACGATGCGCAGCCCGCGCGTATCGGGCCAGCGCTGGTCGAACGCCACCATCAGGACGAGTTCGTTACCCGGAATGGCGACGATCTCGGCGCCCGCGCCCAGTGACATCGGTCCGGTCACGCCGGGCAGCCGGCTGCCCGGCGCGGCGCGCAGCGCGATGCCCCCGGCTGCGACATCGGGCAGCCACGGCGTTGGCACCCGCGCCTCGCGATGGATCACGTACTGGCCAGCCGCGAGCCGGTCGCCAGTCGGGTTATCCGGCGACGGCAGGGCTGGCGGCACCGCGACGGTGGTGGCAACGTTCGCCAGCGCCGTGGGGGTGATCAACGCCACGTCAGTGCCCGGACCGGCGTCGTAGAGCGTGCCCGATTCGCGCGCGGCCAGCGCGTACGCGTCACGGATACCCGATGCGGACCCGAACATCGGATCGAACAGGCCGTGGGTCTCGCACAGCGTTTGCGACGCCTTGGGTGGCACCACATGCCGCTCGTTCGCGGGCGTGTAGGCGAAATCGGCGGAAGCGGGCAGCTTGATCGCATCGGCAAACGCGCCGGTCGTCAAAAAGGTGGTTGGATCGGCGTCGTAGTTGCTGCGAATGACCATGCGTTCCAGCGACTCCCCCTCGCTGGCACGTGCGCGCTGCACCAGCACCGGCGGGTCCACCGGCTCGAAGCGCCAGTACGTGACTGGCTGCGTGACCTCCAGTTCGTTTTCTCCATCACCGAGCGAGGGATCGTCGACATCGAGGCTGTTACCGGCGAGATCGACCAGCCGCGCGCGCAACCGATAGGCAAAGCCGAAGCGCAGCCGGGGCAGACTGCCTTTCGCGGCCACGAAGCTGGTCAGGATGCCGTTCCCATCGGCAGCGGCGACGGCATCGGTCACATCGGTCGGCACTTCGGCCTGCACGCCCGAATCGCCATCCTGCGCGCGCAGCGTCCGGCCTGGACGCGGCACTACCAGGCTCCATCCAGCCCAGCGGAACAACGATTCGTGCAGATAGTGATCGTCGGGGTCGGCGCCGCTGGCGGGGTTGGCGGTACTCGTCGTCGATGCGCCCTTGACATAGCCCTCGTCATCGGCAGGCAGCGAGAGCTTCGCGCCCGTCGCGGCAATCTGGTACGCGCCTTGCCGCCGACACAGCGATTGCCAGCGGCCCGGCTTGCCTCCGATGATCGGCTGCACGTCGACCCTATACCCGCGCAGCACATCTTCCGTGAACAAGGCAATGCCGGCTGAAGCCGCCGCGCCGCTGCGGACGGCGCCATCCTTGGCGGCGCTGCTGGCGGCCCCGAAGGCCAGCGCGGCGGCGCGCCCATGGCGGGAGACACCGATCCCCCCGGCACGCAACGCGGCAACGGGCTGGTCGTCCCCGGTGGTGTAGGTCACCGCGCCATCGGTGCCGCTCTTGCGGCTCTTGTCGATCAGCCGCTGCGCCGACAGCACGAAATCCACGGTCTTCAGCGCGGTGCCGTCCGGGTCTACCTGATAGACGTCGAACGGTATGCGCTTCGACTGGTCCCAGCGATCATTGGCGCCGCCCAGCCGCAGCATTCCCATGTGGTGATCGTTGGTGCGCGGGCGGGCCGTGAAGCGTTGCGAATCGGCCTGCCACGCGGTGGCCGGGCAGCCATCCACGCCGGGATCGTGATCATTGGCCCAGCGCAGATCGAGTTGCATCGTCCCTTGCGCGTTGCCTTGCTGGCGGACCTGCTGATCGATCGGGTTTTCGGCGGGCAGGACGAAGTCGAGCAGCACACCAAGTCTGCGCAGCAGGGCTGGGTAGTCGCTGTAGGACGCCAGACGCTTGTGGAAGTCGAGCGTCTGGGTCTCGGGCGGCGGGGGAATGTCCTTGCCGCTCGGCCGACGCATGGCAAGCGCATCCGCCGAAAGGGGTTCCCGGCGATAAAAGCGGTCGGCCTGGTACAGCGTGTATTCGGCGGCGCTGGCCCAGTTGGCCATCAACTCGGTATCGGGCGTGCCGTTGGGCGGCTGCCAGTCCGGCGGCAGCACGCGCACCGGGAAACTTGCCCCGTTGACCGGGTTGCCGCCCCTGTCGACACCGATGCCGGCCGCGGTGCCCGAGTATTTCGACTTCGGGCCGAATACGCTATTGCGCAGCACCTGCTCGATGCCGCCATCGCCATCGTTGAAGAAGCGTGCGAAGCCACCCTGGCGCTCCGCGCCCACCTCGCGCGGTGCCCCCATGTCGATCAGCATGGCGCGTAGTGCCGGATTGGCCGATGACCAGGGCAACAACGTCGGGTGCCGGCTGGTGGCGCCCACGGCCAGTTGCGCGTAGTACTTGCGCGCCAAACCGAGTACGTTGCGCACGGCGTAGGAGCGCAGGTTGACCCGGCTCATGTCCTTGAAGACGAAGCCATCGACCGGCGTCTCCGGCACGAAAAGCTGGCTCCACAGATCCACGTCGGGCTGTGCCTGACCGGCAAGCGGTCCAAGTGGCTCGAGTGGCAGCAACGTGGTGCCGATGCGTAGCCCGAACTTTGCCTCGGCCACGGTCCTTGGCCAGAGCAGCCATTCAGGAAAGGCCCGGAGCGCTCGCTCGTTCGCGCGTTCGGGTGTCAGTCGCGGCGAAGCGACGACCGACACCTTGAGGCGCCCCTTCAAGGCCCCCTCGGTCACGCGCCCGGCGGGCAGGACCGTCCATAGAATCGTTTGCGTGGCCATGCGCAGCCCCCTGTTTGACCAACGTCGGGTCAGGCAAATGCCTCGGCGTACTGCCGCCAGGCGTACTCGGTGTCGTCGTGGATCAGCGCCAGTTCGTCCGTCAGCGGCAGGGCCGGCTGCAGCCCCATGAGTTCGCGGAAGGTCGGGTCGCCGTTCGCGCCGGCGAACTTTCGCTCGCAACTGATCGTGACGCTGGTGGAGAACAGGAATACCTCGACTTCGATCGTCAACTGCGCGCGCCCCACGCACTTGCCGCTTTGCGATTCGTACGCCAGCGCAAGGTACAGTTCGATCGACGCCGTGATCAACCCCAGCACGCTGACGCTGCCGCCAAGGCGGAAATAGCCGGTCAGGGCGCAGTTGTCCTGCTCCATGCGGAAATAGATGCCGGCCATGACATGGACACCACCAGATGCCACGCCGAGGTTGACCGAGATGCTGGCGCCAAACTCGAATGAGGCTTCCAGCAATTGGATGCCGCCCGGATCAAGCGTGATGCCGAAGAACCCGCCGCCGCCGAACATGCAGACCGACAGATTGAACGGCTGCTCGCGCGTGCAGAAGTTGAACCGCACCGCCAGCGGCTGACCAATGAACGGCACCGTGAACCCGGCGCCCAGCGCAAGGTTGCTGAGATTGAACATGCCCACCGAGATCGACGGCAGGGCCACGTTGAAGCCCGCATCGATCCCCTTGGTGGAAATGTCGAGGTAGGGCGGGTCGGAGAAGCCATCGAGCGGTATCAGGTCGCGCAGCGTCTCCACGAACGAGAGTGGGCCGATGAACTTGATGTCATTGAGCAGCACGTCGACGTTCATCTTGTCGGCGGTGCCGACGCGGAATTCGATCTTCTCGAAATTCAGTTCCAGGAAGCCGGCGGCGCCTATCAGGATCAGGTCGAAATGCTTGAGCGAACTGACGACCGTCAGCTTCGGCTGCCCGCCGCCTGATTTCTTGACCTTGGCCTCCACGGCTACCGAAAAGCCGGCGGGGTCGTTGGGGTGAAAGATCGGGCCGGAGGCCGGCCAACTGACGATGCGCGGGTTCCAGTTGAAGCGGATGGTCAGTTCATCGCCGAACAGCACCTGCAAAAGCGTGCGGAGCACATCATCGCTCACTGCGAGCGCCTGCGTCATCGCGTCGAGTACGTTCAACAGCGTCTGGCGCGCCGCGCCTTCGAGCAGCCGGAAGTTGGCGAGGGTATTCCGCAGCGGCGCCAGCGCGTTCTGCACGGCCTTGAGGTGGGCAAAAAGCGCATCCGAATCGCTCAGGAGGGCCTGGAACGCCTTCGAGTCGCCGAGGATCGCATCGAGCGCGGCGAACAGCGCCTTGCCTTCGGCCACCAGCGCGGCCACCGTGCCGAGGTCGCCAGCAAGCGCAGAGGCAACGTTGGCGGCCTGAACCAACGACTGACGCAGGCCAGAGGGTAGCGAGACACCAGCGACCGTCGCACCCGCGGTGGCGCGCAATTGATCCGAGGCGCTCTGCACAGCCGTGATCGCCGTGGCGAGATTGGGCAGAGCAGGCGCTGCGTCGATCGACGTGTTGACCAGTGGCGCGATAGCGTTGCTGAGCGCGGTCAGCGCGGCTTGCAGGGCGTCCAGTCGCGCCTGCGCATCGGCAACGAGCCCCGGTGCGTAGGTGGCGGCCTGCTGTTTCAGGTCTGCCACCGTCGAGCCGATGGCGCTCACCCCGCCCGTGGCGGCGCTGCCGGTCTGCCCGGCCAGCCCAGGCAAGGCGGCATAAAGCTGCGCCAGACCGTTCAGGAATAGTTCGGCCTGGCTGCCGCACTCCGAGACGAAGCGCGGCACCTGCTCGGGCGTGTCCACCAACGACGTCACTGTCTCGATGACCGCGCCAAGTGGAATGCATCCGAACAGCAACGGAAGGTTGGGCAGCCCGGCGCTGGGGAAGGCATCCGAGCCGGTCATGCTTCCGCCCACGAAATCGGCCACAGTGCCGGTGACCGGCCCCGTCAGGCGAGACACCGCGCTCGGATTGAGGTTCGGCTGGACGAAGCCGCCGGCGCGATCCCCCTGTGCGGAGAAATCGAGCCGGGCCTTGTTCTTCGGATCGTTTGGCACGATGTTGACGAACACCTGCCCCTTGTTATCCGCGCCGAACTCGCTGGTCAGGTAGGTGTTGTTCCATTCCACCACGTTGGCGTCGCCGCTGCCGGTAAGCTGCGCCAATGCAGGAATGCGCACCGTGGCCCGAACCACCTTCGGATAGAAGGCGGGACGCTGCTGGGTCTGGCCGTACGCCTTCAGCGTTGGATTGCCGGTGCCGGCTTCCGCGCCGAAGCGCAGCTCGCGCACCTCCAGCATCGTGTCACCGGGCTGCGCGCTGCGGGCCAGCGTCATCGATTGCGGCGCCATCGTCGCGCCACGTCCCGTGCCGGGGACGTCGCCGGGTGGCAGGCCTTGATCCCAAAGCGTCTGCGCTTTGGCGAACGTGTCGTTCGCAGTGCTGGCGTCCATGGCGATGGATTCATACATGAACACCATCGGCAGGTCGAAGCGGATGGCGCGCCCGTCGAGATCCGTGCCTTCGCAGCGGAATGGAAACGGCACGCCGCCGACCAGGGGCCAGATCGGGGTCGTCGTCGGCGTTACGGGGCTCAGGTCCGGCGTCACCAGGCTCAGGATGCGCACGCTGGTCAGGGGCATCTGTAGATGCAGTTGCGTGCGGCCATCGGTACCGCGCAGATCGGTCTCCGTGAAGGCGCGCTCGCGTTCGCGCACGATGATGAACGTGCGCTTGCGCAGCACCGCCGCATTGCCGGGCACGCCGCCATGCTGGAATTTTCGCTCGGTGATTTCGACCAGCACCGCCCGGTGCCCGAAGGGCCATAGAAACCCGCGCTTGACCGTGCGCACGTAGTGGTCACGCCCCATGCTGCCGCGATGGGTCCAGGCGACGAGATCGATCGACTGGGGGCCGTCCCATATGCCACGCACGTCGATCCACGCGCCCAGCGCGGAGAGCATCAACTGATCGGCAGGAATCGCGGCGGGGGTATAGCCCGAACGCGAGAAATTGGACGACAGATGGACAATGCTGTAGCGGTCCCTGTCGTTGAGCGCTGCCTTGAACGGCATGTCCGCGGGATCGGGCAGTTCCCCGGCGGCGGTTGGAAACTTGGCCTGGATCGGCTTCGACGTCCCTTCACCCGCCAGCGCCCAGACCGCGCGCACGATGCGGTTGGGATCGGGGTGAGGCGGCACGATGGTGCCCTGATCGGTGGGTGCCACGAGCTGGGTGTGCCATAGCTCCGTATGCCCGTCCGGCGTGGTGACTGGCGCCACCGCGTGATGCCAGCGCTCATCGGCATCGGGGCTCAGGATCAGGCGCCAGGGTACCTCCAGCGCGGTCTGCTGGGCGGTAGGCTCGGCGGGACGGGGTTTCAGGCCCGACAGGATCGGGCCGAGCCCGACGTCCGTGGTAACGCCCCGGCGAACGTCGATGGCCGGCAGGGCCGCACGGCGCCGTGACGTAGCCGGAGCCACCTGCCGCCGCTCAAGCGTCGACGTATCGCGCTGGACCGATGCGAGCTTCAGGTTGCGTAGCGTGACGCTCGGCAGGGCGGCGCGCTGGGCCAGCGTCAGGCTGCCGGTTGCGTGCGCGATCAGCCCGCCGAGCCATTCGGGAAAAGACAGGGGCGGTTGCGCGGCCGTGGGCGGCAGGGCGTTGGCGCCCACGGCCAGCGGCAGATCGCGCACGGCCGTGAGCACGCCTTCGAGCGTGTAAGGGATATCGAAGCCATCAGGCACGGCAAACGCGATCCGCGATTCGCCCGCGATACGGGCGCGCGCCGGCAGCGTGACGGGGGGATCAACGGCTGGCGGGGAGGATTCGGCGAACGCCTGCTCGAAGATCGACTGAGGCGGAAAATGCAGGACCAGCGTGGCCACGCCGCTGCCGGTCTTGCGCAGTCGTGGCGGGCTGCCTCGCTGCACGGTCAGATTGTTCAGTTCCACCCGCAGCACGAGCAGGTCGTCTTGGCGGACCACCGGCTGGCCGGGGCGGCCCGCGTCGAAGAAATTCTGATTGGGATCGGGCGCGACAGGGAGCGGAATCGGAATCGGGATCGGCCGGATTACCACGGGGCCATCGACACGCGTTTTGACTGAAGCTGTCTTGCCGGCGGCAGGCGTCGGCTTGCGCGGGACTCTGCTGACCATCGCAGCCCCCTTTCAGAGAATGTTCTGATTGTTTGCAAGAAACGGGGTCACGGGCAGCGTCCCGGGACACAGCCAATATATTCAGTCCGCGCGTTTGCGGAATTCGATATCTTGCAGATCAGATCTGAGACGGGCCACGCGCGGGGGGCAGGGTGTGGCCGTGGCGTCTCACCAGCGCAACAGGCGCGGACCGAGCAGCCAGCCCAACGCCGCCGGAATCAGCATCCCGGCCAGATACCAGATTGCCCAGAACGGGACCTCCATTTCCGGGCAATGCAGGCAATAGACGATGGTTGCCACCGAACCGGCGAGCAGCCCCGCCAGGGTGCCGGCGGCGCGGAGGTTCGTTGGGGCCATCTGCCGAACCGCCCAGACCACCGCCACGCACAGCGGCAAGGACAGGAACACGATATTGAACGGGCAGGTCCTCCACGTCATGCCGAGCATCAGTGACAGCCGCTGGCTTGCCGGAACATTGGCCAGCACCGCCAGGGCGCCGATCCACACCGCCAGCACCGGCACGCCCGGCACCGCCCAACGGGTACCCACCTGCGCGCCGGGCACCACCAGCCGTTTCAGCACAACGAATGCGCCGATTGCCAGCGACAGCGGAAACGCCACCTTGAGCCAGAAGATCGGCGTGACCAGCATCAAGCGGATGTCTGGGCGCACCCCATAGGTCATGGTCAGCAGCAGGAGCGCGCCGGCGGCCCCGGCGCAGAGCGCCCGGACGAACGCCCGGCGCATGATGTGCGGGTCCACCGGGCGGATGCCGGTGGCCAGCAGGGAGATAAGATCGTCTGTCTTCATGATGTGAACAGGCGCGCTTTGGCGGCCAATGCCTTAAGCCCGCGATGAATACCTACCTTGACCGCCGATTCGGACAGCCCCGTCAGCCGGGCGGTCTCCGCCACCGACAGGCCCTCAAGCTTCACATGCAGGATGGGTAACCGCTGTTTGTCCGGCAGTTGCTCGAGCAGGCCGCTCAGATCGAGTCGTGCATCGTGCGCCGGCGCATCGTCGCTATGGCAGAGGATGTCCGCGACATCGTCCAGCGACTCCGTCTCCCCGTGACGGGAACGGCTACGCAGGAAGTCCAGCAGCTTGTAGCGGGCAATCGCGTAAACCCACGCCGTCAGCGGTTCATCGGCGCGGTAGGTGTGCCGGGCGTTGTGCACCGCCAGAAGCGTTTCCTGGACGATGTCCTCGACTTCATCCTGCAACTGATAAAGCCGCCGCCGGACAAAGGCGCGCAGCCGGCCGGTCAGTTCGGTCAGGAATGCATGATAGGCGGCCTGATCGCCACCCAGGCCGGCCAGGAGCAGCGCGCGCAGGCGCTGCTCCACCGCATCCATGGCCTCCATGCCGGCGCGCTCGGGAGCGGGCTTCATGCAAGCGACGACTGCGCGGAGATTTGATCGATCAACATCGTCACGAGGTTCAGGGGTGATCGCTTCGAAATGATATGTGAGTGCACCCATGGCGACAATCCGCGTGCATGTGCTTCTCCGTTATTCGTCGGCAGGCGCCATCCGGTTACAGCGGACCACAAAAAAATATTCTCCCGGGCGGCTGTAACCGGTGACCGATCCCCCGCGAATTGACAGTCAGATCATCCGACCACCGGGCCCAACAACCTTGCGCCGCAAGGCAGGCCGGGCGGGACCACGGATATCTGACTTCCCTTCACATTGATCCGCTCTCAAGGAGTATCGCCATGAACACCATCAAGCTCGCCGCCGCCGTGACCCTGGCCGCCCTGACTTCGGGCGTCGCCCTGGCGCAGAACAGCACCATGCAGCAGTCCAAGGACAAGCCCGCCATGGAGAAGTGCTACGGCGTGGCCATGGCCGGCCAGAACGATTGCAAGGCGGGGGCGGGCACGACGTGCGCCGGCACCCAGAAGACCGATTACGAGCGCGACCACTTCAAGTCCGTGCCCGTTGGTACCTGCGCGACGATCAAGACGCCGCACGGCATGGGCACGCTGAAGCCGATGTAAGCCGGATGGCAGCCCGTTGGAGACGTCAATCATGACAGCGACACCACGCGCGGGGCTTGGACTCAAGCCGCAACACTTCGAGCAGGCGCTGCAATGCGCCGAGCCGGGCCTGTGGTTCGAGGTCCACCCGGAGAACTACCTGATGGCCGGCGGTCCGCGCCTGGCGTGGCTGACGGCTATCAGGGAGCGCCATCCGGTGGCACTGCACGGCGTGTCGCTGTCATTGGCGGGCGATGCCCCGCCGGACGAGGCGCATCTCGATCGGCTTCACGCACTTTTGCGGCGGATCGAGCCGGTGCTGGTTTCCGAGCATCTGGCGTGGTCGACGCTGGACGGGCGCTACGTGCCCGATCTGCTGCCGGTGGCGCGGACCACGGCCCGACTGGCGCAGGTGGCGGCCAATATCTCCCGGGTTCAGGACCGCCTTGGATGTGCCATCGCGCTGGAGAACCCGTCGCACTACCTGCGCATGGACGAGCACGACTGGAGCGAGACCGATTTTCTGGCCGAACTGGTGCGGCGCACCGGCTGCGGGTTGCTGCTCGACATCAACAATGTTTACGTCAGCGCCCGAAACATGGGTTACGACGCGTGGGACTACCTGACACGCGTGCCGGCCGAAGCCGTGCGGGAGATTCATCTGGCCGGACACAGCTTCGACGACGAGTTCGGCGCGTCACTGCTGATCGATTCGCACGATGCGCCGGTGGCGGAGGCCGTCTGGTCGCTATATCGCCGCTTCGTGGCGCGGGTCGGTGAGCGTCCGACGCTGATCGAACGGGACGACAACATTCCCGAATTCGCCGACTTGCTCGACGAGCGCAATCACGCGCAGTCCATCCTGGACGCGGAGGTCGCCACATCATGAACGCCAACGGACATCGCTTTCAGGACGACTTCCTGCGCGCCATTCTGGCGCCGCCGGGCATCGCGCCGCCGTGGACCCCAATCACGCCGCTGACGCAGCAGCCTGGCTTCAAGGTCTATCGCAACACCGTGCTCAAGGGCTGTGTGGATGCGCTGGCCGCGAATTTCCCGACGGTCCTGCGGCTGGTAGGGGAGGACTGGTTTCGCGCGGCGGCACTGATCCACGTCTGCGCGGAGCCCCCGCGCAGCGTCTGCCTGATCGAGTATGGGCAGGAATTCGCGGACTTCCTGTCGGGATTCGAGCCTGCCGCGGCACTGCCATACCTGCCAGACGTGGCACGTCTGGATCGCCTCTGGACCGAGTCCCACCTGGCCGCCGATGACGAGGCGCTGGACGCGGCAGCGCTGGCCACGTTGAGCGGGGGCGATCTCCTTGGCGCGGCGCTACGTCCATGCGCCAGCGTGCGTTGGCGCTGGTTCGAAACGCCTGCGTTCACGATCTGGCGGGCAAATCGGGAGCAGCGTGACCTCGAAGGCGAACTGGATTGGATCGGGGAGGGCGCCTTGCTGACGCGGCCAGAAGGTGCCGTGGTCTGGCAACACGCCACGCAGGGCATGTGCGCCTTTCTGGATGCCTGCGCTGCCGGCGCCAGCCTTCAGATCGCCTGCCAGTCCGCCACGATTGCCGAGCCCGGCATCGACATCGCCCGCCTGCTGGCCACGCTGCTTGGCACGCGGGTTTTCGCAGACATTCACTGAGCCTATCCAGCTTGCCGAGGTAGCCATGTCAAACGTATCTCATACCGATTCCCCAGTGCGGGCCGATACCACGCTCTGGTCGAACCTTACAACGCGGGCCTCGCGGCTGATCAGCGACTCGTTTCTGGCATTGCTGGCACGGCTGGCAATTGCATCGGTGTTCTTCCTGTCGGGCCGCACCAAGGTCACCGGGCTGCTGACGATCAAGGACAGCACTTATTCGCTGTTCGAGCAGGAGTACAACCTGCCGCTGATCCCGCCCGAGCTCGCGGCCCATCTGGCCGCGTACGCCGAGCACCTGTTTCCGGTGCTGCTGGTGCTCGGCCTGTTCACGCGATTTTCGGCATTCGCGCTGCTGGGGATGACGCTGGTCATCGAAATCTTTGTCTATCCCGATGCCTGGCCCACGCACCTGACCTGGGCCGCGCTGCAACTCTTCCTGATTGGCCGGGGTGCGGGCGCCTTCTCGCTCGACCGGAGATTCGGCATCAAGTAGCCCTCAAGTGGACCTCAACCTGGCCCGAGAATCCTCTCGGGTCTTTTCCTTCCGCCCCGGCACGCTCGTTGGCCGGGGCATTCCCCTTTCTGCATAGCGGTTCTGTGCGGATATCGGCCAGATCGAGGCCGTCTGTCCGCACGTCAATGCTGCACTGCGCAATCGCATTCCCGGCGTATTCACAAGGCCGAAAGCCCCAGGCGTGGCCGACCATGTCGCGCTGCGATGCAGCATCGGATCATTGTGACTTCCGCACTAATTAAGCAATTCATTAACTTGACTTTGCGCATTCGGACTTTTACGCTCCCGATCTTCATACAAGACGTTCGCATGTAGAACGCTAGTTCGATATGCGTTCATTTCGGCTTTCGTAGGAGACAGATCTTGAGTAAGGTCGCCGGGTTCTTTACTGAACTGATGCGCCGGTATTTGCCGGACCCCTTTGTATTCGCCATCGGCCTGACGTTGCTGACGATGGTCATGGCAATGCTGGTAGAAGGACAGGCCGCCCAGGCAGTCATCACGAACTGGGGCAAGGGGTTCTGGAACCTGCTCTCGTTCACCACCCAGATGGCGGTGATTCTGGCGATGGGCTACGTGCTGGCCACCGCGCCGCTGGTCGACCGCTTCCTCAACGCCATCGTCGCCCGCGTGCAGACGCCGCGCGGCGCCATCATCGTGGCCACGCTGGTAGGCGGTATCGGCAGCTACCTGAACTGGGGCTTCGGCCTGGTGATCGGCGGCATCATCGCCCGCAAGCTGGCACTGAAGGTCAAGGGTGTGCATTACCCCCTGATCATTGCCTCGGCCTACAGCGGCTTCACGATGTATGGCCTGGGCCTGTCCGCCAGCATCCCCGTACTGATCTCCACCCCGGGTCACCCGATGGAAAAGCTGATGGGCGTGATCGGTCTCAAGGAGACGATCTTCTCCACGCCGATGCTGCTGACGAGCCTTGCCGTCATCGTCACGCTGCCGCTGCTCAACGCGATGCTGCACCCGCGTGATGTCAAGGAGGTGGTGGAAATCCGCGAGGAGAACACCGCCGAGGACCGCGCCGCCGGGCACGGCCACAGCATGGGCATCGAGAACACGCTTGCCACGCGCATGAACAACAGCCGCCTGCTGAGCCTGATCATCGGGCTGTGCGGGCTGGCCTACGCGGGGCTGCATTTCTCGCAGGGTGGTTCGCTGGACCTGAACCTGATCAACTTCCTGATCCTGTTTATCGGCGTGCTGCTGCTGGGCACCCCGGCCAACTACGTGGCCAAACTGAACGAAGGCATCAAGACGATCTCCGGCATCATCCTGCAGTATCCGTTCTACGCAGGCATCATGGCGATCATGGCCGGCTCCGGGCTGGTGGACAGCATCTCGCGCGTGTTCGTCGATATCGCCACGCCGCAGACGCTGCCGTTCTGGGGTCTGGTCAGCTCGTTCGTGATCAACTTTTTCGCGCCGTCCGGCGGTGGCCACTGGGTGATCCAGGGTCCGTTCATGATCGACGCGGCCAAGGCCATCAACAGCTCGGTGGCGCAGACGTCGATGTCGGTCATGCTCGGCAACGCCTGGAATGACCTGGTGCAGCCGTTCTGGATTCTGCCAGCGCTGGCGCTGTCGAAGCTGAAGCTCAAGGACGTGATGGGCTACACCGTGATCATGATGTTCTGGGTCGGCGCGATCTACATCGTCGCCATGCTGGCCTGGGGCGCGCAGATCTGACAACCGATACAGGAGACATTCGATGCCGTACCTCATTGAGACCTTCGACAAGCCCGAACACCAGCACGTACGCCAGGCCAACCGGCCCGCGCACCTGGAGTTCCTGGCGGAGAACAGCAAGCTGCTGCTGGCCTGCGGGGCCAAGCTCAATGATGACGGCAGCGATGGCGGCGGTGGCATCTACATCGTCGACGTGGATACACGCGAGGCCGCGCGAGCACTGATCGAGGCCGATCCGTTCTTCACGGCCGGCCTGTTCGCCGACATCCGGATCGTGCGCTGGCGCAAGGCGTATCTGGATGGCGTCTGCCATCTCTGAACGCCAGTCCGGAGCGTCAGCCATGAAACGATGGAAGAAACGGCCCGAAGGCGCCAACTGGGGCGACTTCGGCGATGACGACCAGCTCGGCCGCCTGAACCTGATTACTGCGGACCGCGTGCGTGCCGCCGCCCGCGAAATTCGCAGCGGCAAGACGTTCTGCCTGTCCCTGCCACTCGATCTGCCGGGCGGCAATGTTCTCAATCCACGCCGGCATCCGCCGGTGCTGCGACCCACGTTCCGTGACGACGTGGCGTACGTCAACTTTCCGCTGGCCAAGGTCGACCCAAACGCGCTTGATGTCTTGAGCGACGACCAGGTACTGCTGTCGATGCAGTACTCGACGCAGTGGGATTCCCTGGCCCACGTCGGCGCGCTGTTCGATGCCGACGGCGACGGCGTGGCCGAGCGGGTCTACTACAACGGCTTTCGCCCCAATACCGACATCGTCGGCCCGGTCGACTACGCGGAAGGCGATCATTTCTCCGCGCACCCGTGCGGCCATGACCACAGCCACGCCAACGCGCTCGGCATCGAGACCTTCGCCGCGCACGGTATCCAGGCGCGTGGCGTGCTGGTCGATCTGGCCGCGCATTACGGGCGCGAGTGCCGCACGGTCGGATACGACGACCTGATGCGCGTGATCGAGGCCGATGGCATCGTGGTCGAACCCGGCGACATCCTTGTGCTGCGCACCGGGTTTGCCGAGATGGTGATGGAGATGGCCGGCCAACCCGACGCCGAGGTGCTGCACCATAGCTGCTGCGCGCTGGACGGCCGCGACGAACGCCTGCTGCAATGGATCACCGATTCCGGCATCGCCGCGATCGCCGCGGACAATTACGCCGTGGAGCGCTATCCGGCACGGCCCGCGCCGGAGGGAGCAGGGCCGGTGCCGATGCTGCCGCTGCATCATCATTGCCTGTTCAAGCTCGGCCTGCCGCTGGGCGAGTTGTGGTACCTGCGCGATCTCGCCGCATGGCTGCGTGCCGAGGGTCGCCATCACTTTTTCCTGTCGGCGCCGCCGCTGCGGCTGCCGGGTGCGATGGGGTCGCCGGTGACGCCCGTCGCCACCGTCTGATTTCGCCGGATTCACAAGGAGCCCCCACATGCTGTTCATGGTGGAAATGACCGTCCGCATCCCTCAATCGCTTGACCCGGAAGTGGCCGACGCAATCAAGGCCAAGGAAAAAGCCTATTCGCAGCAACTGCAGCGCGACGGCAAGTGGCGCCATCTGTGGCGCGTGGCTGGCCTTTATGCCAACGTCAGCATCTTCGACGTAAAGGATGCCGACGAACTGCACACGCTGCTGACCGGCCTGCCGCTGTATCCGTACATGGAAATGAAGGTCACCGCGCTGGCGCAGCACGGCTCGGCCATCGCGCAGAACTGAGCCACGGGAGCCGTCATGCCTTTCGCCGACCTCTCCGACGTCCGGATCCATTACCGCCTGGATGGCGCCGAGCACCTGCCAGTGCTGGTGCTCTCCAACTCGCTCGGCACCACCGCCGACATGTGGCAGCCGCAGATCGCCGCGCTGTCCCAACACTTCCGCGTGCTGCGCTATGACACGCGCGGCCATGGCGAGTCGGGCGTCACGCCCGGCCCGTACAGCATCGCGCAGCTTGGCGGCGATGTGATCGGGCTGCTCGACCATCTGGGTCTGCAGCGCGTGCATTTCTGCGGGTTGTCGATGGGCGGCATCACCGGCATGTGGCTGGCGCTGCATCACGCCGATCGCCTGAACCGCCTCGTGCTGTGCAACACCGCGGCCTATATCGGCCCGCCCGAGAACTGGACCAATCGCGCCGCGCTGGTGGAGCGCGAGGGCATGGCCGCGATCACGGCGGCCGTGGTCGACAAATGGCTGACCCCGGACTTCAGCGCCCAGCAGCCGGAACTGGTGCAGCGCCTGCAAGCCATGCTCGGCGCCACCAATCCGAGCGGCTATGCCGCCAACTGCCTGGCCGTGCGCGACTCCGATCTGCGCGCCGAGATCCAGCGCATCCAGACGCCGACGCTGGTGATCGCCGGCTCGGGCGATATCCCCACGCCGCCCGCCGACGGCCGCTATCTGGCCGACACGATCCCCGGCGCCCGCTACACGGAGTTGTACGCCGCCCACCTGTCGAATCTGCAGCAGGTGGAGGACTTCACCCAGGCGGTGCTGACGTTTCTCGGCAGCTGAGCCGAGCGGTCATTTGCCCGTCGCCACGCGGTGCGGGTAGCATTGCCCGCCTGACGACAACTTCTCGGGCGGGTGATGATCGACAAGCAGTACGGCGGCAAGCCTGCATGGCGACTGGCCATGGCTGTGGTGGGAGCCTTGCTGGCGGGCGACGGCATCGCTCTGATGCTGATGGGCGTGTTCAACTTCGGCATCGTGCTGCCGTTTTCGCTGGGTGTCGCCCTGATGGGCCTGGCCTGGCGCTGGGCCGCCATCGCCCGGTGGCGCGCAGCGGTGCCATGGCGGCAATGGCTCTGGCGCGCCGGCTGGGCCGGGTTGATCGTGTGGCTGGCCAGCGTCGCCATGTTCTTCCAGCACATGCGCCACGGCATCGCCGACCTGGCGCCGAACGCATCGGCGGCGGGTGCCCCCGTGGCGATCGTCATTCTGGGTTCAGGATCGCCCAACTGCGAGGTATCGCCCACGCTCGCGGCCCGGCTCGATGAAGGGCTGCAACAGGCCAGCCGTTTTCCGGCGGCATCGGTGGTCGTCAGCGGTGGGCAGGATTTCGGCCGGTTGCCCTGCACCGAGGCCGGCATCATGGGGGACTACCTGCTGGCGCACGGTCTGGCGCCGGATCGCCTGATCCGCGAGGACCGCAGCACCAGCACGGCGGAAAACATGCAGTTCAGCCGCGAGATACTGGCCCAACACGGCGTCCGTGCTACCGATCCCGTGATGGTGGTGACCAGCGACTTCCATCTGCTGCGCGCGGAGCGGATCGCCCGCAAAGCGGGCTTTACGACACTTTCCGGCGCAGCTGCCGCCACGCCGCTCTATATCCGCTACAACGCCTGGCTGCGCGAGTATTTCGCGTGTATCAGCGGCTGGATGCTTGGAGAGTACTAAAAGACATTCCGGACGGCGTCCGCAGGTCCGATAAGCAGAGCCGCCGGCCGTGCATATCCCCAGAATTAGCGATGTGCAACGGCAGGCGATGCGGTCATCATGCCTCGACAGGCGTTTGCCGCGACTCGCCTGCTACCACTTCCAGCCCTCATTCCTCCCGGCCTGAGGGCTTTTTCTTTTTTCTTGGTGATTTGGGGGGTGTCGGGAAACCACCCGTTCCGGTCTTTCAGCTATCTCCAAAGCGGTCATTTCCCCGTTTGCGCTTCGGGTACACGCAGGGGTGCCGTTCTGTGCGAATGCTTTATTGACAGGCATGACCGCAGGGTATACCCGTCAAATATGCCAGTCAGGATATTCCAGATCGTGAGCCGGTGCTCCTCGAGCCAATTCCTTCAGACGATCAAGCTGCCTCACGGCATCAGCCCCGGCCTCAATGCGGTAATCATTGAGCTTGCGATTCTCCAAAGCATTACCGTTGAAAACGGTGTGACCGACATCGACTGACCGCAATTGGCCGAGGAGGGTAGTTTTCCCATGATTTTCGAAATAGAAATCTCTCTTATCATGGCCTTTGGGGGATCGGAACCTCTCAAGTGCTGGCGGCTTCGGCCGTTATTTATGGCGTTTGTAGAACCTCTCTTCTGCCGGGTCTTTCCCCCATGGGGAGCGGCTGACGCATATTTGCCCGCAAGGGTATGTCCCAATCCACGGGCCCCAACTGCCGCTGCCAATAAAGAAAGTGGCTCCTTCCTCAAACAAACAACACGAAAAGGATTCTCGATGTCTCGTGGCCTATCTCATCTTGTTCCTGCTCTGGTGATCAGCGTAACGGCAACGCTGGGGCTGTCGGCCTGTGGTGGAGGCGACTCGTCCTCCGCTCTGACGACACCCGGTACCGACACAGTAGGCGGTTCGTCCCCCGCTCCGACGACACCCAGTACCTACACAATAGGCGGAACGATCTCCGGGCTGGTCCGTGGCACCCTAGTCACGCTGCAGGATAACGGCGGTGACGCGCTGACGATCAATGCAAACGGTGCTTTCAGTTTTCCGACGCAAGTCACTTCGGGCGCGAGTTATGCAGTGACGGTCAATACTCAGCCGATGGGGCAAACCTGTGTGGTGGCCAGCGGCTCTGGTACGGTCGCCTCTGGTGCGGTGAGCGACATCTCAATTACCTGTTCGAGAAACGAGTATGCCTACGTGACGAATCAAACTGCCAACACTGTCTCGCAGTACACGATTGGTACCAACGGGGTGCTCATGGCGATGGCAACCCCCACGGTGCCAGCGGGAGGTCAGCCGATAGCCCTAACCGTAGACCCGACGGGCAAGTACGCTTATGCGGTGAATTTCAACGGGGGCACCGTCTCGCAGTACGCGATTGGAGCCAACGGCGCGCTCACGGAGATAACGGCCGCTGTGGGAGCGGGACATTCTCCGAATTTTGTAGCCGTCGACCCGACGGGCAAATACGCTTATGTAGCGAATTCGGGTAGCAACACCGTCTCGCAATACGCGATTGGTGCCAACGGCGCGCTCACGGAAATAACCGCTGCAGTGACCGCGGGAAATTCGCCGGCGTCCATAACCATCGACCCGACGGGCAAATACGCTTATGTAGCGAATTTGGCTAGCAACACCGTCTCGCAATACGCGATTGGTGCCAACGGCGCGCTCGCGCAGATAACCGCCGCAGTGACAGCAGGAAATTGGCCGACATCCGTAACGACTGACCCGACGGGCAAATACGCCTATGTAGCGAATCTTTCTGATGGGACCGTCTCGCAATACGCGATTGGTGCCAACGGCGCGCTCGCGCAGATAACCGCCGCAGTGAATGCGGGAAATAGGCCAACGTCCGTAACCGTCGACCCGACGGGCAAATACGTCTATGTGGCGAATTTTTCTGGACGAACCGTCTCGCAGTACGCGATTGGCGCCAACGGTGCGCTCACGGAGATAACCGCTGCAGTGACCGCGGGAACCAGTCCGACTTCCGTATCCGTCGACCCGACGGGCAAGTACGCCTATGTGGCGAATCGGGATAGCAATTCCATCTCGCAGTACGCGATTGGTGTCAATGGGGCCCTCACGGCAATGGCAATTGTGCCGAACACTTCGCCTTCAGGCATCGTCGTAACCTACGCGCCAACGCATTAAGTAAGCAGCGGTCATCCGGGATCTGGGGCGTGAATCGGACGAGAGAACTGGTGGATATCAGTGTTGATATCCATCAGTTCTCTCTTGTGCGTGGCCGTGGCGTCAAGATGATGACTTTACGAAAGTACTCCCGACAACTGGAATGGAGTTCTGTCAAAGTGACCGTTGAGTGGACAGGAACGGCCACCTGTTTGATCCAGGACGGTTGCAGATGAATGACCCTTGATGGCCGAACGCGGACGAACCCCTCCCGGTCGCCTCCCGGCAGCAGGGGATGCGTCTGTTTCTTCCCGGCCGATCCCGAATCCCTATCAATCTGGTCGCCAGCAGGCTCCCCGTACGCTCGTCCGCCTCAACGCGACGGCGTCAATCGGATTCAGGAAAGAGGCAAAGAAAAAAGCCCGCTCTTGTGAAGAGAGCGGGCTTTCTTGCCATGCAACGGCTATCACGCCATCACGGCACGGTCACGACTCGGTTCAGCGCTGCGCCGACTGCTCACCCTTCGCATACACGCGTTCGCCTGCCACCCACGTTTCCAGTACCTGGATCTTCCAGATATCGGCCGGGGCTACCTTGAACAGGTCGCGGTCCACCACGATGAAGTCGGCCCATTTGCCGGTCTCCAGCGAGCCCAGCGTCTTTTCCTGATGCTCGGCGTAGGCGGCGTCCAGCGTGAACGCGCGGAATGCCTGCGGCAGGGTCATCGCTTCCTCGGGGTGCCAGCCGTGGATCGGGCGGCCTTCATGGTCGGTACGCGTCACCGCTGCGTGCAGGCCGTAGAACGGGTTGGCCGATTCCACCGGGAAGTCCGAGCCGCCGGCAATCACGGTGCCTTGTTTCAGGAAGGTTTGCCAGGCATAGGCGCCCTTGATGCGTTCCTTGCCGATACGGTCTTCCGCCATGTTCATGTCGCTGGTGGCGTGCGTGGGCTGCATCGACGCGATCAGGTCCAGCTTCTTGAAGCGCGGAATATCAGGCAGCGAGACCACCTGGGCGTGTTCGATCCGGTTGCGCAGGTCGCGGCCGCCCACATCCTTGTAGGCCACTTCCATGGCGTCGAGCACCTGGTGATTGGTCTTGTCGCCGATGGCGTGCACATTGACCTGGTAGCCAGCCTTGAGGGCGGTCTTCACGGCGGTCTGCATCGCGGCATCGCTCATGAAGAGCAGGCCGCTATGGGCGTGGTCGTCGGTGTAGGGCTCCATCAGCGCGGCGCCACGGCTGCCCAGCGCGCCATCGCCGTAGAGCTTCACGGCACGCAGGTAATAGCGGTCATTACCGTAGCCGATCAGCGGCCCCTTGGCGGAAAGGGCCTTGAAGTCGTCGCCCGTGTCGCGAATCATCCCGTAGATGCGGGTGTTCAGCTTGCCCTGGTCGGCGAACTCACGATAGATGCGGTCGTCGGCCACGGTCACGCCGGCATCGCCCACGGCGGTCAGGCCCAGCGCGTTCATGTGTGCGACGGCGGCGGCCAGCGCGGCACGGCGATCGTTGTCGGTGTAGGGCGGAATCACATCGTTGACCAGCGCCATGGCCTTGTCGACCAGCACGCCGGTCGGGTTGCCGTCCGCGTCGCGCTCGATACGGCCACCGGCCGGGTCCTTGGTATCACGCGTGATGCCGGCCGCCTGCAGGGCCTTGGTGTTCAGCCACGCGGCATGGCCATCCACGCGTACCAGACGCACCGGGCGGTCCGACACTGCGGCATCGAGTTCAGCGGAGGTCGGGAAGCGGCCCAGCTTCCAGTTCACTTGATTCCAGCCATAGCCGAGCAGCCACTGTCGCTGAGGGTTCTTCTGACCGTAGGCGCGGATCAGGCCCTGAGCTTCCTGCAGGTCGCGCGTGCCGGAGAGCGAAATCTCGGTCGTCTTGAAGCCCAGGCGGAACACGTGGCCGTGGGCGTCGATCAGGCCCGGCAGCAATGTCTTGCCCTGACCGTCGATACGCTTGGCATCGGGGTACTTCGCGCGCAGGGCAGCGGCGTCACCGGTGGCCACGACCTTGCCCTGGTCGAACACGAGGCCGCTGAACTGCACGATCTGATCGTGCTGCAGCGTGTAGCCCTGCACGGACTCCACCAGCGTTGGGGCTGCGTGGGCGTGCATCATGGTCATGGCGGCTGCCAACGCTACCAGACTGGTACGGATGACTTTCTTCAAGAATCTCTCCCTTTCGTTGTGCTTTGTTTTTTAGTGTTGTGGCCGGCGATGGTAGTACCGGCCCACCTTCTTTGTATGTACTTGATCGGACATTGCAGACATTGGTCTGGCCGAAATCGGACGGCGCACGAGTAGTACAGTGCGCCGCATCATAAGAGAAAAAAGAAGGGGGCGATAGGCGGGGAAATGCCGAAACAAGGGCGTTCGGCGTGACCGTTACCAATGGACGTTCGATAGCCGCTCAGTAGAAGTTCATCGGACGGTCAATCGACATTCAGCTGGCGTTCAATGGGCATCCGCAGACGGCGCGCTCGGCGGTGCAACCTTTCGCATTAGCACGACCATTGGAACCGCGATGACAAAGCACACGAAGATCGCGAGGAACGCATCGGCGTAGGTCAGCGTGTGAGCCTCGCGCATGGTCAGCGCCCAGAGTTGCTTCAGGGCGGCCGCATTGCCATCGCTGATCTCGTTGTTCAACGTCATCGCGTGCGTGGTTGCCTCGTTGAGGAAAGCAGCCATGGACTCGTTGCGAATGTTCAGATGTTCCGCCAGACGCAGGAAGTGCAGGTTGGTCCGGTCGTTGAGGATCGTCGCGCAGGCGGCAATGCCGATGGCGCCGCCCAGGTTGCGCATCAGGTTGAATAGCCCGGATGCCAGCTTGAGCCGTGCCGGCGGTAAGCCGCCAAGCGTCAGCGTAACGGTGGGCGCCACGGCGAACTGCTGCGCCATACCCCGCAAGGCCTGCGGAAATAGCAGCTCCGCGCCGCCCCAGTCGTGCGTGATCGGTGCGAAATTCCACATCGATAGCGCAAACAGGGCGAGGCCGAACATCAGCAGCCAACGTAGATCTACGCGGTTCGCCAGGTAGGCGTAGAACGGTATCGATAGCACCTGGAACAGGCCCGTGGAGAAGATCGCCAGCCCGATCTGCAGGGCGCTGAAGCCGCGTACCTGACCTAGGAACAACGGTGTCAGATAGATCGTCGCGAAGATTCCGATGCCGACCACGAACGAGAAGAAACATCCGAGCGCGAAGTTGATGTCCTTCAGCGCGCGTAGATCTACCACCGGGTTCTTGTACGTAAGCGAACGCCACAGGAAACCGATGCCGGCCAGCCCCGAGATCCAGGCCGTGGTCAGGATCGTCCGGTCGCCCAGCCAGTCCCAGCGGGGGCCTTCCTCCAGGGTGTATTCGAGACAGCCAAGAAACAGCGCCATCAGTACGATGCCGAGGTAGTCCGCCCCCTTGAGCAGCGACCAGTCGGGCTCGTCGATCTTGACCAGCGCCGGCACCGCGATCGTCACGAAGATACCCGGCACCAGGTTGATGAAGAACAGCCAGTGCCACGAAAAATTGTCGGTGATCCAGCCGCCGATGGTCGGGCCAAGGGTGGGGGCCAGCGACGCCAGGCCACCGATGATCGCGGCAGCGGCCACACGCTGACGCCCCTGGAAGAACGCGAAAACGGTGGTGAAGACCATGGGGATCATCGACCCGCCGAGAAAGCCCTGCGCCGCGCGGAAGGCGATCATGCTCTGGATATTCCACGCGATGCCGCAGAGCAGGCTGGTAGCCGTGAACCCGGCGGCCGATACGGCAAACAGCCAGCGTGTGGACATGACGCGCGCGAGCCAGCCGGATAACGGGATGACGATGATCTCCGCGATCAGGTAGGCGGTCTGGACCCACACCGTCTCGTCCGCGCCTGCGGACAGCCCACCACCAATATCGCGCAGCGACGCGGAGACGATCTGGATGTCCAGCAGGGCGATGAACATGCCCACGCACATCGAGGCAAAGGCGAACACCCGCGCACCCATCGGCAGTTCGCCGGGTGAGTGTATCGGGGTAACGGGTGGCGCTACGGGTGGAACCGATGACGCCTGCGCAGCGGAAGGCGTGCTGACGTCGGCGCTCATGACTTGCTCGCTGCCGTGTCTGCCGTCACCACCTTTGCGGCCTTCGTATCGACTTCCGCCACCACCGACAGGCCCGGGCGCAGGGTGCCGAGCCTGGCATCTTCGTCATCCAGCACGATCCGCACCGGCACGCGCTGCACGATCTTCGTGAAGTTGCCGGTGGCGTTCTCGGGAGGCAGCACGCTGAACTGCGCGCCCGTGGCCGGTGCCAGGCTTTCGACGCGGCCGTGGAAGACCTTGCCGGGCATCACGTCGGCCACGATCGTGGCACGCATGCCGGGCCGCATATGGGCAAGCTGGCCCTCCTTGAAATTGGCATCGACCCAGAGCCCGCGTGCCGGCACGATCGACAGCAACTGTCCGCCGTTGGGCGCGTAGACCCCGACGCGCGCGCGGCGGTTGCCCACGGTGCCGTCGACTGGCGCGCGAAGTTCGGTGTAGCCAAGATTGAGTCGGGCGATGTCGCGCTCGGCAATCGCCTGGGTCAGCGATGCCTGCGCCTGCTGCCTTTGCGTGGCGATCACATCGAGCTGGCGTAGGGCCGCTTCCGCGCTGGCCTTCGCCTTCTGGCCGTTGGCGACCGATTGCTTGTAGTCGGCATCGGCCTTCTGAGAGCTTTGGATCGAGACCGCCGATTTCTCGACCAGGCTGGCGTAGCGCGCCTGGTCGTCGCGTGCCCGCTTGGTTTCCGCATCCACCGCCGCCACACCGGCGCGGGCCTCGGCGATCACCGCCTGCTGCAGTTTTTCCCGTGCATCGAGATTGGCGATCAGCGCCTGCTCGGACGCGACCGCGCCCTCCGCTTTGGCCAGCGCTGCGCGATAGTCGCGGTCGTCGATGCGTGCCAGCAGATCTCCCGCGTGCACCTGCTGATTGTCGGTCACCAGAACCTCCGCGACATAGCCCGGCACCTTCGCGGCAATCAGCGTCACGTCACCGCCTACGTAGGCGTCGTCGGTCTCTTCGGTAAAGCGGGATTCGGTCCACCAGTGATAGCCGTATCCCGCGGCTGCCACGACGAGCAAGGCGCCCGCGCCACGTATCAGCAACGCCCGCCGGTTGGTGCCAAGCCTGGCCGGGGCTGCCTTGGAAGGAGCGGCCTCGGCGGGGGCGCGGCTCGCGGTGGTGGTGCTTGTCATGACTGTGCTCCGTGGTTCCATGGTTAGCACGCGCCCATCGTGGGCGCGGTGGTATTCGAATCGGATGGCTGATGCTGAGCGGCGCGTTCCAGGCGCGCGCGCAGGCCCGGACCCGCGGCGGGGCCCGGCGCGAGGTAGTGATCGGATGCGGTGATGGGGGTGCCGGTGGCCGTATCCACCAGAGCGAATTCCACCGGACGGCCGGTGCGGCGATCCATGAGACGTACCAGTTCGCCCTCCTGCGAGAAGTGGCGGCTCCCCCATGCCAGCAGGGCCAGCAGCACGGGACGGAAATCGCGCCCGAGATCGGTCAGCAGGTATTCGTCGCGGGGTGGGTGGGCGCTGTACTGGCGCCGGGTCAGCAGCCCGTCGTCCACCAGACTGTTCAGTCGTCGCGTCAGCATGTTCGGCGCGATGCCAAGCACTTTCTGGAACTCGTCGAAGCGGGTCGTGCCGTAGAACGCCTCTCGCAGGATCAAAAAGGTCCAGGGGTCTCCGACGCGCTCGATGCCACGTGCCATCGGGCAGGGCGCATTGCGATGTGACTTTCTGAACATGGCAGTCCGTCCTCGAAAAAAGACGTTGCTATCAATATGAAAGTTAGTCTAGGCTAGTCACTAGCATCATGCAAGAAACAGTTTCAGGAACCGTTGCATGAGACCTGACGAAAGGAATCGAGATGGCACCGAAAGCACTTCCCGGCACCCATGCCCAAGGACTGGTTCAACGCACCGCGCGCGCCGTGGCCCTGGCTGCCGCCACACTCGCCGCACTGGGCATGGCCGCCTGCGCGGTTGGGCCGGACTACCGCACGCCGGATAGCGAGATGCCAAAGCAGTACCAGCACGCCGCCGACGTGGCAGCGATCAACGACGCGCGCGAACCGGTGGCGCTGGATACGTGGTGGGCCGGCTTCCAGGACCCGGTGCTGACGAAGATCGTCGAGCGGGCCCTTGAACAGAATCTCGACATGGCGGCGTCGATTGCCCGCGTGGCGCAGGCCCGTGCCGCCGCCAACTTCGCTGGGGCCGAGTTGCTTCCGCAAGGCAATGCCTACGGCGACGTGACCAAGCTGCATCAGTCCGTACAAAGCCCGCTGGGCAAGATCGGCAGCACATTCCCCGGATATGACCGCAACCAGACGCTCTATTCGGTGGGCGCTGCGGCCACTTGGGAAATCGACATCGCTGGCGGGCTGCGGCGCGGTGCCGAAGCGGCCAACGCCGAACTGCAAGCGGCAGAGGCGAACCACATGGGCGTTCGGATTCTCGTGGCAGCGGAGGCGGCGGACGCCTACTTCCGTGTGCGGGGTGCGCAGGCCCGCATCGCCATCGCGCAGCAGCAGGTCGAGACCAACCAGCGACTGCTTGATCTCGTGCGTTTGCGGCTGGCCGATGGCATCGGGGCGGAGCGTGAGCAGGCGCAGGCCGAAGCCCAACTCTCGCAGACGCGCGTCACGATTCCGCCGCTGCAGATCGAACTGGAAACTCAGCTCAATCGTCTCGACGTCCTGATGGGCGCGCAACCGGGCACCTACGCAGCCGAGTTGCGCGATTCGAAGCACGACACGCAGGCGGTGCCACAAGTCGCCTTGGCGCAGGGCCCGGCAAACCTGCTGGAACGTCGCCCGGACGTCATTGCCGCCGAACGCAGGCTGGCGGCGTCGAGTGCGCGCATTGGCGTGGCCACGGCGGAGTACTACCCGAAGGTTTCGCTATCGGCATTGCTTGGATTCGAAAGCCTGTCCGCCGGCAAGCTGTTCACCGCGCAGGCCTTCCAGCCTGCGGCGGCGGCTGGGCTGCGCTGGCGGCTGTTCGATTTCGGCCGGGTCAATGCGGAAGTCGCGCAGGCCAGGGGCGCCAATGCCGAAGCGCTGGCTACCTATCGCAAGTCGATGCTGCAGGCGACGGAGGACGTCGAGAATGCATTGATCTCGCTGGCGCAGCTCGAATCGCAAAACCGCGAACTCGCCGTAGAGATCCGTGCGCATGAGCGTGCGCGAAGTGCATCCGAGGATGCCTACAAGGGCGGGGTGGTCAGCCTCTATGAGGTGTTGGACGAAGACCGGCAATTGCTGGCTGCACGCGACCAGCAGGCAAGGGTGCGGGCAGATAACGCGCGGGCGGCGGTGTCGGCGTTCCGGGCGCTGGGAGGTGGATGGTCCTGAGCCCTGGGACGCGCCTTGGCCTCACGCTCAAAACGCGGATCAATAGACACTTTGATGCCTCATCCAGACGGTTTGCGGGGAATGACGGCTATATTCACCGCAACTTATGCGGCGAATATCTTGTCCATGCGGCGAATGCCGGCCATAATCCCCGCATGAATCGCGGCGAATACACCTACATCTGGCAAGCCCCCGACTGGCCCAACTGGCGCTACGACCTCGGCGCGCTAGCCTCGCAGATGGCCGAGGTCAGTCGCGCCCAAGGTATGTTGATGGGGCGACTGGCAGACCTCGGCATGGGGCTGCGGGATCAGGCGTGCCTTGCGGCGCTGACCGACGACGTGGTCAAGACCAGTGAAATCGAGGGCGAGCATCTCAGCGTGCATTCGGTGCGCTCGTCCATCGCACGACGGCTCGGTGTTGAAATCGGCGCGCTGGCGCCCGTCGATCGACATGTCGATGGCGTCGTCGAAATGGTGCTGGACGCCACCACCAACAGCCAGGCGCCGGTGACCCAGGCGCGGCTGTTCGGCTGGCACGCGGCGCTGTTTCCAACCGGCTACTCGGGCCTGTCGCGGATCAACGTCGCCCACTGGCGCGACGACTCGGCGGGGCCCATGCAGGTGGTTTCCGGCCCGATCGGCCGACAGCGCGTGCATTTCGAAGCGCCGCCCGCCGAACGTCTGCCAGCGGAGACGGACCGCTTCCTGGCATGGATCAACGCCGCGTCTGGCGAAGCCCCATTGATCCGCGCCGGGCTTGCTCACCTGTGGTTCGTGACACTGCACCCGTTCGACGATGGCAATGGCCGTATCGCGCGCGCCATCGGCGATCTGATGCTGGCGCGGGCCGACGGCAGCACGCAACGCTTCTACAGCCTGTCCGCCCAGATCCAGCGCGAACGCAACGCGTACTACGACATCCTCGAACGGACGCAGAAGGACGCGATGGACGTCACGCCGTGGTTGTCATGGTTCCTTGAGACGTTGCACCGCGCAGTGGATCAGGCGCAGGTCACGCTCGACGACGTCCTGGCCAAGTCACGCTTCTGGCAGCACTGGGGCACGCAGGCGCTCAACGCCCGGCAGATCAAGGTGTTGAACCGGTTGCTGGACGGATTCGACGGCAAGCTCACGAGCAGCAAGTGGGCGGCCATCGCCAAATGCTCCAGCGATACCGCGCTGCGGGACCTTAACGATCTGGTCGAGCGGGGGATGCTGCGCAAGGCGGCGGCGGGCGGCCGAAGCACCAGCTACGAGTTGAACGACGTGGCAGGCGACGGCAATCGCTGAATTCGCGGACTGCCGTACCGGGCGTCCTGGGCATGCTACCGCCCCGGATGCACCGGCGCGCACGATTCGCCCAACATAAGATCCATCGGTATCACCACGCGCCGCGCCTCGCCAGCGTAGTGGCCTTCGAGCCGGTCGAGCATCAGGTTCGCCGCGGTCTTTGCCGAAAGCGCGGTGTTGAAGCGGAGCATCGTCGGGGGCGGATACATCAGTTCGAGCGTTTCCGGCGTGCCAAGCGCGATGACGGACAGATCGTGCGGCACTTCAAGCCCGGCCTTGCGCGCCTCATAGAGCGCCCCTGAAAGCAGACGCGTGCCCAGCGCGATCACCGCCGTCGGCGGTTGCTTCAGCGCCAGCATCTGCTTCATCGCGGCGCGCGAGGAGTCCATCGAGGGCAGGGTGCACACCAGCGCGGGATCGAATGAAAGCCCGACCTCGGCCAGTCCTTCCTGATAGCCGAGCAGCTTCTCGCGGCCTGGACGGATGCTTTCCTTTGGCCCGAAGAACGCAATGCGCCGATGGCCGAGTTGCTTCAGGTAGCGCACCGCCAGGCTCAGTCCGGTTCGATGGTCGATCAGCACGCAATCCCTGGGCGATGCCGTTTCGCGATCCATGATGACGATCGGCAGGTCCGCCTTGGCGAACAGGTCTTCGGCCGGGTCCGAACTCTCCATGCTCAGTGACGCGATGATGCCCTCAAGCCGGCGCGTCTCGAATAGTTCGACCAGTAGGCGGTCGCGGTGGTGCTGGTTCCGCGTGGTGCCGATCAGCATCGAATAGCCGGCGGCGTGCATGTGCGCCTCGACTTCACTGAAATGGGCCGCCAGCAGCGGATTGCTGATATCGGTCGTCAGATAGCCGACCGTTCGACTGCGCCCGGTACGCAGATGGCGCGCGGCGAAGCTCGGCTCATAGTCGAGTGCTTTCACCGCGGCCAGCACGCGGCCGCGCAGTTCCTGGCTCGCATAGCCGTTGCCGTTCAGGACGCGCGACACACTGCCGACCGATACCCCCGCCGCCTGCGCCACATCGCGCACCGAAGCCTTTCCCGTCATGGTCTTCCCTAATGAAAACGTTCCACAGTTGGACGCCGATTTCCTTGCTGGGTAAATTAATACCACACGGAAAACGATTCCACATCTGGAACTACAACGGAGACAACATGACCGCGACACGCCCGATCCATCCGGAAGTGCAATGTTTTGACGAGGCGCTGGGACAAACCCCGCCCGCTGGCGGCCGATTGGCGGGGCGTCGCATTCTCGTCGTCGGGGCCGGACAGCGCGTCATCGATGATCCGGACCCGCCCGTCGGCAACGGCCGCGCGATCTCGCTGCTGTTTGCGCGTGAAGGCGCCACGCTGACCTGCGTCGATATTTCCGAACCCGCCGTGGCGGAGACCTGCAGGCAGGCGAAGGACCTGGGCGCGACCGTCTTTGCCGAGGTGGCCGATGTCGAACGCGCCGAGACCATCGCGCCGCTAGTCGAGCGCGCGGCTCGTCAGATGGGAGGCCTCGACGGCCTGGTCATGGTGGTGGGCATCTCCAGCGCCTTGCCGATCGATAAGCAGGACGCCAACACGTGGGACCGCGAGTACGCCGTCAACGTGCGCAGCAACATGCTGTTCGCGCAGCAGGCCATGCGCCATATGGATCCGGGCAGTTCCATCGTGCTGATGTCCTCGCTGGCTGCCTTGCGCAACAGCAGCGGCAACCCGGCCTATGAGTCGTCGAAGGCCGCCCAGGTGGCGCTGGCGCGTTCCATTGCGATGGCCGGGCAGAAGCAGGGCATCCGCTGCAACAGCCTGTTGCCAGGACTCATGGACACGCCGATGGGCCGTGCCGCCACCGCGCGACGGCCCGCGCGCGTCGGTGGGGCGCTGCCGTTCGGCCGGCAGGGCACCGGCTGGGAGGTGGCGTATGCGTGCCTGTTCCTGATGTCGCACGAATCGTCGTACGTCAACGCGCACGCGTTGCAGGTGGATGGCGGACTGGCCGCCGGTGTGGCCCTGACGGCCTGAGGAGCGCTGCATGGATGCATCCCTTGTTCGCGCCCGGCCGCGCCGGTTACGCCCATTACTCCCGTCATGCCGGTGGCCTGCCCTGTTGCCGACTGCCTTGTCCATCGCGACGGTATGCCTGGCAGCTGTGACGCCCGTGCCGGGCCATGCGGCTTCGGACTATCCGAACCGGCCCATCAAGCTGGTGCTCGGCTTTCCGCCCGGTGGCAGTACCGATGTGGGCGCCCGGCGGGTGGCTGACCAACTCGGCAAACGGCTCGGCCAGCCGGTGGTGGTGGAGAATCGTCCTGGCGCGTCGGGCAATATCGCGGCCGCCTATGTCGCCAAGACGCCGCCGGATGGCTACACGCTGTTCTATGGCACCAATACCACGCACGCGATGAACGTCAGCCTGTATCCGAAACTGGGCTACGACCCGGTGAAGGATTTCGTTCCGATCGTGCTGATGGGCAAGGTCTGGAATGTGCTGAGCGTGAATCCGTCGTACAAGGCCACCTCGCTGGCCGAGTTGATCGCGATGGCCAAGGCCGCGCCGGGAAAGATCGACGTCGCGACACCGGGAAACTCGACCAGTCCGCATATGTCGCTTGTGCTGTTGGAGTCCAGAGCGGGCATCAAGATCACGCATGTGCCGTACAAGGGCAGCGCCGCGGCGCTGAACGACGTGATGGGCGGCCAGACGTCCGTGCTCTTCGACAACCTGCCGGCCTCGCTGCCGTATATCAAGGCAGGCAAGCTGCGCGCGCTGGCGGTTTCGTCGCCCAAACGGCTGTCCGTCCTGCCTGACGTTCCGACCTTCGACGAACTCGGCATCAAGGGGTACGAAGTTGCAGGGTGGGGCGCGCTGTGGGCGCCGGCCGGGACACCGCAGGCCATCGTGGACCGGCTCAATCGCGAGACCAATGCAGTCCTGAAGGATCCCACCATGATCGCGCAAATGGAGGCGCTGGCATCTGACCCTCAGGGCGGTACAGCGAAGTCGCTGGCAGCCTTTGCCGCAACCGAAACGCAGCGCTGGGGCGAGGTCATCCGCTCCGCCGGACTCAAACTCGACTAGACAACGCAGGAGACAATCATGGCAAGACTTCCATACTTCGATCTGGAACAGGCATCGCCGACGTACAAGAAGATGATCGGCGCGCGTCCGCCGCTGAACCTCTACCGGATGCTGCCCCATGGCGGCGCCGTGGGGGAGGGATTCCTGGCGCTCGGTGGCGCGATCCTGCGCGAATCGGAACTGGACCCAACCTTGCGCGAGCTGGTGATCCTGCGCGTTGGAGCGCTATCGGGGGCATCCTATGAAATCCATCAGCATCGGCGCGTCGCCCGAAAGGCAGGGGTGCCGGAGAACAAGATCGAAAGCGTGCTCGACCATGGCGCCGCCGAGCCGGACCCAAAGGTGTTCACCGACCTCGAAATCCGGCTGATCCGCTTCACTGATGCGGTCGCCCGGGACGTCAAGGCGCCGGCCCCGCTGTACGAAGCCGTCGCATCGGTGCTATCCAACAAGCAGCTGATCGAGGTGCTGATGACAATCGGCTTTTACATGCTGGTCAGCCGCTTCCTGGAGAACCTCGAAATCGATATCGAGAATCCACCTGTGGTCTGACGGCCGACGCCCAGCAGCGTGTTTTCCACGGGAGGGCCCGGGGACGCGGTTGTGCCAAGGCAACGAGGTCTGTACGATGCCGGCACCGTGGCTGGCACGGCGGAGAAAGCACGCTCGCCGCCCGGCCCGACTTCGGACCACCCACGCCCGCGGGGCGGGCGCCTCAGGAAAACACATGCAAAAAACCCGGGTTCTGCTGATTGCCGCCTTGGCGGCCCCTTTGCTTGCGGCCTGCGCGGGCGGCGGTAACACCCCCGACTACATCCAGTCGCAGGAACCCAAGCGCATTCACTCGAATGCCAGCGTAGGCGACCTGGTCCAGTGCCTGAAGAGCAAGCTGCAGGAAGAAGCGACCATCGTCCCCTATGCGGAACCGGGCAAGGTCGATATCCGCATCGGCCACGCGTCCGCCTCCGAGATGCGTTACTTCTACCTGATCTACCTCCGGGCCGCCGCCCAGGGATCCGACGTGGAAATCCGCAGCGCGGGCGAGTGGCACCCGATCCTGCGACAAGGCCGCATCGAAGGCATCGTGGAAGACTGCAAGCCCGGCACCGCCAGCGCGCGCGGATAATCCCAGGCCATCGGCCAACTCACCATGTCGTACCGATTCGCGCGGGCGTTACGTAACACGTAACACCGGCGCGACGGCGACGTTCGCCACCAACGACCTTGCACCGGCCGTCTGAAACGCCCGTAAGTCATTGAAACGATTGATTTTCAAGGTGTTCGACCGAGCGAATCCAACGAGGGCGCATTGAGCCGTGCCAGGGCTGGCACGCGGGTTGCGAATATGGAAGCGTCAAGGCTCACGCCAAGGCTCAAGCAGTGGAGCCCCAGGCAGATCCCCGACCTACCACCCCAGGCTGATACCTGCACAGCCTGGGGTCTTTTTTTGTAGCGGAGGGGGGGCTGGGTTTGGCCGGGAATGGACGTCGAGAGAGCCCTCGTGGGCTTCCGTTCAGCCGCCGGAATCAGAGCCCCAAGTTTCACCAACCATCAAGGTTCGTCCTGGCCTCATGCCTATACGTTAGGCCGACTGCGCATTCGCCCCCCAGTGCGCTGCCAGCTTCGGCGACCGGGATGTTTTATATAAGTACCAAATTTACGGGATTGACGGTGTGAGAGGCCGTTGCTAGATTCACGCCAACGTCGCTTGGTGCAGATTTCGGCACATGCCGTGCATAAGTGATCCGAAAAAAACAAAACAAACAATAAGGGTAAGGTCACATGTCTCACGGTCTCCACGCCGGGGTGCGCTCTCGCACGGCCGGTCTGCTCTCGCTCGTCCTTGCGGCGTGCTTCCTCTCCGCCTGCGGTAGCGATGACACACAATCCGCACCTGCTGCGCAGACACTCAGCAGCCGACTGATTGTAGATAGCGGCACTGCGGCACCCACACAGGGCGGCACGCTCACACTCAAGGCCACGCTGCTGGGCAACGATGGTTTGGAGGTCAAAGGCGCAAAGTTCGCTTGGTCGTCATCGAACGAAGCCGTCGCAACAGTGGTATCGGCCTCTGATCTGGCTCCTGCTGCCGCCAGCATGATGCAGCCGGTTGGCATCTTTGCGACTGTGCGCCTGCTGGCTCCGGGTGAGGCCACTATCACTGCGACGGCGACGCTGCCCGATGGCAGCCAGGCCACCAGCAGCACGCATTTGACAGTGCAGCCTACGATGGCGAAGACCTACGCGCTGTCATTGTCGCCGTCCACGATGACGGTCAACGCCGGCGCCGCGCCGCAAGTGGTCTCGGCGGTGGTGCAACGTTCGGACGGTGTTGATGGGGCCGCGGACCTGAAAGACTGGTCGTGGACGATCGACAACACCACGTTTGCCGTAACGCCGGCGTCGGACAGCCATTCAGCGCAAGTCTCGACCACGGGCACGCTCGCAGCGACGGGGCAGCTCTCCGCGTGCGCCAGCACGCCAGCGGGCGACCGCCTGTGCGCCAATGCGGCGCTCGCGCGTTCGTTGGTGCCACTCCCGTCAATTGCGTTCTCGGCATCGTCGCTGATCGTGAAGGCGGGGCTCACCGGCACCGTGTCAGCAACGCTCACTGACGCACTCGGCGCCAATATGGCTGGCCAGGCAACGCTGGGATGGTCGATCCAGCAGAGCGGCACGGCGGCTTCGATCGTTGGCGCGGCTAACGGTGCCAGCGTGACGATCGGCATGGATGCTTCGCAGACGAACGTTTATGCCGCGACGCTGATGGTCACGGCAACGTACCCAGATGGCCGCTCGAACAGCAGCACGCTACCACTGTGGGCGCCGGGCGCCTGGACACGCCTGCCGGATGCACCGATCCCCAACCCTTCGATCATCCGCCTTGCGATCGACCGCGCGTGGGTGTGGCGCCTGACCGCGGACGGCAGGCAGCCGGCACGCCTGGAGCGCTTTGGTGCCAACGTCAGCACGCCGAGCGAGCCCACCTCTGCGTTGCCGGCCACGGCGCAGGGAGTCTGGGTCGCTGAATCGGCAAATCCGGCGTATTCGGCGGTGATGGTGCAACTCGATGCGGATAGCGCCAACGTGCCGTTCGCGAGCTTCGATGCGGCGCTTGCCGGAGCTCGCTCGGACTCGTCGCTGCAAGGCTGCGCTTCACCCGGTGGACGTGCTTTCACGATGACAAGCGATGGCACGAGTATCGTTTCGACGGGCTGGTGCGCCAATTCGTGGCAGTGGTGGTTGCAACGGGTGGGTGATCCAGTGGCGGTGTTCAACTCGTACATATTGAATTCGCCCGTTCTCGACGCACGTCCATTCCCGAATGGGGACGGAGGCACGGCGATTCACAATAATGGCATTAACGAAGTCTTGTATCCGGATAATTCTTCCGTAGGGTGGTTGGTTGAGACAAGCGCCACGCTTAGCCTTGGGGCGGTTGGCGCAGATGCGGCGGATCAGTATGGGCGAGCCTATGGCTACGCAGACAGCCTCGGCATCGTAAGCAGACCTACGGTGGGCGCTAGCTACGTAAGCCTGTGGGGCTTGGTACCACCCTTGGCCAAACTGAGCGCCATTCCGCATTTCCTGGTGGGGATGTCAGCGTCTTCATTAGGTCTCTTCAATTTGGATACCAAGGCAATCACGACGCTTGCGTTGCCGATTGGCGGGACGGCGACGGACTTTGTCAGCGCGCTCGATACGAACGGCAAGGTGCGTATCGCCGCCAAGCTCGCCGACGGCTCGGTGTGGCTCTACCGGCAGCCTTGACGTCGGGACTTGCGCCGGCAGCGCCATCGCGCTGTACGGCAGTCGTGGTGATTTTGGGAAGATCAACGCCTCGCGGCGCCGCGACTGCCCGCCGACACCGGCGGGTTCGATAGCTCTCGCACAGAGCGTAGTCGTTGCTATCTCCTACGGACTTGATCTTGCATCCGGGGCCAATCTTGGCTGGAAAGAGAAGGACTGTACGGAGCGCTGTCCGCCGCCGACAGGTCCTTTGTCGAGGAGGCTCGCTCTGCGGGCGGCTCGACCTTTCAAGCGCAAGTTGAGGCGCCAGGGATCTTTGCTTGGGCGCCAGCGCATGTGGCGACGCATCAATTCGACCAAGCGCTTCCGCCCAACTTGGTAGGGATTTATTCCAACCTCGGCAACGAGGAGTCATCTCCGCGGTTCATCACTGGTTGCCGCTTGCGGTCTAGGAGCGAATTGATCTCGATAATCGACGGACCACTAAGAGGCGAACAGCGACGACCGTTGACCCATGCCATCGTTGGCCTCCCAGCTGCCGTCAGGAACTGGTCGCTACCAACTTAGTTCAACACCGAAAGACACCCAGAGCCATAAATCGCAATCAAATCATGCCGTAATAGGATGCTGTGCACCTTTGCACCGATTCCTATATCAACACAAGACGCGAGATGCATTACAACTTCAAAAAGCCGGCCGCTTGCCTTTTTCTGTCCGCTGTCGCACTTGGTGGACTCTTCGCCTGCGGAGATGGCAAGCCATCTGAATCCGACGCAAAGAAGGCTGTCGCAGCCAAATTTGATGGCTGCAAGTACATCAGCCTGTCGGATTTCAAGCAGATCGGTGATGCCGCCCAAGGTAACAACGCTAACCTCTACTTCGTTCAGGCGACGTACCAACTCAGCTTGAGGCTGGACAATGAGCAGAGCGATCGTTTGAAGGACTCAAATCAGATGATCAACGTGAGGAACGACATCAAGCGTGACTGCCCACAGGTTCCGGATGACAAGATCTACACCCTGGTGACCAAGGGAGTGGATGGTGGTGGGAAGAATGCGGTGACGTTCGATCACCAGAACATGTGGCTCGTCAAAACGGACAACGGGTGGCAATTGAGAGATGGTCTCTGAGGCAAGCCTTCGGGAGACTTTCACTAGATCGAGGAGGATTCCACGCAAGACCGGGGTCCACCAGTTTCCACGATCATCATGAACAGCGTTTTCTGGGAATGCCCGGAATCGGCAAGCAAGGCAACCATTTGACCGTTACCGCAGCTGGCAGGGTGGCCGTCGTATGGTCCGCCAATCAGGAAGAGGGGTCGTGCCTTGCCTTCCGCCATCCAGCCGACCCAAGGCTTGTCAGGCTCGCTGAACTTCAGTTTGTGCCCGAGATCGCCCATGATCACCGAATAGAATTTGAAAGCCCGGGCAAAATCGTTAACGCCGACAAAAACGTGCGAAATCATCTGGTTCTTCCCCGAAGCAGGCATTAGCGCTGTCTGACGATAGCATGGCAGCAGCGCGTATTGCGCCTGCGGCGGGCTCCGCTCCTATCCAAAGCGAACGCAATAAATCGGTGGTAAATGGGCTGAAATCAAATGCCAGTTTTCGCCGCCGTTGTCGGATGCCCAAAGCGCGCCGGTGGTTGACCCCATCGCCAGGCGCGTGCCGGAGTCATCGACGGCGAGCCCGTGCCGATACACCAGGTCATAGGCCGGTGCGGTCGGCAAGCCAGCCGAGAAACGCTCGAACGTGCGCCCGCCATCGCGCGTGCGCGTGACGACGAACTGGCCGTCCACCGGGATCCGGCATTGATCCTTGACGGCGGGCACGAACCACGCGGTGTCCGGGTCGCGCGGATGCACGGCAACGGCGAAGCCGAAGCTCGATGGCTGCGCTTCAATCCGATGCCAGCGCATTGCCCCATCGGTCGAGCGGAAGATGGCGCAATGATGCTGTGTCCACAGCACGTCCGGGTTGGCCGCGCATTGCACGACGCGGTGCGGGTCCTGCGTGTTGGCGTCGCCGCGCTGTTCCGGTGGCATGTAGTCGGCCTCCATGCCATCGGCAGTCAATTGCCAGGTCGCGCCTCCGTCGCTGGTTTGCCAGACGCCGCCGCACGACACACCGATCGTCACGTGCCGGCTGTCGCGCGGGTCCACCATCACGGAATGGATGCCCGGCGCATCGTAGCCGCCTCCAAACCATCCGCGACGCTCCGGACGATCCCATAGCGCGCGGTTGAGTACCCATGTGTCGCCGCCATCGTCGGAGCGGAAGAGCCCGCCGGGAATCGTGCCGGCCCACAAGACGCCCGGCTCGTCCCCGCCGCCTGTCTCGAGCGACCAGATTTGCTGAAGCGACCACGGAGGAGAGGGTGGGCTGGGGGCGGTCGCGCTTGCATCGTTCGCGCCACTAGCGGTTTGCTCGTCGGCTGGCTGTGGCGGGTAGACAGGCACCGCGCATTCTTCCCACTCGTCCATGCCAGCGCGCCGGCGATGCAGTTTCACGCCGAAATGGCCGAGATTGAGCGCCGCATACAGCGATCCGTCTCGCCGGTCAGCCAGCACCATGTTCACGGGCTCACCGATGAAGTGGGGCTCGCCGAGCGTCCAGCCGCCTTTGCCGTCGGCCTGCAACACAAACAATCCCTTGCGAGTTGCAACAAGCAACCTGTCGCTCATGTCTAGTGCCTCCTCGCGTGTCAGTGGATTCCCGCTATCCGCCCGACAGCGCTTGTATGACGTGCACCTGGCTTTTCTCGCCGAGCGCATCGGACAGATGTTGCCGATCGAGCACCCGCCGGCCGTCCACAAACACGGCAAGATGCCTTCGCAGCGCCCCCTGATCGTCGAGGATATAGCCGCGCAGTTGGGGACGATCCGCGAAGACAGCCTCGAGCGCTTCGCCAAGCGTGCGCGCGTCGACCTCGCGCTCAGGTGTTGGAATATGGCGCTGAATCGAAGCGGCGAAGAAAATGTGCGCCATAACGGGGCTGCGCTGGAGCGGGGCCTGGGTGGTGGTTTTGTAGTTTAGGCGATCCGGAATGGGCGTTGAGGCATCTCGAAATGCCGCTGACACGCCAGCCGCAGCGGCGCGGTGACGATGGATTTGGACCTGAACGCTCGCCGCTCGATGCCCAACCCGGACCACCTTATGGCCTCCATTTGCTTGTGCGTGCACAGCACTCCAGCACGCCGCCATACGCTAGACTCCCGACACCGCCCCACTGACAATTCGCCCCCCGGAGACCCCATGCCCCCCTGGTTCGCCAAGCTCGCCGGCACACTCGGTTGCGCCCTGATGCTTCTGACCGGCCCAGCCGGAGCCGCAGGCGCAGCCGACCCCGCCACACTGACCATCGTGTCCGGCCCTCAGGAGCGAAGCTGGACGCGCCAGGAACTGCTCAAGGATCGCCGTCTTGTGTCGGTGACCGTGGAAGATGACAACCTCAAGCGGCGCCTGACCTTCAAGGCCATCCCGCTGGCGGCGCTGTTGCACGGCTTGCCGGTTGCCGCCGATGCCACGGCCACGACCGCAGCCAGCGACGGATATATTTCCCACCTGCCGGTGCGGCTGCTGGTTGCCGAAGGCGCAGATGCGCCGCGTGCGTGGCTGGCCGTGGAAAATCCGGCTGCGCCGTGGCCGAAGCTCAAAGGGCAGGATATCGGGCCGTTCCGGCTGATCTGGACCGTGCCAAAGGGGCACGCCCATAACAAGATCAGCGAGAGCAGCGAGATCAACGAAAGTCTCTGGACCTACAGCATCGTCCGGATCGACGTGACCGTATCGCCGGGCGAGCGCTTTGCCGCCATCCGGCCCGCTGCGGACCTGCCAGCCGACAGCCCGGTCGTGCGTGGCTTCGCCACCTTCCAGCGCGTCTGTTTTTCCTGCCACTCGATGAACCGGATGGGCGACGCCACGCTGGGTCCGGACCTGAACGTGCCGAACAGCGCCGTGGAATACCTGGGCGACGAAAAGTTAAGCGCGCTGATCCGCGATCCGCAATCGCTGCGCTGGTGGCCGGGCTCGCGCATGTCGTCGATCGACCAGAGAACCCTGTCCGATGCCGATCTGAAGGACCTGCTGGCCTATCTGCATCACATGGCCGGGCGAAAGGCGCCATGAGGAAGGAAAGAAGAGGGGCCTGACTTGCCGGGCGCATGGGGCTACCATGCGTCAGATACGCACCCGCGGGAAAAAACAACAAAGGGAATCGTGACCACGACCGATTCGACGCACCCGATCGACAGCGCGCGCGACGGCAGCCGGCTGCGCGACTTGATTGCCGGCTGTTCGATAGCCGGTCTGCTGCTACCTGAAGCGGTGGCGTACGCGGGCATCGCCAATTTGCCACCGCAGGCCGGCCTGATCGGCCTGCTGGTGGGCCTGGTGGTCTACGGCCTGGCAGGCACCAGCCGGTTCGCGGTGGTTTCGGCCACGTCCTCCTCCGCCGCGGTGCTAGCTGCCATCACGCTTTCCATGTCCGGCGCGGACCCTGCGCAGCGGCTGTTGCTGGCGGCGGGGCTGGTGATCCTGAGCGGCGTCTTCCTGATGCTGGCCGGGCTGGCCAAGCTGGGCGGCATCACCGAATTCATTGCCAAGCCGGTGCTGCGCGGATTTACGTTCGGCCTGGCCATCACCATCATCCTCAAGCAACTGGCCAGCGTGGTGGGCGTCCATCCCGCGCACAACGATCTGCCGCGCTTCACCTACGAAATGCTGGGGCAGCTCTCGGCGTGGAACGTGAATGCGCTCATCGTCGCGCTGGTTGCGCTGGCGTTGCTGTTCGGCATGTCACGCTGGAAGAACGTCCCCGGCCCGCTGGTGGTGATCGTGCTCGGCATTGCCGCCTCGCATGGGGTGGACCTGCATCACTTCGGGATCGGGCAGGTCGGCACGATCGATCTGGCGGATCTGTCGTTCTCGATTCCCGACCTGTCGCGCAGCCAGTGGCTCAGGCTCGGCGAACTGGCCTTCGCGCTGGTGCTGATCCTCTACGCGGAATCCTACAGTTCGATCCGGAGTTTCGCGCTGAAGCACGGCGACAGCACGTCTGCGGACCGCGACCTGCTCGCGCTCGGCTTCGCGAACCTCGGCTCCGGGCTGTTGCATGGTATGCCGGTGGGTGCCGGTTACTCGGCCACTTCGGCCAACGAAGCGGCCGGGGCGACGTCCCGGCTGGCGGGATGGTGCGCGGCTGTGGTTGTCGCCGTGATCGTCGCGGTGTTGCTGCCGCAACTGGCGTTGACCCCGGAACCGGTGCTGGCCGCCATCGTGGCCTACGCAGTCAGCCACACGCTGCGGCTGAGCGTGTTCCGGCCCTATTGGTCCTGGCAGCGCGACCGCGTGCTGGTGGTGGCTGCGTGCGTGGCAGTGCTGCTGCTTGGCGTGCTGGATGGCCTGCTGGCCGGCATCGGGGTAAGCCTGCTGCTCACGCTCCGCAATTTTTCCGAACCTCGGGTCAGCCAGTTGGGCCGCCTGGGCACGAGCCACAACTACGTGGATGTCTCCAAGCATCCCGAAGCCACGATTCCTCCCGGCTTGCTGATCGCGCGGCCCGAAGCGCCGCTGTTCTTCGCCAATGTGGAACGCATTCTGCTGCGCGTGCGGCACCTGGCCGAGGCGGAGCAGGGCGCGGTGCACACGGTGATCATCAGCCTGGAGGAAACGCCTGACCTGGATGGTTCGACGATCGAGGCCTTGCGCACGTTTGCCGCGGGGGTAGCCAGCCGTGGCCGCCGACTGTTGCTGGTCCGCCTGAAGCCGCCCGCGCTGGACGTATTGACGCGCTCGGCCGACGATACGCTGCCGCTCGGCGCCCTGCATGAACTCAGCGTGGACGAGGCGGTGCAGTCGCTGGCCCTGGAAACTATCGGCACCGATACGCCGGCAACGTGAACGCCGCGACGATCCGACGATCAGGCCATGATGTGTCGTAGCTGAGCCCACCACCGCAGCAAGGAGTGCATGATCCGCTCGAAATCCTGCGCAATGGGCTGAATCAGCGATCTGAGCGCCTGGCCAAGATCCTCGCCCTCGCGCTTCGGCTCGTGCTTCGGCTCACGGTTGCCACGTGTGGTCGATTCCGCCCGCAGCTCCGGCGCGGTGGCATTCGTGTTTTCACCGGGCATCAGGCCTGGCAGGAATTCGATGCCGGTACGTTTCACCAGTTCGTGATAGCTGATCGGCTTCGACGGACGAGCCTCGTTGGTGTTCGCGATCCAGTGCGCCCAGGCGCGATTCGTGGTGGGGTCGTAGACCAGCTTGAAGTAGTAGCTGGGCACCCAGACGCGGCCCGCGCCGATGGTTTGGGGGCGATCGGAGAATACGGGGCCAGAGATCACGTAGACATCGCCCTTGGCCCGCATGGCGTACTTGCGCGTAGCCGATTCGATCGAACTCCACGCCTCGCGGTTGTTCTTTGGCGCCTGTGGCGTCATGTTGGCCAGGCTGAACGATTGCGCCATGGCCTGCGCAGTGGGCTGATCGCCTGCCGGCGCCAGGTGGCCACGATCCCATCCGCTGCCGCGGTAGTCGTCCAGCTCGGCGCGTTCGGCTCGCGGTAATCGCGCGTCGGCGAAGAACTGGTTGGTCCGCTTTTCATCGCGGGCATCGACAAGCTGGGATCTCGATAATCGCTCTGCGACGTAGACCGGCGTCTTGCTGCGGCCCGAGTGCATGACCGCGAATGCGTCGTAGCAGAGCGGCCGTAACTTCAGGTCGGACGTGACGGTGACTCTCGGTGGCGCGCTGTGGGCAAAGAACTGGCGGCATTGGGAAAAGTCCGCCATACCTGCGGCGCCAGCAAGCACGGGCGCCATCCCCAGGATCAGGGAAATCACTAACTTCTTCATTGTTCTGGTGTCACGAGTGGGACCAGATTGACTGCGCAAGCGCCAATACGTTCACTCGAAAAAATCAAAATCCGACAGTCTTCGTTTCATTCCGGGCGGTGCGCGGACGCCGCGCCCGGGCGATTGGCATGGTCCGCCAAGTCATGGCGCGATGGGTCAAGCAGCAGGCATCGCGGTTGGCCACAATCATTTCCAGACGGCGCGCGGGTGTCTCCGGATTGCCCGCACCACGGCTTCTGGCGTGGCCGCCCTCAATCCACAACGCCCAAGGAATGAAATCATGCAAGTCAATCCCCTCACATGCTCGATCGGCGCCGAACTGGCGGGTGTGAGTATCGCCGATGTTGCGCGCGACGATACGCTCTTCGCTGAAATCAAGGCGCTCCTGCTCAAACACCGCGTGCTGTTTTTCCGCGACCAGGACATCTCGCGGGCCGACCACGTGGCGTTCGCCAAGCGCTTTGGCGATCTGGAAGATCACCCGGTCGCGAACTCGGTGCCCGAGCATCCGGGCCTGATCGAGATCTACAAGAGCGAGAAGCGGGATCACTTCGAGAACACGTACCACACCGATGCCTCGTGGCGCGCCTGTCCGCCCAAAGGTGCGGTGCTGCGCTGCATTTCCTGCCCCGATGTCGGTGGCGACACCATCTGGGTCAACATGGTAGAGGCCTACAAGCACCTGCCGGAGGACATCAAGGTAAAGATCGCCGGCCTGCGAGCCAAGCATGGCATCGAGCATTCCTTCGGCGCGATCATGACGACCGAAGAGCGCGAGGAGCTGGTGCGGAAGAACCCGCTGGTGGACCACCCCGTGGTGCGGACGCACCCCGAAACCGGCGAGAAGATCCTGTACGTCGGGCCGTTCTCGACGCACTTCATCAACTACCACACCCCGGAAAACGTGCGCTTCGGGCAGGACAAGACCCCCGGCGCGAGCCTGCTGCTCAACTACCTCATCAGCCAGGCGGCGATTCCCGAGTATCAGGTCCGCTTCCGCTGGAAGCCCAATAGCGTGGCGCTGTGGGACAACGTTTCCACACAGCACTATGCCGTGAGCGACTACTGGCCCGCGCCGCGCCGGATGGAGCGAGCCACGATCAAGGGCGATCGTCCGTTCTGATCCGCGCGCAACCGAGCCGAGCCGAACAGGGCAGGGACGGCCGCTTACGCGGGCTGGCCCGCCCTCCAGCGTGTCGGGGACACACCGAACTGCGCGGCAAACCAGCGCGAGAACGTGCTGACCTCGGAGAAACCGAGCAACGTCGCCACCTGCGACACCGGGTACCGCTGGTCTCCCAGGTAGCGGTTGGCCAGCCCGCGGCGCACCTCGCCGAGCAGCGTGGAGAACTCGATGCCTTCCTGCTCAAGCCGCCGCTGCAGCGTGCGCGAACTCATGCCGAGTTGCTGGCCGACCTGTTCGATGCCGCTGCGCCCACGCGGCAGCAGCAACTGAATAGCCCGGCGCACGTTGGACGCCGTGGACGCCTGCTTGCCGTGCGGACGCTCGTCGAGAAACTCCTTGGCATAGCGGGCCAGATTGACGTCGCCGAGCGGATTGGGCCGATCGAGGTCATGCCGGTCGATCGTAATGCCATCGAAGTCACAGCCGAACTCGACCCGCGTGCCGAACAGGCGCTGGTGCACATGCAGGCTCGCCGGCGCGGCATGAGAGAAATGAACGCTGCGCGGCTTCCAGTGACCACCGAGCATCGACTTCATCAGGCTCTGCAACGCGCCGACCGACAGTTCCACCGGCTGACGGCCAGGATTAGCAGGCTGCTGAAATACCGGCAGCGAACGTCAGCGCGACGACTTGCTGAATCGTTAATCTGAGGACTCCATACAATCCCACGTTCATGCGCGGCGCTGACACCTTCACCGAAAGTTTGTTCACCATGCGGCGGCTGGAAGATTTCGTGCCGAAGTCCCACCCCCTGCGCGCGATCCGCACCATGGCGAACCAGGCGCTGGCGAAGATGGATCGGCTGTTCGCGCAAATGTACGAGGCCGATATCAAGGGTGGCCGGCCCAGCATCGCGCCGGAGAAGTTGCTGCGGGCCATGCTGCTGCAGGTGCTCTACAGCGTCCGGTCGGAGCGCCAGCTCATGGAACAGACGCACTACAACTTGCTGTTTCGCTGGTTCATTGGCCTGGCGATGGATGATGTGGTCTGGGTGCCCAGCGTCTTCAGCAAGAACCGGGAACGGCTGATCAAGCACGATGCTGTGATCGACTTCTTCAACGAAGTGCTGGCCATCGCGCAGAAGAAGGACTGGCTGTCGGGCGAGCACTTCAGCGTCGACGGCACGTTGATTAAGGCGTGGGCTGGCCACAAGAGCTTTGTACGCAAGGATGGCGACGACCAAGACGATAACGACGGTGCTGACTTCAAGGGTGAAAAGCGCAGCAACGAGACGCACGAGTCCAAAACCGATCCCGATGCCAAGCTGTACCGCAAGGGCAAAACCGCCAGTGAACTGCGTTACATGGGTCATACCCTGAGCGACAACCGCCACGGCCTGGTGGTGAGCGCCATGGTGACCAATGCGGACGGACACGCCGAGCGCGAGGCCGCGAAGGTCATGCTCAACGATGCCAGGCAGGTGATTGAGGACCTGAATGTGGAAGTCACCGTGGGTGCGGACAAGGGCTACGACGCGCACGAGTTCATTCAAGCCTGCCTGGAGTTGAAGGTGACGCCGCACGTCGCACAAAACACCTCTGGCCGCCGCTCGGCCGTTCCCGACGCCATTGCAGGCACCAAGGGTTATGCCATCTCACAGCAGAAGCGCAAGCTGATTGAACAAGGCTTTGGATGGGCCAAGACCGTTGGGCGCATGCGCCAGGTGATGGTGCGCGGACTAAAGAAGGTCGATCAAATGTTTGTGCTGAGCATGGCCGCCTACAACCTCGTGCGCATGCGTTCGCTGGGACAAATCCGTCCGCAGTTGCAGTAATCGCGGCAATGAGGCCGGAAACGGTCGCCAAATCAACGAAAAAGTCGGTGAAGTGACGATCAGCTTCCGGATTGTGAAAAATAGCGAGCCCATCAGCCTTGCAGAGGGAAGCTTCGCTTTTATGCGGCTAGTACTTCAGCAGCCTGTTAGGCCGCTCGGTAATGACCTGCTGGTGGACGATGGCGATATCGTCGAATTCCTCCACATGGACCGCGACGGATTCGCTGAGCAGATGGCGGTAGGTCTCGAGCTGGCCCAGTGCGTGGCGCAGCGTGGGCTGATGCTGCAGTAGCAGACTGATCGGGCCGAAATCCGACATCCGCCAGGTTTCCGCCATCAGCAAGCCGATCGACGCCGATGCGCCCTGGCCGGTCTGCTCGCTGCTTTCCAGCATCCGGGCGAGCCACGGTTCCGGGACGTGCAGATCCGGCGAGAACATGCAGGCTCTGTCGCCACCGACATGCTGGATCAACCGATCGGCGTCGATGCCAACGGTGCGGGACACTTCGGAAAATTTGACGAGGAGGGCGCTGCGAATCAGAGTACTCATGGCATCACGGGGGCGGAGAAGCGGCAAGTGTTATCTGATGATTTGGGGAGCCGGACAAGAGGGGATTGCCCTGATCCGGCTCCAGCCCCTGTGCCGGGGCTTCACGCGGTCGATGCGGGAAACAGTGACCGGCTCAGGCCGCTCAGGCCGTCTTGCGCAGGAAGCCCTGGTTTCCGCCGTTGCGGTTGGGGGCAAAACCGTTGGCCTGCAGCGATTCCTCGACGGTATCGTAGAACTCGCCGATGCGGCTGATCTGGCGCGCCTGCTTGGCCGTGGCGATCTCGCGGCCAAATTCGCGCGAGATCCGCACGAGCTGCTCGATCTGCTTTACGGTGCTCATCTTCTCGGTGCGCGACTGGTTCCACAGGCAATCCTCGGTGCCGCAGCGCACGTGCAGGCCCATCGAAATGCCCATCATGTTGACCGGCAGCACGTTGCGCACGTTGCTCTCCACCGTCACCACCGCGCCATCAGGCACGGCACGGATGAAATTGGCCAGGCTGTAGACGCTCGGCGTGTCCATGCCACCGGCGATGGCCACCCAGTTCATGACCAGCGGCCCCTTGTAGAAGCCCCGGCGCATCAATCGCTCCACCGACTCGAAGCTGTTGAGGTTGTAGCACTGGAAGGCACTCTGGATGCCCTTGGCGGTCAGGCGGCGCACGTGTTCTTCCACCCAGCCCGGCTGCGCGGGCACCGTCATCTCCTTGTAGGCGTTGAAGATGGCGGCCCGCTCACGCGACGTGCCCTTGAAATCGGCGTCTTCGGCCTGGTCGGTGACGTTCATCTGCGACGTGTTCACCGTCACCGTGACCTGGTCCGGCGTGGGTTCGAGATCGGCCAGCATGTGACGGGTGTCGTCCGAGAGCCATTTTGCGGCCTGACCTTCGTCCTCTGGCGCGAACGAGATCGATCCGCCGACCTGGATGATCATCTCTGGCACTGCCTTGCGCACGCCCGCAATCAGCTCGTTGAACTTGGACAAGCGCTTGCTGCCCTTGCCGTCCAGTTCGCGCACGTGCAGATGCAGCACCGTGGCGCCCGCGTTGTAGCAATCCACCGCCTTCTGGATCTGCGCTTCCATGCTGACCGGGATCTCCTCGGGGAAGTCCTCGGGCAGCCAGCCCGGCGCGTAGGGCGCGGCGGTGATGATCAGGGGCGGCTGGTTCTCGGGGAAGAGGTGACCGTCGAGGAAGTTCATGGTGCGTCTCCAGGGTGTTGGTTTTGGTGGGGATGATTGCCGTGGTGGCTTTGCAAGCCTGCCCTTTGAGTATCTGGAGCATTCCCCGCCTGCGCTTGCTTATCTGGGACAGGCATTTGCTTTTATGGGACATGCGCAGGACATAGCCGGGACTGGCATGGCGGCAGGTTCCCGCCGGGTCGCCCCGACGTGCCGGTGGCGCGATCGGCATGACTCTGTCGCGCATTGCCAAGCACCCGGGGGAGTGACGCCACAGAATCCGTCCCAAGGCTGGCACGGGCTGCTCCGTGGCATCGAAGAATGCGATCCCGCCAACAACTCCACCCGACGTTTTCATCCATCCGGAGCGAGACATGCGTAACCCAGGCCCCCACCTGCATGCACCGAATCGTGCAGGCAAAACTCACGCCACCACCACGCCACCTGCAATCCGCCGCCGGCTAGTCATCGCGAGCGTCGCGATGGTGCTGGCGCCGATGCTCGCCTCCCATACAGCCCACGCGGCCCAGGCGGGAGAATGGCCTATCAAGCCCGTGCGCATCCTGGTAGGCGCGCCGCCCGGAGGCACGGCAGACATCCTGGCGCGCCTGTTCGCGCAGGAGCTGCAGAAGCCGCTCGGCCAGCCTGTCATCGTCGACTACAAGTCGGGCGCGGCCGGCACCATCGCCGTCCAGGGCATGCTGTCTTCGCCACGCGACGGCTACACGTTCCTGCTGATCCAGAAAGGTATTGCCGCCGAAGTACCGCAAGCCATCAAAGTGTCCTACGACCCGTTCAAGGACATCGTGCCGATTGCGCAGTTGTCGCGGCAGGGCCTGATCCTGGTCGGCAACCCGAGCCTACCCGCGAAGAATCTCGGCGAACTGGTCACGTACATCAAGGCCAACCCGGGCAAGGTCGACTACGCGAACTTCGGTATCGGCCTGCGCGGCCAGACCATCGGCGTGCAGTTCAATCGCCTGGCGGGGCTGCAGACGGGCACCGTGAGCTACAAGGGATCGCCGCCGGCGCTGCAGGACGTAATGGGCGGCCACGTGCCACTGATGTTCGATGCCCCCGCTACGTCTCTGCCGTTCATCCGGGCGGGCAAGCTGCGGGCCTTCGCGATTGCCTACCCACACCGGATCAGCACGTTGCCCGACGTGCCCACGTTCGCCGAACTGGGCTATCCCGACCTGCAGGAAGTCGGCTGGATGGGCCTCTGGTCTGCGCCGGGCGTGCCTGCGGCCGTGACGACAAAGCTCCGCGACGCCACGCTCAAGGCGCTGCAATCGCCCACGCTACGCAAGAAGATCGAGGAACTCGGCATGGAACCCGGCTCGCAGGCGTCGATGGAGGAGCTTGCCAGCGACGTGCGCGAATCGTATGAACGGCAGGGCAAGCTGCTGCATTCGATTCACTTCGTGCCGGAGTAAGACGGACGGCGCGAAGGGGCAGGGCGGCCCTTTCGCGCGCTGGCGTACGTCACGTACGTCAGGCGCGCGAAGGCGCCCGTCGGCCGGCTGCGGCAGCAAACTGCCCGGATCTCGCGGATTTCGCGGGCTGCGAGGATTGGGTCTTGCGCCAGTCGGTGGCACTGCACCCGAATACGGTCTGGAACCAGTGGCTGAAGCTGCTCTGTGCCGAGAAGCCTAGCAGGCCCGCCACTTCCCCCATCGGCAGATCGCTTTCCAGCAGGTGGCGCATGACCAGTTCGGACCGCACCTCGTGGAGCAGGGTCGAAAACGTCAGGCCTTCGGCGCTCAGGTAGCGGTGCAAGGTGCGGCGATCGACGCCCAGATGACGTGCCACCTGATCGGCGGTGCAGCGCCCGCCGGGAAGCAGCGCCTGGACCAGTTCGCGGCAGGAGTCGCGGATGCCGATCTCGCGGTGCCGGAGCGCCGCCTCCAGGTAATCGCGCGCGAAGCGTGCCACGCCGGGGTCATCGGGCATCCGTGACATGCTCAGATCGGCCGCCGCGCAGACCATGCCGTTGAACGGCTGGTTGAACATCGGGTTACGCCCGAAGAACGCACGGTATGGGGACAGATCGGCCGGCGGGCGGTGCATGAAGCAGACTTGCTGCGGGCGCCACCGGGGGCCAATCAGCTCGCGCAACATGCGGAAGGTCACGCCCATCGCCAGTTCCAGCGCCTGGCGAGACGACAGCCCGGGGGTGGGCAGCAGATCCTCGCGGATGATCACCGCGTCGCCAACGTCCTCCACGCGCGTGATCAGCGCGGCGCTAAGCAACTTCAGATAGCGGCAGAGCGTGTCCAGCGCCTCACGCGGCGTGGCGGCTTCCTTGAGCACCAGGCTGATTGGCCCGAGGTTGGAGAACGTGCGCCGCGCCGCCAGGCGCAATGCAAAGTCTTCCACGCCGGTGACCTGCGCGGTGACTTCGAGCAGCTCGCGCACGGCGGGACTCGGGATCAATGTCTCGGGATTCTCAAGCAGCCGGGCTGACAGCCCCACGCCCCGCAGGAACGCGCGCGGATCGTACCCGAGCGACTTCACCAGTTCGATGTAGCCGTTCAGGCTGGCGCTGCGGACGAGTCTGAATTGCTGGATGGAGGGGGCTGTCATTGTTTGCATCCTGACCAGACAGGAAGGCTCGGGCATCCTGCCGCCCGAGCCTCAATTTGAGCACACCTGAAGGCCGTGTTGGGTGGCGTGGCAAACGCCGGACGCCACCCCGTACGGCTACGGCACCAGCACCGTGGCGCCGCTGGTCTGGCGCGATTCCAGCGCCTGGTGGGCCAGCGCAGCCTCTGCCAGAGCGAACGTCTGGCGGGGCTCGTTGTGGATCTTGCCCGCCATGACCATGTCGAACACCTCCGCCGCCATCGCCAGCATGTGGGAGCGCGGCGTGGCGTAGTGGATCATGGCCGGGCGCGTGACCCAGAGCGAACCCTTGCGGGCGATCACCCGGCTGTCGATCTCGACCGGGCCCGAGGTCGTGCCATTGCTCACCAGCGTGCCGCGCACCTGCAAGCTGTCAAGCGACGCTTCGAGCGTGGATTTGCCGATGGAATCGAACACCACGGGCACACCCTTGCCATCGGTGAGCGCCTTCACGCGCTCGGCGATGTTCTCCCGCGAGGTGACGATGGTATGCGTGCAGCCATTGGCCTTGGCGATCTCGGCCTTTTCGTCGGAGCTGACGGTGCCGATCATCGTCACGCCAAGCGCGCGCGCCCACTGGCAGGCAATCAGACCCACGCCGCCGGCCGCGGCGTGATAGAGGATCGTCTCACCACCCTTGAGGGGATAGACCTGGCGGAACAGGTACTGCGCGGTCATGCCTTTCATCATCAGCGTGGCGGCCGCGCGGTCTGCAATGCCATCCGGCAGCGGAATCAGCACGTCGGCGGGCATCACGCGCACGTCCGAGTAAGCGCCCTGCGGCCCGAGCAGGTATCCGACGCGGTCTCCCACGCGAATATCGGTCACGCCGGGACCCACCGCCTCGACCACGCCCACGGCGTCGGAGCCCAGCCCGTTCGGCAGTTCCAGCGGGTAGTGCCCGGTACGGAAGTAGATGTCGATGAAGTTCACGGCGATATAGGTGTGCCGCACCCGCGCCTGACCGGGACCCGGGTCTCCGACTTCGACGTTCTCGAACTTCAGGACTTCGGGACCACCGGTCTCGTAGAAACGAACAGCCTTTGCCATCTTGATGTCTCCTGTGAATCGCCCACCGCGCGGGACCTTAGTGGCCCATTACCGGCACATTGCCGGTGCCATCGAGCCGGCGGTTTGAACGCGATTGTCCCGCCCTGGCGGGCCCGCTGCCTGACAATGCGCGACAGAATCGTGCAAAACGTGCCAGCGCCAGGTGTGGGACGAATGGTCAAGCGACTGCCCCCATCCATCAAATGGGCGCGCCCGCCACTTGGTAAAATCGGGAGCCCCATGTGGGCGAGGTGCCGAACCGGACCGCGCGCCCGCATGTTGTAGACGCAGAACCCCTCCCGGATCTTGCCGGGGTGCGGAAAAACCCAACGTACATGCCACCAGACACCATCTCCGTCGTGATCGCGGATGATCACCCGGCGATTCAGCTAGCCGTCAAATCCACCCTTAGCGAGATTCCGACCGTCCAGATTGCCGCGATGTGCGCATCCGGCGGAGAGCTTTTCGCGGCTGTGGAAGCACATCGGCCCGATCTCATTGTTACGGATTTCACAATGGGCCGTTCCGAGGGCAACGATGATGGCCTTCGCCTGATCCAGCGGCTGCGCCAGTCCGGCCCCGACACGCCGATTGTCGTCTTCACCATGCTGACCAACGGCGGCCTGCTCACGCGCATTCAGGAATCGGGCGTCGCGGGCATTGTGGGGAAGGATGAGGAACCGGTCATCCTGAGGCAGATCTGCATGGATGCGGTTGCCGGAAACGGGCTGCGCCTGTCGCCAGGTATCTCGGCGAGGATGGCAAGTGCCGGCGCAATGGCCGGCGGCGCCATCAGCCCACTTTCGCCCAAGGAAATCGAAGTGGTTCGGATGTTCGCCGCTGGCAGCCCACTGACCGAAATTGCCGGGTACCTCCATCGCACGCTGGCCACGGTGGCAACGCAGAAGCGTTCGGCCATGCGCAAGCTGAACATCACCAGTAACGCCGACCTCGTCACGTACGCGCGCGACAACGGCCTGACATGACACCGGACACCGTCGATCCGAATCCGAATCCGAACCCGATCCCGGACGCGGACGCGGACGCGGACCCGACCCGGCCTGCGCCGCCAGACCTCCGCGCCGTCAAACGCAATCTCCAGCGGGAACGCCGCGTATTCTCGATGGTGGTGCTGCTTCTGGGGCTGCTGGTCGTTGCCATCGCCTCGACAGCCGTGCTCGTGCGATTCAATGGCTCGCTGCGCGCCCAGGAGCAGATGACCCGCCTGTATGAGCAGGGCGTGGTCGATGCGGTGCTGGAGCGCCGGAGCACGCTGGCCGCGAGCAACCTGATTCTGGAACTGCGTGCCAACGGCACGCTTCCCGTTGCAACGGGAGGGCAAGCCGGTCTCTGCGCGAAGGTGGATGCGTCCGCGCCAACCGACGACGTGCTGCAGCAAAGCTGCGACCAGTCCGTCCGCGCATTGCTCGCCGCCAGCCAGCGGCCCTCGATCGAGATGATCTCGATCGGCAGCGGCGCCACGTATCGCTATGAAGCCCCCGATGCATCCGGCGCGGCATTGCAGACGGTGTTGCCACCGATGTCTCCGGGGGCCATCACGCAAACGGTCCTCACCAGTTTTCATGATCGCGATATCGACGTCCTGCAGGCGGCCCGCGAAAAGCGTGTCGAATGGTTCGGGGTACCCGGCAGTACACCTGGCGCCGATCCGGAGATGGTTGGCGCATCGCTGGTGGCGAAGGGTAGCCAGCTTTATGCGATCGCGCTCACCCGGATCCCGCTGCACGTGCTGCTGCGCGATGCCGGGCCCAACCTTCCGATTCCGGAACCGATCGTGTTCGACGGCGTCGGTGCGCCGCTGGTGCCGGCCGCTGCCCGGACCAACGCGCAACGGCTCGACGCCCGGCTGGAGTCGAAGGCGGACGGCATGTTCCACTGGGTCCCCGGCTACGGCTGGGCGCTGCGCCGGCCGCCGCTCGTATCCGACGTCGGCCACCTGATCTTCGCGCTCCCGATCGGGCATCAGCTTCAGGGCATGGCCGACGAACTGATGGTGATCGGCGCGATCGCCGGCGCGCTGCTCGCCTTGCTGTTCGCGATGTACCGCTACTGGAACTATCGCTTCCTGACCGGCACCTATGCCGAAGCAGCGCGCGCCCAGCGGCTTCTGCACCAAGCCCGCCTTGCCAGCGACGCCGCCGCCAGCGCCCGGGTGGCGTTCTTCGCATCGATGAGCCACGAGATACGGACACCGCTTGCCTCGCTGCTGGGCAACATGGAACTCGTTGCCAGAGGCCCACTGCCGCCGGATCAACGGACACGGGTCGGCGCCATGCAGGTATCGGCCGAAGGGCTGCTGCAGATCGTCAACGACGTGCTGGATTTTTCGCGAATCGATGTCGGCGAACTAAGCATCGAGCCGCAACCGATAGCCGTGACCGATCTGCTCTCCCGTATCGCCGTCGCCCATGCACCGCTGGCCGCCGGACGCGGCTTGCGCTTCATCACGGTGTACGGCCGGGACATCCCCGCGCGGCTCGACCTTGATCCCGTGCGTCTGACCCAGATCGTCAACAACCTGCTTGGCAATGCGTTCAAGTTCACGCAGGCCGGCAAGGTCGTCCTGCGCGCGCGCTGGGCAGATGGGGCATTGGAAATTATCGTCGCGGATACCGGCATCGGCATTCCGGACGAGTACAAGGACCGCCTGTTCCAGCCGTTCTCGCAGGTGGCTGACAATCGGCTCGCCCAGGCCCGTGGCACCGGGCTCGGACTGTCCATCTGCTCGCGGCTTGCGGAACGGATGGGTGGGCGTATTTCGCTCGACAGCATTCTGGGCGTGGGCACGCGTGTGACGGTTTGCGTGCCGCCACGCGTCGCCGACGCAGCGCCAATGGCACGGCCGGGCCTGCCGCCGAACCGCACGCTGGTGCTATCGCGCGAACCCGAATGCCTGGAGGGGATGCTCAACCAGATCGACTGGGGCACCTGCCAGCCATCGGCCAGGATGGATCTGGACCGCCCGGTCGACGCGGAGAGCTATGACTGCCTGCTGGTCGCCGACGGCTTCGATCCGGATCGGGTGCTGGCCTGGTGGCCAAGGCCGGCTTCGATCGTCTGGCTGAAGCAGTTGGGTCCGATGGTGGCCACCGCGCGGCCCGATGGCGGGCGTGAGGTATCCGCCTACAGTCTTGTCGGTATCCATGCGGCCGCGTGCGCGGTCATCACTGGCGTCCACCCGGCCGCGCCTGACGATGACGGGGGTGCGGCTCAATGGCTGTCGCCGCTGGCTGGCCGTCTGTTGCTGATTGCAGAGGACAATTTGCTGAACCGCGACCTGCTGCGGGACCAGCTTCTCGCGCTCGGCGCCAGGGTAATCGCCACCGGAGACGGTACCGAAGCCATGGCGGCGCTCGCGGAGCGTCGGGTGGATGCCGTGCTGACCGATATCGACATGCCCGGCATGAGCGGTTTCGATCTGTTGCGCGAGATACGGCAGGCCAGCATCGGCATTCCGGTCTATGCCGTCAGCGCAAGCGCGCGGCCAGAGGACGTTGCCGCCGGGCAGGCCAAGGGCTTCACGGGCTATCTGACCAAGCCTGTCTCGCTCGCCATGCTCGCCTCGGTTCTCGCAGGCGCCGAGTGGCCCCGCGATGACCAGGGCAACGAGGCGCCTAACGACGAGGGGCTCCCGGAATTGCCCCGGATCCCCGGGCCTCATGTCGAGGTCTTCCTCACACAGACCCAGGCTGATCTCGATGACTATGACGAAATCCTCGCGACGCAGGACCTGGCGGCGCTGGCGCGTCTGCTGCATCGGATCTCGGGAGGGCTGGCGGTGCTGGGTCGCTCGCAACTGGCCGAACTGTGCGAAGACCTGCGCGGCTACGTTGCCGATGCGCCTGGCTGGAACGAAGAAATCGCGCTTCAGTCCGAGTACCTCGCCACGCAGATCAGGCTGATCCGGCAGAGGCACCAGCGCTTGCCTACCGGCTGACCCCACCGGCTGACCCCATCGGCTGATCACTTTCTAATTTCTATGATTGTGACCCCGTCCCCGCGACGCCACTATTAAGGGGACGGGTGACGGCCTCCTCTTGCTGCCACCCGTCTTGGGTATTTCCCCAAGCAAGACCTCGCAGTTTGCCCGCCCCCCGGCGGGCATTTTTTCTTTCAGCCTGGAACGGGCGTGGTGGATTGCCGCAGGATGGCGCGACTTTCGGATTTGAGGCGTGCAACGGCGAAACTCCCTCGACGCCCCCCCGACGGCCCGGACCCGGCACCTGATCAGGAGAGTTCATGAGCAATCGTCCAGACTTCGCGCTGGCCGCGTGTACGGCAATCGTTCTGATATCAGGCGCGCTACCCGGCATGGCGCGCGCGCAGATGATCCCGCAGAAACCCATCGCCTATCCGACGCGGGGGCAGTCGTCCTATCAGCAAAGCAACGACGACGGTGCGTGCTATAGCTGGGCGCGACAGCAGACCGGCATTGATCCGCTCCAGATCGCAAGCTCGCCGGTGCCGGTCATCGTGCCCGGTGGCGAGCGCGTGCGCGGCGCGGCCGGTGGCGCCGCTGCGGGTGCGGTCGTGGGTGCGATCGCTGGAGACGCGGGGAAGGGCGCCGCGGCGGGTGCGGCGGCAGGGACAATCGCCGGTGGCGTGGCGCATCGCCAGCAACGCCGTCAGGCAGTAGCCACCAGTGCGCAGATTCAGGCGAACAATGGCTGGGCCGTGACGTCGTACTGGCAAGCGTGGCGCGCCTGTATGACGGGCCGCGGGTACTCGGTGCAGTAACTGGCGCGGCGGCGTGCGTTGACAAGCGGCGGCCTACGGACCACCGCTTGTCAACGCGTTACGCCTCGCTCATGGCCGGATCGCTGATGGCGTGCTTGCCAGTCTCCACACGACCAGCGAAGCGGCGATAGAACGACGCATCACTGCTGCACGTCACGGCAAAGTCATACCACTGCCCGCTGGCCTGCAGTTCCCAGTGCTGGGTGGTGCTGGCGCTCGCGGCCACGTTTGCGGTCCACGGACCGTCCTGGCGGTAGGCCACCGGCGTCACGGTGAACACGCACGGCTGGCCGCCCTTGTTCATCAGGTCCACGTAGACATTGCCATTGGCTACGTCGTAGCACACGCGGACTTCCGGCGCGGCCTGCGTGCCGCTCAGGCGGTTCAGGTCGCCCTTGAAATGCCGATGGAAGCCGTTCGGGCCCAGCACCCATAGGTCGTACTTGCCAAAGTTGTCACGTGCGGCGTCCCAGGTGTCCGACAAGGTCTTGCCCGCCTCGACGGTATAGCGGCGCGGGATGCGATCGAGCTTGAAGCCGTCGTACACGTGGAAGACGGCAGCCTGCGTGCCCGAGTTCGCGAATACCAGTTCCACCTGACCGGAAGCACGGCAACGCGCACTGGTATGCAGTTCGTATGGCAAGGCTCGCGACGGACGCGCACCGGCGGCCTGCAGCGGCAACTGCATGTCGCGCGGCACCGGCACCTGCTGCAGCTTCTGCTGGTCCGCGCGCAGCTTGTCGGCAAGCTCTCGCGTGGTGCGGCCGCCCAGTGTCGGCATGGGCTCGTTGTTCGGCGTCTTGAAGTTGAACGCGCTGGTCAGGTCGCCGCAGACCGCGCGGCGGAACGGGCTGATGTTCGGCTCGCGCACGCCGAATCGGGCCTCAAGGAAGCGCAGCACCGACGTATGGTCGAACACCTGCGAATTGACCCACCCGCCGCGGCTCCACGGCGAAATCACATATAGCGGCACACGCGGACCGGGGCCGAAGACGCGGCCATCCGGCGCGGGCTGGCCCGTGCTGCCGGCCGGCGCGCCTTGCGTGAAGTACTCGGCGGTCAGGTCCGCATCCGCCAGCGTGGTCTTCCCCGCATAGCTGCCATCCGGGTTCTTCGACGGTGCCGATGGCGACGGCACATGGTCGAAATAGCCGTCGTTCTCATCGAAGTTGATCAGCAGAACGGTCTTGCTCCAGACATCCGGATTCGCGGTCAGGGCGTCCAGTACCTCCTGCAGGAACCACGCGCCTTGCACCGGGCTGGATGGCGACGGATGTTCACAGTAGATCGACGGTGCGTTGATCCACGACACCTGCGGCAGCTTGTTGTCGAGAACCGCCTTCCTGAAAGCGTCCAAATACTGGTCCGGCTTGTCACCCGGCAGCGTGTTCGCCACGCCCTTGTACAGCGGATTGGCCGCATTGTCGGTAGCGGCGTCGTAGGCGTGATACGGCACTGCCTGGCCGGTATTGGTGTAGGGCTTGCCCGGCGAGCCGCCGCTGGAGACCGGAAAGCCGGATGCCAGGTTCGCGCGCCGGAACGTCTGGAACGCGCCAAGCATGTTGTCGCCCCATTCGTCGGGCATGTTCTGGTAGCTGATCCAGCTCACGCCGGCTTCTTCCAGCCGCTCGGCATAGGTCTTCCACGTATAGCCGATGTTTGCGTCGGCCGGCACGCCATTGATCGCATCCCACTCATTGTTGACGAAGGCCACGTTCTGCGGCATCGCGCCGTTGGTCCCCGAGATATGGAACGAGCGGTTCGCGTCGGTGCCGGTATGCATCGAACAGTGATACGCGTCGCAGATCGTGAAGGCATTGGCCAGCGCGAACTGGTACGGGATCTCCTGCTCTTTGAAGTAGCCCATCGACGTGTCGGTCTTGGCCACCGGCCAGCGGGACATGCGACCGTTGTCCCAGGCCTGCTGGCTGTCCGCCCACGCGTGCGGCGTGCCGGACGTGCGTTGGGCGTTGTTGGCCGTGCCATCGAGGTGGTAGGGCGTGATGACGGTGCCGTTAGCGCGCTCCTGCTGCCAGACCTTGCGGCCATTGGGCATCGGAACCGTGATCCGGTCACCGAAGCCACGCACACCGTTGAGCGTGCCGAAGTAGTGGTCGAACGAGCGGTTTTCCTGCATCAGGATCACCACGTGCTGAACGTCGTTGATCGTTCCCGTGACGTTGCTGGCGGGAATGGCCAGCGCACGGCGGATGCTCGGCGGAAATGCGGCGAGAGCGGCGGCTGAAAAGGCGGCACCGGTGCTGGCCTGCAAGAACTTGCGGCGCGAATTCATGATGTCATCGAGTGAGGGTTGAGCCGTGCGCGCATTCAGGGCGCGCAGCGCATGTCCGGCTTGGCCGGCTCGGTGGGGCTGGGAGCGCCGTCGGGCGTGGAGGGCTGCTGAGGGGGCGAGACAGGCTGCTGAGGTGGGCTGTCATCGTTGCCGCCGCAGGCGACAGTGCCGATGGCCACCAGGCTGGCGACCAGCAGCGCCCGGATCAAACGCATACGTTGCATGGGGTCCTTGGCATGAGGAATGTCTGGGGTGCTTTGAAAGCCCCGCAAGCCTAAGGACCGAAGATGACGCTACCGTGACTACATGTGTGTCAGGTAGGGCGATGCATCGATGCGGCTATACGGCGATACGCCACATCGATGCATCAGGAAGGCACGTGGTTCGTGCTAGAGCACCGCGCACGCTTCCGGCGTGGCAACGATGGTCATGCTTGGGCGCTCATCCTCGCGCAACAGCACGCACAGATAGCCCGTCGTGAGGTCATCGGGTCCAGGCTTCTCGCGCCACAAGGGCGGCAGTGCCACGGCGGTGGTGTGCGGCGCGCCAGTGCCGCTATCGCTCCATGTAATGGCAATGGGCGCTTCCGGCTTCTTGCCGAGGAAGCAATAGGCTGGCATCGATTGCGATTGGCGGGGTGCGGGTCCGGTCTCGCACTGGCCCGCGTGCACGGCCAGCACGTCGTGATTGGTGCGATTGACGAGCACGACCTTGGTCCAGGGCCAGGGCTCCTGGAACGGGCTCAGGGTTTCGGCGGTTGGCACTGCGCACGCGGACAGGGCGCCGATGGCTGCCACGGCCATCAGGCGCGTGGCGATCGAGCGGAAAGCATTCATTGGGCGCTGCATATCGGGGGAGCCTGGGCTACACCCGAGCGAGTTACGACGGCGCACAGGGTAGGCCGTACCACTACGCCACGACTATCAAAGAAATTAGAAAAACAGCGCGACACCGGTATCCAGTCAATGTCGCGCCCACGCACTTTCTAAGTTCTTTGATAGCCGAGATCGGCACGTCGCCCTAAGGTGTGCGCTTCTTCCGAACGAACCTCCAGACATGATCAATCACTGCCGTCCGGCCGTCCGGGTCTTTGGTATTGCGCTGCTGATCGCGGGCGCTGGCCATGCTTATGCGCAACTCGCGAGCGACATGGCATCGCCAGCATTGCCTGACTGGTCGCACGTATGCCAGGGCGCCGGAGTGGCCGCGAAACCCGCCGGCTGCCATGCTTCCGATGGTCCTGCCGGCAGCAAGTACAACCTGCTCTACGCAAACGACATATCAGAGGGCGATGAAGGCGAAGCCCCCTACACCCCCGCCAGCCAGCCGCTCCGGCACGCGCACGAAGATGCCAGCCGGGACGCGCCGCGTGACAACGCCTCCGGCAACTGACCGGTCGGCGCATTGCGCCCGAGCTTTCGAGCTTCAGACAACAAGACGATTCGATGAAACTGCGCCCCTATCTGTTGGCAGGCATTCTCCTGCTTGCATCGACCGAACCTGCTTTTGCGTCCGCGCTCCGTGGCAAGACCCTGGAGACCGTGGCGAATGCCATTTCCTGGGTGGTACTGATCTTCGTGCCGATGGCGGGGATCTACCTGTTCTGGATGCTGCATATCTGGCCCGAGAAGATCGCGCATCGCAAGCGGCATCCGCAGAAGGAGGCGATCCATTCGCTGTGCCTGCTTTCGCTGTTCTTCGGAGGGCTGCTGTGGCCGCTGGCCTGGCTGTGGGCCCATACCAAGCCCGTGTTCTACCGGGCGGCCTACGGCACCGATCAGGCGCCGGAAGACGATGAAGCGCCCGGCGAGATTCGCGCCGGAAAGGAGCCAATCTGAATGGACGCGCTGATACTCGGTGTCTACGCGCTGGCCGTCTGGCTGGTCTTCTTCAAGTTCAAGTGGCTGCCGTGGAACACCCCGACCATGGTGATCGTGGTCACCATTCCGGTGGTGGCGATGACGGTGCTGGTCCTGACGCTAAACGTGGTGGCGCCGTCCTCGCATGACGTGCGGGTGGTCGGCAAGGTCCTGCAGGTGGTGCCGCAGGTCCGGGGCCGCATCGTCGAACTGCCGGCCGAAGGCAACCGAAGCTACAAGAAGGGCGACGTGCTGCTGCGTATCGATCCAACGCCATATCAGGCGTCGGTCAGGCAGCTCGAAGGCAGGCTGATGGCCGACGATGCGGCGCTCGCCGAAGCCGAAGCGGCGGCACGTCAGCTAAGTGAATCGGTGCGTGGCGCTGCGGGGCGGGTGAGTGCCGTGCAGGCCAGGCTGTCGCTGGCCCGCAGGCGGGTCAGCGAGCACGATGCGCTGCTCGCCGCCGGTGCCGGGTCGAAATTCGACCGTGAGGAAGCCAGCGCTCGCGAGCACGAACTGGAAGGCGATCTGCTCAGTGCCCAGGCCGCGGAGGAAGAGGCCCGGCAGAAGCTATCGGCCAAAAGCCAGGGAGAGTTTGTCGCGATCGCCACCGCGCGCGCCAAGCGCGCCGAGACCGAAGTCATGCTCGAGAACGCCCGCTGGGAGCTGGAGCAGACGGTCTATCGGGCGCCGTCGGACGGCAGGGTCGTGAACTTGCAGGTGCGCGTCGGCACCATGCTCGTGCCGTTCCCGTTCTCCCCGGCATTCAGCTTCGTGGAGGATGAGCAGGAGGTCCTGGCCTTCTATCATCAGAACGAGCTCTACAACGTCAAGACGGGCGATCTCGCTGAAATCTATCTGCCGACGGCCCCGGGCGAGATTATCAAGGCCCGCGTCGATTCGATCGTCTGGGCCCAATCGCAAGGCCAGTTCGCGCAGGGCGGCATGATTCCGAACACCGGGGCCACGGATGTGGTGCCGAACCGGTTCGCGGTCAAGCTTGCGCTCCGCGACGAATCGAGCGGACTGACGCTGCCCGTCGGCGCGGTGGGTGCTGGCGCGATCTACACGGAGCGCATGGAGATGTTCCATATCATCCGCATGGTCTTCCTGCGCGTCAGTTCCAAGCTGAACTACCTCGTGTTCAAGCTGCACTAGGCCACGGGAGACAAGCTTATGTCGTCATCTCAGATCAAGAAGTCCCTGCTGCTGGCGCTGCCGGTTGCCATGCTTGCCGGGTGTGCCCTGCAGACCCCGCCAAAGGGCGAGGACCTTCGCCAACAAACCGTTCCCTCGCTCGAAGGGCGGGCCGGGTGGGCAAACCCGACATCGGGCGCCGCTGTCGCCGATGGCTGGCTTGCCGCGTTCGACGATGCCGAACTGCAACGGCTCGTGCGGGAAGCCATCGCGCACAACGGCGATCTGCGACTTGCGGAGGCGCGTGTGCAGCAGGCGCAGGCGCTCGTTGCCATCGCACGGAGCGGGCTGCTGCCAAGCGCCGGCGTGAAGGGCAGGGCGGGCAACTCGGAAACGCAGATCCTCTCCATCGGCGCAAGCTGGGAGGTGGACCTGTGGGGGCGCATCCGCGCCGAGTCCCGCTCAGCCGAATCGCAATACGCCGCTACACAGGACGACTATCTCTGGGCGCAGCGCGTGATTGTGGCGACCACTGCCAAGGCATGGTTCTCGCTGATCCGATACACCGTGCTCGAAGACCGGTTGCGGCAATCCGCCACCATTCAGGAGGAACTGGTGCGAATTGTCGGCCAGCGGGTGACCATCGGCATTGCGCCGGAGACCGACCTGCTGGAAGCCAGGAACACCCTGCACGCACAGCGCGACAGTATCGAGAAGGCCGCACTGGCCAGGAGCCAGGCCGCGCAGGCGCTGGAGCTGCTGCTGGGCCGCTACCCGGCCGGAGACATCGCGACCGTGCCGACCCTGCCTGCCATGCCGCCAGCGCCGAATGCGAGCCTGCCGGCGAGCGTGGTCGAGCGTCGCCCCGACCTGACTGCCGCCGCGCATCGCGTTGCGGCGGCGTTCGACATGCGGCAATCGGCGGAAGCCGCACGTCTGCCGCGCATCTCGATCAGCGCGGCCGTTACCGGCATCCGCAGCGATGTGTTCCTGCTCAATCAGGCCGGTAGCCCGGTCAAGGGTCTGAATGGTGCCTTCTTTGCCCCGATCTTCATGGGCGGGGAACTGAAGGCCCGTGTGGACTACTACACGGCAGAGCAGAAGGCGGCACTGATCGCCTATGGCAACAGTGCGCTGCGGGCGCTGGGTGAGGTCGAAACCGGGTTACGGGCAGAGTCTGGCTATGCCGAACGCACCAGGCAACTCCGCGAGCGCGTGAACGAGCGTCGGGTGCTGGTGCAGCGAGAGGAAACACGCGTGACGATCGGCGCGTCGGACACACGGAGTCTGCAGCAGCAGCGGCAGACGCTGGTGGCGGCCGAGATGGATCTCGTGAATGTGGAAGCCGATCACCTTGACCAGCGCGTGTCGCTGTTGCTGGCGTTGGGCGGGGACTGGAGGCCGGAAGCCACAGCTACAGCTACGGGGACGGGGACGGGTACATAAGGACCCGGGCACTGTGACTAGTCACAGTAGACGCCTTCACGGCGACCTTTCATCATGCGGGCAGGTTTCCAGACGACGAAGTCACCCCCATGCAACCCCGCAAGTGGCACACCAATCTGCTGATCCTGTTCCTGGCAGGCTGGTCGCTGGTATCGCTCATCGGGGTGTCGGTCCTGATGATCCGCGCGCCGATGCCGGTCGATCCGGCCGATTGCCTGTTGTTTCTCTGGACGCCGATCCTGATCGGCTGGGCGTCCTGGCTGCTGTTCCGGCAGCACCGCTATCAGGCGCTGCCGCTATGCATCGTGCCGGCGATGTACATCATGACGGCCGTTCGCTTGTCGCAGGGCCGGCTGAGCTTCGTGAACTGGCGCGTCAACTTGTGGAACCTGACCAGTTTTCCCCTCGGCTATGGCCTGTGCGCGGCGTTCTTCCTGGCCTGCGCGTTCTATGCCGCGCGCCTCGAAGCCAGGGCCTCCGCCTGAAACCATTGTGGGTCAGGCGGAGACGACTGGCGAAGTAAGCCTTGAAGGACGGCTTACATGTGGACGTTGAGGGTCAGCACTGCCGAGCGCCCCGGTGCCCACGTGGCGTAGATCGGGTAGGCCGACGAGTAGTACTTCTTGTCGAAGATGTTCTGCAAGTTCAACTGCAAGTCCATGGTCTTGTCGAGGCGATACGTCGCAACGGCATCGAAGCGGGCGTACCCCGGCGTCCACTTGCGCGTGGTGGCCGTGACGGATGCGTAGGTAAGGCTCGAGAACGTGGCGCCACCGCCAATCGACAGCTTGGGCAGCACGTCATAGTAGGTCCACAGCACGAAGTTGTGCTTGGGCACCATCACCATCGGCAGGCCCGAGGCGGTCGGGTTCGCCGGGCCGGCGTCGGTGGTGATCGCGTTCAGGTACGAGTAGCCGCCGAACACGCGCCACTGGTTGGTCAGATTGCCCGCAAAGCCGAGTTCGGCGCCGCGCACGCGCTGGCTGCCCGCGTTGACCGTGCCACCCAGGCCATCGCTGACGCGCGCGTTGGTCTTGTCGGTCTGGAACAGCGCGGAAGTCAGCGAGAGACGGCGGTCCAGCACATCCCACTTGGCACCCACTTCGATATTGCGGCTGCGTTCCGGCGAAAGGTTCTGGTTGGTCGCGGTGATCTGGTCGGTGCCGCCACCCAGACCGCTATTCGCACCCGGCGGATTGGCCGACGTGCCATACGAAGCGTACAGGCTGACCGTCTGCACCGGCTTGAACACCAGACCAAGCTGGTAGCTGAACAGGTTCGAGATATTGTTCAGGTCTGGCGCGCCTGCCTGCGTGGAGGAGACATCGAAGCGGTCGAATCGCGTGCCGGCATTGAACAGCCAGCGCTCGCTGAGCTTGATGCTGTCGAACAGATAGGCCGATGCCACGTTGGTATGCGTGTAGGTCGGCGCGCCCGGGAATCCCTTGTCGCCATTCAGCACGATGCTGCCGGTCCACGGTGCGTTGGAGTCCCATCCGCCAATCGGGGTGCAGTTGTAGGCTACCGTGCATGGTCCGCCCGAGCGAATATTGTTGCCGGCGCTGTCGCTCACAAGGTAGCCCTCGTACGTGCTGCGTTCCCAGCTGAATTCCATCCCGGCGGACAGGCTGTGTTCCATGCCGAATAGCGTGGCCTTGCCCGAGACCTCGGTCTGGTTCGCCACGCTGTTGGTCGCGTACTTGCCGCTCTTGGCCTGCAGTTGCAGGATGTTCGGATTGGTGCTGAGGAACTGCGGATTGGTGGCCACATAGTCCAGCGTCGAGCGGCCAAACATGGTGGTATTGCGCAGCTTCCAGTTCTCGTCGAGGCGATGTTCGACGCGGATCTCGCCCGTATCGGTCTGGCCCCGGCGGTAGTCGCGGTTGTTCAGGCCATAGAACTGCGAGCGCTCGATGCCGCTGTTCGCGCCAGGCGTGCCACCGGTCGATCGGAACGGCACGCTGAAGTCCGGCATGTCGTAGCTGTTCAGGTGGTAGTAGCTCACGTACACCGTGGTGGGCGAGTTCAGGCCGAATGCCACCGACGGCGACACGCCCCAGCGCTTGCTGTAGACGTTGTTGCGACCGGGCTGGTTGGCGTCGTATCCCATCACGTTCAGACGTACCGCGGTCTCGTCATTGATCTTGCGGTTCATATCCACGGTCGCGCGCTTGTAGGCTTCGGTGCCCAGGCCAAGGCTGGCGTTCGTGAAATCGTCGAGACGGGGCATCTTGGTCACGATGTCGATGCTGCCGCCCACCGCGCCACGGCCCGCGTACACCGAATCCGGCCCCTTGACCACGCTGATCTGCTCGACGGCAAACGTTTCACGGTTCTGCACGCCGGAGTCGCGCATGCCATCGACGAAGATCGAGTTGCGCGACTCGAAGCCACGGATCACGGGGCGATCCGCGGACGGATTCGCCGCGGCATCGCCACCCAGGAACGTAACGCCCGGCACCGTCTTCAGTGCTTCGGCGAACGTCGTCGCGTTGGTCTGCTTGATGACCTCCTCGGGGATAACCGTCACCGAGCGCGGCGTGTCCAGCAGCGGCGCCACGAACTTGTATGACGGCAGCTCCTTGGTCTGCAACGGCGAATCGGCCGTGACCACAGCGGTCGGCAACGTCGCCTCCGTGGATTTCGCGGACGGCGGGTTATCCGTGGTCTGGGCAGATGCGGACTGGGAGGCTGCGAATCCGGAGCAGCAGAGGGCACACGCGTACGCGACCAGGCGTACACGCGATGTGGCGTGGGCTGACATGACGATGGGAGGGAAGAGGAAAAACAAGAGGCGGCTTGCCCCCGATGAGGTGTCTAATACACGACAAACCAGGGTATTAAGTGCGAATCATTATTGTTTACAGGCGGATTGTATTGGGGATGTCACAATTTGTAAACGTTCGCTAAAAACCCCCCATGCCACTCATGGGCTCTCGGCGATGTCTCACCGGGATCGTCATCGGGAATTTGCCGTGCCGAAAAGGTAGCTTGCCGAAGGGAGCCCTCGTGATCTTCAGGCCCTATTCCTCGGGGGGGACAGCCGCCACCTGCCCGCCGCCTTCACGGGCTTGCGGCTTGTGGCTTACGGCCGATTGCGGTTGCCGAAACGTGCCAGGCAGTGCCAGGCTTTCTTGAGCATCTGCGGATCGTGGCGATCGGCGCGCGCCGCTTCGCCTATTCGCGCGGGCGTCAAGATGCCATTGCCCGCCAGTGATGCCGCGAATTCGGCTACGGCCTCGCCGCGGTAGGCGGCGTCACGGCTCAGTTGATCCGCATCCGCAAGAAATCCGGCATGCCATTCGACGCGACAGGGCAATGCGAGCGCGAGGGCCTCGACCTCAGTATTCCGATACGAGGGATCGAGCACGATCGCCTCCACGTCCTGTGCGAGCAGCACGGGGCCATGAACATGCGCTTCCACATAATGGTCGAGCGGATCATCGTGGCCCGCGACGGCGGCCAGCCGCTCCGCCAGCGCAAAGCGATCGGCCACCCCAAAATGCGTCGGCTCATAGACGCTGTCCGGGTGACAGAACGTGGCGCGGGCCAGCACTCCGGCGGCAAGCCGCAGGTGTGCCGAGCCAAAACGCGGCGCGGCGCCTGCCCCGGCGTGGTCGATATTGAGCGCGCCATAGCGTGGCCGGTCGGACGGCGGGGCCGCGTCGTAGGCCCGTCCGAAGATCCGGCTCTCCCAATGCCAGCGGTCCCCGCCGGGATACGCGGTCAAGCCGCCATTGCTCGTGCCGGTTTCGAACTGGGATCGATAGACGCCATCGTTAGCCATTGCCGCCAGCAGCGGTCGCCCCTCAAACATCCGGTCCGGATGGAAGTTCAGCGTGACTCGCCAGGTCGGATCAATGGGACTGCCGCCGCATTGCCCGGCGACATGGGCCAATGCGCGATCTGCGGGCGAGCTTTCGGAAGACATATGTTTCGAGGCTGGCGATAGGGCGGGGGGCGGGGGGCGGGGGCTGGAGTCGATTCTAGCGTAGCCCCGTCACGCAACCCCTTCGTCGTCGGGCTGAGTTCAGCGTCACCGACAGCGTCAATTGCGGTCCCGGTCCAGCCAGTCCAGCCGGTCGATCCGGTCGATGTGCGACTTCACCGGGCGGAGCGTCCGGAGTCGCCTGTGCTACTGACCCAGGATCGCACCACGCACGTTCTGCACGTGCGCGGTGCCGGCAGCTTCGGCGGCATCGGGTTCGCCCGCCTGCACGGCCGTGGCGATGCGCTTGTAGTCATCCAGCCGCATCTGCCGCAATGACGCCAGCCGATGCTGTGCATGGACGATCGGCATCTGGATTGTGGGAAAGAGCCGCCGCAATTCGCGGTTATCGCCCATATCCAGCAGCGTGCGATAGAAATGACGCCTCGCGGTGGAAAACGCTTCGCCGTCGTGGGTCTTTTCCGCGACCACGAGCGCTTGCACCGATGCGCGCAGCGCCTGCGCGAGTGTCCGGTCGCCGCTTCCCCGCGTGGCGGCGCGCGCGAGCAGGCCAGTCATGCGTTCCGCCACATCGAGCACGTCGAGTGTCTCCTGCAGGCTCAGGCGCCGGATGATGGCGCCGCGATGGCGCGGCAGGTCAACGATGCCCTCCGCAGCCAGCCGCTGCAGCGCTTCGCGCACGGAATTCCGCCCCACGCCGAACTGCTCGACGAGATCGGTTTCCACCAGCCGCTGGCCAGGCACGAACGTGCCAAGTTCCAGACCATTCATGATCCCGAAGAACACCGAGTCCGATGCGCTGCGGCTTGCTGGGCCTGCGTTGACGGGCGAATCGATCGACATGGCGAGGGATGGAGAGGTCGAATGTGGCACAGGGCGCGATTCTAGCGGAAAGGTTGTGGCAATACCGGCCGGTGAGGCGCCACATCCATTGACATAGGATGAAATCATCCTACAATTTGCCCCTACCATGCAATTGGAAGGAGACAGGGGATGAAGGAGACACTGCTCGGACTGGCCGGCAAGCGGGCGCTGGTCACCGGCGCCTCGAGCGGGCTCGGCGCGCATTTCGCGCAACGGCTGGCCGCGCATGGCGCGGAAGTGGTGCTTGCGGCACGGCGAGTGGATGCGCTGCAATCGGTGGCGAAACAGCTTGAGCCGTATGGCCGCGCCCGTTGCGTGGCGCTCGACGTCACCAGCGCATCGTCGCGCGCGGCGATGGTGGAAGAAGCGGGCCCAATCGACATCCTGGTCAACAACGCCGGGCTGGTTCGCGAGGGCGCTGCCCTCAAGCATTCGGAAGAAGACTGGGATGTGGTGCTGGACACCAACCTAAAGGGCATGTTCTTCATGGCGCAGGCGCTGGCCTCCGGGATGCGCGAACGCGGCGGCGGGAGCATCATCAACGTGGCGTCGATTCTCGGGCTGCGGCAAGCGGGCGGGGTAGTGTCCTATGCCGTGTCCAAGGCAGGCGTCGTGCAACTGACGCGGACACTGGCACTGGAATGGGCACGCCACGGCATTCGGGTGAACGCCCTCGCGCCCGGGTACATCGATACTGAAATCAACCACGACTTCTGGCAGACCGATGCGGGCAAGGCCCTCATCCAGCGCATTCCGCAGCGCCGGCTGGGGCAGCCCGAGGATCTCGACGGCCCGCTGTTGCTGCTGGCATCCGATGCCTCGCGCTACATGACGGGCGCCGTGCTGCCGGTCGACGGCGGGCATCTGGTCAATACACTTTGAGAGGAATGGCATTCATGTTCACACCCTGTCCCACCGAACGCAGCCGTGACATCGCGGATCGCGTCGAGCGCTTCGTGCGCGACGTGGTCGCGCCGTACGAACAAGATCCGCGCTGCACCGCTCACGGCCCCACCGAGGAACTGGTGCTGGAGCTTCGCGCCAAGGCACGTGCCGCTGGCGTCATGACGCCCCACATCCTGCCCGACGGCGGGCACCTGAGCCAACTCGAGACGGCCGCCGTGCTCAAGCGCTCGGGCCTGTCGCCGCTTGGTCCGGTCGCCGTCAATACCATGGCGCCCGACGAAGGCAACATGTTCCTGCTGGGCAAGGTGGCCACCGCCGCGCAGAAGGCGCGATTTCTTGAGCCACTGGTGCGCGGCGAAGCACGCTCGGCGTTCTTCATGACCGAGCCGGCGGAAGAGGGCGGGGCGGGATCGGACCCCTCGATGCTGAGCACCACGGCGGTACGCGACGGCAACGACTGGGTACTCAACGGTCGCAAGAAGTTCATCACCGGCGCCGAGGGTGCGCGGGTGGGCATCGTGATGGCGCGTACCGGCGACGGCGAGCGCGCGCAAGCCACCATGTTCCTGGTCGACCTTCCGCATCCCGCCATCCGCACCGAGCGCGTGATCGACACGATCGACAGTTCGATGCCCGGTGGCCACGCGCAAGTGCTCATCGATGGATTGCGCCTGCCGGCCGAACAGGTGCTGGGCGAGGTCAACGAAGGGTTCCGCTATGCGCAGGTACGGCTGTCACCGGCCCGGCTTTCTCACTGCATGCGCTGGTTCGGCACAGTCACGCGCGCGGACGAGATCGCGCGCGCCTATGCCACCACGCGCAAGGCGTTCGGCAAGCTGCTGATCGACCATGAGGGCGTGGGCTTTATGCTGGCTGAAAATCTGATCGACCTGCAGCAGGCGGCGCTGATGATCGACTGGTGCGCGGGCGTGCTCGACACCGGCTCGGCGGGCACGACGGAAAGCTCGATGGCGAAGGTGGCCGTCTCCGAAGCACTGTTCCGCGTGGCGGACCGCTGCGTGCAGATTCTGGGCGGCAACGGCGTTTCCCGCGACACCATCGTCGACCAGGCCTTCCGCGAGTTGCGCGCGTTCCGGATCTACGACGGCCCGACCGAAGTCCACAAGTGGTCGCTGGCGAAGAAGATCAAGCGCGACACGCTGCAGTCCTCGCACCATGGCTGAGCGCATGGGTGAAGCCATGGCGGCCCGCTAGGGCCATCGCATCATGGCGACGCGATCCTCCCCGGTCCAGCGCGCGCTTGCCGTGCTGCGGGCGCTCTCCGACCCCGAAGTGCGCCGCATGAGCGACGTGGCACGCGCCACAGGCCTGGACCCGGCCACCACGTCGCGCCTGCTCGACCTGCTGGTGCAGGAAGGCTTTGCCACACGCGATGCCAGGCGCCACTATGGCATCGGCCCGGAGGTGTTCCAGCTTGCGGATGTCGGGCAGCGGCGTGTGGACCTGCGCCAGCTTGCGCGACCCGCTCTGGAACGGCTCCAGGACGCCTTCGGCGATACGGCGGTGCTGACGGAAACCAGCCGCGGCGAAGCCGTGTGTTCGGAGGTGATCACGGGCACGTATCCCGTTCACGCCAATTACGTGACGGTGGGCACACGACGTCCGCTCGGGGTTGGCGCGGGCAGTCTGGCGGTGCTGGCGTGGCTGCCACCGGCCGAGCGCGCGCGACGCCTGCAGCAAACGGCCCGCAAGCTGGCCAACTACCCGCAACTCAATGCGGCATCCATTGCTGCCGAGGCGGACGCCGCGTGCGCGCGCGGCTACGTGCTGTTTCTGGATTGGGTGGTGGAGGGGATGGGCGGCATCGCCGTGCCGATCCTCGACTACGACGGCTGGCCCATCGGCGCGTTAAGCGTGGCGGCCCTGAGTACCCGCATCCGCAGCCGTGAGGCCGCCATGGCGCGGCTGCTACGACAGGAAGCGCGCCGCATCACCAGCGCATGGACGCGCGCCGTGGTGCCCGCAGGGGGCACTCAACGTGCCGGCCCGCGAAGCAGAGGGGCCAGCGCATCCGGAATCTCCACCTCGAAGCGCAGCACCGCGCTGGCCAAGGCCTTGCCGTAGTTGTCGATTGCCAGGCTGCGGGACACCCCACCACCGAGCGCGCCCTCAGCCACGAAGTTGAGGACCTGCAGGCCATCCACGTCAAACCGTGTGACCGGCCCCGTGATCAACGTGCCGTAGTGCGCCTTGAACGCGTCGGCCGTCAGTTGCTGCTTGATATGCGGATAGAACTCCGGCGCGTAGGCAATAACGGCCGTGTTCGAGGTATTGCCCTTGTCGCCGGAGCGGCTGTGGGCGAGGCGGCGCAGCGGAACGCGCATGATGATGTCTCCCGATCAGGTTGGCAGGGTCAGACGAACTGGACCCGCGACTGGATCAGCGCGCGCGGCACCAGGGCCGACCACACGCCGATAATCTCGCGCGTGCGGTCCTGATGGGGCACGCGCTTGCCGGTGGAGGCCAGTCCGCATACGGCCATGCTGTCGATTTCCCGCCCCACCTTGACCGCTTCTTCCTTCGTGCGGGTGCGGGCCGCCACACGTATCGCGATCTCGTTAGGCTCGCACGCCGGTTCTGGCGAAGCCACGCCGTGCACGGCATTGACGCCGAGGAAGTCGATACGCAACTCGTCGGCCCGCAGATTCGCCATGGCAAACCGTTCCTCGAGAATGCGCTTTGCCAGCTTCGCCTTCTCCAGGCAGCCCGGGCCGGCATAGAAGAACATGTCCTCGCCGATATGCCCTTCGGTGCAGCCCAGCGACACCTTGAGCGTATCGGTACGCGGCAGGCCGCTGACTCCGCTGATGCGTACGCGGTCGGGGCCAACCTGCTCCAGCACGGCGGTCGAGAAGTCCACGATGACATCCGGCGTGATATAGCGCCGCGGATCGTGAACTTCATAGAACATCTGCTCCTTGACCGTTTGCAGGTCGATGCGGCCACCGCTGCCCGCCACCTTCGCGATCACGGCGCTGCCGTCGGCCTCCACCTCGGCGATCGGAAATGCCAGGTTCCACGGCTCGGGCACGTCCTTGTAGCCTGGATCGCCGAAGTACCCGCCGGTCACCTGTGCGCCGCATTCGAGCAGATGGCCGATAGCACTGCCCCGCGCCAGCAGGGCGACGTCGTCCGGCTGCCAGCCGAAATGATGGATCATCGGCGCCAGGAACAATGACGGATCGGCAACCCGCCCGGTGATCACGATCTGCGCGCCAGCTCGCAGTGCTTCGACGATCGGACCGGCGCCCTCATACGGCTCCGCGCTGATCAGCGTTTCCCGCAGCGTCGACACATGGGCGCCGGTCTCGAACAGCGTGAGATCGAGTTCGCAGATGCTGCCCGTGAGATCGGTCGTGGTGACGGCGGCAATTTTCACGCCGGGCAGGCCGAGTTCCTCGCACAATTCCGCGACGCGCCTGGCCGCGCCAAGCGGGTGAATCCAGCCCTGGTTGCTGATAATGCGTGTGCCATTGGCAATGCAGTGGGGCAACACGGCACGCATCCGGTCGTCCAGATACGTGTCGTAGCCGCCAAACGCGGGATCGCGTCGCTTGCGCACCTGCGCGGCCGATACCGTTGCCTCGGCCATGGTTTCAAAGCAGAGGTAGTCGAGCTTGCCGAGACGCGCGGACCGTTCCGCCGGCTCGACGCGGTCTCCCCACCAGCCGGATCCGGAGCCGATGCGAAGCGTAGTCTTCTGGGTCATGACTTCAAGTGTCCTGGTTTGACGATGGAGCGAGGGGGGTGCCGCTCATTGCGCCTTGATGCCGGCGCTCTTGATCACGCGCGACCATTTCTCGGTATCGGCCTTGATTTCGGCCGCAAACGCGGCGGAGCCTTCGCCGCCCGGCTCGGCACCGAGTTGCTCGATGCGTTTGCGCACATCCGGCATCGCCAGTGCCTTGTCGACCGCCTGCTGGATCTGGCGCACGCGCTCCGGCGGCGTGCCGGCTGGTGCCAGCAGACCGAACCACGAGTTGACTTCGTATCCGGGCAGCCCGGATTCACGCACCGTCGGCACGGCGGGCAGTACCGATGCCCGCTTGATGCTAGTCACCGCGAGCGCCTTGACCTTGCCGGCCTGGATCTGCGCAAGGGCGGAGGGCAGGTTGTCGAACATCAGGTTGACCTGTCCCGCAAGCAGGTCGGTCATCGCGGGGGCAGCACCCTTGTAGGGCACGTGCTGCATGGTCGTGCCGGCCATCGCGTTGAGCAGTTCCCCCGAAAGGTGAGGGGAGCCCCCGGTGCTCGTCGACGCGTAGTTGATCTTGCCGGGCTCCCGCTTGGCCAGCGCAATCAGCTCGCCGACTGAGTTCGCGGGCAGCGTGCTGTTGACCAGCAACACGTTCGGGGAATTGGCGACCAGCGTGACGGGCGCGAAGTCCTTCGCGCTGTCGTACGGCATCCGGGCATAGATGAACTGGTTCGTGACCTGCGTGCCAAGCGTGCCCATCAGCAGCGTGTAGCCGTCTGGGGTTGCGCGCGCGACCGCCTCAGCGCCGATATTGCCGCCCGCGCCGGGCCGGTTGTCGACGATGACAGACTGCCCGAGCACTTCGCCCGACTTCTGCGCGATCAGGCGCGCGAGGATGTCCGTCGTGCCGCCCGGGGTGAACGGCACCACGAGCCGGATCGGCTTGGTCGGGAACGCTTCGGTGGCGCCGGCCGGCGTGTTGGCCGCCAGGCAGAGAAGCGGCAGGACGGCGGCCAGCAGACGCTGGCGCGGGAAGGTGATCATCGGCTGTCTCCTGTATGCAGGCATTGGTTTCATCGATGGAAACTCTATGCGGCACATGGTAGGAAGCAGCCGGAAACGGCGTCAATCAATCGGCCGAAATTTTCAATGAATGAAAATTCGACGGTCACCAATGGCAAGCGTCTGGCGCATCGCGAACAGCGCCTGCGCCGTCAGGTCTGCCCGCAGATTGCCGAGGATCTGCCGAAGATCCGCCGGCTGCGACAAGGGGTCGCATCCATCCGATATCGGGGCACTGACGCAGGTCAAGGCCGGTATAGTCGCGACTCCACATCATTCCGGACGGCGGCTGATTGCACACCGGATGCTCAGGTCTGGATCGCCTTGCCATCAACCAATCAGCCTTGCGAGCATATCGCTCGCGCCTTCCGTAGTCGGTGACTTGTCGCCGCAGCTGGACATGCACCGTCGTACGAAACACCACCGCTTCGAGTTTTCCTGATGCGCCGACAGTCGTCTTATCGCACTGCCTGGCTGGGGATTCTCGCCATTCTGCTGGCCACGCTCATGCCGCTCGCGTCGACGCTCGTGAGCGGCGCGAAGCTGCCTGTCGACACGGTCTGCAGCGCGGCCGGGCACCAGACCGGCGGCCAGAGTGAGGCTTCGCTCGATGATTCGTTCGCCGCGCACTTCAACCATTGCGGCTATTGCGGCCTGCTCGCGCATTTGCCTGCGCTGGCGACCACGTCAATCGACACCACTCCGGCAAGTGTCATCACGTCTGCTGCCGTGCTGCCCCGCCTGCCCGCAGGGGTGCGGCACCGGCGCTATCTGCGCCGCCCATCGCGCGCGCCGCCATTCAGCATCTGAACACGCCTAAACCGTCCTTCTGATTCTTATCACGCCCTCGCTCGCGATGTCATCACGAGCGGGTGGGTGTCATTGCGCTGTTCAAATGCTTATCCCAAACAAAATCCAGCGTGCCTGCGCGCTGTCTCCGTTCGATCGCGATCGCGATCGCTATTCGCATCGCGCATCGGTCCTTCTGCTCTCGCTCGTTGCCTGCGCACCCTTTGCCAGCCGTGCCGCTGAGAACACGGAACATACCGAGCACACCAGCAACGACGCCGCGGCCGAAGTTGTGCTGCCGACTGTCGAGGTCTCCGCGAGTCCCCTCAATATCCCAATCGTTGTCGTGACGGACCCCAAGGCACCGCGACAGCCTTTGCCCGCGAGCGACGGCGCCGATTACCTGAAAACCGTGCCCGGGTTCACCGCGATCCGCAATGGCGGCAGCAATGGCGACCCCGTCCTGCGCGGCATGTTCGGGTCTCGACTCAACATGCTGGCCAACGGCGCGCCGAGCCTGGGCGCATGTCCCGGCCGGATGGACCCGCCCACCTCGTACATCGCCCCGGAGAGCTACGACAAGGTCACCGTGATCAAGGGCCCGCAGACCGTGCTCTACGGCCCGGGCGCATCGGCCGGCACAGTGCTGTTCGAGCGCGAGGCGCCACGTTTCGACAAGCCCGGCGTGCGCATGGATGCGAGCCTGGTGGGCGGATCGAATGGCCGCAATGACGAGAACCTTGAAGTCACTGCTGGCACCCCCGAAGTCTACGGACGCCTGAATGCCAACAAGTCGTACGCCCAGGACTATCGCGACGGCAACGGCAATACCGTGCCTTCGGCCTGGAGCAAGTGGAATGCGGACGCGGCGGTGGGCATCACTCCCGATGCCAACACGCTCATCGAACTCGCCGCCAGCACCGGTGACGGCAACGCCCGCTACGCCGGGCGCGGCATGGACGGCGTGCGCTTCAAGCGCGACAGTTTCCAGTTGCGCTTCAAGAAGCAGAACATCGGCGAGTTCCTTCGCCGCGTCGACGCCGAGGTGTATTACAGCGATGCCGACCATCGCATGGACAACTACACCTTGCGGACACCACCTCCAGGCAGCATGGCCATGGCTTCAGACGTGCGCCGCCGTACCGCAGGCGGTCGCATCGCCGCGACCTTCGACCTCAGTGCGAACGTGCAATGGGTGGCTGGCTTCGATGCGCAGTCGAATAGCCTCGATACCCGCTCGGCCATGGGCGTGCTGAGCCCGTCGTCGATGCCATGGAATCCGTCGGCGTCGCTTTCGAACTATGGCCTCTTCAGTGAACTGACCTGGGAAATCAATGACGCGCGGCGCGTGGTTGCCGGGGCACGGCTGGACCGCTCGGGCGCCACGGACGAGCGTGCCACGGTCAGTGGGTCGATGGGCATGATGAAGATGCCGAATCCCACCGTGGATGAGACGCGCAGTCAGTTGTTGCCGAGCGGCTTCCTGCGCTATGAGCACTCGCTAGCGGAAACGCCGGTGACCTGGTACGCCGGACTCGGGCACACCGAGCGCTTTCCTGACTACTGGGAGCTGTTCTCGCCGAAACGTGGCCCGTCTGGGTCGACGAACGCGTTCACGGGCATCGAGCCCGAGAAGACCACCCAACTCGACATCGGCGCCCGCTATCGCACCAAGACGCTGGACGCTTCGATCTCCGCGTACGCCGGTTACGTCAACGACTTCATCCTGTTTTCCTATGGCTCCGGCGCGACCGCGAACCTGTCGCAGGCCAGCAATGTCAACGCGCAGATCATGGGCGGTGAGGTCAGCACGTTCTGGTACCCCAGCGCAAGCTGGAAGCTGGGCGGGTCAGTCGCCTATGCCTGGGGCCGCAACGTGGACAGCGGCGACCCGCTGCCGCAGATTCCGCCACTCGAGATGCGTCTGAGCGCCGATTACACGTGGCGCGAGTGGTCGGTCGGCGGTCTGTGGCGCGTCGTGGCGCCGCAGCGTCGCTATGCGCTGCACGAGGGGAATGTGGTCGGTCAGGATTTCGGGCCGAGCGCCGGCTTTGGCGTGGTCTCGGTGAATGCGCAGTACAACTTCAACAAGAGCGCGCAGCTGTCGATCGGCATCGACAACCTGTTCGACAAGGCCTACACCGAGCATCTGAACCTCGCCGGTAACGCCGGCTTCGGCTACGCCGCCTCCACGCCAATCATGTCGCCGGGGCGGACGTTCTGGGGGCGGTTGCGCATCAAGATCTGAGGGCGGGGCGGCAAAAGTAGAAAGTGGGCGGAGAAGCATGGCTTCCCGCCCACCAATGCCGCGCGGCAGCGCCGACGGTTAAACCGCCTGCAGCGCCTGGTCGATATCAGCCAGCAGGTCGTCGATGTGTTCGATGCCTACGCAGAGGCGAACCGTATCCAGTCCCACGCCCGTCTGCGCCAACTCTTCCGGGGAAAGCTGGCGATGCGTCGTGGAAGCGGGGTGCGTGGCCAGCGACCGCACATCGCCGATGTTCACGAGGCGCGTGAACAGCTGCAGCGCATCCAGGAACCGGGCGCCAGCCGCCCGGCCATCACCATCGGCGGCCTTGACGCCGAACGTGAGCAACCCCGAAGCCTTGCCGTTCATGTACTGCTTGGCGAGCGCGTAGTCCTGGTTGTCCTCGAGCCCCGCGTAGTTGACCCAGCCCACCTTGGCATGCTGGCTCAGGTGCCGGGCCACCGCGAGCGTGTTGTCGTTGATCCGATCCATGCGCAGGCCAAGCGTTTCGATGCCTTGCAGGATCAGGAAGGCATTGAACGGCGACAGCGCCGCGCCCATGTTTCGCAGCGGAACCACACGAGCCCGGCCGATGTATGCCGCGGGGCCGAAGGCCTCCGTATACGTCACGCCGTGATAGCTGGCATCCGGGGTATTGAGCTTCGGAAAGCGCGAGGGGTACTTCGCCCACGGGAACTTGCCCGAATCGACGATGGCTCCGCCAATGCTCGTGCCATGACCGCCGAGGTACTTCGTCAGCGAGTGAACGACGATATCCGCGCCATGCTCGAACGGGCGAAGGAGGTAGGGCGTGGCGACGGTATTGTCGACGATGACCGGCACACCATGCCGCTTTGCGATCGCCGCAATCTTCGCGATATCCGTCACGTTACCCGCCGGATTACCGATCGACTCCACGAACACGGCCTTGGTCCGGTCGTCGATCAGTGCCTCGAAGCTTTCCGGGCGACGGTGATCGGCAAACCGTGTCGTAACGCCAAACTGCGGCATGGTATGCGCCAGCAGGTTGTAGGTGCCGCCGTAGAGCGCCGAGGAAGCGACGATATTGTCGCCGGCCTCGGTGATCGTCTGGATCGCCGCCGTGACCGCTGCCTGGCCGGATGCGACTGCCAGCGCTCCAACACCGCCTTCCAGCGCCGCGATCCGCTTCTCAAGCACGTCGGTCGTCGGGTTCATGATCCGGGTGTAGATATTCCCCGGCACCTTCAGATCGAACAGGTCCGCGCCATGCTGCGCGTTGTCGAAGGCGTATGCCGCCGTCTGGTAGATCGGAACTGCCACCGCCTTAGTCGTGGGGTCAGGGCTATATCCCGCGTGGACCGAACGCGTTTCGAATTTCCAGTTTTCAGACATTGATCAAGCACTCCCAGGTTTCACCAAAAGACAGCCTTCTCGGGGTGGCATAGCGCCTCCGGAGATCACGGGCATGTTACCCGGAGTCATGGTGGCAAGGTGAAATACGAATCACTCATATGCATATGCCATACGCAGCATGTGAGTCGGGATTCAAATGGATATTGGGATTTTTCGCCGTGAATCTAGGAAATTTCTGTGTCCGATTGGCGCCCCCGCTGCGCTAAATTTGGCCTCATCCACCAGGCGATGAGCCGCCCTCGGACCCGCTAGCCAAGCTTGCCCGACCCGATCCGTGGGAACTCCGAAATCGTTTCTCACGCGCCGAATGCAAAGCCGGGGACCGACGCCTCGTCGCCGAGCGGTCGGGCACACCCACGATTTTTCAACCCATTCCTCGTCCCGGGCATGACCTCATGAAAGAGACACTTCGCCACGCCGCCTCCCGATGCCGGCGCTGGACGCTGGCCGTCCTGTTCCTGTTGCTTGGCCTTGGCCTGATGCAGCCCGCCATGGCGTTGCCGGCAAAGCTGTCCGTCGGCATGCTCACCAACGGCTGGCCTCCGTTCTCGATGCTCAACGCCGGTCAGGCCGAAGGCATCGGCATGGATTTTCTTCATGAGGCCCTGCGCGGGCATCAGATCACATACACCGTGAAAGGGTATCCCGACATGGCGTCCCTCCTCGCGGCCTTGTGCGCAGGCGATGTGGACGTGGTGCTCAATGTTGCCATCACGCCGGCACGACGTCGGTGCCTCTCCTTCTCCGAGCCATATTTTGATGGCGATGCCGTGGTGGTCGGTCGTCCCTCCGCCGTGTTGGAAGAGGACCTGCTCGCGTCCATGCAAACCGGCCGCTTCGCGATCGAACCCGGTTACTACATGGAGGGCATTCTGCGTCAGCGTTATCCGAAGGCGAGCATGGTGCCCATCAAGGATACGACCGATGGATTGCGCGCCATCGTGAACGGGCGGGCGGACTACTACGCCACCCTGCAGCCAGTGGCCGAGTACGCAATGGTTTCACACGAGTTTGCGGGACTGAAGATCCTCTCGCGCTACCGGGAACCAACAGGAGCCATTCACTTCGCATTCCGATCCAACGCAAAGGAACTACGTGATGCGACCAACGCTGGCCTGGGGGCCATCGATCCGACTCGCCGCGCCGCCTTGCTGGCACGCTGGATGACCTCGCAGGTCGCCTCGCCCGACAAGCCCCAGAAGTTCTTCCTGACCGACGAGGAGCGTGCGTTCCTGAAGTCGTTGCCGACGCTGACGGTCGGCGTCGACGCGGGGCTCGCGCCGTACACGTACCTGGACGAAAGTGGCCGCGCCAGCGGCATAGCGATTGACTATCTGACTTACCTTGGCGAGACGCTGGGCGTCCGCTTCCGGCGCCAGCCGACGAGTGACATGCAGCAGACCGTCGAGGCGCTGCACCGGGGCAAGATCGATCTGATGGCCGTTGCGGTGCCGGAGGACCCCACGCTGCACGGCTTGCCAGTATCCCGTCCGTACTCGACGTTTCCAGTGGTGGTCGCGGGCAGAAACTCGGCCTTGCCGCTCGCACACCTGCGCGATCTCGCTGGAAAGCGAGTTGTCGTCACCGACTCTGGTGGGGTTGGCGATTTTGTCCGGCACGAGGTACCGGGCGTGAAGCTGGAGATCGCCCCGAATGTCCACGCCGGTCTCGACATGGTGGCGCAGGGGAAAGCCGATGCCTATGTAGACGACATCGTCTCGACCGACATCGAATTAAGACGCAGTTTTGCCGGCAAGCTGCGGGTGATCGGTTCGGGCGAGCACATGCTCAACAGCGGCTTCGCGGTCAACCCTGCGCTAGCCGGGCGACTGCTGCCCTTGATCAATCGCGCGCTCTCCGTGTTGCCGGAGGACCGGCGGCTGGATATCCAGAATCGTTACGCCGGCACCAGCTATGTGCTCGAAACGTCGTGGCTGAATGCGCTCTGGCGCGCGAGTCCGATCCTGATCGGGCTGTTGGTCATCGTCCTGATCCTGCTTCGTTCCCAACGCCTGTACCGTAAGGAGGCTTCCATCCGTCGCGAGGCCGAGCGGGAGCTTTCGACCCAGTTGCGCTTCCAGTCGACGCTGATGGATGCCATCCCCTTACCCATTGTCGTCAGCAACAAGGACGGCCGGTATCTGCGGTTGAACGCATTCTCGGAATGGATCACTGGGCGGTCATGGGCCGATATCGTGGGACACACCACCACGGAAGTACATTTCTGGGGCGAGGCGAACAGCGCGCGGGTGGAGGAGGCGAGCCAGCGGGCCATCGACACAGGCAGGCTGGTGCAACTCCAGTTGCAACTGCAGGACAAGGAAGGCCTGGAGCGGCATTTCCTTCTCTATATCAAGCCCTTTGTCTGCGAAAGCAATGTCGAGGGACTGATCAACACCGGCGTGGATGTGACCGAAATCCGGCAAGCAGAGCTCGAGGCGCGCGAGGCACAGGGCCGTCTGGCCGATGTCACGCGCTACCTGCCGATCACGGTGTTCCAGGTACGCCAGTCGGGCCACCTCGGCCGGGGGCCGATATGGGTGAGTGGCAATACCACGGACCTGTTCGGCGTCGACGCCGAAACCCTGGCGGTCAATCCCCCCACGATCGAAGCTTGTGTGCATCCCGAGGACCGGATGTCCCTGCGTCGCGCCATTGCCACGGCGCGGCGGGAGCTTCAGGTTCTGAACCACGAAGTGCGCCTGCGCAAGCTGGAAGGGTTTCGCTGGACTCGCTTGCAGGCCGTGCCCCGTATCGAGATCGACGGCAGCGTGCTCTGGAACGGCTATTGGCGTGACACTCAGGCCGAGCATGAACGTGCGGCTGCGCTGGCCAGCGCCAAGGAATCCGCGGAGGCGGCATCCCGTGCCAAGGATAGTTTCCTGGCCATGATGAGCCATGAGATTCGCACGCCGATGAACGGCGTACTGGGGCTTGCGGAACTGCTTTCCCATACGTCCCTGACGCCGGAACAATCCGCCACGGTCGGCATGATGGGAGATTCGGCAAGCGCGTTGCTCCAGATTCTCGACGATATCCTGGACTACTCGAAGATTGAAGCCGGCCGCATCGACATTGAGTCCCAGCCATTGGATATCCGCGAGCTTTGCGATTGCACCATCGGTGTGCTGGCGACCCGCGCGCATGAGAAAGGCCTGCATCTGCGGCTGCATGTGGGGGCGGATGTTGCCGCTGTGGTACTAGGCGACAGCGTGCGCCTGCGCCAGGTCCTGTTCAACCTGCTCAGCAACGCCATCAAGTTCACCGAAAGCGGCATGGTGTCGGTGTCCGCCGAGGTGGTACAGGAAACGGAGACCGTGCAAACCCTCCGGTGGCGCGTGACCGATACCGGTATCGGCATCGAGCCGCAGAGCCAGAACCGGCTGTTCGATCCTTTCGTGCAGGCCGATACGTCGACCACGCGCCGTTTCGGCGGCACGGGCCTTGGCCTGGCAATCTGCCGGCGTCTGGTGCAGTTGATGGGTGGGCGCATCACACTGAAGAGCGAGCCCGGCATCGGCACCCAGGTCGAAGTCGAGTTGAGCCTCCCGGTCAAGGAAAGACGCTATTCAAAGCCGCCGCTGGCAGGCATCCAGTTCGGGGTCCGATTGCGGGATCGCGCGGTGGGCCAAGCGCTGACGGACTTCCTGTCTGCCGCTGGCGCGACCAACTCTGCAAGCCCGGACGCGCGTGACAAGCCGCAGTTGCTGTTCCTCAACGACGGCGAGTATGCGCCGCCGTCGCCGGTCGGGCAGGCCAGTCCCATCGTGGTGCATGTCACAGAAAAACCCAAACTGGCGGGCTACCGGCTGACAGAATCGGATGTCCGCCTGAGCAGCAATGCTCTGAGCTGGCGCGCGATCAACGCGGTCACGACTGCCGCCATGCAGGCCCGGGCGCGCACTGTCGCCACCCCGACGCAGGCCAAGCTGAAGCCTGTTGCGCACGCAGTGACGCGCGAACAGGCGCTGGCATCTGGCAAGTTGATCCTGGTGGCGGAAGACCACGAAACCAATCGCATCCTGCTGCAGCATCAACTGAAGCTGCTCGGTTATGCCTGCGATGCCGTGGTCGACGGGCAGCAGGCACTCGACGCCGCCGAGAAGACGGCCTATGCGATGCTGATCACGGATTGCCACATGCCGAACGTCAATGGCTATGAACTGGCAAGACAGCTTCGCGCCCGCGAAGCCGAAGCCAAAGCCGGAACGGACGCCCATCGCCTCCCGATCGTCGCGATCACGGCCAGCACCGAAGCCGAAGAAGTCCAGCGCTGCAGGGAGGCCGGCATCGACGAATGCATGTTCAAACCGACACAGCTCAATGCCTTGCGCGCGTGTCTCCAGCGATGGAACCCAGACAACCAGGACGCCGACGGGCGCACGGGGTCCGGCAAGGCCTGACCTTGGCTGGGATACAGCGGCTGCATGTCCCTCCCTGGAGGCCGCGGCAGCGCCACGGACGATCAACTCAACGTCGTCTACTGCCTCTGCCGCGGCGCGTCAGGTTGAGCAGGCGGAGCGGGGCTGGGTGCTGGCGTATCGTAGACGTCGGAGGCCGGCACGTTCATGCGTGGCGGCGCGGGGGCAGGGGGCATGGCGTGATTGCGTTGCGGGGCATTGCACCCGGCGATCAGACCCGCCGCAACGGCTCCGAGGCTCCATCGCACCAACGGAAGAAAATCCATGCCTGCCTCCTCCTTGTCAGACTCGTGCTACCAGCATAGTCATTTTCTGGCGATGAGGCTGGCCCCATTGCCAGCGTGGGCCCCCATGAAGCAAGGAATTGCCTAAAGTATTCAGCATGGCCGCCGTTGATGGATAAACAACGATCCACGTTCGGGGGTGATCATGCCGGGGACAAGGCTATCTCTGTTGCTCGTGTTGATGGGCGCGATCTCTTTGGCTGGGACTGCGCGGGCCGGCACCATCCAGTTTCGCGGCGCGATCACGGAACCCTCATGCCAGATGACCCAGGTCAGCCAATCGCGAGGGATATCAACCACGTGTAGCGAGGCTGGAACGATGACGACCCGAACGCTGAGCGATATCCGCCAACTTCCTCGCGATACGCGCATCGGCCCCAATCTGATAAACGTAAAAGCGGTACTCGGCGCCGGTGCCAGCGCGACGGATGCCCTGCCAGTGGGCTACATCGTAACCATCACCTATCTGTAGGACTCCAGAGCATCGTGCGCGAGCGACGAGGCTGATCAAGCCTTGTCAGCCGTCTCACTGGGCTTCAGCCATGTCCGCCGAGTCATCTCGGAATCCAGGACCAGCCTGCCATGCACGCGGCCGTTCATGCGCGTGACGTAATGCGTGCACTCTTCCATATGCGCCGACATCAGCGACCGCACCGCCTCCGCATCGCGCGCGCGGGCAGCCGCCACGATGCGCCGGTGGAACACCACGTTGGCGGCCCCGAAGCGTTCGTGCTCGCACGCCGGCGTCTCGTTGCCGAACACGACTAGCTGGCGAATCATCTCGTTGATGAGTTCGCAGCAAAAACGCAGCATCGGATTCGGGTTCGCCGCGGCCAGGATGTCGTGGAAGGTCAGGTCCTCCTGTCGCTGGTCCAGCATCTTGGTGCCGGCGGCAGCCTGTGACGCCGGGTCGCACAAGTCGATCGTGCGCTCGAGCGCCAGAAAATCATCCTCGGTCAAATGCGGGATCGCGCCGGCGGCCAACTCGGGCTCCAGGAGCCGTCGGACCATGTAGACATCGGCTATGCCAACGTCCTTGAAGAATAGATAGTTCTGCATGAGCTGGAACGTGCGATCCAGCGGTACTTCAACGATCGTGGCACCGCCCGAAGGCCCGGTGCTGACACTGATCAGTCCCTGGACCTCCAACGACTTCAGTGCCTCCCGAATCGTGCTCTTGCTGACCGAGAACATCTGCTGAAGCTTGATCTCGTGAGGCAGTTTATCGCCCGGCTTGAGGTTGCGCTGGGTAATCAGCCGCTTCAGTTCTTCAGCCACGAGGTCCGCGCGTTTCTGCTTGCGGATTCCAATGGCACCTTCCTTCGCTTCGCGAAACATCGACATTGCGCAATCCTTCACGTTTGCTGGACCTGCATGCCTCGCCCAGTCAGCCACTGGGCGCCATTCTATCCATCAGGGCCCGGCTGCCGCACCCGGACGAAAGGGCAGCGCCAGGCTGATCCGACGAGGACGCCCACGGAATCAGCGGGGCTGCGTAAACCCTGACCCCGCATTCATTGACAAGCCGTTTTCCAGCCTCCTAAGATGATTCTATTCTATTTATGATGATAAATAGGATAAATGCAATCGACCTGCCTCTCGCTGCGTCGCGCCAGGAGGCGGAATAAAGCTGGACGGGGCCAGGTGCCACATACGGCGCCAAAAGCTTCGCCACAACACGATCCCCACCTAACGAGGAGTGAGCCGTGAACCGTCGTGATTTGCTGAAGTTGGCTGCCGTGTCGGCAGTCCCTGGCGTAGTGACCTATTCACGCAGTGTCCTGGCAGCCGGGGAGGCCATCGAGCTCGGGTGTCCCGTGCCGATGTCCGGCGCGTTCGCGGCAAACGGAAAGTTCGCGGATCTCGGCATGAAACTGGCCGTGGAGCAATATGGCAAGGTCCTGGGACGCCCGTTGCAGTACAGCGTCCTCGATACGGAGGGCAAGCCAGCCACGGCGGTCAGAAAGGTGCAGGAGCTGGCGCAGCAGAAAGCCGCGCGCTACTTTGCCGGCGGCATCCTGTCCTCGGAATCGCTTGCCATGGGCAAGGAAGCGGAGAAGCTTGGCGGTGTGTTCGTGACGACCGCTGGCGCCGACGAAATCACCGGCAAGGACTGCAACCGGGCCACGTTCCGCTGGTCCGTTCCCACCTACGGCGCGATCGAACGCACGGTGCGACCGCTGATCGAAGCGATGCCGAAGGCCAAGCGCTGGTACACGATCACCCCCCAGTATGTGTTTGGCGACGGACTGCTTTCCGCGGCCAAGGCCATCTTCAAGGAAAAGGGCATCGAGCACGTCGGCAACAGCTATCACGCGCTGACCGAGAAGGAATTCAGCGGCTACCTCACCAATGCGATGGCCGCCAAGCCGGATGTGTTGCTGATCCTGAACTTCGGCTCGCAGTCGTCGGACACCCTCCGGCAGGCCGTGAGCTTCGGCATGAAGAAGAACTGCACCATCCTCGTCGCCTGGGCGTCGGGTCTGGAACAGTTCGAATCGCTCGGCGCCGACCTCTGCGAAGGCGTCTACTTCGGCGCGCAGTACTGGCACGGCGTGGACACGCCCCTGAATCGCGATCTGGTCAAGCGCGCCAACGAGAAGTTCAAGGCGAATCCGAACTACAGCCTTGCCGGCTCATATATCTGCACGAAGATCCTGGTGGACGGCATGATCAAGGCAGGCTCGGCCGATCCGAAGGCCGTGGTGGCGGCGCTGGAAGGTCTGAAGTACGAGGGCCTGACGGGTCCCGAAGAGATCCGGGCCGGCGACCATCAGGTACTCAAGAACTACTATCTGTTGAAGGGCAAAGCCAAGTCCAGGATGAAGGACAAGGATGACTTTGCCGAGATCGTGAGCGTGGGCAAAGCATTCCTGCCGCTCGATCAGACGCAGTGCAAGATGGCATAAGCCGCGCGAAGCCGCGGTCGTTCTGACCGCGGACATCTCAAGTCATATTCGATGCACCGGACCGCGCTGCCGCGGTCCGGCGGCCTCCCACATTCGCACGGTTTATGAACGTCTATCTGTTGCAGGTCATCAATGGCGTTGGCATCGGGATGCTCTACTTCCTGCTGGCAGTAGGCTTGTCGATCGTCTTCGGTCTCTTGCGCTTCGTGAATTTCGCCCACGGCGCGTTCTACGCGCTTGGCGCCTACCTGTGCTTCCAGGCGCTCCAGTTCGGCCTGGACTTCTGGGCGGCGCTCATCCTGGCACCCATCATCATCGGCGCGCTGGCATGGCTCACGGAAAAGGTGATGCTTCGCTATGTCTACGCGCAGCCGCACGAATTCCACATCCTCATCACGGTCGGCCTGGCCCTGGCGATCCAGGAACTCATCATTGTCGGCTGGGGCCCGCTAGGTGTCGACGTACCGCCTCCCGATGTGCTGCAAGGCGTGGTGATGTGGGGCGATTTCGTCTATCCGAAGTATCGCCTCTTCGTGATCGGCTTCACGGCCCTCCTTGCCGTTGCGCTGTGGTGGCTGCTCGAAGGCACCCGTATCGGCAGTGCCGTTCGCGCTGGCAGTGAATCCACGGAAATGGTCTCGCTGCTCGGCATCAATGTTTTCCGGCTGTTCAGCCTGATGTTCGCGCTCGGCGCGGGGACTGCCGCCATCGCGGGCGTCCTCGCCGCGCCGATCCGGGGCGCCGAGCCGTTCATGGGCGTGGAAGCCCTGGGGGTGGCCTTCATCGTGGTCGTGATCGGCGGCATGGGCAGCTTCACTGGCGCCCTGGTGGGCGGCCTGCTTGTTGGCATCGTGCAAAGCCTGATGAGCACGCTCTGGCCGGAAGGTGCCCGGCTGATGATCTATGTGGCCATGGCCGCGGTGCTGTTGCTGCGTCCGCACGGCCTGCTTGGGAGGGGATGATGGCGTCAAGCAAACAATGGTTGTTTCGCTACCGCTACTGGTGGCTAGCGCTGGGCGTCACGCTGCTGCTCCCGCTGACGATGCGTTCGGGCACGCTGGCGACCGAAGTCCTGATCTATGGCATGGCTGCCATGGCCTGCAATCTTCTGCTCGGGTATACGGGTCTGCTGTCGTTCGGCCAAGGGATCTTCTTTGGATTGGGAAGCTATGCGGTTGGCCTGGCGCTGACACGTGCCGGCGGCCTGCCGATGCCGGTGGCATTGCTGGGCGCCGCGGTGATTGGCGCGGCAACGGCGGCGCTGGTAGGGTGGTTCTCCATCCGTCAGCGCGGCACGTACTTCGTGATGCTGACGCTGGCGTTCGCGCAGATGTTCTACTTCCTCGCCTACACCGCGCCCGGCATCACCGGCGGTGACAACGGCTTGCTCGACATCCCGCGTCCCCCGATTTCCATCGGCGGGCGTGCCCTGATCGATCTGACGTCGTCGTGGGGATTCTACGGATTCGTGGCGGTGCTGTTCCTGATCGTCTTCGCACTCGTTCTGCGCGTCACGGAATCCGTCCTCGGCCGCACGCTGCTGGCCATTCGCGACAACGAGGAACGGGCGCTTGCCGTCGGCTACAACGTCCGGGCCTTCAAGCTGCTGGCATTCGTGATCTCCGGCGCCGTGACGGGGCTTGCCGGCGCCTTGCACGCCATGCTGACCGGTATCGCGCCGTTGGCGAACATCGACTACCACGCGAGCGAAATGATCCTGATCATGACGGTGATCGGCGGCACCAGCAATATCTTCGCCTCGGTGCTCGGCGCGGCGTTCTACGTCCTGCTGGCGGACTGGCTGTCCACGCTCTGGCCGCGCTGGCTCATGCTTCTGGGCTTCCTGCTTATCGCGGTCAGCCTGTTCATGCAGCGCGGATTGTGGGGCCTGGGATCGACCATCGCGGCACGCCTGCGAGGCGTGACGGGCACCGCATCCACCCAGGAGGAGCGCGCATGAGCACGCCGATTCTTGAAGCCACGGGCATCGTCAAGCAATACGGGAAATTCATGGCGCTGGGCGGGGTTGACCTGCGCGTGATGCCCGGGACCGTTCACTCCGTCATTGGCCCCAATGGCGCCGGCAAGACAACCCTGTTCCATATGCTGACCGGCACGCGGCCAGTCAGCGCGGGGCGAATCGTGTTCGAGGGCAAGGATGTCACGGCCGAGGCCGACTATCAGCGGGTCCAGCGCGGCATCGCCCGATCCTTTCAGGTGACCAGCCTGTTTCCCAACCTGTCCGTGTGCGAGAACCTGCGGCTGGCGGCGCTTGGCACCTCGCCCCGCAAGGCGATGAATGGATGGCGTCTGCCGGCCGGCGACCTCGCCTGCGCCGAGGTTGTCGACCACGTGCTGGAGCGGCTTGAACTCACCCATGTATCGGGCTCCGCTGCCGGCGTGCTCTCGCATGGCCAGCAACGGCGGCTGGAGGTGGGCATGGCGCTGGCGGCACGGCCCCGCGCCGTGTTCCTCGACGAGCCGACTTCCGGCATGGGCGTGGACGATCTGGGCGCGATGAAGCGGTTGATCCGTGGATTGGTCCAGGACCATACCGTCGTACTGATCGAACACAACATGGACATCGTGATGGATATCTCGGACACCATCACCGTGATGCAGCAGGGCAAGGTGCTGATGGAGGGCGCGCCAGCCGACGTGCGCAGCGATCCTCGCGTCCGGGCGGCCTACCTCGGCAACATGATCACCGGAGGCAAGGGATGATGCTCGACGTACAGGATATTCATGGCTACTACGACAAGAGCCATGTATTGCAAGGCGTCTCCCTTGCCATTGGCGATGGAGAACTGGTCACGCTACTGGGCCGCAACGGCGCCGGCAAATCGACAACCTTGAAGGCGATTGCGGGCATCGTGCCCCCACGCGGCGGGCGTGTGCTGTTTCATGGCAAGAACGTTGCGGGAATGGCCCCGCACCGGATCGCGCGCGAAGGCCTGTGCTTCGTGCCGGAGCACAGGGGCATCTTCAAGCTGCTGACCGTCGAGGAAAACCTGAAGCTGGCGGCAAGAAAGGCGTCGCCATGGCAGCTTGAGGATGTCTACCGGATTTTCCCGCGTCTGCGCGAGCGGCGCCGCAATGGTGGCGCGCAGCTTTCCGGGGGCGAGCAGCAAATGCTTGCGATCGGCCGGGCCCTGATGAACCATCCGCGCCTGCTCATGCTCGACGAGCCCGTGGAGGGTCTGGCACCGGTCATCGTCGAAGAGATCGTCGCGCAGCTCAAGGTCATCAAGGCGGCGGGCGTCCCCATTCTTCTGGTGGAGCAGAACCTTGAGGTCTGCATGCAGCTCGCTGACAGGCATGTGGTGATCGAGCAGGGAAGGGTGGTCTACACCGGCGGCAACGAGGAGTTCCGCCGCAACGACGCGGTCAAGGACAAGTACCTCGGCGTCGGCCTTACCGTCTGATCCGCCATCGCACTGGAGAACGCATGAGCAACACCCAAGCATCCGCCGGCATCGGACATGATGTGCGCATCAACGGCTCCCGCCTGTGGGACACGCTGATGCGCCTTGCCGAGATTGGCGCAACTCCCAAAGGGGGCGTCTGCCGGCTTGCATTGACTGACCTGGACCGCCAGGGCAGGGATTTCTTCGTGAAGGAAGCCGAAGCAGCCGGCTGCGCGATCCGCGTCGACGCCATCGGCAATATCTTCGCGCGCAAACGTGGCCGCAACGACAGCCTGCCGGCCGTCATGACCGGAAGCCACATCGACACCCAGCCGACAGGCGGCAAGTTCGACGGGAACTTCGGCGTGTTCGCCGGCATCGAGGTCCTCAGGACGCTCAACGACCACGGCATTGTCACGGAGGCCCCGCTCGAAGTGGCAGTCTGGACGAACGAAGAGGGATCTCGGTTCGTGCCCGTGATGATGGGATCTGGCGCGTTCATCGGAGAATTCGTCCTCAAGGACTTGCTCGTGCAGACCGACCGCGAGGGTATCTCCGTCAAGGATGCACTCGAGGCCATTGGCTATGCAGGTTCGGCACCGATTGGCGATCCCCGGCCCGGCGCGTACTTCGAGGCTCATATCGAACAGGGGCCGGTGCTGGAGGCACACGACACCGTGATCGGCGTCGTGACTGGCGCACTGGGGCAGCGCTGGTACGACGTCACCATCACGGGCATGGAAGCCCATGCGGGACCGACACCGATGGCGCTACGCAAGGACGCGCTGCTTGCGGCTTCGGAGCTGGTCGGCATCGTCAACCGTATCGCGCTGGACCATCCGCCGCACGGGCGCGGTACCGTGGGCTGCCTGACGGTCCATCCTGACTCCCGCAACGTGATTCCCGGACGCGTCAACATGACCGTCGATCTTCGTGCATCGGACGACGATCTACTGACCTCGATGCACGACACGTTCCTGGCCCAGACGCGCGAACTGGCGGTACGTAACGGTGTCTCGATCGATGTCCGGCAGGTTGTCTACTTCCCGCCGCAGCCATTTGACGAGCGGCTGATCGGTGCCATTCGCGCGGGCGCCGGACGGATCGGCCATTCGGAGATGGACGTTATCAGCGGCGCTGGCCACGACGCGGTCTATCTCGCGCGCGTGGCCCCGACCGCCATGATTTTTGTGCCTTGCAAGGACGGCATCAGCCACAACGAAATCGAGGATGCGAAGCCGGAGCACCTGGAGGCGGGGGCCAACGTGCTGCTCCATGCCATGCTCGATGCGGCCAATCGGTAATCGTCGACATCATTTCGATCATTCAGGACACCCATGAAGATTCTGATCGCCAGGCTCAATCACGAAACGAACACATACTCGCCGGTGGCAACACCACTTGAGTCCTTCAGCCCACGGTACGGGGCGCAAGGGTATCGGGCCGCCAAGGGCACACGCACTGCTGCCGGCGCGTTCATCGACCTCGCCGAAGCGGCGGGCGCGGAAATCGTGGTGCCGGTGATCGCCGGCGCGAACCCAAGCGGCCGTGTGGCCGCTGACGCCTATACGCACCTGACGGACACGATCGTCGCGGCGGCGGCGGGCTGTGATGCGGTGATGCTCGATCTGCACGGTGCGATGGTCGCGGAGAACAGCGACGATGGCGAGGGAGAACTGCTCCAGCGCCTGCGCCAGGTCCTGCCCGACGCGCCGATCGCGGTTGCGCTCGATCTGCACGGCAATATCACGCAGCCGCTGATCGATCATGCCGACATTGCCGTCAGCTTCAAGACCTATCCGCATATCGACATGTACGAAACCGGGGAACATGCCGGCCGCCTGCTTCTGGAGATGATCGCCGGGCGGGTGCGTCCCGTCATGGCGTGGCGCAGACCGCCGCTTGTAACCCATACCCTGCGCAGCCGTACCGACGAAGGGGCCATGCAACGGGCGGTGGCATTGGCCAAGGAGGCGGAAAAGGGCGGCATGTTGGCGGTATCCATCCTGGCCGGCTTTGGTCTGGCCGACATTCCGGCGCCGTGCATCAGCGTGATCGTGGTGGGCGATGGCGATCGCCAGAAGGCGGACGAGGTGGCCGAGCGCATCGCGGCGCAGATCTGGGAAGAGCGCGAGGGCTTCACATATCGCCCCGATCCGTTGCCGACATCCATCGCCATGGCGGCGGCTGCGGCGAACGCCACCGCCGAGCACCGTCCCGTGCTGCTCCTCGATCATGGTGACAACTGCATGTCGGGCGGCACCTGCGACAACATGGCCGTTCTGCACGAGGCGTTGGCCCAGGGCCTGGATGGCATTGCAGTCGGCCCGGTGTGCGACCCGGAAGCCGTGGCCCAACTGATCGCGGCAGGCGTCGGAGCCAGCGTCACGCTCAACGTCGGCGACAAGGTGGCCGCGCCCCAGCTCAACGTGTATCCGGAATCAAAGCTGCTATCTGGCAAGGTCACCGCGATCAGCGACGGGGAATACGTCATCTCCGGCCCGACATATACGGGCCAGCGCATCCGGATGGGCCGCACGGTGCTGCTCGATACCGGGGCGGCAAAGGTCATCGTCACAGAAACGCCGCAAGAGCATTGGGACCTTGGCATCTTCACCCATATCGGCGTGGACCCTCACGCTGCACGGCTCCTGATCCTGAAGTCGCGCATGTATTGCAGGCCGGTCTTCGTGCCGATCGCGAAGTCAGTGATCGAATGCGATAGCGAAGGCGTGACCAGTTCGCGCTATGAGATGTTCCCGTTCCGCAATGTCTCCAGGCCGGTGTACCCGCTGGACAAGGAAACGGCCTGGTCGGCGTCGGCAGGTTGATTTGACCGGGGAAGGGCGCATGGCAGGGGGCTCATGCGCTTAACCTGAGCGTCGATTCGGCAGGGCCGACTCAAATAGCAGTTCGAGCTCGGCTGCGGCATCCAGCAAGGGCGCGGCACTCTTCTGCACGCGCATCTGGACCAGCGCTCCCGAGATCGTGGCCATTGCCATGCGGGATAGCCGGTGCGCCCGGGGCGCTTCCACTTCGCTTCGAAGCAGCGCCTGCTCGATGATGCAGGCCCACGCGCCAAATGCTGCCTCGCCGGCCTGCCGAATGTCTTCGTGCTCAGGCGCGAGTTCCAGAAGCGTGGTCGTGATCGGGCAGCCGTCCCGAAATTCAGATTGCTTCATCCAGCCGGCAAGCAGTGCGCAATACTGCATGATCAGGCGGGAAGGCGAGTCAGATTGGCGCGCCAACTCCTCCAGCGTCGCCGCGACCTTATTGCCAGCAAACTCGATTGCCGCTACGCCGATCGAGATCTTCCCGTTCGGAAAGTAGTAGTAAAGCGACCCCTTTGGCGCGCCACTCGCGCCAAGGATGTCGCTCAGACCGGTGCCCGCATATCCCTGTTTGCGAAAAAGCGCGACGGCACTCTGCACGATCGCATCACGATGCTTGGCGGCTGCTGACATGTCGTTCGGGTCCTTGCCTTGTTTTCCCTGATCGAATTATATAGAGTGGTCTACATAATATCGAGGAGAACGTACATGGAACATCAGGACAAGCTTGCCTTGATTCAGCAAATCAGCGCCACTGCGCCTTTCAACCGATGGGCCGGGTTCGAGGTCCTGCGCGCGGGTGACGGCGAAGCGGAATTGGGGATGGACTGGCGCGCCGAAGACATGGCGCAATATTCCGGCTTCCTGCACGCCGGGCTGATCTCGGCCTTGCTCGACACCGTATGCGGCTTTGCCGCCGCAACGGTTTCCGGCCGCGTCCTGGCATCCCACATCGCCGTGAGTTGCCTCGCGCCGGCGGTTGGGCATCGGTTTATCGCCCAGGGCAAGGTGGTAAAAGCGGGCAAAAAGCAGGTCTTCACCAAGGCCGAGTTGTATGCGCTGGGAGAGGACAATGCGCGCAAGCTGGTGGCGATTGGCGACACGATCCTTGTGCCGGTTGAGGAGTCGCGGTAGCTTGGCGAGGCGGATGGCGCGGCGCGATATCTGATGGTCGACATCCGTTGTCTGGGCCCTGGATTTCCTCTTGGCGTCCAAACGGTGGCAAACGGAGGCAAACGATGGCACGCGTTCGCGTTAACGGCTTCACCATCTCGCTCGACGGATACGGAGCGGGTCCGAATCAGGACATTAACAATCCGCTAGGCATTGGCGGGACAGAACTCCATCAGTGGTTCGTCCCGACACGGACGTTCCAGCGATCGTTGTTCGGCAAGGACGGCGGCACGACCGGGGTTGATGATGACTTCGCCGCGCGCGGCTTTCAGAATGTCGGCGCCTGGATCCTTGGGCGGAACATGTTCGGGCCCATTCGTGGGGACTGGCCGGACATGAACTGGAACGGCTGGTGGGGCGACAGTCCCCCGTATCACGTTCCAGTCTTCGTCTTGACCCATCATCCGCGCCCCTCCGTCGAGATGAAAGGCGGTACAACGTTCCACTTCATCACAGGCGGTATTCGCGAGGCCCTGGACCGCGCCCGCGCGGCCGCTGCCGGCATGGACGTGCGGATTGGCGGCGGGCCGGAGACGATCAGGCAGTATCTTCGCGAAGGCCTCATCGATGAACTGCACATCGCCATCTCGCCGGTTTTGCTTGGCCGGGGAGAATCGCTGTTCGAAGGGATCGACTTGAGAGCGTTGGGATATACGTGCGTTGAGTCTGTTGCCACCGAAAAGGCTACGCATGTCATCCTGCGACGCTAGGGACGCACGGATGACATGCCTGCAGATCGGCGCCAGTCCTCAGCGGGGCCCCCAGCTTCCGCTAATCAACTCGGTCGGTTTTTGCCGGGCAATGATACGGGCGCAATCGTCCCAGGCGTCGACGCGCACATTCAGCCCCGCGTAAATGCCATAGCCTGCGCCGGTCAGAATATCTTCCTCGGTTTCAATTCCCTCGCCTGCCTTGATGGCCCCTTCGGCAACGATGGAGCCTTTGGCCTTGATACCCCATCCCGCTTCCAGGTGCTGACCGGCGTGAATGGCACCGCCAGCCTCGATGCCACAGCCGGCAATGATGTCATGCTGTCCGTCAATGCTCTCGCCGGCCCTGATCCCACGGCCACAATGGATAGCGCCTTGCGCGGTAATGCCGTCTCCAGCGAACAGGTTGCCATGCGTCGATATACGCTCGCCGGCGGTGACACACCAACCGGCGCGGAGATTGCCTCCACAATCGATCCTTGTTTCGGCCTCGACTCCCCAACTGGCCTTGATATCGTCGCCAGCCTCGATGGTGCCACCGCTGTAGACGTTCCCTCCGCAGTCGATATCCGTACCGGCCACTATCGCAGTCCCCGCCCGGATGCCCGCGCCGACACGGATGCTGTGCCCGACCCGGATCACTGATTCGACGTCGACGCTTCCTTTCACAATCACTGTGCCGGCGAAGACCAACGCCTTGGTGTCGAGCGCATTCAGCATGAGCACCGCATCGGTCGGGCCAAACTGCTGGAGCAGCCAGCAGGCATCCGCAACGCGATCCGCGCGGACCAGCGCATCGAGCAGCCGTTGATAGTCGCTACCACCGTCGCGATTGCGCAGAAACCATTTGTATCCATCCGCGCAGGGGCGTTTGGCCTTGATAAGGTTTTGAGAGAGTTCCATAGCAATGAAATCGCCGCTTGCAATCGTGCCCGGGCCGTCGCACGGCGAGCAGATTCCGCCCACGTCAGATGACAGGCGACAGGTACCCGAATTGGATCGAAGCCGGCTTGGGTTCGGTAATTGATCGAGGTGAGGGCGAGCGGCCAGTTGTCGGCCTGCACAGCAAGCAGCAGACCGCCTTCGAACGCTCGCATCCCCCAGAGCAAGATGCCGTGCCAGGAAGATCAGGTGGACTGCGATTTAGTCCCTGGCTTCCCGCACGGCTAACAAAAGCACGGCGAGAAGGGAAGCCTGTTGGGCGATCACTTGCGGAATAGCAGAGTCGCGCAGATCGGCACAGGCACAGGCGTACGCAACATGCTTGGCATGTTGGCGGTTGGCGCTGTGGGTCTGTACGGAATGCATTCGATCGCCAGGTTTGAAAGGGGGCTCACACGACGAACGCGCAGTTGGCGTCTTACAGGGCGGTACACCACTAGACAGTGTCGCCGCGCAGTCTGGACTTCGTGGTCCAGCCGAGAGTCGTGCGGCGCTATTAGACCATACTCCGCGCAACGGCTTTGTCACGTTAATGGTTATGGTCCGCAATGAGGATGATATTGACGGCCTTTCGATGGACCGCGGACGGATTCTGGGTGATACCGGCGAAGACACGCCAGGTCTCGAAGCGTGCAGCGCCACGAACATTTCGTCCAGATGCCCGGTGCTTCCTGTCTCGCGCCGCACGGACTTGACCCGATCAGCGCATTCGTTGCCGCCTGGTTGACCGGTACGACATTACAACTTAGCCCCTACATTCACTGTCCAGTGGGTTCTGAGATGTCACTCCGTCCGCTAATTAGAAATGTCAGTCCGGGCGTGCTTTTTGTGCGGGGTGGGGGACTTTGATGGGGCTCTCGTCGAGCAGTGGCGCTGGCCGACCTCGATTGGGACCAAGCCCAGGTTGAGGCGCACGACCGTGCTACCTACCGGGCGTCTCCCGACTTCAAGGATAGCTGGTAGCTACTAGATATGCGTGGAAAATGGCGACGAGGGCAGCAGGCCAGCCGCGACCGTCGCAGAACGACCCTTCTGAGTCGTTCAAGGAGTCCGTTGTCGGTGACCGAAGGCTGACTTACTGCAGTCGATCGAAACGCGATTGCGCCAAAGCTTACGATCACGCCGATTCAGGTCGCTCTATGCAGGGCGGGAGCAATCGCGTCAAGATCGAGGAAATTGCAAGGGCCGAGACACCCAGAGCGTCCTTGCTGTCAAAGCATAGAAGCTAAGTTGAAATGGTTCGGACGCCAGCAAAGTTAAAATGTCCGCATCGAATTTTGCGTGTTGATGCGACGCTCGACAAATAGCAGTCCATCCGGTGTTCAACTGGGGAAGCGGAACCTCCATGATTTTTTATATGGCTTTGCTGGTGCTGTCGTTCGTGGTCCCACTCTGGGTGCTTTTTTCCAGTGTGTGTGGGTCCCTTGCCACCACTTACGGCCGATCAAGGTGGAGATGGGTTCTTGTTGCGCTTGGGATTAGTCCATTGTTGGCAATTCCGCTACTAATGCTCATGGGCAAGGTGTCGCCACGCAAACAAGCGTTTAGAAGCAGACGCGATCTATAGGCGGTCACAGAAGACCGGCAACGCTGCTTGCCCGTTTGTGGATCAGTACAGCGTCCCGTTGAGTGGCCACGGCTAGGTGATTACCAGTGGCGGGCGGTAGTGTTGTGCCGTTGGGACACCCCACTTCGAACGTCTCGAGCTTGCGCTTTTCCTTGCTAGATTGCGGATCCGTATCGCGGACATCGAAATGCCATCATGACAGATTGCTGCAACTGCTCCGGAATCAGCCATTGCTTGCGTGATCAGGGGTGCTCAACTTTCAGGGCGTTTGCGGCGCGGCTGTGCGCGGCCGTAGTTGTCACGGCATCCGTTTGGGGACAGTCGGCTTATGCCGCTCAGGGCGTCACCATCCGAGGCGATAACGCCTTGCTTGTCGAACATCTATTGCCGCCCGCCAGCACGCGTATCTGGCAGGGTCTGCAAAAGGTGATTGCATCACCTGACCTGCAACTCTTCACAATTGAGACGAGCGGCTATCTGGGACTCATCGCAGTGGAAGCGCCTCAGCCATCGAATGGCGGAATGAAGCAACGCTTCATTTCGAAGGACCGGCTCATTCGTACCGGATCGGTAGGAACGGTCCTGACACGCTCCGGCAAGACAGCCTACCTGGTGAGTTTCTGGCTCGATCCGAAGCTGATCTGCATACCGAAGCGCGAAGTGATACACGTCTTCGGTCCAGGGGAAAACAGGCGCCCCTTGCCGCCCGAGTTAGTTGATTCACAGCCGAATGGGGCAGACGAGAAGACACCGGCAGACGGCATCTATCATATTTCCACGTACAAGACACCAACAGGTTCGATGGAGGTCTCTTTCCAACCCAGCGGCTGTGTGGATGGCATCTCCCTGTCTCAGCCGGTGAACTAGGTCTCTGCCTACAAGACTCAGGGGGCAAACAAGGGTTTATTCGCCGATTTTCAGGGTTGCTCGGGGCGTAGAACGCCCCTGAGCAGTCATCCGCGAATGGATAAGTCGTGCCCGTCGTATCGCTGCGACACCCCTCCATTTCGCAATTCGCGATGGGCACGATTTTGCTAGATTCCCCTTGTCAGAGCACCGGTGGGAATTCTGTTGGGACGCTTCCATAGCTTCATTGTCGTAGCCATGTTGTTGTTCTTCTCGGCCTCCGCCGTCCCCCTCACACTTTTTTTCCACGAGAGCTACGCCGAGCTAACGTTCGAGAAGGGCAGTGCAGAGTTGTCGGTAGACTCAAGAGAGAAGCTGCGCAAGACGGTTGAGCACATCGATGCCATGCGCGGGCCTTCGGTGATGATAATTGCATTTAGTGACCAAGCTGATTTCCGGGAGGACCGGGGCCAACTTGCCATTGCTAAAGCCAGGGCACAGGCAATTGACGAGTTTTATGAAGCCGTAGAAGGTGCCAACCTCACGGCGTCGATATATCTAAACCTTGCCGTTGGCCAGAACACAAAACGCGCAGGGACTGCGTTGGTGATTCTGAAGGGGTTGTGCACAGAGGGGCGCGAGGTATGTGACGCTTACTTTCCGCCTTGGAAGGAGGCAACGCACCAGTAGCTGCAATGGTAATGGAATGGACGCCGCCCGATTCTTGGCGACGGTTCAATAAGGGTGGAGGTTGCGCGACCGCTCCCGGCTGCAAGCAGACGGTCGCAAGCGGTTTCCGAGTGGCTCAATCTGGCCGATCTGAGACATCGAGCTGCGATCGCGGAGCGCGGTGGCATGGTACTCCCGCCGTAGTCCGCTATCGGCCAAAATCGGACCTTCGACGTCACGAGTTAAATCGTCGACAATGTGAATCATGCTGCGGCTTGCCGCTCCGCAGGGTTGCCTTCGGGAAACCGGTAATGAGGCTTGAATTTGGGAGATGACGAATGGTGATGAAGGACACTGTCGCACTCATCGTAGATCCTGAATTTGGATCTCGAATTCGGGATGTGGCCGAGGGTGTTTGGCACACGTGGGTTGTGGCTACCCCGGCAAATGTTGTCGTTGCGGAGCAAATTTGGTCCACGTCACCGAATTCGACCGGGCTCAACGTGCAAGGCGGCGTAACTACGTTCATTCCGTATGGAGCAGATCGAGAAAGCTGGTGCGACGCCATCCTAGATTCTATAGACGAGCATCATAATAGTCACTCCCAAGATGATCCGGGATACTCGATTCTAGAGGTCTACGGAACTCCCTTTGCCGAGGGACTGCGGCCGGTTTTCGACGAGTTCGGGTTTTCAATTTTTACGCCGACGGACTATGGTTTTCGTGCGCACAAGCTCCGAACTACGTAAGTGACAGTAGGGGGGGCGGACGTCCGTATTGGGAAGCCACGACTGGCCGCTTGGGGTCGCAAGGCGCCATCTAGGCAGCGGGCGGATGTGGCGGGTCCTCTGTCGAATCATCGTTCGCGGCGGAAAGAGGGTGGTGCTGCATCGCCCGCTCCAGGTCGAGCCGATTCACCAAGCGCTGTCGTTTGACGTTCAGCGGTACCGCTGCAGGCCGCGGCGGCTCGCCATGAAGGGTGCGGGAAGGCGCGCCGAAGCGGCGGTTGTCGCGCAGCGACTGCACCTCGGCCGCAATGGCCAGTGCGTGGCCCAGGCGCTTGTTCTCAACGATGGCGCCCTGGTCGACCTCCGGGAACCGGTCGTAGGTGGTGTAGGGCAGGGAAGTGCCATCCGCCCACAGCTCAATCCGTCCGTCCGGATACTCGGCCACCTCGATGTAGCGATGGATCAGCCGGCGGTGTTCCGGGAGATCCTCCAGCAGGTATAGCACCTTGGCGTACTGCAGGGTCAGGCTCTGCGAGACCTTGCGCCACTCCCGCCAGCTGAAGATCCGTGCCAGCTCCTCGTCGCCGCGCAGCGGCCGGTGGGCATTGAAGTTGCTGCGTGGCACCCTGGCGAAGCGCGCGTTGAAATCGGCCATGAAAGCGTACGCAAACGCGTTGGCGGCGGCCAGGCTGGAGATATTCTGCAGCCGCAGTTCCTTGATCAGTCGGTCCTGCAGCGTGCCGTTCATGCGTTCCACCCGGCCCTTGGCCTGGCTCGTGTTGGCGCAGATGATGTCGATATTGAGTTCATACAGTGCTCGCCCGAACTGCGTGTAGCCACGGCCCTCGGCGCTGTCCCGGGCGTTGACCCGGAAGATGCCGGCCTTGTCCGAATAGAACGCCTGCGGCTTGCCGTGGCGCTCCAGGTAGGCTCGCGTCGCCGTGAAGTAGGCCTGGGTCGATTCGGTCGGCACAAAGAGCAACTGCATCAGCCGGCCGGTGGCGTCGTCGACATAGACCAGCAGCGTGCAGGCGGGTGCGCGGTCCTCGAACCAGGCGTGGTCGCTACCGTCGATCTGCACCAGCTCGCCCAGGCAGGCGCGGCGGTTGCGCGGCTGATGGACCTTGGGCGGGCGTTGCTTCCTCGGCACCCACAACCCGGCATCGATCATGATCCGGCGCACCGTCTCCTTGGCCAGGTCGATGCCATGGCGCTCGCGCAGCTTCTCGGCGGCCAGGGTCGGGCCAAAATCGGCGTAGCTGTCACGGATCAATCCGCGTGCCCGCGCCTCGACGCCAGGCGGGAGCTGGTTGTGGCCGGGCTGGCCCCAGCGACGGGAGAGCAGCCCCTGCGGACCGTCCTGCCGGTAGCGCAGCGCCAGCCGTTCGACCTGGCGCCGGCTGATGCCGAGCTTCTCCGCCGCGCGCCACACCATCAGGCCGTCCTGCACGACGGCCTCGATGACCTTGCAACGGTCCAGTTCCCGCATTCCCATGGTGATGGCGTCCGGTCGTGTCATGTCGCGCTCCAGCCAGGCTGTGGGGTACGACATTTCAATCTAGCCCAGGGGGGGTGCGGATGAATTCTTGGACTGAGTTAAGTTGCGATTCCAAGGTGGCGCCGGTATTCGACCGGACTCATGCCGCGCAGCGACAATTTGATGCGCCGCTCGTTGTACCACTGGATGTAAGAGTTTAGCTCGTGCATGAATCCTTCTACCGTCGTGCCAGCCCAGTTGCGACAGTAGTACATCTCATTTTTCAGGCGACCGAAGAAGCCTTCGCAGGCTGCGTTGTCAGGTGAGCAGCCCTTTCGCGACATGGAACGGATGAGACCAGCCGCCTTGATGCGCTGCAGCCATCCCGGCCAACGATAGTGCGAGCCCCTATCACTGTGTACTACGGGGCTGTCGCCATCGGTGAGCGTGGTGATGGCGCCGTCGAGCATGCTATTGACCAATTGTGCGTCAGGCCTCGTGCCGATAGACCAACTTACAACCTTGCCGTCAAAGCAATCGATCATGGGCGATAGATACACCTTGCCAGCTGGAAGCTGGAATTCGGTGATGTCTGTCAGCCATTTTTGATTTGGCGCCTGCGAATGGAAATCCCTAGCAATCAGGTTCTCGGGGGCAGCGCCAATCTCCCCGCTGTAGGAACTGTACCGACGACGAGGCCGACGGACAGTAAGCTGCTCCTCCGCCATCAATTTGCGCACGACCTTTTCGGAGATCCGAATATCTCGCTGACGCAGCATCGCGTGGATACGACGGTACCCATAGCAGCGATGGTTGCTGTCAAAGATCTCGACCATGGCCTTACGTACATCGCCGTACTTATCGCGCAGCCTCAAGCCTGTCTTGTGATAGAAGTAGCTACTGCGCGCAAGCCCGACGACGCGAAGAAGCTCAGGCAACGGATACGTAGCTTTCAAGGCATCAACCACCTGTGTCTTCTCCCTGTTTGTCAGGGTCAGGGAGTTGATGCCTTGGTCTTTTTTTATTAGATCGCCCGCCTGCGCCAGGATGTCGCGCTCAAGTTGCAGCTGGCGTACCTGCTGTTCGAGCTGCGCGATTCTTTCCAGCAACGCTGCATGCTCGTCTTCAGGCGAGGCCAATTTACGTTTGCGCATAGATCGATATGCCTCGTCTCCGAGCAGTTGATCTTTCCACTTGTACAGCATCGGTCGGCTTACTCCAACCTTTTTCGCTACTTCCTCCGCTGAGCCCCGGCGGGCGCAAAGGTCAGTGACTGCCTGACGTCTCTGCTCGGACGCAAACGGCGCACTGGTGTTTGTGCTCGTGACCATGCGACGCGAGCCAGGGCGCAGCTCCTCAATCCAGCGGGCCAGCATTTCGGTGCTGGGATACCCGAGGGCTCTGCGGGTACCAACTAGAGAGCAGCCATGACCGAAGTAGTGATCCACCGCCACGCTTTTTTGCTCCAGCGTGTATCGATGCCTTGGACGGCGGTGCTCGGGCAGGTCCCCCAGTGCCTGGTAAAGGTTGACCCACCGCTTCAGGTTCTTACCCGACGGATAGCCCAGCTCACGAACGACCGTTGCCGTCTTTCCTCCATACTTTAAATACAGCTTGACCGCCCTGATGCGATCCTCGTACGAATACATGAACTACCTCCAAGTAGTCCAAGAATTCATCCGCACCCCCAGGTACGACATTACAACTTAGCCCTTACATTCACCGTATCTATAATCATTATTATGTTAAATACTTGATGGGCAGGTATTTGATCGAGGAAGCTGCGCAAATGGCTGCCTCTTCGGCAAGCCTAGCGATGGGCTTAGATTGAGGCCCCACTCACAATTACCGCGTTTTGCTGGGCACGGCTATCACCCGCAGACTGCGATCGGCCATGCTCACCCGATCCCGCAAATCGCCCGATTTGCCACAGAGCCACAGAGCCACAGAGCCACAGAGCCACAGAGCCACGTAGCGCGTCCGCGCACGTGAACTGCGCCGCCTCCATTGCACCTGCCCAGCGTGCGGCAGGTTTGGCATTGACTCGGCCACACTGACGCAGCGGGCCATGCCGGTGACAGTACGAAAGGATCTGCAGCGGCTTAGCTCCTTCGGCCACCTGCCACATGTGCGGCTTGGCCGCACGGGAGTTCGCATCGTCCCCGGCCGCGCGTGATGCCACGACTGACAGCAATTCCGAGACCGCTTCGGTCTGCGAGCGGCCCCCACCCTGCCCGACCGATCCGCACCACATCGGTGCTTGCTCGTTGGTATGAAGTTTGCGCACCTCCTCATTACCAATTCACAAAATAAAAATGACCCAGAGCAATTTTTCTCGTCGGGCGCCTTTGCGGCGCCCGACCACGCCAAAACTTGGCCTTCGCGCGGCGACACTTGGCGCCATTCCAGTGAGCGCCCTTGCAGGTGGCCTTCAGCAAGCCCAACAAGAGCTTCCGGCGATCACCGTCCAGGCGGCACGTTTCGATGTCGCGACTGCGGATACCGCCGTCTCCGCCAACCAGGGCTACGTCAGCCGCGAGCAACTCGCCAATCGCCCATTGTTACGTCCCGGCGAACTGCTGGAAACCGTCCCGGGACTGATCGTCACACAGCACAGCGGCGACGGAAAAGCGAACCAGTACTTCTTGCGTGGCTTTAACCTTGACCACGGCACTGACTTGTCCACGACCGTGGCAGGCATGCCGGTCAACATGCGTACCAACGCCCATGGCCAGGGGTACACCGATCTCAATTTCGTGATTCCCGAGTTAGTCAGCGGCATCGCCTACAAGAAGGGCACGTACTTTGCCGAAGAGGGAGACTTCTCGGCAGCGGGTGCCGTGAGCATGGACTATGTGTCGCAACTGCCGACCGGTCTCGCGCAGATCGAACTGGGCCAGCACGACTATCGTCGGGCGGTATTGGCCAACTCCCACCAGGTCGGCCCCGGCACCGCGCTCTATGGGCTGGAATGGCTGCAGGAGAATGGTCCGTGGGTGTTGCCGGAAGGCGTGCACAAGCTCAATGGTATGTTCCGATACACGCTGCCGCTCAGTGCCGGCGAGCGTGTCGGCATCACCGCCATGGGCTATCGCAATAGCTGGGACTCGACCGACCAGGTGCCGCAGCGCGCGATCAACGAAGGGCTGATCTCCCGCTTCGGAAATATCGATCCCACGGATGGCGGCTATGCGTCGCGCTACAGCCTGTCCGCCGACTGGCTCAGGCCCGTGCAATCGGGCTTGTTCAGGGCGAATGCCTATGTCATCAAGAGCCGGCTGCAACTGTTCTCGAATTTCACCTACGCGCTGAACAACCCGGAACGTGGCGACCAATTCCAGCAGTTCGAGAATCGCGTCACCGCAGGCGTCAACGCGTCGCGCCTCTGGTTCGGCAAGCTGGGCCCGCGCGACACCGAGACCGAGGTCGGCGCGCAGGTCCGATTCGACCGGCTGGGCCCTATCGCACTGGCCAATTCGGAAGAGCGGCAGATCTACGAAACGATTCGGACCGATACCGTCAACGAATCCAGTGCGGCGCTATATGTACGCAACACGACCGAATGGCTGCCTTGGCTGCGCACGATCGCGGGACTGCGGGCGGATCAGTTCTGGTACGGTGTTTCGAGCGACAATCCCGCCAACTCCGGAAACGGCACCGACCACATCATCAGCCCCAAGTTCAGCGTCGTGATGTCGCCGGCCGACCAGACCGAAGTGTTCCTGAACTGGGGGCGCGGTTATCACAGCAACGACGTACGCGGCGCCACCACCACGATTGACCCGTCCACGGGCGCACCGGTACAGAAAGTCAGCGTGCTCGTGCCGGCAACCGGCTACGAGATCGGCATCCGCACCCGGCGGCTCGCCCCTGCCCTGCAGTTGTCGGCCTCGCTCTGGCAACTCGACATCGGATCGGAACTGGTCTTCTCGGGCGACAGCGGCACGACAGAACCGAGCCGACCAAGCCGCCGCCGTGGGATTGAGCTGGCAGGCTACTATGCACCGCCCGACGGCCCGCTCGCCGGCTTGATCCTCGATGCGGACGCGGCTTTCTCGCGGGCACGCTTCCGCGATCACGAGGACATCGGCGATTACATTCCGGAATCGATCCAGACCACGGCGTCGGCCGGCGTGTCGTACAACACGGGACGCTGGTCGGTAGGCGCGCGGGCCCGCTACTTCGGCCCACGTCCGCTCATCGAGAACAACAGCGTGCGTTCCGCTTCCTCGTTTCTTGTCAACCTGAAGGTGGGCTATCGAGTACTGAAGGGCGTGCGGATTTTTGCCGAAGTTCTGAACGTGTTCGGCAAGCGGGTCAACGACATCGACTACTACTATGCTTCGCTGCTGAAGGGCGAAACGTCACCGCTCAACGCAGACGGCTCGCCTGCCGGGATCAACGATCACCATATCCACCCCGCCGAACCGAGGACGTTCCGGGTGGGCGTCTTGTGGAGTTTCTGAACATTGGACCTTTCGATGCATGGCACAAGCGACGATTGACGGGTTCCGATTCCGTCCCGACTTCACCGCTCGTCATGCCATCAGAATGTGATCGGCAGCCGCACCGTGACTGTCAGGTCAGGGGTGTCGCGTGTCACGCCCGCGCCCACCGACAGGTTCAGCGTGTACCGGTTGTTGAAGCGATACGAGTAGCCCACCAGCAGCGTGCCCTGCGTGATACGCACCGATCCCGCGATGGTTTCTCCGTTCTGCTTGGTCGGCCAGATGATGCTCTGGTCGTAACCGATACTGAATGACGCGTTCTCATTGATCGCCAGACCCATGCCGAAGTTGAACTCGAACATGTCTCCGGGAGCGATCTTGCCAAGGAACTCCTGCTGGCCAGCAAGCACATTGCGGTAGACATTGTCACGCGCGAAGTTGTGCATGTAGCTGAAGCCGCCGAAGAGTACCGCCGGTTCGGTTGGAAACAACCACGTAATGCCGGGCTGGATCGCCTGGAAACCAGTTCCCGTTGGCATGCTCAGGGGTAGACCGGTGCCGGTGGCATTGCCCACGCAACGGGTCACGCAATCGGTGACCACCTGGAACGGATCTCTGCCGGTGTTCGACTTGTAGCGCAGCCAGCCGATGAAGTACGGCATCTTCTCGCTGCCGTAGTTGAGCTGGTAGCGAAGGGTCGCTTCCACATCGCCAAGGCCACTGCCATTGGCGGTGAAGGCGCTGTCGACAGCGGTCCCCGTGAAGACCTCGTGACTGATCGTGTTGCTGCTTGCGCTCACGTACGGCACCTTGGCTTCTATCTCGAGGCGCTTGGTGATGCCGTAGCGGAATGCGAACGCGCTGATGTAAGTGGACGTCCTGATGTCGCGCACATCGATCAAGCCGACCAGTATGGCGGGGATTACCGTGTAGCCCACCAGCGACACCGAGTCGCCGTACGAGTAGCTGTACTGGAAGCTCGGCTCGACGACAATTTTGCCGACTGGCGTGAGCACGCCTGGCTGGTCGAAGATCGGCGCGATCGCCGGCGGGCGCGTGTCGCGCTCTGGCGGATTGCCCACCGGCTGCTCGGCACCTGCGGCAGATTCGCCTTGCTGTTCGCCCTGGGCTGCCTGGCCCTGTTGCGTATTCTGTGGCGCAACGGCCTGTGGCGGCGTTTCGGATGGCGTCTGCTGGGCCTGCGCGGTGCTGTTGATCTGCGTGGCGCTGCTGGCTGCCGCAGCCGCTGCCGCGCCGGTCGCGGCATTGCCCGGCGTCGCGCCGGCGCCAACCTCTGCCTGGCCGCCGCGCTTATGCGCCAGCATCTCGTTGTCCACAGTGTTACGAAGTTCGCGAATGGTATCCGCCCGTTCGGTCAGCACTCGCTTCATGGCTTCGAGCTGCTTCGCCCGCTCGGCGATTTCCTTCTGTAGCGACTCAAGCTGCGCGGGGGTGGGAGCGTCATCAGGCGTCGTCTGCGCATGGGCCATGCCGCCTAGCAGCAACATCGTGGAGCAACTGGCAAAGCGAGTGCCCCACAGCGAGCGCTTCTTCATGACGTCCTTCTCCCAAGGGCCGACGCTCGGCTACCCGGATGCTCGAAATCGGCCCGGTCGATGTTCGCCTGGGCGCACCATGGCTTGGGGCGACTTCATTCCGGACGATATTTGGACAACCCTGCACCGAGGGAAAGTGGTCCATGCTCAATAGGAACGCAAACGTGCGCATGCTTGCGTTGACCGCCTTCGCGCTCTGGATGCTCTGGCTATTGAGATTATGCTGACGTACGTTGGACGGCAAGTTCGATACCGCACCTACGTAGTGACGATCTTGCCCGTGACTTGGCGGATCAAGGTGACAATCTGTCAACTGTTCAATGCCACCAGATCACCTTCCATATGTCTGCGCAAAAGATCATTAGGGAGGCGGAGGTATGCTGCCCAGACATCAGGTGGAGCCATACTCCTGGCAGTTCGGAATGCTACGGAGCCATCGCAAGGCTGCTGTCTCGCAATGTGAGACAGCTGATAGGGTTCGTGTGTGGGACCCACTGAACATGGAATCGCGACCATCGCCTGCAGGCGCGGACAATCAGAAGCTGGCAGTTACTGAGACCAATGCGACCCGTGGATCCGCTTGAGCCAGCCCTCCGTAGGCATCAACGGCGGCCCATCCTCGTCTTCCCAGAACGTTGCGAACGGCAAGACGCACCGTGGCGGGGTAGCGCGTGCCACTCACGCGATATCGCATTCCCAGGTCCCAGCGAGTCCATGATGGCACCTGCTGCGTATTCGCCGCATCCACATACTGCGCACCGTTGCTAGCCACGGCAGTGAGCAGCGTCAGGCCTGGTATCTGGCGGACATCCCATTCCGCGCCAAGATTGAGTTGCCATGATGGCACGCCGACCGGGGTCTTTCCAGACAGCGTTGGACTCCCCGAGATCGTCGCGTCGAGCCACATCGCACCGGCGTTGACGCGCACGCCGCGCAGCAACTCATGTTGTACGCCAAGCTCCAGTCCGCGGTTGCGCTGCTCGCCATCGGCCCCGAAATGCGCCCCGTTCAATACACCAACAGGCCTGCTGATCTGGAAAGCACTGATGGTCGCCTCAAGGTCTCGCCGCGCGAGCCTGACCCCTGCCTCGTACTGGGTAGAACGGTAAGGTGCCATCACCTCACCTGCGTTTGCCGCGCTCGTCGGCGCGACATCTCCTTTGCTGAGTCCGTCAATGCGGTGCGCGTAGAGTGATACGGCCTGGTTCGGCTTGAACACGATACCGAGCAGAGGGGCTACCGCACCCGCGTCGTAGTGCTCGATCACAACGCCTTCCGGGCTGAAGTTGTCGGAACGAATGCGCTGATAGCGAAATCCGGCCGTCAACTGCAAGGACTCATCCCTTGTCGATACCGTGTCGACAAGGGACAACCCAGTCAGGTACGTCGAGGACACCTTGGGGACGCTGACAGGAACGGCAATTGACTGCGGGGGTAGCAGCACGGGATCGTAGAGATTGGTAAGCGACGTGATCGCAGAGTTCACGAGTCCGCGATTGAGCCGGTCCCAGTAGCCGCTGGCCGACAGTGCAATACGATGTTTCGTGGGGCCGATGGCAACCCGCCATCGCATACCGGCTTCGGCGCTAGTGCGTGCCACGTCGAATCGGTAGTTCGTATCGGATACGGATACGTCTCCCGCCTCGTTGATGATCGTTGGCGTGATGGCGAAAACGCGCGCCACACGTGTCCGGCCACCTCCGACGTGGGCGAACACCTGCGTGTTCTCGTCAACGTCGTAGGCAACCCGCGCCAATGTCGCGCCATCATGGATTTCCGAAGACTCCCATGGCTGGGATATGTTGCGATGGCCGTCCGGCGCCGCTGGCACGTCGATACCCGCAACGATATGCAGCAGCCGGAACGGCGCCGATATCCGCTCATACTGGGCGATGACATCGAGGCTCGCGCGCAACTGGCTGCCGCGATAGTCGAAAGCCAGCGCCCCCGAGCCGGCATCGCGATGCTGGTTGTCCAGAGCGGTATCACCACCGCGGTAGCCACCATTGAAGCGAATGCCGAACGCACGGTCGCCGCCGAGCCGTCTGCCCACATCGATGTTCGCGCCAAACTGGGACAACGAGCCATAGTCCGCAGCGGCCTCGGTCACGTCCGCGTCCCCTGCCCGCTTCGGCACGATGTTGATGGCGCCACCCACGCTGCCGCCAGGTGACATGCCGTAGAGCAGCGTCGCTGGGCCCTTGATCAGTTCCACCCGCTCGACGTACCCCGTCGCAACGCGATAGTTGGATGCGATGCCGTAGACGCCATCGAACGCAATTTCACCGAAGTTGCCGTTGCTGTACGGAAATCCGCGAATCGTGAAGGCGTCGAGAATGCCGCCCGGCTTGCTGACCGAGCGAACCGAAGCATCGTTCTCCACGACATCGGCCACGCTATACGCCTGCTGGTCCCGGATCTCGCGCGCGTCGAAAACCCGGGTACTGACTGGCGAGTCCATGCCGTTTATGCTTCCCAGGGCTCCCAGATTCACCGTGCCGGCGATTCCATGCCCGGCTTGCGCGCCCTGCGACACATCTGCGCGATAGGCCTGGCCGACTACGGTCACCGTGGGCAATGTCTGCGCGGCTTCCGCCTGCGTGTCGGCGGCAGAGGCCTTGCGTATCAGGTACCCTCCATCGCGCAGGTCGACGGCGTGGTAGCCAGTCTCGTGGAGCAGGATCCCGATGCCGTCGGCAATCGTATGCGGCCCCGTCAGCCCCGCGCTGTGCAGCTTCCGCAGCGCGTCGGCATCGAAGGCCAGGTCCATCTTCGATGCCGTGGCGAACTGTATGAGCACCGCGTCCAGCGGACCGGGTGGTATCGAGTAAGTGCGAGCCTCGGCCGCCGCCCGTTGCACGGAACCAGCGGCCGGACAGTCCTGGGCATCCAGGATGATTGCCGTCGCGAGAACGATCCCGAGCAGGATTTGGCGGCAGCCTATCTGCATGGGCCCTGCATCAGAAGTCCACCGTCACCGAGCCGAGGAACGTGCGCGGCGCGCCCTGCGAAATCGTGCTGTAGGAAGCCACGCCCGACCAGTAATGCTTGTCGAAGGCATTGATGACCGTGGCCCTGAACGTGGTGGTCTTGCCCGACACCTTCGTCCGGTAGCGAGCCCCAACGTCGACGGTGGTCCACGACGGCACCGACTGCGTGTTGGCCTGGTTGACGTAGGTGCGGCCCGTGTAGTTGAGCGCGCCAGTCAACGTCAGGCCCTGCAGCCACGGCAGGTCCCATTCGGCGCCAAGATTGGCCATGAAGTCCGGTACGCCCACCGGCCGGTTGCCCTGCGTCGCAGCGCTATTGGTCTTGGTCAGCTTGCCGTCCAGCCAGGTAATGCCGCCCAGCAGCCGAACCCGCCGCACCACTTCGCCAGAGACAGTCAGTTCCAGCCCTTGATTTCGTTGCTCGCTGTCCACGGCGTAAACCGTGCCGAACAACTGGCCGCTCGGCTTGGTCATGCGGAAGGCTGCCAGCGTGGCCATGATCGATCCGGCATCGACCTTGACGCCGACTTCCTGCTGCTTCGTCTTGTAGGGAGCGAATACCTGCCCGGCATTCGAGGCAGTGGCCGGCGCAATATCACCCTTGCTCAGCCCCTCGACATAGTTCGCATAGAAGGAAACGTTGCGCCATGGCCTGAAGACGATGCCGGCCAGCGGCGTCACGGCGTTCTCGTCATACGAAGACGACTTTGCGCCAGTTGCGGTGTTGTAGTTGTTCGACTCGACCTGTTGATACCGCAAGCCGAGCGTCAGGGCCACGCGATCATCCATGGTGCTGACCGTGTCGACCAGGGCTACGCCGGAGAGCGTGGAATCCGACACCTTGGGAACAAAGCTCGGTGGCGCGATCGACTGCTCGGGGCTCACCACCGGGTGGTAGATATTCGAACGGACCGGCGTTCCCGCGACGTTGGCGTTGGCAATACGATCCGAGTAGAGATTGGCCTGCAATGCAAGTGCATGCTTGACCGGACCGGTGTCGAACTTCGCGCGCACGCCGGTATCGAACGACATCCGGTTGATCTGAAACCTCCAGTTTTGCACTGCGGCGGAAGTGTCGCCCGCCGCGTTGAGGATTGTCGGGGTCTGGTCCGAGAGGCGGGACACGTCGGACCGCGTCCCGCCGGCATCGGCATAGACAGTGACGTTGTCCGCCACGTCATATTCGACGCGCAACAGCGTCGAGACGTCGTTGGACTTCCACCATCCCCAAGGCTGGGTGACGTTACGCCGGCCATCGGGTGCCGCCGGCACTTCGATGCCAGGAGCCACCAGGAACGGGCGCGTCGGCGCATCGATCCACTGGTACTGCTCGATCAGGTCCAGCGATGCCCGCAGACGGTCGCCGTGATAGTCCAGCGATACGGCCGCCACCTCGCTGCGTGACTTCTGGTTGTCCAGCGGCGTGGGCCCCTGACGGTGCAAGCCATTGAAGCGAACGCCCCACTCCTTGTCGTCGCCCCAGCGACGGCTCAAGTCAACGGCCCCGCCCACTTGGGCGTCCGACGCATAGTCGAGTGTGAAGCGTGTCAGGTCCGTGGCGCCCGCCCGCTTGGGAACGAGGTTCACCACGCCCCCCACGCCGCTGTTGGGCGACATCCCGTAGAGCATGGCGGCCGGCCCCTTGAGGACCTCGACGCGCTCCATGTATTCAGGAAAGAGATGGTAGTTCGGCGAAACGCCATACACGCCGTCGAACGCGACTTCCGACAGGTTGCCTTCATTGATCGGGAAGCCGCGAATCATGAACGAGTCGGTGACGCCGCCAGTCTGGCCGGTGAAGCGAACCGAAGGGTCCGCGTTGAGCACATCAGCCAGGGTCACGGCCTGTTGGTCCTCGATGCGCTGGGCCGTGTAGCTGGTGGTGGAGAACGGCGTATCCAGGCTGTCACGGTTGCCGAGCATCCCGAGGCGGCCGCCGCGCGCGGTTTGCCCGCCTGCATAGGCTGCCGGGAGATCGGTGGCATCACTGGCGGCCACGGCGCTCACCGTCACTGCGGGAAGGGTGGTTTCCGGAGCCTTGTCCGTGGAAGTCTGCGCGGTGGCGTTGATTGACATGACACCCGAGCCGACGGCAAGGCAGAGCATCGCCTGATGGAGTGCGGCAGCAAGTGGCTTGGGCGAAGGGAAGCATGCGGACTGGGTGCTGGTGCGGGATGACAGATGGCGGGATCGGTGTGACGACATGGTTGCGAAGTCCAGAGCGGATTGAAGAGGGTTCCTACAATCCAAGCCGGACAGGTCGCCCAATCCCCTCAATTCACTTCGATTTTTTTCACATCACCCCGTCTCAGGCATGCACCCTGGGCCCGACGCGAACCCAGTAGCGCGTGAAGTACGACACCCGGATTGGCAGCGCCTTCTCCAGGAAACGCAGCGTGCGATCCGTATCGTCGATGCGGTACGCACCCGAGATGACCAAATCCGCGACGGCGGGATCGCAATCGATGCGTCCGTGGCGATAGCGGGCAAGCTCCGCAAGCACGTCGGCCAGACGCATGTTGCTGCCGGAAAGCAGCCCGTTGGCCCAGCTGTCGGGCGACAGCGCGGCGGCATCGCTCAATGCGCTTGCCTCCTGCGTCATCGTCCAGGTCGTGCCGGGCGTGGCAACGGCTTGTGATTGCGCTTTGCCGTCGTGCAGCGCGACCGCGCCCTGCTGCACGCTGACACACGCGCGATCCGCTTCGAGCCGCACCGCGAAACGTGTCCCGAGCGCGCGCATCGCGCCGAACGGCGTTTGCACACGGAATGGCCGCGCTGCGCCGCCGTCGTGCCCGGTCGTGACCAGAATCTCGCCACGCCGAAGCAACACGTCGCGATGCTGGCCATCGAAGCGAATATCAAGGGCGGTCTCGGTATTGAGCACGACGACCGTGCCATCTTCCAGCGCCAGCCTGCGTTGTTCGCCCACGCCAGTACGCACGTCGGCGGCCCAGCTTCTCCATGGCGTTTCGCGATAGGCCATGGACAACCCAAGCATGGATACGCCACCCAGAGCCAGCAACTTGATCGCCTGGCGGCGGCCGCGAATGGTCTCGGCGTTGCGGAGCGTCTCCACAGCCAGCTTCGCCGGCACACGGGGGAATCCATCGCGTAGTGATTGGATGCGTTGCCATGCCAGCCGGTGCCGGGGATCCGCACCCTCCCAGACCAGAAAGCGCTGGCGCATCTCGTCGCTGGGTTCGTTGAACAGCAGGCGGACGGCCCAATCAATGGCCGCATCAATGACTTCTGACGGCAAATCGGCTTGCGAATTGGACATCTTTGCGCCCTGTGCTTGTGCCGGTTGCTAAGCGCCGAACTGCAACGCGTAGCATCGGCGCAGCGCCTGGCTGATGTACCGCTCGACGGTCGCCAGCGACATGCCAATGCGCTCCGCGATCTGCGGGCAAGTCAGGCCGTCGAGCTGCGCCAGCAGGAATGCCGTGCGCGCGTTCGGCTTCAGCGTATCGAGCATCTGATCGATCTCGATCAACGTCTGCAGGAAGTGCAGACGGCTTTCGGGCGATGGCGAATGCGCTTCCGGCAACTGAGCCAGCGTCTCCAGCCACGCTTGCTCAAGTTCCCGCCGCCGCCAGAAATCGATGACCAGACCATTGGCAATGGTGCCCAGGTAGGTGCGCGGCTCGCGGATCTCGGCGACTTTCCTGTGAAGCACCCTGACGAATACGTCCTGGGCGATGTCCGCCGCATCGCATGCATTGCCGATCTTCCGCAACAGCCAGCCTTGCAGCCATGCGTGATGCCGGCTGTAAAGGACATCGACCTGCGAACGGGTACCTGGATCCATCGCGACTACCTCATCTCACCACAGCGGGGGTCATCAGGTCTTCCAGGACATACGCCGCCAACTGAGGGCGCCCCGCTATGGACGAGCGGATAAAGATCCCACGCCCGATAGGCAGGAAAAACGGCAAGTAAAAGAGGCAACCTGGTGGACATAGTCACTGCGGCAGGCACCGCCGTGCTGCACAGCGGTTCAGGAATTTCGGATTCGCATCAGATGCAAATGTAACTTATTCTCACTTGCGAAGAAAGAACGTTACCAGAAACACCACCACATGTGTCGCATACGGCATATGAGATGCCTAAGGCATTTGCCCTGCGCGGGCAAAAGTTGATCCTTCCCTACCTTTCGCGCCTTGGACAAACGCCTGGGGCGTGACCGAACAAATGCCGCACCAAGGCGAAACAGCACTGGCCACCGAATCGCAAAAGGTCGTCAGGGATTGGACTTGGCACCACATTGGCGTGGTGAAGCCAATGTCCCAGGCTCGCATGGTCGTCAGCGGAAAGACACCTCAGGGCAAGACCCTGCCCCTCGACTTCGTGCCAACTGGCAAACCCCTGGGGTTTCGCGTGATCGTCCAGAACGCGCCGCTTTCCGGCGCGGACGTGAGACGTTCGCACGCGAGGTCGTGCACGCCCCCTGCGTGCAGTTGCTGGAAGAGCCATCAAGGACCACTGGCCTCTCCTCCAAACATCGGAACCTGTCCGATAACCCGCGTGTGATCCTGATCCGACGGTGTTCAGTCGAGCTGGATATGGGCGTCCTGCACGATCTTGGCCCACTTGGGCATATCACCCGAGACCACCGCCGCCAGTTCCTGCGGCGCCGACCCGACCGGCTGCAAACCCATGCCCGCCAGCTTCTGGCTGATTTCAGGCAGCTTGACGATCCGCGCCACCTCGGTGGCCATACGGCTGGTCACGTCTTTCGGCGCATTGGCGGGCAGGAACAGGGCAAACCATCCGCTAGGCTCGAATCCCGGCAAGCCCTGCTCCGCGAACGTCGGCACATTCGGAATCGCCTTGTAGCGCTGGGTACCGGTGATGCCCAGGATCTTGAACTTGCCGCTGGTCAGGTACGGATACGCCGATGTCACATCGACGAAAGCCGAATCCACCTGGCCGCCGAGCAGATCGTTGAGCAAGGGCGCAGCCCCCTTGTACGGAATATGCGTCAGTTCGACGCCGGTCTGCTGTCGTAGGAGTTCGCCATGCAGATGCGACGAAGTCCCGTTGCCGTATGAGCCGTAACTGAGCTTGCCGGCCTTGGCCAGTGCGATGAACTCGCGTAGCGTGCTGGCCGGCACGCGGTTGGGCACGACAAACAGGTCGGACGATTTGGCAATCAGCGAGACCGGCGTGAAATCCTTGTTCACGTCATACGGCATACGCTTGTAAAGGCTGGGCGACTGGATCAGCGCGGTGATGGCCAGCAGCACCGTGTAGCCATCGGGCGCGGCCTTGGCCACGGTGTCGTTGCCCAGCATGCCGCTGGCGCCGGGCTTGTTGTCGACGACCACGGGCTGTCCCCAGGCTTCGGCCAGCCGCTGGCCGATCATGCGGCCCACAGTATCGGTGCCCCCGCCGGCCGGATACGGGACGATCAGCCGGATCGGCTTGTTCGGGTAGCTGGGCTGGGCCAGTGCCTGGCCAACGCCGCCCAGCATGGCGGCGCCCGCCAGGGTGCCGGCTTGCGCCAGCCAGGTTCGTCTGCTCGTTTGCATGAAGCTGTCTCTCTCAAGAACTGGATTCGGTACGCCGGATACGTCGGATGCGTCGGATGCGTCGGATGCGTCGGATGCGTCGGATACGCCGGAAACACCGGCCTCCCCCGCCGCCTATGCCCGCATGGCGTGTTCCTGCAGCGCGCGCCACTGGATCTTGCCGGTGGCCGATTTGGGCAGCGCGTCCACGAACTCGACGATGCGCGGCACCTTGTAGGCCGCCAGACGCTCGCGGCACCAGGCCATGATGCGTTCCGCATCGGCCTCCGGCGTGCCGCGCGATTCGGGGCGCAGCGCCACCACGGCCTTGACCGTTTCGCCGCGATGCTCATCGCGCGCGGCGATCACGCAGGCCTCGTGGATGGCCGGGTGGCCGTAGAGCAGGTTTTCCACCTCGGCCGGCCAGACCTTGAAGCCAGACGCGTTGATCATGCGCTTGAGGCGGTCGCGCATGAAGAAATAGCCCTCTTCATCCATGAAACCGAGGTCGCCGGTGCGTAGAAAGCGCTTGCCGGCGATTTCGATAAAAGATTCCGCATTGGCCTGCGGGTTGTTCCAGTAGCCCTGCATCACCTGACCACCGTGAACGACGATCTCGCCGATCTCGCCCTGCGGCAGCTCGGCGAGCGATTCGGGGTCCACCACGCGGGCATCCACGCCGAAGGTGGCGATGCCCAGGCATTCACGCTTGGGCTTCTGGCGCGGGTTGGACAGCAGGAACGACGCGGTCTCGGTCATGCCATAGGCCTCGACGTACGGCAGGCCGAAGCGCTCCTGCAACATGTTGGCCACCGCGTCGGGCATCGCCGCGCCACCGCCCCCCAGAAAAGCCAGGCTGGACAGGTCACGCCGGGCCACATCGGGCTGCGCGAAGAAGTCCACCAGCATGGCCGGCGGCGCGCCCCAGGCCGAGACGCGGTAGCGCTCGATCAGATCGGCGGCAAGCGCGCGGTCCCAGCGCGGCATCAGCACCACGGTGGCACCCAGGTAGATCGGCGAATGCATGCAGTTCTGCATGCCGAGCAGGTGGAACATCGGCGCCACCGCCAACACCACCGATTCCGGCGAACTGCTGCGCCAGACTTGCGAGCCCACCGCGGAACTCATCATGGTGCCGTGGGTATGCATGCAGCCCTTGGGATTGCCCGTGGTGCCCGACGTGTATGCCAGCATGCAGAGCGTGTCGTAGCCGGCCTCGTGCGCACGCGGACGCTGCCCGGCATTGCGCGCGGAGTCCCAGTCCACTGGCATGGCGCCACCTGGCGCCGCGCGCAGCGCGGGAGCAGGCTCGCGGAGCCAGGCCGGAACCGGCAGGCCACCATCGTCGCGCAGCATCCCCGCGTAGTGGTACGTGATCACGTGACGCAGCGCCTTGCCATGCAGCGGCGCGACGCGCTCATACAGTTCGCTGCCGCAGAACGCGGCCACCGCGCCGCTATCGGTAACCACATGCTCCAGTTCGGCTTCCAGCCACATCGGATTGGCTGGCACGACCACCGCCTCGGCACGCAGGATGGCGTAGTACGCCACGATGAACTGCGGGGCGTTCTGGCTGTAAAGCACTACCCTATCCCCGGGATGAATGCCGCAGCTTTGCTGCAGATAGCCGGCCATCCGTTCGACGTCATCCAGCAGTTCCGCATAGGAGATCGCGGTGCCGAAATACTGGATCGCCGTCTTGCCGGGATAGCGCCGCGCGGCCACTTCCAGGTTGTGGAACAGGCTGGTCTGCGGCACATGCAGCGTGCCAGGCAGGCCGGCAGGCCAGGCAGGAGAACGGTAAGGCTGGGATGTACTGGCGGACTTCATGTCAGGCAAAGGCTCAATCAAGACGAATGTTGTGGGTACGGATCACCTTGCCCCAGCGGGCATAGTCGGTCTGGACGGTCTGCGCAAAGGCATCGGGCGTGCTGCCGGTCAGGATCACGCCCATGTCGTTCATGCGCGAACGCACGGCGGGGTCTGCCAACACCTTGTTGACGTCGGCCGAGAACTTCTCGACGATCGGCCGCGGCGTGGCTGCGGGCAGCAGCAGGCCGAACCAGCCCAGCGAATCCATCCCGGAAACGCCGCTCTCCTTGAAGGTCGGCACATCAGGCAGTTGGGGCGAGCGCGACGCGCCGGTCACAGCAAGCGCGCGCAGACGCCCGGACGCGGCGTGGGGCTTGGCGCCCATCACCGAGATCACAGCGGCTGGCACTTGGCCACCGAGCAAGTCGTTCAACTCGGGCGCCTCGCCCTTGTAGGAGACGTGGATCATGTCGAGGTTGGCGGATTCGTTGAATATCTCGCCATAGAGGTGGCCGCTCGATCCCGTGCCATACGATCCGAAGGAGTAGTGCCTGGGCTTGGCGCGGACCAGCGCGATGAATTCCTTCAGGCTGGTGGCCGGCACCGCACTGCTGTTGATGGCAAACACCAGGTTGGTGGTGCCAAGCTCGGATACCGGCGCAAAGTCCTTGACCGGGTCAAACGGCGCCTTGGTATAGAGGCTCGGTGCCTGCACGAGCGTGGTGATGGTCAGCAGCGCGGTGTAGCCGTCCGGCTCCGCGCGGGCTACGGCCTCGGCGCCGATCATGCCGCTGGCACCGGGGCGGTTTTCCACCACGACCGGGCGCCTCCAGATCTTGCCGAGGCCATCGGCAATTGCCCGCGCCAGCACGTCGGTAGCCCCGCCGGCCGGGTACGGCACCACAAGGCGCACCGATTTCGACGGGAAGGCCCCTTGGGCCATGGCGGTACCGGCGCCGGATAGGCCAGCAACAGCACCCGCCAGCGCCAGCGCTCCGGTGCCAAGACGCAGCAATGCACTCCGGCGATTTGCCAGCATGTGGTTGTCTCCTTTCTTGTTGTCCTTTTTTTCCCGGGTCGCTGCCGAGTCCGGCGTTGCCGGCGGCGATCCGCCCGGCTCCGGACTTCTGCATAGTGAGAGAGTGCGTGATCCGGCACGGTCTGGACAATGACCAGACAACCCAAAATCATTGGCCGAATCGTTCAGACGGAAGGCAGGCTTTGGCAAATCCCGATTGTGTGTCGCGAACCGGGCGCGGTAAGGTCCGCATCAGCCCGGCATGCCGCCATTGCGCGCGGCAGGGTTCCGGAGCTGCCCTACACGACGAGGAGACTCATGCACATCGTTGCCACTCCCGCTCACCGGCACCCCGTGCCGGGCAAGCAGCGCAGCACCGCTGTACCGGGTCCGGCATTGGCTGGCACTACTGGCACCACCATCGCCCCGCTTGCGACAACGGCAACGCCAGCGCCGGCCCGCCATACCATCGCCATCCATCATGTCGACCAGATCCTGCTCGGGGTGCGCCGACTGGGATTCGACATCGATGCCGTGCTGCGGCGTGCTGCGATCTCTCCGGCGCTGCTGGCATCGCCGAACGCGCGCGTGACCCAGGACCAGTACGCCGCGCTGATCCGTACGCTGCGCCGCACCACGCGCGACGAACTGTGGGGCCTGCTTAGCCGCCCCGTACCTCCCGGCGTCTTCGCCCATGCGGCCGGCGCGATGGTCCACAGCGCCACCCTGGAAGAGGCCATCCAGGCCGGGTTGCGCCAGTACCGGCTGCATCTCGACGAATTCACGCCACGGCTGCACCTCAGCCCCGACGGCAAGACGGCTTCACTGATATTGCACGGGCATGCGCCAGCCACGCCGTGCCAGATCTTCGCCAAGTCGACCTTCGCGTTCCATGCTTACGGCCTGATCAACTGGCTGGTGGCGCGGCGCGTGCCCCTGTCGCATGTCGATCTGGGTTCGGGCCCGCCCCAGGCGCTGACGGACACCGAGCGTATCTTCAATACGACGGTCCGATACGGGCAGTCCTGCACGGCCCTGCACTTCGATGCTGCCTGGCTGCGGCTGCCGGTGATGCAGGATCCCGCCGGCCTGCGCGAATTCCTGCTCGAGACCCCGCACAAGCTGCTGGTGCGTTATCGCGACAATAGCTGCCTGGCGGAACGCATCCGGCTGCACCTGCGCTCCCACCTGGATGACGAGCTGCCGTCGCTGGAGCAGATGGCGCAGATGCTGCGCCTGACACCGCAAACCCTGAGCCGTCGCTTGCGCGATGAAGGCCGCGGTTACCAGAACATCAAGGACAACCTGCGCCGCGACGCGGCGATCGGCATGCTCGAGCACTCATGCCTGTCGCTGCAACAGGTGGCGCTGAGGCTGGGCTTTTCCGAGCTGAGCACCTTCCACCGCGCATTCAAGAAATGGACCGGCGTCGCGCCCGGCGAGTACCGGCAGCGCGGCATGCAACCTATCTCGCCCATCCAGGACGATAGCCCTCGGCAAAGTGCCTGATTTCCTTGCTGAACTCGGCACAGACATGCGTCATCAGGTCCATCGAGCGATAGACCAGGTAGACGTTGAAGTCCGGCAGTTCGTCCTCCATCGGTAGCACCTCCAGCGAACCGGGGTCCATGCGCAACGGCCCGCCAGTGCCCCGGAAAACGAAGTCTGACCACATGCTGATGAGGTCAGTCTTGGTAGCCAGTTGCAGCCCCAGCAGATTGGATGCGCTCTGCACGATCCGGCGCGGTATTTCCAGTCGGTGCAACCGCATCAGGCTCGAAATCGGGCTGCCGGGGTCATCGAGCGGGTCCAGCACCAGCCAGTCGGCATCCAGCAGCGGACGCAGCCGGCGGACACGTCGCAGTGGATGGCCCGGCCGCACGGCCAGACGCATCGGCACCGAGAACAAGGACTCCCACTGGAGTCCGCCCGCTCCCGGCCCGCTATTGGTGGAGATCAGCCCGAGATCGAGCCGCCCTTCCCGCAGCCCTTCCTGAATCTGCTGCGGGCGCTGCTCGAAGCCACGCAAGGCGACATTGGGGAAGCGCTTGCGCAGCGCCGCCATGGCATCAGGCAGCGGGCCACTGGAGGCCACGGCGGTAAACCCGATGTTGAGTTCGGCTTCCGCGTGGCCGCGTATGGATTCGATGTCTTCCAGCGCGTGCCGCAGTTCCTGTTCGACCACTGTGGCCCGCTTGACCAGCGCCATCCCATACGCAGTCAGACTCACACCGCGCACGGAGCGGGACAGCAGCGTGACGCCAAGTTCTCGCTCCAGTTCAGCGATGGCCTTCGATAGCGCGGGCTGCGAAATATGCAGCCCGCGTGACGCCTCGTGGATGCTGCCGTGCTGCGCCACGGCCAGCAGAATGCGCAGTTGATGTAGCTTCACGTTCGCCTGGTCTCCCCTCTTCTCCGCGCCCGCCGCGGCGTCCCGACCGGACCATGCCCGCATCAGGTGCGCATCAGGTGCTTCGCGCGCCTGTGCGGTGCAGCATGCGTCCGGTCTCTCGCGCCAGCACTTCCGGGCTTTCCCCGATAGCCGGTGAACACTGGTTATGACGGTGATTCTATTTGGTTATCGGGATGAATATTTGCGATTTTGTAGGTTCGCGACTTCCCCGAATACTTCATCGCCAAGGGTTCCTGAACAGAAGCCCGTCCCCCACCTTCGGAGACCACCGATGAATGACGCCACCCTGCAGCCGGCTCTTGCCCCCGCACCGGCTGCCGCCGAGCCACGACGAACCAGCCAGGCCCGGTTGATCGCCGCCTGCTCCATCGGCAATGCGCTGGAAATGTATGACTTCACCGTCTACAGCTTCTTCGCGCTCATGATCGGCAAGCTGTTCTTCCCCTCCGAGAGTGCCTACGGTTCGCTGCTGCTGGCCGTGGCAACGTTCGGTATCGGCTTTGTGATGCGGCCTCTGGGCGGCTTCGTGATCGGCAACTATGCCGACCGCCACGGACGCAAGGCTGCCATGACGCTGACCATCAGCCTAATGGTGGTTGGAACGCTTTGTCTGGCGGTGGCCCCGACGTACGCCACGGCGGGCCTGCTTGGCCCGCTGATCATTCTGGCGGGGCGTCTGCTTCAGGGCTTCTCGCTGGGCGGCGAGATCGGTGCCTCCACCGCCATGCTGATGGAGGCCGGCGGTATCCGCGGGCGTGGCTTTCGTGTGAGCTGGCAGCTTGGCAGCCAGGGCATCGCCGCCCTGTGCGGCGCGCTGACGGCGGCGGTGCTGTACGGCAGCCTGTCGCCGGAAGCGCTGCAGAGCTGGGGATGGCGCGTGCCGTTCTTCCTGGGCTTGCTGATTGCGCCCGTAGGCTTTTACATCCGATCGCATCTGGACGAAACGCACACGGCCGAGACCCATGCGCCAAGCCCGCTCGGCACGCTGTTCCGCGAGCACGGCACCCTGGTGGCCAAAGGCGTCCTCACCATCATCGGCGGCACCGTCGGCACGTATCTGGTGATCTATTTCATGCCGACCTACATGATCCGGGAACTGCATCTCCCGGCCTCGCTATCGCTGCTGGCCGGCTGCGTCACGGGTCTGACCAGCTTTGCCGCGTCGCTCTGCTCCGGCTGGCTGGCCGACCGCCTCCAGCGCCGCAAGCCGCTGGTGGTCGCCGCCATCCTGTTCACCGTGGTGGCCCTCTATCCGGCCTTCTGGCTGATGACGCACTACCCCAGCGTGCCGCTGGTGCTGTCGCTCTCCGCGCTGCTGACCGCGAGCCTGTATCTGGGAACGACGCCACTGCTGCTCATGATGATGGAGATGCTGCCGATCAAGGTACGGGCCAGCGGCCTGTCGGTGATCTACGCCATCGGCGTCACGGTGTTCGGCGGCTCATGCCAGTTCGTCGTCACCTGGCTGCTGGCCCGCACCGGCAATCCGCTGTCCCCAGCGTTCTACATGATGGCCTGCAGCGCCGTGACATTGCTGACCGTGCTGACCCTGCGCGAAGTGCGCGAAACCCACTGACCCGCCAGCATCCGCCAGCACCCGCTAGCCCCGCCTGCACCCGATTGCCCCCTTTCCCCGCAAGGAACCCTGACATGACTAAAGCACCCACGCTCCAGCCCTTTCAACTGCTGCCCCATCTGCTGCCTCCGGTCGACATCGACGCCGAGACCTTCGTCAACATCCGTCGTCAGATTCACGCCCAGCCCGAACTCGGCTTCGAAGTCGGCGCCACCAGTACGCTGGTGACGCACCTGCTGCAGAGCTGGGGCTATGACGTCCACACGGGTATCGGCAAGAGCGGGGTGGTAGGCCAGTTGAAACTAGGCAACGGCACGCGCCGGCTGGGCATTCGCGCCGACATGGACGCGCTGCCCATCGTCGAAGCCACCGGCCTGCCCTATGCCAGCCGCAACCACGGCAAGATGCACGCCTGCGGGCACGACGGCCATACCGCCATCCTGCTGGCCGCGGCGAAAGCGCTGGCCGACAGCCGCAGCTTCGACGGCACGCTCAACCTGATTTTCCAGCCTGACGAAGAGAACCTCTGCGGCGCGCGCGCGATGATCGAAGACGGGCTCTTCGAGCGCTTCCCCTGCGATGCGGTTTTCGCGCTCCACAATATGCCGGGCGTGCCGGCGGGCAGTTTCCGTGTGTTGCCAGGGCCGGTCAGCCTGTCTTCCGACGTGGCCGACATCACCATCAAGGGTGTGGGCGGGCATGGGGCGATGCCGCACCGCGCGCGTGATCCGATTGCCGCATCCGCCGCGATCGTGACGGCGCTGCAAACCGTGGTAGCCCGCAATGTGGCGCCAGACGACACCGCCGTCGTGTCGATCGGTTTCATTCGTGGCGGCGCCACGCACAACGTGATCCCCGAATCGGTAACCCTTGGCGTCAACGTGCGCGCGGCGCGCGCGGAAACCCGGGCGATGGTGGAGCAGCGCATCCGCGAGATCGTCAGCCTGACCGCGCAGGCCCACGGCGTCGAGGCACACATCGACTACCGCCAGCTCACCCCGCCCATGGTCAATACCGAAGCCGAAACCCGACTGGCGCAGCGGATCTGCACCGATCTCGTGGGGGCGGAGAACGTCGTCACGCAAGCCCCGAAGGGACTCAACGGCAGCGAGGATTTCGCCTGGATGCTCAATAAAGTCCCGGGCTGCTACCTGATCCTCGGCAACGGCGAAGGCGAATTCGGCGGCTGCATGGTGCATAACCCCGGCTACGACTTCAACGATCAGGTGCTGCCGCTTGGTGCGGCCTGCTGGGTACGGCTGGCGCAGACGTACCTGACAGCCTGACTGCCTGAGCCCCGATCCGGTCGCCGCCGCCGGCCCCGTCGGCGGCTAGTCCTTCGCCAGCTTTGCCGGGCGCATGGTCGCGCTTTCCAGCAACTGTTCGTGGACGAAGGAGCGCAGCAGCAGCGCCTCGCGTTCGCCGTAGCCGTCAAACGCCACGCCGACGCTGTGGTACGGCGCCGCGGCGCCAGCATTCGGGTCCTGCCGCGTCCAGCCCTCCAATGAGAAGGCCGACTTGATCCCGCCGGTGCGCAGCGTGAACGCCAGCCGCACCTGCAAGCCCGGCGCGGTCAGCGCGTCGTTGGCCGTGGAAACCGACACGCCGCCGGTACTCAGGTCCGTGATCAGCACGGTCTGAGGGGCGTCGGCACCATCCACCCGGGACATTCGTCCCACCAGCCGGACCGGCACACGGATGCTGCCACGCATTTCACGGGCATCGACATGGCTGATGTCCGTCAGCATCCAATAAGGGAACGGCGTGCGCGAAGTCGCCCGGACACGTGCCGAAAAGCTGTGGATGCTGGTGCCCGTGAAACCACGGACCAGCACCAGATCGCCGTCGCAGGGCTCCGCAGACGTGCCGGCCAGGCCGGGCCACGCCACGAACACGGCGTCATCGTTGAAACCGATCAAGCGGCTCACCCAGGCGCGTTCCAGATCGCCAGGTCGCTTGACGTGCAGCAGCGTGCCGACCAGCAGCCCATAACCGCCGGCCCATGGGGGCGATGGCTCGTCCGGCCTGAGCGGCGCCATGTCGTCCGCCCAGAAACAACGTCCCGCCTGCAGCACGAGCGCAACCTCGTCCCCGGTCTGGAAGACGGTTCCCTCATCCGCCACGGGAAAGCCCAGTTCATCGACCAATGCCGACTTCAGTGGCTGTCCCAGCTCGATCTCATTTGCCAGAATTTCCCTTCGCATTGCAGTCTGCCCTTGATTCTTCCCTGGTCGTGCCTGTTGGCCCTTACTCTACCGCCGTATCTGTTGCAAGCGTTCGAGTGCCTTGTGCGAATTACCAATCAATCACCTTTGGACAAGCGTCAATGTGCGCTGTTATATTGCCTGAGCCGATTTTGTCTCGGTTTCATGCATGTGAGCGACGCTATCCATGACCTCTGAACTGTCCACGTCTACGACCGGTCCCCGGTATTCCGCTCGCCAGTTTCCTGAATTTGCTGATCCATCAGCCCATCGGCTTCCCGAGTGATGCGGATGCCCGGTGCCTTTTCCCCGAAAACCGTTGCCCGGCTTGGACTTCGGGCTCGCATGGCCATTATCGGCACGTTGACTTGTCTACTTGAAGGATGCGCCGGAGCGCCTTCGGTCGGCCTGTTTGGCGCTTATTTTCCATTGTGGCTGTTAAGCGCCGTCATCGGTATTTTCGGCGCCGTGGTTTCCTACCGCGTGTTCGTGAAAACCGGTTGGGCGGAAACCGTTCGCTCTCAATTAATTGTCAATACAGCAATTGGCCTGATCATCGCCGAGATCGTCTGGCTGATCGGTACGGGGCATCTTCTATGAAAATGGCCGGCGTTCAAAAGGGGCCGCTACGCGGCCGGGTCATTACCCTGGCAATCGTGCTGGTGGCCGTGCTGCTTTCCGTCTATGCCTATGAGCGGACCGTGCACCATCCGTCGTCGGACGATGCCACGCTCGACGCCGATGTCGTTCATGTGGCCTCGCCGGTAGGCGGACGCATCGCCCGCATCGCCGTCACCGAGAACCAGCACGTCGCCAAGGGCGACGTGCTATTCGAAATCGACCCTGTGCCTTACAAGCTGGCGGTGGACCAGGCGCGGGCAGATCTCGAACTCGCGCAGGCGGGCCTCGGCACGCGGCGGCGCACGATCGTCAGCGAACGCGCGGCCGCGTCGATCGCCTCCGAGCAGACCACGCGCGCGGCGCAAAACTACGCCTTGACGGCACGCACGGTGGAACGCCTGCGCCCGCTAGCCGCCGATGGCTACGTGCCAAAGCAGCAGCTCGACCAGGCCCAGGTGGCGCAGCATGACGCGGCGGTCTCGCTCAAGCAGGCGAACGTCCAGCACTCGGCATCCACGCAAGCCATCGGCAACGACGACGACGCCATCGCCGCGGTCCACGCCCGGGAAGCCGCGCTCGCAATCGCCCAGCGCGCGTTGCAGGACACCGTGGTCCATGCCCCGCAGGAAGGCCGCGTCACCGGGCTCTCCGTGCTGGCCGGTGAAGTCGTGATTCCAAACCAGTCGCTGTTCCTGCTCGTTCATACCGGCGAATGGTTTGCCGTGGCGAATTTCCGGGAGACCTCGCTGGCCGATATTCATATCGGCGACTGCGCCACGGTCTACTCGATGATCGACCGGGGCAAGGCGATACGCGGCACCGTGACCGGCATCGGCGCGGGCATCACCGATACAGAACGGCTCAACCTGCCGCGCTCGCTGCCCTACGTGCAGGCCTCGGTGAACTGGGTACGTGTTGCCAAGCGTTTCCCGGTTCGCATCCGGCTCGAAGACCCGCCCGAGACGTTGGCCCGCGCTGGCGCCAGCGCAAACGTCGAGATCCGGCATGGCGCAGCCTGCCGCTGACAAGCTGCGCCTCGGCCTGGGCGACATCGGCGCCCTGCTCGCGCCGACGCCCGGCCGGGCGGCCGCCACCACTCGCATCACCGTGGCGAGCGTGCTGACGGTGCTCGTCACCGCCATCTACGGCACGCCGGAAGCCGCTATCTCTGCCTACGTCATCTTCTTCATCAACCGGGAAGATCGCACCGTCAGCATCGTGATGAGTGTGGCAGCGTTGGTGCTGGTCAGCCTGATCATTGGCCTGGTGATCGTGCTGGCCAACTTCAGTGTCGACGATTCGCTGCGGCGGCTGGCCTTCATGGCCGTCCTGTCGGCCGCGCTGCTGTTTCTCACGTCGGCCAGCAAGCTTCGGCCGATTGGCGCCATCGTGGCAATGATCATCGGCTTCGGGCTCGATGAACTCGGACTGGTCCCGGGCGGAGAAGCCGCCACGCGCGCCCTGCTCTACGCGTGGCTGATGGTAGCGATCCCGATTGGCGTCAATGTGGCGGTCAATCTGGTGATGGGACCTTCACCACGCCGGCTGGCGGGCGACCGCCTCGCCCATTGCCTGCGCATGGCTGCTGCCAGCCTGCGACAGGAGGACGCCGCCCCAGCCATGCTCGTCCCGCTGCTGCGCGACGGCACGCAACCCGTCGGCATGTGGCTGAAGCTGGCGAAGATCGAGGGCCTGTCCCGCGCCGAAGACCTTGCGGCGCTGCAACGGGCCGCCGCGTCGACCACGGCCATTCTGATCGCCGCCGACATGGCGCTCCGGCAGCCGAACGCCCGCTTGCCGGCCGCCTTCCGCACCCCGATCGCAGACACGCTCGATCAGATGGCGGCGATGCTCCAGGCGGGCGGCTACCCGGTGGAGATCACGCTGGCGCTTCCCGCGCTCGAATCGCTCGCGCCAGTGCAGCAGGCCATCGCCGTGGAACTGCGTGACGCTATCGTCGGCTTCACCGATGCGGACGCGCCGAGCGCACAGGCCGACGCGGCCCTCGCCGAGGCCCCCAACGCAACGGAAGAGAAAAAAGGCGGATTCCTCAGCGCGGATGCCTTCACGAATCCCGAGCACATCCGCTACGCGCTCAAGACCACCGGCGCGGCAATGTTCTGCTACGTGCTCTACCAGCAACTGAACTGGCCCGGCATCCATACCTGCTTCATCACGGTCTATCTGGTATCGCTGTCGACCGCGGCCGAAACGGTCGAAAAGCTCTCGCTGCGGCTGGCTGGCTGCCTGATCGGCGCGCTGATCGGCACGGCCGCGCTGGTCTATGTCGTACCGTCGATCGACTCCGTCGGTGGGCTCCTGATGCTGGTCTTCGCGGGCACATGGGTAGCCGCCTGGGTCGCGCAGGGGTCGCCCCGTATCTCGTATGCGGGCTTCCAGATCGCGTTCGCGTTCTACCTCTGCGTGATTCAGGGAGCCGGACCCGGCTACGACCTGACGATTGCGCGGGACCGGACCATCGGCATCGTGATCGGCAATCTGGTGACATTCCTGGTCTTCACGCGCATCTGGCCGGTCAGCATTTCAGGGCGGATCGAAGCCGCGCTCCATGACATGGTGCGGCAATGGCAGCAACTAATTGCCACGCCCCGGCGCGAAGCCCAGCGGCAAAACGCCGCCGCCGCGTTGGCGCTGCATGGCGCGATCACGCAGGACCTGATCCTGGCCAGATATGAGCCGGCACTGGTCGGCCCCGGCACCGACTGGATCGAGGCCCGCCAGCGCCATCTGGCAACGCTGGACGCCGTAGCCGGTCCGCTTTTTCTGCTGGTGGAGCGGTTTCCGGGCGATCCGGAGGTCGATCGCCGCCTGCAGGCCGTTCGCATGGATGGCCACGCGCCAGTAACAAGCGCGGCCCCGCTTTCTCCGCAGCATTCCCCGCGCGACGCGCTGCTCGCCCTGGTTGACCGGCATCTCGCCGCTCCGCGCCAGGACGATCCGCCGGCCGCCGCCACCGGATCACCGTTGCATGCCTAGAACAGGATTACCGATTTTCCCGCTGATGCTGCTCGGCGCCAGCCTTGCCGGTTGCGCGACGGCGTCGCTCGACCTTGCGCCGGAGCAGCCCGATCGTCCGTGGCAGCCAACGACCACGGCATCCGGAGAACTCGTGCCGGGCAAGCCTTCCGCAACGACCAACACCAGCAAGCCGGCCGACTACCGGCTGCCAGCCAATTCGGCGCTGGCGTCGATCACACCGCCAGCGGCACTCGATCCGGCGTATCCCTACACGTTGCCCGAGCTGATCGACATGGCCGAATCGGCGAATCCGATCACGCGCGTGGCCTGGAACGATGCACGCAATGCCGCGCTGGCTGCTGGGATCGCGAAAAGCAGCTATCTGCCGCAGATCTCCGCTTCTGCGCTGGGCGGCTACCAGAACGGGCACGGTTCGGTATCGGGCGCGCTCGGATCAGTCGGCACGAATTCGTCGGGCCACGGCGGCGTGGGCGTGCTGTCGCTGCAATGGCTGCTGTTCGATTTCGGCGAGCGCGCGGGCATTGTCGAAGCCGCCGAACAGACTTCGCTCGCGGCAAACATTGCGTTCACGGCCGCCCACCAGCGCATCATCCACGACGTCAGCGTGGCGTTCTATCGCTATCAGGCAGCGCGCACCCGCGCGGGCACCGTGCAGCAGGCCATGGAAAACGCGGATGCCGTGCTGGCAGCCGCCAAGTCCCGCTTTCAGCGCGGTATCGGTACCGTTGTGGAAGTGGCCCAGGCCACACAGAATCGCGCGCAGACCAACCTGGCGATGGTGCAGGCGCGGGGCGCGGAGACCGATGCCTACCTGGCGCTGGTCACCGCGATCGGCATCTCGCCATTGTCGAAGCCGAGTATCGCCGAGATGCCAGTCCGTCCGTTGTCGCCGGCCCTGCATAGCTCCGTCGAGCAGATCGTGGAATCAGCCATCGCGCGGCGACCCGACGTGCTGGGCGCCTACGCAATCGAGCGGGCCAGCCAGGCCAAGGTCAAGGCGGCCGAAGCCGAATTCCTGCCCAAGGTGTTCATGTCGGCGTTCACGTCGTATGCCTCGGGTGGGTCTTCGATCACCGCAATTCCCTCGGTGGCCCAGCAGGCACCGACCGTGAACCTGAATGGCTACCGCTATGGCGCCAGCGTGTTCCTCGGCATTACCGTGCCGATCTACGACGGCGGGCTGCGGTCGGCGGTGCTGACGCAGGCGCGCAACGACGCCGACAGCGCGTCGACCAAACTCACGCGGGCCAAGGAAGAATCGGTGCGACAGGTCGTGGTCAGTCAGAGCGCGCTCGAAACCAGCCTTGCGGCATACGAAGCCGCCAAGGCCCTGGCCGACGCCGCCCAGATCACGTACGACGCCGCATTCGCGGCTTACCGCAAGGGAGTCGGCACGGTCACGGATGCCAATCTGGCCCAGAACCAGTTACTGCTGGCGCGGAATGCATCGGCCGACGCGTACAGTGGCGCGCTATCGGCGGCTGCCGCGCTGGCCCTGGCCACGGGAGCGGTCGGCGCGACACCAGAGCCGGGCGGCTGGGCACCGCGCTGAGTGCTGGCTATGCGCCTGCCGAGGGCTGCTCCGGCCCGACCATGACCACGAGACTGCCCACGTGGATGACGGACTCCTCGCCGATCCGGATATCACCACCAAAGACCACGGCATTGGACCGCAGGCGTTCGATGCGGACATCCAGCGTCAGTACCGTGTCGTAGGGAATGGTCCGATGCACGGTAACGTCGCGCATCAGTCCGACCAGCACCTGCGCCGGCGAAGCGTTGTCCTGGCTCAGGCAGAACAACGTGACGCCGGCCTGCCCGAACGACTCGATCGCCAGTGAGGCCGGATATGCGGCGGGCGGGTGCGCCCCCAGAATCGGGGATTCACGATTGATGACCTTCGTGGCCAGGATGTGCTCACGCGGGGTGAAGCTGCGGACCGTGTCCAGCAGCAGGAATGGGTAGCGATGCGGCAACAGGCGGGCGATGTCGGGATGCGTCAACGCCGGTGCCTCGCTGGCCACGTCACATTCGAGCGGTGCCGAAACCGGCTCCGCGTCCGGCACGCACACGATCGTGGCCTGGACGCGCGCATTGCCGTGAACGTGCGCCACGGCAAGACACGTAATCTGATCGCCTTCGCGCTCGACGATCGACACATCAAGTTCGACGACATCTCCGGGCACGACCACGCCGAGGTACTGAACCCGCTTCACGCGCCGCGCCCACGCCTCCTGACCGAACGCCTGACCGGCCAGCGCCGCAGCCATGATCAACATGCGATCGAGCATCAACGCGCCGGGATAGACAGGATTGCCAGGGTAGTGGCCCAGCGCGAACAGATCGGTACCGCTGACAAACAGCCGGTCGCGCAGCGCAGTGGCCGCGCAGGGAATCTCGGAATGCGACATGAGGAGGCTCGATGAGCAGGCGGAATGATCCGTCAGGCTAGAGCACCGAAGCAGCCCGCCGTTTGCGTTGACGCAATCTGATGCAATCTGGGCGATGCCCGGGGGGCCAGGCTTGGGAATACCCCTGTCCGCATTCGCGCCATCCGTCACGCGGCGGGCACGTGTCTGTCATCCGTCACTGGAATGCGTCGTCCATCTGCCTGGCACGCTTGACGTCGTCGCCATGCAGATACAGTGACGTGGTCGAAACCGACGCATGGCGCAGGTTGTCCCGCACCGTGGTCAGTTCCGCGCCGCGCGCCAGCGCATGGGTGGCGTGCGTATGGCGCAGCCAGTGTGGGCTGGCGCGGCGCAGCTTTTCGGCGGTGGCCGGGCGCTCGGCTTCGAGCTGGTCGGCGGCGGTGCCGAAGAATCGCTTGATCACCATCCACAATCGCGCTCCGGTGATGCCGTCGGCTTCGTCGGAACCTAGATTGCCGACGATCGGCGTCGTCGGGTCCCAGAGGGCGCGTGTCACCGGCAAGCCCCGCTCGACCAGATAGCGGTCAAGCGCGTTGCGGGCCATGGTCGGCAGCGCCACCCTGCCCGCCTTCGCGCCCTTGCCCACCAGCCGCAACCAGTGATCGCCGTGCACGTCGGTTTCGGCATTGCGCAGCGTGGCGCCGACCAGTTCGCTCGCCCGCAGTCCGGTCGCGTATGTGAAATCGAGGATAAAGCGCAGCCGTTGCGCGGCGGAGGCTTCCCAGCCGTATGACCACTCCAGGCCATCCGCGATGCTGCGCGTCAGCAGCCATTCCCCTTCGGAGAACGCGTGCGATACATCGAGCGCCGCTGTCTTGGCGCCGCCCCGCACCTTGATGCCGGCGAACGGGTTGGCCAGCACGTAGCGTTGCTGCACCAGCCAGCGAAACAGCGCCCCAAGCACTTGCAGGCTGTAGGCTGCCGATCGTGGCGACAGCCCGTCGGCAAACGGCTTCCAATCCGTGGCACCACGCGGCCGGGCCGGACCTACCCAGCGTTCGCGCGGCGTGGGTTGGCGCAGGAAGTTCCGGTAGGCCGTGGCGTCCTCGGTGGTCAGCGACGACAGCGGCCGCCCGCGCTCGATGATCGCCCAGAGGATCAGTCTCTCGGCTTCCTTGCGATAGGCACGCAGCGTGGACGGCGATTCGTGCAACCCCAGCCACGCTTGCACGGCCGCGTAGTCGTTGTCCGCGTTCAGCGTGGAGGTCCCGCGCGGCGCGCGGAACTGGCCAAGCGAGCCGTCCACCTCATGCGGCAATCGCCCCATCTGCTCCCAGGGCACGATCACGCCGCGCGGCTCGGCTTCGATCAGCGCCCGCGCGCGCGCCGTCAGTTGTGGATGTTCGGCGAAGAACGCCTCGATGCGCCTGGCGCCAGCCACTCCCAGCCCGGAGACGCCGCGCCACCACTGGCGCCGGCGCGGGATTCGCACGGTGAGGTCGGCCAGCGTGTGGATGTCGCAAGCGCGCAGGGCCTCCACGGCAGCCGGTGCCAGCCACAGGCCGATATCGTCGGCAATCGCTGGTGCTGGGGGCGGCAAGGCACGGAGTGTTTCGATTGCGTGGTCTGCTTCCCTACCCTTCGCCGCCCGTTCCGCAGCCGGGAATTCGAACAACTGCGCAAGATCTTCACGCAGCCGGTAGCGCGCATAGGCGGCAAGCTGCCGGCGAATCCTGCTCACCATCCCGCGCGAGGACTGGCCGGTGGCCCGCGCGTCGTCCAGATACCGAGAGACCGCGTCACGCGTGGAAAGTCCCGCATGCCAGGCTCGCAGGGCGGCCAGGGCAGCGGCGTCGGGAAAGTCCGTGGGCGTGGCGGTCGGGCGATTCGTCATGGGCGCAATCTTAACATTTGCCCATGTCATTGCGATAACTTTTCTTATCGCAATAGATCGATCATGGAAGCAAACCTATGGCTGGTGATCTGCGTCCGAGGCACCGCGTAGAGACGGCCACCCTGGCACAGGGAACCGTCGAAAACCTGGGGAGACGGGAGTATTCAGCAAATACGCCTCGTCCCTTCAACAAACGAGGCGTAGAACGCCGTCAGCCGACGGCGCAGCGGCAACGGCGCCCCCATCCCGCTTGTTGATCATGGCGCCGTTCAACGAGACTTTCGCTAACAAGCCCGAATTGGTTGGCACGAATGCAATCATCGGCTGCAAGCCGATGGCCGGATCAAGCTCGCCATCGGCATCGGTCTTGGACAATGCAACGCTATCGCCTTCCACTGTCCAGCCTTGCGACTGCACCAAGTGGTGAATGTGGGCCCTGCGGTATTGCGTGATCACCACGAATGGTTATAGGCGACAAAATCTCCTGCGATAAGAACCATCCGATATCGTATTAATAGACCGAAATACGAAAAATGAAACACCAAAGGCGCCAATAATCAATCGCCCTACCGATTTGGCGACAACGGCCTCTACTTAGTCTGAAACTGCATTCCTGCTGCATTCGCATATTCTTGATTCACCCATGGCGTACGCTTGACACTGCCTGAGCCCGGATTCCGCGTACGCCGGACACGAAACCGGCTTTGCGTTGCCTCGATGGATATTGGGCACATGCGTGGCGCCACTCCCATGTTTCATCGCATAATTACGAATACAGATTCTGGCTGGAGCAGCAAATCGCCCGCTACCGACCACGAATCCAGGACAGGAGTTGGGAATGGGGCCGGAAGCCTTGACGGGCACCGACGACAATGGCGACCGGCGAATCGCCGAAAACGAAGCCCGGCTGGCGGGAATCATCCGCTCGTCGATGGAAGCCATCATCTCGGTGGACGAAGAACAGCGCGTGGTGCTGTTCAACCCGATGGCGGAAACGCTGTTCGGCTTGCCGGCGGAACAGGCCATGGGCCGCCCCCTTGGCGATTTCATCCCTGCCCGTTTCCGCACTGCCCATGCCGCGCACGTCACGCGTTTTGGCGTGACCGGTGTTTCCGACCGGCAGATGGGGCGCCAGCTCACGCTATACGCCCTGCGTCAGGACGGAACCGAATTCCCGATCGAAGCGTCGATCTCGCAGACCTCCGATGGTGCCGGACACAAGCTTTTCACGGTCATGCTGCGCGACGTCACCGCTCGCGTGCGTGCCGAGGCAGCGCTGCAGCGGTCCCGCGAGGAACTCCAGGCGCTGTCGGACAGCATCCTGGCTGCGCGCGAGGACGAAAGCCGGCGCGTCGCGCGCGAGCTTCACGACGATCTGGGCCAGCGTCTGAGCGCGCTGAAAATGGATCTGGTGATGCTGGAGACCGACTTGCGTGCGGACTGCGGCGCCGTGCGCGCGCTCGAACAGGTCAGCGCCATGCACACCGTCATCGACGAAACCATCGCCGCCGTGCGCAGGATTTCGTCCGATCTGCGCCCGGCGTTGCTCGATGAACTGGGCCTCGCCGCCGCGCTGGACTGGCTAGCCAAGGATTTCAGCCGGCGCTACGCGATCTCGGTGAGCACGCGGACGCCGGAGGAAATCGACGTCACCGAGCAAGCCGCCACCGCTGTATTCCGGATCGTCCAGGAGGCGCTCAACAACGTCGTGCATCATGCGGACGCCAGCGAGGCCTGGGTGACGCTGACCCACCAGAACCAGGACGAGGATCACGATCACGGCCAGTTCGTGCTGCGCGTGCACGACGACGGGCGCGGCTGGAACGGCCAGCCGAAGGATGGCGCGCGCCGCTCGTTCGGCCTGCTTGGCATCCGGGAACGGGCACGCCTGCTGGGTGGCACGGTGTCCATCGAACATTCGCCCGGCGACGGCTTCGAACTCGTCGTCACTTTTCCGGGTCATCCGGATTGCAAGGAGACCCAGGCATGATTCGCGTGATCATTGCAGACGATCACACTGTGGTGCGCAACGGATTGCGCCATATCCTCGAACGCACCAGCGACTTCGAGGTGGTTGGCGAAGCAGCCCGCGGTACCGAGGTGCCACAGCTCGTGCGCGAGCTGTCCCCGCATGTCATCCTGCTGGACCTGTCGATGCCCGGCCGGAACGGGCTGGAACTGATCCGGCAACTGCGGGCCGATCATCCGGCACTACGGATCCTCGTACTGACGATGCACGCCGAGGAACAGTATGTGGTCCGCGCCTTCCGTGCGGGCGCGGCCGGCTACCTGACCAAGGAAAGCGCGGCGACGGAACTGGTCGAGGCGCTCAGGAAGGTGGCCGCGGGCGGCACCTACGTCAGCCCCGCCATGGCCGAAAAGCTGGCGCTGGGCCTGCAGGAAAAGCCCGATGCGCCGCACGAAGGCCTGTCGGATCGTGAACTCGAGGTATTCCGGCGCATCGTCGATGGCGAGTCGCTGACGCAGATCGCCGCCGCGCTGTGCGTCAGCGCCAAGACGGTCAGCACCTACAAGATGCGCCTGATGGAAAAGCTCCAGCTTCGCAGCGACGCCGCACTGGTCCGCTATGCGATCGAGGCGAGGCTGTTCGGCGACGAAGACAAGCTATAACGTCGTGGCCCCCGGCCACAGCCCCGTCGTTCAGGCCGACTCGCCGCGAATCAGCAGCACCGGCTTGCTGGTCTTGGCCACCACACCTTCAGAGACGCTACCCATGATCATGCGGCGCACACCGCGTCGGCCGCGTGTACCCATCACGATCACATCGGCTGGCCAGCGGTCGGCATAGCCGACGATCGCGCCAGCGATGTCACCCGGCACCGCTGACTTCTCTGCCAGTTCGGTCTGAAACCGCACGCCAGCGTCCTGGAGACGGTGAGCGGCGGCTGCAAGGGCCTTCCTGCCAAAGTCCGTCAGTCCATTCAGGATGTCCTGCGGATTGACGAAACCTGCCTCAAGGAACACTTCGCCCTCGTCCACCACGAACAGGACCTTCACCTCCGCGCCCAGGCCCTTGGCCAGCCCGGCTGCCTGCGCAATGGCCAGGTCGGAAGACGGGCTGCCATCCACGGCAACCAGGATGCGTTCATACATATCGGTCTCCTCAGTCCGGGCCACGTGCCCTCACTGACCCAGCATAGGACGTGCCAAGGCTCCATGGTTGATGTATCGCAAGATGACCCGAGTCCACCGAATCAGGCGCTCTTGATCTGTCGCAACCATACGCGGCACATCACGCATACATTTGAGACCCAAATGGCGCCGAAGCGCCTTGCTTTTTCAGGAGACCATATGGACATCTCGGCGATCATGGTCCACGTCGATGCCTCGCAATCAGTGGAGGCCCGGCTCTGTCATGCCGTGGCGCTGGCCGGATCGTTCAACGCCACGCTGATCGGCCTGCTTTCGCTGAGCGCGGACGAGCCAGCGTGGGTCTATCGCACCGCGGACGGCCGCCGCGAGCGCCAGGCATACGCGCCGGATCTTGGCGCCGCATGTGAAGCCGCCCGGGAAGCCTTCGACATCGCCACCGAAGCCGCGACGTTTGCCGTCGACTGGCGCGTCGGCGAGGGCGCGCCCACCGACGCCATCCAGTGCGAAGGCCGGCTGGCCGACCTGCTGATCGTCGGCCAGCCCGACCGACTGAACGCCGACAGCGACGTAGCCCGGCACTTCGTCGAGACGGCCATTCTTTCGAGTGGCCGCCCGGTGCTGGTCATTCCTCAAGGGCCGCTGCCGGACGCTTCCACCTTCCCCTATGGCTCGATCGTGGTGGCCTGGAACGGCACCCGCGAATCCGCGCGCGCGCTGCATGACGCGCTGCCGTTGCTCAAGCGCGCCACCCAGGTCGACGTGGTGTCCTGCATTCCTCCGTACGCGCGCCGCAAGGCCGAACTCTCCCCGCCCGCCTACGCGGCAAACTGGCTGGCTCGGCATGGCGTGCACGCGAGCATGGTCGAGATGGTGCTGGAACGATCGGCCGATATCGGCGAGTCACTGCTTGCCATCGCCGGCCAGCGCCGCGCCGACCTGCTGGTTTGTGGCGCGTATGGCCGGGGGCTGCTGCGCGAGGAATTGCTGGGTGGCGTGACGGACACCGTGCTTCGTCACGCCACGATTCCCACCCTCTTTTCCTACTAGCCGCGCCGGCACGCCTTGCTCGGTCGCCCGGTCGAACGCTTAGTCGAACGCTTAGTCGAGCGTATAGATACCCCGGTACTCGGGCATCGTGACATCCCAATGCAGCGAATGCTCGATGCGCTGGCGCAGCGCATCGGCGGCACTGGGCTCGCCGTGCACGATGAACGTCTGCCGTGGCGGCGTCCCGATGGCACTCATCCAGTCCATCAGCCCATCCGCATCGGCATGTGCCGAGAAATGGCGAATCTGTTCGACTGAAGCACGCAGTTCGACTTCGCGCCCGTGCATCCGCAACGTGCGCTGGCCGGACGCCAGCGTCGCACCCCGCGTTCCGGCCGCCTGGAACCCCACCAGCAGGAAAGTGCTGCGTGGGTCCTGCCCGAACGATTCGAGGTGATGCACCACGCGCCCGCCCGTCAGCATTCCGCTACCAGCCAGGATGATCTTCGGCTGATCCACCCGGTTGATGCGGATCGACTCCTCCATGCTTCGGGTTGGAATCGCCACCGAACAGGCAGCCGCGCACGTTTCGGGGTCGATGCGCAGTTCGTCCGAGTGCTCGGAGAGAATCCGCGTGGCTTCGATGGCCATCGGGCTGTTCAGGTAGATGGGCACATCGGGAAAGCGCCGTCGCTGGCGCAGCCGGTAGAGGCAATACAGCAGCAACTGGGCACGCCCAACCGCAAAGACGGGAATGATCACGCTGCCGCCCCGGGCAACGGTCTTGCGAATGATATCGGCCAGCAGCTCGATGGGATCGCCTTCCGGATGCAGGCGGTCACCGTAAGTCGATTCCACTATAAGGTAATCCGCCGCGGTGGGTGGCTCCGGCGGCCGCATCAGCATGTCATCTTGCGGGCCGAGGTCGCCGGAGAACAGGATGCGCCGGCCCTTGGCATGGATCGTCACGCTGGACGAGCCAAGAATATGGCCCGCGCGATGAAACTCCGCTTCCACACCGCGTGCGATTGTCACCCGCTTGCTATAAGGCGCGGGCTTCAGATGCTCCAGCGCATGCATGGCATCCGCCACGGTATAGAGCGGCAGCGCCGGTTGATGACGCGAATACCCCTTGCGATTGGCATAGTTGGCGTCTTCTTCCGCCAGATGGGCGCTGTCCGGCAGCAGCAGGCCGCAAAGCTCCGCGGTTCCCGTCGTGCAGTGCACGCGCCCCTTGTAACCGCGCTTCACCAACAAGGGCAGATAGCCGCTGTGGTCGATATGCGCGTGTGTCAGCACCACGGCATCGAGACTGCCCGGGCTGATCGGAAAGCGATCCCAGTTACGCAGCCGCAGGGCCTTGTAGCCCTGAAACAGTCCGCAGTCGATCAGAACCCGCGCTTCTCCGGTGTCTAGCAGAAAGCGCGAACCGGTCACGGTGTCCGTAGCCCCAAGGAACTGGATGTGCATGGTCTGTGATGTTGGTGTTGGCGTCGTCAGTAGCGGTGTTGTCAATATCGCCAGATCCTGTCACTGGCTTTGGAGCGATGGCAGAACAGTACGTGTCACGCGCTTCAATGCGACATCAGCAGTGGCACCGGTGCGTTGCGCAGCAGCGTGCGCGTGGTTCCGCCCATGACGAGTTCGCCGAGCCGTGAGTGGCCGTAGCCGCCGCTCACCAGCAGATCGGCTGCCTCGTTGCGCGTCACGCGCATCAGGCTGTCGGCTGGCGATGCGCCCTCGTCGATACGCAGCGAAGCGCTGACGCCGTGATCGGCCAGCCAGCGCACGGCCTCGGCCGCGCCATGCTCGTTCGGCCCCGCGCCGCTGAGCACCACCTGCAGGATCACACGCGATGCCAAAGCCAGTAGCGGCAACGCATCCCTCATGGCGCGCGCAGCTTCGCGCCGGCCGTCCCAGGCCACCACGACGGTGCCGCCCGGCACCAGGCTGACGTCGGGGGGTATTACCAGAATCGGGCGGCCAGAGTTCAACAGCACATACTCGGCGGAAGTGGCCATCAGCGCCGGCGTATCGTGCGCCAGCGACGGTGGCGCCGGCAAAATCAGATCGCTGCTGACACCGCGCGAGGTCAACGCCCAGCCCGCCTCCTGCTCGACCACCACGTGTGAAATCTCGATGCCCCGCCCACGTCGCGCCACTGCCGCATCGAGCGCGGCGGCATCGGCCTGTTTCAGGTTGCGCAGCATGTCGGCGCGCATCTGCTGATAACGCGCGGTCTCCTCACCGGCGCTCCGGAATGGATCCAGCAAGGTGCCAGTAGCGGTCAGTCCGATGACGCGGGCGGTGAATAGCGACGCCAACGTCAGCGCGGCATCCAGACGCGCATCGCGCGCCGGATCAGCGGCAAGATCGACGAGAATGGTCTTGAAATCCATGGGGGCTCCAGGCAAGGGGGCGATCGGGCGGCAAGAATGGATACCGTCTTGTGCACTTTAATCGTCAAAGATGCTCCGCGCTTGCCTCAAGTCAAATACATGACAGCCGGGAAACCAAACATTGTCGGTAGAAGCCGCGGCAATCAACCTCCTGAAGGAGGACTCAGTCGAAGGCGATCTACCTTGCCTCGACTATCGGGAGCACCTGTGCCGCACGTAGGTAATGTCTGGCCTGTCAGGTTAACCTGACAAGTGCACTCCAGACCCTGACACAGGTATCAGCCGACGCTGATTTCAGCCTTTCCGATCACAAGGCATACTTCCGCGCAGATGGGGAGTTATTCAGATCAAAGAACCTTGATTTGGCGGTGAACGCCTGACGACCCCAGGGGAGAGCATCATGTATGAAGTGGTAGAGGGGTCGAGCGTCGAAGCAGGAATGGATGGGGAATGCACCGGACATGCGCACGCGCCGGGCACGGCGCGGCATTTCCAGGCGCGCTGCATGGATTGCGGCCTGCGCCGCCTCTGCATCGCATCGTCTCTCGAACCGGAGGAGCTTCCGCAACTGGAAGCCGTGGTCAGCCACTGGCGCATGGTGCATCGTGGCGAATACCTGTACCGCTCCGGCGACAAGTTCCAGAACCTCTACACCGTCCGCTCGGGATCGCTGAAGACCGTGGCCTCCCACGCCGGCGGCCATGAGCACGTGACCGGTTTCTTCCTGCCGGGAGAAACGGTCGGCCTTGGCGCGATTGGCGAAGGCGAGTATGACTGCGACGCGATCGCGCTCGAAGACAGTGCAGTCTGCGTGCTGCCGTTCTCACCGCTCGAAGGACTCTGCCGCGACGTCAAGAGCGTGCAACAGCATTTCCATCGGATGCTGAGCCGCGAGATCCTGCGCGAGTCCAAGCAGATGATCCTGCTGTCGGGCATGACTTCGGAACAGCGTGTAGCAGCATTCCTGATCAACGTGTCGTGCCGCCTGCAGGAACGCGGCTATGCTTCGCGCGACTTCACGCTGCGCATGACCCGCGAGGAAATCGGCAGCTACCTCGGCATCAAGCTCGAAACGGTCAGCCGCACGTTCTCCCGGTTCCAGCGCGAAGGGCTGATCCGCGTGGATGGCAAGCGCATCGAACTGTTCGATATCGAGGCGCTCGCGGCCATCTGAGCCGCTGACACCGGCGCCCGCTACTCACGGGCCTCCCGCCGCACCGCCTGCGGCGGCACGCCGAACCCCCGCAGGAATGCCTCGCGCATATGGCGCCGGTCTCGAAAGCCGGCTTCCCGCGCCACGACTTCCAGCGGGTGGCGACTCTGTTCGATCATGAGTCGCGCCGCTTCCAATCTCAGATTCTCGATCGCCTTGGCCGGCGACTGCCCGGTCTCCGCGGTGAATACGCGGCTGAACTGGCGTGGGCTCAGATGCACCGTCTCCGCCAGTTCCTCCACCGTCAGTGCCTGGCTCAGATTCTTGCGCGCGTAATCCAGCGCATTCTGGATACGGTCGGATTTCGGCGCCATATCCAGTAGCTCCGAGTGCTGCGACTGTCCGCCCGAGCGCCGCTGGTGCATCACCAGCTTGTGGGCGACCGATCGCGCGATATCCGCGCCCAGATCCTTTTCGACCATCGCAAGCGCCAGATCCAGGCCGGCCGTCATGCCCGCCGACGTCCAGATCGCGCCATCGACGATGTAGATGCGATCGTCCTCCACCTTGATGTCCGGATGGAGCCGTTGCATGTCGCGCGCGAAGGCCCAGTGCGTGGTCGCGCGTCGGCCATCGAGCAGACCGGCTTCCGCCAGGATGAACGCCCCCGTGCAGATCGACGCCGTCCGGCGCGCACGCGGCACCGCCTTGCTCACGAACGCCAGTACCGGTGCGGGTGTTGGCTGCGCGACTGGGTCGCCAACGCCGGCCAGCACCCAGGTATCCACCGCCACGCGCGTGCTTGCCGCGTGCGTCTCTACCGTCATCCCCAGCGAAGAGACTACCGGCCCACCGTCGATCGAGAAATTCCTGATGCGGTAAAAGGGCTCGCCGGCCACAAGATTCGCGTACTCGAAGACGCTCTGCGTCGCCAGCGCCATCACCTGAAAACCGTCCGTCAGCAGGAAGCCGATGTTGTGCATGATTGGCCTCGTTGGGCTTATGTCCTAAAACATGACCATAATCGTCATTTCTGCCATCGTCAAGCCGCCTTACGATGCAACGCATGGATTCGACGCATCCCGATTTTCGGATCCCCATCGCAACGACATCGCAAGGAGAACACCATGACGCAAATCCATCTCGGCACGGCCCTGATTACCGGCGCATCCTCGGGCATCGGCGCCATCTACGCGGACCGCCTGGCACGGCGCGGCTATGACCTGATCCTCGTCGCCCGCAATCGCGACAAGCTCGATGCCCTGGCGCGGCGCATCACTGACGAGACGCAGCGCGTGGTCGAAGTCTTCCCGGCCGATCTCAACGACCGCCAATCGCTCGCGCGGGTGGAGGAAAAGCTGCGGCAGGACGCCAGCATCACGCTGCTGGTCAACAACGCAGGCGTCGGCACGCACACGCCGCTGCTCGACAGCAACGTCGATGCCATGAGCCGGATGATCGACCTCAACGTCACCGCGCTGACGCGCCTGACCTATGCCGCCGTGCCGGGCTTCGTTGCGCGCGGCCGTGGCGCGATCATCAACATTTCGTCGATCGTCGGCATCGCGCCCGAAATCCTGAACGGGGTGTACGGCGGCAGCAAGGCGTTCGTACTGGCATTCAGCCAGTCGCTGCACCACGAACTCGCGGCCAAGGGGCTGCGCGTGCAGGCAGTACTGCCGGGGGCGACCGCCACGGACTTCTGGGAAACCGGTGGCCTGCCGATCGAACATCTCGACAAGGCGATCGTCATGCCGGCCGAAGCGATGGTCGATGCGGCACTGGTAGGCTTCGACCGCGGCGAGCTGGTGACGATTCCACCGCTGCACGCGATCGAGCAATGGAATGCATATGAAGGCGCGCGCCAGGCGATGGCGGGCCAGCTATCGACCAACACTCCGGCGCCCCGGTACGCGACGGGACGCTGAGAGGCGGAAGGTAAAGGGTGGGAGGCCCGGGAATTACTGGGTCTCGCCCCGCTCCTTGGCATCTGCGCGGGCCAGCATCGCTTCGCCGAGCATCGTGCTGCCCTGCTCGGCCAGCGCCGTGCCGGCGCCACGGATGTCGCGCACTTCCTTGTTCTGGCTCAGCTTCAACTTGCCTTCCAGGCGCGTGATCTCAATTTCGATGCCGACAATCGCCTTGAGCATCGTGTCGACAAAATCCGACGGGGCGTCGGACATCTTCCACGGCCTGGGTTGCGTGGCTTCGTGCGTGCGAGTCAGATGGGCTACCACACCGCGCACGAAGCGCTCATCGTCGCGAATCGTGATGCGACCGTGCGCGTGCACGACCATGTAGTTCCACGTGGGCACCTGCTTATGGGCCTCGTGCTTGCTCGGATACCAGTTCGGCGAGATATACGCATCAGCGGCACGGAAAATCACCAGTACCTCATCACCGTTCGCCACGTCCTGCCAGACCGGGTTGGCGCGGGCAACGTGAGCCTTCAGCATCCCATTCGGCCCTTGCGAGGGCTCGAGATGGAAGGGAATGTGGTTCGCATCCAGACCGTTCCTGCCATGCGTGACCAGCGTGCCAAACGGATACGCGGTCATCAACGCATGGAGAGCCTCGGGGCGCGATTCTTCGAAATGGGCAGGGACGTACATGAGCGTGCGGGGCGTGGGTGTGTTGGGTTCGGAATGCAAGCATTGTCATCGGAAACTGGAGCCGAGTGTAGCCGCAGTTTGCGGTTATCGCCCACACGCTGATGGAGAACTGTAGGCTCAGCGGCATCGAACCCACCGAACCAGAGGGTGATCAAGCGGTTGCTTGATTTTCGGCTGGGGTCCCCGCCAGTTGTGCTACGCGGTCATAAGGGCCAACTGAGAGTGCTTGGACTGCACATCCAGCCCGAAGCTGCGTCCTATGCCTTGCCGCGCCGCGGCGACGCATCGGCTGGATATCCCAGCAGCCGGCGCAGTTGCAGCGCCGTATCCTCGGCTGCCGATATCGGGAGCAGCGGCACGCCAATGCCGTTGTGCCACTCGACCAGCGACGCATTGTGATCGTCCGCGAAGCGGTGAATCGCGCTCCGGAGCGTCTCCCGGCCAAAGCCGAGTTCCACCTGCAGTTCACCGTCGCTGACCACGAGGTGACCGGAATCGGGCAGGTTCAGCAGGAACGGGTCATAGACCAGCACCGACAGCATGTCGTTGCGACGGCGCAGTTCGAGCATCAGGTCGCGGGTCTGCGCATCGTTGCCGCTGAAGTCGCTGATGACGATGACCAGATAGTCGCGACGGGCCAGTTGCAGCGCGTGCTGCAGCGCCGCGTTCAACTGGCTGGCGCCCTGGCTGGCCGGGGCGTCCGCGCGCAGCGCCTGATTGTGGCGCGCCAGTTCGCCAAGCAGGTGGAGCACGCCGTGCTGGCTGCGCTGCGGCGCCAGCGCGGTCACCTCCTTGTCGCCAAAGACGACGCCGCCCACGCGGTCCCCCTCCACCACCATTCGCCACGTGGCCAGCGCCGCCACCTCCGCCGCCGCCACCGATTTCATCGCGCGGCGGCTGCCGAAGAACATGTTGATGCGCTGATCCACCACCACCAGCGCCGGGCGCTCCTTTTCCTCGGCATAGACCCGCACGTGCGGCTTGCCGGTTCGCGCCGTCACGCGCCAGTCCATCGTCCGAACGTCGTCCCCGGGCAGGTAGGGGCGCAATTCCTCGAAGGCCAGCCCACGGCCCCGCACACGTGACCCATGGCGCCCCGACAGCAGGCTGTGCACGGGCTGGCGCGACAGAAAATGGAAGTCCCGCGCAGCAGCTTCGAGCGCGGCCAGCGATGCGGTGTCGACATTGACACCGGGCGTGGCGCTGGACGGGAGCGTCTTGTGCTGGGGCGAGCGGCCGAGTGCGGCGGTATCGGATTTCATGACGAAGCCGGATGGCCTCAGGCCACCGCGACGCGCTGCACCAGGCGGTCGATGACCGCGTTGGCGCTAACCCCCGCCGCGTGGGCGTCGTACGAGAGGATCAGCCGGTGCCGGAACACGTCGTGCACCACCGCCTGCACGTCCTCGGGAGTGACGTAGTCGCGCCCACGCAGCCAGGCGATCGCCCGCGCTACCTTGTCGAGACCGATCGAACCACGGGGGCTCACGCCCACCTCGATCCAGCGTTTCAGATCGTCGTCGAGACGCGCGGGATCGCGCGTGGCCTGCACAAGCGCGACGATATAGCGCTCCACCGGCTCGCTCACCTTGATCTCGTGAATTTGCCGGCGCGCATCGAACACCTTAGCCGGGGACATGCGGGTTTCGCTGCTCCCGGCACCGCCCTGATGCGTGTCCGGCTCTTCCTCGGCACGCGCCAGCCGGATGATCTCCGCTTCGGCATCGGCCGCGGGGTAGTCGACGTTCACGTGCATCAGAAAGCGGTCCATTTGCGCTTCGGGCAGCGGATAAGTACCTTCCTGCTCGATCGGATTCTGCGTGGCCATGACCAGGAACAGCCGTTCCAGCGGGTGCGTATTGCCGCCCACAGTGACCTGTCGCTCCTCCATGGCCTCGAGCAGCGCCGATTGCACCTTGGCCGGGGAACGGTTGACTTCATCCGCCAGAATCAGGTTCGCGAACAGCGGACCGGGCTGGAAGCGAAACTCGCCCTTGCCGCCTTCGCTGTAATAGATGTCCGAGCCCGTGATGTCGGCGGGCAGCAGGTCTGGCGTGAACTGCACGCGCGACAGCCGCGCGTCGAGATGCTTCGCCAGACTCTTGATGGCACGGGTCTTGGCCAGCCCCGGCAGGCCTTCCACCAGCAGGTGCCCGTCGGCAAGCAGTCCAAGCAACAACCGCTCGATCATGCGTGCCTGGCCGACGATGGATTCGCCCATACGTGCCTGCAGCGCCAGAAAATCGTCGCGAGCGCTCATTGCGCGCCTCCCGTGAACCAGTTGTAGTACGGATTGCCCGGATCCTCGCGCATGACCTGCGTGATATCGCGCATCCATTGCTGGCGGTCGCCCCGGTATGCATCGAGCCCGGCGCGATAGAACAGATGCAGGTTGGCCCGCTCGCGCCGGATGGCGACTTGCAGCGCGTCGTCCGCGCCTTGCAGTTGCGGTTCGGACGAGAGATTCAGCAGCTCCTCCAGCACGGGCGGGAACGACTGCTTGCGCACCCAGCCCGAGTATTCGATGCGCGGACGGTCGTCCGTAACGGCGGGCGCGTCGCTGGCAAACCAGTCGAGGCCGGTGCGGTCGGTCACGTAGGTAGCCAGCAAGGCGGCGGGTGACGCCACCCCGACCGACCGCAGCGCCGCGCTGACCCCGGCATCGGCAAAACGCGACTGGATACGCGCCACGTCAAGCGTGACCGGCTGCAACGATCCAACCAACAGCATCTCGTGAAGTTCGGTGGTCCAGAGCGTGGCGTGCGGGAACACATCGAGGAAGCTACGCACCAGCGAGCGAGTGTCCTCGGGATTCTGCGTCGGCAGGGGCAACCATTGCGCCACGATACCGCCCGTCTCCAGACGCTGCGCGGCGAGACGATAGAAATCACGCGAGTACAGGTTCACGACACCGCTGGCCGACGGCGGCGGCGGTTCCAGCGTGATCAGGTCGTAACGCTGGGTGCTTTGCAGCAGCTCGCGCCGGCCGTCGCGCAAGCGGATATCAACGCGCTTGTCGCCAGTCACGCCGTAGTTGCCCTGGAAGTTCGGCGCGGCACGCACCACGGCGGGCAGCAACTCGGCCACTACCCGATGCTCGAGCCCCGGATACTGCAGCAGCGCGCCGGCGGTAATGCCGGTCCCAAGGCCGATCACCAGGGTCGAGCGCGGTGCGCCGTTATGGATCAGCAGGGGCAGCAGCGCCTGCAACCGCATATAGCGCAGCGACGTCATCGTATCGCCGGAATTCGAGACGCCCTGGATATAGAGCCGGCGGAACGGTTGACGGGCCTTGCCCTGCTCGACCACGGCCACCGTGGCGCCGCGGCTTTCCTCGTAGAAAACAAGTTCACCGCCGCGCGTCTGCGCCAGCAATGCGGCAAGCCGATCGGCCGGCGTCACCACGGCCACGATCAAGGTCACCACGGCCAGCAACGGCACGGCCACCCGTGCGAAGCGGTGCACGCCGGTGCCGAATGCGGTAGCCAGCAGCGCCACGACGCCGCTCGCCACGGCCAGCACGCCGAGCGTATGGACCACGCCGATCCACGGCACCAGCATGAAGCCGGCCAGCACCGAGCCAGCAATGCCGCCCAGCGTATTCACTGCAAGCACGGCGCCGAGCCCTGAACCGGGGCGCGAGACATCGACGGAGAGTCGCACGACATACGGAAACGCCGCACCAAGCAGCACCGTCGGCACGAACACAATACAAAACGCCGCCATGCCAAAGCTCGCGCACATGGCGGCAAGCTGGCTGCCGGTGGCACCGAGCACGCGCTGCGACACCACGGACTGGGCGACCGGGAGCCATTCGCCCAGCCATGCGAACTCGACCAGAGCCGCCAGCCCGGCGCCGACGACCAGCGCCGCGAACACACCCCAGGGATCCCTGGCCCGATCGACCTTGCGTGCCACCAGCGCGCTACCAAGCATGAGGCCTGCCAGATACGTGGCAAGCATCACCGCGAACGCGAATGCGCGCGTGCTCAGGAACTGGACAATGGCTTGCGACCAGACCACCTCGTAGCCAAGCGCGATACCGCCGGCCAGGGCATAAAGCGTGAGCGCGAGTACGCGCTGCCCGGTCCTTGGCGTTGCCTCGGCTTGCCCCTGTGGCACGGTCCGGGTGGTCGCTTCGGGAGCGCGGCGGACCATCCAGTACGCGCCGAGTGCGGCCAGCAGGTTCAGCGCGGCTGCCGCGCAGGCGCTACCCGTGACGCCGAACGCAGGAATCCACACAAACCCCGCCAGCAGCGTGCCCGCGATGGCACCGGCCGTGTTGGCCGCGTAGAACCGGCCGCCGTGGCCACCGAGTTCGTGCTCGGCGGGCGTGACCGCTCGGAGCAGCGCCGGCAGCGTGCCGCCCATTGCGACCGCGGGCAGGCCGACCAGTAGCACCGGAAGCGCCCACGCCACGGCCCCCGCGCGCAACTGCAGCCATGCGAACGGCGCCGCCGCATGAGCCAGCGCCAGCGTCGCGCCAATACCCAGCAGGGCGATGGCGACTTCGAGCCAGAGGTATAGCCGCCAGGCCGAGGTACTGCGATCGGCGTGACGGCCAACCAGCCAGCCGCCAAGCGCCAGGCCTGCGAAGAACGCGCTGACACCGGTGGTCACCGCCTGTACCTCGACGCCGACCACCAGCGAAAGTTGCTTGATCCACAGCACCTGATAAACCAGGCCTGCAGCGCCGGACAGGATCAGCAGCAACGCGGGCCATCGCCACGCGGTCGACCGCGGCAGGACAGCAGGCTCGGATGCTTGGGCTGGCCGCCGTTTCGCACGCATCCCCTGCCCCAGCTTACGGTCGGCTGCCGTCACGTTTCTTGCCGCGCTTGTTGCCTGTGAAGTCTGCCAATCGAGGGCTCCGCTATTGTTGGTGTTGGTGTTGTGGTTTGTACTGTTCCGTCCGCACTGGCAAGGCAACCCCAAGGGTCAACCGAGGGGGCAGCCTGAAGCGGCATTTCACGGCTTCGCGGCGGGATAGATCTGGGCCCAGTCCTTCTGCATGCTGATGACGGTCCAGCCACGCGTCGTCGCTTCGTCAAGCGCCTTGTCGAGCTTGCCGATCTTCGACTGGCGATCGTAGGCGAACTCGCGCTGGGCGTCGTCGTGGTGGACCAGCATGGCCAGGCGCGCGCCGGTGCCGGCCATCGTGTATTGCAGCATCTGCAGGTCGCCGTCGGAGTTGCCCACCGCCAGGATCGGCTGGCGGCCAATCTGGCGATAGATGCCGACCGGCTTGCCCGGGCCATCGTCGATGAAGTCGAGTTTCGGACCACGCATCAGCACCGGCTTGCCGTCGCGGACGTCATAGGTGATGGTCTGGGTCGAGCCAACCACCTGTTCGGGCGGAATCCCGTACACGCGCTCGGTCCAGGGACGCATGAACTCGATCGTGCCGCCGGACACGATATAGGTCTTGAAGCCGTTGGCCCGCAGGTACGACAGCAGTTCCAACTGCGGCTGGTAGACGAGGTCCGTGTAGCGCCGGTTGAACTTGGGATGCCGCGCCGTATCGATCCATGCGCGAATCGTGCGGTCATACTCGTCGACGGTCATCCCGCTGTTCGCCGCCGTGATCAGGGGTAGCAACCGCTTTTCCTCGCGCATGAGCCCGGCCATGTCATTGGCCATCAGCGCCTTGAACGCCGGATTGTTCTTCCATTCCGGATGGGAAGGCGCTGCCGCCTTGACCTGATCGAGCAGGAAGAAGAACTGGAAATACAGCGGCTGTTCGCTCCACAGCGTGCCGTCGTTGTCGAAGACGGCGATCCGTTCAGCCGGGGGCACGTAGGTTGGTGAGCCCTGCTGCGTCACGTCGGCCACGAACTTGATGATCGTCTTGCGCGTGGCGCCATCGCGCCAGGACGGCAGTGCCGCCTCGGCATTGACGGCCGTCTGCGCCGAGTCCTGCGTGCCGCCAGCCTGCGGCGCGCTGGATGCGCATCCACCCAGCGTGGTGGCGGTGGCGCCAATGACAAGGGCCGCGACCGCGGTATTGATCCAGCGTCGCAACCACGGTGCGCGGGCATGTTCCATCGGGTTCTCTCCGGTTCGGTGCGTCTCTTGTCTGTCTGCTTTGCGGCTTGCCGCTTCGATGCGCTATTTCTGCACGCTCTGCGGCCCGCCTGCGGCCATTGCCACGGATGGCTGCTTGCGAACTTCCGCCCAACGGGCGTCATCCATCACGAGCCGGAAGCCGAGGTGCGACATGCTGGTGTACGGGTCGGTACCGCGCCGCGCGCTCGGGCGGTAACTGAGACAGAAGTCCTCGTTGCAGAGGAACGAGCCACCGCGCGTGACCCGCTTGGGCGCCGACACCGGCACGCCCGGTTCGGTCGGGTCCCATGAATCGGTCGGACCGGTCGGGTTCTGCAGCACTGCAGCCACCGTGGCTTCGCGGCGGAACTGGTCCGCGCGATACCAGTCGGCCACCCACTGCCAGGCGTTGCCGGTCATGTCATAGAGCCCGTAGCCATTGGCCGGAAACGTGCCGATGGCGCTGGTGCCAGCCGCGCCGCCCGCCTTGGCGCTGACCACCGGGAACGGCTGCACCTGCTGGCCCTGCCAGACATTGGCCATCTGCCGGCCATCCGGCGCGAACTTGTCGCCCCAGGCATAGGTGGCCTGCTCCAGGCCGCCACGGGCGGCAAACTCCCACTCGGCCTCGGTGGGCAGACGCTTGCCGGCCCACTTGGCATACGCCTGCGCGTCTTCATACGAGACCTGCACGACGGGATGGTTGTCCTTGCCTTCAATGGAGCTGCCCGGGCCGGTCGGGTGACGCCAGTCCGCGCCCGGTACGAAGCGCCACCAGCGCCAGTATTCGCGCAGCGGCACCGGGCTGTTGGTGCCGACGAAGACCATCCCGCCCGCGACCATCGCGCTGTCAGGCGGGCGTGGCGTGCCGGCCGGAAGCTGAACCCTCAGCGTCTCCCAGTCTGGCTTGCGCTCCGCCGTGGTCAGGTAGCCCGTGGCCTCGACGAACTTGCGGAATTCGGCATTGGTGACGTGGTGCTGATCCATCCAAAAGGCTTTGACCTGCACCTTGTGCGCCGGGCGCTCGTTGGCCTGGGACATCTTGTGGTCGCTACCCATCAGGAATTCGCCGCCCGGGATATGCACCATGCCGGCCGGGCCGTTGACGCCATCGCCCGCGCGAATCGACGCGGGGTCCGCGCCCTGCCCATTGTGCCGGCTATACCAGACCGTGGCGGCAGCGCCTGCCCCGGCCATCCCTACGACCAGCGCGCCCAGCCACATCCGCCGCCGCCACGATGACGGCGCCGCGCTTGCGGCCACCGCCCTTGCCTGCTGTTTACGTGCCATCAGTGTCCCTTGCCCGGTGCAGTCCGGAACACGGGCAGTATGCGCATCCTGGCTCGGCGAAGGAATGCAATATTTTATTGACTGATCTGAATGATTTTTTACGAGATTCTTAATGGCGCCCAGACCACTCATGGGTTAAGCGGTGGCAGCGGGCCACGCAGCTCGCGCCAGGCGGCCTTCCAGGCCTTCAATTGTGCGTGCCACCAGACCGGCAACCGCCTGCGCAGCCCGAACGCCGCCAGGGCAATCACTGCCAGTCCCACCAATCCGGCGAAGACCCTGCCGTCGAGCCAGGCCGGCCACCAGTCCTCCGCACCGAACGCGTCGCCGGTCGGCGCAAGGCCCAGGCCCGGCCCAGCTCGGCCCACCTCCACGGTAATGGCCGGGGCCACCGACTCGGAAGGCTTGCCACTGGCGGGGTCATACCATTTCACGGTCACCGCCGGCAGCGTGTGACTGCCGCTGGACTCGAACACATAGGTCACGCGCTCCACGCGCCGCCCGCCCGGGGTCTCGCCGGCACCGGCCGCGCCATCGGATAGCTGCGGATCCGCCTTGAACAGCTTCACCCCACCTGGCGCCTCGAACACGGGCGGCTGGATCATCATGGCCGGCGCATTGGGCGCGACGATCGTAATCGTCCGTACTACGGCATCCCCCGCGCGCAAGTGGGCATCCTTGCCCGTGACCGGGCGATCGAACTGTTGCGTGATCTGGAGCGGTCCGGCCGGAAGCGTGCCGACAATTGCCTGCACGCCGGATGCCGCGCCCGGCGCACCGCTGCCGCCCTGCCCGCCGGCATGAATCACCGTGGGCGGTAACGTGACGCTGCCGGAGAGCGGCTTGCCGTCACCACCCGCGTACGTAAACGGGATCTCCGGCTGCGGCAGCGTGAAATCGCCGGCGCTTTGCGGGGTCAGCACATAGGTCTTGGTGATCGCCGCATAGCTGACGCCGCCCACCGTCTCGGTCGAGTTGACGGCGCGATCGTCCGGCATCGTGATCACAGCGCCAGCCACCTGCAGTGGCGGGAACACCGGCGCCGACATGAAGAAGTTCGGTGCCAGGATCGTCACCGAGATCTGGACGGACTGTCCAACCACGGCGGGACGCTGGGCACCGTTGCCGCCAACGTCGACGCGAACGATCGGCGCCGGCTCGGCCGCATGGGCCAGTGCAGCCATGCAGAACGTGATCAGGGCAAGCAGCCGCGCGATCATGGCTTCCCCTGCTGGCGCTGCAGCGCAAACTTGCGCGCCAGCAATTCCGTCGGAGACGTCTGGATCGCGCGCATCCACATCTCCGCGTTCTGCTGCGCGAGGCCCTGCTGCATCTTGTCACCACCGGGAGGGGGCGGTGGCGCCGAGGCGTCGTACTGGATCTGATCCGGCTTGACGTCTGGCGCCTCCTCATCGTGCTTCTCGTTCTGCTTCTGGCGCTCGATCAACTCCTGCATCAGCGCCAGGTTGCGCTGCGCTGGCGCCCAGCCGGGCCGCTGCTGCAGTACCAGCCGGTACTGCGGGATGGCGTCCTGATACTTGCCCTGCTTCGCCAGCGCGTTACCCAGATTGAAATGCCCGTCCGGACTGCTGATGTGCTCGAACTCGCGCGCGGCCTCGGCAAACTTGCCTGCGCGGTACCACGACACGCCGCGCCACATCGGATCGTCAAATTGCGTCGCGGCCTCCGCGAACTTGCCCTGTTCGAATGCCCTCCGCCCCTGCTGGTCGTGCGTGAGCCAGAGATCGGCCATGCGCCATGCTCGCGGGGCGGCGGTGGATTGCGCCCGCAGATCGGCCTGCGGCGCAGCCAGCACCATGGCCGCGCCGATGCCGACGATCCAGCGGATCGTCCAGCCCTTGCGGAACCAGAGCAGCGCCAGCAGCGCGATCGGAATCGTCAGGGGCCAGCCCACGTCGTGCCAGCGCACCGTGTCGGGCGACGCGGCCTGTTCCACGTGCTGCCGCACATGGCGCTGCACCCACGCCACGTCGGCATCGCCATCGGGGGTCAGCGTCGCGACGTCGATGTCCGCTGCGCGCAGCGCGTGAAGCGTGGCTGAGTCCAGCCCCGGCGCAGTGCCGTCACGACCGCGCAGCGGGCCACCATCCACCGTCCCGATGGCCAGCACCACCACCTGCGTCCGCGCCGAGCGGGCGTAGGCATGAAGCGGCTCGACTGCCGCGGGCTCCACGCCATCGGTCAGCAACAGGATCGTTCCGGGAACGGTCTCCTTCTTCAGCGCTGCGTCGATGGTCCGCACGGCCAGCACGGTGTCCTTGCCTGGCACCGGCATGATGCGGGTCTGCAGCGCATCCGCGAACGTCTGCAGCAGCGTCGGGTCATCGGTCAGCGGCAGCACCAGATGGGTCGAGCCAGCATACGCATAGAGCGCCGTGCGCCCCCCATCGCGTCGGGCCAGCAATGCCTTGATCTTGAGTTTGGCCCGCTCGAGCCGGGTCGGGGTCACGTCGATGGCGTCCATCGTCGGCGACAGGTCGACGGCAATGACCAGCGGTGCCTTGTCTGACGGAAACGGCGGCCGTTCACGCTCCCAGGTCGGCCCCGCCAGCGCGACGGCGCCCAACGCCAGCAGCAAGGCCGACAGATGCACCGGGCGCAGCGCGCGCTTGCGGGTCTCTCCAACCACCAGCGCATTGAGCAGGTGGGGCGCGATGACAGCCCGCCAGCGTCGACGAATATCGCCACGGCGTCGCACGGCCCAGGGCAGCCAGATCGCCGCCAGCAGCACCAGCAGCCACCAGGGCCTCAGAAAATGGAACTCGGCCAGGGCCTCGACGTACGCGCTCATGCGGTCGATTCCAACGCAGCCGCCCGCGCCAGCCAGCGCGCGTAGAGCGCCATCGCCAACTGGTAGAACAGCATCAGCAACACGGCGGCGCCAAGCGGCCACATGAACAACTCGCGGCGCGGCTGCCAGGTCAGTGTCTTCTCCCTGTGCGGCGTGACGCGGTCCAACGTGGCGTAGATGGAGGCCAGGCTGGTTTGGTCGGCGCCAAAGAAGTACCGGCCTCCCGTGGTGCTGGCAATGTGCTTCAGCGCGTCCAGGTCGACCTTCTGCTCGCCGGTCGTGGCCGGGTCCCCGATACCGACGGTATGGACCACCACGCCGCGCGTCTTCGCGATGTCAGCCGCCTGAGCCGGCGGCATCCGGCTGGCCGTGTCATTGCCGTCGGTCAGCAGAATCATCACTTTCTCTTGCGCGTGGCTCTGGTCGAACATCTTGATACCGAGGCCGATGGCGTCACCGAGCGACGTACTGGCCCCGGCCATGCCGGGCACCATATCGGCCAGCAGTTCACGCACCAGTGCGTGGTCGAGCGTGAAAGGGGCCAGCGGATACGGGGCATCGCCAAAAACGATCAGCCCGATGCGATCACCGGTCCTGCGCGCCACGAAATCGGCCACCACCTGCCGCACGGCATCGACGCGCGGCTCCAGGGCGCCCGACGGGGTCTTGAAGTCGCGCGTGTCCATCGACTGCGACAGGTCGAGCGCCAGCAGCAGATCGCGCACGGGCTGGGTCCGTTGCAGCGGCGGCTCCAGGTACTGCGGACGGGCCAGCGCGACGACTACCAGGCCCCATGCAATCGGCCCCAACAGCAACTGGACAAGATTGCGCCGCGGCACGTGCGCCCCGAGCGCAGGCTTCAGGCCAGCGGCACTGGCCACCTCCCCGAAAAACGGCAGGCGCACCGACGCGCTTTCCTCGCGATATGGCGGCAGCCACCACCAGAGCAGCAACGGCAGCGGCAGGAGCGCGAACAGCCAGGGATATTCAAATGTGATCATCGCGCCCATCGTGCCCGTCGTGCCCGTCGTGCCCGTCGCGCCGATAGCCGGCGATCCAGACCCGGCACGCGCCAAGGGTTGCCCGAAGCTGCGCCTCGGGCCACTGGGCCAGGGTTGCCGCGCCACGATACTCGGCATCGTCAATCAGCGCCGCGAGAGCCGGAACCGCATCGCCCGCGCCACCTGCATGGGTGCGCAGAAAATCGCCCCACGCCGGGCCCGACAGGGCCGCCACGGAGTGCCGGGGCCATTGGGCCAGTGCCAGCCGCTTGAGCAGTTCGGCCAGCGACAAGAGCAGCGTGGCCCGTTCGGCGCTATCCGCCGTCTGCTGCAAGGCAGCCAATTCCCTGAGCGCCGCCCGGCGGAACCGATTGGCATACCAGCGTCGCACTGTCCTCCAGGCCAGCCAGAGCACCCCGGCAAGCAGCACGACGCCAACCACGAGCCAGCCCACCGTCTGCGGCATCCACGACGGCGGCGTTGGCGTGACGATATCGATCAGGTCGTTCACGGCCCCACCCGTGTCATGCGAATGCTCCCTCTCATGCGGATCGCCCGGAATTGGGGCAGGTTACGCCGAGTCGGGGGCTGACCGAAGTAAGATTTTTCGAGCGCCGGGCTGAAGGAAATCGACGAAAGCCGGGGAGCTGGCCATCACGCGACTATCGTGTGGCCATCACGTGACCATCAGGCAGCCAGCACGTACATCGACGTCGTGTCCAGGCTCGCATGACCAAGCTGCTGCTGCACGACTTCGAGTGCAACGCCTCGCGCCACTGCGTGCGCACCCGCCGTGTGCCGCATCCAGTGCGCGCTGGCCTGGGCCAGTTGTGCCGCGTCATCCTCGGCCCCCGCCAAGGTGGCGGCCTGGGCGAAGTACCGCTTCCAGATCGCGCCGATCTGCGCGACCGACAGCGCGCCACCCTCGTCACCAGTCTTGACGCGGCCGATCAGCGGCGTGGCGGCCGGCAGGCTTTCGACTCCGCGCCCCAGCCCACGCGCTGCCAGATGCCCACGCAGGGCATCGATCACTGCCTCGGGAAGTGGAATCTGGCGCGGCTTGGGGCCCGGCACTGCAAGCGTCCAGTCTCCGCTCCACGTCAGATGCCCGACCGTAGCCGCCGCCTGCTCCGAGATACGCAGCCCCGAGGCGTGGGCGAGGCGCAGCATGAAGGTCAACCGCGCGGCACGTGGGTCGTCGGCGGGCAGACTCGACACATGACGCAGCAGGAAGCGCCACTGCGGCTCAGTGAAGCTGCGGGCAACCTGGATGCGAGGGGTGTCCCCGTCAGTCGGGAGGGACAACACCTCGAACGGATTCGCGCGCGCATGGCCTTGCTCGATCAGCCATCCATACAGCGTGCTGAGGATCTTGCGTGCATGACGGATGCTGGCAGGGGAAAGCGGTCCTTCGAAAGGCCGCCAGTCATGGCGGTCGCGCGGCGTGCCGCGCCGGCCCACCCACTGGGCGGAAGGTTGCGGATCGGCGAGGAACGCGATGTAGGCGGCGCCATCCTCGGCCGTCACCGTCGCCAGGGACTTGCCTCGTGCGTGCAGGGTCCATAGCAGGAACCGCTCGGCCTGCGTCCGGTAGGCGCGCCAGGTGTGCCCGCCTTCCGGCTGATAGCCGACCAGCCAGCCCTGAATCGCCCTGACATCGGCGCGCGCACCCGGCGCGCGCAGCGACTCGAGCGGCCCCGGCGCCAATACGGCAGCCATCGCGCCGATATGGGCGCCCTGCTCCTGCAACCAGATCTCCACCTGCCGCGCGGTCCGCGCGCCGATGCCGGGTACGCGCCGGTACCAGCCCTGTCCGCCCGCGCCCACTGCAGCCTGCAATGCGCCCAGCGTCTGCCAGCCGGCGTCCGCCAGCCTTGCGGCGATGGCCGAAGCAAACCAGCCACTCACCGCATCGGCTGCAGTGGGGCGCGTCAGCAGCATCGGCTGGAGCGCGTCGAGCGCCCGCAGCAGCCTGCGCTGGCGGGTCTGCCTGGCTGTAACGGATTCCCCGGCCGGCGCATGAATCAGGGCCAGCCACGCCGACTCGGTCAGCATCCGCTCCTCGCCGCTGCCACCGGATCGCGGACGGGTAGCCAGACGCCTGACGCCTCGCGCAAGCGCTTCCTCGATCCAGAGAAGCTGGGAACGGACCAGGCGCAGATCGAGACCCTTGTCCAGATAGCGGTCGGCCAGACGCCCGAGGTCCAGCCCCTGCAGGTACCCCCGGTAGAACGCGAAATCATTGGGGCCAAGCGCGCGGCCGGGGGTGACCGGCGGGCGCTGACGCCGGCGGGCCGGCGGGGCGATACGGGGTACGGCTTGAGGCAAGGCGGTAAGGCGTAAACGACAAAGGGCGCGATGATACCGCGAGTCGCGGTGCCATCACGCACCCAGTACCTTGCCAGGCGAGCCCCTTCATCCAAGGGCAACCCGCGAACACGCCGCGCCTCAGAACACCAGCGTCGCGCTCCCCATCACCGTCGCCGTGCTGTCCAGACGGTTCTTGCTGGCGACGGTCGGCACCCAACGCAGGGAGAGGGACAGCGGTGCCTTGCCGCCGAGTTTGGTGTCGTAGGTCACGATCGGGCCCATGGCGAAGTCACGGCCACGGAATCCGTTCAGGCGGTCCGCAATCGGCCCGCTGTCGTTGCCCAGCTGCTGCACGGTGCCCATCACGATGCCAGCGCCCCACTTGCCGAATTTCTTCACGCCCATCACGTCGAGCGTGAACAGCGGCGCGTTCTGATAGTCGGTAGCCGTGTTCCGCGTATAGAACTGGAAAGCCCCCACGGCGTTGAATTCGAGCCCGTACTCCGGCATCAGATGCGTAAACGCAATCTGCGGTACGAAGGTCCAGTTGTTCAGGCTCGGGTTGGCCAGCGCACTCTTGTCGTACTGGCCCGTGGGCGCCCACACGTTGAAGCTCAGCGCCATATGGCTGGTCTTCGAGAAGTGATAGCCCGCGATGATCGGGCTGAAGTACATGTCGTACAGATTGGAGGCCCGATCCGATGTCCCACGCGAGAAATTGCCTATACCGGCAGTTGTATGGACCGACATCCAGACGTAGGGCAGCGTAAAGCTCGAGGCAAAGTTCCACGCCCCTCCGCCGGTATCCCAGACCTTCATCAGCGTGGCCAGCGTGAAGGCGACCTTCGCGTCGAGACCGATCGAGGTCTTGCCGGCGATCGGCACTTCCCGGCCGCCACTGACCGATCCGTCCATGTAAAGCTGTTGCAAATTTGCAATCCAGACCGGCTCGGACGGGATAACGGCCACATTGGGCGACACACTCGTGCCGGTCACCGGGCGACCCAGTGCGCCTTCCGTGGCGTGACCGGCCAGCGGAGCCAGTAGCCCTCCCGCGGCCAAAGCGGTCAGGACGGCTGATTGCGCGCGCTTCATTCTTGTTTCCCCTTGACGATGACAATGCACCCCTCCCGGCGCAGAAGCTGCATCGTCTCAGATTCCTCCCGGGTCCGAATTCAGCTTTCTAGTTTCACGAGTTGAATGTTTTCGCTGTTCCGACTCCTCCGGGGTTCCGGAGTCCAGACGGAATCCCGCTGATGCCCTTGCCCACGTCAACAGCACGGGTAAGCGTCGGTGGTAAGGTGTGTCCATGCGCGTCCCGCACATCGCAAATCGCAAATCGCATATGGACGCCCCGTGCCTTCCCAACTCTCCTGCATTCAGTCCGACCATCATGGCCAGCGCCCTGCTTCTCGAGAACATCCACGCCAGCGCCCAGCAACTGCTGAGCCGCCACCAGATCGACCTCGCCACCCAGGGCAAGGCCCTGGCCGGCGACGCGCTGCTTGCCGCCACGCGCGATTACGAACTGCTGGGCATCCGCTCGGCTACCACGCTGACAGCCGAAGCGTTCGCCAAGGCGCAGCGGCTGCTCACGGTCGGCTGCTTCTGCATCGGCACGTCTCAGGTGGACCTGGGCGCGGCTGCTCATGCCGGCATCCCGGTTTTCAATGCGCCGTTCTCGAACACACGTTCTGTGGCGGAGCTGGTCATCGGGCAGGCCATCATGCTGATGCGGCGCATCCCGGAAAAGAGCCGCGCCGCCCACAACGGCCAATGGCAGAAAACCGCCAAGGGTGCCTTCGAGATCCGGGGCAAGACCATGGCGGTGGTCGGCTATGGGAACATCGGCGCGCAGGTTGGCATCCTGGCTGAGGCGATGGGCATGCGCGTGGTGTTCTACGACATCCGCCCCCGCCTGTCGATCGGAGGCGCCATGCCGGTGCACTCGCTCGAAGATGCCCTGTCGCAGGCCGACGTCGTGACGCTGCACGTTCCCGCCACGCCGCAAACGCGCAACCTGATGGATGCCAAGGCACTGGCTGCCATGCGGCCTGGCAGCATCCTGATCAATGCGTCGCGCGGCACCGTGGTGGATATCCCGGCGCTGGCGCAATTGCTGGACAACGGGCAACTGGCTGGCGCAGCCATCGACGTGTTTCCGGAAGAGCCGCGCAGTAACGCCGATCCGTTCGTCTCGCCGCTTCAGGGCAAGCCGAATGTCATCCTGACGCCCCATGTCGGCGGCAGCACCGAAGAGGCGCAGGAGAATATTGGCGTGGAAGTGGCAACCAAGCTGGTCAATTTTCTCGAAACCGGCGCAACCCTGGGCGCAGTGAACCTGCCCCAGATTCAGCCGGCGCCGCAACAGGCTCCGGCCCGCGTGCTCAACATCCACTACAACCGGCCGGGCACGCTGTCGCACTTCAACCAGGCGCTGGCCGAGATCGGCGCGAATATCGTTGCCCAGCAACTGCAGACCGAGGGCGATATCGGCTACGCGATTACCGACATCAGCCTGGTGCCACCTGCCGGCTGGGCGGAGGCGCTGATGAAGGATGACGCCTTCATTCGCACCCGGGTGATCGTGGCGCCCTGACCGGCGGCTCTACCGCCGCCCCGGTCATCGCGCCTTGCCCGATTTCCGGTGCTCACAGGGCCCGGCCCCGAAATGCGGGCCGGGCCCTTCTTCTGCCAGCGCATCCTGCGGATTGCGCAACGGACATTCCTTCAGGGACAGACACCCACATCCGATACAGCCGTCGAGCTGATCGCGGAGTTGCGTCAACGTGCGGATACGCGCGTCCAGATCCGCGCGCCATACGGCCGAGAGCCGTCGCCAGTCCGCAACCGTCGGCGCCTTGTCATCCGGCAGGCGGCTGAACGCATCGGCAATCACGGACAGCGGCAAGCCCATGCGCTGGGCCACCCGTATGACCGCAAGGCGCCGCAGTATCCCGCGCGGATACCGGCGCTGGTTGCCGGCACTTCGTGTGCTGCAGATCAATCCCTTCGATTCATAAAAATGCAGCGCGGACACCGCGACGCCGCTACGCGCGGCAACTTCGCCAACGGTGAGCGGATCACCGGATCGCAACGGGTGGTCTTCCTGATCTTCGAGGGCACGTTTCATGGTGGTGGAAAGCTGGTCACGGACGATGCGCCATCGTAGCGTGAAAATTCGCCTACAAACAGCTTGACCTCAAGTGCACTTTAGGTTTGATACTGGCGCGACTTTCCACGGAGGACTTTGCCATGCTGCTTGAATCGCCCCGCGCTCCCTATCTCCAGTTCATGAATCCCCCCGATCTTTACGACCCCAAGCTCAACGGCTATTCGCATGTGGCTGTAGCGACGCGCCCGGCAAGGATCATTTTCGCGGCCGGGCAAGGCGGGGAAGACATGATCGGCGGCTTGCGTGCCGGCTTCCAGGAGCAGGTGAAACAGGCGCTTGCCAACCTGCGCGTCGCGCTGCAGGCCGGCGGCGCCGACATTCCTGATATCGCAAAGATCACCGTGCTCATCGTCGACCATTCGATGGACCGTCTGGCGATCTTCAGCCGTGCGTGGCAAGCCATGCTCGGTGACTGGCCAGCCCCCGCCTGCACGCTGATCCCGGTGCCGCGACTGGCGCTGGATGGCATGTTGTTCGAGATCGAGGCCATCGCTGTATTGCCCGAGTAAAAGGACTGCCACAAAGAAGACTGCCGGACGCAAGATTCGTACCGCGAGCGAACCGGGCGTGCGTCACCTACAGTAGGTGGAGATGCAACGGAGACGTACGTCATGGAAGCACTGACCACTGCACTGGCGCGGCTCAGCCTCCATGCCAGGCGGTGCGCGGAATCGTTGGCAGCCGTGGCCGCCGTGGCTACGGAACCTCAATGGCGTGCCGAGCTGGCCTATCGCGCCAACCTGCAGCATTGCGCAGCCGCGGAACTGGCGGCGCGTGCCGGCATCCCTGGCGAGGATGCCAATGACGCTCCGGCCGGTCTTCGGGAGATTCCGCCTTTCCTTGCCGGTAAACAGGGTCTGATCGATTTCGCAGCGCAGCAGGCGGCGCGCGCCGCCGCCGCATATGGCGACTTGCTACGCGAACCACTCGATGACGTCGAGTTGCGCCTGTTACTGGCGCACTACTACCGTGGCGCAACGGAACTGCAGCGCCTGCTCGAACAACGCGCGATGGATCTCGATCACTCGCCTAGCGATGAGCGCGCGGCCCACGCAACGCCTCCGCTACATCGCTAAGGCGCCGGGTGGCGGCAAGGCCGCTGGTTGCAGCGCCGCCTGGGTCTTCGCGGTCAACTCCTGCTGCGGCAAATAGGGGCGAATAACCAGCGCCACGTAGTCCTGGTCGTCCGGCGAGACCACCAGATACACCAGCCCCGAGATCACCAGTGCCACCTCGCCGATCTGCTCGGCGATGCGCGCGGCCACAAAGTACTGCAGCAATGTCTGGTCGATGGTCGAGTCGATGGCCTGGGCCGCCGTGGAAATCGTCTGCAGGCATTGCTCGCCGGTCTGGCACACCACGATCACTTCGTCGATCGCATAGCCGGTCGGCGCCCCCCGCACCATCACCGAAATTCCCTCGCTGGTCTTGGCCCGATGCCAGCCCGGCTTGGCGTGAAAATCCGGCAGCACCATCTTTGCCCCGGCCTCATGGGCAACGGCGTTGAATTGCTGGGCAAAATCGTGGGGACTGATGGCAAGCAACTGCCGTTCGACAGGCGTGGAGGACACGGCCACGGACGCGGCCACGCTCGCGCTGACCAGAATGGCGGCTAGATTCATCGCTACCTCCCTCGCACGCGCGCCGGCAGGAGGCACGGCGCCGCCAGCCGGTCACGATGCACGCCATGTCTGTGCAACAGGCGTTCCAGCCTCTGGCGGGCGGTTGGACGTCCCAGGCGGGACATTGTCCCGATACGTGGTCCCCTTCAGGACCACTATAGGCGGCAGAGACGTCCGGCGATATGCCTCGACTACTTTCTGGCGGTTTGCATCGCGGCGCTATCGGCACTCTGCGGCGTCACCAGCCGCAGCCCACTGGCGACAGCTGCCGCACCCGCGAATCCTGCGCCGAGTGCCAGCGCAAGCGTCGGGCCGTGGCTGTCGGCAATGCTGTACGACAACGCCACCAGCGCAGCGCCCGTGGCCTGACCAAGCAGCCGTGCCGTGGCCACCACTCCGCTGGCGCCGCCGGCACGCTCGCGCGGCGCGCTGGCCATCAGCGCCTTGAGGTTGGGTGACTGGAAGAATCCAAAACCAGCGCCACAGATCGCCATGCGGATACCGATATTGAGGACGCTGGCGTCAGCCGGCATCAGCGCCAGCGACGCCATGCCCACGGCCATGATCGCCAGGCCAATACCGCCGAGCAGCCCCGGCGGATAGCGATCCGAAAGGCGGCCCGCGATCGGCGCCATCAGCGCCACCACGGCGGACCACGGCGTGAGCAGGAACCCGGTTTCCACCGGACTGCGACCCAGGACATGCTCGAAATAGAACGGCAACGACACAAAGGCCAGCCCTTGCGCCGCGAACGAGCAGATTGCCGTCAGCGTCGAGAGCGCGAACATCGGCCGCTTGAACAGGTCCACCGGCAACATCGGGGCCGGGTGGCCGCGCTCGCGGCGCAGCAGCAATACGAACGCAATGACGAACACGATGGCAGCAGTCACCACGTATTCGGCCGGCGCGCGCTGGACGCCCTCGCCCAATGCAAAGATCAGCGAGGCAAACGTGATGACGTTAAGAATGGCCGCCACGGGGTCGAAACCATGGTCGCTACGCTTGGTCTTCGGTAGAGACGGAATGGCGATCGCCAACGCAAGCAAACCGATCGGCAGGTTCACCGCGAACAGCCACGGCCACGATCCGAACGACAGGATGACCGATGCCACGGTGGGCCCGACCGCGAAGGACACCCCCACCACCAGTGCATTGAGCCCGACACCGCGGCCAAGGCGGTGAATCGGAAAGATGGCGCTGATCAGGGCGGTGTTCACGCTCATGATCGCGGAGGCGCCGATGCCCTGAAGCGCGCGCGCGGCGGCCAGCGATGGCAGCGACCACGCCATCGCGCAGATCACCGACGAGACGATAAACACCACCACGCCGGCGAGATAGATCCGCCGATGGCCAAGAATGCCGCCCAGCGCCGCGAACGGCAGCAGCGTCGCCACCATGGCCAGCTGGTAAGCGTTGATGATCCACACGGAAGCAGCCGGCGTGCTGTTCAGGTCGGCCGCGATATTGGGCAGCGCTGTGTTCGCGATTGCCGTGTCGAGCGTGGCCAGCGAGACCGCGATCATGATGGCGGCCATGCCGCGCTTCTCACGCGCAGTCATCGGGGTGTCGAGGGGCGCGGCGGCGGAGGCTGGCTGGCTGGCGTTGTTCTGCACGGTGTCGAACGGGAGCGAGTGTCGGAAACGGCGATTTCGTTGCAACGTCAACTATCGCCAAGTCGCAACAATACGGGAAAACGCCAAGGTCTGCTGGACTCGCTTCAACGCCCGGTTGACTGATGTCTGGCAAGTATCGCGCGTTCAGTCGACTTCTACGCCGTTCGTTCCACGATGTTTTGCGAACTCCGCCGAAACCCAGTCGAGAAACACTCTCACTCGCTGCGACATCTGACGACTCCGGGGGTACAGCAGCGATACCGACATCGCTGGTGGGGGAGTTTCCGGCAACACGCTGACCAACGTGCCGCGGAGCAAATCCTCCTCGATGTGGTAGCGCGGCACCTGGATCAATCCGAGGCCGAGCCGACATGCCGCCACCAGGCTTTCCGCGCCGCTCACCGAAACGGGCGCCGGCAACATGACCTCGCTACGTACCCCACCGGTCATGAATTCGAGCGGCAGCAGACCACCGGTTAGCGTGGAGCGGAACCCGACCATGCTGTGGTCGCCAAGCGACTCGATCGACACTGGATTGCCATGCCGTGCAAGGTACGGGGGAGCGGCGAGCGTGAGTTGCGCCAGTCGGGCCACGCGTCTGGCCACCATCTCGCTGTCCTGCGGTTCACCAACCCGGAGCACGCAGTCGATGCCCTCCCGAACCAGATCGACCAGACGATCGCCCTCACTGATTTGCAGCGTGATGCCCGGGTGCCGTGCCAGGAATGCCGGCAAGGCCGGAAACAGGAAGCGGCGCGCGAGTTGCCCTTGCACGTCGACCCGCAGCACGCCCTTAGGTGAGGTGCCCGCGAATGCCGCCTCGGCCTCCTCGAAATCCGCCAGCAGCCGCAGACAGCGCTGGAAATAGGCTTCGCCGTCGAGCGTCGGGCTCACGTGGCGTGTGGTCCGCTGCAGTAATCGCACGCCAAGCCGCGATTCCAGTTGCTTGACCGCGTCGGTCACCGACGAGCGTGGCAAGTCCAGGTCCTTGGCCGCAGCGGTGAAACTGCGCCGCTCCACGATTCGTGCGAACACGCGCATGGCGTCGATACGGTCCATATTGTTCGGATTTTCGAATATTGATACCGGATTTTGCCTGTTTATCTAGCATGGCGTAAGGTCTATCGTTCCCTCACCGATTCAGTTCATCCGAGGAAATGCCATGACTACAGACCACTCGCAACCGTCGCAAGGGGATTCGCAAAAGGTCGCCATTGTTACCGGCGCATCACGTGGCATCGGCGCCGCCATTTCGGCGCGGCTGGCCCGCGACGGCTTCGCGGTCGTTATCAACTATGCGAACGGCGCGGACACTGCCGAGGATCTGCGTCGCAAGATCGAAGCAAGTGGTGGCCGGGCCATGACCTTCCAGGCAGATGTCAGCGATGCCAGCGCGGTCGCCCGCATGTTCGATGCAGCCGAGGCCAAGTTTGACCGCGTCGACGTCGTCGTCAACAACGCGGGCGTGATGGTGCTCGACACGATTGCAGCGTCTGACGACGCAGCATTCGAGCGCGTGATGAACATCAATCTGAAAGGGGCTTTCCACACCATGCGCGAGGCTGCCCGCCGCCTGCGCCATGGCGGCCGGATCATCAATCTCTCGACCAGCGTCATTGGCTTGCGCATGGAGCGCTACGGCATCTACGCGGCCTCGAAGGCGGCCGTGGAAGCGATGACCGCCGTATTGAGCAAGGAGATGCGCGGCCGCGCCATTACCGTCAATGCGGTGGCACCGGGGCCAACCGCTACCGACCTGTTCCTCAACGGCAAATCACCTGAAACGATCGAACGGCTCGCGCAGCTCAATCCGCTCGAACGACTGGGTACACCTGAAGATATAGCGGCAGCGGTGGCATTCCTGGCCAGCCCCGATGGGGCCTGGATCAACGGCCAGGTGTTACGCGCGAATGGGGGAATGGTCTAACGGCCGCGCAGGTGCGCAGGTGCGTGGTGCCCATTCAATAGTACGGGCCGTAGCGCATCTGCACGTCATCGACGTGGTTGGTCCGCAAGTTGAAGAGGCACGTATAGCGGAACGACATGCTCTCCTCGGTGCCATCGGGCTCGAACGTGCCCTCGCCGCTCACGCCCGCTTGCGAGGCGGATTGTTGATAGATCCGCTCGCGGTCCGGCATCATCATCACGCTGCCGGGCTGCGGATATCGATTCTTGACGGCGTTTGCGACCATCTTCTCGCAGGCGTTGCCGGCGGCTTCCATCTGCGCCCGGCTGACGCCGCCGTAGTTTCCGGCAGGAGGTGCCACGCTAGTGGGAGGCGTGCGTTGTGGCGGGGTGGGAGGAGGCATTGGTGTGCTGGTGCAGGCTGCGAGCAACGCGGCCAGGGCCAGGCACGGATAGGAAAGACGTGGCATCAGGTCGTATCCGGAGTCGGCGGAAAAACCGTCGGAAGACGGGTGCTATGCCTTGGACTCTATGTCAGAAATGCTCTCGGAGCAACCTGGAAGGCGCTGGCGCGTCACGCAACCTTGCCGGCTTCCCGCGTCAGAGGGGCTGCCGGGGCCGCCGTTGTCATGTGAGATGTCGCGGAAGAAAGCCGCGCGCGCGTGGACTCATCGGCCGCCGGCCCTGCCCTGAGCACATGGCGCCTGCCCATCTGCAGCGGCTCGCCGTTCTCGGTATCCACCAGCATCGGTTCCACCACCTTGCCGGTTTCACGATCGACGATCTGGACACTGGGCCCTTCCGGCGCGAAGTTGCGATTGCCCCAGGCCAGCAGCGCCAGCAATACCGGGCGGAAATCCCTCCCGCAATCGGTCAGCACGTACTCGTAGCGCGGCGGGCGCTCCGAATACTGGCGCTTTTCCAGCAGGCCTTCCTCGACCAGCCCGTTGAGCCGGCGCGTCAGCATGTTTGGCGCGATATCGAGGTTTCGCTGGAACTCGTCGAAGCGCTTCGTGCCATAGAACGCATCGCGCAGAATCAGAATGCTCCACCATTCACCCACACGCTCAAGGCTGCGGGCGATCGGGCATTGCATATTGCGGAAAGTCTTGCGTTGCATATCGTCCGGACCGTTTGGCGAAAACATGATGATGATACCTACGTTCGGCAACGTCGGACGATCTGGAGTGGTGGCGACCACCCCTCGCCCCCTTGAAAGCGGCAATGGTGACGACAGAAGCAACGCGGCAAGCAAAAACGGCGCCGCAACATCCATTGCGGCGCCAGAATACCTGCGCGGAGTGGAGCGCCGCGCAGGCCCTCGCTTTCAGTGGGATCAGAAGATGTGGCGCAGACCCAGCGAAACGCCCAACTGACCGCTGGCATCAGGCGTCTTGTAGTAGACCTGCGAGGTCGACGGCAGATAGCCCACCGACTGACCATTCGGCAAATACGAGATGTTGTCCCAGTTCAGCGACGCATTGCGTGCGTACATCACCGCGAAGAAGACATCCGTGCGCTTGGAAAGGTTGTAGTCGGCCAGCGCCAGGTACTGCTGAGGATTCTTCGGGTTGACGTGCTGCCCAGCGATCGTCGCGTCCTTGATGTCGTCGTAGTAGTACGCCGCAGTCAGGCGCAGCGCGGCCGTGGCATCCCAGGACACGCCGGCCCAGTACATGTTGTCGCGATGCGGCAACAGCGTCGGCGTGCCGGTCGACGGTGCCACCGAGTTGCCCCAGCGATAGCCGGCGACCATCTTCACCAGTCCGAGACGGTAGCTGCCCGCGACCATCGCGCGCATGTCGCGGCCGTAGTCGTTCGAACCCGACGCGCCGGTTGCCTGGGCGGTATTCAGCGTCTTGACTTCGTCATAGGCCGCCGCGACACCGAACGGCCCAGACTGGTAGGACGCGCCGATACCGTACGCCGAACCGGCCGCGAACGTACCGGTGCGCTCGCCGAACGACCAGTGCGTCATCAGAGAAACCGGGCCAAACGTGCCCTGGTACTGGACCATGTTGTTTTCGCGGAAGTTCGCCCCGGCAATGCCGACCACGGGCTCGAACTCGGGCGCGTACGCTGCTGGCGTGAAGCTACCCATGATCAGGAACGCTGAGGTGTACTGGCGGCCGAACGTCAGCTTCCCCCACTGGTTTTGCAGGCCCAGGTAAGCCTGGCGGCCGAACAGCAGGCCGCCGTTACCCATCTGTCCATTGTCGGTATTGAACTGGTTCTCCAGCACGAACAAGCTCTGGAGCCCGCCACCAAGATCCTCGATACCACGCAAGCCGAAACGCGACTGCGCGATGCCCGACGAGTTCATGAACACGTCCGACCCGCTACCCGGCGCCAGCACGCCGTTGTTGGTGTTCTGTACGTGATTGACGTACTGGATGCTCGTCGTCACAACGCCATAGAGCGTCACGGACGATTGTGCCTGCGCCCCTTGCGCAAGCAGGCCGCCGGCAATGGCGGCGAACAGCGTCTTCTTCATGTTTTGAAATCCCCGTCCTCTGGTGTGGTGGCCCATGACTCCGGTTCCTCCGACCCGGTGCCCTGAGGCGCAATCTTGCGATTACGTCATGTCATTTAATCTCTCGTATTAAATTGACAAGGACGAAGGCTAAGGCCATCCGAAGGTTCAGATAGCTAGGACTTTCCCCAACTGGACGGGTATTTGGACGGATTCGAAGCCTCGACAGATGTCGGACATCAGATTTTTCCGTATCCTTGCCGGGCTTTCATTCATCCACCGAGAAGCTCAGGGAACGGCAGGACATTTCTGATGAAGCTCAAGCAAGCGCGCACCATCATCGTCGACGAGCACAAGCCGCCTGCGCAAGGCAAGGCTGCCAGGCGTGGCAGCCCCGGCGTGGAAGCGACCGACGACAATGGCGACGACCTGACCGACACCGCAAGAAGGATCCTCGAAATCGCCGAACGGCTTTTTGCCGAACAGGGCGTGGAGCAGGTGGCACTACGGCAGATCGTGGTGGAAAGCGGCCAGAAGAACCGCTCCGCCCTGCACTACCACTTCGGGTCACGCGAAGCCCTGGTGAGCCATCTGCTCAACCGCCGCCTGCATGAGATCAACCGGATCCGGAACGGCTATCTCGACGCGCTGGAGCAACGCGGGACGCCCGTCGACATTCACGGCGTGGTGGATGCCACGATTCGCCCATTGGTCGACGTGGTGCTCCAGACGGACTGGGGCACCAACTACCTGCAGGTGCTGGCACAGACCACGTTCAGCCCGGGTCTGCTGAGCAAGGGCCTCGTGGATCGGACCGCGATGAGCGCGCTGTACCGCGTGCGGGAGCATATCTACCAGCTGTTTCCGAACGTGCCTCGCGACGTGATGAAACTGCGCATGGTCTGGTTCATCGACACCGTGGTCTACGCGCTGGCCCATTGGGTGCGCGAGCGCGGGAAACGCTCGCGCTCGGAACCGCCGATGGAGGAACTGATTGATTTCTGCGCGGCGGCGATCCAGGGGCCGACGCCCCGCAGTTCCGCCCGAAAGCACTAGCCGGCCCGCAGGGCCAGCCAGCCTCGCCCTCCCGCCGACTTCAGCCCGTCGCCCTTTCGCTATCCTGCGCAGCGCGCGCCAGCACCGGCACCAGCGCCGCGCCGGTGTGGCTCGCCCGAATGCGGGACAATGCCTCGGGATCCGCCGCACCAACGATCGTGCCGCCATGCGCGCCACCTTCCGGCCCGAGGTCGATAATCCAGTCGGCCTCGGCGATCACGTCAAGATCGTGCTCGATCACCACCACGCTGTGCCCGCCATCGGTCAGGCGATGCAGCACCTTGATCAGGCGCGCCACGTCCGCCATATGCAGGCCCACCGTCGGCTCGTCTAGCACATACAGCGTGTGTGGCGCTTTCTGGCCGCGGCGCGTGATGTCGTCACGGACCTTCGACAGTTCGGTGACTAGCTTGATGCGCTGCGCCTCACCGCCCGATAACGTGGGCGACGGCTGGCCCAGCGTGAGGTAGCCCAGGCCGACATCCTTCATCAGTTGCAGCGGATGCGCGATCTGCGTGATGGCCGAGAAGAACTCCACCGCCTCGTCGATCTCCATCGTCAGCACTTCGCCGATGTTCTTGCCGCGCCAGGTCACCGCCAGCGTTTCCGGGTTGAAGCGCTGCCCATGGCAGACATCGCATGGCACCTTCACGTCCGGCAGGAAACTCATGCCGATCGTCCGGACGCCCTGGCCCTCGCACGCCGGGCAGCGGCCCTCGCCGGTATTGAACGAAAACCGCGACGCGCTATAACCGCGCGCCTTGGCTTCGAGCGTTTCCGCGAACATCTTGCGGATGGCGTCCCACACGCCGATATAGGTCGCCGGACAGGAGCGCGGCGTCTTGCCGATCGGGGTCTGATCGACTTCGAGCACACGGTCGATCGACTCCCAGCCACTGATCGACTCGCAGCCATGCCACGCGTGCTCCACGCTGAGCGACTTGGTCGCCGTCGGCTTCCCAGCCTTTTCGGCCACAGCCCGAGCGCGGCGCGTGGCCGGCGAGGACATCACCGATCGCCCGACCGCGTCGAGCAGGTTCGTCATCAGCACATCGCGCGCCAGCGTCGACTTGCCGGATCCGGACACCCCGGTAATCGTCACCAACCGCGTCAGCGGAATCCGCGCGGTGACATCACGCAGGTTGTGCAGGTTGGCACCGTGGACGGTCAGCCATTGCGGCGGATCCGCGGGCTTGCCCGCGCGCCCGGGTGTGACCGGACGGCGCGCCTGCAGCGGATGGATCATCGGATGGGCCAGGAACTGCCCGGTGGTCGAATCCTTGGCCGCCGCCAGCGCTTCCACGCCACCCTGCGCCACAAGGCTGCCACCGCGCTTGCCTGCGCCCGGGCCGATGTCGATGATGTGATCGGCGCGACGGATCGTGTCCTCATCGTGCTCCACCACCACCAGCGTATTGCCCTTGTCGCCAAGCTTGCGCAAGGCATCGAGCAGAATCTGGTTGTCGCGCGGATGCAGGCCGATCGTCGGCTCATCGAGCACATAGCAAACACCCTGCAGATTGCTGCCAAGCTGCGCGGCCAGGCGGATACGCTGGGCCTCGCCGCCAGACAGGCTCGGCGCGGCACGGTCCAGACTCAGGTAACCGAGCCCCACCTCCTCCAGGAACTGCAAGCGGCTGGCGATCTCCGTCACCACGTCGCGCGCGATCTCGGCATCGCGCCCCTTCAGGCGCAAACCGTCTACCCAGCGGCGGGTATCGGACACCGTCCATTGCGCTACATCGGTAATCGCATTGGCATCGAACGTTACCGCACGCGCCACGGGATTGAGACGCGTCCCGCTGCAATCGGGACACGCCGCGTCACCCACGCCCTCCGGCTCTTGCTCTTCCGATGGCAGGCTCTGCTCACGGCCACGGTCATCGCCACCGAGCACGGTATCGTCAAACGCGGCGCGCTGCTCGCGTGTCAGCGCCAGACCCGTGCCCACGCACGTGTTGCACCAGCCATGCTTGCTGTTGTACGAGAACATGCGGGGATCCAGTTCCGGATAGCTCGTGCCGCAGACCGGACAGGCACGCTTGGTCGAAAACACCTTCGTTTCGCCCACGTGCCCGGTGTTCTTGCCTCCCTGCATCGCGTCGTGCAATCCATCGAGCGGGGCCAGCAGATGCATGACCCCCTTGCCGAGTTCGAGTGTCTGCTCCAGCAACGCGCGCAGTTCCGCCTCATTGTCCGGCGACACGACGATATCGCCCACCGGTAACTCAATCGTGTGCTCGCGGAAGCGGTCCAGGCGTGGCCACGGATCGACCGGCAGGAACTCGCCGTCAACGCGCAGATGCGTGTTGCCACGCGCCTTGGCCCACTTGGCCAGATCGGTATAGACACCCTTGCGGTTGACTACCAGCGGCGCCAGCAAACCCACGTGCTGGCCGCGATGATCGCGCATCAGCTGGGCGACGATCGATGCCGGACTCTGTGAAGTCACGGGCGCGCCATCGTGCACGCAATGCTGGATGCCGAGCTTGACGTAGAGCAGCCGCAGGAAGTGCCAGACCTCCGACGTGGTGGCCACTGTGCTCTTGCGCCCGCCACGCGACAGCCGCTGCTCGATCGCCACCGTGGGTGGAATGCCATAGACCGCATCCACTTCGGGCCGCCCGGCCGGCTGCACGATCGAACGCGCATAGGCGTTGAGGGACTCCAGATAGCGGCGTTGTCCTTCGTGGAACAGGATGTCGAACGCGAGCGTCGACTTGCCCGAACCCGATACCCCGGTGATGACATTGAATTTGCCGTGTGGGATATCGACGTTGAGCGACTTGAGGTTGTGCTCGTGGGCATTCACGATACGCACGACGTTTTCGCCCTCGATGGCGCGGCGCGCCCGCGCGGCCTGCACCGCCGCCTGCAGTGGCAGGCCATGTTCCGCAGTCTCGGCGCGCTCCGCCGCCAGCGTGCCGGCCTCGCCCAATGCCCCGTCATAGTGGATCAGCGCGCGGCCGGTATGCGATTCGGCACACGCCCGGACGTCATCCGGAGTCCCCACGCAGACCACCTCGCCGCCGGCGTCGCCACCTTCCGGACCCAGATCGACGATCCAGTCCGAAGCACGGATCACGTCCAGGTTGTGCTCGATGACGATCAGCGAATGGCCGCCGTCGAGCAGCTTGCCGAAAGCCCGCATCAGCTTGGCGATATCGTCGAAGTGCAGCCCGGTGGTTGGCTCGTCGAACATGAACAGGCGCTTCGGCAACACCACCGCCTTGCGGTTCTTGACCGGCTGGGCCTGCGCCGCCTCCGCCAGAAAGCCGGCCAGCTTGAGGCGCTGCGCCTCGCCGCCAGACAGTGTCGGCACGGGCTGCCCCAGCTTGACGTATTCCAGGCCGACGTCCGCAATCGGCGCCAGCACCCGCAACACGGCAGGATCGCTCTCGAACAGGGCCGTAGCCTCGCTGACCGTCAGCTCCAGCACGTCGGCCACGCTCAGGGCGCGTGGCGCCTGGCCGCGCGCGGCACGCTCGATCTTGACTTCCAGCACCTCCCGGCGATAGCGCGTGCCATCGCAATCGGGGCAACGCAGGTAAACATCCGAGAGAAACTGCATCTCGACGTGCTCGAACCCCGAACCACCACAGGTCGGGCAACGGCCATCGCCAGAGTTGAAACTGAAGGTGCCAGCCGTATAGCCGCGCTGCAGTGCCAGCGGCGCCTTGGAAAATAACTTCCGGATCTCGTCGAACGCGCCAACGTAACTGGCCGGGTTCGAGCGAGCCGTCTTGCCGATCGGCGACTGGTCGACGAAGACCACGTCATCGACCTGGTCCGCCCCAACCAGTTCGCGAAACACGCCCGGCGACTCGGTAGCCTTGCCGAAATGGCGTGCCATGGCCGGATACAGGACGTCCTGCAGCAGCGTGGATTTGCCCGAGCCCGACACACCGGTCACGCAGACCAGGCGATTGAGCGGGATCTCGACCGTGACGTCCTTGAGGTTATGCTCGCGCACCCCTTCCAGCCGCAGACGCGGCGTGGCGGCGTCGATCGGGCGCAATTGCCAGTCCGACGTGTCCGTCACGCGGCGGCGTCCACCGAGGTAGTCCCCGGTGAGGGTCCGCTCCTTGCGGATGGCCTCTGGCGTTCCGTCGAAGATGATCATGCCGCCACGTTCGCCCGGCCCCGGCCCCATGTCGATCAGGCGATCCGCGGCCAGCATCACGGACGGGTCATGCTCCACCACCACCAGCGTATTGCCGGCGTCCCGCAGGCGATGCATGGCTTCCACGATGCGGTTCAGATCACGTGGATGCAAGCCGATACTGGGCTCGTCGAGCACAAACAGCGTATTGACGAGCGAGGTGCCAAGCGCCGTGGTCAGGTTGATCCGCTGCACTTCCCCGCCCGAAAGCGTGCGGCTCTGGCGGTCCAGCGTCAGATAACCCAGACCCACATCGCACAGGTATTTGAGCCGTGTGCGGACCTCCGCCAGCAGCAGCTTGAGCGCATCGTCGAGCAGCGCCGACGGCAGCGTCAGGTCGTCAAAGAAACGCCGGATGCGCGCGATCGGCATCAGCATCAGGTCGTGCACGGTCAGGCCGGGTAGCGCTTCCAGTTGGGAGCGGCTCCAGTCCACGCCGCGCGGCAGGAAACGCTCGGCCGGCGGCAGCACGGCGTTAGCGTTCCCGGTGCTCCCCAGGCGCCACTGCAGCGCCTCGGTTTTCAGGCGGGCACCGCCACAGGTCTCGCACGGCGTGTAGCTGCGGTACTTCGACAGCAGCACGCGGATATGCATCTTGTAGGCCTTCGACTCGAGGTAGTTGAAGAACCGCATCACGCCGTACCACTGCTTGTTCCACTGCCCGTTCCAGTCGGGGGACCCGTGGATCACCCAGTGCTGTTCGGCTTCGCTGAGCTGGTTCCACGGCAGATCTCGCGGGATGCCGGCCTTGGCCGCGTAGCGCATCAGATCGTCCTGGCACTCCTTCCACGCGGGGGTCTGCATCGGCTTGATCGCCCCATCGCGCAGCGACTTGCGGACGTCAGGAATCACCAGCCCCAGATCGACACCGATCACGCGCCCAAATCCACGGCAGGCATCGCACGCGCCATAGGCGGAATTGAACGAGAACAGCGCTGGCTGGGGGTCCGCATAGCGGATATCGCTTTCCGGACAATGCAGCCCGGTCGAGAACTTCCAGACCGGCCCTTCACCCTCGTCCGTCACCACATGCACGCTGACGCGGCCGCTGCCACGCTTGAGCGAGGCCTCGATGGCCTCTAGCGCCCGCGCCTTCTCCACGTTGCCAATGCGGAAACGGTCCGCCACCACGTCGAGCACCTTGCGATTTCCGGTCGCCGACTCGACCACGCGCTGGCCGTGCACCCGGGTGTATCCGCTGACCGAGAGCCATTGGGCGACTTCTTCCTCGGTGGCCGATTCCGGCAGCTCGACCGGGAACGTCAGCACCAGCCGGGCATCGGCAAACGGCTGCCCCGTGCTCGTCCGGGCCACCAGTTCCGCATAAATCGTCTCTGGCGAGTCATGCCGGACCGGCAACGCGGTCTGCCGGTCGAACAGTTCCGCCGCGCGCGCGAACAGCAGTTTCAGGTGATCGTTGAGCTCGGTCATCGTGCCGACCGTGGACCGCGAGCTTCGCACCGGATTCGTCTGGTCGATCGCGATGGCCGGCGGGACACCATCCACCTTGTCGACCTGGGGCCGATCCATGCGATCCAGGAACTGGCGCGCATAGGCACTGAACGTCTCGACGTAGCGACGCTGGCCTTCGGCGTAGAGCGTGTCGAACACCAAGCTCGACTTTCCCGAACCGGACGGCCCAGTCACCACGGTCATCTGACCCGTGTGCAAGTCGAGATCAACGTCCTTGAGATTGTGCTGACGGGCGCCGCGAATGCGAATGGTGCCGGAATCTGACAATTTATCCTCTCTAATCAGATAGTTGGAGGCGATAACTGAAGGGATACCTTACCTTCGTTGTGCCTCACTGACCGCGTGGTCGGCATAACTATACTGTATAAACGTACAGTCATCCTGACAGGATACAGACAAGATTGTCGAGAACCTCGGCGGGTCGCAGGCAGACCTCCGGCCCTACCTCAGCCTCGCTTCGGCAGCTTCCAGCCCGGCCGGATGAAGTGGCAGGTATAGCCGTTCGGGTACCGCTCCAGGTAGTCCTGATGTTCCGGCTCGGCATCCCAGAACGGTCCGGCCGGTGCGATTTCGGTCACGACCTTGCCAGGCCATAGTCCGGACGCATTCACGTCGGCCACGGTATCTTCCGCTGTCTGCTTCTGTTCGTCATTCAGGTAATAGATCGCCGAGCGATAGCTCGTCCCCACATCGTTGCCCTGGCGATTCTTCGTGGTGGGGTCGTGGATCTGGAAGAAGAACTCCAGGATCTGGCGATAGCTGATCTGGCTCGGATCGAAGGCGATCTCGATGCCTTCGGCGTGTGTGCCGTGATTGCGATAGGTTGCATTCGGCACGTCGCCGCCGGTGTAGCCCACCCGGGTTGACAGCACGCCGGGGTACCGCCGCAGCAGATCCTGCATCCCCCAGAAGCAGCCGCCGGCGAGGATTGCGGTTTCGATTTGCGTCGTCATACTCTGGTCCTTTGCATCGCGTGGCGTAGAGGCCAGTAATATACGCACACCGCGTCGATTCCGCTCATGGTCACAAAGTCCCCACAGCGCGCGCAGGCTATCGTCACGAGCCTGCGGCGTGACATCGCATCCTGCACCCGATGCGCCGCGGATCTGCCTGCCGGCCCTCGGCCCGTCGTGCAGTTCAGCGCCACGTCTCGCATCCTGATCATCGGTCAGGCACCGGGCTCGCGGGTACATGCCAGCGGCATTCCGTTCGATGACCCCAGCGGCGACCGCCTGCGCGAATGGACGGGTCTGAGCCATGACGCGTTCTATGATGCATCGCGCGTGGCGATCATGCCGATGGGCTTCTGCTACCCCGGCAAGGGTCCGAGCGGGGACCTCCCGCCACGCCGCGAGTGCGCACCGCTCTGGCACGACGCCATCCTGCAGCTCCTGCCGGAAGATCGTCTGACCCTGCTCGTTGGCAGCTACGCCCAGGCTTATTACCTGCAAGGCGAAGTCGGCGCCACGATGACGGAGATCGTGCGCGACTTCCGCCGCTTCGGCCCCAATCTGTTTCCGCTGCCTCACCCTTCGTGGCGCGTTGTCGGCTGGATGCGCAAGCAGCCCTGGTTCGAAGCCGAATTGCTGCCAGCGCTGCAGGCGGCCGTGCGCGCCAGGCTATGAATTAGCGGGATTCGACCTAGCCGAGCGGCAGCGCCGTGCTATACAGCACCTGCTTCAGCGCGAAGCTCGAACGAATGCTCGCCACACCGGGGATGCGGGTAATCTGGTCGATGATCAACCGCTCAAGCGCTTCCACGTCGGGCACCACTACACGCAGCAGGTAGTCAGCGTCTCCGGACATCAGGTAGCACTCCATCACCTGTGGCAACGCGGCGATTCGCCGCTCGAACGTATCGAGCGTTTCCCGTCGCTGCTTGTCGAGCGACACGGAGATGAACACCACTACTTTCAGGCCCAGCCGACGCGCGTCCAGCAGCGTGACGCGCCGCGAGATCACGCCGATCTTCTCCAGACGCTTCACACGCGCCAGGCATGGAGACGGCGAGAGACTGACCCGGCTGGCCAGCTCCACATTGGTCAGGCTGCCATCACGCTGCAGTTCGCCGAGAATCCGGATGTCAGTGGCATCGAGTTCGATGTCCAGCATGTCATGCTTCCATGGTTTTACATTGCAGCATTCTATGCCGTATTGAACGACTGCAGCAGTGCGATCCGGTTACTGATGCCGGGCGATGAATCGTAGACTTTTCGCAAACGATCTCTCTCGCTTCGCATGTCCGCTACCGCCCCGTCCAGCGCCACTTCCCGGGCCCCGGCCACCGCCGGATTCCGCTCTTTTCTGCCATTGATTGGTGCCGTCGTCATCTGGGGCGGTAATTGGCCAGTCATGAAGATGGGACTGGCCCACATCAGCCCGCTCTGGTTCGCTGCCTGCCGATTCGGCTCGGCCGCGCTGATCAGCTTCCTCGTGCTCGGCGCCCTGCGCAGGCTCCGCCTGCCCTCGCGGCAGGAATGGCCGTTGGTGATCGGCGTCGGCCTGCTGCAGATGGGCGCATTCACGGCGCTGGCGTTGTGGGCGCTGCAGTACGTGCCGCCGGGCCGCGCATCGGTAATTGCGTATGCGACCGCCATCTGGGTGATCCCGCTGTCCTCGCTGGTGCTCGGCGAGCGGCCATCGCGCCTGCAATGGCTGGCGACCGCATTCAGTTACGCCGGCATCGCCGTGATCGTCGCTCCGGCGCTCGGCGGCTGGGAACTGCACACGGTGATGGGCCTGACGATGCTGCTCGGGGCATCACTGGCGTGGTCGGTCAGCATCATTCAGTTGCGCGCAAATCGTGCAATCCGGCTCGGCGCGGACATGATCCCCTGGGAATGCGCCGTGGCAACCGTCCCGCTGATTGCCCTTGCCTGGTTGCGAGATGGCGCGCCCGACCTGGGCGCGATGGTCGACATCTGGCCCGTGATCGCCTATACGGGGCCGCTCGCCACCGCGCTGACCTTTATCGTCGTGCTGAACGTGACGCAGTCATTGCCGCCGGCCGCCACCTCGATTGCCATGCTTGGTGTTCCGGTGATCGGGCTGGTGCTGTCGACCGTGGCATGGCACGAACAGATCTCGCTCGATCTGTCGATCGGCCTCGCGCTGATCGGAATGGGCGTGGTGACTACCGCGCTCGCGCCCCGGCTCGGCAGGCTGGCTGCCCGCTAGAGCCCAGTCAGGATCAGGGTTCGACTGATGGCTCGCGCTTCAGCGTGCGCAGCACGAAGGTCGAGTGGCTGTGCCGCAGGCCGGGAAGCTTGTAGAGCTTGTGGCGCAGGAATTCCTCATAGCCTTCCGTGCCTGCCACCGCCACCTTGATCAGGTAGTCGTACTCGCCCGTCAGCAGATGGGCCTCCAGCACTTCGGGCAACTGCGCCAGCGCCTCGCCGAATCGATTGAACATCTCGTCGTCGTGGCGATCGAGTGTGACTTCGATCAGCACCGTATCGGGCAAGCCCAGCGCCTTCTGGTTCAGCAGCGCGGCATAGCCACTGATCACGCCAGCGTCTTCCAGGGCCTTGACCCGGTTCCAGCAAGGCGTGGCGGACAGGCCGACACGTTCGGCCAGCTTCGCATTGGAGATGCGGCCGTCGCGACGCAATTCGCGCAGGATGCGACGATCGATCTCATCGAGTTTGAGCGGGTTGTTCACGGAAAATCGTACGCAGAAGATGAAATAACCTCCAATCTACATGATTGGAGATATTTATTCTGACAATTGGCAGCCTGTGCAGAAAAATCAGAAGCCAATTTTGCGGACGCGCTGGTAAATTTACCGAACCGCTTACGCATCACTTACGCCTTGCTTCCGGACCCTGCCATGCCCCTGCCCACCCTCCAGCTCGCCCTCCGCCTCGATCGCGCCGACGTCTTCGGCAGCCTGGAATGGGTGCTTGCCAGCGCCCGTCGCACGGGGCTCTCACTGCGTCAGCTTCAGGTCGACAGCGAACGCGGCCACATGGCCAACCTGTGCTGCGAAGCGCCGGCGGCTGATCTGCTGCATCTGTTCGTGCGCCGAGTCGGCTATGGCGTTGAAGTCGAGGTTGTCGACGCCGAGTTCTCCGACGACGTCGACATGCTTCTGGCGGAAGATGGCGTTGAGGTCGAAGCCGAGGCCGCCCACGCCTGAGCCGCCAGGCCGGCGTCCCCGGCAGCTCCTGCGCCGCGACGTCTGGACCGCGTACTTCGAGTGGACCGTCAATGCCTTCGGGCTGTTGGCCGCCGGTGACTTGGAAGCGTGTATCCGCAAGCGCGCGCAGCGCGGCAACAGCGCACGCTCGCGGTGCAGCATGCGACCCCAACTGCGCGGGACAACTTTCGATATAAGGCAAGAAGGTCCGTTGCGTCGCTGTGTCGCATGGCGCACGGATACCCCTCTCCGTATCCTTGCGGTCGAGCCAAAAATTAAGCATCTCTGGCCCACGTTGAATCCTCGGCATGGGCCTATCGACCGCAAGCAATGCAACGACAAAAAAAATGGCGCCGCGCAGCGGCGCTTCCTGCCGCCGCACTGTCAGGTGTGGCCTTCGCCCAAGCCGTTCCGGCAAGCGTTCCTGCCGAGATTCCCACCCTTCCTCCTGTTACCGCCACGGCCGCCGCGGCGGGTTCGTTGACCGCTCCGGGCATCGCGCAGCAGCGCCAGTCATTGTTCCAGTCGGCCGGATCCGTGGGCTTTGTCGATGCCAACGCCTATAGCAACACGTACGCCAGCGATCTACGCGATGTGCTAAAGGATGCACCCGGCGTTTACGTGCAGGAACGGTACGGACAGGAGCTGCGGCTGTCGATCCGCGGCTCGGGGATTGCGCGCGGCTACCATACGCGCGGGCTGGAAATCCTGCAGGACGGCGTGCCGACCAACTTTGCCGATGGCAGCGGCGATTTCTATCAGATTGATCCGCTCGGCCTTTCGGCCGCCGAAGTCTATAAGGGCGGCAACGGGCTGGCGTATGGCAGCACCACCCTGGGCGGCGCCATCAACTTCACCACACCCACCGCGCTGACCGTCGACGCGCCGAACATGGTCCGACTGGATGGGGGCAGTTTCGGCACCGTGCGCGGCAGTGGCCAGGTGTCACGGCAGATCGGCAACTGGGACTTTCTGGTCAACGCCACGGTCAGCCATTCCGACGGCTATCGCAATCACGAACGCGGCCAGTACGAGCAGCTCAACGCCAATCTCGGCTACCGGTTCAGCCCGGCGGTGGAGACGCGCTTCTACTTTGGCGCCTATGTCGTCGATCAATTGCTGCCCGGCACACTCTCTCTGAACGATGCGCTGAACAATCCGCGCATGGCATCGCCGAGCGCGCTGGCGGGCGACCAGGCGCGCAACACGCGCACCGAGCGCCTGGCCAATGTCACCACCATCAAGCTCGACAGCGGCCAGATCGATTTCACTACCTGGGCGATCCACAAGAGCCTGTATCACCCGATCTTCCAGGTGATCGACCAGGACTACTGGACCTATGGCTTCGCGCCCCGCTACACGGGCGAATTCGCGCTTGGCGGCATGCGTAACCAGTTGATCGCCGGGATGCGATTCTTCGGCGGCAACAACGACGCGCGCCAGTACGTCAACGTCAATGGCAATCGTGGCGCGCAGACGCTGAATTCGGCGCAGGATGCCTACAACTACGAGCTCTATCTCGAAGACCGCCTCTATGTGCTGCCCACCGTGGCGCTGATGGCTGGCGCCAAGGCGTACCGCAACCGCCGCGAGTACAAGGACTACGGTGGCTTGCCCACCAACCCAACGCCGAAGTCGGACGCCACGACCTACAGCGGCGTGAATCCGAAGTTTGGCGTGCTGTGGGAACCGAAGAAGAACGTCCAGGCGTTCATCGATATCACCCGTAGCGCCGATGTGCCCGATTTCACGGACCTGAACCAGACGATCGGCATGACACAGCAGTTCGTGCCACTGGCCGCCCAGCATGGCTGGACGCTGGAACTCGGCACGCGCGGCCAGCAGGACCGTTTCGGATGGGACCTGACGCTGTACCGTTCTCTGGTGCGCGACCAACTGCTTCAGTACACGGTCAGCCCCGATATCCCCGCGTCAACGTTCAACGCGAACAAGACGACCCTGCAAGGCGTGGAGCTTGGCGCGAATGTAGACGTGCTACGCAACGTGTTCGGCAGCGGCGACAAGGTCAATGTGTCCCAGCTCTGGAACTACAGTGACTTCCGCTTCGACAACGATCCTGTCTATGGCAACAACCGGATCGCCGGGGTGCCGCAGCACGTGCTGCGCACGACGCTGTCCTATAGCCGAAACTCGCGCCTGCGCGTGGCGGGCACGATCGACTGGGTGCCGACCGGTGCATGGGTGGATTACGCCAACACGCTCAAGGTACCAAGCTACGTGCTATTCGGTATTGAGGCGAGCTACGAGTTCGAGCGTGGCGTGACGCTGTTCCTCGATGCCCGCAACCTGACGGACAAACGCTATATCAGCGATTTCAGCACCGTCACGGATGCGCGGACGGCCAATACCTCGGTGTTCTATCCGGGCAGCGGCCGTGCGTTCTACGCGGGGATCAAGTACAAGTTCTGAGTGCGGGCATTGTGCCTATTGCGCTCGGATGCACTGCACTCGGATGAGGGCTTCGCCACGCCCTTGCCGGGCGTGGCGCGGGAAATCAGTTCACGCGCTGGACGGCGGGCGGCATCCACTTGCCATCGAGCACCACCTGGTCCGGCCAGTAGGCTCGCAGCATCAGGTTGAAGGCGTCGGGCGGCGCCGGCAGCCAGTTGGATACCTTGCGCTCGTCGGGCCGTTCGTACTGAATATAGATGTCCAGAGAGCCATCGCGGTTGTAGCGGAGGCGATCACGGCTGCCAATCGCGTAGCGCTGCATCGAATTGCTGACGAATGCCTGCTTGTCGTTGTACATCGTCAGCGACCAGAACGCCTTCACCGGCGGCAACTGTGACTTGTCGAAGTGCAGGACGTAGCGGCTGCCACCATCGAACGGGCGGCCCATCGCATCGGCGCGCGCGGTCGGGTAGATCGCATCCTCGGGCAGATTCGCGCCCAGACCGAACATCGCCACCACAGCGCGGCGGCCATAATCCGTGCCATACACCCCGATATCACGCTGGACGCGCCAGCCCATATTGCCGGCAGCGCTCTTGCGCCCATTGGCCTTGATCATCGTCAGCGCGGCGGACGCACCCTCCTGCACGGCGCGCGCCGTCGAAGGCTCGAGCACGGTGGTCTTGAACGGCTGACCGGCCTTGATGCCCATGCGTTGCATCTTCTCCACCATCGCGGCGTCATCGGCTGCGGGCGGGTTGGCAGGCAGCAGCGCGGCCAGACGGGTAAAGAATGCCTGGGCGTCCATCGCCGCCACCTGCTCGGCCGGCGGCGTCTCCGTATCGATCATCGCTGCGCGCGGCACGGGCTGCACTGCGGTACGGCTGCCCTTGCGCCACGCCGACAGCGGCACCAGGCGGAACTGATCCTGCAGCCGGTGCACGTTCGCATAGTCCTGCTTGCCATTGGTCTGAATCCGACCAATCAGCCAGGCCATATCGGTGGGCGATTTGATCTCCTTCACACCCTTGGGCAACTGCCCCTGCCAGTTCGGGCCGACGATCGCGAAGACACCACGCTTCGTGCCAGTCGTACGCTTGCCCGGCGACGCGAAGACATTGGTCCAGGCGTCGAGCATCGGCATCAGGTAATAGCGGCCGCCGGTATCGGGCACGGACAGCACCATCGGCTCCTTCGACAGGTCCAGCCACGCCGACGAATACAAGGTGTCGGCATTCGGGCTGACAACATCGGTAAAGGCCGCATCCGGGAAGGCGCGCTTGTGACCGAATGTATTGACCGGCACCTTGGCCGTCGCCACCTCACGCGTAACGTCCATTAGAACGAGCGGATAGGCGTAGGTGAACACCTCGGCCGAGAGGGTTTTCATCGCTTGATCGGATGGCGGCTGTTCGACGGCCGAATCAGCTGCCGGACGCTCCGACGTGGACGAGCAAGCGGAAAGGAAAACGGCAAGCGCAACTGCGCCCGCCAATCTGCGGATGGATGAATTCATGACCCCGTTTCCCATGGGAATGGCGGCCTTCCGGGCATCAGCAGGGGCGCGAGTTGCTCCGGAGGCGCATCTGATAGGGACGAATAATGTGCTTCCGGGTTGGCGGCTGTCAATGGCCCCGGCGAGTGGTTGCGCGGGGAAACGTACATTGGGGTTGGCTTCGGCAGGGACTGTGCAAGGCCGCAGGATGCTGTGGGTACTTGCCGGTTCGTGCCCTGTGGACCGAATGCACCCACAGATATTCAGGCGAAAGCGATGTCTACATGAGGCGCACAAACCCAAGTGCCGATCCAAGCGTTCTCAAATTGAACGACGCGGCCTTTAGGGCACATGTTCACAGGCGAGCGAAATGCCATTTGGCATCGAAGGGCCGGCGACTAATCTCAGGGCTTATAAGCCCTGACAGAACGACTTGAGGGCAACTGCGCTATCCAGCGTCGCCGCGCTCTCGCAGTTGTTCGAATCAGGATGCCCGCCAGCCAAACATCGTTTCACCGCCTCTGCTTTGCGCCATGGATTGCCGCAGCGGCCACCGCATACGAGTCGGTCATCGTCTTCAGTTGCGTCAACCGAGCACAATCGAGTCGGACATACCTTCGCGCGCAACCCAAAATGAAAAAGGGCTTCCATTTCTGGAAGCCCTTTTAATAGGTGGCGCGGCTGGCAGGATTCGAACCCACGACCCCTTGGTTCGTAGCCAAGTACTCTATCCAACTGAGCTACAGCCGCACGCGAGGCCCGAATTGTATCGCAATTCGCTTCGCGCGCAAGTACTTCGTGAAAATTATTTCTCGAAGACCAGATACTCCCTCGTCAGACACTGCCTCGACACTGCCACCGCCATCCCTTACCAGCGGTACCTGGCACCCAGTGTCCCGCCCGCGTTGCGTCCTGCGCGCGCCTTGACCCAGAGCTTCAGGCCGGTGGTCGAATTGCTGTGCGCGCCGACGTTGAAGGACAGCAGACCACGCAACAGATCGGTGTCGATGCGCGTGCCGTTGATGTTGATGGTGCGTGCGCGATTGTCTTGCCACCAGTCCGCTTCGACGAAGGGGTAGACACCATTCAGGCGCGTGGGCGCGGAGCTATACAGCCGCACGGCCAGCCCGGTGGCATTGGCCTCGCCCGGTGGCGCGTCCCAGTTGCCGGGTACCGGCGCCATGCCAGGACGGTATGCCATCTCGACACGGGACTGCAGGGTCGGACCGGATCCGTTACGCGACAGCGGCGTATCCATCGCCAGTGCCATGGTGCGCGTGCTGCCATCGACGAACCCGGTTGCCGTTGTCATGTCATCGAGATGCAGCATCGCCGGGCGCGCTCCGGCCCGGTACGTTTCGACCTGCCGATCGATCGGTCCCGCACTGCCCACGACCTCATGCTCGCCGCCGGGCACCGCCATCTGCTCCGAAGCCAGCACGTCGACAGGCGCAGGCTGATCAGGATCGTCGTCCGCGGCCACCATACGAGGTGGCTCAAGCGATGGGGATTCCGGTGTGGTGGCTTTCGCAGGCGACGTGCCCGCGTCGCGTTTGTCCTGGACAATCGATGGCGGCGTATCCGCGCCCGGCGGCCCGCTCGCAAGTTCCTCGGCGCAGGCCGCGGCGCTCGCAAGCAGCACGATCAGGAAGCCCAGATGGAGACAGGAATGGTGCCCTGGGTGCGTGCCGACACAGCGCTCCCAGCCGGGACAATGCCCGGCGCCCTCCCCTCTCCCGCACGTGAACAGTACGGACATGGCAACCACCTTGCCGGGCGTTATTGAATCGTGCCCGATCAAACTGGAGCATAGGTCAAAGCCAGCCTGTCAGTTAGACCGTAATGCGGGTTGCCGGACGGGGGCGGCACGGTGTGGCGCGCCGTGAGAATTTCTCCTGACAGTGTCAGCCATTCTTCCTAGAGCCGGCCCTCTTAGGCCTCGGGCGGAGAAACGAAAAAAGCCCCGCTTACGCGGGGCTTTTCTGAATTTGGTGCCCAGAAGAGGACTCGGTCACCCATGCGCGACCCCGGGTTGCGCTTGCAAGCGCAACCTTTTCTCGTCCTCGCGAAAGGCCCTCAAGGGCCTTTCTTTCCGGGCGGAGAAACGAAAAAAGCCCCGCTTGCGCGGGGCTTTTCTGAATTTGGTGCCCAGAAGAGGACTCGAACCTCCACAGTGTTGCCACCGCTAGGACCTGAACCTAGTGCGTCTACCAATTCCGCCATCTGGGCTTCGTTTCGCTGCATTGCTGCTGCGATGCGAAGAAAGAGATTATGCTGAGCAAGACCATCTCTGTCAACACAAAATTCATCGGTTCTTCAAAAAAACTCTCCATACCGTCATGCCCGGTGTAGCTGGAAGTCGACTTTGGCCGGTCGCCCCTCGAGCGCCAGCATTGCGGTGGCCGGCGTCGTGCGGGCAACGACTTTCCCTGCCCGCATCACCACCAGCCGGGTCGCGCGCAGGCGGAGCGCCTCCACCGGGTCCCGCGCCTGCAGCAGCACCAGATCGGCGCGGCAGCCCGGCGAAATCCCATAGCCTTCGAGACCCAGGATACGTGCCGGCGTTTCTGTCACAGCGGTGAAACACGCGCGCATGGCGTCCAGCCCCGTCATCTGCGCGACATGCAGACCCATGTGGGCCACCTCGAGCATGTCGCCCGAGCCAAGGCTGTACCAGGGGTCCATCACACAGTCGTGACCGAAGGCCACAGGAATGCCGGCGGCAAGCATCTCGGGCACGCGCGTCATGCCGCGCCGCTTGGGATAGGTATCGTGCCGCCCCTGCAGCGTGATGTTGATCAGCGGATTGGCGATGGCCGATACGCCGGCCTCTCGCATCAGCGGCAGCAGCTTGGAGACGTAGTAGTTGTCCATCGAATGCATCGACGTCAGATGCGAACCCGTGACGCGTCCCTGCAAACCCAGCCGTACCGATTCGCTCGCCAGCGTCTCGATATGGCGCGACATCGGGTCGTCGCTTTCGTCGCAATGCATGTCCACGCGCAACCCGCGCTCGGCGGCTTCCTCGCAGAGCATCTTCACCGACGCCGCCCCGTCGGCCATCGTGCGCTCGAAATGCGGAATGCCGCCCACCACATCGACACCAAGGTCCAGCGCGCGGCGAAGGTTGTTGAGCGCATCTGGCGCGCGCAACAGACCGTCCTGCGGAAATGCCACGAGTTGCAGATCCAGGTAGGGCCTGACGCGCTCGCGCACGTGCAGCAGCGCCTCCGTGGCCAGCAGGCGCGGATCGCACACATCCACGTGGGAACGGATCGCCAGCAGCCCTTTGGAGACGGCCCAGTCGCAATACGCCAGCGCGCGCTCGACGATGGCATCCTGCGTAAGCAGCGGCTTCAGTTCCCCCCACAGCGCGATGCCCTCGAGCAGCGTGCCGGACTGGTTCACGCGCGGCAGACCATATGACAGCGTGGAGTCCATATGGAAGTGCGCGTCGACGAACGGCGGCGAGACAAGCTGCCCAGCGGCGTCGATCTCCTCTCCCGCCGTTGCCGCGATCCGTGGCTCCACCGCCGCGATCCTGCCGTTGGCAATGCCGATATCGATATCGGTACGTCCGTCAGGCATATTGCAGTGGCGCAGGATGGTGTCGAACATGAGGCGTCCCTTGTGATCCCGATGGCGGTGACGTGGCAATGGTAGACGAAGACTGCATGGCAACTGCCACGCATGATGCTGGATCAGGCCAGCGAGGCTTTCTGATCCAGCCCGCAGCCACGCAGCAGCAACGCCACCAGGTGCTCGGTGGCGCGTTCGAAGTCCTCGGTGTCGAGCTGGCTGACGCCCAGTACGGCGCAGACCTGGGCATCGAAGTCCGCGTAGGTCTGCGTGGCGGCCCAGATCGTGAAGAAGAGGTGATAGGGGTCGACCCGGGCCATCTGACCGTCTTCAATCCATGAGCGAATCACCATGGCCTTGCGCGTCACCAGTTCGCGCAACGCTTCACGCAGCACGCCGCCGATCTCAGGGGCGCCGTGCAGCAACTCGTTGGCGAACACGCGCGACGCGTCCGGATGGCTGGCCGACAGCCGCATCTTGGCGCGGATGTACTGCTCCAGCGCCACGCGCGGCGCATGGTCGGCGCTGATGATATCGGTCTCGGATAGCCAGAGCTGCAACGTGTGCGCCAGCACGGCACGGTACAGCGCCTGCTTCGTCCGGAAGTAGTAGTGCAGGTTCGACTTCGGCATGCCGGCGTGCAGCGCGATGTCGGCCATCGTGGCCCCGGCGAACCCCGCGCGCGCGAACACGTGTTCCGCGGCGCGCAGGATCTGCGCCTCGTTCTCCTGCCGGATACGGCCTCCCGATTCGCGCACGGGTGGCGCAAGCGCCGGCGCGCCCATCATTTTGTGCCGTAGAGCCGGTCGCCGGCGTCACCGAGACCGGGCACGATATAGCCGTGCTCGTTAAGCTGCTCGTCGATGGCCGCCGTGACGATGCACACATCGGGATGCGCCGCCTGCAGCGCGCGCAATCCAGGCCGCGACGCAATCAGGCAGACATACTTCATGGTGGTCACCCCCGCTTCCTTGAGACGGTTCAAGGCGGCAATGGCCGAGTTGCCCGTGGCCAGCATCGGGTCGACGACGATCACCATCCGCTCGCCGATGTCCTCGGGCATCTTGAAGTAGTACTCGATCGGCTCCAGCGTCTCGGGATCGCGGTACAGGCCGATATGACCAACGCGAGCAGCCGGCAGCAATTCCAGCATCCCGTCGAGAAAGCCGTTGCCGGCACGGAGGATCGATACCAGACAGAGCTTCTTGCCGGACAGCACCGGCGACTGCATGGCCGCGATCGGCGTGCGGATCGAGATGATCTCCATCGCCAGGTCGCGCGTGGCCTCGTAGGTCAGGAGCTGGCTGATCTCCCGCACCAGGCGCCGGAAGTTGTCGGTGGTGGTGTCCTCGTTGCGCACGAGCGTGACCTTGTGCTGCACCAGTGGATGATTGACGACCATGACCGAAGGCGACTTGGCCGTATCGGGGTTGACATAGGTCTCCGAGGCCGCAGCCGCGGCTGACAGATCGTTCATGGTGCGCTCCTTGAGTGACAAACTCTCGTGAAGTTCGGGCAAGGCGGCCCTTGGGCCCGCCACGCCTGGGGCTGCCAGCGAATCGTTTCCGTTGTCTGCTGTCTGTTAGCTGCTGCCTGCTTCCGTGCGTTCGATCCATGCGCGACGCGCTAGAACACCGTGCCGTCGCTCTGTATTGCGAACGGTGGCGGCCCGCCCGGTGGACGCCGCTGCGCCGCGACGCGCCGCCCCGCCGCCCACGTGCCGCCCTCGAGCACACGTGCCAGCGGGAAGTCCGCCTCGCTCAAACCGAGCGCCTGCCGCACGCCATCGGCGATCAGGTCCAGCCCCGTCACGGTCAGCGCGCGCCATTCGACGATCTCCGGCTCGTCCACCGCGTGCGGGCGGCTGGCGAACGTGGCATCGCGCGGCACCATCAGTTCGAAGTCGTACAGCAAGCCACCGTTGCGATACTCGGGCAAACCCGTCAGCGCATCGAGCCCGGTCACGGTCAGCCCCGCATCCTCCAGCGGCTCCAGCAACGAATAGGTCAGCCATTGCGTGAGCTTGTGGAACGGCACCATGCCCTCGGGCGCCGCCGGATGCCGCCAGCAATCGCCGAGCGAAATCCCCTGGATTTGCAGCCGGCCTGGCCACACAGGGCCCAGCGCCACCAGCAGCGTGCGCAGCACGAAGCTCGCTTCGATCCGCCCTTCGCGCGCATGCGAGGCCAGATAGTCATACAGGTTGCCGAGCCGTGCCGGACTGCCAAACACCGCCGGTGTGTCCTGCATCACCTCCCCGAGCCGACGCAGAAGTCCCGCGCGGCCTTCCAGGCCGACCAGCGGGTTGTGCTGCGCCACCTGGAACGCCGAGGCAATGGTCGAGGCGTCGATGCGGCAAAGGCGGTCAGCGTCGGAACGTAACGGATCACCTTGCCCGGCGGAAAAGCCGCCACGCGCGAACAGGTCGAAGCTGGCAACGCCAAGTCCCTCCGAACGCGTCAGCATCATGTCGCTGGCCGCATCGCGGTAGCGCCAGTCGGGCCCGGCGCCCGCATCGAGCAGCACGCTCGGGATCACCAGATCGATACCGATCCGCGCGCGCTCCTCGCGATGCTCGGGGCCCGACATGCCCGCGCGCTCGCACAGGATCTGCCAGCGGTTGATCGTGGCCTGCCCCGGCCCGCCACTTTCAAAATGGCGCCAGCGGCTGTGATACGGCACCTGCAGCGTCGGATAGCGGCGGCGAATCGTCGCGGCCACATAGTCGGCGATCGCGTGAACGCGGTCCGGGTGCCACGTGAACAACTCGGATTCCCCCGAGGCCACGAAGTCCGTCACCACCGCGCAACGCGTTCGCACGGCTTCCGCACTGAGCAGCACGCCCGCGGGATGATCGGGTGGAACGGGGCTATGCCAGCCGCTGCCCAAGCCATCGTCGCGTCCTGCCCTGCCTCCTTCCGGAAATTCAGTCATTCCTTCAACCCCCTGCCCTTTGCCTGGGCGAGTTCCTTGGCGTCAGGCGGCGTGTACCTGGAGAAATAACCCGCCGCCACCTTCGCATCGATTTCCACGCGCGCATCGGCCGGAATCAGGGACTCGGGAATCGCCACCTGCTCCACCACCTCGATACCCTGCGCCGTCAGCGCGCCATGCTTCATATTGCTCATCGAGGCCCAGCGATCGATCCTCCTGATCCCGAGCCAGTGAAATACATCCGGCATCAATTCCTGGAACCGCATGTCCTGCACGCCGGCCACGCATTCGGTACGTTCGAAGTAGGTTTCGGCGCGGTCGCCGCCCACCTGGCGCTTGCGCGCGTTATAGACCAGGAACTTCGTCACCTCGCCAAGCGCGCGGCCTTCCTTCCGGTTATAGACCACCAGGCCCACACCACCCTGCTGCGCCATCTCGATACAAACCTCGATACCGTGCGCCAGATACGGGCGGCATGTGCAGATGTCCGACCCGAACACGTCGGAGCCATTGCATTCGTCATGCACGCGGCAGGCCACACGGGTGTCAGGCTGGCCCAGCTTCGTGACATCGCCGAAAAAGTAGAGCGTCATGCCGCCGATCGGAGGCAGGAACACCTTCAGATCGGGTCGCGTCACGAGCTCGGGAAACATGCCGCCGGTCTGCTCGAACAGGCTGCGGCGCAGCACGCTCTCCTTGATATTGAAGCGGCGCGCGATGCCGGGCAGGTACCAGACCGGGTCCACCGCCGCCTTGGTCACGCGCACGTCGCCATTGGCCTCGAGGATGTCGCCGTCGGGCTTCAGCCGGCCGGCCGAGATCGCGGCCATGAGTTCGGGCATGTTGATATGGGCACGCGTGATGGCGATGGTCGGACGGATGTCCACCCCGGCGGCGATGCGATCGGCGAAGACGGTGGAGACCAGGTGGCCCCAGGGATCCAGCGACACGATCCTGTCCGGATCGCCCCACTGCGGGTGCGGGCCGATGGCTTCGGCCGGGGATGTATCGGTCAGGTCAGGACGATGCGCGCGCTGCAGGCTGCCCGCCGCCACCGCCAACGCGCGATAGATCGCATAGGCGCCGGCGTGGGTACCGATAACGTTGCGCTGCGCGGGGTCCGTCAGGCTGGCAATGACTGGCCCCCGCTCGGCCGCCGTGGGTGCGCCCCAGTGAATCGGCTCGGCCGGCTTGTCGCGGCGTGTGTGCGAGGTCAGAACGATATGATCGGACATGGCAGCCTCGTCTCCCCGGATCGAAACCTGACCAGTTGGTCAGGTTTATATATCCATACTAGGCAATGGCCATGCCAACCCTCAACTGGGGTTGTTACCGTGGGTGACATTCCGCACGCACCGGACGGGTGCGAAATGCATGACGAGGGCGGTACATGCTGGTGCGCCCGCACCAGCATTGATTTGAGTACGTTGGCGCCGGCTGCTCAGGCCTGGGGCTTCTCGCCCCGCGTCCACTTGCGGCCGTGAATGCCTTCCTTGACGAACTCGATCACCGCGCGCAGCGGGCTGGCGGCTTCCACATAGCGATGGAACACGGCGCCAGCTACGTTGCTGGCGACCCACGCCAGCAACATCCCCAGCGCGTTGAGCATCGGCTGGCCCGGAGCGAAATGGAACACCAAGGCGTTCACTACCAGGCAGACCGGAAAGTGCACGAGGAAGACCGAGTAAGAGATCTTGCCGAAATATGCGGTGACGCGGCCACCCGGCCAATGCTCGAGCCAGCCCCCACGGCGGGAGATGGCCAGCACCAGCGCCGTGACCAGCGCGACGGCGATACGCAGGCGGAAGTCCATCGTCAGGGCCGCCACGCCAACCGCGCCAAGCGCGATCAGGGCCACCGGAGAACGATCGGGGTTCGACGCCCAGTACGCCAGCGTTCCCATGCCGTAGGCGCCAAAGAAGTAGATCGCCCAGATATCCCAGGTGGCATCACGGTTGAACCAGAACAGCGAGGCCACCGCTAGCGCCGCCACCGTCGGCACGCCCAGCGGCAACGTATCGCGTGACACCGCGCGCGCCAACCAGAGCGCGAATACCAGCAGCGCGAACAGTTGCAGATCGATTGCGATATACCAGACGCCCGCGGACAGCGCGTCGACATCGAGGATGTTGTGCAGCAGCAGGATGTGCGCGATGACCTGCGTCAGGTGCGGCGCGGCGGGTATCGAGTCGTGATGCATCCACGTCCGCGCGATGGCGGCGCCGATGATCGCGACGAGCATCGCCACGGTGTAGGGCACGACCAGTTTCTGATAGCGGCGCCATACCGTGGAAAGCGGGCTCTGGGCGGTCAGGCGTCCGGCAGGAGCCAGGCTGCGCGCGGCAAGGAATCCACTGATGACCAGGAACACCTGCACCGCGATGCGCGCGTAGTCAGACAGCCAGCCGATCAGGCCGGGGGCCAGAGATTGGGCGGCGTCGGACATCGGGCCATAGAAGGCCAGATGGTGCAACACGATCAGCTGCGAGCTGACCGCCTTCAGCGCGTCTACACACGCCAAACGAGAAGGCCGGGGGCTCATTTGTTATATGTGAGATACAAAGTGGGGCGCATTGTACCTCCATTGTTGCGTTTCAAAATGTGGAGAGTGGGTAACGCATGTAAGCAGGTGTACTGCCCTCCTGCGTCGCATCGCTTTCGACTGAACTTCCGCCACTGGCACTAGCTTATGAAAAGAAAACACAAATTGCCGGTGGCATTTGGCCAAACCGCCCTTGTTTCTCGCGTGCAGACATACAGGTAGGGGCATGGTTGTTACTCCCCCGCGAGCAATAGCCTCATCGTTTGGGCAAGCTTTCTCGTCTCCATAAAAAATTCGTATGAATGGTATGGAAAAGAAGAATGCCCGGACTGTCACCAATATTCTCTCGGCAAGAGACTTGAATCGAGCCTGAGTACCCGTTGCGAGCGGCGCCCGCCATCAGGTCGAATGAGGCAACGAAACCTCCGGGATTTCGAAGCGCGATGAGAGCTTCGATCAATTTTCGCAGACGTTAAGCTATTTTCTACTGCGCTCGCTTGCATGATTCGCGCTTCGCGTCGCGCCACCCTGGAGCGACGGATCACATCCGAATTGCACGTCTTCGCGCTCGGCGAGCCTCCCGGGTTAGGTTTTGGAGTATTGACGCCCTTTGGGTCGGCTTGTATAAAAGTTGCCGTACCCGCCACCTTCTGCAAGTGTTTTAGAAAAATAAGACTGTGGCATGGAACAACCTTGATCCGATTTTCCGGCAGACCGATGCCCGCGTGGCACGGCTTCCCAGGGACGCAACAAGGAGACAATTGTGGACGGACTGGAGACATTTCGGCAGGAGGCGCATGCCTGGCTGGAAGCGAACTGCCCGGCGGAGATGCGCCAACCGGTGCGCAACGAGGACGACATCTGCTGGGGCGGGCGCAAGTTCCGCTATCAGTCCGATGCGCAGCGCCTGTGGCTGCAACGCATGGCCGAAAAGGGCTGGACCGTTCCGGAGTGGCCGACCCAATATGGCGGCGGCGGGCTCAGTCCGGCACAGGCCCGGGTGCTGCGCGCCGAAATGGCCCGATTGAACTGCCGGACGCCGCTGCAGAGCTTCGGCATCTCGATGCTGGGCCCGGCGCTGCTGAAGTACGGCACCGAAGCGCAAAAGCAGGAGCACCTGCCCAAGATCGCACGCGGAGAGATCCGCTGGTGCCAGGGCTACTCGGAGCCCAATGCCGGCTCCGACCTGGCGGCGCTGCAAACGCGCGCTGAAGAGCGCGACGGCCACTTTATCGTCAACGGCCAGAAGATCTGGACCTCGTACGCCGACAAGGCCGACTGGATCTTCTGCCTGGTGCGCACCGACTTCCAGGCGCAGAAGCACACGGGTATCAGCTTCCTGCTGTTCGACATGGAAACCCCCGGGGTCTCCACCCGGCCCATCGTGCTGATCTCGGGCAAATCTCCTTTCTGCGAGACCTTCTTCGACGATGTGAAGGTGCCGTGCCACCAGTTGGTCGGCGAGCCGAACCGTGGATGGGAGATCGCCAAGTATCTGCTGACGCACGAGCGCGAGATGATCAGCGCCATTGGCAGCCGCGGCTTCCGCGAGCCCATGGGTCGCCACGCAGCGAAAGTCATCGGCGTGGACGCGCAGCGCCGCCTCGATGATCCGATGCTGCGCGCCCAGATCGCCCAGTTCGAGATTGACGAAGCCGCCTTTGCGGCCGCCGGCGAGCGGGCACGCGACCTGGCCAAGCAAGGCGAAGGAATGGCAGCGTTCTCTTCGGTGCTGAAGTACTACGGCGCGGAGCTGAACAAGCGGCGCTATGAGCTGTTGATGTCCGTCGGCGGCACGGACGCCCTGGAGTGGGAAGGCGAACGCAGCCAGGACGGCGCCCTGGCGCGGGGCTGGCTGCGCACCAAGGCCAATTCGATCGAGGGCGGGACCAGCGAGGTGCAGCTCAATATCGTCGCCAAGCGCCTGCTCGGCCTCCCGGGCGCCTGACGTACCGGCTCGCCCGTACCGCCACGCCTACCGCAGCCCAAAGACATCGAAGCCCTCGAAGCCCAAGGACCGTCAAAGCCGCCATGCCCATCGTATTCGACGACACGCAGGAAATGCTGCGCGACAGCGCCCTCGCCTTCCTGAAGGACAACGCCCCGATTTCCGCGCTGCGCACGCTGCGCGACACGCATGACCCCGTTGGATTCTCCCGGGATCTCTGGCGCCAGGCCGCCGAATTGGGATTCACCGGCGTGCTGATCGACGAAGCCTATGGAGGCAGTGGCCTCGGCGTGGTCGAGGCTGGCGTCATCGCCGAAGCTATCGGGGCCACGCTTGCGCCGGTGCCGTTCCTTTCCACCTCGGTGCTTGGCGCCTCACTGCTGGGGCTGTTCGGCAGCGACACGCAGCGAAGCGCGCTGCTGCCGGAGATGGCGTCGGGCCGCCACCTGACGGCGCTCGCGCTGGACGAGGGGAGCAAACACCGGCCAGAGCGCATCACCCTGCTGGCGCGACGCCATGGCGACGGGTACATGCTCGACGGCAGCAAGGTGTTCGTCGTCGACGGCCATGTGGCCGACACGTTGATCGTCGCGGCGAAAGACGCGCAGGCAGGGCCCGATGGCGACATCTCGCTGTTCCTGGTGCCGCGCGACAACGCCGGCGTCCGCGTCGAACGTTGCGTGATCGCCGATGCCACCAATGCGGCACGCGTCACCTTCGACGGCGCCCGAATTCCGGCCTATGCGCTGCTGGGCCGCGCCGGCAACGGCGCCGCGATGCTCGACAAGGTGCTCGACATCGCCCGCGCGGTGCTGTCGTCCGAACTGGTTGGTATTGCAGACGCCACGTTCGCGCGCACGCTCGCCTACCTGAAGGAGCGCAGCCAGTTCGGCAAGCAGATCGGCGAGTTCCAGGCCCTGCAGCATCGTGCCGCACATCTGTTCGCGGAGATCGAACTCGCGCGTGCCGTGGTGCTGCAATGTCAGCAGCGGCTGGATGCCGGCCGCTCGGATGGGCCGGAGCCGCTGGCTTGCGTGGCCAAGGCCAAGGCCGGCACCACTGCCACCCTGGCAGTGCAGGAAGGCGTGCAGATGCACGGCGGTATCGGCATGACCGACGAACTGGACATCGGGTTCTACATGAAGCGGGCACGCACAGCCCAGGAATGGTTGGGCGACGCCAACTGGCAGCTCAACCGCTGGGCAGGGATGCGCGGCTACTGACCTGGCCAGCCCCCCGCCACGACGCTGGCGGGGCACGACGCAACACCGAGGCGAAAGCGATCGCGCGGATGTCGGCATACGCCCATGCCGGCCGATCGCTCACAAGGAGGCAACATGTCTGTGGTATCGACTGTACGCGCCACCCCGGGAACGACATCGGCAGCAACATCGCCACCCGGAATCCAGCCAGCATCGCTCAGGGGCCTGCCATGAGCGCCTACTTCGTGCGTCGCCTGCTGGCACTGATACCGACGCTGCTCTTCGCCAGCATCATCGTGTTCACCATCGTGCGCCTGGTGCCGGGCGACGTGGTCGATCTCATGCTGAGTCAGAACGACATCAGCGCCGATGCCCTCACCCGCGAGCAACTGGTCCACGCGCTCGGGCTCGACCGTCCTATCTGGGATCAATACCTGCGCTGGGTCACCAATATCGTGCTGCACGGTGATCTGGGGCAGTCCCTGTGGCAAAGCGAGCCGGTACTGAAAATGGTGATGGCCCGAATCCCGGCTACCTTCTCGCTAGGTGTGCTGGCCCTGTTCGTGGCACTGACGGTGGCACTGCCCATCGGCATCGTGTCGGCCACCCGCCAGGACAGCGCCGTCGACTACGTGGCACGGTCGTTCTCCATCCTGATGCTGGCCGTCCCCAGCTTCTGGCTCGGCACGATGGTGATCGTGTTCCCGTCAGTGTGGTGGGGATGGTCTCCCGACGTGCGCTACATCCCCTTTCTCGAAGACCCGGTGCAGCACGTGAAACAGATGCTGGTGCCAGCCATCGTGCTGGGCATGGCGCTGTCCGCCATCACGATGCGGATGACACGCACCATGATGCTGGAGGTACTGCGGCAGGACTATATCCGCACAGCCTGGGCCAAGGGACTGAATGAACGACAGGTCATCTTCCGCCATGCGCTGCGCAACGCACTGATTCCGGTGGTGACGCTCATCGGGTTGCAGGCACCGCTGCTGATCGGTGGCGCCGTCGTCATCGAACAGATCTTTGCGGTACCGGGCATGGGCCTGTTGCTGCTCGATGCCGTGCACCAGCGGGACTATCCGGTCATCACTGGCGTCTTTCTCGTGGTCGGCGTGGCGGTGATGCTGATCAACCTGCTCGTAGACCTGAGCTACGGCCTGTTCGACCCCAAAGTGAGGCACCACTGATGGCACACCCCTCCGTCGATCCACGCGCCGTGTCCCCTTCGCTCGTTACCGCCCAGGCGCCTCCCGCCTCGCGCAGGCGCGCCCGGTTTCCGATGATGCGCCGACTGTTCCGCGACAAGCCGCTCGGCGCGGCTGGTGCCGTGATCTGCGCGATCTTCTTGTTCTGCGGCATCTTTGCCGGCTGGCTGGCGCCATACGGTGTCAACGAAATCAACATGATGGCGCGGCTGCAACCGCCGTCATGGGCGCATCTCTTCGGCACCGACAACCTTGGCCGTGACATCTTCTCCCGCTGCCTGTATGGCGCGCAGCTGTCGGTGGTGATCGGCCTGTCGGCGGCCACGCTGGCCACGCTGGTTTCCCTCGTGCTTGGCATCCTGTGCGGCTATCTGGGCGGCAAGCTGGACCTGGTGGTGCAGCGGATGGTCGACGCCTGGATGAGTTTTCCGGACCTCATCATCCTGATCGTCGTGGTCTCGGTGCTGGGCCCGGGCAGTTGGCAGATCGTCTGCACGCTGGGTCTGCTGCTTGGTATCGGCGGCTCCAGAATCGTGCGCGGGGCCGTGGTATCGGTGCGCGAGAACATGTACGTGCACGCGGCGCAATCAATCGGCGCCTCCACCAGCCGCATCCTGTGGCGACACATCCTGCCCAACGTGCTGCCGCCGGTGATCGTCCTGTTCACGACCCGTGTCGGCACCGCGATCCTGGCGGAGTCTGGACTGTCATTCCTGGGCCTCGGCGTGCCGCCGCCCGCTCCCACCTGGGGCGGCATGCTGTCGGGCGACGGGCGCACCTTCATGTTCCAGGGGCCGTGGCTCGCGCTTGCGCCAGGCATCTGCCTGACGGTGGTGGTCTACGCCATCAATGTCTATGGCGATGCCATGCGTGACCTGCTCGACCCACGGCTACGCGGCGGCCGCTGAAACGCGCCCGCCAACACCGGCCGGCAATGTGGCCCGGCGAATCACGACTCTTCAGACCCTGTAAGGAGCAAGAGATGGTGCCCATGATCAAGGCGAATGTCGGCAGGACGAACTGGCCACTGATGGCGGCAAAGGCCGTGGCGGCCGCAGCGGCGGCATTGGCCTGCGGCATCGCGGCCGCGCAGGCGGATGCGCCAAAGTACGGCGGCACGCTTGAGGTCGGATCGGTCTACCCCACCATCTCGGCGTTGTCCTGGGATCTGGCGGACTGGAACTGGAAGCAGAACTACGACACCGGTCAGGTCTATGAACAACTGTTTGCCGCGGATCTCTCCAAGTCGCGTCGCAACGGCGGAAAGTACGCCTTCCAGGCCGATGCCTGGCTGCCGCCGGACGCGATCCGGGGCGAGCTGGCCGAAAGCTGGAAGTGGACCGACCCGCTGACGCTCGAGGTCAAGCTGCGCAAGAACGTCCGCTTCCCCGCGAAGCCGGGCGTGATGGAAGAACGGGAGCTGACGTCGGAGGATGTGCTGTTCAGCTACGGCCGCATGAACGCAAGCGCCAAGAAGATCCCCAACTACTACGACTACCTGACCAAGGTCGAAGCGCCGGACAAGTACACCGTCATCTTCCGCTTCAAGGAATTCAATGCCGAGTGGGACTATCGCTTCGGCTGGGGCTACTACTCCGGCATCATGCCCAAAGAGGTAGCCACCGCCGGGGCCGCGAACTGGAAGAACGTCACCGGCACAGGCCCGTTCACGCTGAACCAGTTCACGCAGGGCAACTCCACCACCTATGTGAAGAACGCGCAGTACTGGGACACGGACAAGATCGGCGGCAAGGACTACAAGCTGCCGTTCGTCGACAAGATGGTGCTGCGCACCGTCAAGGATGAGGCCACGCGCAATACCATGCTGCGCACCGGCAAGCTCGATGTGCTGGAACTGGTGCGCTGGACTGCCGTGGACGAGCTCAAGAAGAGCGCGCCGCAGCTTAAATGGTCGAAGTGGCTCTCGTACACCGGCCAGTACCTGGCGCTGCGCGTCGATACCAAGCCGTTCAACGACATCCGCGTGCGCCGCGCTCTCAATATGGCGGTCAACAAGCAGGAGATCGTCAAGCAGTACTACGGCGGCAACGCGGAGCTTTTCGCCTACCCGCAGCATCCCGACTACGGTGGCTACTTCGAGCCGCTGAGCACAATGCCGGATTCGGTGAAAGAGCTGTTCACCTACAACCCCGAGAAGGCGAAGAAACTGCTGGCGGAGGCCGGCTACCCGAAGGGCTTCAAGTTCAAGGTTCAGGTGTGCGCCTGCAACCAGGACCACATGGAGATGCTGCCGCTGATCGGCGCTTACCTGGAACAGGTGGGCGTGAAGATCGAGATCCAGCCGATGGAGTACGGCGCGTACCTGTCCGCGATGACCACGAAGACCAATGCGCCGGGCTACATGATGGCGAATGGCCATACGAATCCGACCACCACGTTGCGCAAGAGCTTCGTGGCCGGACAGGTGTGGAACGCCTCGCAATGGAATGATCCGGCCTTCACAGCCCGCGTCGACCAGGCCTTCCAGATCCGCGACGAAGGCAAGCGCCAGGAGGCGATCCGCGACATGACGCGCGACATCGTCGCGCAAGCGCCCTACATCTGGCTGCCGACGCCCTACGTATTCACCGCCTGGTGGCCGTGGGTCAAGAACTACGACGGCGAACTGCGCGCCGGCGCCGTGCGTAGCGGCCCGATCTACGCGCGCGCATGGATCGATCAGGAGATGAAGAAGAAGCTTGGCTTCTGATCCGCCGCAAACCCGCCCCTCCAACCACCTGAGCGTAACCATGACAGAGCCCATTCTGCAGGTGAGAGACCTGACCACGCGCTTTCGTACCGACCGAGGCGTGGTCACCGCCGTGGACCGGGTCTCCTTCGACGTGAACGCGGGGGAGACCCTCGCGATCGTCGGAGAATCGGGATCGGGAAAGAGCGTGACCGCGTTGTCGATTCTCGGCCTGATTCCGCAACCGCCGGGCGAGATTGCGTCCGGCGAGATCCGGTTCGAAGGCAAGGATCTGCTCCGTCTCAAGCCCGCCGAGATGCGCGCCATCCGGGGGAACCGGATTGCGATGATCTTTCAGGAGCCGATGTCGTCGATGAACCCGGCGCTTACGGTTGGCAAGCAGATCGCGGAGCCCATTCGCATCCACGAGCACCGCCCCTGGCGCGATGCCTATGATGAGGCCGTCGCGCTACTGGCCCAGGTGCAGATCCCCGAGCCGCGCAGCCGCGTGCAGGCATATCCGCATCAATTCTCGGGCGGGATGCGGCAGCGCGCGATGATCGCGATGGCATTGGCCTGCAAGCCGAAGCTGATCATCGCCGACGAGCCGACCACCGCACTAGACGTCACCGTGCAGGCGCAGATCCTGGACCTGCTGAAGACGCTCGCGCAACAGTCCGGTACGGCGCTGATCCTGATCACGCATGACCTGGGTGTGGTGGCGCGATACGCGGACCGTGTCGCGGTGATGTACGGCGGCCGCCTGGTGGAGATGGCCTCGGCGGAAGCGCTTTACCGCCACCCTGCCCACCCGTACACGCGCGGGTTGATCGCTTGTGTGCCCCGTCTGGATGGCGACACCAGCCAGCCGCTGGTGCCGATCGACGGCCAGCCACCAGATCTGACCGCGCTCGGGCAGGGCTGCGCGTTCCGCCCGCGCTGCAAGCTGGCCAACGAGACATGCGATCAGGCGCCGCCCCCACTGCGCGAGATCTCCCATCAACACCTCAACGCCTGCTTCCTCCATGACGCATACTGAAACGCCACTTGCGGCGTGCCCCTCGCAGAGCGTCGCGCCCCCAAGCCGCCCCGGCAGCGCACGTCCAGACCTTGCGGGTCCCGCGGCTTCGCAGTCCCCGGTCGCTCCGGCCGTGGATCCGATTCTTCGCGTCGAAAACCTGAAGGTGCACTTTCCGGTCACGCAAGGCGTGCTGTTCAAACGCCAGGTTGGCACCGTGAAGGCTGTCGACGGCGTCTCGTTCACGCTCAATCGCGGCGAGACGCTAGGGCTGGTCGGCGAAAGCGGCTGCGGCAAATCCACTACCGGTCTGGCCATCATGAAGATGCTGCCCGCCAGTGACGGCCGCATCCTGTTCGATGGCGAGGACCTGGCTGGCTTCAAGGGTCAGCGGCAGAAGCAGTTCCGGCGCACCGTGCAGATGGTCTATCAGGACCCGTTCGCATCGCTGAATCCGCGCATGAAGGTCCGTGACCTGATTGCGGAACCGCTCGAGGTACACGGCATGGCCGGCGACCGGCAAGCCGTGCAGACGCGCGTGAGCGAGTTGCTGGACATGGTGGGCCTGCTGCCCTATATGGCGGACCGCTACCCCCACGAGTTCTCCGGCGGCCAGCGTCAGCGCATCGGCATCGCGCGCGCGTTGGCGCTGGAGCCGAGCCTGATTGTCTGCGATGAACCCGTGTCGGCCCTGGACGTCTCGATCCAGGCGCAGGTGGTCAACGTGTTCATGGAGTTGCAGCGCACGCTCGGTCTGTCCTACCTGTTCATCGCGCACGACCTGGCGGTGGTACGGCATATCAGCGATCGCGTAGCCGTGATGTACCTCGGCCGCATCGTGGAGATCGCCACGCGCCGTCAGCTCTACGCCTCTCCGCTGCATCCGTACACCCGGGCGCTGTTGTCGGCCGTGCCAGTCGCCGATGTGGAGACCGAGCGACAGCGCCAGCGAATCGTACTGAAAGGCGAAGTGCCGAGCCCGATGAATCCGCCCTCAGGCTGCCGCTTCCACACACGCTGCCCGATGGCGATGCCGCAATGCCACAGCGACGACCCGCCGTTGCGCGACCGAGGCGACGGGCAGATGGTTGCCTGTCACCTGGCCGAGTAAGTGGGAGGTGGGTGGGGTGGTGGGTGGGCTGTCGGGTGATTGGCCCGCATGGCCGGGCTTCAGCGTAACAACCCCACCATCATCGGGCGCACGAACAGGTCAGCGGCATTGTCGGCGTCGGCATCGCGCACCCAGCGGCGGAGTTCCACGGCCGCATTGATCATGCCATGCACTTGCAGCGCGGCAATCGCCTGGTCCAGTGGGCGCACCGAGCCGTCCTGCATCCCTTGCACCAGGAGGCGGACGAAACGGGTGGACAGTCGCGCCATGTCACGCATCTTCGCGATCCGCATCTCCTCTGGCAAGGCGCCATAGATCGTCAGCCGCAGCAGAGGTCCCTGGCTGGAGAACTGGTAATGCACCAGCGCGCGCGATACCGCGCAGAGCTTGTCCCATCCCGTGCCGGGCAGGTCGTCGACCAGCGTCTGGGTGTTCCGGATCACCGTGGACATGCGGTCGAAGCACGCCGAAATCAGGTCGTCCTTGTTCTCGTTATGGTGATAGAACGCGCCCTTGGTCAGGTTCAGCCTTGCGGAGATCCGGTCCGCAGACGCCCCACGGTATCCCTGCTCGTTCAGCAGTTCCGTGGCGGCTCTCAGGAAGGCCTGTTGAGTCGTCTCCGGCTGCGCAAGCGCCGGGAGCAGCGCCGTCACGTCGCACTCTGTCTGCCACGCCGACTTTGGCCCCGCGATGCCATTGAGGACGATGTCCGCCAGCGTCTGCGCGACCTTTGGGTAGTCATCGGTTTCATATCGGTCGATCCAGCCGGCAGCTCCGCTGGTCAGCGACCACAGCAGGTGCGCGCGCGCACCCAGCGCGCTGCGCTGGGAGGGATCGCTGGGCAAGGCGTCGCACAGCAACCCACGGACGCGCCGGAACATGTCGTTGAAGGCGGCGAAGGCAACCTCCACATGGCTCTCGGGCAACGCGCGAATCTCGCGCAGGCTCATCAGTTCGGGCTTCTCGCCGACTGCCGTCCGCGCCAGTCGTGCCACGAACAGCGTGATGAAGGCCCGGGCGCGCTCGCTGGGGCTACCCGCTTGCGCCGCCTCATCGACGAGACCGCACGTCTCCGCGATGGCGCGCATCAGGCAGGCCAGGACCAGATCCTCTTTTTTTCGGTAGTAGTACGTGATGCTGTTGGTGCTGAGCCCCACCTGTTGCCCGACGTCGGCCAGGGTCGTGCCGCGCACCCCCTTGCGATTGAACAGTGCCGCAGCAGTATCGAGAATGACTTCGCGCTTTTCGACGTAACGGCGGGTCTGCCGAGCTTCCGATTGGTCCGTGAGCATGAGCGGTTGGGCACGCAGGGGGCGCGGGCCTGCAGGTTGGGTGCTGCGGATTATATGTGAGCGACTCGCGGGCGAAGAGCGGTTCCGCGCCGGTCGAGGATCGGCACATACCTTCTGGTTATCGAACACATGGTATGTGCGCTCTTGATTGATAGCATTAAGTTTTCTGATACGCGATGTATTTTTAGAAATCGTGGTTTGCAGGAAGCCAGCGGTGCTGCTACGCTTGCCGAGCCACATCCGACCCCGACGTCAAGGCGTCGCCCGCATCGCGCGGCGCCTTGCCCCACACCCATCACGACCTCCCGTGCAGAGAGACTTCTCATGAGCGACATTGTCAACTACGAACTTCGCGGCCCGGTTGCCGTGCTTTCGATGAACAAGGGGCCGGTCAACGGTCTTGGCGCGGCACTGCGCACGGCCATCGCCGATGCGATGGATCGGGCCAACGCAGACCCGGCCGTGCAGGCCATCGTGCTGACCGGCACACCCCGCGCGTTCTCGGCCGGTGCCGACATCACCGAATTCGGAACGCCCAACGCCTCGCGCGAACCCAATCTGCGTGTCGTGATCGACCAGATCGAGGGCGGCGCCAAGCCGGTGGTCGCCGCAATCGCCGGGCAGTGCCTGGGCGGTGGACTGGAACTGGCCCTGGGTTGCCACTTTCGCGTCGCGCTGCCGGACGCCCAACTGGGCCTTCCGGAGGTCAAGATTGGCCTGCTGCCCGGTGGCGGCGGCACGCAGCGCATGCCTCGCCTGATTGGCCTGGAGCAGGCCGTCAACATGGTGACGCTCGGCAACCCGGCTCCGGCCAAGAGTTTCGCGGGCACGCCGCTGATCGACCGCGTGGCCGATGGTGACGTGGTTGCCTCCGCGGTGGCATTCGCCCAGGAGCTCATCGCAGCGAAGACGCCGCCGCGCCGCACCCGCGCACTGAGCGTCAGCCACCCGCAAGGCGAGTCCTTCCTGCAGTTCGCCCGCAACAGCGTGGCGCAGCAAGCCAAGGGACAGATCGCACCGATGAAGGCGCTGGAAGCCGTGGCCGCGTCGTTGACCAAGTCTTTCGACGAAGGAATGCGCGTGGAGCGGGAAGGCTTCATGAGCCTGATGGCCTCGCCGGAGTCGCGCGCGCTGCGGCATATCTTCAAGGCGGAGCATGCCGCATCGAAGATCGCCGATCTGCCGGCCGGCACGCCGCTGCGCGAGATCAGGAAGGTTGGCGTGATCGGCGCCGGCACCATGGGCGGCGGCATCACGATGAACTTCCTCAACGCCGGGATTCCCGTCGTACTGCTGGAGATGAAGCAGGAAGCGCTGGACAAGGGTCTGGCAACCATCCGCCGCAACTACGAAAACTCGATGAAGAAGGGCAAGCTCAAGCCCGAGCAGCTCGAGCAGCGCATGGCACTGATCACCGGCACGCTGAGCTATTCGGACCTGTCCGATGTGGACCTGGTCATCGAGGCCGTGTTCGAGAACATGGACGTCAAGAAGACCGTGTTCGAAACGCTGGACAAGACATGCAAGGCCGGTGCCATCCTGGCGTCGAACACGTCGTACCTGAATCTCGACCGCATCGCTTCGTTCACCAAGCGGCCGACCGACGTGATCGGCCTGCACTTCTTCAGCCCGGCCAACGTGATGCGCCTGCTGGAAATCGTGCGCGGCGCGCAGACCGCGCCCGACGTGCTGGCCACCTGCATGGCGCTGGCGAAGAAAATCAAGAAGATCGCCGTGGTCTCCGGTGTGTGCGACGGCTTTATCGGCAATCGCATGCTGGCACGCTACGGCGCCGCCGCCGGCGCCTTGATCAACGCCGGCGCGCTGCCGCAGCAAATCGACGGGGCGCTGCAAAAGTTTGGCATGGCCATGGGCCCATATCGCATGGGTGACCTGGCGGGCCTGGACATCGGCTATGCCACGCGCAAGCGCAAAGCTGCCGAGGCCGGCGTGCCGCTTCGTCCGTCGGTGGCCGACAAGCTGGCCGAGGCCGGCCGCCTGGGCCAGAAGACCGGCGCCGGCTGGTATCGCTACGAAGCCGGCAATCGTGACCCGATCCCGGACCCGGCCACCGAAGCCCTGATCGCCGAATTCCGCAGCGCCCAGGGCATCACGCCGCGCGCCATCAGCGATGAAGAGGTGGTGGAACGCTGCATCTTCGCCCTCGTCAACGAAGGCGCGCGCATTCTGGAGGAAGGCATCGCCGCACGCGCCTCCGATCTGGACGTGGTCTATCTCAACGGCTACGGCTTCCCCCGACTGCGCGGCGGCCCGATGCTGTACGCCGACATGGTGGGCCTGCCCAACGTCGTGCGGAGCCTGCGCCGCTTCGCCGCCGAACCGGGCGCCGACCCGGCCTGGCAGCCTGCGCCGCTGCTGGTGCGACTGGCCGAGGCAGGCAAGAGCTTCGATTGATCCGGCCGATTTGGGTCGATCCGGTCGATCCGGCGCGATAGGCAGCATTGAGTGCCGAAGCGGAGGGTAACCCCCCTCCCGCTTCGGCGCCCGGCATTAGCTTATGAAAAAGAAATTCTTCTAACGGGAACGGCCCGGGTATACCCTCCCATTCTTTCATTGCCTGACCCCGAACATGCCGTCGATTGTGTCTGTTTCGTCTCTTCAACGCCTGCTGGCCGGCATCGCCCTGGCTGCCGCGCTGGTGCCGGCCGCCCAGGCCCAGAATCCCCAGAGCCCGGTCCTTGATCGCATTCGCGACACTGGAACGATCACGCTTGGCTACCGCGAATCCGCGCTGCCGTTCTCGTTCGGCGACGACAAGGGACAGCCGGCCGGCTATGCCGTCGACCTCTGCCTGCGCGTGGCCGAAGCCGCCAAGGAGAAGCTCGGGCTCAAGACCATCAAGGTACGTTGGCTGCCGCTGACGCCGCAGAACCGGGTCCCGGCCGTGGTTAACGGTCTGGTCGATCTCGACTGCGCTCCGAATACCAATACGCTGGAGCGCCAGAAGCAGGTGGCGTTCAGCGTGTCGCACTATGTGTCGACCGTCCGCATGCTCGTGCGCGCCGACTCGGGTATCAAGTCGTTCGATGACCTGCGTGGCAAGACCGTGGTGACCAGCGCTGGCTCCACCGGTGACCGCCATGTGCGCCGCCTGAAGGCCGAGTACGGCTACCGCGACGTCTACGCGAAGGACCACGGCGAATCGTTCCTGCTGCTGGAAACCGGCCGCGCGCAAGCGTTCGTGATGGATGACGTGCTGCTGGCCGGCCTGCGCGCGAAGTCCAAGGATCCGTCGCAGTATGTGATCGTCGGCCCGGCGCTGTCGGTCGAACAGAACGCGCTGATGCTGTCGAAAGCCGATCCGGAATGGAAGCGTCTGGTCGACCAGACGTTGGCCAAGACCTTCGCCAGCCCGGACGTCGCAGCCATGCAGAAGCGCTGGTTCCAGCAGCCGATCGGCACGCGCGGTACCAACCTGGCGCTGGCCCCGTCGACGGAAGTCCTGCAGGCGTGGAAGCACCCTTCCGACGTTGTGACGGAATAAGCGCTTTCCGGGGGGCTCCCCCCGGAAAACCCCTGAGTTGACGGCCCAACCGGCCTTGGACACACTGGCTTGAGCGCGTCTTTACCTCCCGGTAACCCGTGCATCGAGCGAAATAACGCGAACCGCCGGAAAGCGGCATCACTCAGGAGAATTCCATGAACAAGCTTATCGCCACCGCTATCGCGCTGGGTCTGGCCACTGCCTCCGTGGCTGCCGTCGCGCAAGACAAGAAGCAGTTCGACCCGTACTCGCAAGGCGCGAAGGCCGGGCAGAAGTTCGATACCTATAGCGAGGGCGCCAAGTCAGGGGACAAGTTCGACCCGTATTCGCAGGGCGCGAACAAGAGCACGCGTGCCGACCTGACCGATCAGTCGACCCAGTCGACCGACACGACCAAGAAATCGAGCAAGAGCAGCAAGAAGGCGACCAAGAAGCCGACAGCCTCGAACAACTGAGCACCCCGCGCACGGGCCCGAATCGGGTCCGCGCAAGTAAAAAGCCTCGCAGATGCGAGGCTTTTTTTGTGCCATTCGGCGACCGTTCAGCGGCGCACGGCGAAGCAGGACGGAACGACCTGCTTCGCGCCGCGCGCGCCTTACTTGCGCTTGAGCTGGGAGATATCGCGCACCGCGCCGCGATCCGCCGAAGTAGCGAGCGCAGCGTATGCCTGCAATGCCTGGGACACTACGCGCACACGATCCACCGGCTCCCACGCCTTGTCACCGCGCGCCTCCATGGCTTCGCGACGGCGCGCCAGGGTTTCGTCCGACACCGCCAGGTGCATCTTGCGCTGCGGAATGTCGATCTCGATGAGATCGCCGTCCTCCACCAGGCCGATCGTGCCGCCCTCGGCGGCTTCCGGCGAGGCATGTCCGATGACCAGCCCGGACGAGCCACCGGAGAACCGACCGTCGGTAAACAGCGCGCAGGTCTTGCCCAGGCCCTTCGACTTCAGGTACGACGTGGGATAGAGCATTTCCTGCATGCCCGGGCCACCCTTGGGACCTTCGTAGCGAATCACGACAACGTCACCAGCCACGACCTTGTCGCCCAGAATGGCGTCGACGGCTTCGTCCTGGCTTTCGAAGACACGGGCGCGCCCGGAGAAGACCCATTGCGATTCGTCCACGCCTGCGGTCTTGACGATGCAGCCCTTCTCCGCGAGGTTCCCGTAGAGCACGGCGAGACCGCCGTCCTTCGAATACGCGTTCTGCTTGTTCCGGATGCAGCCGGTCTTTCGGTCGGTATCCAGTGACCCGAAGGTGGCCGCCTGGCTGAACGCGACGGTCGTCGGAATGCCGCCCGGCGCCGCGCGGAAGAACTTCTGCGCGTCCTCGCCTGCGCCGCCGACGACATCCCACTGGGAAATGGCATTGCCAAGCGTGCCGCTATGCACGTTGCCGCACGACAGATCCAGCAGTTCGGCGCGCGCCAGCTCGCCGAGAATGCCGAGGATGCCGCCCGCGCGATGCACGTCTTCGATGTGGTACTTGTCGGTGGCCGGTGCGGCCTTGCACAGACACGGCACCTTGCGCGAGATGCGATCGATGTCGGACATCGTGAAATCGACACCGGCTTCCTGGGCTGCCGCCAGCAGGTGCAGCACGGTATTGGTCGAACCGCCCATGGCCACGTCCAGCGCCATGGCATTCTCGAATGCCGACTTGGTGGCGATGTTGCGCGGCAGGACCGATGCGTCCTCTTCCTGGTAGTAGCGGCGGCACAGGTCCACGACCAGGCGGCCCGCGTGTTCGAACAGGCCCTTGCGCCATGCATGGGTGGCAACGATCGTGCCGTTGCCCGGCAACGCCAGACCAATCGCCTCGGTCAGGCAATTCATCGAGTTCGCCGTGAACATCCCCGAGCAGGAACCGCATGTCGGGCAGGCGCTGCGTTCCACTTCGGCCACTTCTGCGTCGCTGACCTTCGGGTCCGCGGCCTTGATCATGGCGTCGATCAGGTCGATCTTGGCGATCACCTGGCCGTCCGTTGGGGACTTGACCTTGCCGGCCTCCATCGGGCCGCCGGAGACGAACACCACGGGAATGTTCAGCCGCATCGCGGCCATCAGCATGCCCGGGGTGATCTTGTCGCAATTGGAAATACAGACCATGGCGTCGGCGCAATGTGCGTTGACCATGTATTCCACCGAGTCAGCGATCAGCTCGCGCGAGGGCAGCGAATAGAGCATGCCGCCGTGGCCCATGGCGATCCCATCGTCCACCGCGATCGTGTTGAATTCCTTGGCCACGCCGCCGGCCGCTTCGATCTCCTTCGCAACCAGCGCGCCGAGGTCGCGCAAATGGACATGGCCCGGCACGAACTGGGTAAACGAGTTCACCACGGCGATGATGGGCTTGCCGAAATCGCCATCCTTCATCCCGGTGGCGCGCCACAAGGCGCGGGCACCCGCCATGTTCCGGCCGTGCGTCGAAGTTCGTGATCGGTACTCAGGCATCTCTTTCCTCGGATCTTGCAGTTGTGGGGTGTGTAATTGGACACAGGCCAGCCAAGGCGCCGGTATGCGGCCGCCGGGCAAGCCATGACCGCCAGCCGCACATTGGCGCATGGCGGAAAGGCGAAATAATGCGGGAGCACCGGTGAGACGTCCAATATATTTTTTTGCCACAACAAGGTCGAAAAAAATATCAATGGACGAGCGTCCAGTCAGGCCGGACTTGGGTGGCAGGCAGATAAGACGTCGCCGCCATCGAGGACGGCGAGCATTGCCCGTGCAATCAGTCAGTCGTCACGGAAGCGCCCGCGACCGTTTCAATGACCGTGTCGATGTCAGTGGGAGTCCTCATCCCCGGTCAGTTCCAGCGCCGTGACATTGACCTTCTGCACCTTGTTGTTCTGGCGGATCTCCGTGCGCAGCACGAACGCCTCGGCCGGGCAGTACCAGTCGGTCACGTGCAGGACGCTCGGTTCGAGTTGCAGCAGTTCGTCGCCAATCATCAACGGCCCGAGCGACGTGCGCTTCTCATAGGTAATCGGCATGCATTCCTTGCGGCCGAGCACCGTGTCGATCATCTGTTTGCGGCCCACGTGGCGCGAGCCAACGATGATCGAGGCGTGCTGCGCCTGCATGGTGCCGACCATGTCGTCGGACCCGAGCGGGTAGATCTTGAGGTCGACGGCGGACTGGAAGGTCTCGCCTTCCAGCGTCGTGTTCTCGCGAATCGTCATGCCCGCGTAGTTGAAGACCCCGCTGCCTGTAAACGATGCCCCGCCGAACATCCGGGCGTATCGGGCCTGGGCATTGATCGTGGCGTTCCGGCTGTCGATCCGGGTACGGGTGGAGTTTCGGTCGATATTGATCTCGTGGACCTGATCCATCACCACCGGCGGCCCCATGAGGGCGGAAAGCGCCGACTTCGACCTGACTTCGAGCTGGGCACTACAGCCCCGCGCGGTGCGCATGACGTCACGCAGCGTCATTGTGATGGACATCGGCATGGTGCCATCGCCTTCCATCTGAACGCGGGCGCCGGACCGGAACCAGGGCGCGTCGCAGAGCTGGGGACCGACGGGCGCCGCCTCGGCGGCGGATGCGCCATCGGTCACGGGTGCGGCCACCGGCTCGGCCGAATCCGCCAGTGCATTACCAAGCACTCCTAACAGCAAGATCGATAGCAAGGCCGATTTCATCGAGGTCACCCGGGTTCGAGCGTCGGCATCCTCCCGCACAACCGGCCGACGAGTCATGAGTATTGCGCGAAATGCCCTTGAAAGAAATGGCCGGACTCATGTCTGATACATGGCCGATCCGGCCGAAACCACGACCCCGGTGTGCTGTCGTGCTACCATTGCGCGCCCGTGCCCCTCGCGGCCGGGCCCAGGCGATGCCGGGCGCTCGGGAGCCCGATCGGTATTGCCGGTTCCTGGGGCTTATTCAAAGCCTGTTGTCCACCAAGTCGGGTCTTGTCGCGTTGTGGGGAGTTCGCCACACGCCGGCCGTCGTATCGCGTCCGGCTTCCGGCCATTTCAGGAGATTTATGCGTAGTTCCTCGCCCTCGCGTCACGACGGGCTGCCCCCGGGCATGATCGCCCCAGTGGTGCTGGTCGTCATCGCGGTATTGCTGGTCTGGTTCGGCACGCTCGATGCCCGCCACCTGCTACGCCCGGACGAGGGCCGATACGCAGAAATCTCGCGCGAAATGTTCGCCACGGGCGACTGGGTGACGATTCGCTATAACGCACTCAAGTACTTCGAGAAGCCCCCCTTCCATATGTGGGTGACGACGATCGGCTACGAGCTGTTCGGCGTCGGAGACTGGCAAGCCCGGCTCGCCGTGGCGCTGTCCGGACTTGTTGGTCTCGTGGTCACCATGATGGCCGTAATCCGTTGGTATGGCGCGCGTGCCGGGCTGCTGGCCGGGCTGGCGTTGCTGGCCATGCCGATGTGGAGCGTCACCGGCCATTTCAATTCGCTGGACATGACCCTCTCGGGTGCGCTGGCGTGCGTGCTGGCCTTCATGCTGCTGGCCCAGCACCCCGATGCGTCGCCGGCGGCCCGCCGTGGCTGGATGTTGGCCTGCTGGGCGGCCATGGGCGTGGCGATCCTGACCAAGGGGCTGGTGGGCATCGCACTGCCCGGCCTGGTGCTGGTGGTCTACACCCTCGTGACACGCAACCTTGCCCTGTGGGGCCGCCTGCACCTGGTGAGCGGCATCGTCGCCATGCTCGTGGTCACCGTGCCCTGGTTCTGGCTGATTTCCTCGCGCAACCCCGAGTTTCCGCATTTCTTCTTTATTCATGAGCACTGGGACCGCTATACCTCGACCGTGCATTCGCGCAAGGGATCGATCTGGTATTTCGTACCGCTGCTGCTGGCCGGGACGCTGCCCTGGCTGGGCCTGACCCCGCGCATGTGGACCGCGGTGCGCGAACGCGCTGGCGCGGTGCGCGGCGTGGGCGCCAAGCCGTTCCAGCCCGCCCTGCTGGCATTCATCTGGTTCGCGGCGATCTTCGTGTTCTTCAGCCTGTCCGGCTCGAAGCTGCCCGGCTATATCGTGCCGGTGTTCCCGGCGCTGGCCATCCTGGTCGCCGTGGCGCTGGAACAGATCAACGAACGGTCGTGGCTGCGGCAGATCAATGCGGTCACGGTGCTGTCGGTGGCCGGCATCATCGCTTCGCCGTTCGTCGCCACGCTCGGCAACGAGACCAACCCCAATGCCGTGTTCCGCGTCTTCGCCATCTACGTTGGCGTGGCGTTTGCCGTACTTCTGGTTGGAATGGTGCTGGCGCGCCGCCTGCTGCGCGCCTATGGTCTGCTGCCAAGCATCACCGCGTTCTCGCTCGCCTTCTTCCTGACCTGCACCATTGCCCTCATGGGCCATGAAGTGATGGGTCGCCGGGCATCGGGCGTCGACCTGGTGCCGGCCATCAAGGCCGTGCTCAAGGACGACATGCCGCTCTATGGCGTGGGTGTTCTGGATCACACGCTGCCGTTCTACCTGGGCCACACGCTGGTCATGGTGGCGGCCCCGGACGAACTCGAATTCGGCACCCAGCAGGAGCCGGACAAGTGGATTCCCACCATGGACGGCTTCCTCGCCAAGTGGCGTGACGGCCAGCCGGCCCTCGGCATCATGTCTCCGGACACCTACGATAGTCTGGCGGCCAGCCACCTGCCGATGTACGTGGTGGCCCGCGACGTGCGCCGCGTGGTAGTCAGCAATTTCCCGCCGCCGGCCGCGCCGGCACCGTCGCCCAAGGACTCCAGAACCGCGCCATGACGCTATCGACCTTCGCCTTCATCTTTACCGGCGTGCTGCTCAACGCCTGCGCGCAGCTTCTGCTCAAGGCCGGTGTCAACGCCGTGGGCGCGATCACGATCGATCGCGCCACGCTGTTCACCACGGCTTTCCGCGTGCTGACCCAATGGCCAGTCATCGGCGGCCTGACCCTGTACGTGGTAAGCGTGGCGGTCTGGATCGTCGGCCTGTCCCGCGTGGACGTGTCGATTGCCTACCCGATGCTCTCGCTCGGCTACGTGGTCAACGCCCTGGCGGCGTGGTGGCTGTTTGGTGAGATGATTGGCCCCTTGCGCGTCGCCGGCATCCTGCTGATACTGGCTGGCGTTTTCCTGATTGCCCGCTCCTGACGATCATGACTGCTTCCGCTCCGCAGGATTTCCTGCCGTTCGTCCGCCCAAATATTGACGATGCCACCATTGCCGAAGTCGGCAAGGTGCTGGCATCCGGCTGGATCACGTCCGGACCCAAGGTGCAGGCGTTCGAGGCCACGCTGTCCGATCTGTTCGGCGGCCGCCCCGTGCGAACGTTCTCCAACGGCTCGGCAACGATGGAAATCGCGCTGCGCATCGCCGACATCGGCCCCGGCGACGAAGTCATCACCACGCCGATCACCTGGGTCGCCACGGCGAACGTGGTCCTGACGGTCGGCGCCCGACCGGTCTTCGTCGATATCGATCCGCGCACGCGCAATATCGACCTGGATGCCGTAGAGGCCGCCATCACGCCGCGTACGCGAGCCATCATTCCGGTCTACCTGTCCGGTCTGCCGGTCGACATGGACCGCCTCTACGCCATCGCGAAGCGCCATAACCTGCGTGTGATCGAAGATGCCGCGCAGGCCATCGACTCGCGCTGGCGCGGCCAGCGCATCGGCGCATTTGGCGATCTGGTCAGTTTCAGCTTCCAGGCCAACAAGAACATCACCACGATCGAGGGCGGCTGCCTCGTCATGAACTCGCCGGAGGAAGCGCAGCGCGCGGAGCGCCTGCGGCTGCAAGGCGTGATCCGCACCGGCATGGACGGCATGGACGTCGAGGAGCCGGGCGGCAAGTTCAACCTGACCGACGTCAACGCTGCCATTGGGCTGGCCCAGCTCCAGCATCTGGACGCGATCACCGCACGCCGCGCCGAACTGGCCGAGACCTATTTCCGCTGCGCAGCCAATGCCGGACTGGCCGATCTCGGTATCGAACTGCCGCTGCCGCGCGACCCCGACGTGGCTACCACCAATTGGCACATGTTCCAGGTGGTGCTGCCGACCGACCGCCTGCGTGGTGGCGCCGCTGAAGCGCGCAAGCACGTCATGGAATCGATGCGCGAGTCCGGCATCGGCACTGGCGTGCATTACCCACCGGTTCACCTGTTTACTTACTTCCGCTCCCTGGGCTGGCGCGAAGGCATGCTGCCGCATGCCGAGCGCATTGGCCGCGGCATCGTCACGCTGCCGATGTTCCCCGCCATGCAGACAGCCGACGTGGAGCGGGTTTGCGCAACTCTAAGCGAAACATGCAAACGCCTCTCTCTCTAAGCTCCGTCGAGGTCTCGGTCGTCATCCCCGTCTACAACGAGGAGGGTGGCCTGCAGGCGCTGTTCGACCGCGTCTATCCGGCGCTGGACAGCCTGGGCGAATCCTACGAGATCATCTTCGTCAATGACGGCAGCGCCGACCGCTCGCCGCAGATGCTGGCCGCGCAGTTCCACAAGCGCCCGGACGTGACCCGGGTCATCTTGTTCAACGGCAATTTCGGTCAGCACATGGCCATCCTGGCCGGCTTCGAGCACACGCGCGGACGCATCGTGATCACGCTCGACGCCGACCTGCAGAACCCGCCCGAGGAAATCCCCCGGCTGGTGGCCGAGATGCGCAAGGGCCATGACTACGTCGGCACGATTCGCCGCCAGCGTAACGACTCCGCGTTCCGCCGCTACGCGTCGCGCGCGATGAACCGCCTGCGCGAGAAGATCACGAAGATCAAGATGACGGACCAGGGCTGCATGTTGCGCGCCTATGATCGCAACGTCATCGACACGATCAATGCGTGCCGCGAAGTCAACACGTTCATTCCCGCGCTGGCCTACACGTTCTCGTCGAACCCGGTGGAAATCGAAGTCGGCCACGAGCAGCGCCACGCTGGCGAGTCCAAGTATTCGCTCTACCAACTGATCCGCCTGAACTTCGACCTGGTCACCGGCTTCTCGATCGTGCCGCTGCAATGGTTCTCGGCGATTGGCACGGTGCTGTCGATCTCCTCGGCCGGCCTGTTCGTGATCCTGCTGATTCGCCGCTTCCTGCTCGGCTCTGAAGTGCAGGGTGTGTTCACGCTGTTCGCACTCAACTTCTTCCTGGTCGGCATCATGCTGTTCGGCATCGGCCTGCTGGGTGAGTACGTCGGCCGGATCTATCAGGAAGTGCGCGACCGCCCGCGCTACCGCATCCAGGCGGTGCTCGAGCGTGACCCCCGTGACCCGAAGACCGACAACACAGCGGAGGCCTCGTGCGCGCAGTAGTCTTTGCCTACCATAACGTCGGCGACCGCTGCCTGCGCGTGCTGCATGCGCGCGGCGTGGACGTGGCGCTGGTCGTCACGCACCGCGACCGACCCGACGAGAACATCTGGTTCGGCCGCGTGGCCGACACGGCTGCCGAACTGAACCTGTCGTTCATCTATGGCGAGGACCCGACCGACCCGGCATTGGCCGAAGCCGTTCGCGCCGCGAAGCCCGATGTCATCTTCTCGTTCTACTACCGGTCGATGATCCCGGCTGACCTGCTAGCCGTGGCGCCGCAGGGCGCCTTCAACATGCATGGTTCGCTGCTGCCGAAGTACCGCGGTCGCGTCCCGGTGAACTGGGCCGTGCTGCGCGGCGAGGAAGAGACCGGCGCCACGCTGCACGCGATGGAAGCCAAGCCCGACGCTGGCTATATCGTCGACCAGACGTCAGTGCCAATCCTGCCGGACGACACGGCCGGCGAGGTCTTCGAGAAGGTCACCGTCGCCGCCGAGCAAACGCTGTGGCGCGCGCTGCCCGCCATGATGGCCGGGCAGACACCCAAGCGGCCCAATGTGCTCTCCGAGGGCAGCTATTTCTCGGGACGCAAACCCGAGGACGGCCGTATCGATTTCAGCCAACCGGCAGCAGCGGTCTACAATTTGATCCGCGCAGTCGCGCCGCCCTACCCGGGCGCATTCACCGACATTGGCGGCCGCCGCTTCATCGTCGCGCAGGCACGCCGCCTCGAACCGTCAAGCGTGCCGGCGGGTCTGCAGCCTGGCCTGCATGTCGTGGATGGCCGTATCGTGGCGGTCGGCGGAGACGGCGGAGCCATCCGCGTGACGCAGTTGCTCGAAGGTCCGAACGCCGACAACGCGAGCCCGGTATCTGTACAAGTATTCCAAAACATCATTACTGCGAAGTCCTAAGAGGAAAACCGATGAAAAAGGTCCTGATTCTTGGCGTCAACGGCTTCATCGGCCACCATTTGACGCGCCGCATCCTGGAAACGACGCAATGGGAGGTCTACGGCATGGATATGTCGTCGGACCGCCTGGGCGATCTGGTGAACCACCCGCGCATGCACTTCTTCGAGGGTGACATCACCATCAACAAGGAGTGGATCGAGTACAACATCCGCAAGTGCGATGTGGTGCTGCCGCTGGTGGCCATCGCCACGCCGGCCACGTACGTGCGCGAGCCGCTGCGCGTGTTCGAACTGGACTTCGAGGCCAACCTGCCGATCGTGCGCGCCGCGGTGAAGTACGGCAAGCACCTGGTGTTCCCGTCGACCTCGGAGGTGTACGGCATGTGCGCCGACGAAGAGTTCGACCCGGAAGCCTCGCCGCTGATCTACGGCCCGATCAACAAGCCGCGCTGGATCTACGCCTGCTCCAAGCAGCTGATGGACCGCGTGATCCACGCCTACGGGATGCAGGAAGGGCTGAACTACACGCTGTTCCGTCCGTTCAACTGGATCGGCGCGGGGCTGGACTCGATTTTCGAATCGAAGGAAGGTTCGTCGCGGGTGGTCACGCAGTTCCTGGGCCATATCGTGCGTGGCGAGCCGATCAAGCTGGTGGACGGTGGCGCGCAGCAGCGTGCGTTCGCCGATATTTCGGACGGCATCTCGGCGCTGATGCGCATCATCGAGAACAAGGACGGGGTGGCCAACGGCAAGATCTTCAACATCGGCAACCCGGGCAACATCCACTCGGTGCGCGAGCTGGCCGAGATGATGCTGAAGATGGCGGCCGAGTATCCGGAGTACGCCGAGGAAGCGCGCAAGACGAAGATCGTTGAGACGTCGTCGGGCGACTTCTACGGCAAGGGCTACCAGGACGTGCAGCACCGCGTGCCGAAGATCGACAACACGATCGCGGAACTGGGCTGGAAGCCGGAGGTGTCGATGGAGCAGGCGCTGCGCCGGATCTTCGAGGCGTATCGCGACAAGGTGGTCGAGGCACGCACGCTGGTCGACGCCGACAACTGATCGCTTCATGGCACGCATTGCGCTCAAGGTAGACGTGGACACGCTGCGCGGCACGCGCGAAGGCGTGCCCGCGCTGCTGTCCATGCTGTCCGCCGTCGAGGCGGAAGCCACGTTCCTGTTCAGCCTCGGCCCGGATCACACGGGCTGGGCGCTGCGCCGGGTGTTCCGTCCCGGTTTCCTGAAGAAGGTCTCGCGGACTTCCGTGGTGTCGAACTACGGCCTGCGCACGCTGATGTACGGCGTGCTGCTGCCGGGGCCCGACATCGGCCGCAAGGGCGCCGCCGAAATGCGTGCGGCCGCGGCAGCGGGCCACGAGTGCGGCATCCACACCTGGGACCACGTCTACTGGCAGGACAACGTGCGCCAGCGCGATGCGGCCTGGACGCGCCGACAAATGCAGCAATCGTTCGAGCGCTTCACCGATATCTTCGGCGCCGCCCCGACGACGCATGGTGCGGCCGGCTGGCAGATGAACAACGAGGCGTTTCGCCAGATCGACGACTGGGGCATGGTCTACGCGTCCGATGGACGCGGGACGGCGCCCTACATCCCGACGGTCGATGGCAAGGCCTGCCGCCACGTGCAGATGCCGACCACGCTGCCGACGCTCGACGAGCTGATCGGCTTGGACGACCTGACCGAAGACAATGTGCACGAGGCCGTGCTCAAGCTGACCGAGGGCGACGGCGACCACATTTTCACGCTCCATACGGAGCTGGAAGGTGGCAAGCTGGCGCCGGTATTCAAGCGACTGCTGTCAGGCTGGCGCGCGCAAGGTCACCAGCTCGTGTCGATGGCAACGTATTACCAGCACATCGATCGCAGCGATCTGCCACAGATGCCCGTGACCTGGGGTGAAATCCCGGGCCGAAGCGGCGAACTGATTATTCAGCCCTGATTTTTTGCGCTCCCCATACCGGGGAGTGCAATCCTCGACACTGCCACAGGCCGTCAAACGGCCTTGCGCGTCAGCCTCAGCCCGTTGAACACCACCAGCAGGCTCGCACCCATATCGGCAAACACGGCCATCCACATCGTGCCCATGCCCATCACGGTCAGGACCAGGAACACGGCCTTGATCCCCAGCGCGAGCGTGATGTTCTGCTTGAGGATGGTCGAAGTCTGGCGCGATAGCCGCACGAACGCCGGAATCTTGCGCAGGTCGTCATCCATCAGCGCCACGTCCGCAGTCTCGATGGCCGTATCCGTCCCGGCCGCGCCCATCGCGAAACCAATATCCGCCCGCGCCAGTGCCGGCGCATCGTTGATACCGTCACCGACCATGCCGACGCGGCCAGCGTGGGTGTGCGCCTGATCGGTCAGCGCGGCGATCGCATCGGCCTTGTCCTGCGGCAACTGATTGCCACGTACTTCATCGATGCCGACAAGCTCCCCGATGGTCTGGGCCGTATGCGGATTGTCGCCGGAGAGCATCAACGTCTTCACGCCGAGTTCATGGAGTTGCTCGATGGCCTGGCGGCTGGTTTCGCGCACCGTGTCGGCCACACCGAACAGCATCAGCGCGCGCGGCACTGCAGAATCCATCGCGGCCAGCAGAACGATGGTCTTGCCTTGCCGCTCGATGGCCTCGAGCCGGGCTTCGAGCGCAGGAGAGCAGGCGCCGAGATCATGAATCAGGCGATGGTTGCCAAGGCAGTACGCCACACCGTTGACAGTGCCACGCACGCCCTGCCCCGGCAGCGCCGCGAAATCCTGCACCTCGAAACGCGCCACGCCATCGGTTTCGGCCGCACGGGCCACCGCGAGCGAGACGGGGTGGTCGGAACGCGCCGCGATGCTTGCGGCAATCGCCCGAGCTTCCGGCGCGTCGTCGACGAGTAGCGCCATATCGGTCTGCGCGGGCTTGCCGTGCGTCAGCGTGCCCGTCTTGTCGAGCGCCAGCCAGGACAGTTGGCGCCCCTGCTCCAGGTAGACGCCGCCCTTGATCAGGATGCCGCGCCGCGCGGCAGCGGCCAGTCCGCTGACGATGGTGACCGGGGTCGAGATCACGAGCGCGCAGGGGCAGGCGATCACCAGCAGCACCAGCGCCTTGTAGATCCATGCAAGCCAGGCCTCGCCCATGAACAGCGGCGGGATCACTGCGACTGCGAGCGCAATCGCAAAGACCACCGGCGTGTAGATGCGCGCGAACTGGTCGACAAAGCGCTGCGTGGGCGCACGGCTGCCCTGCGCGGCTTCCACGGCGTGGATGATGCGGGCCAGCGTCGACTCATCGGCGGGCGCGGTCACCTCGTACTCGAGTTCGCCGGATTGGTTGATCGAACCGGCGAAGAGGCTGTCGCCCACGGACTTGTCGACCGGAACGCTCTCGCCCGTGATCGGCGCCTGATCCAGTGCCGACTGTCCCTTCAGGACGCGGCCGTCGAGTGCCACACGTTCACCAGGGCGCAACCGCACCATGGCGCCAAGCGGCACCTGACGCGCGTCCACCGGCTGCCAGCTTCCATCGGCCTGTCGCACGGTGGCCTGCTCCGGCGCCATCGCCATCAGCCCGCGCACAGCATTGCGCGCGCGATCCAGCGAGGCTGCCTCGATCCGCTCGGCCAGCGCGAACAGCACCATCACCATGGCCGCCTCAGGCCATTGGCCGATCAGCATCGCGCCCGTGACGGCGATGCTCATCAATGCGTTGATGTTCAGGTTGCCGTTGCGCACGGCGATCCAGCCCTTGCGATAGACGCCAAGACCGGCGAACAGCACGGTGGCCAGCGCCAGCGCGGCGGGCAGGTACGGCGTGGCAATCTGGAACCATTCGGCCACCTCGGCGCCCACGGCCAGCGCACCGGCAGCCGCCAGCGGCCACCACGGCTTGCCGGGCTCGGCGATGGCGGCCTTCGCGCCCGAGTCGGACAGCGGTTCGGCCTTCATCCCGAGCGAATCGATCGCCTTGACCACCGGGTCCAGCGAATCGAGCGTGTGGTGGACCGTCAGCACGCGCTGCATCAGGTTGAAATCGAGTGCCGCCACGCCGGCCATACCACCGATCTTGTTGCGGATCAGCGTCTCCTCGGTGGGGCAGTCCATCGCCTCGATGCGATAGGCTGCCGAGCGGGTGCCAGCCGGGGCGGCAACCGGTGTACTGACCGAAACCGATGCGCTGCAGGACGAGCCGCAGCACGCATTCGGCTGCGCCGCCTCGGGTGCCGCTTCATGTGCATGATTGTGATCATGCTTGTGGTCATGACCGTGCTCGTGACTGTGGTCGTGACTGTGTTCGCGGGAATGCGGATGATCGTGGTCATGCCCACGACCGTGCGCGGCCGAGGATGACGGCAGGACGTTATCAGGGGTGGTGCGAGCCATGTCAAATTCCATTGATTCTTGTTCCCTGCCATTGAAGACCCTTTAGTCGCTACAGGGTCAAGCGTCCAACGAAATACTTTGGAGCGGTGCAAACATGACATGAACGTAATGTTTGGCCGCTCGCCAAACGCCTATAATCGCCCCCCATGCGCCGCCTACTGCTTGTATTTCTCGCAATACTGCTGCCGCTCCAGTTCGCCTGGGCCGGCGCGGCGGCGTATTGCGCGCACGAAAAGGCGACCTCAGTCGATGCGCGGCAGTGGCACTTTGGCCACCACACGCACGAGCACAACGCCGCCGACAGCGACCGGCAAGCGCAAGACGCGAAGGACAGCAAATCGGCCAAGCTCCCCGACGGTGACTGCAATGCCTGTCATTTCCCGGGCTCACACGGCCTGTTCTCCGAGTTGGCGATGACCGGGGACTACCCGTTCGTCACCGTGCACTATCAGCCACGCGCCAGCGCGTTCGGCTCAATCCCGTCTCCCGTTCCGGACCGCCCTCAGTGGTCCCGTCTCGCCTAGCCGGCGAGACGCGGAAAGCCCCTTTCCAATCCACGCGCCCCTGAACGGCGCGCCTGTCGTCTCGCCGATTTTCTCCCGTTCGTATTGGTGAAACTCGATGAGAAACTTCCTTTCGCCGCCCGGTCTGGCGGCCGTGCTCCTTTGCCTGTCGCTGGGCCCCATCGTCAGTCCTGTCGCATCGGCGCAGGGCACGGCAGCCCTAGTACCGGCCCCAGTACCTGCTCAGGAACCGCCCAGCGCCTTGACGCTGGAAGCCGCGCTGGCACTGGCCACCGCGCAGAACCCGACACTGTCCGCTGCCCGCATCGAACTCGATTCGACCGAAGGCGGCATTACACAGGCACGCGTGATCCCGAACCCCGAGGTCGCCGTGCAGATGGAAGACACCCGCGCCGCCACACGCGCCACCACTGGCCAGGTCAACCTTCCGATCGAACTGGGCGGCAAGCGCAGCGCGCGGATTGGCGCCGCGAACCGCGCGCGCGACGTGGCCCAGGCACAGCTTGGCACCACGCAGGCCGACCTGCGGGCCGGCGTGATCGGCGCGTTCTTCAACGTGCTGGTCGCGCAGGAGCGCGTGCGGCTGGCGGCCGGCTCGGTCGACATCGCCACGCGCGGTGCGAACGCGGCGGCGCGGCGCGTGGCGGCTGGCAAGATCTCGCCAGTCGAGGAAACCAAGGCACAGGTCGAACTGGCCAACGCGCAGATTGAACGCTCCGAGGCCGACGCCGCACTGGTGGCGGCACGGCAGTCGCTCGCCACGCTATGGGGCAATCCGTCGCCACGCTTCACCGAGGCCAATGGCAACCTCGATGCATTGCCCGCCCGCCCTCTGGCACCAATGCTGCGCCAATCGCTCGACGGCGCCCCCGCGCTACTGGCGAGCGAGCGGGAACTCGATCGCCGGCAGGCCGAAATCAACGTCCAGCGCAGTCGTCAGTACCCGGACGTGACGGTGAGCGTCGGGGCCAAGCGCGACAACAGTTCGCCGGAGCGCGGCACCTATCCCGTGCTGGGTGTCGCCATTCCGCTGCCACTGTTCGACCGCAACCAAGGCAATCTGTACACAGCCATCCGTCAGGCCGACAAGGCCGCCGACGAACTCCGCGCAACACGCCTTCGGTTGGATCACGACCTGCAACATGCCTCGAGCCAGCTCGAAGTCTCCCGCTCCTCGGCGCTGAGCCTGCGCGAAACCGTGCTGCCAGCCGCCGAGCGCGCCTACCAGGCCGCATCGCAAGGCTTTGAAGCCGGCAAATTCAATTACCTCGAAGTCCTGGATGCCCAGCGCACGCTGTTCCAGGCACGCATCCGCTACCTCGGTGTGGTCGCCAATAGCTGGCAAGCCGCCACCACGATCGACCGCATCCTCGGCCGCTGACAGGAACCAACATGACCTTGACTCGAAAACAGGCCATCACCATCGCTGGCATCGTGATCGCCGGCCTGATCGCCGCGCTAGCCCTGCTGCTCTCCGGCCGTGGCGACGACCACGCGCACGAAGAGGGTGAGGCCGCGCACGGCCAGCCCGCGTCGAACGCTTCGGCTGAATCCGCGAAGACGCCGCAACAAGCCGAAGAGCCACCCGGACTGATCGAACTGACGCCAGAACAGATCCGCAACGCCAATCTGGACATCCGCGCCGCCGGCCCGGGCCGCATCCGCAGCGCGGTGGAATTCCCCGGCGAGATCAAGTTCAACGAAGACCGCACCGCGCACGTGGTGCCGCGCGTGGCAGGTGTTGTCGAATCGGTGTCCGCCAACCTTGGCCAGCGTGTGAAGAAAGGCGACCTGCTGGCAGTGTTCGCCAGCACGCAGTTATCGGATCAACGCAGTGAGTTGCTCGCCGCGCAGCGGCGTCTGGAACTGGCGCGCACCACCTACACCCGCGAAAAGAAGCTCTGGGAAGACAAGGTTTCCGCCGAGCAGGACTTCCTTGCAGCACGTACCGCGCTGCAGGAAGCCGAAATCGCCGAGCGCAACGCCGCCCAGAAGCTGACCGCCATTGGCGCGAAGCCCAGCGCCCGCGCCATCAACCAGTTCGAGCTGCGCGCCCCCTTCGACGGCATCGTCGTCGAAAAGCACCTGGCACTCGGCGAAGCCGTCGCGGCGGAAACCGCGGTCTTCACGATTTCCGATCTCAACACGGTCTGGGCCGAGTTCGTCATCGCGCCAAAGGACCTCGGGCATGTGAAGCTGGGCGAATCGGTACGTATAGCTTCTGCTGCGTTCGATGGCGAAGCGGAAGGCAAGGTCTCCTACGTCGGTGCCCTGCTCGGCCAGCAAACCCGTACCGCCACGGCCCGCGTGACGCTGCCGAACCCCGAGATGGCATGGCGTCCGGGTCTGTTCGTCACCGTCAGCGTGGCCACCGGCGACACCGAAGCCCCCGTGATCATCGAAGCGGATGCGGTGCAGGTCGAGGACGGCCAGAAGCAGGTGTTCGTTGAGGCGCCGGGAGGCTTCCTCGCCCGGGCGATCAAGACGGGCCGCACCGACGGCAAGCGCATCGAGATCGTCGACGGCCTAGCCGCCGGCGATCGCTATGTGGCGGGCAACAGCTTCGTGCTCAAGGCCGAACAGGGCAAGGGCAACGCCGAGCATTCGCACTGAACGGAGAGCCATTCATGTTCGAACGCATTCTCCGCTTCGCCATCGCGCAGCGATGGCTCGTGATGCTGGCGGTCCTCGGCATGGCCGGGCTCGGCATCTACAACTACAGCCGCCTGCCGATCGACGCCGTCCCGGACATCACCAACGTCCAGGTACAGATCAACACTTCGGCGCCCGGATACTCGCCGCTTGAAACCGAGCAGCGCGTCACCTATCCGCTGGAGGTCACCATCGCCGGCCTGCCGGGCCTGGAGCAGACCCGTTCGCTGTCGCGCTACGGCCTGTCCCAGATCACGGTGATCTTCAAGGACGGCACCGATATCTACTTCGCGCGCCAGCTCGTCAACCAGCGCATCCAGGAAGCCAAGGACAAGCTCCCGGAAGGCGTGGTGCCTGCCATGGGCCCCATCTCCACTGGCCTCGGCGAGATCTACCTGTGGACCGTCGAAGCCGAGCCGGATGCGCGCAAACCGGATGGCACGCCATACACGCCCACCGACCTGCGGGAGATCCAGGACTGGGTCATCAAGCCACAGTTGCGCAACGTGCCCGGCGTTACCGAAATCAACTCGATCGGCGGCTTCGCCAAGGAATACCTGGTGGCGCCAAGCCCTGAAAAGCTGGCCTCGTACGGCTTCTCGCTGCAGGACGTGGTGCAGGCGCTCGAACGCAACAACACCAATGTCGGCGCCGGCTATATCGAGCGGCGCGGCGAGCAGTACCTGGTGCGCGCGCCTGGTCAGGTCAAGTCTATCGACGACATCGGGGACGTCATCGTAGGCACCGCTCAGGGCCTGCCGATCCGTGTCCGTGATCTTGCCGAAGTGGGCCTTGGCCGGGAGCTGCGCACCGGTGCGGCCACCGACAACGGCCGCGAAGTAGTCCTGGGTACCGTCTTCATGCTGATCGGCGAAAACAGCCGCGCGGTATCCCAGGCCGTAGATGCGCGCATGGCCGTGATCAACAAGTCCCTGCCGGCAGGCATCAAGGCGGTCACCGTCTACGATCGGACCAATCTCGTCGACAAGGCCATCGCCACGGTCAAGAAGAACCTCCTCGAAGGGGCGGTGCTGGTGATCGCCATCCTGTTCCTGTTCCTTGGCAATCTGCGCGCGGCGTTGATCACGGCGATGGTGATCCCGCTGTCGATGCTGTTCACGTTCACGGGGATGGTGTCATACAAGATCAGCGCGAACCTGATGAGCCTGGGCGCGCTCGACTTCGGCATCATCGTCGACGGCGCCGTGGTGATCGTCGAGAACTGCGTCCGCCGTCTGGCTCATGCGAAAGAACGCCTGGGACGCCCGCTGACACGCGCCGAACGCTTCGAGGAAGTGTTCGCAGCCGCGAGCGAGGCACGCCGGCCACTGGTCTACGGCCAGCTCATCATCATGATCGTCTACATCCCGATCTTTGCGTTGAGTGGCGTGGAAGGCAAGATGTTCCACCCGATGGCGATGACCGTGGTGCTGGCGCTGATTGGCGCGCTGATCCTCTCCGTGACTTTCGTGCCGGCAGCCGTGGCGCTGTTTATTGGCGGCGGCGTCGAGGAAAAGGAAAACCGCATCATGGGCTGGGCTCGCCGCGGGTACGAGCCGGTGCTCAAGCGTGCCCTGGCCAATACGCCGGTGGTGCTCGCCGGCGCGGGCATGGCGGTACTGCTTAGCGGGCTGGTGGCGCTGCGCCTCGGGAGCGAGTTCATCCCCAACCTGAACGAAGGCGATTTCTCGGTACAGGCGCTGCGCATTCCGGGTACCAGCCTGACGCAGTCGGTGGCGATGCAGCAGCAGATCGAGACGCGCCTCAAGGCAACCTTCCCCGAGATCGAGCGCATTTTCGCGCGCACGGGTACCGCGGAGATCGCATCGGATCCGATGCCTCCCAATATCTCGGATGCCTACATCATGCTCAAACCACGTGACAAGTGGCCAGATCCCTCCCGTTCCCGCGAGTCGCTGCGCACCGCGATCGAAGCCGAACTGGAGAAGATTCCGGGCAATCGCTACGAGTTCTCGCAGCCGATCCAGTTACGTTTCAACGAGCTGATTTCAGGCGTGCGCAGTGACGTGGCGGTCAAGCTGTTCGGCGACGATAACGAGGTGCTTGATACCACGGCGCAGCGTATCGCCAAGGTCCTGCAGACCGTATCCGGCGCCACGGAAGTCAAGGTCGAACAGACCACGGGTCTGCCGGTGCTGACCGTCGACGTCGACCGCGCCCGCGCGGCACGCTACGGGCTGAACATGATCGACGTCCAGGACACCGTCGCCATCGCCGTGGGCGGCCGCGACGCCGGCGTGTTCTACCAGGGCGACCGCCGCTTCAACATTGGCGTGCGCCTGCCGGAAGGCATTCGCGCCGACGTGGAAGCGCTGCGACGTCTGCCGATCCCCCTGCCCAAGGGCACCAACGCGGCAACAAGCTACATTCCGCTCGGCGAAGTCGCCACGCTAACCATTGCGCCAGGTCCGAACCAGATCTCACGGGAAAATGGCAAGCGCCGCATCGTCATCAGCGCCAATGTGCGCGGGCGGGATCTCGGCACCTTCGTCCCCGAAGCCATGGCCGCCATCGACACGCGCGTGAAGATCCCCACCGGCTACTGGATTGCCTGGGGTGGCACATTCGAGCAGTTGCAGTCGGCGACGGAACGGCTCCAGATCGTCGTGCCCGTGGCGCTGCTGATGGTATTCGTACTGCTGTTCGCCATGTTCGGCAATGTGCGCGACGGGTTGATCGTCTTCACCGGGATTCCGTTTGCATTGACCGGTGGCGTCCTGGCCTTGTGGATGCGCGGTATTCCGTTGTCGATCTCCGCGGCGGTGGGCTTCATCGCGCTCTCGGGTGTGGCGGTACTCAACGGACTGGTCATGCTCTCGTTTATCCGCTCGCTGCGTGAGGAAGGCCGATCGCTCGATGATGCCGTATTCAACGGCGCGTTGACGCGGCTGCGCCCTGTGCTGATGACGGCGCTCGTGGCATCGCTCGGATTCGTGCCGATGGCGATTGCCACGGGCACCGGCGCAGAGGTGCAGCGGCCACTGGCCACTGTCGTGATCGGCGGGATACTGTCATCCACCGCGCTGACGCTGCTGGTGCTGCCTGTGCTGTATCGCTGGGCCCACGGCCGATTGGCGAGCCGCTGACATGACTGCCCCCTCTGCCGCGAACGCGGGAGAGGGGGCAGGAGAAAACCGGGGAAAGAAGAAGGAGGCGGAAAGAGGCGGGCGACGACGGTCTGGCCGCTCACCCGCAATACGTCATTGCGTCAGTGTTCGCAGTTGACCATCCACGTCATGCCGAACCGGTCGACGAGCATCCCGAACCCCTCGGCCCAGAATGTCTTCTGGTAAGGCATGAACACCTGACCGCCTTCGGCCAGCGCATTGAATATCCGCTGCCCCTCTGCATTTGGCACATCGCCCACCGACATCATGAAGCCGGAGAACGCGGGGGTCTGCCCCTCCCGGCCGTCCGATGCCATGAACTGGCTGTCTCCCACCTGGATATTCGCGTGCATGACTTTCTCGGCCCAGGCGGGCGATGGCTTGGGCTGCCCTTCGGGCGCGTCCTTGTAGCGCATCATAAACGTCACTTTGGCGCCCATCACCTTGCCGTAGAACGCCATTGCCTCGTCAAAACGGCCGCCGAAATCGAGATACGGTTGCACCTGCATGTCGGTCTCCTTACGTGGAGCGGGCATAGCCCGCGAGCCGACTATTATGCGCCTGCCCTACTGACAGCTTTGTCAGGAAAGTCGAGTTCGAACCTGGTCTGTCCGTCCACGCTGCGCACCGACACGCTGCCGCCATGCAGCCGCATGATGGTGTCGACAATGGCAAGGCCGAGACCTGTGGATTTGGCCGAGTCGCGACGTGACGGATCGGCGCGATAGAAGCGTGCAAAAAGGTGTGGCAGCGCCTCCGGAGCGATCCCGGGTCCGCAGTTCACCACCCTGATGACGGTGTGGCCCGGCTGTCCACGTGACACGGCCAATTGCACCGTGCTGCCTGCTGGCGCGTGACGCAGGGCGTTATCCAGCAGATTGATGATGGCGCGCCGCAGCAATGGCTGGTCCGCAGTCACCGTGGCCGCGCCGGCGACGGAGAGCGTCAGGTCGCGGTCGGCGGCCACAGCTTCGAAATACTCCGCCACCTTGTCCAGTTCCGCCCGCGCATCGAGTGGCCGCGCCCCGAGTGCCACCTGTGCGTTGTCGGCGCGCGCCAGGAACAGCATGTTTTCGATCATGCGCGATAGCCGCTCGTACTCCTCGAGATTCGACTCGAGCAACGATTCATACTCCGGCGCCGTGCGTCGCTGAGCCAGCGTGACCTGCGTCTGGCCCACGAGGTTGCTGATCGGTGTGCGGAAGTCGTGCGCCAGATCGGCCGAGAACGTGGAAAGCCGCGTGAAGCTGTCCTGCAGGCGCGCGAGCATACCGTTGAACGCGCCCGCCAGATCGCGCAGTTCCTCCGGTGCGCTGCCTACGTCGAGCCGCGTCGCCAGCCGGCTCGTGGTCACGGCCGCCGCATCGCTCGCCATCCGCCGCAATGGCCGCAAGCCGCGCCGCGCCAGCAGGAAACCAAGGGCCGCCGCCACGATCGCACCGCACAGGACCGCCACGAGCAATCGGCTGTGATACTCGCGCATCAGCGCCACGCGATATCCCGCGTCGCTGAGCACGACGATTTCCACAGTCTGGCCGGAGTCGCCAATCTGGCCCAATGCGACGATGCCGCGTGACGGCACACCGTTGCGCGGATACCAGGTCTGCAATTGAGTCGTATCGGGCGCCGTGGCGAGCGGCAGGACGCGCAGGTCCGGAACCCGCTCATTGCGCGGATTGAGGGTGACCAGCGGATCGCCGTCCAACGTGCGGACCACGAGCACCAGCCCTTCGTGCCCCATCGCGATATCGGCAAATCGGTGTGTGTCCGCGCGAACTTCGGCCTCACTGCCAACTTCACGCAGCAGATGGCGCACCAGCAGCACCTCGCCAACAAGCTCGCCTTCATCGCGCGCCTGCAACTGGTTGCCCAGCGAACTCGACAGATACGTTGCCACGCCAACCAGCACCGCCGCTGTGGTCAGCCCATAGGCCAGCGCCAGCCGCGTAGTCAGCGATGCCGGCATGGCGGCCTGCAGCTTTGACAGCAACCGCATCATGCCTCGTCGAATTCGTCGAGTACGTAGCCCATGCCGCGGCGGGTATGGATCAGCTTGTTCGGGAACGGGTCATCCACCTTCGCACGCAGGCGTCGGATCGACACGTCCACGACGTTGGTGTTGCTGTCGAAGTTCATATCCCAGACCTGCGACGCAATCAGCGAGCGTGACAAAACCTCGCCACGGCGCCGCGCCAGCAATTGCAGCAGCGCGAACTCCTTCGAGGTGAGGTCGATTTTCTGCCCCGCGCGGGTCACGCGGCGGCGGATGGTGTCGATCTGCAGGTCGGCCACCTCGATGAATTCGCTCTCGCGCAGCGGGCCACGCCGCAGGATCGTCCGGATACGCGCCACCAGTTCGGCAAACGCGAACGGCTTGACCATGTAGTCGTCTGCGCCCAGTTCCAGCCCCTTGAGCCGATCGGACAATTCGTCACGCGCGGTCAGGCACAGCACGGGCGTGTCCTTGTCCCGGCGCAGTTCGCGCAATACCTGCCAGCCATCCATGCCGGGCAGCATCACGTCGAGCACGATCAGGTCATAGTGCTGCTCGCGTGCGTGGGCCAGCCCATCCACGCCGTCGCGGGCCAGATCGGCCACGAAGCCCGACTCGGTGAGTCCCTTGAGCAGATAATCACCGGCCTTCGGCTCGTCTTCGACAATCAGGATGCGCATGTTGGTTCACTTCCGAGCCGGTATGGTACCGGCCCATTATTCGAGGTTCTGGATATAGACCGAGACACTAGCGGAGCTTTGCCACGAATTGGCGAACATTGCACGAATGTCATCTTGATATAGCCATTTTGCAACCGTTTGAGGCAGTACAATGCTGCAACTGCTCAACACAGGCAGTTTGATCCCGCGCAAGTTCCCAATTTCCTCGATGAAACGCCCGTTCTCCGGTCTCCTGTTGTGCCTTGCCTCACTCGCGCTGCCTGTCCAGGGCGCGGCTGCGGCTGATATGGCGGCCTGCGAATTGACGGAAGCAATCGGCCTGTCGATGCCCGAGCGGCACGCGGCGATCAAGATCGAAGCGGAAGCGGAGATTGGCCAGTTGAATGGCCTCAATGGAACGCAGGCCCAATGCGAGATAGGCCAGATCGGCCAGATGGGCCCCGGGCGAGGGCTGGAGGATGACCTGCCAGTCTGGCAGGATGCCCGACCAGCCGTTGATGCGCCGAATCACCCCGGCAAGCAACCGGGCGCAGCCGCCAGCAATGCGATGCTGTTGCAGGAATTACCACCCGCGGCGATGCAGTACCAGCGTCATGCGCAGCCGCTGGCCATTACCGCCTTCACAGCCCTACCGATCCTGACTGCCGAGCGTTGCTGACGCATCCGGCCAGCCAATGATGCCGATACACCAGGCGCCCATGCGCCCGGTGGGGTACCGCATCGCTACTCGACGCGATAGAAGTCGATCGACTGCCCGGCATTGACCGCGCGTTGCAGCCAATCAGGGTATTCCCCATTACCGTCCCAGGTTTGCCCCATGGCGTTGCGGTACATCACACGCGGCGGCGCATCTGGCGTCGGCGTTGCGGCTTTCGCAACGGCCTCGGCCTGATCGGCAACTTCGATATGCGCATCGGCAAAACAGCCGGCCTCGACCAAGTCTTCGAACGTCAGGCCGTGACGCTCCATCTGTTCGTGGACCCACACCACCGCGGCTTGTTTGGCTGACTCAGACTCGGACATGACTCATCGTGCGCGCCTGTCGACATGGCTGGACAGGCTGGAGAAAGGAAATTCTTGGGGGACGGCCCGCGCAGCGTGCATTGCGAACCAGATTGAGATTCTACAGGTTGTTTGGCGTGGATTTGTCGCCAAGGCCGAATTCATTGTCCGGTCGGCATCCTGTCCTGCAATCGTATCGCATTGCCCCAGACAAATGACATCAATGTCATTCAAGGGTCATGTTCGCGTCGGGGCCTGCTCTCTAGACTGCATTCCAAGGTCGCGCAACGACCGATCAGACGCTCCAGCAAGCCGTGAACAACCGGTAACCCATATCACGAAGAGGATTCCAAGATGCGAACCATCAAGCAAGCCCTGCTCTACACTGCCCTGACCGCCACCCTCGCCGGCGTCGCCGGATTGGCCAATGCCGCGCCGCGCAGCGCGGATCCGTTCACCGACGGCGCGCGCGTCACCAATCGCGATGGCCTGGTCGAGCGCACCGGCACACGCGATCCGTACACCGATGGTGGTCGCGCCATCCACGATCCGCGCAGCCCGTACACAGACGGCGGCTTCAGCGCAACGGGCAAGCGCGACGTGTTCACCGACGGGGCCTGATACAGGATGTCGCTCGATGCGTGACGCGTCATGACACGCTCACGCATCGACATCGGCCATCGCCAGTTCAGTGAACTGCGCCGCAGGCATCGGCCTGCCAAGTAGATAGCCCTGTAACGCATCACACCCCAGACCTGCCAGGAACGACCGCTGAGCGGTCGTTTCCACGCCCTCAGCCACTACCTGCAAATTCAGCGTTCGGCCCAGCGCCACGATGGCCGATACGATCGCGGCATCCTCGCTGTCCTCAGCGAGATCGCGCACGAATCCCCGGTCGATCTTCAATTCGCTCGCTGGGATGCGCTTCAGATGCAGCAGGCTTGAATATCCAGTACCGAAATCATCGATCGCAATCCGCACGCCCATCTCGTCGAGCTGGGTCATGATCGCGAGCGTGGTCTCCACATCGCGCATGGCGGTAGTTTCCGTAATCTCGAGCGTCAATCGTCTTGGCTCGACCTTATGCCGCGCTAACGCCTCGGCTACCGACTCGACCATGCCCACATGACAGAACTGCAGCGCGGAAAGGTTGACCGCCATCGACCAATGCTTGTGCCCCATGTCGTGCCATAACGCCAATTGCCGGCACGCCTCGTTGAGTACCCACGTCCCGATCGGCACGATCGCTCCGGTCTTCTCAGCCAGCGTGATGAACTGGTCCGGCATCAGTTGGCCCTGCACGGGATGATTCCAGCGCAGCAACGCCTCGGCGCCTACCAGCACATTGTCGACAGCCGAGAACTTCGGCTGATAGTGCAACTGCAATTGCCCGTTTCTCAGGGCCGCGCGCAAGTCCTGGATCAGCATCTGCTGCGCCCGCGCCTGATGGTTCATCGACCGCTCGAAGAAGTAGCTCGCGTTCCGGCCTGATGCCTTCGCGTGGTACATCGCGGCGTCGGCATTGGTCATCAACGCGTCCTGATCCTGTCCGTCGACCGGGTAGATCGCGATGCCGATGCTGCCTGAAACGTGCAACATGTGGCCCGCCACATTTGCGGGCTCTCGCAGCACGTCGATCAGCTTCCCGGCGACGACACCCGCATCCTCAGGTTCGTCGACGTGGACCAGCAGCACGAATTCATCGCCACCGACACGCGCGATCGTATCTTCCGACGAGACCGATGCCCGCAGCCGACTGGCGATTTCCACCAACAGCCCGTCGCCGACCTGGTGTCCGTAGGTATCGTTGACGCCCTTGAATCCATCCAGATCGACGAAAAGCACGGCAAAACGGCCATGCTGCCGGGCCGCTGCCTGAATCGCCAGCGTGAAACGGTCTTCCAGCAGCACGCGGTTCGGCAGATGGGTGAGCTTGTCGTGTAGCGCCAGAAATTCCAGCTCTTCGTTCGCGACGCCCAACGCGTCGGCCAGCACCGCCGTGCGCATTTCCAGGCGCATGTCGAGCACCGACGTAATCAGCGCCACGGCCAGGACGCAGATCGTGATCACGAGAATGGGCAGCGCCAGCGTATTGCCCTGCAGCCCGCCGCCCGCTGCGCCACACACACTACCGATAGGAAACCTCGCCGCGGCCATGCCGGTGTAGTGCATCGCCGCGACGGCGCCGCCCATCACCAGTGCCGCCCCAAAGCGCAGTTGATGCACGCGCGGCATGTGCCGCCGCAATCGGAAGGCAATCCAGAGCGCCGCCCCGGATGCCCCCACGGCGATCAGGATCGACAATAGAAACAACCACGGGTCGTACTGAATGCCCGGTTGCATGCGCAATGCCGCCATGCCCGTGTAATGCATGCTGGCTACGGCCCCGCCGAGCACCAGCGCGCCAAGCGCCAGTCGCCTGCGCGGCAGATGCTCCAGGCAGACGAGCCGCAGCGCGAATGCCGAGGCAACAATGGCGATCAGCAGTGAGACAGCCGTGATGGCGGGGTCGTAGCCCAGCGGAATCGGCAGGCTGAACGACAACATGCCCAGGAAGTGCATCGACCAGATGCCAAGCCCCATGGCCACTGCCCCGCCGGCCAGCCACAGCCGCGCATAGCGGCCGCTCGCGGTGGAGATGCGCCCTGCCATGTCCAGCGCGGTATAGGAAGCGAGAACGGCAACAATGACCGAAAACAGGACGAGTAACGCGTCGTAACTGGCGGGAAACATGGTGGGGGCGATGACTTCGAACGAGGCGATGACTTCGAGGTGGCGGCATTCTGACATCGACCGCCACTGCCCGCAAACGACCTATACTCTTGCCTCTCTTCGAAGTCACGGAGCAAAGTCATGCGGGTTGCATTCCTCGGGCTCGGCGTCATGGGCTACCCCATGGCCGGCCATCTGGCCGCCAAGGGCCATGACGTCACCGTTTACAACCGTACGGCAGCCAAGGCAGAGCGCTGGGTCCAGGCCTTTGGCAAACACGGCGGCAAGCTGGCGGCGACGCCGGCGCTGGCCGCAGTCGACTGTGACATCGTTTGTGCCTGTGTTGGCAATGACGATGACCTACGCGCGGTCATGACGGGGCCAGATGGCGCGTTCCAGCACGCGGCGCCAGGCACTATCTTCGTCGACCACACCACCGCCAGCGCCAGCGTAGCCCGCGAACTGCACGCGGCCGCGCGCGAACGTGGCTGCCATTTCATCGATGCACCAGTTTCGGGCGGACAGGCCGGCGCCGAGCAAGGCATCCTGACGATCATGTGCGGAGGCGACCCGGAAGCATTCCAGCGCGCCGAGCCCGTCATCGCCGCCTATGCCCGCGCCGTCACCCGCATCGGAGAGAGCGGAGCCGGCCAGTTGGCCAAGATGGTCAACCAGATCAGCGTCGCCGGGCTGCTGCAGGCGCTGTCCGAAGCCATCGCGTTTGGCGAGCACGCCGGGCTGGACATGCGCGTGGTGCTCGACGTTATCAGCAAGGGCGCGGCGTCATCGTGGCAGATGGAAAACCGTGGCCCGACGATGCTCCAGAACAAATTCGACTTCGGTTTCGCCGTGGACTGGATGCGCAAGGACCTGGGCCTGTGCCTGGACGAAGCCCGCCGCAACGGCGCCACGCTGCCGGTCACATCGCTGGTCGACCAGTTCTATGCAGACCTGCAACAAATGGGAAGCTCGCGAGACGACACCTCGTCGCTGATCAAGCGCCTGCGTCGTTCGTGACCCGTGATCCGGCGTGCGGTGCCTGCCGTGTCGAGACAGGAATCGACTGACCGTCTGACCGTCCGACAAACACCTACACCGCTTTCAGCAGGCGCCCGAATGGTGAGCGCCCGGCCCGCTCCTATGCTAGATGCGTGATGGAGGTTTCCGCTTCCTGGTCGGCGGGCAGGGTCGGTCAGGACGGCGCGGCATCGTCCGTAGATGGGATGGAGATGCCGCCACGCGCCGCACCATGGCGCCAGTTGCTGTTCTCCGCTTGCGGCAGCCATCGGCGATGGCAATACATCGTCATCGCGGCATGGCACTGCGGGTTGATGCGACGGGCGGCATGATGCGGTACGTGGGAGTCACACCATCGCCAAGCCCTGGTGCGTCGCGCACCAGGGCTTCTTCATTTCCCCGTCCGCCTGATCCTCGGCCTTCGTCTAATGCTCAGTAGGACTTCGGCAATCCCAGCACCCGCTCGGCGATATGGCACATGATCAGCTGCGCGCTGACCGGTGCGATACGCGGGATATAGGATTCGCGCAGATAGCGCTCGACGTGATACTCCCGGGCATAGCCCATGCCACCCAGCGTCAGCACAGCGGTCTGACAAGCCTGGTGCGCGGCCTCGGCGGCCAGGTACTTCGCCGCATTCGCCTCGGCGCCGCACGGCTTTCCATTGTCGTAGAGCCAGGCGGCCTTCCACACCATCATGTCGGCCGCTTCCAGCGCCATCCACGCCTGGGCCAGCGGATGCTGGATCCCCTGGTTCTGGCCGATCGGCCGCCCGAACACCGTGCGCTCTCGTGCGTAGCGCGTGGCCGCCTCCAGCGCGGCGCGGCCCAGGCCTACCGATTCCGCGGCGATCAGGATGCGTTCGGGGTTCAGGCCGTGCAGGATGTACTCAAAGCCACGGCCCTCCTCGCCGATGCGATCTTCGGCGGGCACCATCAGGCCGTCGATGAACAGCATGTTCGAATCGACCGCGCCCCGCCCCATCTTGTCGATCTCGCGTACCTCGATGTGGTTCCGGTCCAGCGTCGTGTAGAACAGGCTCAAACCCTGCGTCGGCTTGGCCACTGCATCTAGCGGCGTGGTACGCGCCAGCAGCAGCATGCGCGATGCCACCTGCGCCGTCGAAATCCAGATCTTGCGGCCGTCCACGCGATAGGCGCTGCCATCGGCGGTGCGCACGGCCTGCGTCTTCAGGTGCGTGGTATCCAGCCCGGCGTCGGGCTCGGTCACGGCAAAACATGCCTTGTCGCGCCCCGCGATCAGCGGCGGCAACGCGGCGGCCTGCTGGGCCTCGGTGCCGAATACCACCACCGGGTTCAGGCCAAACACGTTCATATGGATCGACGATGCCCCGGAGAAGCCTGCACCTGACGCCGAGACCGTCTGCATGATCAGCGCCGCTTCGGTGATCCCCAGCCCCGCGCCGCCGAACCGTTCGGGCATGGCAATGCCCAGCCAGCCCGCGCCGGCCATCGCCTGATGGAAAGCCTCGGGAAACTTGTGCTCGCGGTCGAGTTCAGCCCAGTACTCGGGCCCAAAATCGCTGCAAAGCTGCGTCACGGCCTCGACGATCGCGTTCTGCTCAGGTGTCCTTTCGAAGTTCATCTTTGTGTCCTCTTATTCCGGCTGGATGCCGGCGTCCTTCACCAGCTTGTTCCACTTCACCAGTTCGCTGCCCACAAAGCCCGCGAACTGCTGCGGCGTCTGCCCGAAGGCTTCAAAACCAAGCGCTTCGAACTTGGGGGCCACTTCCTTGCTCGCGGCGATCTTCGACAACTCGCGGTTCAACCGGTCGACGATCGGCTGCGGCGTCTTTGCCGGGGCGAAAACGCCATTCCACGACGTGATGTCGAACCCCTTCAACTCGGGTGTATCCCCGATCGGAGGCAGGTCCGGCAACAGCCGGCTGCGCTGCGCCGTGGTCACCGCCAGCGCCCGCATCCGGCCCGCCTTGACGTTGGCGATGCCAGCGGCCACGTCGACGAACATCATCGGCACCTGACCCGCGATCACGTCGGTCATGGCCGGCGGGGTGCTCTTGTATGGCACGTGCAGCAGATCGACATGAGCCATACGGGCCAGCGTGGCGCCCGACACGATGCCGGTGCTGTTGCCGCTGGCGTATGACATGCCCGGATGCGACTTCGCATAGGCAATCAGTTCCCCGACGGTCTTGACTGGCAGCTTCGGATTGATAACCAGCATGAACGGCAGGTTGCCCATGCGCGCGACCGGCGTGAAGTCCTTGATCGGGTCGTACGGCAGCTTCTTCATCAGGGAAGGGTTGGCCGAATGCGTCGTGTTCGTCGTCATGAAAAGCGTATAGCCGTCGGGAGCGGCCTGCGCGACGATCTCCGCCGCGATCGCGCCATTCGCCCCCGGACGATTGTCGACGATCACGTTCTGATTCAACGCATCGCCCAACTCCTTTGCCGTGATGCGCGCGACCGCATCGGTACCGCTTCCCGCCGCAAATGGCACGACCAGGCGGATCGGCCGGCTTGGGTAGGCGTCATTGGCGCTCGCCGGCAGCGAAATCGCGGCAGCGGGCAACGCCAGGATGGCAACGGCCAGCGTGCGCCGCATGCGGAAATTGGGCATGGTGTCTCCTCGGTTTTCTTGTCGGCGGCGGGCGCCGCCACGCTTCGATGCGTACTGTGTGCTCACTCGGGCCGGATCACGCGATCGGGCGACTCTTCATACGGCGGGGCATAGACGACGAGCAGCTTGACCGGTTCGTCGCTGATCACCGTGAATACGTGCATCGCGTCCGCCGGAAAGAAGCAGCAGTCGCCAGGACCAAGCTCTTGCGCGTGGCCATTGACCTCGGCACGCGCGCGCCCTTCCAGGACATAACAGACCTGCTCGATGCCGGGATGCGCATGGGGCAACGCGCCCTTCCCCCGTTCGATGGTGCCGTGGATGACTTCAAGCTGCGTGGCGCCGACGTTTTCGCGGCCGATGATGCGGCGATTCAGCGTGCCGACGTGATTGGCGGGGTGATATCCGGCGACGTCCTCGGTGCGAACGAAGTAGACGGGTGATGCGGTCATGGGTGGGCTGTCTCCAACTTCGAGCCCGACCGAGCACAGTCCACGTCGGTCAGACTCTATTTTCATGTTTGTGAAACGGATTTTATCCCCATGAAAAATGCCGTCAACTAGGGATTGCTCCGGATCTGACGTCTCAGCGCCCCACGTGGGCGCGCAAACCTGGGCAGCCACGAGCCCTGATTCGCCAGGATCAAATTCCTCCCTTGGCCTGCCCGCGCGCCGTGCACTAGACTGCTCTCACAAAAAAAGCATGACCGTTCAGTTTTATTCGCTTGGTGCATCCGCGCCATGAGCCATCGTCATGACGCTTGCATCCGGGTCGACCTCGAAGTGCAACCGGAAGGAGACAATGCATGGAATCGAAGAACGTTCCGCACGTGGCCGAACTACTGCGCGACGCGCCGAAGAACTGGGGCAAATGGGGACCCGATGACGAAGTCGGCTCGCTCAACTACCTGACCCAGGCCGAAGTGCTGCGCGGCGTGGCAGCCGTACGCTCGGGCAAGACCTTCACGCTGCAGATCCAGATGGGCAACCCGAAGGGGGATCCGGTCTGGCCCGGCCGCTCGCAGGCACGTCGTCTGAACGTGATGGACAAGGGCCACTACCTGTGCGGCAAGGCGCCGATCTTCCCGGGGCAAGGCGAGTACGCGGACGACATGATGATCATGTACCTGCAAGGCTCCACCCAGTACGATGCCCTCGGCCATGTCTGGTACGGCGACCAGCTCTGGAACGGCTATGACGCCAAGTCGACCATCGGCGGCATGGAAAAAGCCAGCGTGCTGCCCATCGCCGAACGCGGCATCGTCGGCCGTGGCGTGCTGATCGACATGGCGCGCCATCGCGGCAAGGCCGTGCTCGATCCCGGTGAGACCTTCACCCACCTCGACCTGCTGGCCGCAGCCGAAATGCAGGGCGTGCGTATCGAAAAGCATGACATCGTCATCATCCGCACCGGCTGGATCGGCTCCTTCTACGAGCGCGATCAGGCCGAGTTCTACAAGAACTTCATCGAGCCGGGTCTGACCTACAGCCCCGAACTGGTGGAGTGGTTCCACAAGATGGAAATTCCGAACCTGGTCACTGACACCATCGCCAACGAGGTCACGGTGGACCCGGTCTCGGGCGTGGCGCTGCCACTGCACAATGCGCTGATGCGCAACCTCGGCGTGACGCTGACGGAAATCGCGCAGCTTGACCCGCTGGCCACGGATTGCGCCGACGACGGTCAGTGGAGCTTTCTCTATACCGCCGCGCCGCTGAAGGTCGTGAACGGTAGCGGAGCACCGGTCAATCCGGTCGTCATCAAGTAGGCGGAGGCAGGGGTTCTTCCACCGATGCGTCCGGCTGCTTGATGACCGCGGACGCACCCCGCCACGCGCGGCGGCACGCATGGTGTGCCGCCGTTCCACTTTCCGGAGACACCATGACGCCCTATGACCGCAAGCCCTGGCTGTCGAGCTACGAGCCGGGCAAGCCCCACGCGATCACGCCCGAGTTCGCCGACGCGCTGAGCCTGTTCCGTGCCGCGGTAGCGCGCGCGCCGTCGCTACCAGCCATTCTCTACTTCGACGGCAGCCTGAGCTACGCCGAGCTTGACGCGCAATCCGACGCGCTCGCCTGCGCGTGGCAAGACCGTGGCATCACGCGCGGAGAACGCGTCGCCATTTACTTGCAGAACGTCCCGCAGTTCGTCATCGCCCTGGTGGCGGCGTGGAAACTGGGCGCCGTTGCCGTGCCCGTCAACCCGATGAATCGCGCGCGCGAACTGCGCGTGATCCTGGCGGACTCGGGCGCTCGCCTGCTGGTTTGCTCCGAGACCCTTTACGTCGATATCGTCCGCCCCCTGCTTGCGGAAGAAGCCAGCGCGGAAAACGGCGTGCTGCCTCTGGTGATGACGACATCCGAACTGGAGTACCAGCAGCGCCACGACCCACGGCTGTTCGCCAATGCGAGCCGACAGGAAACACCGGGCGCGGAATCGCTGTCGGCAGTGATCGCAGCCAACGCCGGCCGCCATCCTCCACCAGTGGCGCTGGGGCCGAACGACATCGCCATGCTGGTGTACACCTCCGGCACCACCGGCGTGCCCAAGGGCGCGATGAACACCCACGGCAACGTAGCCTTCAACGCCCAGGTCTACCGCGACTGGATCACGCTGGGCGAAGGAGAGCCCATCCTCGGCGTCGCGCCCCTGTTTCATATCACCGGGCTGATCGGCCATATCGGCGCCGCCTTCATGTGCGCCGCCCCGCTGGTGCTGGCCTGTCGCTTCGAACCGGGCGTGATGCTCGACACGCTGCGCGAGCATCGCCCCGCTTTCACCATCGGCGCCATCACCGTGTTCATCGCGCTGATGAACCACCCAAATGCCACACGCGATTGCTTCGCGTCGCTGACCAAGATCTACTCCGGCGGCGCGCCGATTCCGCCCAGCGTGGTGGAGGCGTTTCGCGAACGCTTCGGCCACTACATCCACAACGGCTACGGCCTGACCGAGACCAACTCGCCAACGCACGTGGTGCCGCGCGGGGTCGAGGCGCCCGTGGACCCGGCCTCCGGCACCCTTGCCGTGGGCGTGCCGGCCTACAACGTCGAGTCCTATATTGGCGACGACGAGGGCAAACCGATGGCAGTTGGCGAAGTCGGCGAGATCATTTCGCGTGGGCCGATGATCGTGCCGGGATACTGGAACAAACCGCAGGAGAGCGCCAAGGCCATCGTCGATGGTTACTTCCGCACCGGGGATGTCGGGTTCATGGACGAACGCGGCTGGTTTTACCTCGTGGACCGCAAGAAGGACATGATCAACGCCAGCGGCTACAAGGTCTGGCCACGCGAGGTGGAGGACGTGCTGTACACCCATCCCGCCGTGCGGGAAGCCGCCGTGGTTGGCGTTCCCGATGCCTACCGTGGCGAGACGGTGAAAGCCGTGGTCAGCCTCAAGCCTGGGGCGAGCGTCACGCCAGAAGAACTGGCGGAGTACTGCAAGGCCCGGATGGCGGCATACAAGTATCCCCGCCTGGTGATGATCATGGACGAGCTTCCCAAGACCGTTACCGGGAAGATCTTGCGACGGGAACTGCGGGGGTAATCATCGGGTTTTGATCTAGGTCACGACCTTGGGAAGCGCTGCCCGACGGGTTCGGGTAGCACGCCGTCCTTCGTTCTTGTTACCTGCCGTACCAGGTCCCGGCAGCCGTGGCGTAGTCCGCCGCCACGGATGATCCGCTCAGACCACCCAAACCTTCTGTCGGCATGCATTGCCGCCACGACGCCTTCCTGCGTCTATCGTCGGCGCGCCTCTCGATATCTCGATTTGGTTGCAACCCCAGAAGGCACTGTTGCGGCAAGCGCCTGATTGATTCGCTCCATCCCGGCATTGCATCCCGATTCCACACGAACTCGCTCAACTGATTCCCCGCAGCGAAACCAATTTAATTTCGCGAGCCCACCAGAGGAAACGTTTTCTCACAATCATTGGAAACGCCTCGCGAAATACACTGAGAGCATCGATAAGCCATCCTTCACCCCAGATAGAATCGCCTAATTTTCGAGCGTTTACCCCGATACGGCGCGGTTTGACTTTTATCTCCAACACGGCGAATATGAGAAAACGTTTTCTTTAATGATCTTCCACACCCTAGCCGCGCCCTGATGAGTACATCCCGCTTCCCCGTAGATACCCTCCCCCCTACCGGCAATCTGATCAATGGCGTCTGGGTCGACTCGACCGACCACTTCGACGTGCTAGACAAGTTCACCGGCCACCCCATTGCCACAATGTCCGCGGCCACTCGCGAGCAGGTTTCGCAGGCGGTACGCATCGCCAGGATGGCAGTCGATGCAGGGCCACCAGCCCCGCACGACCGCAGCGTGGTACTGCGGTGCGCGGCGGAACGACTGGAGGCATGGCGCAGCCGTTTCGTCGACGCCATGACCACGGAAGCTGGATTCACACTGGTCGATGCCAACAACGAGATTGATCGGGCCAAGATCACGCTCAACCTGTGCGCCAATGAATCCACCCAATTGACCGGGGAGGTCGTTCCGTTTGCGGCCAGCCCAGGCGCGCACCAGCGCATCGGCTTCACACGACGCTTCCCTGTTGGCGTGGTGTGCGCAATCACGCCGTTCAATTCGCCGCTCAATACCGTCCTGCATAAGGTAGGGCCGGCCTATGCAGCGGGCAATTCAGTCATCCTCAAGCCATCGGCATTCACACCGCTGACCAGTGCGCTGCTGGGCCAGGTGCTGCTGGAGGCGGGCATGCCCGCGCCGTTCCTGTCGATTTTGCAGGGCGAAGGCGAGACAGTGGGAACCTGGCTGCTGGAAGAACAGGACGTGGCCTTCTACACGTTCACCGGCAGTACACGTGTTGGCCGCATCATCCAGCGCGCGGCAGGCCTGCGTCGCACGCAAATGGAACTCGGCAGCATCGCCAGCACGTTTGTTGCGGCCGATGCCGATCTGGACCGGGCCATCCCCAAGATCGCCAACGCAGGCCTGCGCAAGGCCGGGCAGGTCTGCACATCCGTGCAACGTCTGTATGTTGACCACCGTATCGCCGACGAGGTCGCGCAACGTCTGGTCGAGTACGCGCGCACACTGGTGGCCGGAGATCCTCGGGATCCCGCCACGCGCGTGGGACCGCTGATCAATGAACAAGCGGCGATCCGCGCCGAAACGTGGATTGGCGAAGCCGTGGCCGCGGGTGCCCGAGTCCTTTGTGGCGGTACCCGCCAGCGCTCAGTCATCGAGCCGACCGTGATAACCGATGTCCCCGACGAGGGACGTGTGTGGTGCCAGGAAGCATTTGCACCGCTGATCGCACTTCGGCCATTCGATGACTTCGATGCGGCATTGGCCAGCGCGAACAGCACGCCGTTCGGACTGGCTGCCGGCATCTTTACCCAGGACATTGATCGCGCAATGAAAGCCGCGGAGACGCTGCGCTTCGGCACGGTTCAGATCAACGAAACGTCGAGCGCGCGTTCGGACGTGATGCCGTTCGGCGGCGTGAAAGACAGCGGCTTCGGGAAGGAAGGACCGCACTACGCGATGCGCGAGATGACCGAGGAACGCCTCACCGTCTTCAATCCTTGAGAAAGCCCGCCATGACTTCACACATTTCCGGCCGCCGAAGGATCCTGAAGGCGAGTGCCGCCGCGGCAGCCATCGCCGTCCTCCCTGGCGTCGCCCTTGCAGAGACTTATCCCGCCAGGCCTCTGACGCTGATCGTGCCATTCGCAGCGGGCGGCCCGACCGACATCCTCGGGCGCGTCATTGCTGAGGGCATGGCACGCGATCTTGGTCAGCCCGTGGTGGTCGAGAACGTGCCGGGAGCTGGTGGCACACTCGGCACCGCCCGCGCGGCACGGGCCGCACCCGATGGCTACACGCTGGTGATAGGCAACGTCGGTACTTTGGCCGCAAACGCCACGCTATATAAGTCTCTGTCCTACAACGTTCTGAAAGACCTGATTCCGCTCGCCTCGGTGGGCGATGCGCCGCAAGTCATCACCGCACGCAAGGATTTTCCAGCTACTGGCCTCGATCAGTTCGCCACCTACGCCCGTCAGAATGCCGCCAGGATGAACGCAGGCGCAGCCGGCGTGGGTTCTGGCTCGTTTCTTGGTAGCGTGCTGGTGAACGCCAGGCTCGGCGTCAACGTCAACATTGCCAACTACCGCGGTGCGGGTCTCGCCCTCAATGACGTGGCTGCGGGTCATATCGACTACCTGGTGGACAGCACTACGACGTCCACCAGCTTCATCAAGTCGGGCATGGTCAAGGGCATCGTCGTGCTGCGTCCAAAGCGGATCAGCGCGCTGCCTGACGTACCGGCCGCCGGCGAATCGGGCATCAAGGACTTGAACTACGACATCTGGAACATGGTGCTTGCCCCGAGAGGCACACCAGCCCCGATTGTGACAAGGCTCAGCAAGGCGCTTCGCAGTGCGATTCGCGATCCGCAAACCCTGGCGCGGCTGGCACCAGCCGGCGTGGAGGCGCCGGCCGAGCGCCAGCAGACGCCTGAAGGCGCGGCCGAACTGCTTTCGAACTCGGTTGCTACCTGGCGCACCTTGTTGTCCGGGCTGAACGTCACGCTCGATTAGCATCCTCGGCCCCCTGGCCTACGCATAAGAAATTCAGGAGACAAACAATGAGTCATTTCCTAATGAAAACCACGCGCGTGGTTAGCGCGAGCATTGCCTTGGCAGTGGCGGCGTGCCCCGCCCTCGCAGCCGACTGGCCGACCAAGCCAATCACCATCGTCGCCCCGTTTACTCCCGGCGGCACCACTGACATCGTCGCGCGCGCCATTGCTGCGCAATTGCAGCGTGAACTCGGGCAATCCGTGGTCGTGGACAACCGCCCCGGCGCGGGTGGCACGCTCGGCGCCGCATTGGTGGCGCGCGCGCAGCCCGACGGCTACACGCTGCTGCTGGCGAACGTGGGTCACGCAGCGGCGCCAGCCCTCTATAAGAACCTCCCGTACGACTTCGAGAAGGACATGACGCACATCACAACCGTCGCTGTGGTGCCAAACGTCCTGATCGTGCGGAAATCCCTGCCGGTCAACAACGTGAAGGAACTGATCGCCTTCATGAAGAGTCATCGCGCGGAAGCCACGTACGGATCAGCGGGCATCGGGACCACGCAACACCTGTCCGCGGAACTCCTGAAGAAGCAGGCGTCGTTCGATGCCGTGCACGTACCGTACAAAGGCGCATCACCGATGATGACCGACATCATCGGCGGCCGCGTGACCTTCGCGCTCGACTCCGCCGCTTCGGCCAATGCCCAGTTGGCCGGCGGAAATATCAAGGCCCTGGCGGTAACTACCGCGCAGCGCACGCGCTTCCTGCCGGACGTGCCGACACTTAGCGAAGCCGGCGTACCGGGCTATCAGATGAGCACGTGGTACAGCTTGACCGCGCCGCGCAATCTTCCCGCACCCATTCGTGACCACATTTACCAAGCCGTGCTGGCCAGCATGAAAGACCCTGCCATGCAGAATACCTTGCAGAGCATGGCAGCGGAGCCGGGAGGCATGGCGCCAGCCGCGCTGACATCGTTCGTTCACACCGAAATCAAGCGTTGGACGACCATCGCATCAGGCTTCTCCGCTACCGATTGAGTCCCTCCATACAGTTCGACGATTTCATGACCATTACCGATATCTCAACCTTCTTTTGTCCAACGCGTATCTACATGGGTGTCGGCGCTCACGAGCGAATCGCCACCATCGTGAGAGACCGTGGCTGCACGCGCGTGTTCATCGCGGTGGATGCCGCACTGCTTGCCAGCGACTTCTACCATCGCGTGACCGCTTTGCTGAAGCGCGAGGGCGTGGCTACTGTCACTTTCTCGGACATAGAACCCGATCCGAGCGCGCATACCGTGGCGCGTGCTCTCGACGTCTGTCGCGCACACGACGCCACGGCCATTATCGCGATTGGCGGAGGGAGCACCATTGATGTAGCCAAGGCGGTCGGCATCGTGCTCACCAACGGTGGCCGTATCCATGATTACGAGGGCATCGAGAAGTTCTCGATCGCGCCTCCGCTGTTGATCGCCATTCCGACCACGGCGGGCACGGGCTCAGAGGTGTCAGGCTCCTGCGTCATCACGGATACGGAGAAAAACCTCAAGATGTCCATTCGACATGCCGCGCTAAATCCCGCGGCATTCGCAATTCTCGATCCACTGGCACTGCGTACCGTGCCAGCCCACGTGGCGGCACATTCCGGCATTGATGCATTCGTCCACGCGTTCGAATCGTATCTCTCCTCGCAGTCGAATCTGATCACGGACGCGATCAATATTCAGGCCATCGAATTGTTGGCAGGGAACATCCGGCAGTTCGTGGCCGATCGAGAAAACATGGAGGCCGCCGCAAACATGCTATGCGGCTCCGCGCTGGCAGGCATCACTTTTGGGCAGACTGGTCTTGGCAATGTGCACTGCATGGCCCGCTTTGTCGGCGCGGAGTTCCATCTGTCGCACGGGTTGTCAAATGCGCTGTGCCTGCCAACAGTCTCTCGATTCAATCTGCTAGCCAATCCCGCGAAATATGCGAAGCTGGCGGCCGCCATGGGACGCCCCATACAAGGACTACCCGTGCTCGACGCCGCGCGCGTGGCGGTGGAGGCCATCGAGGCGCTTTGCGCGGACCTTGGGATTCCGCGCCGCTTGCGAGACGCGGGCGTAACCGAGGACAAGCTCGACGGGATGGCGGAGTTGTGCGTGCAGGCCAACTATAATCGCTGGAATCCCCGGAAAACCACCCTTGCGGATTTCCGGAATCTGTTCCAAGAAGCCTTTTGATCCGGAAGCCGATTTGACCAAGCGTGTGACTGTCCATGATGTTGCCCGCGCGGCGGGCGTCGCAATCGCGACGGTCTCGCGCGTGGCAAATGGGGTGCCTACCGTAGCGGAGGACGTGCGCGCGCGCGTCCAGGCTGCCATCGACGAACTGGGCTGGAAGCCCAGCATGGCTGCGCAGAGTATGCGGGGCATGTCGGCACGCATGATCGGCTTTATCTTCTCGGATATCCGGAATCCGATTTACTCCGCCATGGTCAAGGGTGCTGAAGGCATACTCAGCGAGCACGGCTACATGATCATGGTTGCCAGCAGCGACGGCAGCAGCGAACGCGAACTCGTGCTGCTCGATCTGTTCCGGCAACGCGGTGCCGATGGCGTCATCTTCGCCGTGCAAGATGAAACCAACCCCACGGTGCTGGCGAACATCCGGTCCGGCAATCTTCCCGTTGTCCTGCTGGAGCGTGAGCTTGATGCCCCGGTCAATGCCGTCGGCGCCGATCATCTAAGCGGGACCCGGCGTGCAGCAGAGCATCTCATCAGCCTTGGACACCGCCGTATCGCCATGATCACTGGCGGCACGGGCACCCGCGTGGAGCGTGACCGCCTGCAGGGGCTGCGCCAGGCCCATGAGCTGGCCGGATTGACCTTGGACCCGCGGTTGCTTCGGCTCGACAGTTTCTCGACAGCATACGCATATCGAGAGATGCAATTGCTGCTGAGCCTGCCTGAGCCACCTACTGCGGTGATCGTTCTGGGGATGCCGCTCCTGTCCGGCGTGCTCCCGGCCATCCGCATCAGCAATCTCCGCATTCCCGAGGATATTTCCCTGATCGCTTCGAATGACAGCGAACTCGCCCAACTTGCGACACCGCCCATCTCCGTGATCCGCTATGACGCACATGCACTCGGCAACGAAGCCGCGCGTATGCTTCTGGCTCAATTGAAGGGAGACGTCCCACCAGACAGGATTCGTATCCAGATACCGACTGAGCTGGTCCTGCGCGGATCCTGCGCGCCACCGGCAGCTTGATTCGATGCGATGCGCGGCGCTGTGCGTCAGCACCGTACCAATCGACGTCCCACCCCTGGATAATCCACCGTCCTTGCGCGGATCGAGAGCGCCCGAGGCCCTCCTCGCCGTAGACTTGGGCGCTCCGGCTGCCGAGCGTCCGCATGAACCGCCTGATCTCAAGCCTTTGTCTGCTGGCAATCCTCACGCTGTCTGGATGCGGGAGCGTCGAGCCGGCCAAACAGACCGTAGCACCCGTCGACGCGGGCGAGCTGGCTGCCGGCGGCCCCACCGTCACTATCGAAGAGGCATACAGCCTTCTCGGAGGTATGCCGTCCGCGGCCTGCGCCGGCACGACGTGCGTTCTGACAGCGCCGGGACGGGATATCTATCGGTGCGCGGACGGCGTCTGCACGAAAGGAAATGCACCGACCCGCTGAAGTGCGGCGCGGAGTAGCGGTACGACTGAAGAGAACCGCAGGCAAAACGTTGCCAAGTGATTACCAGGCGAATCCTTGCTCGCAGACCGTCAAAACCTGCCGCGACGCTTCTGCTCGTGCTCACGCTGGCAGTCCATGCACCGTTTTGCCGTCGGGTATGCCTGCAGTCGCTCGAATGGAATCGGCTCCTCGCACTCGCGGCAAATCGCATAGGAGCCGAGCGTCATCCTGCCGCGCGCGGCCGCGATGTCTTCCAGTTCCACGCGGTAATGCTCGCGCATCACATCGGCCTGCCGCTGACCGATCTCCCGATCCGCGACGTCCGTTTTGTCGCCCGGATCCTGCCGCTCCAGCGGGGCTCGCGGCGAAGCGCCGGTACCCAGTGCGGCACGCGCGCGGGCTTCTTCCGCGTCGAGCATTGCGGCCAAAGTGGCAAATTGTGCGGAAGTCAGTGCATTCACGGAGAAGCTCCTTGTAGGGTGTGAGAAGCAGAATGCCCAAGGGGCATCTTTTCAAGATATGCCTCGACGTGCGTATCCATCTGCTCCCAGATCAAGAATGACGGCGGTATCCGGTGATGCTGGTGACATATTGCCAGCCCCGCGACTGCCTCGCAGGCATCGCGGAGGCTTGACGTGTCGCTATCCGCCCGTTACGCACGCCGGCAGCCTGCTCCGTCAGGAAAACCTGACAATCCACGCGACAGGACTGACGCCACTCTCAGTGCACCCTGCTTCCGCGAGCGACCGGCGGGCGCGATACTCGCCCAATGATTTCGCGCACAGACACCGACCGACTAACTGTGTATCTGGTCGAAAGAACGCCGGCCGTCAGGCGCAGGCAGTTGCGCCTGCTGGCGTCCCTGGACGGCCTACGTGTGGCCGGCGCCGGACACGATGCGCAAGCCCATCAAACGGAACTGGTAGACCTCCAGCCGGATGTCGTGCTGATCGGCCTGAACGCCACAGAGAACACACCCCTGCCGCGAATTCGCGCGCTCGCGATCGCCTTGCCGGCCAGCACGCTGATCGTGCTGGCTAACGAGGGCACACCCCAGATGCGCCGCGCGTGCCTGATGGCTGGCGTGGCCCACTGCTTCGACAAGACGCTCGAGATCGTGGAACTACGCAACCTGCTGCTCGCCATGGCGAGCGCGGCGCGGCAACACCGAAAGGTAACCGCATGAATTCCCACTGCCCCACTGCCCCACTGCCCATGAGGACGCCCATCATGCACCAGCATATTCTTGTCGCCGTCGACGATAGCCACTGCGCGCGTCGCGCCCTGAACGAAGCCGTCGGCCTTGCCAGCGCGTTTCACGCCAAGCTCGAGATCCTGCACGTCATCGACTACAGCTTCCTGCAGTACGACTTCGGCTATGGCGATTTCACCGAACTACGCCCACAGCTGACGGCTGCAGGCGAATCGCTTCTCAAGGAAGCTGGCGAGATCGCCGCGGCTGCCGGGCTCGAGCATCACGAAACCCTGATCGACGATCTGGCAACGATGGGCAACATCGCGGACCGCGTCAACGGCTATGCGCGAACGTGCAGCGCCGATATCGTCGTCATCGGCACGCATGGCCGGCACGGCTTGAAGCGCATGCTGCTTGGCAGCGTCGCCGAAAGCCTGGCACGCGATTGCCCGGTCCCCGTTGTCCTGGTGCGTGACGACTCTCCCGCCAGGACCGCTGAACGTCCGGTCGCCCAGAAGTAAGGCTGTGGGAACGCGCGGGACGGGACTCACCGCACCTCCCGCGCTTCTTACGCCTCCTATGCCTCCAGCAAGGCCCTTTCGATGACCTCCCGGATCTGACGGGCCAGACCATCCATCCGCTCCGCCGGCACGCCCCCGTATCCGAGCACCAGGCCGTTGTAGGCCGGCGCCGAGCCCGGCAGACAGAACCTTGACAGCGGCCGCAGCACCAGCCCTTGCGCGCGGCCGATGCGGCTGACTTCGGTATCGGCCACCGGCACGTCCAGTCGGGCGGAAAGGTGCATGCCGCCCGCGCCTCCCGAAACCGTCACCAGCCCTTGCAGATGACGCGTCATCGCATCGTGCAGCGCGGCACGCCGGGCGGCGTAGAGTTGCCGCATCCGCCTGAGGTGGCGCGTGAAATGCCCCGCCTCGATAAACGATGCCAACGCGAGTTGCTCGGCCACCCGTCCGCGCAGCATGAGCGCGCCGGCCGTGCGGTGGATCACCGGCGCCAATGCCGGCGGAACCACCATGAAACCGATCCGCAGCGCCGGGAACAACACCTTGCTGAAGGTGCCAAGGTAGATCACCGGCGCATCCTCGGCCAGGCCTTGCACCGCCGAAAGCGGCGTGCCCTGGTGCCGGAATTCGCTGTCATAGTCGTCCTCGACGATCCACGCGCCAGCGGCACGTGCCTGGGCCACCAGCGCCAGTCGCCGCTCCAGGCTCATCACCGCGCCTAGCGGGTACTGGTGCGAGGGCGTGATGTAGATGAGCCTGGGCGGTGTCTCGGACCAATCCTGCGGACGAGGCGCAAGCCCATCGGCATCGACCGGGATCGGCACCAGCCGCAGATTGGCCGCCTGGAACGCATTACGCGCGCCGCTATAGCCAGGGTTTTCGATCCAGGCGATATCGTCGGCGTCCGCCAGCAGCCGCGCGCACAGGTCCAGTCCGTTCTGGGTGCCATCGGTAATGAACACCTGCGACGCATCGCAGCGCACGCCGCGCGAAACGCGCAGGTACTCGGCAATCACCTGTCGCAGCGCCACGTTGCCAGCCACGGGCATATAGCCGAGTTGCGCCGGTGTGATGTTGCGCCAGGCACGTTCGAGATGGCGCCGCCATTGCGCCAGCGGGAACGCGTCCAACGCCGGCGTGCCGGGCAGGAACGGCAGCGGGTCATCCATGCCATCGCCCGGCCGCATAATGCCCGCCACGCGCAGCGACAACACCGGCGGCGCCTCGGGCACGCTCGCCGGGGTGTGCTGAAGCCCGACACGCGCCACCACGGTGCCCTGCCGGCTGCCCGTGACGAAACCTTCGGCGGCAAGACGCTCGTAGGCATACAGCACGGAATTGCGCGCCATGCCGAGTTCATCGGCCAGCGCGCGCGTGGGCAGCAGTCGCGTGCCCTCCTCGATCTTGCCGCTGAGAATGGCCGTCCGCAGGCAGGCATACAGCTGGTATTGCCGTGGCATTCGCCCTGACGCCGACGGCGTGGCTTCACGCTCGAACGCCGACAACAGCACGCCGAAATCCATCGTGGCTCCATGAACATTGATGACTGTGGGTCTACGCATGGTGCCACGATTTGCCTATCGTGGACACATCCCCAACCGAAGGACGTCCCGCAATGACCGCGACCAATACCCAGCCGCCTTCACCCCGCACCCGCATCCACCGTGTCGCCAGGCGCGGCCATTACGATCGGGCGACCCTCCACGCCATCGTCGATGCCGCCTACGTCTGCCACCTGGCGTTTGCGGACGAACATGGCGTCCACTGCATCCCGACCGCATGCTGGCGCGAGGGCAATCACCTCTACATTCACGGCTCCAACGGCAGCCGCATGTTGAAACTCGCTACCACCGGCGCGCAGGTCTGCGTGACGATCACCCATCTGGATGGGCTGGTGCTGGCGCGTTCGGCGTTTCATCACTCGATGAACTACCGGTCGGCCGTCGTCTACGGGTGCTTCGAAGCGGTGGAAGGTCCGGCGAAAGCAGCGGCACTGGACGCCTTCGTCGAACGCATCGCACCCGGACGCTCGCACGAGGTACGTCCGGGCGATACCAGCGAACTCGCTGCCACGACCGTCTTGCGCATTCCGCTCGACGAGGCGGCAGCAAAGATTCGGACGGGCGGTCCGGCGGACGACGAGGCCGACATGGACCGGCCGGTCTGGGCAGGCGTGCTGCCGATGGCGCTGCAGCCGCTGGCACCGCTGACCGATGCGGCTCCCACGGGCATGCCTGACTATGTGCGTGCCTGGGCGTCGACGGCATCCGCCAGCGCTACGGATGCTGAGGCGGTCTCGCCGTGACCACCGGCACCACCCGCAGCGCGATGCCAGCGTCGGATGCGCAGCGGGCCTGGTTGCTACTAGCCGGCATCGCATTGGCGTGGGGCATCAACTGGCCCGTCGGCAAGGCCCTGCTGGCGTACCTGCCGCCGATCTGGGTGGTAGCGCTGCGTTCCGCTGTGGGCGCTGCCGCGCTGCTGGTGATCTGCGTGCTGCGCAAACGCCTCGTGCTGCCCAAGCGAGGCGACATCCCCGTCATCCTGAGCGTGGGCGTGCTGCACATGACGGCGTTCTCCGTGCTGGCCAGCATCGGACTGCAGTACGTTGCGGCGGGACGCTCCGCCGTGCTGGCCTACACCACGCCGCTGTGGGTGGTGCCCGGCGCGTGGCTGATGCTCGGCGAACCCATGACCGCCAGACGCCTTGCCGGCGTCGGCCTCGGCCTGCTGGGCCTGCTGCTGATCTTCAACCCGCTGGCGTTCGACTGGCACGACCGGAACGCGGTGCTCGGCAATGGCCTGGTGCTGCTTGCCGCGCTTTGCTGGGCGATAAGCATTCTGTATGTCCGCGCCCACAAATGGGTCACGCCACCGTTCGAACTGGTGTTCTGGCAAGCGCTGCTGGCGACCTGCCTGCTGGTACCGCTGGCGCTGCTGCTGGACGGCGTGCCGCGGGTCGACTGGCAACCTGCGCTGGCCGGACTCCTGCTCTACGGCGGATTCTTCGGCATCGCCCTGGCCTATTGGGCCGTGAACACCGTCAACCGGACCTTGCCCGCGGCCACGACATCGCTCGGCCTGCTCGGGGTGCCGGTGTTCGGCGTCGCGTGTTCGGCCATTGCGCTCGGCGAACCCGTTACGCTGCAACTCATCGTGGCGATGGGGTTGATTCTGGGTGGGATCGGGGTAGGGACGATGGGTGGAGGAAGACAAAGGGGGTGATGTCCCCCTTTGTCCCCGGCGCCGTCAGTCGACCTTCACGTTCAGCTCACCCACGACGCCAGCCCATTTGGCCAGTTCCGCCTGGATAAACCGCCCGAGATCGGCCGGGGAACTGGCGACGGGCGTCGCGCCCTCGCCATTGAAGCGCTGCACCAGCTTTGGCGAAGCCATCGCCTTGCCAACTGCCTTGTTCAGCGAATCAATGATCGGCTGCGGCGTATTGCGCGGCGCCAGCAGCGCGTTCCAGGTATTGATCTCGAAGTTGCCATACCCCGGTACTTCACGCATGGCAGGAACATCCGGCAGTTGCGCGGACCGGTCCCGGGTAGTCACTGCAATGGCCCGCAGCCGGCCAGCCTTGACCTGAGGCAACGCGCCAGGCAACGTCGCGAAGCTCATCTGCGTTTCGCCGGCAATCACCGACGTATTGGCAAGCGCGCCGCCGCGATACGGCACATGCACAAGCTTGGCACCGGCACCCTGGGCGAACATGGCGCCTGCCAGGTGCACCGGTGATCCGTTGCCGCTCGACGCATAGTTCAGTTCACCCGGCTTCTGCCGGGCCAGCGCCACCAGGTCTGGCACCGATTTCACCGGCAGGTTTGGGGTCGTGATCAGCACGAGCGGGATCGATGCCACCATGCTGATGGGCACAAATCCGTTGACAGGATCGTAGCCAAGCGATTTCTTGTACAGGGCCGGGTTGATGCCGTGGCTCGACACCGTCGCCATGAACAGCGTGTAGCCATCGGGCGCGGATTGCTGCACGTACGCGGCGGCGGCATTACCGGCCGCGCCGGGCCTGTTCTCGATGATCACCGATTGCTTCAGTTCGGCGGCCAATTGCTCGGCCAGGGCCCGTGCCAGGATGTCCGTGGTACCGCCGGCCGCGTAGCCCACGACGATCTTGACGGGCTGCTGCGGATACTGCGCGGCAGCATTCTGCGCCGTGCCCAGCCCGCCCACGATCATCGCCGCTGCGAGGGCAAGAATCGGCCTCTTGTTCATACAAGTCTCCTGTAGTTTTATATGTTCGCCACGTCCGGCGCGGCGATACTGCCGGGAGCGGTGGGCTCCCGGCCGTCCCGGTCTCCCGGGACGCGCGCTACTTCCCGGCGAAAACCGGGCTGCGTTTTTCAGCGAAGGCGCGCTTGCCTTCGCGATAGTCGTCGCTGGCGAAGCACTGCATGACCAGTTGCTGCATGGCCGCGATATCGACTTCCGGACCAAGCTGCTGCAACTGGCGGATCATGCGTTTGCCGGCGCGCAGCGTCAGCGGCGCATTCGCGGCGATCTGGTCGAGGCGGACCTGGAGCGCGGCATCGAGGTCCGCCGCATCCGGTGTATCGGTCACGTGATGGATCAGTCCGAGGGCCTTGGCTTCGGCAGCCGCGTAGCGGTTCGCGGTCAGGAAGATCTCGAGCGCATTGGCCGCCCCGACCGTGGTCACCAGGTTGCGGATAGCGGTCAGCCGGTAGCCGAGCCCGAGCTTGCCGGCCGGAATCGCGAAGGTGCTGTCGGCCGATGCGATCCGGATATCGCAGCACAGCGCGATGTTCATCCCACCGCCGATGCAATAACCCTTGATGCGTGCCAGCGTGGGCTTGGCATAGTCGTAGAGCGCGAGCTGCGCGGCCTCTGCAACCTGCTCGTAGGCCGCCACGGCTTCGTCACCCGAGCGCAGCTTGTCGAACTGGGAAATGTTGGCGCCGCTCACGAAAGCGCGTTCGCCAGCGCCGGTGAGCACGACCGCGCGGATGTCGTCGTCCTGCTCGAATGCTGCCAGCGCCTTGGGCACCGCCGCCCACATGTCGAAGGAGACGGCGTTGTGGCGCCCGGGATCGTTGAAGGTGATCCAGCCTGTGTTGCCCCGCTTCTCCACGAGCAGGGCATCGGTAATTTCGCCTTCCAGAATGCGTGTGCTGTTCATGTTGCCTTTCTTGGCCGTCTGGCCCGGTGTCGTTCGATTCCGTTGGTCAAATGCCGGCGCATGGCCGTGCGTGCCGCTTCCGCATCGCCAGCCGCGATGGCATCGAAGATGGCGTGGTGTTCGTTCTCGACTTCCGCGATACGCGCCGTCCCCGTTGATCCGGTTCGCAGCGTGCGCACGGCGTCGTGCAATACATGGCTCAGATGCGCCATCAACCGGATGAAGTACGGGTTGTTGGTGGCGTTACCCACGGCAAGGTGGAAATCGAGCGCGCTATCCGTGCCCTTCTCCAGGTCCCCGCCCGATTCGTCGACCTTCGCCAGCGCGACGCGCAATGCCTCGAGTTGCGCGTCCGTCCGATACATCGCCGCCAGCGCCGCCGCGCCCGATTCGATTTCGACCCGCAACTGGAAGACATGCTCGAGCGCATCCTTCTCCATCAGTTCATCGGTGACGATCTCGAAATTGCGCTGCCCGATACCGTGGGCCACGAACGAGCCGGTGCCGCGCCGCGTTTCCACGTAGCCCGACAGTTTCAGCCGTGCGATGGCCTCCCGCACGACATTGCGGCTCACGTCGAACGCCGTGGCCAGTTCATGCTCCGTGGGCAACCGCTGGCCATGCGCCAGCGAGCCGTTGAGAATGCGCTGGCGAATCTGGTGCGCGATCTCGTCGGGCAGGTTGTCTGGCCGGCGCAGGCTCGTGAATCCGCGGGCTTCGGTATCGAATGGGGCCTTCATCTGAATCTCCGTCATGTCTTGCGCCCCGGTGTCGGGGACATTCATGCCGGATATGTTAGCGCCCAATCAGATGACACCCTGCGCGGCGAGCGCCTCGACCTTCGCCGCGTCCAGACCGAGCAGGGCGCGATAGACGTCAAGGTTGTGTTCCCCGCTTTCCGGAGCCGGCGCCAGTTTCCCCATCGGCGTGCGGCTCAGCGTCACCGCCTGGCCTACGACCGAAATCGGCCCGAGCGTCGGATGATCGATGGGCTGGCTCATGCGCAGATGCTCCACCTGCGGATCGGCGAATGCTTCCTTCATATTGAGGATCGGGCCGCACGGCACACCTTCCTCGTTCATGCGCGCGATCCATTCCTGCGTCGTGCGGGTACGGGTGCGTTCGGCAATCTCCGCGCCCAGCGCCGCGCGATGGCGCGCGCGCAGCGGCACGGTCCGGAACCGCTCGTCCTGCACCAGTTCGGGCGCGCCAAGCACATTGCAAAGGCGGGCGAAGATGTCGTTACCCATGGCGGCGATGTTCATGTGACCGTCCGCCGTGGGGAAGACGCCGGTCGGGCTGCTGGTCGGGTGATCGTTGCCGCTCTGACCCGGCACTTCGCCATTCATCAGCCAGCGCATTGCCTGGAAATCCATCATCCACAGCTGCGACTGCAGCAGCGAGGTCTGTACCCATTGCCCCTGCCCTGACACCTCGCGCTCCAGCAATGCCACCATCACGCCGATCGCGCAGAATAGACCTGCGGTCAGATCGGCAACCGGTATGCCCGCACGCATCGGTCCCCGCCCGGGTTCGCCGGTCACGGACATCATCCCCGAGATGCCCTGCGCGATCTGGTCCAGGCCCGGGCGGTCGTGATACGGCCCATCCTGGCCGAAGCCGGAAACGCTGCCGTAGACAATGCGCGGATTCACCTTGCGCAGCGACTCGTAGTCGATGCCGAGCTTGAATTTCACCGAGGGACGGTAGTTCTCCACCACCACGTCGGCCTTGCGCACGAGGTCAAGGAACAGCGCGCGACCTTCGGGGTGCTTGAGGTTCAGCGTGATGCTCTGCTTGTTGCGATGCGTGTTCTGGTAGTCAGCCACCTGCGCCGAGCCACCGGGCCGATCGTCGGGCGCCAGCCCCGGCTCTTCGATCTTGATGACGTTCGCGCCCCAGTCAGCAAACTGGCGCACGGCAGCCGGGCCCGAACGCACGCGCGTCAGGTCCAGCACGGTGAAACGGGAAAGCGGTCCAGATCCCACAGTTGTCTCCAATGTCTTTGCTCGGCGTTCGCGGATTGCCGATGTTGTTAAGTAGGATGTTGGACATCCTATCTATAAAACTATAGGGAGCAAACGGGGTTAACCCGCTCATGACTGGTTTGCAGATCGAATCAGGAAAGAGAATGCCGAGATGGCGGAAGCGCGCCCGCCCCACTCTGCGTCAGAACGCCTAAGCCTCGAGCCCCTCGGCCACCAGGCTGGCAAAGACCTCCGTCAGCCGCGAACTGGCGAGGTGGCCCGCATGAGCCAGGCGCACCTCCACGGCGATCGCCGGCACCAGCGGCACCACCGTCAGGGCCTGGCCGAACACGCGCGCGGCGTACGGATTGACGATACCGATGCCGGCCCCCTCGGCCGCAAGCCGGCAGATCGTGCTCGAATAAGTGGTTTGCAGCGTCGCGGCCGGTTCCGCCCCGGCTTCGTGCAGCGCCTGCCAGAGCGCAACACTCAGTTCGTCGTCCGCGTTCAGGGTCAGCAGCCGCTGGCCTGACAGGTCCGCCGCGCGAATCCGCCGCCGCGATGCCATGACGTGCCCGGGATGCATCACGCATACGGCGGGTGACCGGTGCATGACGCGGATATCGAACTGGGGATGGTCGAGCCGCCCCGTGGCCAGCACCAGATCGAATCGTCCGTGCAGCAGCCCTTCGCCAAGCTGGTGGCTGCCGACGGTCTGCAGGTCCACCGATACATCGGGATGCCGCTCGATAAAGCGCGCCACGATACCGGGCATCGGCCCCAGACCGAGCGTTGGCGTGCAGCCGAGCCGAAGCAGGCCCGTGCCGGAACGGCGCAGCAGATGCACCTCCTGGCCGATACGCGCAAGACCCTGGAAATGCCCCTGTACGGTTTCGAACAACCGCTGCGCCTCGGGCGTGGGCCGCAGCCGGCCCTTTTCCATATCAAACAGTTTCAGGTCGGTACCGGTCTGCATCTGCGCCAGCACCCGGCTCACCGACGGCTGTGTGGTGTGCAGCATGGCGGCGGCGGCCGTTGTCGTGCCGCTCAGCATCACGGCGCGGAATACCTCGATTTCACGGAAAGTTGGCGCGCGCGGCATATGGACGGGCTTCGATGGGGGGTCACCGAGTGTATATCAGCAGCGTATAGGGTCCGCGCAAATTTGAATTATCCGGCATGGCTGCCCGCGCCTACACTCCTGCCATCGTAGACACACACAGAACATCCCGGAGACATCGAATGCCACGCTTTTCCCGTTGCCTGCCCCTCATTGCCGCATTGCTGGGCACGGTCGTGCCGGCCATCGCCCATGCCGCATACCCCGACCACGCACTGCGCCTGATCGTGCCATTCAGTGCGGGCGGCAGCTCGGACCTGCAGGCGCGGATGCTGGCGGACAAGCTTGGCAAGCTGTACGGCCAGCCGGTGGTCGTGGAGAACCGCCCCGGCGCGGGCGGTCATATCGGCGGCAAGGCTGTAGCCGACGCCGCACCCGACGGCTACACGCTGCTGCTCGGCTCCATCGGCCTGCACGCCACCTACGGCACGTATCCGAAGCTGAACTACGACCCGTCGAAGGACCTGAAGGTGGTGACCGTGCTCGCGGAGATGCCGCACGTCGTTCTGGTCAACCCGAGCATCCAGGTAACGAACCTCAAGCAACTCGTCGACGCGGCGGCAAAGCGCCCGGATGGCATGACGTTCGGCTCGGCCGGCGTCGGATCGTCGGTGCACATGATCGGCGAACTGTTCAAGGTCACCACCGGCGCGCATCTGACCCATGTGCCGTACAAGGGAAGCTCCGCGGCCATTGCCGACCTGCTGGGCGGGCAGATCGACATGATGTTCGAGAACCCGCCAACCACGCTCGGGTACATCCGCTCGGGCAAGTTGCGCGCGCTGGCCGTGACCGGCAAGACCCGGCTGCCGGCCTTGCCGCAGGTGCCAACGGCCGCCGAGGCCGGCGTGCCGAACTTCGTTGCCACATCCTGGACCACGGTCGCGGTCGGCGCGAAAGTGCCCGACGCGATCGCCGACAAGCTCAATGCCGACATCCGCTCGATCGTTGCATCGCAGGAATTCCGTTCGGCGCTCGCCGAGGAGGGCATGACGCCGGTTGGTAACACCCGCGACGCCGCCACGACATTCATTGCCGGCGAGAAAGCCCGCTGGGACCAGGTCATCGCCAAAGCCCGGCTGACCGCCCAATAATCGACCGCCCAATAATCACAACGCCAACCTCATACCGATTCCACGCCCATCAAGCCGGCTGACCATGCATCACGACAAGATCGAACACCATCCCCTGCCGTGCCGACGGCTGGGTGACGGCAAGCTCCATCACTTCTTCGGCTACTACAACAAGAGCACTTGGGATCGCACCGACCGCTACGTGCTAGCGCAGCGCGTGCCGATGGCCGACGCGGACCTGCACCCCGGCCTCATCGCCGAGATCGGCTTCTTCGATACCCAGGACGACGACCGCTTCCAGAAGGTCGGCCAGACCACCGCATGGAACTGGCAGATGGGCGCCCAACTGCAGTGGCTCGATGGCGCGCCCGGCAGGCAGTTGATCTACAACTGCCGCACCGACGACGAATCCGCCTTCTATCCGTGCCTCGGCGCGGTCATCCATGACGTCGCCAGCGGTGTTTCGCGCCCGCTGCCGATGCCGGTCTACGTGGTGGCGCCGGACAGCCGCTACGCGCTGTGCATCGATTACCGCAGGCTTTACGTCACGCACCAGACCATCGGCTACAGCGACGAGGCTTCGCTGCGGGCCCTCCCCCAACTGGATCTGGCCCCCGCGCGCGATGGCATCCATGTGATGGACCTTGCGACCGGCATGTCCCGGCTAATCGTCAGCTACGACACGCTGCGCAACTTCCATCCGGTTCCGTCGATGGACAAGGCGATCCACTGGGTCAGCCATATCGAAATCAATCCGTCGTCGTCGCGCGTGCTGTTCCTGCACCGCTGGACGGAGCGGGTCGAGGACGAGACCTGCTTCCTGCATCGGCTGATCACCGTGAACCCCGATGGCACCGACATGCGGCTGCTCGAGTGCTCGGACCACCCGCTACCGCAATTGGCGGCGCATTTCGATCCGAATGCCGTGGGTACCTTCGACTATGAAAAATCGGAGTACCAGATCTCGCATCCGCTGTGGAAGGACGACACCCACATCATCGTCTGGGGTCCGCACGCCGGCAGCATCCACTATCACCTGTACGAGGACCGCGCGGACGGCGAGGTCACGGTGATCGGGGCCGACGTCCTGACCGAGAACGGCCATATGACGTTCTCCCGCACGCATCCCGACTGGCTGCTCAGCGATACCTACCCCGACGCGCAGACCAACGAGCGCATCCTGTTTCTGTATCACGTGCCCAGTGGCGTGCGCCACGACATCGGTTCGTTCTACACGAGCCCGACGCTCAAGAAGGAAAACCGCTGCGACCTGCACCCGCGCTGGAGCCGCGATGGCAAGCGCGTGTGCATTGACTCGATCCACGACGGCAACCGGCAGATGTACGCGCTGGATGTCGCCGCGCTGGTCGATCCCGCGTAAGCATCGGCCGGGAGCATTGCCCAAAACGGGGGTAACGGCGGTAACGGGGGTATTTCGGCCACTTGTCCGCTACACTGCGGCGCAATGCCGTCGATCCAGCCCCCGCGCCATGCGCCTGCGTCACCTTGAAATCTTCCATGCGGTCATGCGTACCGGCTCTCTGAGCCGGGCCGCCGAACTGCTCTTTATCTCCCAGCCCGCCGCCAGCAAGGTGCTGGCCCACGCGGAACGCGACCTCGGCTTCAAGCTGTTCACCCGCGCGCACGGCCGGCTGCTGCCCACGCGCGAGGCGCAATTGCTGCACGCCGAAACGGTGCATCTGTTCGCCAACCTGGAGAACGTGCGCCAGCTCGCGCGCAACCTGCGACGCCATCCCGAGGGCCATCTGCGCATTGGCTGCCTGCCCAGCCTGGGCCTGAGCCTGATCCCGCAGGCGGTGCGAGAGTTTCGCCAGCGCTGCCCCGGCGTCTCACTGGAAATCGAGACACGGCATGGCGACGAACTGCAGGGCCTGGTGATGTCGCGCGAACTCGACATCGCCGTGGTATTCGACCCGGCCCCGCGCCCTGGCGTGACATCGAGCGCGCTGGGGCAGGCGGAGGTCGTCTACCTCGGCCCCGCCTCGAACGCGCCGCCGCATGGGCCGGTGCAACTGGCCGCGCTCGACGATCAGCACTGGATCGGCATCGGCAACAGCGACCCGCTGGGCGGCCTGATCGCCCAGGCCTTCCGCGATCTCGGGCTCGAGGAGCGCACGCCGATGATCGAGGCGCGTACCTATTACGTGGCCGCGGCGCTGGCGGAGTGCGGCGTCGGCTACGCTCTGGTCGACCATTTCACGGCTCAGTTCTCGCAGCGCGCGAGCGGCGAGGAACTGCTGATCCGGCCGCTGGAGCCCGCCCTGTCGGTAGGCGTGGCCGCGATCTACGCGGACGGCGCTGCGTCCTCGCACGCCCACGACACCCTGCTGGCGATCCTCGGATCCCAGTTCGAGGCGGCGCTGCCGGGCCGGTCTGGATAACCTCAGGTTATAGGGTATGCGCTAAAGGTCATTTGAACGCTCCCCCGCTCTCGTCAACACTGTCGCCTTGCCCGCAGTTGCGGGCGGCAGGTCATTTTCAAGGGTGGGGAGAGAAACATGCGGGTATGCGTACTGGGTGGCGGAGTGGTTGGCGTCGCGAGCGCCTACTATCTGGCGCGCGAGGGGCATACCGTTACCCTGCTGGAAGCGCGCGACGAACTGGCCCAGGAAACCAGCCTGGCCAATGGCGCGCAACTCAGCTACAGCTACGTGGCGCCGCTGGCCGACCCGGCCGTGCTGCCCAAGCTGCCGGGATGGCTGCTCGACCGCAACTCGCCCCTGCGTTTCGTTCCTCGCCTTGATTGGCGCCAGTGGACCTGGTGCCTCGAGTTCCTGCGTGCCTGCCGCACCGGCGTGGCCAAGAAAGTCACCGCGCAGTTGCTCGGGCTGGGCCAACTCAGCCGCGATGGCGTGCATGAACTGGTCGAGCGCGAGGCGCTGCACTTCAACTATCAGCGCAATGGCAAGCTGGTGGTGTATCGCGATCCGGTTGCCTTCGACGGCGCCCGGCGGCAACTGGAATATCAGGCCTCGCTCGGCAGTCGCCAGCAGGCGCTGGACGCCGCGGCCTGCGTGGCGCTCGAACCGGCCCTGGCCTCGTTGCAGCACAAGCTGGCCGGCGGCATCCACACCCCTAGCGAGGAAGCTGGTGACTGCCATGCTTTCACCGTTGGCCTGGCCGCGGCCGCCACGCGCCGATTTGGCGCGAGCTTCCGCTGTGGCACGCGGGTGACGGGGCTGCGGCACGCAGGGCGACGCGTGGTGGCCGCGCGCACCGATGCGGGCGACATCGAGGCCGACGCCTTCGTGGTCGCCGCCGGCATGCAGAGCGTGCCGATGCTGGCGCCGCTTGGCGTGACGTTGCCACTGTATCCGCTGACCGGCTACAGCCTGACCGCGCCGACCCAACCGGGCCACCATCATCCCCCTGCCATCAGCGTGACGGACCTGCACTACAAGGTGGTCTACGCCCGTCTGGGCGAGCAGTTGCGCATCGCCGGCATGGTCGACCTGATTGGCCGCCATCCCCGTGCCGATGCACGTCGCGTCGCCCTGCTCGCCAGGCAGGCACGCGAAACCTTCCCGGACGGCGCGAACTTCGATGCAGCGACCTCGTGGTGCGGCGGCCGGCCGGCCACGCCAGACAGCAAGCCGCTGATCGGCGCCACGCCGTACGACAACCTGTGGCTCAACACCGGTCATGGCGCGTTGGGCTTCACGCTGGCCTGCGGCAGCGCCGCGCTGCTCGCCGACGCCATGGCCGGCCGCCCCTCGCCGCTGGATGCTTCTGCGTTCGCGCTGATGCGCTGATGCGCTGGCGCGCCGATACCGGGCCAACATCGTTTCCTCTCACACCGATACCCGCACAAGACACCATGAAACAGATCATCGATACCGGCCTGCCTCGATCCACTGCTCCCGTCGAATGGGCAGTACTGGGCAACGGCATCCTGTTCACCACGCAGATCCCGACCGGCGCCGACGGCAACGTGGTGGAAGGCGGCATGGAAGCGCAGGCGCGCCAGACGCTGCAGAACCTGAAGCAGACCCTGGACGCGGCCGGTGGTAGCCTTGCCGACCTGACCCAGGTCATCGTCTACGTGACCGACCGTGCCGATCTCGCCGTCTTCAACCGGGTCTATGCGGAGATGATTCCGGCACCCTATCCCAACCGCGCGGCCATCGTGACCGTGGGTTTCGGGCGGCCCGAGATGCTGGTCGAGATCCTCGCCTACGCGGCACTCGGCTGAGTCGCCCCCGCGCCAACGCTTATCTCCGAAGGACTGATCCCATGCCATCCTGCGACCTGTTGTTCACCAACGCCACGTTGATCGATGGTACCGGCGCCACACGTCGTACCGGCGCGCTGGCCGTGACGGACGGACGCATCGTCGCGCTCGGTGACTGCTCCGGCTGGCAGGCCGCGCATACGGTCGACGCAACCGGCCGCGTGCTGGCGCCCGGCTTCATCGACGTGCACACGCACGATGACAGCGCCCTGCTCAATACGCCTGCAATGCCGGCCAAGACCAGCCAGGGCGTGACGAGCGTGATTGCCGGCAACTGCGGCATCAGCATCGCGCCGCTAACGCCGACCCACGGCCTGCCGCAGCCGCTGATGCTGCTGGGTGAGGTCTCGGACTACCGCTTTCCCTCCGTCGCCGACTACCGGCGCGCGCTGGAGGCCTCGCCACCCAGCGTCAACGTCGGTCTGCTGGTGGGCCACAGCACGTTGCGCGCGGGCGCGATGACCGATACCACGCGTGCCGCCACCGCCGAGGAAATCGAGGCGATGGCCGCGATGCTCGATCAGGCGCTGAGCGATGGCGGCCTGGGCATGAGCACCGGCCTCAGCTATCCGGCAAGCCGCGCGGCGCCAACCGCCGAAGTGGTGGCCCTGGCGCGCGTGACCGCGCGTCACCCGGGCGCGATCTACACCACCCATATGCGCAGCGAGCGCGATCAGGTCGTCGAGGCCGTCGGCGAAACGCTGGAGATCGGCCGCGAAGCCGCGCTGCCCGTCGTGATCTCGCACCACAAATGCATCGGGCGCAAGAACTTCGGCAAGACCACCGTCACCCTGAGCCTGATTGACAAGGCGCTGGCCACCCAGGACGTATCCCTCGACGTCTACCCCTACACGGCCAGCTCCACGGTGCTGCTGCCCGAGTTCGTCGGCGAGGCGGAACAGATCATCGTCACGAGTTCGCAGCCGCATCCCGAGCAGGCACGCCGGGACCTGTCGGCCATCGCCGCCGACTGGCATGTATCGCTGGAGGAAGCGGCGGCACGGCTCGGGCCGGCCACCGCGATCTATTTCCAGATGGATGAGGGCGACCTGCGCCGCGTGCTGTCTCACCCGCGCACGATGATCGGCTCGGATGGCATTCCCGGCCCTTACCCCCACCCACGGCTCTGGGGCAGCTTTCCGCGCGTGCTTGGCCACTACGCCCGCGAACTGGGCCTGCTGACGCTCGAGGACGCGGTGCGCCGCATGACGTCGCTGCCCGCCTCGGTCTTTGGCCTGCCCGGGCGTGGGGTGCTGGAAGTGGGCTACGCCGCCGATCTGGTGCTGTTCGATCCCGAACAGGTGATCGACCGCGCCGACTACACGCAGCCGTGCGAGCCGTCAGCCGGCATCGATGCGGTCTATGTCAACGGTGTGCAGGTCTGGGGCCCGGATGGCGCCACCGGCGCCGCCGCCGGACAGTTCCTGCGCCACTGAGCCGGATTACCGGACTACGGGACTACCGGCCCGCCGCCCCCCGACACACCCATCCCGACAAGAATCACGAGGAGACCCAACTTGAAACGCAGACACTTCCTTCTGGCGCCTGTCCTCGGCGCCATCGCGCTGGGCACCGCCACGCTGGCGCACGCCGCCTATCCCGACCGGCCGATCACGCTGGTCATCCCCTTTTCCGCCGGAGGTCCGACCGACGTCGTGGGACGTATCGTTGCCAGCAAGGCCTCGGAGATCCTGGGCCAGCAGATCGTGGTCGACAACCGCGTCGGCGCGGCCGGCACCATCGGCATGAATGCCGTGGCACGCGCCAAGGCCGATGGCTACACGCTCGGCCTCGCCACGGTCAGCACGCACGGCACCGCGCCGCATCTGCTGGCCAAGCCGCCCTATGACCCGGTCAAGGACTTCACGCCGGTCGTCAATCTGGTCAGCAGCCCCAACATCCTCAGCGTGCACCCCGGCTTCCCGGCCCGCACGCTGAAGGAGTTCGTGGATTACACGAAGAAGCACCCCGGCAAGGAAAGCTACGCCAACGCCGGTGCCGGAGGCATCAACGACCTTGGCATGGCCTGGTTCCTGCAACTCAACGACGCCAACATGATCAGCGTGCCCTACAAGGGCTCGGCGCCGGCGCTCAACGATGCGATCGGCGGCAACGTCAAGGTTATCTTCGACAACTTCCCGTCGTCCCTGCCATTCATCAAGGCGGGCAAGCTGCGCGCGCTCGCCATCACCGGCACGCAACGCAACGACAAGCTGCCCGACGTCCCGACCTTCGCCGAGCAGGGCTACAAGGACTATGACGTCAGCGCCTGGTATGGCGTGGTAGCGCCGGCAAAGCTGCCGCCGGAGGTTCGCACCCGCCTGGTGGAGGCCTTCCAGGCTGCACTGGCCGATGCCAACACGCGGCAGCGCCTTGTCGATGCCGGCGCCTTCCCGGTCTCGGTCGGGCCAGATGCCTTTGCCCGCCAGATCCGTCAGGAATACGAGCGTTGGGGCACGGTGATCCGCAAGGCTGGCATCACGCCGCAGTAAGCCTCGCGGACATCGCGAGCACAGGGACGGGAGCGGGCAGCGCCGGCAGAGGCCTGCCCGTCCAGCAATACAAGACAACACAAAGATAAGACGAGAGCAGGCAGGAGCCGTCACATGACATCAGTAGCAAGCAAAGCCCCCACTTCCTCAGACCTGCAGCCGAGCCGGCGCATCGCGGCGATCGCGGTGTTCGTGGCGGGTCTGGCAATCGCCCTGTACACGCACCTGGCCATGCCCGGCGAGACGAACCTCTGGGGCCTGACGCCCGTGCTCGTGTTCGCCATCATGGCGCTGCTCGGCGTTGACATCGTGCTGTCGACCATCGCCGCCATCGTGCTCGGCGCGATCATGACCGGCACGACGCCGGTGGGCATGGGCAAACTGCTGGCCGACTCGCTCGGCTCCTTTATCGCGGTTGTCGGCCTGATCATCGTGCTGGGCGCCGGCGTGGGCGAGGTGGCCTCGCGCACGGGCGCCGCCGAGCAACTGGTGCGCGCCATTGTGCGGCGTATCGGCTTGTCCAACCAGGTACGCGTGCGCCTCGGCATCATGGTCACCTCCACGCTGATCTGCGGCGCGCTGGGCACGCTGGCCGGTGGTAACGCCATCATCGCCGCCGTGGTGATCCCAATCGCCGCGGCGGTGCGTCTGTCGCCGCCCGCGGTGGCCGCGCTGTTCCAGACCGCGGGTTCCGCCGGCCTGGTACTCGGACCGTTCACGCCCAACGTCGTGACCGTGCTGGGGCTGACCGGACTGAGCTACCCGGAATACCTGATGGTGGCCGGCATCCCGATGGCGGCGGCCACGCTTGCCAGCGGCTGGTTCATGTCGGGCCGCATCCAGAAGATGACCGAGGCCGAGCACCAGTACGATGAAGCCAAGAACGGCATCGCCGCGTTCGACCTGTCCGCCACGCCACCGCGCACGGCAGTACGTGCCGCCTGGGCGTTCTGCCTGACCATCATTGGTCTGGCCACCGCCGGCGTGATCGTCAAGGCCGGCTTTGCCTTCGCCATCATCGTCATGGTTTCGCTGGCTGCCACCACCGGCCTGGCCGGCGGCATGGGTCCGCGCGCCATCCTTCAGGCGATGTATGCCGGTGCGGGCAAGCTGATCTGGATCTTCTTCCTGTTCTGGCTGTTCAACCCAGTGCTGGTACTGGTGGACAAGCTCAACGCCTACCACGCACTGCTCGACATCGCCAGCCCGCACCTGGCAGGCATCGGCGGCGCCATGCTGTGCGTGATCATCCTGTGGTTCAACGTGATTGGACACATCCCTGGCGCGGCAGTCGCGCAGATGACATTCACGGCCAAGATCTTCGGCCCGCTGCTGGCCGCCGCCGGCGTCGGCCCCGCGGCCACCACCGCCGTGATCCTTGGCAGCTCGCAGATCGACTGGTTCGGCCCCTTCCCTACCTCCGACATGTTCGGACAGATGGGCCTGGCCCGTTCGACCCAGCTAAAGTACATGCTCTACAACGGCTGGGCGGTGATCATCGTGAATCTCTGTCTGTTCTCTGGGCTGTTCTTCTTGCTGGTCTGAGGAGGCGATATGGAACTCGTGGCATTTCCGCTAGGTAACCGGATTCCCGATGCGGCCGCGCTTCGCGCGCGGGTAGAAACCGCGCTGGCACCGCTGCTGGCCGGCACGCAGGCACGTGTGGCGATCAGCCTGCGGCTTGCCGATGGCAAGGTGGTGCTGGAGCGCGAGGCCGAGCGCGTGCAGCCATCGGCCAGCATCATCAAGCTGCCGATCCTGTTCACGCTGCTGGAACAGGTGGCGCAGGGTCATCTGCAGCTTGAGCAACGCTTCTCCCTGGACGGACTCGAGCGCGTGGGCGGTACTGGCATCCTCAGCCAGTTGCCCAGTGTCCAGAGCCTGACGCTGGCGGAACTGGCGCGGCTGATGATCGTGCTGAGCGACAACCTGGCGACCAATGCGCTGATCGAACTGCTCGGCTTCGAGGGCGTGAACGACTGGTGCGATCGCGCGGGGCTCGGGCAGACGCGGCTGCAGCGTCGCATGATGGACGCCGCCGCGCGCGCCGCAGGGCTGGACAACTTCACGAGCGCCAGCGACGCTGCGGCCTCGCTGTGCTGGCTGCTGCGTGATGGATCGTTGCCCGCCCCGCTGCGTGACTTCGCACTGGGGCTGCTGGCCGATCAGCGCGAGCGCGCCCATTTCGGCGCGGCGCTGCCAGCCGGTGCCATGCTGGCCAACAAGACCGGACAGTTGCCCGGCCTTCGTCACGACACCGGCATTCTGACCGTAGGCGCCTACAGCGTCGTGCTGGCCGTACTGGCCGACGGTTTCACGGACGCGCGCACCGCGCAGACGCTGCACGGTGGCGATGGCGCGCAATGGCTGGCCGAAGCGGCGCGGATCGTGGCGCAGGTGCTTGCCGTGCCGCAAGACGAGAACGGAGCGGAATGATGCGGATAAAAGTCGCTGCCATCCAGATCGACAGCCGGCAGGACCGCGAGGCCAACCTGGCAGCGCTCGAACACTGGATTCTTGCCGCCGCGGCGGACGGCGCGAAACTGATCGTCACGCCGGAGTACAGCGATGTCCGCGGCGATGCCAACGCGCTACAGGCGGCCGCCAGCGCGGTTCCGGGCCCGGTCTCCGAGCACATCGCCACGCTGGCGCAACGCACCGGTTGCTGGATTCATCTGGGCTCGATGCATGAACGCCTGCCAGGCGAGACCCGCCTCGGCAATAGCGGCATCACGTTCGCGCCAGATGGCGGCATTGCCGCACGATATCGCAAGGTGCACCTGTACGACGCCGTGGTGAATGGCAAACCCTATCGCGAGTCAGCCGACTTCGCGCCGGGGGACGGCCTGCATACCGTGGACGCTGCCGGCCTGACCCTGGGTCTGAGCATCTGCTACGACCTGCGCTTTGGCGAGCTGTACCGGACCCTGCGCGCCCGCGGCGCCAACGTGCTGCTGGTGCCCGCCGCTTTCAACGTGCACACCGGACGCGACCACTGGGAGACGCTGCTGCGGGCCCGTGCCATCGAAAACCAGTGCTACGTGATTGCCGCCGCGCAGATCGGCGGCCCGGGACCCGCCCTGCCCTGCCTGGGGCGCAGCATGATCATCGACCCCTGGGGCACCGTGCTGGCCTGTATGCCGGACACCACCGGCTTCATCACCGCCGAACTCGATACAGAGCGCGTGGCCGGCCTGCGCGAGGCGCTGCCGGCATGGGAGCATCGCCGCACGGACCTGTATTTCGGCGGCATTCGGAACGCAGGCTGAGCCCTGGCCTCGCGTCCAAGAGACGCTATCAAGTTGAGGAACTGAAGCAAAGCGGTGCTGGCTTGACGCGCGGTCGCAGACAATACAAGTACGCCAGAATCGCTTGATCGTGTCTCTAGGCTCGCGCGCACTTGATGACGGTGTCCAGCGTGCGCGTGGTGATGTCCTTCCCGAACGAACGCTCAAGCAGCGTCATGAACACCGGTCCTTTCTTCGGGTCCGGCAAATATGCACTGAAGACTTCCGCCGCGCTGGCCTTGATAATGCTGGCGCCGTCGCGCTCGATTGGCAGTGCGATTTCGGGCGCCACCGGACTGCGGAGAAATGTGACGACCCGCTTGGCCCCGGGCGCCAGGTCGAACTCGGCAAACGGATCGGCCTCGATCAGGTCCAGGAGATAGCCAGCGGGCCGAACGAACGTGCCGAAGCTATGACCCAGTTCGGCGTGCATGGCCTTCTCGGCGCGTCGCTCCAGCGCTGTGGCGGACGCCGAACGCGCGTCGAACACAACGTTCCCGCTGGACAGCAACGTTCGCACCTCGGAGAAGCCCGCCGCTTCGAAGCAGTGCTTAAGTTCCGGCATCCGGGCGTTCATCGGACTGACACCGCGAAGAAAGGCGACGTATCGGGGCATGGTGATCTCCTGCTGACTGCCGGGCAGCCGCTCACGATTGGCGTGACACGCAGTCTACGCCCACCAGGCCCCCTTCCGGCGGCGTCGCGCCACTGAAGGCGCGGGGCATCGCCCGTTGCCTGCGATGCCCGCCGAGTATCGGATCAGTGTCGGATCAGTCGACGAATCAGTCGACTTGCGCGCCCGAGACTTTCACCGCTTCGGCCCAGCGCTTGCTCTCGCTATCGATGAATGCCGAGAACTCCTTCGGTCCTTCGTTCACCGCGTCGCCGCCCAGGTCCTCGATGCTGGCACGCGTGGCGGGCTCCGCCACGATGCGCGTCACGTCCTCGTTGATCTTCTGACGCAGGCCGGACGGCATGGTTGCCGGGCTGAAGAGACCGAACCACGTGGCCGCCTGGAACGGCAGGCCAGCCTGCGTAAACGTCGGCACATTCGGCAACGTCGGGCTGCGCTTCGAATGGGCCAGCGCAATCGCGCGGAGCGCCGGTACCGCTGCGTCAGGCAGCGAAAAACCGGCGTTCCGCCTCCGCGGGCATCGCCATGCCCGTGACCCGGGCTTTTTCCAGCACCTCCCAGAAATAACGGTAGGTGGCGCGGTCATGCAGTTCGCCCTTGTACTGGATCGGTCCCCAGTCGGCATCCTGCGCGGCGAGCAGGATGCCGGCGGCGTCCTCCACCTCGGCAAAGTCCGGGCGCATTGCGTTGACGATTGGCAGGATCTGCGCGGGATAAATGCTCCACATGCGCAGGAAGCCGAACTGATTGCGCGCGCGGCTGGCGTCGGCGCCAATTACGTCGGCGTCCTTGAGGTTCAGGCAGACGTTGTGCGCAGGCACGATGCCGTTGGTCAGCGCCGCAGCCACCATGTCGGCCTTGGCGCGCGCCAGCAGTGCGTGCTCGAACTGGCCGGGGCTGCGCATCGCCGCAGCGGGAATCGCGCCGTGATGGCCACTGACAAAGTCCATCAGGCCGAAGTCCAGCACCTCGATGTCCGGCAACTCGGCGATCGGGAACACGTCGCGCAGCGCGCCGTGGGTTTCGATCAGCACGTGCACCGGCACCGGCCGCTCCAGCCCGGCACGTTGCCCGGTCTCGCGGATAAACGCGATGACCTCCGCCACCTGCTCGTGACGCGTGGCCTTGGGCACGGTGATATAGGCCAGCCGGCTGCCAGCCTGCCCGACGATAATCTCCACGTCCTGACGCCAGGCCGGGTGCGACGGATCATGAATCCGCGCGCCGGCGCGCCCGAAGCGGTTGCGGTCGGAGGCGATCATCCTCGCCACCATTTCCGCGTGCTCGCGTTCCTGCCCCGTAGCGGCACCGTCCTCGCAGTCGCAGGTCACGTCGAATACCGGACCGTACTCCACTTGCAGGTCCATGGCCTTGCCGATCAGCTTTTCGCTACCGGCAAAGTGCTCGCAGGCGGCCAGCGCGGGAAAGGCTTTCTCGCCGGCAAACAGGGCATCTCTCGGGTGTGTCGCGGTTGTCATGCTTTGTCTCTCGTGTGTGTCGTGTGTCGTGTTCTCGATGGGTCGGACAGGCCGGGGATCACCCCGCCCCTCGTCGTTACCGCCTTGTCGTCGCCGCCTCGGCATAGCCACCTCGGCATAGCCACCTCGGCATAGCCACCTCGGCATTGGCGCCCGGGTATTACCGCCTTGGGATGGCGATGGTGTAGTCCAGGTCCAGCACCACGCTGGATGGATGTGCGGTCCGGCCCTCGCCGGGCGCGGGGAACGCGATGGATGCCGCGCTGGCGTTCTTCACGCCGATCATGCGCAGCCGCAGACCACCGAGGTGGCCCTGCCCCAGGTCGAGTGTCTCGATCACCTGCGTCGCGCAGGCGATGGTGTCGCCGGCATAGGTCGGATTCACGTGGCTGCCGCCGTTGATGGCGAGAATCGACAGCGCGTTCTCCAGTCCGTCGTATGACAGCGCGCGGCATACCGAAATGATGTGGCCACCATAGACCAACCGCCGGCCACCGCCGGCCGCCATGGCATGACCGTCGAAGTGCGCGCGGGCCGTGTTCTGGTACAGGCGCGTGGCGATGCTGTGGTCGCTGTCGTTGATCGTCATCGCGCCCGGGTGGTCGATGCGCTCGCCCACTGCGTAGTCGTCCCACAGGTCCGCGAAGCCGGTCATCGCCGTGATCTCGCGAACGCGCGCGGTGTAGTCGTTGCGACGCATCCATGCGCTCGGCACCACCATCTGCGTGGCCGGCACCACCGCTTCCGCGCACGCCGCACCGTGGTCCCGCTTGTGCACCATCACCCAGCGCACCCAGCTCAGCACCTCGCGGCCATGCTGGTTGCGCGCCATGGATCGCACGTAGACCACGCCGCTCTTGCGGCTGGTGTTCTCCTTCAGGCCGATAACCTCGGACTCGACCGTCAGCGTGTCACCCGGATACGCGTGGGCGAGAAAGCGCACCTCCGCATAGCCCAGGTTGGCCACCGCATTGAGCGAGATATCCGGCACGGTCTTGCCGAACGCCGTGTTGAACACCAGCAGGTCTTCCAGCGGCCGCCGTTCCATCCCCAGATCGCGTGCGTTGGTCTCGGCCGTGCACAGCGCCGCCCGGCTGCCGGTCAGGCCGATGTACAGACTCCGGTCGCCTTCGGTCAGCGTGCGCGGCGTGGCATGCCTGATCTTCATGCCGACCCGGAAGTCCTCGAAATAGTTACCGCTGCGGCACTTCTCCATGTCCACTCCGTTTTGTTTGTACGCACATAATTGCAACGAAAACCGCGAGTGTCAACCGGGATCGTTGCCATCAATCCTGCGTACAGGCCGTTAAACCGCCAATAAATCGCGCTTAGCTTCGTAACAGCCTCGACAGTTTCGCTTGCAAAAGTCCGGACACCCTGATTACTATGTCCGTACATAACAACGAACCAATGCGAAAGTGAGGAGTCGTCGATGCAAAAACTGACCGAAGAGCGGCGCATGATTCAGGAGGCAGCGCGCCAGTTCACGATGGAGCGCGTGCTGCCGATCGCCAACAAGCTGGACCCTGAAAAAGGCCAGATCCCGCGCGACCTGATCGACGAAATGGCCGAGCTTGGCTACTTCGGCATCCTGATCCCCGAGGAGTACGGTGGCCTTGGGCTGGGCGCCTACGAGTACTGCCTCGTGGCCGAGCAGCTTTCGCGTGGCTGGATGAGCGTGGGCAGCCTGATCGCCCGCGGCAATGGCCTGATCGGCGCGCTGAAGGGCCTGGCGCCCGAGAAGAAGGCCGAGTACCTGCCGCGCATGGCGCGTGGCGAATTCCTGGGTGCGTTCTCGCTGTCCGAGCCGAATGCAGGCTCGGACGTGGCCAACATTTCCTGCCGCGCCGTGCGCGATGGCGACGACTGGCTCATCACCGGCAACAAGTACTGGTGCACGTTCGCCGACCAGTCCGACTTCATCCTGGTGATCTGCCGCACCGATCCCGTGATCGACCCAAAGGCGCGCCACAAGGGCCTGTCCGCATTCCTGGTGGAAAAGCCGCGCGGCGTACTGCCCGAAGGCGTCAAGGGCAGCGTCATCCCGAAGATCGGCTACCACGGCTGGACCACCTGGGAACTGGCGTTCGACAACTGCCGCGTGCCGCACTCGAGCATGGTGGGGGAGGAAGGCAAGGCGTTCTACCTGACCACCGCCGGACTGGAAACGGCGCGCGCCCACACGGCGGCCCGCTCGATCGGGCTGGCCCAGGGCAGCCTCGAGGATTCGATTCAGTACGCCAAGGACCGCGCCCAGTTCGGCGCCCCGATCGGCAACTTCCAGGCCATCCGATTCAAGCTGGCCGACATGGCGACGCAGATCGAAGCATCCCGCGCCCTGCTCTACACCGTGTGCGAAAAAATCGACGAAGGCGTGCGCGCCGACACCGAGGCGTCGATGGTCAAGTTGTTCGCCAGCGAGATGTGCGAGCGCGTGACCAGCGAAGGGCTGCAGATCCATGGCGGCGCCGGTTACACCACGCACTTCGCGGCTGAGCGCTACTGGCGCGATGCGCGTCTGACAAAGATCTTCGAAGGCACCTCCGAGATCCAGATGCGCATCATCTCCGATGCCATGCTGGGCAAGGTTGCAGCCTGATCTCCGGGGCAAGCGATGACTTCGAACATGCCTGCCACCGGCATTACCGCCCTCGCCGCCAGCATCGCGGTTGACCGCGCCCTGCGCTTTCCAGCCGCCGCACTCGACGTGGCGCGGTTGTCCGTCTACGACTGCCTGGCTGTAGCGATCGCGGGTGCCCGCGAACCGGTCAGCGTGGCCGTGCGCGAGCTGGTCAGCGGCGAAGGCGGCACCGCGCAAGCGAGCGCGATCGGCCTGCCGGCGCGCATTCCCGCCCGCGCGGCCGCGATGCTGAACGGCACAGCCGCGCACGCGCTCGACTACGACGATACGCACTTCGACTTCGTCGGCCATCCCACCGTTGCCGTGCTGCCCGCCGCATTGGCCGTGGCCGAACAGCGGCAGGCCAGCGGCAAGGATCTGCTAGAAGCGTTCCTGACCGGGGTGGAAGTCACTTGCCGCGTCGGCGGATGGCTGGGACGCCCGCACTACAACGCCGGGTTCCACCAGACCGCCACGTCAGGCGCTTTCGGCGCCACCGCAGCTGCCGCGCGGCTGCTGGATCTCGATGCGGAACGCGCGGCCCACGCGCTGGGTCTCGCAGCCACGCGCGCGTCGGGGCTGAAGTGCCAGTTTGGCACGATGGCCAAGCCGTTCCATGCAGGCATGGCGGCGTCCACGGGCGTGGAGTCCGCCACCCTCGCAGCCCTGGGATTCGTCGCCCGCCCTGACGCCATTGAATGCGCCGGCGGTTTCGCCACCACACATGGCGCCGGACAGGGCTGCCTCGACAATCCGTTTGATGGGCTACACGAAGCCTTCCGCTTTGTCGACGTCCAGTACAAGTTCCATGCGTGCTGCCACGGCACGCATCCTGCGCTGGAGGCATTGCACGGCCTGCGCGAACAGCATCGTCTGACGGGCGGCGACGTCGAGCACGTCACGCTGGCCATCGCGCCTCAATGGCTACCGGTCTGCTGCATCGCGCAGCCCGCGACCGGCCTGGAGGCCAAGTTCAGCCTCGCGCTGACCGGGGCAATGGTACTGGCCGGTGTGGACACGGCATCGCTGGCGTCGTTTTCCGATGCCTGCTGCCAGGACCCCGCATTGACCGACCTCGCGCGACGCATCGAGATCCACCCCGACCCGGCGATTACCGACACCGCCTGCCATGCGACGGTGCTGACCCGGAGCGGCGCGACACTGTCCCGCCACGTCGATCTCAGCACCCCGGTGCCCTACGACACCAAGGCCACCAAGCTCAAGGCCAAGGCCGGCGCCCTGCTGGGCCAGGCCAGTGCAGAAGCACTCTGGACCTTCGTCGCCGCGCTGGACACGCTGCCAGCCGCCGCTCTCTACCCGCGCCTGCATGACTGGTTCGCCGATGCCGCCGCCTGATACCCCACACTTCGGAGCCCCACGCATGCAAACCCACGCAGACACCCAGACCCATCCCCCCGGCGCCCTTGCCGGCCTGCGTGTGGTCGACCTCACGCAGATGCTCGCCGGACCATTCTGCACCCAGGTGCTGGCCGATCACGGCGCGGACGTGATCAAGGTGGAAACGATGACCGGTGACGGCACCCGCATCACCGGCCCCTTCTGTGACGACGACACCCTGCGCGACTTCGGCGGCTATTTCCAGAGCGTCAATCGCAACAAGCGCTCGATCGCAGTGGACCTCAAGAGCAGCACCGGGCGCGAGATCCTGCGCAAGCTGATCGACAGCGCCGACGTGGTGGTCGAGAACTTTCGGGCCGGCGTCATGGAGCGCCTTGGCCTGTCGTACGAAATCCTGCGCAAAACCAATCCGCGTCTGGTCTATGGCACGGTACGCGGCTTCGGCGACCCACGCAGCGGCGAAAGCCCCTACGCGCAATGGCCTGCCTACGACGTCGTGTCGCAGGCGATGGGCGGCATGATGGGCATCACCGGCCCCGACCGGGACACCCCCACGAAGATCGGCCCGGGCGTCGGCGATACGATACCTGCGCTGATGCTCTGCATCGGCATTCTCTCCGCCGTGCACCGCGCGCGCGACACCGGCCAAGGCCAGTTCGTCGACGTGGCCATGACCGATGCAGTACTGGCCATGTGCGAGCGCATCGTCTACCAGACGTCCTACACCGGCGTGGTACCCGCGCCCGAAGGCAACCGCCACCCGTTGCTGTGCCCCTTCGGCCTGTTCCGCTCGCGCGACGGCCAGGTCTCGATTGCCTGCGCCACCGACGCATTCTGGGAAAAGCTGGCCATCGCCATCGGCCGCCCGGACATGGCCACCGACGAGGCGTTCGCCACCAATGCAGCCCGCGTGCAGCACCAGCAGCAGGTCATCGACGCGATCGAAGCATTCACCACCGTGCGCACGAAGGAAGAGATCGCTGCCGTTCTCGGCGGCAAGGTGCCGTTCGGCCCGGTCTACACCGCCGCGGAGATCTTTGCTGACCCGCACTACGCGGTGCGCGAGATGCTGGTCGACGTCGAACAGCCCGGCTCGGCCAGACCGGTGAAGATCGCCGGCGTGCCCATCAAGCTGAGCGACACCCCTGGCGCGGTACGTCGGCGCGCGCCGCTGCTGGGCGAGCACACCGAGGAAATCCTGCTGGCCACGGGCTACACCGAACGGGACATCAAGGGGCTGCGGGAGACAAAAGCCGTTCGCTAGAACACACAAGACAACCAAAAAACAAGCAACAAGGGAGACAGGACATGAACTTCGCGAGAACCGCACTGACGGCCTTGCTATTGACGCTTGCCGCTATGCATCCCGCCGCTGCCGCCGACTACCCGGAGAAACCGGTCAAGGTGCTCGTGGGTTTTCCGGCAGGGCAGACCACTGACGTGATTGCCCGCAAGCTGGCGCAGCAGCTATCGACGTCACTCAAGCAATCGTTCTACGTCGAGAACAAGCCGGGCGTGGGTGCCGGGCTCGCTGCGGAAGAAGTCGCGCGCGCGAAGCCGGACGGCTACACGCTGCTGGCAACCTCGAGCGGGCCAATGGCCGTCAACGGCTGGATCTACAAGAACCAGCGCTACGACAGCGTGCGCGACTTCGAGCCGCTGGCACTGATCGGGGTCTTTCCGCTGGTGCTGGTCGTCAATCCGAACTCGCAGTTCAAGACCGTGGCGGATCTGGTCGCCTATGCCAGGCTCCATCCGGGCAAGGTGAACTACGCGTCCGGCGGGAACGGCGTCACCAATCATCTGGTGATGGAAATGTTCAAACAGACGGCAGGCATCAATCTCGCCCACGTCCCTTACAAGGGCGGCGTCGCCGCGATGACCGACGTGGTCGGCGGGCAGGTGGAGGTGATGTTCGAAGTGGTGTCGATTGCGGAGCCGCTGATTCGCGGCGGAAAGCTGAGACCACTTGCCGTGGCCAGCGAACAGCGGGTGTCGACGCTGCCGAACGTGCCCACGATCGCCGAATCAGGCTTTCCGGGCTTCCGTGGCAATCCGTGGATCGGCGTCGTGGCGCCGAAGAACTTGCCCAAACCGGTAGCGGACAAGCTGTCCGCGGAGATCATCCGCATCGCGAAGACCCCGGAGTGGACCAGGGTGATGGGTGAACTGGGCGCGATACCTGAAACGATGGGGCCTGCCGACTTCAACCGTTTCGTGCGCGCCGAAGTCACACGCTGGGGCGACGCGGTCAAGGCCGCCAACGTCAAGGTGGATTGACGGGGCCGCGTCCGCCGTCACCGGCCATCACCGGGACAGCCGTGGCAGGTCACGCGCCCGCGTGCCTGCCGCGCCTGAGCTGAAACGACACCGACACCCGGTCGGCCGGATACACCGTATCGGTGATCTCCAGAATCCGGCCCGCCGAATCCTTGTACTGGCGCACCAGCCGCATACCCGCCGTGCCAGCCTCCACACCGAGCTGATCGGCCAGGGAGCCCTCGATCAGCGTAGCGGTGATCGTTTGCCGGATCTCGGCAATCGCGATCGCATACTCGCGTTCGATCAACGCGCTGACCAGCACCTGGGGGCTATTCCGAATCGTGTCGACCAGCCCCGCCAGCGTGGCCTCGATATAGATATCCGCGACCGCGACCGGGGTCTGGCCCTTGCGCGCATCCACCCGCGTGCCGGACAGCAACACCCATGCGCTGCCGATCGGCGCTTCCAGCCGCCGCGCCTGCGCGCGATCCAGCGTGACATCGCGCACCGCTTCGATCGCCCGCACTTCGGTGGCGGCCACGCGCACCAGATCCTCGGCCGTTCCGAACGACTGCGTATACGACGCCCCGGGGTTGGCGGACTCAACAATGGTCCCCACCGCTTTCTTGCGCGAGATATAGCCCAGATCCTGCAACATCCGCAGCGATGCCCGCACCGTATGGCGGCTGACGCCATGCAACTCGGCCAGTTCATGCTCGGTCGGCAACAGACTGCCCACCACATGGCGGCCTTCGGATATCTCGCGAATCAGCATGCTCGCCAGTTCGGCGTAGCGCGTGGGGGCGGGTGACTCGGTCTTGCTGTCCTTCTGGGCAGTTGCCATTGCGATGGATGTCTGGATCTGGATGCCGCCGCATTGTACGGCCTGGCACGGGTGTTGGCTGCGAATGCCGACCGCGTCCGGTCAACGTCTTGCCGCGCGGCGGGCTTGCCGCGCCTGCCTGCGCGGTGAATCTCATACGCCGTGCAGATGCGAATCTGCCTCCAACCCACCCCCGATCTTGTACGCACATAGTACACGATGACCCACAACGATCCCCCGGCTTTCCGCTTCCCCTCCCATCTGCGCGGTATCGCCGATTTTCGCGCCACCCATCTCGGGTGGGCAGGCGCATCAGATCTTGCGCACCCCCCATCAGTAACCGCTACTATGTACGTACATATCAATTTATAAAAACGCTGCCATGGATGCAGCGGATAGCAAGGAGACAAGGATGAAGAGAGGGTTCATAGCCGCCATGCTGTGCGTGGCCGCTGGCGTGGCGGGCGCGTCCGGGATCTACCCGGCCCGCCCGGTCAAACTGATCGTCGGCTACTCGGCAGGTGGCCCGGTCGACAGCGCCGCGCGAATCTACGCGCAGCATCTGGGCACCGTGCTTGGGCAGGCTGTGGTGGTGGAGAACCGTGGCGGCGCGGGCGGTGCCATCGCCGCGACCATGATCACCAAGGCCAGCCCCGACGGCTACACGCTGTTCTTCGTCGGCAGCCCGACCCTGACGATGGCGCCGATGGTGCAGAAGTCCGCCACATACAAGCCGCTCAAGGACTTCACGCTGGTCGGTCTGCTCAACACCTATACCAACGCACTACTGGTGGCGGAAGACTCGCCGCTCAAGAACGTGCAGGACCTGGTCGCCTACGCGAAGACGCACCCTGACGGACTCGCATTCGGCTCCGCGGGCGTGGGCGCCTCCAACCATCTGGCCGCCGAACTGCTCGCGCAGCGTGGCGGCGTCAAGTTTCTCCACGTCCCCTACAAAGGCAACTCTCCGGCCATCGCAGACCTGATCGGCGGAAAGATCGGCTTCATGTTCGATGTCACCGGCAGCGCGGTTGGCTATGTGCAAGGCGGCAAGGTGCGGGCGCTGGCGGTCTCCTCCGCGACGCGCAACCCCGCCCTGCCCGGCGTGCCGACGGTCGCCGAATCGGGCCTGAAAGGCTTTGACGTGAGCGGCTGGTTCGGCCTGATCGGCCCGCCGGGGATGCCACAGCCGGTCATCGACCGCCTGGTCGGGGCCAACCACGAAGTCGGCCGCAATGCGGCGTACCTGGAGAGTCTGGCACGCGGCGGCTATGCCCCCAGCATCAGCGGCCCCACCGAGTTCACCGACCGCCTCAGGCAGGACCTGACGCTTTGGAGCGACGTGATCAGGAAAGCCAACATCGAGCCGCAATAAGCCTGCCGATTCGGCACGCAATCTCACCAACATTCAGGAGCAACACGATGCAAGGAATCATGGAAGGCAAGGTCGCGCTGGTCACGGGCGCGGGTGGTGGTATCGGACGCGGTATCGCGCTGGCCCTCGGGGCCGCTGGCGCCCGGGTAGTCGTCAACGACCTCGGGGTATCGATGAGCGGCGAAGGCGGCGATGCCGGCCCCGCGCAGCGCGTGGCCGAGGAAATCCGCACGGCCGGCGGCCAGGCGGTGGCGAATACCGACAGCGTGTCCACGTGGAACGGCGCTCACAACATCATCCAGTGCGCGCTAGACAACTTCGGCCGCATCGACGCCGTGGTCAACAACGCCGGCAACCTGCGTGACCGCATGTTCTTCAAGATGAACGAGGAAGAATGGCGCTCGGTGATCGACGTGCATCTGCACGGCACGTTCTTCGTCAGCCGCGCCGCCGCCAACCATTTCAAGGACCAGGAGGGCGGCGCGTATGTGCACATGACGTCGACCTCCGGCCTGATCGGCAACTTTGGCCAGGCCAACTACGCCGCAGCCAAGCTCGGCATCGTCGCACTGTCCAAGTCGATCGCGCTGGACATGCAACGCTTCAACGTGCGCTCGAACTGCATCGCACCGTTTGCCTGGAGCCGCATGACCAGCTCGATCCCGGCCGAGACGCCCGAGGAGAAAGCCCGCGTGGCCAAGCTGCAAAGGATGGAGGCCGGCAAGATCGCGCCGATGGCCGTATTCCTGGCGAGCGACGCGGCGCGCGATGTCAGCGGCCAGATCTTCGCCGTGCGCGCCAACGAGATCATGCTGATGAGCCATTCGCGCCCGATCCGCTCGGTGCATATGGGCGAAGGCTGGACACCCGAGGCCATCGGCGAAGTCGCCGTGCCGGCCATGCGCAACAGCTTCTACAAGCTCGAACGCTCCGCCGACGTGATCGGCTGGGACCCGATCTGAGGGGCCGCGCATGAGCATCAAGGGCAAGGCCTATATCGTCGGGGCCTACGAGCACCCGACGCGCAAGGCGCCGGACAAATCCGTCGCGCAGCTTCACGCCGAATGCGCCAGAGGGGCACTGGAAGACGCCGGACTCTCCCTGTCCGACGTGGACGGCTACTTCTGCGCGGGCGATGCACCGGGTCTCGGCGCGACCAACATGATCGACTACCTCGGCCTGCGCGTGCGGCACGTGGATTCGACCGACACAGGCGGGTCCGCCTATCTGGTCCACGTATCGCACGCCGCGCAGGCGATTGCCGCTGGCAAATGCAATGTCGCGCTGATCACGCTGGCGGGCCGCCCACGCTCCGAAGGCTCGAGCGGCACGCAGGCACGCAACTGGGGCGCCAACCTGCCTGACGCGCCATTCGAGGCGCCGTTCCACCCGGTCACCGTGAACCTGTACGCGATGGTGGCCATGCGCCATATGCACGAGTACGGCACCACGCCGGAACAGCTCGCGTGGATCAAGGTGGCCGCGTCCCATCACGCGCAGCACAACCCCCACGCGATGCTGCGCGACGTGGTCACGGTGGAAGACGTGCTGAACTCGCCGCTGATCTCCGACCCCTTGCGCAAGCTTGATTGCTGCGTGGTGTCCGACGGTGGTGGCGCCCTGATCGTGGCACGCCCGGAGATCGCCGCGAAACTGAATCGCCCCAAGGTACGCATCCTGGGCGCCGGCGAACACGTGAAGGGTCAGCTTGGCGGTCAGGTGGACCTGAGCTGGTCCGCCGCCCGCGTATCGGGCGCGGCAGCGTTCGCCGAAGCAGGCATCACGCCCGCCGACATCAAGTACGCGTCCATCTACGACAGCTTCACCATCACCGTGCTGATGCAGCTCGAAGACCTGGGCTTCTGCAAGAAAGGCGAAGGCGGCCGCTTCGTGGCCGACGGCAACCTGATTTCGGGCGTGGGCCGGCTGCCGTTCAACACCGACGGCGGCGGGCTCTGCAATAACCATCCGGCCAATCGCGGCGGCATCACCAAGGTCATCGAGGCCGTGCGCCAGTTGCGTGGCGAGGCCCATCCCGCCGTGCAGGTGAAGCACTGCGACCTGGCGCTGGCCCAGGGCACCGGCGGCTACCTCGGCAGCCGCCATGGCAGCGCCACGCTGATTCTCGAACGGGAGCAATGAGATGACCACCCCGTATATCGCCACCCCATTCCCGGCCCCGGAGGAACGCCCTGACAACGCACCTTTCTGGCAGGCAGCCCGCGAGGGACGGCCGCTGGTCAAGGTCTGCGAATCGTGTGGCAAGCCGCACTGGTATCCGCGCGTGCTGTGCCCGTTCTGCATGGGCGACACCGCCTGGAAGGAGGCCAGCGGCCTTGGCACCGTCTATGCGTTCAGCGTGACCCGCCGCGCGGGCCCGAACCCGTTCTGCATCGCCTACGTAACGCTGGAGGAAGGCGTGACGATGATGACCCATATCGTCGACTGCGACCTCGACACCGTGCGGATCGGCCAGCCGGTGCGCATCAGGTTCTCGCCCAGCGAGGATGGCGCGCCGGTTCCAACCTTCGCGCCCGCGTGAAACGCCCCCCATTTCCGGAGTGAATCGTGAATCCAGTCGCCTCGCCAGTCATATCGCTCAGCACCCTGCTCAACCCGCGCTCCGTCGCGATCATCGGCGCCTCGGATGATCCCGCGCGCATCGGCGGCCGTCCCATCGACGCCATGCGCAAGCTCGGCTATGCCGGACGCATCCTGCCGGTGAACCCGAACCGGCGCGAGGTGCAGGGCCTGCCCGCCTACGCCTCCGTTGCGGACTTGCCAGAGGTGCCTGATGTCGCGGTGGTGGCCGTGCCGGCGGCGCACGTGCTCGATACCGTCATCGCCCTGGGCGAGCGCGGCACCCGCGCCGCCATTCTGTTCAGCGCCGGCTTTGCCGAGATTGGCGGCGACGGCGTCACGCGGCAGGCGGAATTGCTGGCCGCGGCGCGTCGCAGCGGGCTGCGTCTGCTCGGCCCAAACGCGCTCGGGCTGATCAATATGCGCACCGGCTTCGTCGGCAGCTTTGCCTCGAGCATTTCTCTGGGGCCGGTCCAGCCGGGGCATGTCGGCATCGTCAGCCAGTCTGGCGCCTACGGCGGGCATCTGGTGATGGCTGCCAAGTCCGCCGGCATTGGCCTGTCCAGCATCGTGATGACCGGCAATGAGGCCGACATCACGCTGGGCGAGGTCGTCCAGTTGATGGTCGATGACCCGCATACCCGCGTGATCGCGCTCTATTCGGAAGGCATCAACGACGGCAACGGTCTGGTGGCGGCGCTGCAGGCGGCGCGCCGCGCGCGCAAACCGGTGGTGATGATGAAGGTTGGGCGCAGCGAGGTTGGCGGCGCCGCCGCGCGGTCGCACACGGCATCCATCGCTGGCGATGACGCCGTAGTCGATGCCGTGCTGGCCGAGCTTGGCGTGGTGCGCGCTCGCAGCACAGAGGAAATGCTCGACATCGTGCGGCTGGCCGCGCGTGGCATCTATCCGTCTGACAACACGCTGGGAGTCATCACGGTCAGCGGTGGCGCGGGTGTCATCGCGTCGGATGCCGCCGAGGACCTGGGCCTGCCAATGCCGCAAATGCCGGCGTCCACCCAGGCCCGGCTACTGAAGCTGCTGCCGATCTGCTCGCCGCGTAACCCAGTGGACACCACGGCGCAAATCGTCAACGACCTGTCGTTGATCGAGCCGTTTGCGGAGGCCATGGTGGGCGAAGGCGGCTACCGCTCGGTCCTCGGCTTCTTCACCTATGCCGGTGCCACGCCAGCGGTGGCGCCAAGCCTGCGCGAGCAACTGGCGCGTGTGCGAGAGCGGTATCCGGACCGGCTCTACGTACTGGTGCTGCAGGGGCCGCACGACGTGCTGAAGACCTATGAGGAAGCGGGCTTCACAGTGTTCGAGGACCCTACCCGCGCCGTTGTCGCGCTGGCCGCGATGGGCCGCTTCGGACATGCCTTCGCCCAGCCGCAAACGACGCCCCCGCCGGTTGTGCAGCCGGTCGCGCTGCCCACGCAAACCCCGAGCGAAGCCGAAGCCAAGGCCATGCTCGAGGCCGCCGGCATCCCGGCCGTGCCCGAACGCGCGTGCGCCGTGGCCGAGGCGGCCGTGGTCGCCGCGCGCGAGCTGGGCTTCCCGGTGGTGATGAAGATCCTGTCGCCAGACATCCTGCACAAGTCCGAAATCGGTGGCGTACTGCTCGACGTGCGCGACGAAGCGGCGGTGCGCAGCGGCTTTGCCACGTTGATGCAACGCGCCCGCGACGCGGCACCCGACGCCCGGATCGATGGCGTGCTGGTCGCACGGCAGGTCAGCGGCGGGGTGGAATGCATCATGGGCATCAAGCAGGACGCCGCCTTTGGCCCCATCGCGATGTTCGGCCTCGGTGGCGTGTTCGTTGAAGTGCTGCGCGACGTGGTCTTTCACCGCTGCCCGTTCGGCGAGGACGTAGCCGAACGCATGATTCGCTCGATCCAGAGCGCGCCGCTGCTGCTGGGCGCGCGCGGACGCCCGGTGGCAGATATCCCGGCGCTTGCCCGAGCGCTGTCGCGGCTGTCGATCTTCGCGGCCGCCGCTGGCCCGCGCCTGCAGGCCGTGGACGTCAACCCCGTATTCGCCATGCCGGCAGGACAAGGCGCATTCGCCGCCGACGCCGTTATCGACGTAACCCCACCCCAACCCTCATCAGGAGACCTTGCATCATGACCTTCGACATCCCCAGCGAGTGGGTGGAATTTGGCGACGCGCTGATCCGCTTTGTCGATCGTGAAGTCGTCGCGCTCGAAAAGGAGCATCGCACCCTGCTGGCCAGCGAACGCACGGTCTATACCGCCGACGGGCGCTATGCCCCGGAGGTGCTGGCGCTACGCCGCCAGGTACGCATGCGATCGGCCGAACTGGGCTTCTACACCGCGCTGTCCGCCGAAGCGCTCGGCGGTGGCGGGCTGGGGCCGCAGGCCGCCGTCTACATCCAGGAACGCCTGAACGCCCACTGCGGCCCCGAGCGCCATCTGGTGCAGACCGTGGTGCTGCCCTCCCCATTCACCAATGGGCTGTCGCCGGTACTGAAGCATCTCCATCCGTCGGTCTTCGACACCGTGCAGCCTGAACTGGCCAGCGGCGACAAGACGATGTGCTTCGGGCTTTCCGAACCGGATGCCGGCTCGGACGTCTTTGGCATGCGCACACGCGCTACGCGCGATGGCGACCACTGGGTGCTCAACGGCACCAAGCAATGGATCACCAACGCGCCCTATGCGGACTACGCGATGATCTTCGCCGTCACCGACGAAGAGAAGGCCCGCGCCCACAAGGGCGGCATCACCGGCTTCTTCCTGCCCACTCGCACACCGGGGTTCTCGGTACCGAGTGTGATTCCGACGATGGGCCACCTGGGCGCCGACATCGGCATCATCTCGCTGGAGAACGTGCGCGTGCCGGACACCCATCGGCTGGGGCCGGTCGACCGTGGCCTGTCCGTGGCGCTCGATGGCGTCAACGCCGGTCGCCTGAGCATGGCCGCCAGTTGCCTCGGCCTGGCCGAGTGGGCGCTGGAACAGGCCGTGGCCTACGCGAAGGTCCGCAAGACCTTTGGGCAGCCTATCGGCGACCACCAGGCCGTGCAGATCATGCTGGCCGAATGCGCCATGGACATCTACGCCACCAAATCGATGGTCCGCCACTGCGCCTGGCTGGTGGACAACGATCTGCCCGCCACCAAGGAGGTCTCCATCATCAAGGCATCGTCCACGGAGATGGCCGGGCGTGTCTTCGACCGGGCAATGCAGATTCACGGCGGCATGGGTCTGACCAACGAACTGCGACTCGAGGCCGGCTACCGCTTCGTGCGCACGATGCGCATTCCCGATGGCACCTCCGAGATCCAGCGACGCACCATCGCGCGGCGTCTGCTCGACGGCGACACGGCTTTCTGACCGGCGACGAGCGACTGCCCCAATACAAGACAAAAGACACCAAGGAGACTGCCATGCGAACCAGCGACACCAAGGACACCGAGGACACCAAGAACGCCGAGGACACCAGAGCCCGGCCCTTCACCCTCCACCGCTGCACGCCGACGATCGGCGCCGAGGTCAGCGGCGTGGACCTGGGCAACCTCGATGACACCACCTACCGCGCGCTGCGACAGGCGTTGCTCGAGCACAAGGTGCTGTTCTTCCGCGATCAGGACATCACCCCCGCCCAGCATGTCGCCGCCGCGCGGCGCTTCGGCGAACTGGAGGTCCACCCGATGATCGGCCACCATCCCGATCATCCGGAGCTGGTGGTGTTCGGGCGCGGCGGCGACAAGCGCGGCCGGGAGAACCTGTATCACTCCGACGTGTCGTGGCGCGAACTCCCGTCGATGGGTTCGATGCTGCGTTGCGTGGACTGTCCCGAGATCGGGGGCGACACCATCTGGGTCAACATGGCAGCCGCCTACGCAGCCTTGCCGGAGGACGTGAAAGCGCGCATCGCCGAACTCCGGGCCGTGCACGACGCCATGCCGACCTTCGGCCAGAGCATGGATGGCGAGCGCTACGATGAAATGCGTGCCAAGTATCCGCCGATGGTTCATCCGGTCGTGCGCACCCACCCGGAAACGGGCGAGAAGATCCTTTACGTCAACGAGGGCTTCACCACTCATTTCGCCAATTACGCGCGGATGCAGCCGTACCGCATCGGCTCGGATTTCCGCATGGCGGAGATGGACCTGATGCAGTACCTGTTCCGGCAGGCCGCCGCGCCCGAGTACCAGGTGCGGTTGCGCTGGCGCGCCAACACGGTGGCGCTCTGGGACAACCGGTCCACCCAGCACTACGCCGTGCAGGACTACTTTCCGGCCGTGCGCCACATGAACCGGGCGACGATCATCGGCGACCGTCCGGCGTAGACCCGGTTACCGACACACACGGCGCCACGGTACTGACCCTGATAGGGCAATCCCGCCCATTCGATTTGGCTGGTTCTCGCATTCCGGATGTCCGCTACCTTGGCGACAAGGGATCCACCGCACATCCGGGACACAGAAAGGAGACACGCAATGTTTATCAAACGACTGCTCGTCGCGGGCATCATGGCCTGGAGCGCGGCCAGCCCGGCGCAGACCTATCCGTCGCGGCCCATCACTTTCGTGGTGCCGGGCCCGCCCGGCGGCGCAACCGACGTCATGGCCCGTGCGCTGGCCGAAGACATGGGCAAGCGCCTGGGACAGACCATCATCGTCGACAACAAGCCCGGTGGCGGTGGCGTGATCGCGGTGCAGGCCGTCACACGCGCCGCACCCGACGGCTACACCCTGCTGCTCACGCATTCGACGCCGCTGATCAACACGCCCTACCTGTACGCGAATGTCCCGTACAACGTGCGCCGCGACCTGGCCTTCATCTCCGAGCTGTGCGTCGGCAAGCTCGTGCTGGCCGTGGGCCGCGACGTGCCTGTCAAGACCGTGCCCGAGTTTCTGGACTGGGCGGCAAAGAACAAGGGCAAGGTCAGCTTCGGCTCGTATGGGGTGGGCAGCTTTCCCCATCTGGTGGGCGCGCATCTGAACCAGACCCGTCACCTGGACATGATCCACGTGGCCTACAAGGGCGAGGCCCCGATGGTGCAGGACATGCTTGCCGGCAATATCGCCTGGGCCATCGGCTCGGTCACCACACTCGGGCCGCAGATCAAGAGCGGCCGCCTGCGCGCGCTGGCCGTCATGGGCGATAACCGCATCAAGGAAATGCCCGACGTGCCGACCATGACCGAGGCCGGCATGAAGGACCAGGAGATGCGTCCGCCGGCATGGATCGGCCTGTTCGCGCGCTCGGGCACGCCGGCCGCCATCCTGTCGCGCGTCGAAGCAGAGGCGCGCGCGTCGATCCAGTCCCCCGCCATGCGGGCGCGGCTCGACTCGCTGGCGCTGGAACCGGTCGGCAACAGCCCCGAGGAATTCCGCCGCTCGTTCGAAACGTCGGAGCCCATCATGGCCCGCCTGATCAAGAGCAGCGGCGCGACAGCGGAGTAATCACGGCCGAGTCATCACGACCGTATCCGGCGGACCCGGAAAACAAAAACGGACGGCGCCAAATATGGCGACCGTCCGTTTCTGCGTGATGCGTTGGTAGGCTCGATTGGACTCGAACCAACGACCCCCACCATGTCAAGGTGGTGCTCTAACCAGCTGAGCTACGAGCCTGTTGAAGGGAGCGCATTGTATAGACACTGCCACCCTTGCGCAAGCATTTCTTTCGACCGATATTGAAATCGGCGATCAGCCCGCGCGATCGGCTGCGGCAACCGCCCCTGCAACGGCTCCTGCAACGGCTCCTGCAACGGCTCCTGCAACGGCTCCTGCAACGGCTCCTGCAACGGCTCCTGCAACGGCTCCTGCAACGGCTCAATCCGGCGCCGACAGCGGTCCAACGCTCAAGCCAGCTTCTCCTTCAGGAACGCCACCATATACGGTGTGGCGGCGGCCGCGACAGTCGCCGCCGTACCGGGGTCGAGCCCCATTTTCTCGCCGAGCGATTCGGCCACGCGGCCGGTCAGGATGCCTTCACCCCCCTCGGTCAGCGACTTGAAGAATCCATCGCCATGCACCAGTCCCGCCGCGAACGCCGCGAAGAAACTCTTGCCTGCGTGATCGCCCAGGAGGCCACCACCCTGCTCTTCAACGTGGGCGTGAGCGGTCTCCGCGACCTGCCCGAGCATCTGCTGAGCATCGGCCGGATTGACCCCCTGATCGGCCAGCGCCTGGGCCGCCTGGGTGCCGTGATCGGAAGCCAGGAATTCAGAAACGAGTTGCTGCATATCCATGAAACGCTCTCCTTCGAATAGCCACCACGGCGCCGGGCAGAGGCGCGCGGCGGACCCGCCGACGCAGCCCGTGGTGAATTCAGCATAGTGCGCAACGCGTGTGTCCGGAGAACGTCCGCGCGGACAAATTCGGAGTACAGTCCCCGACAGGCTCCGGCCACGCAGGCAGATACCGAGCCTGAAGGAGGGACGTCATGGATGACAAGGGTAACGACAGGGCCGTCACTGTCACGGTGCAGGACAACGGGCCCTACCGCATCAAGGGGCCGATCACCATCGTGACGCCGGCCGGCGTACCGTTCACGTTCGAGGGGGATCAGGTCTGGCTATGTCGCTGTGGCCATTCCGAGAGCAAGCCGTTCTGCGATGGTTCGCACAAACGCGCGGGATTCTCTAGCGTGCCCCAACCGAAACCGTGAGACACGAAGACCCTGAGACGCGGAGACCCTGAGACCTGGTGTACCGGCGACTTCACATCGGCCCGGGGAGCGTCTTCAGCCCGACCCACAGCACGCAGATGACGACGTTGATCGGCACGCTCAACACGCCCGGCACGTAGAAGAACGCCGACAGCACCGGCGCGCTCAGCATCAGTTCTATCGAACCGCCGAGCAGGCAGAACAGCGCGCCACACCAGACCCAGCGGCGCAGATAGGTCAGCAGCCAGTGCGCGTGCGCCTGGTTGAAGCGCCACGCGGCCGATCGCTCGCGCAGATCGCCTCGACTGGCGTCCTTGAACAGCCAGTCGAAGAAAAAGTACCGGTATAGCAGGGTGCGAAAAGCAAGCTCTTGCATGGTTTGCTCGGGACGTGCCAGCGCCGTGACCATGAGCTTACCCCTGCCAGATCCTCGGTCGCCGGTCTTCCCCGGACTTTTTTCCTGGACGTTCATGGCGATACGCAATCCATGGCAATTCGTCCATGAATTGAAAACAATCCGTCCGGATGGTATCTTCCGGGTCCATGAGTGAAGCCCACCGCCGCCCCAAGCAACCGCTCCTGATACGCGACCGCCTGCTCTCCGCCACCATCGACCTGCTGGTCGAGGAAGGCATCGGCGCCGTCACCCTCAACTCTGTCGCCACACGCGCCGGTGTGTCGAAGGGTGGCCTTCAGCATCACTTCTCAAACAAGGAGGAACTGCTGGAAGCCCTGTCTGCCAAGGTGCTCCAGCATTTCACCGGCCAGGTTGCCACGCTGGCTGAATCCGATACCGATGCCCAGGGACGCAATACACGAGCCTATCTGCGCGCCTCCGCCGATGGTTTCGCCGAATCCGGCGAACGCGAGCTGTGGAAGGCCGCGATGATGCTCATCATGGCGCGTCCCGAGTTCCGCACGCCCTACCAGGAGTGGGAATCCGGCAGCCTGAATACGGACCTCGCGCAATGCGAGGACCCCGTCGGCCTGCTCCTGTGCCGGCTGGCGGCTGACGGGCTCTGGCTGGCCGATCTTCTCGGCCATCGCGCCATCCCCCCGGCTCAACGGGCCGAGCTGGTTCGCCGGCTCGAGCAATTGACGCACTGCCGTCCTCAACAAGCATGACCAGAAAAACAATCCCCGCATCGGAACTCGATGCTGCGATCGTCCGCGCGCGCGACGCATTGCTGGACCGCCAGCACCCCGACGGCCACTGGTGTTTCGAACTCGAATGCGATGCCACCATCACGGCCGAGTACATCCTGATGATGCACTTCGTCGACGAGATCGACACCGCGCTGCAGGCCCGCATGGCGAAGTATCTGCGCGCGGTGCAACGGCTCGACCGCCATGGCGCATGGGACCTCTACTTTGGCGGCGATCTCGACATCTCCTGCAGCGTCAAGGCCTACTTCGCATTGAAGGCGGCGGGCGATCCGCCGGATGCCCCGCATATGATCAGAGCGCGCGAAGCCATCCTGGCGCGCGGCGGCGCGGCGAAGTCGAACGTGTTCACGCGCATCCTGCTGGCGACCTTCGGCGAGATTCCGTGGCGCGGCACGCCGTTCATGCCAGTGGAATTCGTGCTGTTTCCGCGCTGGGCGCCGATCCACATGGACAAGGTGGCCTACTGGGCGCGTACCACGATGGTGCCGTTGCTGGTGCTGTGCTCGATACGCGCCGCCGCGAAGAATCCGCTTGGCGTGCACGTGCAGGAACTGTTCGTCACGCCGCCCGAACTGGAGCGCGAATACTTCCCGCGCAAGCGTGGGCTGCAGCGCGCGTTCCTGATTGCGGACCGCGTGGTTCGCCACCTCGAACCGCTGATTCCGCGTGCATTGCGCCGCCGCGCCATCCAGCGCGCGGTGGAATGGTCCGAAGCCCGCATGAACGGTGAAGACGGCTTCGGCGGCATCTTCCCGCCGATGGTGTACAGCTACGAGATGATGGTGCTGCTCGGCTACCCGGAGGATCATCCGTTGCGGGTGGAGTGCAAGGCCGCGCTGAAGAAGCTCGTGGTCCATCGCGACGATGGTTCGTCGTATTGTCAGCCCTGCCTGTCGCCGGTGTGGGACACGGCCTGGAGCGTGATGGCGCTCGAGCAGGCACCCTCCGACGCACGCACCGAAACCGCCATCGCCCGCGCCTATGACTGGCTCACCGATCGCCAGGTGCTGGACCTGCGCGGCGACTGGGAAAGCAATGCTGCGCCCAACACGCCGCCTGGCGGCTGGGCATTCCAGTATGAGAACCCGTACTACCCGGACATCGACGATTCGGCCGTCGTCCTGGCGATGCTTCACGCGCGTGGCAAGCGCACCGGCCAGCCCGGACGCTACGAAATGCCCGTCGCGCGTTGTCTGGACTGGATCATCGGTCTGCAGTCGCGCAATGGCGGCTTTGGCGCGTTCGATGCGAACTGTGATCGCGACTTTCTCAATGCGATCCCGTTCGCCGATCACGGCGCTCTGCTCGATCCGCCAACCGAGGACGTCTCCGGCCGCGTGCTGCTGGCACTTGGCATCACTGAACGTCCGCAGGACGCTACCGCACGCGAGCGCTGCATCCAGTACCTGCGCGACACGCAGCAGCCCGATGGCAGCTGGTGGGGACGCTGGGGCACCAACTACATCTACGGCACCTGGAGCGTGCTGGCGGGCCTGGGGCTCGCCGGTGTCGATCGCAAGCTGCCGATGGTGCGCAACGGCCTGCAATGGCTGCGCGGCAAGCAGAACGCCGACGGCGGCTGGGGCGAGACGAACGACAGCTATGCCCGCCCGGAACTGGCCGGCATGCACGAAGACGGCAGCATGGCCGAGCAAACGGCGTGGGCCATGCTCGGACAGATGGCGGTCGGCGAAGGCGACGCGGATTCGGTACATCGTGGCGCCGCGTATCTGCTCGATGCGCAGAACGAGGATGGCTTCTGGATGCACCCGTATCACAACGCACCGGGCTTCCCGCGCATCTTCCACCTGAAGTACCACGGGTACACAGCGTACTTCCCGCTGTGGGCGCTTGGCCGATACCGGCGGCTCGCGGCCGCGCGCGCATCGGCTATGCAAAAGACGAAAGCCGAATCCACCGAATCCGCCGAATCCGCCGAGTCCATGACGGTGCACTGACCGGGAAAGCACGCTAGGCGGCGCGGGCTGGAAAGTGCTACTGTCGCCCCATCCCCCGCTCCCGCCAGCCAGGCATGTCAGAACGCCCGACGTATGAGGTACCCGCCGCAACGCCGGGCGCCACACCGAACACGCAGTGGCTGCGCGTAGCGCCCGCGCTGTTCCTGCTGCTCTGGTCCGGCGGATTCGTCTTTCTGAAGCTCGGCCTGCGCCACGCCGACCCGCTGACCTTTCTGGCCTTGCGCTATGCCTGCGTGGTCGGGCTGCTGATCATCCCCTGCCTCTGGATCCGCCCCGCGTTCCCGTCGGGCATCAAGCCCTGGCTGCATCTGGGCATGGTGGGCCTGCTGATTCAAGCCGGCTATTTCTCGTTCACCTATCTGAGTCTCAAGCACGGCATGTCGGCCGGCGCGGTTGCGCTCGTCACGTCACAGCAACCGATCCTGATCGGGCTGCTCGCGCCAGCCATCGCCGGCGAACGCGTGGACCGGGTGCGATGGCTTGGGCTGGCACTTGGCGTGACCGGCGCGGCCATCGTCATCACATCCCGTTCATCCATCGACGTGGCCACCCCTGCCGGGCTGGTATTCGCCTTGCTCGCGCTGTTGGCGATGACGGGTGGCACGCTGTGGGAAAAGCGCTTCGGCACGACCGTGCATCCGGTGGCGTCGAATCTCGTGCAGTACGCCGTCGGGCTAGCCATCACCGCGCCACTGGCCTATGCGCTCGAACCGATGCATGTGGCATGGACGCCGGAGCTGTTCGGCTCGCTGGCCTACCTGGTGATTGGCAATTCGATCATCGCCATTTCGCTGCTGCTGGCGATGATCCGGCACGGCGAGGCCTCGCGGGTATCGGCGCTGTTCTTCCTCGTGCCACCGATGACGGCGGTGATCGCCTTCGCGGTGCTTGGCGAGTCGATTCCGCTCGCCGCATGGCCGGGGATGGCAATGGCCGCAATCGGGCTCTATCTGGTAATGGGCAGGCGGGGTTGATAGACCCGACGATGCCCGTCAGTGCGGGCCAGCCGCGTATCGTCCGCGCAGTGCCTTGATGACGCGCCGCTCCGCCAGCACCACGACGTAGTCCAGAATCCGCGCATCGGACGATAGTGAGCACCATGCGTCCCAGAATTCCCGCTCGACCAGTTTCCTGGGTGCGCCATAAAGCTCCGCAATCCGGTCGATCGCGTGTTCACCCGATGCCGGGCGACGCATCGAACCACCTCCCGACGCAGAGGGAATTGCAGGGCTTGAACGATCTGGCTCGGTTCCAGGTGCGAGATACATGGCAGGGCCTTCACGGTGAGGAGTTTGTCGAGTGTAGTCGCTACGGCAGGCATTCCAAGTACAGCCAACGTACTGCATATGGCCTAGTACCCTTGATAGTCCCCCACGTCGATTGCCCCTTGATTCGACGCAAGGAGTGGTCGTATTTTGCTTTCCTGCGGTGGGTATCCTGCGTCACCGTTAGTCTTTGGGCCAATAGAGATCGCCCCAGTCACACGCTAAGGTGTAAAACGCTAACCACGGGAGAACCGCATGAGATATCTGGCAAGCCTGATCATGATTTCCGCGACACTTTGCACTGCCCCGGCCTGGGCGCAGTCGGCCTCCGGGGCGGCGGCGCAGGGCACCAATGACGCCATCGTCAAGATGCGCGGAGAGGTTAACGCGGCACGCAAGGAATACAACCGGAAGGTTGCCGAAGCGAAAAAGGTCTACAACGAGGCCAAGGCGGCTGCGGCCAAAGAGCGCGATGCGGCGATCTCGGCTGCTCACGCTGCTGCCGGCCAGAAGTAACTACGTGCGCGCCCAGGCGCGCGAAGTCCCGCCAGACCCGGTTGCCGGGCCACCTTGCCAACCCAAGGTGGTCCGGCAACCGCACTTTCATGCCCAGTGGCCGTTCGCGCCACGACTCTTCTCCCCTTGCCCCCAAGATTGCCCTGCTGGCGCCGCCAGATCACGCGCTGGCTTCTATCATGCAGTTGTGGATGTGGCCTTGAACGCCGCATTGCTATCGTCGGCGCCGGCGCGGGAGGAATGCGTGCATGGACCTGCTGGAAGTTCATCACCTGTCCAAGTCTTTCGGCGGCCGGCCGGTCCTCGACGATATCGGCTTCAATGTCGGATCGGGGCAATTCTTCACGCTCGTGGGGCCTTCGGGATGCGGCAAGACCACCCTGCTGCGGCTGCTAGGCGGTTTCTCCGAGCCCGATAGCGGCGAGGTGCTGTTTGACGGCAAGAGCCTTCAGGGCGTGCCACCCGAGCATCGCCCCATGCACACGGTTTTCCAGAGCTACGCGCTTTTCCCGCACATGACCGTGGCCGCCAATATCGCTTTCCCGCTGCGGATGCAGAAGTTGCGGCGCCACGACATCGACGGGCGCCTGGGCAGCCTGATCGAAAACGTCCGTCTTCAAGGCTTCGAACGCTACTACCCGCACGAGCTTTCCGGCGGACAGCGTCAACGCGTGGCTATCGCCAGAGCACTGGCCGCGCGTCCCCGGCTGCTCCTGCTCGACGAGCCGCTGTCCGCGCTCGATGCGGCGCTGCAAACCCAGATGCTTCATGAGTTGATAGCGTTGCAGCAGCAACTGGGCGTGGCGTTCATCTACGTCACGCACGATCAGACCCACGCACTGGCGCTCTCGCAACGCATCGCGGTGATGCATGAAGGCCACATCGTCCAGCTCGACACACCCGAAGCGATCTACCGCGCACCGGCCACGACATTCGTGGCCGGATTCATCGGGTCCTGCAATCTGCTGGATGCCACCGTCGCGGAATCGAACGCGGCGCGCCTGCGTGTGCGCATTGCCGGCGTGGGCGAGCGCGACATGCCCGCGGGGCAAGCGCTGGCCATCGGCAGCCGCGGCACCGTCGCCATCCGGCCCGAGGAAATCCGGCTGCGGCCACGTGGGGCGTCGCCGGGCGGCAACACCAGTGCGCCGATGCTCGAAGGCGCCGTCGTCGACCGGCTGTACCAGGGCGATGTCACGCTATACACGGTCGAGCTTGCCAGCGGACACCGGCTGCAAACGATGGTCGCCAACGCGGGGCCGGTGACCGACGGGCAGTTCACGCAGGGCGATCGGGTCGAGCTCGACTGGCCCGGCAACGCCGGCGTGTTTCTAAGCCGGTGAGGCGAAGAGACAGCCATGATCACGCGCGCGGATCGGCTGGCCCGCTGGCTTGTCTGTGGCATCCCCATCGCCTTCCTGCTCGCCTTCTTCGGCATTCCTTCGGCCATCATGATCGTGGCGGCATTCCGAACACCGGCGGAGTCCGGCGGATTGCTGCCGCTGATTCCACCTGACCAAGGTATGACCACCACCGCGGCCCTCACCGTGCTCAGGCACTGGCAGGATCTGTTCACGCTCGACAACATCCGCGAGTTGATCCAGGAACCGCTCTATGCCGGACTGTTTCTCAAGTCAGCCGGCTACGCCGCGCTGACCACCGCGATCTGCCTGGTGGCTGCCTACCCGCTGGCATGGTGGATCGCCCGCAGCGACAAGCGACGGCGCGACCTGCTGCTGATCCTTGTGATCCTGCCGTTCTGGTCGAACTTCCTGATCCGGATCTACGCATGGATGATCATCCTGAGTCCACGCGGATACCTGATGCATGGCGTCAACAGCCTCATCGGCTGGATCGGCTTCGCCCCGGTCGAAGCGCTCTACACACCCGCGGCCGTCATCCTCGTGCTGGTCTACGTACACCTGCCGTTCTTCATCCTGCCGCTCTATGCCAGTCTGGAAAAGCAGGACCCGCTGCTGCTTGATGCCGCGCGCGATCTGGGCGCGAATGGCTGGCATTGCTTCTGGCAGGTGATCTGGCCGCTTTCGCTGCCGGGCGTCTACGCGGGCATCGCACTTGTCTTCACGCCGTGTCTGGGGATCTTTGCCGTGCCTGAACTGGTGGGCGGCACGCGATCGATCCTGATCGGCAACCTGATCAAGCAGCAGTTCCTCGATAGCCGAGACTGGCCACTGGGGTCGGCGCTATCGCTGGCGCTGGTGGGCATCGTGCTGGCGCTGATTGGACTGGCGACGCTGGCGGCACGCGTGAAGGGAACGGCGCGTGTCGCCTCGCAGCGGGGTACGCGCAAGTCCGCCCATCGTTCAGCGCAACCCGCACCGGCCGCCGTGGCCACTGGCAGGAGATCGTCATGAATCGCCCCCGATGGCCTGTGTGGGTGGCCTGCCTTGGCTGCGCGGTCTATGCGTTCCTGTACCTGCCGCTGCTGATCGTCGTGGCCTACTCGTTCAATGACTCGCGCCTGAACGCGGAATGGGACGGCTTCACGCTGCACTGGTATGACGTGCTGGCAAACGATCCGGACATGCTGGGTGCGGCGTGGAACTCGTTGATGATCGGCGCGATCGCGGCAGGCACGTCATGCGTGCTCGGCACGCTCGCCGCCATCGCGCTGCACCGCTACCGGCCGCCATTGCTGACTACGCTGGTGCTCGCGCCAATCGCGATGCCCGAGGTATTGATGGGGGTGTCGCTGCTGTTGTTCTTTGTTGCCGTGAATATCGATCTCGGCCTGACAGCCGTGGCGCTGTCGCATATCACGTTCTGCGTGGGCTTCGTTGCCGTGGTGGTGCGTGCCCGGCTCGAAGGGCTCGACGAGAGCCTGATCGACGCCGCCCGCGATCTCGGCGCCTCACCGCTTCAGGCCGGGTGGCATGTCATGCTGCCGCTGATGCTGCCGGGCGTCCTCGCGGGCGCGTTGCTGGCCTTCACCCTGTCGATGGACGACTTTGTCGTGACCTTCTTCACGGCGGGGCCCGGCCAACCGACACTGCCGCTGCAGATTTACTCGATGATCCGGATCGCGGTCACGCCGGAAGTGAATGCGATCTCGTCCATCCTCATGATGCTGACACTGGCCGTGTCGCTCACGGCCTATCGCGTTTCGCGCGACGTCTGGAGGGCGCAACTATGAGTCATCGCATATGGGCGAAGGTGCGCCATCTGCTGGTCGGCCTGACGCTGACGGGGTGCTTCGGCCTGGCCATGGCCACGGAAGACCTGAACGTATTCACCTGGAACAACGCGCTGTCGCCCGAGACGATCGCCCGGTTCGAGTCCGAATGTGCCTGTCACGTGAACCTGACGTACTTCGGTTCGATGGAGGAAGCGCTGGCCAAGCTCGCGGGCGGCGCGCAAGGGTTCGACGTGATATGTCCGAGCAACTACGGCATTCCGGCGCTGATCCGTCTGGGGCTGCTCCGGCCGCTGGACAAGCACGCCATCCCGAATCTTCGCAATATCGACCCGGCGTTCCTGAACACGCCGCTTGACCCTGGCAACGTCTATTCCCTGCCCTACGATTTCACGATCACGCTGGTCGGCTACAACGCCACGCGCCTGCACGATCTGGGGCTCGATGCTTCGTCATGGTCGCTGGTCTTCGACCCGCACATGCTGGAGAAGCTGCGGGGCCGTGTCACCGTGCTTGACGACCCCCGCGAAGTCATCGCGGCCGCGCTGCGCTACAAGGGCCACTCCGGCAATTCGACGGACCCTGCGCAACTGCGCGAAGCCGAGGCGGCCATCCGCGCCGCGCTGCCCTACTGGGCGGCGTTCAACAGCCAGAGCTATATCCGCGAGCTAACGGTCGGCAATATCTGGGTGGTGCTCGGCTATTCGAGCGATGTCTATCAGGCCGGGTTGGACGCGCGCAACACCCACCGGGCTTTCTCGATCACCTCGTCGCTGCAGCGCGAGGGCAATGGCATGACCGCGGACAGTTTCGTGGTCACTAAGACGGCGCCGCATCCCGCGCTGGCATACAGGTTCATCAACTTCATGCTGCGCCCTGAAAATGCCGCTGAGATCACTAATGCCATCGGCGCGGGCAATCCGAATGCCGCGGCGCGCGCGTTCATCCGGCCAGACCTGTTGGCCGACCCGGTCATCACGCCGGGCGCCGCGCAGCGGCAGCGGCTCGAACAGTTGAACGACCTCGACAGCGGCACGCGGCGGGCGTGGAATCGCGCGTGGACCGACCTCAAGGTCGGCCACTAGCGATTCAATCGGGCAAGGATGGGGATGGGGAATTACGCGGAAGTGGTGCTTTGGCCGGCGGTCACTTCCTCGGCCAGCGGAATGTCCCCACGCACCACCAATACGGGAACGGAAGCGTGGCGCACCAGGGTTTCGGCGACGCTGCCAAGCACGACGCGCTGCAGCCCGCTCTTGCCGTGGGTGCCGATGACCACCAGGTCAGGCTTGCTGTCCTGGATGTCATGGATCAGCCGGTTCGCGACGTCGCCGAGCGTGGACTTGTCGTCGAGCAGCCGCTCGGTGAACTTGATCCCGGCGCGCTCGGCGTGGTGCCGGGCCTTGACGAGCAGCGCATTGCCGGCCGCCACGCGATGCTGGTGCTCCTCCTCCAGTTCACCGCCATGCGCGCGCACCCTAAGGAAACCGTAGTCGATGACATGGATGATCTCGAGATTTGAACCGGTGGCGCGGGCCAGCCGGACGGCTTCGTCCAGCGCGCGGGACGAGCAGTGGCTATCGTCGATCGGGACCATGATGTTGCGATACATGTGGGGCTCCTTTTGGAATGGCAGTCCCCGCCCGGATGGCGGAGATTCTCACACGTCACTCTAAGCGGGGAGGTTGTTGTTGCTTTGATGTAGCGCAAACTCGCTCCAGTCTTAAATCTAGCCGACTCCGGGAACCTGCGCTTGCGGCACTGCGAGCACCCAGCCAGCCACATCGACCGGATATTCGGGCCCGTGCTACAGTCCGCCGGGTATCAGACGCCACATTCAGACGCCCCCAAGACTCCGCCCGCCATGCCAGAGCGCCCCGCCCCTTCCGCTGCCAAGCCGTCGTCGATGAACGTCAAGACGGCGCTGCGCGTCATCGAAATCATCGAAACGTTCGCACGCGAGCGCCGGGCGTTGTCGCTGTCGGAACTGGCCCGCCTGCTGGCCGTGCCGGCGTCGAGCTGTCTGGCGCTGATTCGCACGCTGACCTCGCTGGGCTATCTCTACGAAACGGCGCGCCGCCAAGGCTACTACCCCACCGGCCGCCTGCTGGCGATGGCGCAGCAGATTGCTCGCCACGATCCGGTACTGGATCGCGTGCATGGCACGATGAGCGAGTTACGTGACGCCACCGGCGAAACCATTGTCATCGGCAAACTGCATGAAGGGCAGGAGGTGGTGTATCTGGATGTGCTCGAATCACCACATGCAATTCGATACATCGCCACGGCCGGCGAGCGCCGCGAGCTTCATGCCAATTCGATCGGCAAGGCCCTGCTGGCGGCGATGGACGAGGCCGAACGCGCGACGCTGCTCGCGCAACTGCCGTTCCAGGCGTTCACCTCGCGCACGCTGACCACGCCCGCCGCGCTGGAAGCGGATCTGCTGCAGGCGCGCGAACGCGGCGCCTACGTGAACCTGAGCGAGTCGATGCCTGACGTGGGGGCGCTGGCATGGCCGGTGCGGCTGTCCGGCGAGTGCTACGCGATTTCGATTGCGGGTCCGGTCTATCGGATCGAGCCGCACCTCGACCGCTATGCGCCAATGCTGCGAGCCGCCTGCGCGTCGCTGGAAAAGACCTGAGCGGAATCAGTCAGCGGCGTCGCGCTCGCGCAGCCGCCAACCGGTGGCATCCGGCAAGCTCAGTCCGTCCACGGGCGCGGAAGCCGCCAACGCCAGCACGGCGTCATCGCGCCGCCAGGTCACCGCATTGGCCTGGGATATCGGCGCCGGCAGCGCCTCCACCACATGTCCCATCATGGTCTGGAACAGGTTGCCACCATGGCACTTGATCCACGCTTCCTTCAGGGTCCAGAGTTGAAAAAACGCCACGAGACGCGCATCGGCATCGCTCTCGCGCAACAGTTCGGGTAGCGCGGCACGCTCGGCCTCCGTCGTGGTGGCTTCGATCAGCGTGTCCAGATGCTTGCGCGGCTGCAGGTGCTCGATATCGATGCCAACCGGCACATCGGCCACTGCGCAGGCCAGGTGATCGCCGGAATGGGCAATTGACACGAACACCGGCACGCCCACCGCGCCGCTCGTATGTATCGCCAGCGGCGGCGAATCCTCCGCGGCCGACAGCGCCCACTCGGACGCATCGCCGCCGAATGTCACCGCCAGCAGCCGGCGCGCCAGCCACCGGCCGGCGGCGAACTGCTCCGCCCGCGCCTCGGCCCGCATCGTCGCCAGCCGCCCCAGTTCTTCCTGCGACATCCAACGGCTCACGGGCGGCGCCATTGCCGCGAAGGCCATCACAGATCCAGTGCGCAGTGCGAGCGGCATGTCAGTGGAAGGGTTCGAATGCGTCGAAAAGGATCAAAAAAGGCCGAAAGGGTCAGGAACGACTCAGTCGTTCCAGCGGCGCAAGACCAGCGACGTATTGATGCCGCCGAACGCGAAATTGTTGCTCATCACGTACTCGGTGTCGATAGCACGCCCCTCGCCCACGATGTAGTCGAGCTGCGCGCAGCGGGGATCGGGGTTCTCCAGATTGATCGTCGGCGCGAACCACCCATCGCGCATCATCTCGATTGTCATCCACGCCTCGAGCGCACCGCACGCGCCCAGCGTATGCCCGACGTAGCTCTTGAGCGAACTGATTGGCATTCGCGCGCCAAACACGGCGTGCGTGGCCTGTGACTCGGCGATGTCACCCTGATCGGTGGCCGTGCCATGCGCATTCACGTAGCCGATTCGATCCGGCGAGACGCCGGCATCGTCCAGCGCCATTCGCATGGCCAGGGCCATCGTGCCGGCATCTGCCTGGGTCACATGCACGCCATCGCTGTTGGTGCCATAGCCGACGATCTCGGCCAGGATCGGGGCGCCACGCTGGCGCGCGTGCTCCAGTTCTTCCAGTACCAGCGTGCAGGCGCCCTCGCCCAGCACCAGGCCATCGCGCGCGGCATCGAACGGTCGTGGCGTCGCCGTGGGCGCCTCGTTGCGCGTGCTGGTGGCGAAAAGCGTATCGAAGACGGCCGCCTCCGTGGCGTCAAGCTCTTCGGCGCCGCCGGCCACCATCGCCACCTGACGGCCCATGCGGATCGTCTCGTATGCGTAGCCAATACCGTGGCTGCCTGACGTGCAGGCGCTCGACGTGGTCAGGATGCGGCCCTTGATGCCGAAGAACACGCCGATGTTCACGGCGGCCGTATGCGACATCATGCGGATGTACGTGGTGGCATTGACGCCCTCGGTGGTACGGTCGCTCATCATCCGCGCGAAGTCCTGCGCGGCGGACGGCGTGCCAGTCGAGGAACCGTACGCGATCCCCATCTGTCCGCCGGTCACCAGCGGATCTCCGGCCAGCCCGGCCCCGGCCAGTGCCGATTCGGTCGCCAGCACGGCCATCTGCGATACGCGGCCCATGGTCCGCATGAGTTTGCGCGTGTAGTGTGGTGGCAGCGTGAACGGCGGCACCGGCGCCGCGATGTGCGTGTTGAGGCCACGGATTTCGCGCCACTCTGGCATGACAACTATCGCATTGCGACCGGCGGCCAGGCGCTCGCGCACCGTCCCCCAGTCGTTGCCGATCGCGCTGACCGCGCCCGCTCCCGTGACCACCACCCGCTTCATCCGAACATGCCTCCGTTCACCGAAATCACCTGGCGCGTAATGTACCCGGCATCGGGCGAAAGCAGGAACGCCACCGTGGCCGCCACCTCGTCCGGGGTGCCCATGCGGCGGGCGGGAATCATCTTCATGGCTTCCTCGCGCACGTGTTCCTCGATCATTTCCGTGTCGATCAGCCCCGGCGCCACGCAGTTGACCGTGATCTGGCGCTTGGCCAGTTCGATCGCCAGTGCCTTGGTGGCGCCGATCACCCCGGCCTTGGCAGCGCTGTAGTTGGTCTGCCCGCGATTGCCGACGATCCCGGACGCCGACGACAGCGTGACGATCCGGCCCGGCCGCCGCCGCTGCACCATCGGCAGCACCACGGGATTGAGCACGTTGAAAAACGCATCGAGGTTGGTGTGAATCACCTCGTCCCACTCCTCGCCGCTCATGGCCGGAAACGCTGCATCGCGGGCCAGCCCGGCGTTGCAGACCACTCCGTAGTAGCAGCCGTGATGGTCGATATCGGCCAGCAATGCGCTGGCCGCGGCCTCGCGTTGCCCGACATCGAAACACAGCACGCGCGCATTGCGGCCGAAGGCCCGCACGGCGTCGGCCACCGATTCGGCTTCGTTGCGACGCGCGCGGCAGTGGATCACCACGTCATAGCCATCACGCGCAAGACGCAGCGCAATGGCGCGGCCGATGCCGCGCGATGATCCCGTGACGAGCACGGTCTGGGTTGTCATGTCTGCTGCCCCTCGAGGAAGGCCTGCGCGTCCGCAGGCCGATATACCGAAACCGTGGCCCGAGCCACCTCATGGCCGCCCATGTCCAGCGTGCAGGCGAACAGCGACAGGCCGTCATCGCCCGCCATCTCCAGCCGGACACGAATGGTCAGCACGCTGCCCACCGGAAACGCCGGCACGTCGCTGGCATAGCGGCGCGAGCCGAGCAGGAAACCCGGGCCGGGCTTGCATCCCTTGCCGCGAGCCTGCATGCCCGCCCATGCCGCGATCGTCTGCGCCATGTATTCGATGCCGATCCATGCGGGCATCCCGGCGTCATCGACGAACAACTGCGTCGGCCTGATCGTCGCGCGCGCCACGCACTGGGTGTCATCGGCTGCCAGCAGTTCGTCGATCAGACGCATCGCGCCGCCATGCGGCACCACCTCGCCAACGGGTGGCATCGTCGATATCGGTCCGGGTGTGCGCATCTTTAGCCCTCCCCCATCACCAATACGCAATTGCTACCCCCAAACGCAAACGAATTGCTCATCGCATGGCGCACCGGCCGGCCCAGGGATTCGTCGGCGCCCGCCACATGCAGCGGCGGCATCGCCGGGTCAGCGATGCCATCCCACCAGTGCGGCGGCAGGCGACCCCGGGGGTTGTCCGTCAGCGTCAGGTACAGCAGTGCGGCTTCCACCGCGCCAGCGGCCCCAAGTGTGTGCCCGGTCTGCGACTTGGTGGAACTGACCGGCAAATCGGCGCCGAACAGGTCGGACACCGCGCGCGCTTCCATCACGTCGTTCTGCTCGGTGGCGGTGCCGTGAAGGTTCAGATAGTCGATGTCCGCGGGCTTCAGCCCGGCGCGAGCCAGCGCCTGCTGCATGGCCGTCCGCGCGCCGACACCCGATGGGTCGGGTGCGGACATATGGTGGGCATCCGAAGTCTCGCCCCATCCGGTCAGCCGCACGGGCCCAGCCTCGCGGGACATCAGGAACAACCCCGCGCCCTCGCCCAGATTGATGCCACGCCGGTTCGCCGACAGCGGATTGCACCGCTCCGCGCTCACCGAATCGAGCGAAAGGAAACCGGAAATCGTAAATGTGCACAGCGTGTCGACACCGCCCGCGATGGCCACGTCGACGATGCCATGCTCGATCAGGCGGGCCGCGGCCGACATGGCCTTGGCGCTGGACGAGCACGCCGTGGAAATCGTGTAGGCAGGCCCGCCAACGCCGAGCCGCCAGGCCAGGTAACGGGCCGGCGAGCCAAGCTCCTGCTGGGCGTAGTGGAACTGCTCGGGCCACGTGCCCTCTTTCGCGTGCGTGCGCACGGCAAGCTCGCCCTCGTAGATGCCGGACGTGCTGGTACCGAGCACGATCGCCACCCGCATCGGGCCCACCCGCGCGATGGCCGCATCCACAGCCGGACGCAAGCCGGCAAGCGTGCGCTCCAGCATGGCGTTGTTGCGGCTGGCCAGTTCCAGCGCGGTGCCCGCCGGAAGGTCGGTGGCCGCCATGGGCTCCGCAACGGTGCCCAGATGCAGCGGGCTACCCGGCGTGTAGCGTTCGGTGACCTCGCCACCAAACGGTCCGTCACTGCGCCACAGCGCAGCACGCACGGCGTCGCTGCCGCTACCGAGCGCGCATATCACGTTCATCGCGTTCAGATAGATCGTCATGGCGTCTTTCCTTCCTCCTGCAACGTGCGAATGGTCAGCCGATAGCCGTCACGCAGCTGCGTGAACAGCGTGGTGGTGGCATCCGGATAGCGCACTTCGGCAACGACCTCGTCGCCGTACCGCAGCACGCGCATGGCCGGCGTGGCATCGACGTGCCAGCCATCTGGCAGCGCCGCCTGAATCGCTTCGACAGGCCAGAGCGACAGTTGCAGGTCGCTCAGGATGCGCTCGGGCATCAGTTCCCGCGGAGCCCACGGGGCCCGCGTCACGTGCAGGTCCCGGCCATCCCAGTCGATACGCGCCAGCACCTGGCCGCCTGCCACGGCGGCCAGCCGCGTATGGGCGGCATCGGCTTCCAGCATCGCGATCATGTCACGTGTCTGCTCGCCCTGCGGCGACGGGAACTGCACTGTGATCTGCTGCTGCAGGTTCAGCGTCCTGCCCAGCGAGGCCGGCGGCAGGCGCAGCAGCGGCACCTCGGCCCGCGTCGGGGCGACGGTGGCGCAGCCCGCCAGCACCGCTAACGCGGCCAAGGCGGCCAGCATCGCGAGCGTCGCCAGCGCGGCGGGCAGCCTCAATCGTCGCAAAATTGCTCCAGCACGCTCAGCCGACGGCGCGACTCCGTCACGAATGGATTGTTCAGATCCCAGGCATAGCCCGCCAGGATCGACGAGATCATGTCGCGAATGTCGGTGGGCGCGTTGGGATGGAAGATAAGCTTCTGGAAGCTGCCTTCGTACCATGCCTCGACAAAGGCACGGAAGCAGTCAACGCCTGCTTTCAGCGGCCTGGCGTACTCGGTCTCCCAGTCAACGGTTTCGCCGGCCAACGCGCGCGCCACGCAGGCGGTGGCGAGGCTGGCCGACTTGAACGCGATGGTCACGCCCGACGAGAACACGGGGTCGAGGAATTCGCCGGCATTGCCGAGCAGTGCATAGCCATTGCCCCAGAGCGACCGGACGTTGGCCGAATAGCCGACGATCTGGCGGGCCGGCGTGTCCCACTCGGCATCCTTCAGCAGCTTCGCGAGGCCCGGCTCCTCGGCCACGAGCTGCCTGAGGCGAGTCATTTCATCGCCTTCGTACTGGTCGAGGAACGACTTCTCGGCCACCACGCCCTGTGAGCAACGCCCGTTGGAGAACGGGATGGTCCAGTACCAGACATCGACGTGTTCCGGATGCACGCTGACGCGGATCTTGTTGCGATCGAAGCTGCCCCCCGGAATCCTGTCGGCCACGTGCGTGAAGATGGCGGCGCGCACCGGAAAGTTCGACGGCGACTCCAGGTCGAGCAGGCGCGGCAAAACCCGGCCAAAGCCAGAGGCGTCCAGCAGGAAGCGTGATTCCACCTGATACACGTTGCCATCCGGATCGCGCACGGTGACGACCGGCGCAGCACCGCTGACGTCCACCGCTTCCACGGCATGGCGAAAGCGCACCTCGGCGCCCTGCTTCTGCGCCTCGCGAATCAGCACATCGTCGAAATGGGCGCGCTGCACCTGGTAGGTGGTGCCCCATCCCGGCGAGAATTTCTCGCGAAAATCGAAATCGGTATAGCGGTCGCCCCGCGCGAAGGCCGCCCCGTTCTTGTACTGGAAGCCCGCCTCCACCACGGCCTGCAACATGCCGGCCTCCTCGATGTAAGCCATGCTCTGGGGCAGCAGGCTCTCGCCGATCGAGAAACGCGGGAACGTTTCCTTTTCGATCACCAGCACGCCGATGCCGCGCTTGCGCAGCAATCCGGCCGCCACGGAACCCGCCGGGCCCGCGCCGACGATCAGTACGTCCACTGTCTCTTTCTTCATTGAGATCCTTCCTGACTGATTTGATGCGATGACGTTCCGGGCAGCGGCCTGAACCACGGCGACATCACCCAGACCGCACCCACGCCCGACAGCATCGTCGCCCCGAACGCATGAAGCGCGGGTGTCGACGACAACGCAAGCAGCCCGAACGCCAGCAACGTGCTGGCCGCCCCGAGCACGATGGCGGTCCAGGACACGCCATCGCCCGGGTGTTCGAGCAGGAAAATGCCATAGTCGACGCCCACACCCAGCAGCAGCGCCAGCGCGAGCACCGAGAACAATTGCAGTGGCACGCCGGTCCAGCCCAGCACGGCCACACTGAACGCAGCCGCCAGCAGCGTCGGCACGAGCGCGCGCCAGCCCGAGCGGCCATAACGCCACCAGAGCAGCAGTGCCACGCCCACGGCGCCTGCCAGCAGGAACCAGCTCATTAACACCCGGTAGTGATGGAGCAGGAACGAGATATCGGCCACGCGATCGACCCACTCCGCGCCGGGCACCTGCCGCACCGACGCCGCGATACCGGCAATCGCCGACACGTGGTCGAGGCCGCGCAACAGCATCACGCTGGCAAAGCCATTGCCTTCGCGGCCAAGCCACAGGTGCCGCAGCGTTTCCGATACCGGATTCGCCAGCCACGCGGGCAGCGTCAGCACGGCGTCACCAGCACGTGCGGACGGAGCGGGCGGCGCGATCGAGCCGCCCACTGCGCTGGCCACGCGTGCGCGGATCGCCGCCTCCTGCCGATCGGCCAGCGCGGCGTCGGCTTGCTGACGGCCGGCGGACGGCACCCAGTCCGAGATCGCAATGAAGCCGGCCAGATCGCCGCGCCGGATCGCATCGGCCAACCCGGCCTTGATCGCCTCCTCGCGCGCGAGTACCTCGTCCGGCGTCGCACCGCGCACGAGGATGAACTGCGCCGGGCTGGGCGTGCCCAACAACTGCCCTGCCGTGCGTTGCGCCTCGATCAGCGCGGGCGGCGAACTCTGCAGTTGCCGGATGTCGTCGGCAACGCGCACCTGCCAAATGCCGGTCACGATGAACAGCATCAACACGCCAAGCGCCAGCCAGGTACGCCGGTCATTGCGTGCGTACGGCCAGCGCGCCAGGCTATCGGCAAGCCAGGTGGAAAGACGCGTCGGACGCAGGTTGCCCCGATCGAGCAAGGGGAACCAGAACAGCACGGTTAGGAAGGCCGTGATCAGGCCAACCGCGGAAAACAACGCCATCTGGCGCAGCCCGGGGAACGGTGCGATGCCAAGCGCAAGATAGGCCACTACGCTCGTAGACAACGCCAGCGCCAGTCCGGGCGCCAGGAAGCGCATCACGGCAGGCGGCGTCGCGCGCGGCATGGCCTGGCGCGTCACAAAATAGTGGATGCCGAAGTCCTCGGCCACCCCGACCAGACTGGCGCCGAACACCAGCGTGATCAGGTGGACGCGGTCGAAGACGATCGCCGTGGCGGAGATTGCTGCCGCCGTCCCGATCAGCAGTGACAGCCCCACCAGCACGATGGGCCGCAGCGACCGGAAGGCCAGCCACACCAGCAGCAGCACCGCGGCCAGCGAGCCCCATCCGATCACATTCATTTCCCAGTTGGCCTGCGCGGCCGCGGCTTCGGCGTGCAGCGGGATGCCGGCCGTCACCACGCGCACGCCGTCGTCGCCCTGACGCGCCGCCGCTTCTGCCGCATGGAGCAAGTCGCCGTAGGCGGTGCTGCCATTGGCGGAAAACGCGGGCTTGGTGATCCGATAGGTCAACAGCACCCAATCCTTGCCTTCGCCGGTCACCGTTGCCAGACCATCGCGCTCATGCACGCGGGTCACCGCCGCGCGAGACAGCCACCAGTTCTGCCACAGCCCGAGCGGGTCCGACGCCCAATCGGTCAGGCGCGGTCCGGTGGAAAACTGGTAGAGCCGCGTCAGCGCCTGCTGCGCGAGCGTATCGGCATCGGTCGTCCGCAGCGCCTCGCGCTGCGCGTCGGTCAGAAGCCCGTCGCGCCACGGCCGGTAGAACGCCAGCGCCGCATCGAAATCGAACGCGGCAATCTTGTCGACGGGCTTCAGCAACGCGCTGCCGCCGGACGTGGCCTGCGAGAAGCGCTGCGCCGCCGCGCGCGTGCGGGCCCAGTCCGAGCCCCCCACCAGCACGACGATCTCGCGCGACACACCGTCGGTCAGCTGACGCAGCACGCGATCGGCCGTGGCGGTGCGCTCGCTGGTCGGCAGCAGCGCCATCACGTCGGTGTCGAGCCGCGATGCACGCCAGAACTGCACCTGGTGCGCGATCAGCGCAATCACGAGCAGCAGCCAGCCAATCGCCAGCAGGCGCTCGCGGCGGGACAGCCCGCCCTGCATCGCGGCCCCGTGGGCCAGTTCATTCAAAACGTTGTTCCTCCGAAGGACTGAGTTTTTCCGCTCCGGCGGGGTCGATCATCCTGACAACGGTGCTGTCGCCGCTGGCTTCCTCGAGCCTGACGTCGCGGACGTAGCGGTCTCCGGCCAGATCGATCCGCGTGAACGCGCGGCGCACGCCCGCGTCGGTCGGCGTCAGGGTCAGCGTCCAGCCCGACTTGCCGACGAGCTTGCCGGTCACGCTGAAGCGCGTGGACAGACTGCGCAGGTCGCCGCGCAGGATCGCGATCATCGACTCCCCGACCAGCCGCATGGCGGGCTGGGCATCGGCCTGCATTTCCTGCTGCACCTTGCCGTCCGCGCCCCGCATCACCAGCTTCTCGGGCGTGACCAGCAGGCTCGATGCGAACGGCTCACGCGTGGCCCACACTACGCCCCGGCCTCGCGCCATCACGAAGTCGCCCCGGGAGATCAACGGGTTACTGAAGCCGGCCAGCCTCCGCGTCTGCTCGAACTGACCATGGATGACCGGCGCATCGGACAACCGCGCCGACACGGCCGCGGAAAGGTCCTCGGCGTGCGCCGGTACCACGCTCATCACCGCCAGCGTCACCAGCGCAAGCATCGCCTGCAGAGCACGGCGGCGCATCATGGCTCGACTCCAAGCCGCTGCAGCAGCACTGGCGGGCTGACGTACTGCATCTCCTGCGTGGCCAGATCCACCGCCACCTGGATGGTGTATCCCTTGGTCAGCCGCGCGCCGGACAGCGCGTCGCGCATCTCGTAGTCGATTCGGAGCCGGTTTTCCCATTCCGCGAACGTGGCGCGCACGATCACGGGCTGGCCATATCGCAGCGGGCGAACGTACTTGACACGCACGTCGACGATGGGCCAGGCATAGCCCGATGCCGACATCTGCGGATAGTCGTAGTCGATCTGCTGTAGCAACGCGCAGCGTGCCAGCTCGAAGTAACGGAGATAGTTGCCGTGCCAGACCACGTTCATCGGATCGAGGTCGTGGAACGCCGGCGTCAGCGTGATCTCATGACTCAGGATTCTTGGCATCGCGCTCCTGTGCGGGCTGCTGCATGTCACGGCGGCCGATGCTGATCGGATCGTCCGCCCAGAAATCATAGAAGTTGAACCAGTCGTACGGCGAACGCGCCACGAGGTCCTCCAGCCAGCGGGCGTAGGTCGCGGCCAGCGCCTGCAGACGTGCCTCGCGTGTGGCGCGCGGCAGCGTCACGGCGTGTTCCAGCTCGGTGAAGCGGATCAGGTGCCCGCGCCCTTCCCGCACACAGCCCATCGCGTACAACGGGCATTTCAGCAGGCTCGCCAGCACATAGGGCCCTACCGGGAAGCGTGCGGGCTGACTGAGGAATGGCACCCGCACAGCCCGGCCACCGTGCGCGGGCGCGCGATCGCCAGCAATCGCCACGAATTCGCCTGCCTCCACGCGGGCGGACAGTTCGAGCGCCGTGGCCGGAGAGATATCGTCGATCTGGTAGAGCTGCAGCATCGAGTCCGGGTCCAACCGCGCCAGGATGCGATTGAAGCGCTCGGCATGGGCGCTGTGGACCAGCACGGTCAGCCGCAGCCCGTTCAACCGGTTGGCCATCGCCCGGCAAAGCTCCAGACAGCCAACGTGAGCCGTCATGATGATGCCGCCCCGCCCGCTCGCGATCTGCCGGAGCAGCACGTCGCCGCCTTCCTTGGAAACATGCTCGAAGCGATACCGTCCGCCAATGGCCAGCAGCTTGTCGAGCATCGTGTCGCCGAACGAAAACAGATGCCGCAGCGACTGGCGCCACGTAGGCTGTGTGCCGATGGCGCCTGTTGCCGCCTCGACACGCGCGAGATACTCCATCGACGACCGGCGCGCCAGCGGATACGCCAGCCAGAAGTAGACGACCACGGGGTACATCACCACGCGGAACAGCAGCCGGCCAAACGCGCGGTAGAGGCCGTAGAGCAACCAGATGCCCCAGACGCAGGTAGCTTCGCCGATGGCGCTCCAGTGCGGCGTGCGGCGGCGCGGCGTGGCGCCCGGTGTTTCGGGGTGCAAGGTGCTCATGCGGAGCGCACCTTGCGCCACAGCAGACGCGGCATTCGCCACAACATGCCAAAGAACAGGCGAGTCAGCATCCCTGTCATCAGCAGGTTGTCCTGGATAAGACGGAAATGCGAGACACCATCGCTGGGATACGTCACCCGTGTCGGAACGTTGACGACCGGCACGCCGCGCCAGTACAGGCGCACGATCACCTCGGTGTCGAACTCCATATGGTGGCCGAGCCGCACGTCCTGCATGAGCGCTGTCACCGCGTCGAGCGGATAAACCCGCAAGCCGCACATCGAGTCGCGGATCTCGAACGAGAGCGTGTTGATCCACACCAGGATGTGCGTGAGATACCGGAAATAGAAGCGGTGGCGCGGCACCGTCTGGTCATACACCGGGCAGCCCGCGATGACCGCCGTCGGGTTCTCGCGTGCCAGCGTGAAGAAACGCGCGATGTCGTCGGCATTGTGCTGCCCGTCGGCATCGATCTGCAGCGCGTGCGTATAGCCGAGCTTCGCGGCCTCCTGGAAGCCGGCCATCATCGCCGCGCCCTTGCCCCGGTTTTGCGGCAGGCGGATCAGGATCACGCGCTCCCCATAGGCATCGGCAAGGTCGCGCAGCACCTGGCTGCACGCCGGGCCGCTGCCGTCATCGACCAGCAGGCAAGGCCACGGATGCCTCAGGATGGCCTCGACCATGGCTCCGATGGCATGTTCGTGGTCAAAGACCGGAACCAGCACGATGGGACGAAAAACGGCGGTCATGAAACAGCGGGGTGAAAAATGATCTTGCCGCTCGCGTGCGAGCCGGCATCGGAGGTTAGTCGAAAGGCCAGCGTGCATGACGCCGGCTGCCAGTCGAGCGCCATGCGCACCGCTGCGCCGGGACGCATCACAGCCTGGAATTTGAGCACATCCAGCCTGGCAAAACGTTGACGTGGCGGGACCGCCAGACGTTGCGGCGCCAGCGCCATGACCCAGTCGACCTGAGCGACGCCGGGCACGATCGGCGCGCCCGGAAAGTGGCCATCGAAGATCGCGAGGTCTTCGGCGATATCCAGCTCGGCCGTGGCCGACGTATCGTCGGCCTCCACCCAGCGCGCCACCGGAATACTGTGGCGCAGCAGTTCGCGCAGCATCGCCTCGGTGGTCTTGCCCTGCGCGTTGCACGGCAACGCCTGCGGGAACGCCCAGCGCCGCGGCAACGCCAGCCGGTCAACACCGTCGGCCAGCGCACGGCGCAGCGCGGCAATCAGCGCATGACGGCCCTTGCCGTCGAGCATCGACTGGCCGGCCTCCTGCAGCACGATGGCCGCGCCCACGCGCGTGCCGATAGCGGTCTCGATCAGCAACGCGCGGGCTTCGCGCACCAGCGGCGACGCCAGCAACCGCTGCTCGATCGCGCTCAGCGACACCCGTTTTTCCTCGATCTTGACGATGCGGTCCGCCCGACCGGCCAGCGCGAATCCGCCATCTCCAGTCGGCAGCACCCGGTCGGCGCACACCTGCCAGTCATCGTCTGCGAGGTGGGCCGAGCGCACCGCGAGGAACCCCTCCTGCAGCCGCCACGCCACACCGGGCAGCGGGGTCCAGTGGTCGTCCCCTGCCGCGCGCTGACGCCACGCGATGCCACCGGTCTCGGAACTTCCAAATACTTCGATCGGCGAGACACCGATATGGCGCAGCACATCCGACGCACCCTCGGGTGGCAACGGACCACCAGACGAAAACACCGCCCGCACCACGCCGCGCGTGGCGGCCCAGTCCAGCGCTTCCGGCATCCGCTTCAGATGCGCCGGGCTGCTGACCAGGACCACCGGTGTCCGGTCTTCGGCACAGGCCGCGACCAGCTCTTCGTGGAACGCCATGCGTGCCGCCGGCATCGGCCGGCCCACCGCCAGCGGCCACAGGATCGTGAACAGCAGGCCGTAGATATGTTGATGCGAAACCGTAGTCAGCAGACGGCTTTCTCGCGGCATCGTCGGTCCAAACGCCTGTTCGAGCGCATGGACCTCTGCCTCTAGCTGCGCCAACCGCTTGGGCGCTGCCTCCGGCGCACCGGTGGAGCCGGACGTGAACAACGTGATCCAGGTTTCGCGCGCGTCCAGGCGGGGCCATTGCAGCGGAGACTCCGTGGCCGACGGTTGCAGGCCCTGCGGAAGATCGCCGGCCATGCCATCGACATGCTCGCGCAGCGCGGCAAGCGTATCGGGCCTCGCATCGCCGGGCAGCAACACATGCTTGCCCGCGTGCCAGGCACCGAAGAGCGCGGCGGCAAACTCGGCCGGGCTGTCGACAAACAACGCCCAGCGCGTACCGGGCGCCGCCAGGAATGCGTGTCGCCATGCCGTTGCCCGTGCGACCAAGGCGCGAGCATCGTCTCGGGCAGCCAGCGCCGCCATCGTTGCACTGACGCCGTTCAGACGGTCATCCATGATGGCCCTCCGCATGACGGCGCTTCACGCGCTGGCGCACCAGCCACTCCACCGCGAACATCGCGCCGATCAATCCGTAGGCAATGCCGCCGTTGTAGATCGCCCAGGCACGGTCGCTACCGGCCAGGGCCGTGATCGCGGCAATCGTGCCGTTGACGACAAAGAACACGCACCAAGCCTGTGTGACCCGGCGCGTATAGGCCACGCCGCTCGGCGGCAAATCCGGCTCGCGCAGGCGCGCAAGGCGCTCGATCAGCGTGGGAGGATAGCGCAGGCTCCAGCCAAAGACGGCGAGCATGGCCACGTTGACAAGGACGGGGTAGAGCTTCAGCGGCAGTTCATGATCCGAGGCCAGCACCGCAATTGCCAGCGCGGCCGCCAGCAGCGCCGTGACGCGCCAGCCGGTCTGGCGGCTGGTGGCGGCGCGCAGCAGCGCGAGCGCGACCAGCGCCAGCGCCATCACGCGCGGCGAGTAGTGCTGCAAGCCGAAGTAGATCACGAGCGGGTAAGCCATCGTCAGCAGCCCCAGCCCCCATTTGCGCCATGCCATGTGCTTGTCAGGCGGTGGCCGGCGAGTCGATCAGCGATGCCAGGGTCCGCACCACGTCGCCCACCGTCTTCACCGATTTGAACTGCTCCGCCCGGATCGGACGGCTCATCAGCGGCTTCATTTTCACCAGCAGGTCCACGGCGTCGATGCTGTCGATATCGAGATCGTCATACAGGCGCGCATCGAGCGTGATGCGGGCGGGGTCGATCTCGAACATCTGTTCGAGCACCCCGGCCACGCGTGTGAAGATTTCGTCGTGCGTCATGCTTGTGGCTCCGTGTTCCCCGATTCAAACCATCCAGACCATGATCCGCGCGTCAGGCGGTGGCCTGCCCGCGCTGCGACGCAATATAGGCGGCCAGCGTGGCGACGCTGGCAAACCGGGCGCGGACTTCCTCCTTCTCGCCCTTCATGGTGACGCCATAGCGCTTCTGCAGCGCCAGGCCGAGCTCCAGCGCGTCGATGGAATCGAGCCCCAGCCCTTCCACGAAGAGCGGCGCGTCGGTCTCGATATCTTCCGCCTTGATATCTTCCAGAGACAGCGAGGTAATAATGAGTTCCTTGATTTCCTGCTCAAGCGACTTCACGACGGATCTCCCGAGAAAAATAGTCAGATAGTGAATGATTCAGCCGGCGTACGGCCTTTACGGGCTCCAGGCCTTGCGGCACCCACTGGGCGACGCTGACATCGGCATGAACGTCGATGACAAAGCGCGGCCGCCGCCGTGGGACGTGGTACCACTTCTCGCCTTTAGTCAGCGTAGGCGGTACGCAGCGGATCACCACCGGTGTCAGCGCAATATCACCGCGCACGGCCACGTTGGCCGCGCCGCGCTGCAATTGCAGTGGCACGCCGGGCCGCGTGCGGGTGCCTTCCGGAAAGATGATCAGGCTGCTGCCGCCGCGGAGTGATGCGATGCAGTCGTCGACCATCGCCACACCACCGCTGTCGTTGCGTACCCAGCCGGTGGCCTGCACGGCCCCCCGCGTGAACGGATTCCGCGCCAGCGCCCCTTTCACGACGCAGTTCGCGTCGGGGGTCAGCGCCAGCAGGAAGACCGCATCGATCAGCGACGGATGATTGGCCACGATCAGCAGGCCGGGCCGGCGCAGCCGTTCCGCATTGCGAATTTCGTAGTCCAGCACACCCAGGGTGCGCATCAGCCACAGGAATCCCCAAAGCGTGGAATGAATCACGCGGCGACAGGCCCGCTGCGCCCTGGCGCGTGCCCAGAGCATCAGCGATAGCAGCGGGAATACCAGAACGCCCAGCACCAGGCCCCCGATGCCGAAGATCGCGAAGCAGAATGCCGTGGCGATAACGCGCCACGCGCGGCCGAGCCGGTCAACCATGGCGACTCCACTTCCAGATCGCATGATCCGCGCGATGCAACAGTTGCGACTTGCCGGCCCCTGCGTCATTGGACAGGACGAAATGCAATACCTCCAGGCCGTGTGGCAGCAGCGGCTGGCCCTGACCGTCCACGGGGCCGTTCCCCGACTTGTCGGTCACCGCGGTCGCGGGATCGGCCAACTCGAGCCGCCACACTGGCGCGCCGGCACGCGGCAAGCCCACGCGCCACGCCCATCCATACAGGCACTGCGGTTCGTCGGCATACGTCAGGTACGGCTCGGGAAGCGGCGTGTCGTAGCAGACCAGCAGGACCTCGGCGGCACCATCGGCCAGCAAGCTGCAGGCCTCGACGATGGCGGCCTCTACGGTGTCCTTCCCACCGGACAACGCCTGGATATTGGATGCCGCGCTCCGGTCAATGGAAAACATCGCCCCAATCGCGTTGTGTACGGACAGACCGAACGCCGTGGGCGACAGCGGTTCGCCGGCGGCAAGCTCGCTCAGCATCGAAAAAGCGCGGCGCGAATCCCCGTGACGCGAGGCGAAGACGGCCGGCATTACGCCTGCGTCATTGGCGGCGATCTCGTAGGCGGGATGTAGCGCGGCACGTCCTGTGGCATTGACACGGCGACGCAACATCGGCGCCATCGCGGCAAGCGCGGGCAGATCAGCACCTTCCGGCAGCCATGGGGCTCGGCTCCATGCCAGCCAGTCGGCGTGTGTCTGCAACGCCGGCGCACATGCCGCCCATGCGCGGATCTCGAATTCAAGTGTCATGCCTTGCGCGTGGGAGGATTGTGACCCGGTCCGCCACCAGATTCTGATAGGTTGGATATCTGGTCGGCGGCGCATTCTCTCATGCTCCTGCGCGCACTGGCTGTGCCAGAAAAGTAACGGAATCTCGGAAATGTAACAGGGCGGATGCAGCACTTTTTTGCCGCTCCGCCCTGTTGACTTGCCGTGGCCGCCGTAGCGGCCGTCGCGGTACTTAGCGCGCCGGCAGGATTTTACCTGTTACCTCGCCGAAGCCGACGCGATACCCCTCGCCCTGACACCAGCCCGTCATGGTCACGGTATCGCCATCCTCGAGGAAACCGCGCTTCGCGCCATCGGCCAAGGTGACGGGTTCCGCACCATTGCGCGTGGTTTCCAGCAGGCTGCCGCACGAATCCGACGTAGTGCCGCTGATCGTGCCAGAGCCCATCAGGTCGCCAATGCGCACATTGCAGCCCGATACCGTGTGGTGGGCCAGTTGCTGCGCCATGGTCCAGTACATCGCCTTGAAGTTGGTGCGGCACACCGTGCTGGCCGCCGCGGCGCCGGCTGGTTGCAGCGCCACTTCCAAGTCGATGTCGTAGGCGTTCTGCCCTTGCTGCTGCAGGTACGGCAACGGCTCCGGCGATTGCGCCGGGTTTTCGCGGCGGAACGGCTCCAGCGCGTCCATCGTCACCACCCACGGCGAAATTGAGGTGCCGAAGGACTTGCTGTTGAACGGACCGAGCGGCACGTACTCCCACTGCTGGATATCGCGGGCGCTCCAGTCGTTGAGAATCACCAGACCGAACATATGGGCCGGGGCATCGCCCGTGCTCACCGGCTCGCCGAGGTTCGAGGGCTTGCCGACAATAAAGGCCATCTCGAGCTCGTAATCGAGCTTGCGGCAGGGACTGAAGATCGGGCGCGCCTCGTTCGGCAGCTTGATCTGGCCATTGGGACGATGCAGCGCGGTGCCGCTGACGACCACCGAACTCGCACGACCGTTATAGCCGATCGGGATTTCGAGCCAGTTCGGCAGCAGCGCGTTGTCGGGATCGCGGAACATGCGGCCAACGTTGGTGGCGTGTTCGCGCGACGAATAGAAGTCCGTATAGCCGGGAATATCTACCGGCAAGTGCAGCGTGGCGGCCGACATCGGCACGAGTGCCTTGTCGCGCAGCGCTGCATTGCCAGAGAGCCGCTGGTCATCGGCGGACAGCAGCGCGGTCAGGCGCGCGCGCACGTCGGTCCAGACCGGCTTGCCCAGCGCGATAAAGCGGTTGAGGCTCGACGCTGCAAACGCGCCCTTGGCCGCCGTCGGCATCAGGCCGGCATCGTCCAGCGCAGCCAGATCGACGATCTGGTTGCCGATCGCCACGCCTACACGCGCCGCGCCGCCCGTGGTCGAAAAGATGCCATACGGCAGGTTCTGCAGCGGGAAATGGGTCTGGCCGTCGTTCGCGGAATCGACCCAGCTAGTCTTGGGGGCAGTCATTATCTTGTTACTCCTATTGGTGCGAGAGTCGCGTCAGATCAACGCACGTTCGGGTTGAAATGCTTCTTCAGGCCTTGCCAGCAGGTGTAGTAATCGTGCTGGAGCAGCGCCGACTCGGCAGCGTGCCGCGTCGGACGGATCACGCCCGGGGTTTCGAACATGAATGCCATCGTGTCCGTGATGTGGTGCGGCTTGCTGGTGTCAGAGGCGGACGCACGCTCGAAGGTCTCCGCATCAGGGCCGTGACCGCTCATGCAGTTGTGCAGGCTCGCTCCGCCCGGCACAAAGCCTTCGGCCTTGGCGTCGTACTCGCCCGCGATCAAACCCATGAATTCGCTGGCGATATTGCGGTGGAACCAGGGCGGACGGAACGTGTCTTCCGCGGCCAGCCAGCGCGGGCCGAAGATCACGAAGTCGATCGTGTCCACGCCCGGCGTATCCGACGGCGATTGCAGCACCAGGAAGATCGACGGGTCCGGATGGTCGTAGCTGATCGAGCCGATCGTGTTGAAGAGACGCAGATCGTACTTGTACGGCACATAGTTGCCGTGCCACGCCACCACATCGAGCGGCGAGTGGCCAATGTCGGCACGCCACAGATTGCCCTGGAAACGGGCGACCAGTTCGAAATCGCCTTCGCGATCCTCGTAGCTGGCGACCGGCGTCAGGAAATCACGCGGATTGGCCAGCCCGTTGGAGCCGATCACGCCGAGGTCGGGCAGCTTGAACATCGCGCCGTAGTTCTCGCAGATATAGCCACGCGCGGCGCCGTCGGGCAGTTCCACACGGAAACGCACGCCGCGCGGGATCACTACGATCTCCTGCGGCTCCACGGCCAAGCGCCCCATCTCGGTGATGATCAGCAGACGGCCCTCTTGCGGCACGATCAGCATCTCGCCATCGGCGTTGTAGAAGAAGCGGTCCCGCATCGACGCGTTGGCCAGATACAGATGGATCCCGCACCCGGACAGCGCTTCCGGACCGCCGTTACCAGCCATCGTGACGATGCCATCGACGAAGTCGGTGGGAACGGTCGGCATGGCCGGCGCACTCCAGCGCATCTGATTTGGCGATGGCGCCACTTCGTCGAACCGGCTCAGCCAACGATCTTGCTCGATCAGCGTGAACGGCTTGTGCATGGCTGCCGGGCGAATGCGATACAGCCACGAACGGCGATTGTGGGCGCGCGGCGCGGTGAACGCGGTGCCCGACAGCTGTTCGGCATACAGGCCATACGGTGCGCGCTGCGGCGAGTTGCGTCCTACCGGCAATGCGCCGGGCAACGCCTCCGTGGCGAACTCGTTGGCAAAACCGGACATGTACTGCGCCACGGCGGTGTCAGCCACATTGAGTTGGGTCTGGGTCATGAAGTCTTCCTCTCACTTTGCTCGTACCTGCGACGCGGCGAGCATCCTGGGCGGCAAGGAGACTGGCTGCTGGCGAACGCCAGGCCCGTCTTATGACGATGTCTCCGCTTTTTCTTCGATTTACGTATTATGAAATCGATTTACCAAATCGTAATCATCGTCTTGCGCAATGTCAAACCACAATTACGATAGGCGACAGCGCGCGAGCAAACGCGCAGATGCACGGATGTGCTGCGAAAGCAGGACGGACAGGGAGGAAAGTCTTTCGGAAAGGAGCTGCCAGTCACGCCGGAGAATCGGCGAGGCAGGATGCTGGCTGCATGGACGACAGCGGCGATGGCTGCGCCTAGGCCAGCCAGGAGGAAAGGGTCATCGCGCCCGAAGCAGGGGCGACTGGACCTCGGCACGGCGAACGAACGTTCGCCGTGCCGAGAAATCCGGAGCCCTACCGGGCTCAGACGGGCTTGTGACCTTCGGGCGTCGAGCCCGAACCGAACCCGCCAGGGGCCGGCGCAGCAGGCGCGGCGGTTGCCGGGCCCGCCATGGATGCGGCTGTTACGCCGCCATTACGGCTGGCAATGAATGCGTTCACGTCTGCCGCAAGATGCTGCGGAGCAAGTACGACCTCGAGGCCCAGTGCCTCACAGGCCGCGAGGAACGTGGACATACGCGGATCGGCTTGTCCCGATTCCGCCCGTAGATAAGCTTCCCGGGATATCCCGGCCTTACGGGCGACGTCCTCCTGCTTGAGCTTGCGCGCTCGACGCAACGCCCGCAGTTGCCGGAACGGTTCGCTAGCGCCTCTTGGCACGGCTGTACTGTTCATGTCGGTCTCCAGTCACCAGTGAAAAAAAAGTGCGCGGACGTGCATTCGAGTATAGAGCACGTAAAGCGTTCCGTAAGGTCTTCTGGAACACTTTTGCAGATTTCCTATGATGGCTCGCTCCGTTCTTCCAGACTCTCATCCAAAAGACGGATAGAGCACAACTTCCTCCTCCCGCCACACACATAACGGGACCGCCTGTTTTGCGTTGACGTCACATCAGTATCGTCAATGTGTGGCACAAGGCAAGTTGACAAACCGACCGGTCGTGCTATTCTCAAGCCCATGCAAAAAGGCCAACTCACTCGCACCGCCATCATCGAGCAGGCATTCCGATCCGCGACGCAGGTCGGGTTCGAGCAGTTGTCGCTCGCGACCCTGGCGGCGGACACGAACATGTCCAAGAGCGGGCTGTACGCGCACTTCAAATCAAAGGAGGCGCTGCAGGAAGCCGTGCTCGAACACGCGATGGAGCGATTTGGCGAGATCGTGATCAACCCTGCCATGCGGCAGCGCCGTGGCGCGCCTCGATTGCTGGCGCTGTTCGATGGCTACCTGGCATGGCTGGGCGGCACGGTCGTGGAGGGTCGATGCATTTTCATGGCCCTCTCCCAGGAGTACGCAAATCGCCCCGGAGTCATACGCGACAAGGTTGTGCAGGCATTCAAGGATTGGCACAGCACGATCGTGCGCGTGATTGGCGATGCAGTGGATGAAGGTGTATTGCGCGCCGATACCGACGCGCACCAGTTTGCGTTCGAAATGGAAGGCATCGGCATGTCCTTCCAGTCGTCATTCAAGCTGATGGGCCGCGCCAGTGCCGAAACGATGGCACGGCGCGCCTTTGCAAGACTGGTCAATGACCTGAAAGAGAATCGCGCCGAACCGCTCGTTGCGGCACGCTAAGACGGAAATAGCAGCGTTAGAGCATCCGCACGATAAGTATCGGTGACGGCAGCGCGGTGTATCCAACGGCATTTTTGCCACTTTTTCTTGCCCAAAAAATAGCACGACTGGTCGGTCGTGACGTACAAAAAACTTCAGGATTCACTGGGTCTTACTGCCGGCCTGACCGGTTGAAGCATCCGCAGGAGGAGTTTGTCGTGTCGCAAGTGCTGTCATCGTCAACCCAAACCCGCCCCGCCCGTGCATCCGCACCCGGCGAGACGGCCTCCAATCGCCGACGCGCCGGCGCCACACTTTCCCGTTTGGCCGGTGCGATAAGTCATGCCAGCCGACGTCTGAGCTGGCAGGCCGGCAGCCTGCTTTTCCCCGAGGCGACTTCCCGGGCGCTGGAGCACCTGTGGTTCAGCCCGCCGCGTGCGCGATCCACGCCCGACGGTCTGCGCTTGCTCGACACCGCCCGCACAGAATGGGCACTGGTCACCGGCCAGGGCGCCAGCCGGCGCGTGCGCGTCTATCGCTGGGGCAGCAAGGGACCCGTGATTCTGCTTGCGCACGGCTGGGGCGGCGAAGCCGGCCAGTGGCACGCCGTGGTCAGCGGCTTGCTCGCGGCAGGCATGCGGGTGGTGGCATTCGATGCGCTATCGCATGGCGCCTCGGACGCAGGCGCGCGCGGGCAGGATCAAAGCTCGATCATCGAGATGGCCCGATCGCTTCTGGCCGTTGCCTGGCACGTCGGCCCGGTCCATGCGGTGGTGGCCCACTCGATGGGCGGCGCGGCCACGGCCCACGCAATCCGCGAAGGCTTGCCCGTGCGCGGCGTGGTCATGCTCGGTTCTCCCGCCGACATGCACACCGCCTGCTCCACCCTCGCGTGGCAACTTGGCGTGGCGCCACACGTGCAGACCCGCATGGAGCGTCGCAGTGAACAGTGGCTGGGCACGCAGTGGTCCACGTTCAACGTACCCGACGTGGGACGCACGCGCCCGGTACCACCCGCGCTGGTGATTCATGATCGCGAGGACAAGGAAGTCCGCTGGGAAGACGGTGCGGCAATCGCCGGCGCGTGGCCAGCCGCGCGGCTGGTAACAACCCAGGGCCTCGGGCATCGCCGCATCCTGCGTGACGCTACCGTGATTGGCAACATTGCCGGCTTCGTGAACGATCTGCAGGCCATGCCACCCGTGCATCGCATGACAAGCGCGCGGACGTCGCCGGTCACCACCATCTAATCTCGTCCCGACTGCAAGTCAAGTAAAAGGGGCGGGCCTCGCGAGAGGCCCGCCCCTTCATATTGGTATCGCGCGCTGCTTGGCAGTTAATTGCACATATACCGCTATCAGAAGCCGGAGAGCACCAGCTTGCCGATCGTTCGCCCGCCTTCCAGCAGCGCATGGGCGCGACGCAGATTGGCTGCATTGATGGTGCCGAGGTTGTCGCCCACCGTAGTCCGCAGTTTGCCGGCATCGATCAACCGCGCCACCTCGTTCAGCAGCCGATGCTGCGCGATCATGTCCGGCGTCTGGAACATCGCCCGCGTGAACATTAATTCCCAGACAAAGCCGGCGCTCTTGTTCTTGAGCGCCGAAATGGCCAGTGGGCCGGTATTCTCCACGATCGTGCAGATCGTTCCCTGCGGGGCGATAGCCTCGGCCATGGCGTTGAAATGGCGATCGGTGTCGTTGAAGCAGAGGACGAAGTCCACATGCGCGAAACCCAGCGCGCGCAGTTGGGCCGGGATGTCGCCGTGATGATCAATCGTATGGTCGGCCCCAAGGCCGCGGCACCAGGCTTCGGATTCCGGCCTGGACGCTGTGGCAATCACCGTCAAGCCAGCCAGAACCTTGGCAAGCTGAATGCCGATCGACCCTACCCCACCCGCACCACCGATAATCAGCACCGACTTGCCGGCATCCTCGCCCTTCGGCGAGATACGCAGGCGATCGAACATCGCTTCCCAGGCCGTGATGGCCGTCAGCGGCAGCGCTGCCGCTTGTGGGAAATCGAGCGAAGCCGGCTTGTGGCCGACGATCCGCTCGTCTACCAGGTGGTACTCGCTATTCGCGCCGGGGCGCGTAATGCTGCCGGCGTAGAACACGGGATCGCCTACCTTGAACAGCGTGACATCCCCGCCGACAGCCACGACGGTGCCAGCGGCGTCCCAGCCCAGCACGCGCGGCGCATCCTCGACCTTGTCTTTCGGCGCCCGGACCTTGGTGTCCACGGGATTCACCGCGATCGCCTCCACCTTGACCAGCAGGTCATGGCCGCTGGCCTCGGGCCGGGCGATCTCGACATCGACGAGCGACTGCGGATCGCTGATGGGCAGGTAACGGGTCAGACCAATGGCTTTCATGGCGGCATCCTTTGAAGGGAGAGATAAGTGGATGCTAGTCGCAAACGATCCCGATGATTAGCCGGAAGATCCTGCAATCACTTTCCCGTATATCGGGAAAATAGAACGACAAAAAAGCCCGCGCGAGGCGGGCCAAGGTTTTACAGCGCACTCACTCAGGTCAGGTCCTCCGGAACAGGACGGTATCCCATCGGCGTGCCAGCACTATCCTGGACGAATCTCCTTGCATGGGCTTCGCGCATCGGCTTGAGCACGAAGATCGCCATCAGGGCCGATACCGCTGCCATACCGGACGCCAGCATGAACACCGCGTACCAGTCGCCTGTTGCCGCCGTGATAACACTGGAGAACGGCACAAGCAGTGCGGCGGTGCCTTTCGCTGTGTAGAGCATCCCCGCATTGGTCGCCGCGAACTTCGGCCCGAAGGTATCACCGCATGTCGCCGGGAACAGGCTGTAGATCTCGCCCCAGGCGAAGAACACGATGCCGGTCAGGATTACGAATGCCGTTGGGTTCTGCCCGTACTTGGCCAGCAGCAGGATGCCAACGGCTTCGACCGCGAACGCCAGGAACATGGTGTTCTCGCGACCAATGTTGTCGGAAATCCAGCCGAAGAACGGACGTGTCAGACCATTTAGCACGCGGTCGATGGTCAGCGCGAAGGTCAACGCCGGCAGGGTCAGGCCAAGGATGGAGACTGGCGAGTCGTGCAGGCCGAAGTCCTTGGCGATGGGCCCAAGCTGCGCCGTTGCCATCAGTCCGCCTGCCGCCATCATCACGAACATGGCGTACATGACCCAGAAAATCGGCGACGACAGCACCTGGCGTGGCGTGGCGTTGTAGGTGGCCGCTGCCTTCAGCGTGCTCTTCACGTCCGAGAGGATCTTGGCCGACGGCGGATAGAGCAACATGCCGAGCAACACCACGACGATCCCCTGCCCGAGCCCAAACCACAGGAACGTAGCCTCGTAGCCGCTGGACTTGATCATGTTGGCAATTGGCACCACGGTCGCGGCCGAACCTGCACCGAAACCCGCGGCCGTCAGTCCCGCCGCCAGCCCTCGACGATTCGGGAACCACTTGAGGGCATTGCCCACGCAGGTCCCGTAGACCGCCCCGGCCCCGACGCCACCCACCGCTGCCGCGAAGTACAGCATCGGCAACGATGAGGCCACCGAGTTCAACGCCCAGGCCACCGCGCAAAGCAGGCCACCACCAATGACCACCGGGCGTGGCCCGTACTTGTCGACCAGATACCCTTCGATGGGCACCAGCCAGGTCTCCGTGACCACGAAGATCGTGAATGCCACCTGGATCGCGGTGCGACCCCAGTGGTACTTCTCGTCAATCGGATTGACGAACAGCGTCCAGCCGTACTGCATGTTGGCAATCATCGCCATGCAGATCACACCGAATACGAGCTGCGTCCATGGCGATGCAAACCATGACGTCGGCGCGCTTCCGTTCTGCTGAGGTTCCATGGTGTCTCCTTCTGGCAACCGTGGTCGCCGTTGTGGATGGGCATCTGCGGAGATGCCTCTGGTCTATCGCGTCGCTTCACCCTGCTGATCTCGAACAGCTGAGCCGTTCTAGTGCTATACGGTATGTGATATATCAACAGTGTCAAGGCGATTTGGATGCCTGCCTGACCTATCGTGCAGACATTCTTGACGACGGTTTTCGAGGGGCTGGATCAATGGTGCGCAAGGTGCATCAAACGCACTGCCCTGCCCCGGCAAGCCTCATTCCGGATCAAGGACTTAGGTACGAATCCGGCATCAATGCCCAACCGGAAAAAGCCGGCGCGAAATGTTGCGGCGCACGTCGTGAATCGACCGCCCTAGGGAAAGTCCCAAGCGGCGAATCAGACAGGCAACGGATGAGTGGCGGGTGGTTCAGAACACCACCGCATGAACCCGAAAGGGCATCGGGACTATCGGAGACCGCTTCGACAGGCTTGCGTGGAACCGTCTGCGCGAAACGAAGGGAAAAACAAGGAAGGAACGGCCGTGGTGAAACTGCTCGGTACTGCTGGACATCAGGAGTTGCCGGCCGTCACAAGGCTCCTGCTGGTAAAACTCGCCTGGGAGTATCAGGCGTGCGCGAATTGCGGCTGCACCGATGTGGAGGTGCTCGGCGTTGCGCGGCCCGCACCGTCAATTTCCTGCGTGGACCCGAGTCCGGCGAAGCGGCCATGGTCTTGCGCCGTGGCCAGCAGGCGCATCGGCAGGCGCGTTGCCAGCAGGTAGGTCACGGCGACACCCGTCGCGATCAAACCGAGGGCGATGGCGGAAAGCAGTACGGCGTTCATGAAAACTCCTAAGTGAGATAGATCAAGGAGTCTTCAGTATATGCTGCACTGCGGCGTCTGTAAATATTTTGTATGTGATATATCAATAGACATGTCGCTCTAAAAGCAACAACGCACCCCATAGGGTGCGTTGCGCATCTCAAATTGAACGTCCGTTGCATCAAAAGTTGATCGCAATACGCCTGCGGCAGTGCCGCACGTGAATTCGATTCAATGCCCTACCCCACTTTCTTCAGCAGCCCCTGATTGGCGTAATCGCCACGCTCATATTCCTGGGCACGCAGGTTGTCCCACACTGCCGCCGCATTTGGCTTGAGCGACCGGGCCTTGCGGCGCACGAGCATGACGTGCGACGTCACCTGCGGACGCAAAGGGCGCAGCACTGCCGAGGGCGCGATGCCAGCGGCCTGGGCCCGCGATGGCACCACACCGATCCCCAGCCCCATCGCCACCATGCCGAAGACCGCGGCAAAGTGGCCCAGTACCTGCAATGAGCCCGGACGTACGCGATAGGCGGCCAGCGCGCGCTCCACCGCGGGCTGGATGCCGGAACTCTGATCGAGCGTCAGCACCGACGCATCGCCCAGTTCGCCCCACCCCAGTGACTCCCGCGCGGCCAGAGGATGCCCCGCCGGCAGCACGGCCTGGAAAGGATCCACGCACAGGGGTTCACAGTAAAGATCGTCGCAAGGCGCCGGATTGCTGGCGATGCCGAAATCAACCTCTCCGCTGCGCACACGCTGCAGCACGCATTCATGCGAGCAGTCGCGCAGCGTGATGCCGATGCCGGGCCATGCCTTGCGGCAGCCAGCCACCCACATCGGCAACGTCATCGATGACAACACCGGATCGGTGGCGATCTGCACCGTGCCTTCACACGGTTTGCCGGTGCCGTGGCTATCGCGCAGTGTCTGTTCGACTTCCTCGACCAGATGGCAGATCCGTTGCGACAGCATCTCGCCCGCATCGGTCAACTCCACCTGGCGCGTGGTGCGATCGAACAGCCGCTGGTCGATCTCCTCTTCCAGTTCGCGCACGCTTCGGCTGATGGCCGACTGTGTCAGCCCAAGCTCGGCCGCAGCACGCGTGAAGCTTTTTTGGCGAGCCACCGCAGCGAAAGCCTTCAACTGGGGAAGCGATACATTCATGCTGCCGCTCCTTTCCGCATTCGCCGGACCGGTTATTCACCCTTGCCGGTCGAGAACCCGGCCATGTATGTCGCGTGATCGCTGACGGGCTGCGCCATCGCGTGGCCGGTAATGAAGCGGCGACGCATCGGTTGCAACACGAACTTGGCGGAAAGCCCCGCTGCCACGGTCATCACGGCCGCCACCGTGAACACCAGGTTCCAGCCACCGTGGTGGGACAGCACGGACGCCAGCGGCACCAGCAGCGCGGCGGTACCCTTCGCCGTGTAGAGCGTGCCGGCGTTGGCCGCGGCGAACTTGCTGCCAAACGTATCGGCGCAGAGGGCGGGGAAGATCGAGAAGATCTCGCCCCAGAACAGGAAGGTCAGCGCGGCGAAGAGCATGAACCAGTAGGGGTCATGGCCCAGTTCGAGCAGCCCGATCAGCGACAGCCCTTCACCAATGAAGATCACGAACATCGTGTTCTCGCGGCCGATGCGGTCGGAGATAAAGCCGCACAGCGGACGTGTGAGCCCGTTGCAAAGGTTGTCGATCGACAGCGTCATCGTCAGCAGCGGCAGTGTCATGCCAAGCATCGTGACCGGCATCGAGGCAAACCCGAAGTCCTTTGCAATCGGCCCAAGCTGCGCGGTAGCCATGATGCCGCCCGCGGCCACTGCCACGAACGAGGCATAGATCACCCAGAAGACCGGCGTGCGCACCATCTGGCCCGGCGTGAATTCAACCGGGTTGGTCAGGATGGCCTTGTTCGCCACTACGCCCTTGGGCGGCTGCGGCTTTACCAGCAGCAGCGCCATCGCGAAGATCAGCACACCCTGCAGGATGCCGAACGTGAAGAAGGCGTGCTCATAGCCGGACTTCTGGATCATGCTGGCGATGGGAATCACCGTCAGCGCTGAGCCCGCGCCGAAGCCCGCAGCGGTCAGTCCTGCCGCCAGGCCGCGCTTGTCCGGGAACCACTTCAGCGCATTGCCGACGCACGTGCCATAGACACCGCCCGCGCCAATCCCCGCGATCACGGCAGCCGTGTACAGCATCGGCAGGGTCGTGGCGTAAGAGTTCATCACCCACGCCAGTCCGGCACAGATCGCGCCGCCGGCCACCACGGGGCGGGGCCCGAACTTGTCGACGAGCCAGCCTTCCAGCGGCACGAGCCAGGTTTCGGTGACGATGAAAATGGAAAACGCAACCTGGATCGCCGATTCGCCCCAGTGGTGCCGGGCGTTCATGGGGGTGACGAACAATGTCCAGCCATACTGGAGGTTGGCCACCAGCCCCATGCAGATCACGCCGATGAAGAGCTGGAACCAGCGGTTGCGAAGCAGCCCGCCATTGAAATTGCCCACGGCGGAGCCTGCCGCGTTGGTGTGCGCCATGTCGTGTCTCCTTGCATTAGTGTCTTTCGCGCTCTGGTGGCGCGACTGCTGGGCTGGCCTTGTGGACGCCCGACTTTTTCACTACTGAATGAGCGCGCCTGACATTGCGGCACGTTGCATCTGTGGATTGATGCTACTTCAAACTTAGATCAGCACAGCATAAAGTTTTTTATTATGATCATTGACGATCATTTATAGATTGCAGGATATCGTGCGATGAAGAACGCGACGCTTCGCCAGCTGAAAGTGTTCGAAACGGTGGCCCGCCATCTGAGCTTCTCACGTGCGGCGGAGGAGCTTCATCTCACGCAACCTGCTGTTTCCACACAGGTTCGACAGCTCGAACTCCATGTCGGCCTGCCCCTCTTCGAGCAGCTTGGCAAACGCATCTACCTGACGCCGGCCGGCACCGAGATGCTGCATTACAGCCGATGCATCATCCAGCAGTTCCGCGAGGCCGAAGACGCGATGGCGCAGCTTAAGGGTATATCCGGGGGGCGCCTCAACGTCGCCGTCATCAGTGCCGGTGACTACTTCTTTCCCCGCCTGCTGGCCGAGTTCATGAACCGGCATGAATCGGTCACGCTCAATCTTGCTGTGCACAATCGCGAAGAACTGCTGCATCAGCTAGCCGGCAACCTGACCGATCTGGCGGTAATGGTTCGCCCGCCGGAAGGCATGGATACCATCGCCGAAGCATTCGCCCCCCACCCTTACGTGATCGTCGCCGCGCCGAACCATCCGCTGGTGGGCCAGCGCAATATTCCGCTGTCTGACCTGGCCGAGGAAGCATTCGTCTCGCGCGAGAAAGGCTCGGACACCTGGAACTCGATGCAGGAAGGCTTCGCGGGGCGCTTGTCTAACCTGCGCATCGCGATGGAGATCAAGAGCACCGAGACCATCAAGCAGGCGGTGATCGCGAACATGGGCATCGCCTTCCTGTCAGCCCACACGGTGGGGCTGGAACTTCAGGCCGGCAAGCTGGCTGTGCTCGACATTCAGGGCTTCCCGGTAATGCTCAACTGGTACGTGGTGCACCGCAAGAACAAGCGCCTGCCACCCGTGGCCCTGGCATTCAAGCATTTCCTCATGGAAGAAGGCGCCACGCTGATCCAGCAGATCACTGGCGTGGAGGGGCTGATTCGCCCGCGCGCCATCCATAAATGATTGCTTATGATTTTGCGATGAAACTTTAATTATCGTAAATCGATCGTCCCATCTAAGCTGCAGGCATCAAACCGGCATCAAGCCGCCCCACCAGCCATGCAAGGAGACGATCATGAACCAACTCCAGCCCGCCGCACCGATTACCGCCCCGGCAGCCAGCGAGACGAGCCAGCCTGATCGCGAAATGCAGCTCGCCGCGTACAACGCCGCGTTCGCCGAACTCGGGCTGCGCTTCCGCTGGGACATGCAGATGTTCGACTGGCTCTGCGGCATTGAATGCGAGAAGACCCGCGTCGCGCGCTATATCGAAGACTTCCACGCGCACCTGCTGAAGGCCTACGAAGCATCGTTCCTGAGCGAACTCATCTTCGACAAGAAGAGCGAGTACATGCGGGCGATGGCAGGCGCCGGCGTCAACTGATCACGTCAGCGGATTGCTCACGCATTCCCAGCAGGGAATCCATCCACGCAAAGGGGCGCGGATCGTAGGCCGTCAGTGGAGGCAGAATGTCCCCCTTCTCGAACTCGCGCCTGGAGCCAGCGATGCTGGCGGCACCTCTGACGCACCACAGTCCACGTTGCGGACACTGCTCGCCCGTGCTCGCCTTAGTACCGAGTGGCAGCGGCTTCTGCTCCGGCGCAGAGGTCGTCGTCTGCGCGGTCTCTGCTGAAGTGGTCAGCGGCAGGCCGGTGGCCGGGTCGAGATTTTTGGCCTGGCTCAGGCGGTTGATGAGTTCGTCCGATGGCTTGTCGGGCGGGACAGCGGCATCCTGTTCTTTCTGCCACTGGAAGGTGCCGTCCCAGGGCGGCAGCTTCGCAGGGGGCAGTGGCACGATCTGATCGATGTCCGGCACTTTGGGATTGCGGCCGTCGTTGCGTATCAGGAACCGCCAGATCAGCTTGTAGCGCCGCGACCGTTCGGGATCGTTTGGAAGGGCGAGGTAATTCAATCCGTCTGAGGGAGGGGGGGCTTTGAAGCCATGTTCCAGAAATGACGCAGACATTGAATCACCCGCTATCACGCCCTTCTGAAATGCAGCCACCGCTTCGGGGAAATGTTTCTTACCACTTAGATTGACGCCCAGCGTACCAGCTGCCTCGCCGTGTCCCTGGTCCGTCGCGCACTGCCGCATCTGCCTGGCGATTTCCGGCGCATTATCCCGGGGCGCCAGCAGATCGCCAACGAAAAACTGGGCGTCGGCGTTGCCCAGATCGGCAGCTTTGCGGAAGTAGCGCAGCGCCATCTCCTTGTCCTGTTTGAGTCCATATCCCAGGTTTAGGTAGTAGCCGATGTCGTAATAGCCCGACGGCACGCCCGCGTCGATCAACTGACTGGCCAGCGCGACGCTCTCCCGCTGTGGGAGCGGCGATGACGCCATGCCTTCCGAGACCAGCTTCTGCAGGTTGCTGTTGGCCTTGTAATGACCGTGAGCGGCGGCGATCCGGTAGTAGCGCGCTACGTCATCGAAGTCCTTGGGTCCCTCAAGCTTCTGCAGATAGCGGGCGTACTTGAACAACACATCGGCCTCCGGATCAAGCGGCGGCAGATGGTCCGCCTCGTAGACACAGGTAAAGGCCAGATTGGCGCGAACGGTGGCCAGATCGGGTACGGTCGGCATGGAGTTTTCCTTGGAGCAGGCGGTCAAGGTAAGGGCGGTTAGCAACGCGGCCCGTACGATACGCATCGGTCAGTCCTTGTAGGTCCGCTTCGGATCGTCGCGCTGGAACTCGATCAGGGAGGCATGGGGCGCTTCGCTCCCGGTCTTCTTGCGTCTCGCGTTCTCTCCGATGATCTTCCCCCACTGCTTAAATGCCTTCGCCGGATCATCCTGATCGCCCATCCCCTTCGTATGGTCATGCCAAAGCTTCCGGCGCAATGGCCGTGTCACTGCCTCGTTCTCATGACAGATGTTCAGCTCGCTGTCGCCCTCCATGCTGCGCGTGTTGATATTGGCCGATCCCAGCGTCATGAAGACATCGTCCACGATCATCAGCTTGGCGTGGATATACACGTCCTGCCACTTGTCCGGCGGCGAGTCGGGTGCTACGAGGGTGCAGATGTGGACCTTCAATCCGTCGATCGGTGCAGGCAGGACAGCCTTTGGTGGCTCCTTCATCTGCGCTTTTGCCTCCGCTTGTTTCGCGCGGGCCTGCTGAAGCTTCTCCTTGGCTCGAGCCAGCAACTTCTGCACATATGCATCGCCCAGATGGGTGAACTGATATACCCCGGCAATCGCTCTCTGGGCTTCCCTCGCTTGTGCTCTGGCCGCGTCATACTGGCGCTGCAGTTCGGCCTGGCGAGCATCCTCCTGCTCCAGCTTTGCCACGCCCGGAATGACTTCGGCCCGTCCCAGCGCGTTGAGCATGCGGTAGGTGTTGACCGTACCATCGCCCATACCCTCGTCGCTGGAGTTCGTGATCACAAAGAGATGGATGGCCCCGTGTTGACCGTGGTCGCGCCCCCACTGGATTTGCTTCTTTACCGCTTCATTGATCTTGTCCGCCAGGGGCTTGAATCGAAAGTACTGGTTCTCGATATAGATGAACTGCGTCGCATTGTTCACCGCCTGGAGATACATTTCTTCGATGTCCTGCTTGCCGTTCTGAGAGTGTGTGCGCAGCACCTGGGCCATCACCTTGTCGCCTAGCGACGGAAGCATTCTGAGACCGGCTGCGGCTGGCTTGCGCGCCTTACCCAGACCGGTGCCGGTTTCCCGATCCCACGCCTCGCAGAAGTTATCGTTGAGGTATTGGAGAATCGGCCCAGTCACCCGGCTTGAGATGTCGTGCCTCGGTGTCGCGCCATTGCGGCCAAGATACCCCCACGGCATCTTGGCCGCACTGTGGTCGTCGGTGTCCCAGTACGCGTCCAGCATGTTGTGTCCCATCACGTATCCAACCGCCTTGTTCGGGACCTCGTAATCGACCAACACCATTTTCTGGTGATGCGTCGGCGCGGCAAGGCCCATGGCCGCCCCTCCGGCAGCCTTGTTGCCCGCGCCGCGCTGCTTGTCCGCACCGAACAGGCTGGTCCTGAAGGCAATCTCCAGCCGGCTCGGCAAATCGAAGTCCCGCGTCATGAACTCGACATTCTTCAGCGCCGCCACTTGCCAGACCGAGGGGATGTGTCTGGCGATGACCGATGGGTCCATGACCACATTGCGAAACGTCAGCCTTCTCGGATCTTTCTGCGCGACCGACCAGTACCACCAGCGATCGAAGTCCTCGGCATGCCTGCTCGGGTGCGGTCTTGGCCTCATGTGAGCGGCGGGCCGGTGTGGCATGTTTGGCTCGGGGCCGAATCTGTTGTTGATTTCCGGTAGGCCGAGCACCTGCCCACCCCAACACAGCAAGCGCACCTTAACGCCGCGCTTGCCTACGTCCTCCAGTAATTCGCCAATGCATTTTGTTCCCTGGCCGCCTGCGCCACGCTTGAAGAACATGGACGGCTGGAAACCCCAGCAGATGATGTCCACGCTTTTCTCGGCACGGAAGATCGCGTCGTAGATGTCGCGAAATGCCGTCTCGCCGTTCACCAGCGGCTTGAAGGTGGCGGGCGCTGGGTTGTATTCGGTGCGCTGGACGAACCACGGCAGGGTGATCGTTGCACTGCGCGTGCATGACAAGGCAATAGGTACGGTAATGAACGGTTGTGTCATGCTTCCGATTCCGGATGGAACGTCGCGTGGTAAGCCCGCCGATGGGCTGCCCGGTCGGCTGCAGCAGCATCGCTGCCTTGCGCTGCCTCGTGAAAATGAATGCCAGCGTGATCGAACCGGGGCTGCGAGGAGCCAACATCTAGCGACGATATGCGCTCCCGAGCATCGAACGCTACCCGCAAACTGTGGTGCCGGGAATGCGATTCCGGCGTCAGTTGAGTGCAAAGCAAGGTCTCGCGCAGAATCAGAGAAATGCGATATCGCCGCCAATTGGTTTCCACTACCCTGCCCGCCGGATCGCAATCGTGAGCCGCGTGCCCGACGGGTTCGTTCGCGTGTTACTACTGCCATTGGGAATTCGAAACCAACTATCGGGAACTGAAGCAAGCCATGCTCGGGGCCGCACTGGCTTTGCGTATCCAACTGCGTAAGTGCGTGCTTCAGGAAAACTCTGGGGGGCACTGATTGCGTAGAAAAGGGGGCATCTGAAAATGGCCAAGGCTGCGCTGGAGGACCGCATCGAGCCCACGGACCCGAGCTTTGTTCTGGCCTTGCGCCTGATACAGAGCGAACTGATCTGGACAGCCAGCATGGCTCAGGCAAGCTGCCGGCCTATCTGCAGCGCATGCGCGTCAAACTTCAGTTGGCGATCATCCAAAAGCGACGGGGGCATAAATGCCCCCGTGTGGTCAAAGCCCTGCCTAAGCGCTACAACGTCCGATTCTTCAGACAGACCATCAGCGAAACGGCCTTACCCCGCGCGGGGCCTTTTGTCGTTCCTCGGCTATCCCTTCACGTGATTGACCAGAGCGCCGATCCCGGCGATCGACACCTCGACCACGGCGCCGTCCTTCATCGATCCGACGCCGAGCGACGTACCGCAGGCAATCACGTCGCCGGGCATCAGCGTCAGATCCTGTGAGATCCGGCTGACCTGTTCTTCGGGCGAGAAGACCATGTCGGCGAGCGGATAGTTCTGCCGCTCCACGCCATCGAGCCGCGTTACGACGCTGGCTGCGCGCCAGTCGAAGCCGGTGACGATGCCCGGCCCCAGGCAGCCGAACGTGTCGTAACCCTTGGCCCGTGTCCACTGCGGGAAGTTCGGGTCTTCGGTGATCAATTCGGCCGCGGTGACATCGTTGACCACCGTGTAGCCGAAGATGTGCGAGCCCGCCTCCGACACGCCCACATTGCGGCATTTGCGTCCGATAACGATCCCGAGTTCGCCTTCATAGACGATCTTGCCGCGATAGCTGGCGGGCCGCTCGATGGCGTCGCCTGGCCCGGCCAGCGAACTGGCCGGCTTCATCAGGAACAACGGATGCAGCGGCACGGGCTTCTCGAGCTTGCGCGCCAGCGCGTGGAAGTTGTTCCATAGCGCGACGATCTTCCCCGGCTCGCACGGCGCCAGCAGCTGCACTTCGTCGCCGGGCAGCACGGCGCCGGTGGGCTTCGAGCCGGTGTAGCCGGGGCCGTCGTACACGATGACGCGATCGCCATCGACGAGGCCGAAGCCAGTGTCTCCGCGTGGGCTGCGGAAGCGAATCCAGGTTTGCTGCATGGGGGCTCCTTACGAAAAAAGAAGAAGCCCTCGACGTGGGCTGTCATGTCGAGGGCCTTGGCAATGGAAGCGCTGGCCCTCTTCCCCTCTCACGCCGGCGCGAGAGGGAAAGAGGCAGCCGTACGAACAACCGAACGCGTCAGATCTTGCCCGCCCCTCGCGCCCACTTGTACTTTGCGCCGAGCACCGCCACCGGAATCTCCGTCGAGTACGCATAGGCCGGCACGCCGTGCTCGTACAGGTATTCCGCAGCCTCCTCGACCTGCACGTCACCGGCCAGAGACGCGACGATCGGCTTCTCGATGCCCTTCGCGCGCATTTCTTCCTTCACCTCGACCACGAGCTTGGCAAAGACCATCGGCGGCGTGATGATCGTGTGCCAGTAGCCCAGGATGATCGCGTGGATACGCGGATCTTCCAGGCCGAGCTTGATCGTGTTCTTGTACGTGGAGGGCGGCTCGCCGCCGGTGATGTCGACCGGGTTGCCGGCCGCGCCGAACGGCGGGATGAACTTGCGGAACGCCGCGTCGAGGTCATCGGGCATCGTCATCAACGACAGTCCGTTGTCCACGCACGCATCGGACAGCAGCACGCCCGAGCCACCCGCGCCGGTAATGATGACCACGTTCTCGCCCGTCGGCGTCGGCAGCTTCGGAATGCCGCGCGCGAACTCGAGCAGGTCGCGCAGCGAGCGGGCGCGGATCACGCCTGCTTGCTTGAAGACGTCCTCGTAGATCTTGTCATTACCTGCCAGCGCGCCCGTATGCGAGCTTGCGGCACGCGCGCCAAGGCTGGTGCGGCCTGCCTTCAGCACCACCACCGGCTTCTTCTTCGAGACGCGACGAGCCACTTCGGCGAACGACCGGCCATCCTTCAGGTCCTCGCAATGCTGGGCGATGATCTCGGTGTTGTCGTCCTGCTCGAAGAACGTGAGCAGATCGTCCTCGTCGATATCGGACTTGTTGCCGAGCCCGACAATCGCGGACACCCCCATCTTGGCCGAGCGCGAGAACCCAATGATCGCCATGCCAATACCACCCGACTGCGACGACAGCGCGGCCTTGCCCTTGACGTCGTACGGCGTGCAGAACGTCGCGCACAGGTTCTTCGGTGTGTAGTAGAAGCCGTAGATGTTCGGCCCCATCAGTCGGATATTGTGTTTGCGGGCGATGGCGACGATCTCGTCCTGGCCCTCCACATTGCCGGTCTCGGCGAATCCGGACGGAATCAGCACGGCGCCCGGAATACCCTTCTTGCCGACTTCCTCCAATGCCTGCGCGACGAACTTGGCCGGAATGGCGAAGACCGCGACATCGACATCACCCGGTACGTCGAGCACGCTCTTGTAGGCCGTCATGCCCATGATCTCGTCGGCCTTCGGGTGGATCGGGTAGATCTTGCCCTGATAGCCGCCATTGATCAGGTTCTTCATGACCGAGTTGCCGATCTTGCCGTCCTCGGCCGATGCGCCGATCACCGCCACCGTGTCGGGACGCATGATCCGGTTCATCTGCCGGACGATCTCTTCCTGGCTCGGGCGGTATTTCTCCGGCTGCGGCGAGTCGTCGATCACGATGCGCACGTCGGCGGCAATCGCGCCATCCTTGCTGGCGAACACCGGATTCAGGTCAAGCTCGGAGATTTCGGGGAAATCGCTCACGAGTTCGGACACGCGCTGGATCATCCCGGCCAGCACCTCGCGATTGGCCGGGTCCGCGCCGCGCACGCCCTTGAGCACGTCCGCCGCGGCGATGCCATCGAGCATCGACAGCGCATCGTCATAGGTTGCCGGCGCCATGCGGAACGTCACGTCCTTGAGCACCTCCACCAGCACGCCACCCAGGCCGAATGCCACCAGCTTGCCGAAGGACGGGTCGGTCACCGCGCCGATGATCACCTCCTGCCCGCCGCCGATCATCTGCTGGACCTGCACGCCAACAATCTGCGCGTTCGCGTTGTACTTCTTCGCGTTCTCAACGATCGTCAGATAGCCGCGCTCCACGTCGGCTGCCGAGTTCAAACCCACCAGCACACCACCGGCTTCGGTCTTGTGCAGGATGTCCGGCGACACGATCTTGAGCACCACCGGGTATCCCATCTTGCTGGCCAGTTCCACCGCGCCCGTGGGCGACCTGGCGACGCCCTCCCCCGGCACAGAGATGCCATAGGCATCGCAAACCAGCTTGCCTTCGGGGGCGGTCAGCGCATTGCGGCCTTCCTTCTTGGCGATTGCGAGAATCTTGCGTACAGCATCCTTGTCATGTGCCATGTCAGGTCTCCATCTGTTCAGGCATGAATGAGGGGCAGGCGTAAAACGCGGCCCGAATGGGCTGCGCAAGGCGAAAGCAGGCCCACCCGCCACGCATTGGAGATGCGGGCGGCCTGCGGACTTCGCCGGGATCGGTTGAGAGAGTGTGCGTTGAGGGTGTGGGGGCTACACCGCGCCGGCGGCCTTGAGCGCGACGATCTGCGACGGCGTGCGGCCGAGCCACTCGAGGATCTCTTCGGTATGCTCGCCAAGCAACGGCGAGCGCTCGACTTCCACCGGCGATTCTGACAGCGAGATCGGGCAGCCGAGTTGCACGTACCTGCCACGCTCCGGATGGTCGAGTTCGACCATATAGCCGCGCTCGTAGAGCGATCGGTCCTCGATCAGGTCCTTCATCGACAGGATCGGGCCGCACGGCACGTCGACGTCATTGAGCGCCGCCATCACCTCGAACTTGCTCTTGGTCCGCGTCCATTTCTCGACGATCGAGAAGCACTCGGCCAGGCACTTGAGGCGTGCCTCCGGCGTGGCGAACTGCGGATGCGTGATCAGATCCTCGCGGCCGCACAGGCGCATCAGCGGCTCCCAGCCCTGCGGCTGGATGATGACGTAGACGAAGTCGTTGGCGCCGCCGGGCGAGCAGCGCAGCGCCGCACCCGGCTGTCCGCCACCCGACGCATTGCCGGCGCGCGGCACGTAGTCCTGGAAATCGTCGTTCGGATACTCCTTGAGCGGCCCGGCCGACAACCGTTGCTGATCGCGCAGCTTCACGCGGCACAGGTTCAGCACCGAGTCCTGCATGGCGACTTCCACCCGCTGCCCGCGCCCGCTCTGCTCACGGTGCAGCAACGCGGCCAGGATGCCGACCACGCAATGCACACCCGTGCCCGAATCGCCGATCTGCGCGCCGGTCACCGTCGGCACGCCGTCTTCGTTGCCAGTCGTGCTGGCCGAGCCGCCCATGCACTGCGCCACGTTCTCGTAAGCCTTGCAATCGGCGTACGGGCCGGGGCCGAAGCCCTTGATCGACGCGTAGATCAGGCGCGGATTCAGCGACTGCAGGCGGTCCCAGTCGAACCCGGCGCGATCCAGCACGCCCGGCCCGAAGTTCTCCACCAGCACGTCGCAGCGCTGCACCAGGTCTTCGAGCAGCGCCTTGCCCTCCGGCGTCTTCATGTTCAAGGTCAGGCTGCGCTTGTTCGAGTTCAGCATCGTGAAGTAGAGGCTGTCCGCGTTCGGAACATCGCGCAGCTGGCTACGCGTGATGTCGCCGCGACCAGGCAGTTCCACCTTGATGACATCGGCACCCAGCCAGGCCATCAGCTGGGTGGCCGACGGGCCGGCCTGCACATGCGTCATGTCCAGAATGCGGACCCCTTCCAGTGCCTTGTTGTTCATGGCGTTGTCTCCTTGAGGATTCTCTTGAGGCAATGTCGTGCTGGCGACCGGCCTTTACTTGTACATGGTCTGGTTCTTGGTGCCCGGCGCGTACTCGCGCGGGTCCACCCAGATGTTGATGACGGCGGACTTGCCGGTCTTCGCGATCGACTCGCGGCCGCGCTGCAGCGCACCTGCAATCTGGCCCGGCTCGCGCACCTCCTCGCCATATCCGCCCAGCATTTCGGCGAACTTGGAGAACGGCACGTCGGACAGCAGGTTGCCGACATTGCCACGGTCGTCGCCGTACTTGGCAAGCTGGCCGTAGCGGATCTGGTTCATCGCCGAGTTATTGCCGATCACGGCCAGGTACGGCACGCCGAAGCGGTTGGCCGTTTCCATGTCGAACGCGGTCATGCCGAACGATCCGTCGCCGTAGTAGCAAAGGACTTCCTTGCCCGGATTGGCCACGCCTGCTGCGATCGCAAAGCCGGTACCGACACCGAGCGACCCGAGCGCGCCCGGGTCCATCCACTGGCCCGGACGGCGCGGACGCACCGCCTGCGCGGAAATCGTGACCACGTCGCCACCGTCGCCGATATAGATCGTGTTGTCGGCCAGGAACTCGTTGAGTTCGTAGGCCACGCGATACGGGTGAATCGGCTTGTTCTCCGACTTGAACAGCGGCATCAGCTTTTCCGTGGCAACGGCTTCGGCTTCCGTCAACTGACCCATCCACTTCTTGCGCGCCAGGCGCTTATCGTTCTTGATCCGCCCACTGGCCGCCTGCAGCACCGCGCCAAGAATCGCGCCCGGATCGCCCACCAGGCCCAGATCGATCTCGCGGTTCTTGCCCACCGTGCGGTAGTCCATGTCGATCTGCACCAGCGTGATCTCCTTGCTGATGCGCTTGCCATAGCCCATGCGGAAGTCGAAAGGCGTGCCGACGATCACCAGCACATCGGCATTGGCGAATGCCTGCGAACGGGTGCGGTCGAAGTGATGCGGATCGCCCGGAGGCAGCAGGCCACGTGCGGCGCCGTTGAAATAGCCGGGGATATCGAGACCGCGTAGCAGGTCGACGGCTTCCTCATGCCCGCGCGCGGTCCAGACCTGCTGGCCATAGAGAATTGCCGGACGTTCGGCGTTGACGAGGATGTCGGCCAGTTTTTCGATGTCGCGCGGATCGCCGATCGACTTCGTCGAGGCGCGATAGTGGCCCGGGCGCGGGATCACGGCACGCGATACATCGACTTCACGATCCAGCACATCGCGCGGGATTTCCAGATAGGCCGGCCCCGGCGCGCCGTTGAAGCACTCGCGGGCAGCCATCGAGATCATGTCGGCCACGCGCTCGGTGCTGGGGATGGTGGCCGCGAACTTCGTGATCGGCGCCATCATGTCCACGTGCGGCAGATCCTGCAGCGATCCCATCTTGTGCTGGGACAGCGCACCTTGGCCGCCGATATGGATGATCGGGCTTTCCGAACGGAAGGCGGTGGCCACGCCCGTGACGGCGTTCGTGCAGCCAGGACCTGCCGTGGTCACAACGCAGCCCAGCTTGCCGGTCTGGCGCGCGTAACCATCTGCTGCGTGCGCGGCCACTTGCTCGTGACGCACGTCGATGATGCGAATGCCTTCATCCACGCAGCCGTCGTAGATGTCGATGATGTGCCCGCCGCACAGCGTGAAGATCGTATCCACCCCCTCGTTCTTGAGGGCGCGAGCCACCAGATGGCCGCCGGATATGACGCCCGCGTCGCGGGACTTTTGCTTCAGCGTGTCTTCAGCCGTGGTGGTCTCGGGCCGGGTGGATACGACAGCGGACATGTCTTTGTCTCCTCGTTTGGACTGGATCGTCGGATCGCAGATCGTTGCGCTTCGGAAAGCAGCCGATCTTGATGACATACGGTATGTGATATACCACCAAACAACAAGAACAAAATGCTGGCCGCTGCCGACTTTCAACGACGCACCGCAGCAAGCTGGGCCACTCTCTTTGGCGTTAACCCGCAAAAAATGCCGATTTCCGATCAATGACAAGGCATTGATGCGATCGTCTTCTGAAGACTGGCGGTCACCCGGACAGCCTCCTCCACCTGCCCTGAGCATCAAATCCAGCTTGATTTTCTTTTTGATATATCACATACCATATTTCACGCCGTGCAAAACCGGACAGGCGGGCCCCGACCTGCGGCCACGGTGACAGACAAGCGAGGAGACACGTGAACATTCACGAATATCAGGCCAAGGAGCTGCTACGGCGCTACGACGTCGCCGTGCCAAACGGCTGTGTGGCATTTACCCCCGAAGAGGCTGCGCAGGCCGCACGCAAGCTGGGCGGCCCCATCTGGGTAGTGAAGTCGCAGATCCACGCCGGTGGACGCGGCGCGGGCCGGTTTGCCGGCGATCCATCCGGCAAGGGCGGCGTGCGCGTGGTGAAGTCCATCGACGAGGTGCAGGCAAACGCCTCGCAGATGCTGGGCGCCACGCTGGTGACCAAGCAGACCGGGCCGGCCGGGCGCGAAGTACGGCGGCTATATATCGAGGAAGGCTGCGACATCGCGCGCGAGCTCTATCTCGGCATGCTGATCGACCGCGCCACATCACGCATCACCGTCATGGCATCCACGGAAGGCGGCATGGAAATCGAGGAAGTTGCCGCGCATACCCCGGAGAAGATCCTGAAAGTGGCGATCGATCCCGCCAGTGGTATCCAGCCGTTCCATGCCCGGCGCCTGGCATTCGGGCTGGGGCTGTCCGGCAAGCAGGTGGCGGCGGCCACGCGCTTCATCCTGTCTGCCTATCGCGCATTTACGGAGCTCGATGCCTCGATTGTCGAGATCAATCCGCTTGTGGTCACGGGCAGCGGCGACGTGATCGCGCTCGATGCCAAGTTCAATTTCGACGACAACGCCCTTTTCCGGCATCCCGATATCGAAGCGATGCGCGACGAAAGCGAGGAGGATCCGGCCGAAACCGAAGCGGCCAGGCACGCGCTGAACTACGTGCGGCTCGACGGCAACATCGGCTGCATGGTCAATGGCGCGGGGCTGGCGATGGCCACGATGGACATCATCAAGCTTTACGGCGGCGAGCCGGCCAACTTTCTCGACGTAGGCGGTGGCGCCACCAAGGAGCGCGTGACGGCGGCGTTCCGGCTCATCCTGGCCGACCCCAAGGTGGAAGGCATCCTGGTCAACATCTTCGGCGGCATCATGCGCTGCGATGTCATTGCCGAAGGCGTGATCGCCGCAGCGCGCGATGTCGATCTGACGGTGCCGCTGGTGGTGCGCCTGGAAGGCACCAATGTCGAACTGGGCAAGACCATCCTGCGCGATTCGGGACTGCCGATCCTATCGGCCAATCATCTCGCCGACGCGGCGGAGAAAGTCGTGGCCGCAGTCCGGGCCCATCAGAAGAAAGGAGGCAAGTGAAATGGCCGTGCTAATCGACCAACATACGCGCGTGATCTGCCAGGGTTTCACGGGCGCCCAAGGCACCTTCCACTCGGAGCAGGCATTGGCCTATGGCACGAAGATGGTTGGCGGCGTCACGCCCGGCAAGGGCGGAGAGACGCATCTGGGGCTGCCGGTGTTCGACACCGTATCGGCCGCCGCCCATGCCACCGGCGCCGATGCGTCGGTCATCTACGTCCCGCCGCCGTTCGCCGCCGATGCGATCCTCGAAGCCGTGGATGCCGGCATCGGACTGATCGTCTGCATCACCGAGGGCATTCCCGTCATCGACATGGTGCGCGTCAAGCGGGCGCTGAGCGGCTCCGCCAGCCGGCTGGTCGGGCCGAACTGCCCGGGCGTCATCACGCCTGGCCAGTGCAAGATCGGCATCATGCCGGGGCACATCCACAAGCCGGGACGGATCGGCGTGGTATCGCGCTCGGGCACGCTGACCTACGAAGCGGTGGCGCAAACCACGGCAGCGGGGCTTGGACAATCGACCTGCATCGGCATTGGCGGAGATCCCGTCAACGGCACGAACTTTATCGACAGCCTGGAACTGTTCCTTGCCGATGACCAGACCGAAGGCATCATCATGATCGGCGAGATTGGCGGGTCGGCCGAAGAGGAAGCCGCGCAATTCCTGCGCGATGCGCGCACCCGCAAACCCGTGGTCGGATTCATCGCCGGCACCACGGCGCCACCGGGCCGCCGCATGGGCCATGCTGGCGCCATCATCTCGGGCGGCACGGGCACGGCGGAGGCGAAGATCGAAGCAATGCGCGAGGCGGGTATCCACGTGGCCGCGTCTCCAGCGGAGCTGGGCAATACGATGGCGGCGGCGATGCGGTAGGTTGGTCTGGCAGTTATCCCCGCTCCCGCGCTGCGGGAGCGGGGCCAGGGGAGAGGGACAGCGGCTCGATCACCGACAAGTCGCGATCTGAACCTCCGCGCCCTGTCCCCTTTCAATCGAGAAAATCGCAGTGCTTCTCGACGTAGTCCGCCAGATCCAGCGAGTGCTGGCGTACCAGCCGCTCGGCCAACTCCGTATCGCGCTTCTCCAGCGCCTCGATGATCCGCAGGTGATCGACGATCGAGCGCGCGGCGCGGTCGCTCTGCGAAATCGTCATCTTCCGGATCGCGCGCACATGGACAAAGATATTCTTGATCGAGTCCATGATGATCTGCGACTTCGACAACTGCACGATCGCCTGATGGAAGGCGATGTTGGCGTCGGAATATTCCTCGATATGCTCGGCCGGCGTGGCATCGCGGAAGCTGTCGAACATATGGCGCAGCTTGCCGATTTCCTCGTCGCTGGCGTGCAGCGTGGCTAGCCGCGCGGCCATGCTTTCCAGCGCGCCCCAGACCTGGATCATCTCGACGATCTCGCGCTTGGTCTTGCGCGTGATATAGATGCCGCGGCGCGGCACCGTGCGCAGGAAGCCTTCCTGCTCCAAAAGGGTCATGGCTTCGCGAATCGGCGTGCGACTAACGCCGAGCGCTTCGGACAGCACGCGCTCGTCCAGACGGACTTCGTCGCGCGACTGGTAGATGTCGGCATCGGCAATAGCCTGCCGCAGCATCGCGTAGGCCTGGTCACGCAGGCTGGCACCCGCATTGATCGGCTGCAGTGAAAGGGTCAGGCCGGAAGTCGGCTGGACGTCGGTTTGGCTTTGGGCAGACATGAGTGCACTCGTAAATGGCCGGTGCCCCGGCGACCCAGATGGCCGCCGATGGCACTCGCCGATTCAGGACCAGGTTGGCGCGTGGCGCATGACGTCAAGTTTGGCATGACGCCATGCGTTTCGCGCATCAATCCCGCCGCATGCGGCGAGTTCTGGCCCGGAAAGGGGCGAATTCGACCTTTCGTATATCGTATATCACATTGACCACAATGCCGATTGTCGCCGATTTCCGGCAGACCGTCCGCGTTTCAGGCTGCCTTGGCCATTGGCGCCGCGCCTGAAGGCGCTGCCAGGGCCATCCGGTCACGTTGCTTGATCAGTCCGAGCACCGCGTCGATCATCGGTGTCGGCTGCCCGATCATTCGGCCCATCTCCTGCACCACCGTCAGCAGCGGGTCGATCTCCATCGCCCTGCCCGCCTCCAGATCCTGCAGCATCGACGTCTTGTGGGCGCCAACCGCACCGGCACCGTCGATGCGACGTTCGACGTCTACCCGGAAATGCACGCCGAAGCTCTCGGCAATGTGCTTCGCTTCGAGCATCATCTGGCGCGACAGCGCCCGCGTGGCCGGGTCCGACGTAATGATGTCGAGCGTCGCATGCGTCAAGGCGCTGATCGGGTTGAAGCAGAGGTTGCCCCAGAGCTTGAGCCAGATCTCGTCGCGGATGTTGTCGCGCACCGGGGCGTCCATATCCGCCCGCGCCATCATCTCTGCCAGACGGGTCACGCGCTCGGAGCGGGTGCCGTCCGGCTCCCCGATCGGGAATTTCTTGCCATAGACATGCTTGATCACGCCCGGCGCGATGATTTCGGCGGCTGGATACAGCACACAGCCGATGGCTCGCTCGGGGCCCAGCCCATTCCATTGGCGGGCGCCAGGGTCGACGCTTTCCAGCGTGCGCCCCGCGAACTCGCCGCCGTGCTGATGGAAGTACCAATACGGGATGCCGTTGACGCCAGTCACCACCGCAGTGTCCGACCCGAGCAGCGGCTGCATCAGGTCCACCACCCCAGGCACCTGGTGCGCCTTGAGCGTGATGAACACATAGTTCTGCGGGCCGAGTTCACGCGGGTCGCTGGCGCAACGGACCTTGGCCACCCGTTCCTCGCCTTCGATCAGCAACCGCACGCCGTTTGCCTGCATCGCCGCCAGATGGGGCCCACGGGCGATGAAACTGACGTCCGCCCCGGCCAGCGCCAGTTGCGCGCCCATATAGCCGCCGATGGCGCCCGCACCGTAGATACAAATTTTCATCGGTTGTCTCCTCGATGGTTGTGATTGCTGAGTGATGGTTAATTTTGATATATCACATACTATATTTCACAATCGCCGTTCGACAACCTCAATCTTTGCTGTATCGGCTACGCCAGCCTCAAGCTGTGCGCTACCATGTCGACAGTCGTCCGCTTGCGGGCCAGCGGCCCAAGCCCACCCCTTCAAGGAGTTCGCATGGAAACGCTGCTCGCACTGCTGCGCGATCCGGCCGCCTGGGCCGCATTGGCCACCCTGGTGGCCATGGAGATCGTGCTTGGCATCGACAACCTGATCTTCATCTCGATCCTCACCAACAAGCTTCCCGAGCAGATCCGCGAGAAGGCACGGCGTATCGGCATCGGCCTGGCGCTGATCATGCGACTGGCGCTGCTGGCCACGATCGCGGTCATCGTGGCGTTGACCGAGCCGGTGTTCACGGTGCTCGGCAAGGGGATTTCCTGGCGCGACATCATCCTGATCGCCGGCGGCGCTTTCCTGGTCTGGAAGGCCACACGCGAGATTCACCAGCACGTGTCGCCCGAGGACGAGCACGAGAATGCCGAGAGCGCCCGGAGCGCCGCTCCCGGTTTCGCCGCCGCGATCGGGCAAATTCTGGTGCTGGACCTGGTCTTCTCGATCGACAGCATCATCACGGCGGTCGGCATGACCGACCATGTGCCAATCATGTTCGTGGCCGTAATTGCCGCAGTAGTGGTGATGCTGGTGGCCGCCACGCCGCTGGCGAACTTCATTAATCAGAACCCAACCATCGTCATGCTGGCGCTGGCGTTCCTGATCATGATCGGCATGACGCTGATCGCCGATGGCCTCGGCCACCACGTGCCCAAGGGCTATATCTATACGGCGATGGCGTTCTCGAGCGCGGTCGAGGGATTGAATATGCTGTCGCGGCGACGGCGTGCCCGCGCGGCGGGGATCGAACCACCAGCGCACTAGCCGCCGAAACGCGCCGAACGCGCGGCCGGGCGGGGATGCTGCGGAGGAATGCGGGCCCCGCCTACTCGATATGCTGCGCCAGCACCCTCGCCAGCCATTCACTGAATACCTGCGTTCGGCGGGACAACAAGCGTCGATGCGGATAGACCAGTTGCACCGGCATGGGCGGCACGGGCCAATCCGACAGGACCTCCACGAGTTCGCCTGCCATCAGATGATCCCGGACATCGAAGGCTGGAATCTGGATCAAGCCCAGACCGGCCAGGCAGCAGGCGATGTAAGTTTCCACATTGTTGACCGCTACCGGCCCGTTCATCTTCAGCGTCCGCACCTCGCCTGCGTCCCTCCACTCCCAGGGCGCAATGCGTCCGCTGGCTGGCGACGCGTAGTTCACCGCCTGATGCTGGTCCAGGTCCTCAGGCTTCAGCGGCACACCGTGGCGCGCCAGATACGCAGGGCTGGCGCAGTGGATCATTCGCAATACCCCGAGCGGCCGGGCCACCAGGCTGCTCGACGTCATCTCTCCCACCCTCAGCGCGCAGTCGACGCCCTCCCGCACCAGATCAATAGCCCGATCGCTCGAGCCCAACTCGAGCGTCAGGCCGGGATGCCGTGCAAGAAAGTCCGGCAAGGCTGGCGCGACTAGCCGCCGCGCGATACGGCTGGGCATATCGACGCGCAAGCGCCCGCTGAGGACCGCGCCATGTGGCCGGAATTGCTGCTCCAGTTCCTCGCTATCCGCCACCAGCGCCATGGCGCGGTCGAGCAATGCCTCGCCGTCCTGAGTCAGGCTCACCCGCCGCGTCGTGCGGTTGAACACCCTGACACCCAGGCGGGCCTCCAACTGCTGGACGGCCAGCGACACGGTCGGCCGCGGCAGTCCCAGTTGATCCGCCGCCAGCGTGAAGCCGCCACTGTGTGCCACGCGGAGGAAAATCCGAAGTTGCTCGATCCGGTCCATGGGGTGCTATGGATATTGGTAAGAAAACATGGATAGTTCATTCGCTACAGGCAAGTTTATCCATGAAAGGTTGCTTATTACAGTGCTGGATACCCCTCACCCTCATCCCTTATCGGAGGTCTGAAATGTCCAAGCACAGCATCCAGGGCAAGGTTGTACTCATCGCAGGCGGCGCCAAGAATCTCGGCGGGCTGATTGCCCGCGACCTCGCGTCCCAGGGCGCCAAGGCCGTCGCGATTCACTACAACAGCGCGGCGACCAAACCCGAGGCCGAAGCCACGGCGGCCGCGATCGAAAAAGCCGGCGCCAGGACAATCACGCTGCAAGCCGACCTGACCACGGCTGCGGCCGTGGAGAAGCTCTTCGCCGACACGGTCGCAGCGATTGGTCGGCCCGATATCGCCATCAATACCGTCGGCAAGGTCCTCAAGAAGCCGATCGCCGAGATCACCGAAGCGGAATACGACGAGATGACGGCCATCAACAGCAAGTCGGCGTTCTTCTTCCTCAAGGAGGCCGGCAAGCACGTCAACGACCACGGCAAGATCGTCACGCTGGTCACATCGCTGCTGGGCGCCTTCACGCCGTTCTATGCGTCGTACGCCGGCACCAAGGCACCCGTCGAACACTTCACGCGGGCGGCAGCGAAGGAGTTCGGCGAGCGTGGCATCTCGGTGACAGCCGTTGGCCCCGGCCCAATGGATACGCCGTTCTTCTATCCCGCAGAAGGCCCGGAAGCCGTGGCCTATCACAAGACCGCCGCTGCGCTCTCGCCGTTCAGCAAGACCGGCCTGACCGACATCGAGGACGTCGTGCCCTTCATTCGGCATCTCGTGAGCGATGGCTGGTGGATCACGGGCCAGACGATCCTCATCAACGGCGGATACACCACCAAGTAATCGAGTGACGCGGCGGACCCGCGTCCGCCGCGTGTTGCACACCCCATGTCCTGTCCGATTGGCAGGCTGTCACGAGTCTGTCATTCCCGCTCCCTAGACTGGCGCGCGACCACGTGTCGCCAAGCGCACACGTTCAACAACAAGTCAAAAAAGGGAATCGGACATGGGAAGCAGGGCGAGGACACCGGGACTTTGGGTTCGGCAGGGTATTGGCGCAACGATGCTGGTACTCGCGGCGGCGGCGCTGAGCGCGTGCGGCGGCGATGACAATGGCACGGCGAACACCGGCAGCAGCAACAACGGCGCGGGTAGCGGCAACAGCGGCACCGGCGGCACGGGCTCGGGTAACGGCAATGGCAACGGCGGCACGACGCAGCCTGCGGTGGTCAAGCCGCTGGCGGGCGGCTCGCTCTACGTTGGGGCGGTGAGCTTTGGCGATACCGTATCCATCGAACTCGACCAGCCGGCGGCCGGGCAACTGACGCTACGCTTCCTCGACTCCCGTTTCGGTCTGGCCGGCACACTGGTCGGCCAGTATTCGGTCGACGGCAATACTTACCGCGTGAAAAACCTCGCGGCCAGCTCGAACGATGTCCCTGCCGCCCTGGCCACGGCCGCGTCGACCGTGACCTTCAGCTTCACGCTCGATGACAGCGTGTTGTCCGGCGCGCTCGGCCAGGTACCGAACCTCGTCGCTGGCAATGGCGCGCTGTTGCAAGGCTATGTATCGGCCGCCAACCGTGGCGCGCAACTGGCCGACATCGCCGGTACCTACAGTTATATGCGCCAGGCCGGGGGCACCGCAATCGCGGGCCAGCTTGGCATCCAATCGGATGGCTCGGTGCGCGTCTGCGCGGGACAGAGCTACAGCGCGACCTGCGCGGGTGGTCAATCCGGCCAACTCTCTCCCGACGCCGACCAGGTCCGCTATCCGGGCGCATTTTCCCTGACGGTTGCCGGCGCCAAGGTGGGCCGCCTGTTCGTCGGTCGGCAGCAAGGCAGCGTCGCATTGTTCGTCGATGAAACCGGAGCCGGCTCCAGCAGCATCCCAGGTAGCTGGGTCGTGCGTTCCGCCGCGCCCGTGACAGCCAACGGCATCAATGGCGACTGGCTCTGCGCAGAGCCCGAACTCGACAGCAAGAACGTCGGTACAGGCCGCACGCGCCGGAACATTGTCTCGATCGCGGGCAATACGCTGGCTGCGGACAACATCCCGTCGGACGTCACGCTCACCTACAACAGCCTTGCCGGCAGCACGACCAACGGCCTGGTGTCTGGCTCGTGGCAGGAAACGGTCAACGGCCTGTCGCAAAGCGCAGGCCTGGCGTGGCTGCCGGTCAGCAACAAACTGGCCTACCAGTTGCGCCAGGTCCCGGGCTCCCAGCAACTGCTGCCTGGTGTCTGCGCCCCCCTGCCCGCCCCCGCACCGGTCTCGACCTACCTATCGGCCAAGGCCAACGACGTCATCCTCGTCACACTGGCCGATCTGCGCCCGACGCAACCCGCCATCGGCCGCGACCAGATCTATTACAAGCTGGGCCGCTACGCCGCCGACCCCGTGAAGCGATTTGACGACGTTTGCGAGGCCAACGGCCAGAACAAGACCAAGACGTCGGATGCCAACTCCCGCATCGATACGCTGGCCTCGTTCACCTGCACGAAGGCGATTGGCGATAAGCCGGCCGATATGAAAACGCTGGTGGTCGGCCCTTACGGCGAGCCTTACCTGACCGATGGCCATCACACGTTCACCTCGCTGTGGGAAGCCGTCAGCGGTGGTCCGCAAACCAAGATCTACGTGCGCGTGCAAGACAACCTGTCGACCCTGAGCCGCGCCGCGTTCTTCCGCACGCTGCGGGAGCGCAAGCTGGTCTGGTCGAAGGATGGTGACCGCCCGTCGTACCCGGCCGACCTTCCGCGTTCCCTCGGCCTTGGCAACGGGCTCAATGACGACCCGTACCGCGCACTGGTCTACTTCGCGCGCGACATCGGCTATCAGCAACTGGCGGACGCCACCGAGTTCACCGAGTTTTATTGGGGCGACTGGCTGCGCACGGTGGTGGACCTGAAGAAGGTGAACCTGAATGACACCCCCAGCTACCTGACCGCCGTCCACGCGGCCGCGGAGGCAATGGTTGCCCTGACGCCGGACACCGTGGTCAGCAATGGCAAGACGGCAGCTTCACTGGGCCGGCTCGATGCGCTGAACGAAACGGAATTCACGGCGCTGTCACAACCGCTTGGATCGGCAAAGCCAGGCAAACTGCCGTACGCGGTGGACTATCGCTTGAAGCTCACGCACTGAGCGACTTGTCGCGGAACGGAGAAAGCCGGCCCGAAGGCCGGCTTTTTCGTTTCGATCCGCATCCATTTGCGCTACGATCCGCACATCGACATTCCTCTGGGACGCTAGTCCATGGCGACATGCAACCTGCCTTGCGGTGATTTCTCCGTGCCCGGTTGATCGCCCCATGGCAAAGCCCATCCTGTCGGAAGACACCATCCATGCCTTGGCAGATGCCCAGCCAGACGCCGTCTTCCTCGTCGACAAGACCGGCATCATCCGGTACGTAAACCCCCGATGTCACGATTCGCTGGGCTTTGCGCAGTCCGACCTCATCGGACAAACCATGCTCGAACTTGTGGTCCAGCGCGACCGCGATCGCACCATCAAGGAAGCCAGCGAGGTGCTGGCCGGCCACAAACGCACTGGCTTCGAGAACCGTTACCGGCACCGGGATGGAAGTGACATCCACTTCTCGTGGTCGGCACGCTGGCTGGAATCACATCAATTGCGACTCGGCACCGCGCGCGATGTCACGATCCTTCGGCAGCCAGCGTGCGCATATCTCCTGCCGCCGGACCTGCTGGGGCTGCTCGATCCCTACGAGCAGGAGGTATTCCTGCTGCTGCTGACATCCGCCACCGAGATGCAGATTGCCAGACGCCTTGGCGTGGCGGCCGACGACATTCGCCGCCGGGTCGCCAGCGTCTATCGCAAGTTGGGCGTGCGCGGGCGCCTGGGACTGACCAGTCTCGGCATGAGCGTGCTTCAGACACCGCTGACGCCCTAGTCGGGCAAAGCAGGATTAACCGCGGCGTGATGGGGCGTATATTGCGCCTGGAGGTCCGAGGGCCGGCATGCGAGGTAGAATCTCCCTCTTCCCGGTGCCGTCTCTGTCCATTCCCGTTCCAGCCATGCTGGCAGGAACGCGCGACGGCCACCGGATGGCCCTGGGTTGTCTCGCATCATTAACCAGTTGATTGAATAGCGAACTTCGCTGCCTGTGGCGAAGTTGCAGATCCCCACTTCACGACTCCATGCTTCCTACGGACCTCGTCGCCGGCGCCGACGGCGATCAGAACGCCTCGCTGCCACGCTCCGAGCGCGCCTATCAACAGTTGCGATCGGCCATCCAGGCAGGTCAACTGCCGCCCGGCACCCGCCTGAGAGAAGTCGAACTCGCGGAATCCCTGGGCCTGTCGCGCACGCCAGTGCGCGAGGCGCTGTCGCGGCTCGAGTCAGAAGGGCTTGTTGTCAATGAACCCAATCGGGGCATGATCGTGACGCGCCTCGACGCCAGCATGGTCAGTGAACTCTACGTCATGCGAGAGGTGCTCGAGTCCACCGCCGCTGCGCTGGCCGCACGCCACGCCACCGACGTGGAGATCTCGCTGCTGCGCGATATCGTCGAACGCGACCTCTCGTTCGCCGAGGATCCCGACAAGCTGGCAATGAACAACCGCCTGTTCCACGAGACGCTGCACCGCTGCGCCCACAACCGCTATCTGCTGAAGACGCTGCGCTCGCTGCACGAATCCATGGCACTGCTGGGGCGCTCCACGCTGGCCGTTCCAGGCCGCGCGCGTGGCTCGTATGAGGAACACATGGCGCTGGTCCAGGCACTGGAAGCCCGCGACCCCGAGCGGGCCGAGCAGATCGCGCGGCGCCATATCCAGCAAGCCTACAAGGTCCGGCTGTCGCTCTGGATCGAAGAGCAGTCTGGCGCCTGACGTCGCATCCGCCTCGCAAAGCAACTGCAAAACAATAGCCCCGTCGCGAAACCGTGACGGGGCTATTGTTTTACGCCCTCGAAAAGTGTGTTCCGTGAGAACGCTTTCCTGGAACGATGGCGCTTGCTATCTTTTTCTCCGAGGCCAAGGATCCCTCTCTTCTGGCCTCACGTCACCCTCCGTGGCGGTTTTTTCATCATTGGCGCTGGCGGCATGAGGTTCCTGTTCGTCCGTATGTCGATGTCAGCGCAAGGCGCGGCAACGTTGCCGCGCCAGTTTTTTCGCTGTGCCAGCCAGATGAGGCCCCCATGCCAGACAAACCCATCAAGATTCCCGGTCCCGACCACCCAATCACCATCACCCGCCAGGGCAGCCGTGTGGTTGTAACAGTCGCGGGCAAAGTGATTGCCGATACCCGAAACGCGCTGACACTTCAGGAAGCAGCCTATCCGGCTGTTCAGTATGTGCCGCGCGAGGACGTGGACATGTCTGAACTGTCGCGTACCTCACATGGCAGCTACTGCCCCTACAAGGGGGATGCCGCCTACTACAGTATCCCCACCGGCGGGGCGCGCGCCGAGAATGCCGTCTGGACCTATGAGTCCCCCTACCCGGCCGTGTCGGCCATTGCAGGCTACCTCGCGTTCTATCCCGATCGCGTCGACAGCATCGACATCACACCGTAAATCGCGCACAAAAAAGCCGACCCGCCACACACGATGCACGTGTGTGGCGGGTCGGCTCTCATTCCCACGCGGCGCCAACGCACCGCGTTTCGGTACCAACTACAGCTATCTACCCGCTACTACGTTCAGACTTCCCGGCCAATCAGCCGTTCGCGTAGGCAACCTTCGCCTTGCGCGCTTCCGCCTGCAGGCGGGTGAAAACATTCTGGATCGAGGCAATCACGCGCTTCACGTCGTTGCCGAAGCCCATGCTTTGGGCGCCGAGCTCGCGCTCGATGAGGTCACGTTCGAGTTGATCGGTCAGCTTGATATCGGATTGGGTGTTCATGGCGTCCTTCCTTTCAGGGATTACCCTTATGGGGTTTTCCCTAATTGTAGCAGACGGATTGTCGCAATGCAGCATTAGGTAATAGTGCGTATGGCTGTGATGCGACAGGTGCCATCCCGCTGATGCTAATTATCAAGATCAGCCAATTTCTAAGGCAAACTCAAAAGTTACCTTTTGCGCACTCAGAGGTTGGGGGCTGCTGGCGTCGCGTGCGACCTTCCGGCCATCGATGGAAAACCAGGAAACGCGGGGCGAGGATGGTCACGCGGCCAGCCGCCGTGCCCGCATCCGCGCGCGCCACGCGCATTGGAGCCGCCGTGACCGTCGGGTCGGCCGTACGGGGAGCATAGGCGCCCGGGGTTTCCCGATGGAGGGGCCCTCTGGCAATGACCGTTGGTTTCCCTTCCCCGGTACCGGCGACACCGGAGGGCCAGAATTGCTACACAGATAGGGCGCGGTCGCCGTCACTCGCACCGAGCGTCCGCACCAGCTACGGCAGCAGCGTGCTTCGATAAGCCTCCCGACCCATTCCACCCGTCGGGCAGCCACACGTTGCAACGACGCACACGACGAGGATGCCAGTCCCGCCAAGTGCCGATGCGGGGAAGGCCGAGAAACTACGGCAGCGGGCGGAACATGCTTCCGTTAGGGCCGCGTGGCTCCAGTGCACGCGTGGGGACATGCGTGCGTGCTCCGGCTCCCTCAAACTCGACGATGACGGCGGTGGGGCTTGCAATGCGCGTGATGATCACCTGCGCGCCCCTGAACATCCATGTCGTTTCGATCTGGTAGGGGCTCTTTCGGTAGGCTTTGCGGCGTTGTTTGCTATTCATATCGAAGTCCGCTTAGTCTGTCCACGTCTGATTGTTGCGCCTTGACCGAACTGCAATGCGCGCCGAGCTGGTGACCGGCGAATCGGCCGCCCGTCAGGCTCCACACAAAAGAAAACCGGCAGTTTCGCGCAAGGCAAGATTGCCTGAGACGTCCGCCGGACTGGCAAGGTTCCTGCTTGACCTGCCGTTCGGAACTCAAATCGTACAGTGCGGGAAAAGAAGACACCTCATCCACTGGCGATTCCGAGATGGCTTGCGCCAGTTCCCTTCAACGAACCTCACAAGGAATCTTCCTGCACGCTTTCGATCCGACTCACCACGGCCTCGCTGAGCGGACGAATGTCTCCTGGCAGCATCCTTCAATGCGTGGCATATGAAGGCTCAGCCAAGTTCCGCGAAATTGCCGTACCACGCGTCGATCAGCGGACCGACGCGCACAGCACCGAACTCAGCCCGGCCGTTCAGCCAGTCCAGGACGATTTGGCGGTGTTCCTCCGTGGAGGAGCTGCGATTCCCCTCCGGGGATACAAATCCATCCAGGCAGTCATCTATTGCACCACCATAGGTGAGCTGGTTCGCTTCGATGCAATCGGCAATAAAGGCTTCGCAGGCAGCAATCTTTGCGTCCGCACCCAGTCCTACGGCAAGCTCCGCTGTGACGAGAAATCCGAGTTCCTGAAATTCCGCCACTCGCAGCTTCTTGCGTTGGCGACGGCTACGTCTTTGGCTCATGGGTATCGCTCCTTTGGACTGGTCGGCCGGCCTGAAAGACCGGCATCGTACCTCGATTGTCGCGGCAAGACGACCGTATTTTGACGGCATCCAACTGCGGGACGCCGACCGAGCCGATTGACAGTCCTGGCGCCTCAGTGTCACGCTCAGTAGCGCTTCAATCTTACTTGGGGAGGTCAGTCATGTCAGTCATGAGGACTCTACTGGCGAGCGCCGGTTTAGCACTGCTGTTGGCCCCGGCAACGGAACCAGGCGTCAGGGCTCAGGAGGCACCTGAATGGATGAAACAGACACTTCCCGACCAGGCACTGAAGCCGCACTGGGACGAATCTCGGGCCGTGATGAATCCCACGGGAGCTTTAGATGCGAAAACCAAGCAACTCATTGCCCTCGGTGTGGCAGCACAAATTCCTTGTGCATATTGCGTTTCCGCTCACACTAAAGCGGCAAAAGCCGCTGGTGCGACCGATGCTCAAATAAAGGAGGCCATTGCAACCGCCGCGCTCGTCCGTTTCAACAGCACAATGTTGAATGGCTCAGACGGCGGCACCGAGTGGTCGCCTCAACGTAAGTGATGATCGCGCCGGCCGCCGATTGACAATCCTCGCGTCGACCAGGGCAACGCTGCCGCGGATTTCAGCGATTGGCGGTGACTCCAGGTCCGCGAAGTGTAACTTCGCCCTTGAATTACCTGCGTGATATTGCCGGCGCGTATCTAGTGCACCGCACCGAGCACTTCACGCCGTTCGACCACACTCGGGATCGACACGATGGGCCCAACCCGGAAGTAGCGGCCCCACCTCTTTTTATCAACTCGTCGGCAGGCACGACTAGACTGGTCAAGTGGGGCAATGTTTGGACATGATGACTTGCTGGCTGCACGCGGTGCATGACAATTGCCACTTGCTCGAAGAGAAAGGAGGAATGTCCATGTTTCGTAAACTCGCGATTGGCACGCTAGGCGCCATGGCTGCCTTGTTCTCGGCTACGTCATTGGCGCAAGGTACCGCGGCGGACGCTAGGGCCATGCTTGAAAAGACGGTTGCGGCCATCAAAACCGATAAGGCCAGGACGCTCAACCAGATCAACAACGGCGAGAATGGCTTTCTTGTTGGCGATCTCTATCCGTTCTGCTTCAATCTCAGCGACGGACTCCTCGTCGCGGTCGGCAATCCCAACGTTAAGGGGTTGCTCGGCAAGGATGCCAGGAAATTTAGGGACCCTACGGGCGACGTGTATGGACCAAGGCTCTATGACGCGGCAAAAGAGGGCCAGGTCAACGAGGTCAGCTACATGTCTCCCAAGGCCGGCGCTGACAAGACGTGGGTGCCGAAGGCGAGCCTCGTTACTGCGGTTGCCGGCCTGGGATGCGGCGTCGGTTACTACAAGTAGTGCGACCAAACCAACCGTCAAATCGGCGGCGAACTGCCGAACTCCGATGCCCGCACAACGCCATTTTTTCGCGTGACCGGTCAGTTCTGATGCCCTTCACTGCGCATGTGCGGTTTGCCATCGGCGCTGATCAATTTTGATATCCGCCTTGGGTCATTCGCGTCGAGTTTATGGTGCCTGCTACCTTGTCAGCTATCCACGGAACCAGTGCACGTGGCAAGCCTGCGCGGAGACCGGACCCCTCTGGAAGCAGCCGTAGAGGTTGCCCCGCGTCGAAGGGCAGTTCAGGGTCGTTCTGCGACGGCCGCGCCCCCCCACGACCATTGAATCTGAAGTCGAGGATGGTGGCGGCTTGCCACGAGCCTCGACCGCTGGTACGCGGAAAACGGCGTTGCCTGGCTCCTGAAGCGGCCATTCGCAGCTTCTTTCTTACTCCTTCATTAACCTCCAAAGCGTCGTTCGTCCGATCCCCAAGGTACGACTCGCAGCGGCACGATTGCCACCGTTTGCCTGCAGGACTCGCATGATGTCGTCCCGAGTCACGGTCCCGGACGGCGCGTCGGTAACCTTGTGCCTGTCCGCTGCAACAGGCAGCGATTGCATCTCTCCAAACTCTGGAAACATGGCCTGCAGGTCTTCCCGCGCACTGCCTGAACCATCGCTCAGATAGATCGCCGCGCGCGCTACGAGGTTTTCAAGCTCCCGTACGTTTCCGGGCCATGTGTAAAGCTCGAAGAGCGGCGTGAGGAACTCCAGAATGTGCTTCGTGACGGTGGCTGGCAGGTGGTACTTTGCTGCACTCCGTGCGAGCAGATGCTGCGCAAGGCCAGGTATATCACTGCGCCGCTCACGCAAGGGCGGCAGTTCGATCTGTAGCAGATTGAGCCGGAAATACAGGTCGGCGCGAAATGTGCCGCGCTTGACCAACTCGCGCAGATTACGATGCGTCGCGGCGATGACACGGACGTCGATTGGCGTTGCGCGCCCAGAGCCGAGCTTCATCACTTCGCGTTCCTGTAATACACGTAGCAGGCGGCTCTGCAACGCGGCCGGCATCTCACCGATCTCATCGAGAAAAATGGTCCCCGTATGCGCGACCTCGAAGAGGCCCGGCTTTCCACCACGCCGTGCGCCGGTGAAGGCGCCCTCTTCATGGCCAAACAGTTCGCTTTCTATCAAACCTTCCGGCAGTGCCGCACAATTGAACGCGACGAATGGGTTGCCGCGCCGACGGCCGGCATTGTGAATACCTTGAGCAACCAGTTCCTTGCCAGTGCCGCTTTCGCCTGTGAGCAGCACGGTAGCGTCGTGCGCGGCGCTGGCTCGCGCTAGCCACCGCACGCGTTCAAGCTCCGGGGAGCCGCCGTTCAGATCAGCCAGGTTATGCCGCGCCACCAGATGCTTCGGCCGCTGATTGGTTCGCAACGAGCGGTCAATGCGTTGTGCGATTAGTGTGTCCTGTGCAGTGACCACCGCTCCGGAGCGTGAGCCATGCTCAACGATTGGCACGCAGTTGACAATCAGCGAGCGACCGCCGATCTGTTCGATGCGCTCGTTGCTCGGCGAATCGGCATCGAGTGTTTCGCGCAGGTGCGGGCCGACCGCCCCCAGGAGCTGTGACGCCACATCGCGGGAGCGGTCCAGGCCGAGCAGATCCAACATCGCAGGATTCACCACCTCAAGCTGCCCACCCTCGTCGAATGCCGCAACGCCGTCGCGCAGATGCGCGACGATGGTGTTGAGTCGCACGCGCTTTGATTCCTTCTGGCGACTCATGCGTGCCAGCTCAATGGAGCGTTCGAACGCTTCCTCCACAGCGCCAATGGAATAGAGAAATACGCATTGCAACCCCGCCTGCAGCGCCAGATCGCAGGCCATGCCAGGACCAATGATGACGGTGCAGCCTTCTGCGGCAAGCGTATCCACGGCCGCACGCACCTCGTCGATCGAACGGTATGCGCGCTGTTTCAATGCAACATTCAGCCAGCCGCTGAGGTTGGCCAGTTCCCTCGACACCGAATCGTGCAGCACCAAGCCGATGGCCTCACCCGGCCACGCTGTGATGGCCTGCGTGATAGCGTTCAGCACGTCGAAGCCATTCACCTTGACCATCACCACGGGCACACTGAGATTGTCACGCAGATACGCGCCGTTCGAGCCGGCCGCCAGCACGACGTCAACCGTGCCTGCGTCGACGTACGCCTGGAGGGCGGTCACAGCAGCCCCGTAGCCCGCGCGAATCGAGAAGAAACGCGCCAGCTCGTTGTAGCGAGGCGCGACAGTCTCACACAGCGTACTCATCCGGCTGATGCTGACCAGCGCGATGCCCGGGCGGAGCTGGTTTGGATGTGAAATGAGCGTTGACATCTTGGAGGCTCCTGGGTGGAACGTTTTTGGAACGCTCCGAGAAACATGTGGAACATTGTCGCATGAGCGTGTTCGCGGTATGAAATCTTGTAAGTCATTGTTTTCGAAAGAAACAACGGCAGGTGCGGGAACTTGGCACGATCCGTGCGAAAACACCGGCTCCTACTCTGGAGACACATCAAATGACTACCTTATCCGCCGCCCGCCGTGCGGCATTCCGCGCCAAGGTCAATGAACGCCAAGGGCTGCTGGTAGCTGGCGCCTTCAATGCAATGAGCGCCCGCGTCGTCGAGGAAACCGGGTTCGAGGCGCTATACCTGACGGGAGCCGGCGTTACGAATATGTCGCTTGGCCTACCCGATCTCGGTTTCATCGGCCTGCATGAAATTGCCGAACACACCGCGCGGGTCCGCGATGCGGTCGCGCTACCGTTGATCGTCGATGCCGACACTGGTTTCGGCAATGCGCTCAACGTACGGCACACGGTAAGAACGCTCGAACGCAGCGGCGCCGATGCGATCCAGATTGAAGATCAGGTGATGCCCAAGAAATGCGGACATTTTTCGGGCAAGGAGGTCATCGCGACGAGTGAAATGCTTGGCAAGATCCGCGCTGCCGTTGATGCGCGCGAGGACCCCAACCTGCTGATCATGGCGCGCACGGATGCCGCAGCGGTGCATGGCATGGAGGCTGCCATCGAGCGCGGCCATCGCTTCATTGAGGCGGGGGCGGACATTCTCTTCATCGAAGCGACCGAGTCACTTGCCGACGTCGAGCGTTTGCCCAAGCTGATCGCTGCGCCACAACTGATCAATATTGTGATCGGCGGGAAGACGCCAGTACAGTCGCGCGAAACGCTAGCCAGCCTTGGCTACGCACTTGTGCTGTATGCGAATGCAACGCTACAAGGCGCAGTGCTTGGCATGCAGAGGGCGCTCAGCACGCTGCGCACGAATGGTCGGCTTGACGAGGATGCAACGCTGGTGGCGCCATTCAGCGAACGGCAACGCTTGGTCAATAAGCCTCTATACGACCGACTCGATCGCGAATACGCAGCAAACGATCATTGAACGGGAGGGCCACGCCGGAAGAGTTTCCAAAAGGATCGTGGCTCCCGGACAACTGAACAGGTAGATTTCACCGCAGCGCACAGCACGTTGGGGTCAAGGTAATGGTTGGCGGCTCAGCGCGCCCACGCGCGGGCGGCCGACCACTGAGACCGGCCATAAGCAGTCCTCCCTGGCCCCAACTCCGAACGTCGTCTGAGCGCCACCAGACAGTGGCCAGAGTTGGCGCGCATTGAAGGAAGGCTGGCGCGCTTCGCATGTCCAACTGGGTCTTGGCGCCCTATACTGGGTCGACCTATTCAATAGCGCGAACTCCACGTGAGTTGTCGATGAGCACCCCATGAGGCGCAGCCAGACTTTTTCCCTGAACATTGGGTGGCAGCCCTTGCTAAAGGACTTCGGCCTACGACCGGATCAAATTCTCCGCAGGGCGGGGCTTCCCGAAGACATGCTTTCCCGCGGCGAGCGAAGCCTGACCACCGACGAGTGGTTCCGCTTCTGGCGTGCCCTGGAGACCGAAGCAGCGGACACCATGTTTCCATTGCGCATCATCGAAGTGATTGCCGCGGAGTCTTTCGATCCACCGCTGTTCGCAGCCCTATGCAGCGCCAATCTGATGCAGGCGGTACAGCGTCTTGCCAAATACAAGCAACTTGTCGCTCCCATGAGCCTGGAGGTGGACGTGGGAACGTCGAGCGAGCTAACAGTGTCGCCCCGCTGGCTGTCGATTCAGGCCGATGTACCGTATTCCTTGCAGGTGGCCGAGATCGCGTTCTTCCTGCGATTGACCCGCCTCGGAACCCGCGAGCCCATCAAGGCATTGCGGGTGGTACTTCCCAAACTGCCGCCGAACGCCTACGTCCGGCGTTTCGAGAAGTTCTTCGGCGCACCTGTTACACCGGGGGAAAGTCCAAGCGTCACATTCTCTGCCGAAGATGCCTTGCGTCCGTTTCTCACAGTGAACGAAGGCATGTGGCGGGTGTTCGAGCCTGACCTGCGCCGCCGGCTCAGCGAACTCGACGCAACAGCGGCAACGGCGGAGCGCGTGCGCGCCGTCCTGTTGGAACTGCTGCCGAGCAACGCCGCCACCATCGAGAAGGCTGCCGAGCGTCTGGGCATGAGCAAGCGTACGCTGCAGCGTCGCCTTGAAGACGAGGGCGAGAACTTTCGCGCTTTGGTCAATGCCACGCGAGAACGCCTGGCCCGCCACTATCTGGGGAATACCAAGATGTCCAGCGGCGAGATCGCCTTCCTTCTCGGCTTCGAGGATCCCAACTCCTTTTATCGCGCATTCCAGGAATGGACCGGGCAAACGCCTGACAGCGCCCGTCATGCCATGCACCTTAACTGAGGAAACGCACACCTTGTCCATGCCTATCGATCAACGCAACGTGGTGCTGGCCGGCGCCACCGGACTCGTGGGAGGCCTGATGCTTCAGGCTCTGCTGGCAGACCCGACCGTCGCTCAGGTGCACGCCCTGAGCCGTCGCCCATTGCGCGTCCGCCATCCCAGGCTTCAGGTCCATATTGTGGATTTCAGCCGGCTGCCCGCGCTCCCGCAGGCCGACGAGGTGTATCTGGCGCTCGGCACCACGATCAAGGTGGCGGGCAGTCAGGCGGCGTTCCGCGCTGTCGACCTGGAGGCCAATCTGGCTGTAGCCAAGGCCGCGTTTGCCGCGGGGGCCAGTCGCGCAGGTCTGGTCAGTGCGGTTGGCGCAAACGCGAAGTCCTCCACGTTCTACAGCCGCGTCAAGGGTGAACTGGAGGACGCCCTCAGGTCGTTGGGGCTGACGACGCTCGTGATCGCGCGGCCTTCGCTGCTGCTGGATTCCCGGGATGGCCTGCAGCAACCGCCGCGCATCGGTGAACAAATTGCCATCCCGATCGCGAAGCTGCTGGCCCCGCTGCTACCCGGAGCCTATCGGCCAGTGCATGCACGCGCAGTCGCGCAGTCACTGGTCAAGACCGTGCCGGCAACCGAGGGGATGGTCATTCTGTCTTCCGGCATGCTCGCCAGCATTGGCAGCGAGCCCTGAGCACGGCGGGGACCATGCCTTGACGCCGCTCGCGAGGCGTTTGGCGCTTTTTGCTTGAATCGTGACGCCGATCGCTAGAGGCCCAACGCCGCTCGATGCGTACAGTCAATGGCAAGGAAGGCGAACCGAATCCGGGTCGCCTTCCACCTCAACCCCATCAGGAAAAGTCACCATGAATTCCAAAGTTGCTCTCGTGACGGGCGCCTCTTCCGGTATTGGCGAAGCCACCGCACTCAAGCTTCTCGGCCAGGGCTACACGGTCTACGCGGCCGCGCGTCGCGTGGAGCGGATGCGCAGCCAGGCCGACGCCGGTGTCCACGTGCTAGCGATGGACGTGACGGACGACGCCGCGATGCGGGCAGGCATAGCGGAGATCATCGCCAGGTCTGGCCGCCTCGACGTCTTGGTCAATAACGCCGGCTATGGTGCCTATGGTGCGATCGAGGACGTGCCGCTGGAAGAAGCGCGCGCCCAGTTCGATGTCAACGTGTTCGGTGCCGTGCGCTTGATCCAGCTGGCGCTGCCACATATGCGCGCGCAGCGATCTGGCACTATCGTCAACATCACCTCGATGGGCGGCAAGATCCACACGCCTATGGGTGCCTGGTACCACGGCACCAAGTTCGCGCTGGAGGCGATCAGTGACTGCCTGCGCATGGAAGTGGAGCCCTTCGGTGTTGACGTGGTGGTGATTGAGCCGGGCGGGATCAAGACGGAGTGGGCCGGCATTGCAGCGGAAAACCTGCAGAAGGTATCCGGCACGGGCTCGTATGCGCCCCAGGCCAGCGCGATGGCAAAATTGATGATCAATGAGGCCAACGGCAATCGTCAGTCGCCACCCCAACTGATCGCAGAGACTATCGCAAAGGCTGTCAATGCCGCTCGTCCAAAGACACGTTACGCCGTCGGCTTCGGTGCCCGGCCCATGATTTTCATGCGACGCCTGCTGTCAGATCGCGCGTTCGATAGTCTCATGCGCATGGCTGCCAGAATGCCCCGCAGTACGCAGCGGCGCTCGTGCGGCGCAGCCAGTTGAGTGAGGACAGACGCGATTACGCCAAGGCGTTGAAACACGCGCAGCAGTTGCCGGCTCGACCCATTCCACGAACCCGCGTATATGACGCTAATGCGCCTGCATGCGCAGAATCACGATCTGGGACCCGCTTTGCGCGCCAATCGTAGCGGTGTGGAGACGGCGCGGAGCACGCGGGGACCAGCGATCGGCGTTCGCGTCTATCTGCTGCGATAGCCCGAGTCTCGAACAGCTCCCGGCTGATACGGGCCCTTTGGACCACATTTGACCGACAGCCCAGAAACCGGCCTGTCGTTGGGTCCGACCTTAAGGGACGTCGGCCTGTCACCTAGAATATTCTCAAGGTATTGCGTAACCCGGCCGCGCCGCCAACGCAAACTACTGGAGACCGTTAGAGCCACATCTCAATCACTGACGGGTGGTCCATGGTGCTATTACTTCGCTATCTGGGAGTCTTGGGAATCTGCGCCTTGTTCACTGCATGCGGAGAGATTCCGTCCAGGCATGCCGCGTGCGGCGCAGATTCCTGTCGCCCTCGGCACGAGCACGAAATGCTGCAATCCGGCGAGGCGTCATGGTACTCGGCAACGTTCCAGGGGCATCTGACCGCAAACGGAGAACGCTACGATAGCAGCGCCTTGACTGCCGCCCATCGAACATTACCGCTCGGCAGCCATGTGCGCGTCAGATCGTTGGCTACTGGAAAATCGGTTGTCGTTCGCATCAACGATCGCGGACCATACGTCGACGGCCGAATTATCGATCTCTCTTATGCCGCGGCGGAAGCTTTGGGCTTGCCAGATGCGCGGTCGATGCGGGTGGAGATTGAGCGTTGATTTGCTTTGCGTGCGGATTCAACCAGCGAAGGCAACGCACTAAACGCGCGGCCCTCACATGATTGAGGCAATGCGGTGGTCGGGCATGCACGAGACCACCGCTTTACCACCTGCCATATCAGTCGATTCGCGCGCCCGATGCCTTGACGGCCTGTCCCCACCGCTTCTGCTCGCTGGCGATCGTCGCCGCAAAGGCGTCCGGCGACTGCCACGCTGGTTCGGCCCCCTGGAATTCAAGCTTGGCCTTCGTATCTGGGTCCGCCAGCACGGTACGCAGCGCGGCCGACAACTTGTCGACAATGTCCTTCGGCGTGCCGGCCGGTGCCAGCACCCCGTAGAAGCCCACCACCTCGAATCCCTTCAGGCCGGCTTCTTCCATCGTCGGCACATCGGGCAGCGCCGGCGATCGTTTGCCCGACGTTACCGCCAGCGCGCGTACCTTGCCCCCTTTGATGTACTGGGTGAACAACGGAATGGAGTCGGCCATCATCTGCGCCTGGCCACCCATCACGTCCGTCAGTGCCGGCGCGCTACCTTTGTAAGGGATATGAACGATGAACGTGCCCGATGCCTGCTTGAACATCTCCGGCATCAGATGCGAGATACCGCCATTGCCGCCCGATGCAAAATTCAGCTTGCCAGGATTCGCCTTCGCATAGGCGATGAATTCCTTCAGATTCTTTGCAGGCACGTTGTTGTTGACGACCATCACCAGCGGAATCAGCGCGGTACGCGCCACGGGGGCGAAGTCCTTCGGCATGCTGTAGGGCAGCTTGGGATAGATCGCATTATTGATCGTCATCTGGCCCGTATTGGCAATCAGCAACGTGTAGCCATCCGGCGCGGACTTGGCGACGTTGTCCGATCCGATATTGCCGGCGGCGCCGGCCTTGTAGTCGAGCACGACCGACTGCCCGAGAATGGGCTGCAATTTTTCGGCAAGAATGCGCGCGTGCGTATCGACCGGGCCGCCCGGGGGAAAGCCCACCACCATCCGGATTGGCTTCTCTGGCCAGGCCCCATGCGCGGCGCCCGCGGCAAACGCCAGTGGGGTCAGGGCCAGAGTGGCAAGGGCGTGCAGGACACGGCGGGCAACAGGCATCGTCATTTTTCTCTCTCCAGATACGGCCACGCTCTGCGAGGCGTGGATCGGTCCGGTATTGTGACGTTTATATGACATATTTGTGAAGTCCCTGAGCCGCGTCCCGACTGGCATGCCAACCACATGAGAACAGTTCCGCGTCTTGACTTGCGGGCCCGCTTCTGATCATTGGCAGCCAGCCCTAATAAACCAGAAGGAGTGCAATTTGAAAGTCAAACGTGTAGTGGCCAATATTGAAGTCGCTGATTTAACGCGTGCTCACGTCTTCTATCACGATGTTCTTGGCCTTGAGCTCCTGATGGACCACGGCTGGATTCGAACCTACGGCTCGCAATCTGAAATGACTATTCAAGTCAGTTTTGCAGCAGAGGGCGGATCCGGCGCGCCTGTGCCGGACCTGTCAATTGAAGTGGATAACGCGGACGAGGCGCACCGGCGTATGCGAGATGCAGGCTTTTCCATTGAACGTGGGCTAGTCGACGAGCCTTGGGGCGTGCGCAGGTTCTTCGTCCGAGACCCCTATGGAAAGCTGGTCAACATCCTCGCTCACACGTAGCCGTATGTGCAGATGCCAGCGTGGAGCGGTCATGAACTGTGAGGCGAAGCAGGCCGCGACTTCCGCTTAGTGCAGATGCCTGCCAAACAGAACGCTCCATCTTTCGACGCTCCACCTTTCAATATTCGTAGTTTTGTACTAGGTGGATTCCATCGATACCGATGTCGGAATTCCTCCAATCTCGGAGCGCGGCGAGAGCCCGCAGTCGCTTTGAAGCACCATATCGCAGCGCCGCACAGCGCCTGCGCCTCTCGCGGCGCTGCGATAGCTGCAGGCGTTCATAAGGTTCTCGAAGAGCGTGCGTCCTTATGATCTGCGCGAGCGAAACCGATGCGATCGCTCATATGGAACGTTCCAATGCGGGGCTGCCAATTGATGAATAGACCATTGCGCTGCCCGCCGACACCGATGTAGGACGAATGCTGACTGCTCGCACAGTCTCTTGCTTGCTACGCTCAATTAAGCAGTCCGGGCTAATCCATCAGCGGGGCGTGCCCGCGTCGAAAGAAAGCAAGGAGATCGTCATGAGGAAACTGTACGCACTTATCACTCTCGCAGGCATGCTGTTGATCGCTGGCTGCAACACCATTTCAGGCGCGGGCAAGGACATCGAACGCGGCGGCGAGAAGGTGCAAGGCGCCGCGGAGAGCACAAAGCAGAAGATGTAGTGTGCTGGCAGGTCAGCGGCTTCGTCGCCAAGGAGAAAGACACCGTGAGCGAAGAACCATCGCGATCGTCTACGAGCGCCATACGCCGTGATCCGGAGCACTCGGATATGCAGCGCGCCGGCAGCGCCATTCCGGAGCACGCGCCCGTTCCTGCGGTGCTGGGACTAAACGTTACGACTCAATCGGCGACACGATGCTGCCTCAGTCTGACTCGCAGCTCGTTGTTGTCATCGACGAACGCTTCGCGCAGACGGTTGATGCGGATACGGTATGTGCAGAGGCGCACGACGGCATCGAGACATTGCGAGACACAGTACGTGACGCCGCAACGTGCACGATCCTGGAAACCGAGGCTCGCAACTGCCCCGGCATCAAGGCCGTTCACAGCGAGTTGCTCGCACGAAACAGGTCGCGGACGAGCAAGGGACAGCGACCAGCGCGGAGGCGCATGTGCTGTTCGGAGTGGTCGCGGCGATCAGCATGACCCTTTGCGCAGGAACTGATGCGAGATTGATGCGCAGACGGTGAGCACCAGGTCGGATCCGGCGAATAATCACCCGGCGAAGCCGGTTTTCAATTCGCCGGTAATGGACCTCCGCCGATTGCGTGCCGATCGGCATCTACTGGCGAACCGCACGGTATTCAATCGGAACGTCCACTATCTGGATTGATCCCTCAATTGAATGTCACTGTGGAGCCTTTGGCGAAGGTTCGCAGATGGCCGATACCCTTGTGGTGTTTGCCGTTAGTGCAGCAGGCGGAATACCGCATTGCACAATTTCTCGAAGCGACGCGCCCTGTCCCCGCGGGAACAATCTGAAGCACTCCTCCGAACGCATACCTCCAATCGCCAAAGCGCTACGGAGCGCGGCTGCTCGTCCGAGGAGCCATCGACACAAGGGGACAGCAGGATGCTAATGACCATCCATAGGGATGCGGGCTCATCATCCGACGGACGTGAGCCCACTAAGGTCACCATCGTCGCTTACTTTTTCTTTACAAATCACTCACTTGTGAAGGCCCTGAAAACTCGGTTCCCTGGTAATCGGGCAACTCTTCAATTGCTGGCGATCCGCCACTTTTCCATTTGTTGAGGAGAGATTTGTCCTCGTCTGCGCACCGACAGCCCCTGCGCGTACAACACAACTTTGTGCTGGAACAAGCCTGATTGACCGCTTCGCAGCGATTATTTGCCTCTGTAAGACATAATTGCGCAATTAGCAAAACAGATGATGATCGGCAATAACAGGCGTTAGCCTTTTATAAGCAAAATTACGCAAATGTGCAGATTACATCCCATGTTATGCTTGTTCGAACTCATTCAAAAACAAGGACAAATCAATGCACAAGAAGATTGCAACCCGAATGGCAATTGCTGCCGCTGTCGCTGCTGCGTCGGTCTCCGCCACGGCTAGCGACATGAAAAATGCGGCGGGCGGTGCGCTGGGCGGCGTTGCCGGCGCGGCCGTCGGAAACGCAATTGGCGGCAGCACGGGCACCGTTATCGGTGGCGCCGTGGGTGGCGCTGCTGGCGGCGCCGCGACGTCAAATAGTCGTGAGCGCACGGGCGCCGTGATTGGAGGCGCCGTTGGCGGCGGTGCTGGCGCTGCGGCCGGTAATGCGATGGGTGGAACGACCGGCTCGCTCGTCGGTGCCGCAGTGGGCGGCGGCGCTGGTGCCGCACTGGGCGGCAACATCTCCCGCAACAATTCACATTCCAGCGAGAGTGGCCACGACAAGCACCATCACAAGCACAAAAAAAACGGCAAACATCACGATTGACCGTCAGCGATTGCGTCCGGCACAACCCCAAGCTTCAGTCGCAGTCGCGAACTAAGATCGCAAGCCATATTTCAGGAACGCTCGCTGAATCAGCTTCCCTCGGCTTGAGTGGCCGTTCTCGCGCAACCTTCAGCCTGATAGCGGCCTAGCGGCGATCGTCTCAAATGGGCTGGCTACCGCCTGTCGCCCCGGGGTTCTCCGACCGTCTGGGCAATCGGGCGCTTGCCGGCCGCGGATTCAACCGGTCAATGCAACACACTTAAGGCTTTGCGAGCCTGAGGGGTGCTGCAAATGAAACAAAGACGGCGGATCTACTACACCGAGACACAAAAAGGCACTGATGTGGGAGCGGTGGCGCAAAGGTGACACGCTCGCGCAGATTGCCCGATCCTTACATGGATGACGCTTCGTGGTGGGACTCTGCCCCTCATCCAACCATTGGCCAATGACAGAGAAGGGTCGAATGCGTCAGTAGCTTGAAGTTGCACACCTGATCGACCGATGTTGTGGATTACGCACGCGCCCCGTTGTGCACGAACCGAAGTGACGTGCACGGCGGCGCCCGCGTCTCACCGCGGTTTCCCGGTATGATCGGCTGGCACGCTGAGACATTCATCGAGGACAACACGCATGGACCAATCGATTCGTAGAGGCAGCCGTGGCGTCCGCCTGGCAACGCGACGCGCCTTTGCGATCGCGACGGCGCTGGCCGGTAGCGTGGCGCTTTCGTTGGCCCTGGCCCAGTCGCCGGTGCCGGGCGTGCTGCAGCCCGCCGGCATGACTCACGCGGTGGCCTCGCTCGAGGCATCGGGCGTGCAGATCTACGTCTGCAGGCGCGACGCCGCCAATCAACTGACATGGACCTTTCTGGCGCCACAAGCCGATCTCTACGACGCCTCCGGCCGGCTCGTCGTCAGGCACGGCGCTGGACCGTCGTGGGAAGCGCTGGACGGCAGCCGGATCACTGGCAAGCTGCTGCAGCACGCCGCCAATCCCGACGACAGCGCGGCGATTCCAATGCTGCTCCTCTCTTCCACCAATGCGGGCGGTCCGGGCCTCCTGAGCACGGTGCACTATGTGCAGCGGCTTGCCACGCACGGCGGCGCGGCCCCCGCGCAAGCCTGCGTGCACGAGGGCGAGGAAGGGCGTAGCCCCTATCTCGCGGAGTACGTGTTCCTCGAATGAACGTAGTGCGAGTGCACGTGTACTGTGTGGCCGCGCTGTGCTGCCACTGGCGCAGCCGTCGTGAAAGCCGGATCGCTCGCGGTGCAGGTCGACCGATAGTCCACATCGACGAGTACTGAGGCAGTGCACTGGGATCTATCTTAGGCCGGACCGTCGATAGCCGACCATTGCGGTCTCTCGCAAACGTGTCGCAAATCGCTCACACTCGGCGCTGAGTTCCGAAGACACGTCGAGGTTCGACGCATAACTAAGCTTGGTAAGTCGGGCCGTCCCATCCGTCGAGGTACTTCGGCAACTCGTCCTGTATGTCGATAATCCGATGCCGGTAAAAAAGATGCATCGTTGGTCGCATTTCCTCGGGCACTTCACCGCCAGCGGCTCGGGCGAAAATGGTATTGGGAAGGACGCGCATGCCGAGCCGGTTCGTGCCAAACACCGTCTCACCGCAACCGGAGCAGAATGTTCGCGACAAGTCTTTTGACGGGTGCGAAAAGCTCGACACGCTACCACTGGCGACGGTGACTTGTTCAGCTAGCCACGCAGTCGCCGACAACATTGAAGTCCCGTAGAAATCCTGGCACGACCGACAGTGGCAATTAGCCCTTGCCTGAGGTTGGCCATTCAGCTTGATATTGACGGCGCCACACAGGCAATGCACGGAACACGGTACCCGAATCGATTTCTTTGCCATGCGGACCTACCTCGCCATGCTGTCGAAAGGACAAATATATAGCACGGGCATGTGGCACCGCTTGAGAGGCAGGTCGCCGTACCGGTCGGCTCAGAACTTGTGTCGAACACCGACTACAGCCCCGAATTGATTGGCGCCAGGTTGTACGGCCTCGCTCGTCGTGCCCAGTTGGCTGTTGAAGCCATTCACGCCCAGGCTCGATTTGCCCTTGTTAAGCACATACGACGCTACCGTATATAGGTCGGTACGTTTCGACAGCGCGTAGTCGGCCACCATGACAAACTGCCATGGGTTGCCGGATCGGGAGTTGCGAAGGTTCTGGTAATAGGCCGAGCCAGTGAATGAGAGCGCAGGTGTCACCTGATAGCCAACACCTGCCCAGGCCAGGTTCGACGCAGTGTTAGCCACTGTGGACCCAGGCAGGCTGGCACCGTTGAACGCGTGTGCATAACGGTAGCCGGCATAAACTTTGGCGTTGCCATAGGCGTACGTACCGGCCACCGCTGCCCGTTGCGTCAGGCTATTTGTTTGCAATGCCGTGGCGGCCGATTGGTTGATCTGATCGTAGACCGCCCCAATCGAGAACGAGCCGCCAGAATAGTTCGCGCCGAGAGAGTACTCGCGGCCGTTCGTGAAGTTGCCCGGAACTTCCTGGTTGTTGTAGTTGAAGCTATACAGTCCCGTCACGCTCAGGCCGCCAAAGGTGCCCATGTACTTGACAGAGTTGTCGGCACGCGCCGCTCCCATGAAGGGATCCTGCGCGCCGATGGAGTAGCGGCTCGAAATCGCCATCGGATCGTACGTCACCGCAAAGTCATAGAACGGCACCGTGTGGCGGCCCAACGTCAGCCTGCCCCATTGATTCTCGAGTCCGACGTAGGCACCGCGTCCGAACAGGCGACCGCTTTGGGTGCTCGTGCCGGTGTCGATGGAGAATCCGCTTTCCAGAACAAAGAGGCTCTTCAGGCCGCCACCCAGGTCCTCGATGCCACGCAGCCCCCAGCGTGATCCGGACTGGTTGCCTGATTGCAAGGCCACCAGGCTATAACCCTTGGCACCCGGTGCAACGGTTCCCGTCGATGCAACAGCATGGTTCAGGTACTCGATACCGGCATCAACAACGCCATACAGGGTAACGCTCGATTGCGCCTGGACACTGCTCGCAGTCAGCATTGCCACCGCAATAGCAAGGTACTTGCATTTCATTCAATGGTCTCCTCGTAAATGGGGACGGCTCCGTCCCAAAGAAGGGCGGCATACGCGCCGTGAATTCATTGTTGTTATGGCTCGATGGGACTTTGGAATCCCATGACAAAATTCTGACGCTGGTCCCTCATGACGAACAACCCCAGCCACGGTTGGACGCGCATAAGAGAAATTTATGGGCGCGGCAGCGTGCTACGTTGTAGGCTCGCCCCCAAAAGTCATGGCATCGGCCTTCGCCTTAGCTACCTATGCAACTGAATCCCCGCCAACTCGAAGCGTTCCGTAGTGTCATGGTGTCCGGCAGTATGACCGTGGCCGCCGAACGGCTGAAGATCAGCCAGCCCGCGGTGAGTGCGCTTATCAGGGACCTCGAAAAGAGACTTGAAATCCGTCTGTTCCGGCGTGAAGGCAATCGCCTGATTCCGGGCGCCGAAGCCCAGCGGCTGTTCCGCGAGGTGGACCGGTTCTACCAGGGTATGGAGCAGATCGAGCGTGTGGCGCTCGATCTGAAATCCGCTCGCATCGGTACCCTGCGTGTTGCGTCCATGCATACGCTGGGATTGAGCCTGCTCAGCGAATGCGTCAGGCAGTTCTCACTCTCCCGCCCCGAGTTGGCGATCTCGCTGGACGTCAGGAATTCTCTAGGCGTCATGGAGCTCGCCGCAGCGCACCAGATCGATATCGGATTCGTTCAGATGTCCGGCGATGAGTACCCCGGGGTCGATATTCTCCCGCTACCAAGCGTCGCGGCGGTCTGCGTACTCCCGCGTGGCCATGCTTTGGCCCGCAAGAGGTCATTGAAGATTACCGACCTGCAGGATGAGGCGCTTATCTCGCTGAATCGCAATAGCCCGGTACGGATGCGACTGGAGATGGAACTCGACGCTGCTGGCGTGACCTGCAAGCGCTCGGTCGTCACATCGCTCGGTCACGTGGCATGCAGCCTGGTCGCAGGCGGACTTGGATTGACTGTCGTTGATCCCTTCACCGCGCGCAGAGTGCGAGATCCAGGTGTGGTCTGGCGTCCTTTGTCGCCGGCCGTACAGTTCCAATTCTCCATGGTTCTGCCCTCCCATCAGCCGCGATCGAAGGTTGTGGAAGACTTTATCAAGCTGGTCAAAGAACAATTCAAGGCAAGCGTCGCCTCGTCCTGATTCGCGGCGAACCGCACTAAAACCGCGCATAAGCAAAAGATTTCCTTATGCGCGTCCAACCGTGTCTGTAGTTGTGCCTCGCGGACCAAAAATTCATCATCGAGTCATGGAATCGGACTAGCAGAAGTGACCGCACCGCGGTCATTCGGCAAAGGTTCATTCCGATCGTTCGCCCGGCGCGATCTGCTAGCAGCGCGCCGGGCGAGGCCCCTGTCTGAACCGCTTTATTGCTGGGTAAAGAAGCGCCGTCCGCATCGCCAGGCGCCGATTGCCTCGCTTGTTACCATGACATCGACTCCCCACGAAACACTACTCGCCGAGGCTCGCCTGAGTTCGCCTCCTGCCTCCCGGTTGACGAAGCACTACGCACTGCCAGGACTCGAGCGCGAACGCAGGCAGTTTCACGAGTTCGTCGCCGTTGATCTTGCCCATACGACCATGCTGGTGGAACAGGGCATTCTTTCGGCGGAGACCGGTCGGGCCATCCTGGAGCAGTTGCTGATCATTCGGAGAATGCAGCCCTCCGCGTTTCCCGTGGATGTGCGCAAGGGCAGCTTTCTGCTGCAGATCGAGTCGTATCTCTTCGGCGCCATCGGCGAGGATGTGGGCGGCCAGATGCACACCGGCCGCAGTCGCATCGATCAGGGCGCCACGGTACGCCGCCTGTACAAGCGCAACCGCATGCTGGATGTGATGGACCAGTTGAACGTGTTCCAGGAGGCGATTGCCGAACAAGCGCGCCGACACGCGCACACGATCATGCCCGGCTACACACATATGCAGCAGGCCCAGCCATGGGTGTTCGGACACTATCTGCTCAGCTTCAGCTCCCGATTGCATGACAGCTTCGAGCGTCTGGCTCAAGCGTACGGACGCGTCAACCGCAATCCACTGGGAACTGTGGGTCTTGCCGGCACGTCATGGCCGCTTGATCGCGAGCGAACCACGGAGCTGCTCGGATTCGACGGCAAAATCGAGAACTCGAAGCTTGGCCGCGAAGCTTTCGATGCCGCGGATGCCATCTGCGCACTGTCGTTCATCATGGCCGATTTGAACGATCTGGCTACCGACCTGCATATCTGGTCCAGTACCGAGTTCGGATTGGTTGAATCCGATGACAGCTACTGTGGTACGAGCAGCATCTTCCCGCAGAAGAAGAACCCGGTCGCGCTGGAAACCATCAGGAAGGCCGCCGGTCCTGCCGTGACGTGGCTGAGCGCGGCGCTGGCCACGTTCCGCGCGGAAGGGACCGGCGACCAGGCCATGCGTACCGTCGCACATATCGACGAGGCCTTGGCAACGACAGAAAGCATGCTCGATCTGTTCACTGGCGTCATGGAAACGCTGATCGTGCATCAGGACCACATGGCCGAATCGCTCAAGGGAAGCTGGTGCACCGCGAGCAATCTGGCGGACGTCATCGTGCGTGAACGACGTCTGTCCTTCCGCCAGGTGCACCACATCGTCGCCCGTGCGGTGCGCAACTGCGTGGCGCAAGGACTGCGTCCCGATCAGTTGACCAGCAGCCGTCTCGATGAGGCAGCTCTCGAAACGGTGGGTATCGCGCTGAATCTGGGTGATGCGGCGGTACGTGACGCGCTCGATCCGGTTCGCTTTGTCGAAACCCGGATAACGGAAGGCAGCGTCGGGCCGCAGCAGGTTGCGCGACTGCTTGAGCGCGCGGCGCAGGAACGCGCTGCGAATCGCCAATGGGTCAACGAGGCGCGCGGCCGACTGAGTCGATCGCAACTGGCACTCAATGAAGCCGTGAGCAAGCTGGTTGCCTGAGAACAAGCGTGACGCCTACGAAAAAAATACCGAAGGAGACGCAGGTTATGTTGAAGTCGAAGTCCTTTGCCTTGTTTATGTCCCTCGCGACACTCTCCCTGGGTGTGCGCGCAGAGACCTATCCCTCGAAGCCAATCATGCTGGTGGTGCCCTTTGCGGCAGGTGGTACGGTGAACATGATGGGGCGGCTGGTTGCCGAGCACATGGGGGAACAGCTAGGTCAGCCAGTTGTCGTCGACAACAAGGCCGGTGCGGGCGGCGCGATTGGCGCCGGATTTGTCGCCAAGGCCACCCCGGATGGATATACGTTGCTGCTGGGCTCGATGGGGCAGGCCGTTCAGCCTCTGCTTACCAAACGGCTACCGTACGATCCCAAGAAGCTGGTTCCCGTTGCGTTGTTCGCAACCGTTTCGAATGTTCTGGCCGTATCCAGCAATGCTCCCGCGAAGAACGTCTCGGAGCTGGTTGGCTACTCGAAGGCTAATCCCGGCAAGTTGAACATGGCGTCCGCTGGAATCGGCTCGATCAATCAACTGATTGGTGAGCTTTTCATGTCCAGAACCGGAGCCAATTTCGTACATGTGCCGTACAAGGGCGCTGGCCCGGCCGGTGTCGATTTGCTCTCGGGGCAGGTACAGCTCATCTTCGCGAACCTGCCCAACGTGCTGCCTTATGCAAGGGCTGGAAAGGTTCGCCTGCTGGCAGTCGCCAGCGAAAAGCGTGACCCCGCCATTCCCGACGTGCCGACCTTTGCGGAAGCCGGTGTAAAGGATGCAGTTGTCGAGTCGTGGTACGGCTTGATGGCGCCTGCCGGTACCAAACCGGAGGTGATCAGGAAGCTGCAAGACACCTTGCTGGTCGTGACCAAAGACAAGCGATTTATTTCGCAGTTGGCAGAGCAAGGCGCACGACCGTACCCCGGTTCCAGTGCGGACATGACCCGACTCATGGAAAAGGAAGGGAAACGTTGGGGTGAGGTGATCGAGCACGCCAGGATCTCCCTGGACTGAATCGCCACTCTACCAAGGCAGACGCTGCCAGCGAAACACTGGGCAGTACTGGCCCTCCCGCGTGGAGGGCCCTTTTTTTGGGTGGATTCCGAAGCAGCCTCTCGCGAACGAAAGAACAACGACGCGGCGACCAGCCATGACGTCTGGTTTCCTCAACACTTGGGGCGAGAAAAAATACTGACGAGATTCCCGTCGGGTCGCGCAGCAAGAGCGAGCGATTGCCCCATGGTGCGTCAAGTCGACGCGCCTGCATCAGGCCTGCCTCTTGTTGGCCCGCCAAGGCCTGAGCGCAGACGCAGCCGGCCACGCCGTGGGCAACACGAGTCCTGCGCAATTCAGCCGAGAGTTCAAGTACCTCTTCGGTTCGACACCAGCGGCGGAGGCAAAGCAGACGCGCGCGCCGGGTGCTGCCCCAGCGCGCAGCGCAGGCCTTACAGGGCCATATCGGGCACCTTCTTCACCACACCCGGGTTCGCCATTGGGGCGGTGGCCGGGACAACGCCGTCCAGGCTTGGCGGAGCAATGGCCAGTTGCAGCGTTTCTGCCGTGGTCGCCCATTCCTTTGCCAGAAGCTGCGGGTTTTCGTTGAGCTTTTTTCCGTAGCTGGGCACGATCTCATGAATCTTTTGCTGCCAGGCCGCCGTTTTCATCTGCTCGGGGAAAACGCGCTCGAGCAACGACAACATGATCGCTGGCGACGTCGAGCCACCCGGCGAAGCGCCCAACAGCGCAGATACTGAACGGTCGCCCGACACCACGACCTCCGTGCCAAGCTTCAGTACGCCGCCCTTCTCCGGATCGTTCTTGATGATCTGCACGCGTTGTCCGGCTTCCCACAGACGCCAGTCCTCGTCCTTCGCCTCGGGCATGTAGCGACGCAGCGCCGCCATCTTTTCTTCGCGGGACAGCGCCAATTGCTGCGCAAGATACTTCACGAGCGCAAATTCGTGAGCGCCGACTTGCAACTGAGGAATGACGTTCGACGGCGTCGTCGCCTTGGCCAGGTCGAAATACGAACCGTTCTTGAGGAACTTGCTGGACCACGTGGCAAACGGCCCGAAAAGGATCACCTTCTTGCCATCGAGCACGCGGGTATCCAGGTGCGGCACCGACATCGGAGGCGAACCGGTATCCGCAAGACCGTAGACCTTTGCCAGATGGCGCGACGCGATCTCAGGCTTGTCAGTGACCAGGAACTCGCCGCCAACCGGGAAACCACCATACTGCTTCGCCTCGGGAATGCCGGACAGTTGGAGCAGCGGCAATGCAGCGCCACCCGCGCCAATGAACACGTTTCGCGCATCCACCGTCTGGATCTGGGAGCCGTCCTTCGTGTCGAACGCGGACACGCGCCAGGTGCCGTCCTCATTCCGTGTAATCGAACGCACTTCATACCCGGTGGTGACTTTCACTCCCGAATTGCCGGACAGGTGCTTGTAGAACTGACGCGTGATTTCGCCCAGATTCACGTCCGTGCCCAGCGGCGAACGCGTGGCGGTGACCACCTCATCGGGCTTGCGGCCTTCCATCATGACCGGAATCCACTCGGCAATCTTTGCCGGTTCGGTCGTCATTTCCATGCCGGCGAACAGAGGCGAAGCCTTGAGTGCCTCGACGCGCTTGCGAATGAACTCCCGATTCTCCTGTCCGAAGACAAGATTCATGTGCGGCGTCGAGTTGATGAACTCACGCGGATTGCCCAGAACACCCTTGCGCACCTGATGCGCCCAGAACTGGCGGGAAATCTGGAAATTCTCGTTGATGTTGATGGCCTGGGTGATATGGACGTTGCCCTTATCATCCATCGGCGTGTAGTTCAGCTCGCAAAGCGCCGAGTGTCCGGTACCGGCGTTGTTCCAGCCGTTCGAGCTTTCTTCCGCGACTTTATCCAGACGCTCGAAAACCTCACACGTCCAGTTCGGCTCCAACTCCTTCAGATAGACGCCGAGCGTCGCACTCATGATGCCGCCGCCAATCAGCAGCACATCGACCTTGCGATCCGCCTTCGCGGCTCGGTACTGGCTGCCGAAAAAGTACGAGTATCCGCCCCATGCGGCTGCGGCACCGACGGCGGCTGCAAGGAATTTACGACGGGTGAAAGGCTTGCCGCCGCGGCCAGCCACGGTCTTGTTGTCCGTTTGAGTCATGGGAGTCACTTCAAATATGCGTGCAGCGTCGACAGACTGACCAAGCCGGACCTTGCCAACGTTGATTCAGACTGGGGGGGGCGCTGTCTTGTCAGTGCACGGCGAGTCGGAAGCGATTCCACATGCCGAGCGATACGAAAGCGCGGATTGTAACGCACGCCGAGTAAAGCGCTAGGTGAAAACCCTAATCAAAGAATGATGACCGAAGTATTTCTGCGCAGCATTCAGCACATATCACTACAAACCGAACATCCGCAGGCTCTTGTCTAGCGTTACGCGACCGTGGCTTCATCCGGCATGGGCGGCAATGTCATCATGAAGCGTGCTCCACCCCATGACCCGCTGTCGAGGCGCACATCGCCACCATGAATGAGCGCCACGCGGCGCACGATCGCAAGCCCGAGGCCAAAACCGCCCGTATGGCGGTCGCGGCTCGAGTCCAGCCGGTGAAACGGTTCGAAGACACGCACACGATCCGCAGCAGGAATGCCAGGGCCATCGTCCTCGACCGTCAACACCAGAGAACCACCGGCGCCTGATGATGCACGCAGCGAGATTGAGCGGTGCGCGTAGCGCGTGCTGTTGCGAATCAGATTCAGTAGTGCCCGCGCCACCAGTTTTGGATCGCAGACATGATACGTAGGGGCACCGGCCACAGTCACGGCGAGCGTAAGCGTGTGGTCGGCAACGTCGTGCGAGACGCTCGCGGCAACGCTGTCGAGTAGCTCGCTGACTGAAACCTTGACCAGCGCCAAGTGCCGCTCGCCCTGCTCGAGGCTACTCAACGTCAGCAGTTCAGTGACAAGCTCGTCAAGCTCGCGCACGTCTGCCCGCAGCGCCTGTTGCCGCTTTCGCTCGCCAGCGTCCGGAGACTGCAGCAGCGCGAGGCCGAATTCGAGCCGCGCGAGAGGCGTTTTCAGTTCGTGCGAAATGCCATGCATCATGTCGCGCTGATGCTGGATCGATGCTTCGATCCGCCGGGCCATTTCATTGAACTGTTGCGACAGTGCGTAGATATTCGATTTCCTCGACAGCCTTGCACGCGTGGAGAGACTTCCCGCGCCAAAGGCACGTGCAGCAGCCTCAAGTTTGCGCAGGTCACGCCAATGGTAGTGGACCCAAAGCAGAACAGACATCAGGGTCGCGAAAGCGATCACCGCGTAAGCGAAGACCTGGATGCTAAGGTTCACGGCATCGTCGGGGTGGGCGTGGATGATCGTGCCGTCGGGAAGAGGCAGATAGTAATCCTTGGTATTGCGGCTAAGCACCAGCTTGCCGGCGCGCAGGTCCGCCAGTTGTGCCTCACCCACCAATGGGATGACGTCACGCATCGTCATGACGCTGAAGCCTTCGCTGCCATGTGCCAGCAGTGTCGCAATCGCAGCTTCGCGCTCGGCACCGGAATGACGCTGCAGATAGTCCGCCAGCACAAAGGCATAGGTTCTCTCGCTGTCGCGCACGTTCTCGGTGACGCGACCGTGAAACAGTTGAGGGAACGAATGATTGACCAGCGTGATGGCAACGCCACCGCCCAGCAGCACAAACAGATACAGCTTGACCAGAGAACGAAGCACGTCATTCCTCCCAGGCAGATGGGCTGAACAGGTACCCGCGCCCCCAGATTGTCTTGATCTTCTGTGGCTCCTGCGATGCATCCTCGAAACGACGGCGCAGCCGCGAGATACCGGAATCGACTGTGCGATCGATTCCATCGAACTCGATGCCCCGTAACTGTTTCAGGATGTCGTCTCGGCTCAACACGGTCCCGGCAGCACGCGCGAGGATCAGCAGCAGGTTGTACTCAGCGGTCTTGAGGTCTACGACCTGGCCACGCCAGGTGACAGTACGGTTGGGCGGCGAGATCGACAGTTCGCCGAACACAAGCGTTTCGCCTGCATCCGCCGCAACCGCGCTTTCGCGTGTCGCACGCCGCAGCAGCGCCCGGGCTCGCGCAACCAGTACGCGCGGCTCGATTGGCTTGACCACGTAATCGTCCGCACCTATCTCAAGGCCGGCAATCTGGTCGAACACGTCAACCCGCGCGGTCAGGATCAGGACCGGTACACGCGAAAAGCTGCGGATTCGCCTGCACACTTCCATGCCGTCCATGTGCGGCAACATCAGATCAAGAATCACGAGAGCCGGGTCGCGTTCACGGACCGCGGCGACGGCAAGGTCACCACGCCGAACAATCGTCACCGTGAATTCGTAGCCGCCGAGGTATTCGGCGATCAGCTCAGCAAGACGGTTGTCATCCTCGACCAGTACGACCGTCTGCTTGAGCGGTATCTCGTTCATCGTTTTCTCCCCGCTAATCGGCGAATTTTATCTGAACCGATGTGCGCAAAGTGCGTGCTGAACACTCGCGCAAACTTGAACACAATTGCGCACAATTGCCCGGACTTTCAAGACAGACATGCGCACAGGCCGTATCTAGACTTCGGCACTTCTTTCCCGAAAAGACGTAACTGTGCGCAATCCTCTTCTTTGTTGCTGGGCCCCGGTTCTTGCCATGTGCTGTGTCTCGGTCGCTCATGCAGAAAATCTCTATCTCTTCTCGCTTGCCACCGGCGTGGCGCCAAGATATGAAGGCAGCCGCGACTATAGACCGGTGGTTGGGCCCGTACTCGCAGCGCAATTTGGCAATGGCTTATTCATCAGTTCTGCCGACGGCGCAGGGTATCGCAAGCAGTTTTCCAACGGCCTGTTCGTATCGGCAGCCCTTGGCTATGCCATGGGCCGTACCGACGAGAACCGCTTCAATGGGCCAGGCTCGGACTATCTGAAGGGGATGGGCAACATCCCTGGGTCACTGCTCGTGTCGGTGCAGACGGGCGTGCGCTTGTTCGGCAGTTCGACATTCAGCGTGACGCTCGATCAGCCGGTCACGCATACGACACGAGGCATCAGCGGTCACGTCGATCTGACGATGCCGATCGTACATGCCGGGAACGACAACATCAGCGTAACCGGAACCCTGCATGCGGGCAGTGGCCGATACACACAGGCGTTCTTCGGCGTGACCGCCGCGCAAGCGGCAAGAAGTCGCTTCCAGCCGTACTCGGCCAAGGGCGGCTTCGACCAGGCAACGATGTCCGTTGCATGGACCCATATGTTCTCGCCGCGCTGGTCGTTGAACACAACCGTTGGCATGGAACGCCTGATCGGTTCATCGAGAAACAGTCCGATCGTACAAAAACAAGCCAATTGGTTCGGGCTGACGTCCATCACCTATCGGTACTGACCAGCGTGTCATATCGCTCTCGTTCCTTCGGGCGCGAGCTCTTTCAAAGAGTCTGGCTCTCCATCTTCGCCTTGTGTACTCGCAGGCTCGCTTGGGGTATCACGCGCTTGCAGTGCGACGGCCGACTATTAGCCCGGTATGACCAGGCGCTCATCACGCGCGGCAATCGAGCCGACGCACGGAAACAGAAAGGCAAACATGAATCAACAACATGAGTTGAACAGACGTGAAAAAGTTCGGTGCTCGCATTGGATCAGATGGCTCGCGCTTGGTACCGCATGCGTTGCGCTAAGTGGGTGCGGGGTAGCGGCTGCTCCGTGTCGCATCGTTTCGGCTGGCCTGAAGGCAGTGCCTCTCGTCGGTCACTTCGCCGCTCTGCCGACCGACGCCTGCGGTGCGGTCGTCGATCCCTGATGCTGTTGCTATCGCGATGGATCGGAAGACTTCCGTTTCAATGGAAGTGCCTGATTGTTGTGTCGAGGGATGCAAGACGTAAGTTCCTTTCGAGATCCCATGTTTTCGGTGATTACGTGATGGCGCTATGTATCGAGACCTTTAGATGGTCGGTCGCAATTTTCGTGCTGCCTTCGTCGCTGCGGTCCGGCGGCGCCAGCCGTCAGCGGAGCGATAAGCGATGACGGCACGCGTCGGCGCCTTGCTGATTCACGGCCTGGGCGGCACCCAACACGATTTCGGCTTGATGCATCGGCAACTGAAACGCTGCGGCATCGAAACCTATTCGCTCACCCTACCGGGTCACGGCACCACGCCAGACGCGCTGTCTTCAGTGCGCGCCGAGGATTGGCTCGACGCAGTAACGGCCAAATACCGCGAAGTCATCGATCAGCACGAGGTCGTGCACGTGATAGGCATATCCATGGGCTCGCTCCTGGCGGCAACCTTGTGTGCGCTGGAGCGACATGAGAAAGGCCGTCTCATCATGCTTTCTCCGCCTATCTATATCGACGGATGGAGCACCCCATGGTGGCGCGCCGCGCGTCACCTTGCCTATCGCCTGCCGCTTCTGCGTACGAAGATGAAGATCGAAGAGAGCGAACCATTCGGCATCAAGAACTCCCGCCTGCGCAACATCATGAAGACGAAGTTCGCGCGCGGCAACCACTTCCACTATAGATGGGTGCCGCTCGCCGGGATCCGCGAATTGGACCGGCTGCGCCGCAAAGTCATACGAAGCTTGCCGCGCCTCGCTTGTGCAACGCTCGTCGTGCACGCACGGGAGGACGACCTGACCAGTCTGAGATCCGCCGATTTCATTGCGCGCACGGCGCCCGATGCGCGCGTGGTTGTGCTCGAAAACAGTTATCACATGATCTGTGTCGATAACGATCGCGAGCAGGTTGTCAGCAGCGTTCTGGATTTTCTCGATGCCGCGACTCAGGAGATCGACGTCGCAGTGGGAGTACACCCGTGAACGCCGCAAACAGTCGAACCATTCCTCGGCGGCTCATGAATGGCACGTGTGATGAAGACGTGCTCGCGCAGTTACAGGCGCAGTAGGAAGAATCATCAACATTGACATGAACAAACCCTCCGCCAATGGCGCGGTTAAGTTGACCCTCCAGATCGAGGGTCTATGCGTACTGATACTGTCGATACTCGCTTACGGAAAGCTTGGAATTGGATGGAAATTCTTCTTTCTGTTATTCCTCGTTCCGGATGTATCAATGATCGTTTACTTGCTAAATTCAAAACACGGACACTTGATCTACAACGTCGCTCACTCGTACTCGTTTCCGCTGCTTCTTCTTGGAACTGGCATTTATTTCAATGCTCCAGCATGGTTGGCAACGGGTCTTATCTGGACTGCGCATATCGGATTCGACCGAATGTTGGGTTACGGCCTCAAGTACTCATCAGGATTTCGTTTTACGCATTTGGGCGTCATTGGTCGCCGCGGCGCGGCATTCCGACGTCGACGTGGTCGTCCATAACGCGGGCGGCGCGGTAATCGCCGCCATGGAGGAAATGCGTGAAGCCGATGTCATTCTCAGCTTCACGCCGATGGCAAGTACGAACTCCAATCTCCGGTGCCTGGAAGCGGCCCACCCATTCTGCCTTGGCCCGTTTCCGCTCTAGTCAAAGAACCGAAACCGCACGGCGGGATCTTGCGTCACGCGCGGCGCGAGATTGCGCTCCCAGTGGAGGTAGTGCTCCCATGCGGGAATGCGCTGGGACTCGGGCACGCGCATGATGGAACCCCAGTCATCCAGGAAAGGCGTGAGCAACCGATCATCTTCCGCCCCCGTTTCAAGTGTCTGGCCGGCGGCACGCCAGGCATCCGTTCCCCCTTGCAGCCATTGCAGCGCGTTCTCCGCCGTGGCGCCGCCATAGACATTGCGCGCGGCATCCAGCAAATCTCGCGCGGCGAGCAAGGCCTGCCTGCCGTCGGGCGATGTCAGCACCAACCGCTGCCCGTTGGCCACCGCATCGGCCAATGCCGCGCCAAGCGCACGATGCTCCGAAGCGGTCGCATAGGAAGCGCCGGGAACATGCCCGCGCAGGTAGTCGATGCTCGGCCCCACGTCCACGACACGTGCGCCGGCGTGCGCGATATGGTGCGAGAGCTGTGCGGCGCTAACTGGCTGAGGTTGCGCCGAAGTCGCCGGAAACTGCGCTGGCGGCTCGTGCAACGCTTCGAAGTTCGCGAAGTCGTGGTCGGGTCGCGCATCGAGGATGTAGACCTGCGCCTCGCCCAACTGCAGCAGCCAGAACGCGGTAATTGCCGATCGCAGACGATGCGGCTCGTCGACCAGCACCACGCTGGCGTTGCGTACCGCCACCAGGTTCTCGAAGTGCATCAGCAACTGGCCGCCAGACACCGCCACTACACCGGGTCGTGACTTGGCGCCAGGCCGCAGATCGAAGCACTGCACGTTCCGCGTGGCCTCACCACGCCACCGCTGTACGGTGGCGGTATCCGCCACGGGCAAGGCGTATCGCTCGATCAGCGCATTCGCGCGCGCCACGGCGTCCGCCTCAATCAGGGGAGGCAGCACGTCGTCCGGCTCTGGTGCCTGTCGCACGTCGTCTTCGCCCTGAACGACCCAAGCCATGACACCATCCCCCACCCATGCCACCGGCACATGCTGGCCATGTACCACGCGCGTCGTCGCCGCGCCAATCACGCCGCGCGTCCGACTGAAGCAGTGCACTGCCCACAAGTGATCCGGTTCGCGCTGCGGCAAATCTCGCAGCGGCCATTCCGTGCCGGGATAGTTCAGCGCGCCTGGCAACGTGCTGAATTGATGCTCAGCCAGCGTGCGTACGTCCACCACGGTTGTCGGCTGCCCCTGATCCAGGCGCCTGGCCAACGCCTCTGGCGACAGTTCATCCACGCTGTAGTACTTGCGGACTTCCTCGCCGAACGCCTTGACCAAGGCGTTGTAGCCATCGATCAGGACGCCGCCACTCGCCGCCCATGCGGAAAGCCCACCTTCGAGTTCATGGATCTCCCGGTAGCCCAACCGCCGCAGGACAGCCGCAGCGCGCGCAACCTGTTCGGACGCCGCGCCTGCGCGCGGATCCGCGCTGGCCAGGACGACAGGTACGTCCCGCCGCGTCAGGATCTGCGGCGCTTCGAGCTCCAGCAGCGACAACGGCAGGTGCCGCGACGCGATGATGTGACCCGCCGCGAAATAGCGCCCTTCGGAGACGTCGAGCAACGCCAGCTCGCTTCCCTCCTCAAGCCACGCCTTCAGACGTGGCGGCGAAATGCTTGCCATCGAAACAACTCCCTTGGATATCGTTGCTTATCTCAGTGCGATAGATGCAGCAAGACATCCAACTCAGTTTGGCTCGATGCCCACGCGCTTGACCTCTTCAATCCACTGGACGGCTTCCTGCCGCGCGAATCTGCCGAGCTCCTCCGGACGACCGCCTACCGTTGTTGCCCCGATATCGGTGTAGCGCTTCTTGAACCCAGGCGCTTGAACGATGTTGTTCAGTTCGCGCGACAGCTGCTGGATGATCTGCGGGGGCGTTCCACTGCGGGCAACGATGGCGTACCAGGACGTCACTTCGAAGTTCTGCAAGCCAAGCTCCTTCAGTGTCGGCACGTTGGGCAACCATGACACGCGGCTCTTGTAGGCGACTGCCAGGGGTTTCAGCTTGCCGCCCTGGATATAGGGCAGCGCAGTGGCCATCTCCGTGAACATGAACTGGATCTGTCCGCCCATCAGATCGTTGAGAGCCGGCACGGAACCTTGATACGGAATGGAGGTGAAGTTCGCGCCAGTCTCTGTCTTGAGCTTCTCGCCCGCCAGATGCGCATAGGAGCCGATGCTTGCCCCGAAATTGACCTTATTCGGGTGCGCACGCGAGTAGTCGATCAGTTCCCGCACCGAGTTCACCGGAAAGTTCGGGTTCACCACCAGCACCTGCGGGGTTAGCACCAGCAGGGAAACCGGGGTGAAGTCGCGATCCAGATCGTAGGACAGATGCTTGAACAACGCCGGCTGTACCGTCAGGTTGGAAGCGGGTGCCAGCAACAGCGTGTAGCCGTCCGCGGGTTGTCGTGCCACCCACTCAAAGCCGATATTGCCTGCCGCGCCCGGGCGATTCTCCACCACGATCGTCTGCGACAGGCGCTTGCCTAGCTCATCGGACGCATCGCGGGCCACCTTGTCGGCAATGCCGCCTGCGGGATACGGCACGATCATCCGAATCGGCTTGCTGGGATAGGCATCCGTGGGCGCGGCATCCGCCCCTGGCAACCACGTTGCAAGGCACACCAGCATGCCGAATATGACCCCGTTAAACCCGATTCTTCTGCGCTGCTGATGTGAGTGCTTCATTGGAATTTTCGCTAGACGTGATGCAAACAGACATCTATTGGATGCCGAAGCGAATACCCAAGGGAACGAAGAAATTCGTGTATTCACATATCCGAATCTTCGTTGCGACGGCGCGGCCAAGCCTCCTACGATGGCAACTATTTCTCCAGACACCGACCGCGCCCTGCCCTCGTCCGTTACATGGTGAGCGTTGGCGTGATACGAACTTGCCCATCATGTCCCTTGTCACGCCCGCGAGCACTGGCCCAGCCACCAAGACCATCGAAAGCGCGCCGACAGGAAAGGCCCGAGTGCCGGCGACCGACTCCAGCACATCGCCGGCCCACTCGACGCGGCCACCCGCGCCGGAACGCTCGTCGCATGCCTGGGATCGCTATGAACTTCCCACCATTGCACTGGCCGCTGTACTTTATGCCGCGTGGGCCGCGCTGGTCTGGTGGCACGCAAGCATCCCCGGGCCGCTGCTGTTCCTGGCGGGCGGCTATGTCGCGCAGCTCCATTTTTCCCTGCAGCACGAATCCATTCACGCCATGCGGCACCTGCCGATCTGGTTGCGTACTGCCGTAGTCTGGCCACCCATCAACCTCTGGTTGCCGTATCCGTTCTACAACAAGGGACACAGCACGCACCACGTCAACGCCCATCTCACCCATCCCCAGAAAGACACGGAAACCGCGTACCACAGCTCCACTCAATGGCAGGCAATGAGCGCCACATGGCGCGCGATCTATCGCGCCAATCAGATCCTGCCGGTGCGTTTGATTTGCGGCCCCTTCCTGCGTCTGATACGGCTCGCGCGCAATGAGTATCGGTGCCTGATGGCAGGCAATCTCGGTCGTCTGAAGATCTGGGCGATACATGCGTTGTCCGCGACGCCCGTGCTGTACTTCGCGCTGGCGCTGGCCGGCATGCGCTGGTGGGAGTACCTGCTGTACTTCGTCTATCCGGGCATGATGCTCGGTCAGCTCCGGACGTTCACCGAGCATCGCTGGGGCGAACGTCCAGTGGAACGCACGGCTATCGTGGAATCCAACAGCATTGGTGGTCTGCTTTACCTCTACAACAACCTCCACTACGTGCATCACCTGTTTCCCACTCTGCCCTGGTATCACATCCCCCGTTATTTCCGCGCGCATCGCGCCGCAGTACTACACGGCAATGGCGGCTTCTACTACCGTGGCTATGCCGAGATCGCCAGGCGCTTCTGGCGCACCTCAGTCTTCGACCCGGTCCATCCGCGCTGGTAGGCAACGTCGGACAGACGTCGTGCGCCAGTTTGCGCACTAACTAATGCCAAAAGCTTCATTCCCATGTCGGGATGTGTTGCCTAGCATTGCTGGTTGCTGCATGAAACCTTGGAGTGACAAATGAATCAGGTCGGGCGCACGAAATCCTCGTCATCCGCAGATACCGAGTTGGAAGCAGATGTCCTGGTGATAGGCGGCGGTCCCGCAGGTACGTGGGCTGCGCTGGAGGCCGTACGCAACGGCGCCACAAACGTCGTGCTGGCGGAGAAGGGATACTGCGGCTCTTCCGGCGCGACGGCGGCGGCAGGAACCACGGTGTGGTACATCTCGCCGGACGAAGGCAAACGCGAGACCGCCATGGACAGCCGCTACGACATGGGTGGTCGGCTGGCGGACTATCGCTGGATGGAACGCGTCCTGGACCGCACGTGGCATGGCATGAATGAGTTGGCCGATCACGGGTATCCGTTCCCCGTCGATGCGACGGGCCGCTCACAGCGCGTGTCATTGCAGGGGCCCGAGTATATGCGGCTGATGCGCAAACGCGTGGTGCAGGCGGGCGTGAAGATTCTGGACCAAAGCCCCGCGCTGGAACTGCTGCAGGCTGACGATGGCAGCGTGGCTGGCGCGCGCGGTGTTCACCGCCAGAACGGCTCACAATGGCGAGTCAGGTCCAAAGCGGTCGTCATCGCCACCGGTGGCTGCGCGTTCCTGAGTCGTGCGCTCGGCTGCAATGTCCTCACTGGTGACGGATTGCTGATGAGTGCGGAAGTGGGTGCCGACATGTCTGGCATGGAGTTCTCCAATGCCTATGCCATCGCGCCCGAGAGCGGCTCGGTTACCAAGACCATGTTCTACAACTGGGCCTCTTTCACCGATGAAGCTGGCGAGGTGATTCCCGGCGCCGCATCCAAAGGGGGGCGCAGCGTGATCGCGCGCGAGCTAAATCGGCAGAAGGTCTACGCCCGGCTGGACAAGGCCGATGAGGCGACACGCCTGGCCATGCGCGCCTCGCAGCCCAACTTCTTCCTGCCGTTCGACCGTCAGGGCATCGATCCTTTCACGCAACGCTTTTCCGTCACGCTGCGACTCGAAGGCACGGTACGCGGAACCGGCGGGTTGCGTATCACCAGCGAAGACTGCGCCACCAGCGTGTCCGGCCTGTATGCCGCCGGAGATGCCGCCACACGCGAGCCCATCTGCGGCGGATTTACCGGAGGCGGCAGCCACAATGCAGCCTGGGCGATTTCCTCTGGCTCATGGGCCGGCCAAGGGGCGGCGAGGTTTGCACTCCAGCGCGGCACCAACCAGCGCGCGACGCGGGGCGCCGGAGTCGCGGCCATTTCTGGTGCCGGCCGCCAGACCATCAATCCTGCCGCGCTCACCCGATCCGTGCAAGACGAAGTATTCCCATTCGACCGCAACTACTTTCGCCACGCCGACGTACTTGCACCTTCGCTCGGTCGTCTGGATGACGCGTGGCTCGGCGTGCGCGAGTCCGCGCCTGCGGCGGTGGAGCAGATGCTTGCCGCGCGCGAGGCAGCGGCCATGCTTGCCACTGCGCGCTGGATGTACGCAAGCGCCCTCGCTCGCAAGGAATCACGCGGCATGCACAAGCGTTACGACCACTTGCAGCTGGATCCCACGCAGCACCACCATATCGTCAGCGGAGGATTGGACCAGGTCTGGGCCCGTCCGTTGGCCTATGACACTCAAGGTGGTCCGCGATCGGCGCAAGCCAGGGCCGAGCAGGAAGGTATTGCCGCATGATCGAACTCATTAGCGAAAGCCGCTGCACTGGCTGCAACATCTGCGTCCGCGTCTGCCCGGTCAACGTGTTCGATGCCGTGCCTCAGGCCGCACCGACCATTGCCCGACAGGCCGACTGCCAGACCTGCTTCATGTGCGAGGCCTGGTGCCCGGAGGATGCCATGTTCGTCTCTCCCAACGCCGAGGCTTCGACCGGCGTGAGCGAGCAATCGCTGGTGCGCGAGGAACTGCTGGGGAGCTACCGCAAGAACATTGGCTGGAATCGCGGATTTCCGGAGAAGCGGGGCGTAGACGACTCATATCAGCTCCTCAGTATGCCGGGTGCCCGCTGAGCGAGGGAGTCGCTCGCAGTCTGCGACTGCTACCCTGTCGCCGGACCAGGGACTGGCAAGGGCCAGTCCCGTTCCCTGGCTTCACTCAAGCCGCTTCGGCTTCATGCACCACCCGGCCTCCCACGATGGTGAGCGTGCTGTGCAATGCCTTCCATTCTTCGGGCTCCTGCGAAAACGGGTCATCCGACAGCACTGCCAGATCGGCCGCGTAGCCGGGATAGAGCGGCCCCTTCCAGTCTTCGTCGAACGTCAGCCGCGCACCTGCCACCGTGAACGCAGCCAGGCCCTGTTGCAGAGACAGCGCCTGCCCGGGCCCGATGGTACGGCCACTGACGCGCTCCTGCCTGCGTGCCGCCACCCAGAGAGTGAAAAACGGCTGATAGGGGATGTTGTCGGTCGCAAGGGAGTACGGTAGCCCCAGCTCCTCGAACGTAGCATGTGGCACTACGGCGTTTCCACCGTCAGTCTCGTCGAGATAGGCGCTGCCACCTTTCCAGAGGCAATACGTCGGAATAGTGGTGGCCAGAATGCCGAGCGACTTCAGCGCCAGCAAGTCTTCGCGACGCGCACGGGCAATATGCTGCATCACCCATCGGCGCCCGTTCAGCGGAAATCTTGCGTCCACTTCGCGAAGCACCGGAACGATCTCATGCAGACGATCGCCCACAATGGTGTTGACTCGCAAATCATGCTCGGCCGCGAGGAAACACAGGGCCCGATAGTCTGCCGGCGTCACGGCCTGCTCGACGAAGCCCGACCATCCGGTGTTCGGCAAGTCCTGCCGCGCGCAACAGGCCACGGCGGCGTCACCTCCATAGGCCAGATGGACGCCGCTCACGCGCAACCACGGGTCACCAAGACCTCGCCCACGGGCCACTGCCAGCCAATCCCGCATCGCACGTGCCGCCTCAGTCAGGTTGTCCCACGTTGGGCTCACCACCAGGCTGGTGCGCATGGTCAGCTCCCCCTCCTCCCACAACCGGCGATACACGGAGATTGTCTCGGGCGCCGAACCATGGCCTTCGTAGATGCTGGTGACGCCCTGCGCATGATAAAGGCGCTGTGAGATACGTAGCCCTTGAATCCGCTCGGCAAAGCCGAATCGGGGCACATCCGGAAGCAAGTCAAACTCAATCGTCGGGCGATTATTGTGTTCGACGATCTCACCGTTCAGTTGCCCCTGTGCGTCCAGCCCGATCTCCACGCCGGCGCAGCGTGACTGACTGGCAGGCGTGAGTCCGTTCCTCCGCAGCGCCAGACTGTTGAGTGCCGCGCGTCCCGGCGGCTTGCCCCAGTTGCCGAAGTGCGCCGGAATGTAGACCGGGTGATCCGGCGCGGCTGCGTCGAGCTCCTCGCGAGTGGGCATGCGCGCCTCCCGCAACTGTGCGGGCCCGCCGAAGTAGTAAGGCGGCGTACCCACCGGCATGGTGACGATGTACTGCCCTTTCGGCATCAATCGCGCCCGCTCGCGAACGACGTTCAACACGTCCGCCACGCTGCGGGCCTGTGCAAGCGAAGGGCGAAGCGCCTTCAGCCCTTCTCGCTCCATGTGCGCGTGGGTATCGTTGAAGCCCGGAATGACACACGCACCTTGCAAGTCGCGTACGGCTTCGGCCTGCTGCGCGAGCGCCACGGCAGCGTCATCCAGCGCCACCACGTTACCGTTGCGCAACGCGATTGCGTGGGCGCGCGGGTGCCGCGCGTCGAATGTATGGATCTGCGCGTTATGCAGGACGAGCAGACCTCGTGTCGCTCCCATGTCCTAGCTGACCGTGTGATACCACGGGAACAGCTTGCGCGTCACCAGAAGGAACAAGCGATCCGCCAGGAAACCGAACACGCCCAGCAGCACCAGTCCGATGAACATGATCTCCACCTGGAAAAGCTGATGTCCCAGCGACATCATGTAGGCAATGCCCTGTGTCGACCCGGAGAGTTCCGCGGCGACCAGCACGACCAGCGACACCGCAAGCGCCTGACGGACGCCGGCCAGAATAAATGGCAAAGCCGCCGGCAGTACTACGAGGAACAGCTGCTGCAACCGCCCCGCCCCCAAGGAAGCCGCCGAACGAAGGTACACCACGTTGGTGTCGCGCACGCCGATGAAGGTGGTAATCCAGATCGGGAAGAACGCTCCCCAGGCAATCAGCGCAACCTTGGGTGCCTCGCCTATGCCGAACCACAGCACTGCCAGCGGGACGACGGCCAGCGACGGCACTGAGCGAAAGCCATGCAGCACTGGTTCACTCACATACTGCAGCAAGGGAATGCGTGCGGTCAGCACACCCACGGAAATGCCCAGCACCAGAGCGATGACAAAGCCTGATATGGCACGCAACAAGCTCATGCCGATGTGCCCGAAGAGTTCACCTGACCGAATCAAGGGGATAGCGGCCTCCAGGACCTTGGACGGCGGCGGAAACAGCGCGGGATTGATCCACTCGAACACATGCGGAATCGCCTCCCATGCCAGGAGAAACAAGGCCACGCCCAGCAGATTCAGCGCGATGCGTCCGCGACGCCGGCTTCGCTCCTGTCGTTCGGAATCCTGCTGGAACCGCTCGGCCAGCGACGCCGTGTCGGCGACTGTGGCTGCCGTGCCACCTTGACGCCTGCCTTCCGCGCCCAGTTCGGGTTGCGCAATACTCGGGAAACTCATCCTGCACGCCTTTCGTAACCTTCCGCCAGCGCCGACTCGATTTCGGCATAGTGCTGCGCGAACTCCAGCGAACCGCGCTGGCGCGGGTACGGCAACTCGATGGCAATATCCGCCCTGACGCTTCCAGGGTGCGCGGCCATGACCACCACTCGCTGCGCGAGGAAGATGGCTTCATCGATGTTGTGGGTAACGAACAGCACCGACACGCCGGTCTCCTGCCAAAGACGCAGCAAATCATTCTGCAGCGACGCCCGCGTCATCGCGTCCACTGCGGCAAATGGCTCGTCCATCAGCAGCACCTGAGGCTCCACGACCAGAGAGCGCGCCACGGCAATACGCTGGCGCATGCCACCAGACAGTTCATTGGGATAGCGATCCGCCGCATGGGACAGATGTACCCGCTCCAACGCCTGCAGTGCACGCCGCTTGCGCTCCCCGGCATCCACCTTCAACGCACGCAAGCCGAACTCCACGTTCTGGCGCGCGGTCATCCAGGGAAACAGCGCGTACTCCTGGAACACGACGCCGCGCTCAGGGCCCGGCCCCCTCACTGGCTCACCGCGAAAGCGCACCGCGCCAGCGGTCGGCTTCACAAAACCTGCCAGCAGATGCATCAGCGTGGTCTTGCCACAGCCTGACGGGCCGATCAGGCAAACGAACTCTCCGGCGCGAACGTCCAGCGATACTTCGTTCAACGCCTGTGTCGGCGTGGAATCGCGTACCGCAAAGAACTGCGAGACGCGCTGGAACTGAATAAGCTCACCCATACACGATCACCCCAGACTGACACGGCTCGGGTTGATGGACTTCAACGTCTCGTCGTGGATCACGCTGCAAAACAGCTCCCGCAAGTCGCCCTTGGGACGAGGGGCAAGCTTGTTGTCGATGGCCCATTGGGCCTGGCTGACCAGATCTTCGACGAAGCTTTTGTTGAACTCCACCTTGAACTCGAACGTAGAGGTGAACTGGCGGATCTCTTCTGGCGTGCTGCGAACGCGGCTCGACACCTGGTCCGGCCAGGCTGCGTTGGTGTGGATATGGTTCTCCGCATCGAGCAAGGCATTGACTGCATCGGACAGCAGGGCCTTTCGACTGCTGAGCGTGGCCTGATTGACCAGCAACAACTGATGGCTACGGAAGTACTTCTCGTAGCCATTCTGGGTGAGAAACACCACCTTCCCGCCACTCTGACGCTGTGCTGCACTGCCAGCCAGTGCCGTCCAGGAGAAGGCGTCGATATCACCGCGTACCAGCGCGCCTACCAGGTCCGAAGGCGCGATATTGATCTGCGTGATGTCGCCTGGTGCCAGTTTGGCGAACTCCAGATACTTGGCCAGCGCGTACTGGCCCGACGTGCCAGCTGGGGTACCAATCCTCTTTCCCTTGAGACTTGAGGGGTTTCTGGGATCAATCCCACTGCGCTCGCTGGCGACGATTTTCATGTCATACGAGTAGCGGCTGAAGTTCGCGAGTACCGCCGGCTTGAGGCCCTGCAGCACGGCAAATACCAGTGGCGTATCCGTCGTCGTCGAAAAGTTCGCCGAGCCACCCAGCAAAGCCTGCATGGCGTCACGGCCCGTCGTGAAATCCTGGACGCGCAGGTCCACATTGCGCTTCTTCCAGTAGCCAGCGCTCTCGGCCACCGCTGTCAGGGCCCACGTGTAGCCAGCACTGCCTGTGGCTAGCGTCGCCTGTTCGCGCTGTTGCGCCAGCGACAAACCGGGCAGCACGCCTGAAACACCTGCCGCCACAGCGCCGATTCCCCGCAACAGCGAACGTCGACCTACGTTGACGTAGGAGGCCTCGAAGACCGAACTCATGTACCACTCCAAGCAATTGCAAACTGGGCAATCTTAGGAATCCACCAGATGGCACACAAGGAAGCATTTCAACTATCGAACTGCGGAACTGGTTCGTAGATTCAGCACATAAGTCCGTTTCATCGCACAGGGAAAGGCTACTCGCCTAACTCCTCTCACCGCAGACAACCGCACGGATCGAGCCTGGCAAGGACGCAATTCCGGCGCGGTCATGGCAATTGCTCTGGCGGCAGTCAATTCACGCGGTCTTAGACCTGGCCAGTGGGTTTCTCTGATATCGACGAAGTAGCACCTCGGGCGATGTCGGCGTTCGCGACGCCTGCACGCCGAACCTCTTCGGACTGGTACCCCGGGACAAGCAATATCTTGATGCCCTCGGTGATTTCCCGTCATGGCCGGATTGCTTTGACACCATCGATCATCGCTGTCCCCTCCTGGCTCGTTATCGGACATTGCCAGGTCAGCAGCAAGGGACTGCTACGGGTCGGTCAGGCACTGTCGTTGGGAGAAGCTGCAGAACGTGCTCGTGTCGTCCGGTCCGTCAAACCATTCAGCGTTCACTGGCCGAAGGCGCCGCGTACAAGGCCAACGCAGGGGCCAGCATCGCGGCGGCGGTCAACGCGGCGCTCGACGGACTGGCGCGAACGCTGGCCGTGGAGCTGGCACCGATTCGCGTCAACGTCGTCTCCCCGGGCGTAGTCGATTCCCCGACCTGGGACTTTCTGCCGTCCGACGCGCGCGCCAGCGTGCTACACGGCATCGGCGCGGGCCTGCCGGTCGGTCGCGTGGGTACTGCATCGGGACTGGCCCAGGCGGGCCTCTTCCTGATTGCCAACGGCTTCGCAACCGGCACCGTCCTGCAGATCGACGGCGGTTATGCGGAGTGAAGCCAACTAGATATCCGATGACAGATCCGCAAGACCCGCCTTGCGACAAGCCCATCCGAGCAACCAAAGTCCCGCACCGGCCGAGTAAGCGACGATGCCCGCTCCGGCCTGATGCTGGTCTCCAAGCAGATAGTTCGCGCAGAGTCGCACCTGCTCGTCAACAAAGATCAACCCAACCGTTACGCCCATCCAGACCAGGTTGCCAGTGAAGAAGAGTAAGACGGGCCACGGCGAAATGCGGATTGCGAGCGCCATCGAGAATCCCGCCACGCACACCGAAACATCGCGCGCAATGCCCGTAGCCATTGACATTCTGGACAGGTCAATGGCAATGGGCACCATCCAGACGCCGTACGCAAATGTGCTCAGGGTACAGAGAGCGAGCCCGTAAGGCTGCATAGCGGCCATTAGGCTCCGGTGTCTTATGACATATAGCTCTGCGAAGGCCCAACCCGCCACGGCCAAACATGGCAGCAGACACAACATCAGCGAAGACATCGATGCCTCGACGACGTCACGGAGCGGGGGCAGCGCCGGAATCAGGCAAATCAGCAGAACGAGATGCCATGACTTCCTGCTCATCGCGCCGCCTGACGCACGAGGCTTCGTGCAAACAAGTACGCCTGCTGAAACTGCTCCATTGGATACGTGGCTAAAACCACGCCATTCGCGGAAACCACGTCGAGTGCCCCGTTATGCGTGATGCCGCCCATCCCATCTGGTATCGCTATCACATCCGCCTGGCGTAGCAACGCCTTCAGTTCGCGCAAATCGTTTGCGGTGACCACCTCCCACTCCGGCAAGCTCGCCCGATACGTTGTGGCGTACGCTTTCAAGTCGCCTGCCGTATCGCGTGCATCGAGTGATATCGATACAAGACCAAGTCGACCTGACAAGCCATCGGCCTTGATCTGGCGAGACAACTGCGCGAACTCGCCGCCCAGCGCGCTACATACGGTATTGCAGCGTGTGTAGATGAAATCCACGATGTACACCGTCGACGCCGCGTTTCCGGAGAACAGTTGCACACCATGCCCTTGCTGGTTCCGCACCGCAGTCGCTGGCATTCGAAGGTCCAGCGACGCGATCCGCAGGTCACGTCGCTCGTCCAGTGTCCAGGCCGACAGGCCGTAGGTCAGCGCGTGCAGCCCGGCGATGCCCGCCGCCAGTACGGCACCAAGCGCCAGCCACGGCCTAGCCGCCGGGCCCGCCAAGCGCGGCGTCGCCATCAAAGGATCCTTTCATCCCAGCGGTGTCGGCACGCGATGCCGCAACGGTTTCCGCCGAAATTGCCGAAGCACTATTTCCCCACTGGGCGCGTACATGTGTCAGTACGGCCGCGATCTCGGCATCGGTAAGCTGGTCGGCAAAGGCTGGCATCGCCCCGTTATAGACTGCGCCCTTGACAGTCAGCTTGCCGGTCACGCCTCGCAATACAATCCGTGCGACGCGGGACTCGTTACCGTTGGCCCACTCCGATCCGGCCAAAGGCGGAAAGACGCCGGGCAAGCCTTGTCCATTGGCCTGATGGCAAGCCACGCAGCGGCTCTGAAAGATGGCGGCGCCATCGACCTTCGCTCCAGCGCCCTTCGAATTGCCGCGCAGGTCCGCCAGCGTGCGACGATCGCCCAGTTCGGGCGCCTGATTGATTGGCGCCGTGGCGATGTACCACGCCCCCCAAGCCACCAGGACAGCAACCATTGCCAGCACATAGCGCGGAATGGGCGCCTGGTTCTCATGCGGGTCTTCGTGCTCGCGCGCACGCGCCGCCTCGGCCTGCCGTGTTTCCCGAACATCGGTCATTGCAGTCTCCTGCCTTCAGCGCGCCGCGGCGCCATCGATCGGTGGCAATACAGGCCCGGTCCGGTTCAGAGACTGCAGGTATGCCACAAGATCCAGCGCTGCCGCAGTGGGAACAATTACCTTGCCAACTGGCGCGTAGCCTGGTGGCAAGGTGATGGCCTTCTCGCCTGCATCGGGAGCGTCCTTGGCATCGAACAGGTATGGATAGCTCGGCATGATGCTGCCGCTGACATAGGCACGGGGCTGGTACAGATGCCCGAGATGCCAGTCTGCGCTGGGCTGGCGCACCCCGATGTTCATCAGATCCGGCCCCGTTCGCATGGTGCCGAGAAGATGGGGGCTGTCGTAGTAGTAGTCGCCGGCAACGGCGGCTCGCCCCCAGCCACGTTTGGCATCGGGCGCGAAACTGCTGTCTCGTGGTTGCTGCGAATGACAGTAGATGCAGCCATTGGCGATATACACGCCGCGCCCACGCAACTCCGCGGTGGTGTACGGCTTCAGGCCTGGCGTTGGCTTTACGTCGTGCAACTGCAGGTACGGGATTACGACCAATGCGCTGGTGGCGATCGCCAGCATCGTCATGCCACCGGCAAGCAGTGCGCTTTCGTTGTTCATGTTCCCACTCCCTGCTCCGGCTTGCTGCCCTGGTGAAATAGCGCAGGGCGATCGCGGTTGGGACCAAGCCCAAAGATCGCGCATACGAAGTTCGCAACAAGAAAAAGGTGACCGGCCAGCATCATCGTGCCGCCCACCGATCGCGCCTTCAGATAAGGAATGGTCACCTGCACCGAATCCATGAACGGACGAGCGGCATCAAGCATGGCCATGCCTTGCAACCAGCCGCCAATGGTCAGACTGAGGAAGTAAACGCCAATCCCGCCGGCGGCCAGCCAGAAGTGGCAATAGATCATCCAACGGTATGGCCACTCGCGACCGGAGATACGCGGCACGATAAAGTAGATCGCGCCAAAAAACGCGAAGCTCACGAAGGCATAGAGGCCAAGATGCGCGTGTGCGACCGTGTAGTGCGTGAAGTGGGTGACGCGATTGACGGCTCGCAACGCCTCGAAGGAACCCTGAATCGAGCTCAGCGTGTACATCATGCCGCCGAAAGTCACGAACCGAAGCGTCGGGGATTCGATCAGCTGGCGAAAGTGGCCCCGTAGCGTCTGGTGCTGGTTGATCGAGAACGCGATGACCGGAATCAGCATCATCATGCTCTGCACGATCGAAAGTGTGATCAGCCAACCCGGTACCGGTCCGCCCACCAGGTGGTGCCCGCCCACTTGGCCGTAGAAGAAAGCCAGCGCCCAGAACCCAAGCAATGACAAGCCGTAAGACCTGACCGGCTGTCCAATGATCTTCGGCAGGAAGTAGTAGATCGAGGCAAGCGCAAGCGGTGTGTAGAACAGACCCAGCACGTTATGTCCGAACCACCAGTTCATGGTGGCCTGCTCCACGCCGAAATGGAGACCCGGAATGTTGGCAACGAGAAAGAGCACGGGGAACCAGAACAACGCGCATCCCATGTACCAGACGGAAACATAGAGGTGGTCGACCTTGCGATTCACCAGCGTCAACAAAAGGGGAAAGCCGACCAAAGCGCCGCCGATCACAAACAGGATATCGACCTGCCAGGGAATCTCCAGCCATTCGAGTCCATCGGAAATGCCCGCCGCGATACTGCCGATACCCGCGATCAACCCGGCATTCCAGAGCGCGGCCCCCAGCACCGCCCAGCGCCCGCCCATCAGCTCGGTCTTCAGCAGGCGCGGCAGCAAGAAGATCGCGATGCCAAGCCCCGCCATTGGTGCCCAGCCATAGGCCACCGCATTCAGATGAATCGTGCGTATCCGGCCAAAAGACAGCCACGGCACCGAAGCCAGCAGATCGGGTTCGTGCAGCTTGATCGACGCGGTCAGGCCGGCGACCGAAGCAACCAGAAGCCATACCATCGCGCAACAGATGAACAGGAACACGACTGGCGCGGATGACCGGTCGGCTTCTTCGCGCGACCGGTCGACGATTCCCTGGCGCGCCGAAGCTGGGTCTTCCGGATGCCCAGCCTCCTCATCGGCGAAGATCACGCGTGCCGCGGCCGGCGAGGTATCAAACAGGCCCTTCCGCATACTCCAGATGAATGCCCCGAGGGCAAACACGGAAAGCAGAAACGCCGACATCAGGATGGCGACTGTATTCATGAAGACTCGCAGGCAACGCGTATCCGACGTGAATCCGCTGGTGAGTTCGAGGCGATCGATGAAACGTGGTGGTGCCGGAGCTTACGGCCGAATTCCGGTTACTTCACATAGCCACTTTTGATGCATTTTCAGGTAGCCATTGGAGCGGCGCCAAACGCTACGAGGGTCGGAGACGTTTCGGCCGATCCTGCGCTTCGCGGGTATCGCTGGCGGATGCCTCGCCGGGATCAAGCAGCTTCGTCAAATCGGCGCCGCGAGAAAAGCCGGCGCGAAGCGCGATCTCGGGCACAGTAAAGGCCTCGAACGCGCGAGACGCCAACATCCGACGCGCATTGGCGAGACGATGCGTGACAAGCAAGCTCGCAAAGGTGTCACCGAACGACGCGAGCACACTGTGCAATTCGCTCTCTGCAATCGACAGCGAATTCGCGATGTCGCCCGGGCTCAGCAGGGGCTCCGCGCTCCGGTTGGCAATGCAGGCGAACACCTTGTTGTAGAGCGCAAGCGCGGCGGAAGAGGCCGCGATCGGTCTTCCTGTTGTTCCGCTCGCCATGGCGAGCATGGCGCCGAGATGATCGATCATCATCGATGCCGGTAACGGTCCATCGCGCAGCGCGTGTGGCGTCATTCCGGCCACGAACGCCGCCAGCGCATGATCCATCTGGCCTGCCTCGCCGCCGAGCGGCCGGCCAACCATCCGGCTCGGCTCCCGCACCCAGCGGCGCAGCCATGCTTCGGGCATCTTCACGTGAATGACCTCGTAGGCTGACGGCATTTCGATAAGATTGGCCCTTGCCGAATCGATCAGGAACGCCTGCCCCGCCCGCACGCGCGTGGCGCCCGCGTGCTCCACGTACCAGGCTGCGCGTCGATTCACGATGAGGTGGTAGGTGTGCGCACCACTCCGCGCAAGCTCCGCGCGACCGCGCAATGACCGATGCGCGGATCCGCATTGCGACAGCACGTCTACGTCATCGATGTCGAGCATCGACATATGCGATGCGAGCGCACCCGTGTGTGTGGCCTCCACCTGCATTGGGACAAGGGCCGAGGACAACGCCGCGGCGAAGTAGTCAAGTCGCTGCGTTCGGGGAACGGCGTTAGTCGACCAGGTCACGATTGCGCTCACGGTTTACTCCTCCTTCGGATCGTCGCGGGACGAGGGGCCAGCGTGCGCGCGGCGGAGCTGGTTTGGCGTGTGCCCCACGCGAGCACGCATCACCCGGGAAAAATGGGCGGCATCGGCAAACCCCGCCCGCCGCCCAATCTCGGCGACGGTCAGCCTGCTGAAGCTCGATGATTCCAGCATCCGAACCGCATCCGCGCATCGCATGGCCATCAGTACGGCTCCAAACGTCGTGGACGATCTTGCAAAGTGGCGATGGAGACTGCGTACCGAAATGCTTACGGCTGCAGCGACGTCGGCCGCGCACAGGGTCGGCTCGCGCGACTGTCCGGCCATGCAGTCGCGAATGCGATCCAGCACTGCGGCACCCTCGGTTTTGGCTGGCTTCGGTGGAACTGCGCTCCTGCTTTGCGCAAGGAACGCCAGCAGCGATCCGATGTGGTCGCCAATGAATGACCGTGGCAGCGGATAGTCGGCGAGCCGTGCGGGTTCCAGACTCTGTAGGAATGCCGATAGCGCGCGGCCCCAGCTATCGTTCGCGTCTATCCTGGCGCCGACCAGGACGGACGGTGCGGGCAGCCACTGCCGAATCCAGGCTTCCGACAGTGCGACGTGAACGATGTTGAACTCGTTGCCGATTTCGAGATTGAACGGAATAGACGAGTCGCACATGATCACATCGCCGGGCCCCAGACGTTCGCGCGTCAAGTGCTCCAGTGTCCATGCGGATCGCGTGCTGGTAAGCAAGTGGAACGTTCGGCCCTCGGACCTCGCGATATTGCCCCTGTCGGCAAAGCAACGGTGCGGGGTTCCGCGCTGGCGGATGACTGTCATGCCGCCCAGGTCGGCCGCGGACATGTCCACGCCAAAGGCACTCGGCGCGCTCCCGCTCAACTGGATCGGGAAAATCGCTGTTGCCAAGGCATGGGCGTAGTAGTCGTACCGCTGGCTTTGCGGAACATCGCTGGTGGACCAGTTCCTGATCAACAGGGGCGATTGGGCACGCATGGCGAGACCTCATGGTCGGAACGGCCGCCTCTACCGGTCTGGTATCGGCGGTCGTCTCATGGGATTTGATGCCAGTGTGCCCGCGCGCGGCCAGCGCAACCGGGATATAAGTGCCAGACGTCACGATCGTCTGGCCGCTGCGTGCCAATCGACCCAAAGGGGCCAACGAGCACAAAGGGGCCAACGAGGCCACAAGATGTCTCGCCGGCCTACGGCGGTGCCACCGGTCGTCTCCGCGATACGCCCTTCCATCGCAAGACTACGGGGCACTGTCCCGGGCGCTAGAGCGCTGCCTTGCCAATCGACGCGCCGCCATCCACGAACAGCGTCTGCCCCGTCATAAAGCCGGCAGGCTCGGAAAGCAGGAATTCGATCGCGGCGGCCAGTTCATCCGGCTTGCCCAGACGCCCCATCGGCACCATGGACAGAAATCGCTTCTCCGCATCGCTGCCCTGTGGCGTATTGGCACGGAACATTTCGGTTTCAACTGGCCCCGGCGCAACCGCATTCACCGTGATCCCGGTGGGAGCGAGTTCGAGTGCCCACGTTCGTGTGAAGCTGATCATGGCGCTTTTGGCCGCGGCATAGACGGAGCGGTTCGCAACGCCCAGCACGACAAGGCTCGACAGGTTCACGATACGGCCCCAACCCCGCTCCAGCATATCCGGCAATAGCGCCTGGACAAGCTGAACGGCTGGCCGCAGGTTCGACCGAAACATATCGTCCATGGCGTCCAGGTCGATATTGCCAAGTGGCGCAAGCTCGATGAACCCCACGTTGTTCACGACACCGTCGATCACGTGCTCGGACCTCAGTGTCGTCAGCACATGTTCAGTGGCAACCGGGTCCGTGAGATCGACGGGCACCAGAATGCCGGGGAAACCGGGGTCGGCGTTACGCGCGACGCCGATCACTTTGTGCCCGGCAGCCGCCAGGCGATGGGACAAGGCCCGGCCGATTCCCTTGCTCGCACCGGTGATCAGGAAAGTCTTGTGTGACATTGCATATCCACGTTCCGTGCCAGAGCGCCCTCGCCCCGGCCGATTTTGTATCGATTGCTACGAAATTATTATAGATCGATCGATACAAAATGCAACGAACGCGCCGAGACCCCACATCACCAGTGTGGTTTCGGGCCGCGTACTCCTCTTCAACGCCGCAACTAGCCCTAGAATCCGGCGGAATCGCCATTCGCGCCTACAAGATGAACGCCCACATCAAGCTCCGCGGCCGCCGTGACCTGGCTGGTCAGATCTATCGACAGATTCGCGCCAGCATCGTCGACGGACGGCTCGCGCCAGGAGAACGCCTACCCTCCACACGCACGCTGGCGTCGGAGCTCGACGTCTCCAGAAAGACGACGCTCGATGTGTTCGAGCGGTTGATCGGCGAAGGCTATCTGCGGTCCCGTACCGGCGACGGAACCTTCGTGTCCGAAGAGATGACGCGCCTGGCGCCTACGCCGCCGCGCGAGCGGATCGTGCAGGCCACTGGAGCGGTGTGGGAAACGCTACCCGAGGCATTACCCGCAAGCCGGAAAGACATGCCGGCACGCTTCGATTTCGTAGGCGGCGTCACCGACAAGCGCCTGTTTCCGTTCGACAAATGGCGCAAATGCGTTAGCCACGCGCTGCGCATCCAGGCGCGCGGAAACGGGTCCTATCACGACCCATCGGGCGATCAGGAACTGCGTCTGGCCATCTCGCGTTATCTGGCTTCGAACCGCGCGGTGGTCAGCAACTGGCAGGACGTCATCGTGACCAATGGCGCGCAACAGGCCATTGAACTGCTGGCGCGCGCGGTCATCCGGCCAGGCGATGTGATCGCGGTGGAAGATCCTGGCTATCCCCCCGCGCGAAGCGTCTTCACCGCGGCGGGCGCCAGGGTGATCGACGTACCGGTCGACAAGGACGGTTTGCGGGTGGATGCCCTGCCGTCGAAGGCGAGGATGGTCTACGTCACGCCTTCCCACCAGTTTCCGCTAGGCATGCCGATGACGCTCGAGCGCCGCCTTGCCCTGCTCGAATGGGCGCACCGGCGAGGCGCTCTCGTGATCGAGGATGACTATGACGGCGAATATCGCTTCGAGGGTCGACCGATGGAATCACTGAAGAGTCTCGACAACGCCGGTGTCGTTGCTTACGTCGGCACGTTCTCGAAGACCATCTTTCCGGAACTGCGGATCGGCTACATGATTCCGCCATCGTCCCTGGCGGCCACGCTTCGAAAGGCCAAACAGGTCAGTGACTGGCATAGCAGCACCCTGATGCAGACCGCATTGGGCAAGTTCATGCTGGACGGATACTTCGCCAAGCATCTGCGCCACATGCACAGGGAATATGCCAGGCGACGCGCGACGCTGCTGGAGTACCTGCAGGGCGACCTGTCCGATTTCTTCACGCCGCTACCGTCCGCGGCCGGCATCCATCTGGTCGCGATACTGGCCGACGATACAAACGAAGCAGACGTCATTGCCCGGGCCAACCAGGCATCGGTGGGCCTGTACGGCATTTCCAGGATGTTCAATTCCCAGCCTTCGCGGCAAGGCATCCTCTTTGGCTACGGCGGCATCGGTGTGGACGATATGCGGAGTGGCCTGACCCAACTCGGCGAAACACTTCGCGCCACCCGGCGCTGATGGCGTGCCCCGAAAATTGGTCACCTCAAAATAGCCATAAATCGGTACTAAAAGGTCACCACTTCATTGCCTAAGCTTGCGTCTGAGGCGTGCCAGCCGGCACGCATATGAACAAGCCAAGGAAAAAGTCATGACCCAACGTCTCGATTTCTACAATGCCAACCCGAACGCCATCAAGGCGCTGCTTGGTCTGGAAAAGCGCATCAGCGAATCCAGCCTCGAGAAGTCCCTGGTGGAGCTGATTCGGCTCCGGGCCTCCCTGATCAACGGCTGCGCCTACTGCATCGACCTTCATACTGCGGACGCGCGCAAGGGCGGAGAAGACGATCGTCGCCTTGCCACGCTGTCCGTCTGGCGCGAAACACCCTTCTTCACAGATCGCGAACGCGCGGCGCTGGCCTGGACCGAAGCCGTCACGCTCGTATCTCAGGATCATGTGCCAGATGAAGTCTGGACCGCCGTGCGGCCGCACTTCGACGACGCGGAACTCGTGGACCTGACGCTTCTGATCTCGACCATCAATACGTGGAACCGTTTCGCGATTTCGTTCCGCAAGACACCAGCGTGAGGTCCGCCATGACAGCGCTCGCCATACGTCGCACTGCGCTTCAGGTGCCCCTGGTTGCCGCCATGCTGCTCTGCACCATGACAGCCGCCAGGCCGGCACTTGCGCACGAAGCCGGACACGAGACAACAACGCCGGTGATGAAGCAGGACATCCCCGAGGCCAAAGGACGTCACGTGTTCATGATCACGGTGGCCTACGAACCGGGGCAAGCCTCTGAACCACATCGACATCCGGGTTCGATCTTCGCCTATGTGCTTGACGGTGAAGTGGAATCCCAGCTCGATGGCCAACCCGCCCGCGTCTACAAGACGGGAGAAGCCTGGTATGAACCGCCAGGCGCGAAGCACCTGGTGTCCCGCAATGCCAGTTCCACCAAGCCTGCGAAGTTGCTTGTCTACGGGATTGCGGAGGGCAATACGCCGGTGAAGCTGCCGCTGGACGCTCGCTAGGCACCTGGACCCCGGGCATGCCGTTGGGCAGCTCGGCCTGATGTCGCGACGCTGCCGCCCGTCCTGAAATCCACCCCAGATTGACAGGGCGACGCGTCGCCCTGTCATCGCTTCTGTCGTTCGCGCATCGGCCTCCGAGGCCAATACAGCGCATCGGTTTTCGCAATCGAGCCGATTGAAAGAATCCATCGCAGCGCGCCTTGAATTTATTTGCCTAGGCAACTATTGTCCAGTCAGTTAAATGCGTGGACGGCGAAATCAGTTCTGGAATGCCCGTCCAGTCACTTTATCCACCACACCCATTGATGAGTCGGAAAATGGTTTGGCAATCACCCCAGGCGAAGCAGCGCGCCACACTGCTCGCGCTCTCAACGATAGTGGCCGCAGTACTTGCTGGATGCGCGAACTATGCGGGCATTCATAGCGACAAGGACATGGCACTGCCGACGCAGATTGCCACTGCGCAAAGCATGCCGTCCGAGGGAGGGCATTGGCCCGCCACGGACTGGGCATCGCAGTTTGGCGACGCCCAACTCAAGGCCCTGATCGACGAAGCCTTGGCGGGTAGCCCATCCATCGACAAGGCACGTGCCCGTATCGCGGCGGCCGTGGCATTCAGCGAAAGCGCCAATGCGAACACCCTCCCTCAGGTAGGCGCGGGGTATTCCTGGACTCGCCAGCGACTGACTGAAAGCACCTTTATACCGCCAGCCTTTGCCGGCACGTGGCAATCGGAAAACAAGGCGATCATCAGCGCGTCCTACGAGCTCGATCTTTGGGGCAAGAATCGCGAAGCTCTCCGCTCCGCAGTCTCGATGGTCCACATGACGGAGGCAGAAGCGGAGCAGGTAAAACTGACCCTGAGTCAGGCCATCGCCCGCAGTTACAACGAACTCGCCCGCTTGTACGCGCTTCTGGATATTGCGCGCGATGAAGTCACGCAACGCGAGGAAGTCCTGCGGGTTACACGCGGTCGGGTCCGGATGGGACTGGATACCGCCGTGGAGCAACAGACTGCCGAAGCGAATCTCGCGGCTGCGCAAGTTTCCGTCTCTGCCCTTGAGGGAAGTATCCAGCGTACCCGCTACCAACTTGGCGCGCTGCTCGGCAAAGGCCCGGACCGCGGGCTCGCCATCGCCAAGCCGGCACTCGGTGGCGCCGAAGAAATTCATCTGCCTGACAACCTTCCGGCAGACCTCGTGGCACGCCGCCCCGACATCGTCGCCGCGCGCTGGAGAGTGGAGGCCACCACTCACGACATCAAGGTGGCGAAAGCCGAGTTCTACCCAGACATCAACCTGAGCGCTGCCATCGGCCTCGATGCGTTCGGGTGGGGACGCTTTCTGCATGCGGCGAGCCGCACGGTCTCCGCCGGCCCTGCCATCCACCTGCCGATCTTCGACGGTGGCGCACTGCGCGCGCAACTGAAAGGACGCTACGCCGACTTCGACTTTGCCGTGGCGAATTACAACGACACCCTGATCCAGGCATTGACCGATGTGGCCACGCAACTGTCGGACATTCGCTCCGTCAACGCCCAGATCATCAACGCGGTCCGAGCCGACGAGGCCGCGCAACGCGCCTTGAAACTGGCGATGGCACAGTACCGCGCCGGACTGACCACGCAGTTGACAGTGCTGAATGCGCAGACCACGGCATTGGCCAGCAGCCAGACCGTGACAACGCTCCGGATGCAACGACGCGACCGCCAGATTGCGCTGGCAGCGGCCCTGGGCGGCGGGTACACGGCCGACGACACACAAAGCGCGGACACAACCCGGTGAGCCGCCACGCCACAGATACAGGTGACATGATGACCACGACCAACCCGAACCCCACTGACAATCCCAAGGCCGCGTCCAGCGCGCCGAAAACCCGCAAGCGTCTGCTGGCCCTGCTTGGGCTGGGCGCTCTGGTGGCAGCGGCAGGCTACGGCGCGTACTACTACAGCGTGGCACGCTTTCACGAAGACACCGACGACGCCTACGTCAACGGCAATCTGGTGCAACTCACCCCTCAGGTAAGCGGGACGGTGGTCGCCGTCAATGCCGACGACACGGAGATCGTCAGGGCCGGCGATGCGATCGTCACGCTCGACCCCGCAGACGCGCGCATCGCCCTGGCCAATGCCGAGGCAGCGCTCGGGCAGACCGTTCGCCAGGTGAGTGCCCTATATGTCAACAACAACACGCTGGCTGCAACTGTTCAACAGCGGCAGGTGGACCTTTCCCGGGCACGAGATGATCTGCGGCGTCGAACCGAAGCCTCGGAAAGTGGCGCGGTTGCGGCGGAGGACGTCGCGCACGCAAGGGACACCGTGAAGGCTGCCGAAGCCGCGCTGGAAACGGCGAAGCAACAGCTCGCCTCGAACCATGCGTTGACCGACCAGGCTAGCGTGGCCGATCACCCCAGTGTTCAAGCAGCCGCCACACGCGTGAGGGATGCCTATCTCGCCAATGCGCGAAACACGCTGCCCGCACCCGTGACCGGCTATGTCGCGCGTCGATCCGTGCAAGTCGGTCAACGTGTTGCGCCTGGCAATCCACTCATGGCCATCGTGCCTCTCGATGGAGTCTGGGTAGACGCCAACTTCAAGGAGGTTCAGCTCAAGCACATCCGAATTGGCCAGCCAGTGGAACTCCACGCCGATCTGTACGGCGGCAAGGTGACCTATCACGGCAAGGTCGTGGGCTTCTCCGCGGGCACTGGTAGCGCCTTTTCCGCGCTACCCGCGCAGAACGCGACTGGCAACTGGATCAAGGTCGTCCAGCGACTGCCGGTGCGGATCGCACTTGATCCGGTGGAGCTGCGCGCGCACCCACTGCAGGTTGGCCTGTCTATGCAGGTCGATGTCGAGACCAGGGAGCGCGGCGGAGAACTTTCCCCCGCCAAGGGCGCAAGCACACCAATTCGCACCGCCTATCGCACCGAAGTGTTCGAGCGCTACGGTGCGGAAGCCGACAGCGAGATCGCTCGGATCATCGCCCGGAACAGCAACAGCAACAGCGACCTCGCCACGCGAAGCGAAACGACCAGGAATGCGCGGCCGGCGGCTAGTCCTTCGGCACTCGCCAGGGCCTCGTGAAACCGTAGTCGCCAACGCTAACTGAGGGCATCATGGCAAATCCGATGACAAGCGAATTACCGCCGCCGCTGACCGGTGGCAAGCTGGCAATGGGCAGTCTGGCCGTCGCGCTGGCCACATTCATGAACGTGCTGGATTCATCCATTGCCAACGTCGCCATCCCGACCATCTCTGGCAACCTCGGCGTCTCCGTGGATGAAGGCACGTGGGTGATCACGCTGTTCGCGGCCGCCAATGCGGTAGCCATTCCACTGACGGGATGGCTGACCCAGCGCGTGGGGCAGATCCGCCTGTTCGTGGGATCGATTCTGCTGTTCGTCCTGTCGTCGTGGCTATGCGGCGTCGCGCCCAATCTCACTTTCCTTCTCGCGGCACGAATCCTCCAGGGAGCCGTCGCGGGTCCGATGATTCCGCTCTCGCAAGCAATTCTCCTGGGGTCCTATCCCAAGGAGAAAAGCGGTCAGGCACTCGCGTTGTGGGCGATGACCGCTACCGTGGGACCAATAGCCGGCCCGGCTTTGGGGGGATGGATGACTGACAGCTATTCCTGGTCATGGATCTTCTATATCAACATCCCCGTTGGGCTATTTGCTGCCGCAGTCACCTGGGCGATCTATCGTAGTCGCGAGACAACGACCCGTATTCTGCCGATTGACGCCATAGGACTAGCGGCCCTTGTCACCTGGGTGGCAGCCCTTCAGATCATGCTGGACAAAGGCAAGGATCTCGACTGGTTCGCTTCGCCGGTGATTATCAGCCTGGCCATTGTTGCCCTGCTCGGCTTCCTGTTCTTCGTGATCTGGGAACTGACCGAAGCCAATCCGCTCGTCGAGCTGAGGCTGTTCAAGGGACGCAACTTCCTCGCCGGCACCATCGCAATATCGGTGGCCTATGCGGTCTTCTTCGCGAATCTGGTCGTGCTGCCGCAATGGATGCAGCAGTACCTCGCCTATCCAGCCGTCAATGCCGGCCTTGTCACGGCGCCATTGGGCATCTTCGCGGTGGTGCTTGCGCCGGTCCTTGGCAAACTGATGCCAAAAGCCGAGTTGCGCATTCTCTCCACCCTTTCGTTTCTCGGCTTTGCCGCGGTGTTCTTCATGCGCTCTCACTACACCACGGGAGTCGACACGTTCACGTTGGTTCTCCCAACGCTGCTGCAGGGCATTCCAACAGCATTGTTCTTTGTTCCGTTGACGGCCATCATTCTTTCCGGTCTCCCACCAGAGAAAATCCCCGCCGCGGCCGGACTGTCGAACTTTGCCCGCGTGTTCTGCGGCGCGGTGGGAACGTCGCTGGCGACCACTGTGTGGAACGACCGCGCCATACTGCATCACGCACAACTGGTCGAACAGGCAAACCCTGGTAATCCGAACTACAGTGCCGCGCTGGAGGCCATCCAGTCCGTGATGCACCTATCCCCTGGCCAGGCGACCGCCTACTTTGAAAGACAGCTCAATACCCAGGCGATCATGCTGGGCCTGAACGACATCTTCTGGATTTCAGCCGTCATCTTCGTCGCCATCGTTCCGCTGATCTGGCTGACCAAGCCAGCGCGTGGTGCGGCGTCCGGTGCGGCATCCGCTGCCCACTAGATGTCGTCAGTACGATCCCGGGTACATCCGAACAAATCGCAGGTGCTCGCCAAACGTACATTTGCTTGCGGATCAGCGCGCACCTGTATAACCTGACAACTACGATCCAATAACTCTTAGTTGTCATGTCATTCATCAGCACCGGTGTGGAATACGGGTTGCATTGCCTCCTTTACCTGTCGCGCTCACAGGCGTCGGTGGAAACCGCAAGCGTGAGGGATCTCGCGGAACTGCAGGGTATCCCCGCTGACTATCTGGCAAAGCTGTTCACCAAGCTGGCGAAGGCAAACCTCGTAGTCGCTACCGAAGGCATACGAGGCGGCTTCAGCCTGGCGCGGCCGGCAGACAAGATCACGGTGCATGACGTCGTCGTCGCCATCGATGGCGACAAGCCGTTGTTCGACTGTCTGGAGATCCGCGACCGTTGCGCGGTGTTCGAGGACGCGCCACCCGCCTGGGCCACTCGCGGCGTGTGCTCGATCCATGCTGTCATGCAATCAGCGGAGAAGGCGATGCGGCATGAACTCAGGCAACACACGCTATTCGACATTGCCAATCGCGCCATCGACAAGGCACCCAACAGTTACGGGACGCAGGTGGTCCAATGGCTGACGGCCCGTTCCGTCAACCGCCGCGGCGACAAGTCAGAGGAATCGTTGCCACCCGCGCGCAAGTCCGTACGACCGCGCAACCGTGCATGAAAAAATCGCCCTCCAGATGGAAGGCGATTCTCATTTGACAGGCGGCTCAGAAAGCGGCACGAACCACACCGCCATCCGCACGTAGTGCTGCGTCATTTGTCGCGGAAGACGCTGCGAGCAGACGTAGACAACCAGGTTCGTAACCTCTTCAGGGGTAGTGAATCGCTTGAGGAGCGACGTCGGACGTGCTTGTTCGAAGCATGTCTTCTCGAATGCTTCGAACGATTGGCCTTCCGAGAGCTTGTCGGACCCGGCAAGACCGCGTTCGCGGTCACGCCCGTTCCGGCACACGACTCCGCAAGACCGCGGGAGCGCCCGAGCTACGCGGTCTTCGCCACTCCTTCAGGAACAACGAGACAAGACGATTCGTCTTGCCCCATTTGATCGTTACGCCACCACGATTCGACGCGGGTCCGCCGAGGCCAGTGCCTCGGCGCGATCCGCGCTTGGCGGATAGATCCACTCGGTGTTGATCTTCGTCTTCAGCGCCTTGGCCTCGGCACCAACCAGCTTCACCTCGCGCTCCCAGCCCTCCGTGTACACCGCGCCCCAGGGGCCCAGATCCAGGCAGGTCACATACTTTGGCTGGCTGTATGGGATTTGCTCGTCGCCAACCAGGTCCGCGGCCACGTTGTGTCCGGCGGAACGCCCAAGGTTCATTGCATGCTGGCATGACATCATGGCGTAGTTGCCGGCATCGTCAACGGCTGCATACGCGACGTCGCCCGTCGCATAGACCGTCTCGAGCCCCCTGACCTTCAGATAGTTATCGACGTGCAGACGGCCAAAGCCGTCGCGCTCGGCAGGGACTTGAGCCGTGAGCTTGCTGGCACGCGCACCAGCGGTCCAGATGACCGTCAAGGCTTCGATACGCTCACCGCTCTCCAGCGTCACGCCGGCCGCATCCACGGCCGCAACACCCGACCCGAGCTTCCACTTGACGCCAAGTTCCGTCAGCGCCTGGATGATGACTGGTCGAGGTCCGGCACCCAGATCCGGACCGATCTCGCTGGCTCGCTCCACGATGATCACATTGACCTGTGCGTCGTCTCCCAGAACCTCACGCAAACGTGCTGGCATCTCCGCCGCCGTCTCGATACCAGTGAAGCCTCCGCCTGCAACCACGACCGTGTTTCTGGCGATGCTAGCCGGACGGGTTGCCAGCTTCTCGATGTGGGCTTCCAGCGTTTTGGCGGAAGCCACCTGATCGACGTTGAATGCATGTTCATCCAGCCCGGAGATCTGCGGCTTGAACAGACGGCTTCCAGCGGCCAGCACAAGTCGGTCGAAACCAAGCACGACGGGTGATGTCCCCGCTGCGCTGCTGACCTCCACCTGCTGATTCGCCACATCGATCCGCTCAACGTAACCCTGTACGAACCGGACGCCGACAGCCTTGAATATCTCCTGCAGCGGCGCCTTCATTCCGCCTGGATTCTGCTCGTAGAGGCGCGGCCGTACATGCAACTCCGCCTCAGGCGCCACCAACACGATCTCGATATCCGTGCGTCCGACTTCATCGAGCAGCCGGGCCGAAGCCAGCGCGCTCCACATGCCGGCGAAGCCGGCGCCAATCACAAGAATGCGTTTGGACATTTGCAAACTCCTGCATCAATCCCTGGTTTGAGTGATCCGGCCGCACCTTCATCGCGCGCCCGCTTTCTTCAGCAATGACAAGCGTCAACTGCAATACTACGATTCTATGAGTCGTAGTTTTAAAAGCAAGGAAGAATTCGAAAGCCCGGGGTGTGCGTGCGGGAATCACCATCGTCCTTGCACCGTCGCCGTGGACTCGCTAGCATTACTGCCCCTTGCAGAGTCGTAGTTTATGGAGGGAGCGCGGCATAAGTCCCCAAAGAGACCGGCAGATAGCCCGCATTGCGACACTAGCCAGGCAACGAGGCGCCAGCGGATGACGCTTGCCTAGCCAGTCCGCCGGGACAGCAGCGTAAGTCCGACCTCTGCGAACTTGAAATGCATCAGCCCGTAGGTCGGGAAATCAATCAAGATTCCCTCGGACGCATGTCGCCTCATGAATGACTCATATCCCGGGCTATATTCCGCATTGGTGAAGCTGCACACGACCACGCCGGTTTCACGGTCACCGAGCATCACCACGTCACCAACCTTCGCGTCCAAGCCATTCAGATACTGCATCGCCACCTCCGAAGCCATGTTCGATCGGCGCCAGATCCAGACGGTCCGCAGGGCAAAAGCGAAAGATGCTTATACTGCACATATCGCGCGAAGTCCCTGATGCAACCGGCTAAGGGCGCCGGCTCGGCACCCGTCAATCGGCAATTGCAGAGTGCCCTTGATATGCTTTGATGGATTGACTATTCATGACAGCAACACAGAATGCGTGGACGCTACGTGCCAGCCACGCCGACGACGGTCCATGAGTGGGGGAAAAGGATGGGGAACGAGCTTGGGCAACTACAACGCTGGAGCACCGATCTGGTCCCAGCGACGCAAAGACGTGAGTACTTCCAGGCCGCCACCGAGTCGGCCATCATCCCGTTCCAGTTCGAAACGCCCTATTCGCCCGATCTGAGCGCGAAGATCGAGGCTCTGGCGCTCGGTCCCGTTACCGTGATGCACGTGGCAGGCTCCCCCCATATCGCGCGGAGCACGGCCGTCGAGATCTCACGACAACGCGCACGCTGCCTGAATCTGGTGCTCAGCCGAAACGTTCCCTGGAACCTGAGCTACCAGTCGAGAGTTTCGATGCGCCCCATGGATTCATTCATCACGGATTCCGTGCAGGCGCTAAGCCTCGATATCGCTTTTGACTACGACTTCATCAATATCGGTTTCGATCCGCAGTGGCTAAGCGAGTGGGTCCCTCAGACAGGCGCAGTGGTCGGCAGGCAATTTGGCGCTGACTCGCGCTGGGCAGTGGCGCTGAACACATTTATCGCCGCATTGCAGCCCACCACAATCCTCAATGCGCCGCTCCCGCCCCGGCTGATCGTGGACCAGCTCGGTGCGCTGATTCTTCTGGCGTCGAGCGGACCAGATCAGGTCGCCACGCATAAACACGAGATCTCGAAGCCGCTAAACGAGAGAATCGTCGACTGCATTCGTTCGCGATGCACCGAGTCCACGTTGATCGCGCCACAGGTGGCAGCAGACCTGGGGATTTCGGTGCGATCCCTGCATCGCGCACTGGCCGCTCAGAACGAGACCTTTGGATTCCTGCTGATGAAGACCCGCATCGATATCGCCGTGCGTCAGTTGTCATCGCCGGCGTTCAATCGCCTCACCGTGGCGGCCATTGGCCGCAGGTGCGGCTTCACGGACGACTCTCACTTCACGCGCGTTTTCCGTCGGCATGTGGGCGTGACACCGCTGGCCTTGCGCCGTGCTCGGCTTGCATAGCCGGGATCCAGCTGGCTCAACATATCGTTTGCAGATCACTGATCGAACCCTCTCCACATTCCTCAAGCTCCACACGAAAGATCGTCCTTGAATTCTGTATCGATCAATCTAAAATACGTTCCATATCATTCGATACAGAATTCTGCTGCCATGGCACGACCCCGCCAATTTGACGCCCAAACCGCACTTTCCGCCGCGCAGGACGCGTTCTGGGCCAAGGGCTACAACGCCACGTCGACCCGCGAACTTACGCAGGCGATGGGACTGACTCAACCTAGCCTCTACAACGCCTTTGGCGACAAACGCACACTGTTCCTGCAGGCGCTTGAGGACTACCTGAACCACACGCTCCGCGAACGGATTGCGCGACTGGAAAGCACCCTTCCCCCGGCCCAGGCGCTAGAAGCATTCTTTGCCGAAAGCATCGAACGTGGCGCCTCCGATCCGCTGCATCGTGGATGCATGCTGATCAATACGGCGCTCGACGCATCGGCTGACGACCCTGAACTGGCGGCGATCGTTGCAGAGGAGCTGACTACACTCGGTCACTTCTTCGAACGCACCATTCGCGCGGGCCAGGCCGACGGGACTGTCGACCCGACACTCACTGCCAGGGACGTTGCGGCCACGCTGTTGTCGGTACAGATCGGCTTGCGCGTGATGTCTCGCGTCATGCCGGATCGCGCACTGCTTGAGGCATCCGTCAGACCCGTACTGGCTCTGCTCGGACGCAAGCCGCGCGGCACGACCTGACTTCTCCCTGAATAACGCTTCGCCTCTACGCGCGGCTGCCGCCTGCGTGGGGCGGCGCTCGCCCAGAGGTATCACCCCATGTCACAGAACACTGTCACCACGCCAGTCCCAGGCACCACGGACCGTGCGCTGGATGCGCGTGCGCTCCACGCGGCGCTGGCCGGACTCTGCGCAAGCCTTGTCGCTATAGGTCTTGCCCGCTTCGCCTATACGCCGCTGATTCCCTCGTTGATCCAGGCCCACTGGTTCAGCGCCGCAGACACCGTGGCACTCGGCGCCGCAAACTTCGCCGGGTACCTCGCTGGCGCTGTGATTGGCCGCCCACTGGCGACCCGGCTGTCGAACCGCCATGCTTTACGTCTGCTGATGGTGCTGGCCACCGCGGCATTCTTTGCGTGCGCAGTACCCGTGTCGGTAAGCTGGTTCTTCCTCTGGCGCTTTCTTTCTGGCCTGACGGGCGGCGCCATCATGGTGCTCGTGGCTACTGCGATCCTGCCGCATATGCCGCCGGGCCGGCGAGCCTTCGTTAGCGGGATGATCTTCCTGGGGCTTGGACTGGGTATTGCAGCATCGGGCACGCTGGTACCAGAGTTGCTCAAGCTTGGGCTGGGACAGACGTGGCTTGGACTTGGTGCCGTGTCATTGCTTCTGACTGCTGTCAGCTGGAAGGGGTGGCCCTCAGCCGATGTGCCAACCGGCATGCCAGCACCAACTGCGGCAGGCCACCGCCCCGCCGACCATGCACAGGGTTCCAGCCATCCAGCATTGCGCGTGTTGTACTTCCAGTACGCCGCAAACGCGCTGGGATTGGTGCCTGCCATGGTGCTGTTGGTCGACTACGTCGCGCGCGGTCTTGGTCAGGGTGCATCGGCCGGCGCGGGGTACTGGGTACTCTATGGCGTCGCAGCTATCGCAGGCCCACTGCTCGCGGGCGCCATAGGTGGCAAGCTCGGATTCAGGAACGCCTATCGGCTTGCGATGTTGCTGCAAGGCCTGGCCGTGGGACTGCTGGCCGCCTCCCACCACACGGTAGCCCTGTGGCTATCGACCATCGTCCTCGGCACCTTCACGCCAGGCATTGTGCCGCTTGTCTTGGGCCGAGTGCAGGAGATGTTGCCCCACGACGCCACGGCCCAGCGCGCCGCATGGAGCCGTGCCACCATAGCGTTCGCGCTATGTCAGGCGCTGGGTGGCTACGGCTATGCGTATCTGTTCGCGCAATCGCATGAGAACTACAGACTGATCTTCATGTGCGGCGCAGTGGCCATGGCGGTGGCATTTGTCACCGACTTCGCCGTACGGCGACCGAAGGCCGACTGACGCCGCGGCTTCAACGTCCTACTTCGTTCCAGGTGAGCATGGCCGAGCATCCATTGACAGTCTTTTGCCGACGCCCCCCCCCGTGGGGCGCGCCATCTTCACGACTGGCTCCACAGTCGCCCCCGGTCCGTCGCACACCAGTCACGCAGCATCCAACTTCTCCAGCCAATCAATCAGGTAGTCATACATCGCCGACAGCGAAGCACCCGCCGACTGGATTTGAGCCGGAGAGCCGGTCTCCAGCAGATCGACCATCCGATTGAGCAACCCGCGCAGGTATGGCTGCTCCATCACGGAAATCGCTCCGCCGGCACGATGACACCACTTGCTCAGCCCTGCAGGCGTCGGCGCCGCCAGCTGCGCATGCAAGGCGTCGCGATCCTGTGCCAGGGATCGCGAGAAGATCTCGCGCACGTCGCGCTCTGCCAACATGGGCACCAGTTGGGACCGCAGCCCGACGGTATCGATACATTCCGGACGGAACTCCCCGGATTCCGACGTCCGATCGGCCGATGATGCTTCCGGAGACGAAATTCACGTCTTGGGCAACGGCGCTTCCGGGCCTCCTTGCAATGCGGTCTCGATCGTCTGCCATAGCGATGCCAATGTCGCCGGCTTTACCAGGAACGCGTTCATGCCCACAGCCAGGCGCAGACGCTGGCTACGCCCATAACTGCGGCAGCAACTGCAAAAGCTGCGCAAGGCCGCTACCACACGCGGCACCGGCAGCGCGTGGCCCGAGTTCGCAAGATTGACGCACACCAACCGAGCCCTCATTGCGCTCCCGTTGCTCGATAAAAAACCCAGGCTGTCACGGGGAGCAACAGCCTGGGGCGGAAGTCCGGCAGACGGGATCAACCCATTACCGGAAATGGGCAGCGAATCAGCCGTCAATCTGCCGACCCACGGTGGCAAATTAAATCGATTTTTTTGCGCCGGATATAGAATAGATTCTATTTTTAGAGTGGGCGCTAGCATTTACAAACATGCTGAACACCACAGCTTAGACTCCAGACCATATATTTATCGATAAAATCTATAAAATATGATCTACCATCCCATCATCATCAGATTAAATAAAAATGGCGCATAACAATGTTTATGGTATATGAGTGCGGTTAGATGAAGATTTCCTGAAAAGAAACGAACGCAGCCGAAGCCTGATCCAGGCGAGCGCCAGCACTCAGCGAATATTCAGCCAAATGCTGTGTAGATCCGAAGGAAATACTCAGCCGGAGAGCGACCGAGGAACGCTTGTATCTCCATGGGCTCGTACGCCTGTGGAGCCCCCCCCCGAATCGGCGGGCACAGTCCCCACTTACGATAGCGGGTAGGCATACGACTACGTTCTATGACTAGAACGAAGAAAAAAGGGCGGAAGTGCTGACAAGCCCGGAGTGTTTGCGGCGCTGATCACCACCACCCCTCCCCCGCGCCAGAGCGAGCAGCACAAGAAATCAGCGGCTGTGGCAATCGCCGAGAGAGACGCAGCACTCAGTGCCGCTACAGATACTCGTGATCGCCTGGCGACGCTCGCGGGAAATGGCGCGTGCCGCGCAAATCAGTAAACCGAAGAATGGTTCCAGGGTGACGTTCCCTTGACTTGAGCTGCAGTCAGGAAGATTCAGCTCGCTCCTATGCCACTACCCTGCCCTACATTGTCGCGGCCGTTGTAATCCTCGCGCGCTCGGCAACGAAAGTGAATCATCCTGCCCACGTCTTACTCCCCCTCGCAGGACTCGCTCCACTCCGAACTAATCATCACATTGAAACACGCCGGAGATCCTCCCCCCAGGTTTGCGCACCGTTGGACAGTGCCGGGAATCTATTTTTAGAACTCGTTCTATATAAATAGAAAACTTCTTATACCACTATCGTATCAAGTGGTTGTGCGATGTGAGCAGATCTTGATCGGGAGATTATGTTGGCAAAGAACCGATTAGGGACGCGCGGCAGAAATCTGGTTATTCAGTTTCAGCTCAAAAACGTGTCCGAAAGGGACGATCTGGAGTAGAGAACGACCACTTTCCAGGTGGAGATTACCATCAATTAACAAACGAAATTAGATCATGAAAAAGCATCTCATTATTCTTGCAGCATCCATCGCACCGGTCATGGCGTACGCGGCCAGTGGGAATACGATCAACTTTCAAGGGGAAGTTACGGATCAGACCTGCCAGGTCACGATCAACGGTAACGCAGCCAACCCTACGGTTCTGTTGCCAGCCGTCTCATCGACGGTTTTGACTTCTGCGGGCGCGACTGCAGGAACGACGTCTTTCACTGTGGGTGTAAGCGGCTGTGTAGCGCCGACAACCACCACGCAAGCAATCAAGACTGTCTTCGTGGGCAACCAGGTTACGGCAGCCGGGAACCTCGGCAACACCGGCACAGCTACGAATGTCGCTCTGCAATTGCTTGATCCGGCGACGCCGACGGTGCCCTTCAACCTGGGCAATGCTGGTGGCTACGCAGCCAGCGGCCTCACGCTGCCAGTCGGCGCCACGTCGGCATCGCATGATTTCGCTGTTCAGTACATCTCCGAGCCAGGCGGCGCAACTGCCGGTTCGGTGCTGGGTAGCGTCCAGTATGCAGTGAGCTATCTGTAAATACGACTGGAGTTCCCGGGTCTGTCTTCTCGGACAGGCCCAGGAGCCTTCGGGCGGAGAAAACTGAGAGTTGTTGAAATGGCCTCGCGTTACCCCATGCCTGTTCTAGGCGCCGTACTGAGCATCGTGCTCGCGCTACAAGCAGGTTCCGCCATTGGCAGCGTAACCATGACTGGCACCCGCGTGATCTACGACGGACGGTCGCCCGGAGAAAGTCTGCAGTTCACCAATCAAGGAAGCAGCCCCAGCGTGATGCAAGTATGGGTTGACTCTGGAAACGAGCAATCCACTCCAAAGACCGCTGACGCACCTTTTATTGTCACTCCGCCGGTATTCCGTATTGAACCCACTGCAGGCCAGACAATTCGCCTGTTATATGTGGGCAAGGATTTTCCTAAAGACCGCGAATCTGTCTTTTATCTTAACACCTTGGAAATTCCTTCCTTAAATTCTTCGTATGCAAACCAGAATCAAATGCTGGTAATGCTACGCAACAGAATCAAGATACTTTACCGACCGTCTGGTATCGAAGGAAGCCCTCAGAAAGCGATCGAAAAGCTCAGCTTTCAGATAGTTCGGCAAGGTGCCAATGTAAGCATCATTGCAAAGAATGCATCGAGCTACCACATATCGCTCGCGAACGGAAATTTGATTTGCGGTGGAGACGTTGCGACATTCTCCCCTGCCATGATCTCGCCCCAATCCGACATGGAGTGGAGCGTGAAGGGACGCTGTCCTGCGGGCGAATCGCCCATCCATACGAAAGTGCAATATGTCGATGACTACGGCGCAGTTCGTGAATCGGAGCTTCCGGTAACAGTTCAAGGCGCGCACTGAAATGACTAACGGGAGAACCCGTGGCTTTCGTAGTTCCGTGATTTGGAGGCATAACAGAACTGTTCTGCTTTCCGTGATACTGAGTACGCTAGTCATTACCGCATCAACGCTTCAGGCTATGGCGGCTCCAATCAACGTTGACAAGCAGGCGTCTGGCGGCGCTACGCTAGCCTACAGCTTCGACAGCAAACTGCTTCTTGGTTCATCGCTCGGTGTGGCCAACATCGAACGATTCAACAAGGCAAGTGCGGTAGAGCCTGGTATTTATCCGGTCGACATCTACGTCAATGGTGCTTTCGCGGCACGCAAGCCCGTCGATTTCCGAGCCATGGAAGGTGATGTTGTTGGCCCTTGTTTGAACGACGAGTTCCTGACCTCCAGCGGCATACTCCTTGATGAAGGTAGTGCAACTGGCAGCACGTCGACTCGGTCGCTAGCCCCGACGGGGAAGCGGGCCGCGCCCGCTCCGGAAACTCTGGCACCCGTTCCTCACGCCGAGAATTGTGTCCCGCTTGAGCGCCGCGTGCCGGGGGCATCTACTGCGTTTGACCTGTCCCGCTTGCGCCTGGATATCGGCGTCCCCCAAGCACAGATGAAGCAAGTGCCACGCGGTTTCGTCGACTCGGCCAATCTGAATGCCGGGCAGACGATGGGATATGTCAACTACGACACCAACTATTACACCTCGTCAGCCTACGGCGCTCGGTCAAACTCCGCTTACGCAGGCATCAATGCGGGTCTGAACGTTGGACTCTGGCGTCTTCGCCAACAATCGACCTACACGTATACAAGTGGGCTTGGGGAAAGTCGTTCTCATTGGAACAATATCCGCACTTATGCGGAGCGGCCGCTAGTTTCGCTGCGCAGCAATCTTGTCGTTGGGCAGAGCTTCACCGGGGGCAATCTCCTGAGCGCGGTGGGATACACCGGCGTGCACATCGAAAGCGACGACCGCATGTTGTCGGATTCAATGCGAGGGTATGCGCCTGTGGTCAATGGGGTGGCAAATACGAACGCCCGCGTCGTAATCAGCCAGAACGGTCAAACGATCTATCAGACCACGGTGGCACCGGGTCCGTTTTCCATCAAAGATCTCAATCCGACAAGCTACCAAGGGAACCTGACCGTACAGGTTCTTGAAGCCAACGGAGAGGTCACCACGTTCATTGTGCCGTTCTCGGCGGTACCGAACTCGCTTCGCCCAGGCCTGTCGCACTACAGTCTGACGCTTGGCCAGGTACGACAGATAGCCGACTCGAACGCCAAATTTGCCGATGTTACTTATGAACGCGGTTTGACGAATGTACTGACGGCAAACGGCGGTGCGCGAATTTCACCTGACTATCAGTCAGTGCTTGGCGGAGTCGTGTTTGGCACGAAAGTCGGAGCATTCGGTGTGAACACAGCGTGGTCGAGAGCGCAGGAACCGCAGGGCGGTAACGTGAACGGCTGGCGTAGTTCTGTCAACTACAGTCATACGATCCAGCAAACAATGACGACGTTCACGTTGGCAGGCTATCGCTATTCAACAAATGGTTATCGAGATTTTATCGATGCGATCAGCTCTCGTGCAGCTTTGCAGAACGGAGCCAATTGGATCTCCAGCACCTATCGTCAGCGGGACCAATTTACCGTCAATGCCAATCAGAATCTCAACGGACTCGGCTCGTTGTCTTTATCCGCTTCGACCAGTAGCTATTACAGTTCAAGGTCACGGGATACGCAATTCCAGCTCAGCTACAACAACCATTATCGGCGCATCAGCTACAACTTATCGGTAATCCGTCAGCAAACGGGCATGCTCTACGGTGGGAATGCTCCTGGCATGATTGGCGGCGCCCCGCTACCAAGTTCGCCGCCCAGGTTGACCAATGCCGTGATGTTTACGGTTTCCATACCCCTCGATCTGGGAGCTCGCTCCGCTTCAGTATCTGGCAGCGTGGCGCACAGCACGGATCAAGGCGTGTCGTATCAGACATCCGTAAGCGGCGTCGCCGATACGGCACAGACGCTTAGCTATGGATTCTCTGTTGCCGGGCAGACGCAAAACGAATCGCGCAACTTCAGTGGCAACCTGCAGAAGAACCTGTCGGCGGTAACAGTCGGTGCAAACTACTCGCAGGGCAACAACTATTGGCAGGCTGGTGCGAACGCACGCGGCGCTGCGGTTGTGCACGAAGGCGGTGTCACGCTCGGGAGATATCTCAGCGATACCTTCGGACTCATCGAGGCAAAAGGTGCGGAAGGTGCGGCAGTGCGTAATGCTCCAGGGACATTCGTGAACCGGTTCGGCTTCGCAATCGTGCCTTCGCTAACGCCCTATCGCTACAACGATGTGGCGCTCGATTCCAAGGGCATCAATCCAAACGCAGAACTAACTGGTAGCCAGGTCAGGGTCGCGCCATATGCCGGATCTTCTGTCCTGCTCAAGTTCTCGACGCTCACTGGTCATGCGGTGCTGATAACCGCTACGGGTACAGATGGAGAACTATTGCCGTTTGGTGCCACCGTTCTCGACAGTTCTGGCACGACGATTGGCGTCGTTGGCCAAGGCAATCAGGTCTATGCGCGTGTGCCAAACGACCAAGGCACGCTGACCGTCAAATGGGGGGAAGGCAAGGAGGATCTGTGCGTCATCGGCTATGACCTCAAGACAGCGGATGCGAAGGAAGTCATACAGCGTTTTGAGGGGAAATGCCGTTCAGCTCATACGGACAAGACTGCTGCACGAGCTCAAGAGCACATGTCAATGGCAAATACACCTGCCGGAGCCGGCAGAAATTCGGAATAACCACCCATGATCCGCCGCTTGCAGATATTCATTCTTCGTTTAGGGAAAGAGCGTCTCATTCCTTCACTTGCTGCGCTACTCTTTATTGTTGGCATAGCAGGACCGATGTTGGCGTTAGCACAGTCGACATCCAAAGGATGCTGGGCGATCACGACAACGACAACGAGTCCAAACTCCTACCTCTATACCGATCCCGGTACTGTTGCGAGGAATTGGAATGGCGCAGTCGATACGGCAGGGCAAGGCGCGTATCCCATGACCGTCTCGGTCAACATACCCGCTTTGGTACCAGATGGCACGCTGCTCGGAAGCGGCGTTTCGTCAATCAATAACCTCGGGGGAAGTGGCGTGGGAAGCTATAGCCCTGAGCAGGTATTGTTCCGATGTTCTCCGGATGCAGATGGAACCTTGTACGAGTACTATGCGACAAACGGCGATTCCTCTTACGCGGGAGCCACTGACGTAAGTGCACAATCTGGTATCCCGGGAACCTACAGGTCGTACTATACGGGGGTCGTGTCGCGGATAACAAATATTACTACGGGTGATTATCTCAGCCGGGCGTGGAAAGCCCGTCCCCTAACCGGGCTGGACCGTGATAGTCAGGGATGGATTCTCGTCAAAGCAAAGAATTTCAGCCAATACAGGCTGGAGATGTTTCAGTGTACGGTTTGCCAGTCTGGCGCTACGAATGGTACAGGTACCTGGGCGCAACCTCAGCCACAAGGATATGTCGCATTCGTCGGGGGAGCCACTGGGACGGTTATCAAAGGCAACCTTGCTGTAGGCGCCGACTCCGCATCCAACTTTTCAGGCTGGCCTAGCACATGGCCAGGCGCAATCAATGCGTACCAGACGGTCATAGTTAGAAGGGCTGCAACCTGCGCGGTAACCAACGCGACGCCTTTAGTACGTTTTCCAATAATATCTGTCCGGGAACTGAATCAGGGAAACACAAGACAACTGCCGGTGACTATACAAATGCAGTGCCAGAGCTCAACACCTTCCGGACTGTCTGCGTTCATAAGTGGAACTGCCGCGAATCAGACCGCTCTTGGTGTACTCGTCCAGCCCGCCAATGCGCAAAGCGCCATCGCAGCAGGCCTGACAACCGCGGGAAGTGGCGTCACTTATCTACTCTCCGATGGCTATGGTACCGATCCGAGCGTTGCGACCGGTGTGGGCGTAACACTGTCCAGGCCAAACGGCACGCCATTGAACTTCCTGACAAATCAGTACGTTACGACAGGAGGTGCGATCGACGGATGGGACCCCGTGCTAAACGACGCAACGGCGAACGGGCCTGCAAGTGGCGGAATGACTTCGTATACACGCGTCTTCAATGCAACCCTCAAAGCGTTCGCACCCGGCGTTACACCGGTGACCGCCGGCCGATTCAATGCGACCGCCCAAGTGGTCGTTCGAGTCCAGTGACTATGTTACGCATATCCAGACTCGACGATTAATAAGTATTCCTATCTTGCAAGGTGTATCAGCAATGTCCCCGATAGGGCGCGAAAAACCGGAGTTCCGCGGAATCCGAATCAATAAAATCTGGAGTGATTGGCGCCTTCTCTCCGGTTTCCGCGCACCTGGACTGGTAATTATCCTCAGCGCGATGCTTATGCAGACATGGAGCCCGCAAGCAGCTGCTGGCGTGACACCGGAAATCTCCCGGGTTGTTTACGCGGCGGATGCTGTTGAACAGTCTCTGCAGGTATTTAATGTCAATGATTATCCGGTTCTTGTTCAGGCCTGGGTCGACGACGGCAGAATAGACGCGCTGCCACAAGAGTCGACCGCACCGATAATCGTAATTCCACCAATATTCCGCCTCGGCCGCGGCGATCAGACAAGTCTCCGACTAATAAACTCCGGTGCCGCGCTTCCGCAAGATCGCGAGTCATTATTCTGGCTCAATATCTATGAGATACCGTCGACGCCCAATAGCGTTATTGCGGAGCGCCAGCTGGTGACTGTAACGATGCGGACGCAGATCAAAGTTTTCGTTCGACCTCGCAAACTTCCTTTTCCATCAGACGAACTCCCGAAGCGCCTCGCGTTTTCCTTGACAAAAATGCCTGATGAGTTCCTTTTGGAGATCAGAAATCCCACGCCATACTATGCAACCATCTCGGCGCTTAAAGTCGATACTGGATCTGCCTCACAAGTGGCACCCGTGGAAATGATCGCGCCTTTCTCCAATACCATCGTCCATCTCAGCCCGCAAAAAGACAGCGTCAGCAATGACGCAAGGATCCACTTCTCGCTAGTCAATGATGATGGGAATTCAGTTGGCGGGGAGCGTACAGTTCATATTGGGAATTAAAGCGTTGATTTTTGCCTTCCATGCGGCTTCACGCCCCTACGTTAAATCATGTATTGACAGGCGGACCCAGCAAGGCAAGGGCAGCAGACGCACCTCTGGAATCCATGAGACTGTTCGAGATCGGCATGCAAAGCCCGGGGCGGGGCCGCAGACAGTACAAGTAGTACGGCAAGGCCCCGCAACGACGCCAGAATCTTTTTGAAACGGCTTCCAAGCGCGACACCTCGTACAACGGCCCGAACTACCACTATCGCCACGCGATGTGCGAGTTGATTGTTCGATGCTGAGCGTTGCCCTCGGACACGACAGGATCGAGACGCGGCCTTCTGACGCAACTAGGCTCGTGCGGCGGCCAGTCGCTTCCTGACGCTGTCAAGCAGACATTCTGCTGGCGTCGAAAGCCGCGCATTCCAGCGTGTAATGAGTGAGATGGGGTGTTCGACTCCCTCGCAGGGCAATGCCTTCGCTACCAGGCCCAGTTCCGATACGAACTCCCGAACGTAGCCGGGCAACACCGTAACCCCGAGCCGCGCCTTCGCAAAGCTGATGGCCGACAGAACCGTCCCGACCTCGACGGATGTCGAGTACGTCAGGTGTCTCGACGCAAAAACGCGATCGATGGTCCGCCGCGTGCTGAACGTTGAATGCAAGGAGATCTGCGGATAGTCCGCAAGCAACTCCCAGCTAACCTTGCGCTTGCGTGCCAGTTCGTGGTCGCCGGCACAGATCACGAACATGGATTCGTTGTACAGGTGCTCGATCGAGAGCTTGGGATGGGCTTCTTCCATCGAAACCAGTCCGAAGTCGGCCTTTCCATTGACCACGTACTCGATCGTCTCGTCCGTCGACAACTCATGCATGCCGATCCGGATCGCCGGATGGGCTTCGTGGAACGCCGAAACCGCCCCACGCAACAATCCCACGCACATCATTGGCGACGATGCGACGCTGACTTCGCCAGCTTCCAGGTTCAGCAGGCTCTGCATACTGCGCTCGGCGGCATCCATGGTCCCGAGCACTTCACATACATGGCCATACAGCTGGTGCGCCAACTGGGTTGGTGTCACCTTGCGCGTCGACCGTTCGAAGAGCCGCTGCCCGACCTTGGCCTCCATCTCCTGGCACACCTTGCTCACCGCCGACTGCGTCATGTGAATGGCCTGGGAAGCTCCGCTGAAACTGCGGAGTTCGTACACGACGCGGAATACTCGGAACTCCCTGAGTGTGAAGTTCATGGCGCTGGCAATTGGACGGAGCGCTCGATGGTACATGACCGCTCGCCGCGCCCGTCAGCTTTTCTTCTTGCGCTCAAGAAACCGCGCCATGTACGCATCCGGTTCTGACCCAGCGTAGACGTCGCCAAACACGGCAATGCTGTGCTTCAGCCCCCGCTCGATCGCAGGATCTTCCCACGCGCGCAGCAGCAACTTCTGCGCGCGCACAGCTTCCGGCCCGCACTCCAGTATTTCGGATACCGTATGCGCAACTGCGGCATCCAGCGCGTCGTTGGCAACGACCTCGTGAACAAATCCCCAGGCGTGGGCGCGCGCAGCATTGATCGAGGACCCGGTCAGCAACATCCAGCGCGTGTTCCCCTCACCGATCAGGCGAGAAAGGATGTTTGCATGAATGACCGACGGGATGCCGATCCTGACTTCCGGCATGGCGAAATTGGCATGCTCGTCAGCGATGCGGATATCGCAAGCGGCGGCAAACTCCATGCCGCCCCCCATGCACCAGCCCGACAAACGGGCGATCGTCGGCACCGGGAAATCGCGGACTGCCTCGCACAGATCGTGCAACCGCGTGATGAACGCCACCGCCGTCTCCGGCTGGAGCCTGGCCAGCTCCTTGATGTTCGCGCCACCAACAAATGCCTTCTCCCCCGTCCCGCGCAACACCAGTACCCGGACGTCAGGGCGACGAGCTAGCCGACGCAGCGTTTGCGTGAATTCGACGATCGTGTCCGAGTCCAGAATATTCAGACTGGTGCCATTGGCGATGCGCAGCGTCGCCACGCCCTGCTCCGATACATCGAGCGCCAGATGTTTGATCTCTTCCGTGTTCACCATTTTCACCGTTTCCTGATTCATTCTTCCAGTTCCCCTGCCTGCTGACCAAGCTTCGGCGCCGGCGTTGCAAGATCATTTTGCGCGGCTGGCGAGCGAAAGCGTGCAACGATACGCCGCTGACCACCATCGCCGAAGTCGCGCTGATCAAAGAAGCCAACCGAGCGAAGCTGCGCATCTTCCAGCAGGTCTTCCACGCGATTGACACGCGCGCACGGAATATCCGCGGCTTCCAGCAGCGCCACCCACGCGTCGGTGGTGCGCGTCAGCATGACCTGCGCGAGGTGGCCATAGATGACGTCGTAGTTCTCGGCCCGCGCGGGCGCAGTTTGAAACCGGCTGTCGCGCTCGAACGTCGCGAGATCATCAATCGCCTCGAAGAACGACTTCCAGTGCTTGTCGTTGTAGACAACCGCTGCGATGTAGCCATCGCGCGTTCGATATGGCTTCCTGTGCGGTGTCAGCAGGCGGCTGTATCCCATTGCGCCAGTCGAAGGTTCGAACGACGCTCCGCCGAGGTGATCCGCAAGAACGAACGCCGCCATCGTCTCGAACATCGATACGCGAACCGTATCACCGCGCCCCGTGCTCTTGCGCGCGAACAGTGCCGCAATGGTGGCGTGCGCGGCCGTCAGGCCGGTCACCCTGTCTGCAATCAGCGTCGGCACATACTGAGGCGCGCCGCCCGTCTGGCGTGCAAACAATTCGGCCAGCCCCGTCTGCGCCTGAATGACGTCGTCATACGCCGCACGTCCGTGCAGCGGCCCACCCTCTGCATACCCGGTCAGTTCAACATAGATGATCGACGGATTCAGGCCGCGCACGGCCGCTTCATCGAGCCCTAACCTGCGCATGGCTTGCGGCCGCACGTTGTGCACCAGCACGTCAAAGCCCGGTAGCATCTCTCTGAGCGTTCGGACATCATCCTCTCGCTTGAGATCCAGGACGACCGACGATTTTCCCTGGTTCGCATGAAGGAACATGCTTCCCATGCCAGGCGCACGCTTGTTGCCGGCATGGCGCATCACGTCACCATCAGGCGGCTCGATCTTCACGACCGTCGCCCCATAGTCGGCCAGAATCTGCGTGCAGACGGGACCCATGATGACCGACGTCAGATCCAGCACACGGACGCCCGCAAGCGGCCCCGTCGTATCCGGTGCGCGATGCGTCATTGCTGCTCCACACCCGCCTTGGTGGCCCTGGACGTCCAGATGCCACGCTGAGCGACAGTGAATGCCGCGAAGTCACGCGTGCTGGCCGGCGCCGCAACCATGCCGAGCTTCGCAAGCTTCTCCACGACGGGGGGACGTGCCACGGCATCGTTCACGGCCTTGTTCCATTTCTCCACGACGGCCGCCGGCGTGCCAGCCGGCGCGGCCAGCCCCACCCATACGACCAGGTCGAAGTTCTTGTATCCAGCCTCCGCCATCGTCGGCACGTTGGGAAGCTCGGGCAAACGCCTGGGACTCGTGATGGCCAGGCCATCGAGCTTGCCACCATGAAGGAAACTCATGACGACCGATGTATCCGCCACCATGTAGTCGATCTGCCCACCGAGCAGATCGGTCACCGCAGGAGGCTGACTCTTGTAGGGAATGGCGTCGGATGGCACGTTCGCCATCTGCGAGAACGTGGCGGCCGCGATCTGCGCCGAGCCGCTGCCGTAGCCATAACGCAGATGGTTCTTCTGCGCGTACAGGGCCATGTCCTTTGCCGTCTTGTATGGCGCATCCGGACGCGTGACCAGCACCATGGGGATCGTAGCGATGCGGGAGATATGAACAAAGTCCTTGATCGGGTCGTAGCCGGGACGTTTGAACAACGCTTCGATGCCGGAATGCGTGGAACTGCTTGTCAACAACAGCGTGTAGCCATCCGCCGGCGACTTCGCCACATAGTTCGAGCCGATGATGCCGTTGGCGCCCGGCCGATTGTCGACGACGATCGTGCCAATCGACGAACGCACCTCCTCGGCAACAATGCGCGCCGCCGTATCGGAAGCACTGCCGGCCGTGAAAGGAACAACCAGCTTGATCGGCTTGTTCGGATAATCGTCACCGTGGGCAAACGCGTGTGGTGCAACGATGACGGCAGCCACCAAGGCGGCAATACGTGTCTTCATGAGTGTCTCCTCTGTCTGATGACCGCCATGTTGTTCCGATCCATTCATGCAAACAAGCGAATTGTCTTCATAGATTTATCATCGAATGGAATATGTTGGCAACAGATCCTGCATCGAAGCTGCTGCCAGGGCCCTGCTGGATCAGGCCCACGCCAGATCCAGCAGGGCCGCCAGAACCCGGGTTCGCGTGCCCATGTGGTAGACGCGCTTGAGAAACAGATGCGCGTCATGCTCCCAGGCAAACCCCATGCCGCCATGGACCTGCACCGACAGCTTGGTGGCCTGCGCGGCCGCTGCCGCCACCAGCCGATTCGCCGTGCCCGCGAGACTCGGCCCCTTCTCAGATTCACTCAATAGCGCGCGAACGGCATAGCGACCGTTATCAAGCGCAACCCACGCATTTGCCAGCGGATGCTTGATCGCCTGATACTGGCCAATCAGCCTGCCAAACTGGCGCCGCTCCTTGGCATATCCAATCGCCATATCCAACGAGGCGGCGGCTGCACCGATCATCTGAGCCAGTTCTACCGCCAGATACCGTCGGAGAATCGTCGCCATGTCCGCCTCGGCAAGCGTCAGCGTCGTCTCGGCAAGCGCACCGCGCTCAGGTAACACTCCCAGTCGCCCACATGCATCCATGCCTTCCATCTCCTGCACGTCGCATCCTGCGTACCGCCGGATCCCCCACGTCCTCCGGTCTGCCCCCAGATAGAGCTGGTAGTAGCAGGCGTCCTGGCCGTGATAGTCGACGAATCGCCCGGCGCCGGCCCCTTCATCCACACGACCGACGCCGGGATGGGTTTCGGGCGGAAGGATCACACCAGCATCGACAAGCGCGGGCATGTCATCGCAGAGTGGCTTCAGCACGTAGGCGGAAAATGCGAGCGGCTGCGTCAGAAGCGCACGGCCCATCAACTCACCGATTGCGAGGACCTGCGATTCCGCCTGCGACTCGAATTGGCACAGATCCAGCCACCCACCTTCATCCAGCAGCGACCAGAGCAGATAGCGCCTGGCGGCGTCGTGCGTACAGGCGGTTCTCGCATAGGCGATCGGATGTTGCTCGCGGATCAGTCGATCAAACGATGCCACCAGCATTTCGTCGGCTTCAGTCTGCATTGGCAATTTTGTCCTTTGGTAGGCCCAAGACTCGTTCTGCGATGATGTTCCGCTGGATCTCGGATGTACCAGCAACGATCGTCTCCGCTCTCGACCACAGGAACTCGCGAACGATCGAAGCATCCTCGGCATAGTCGCCATCCGCCCCGGGGCCGATCGCCGCACGTTCTCCCAACAGGTCAAGTTGAAGCTCGATGACCATCTGCCGTGTTTCACTCCAGAGCAGCTTCAGGATCGCCCCATCAATCCCGGGGGTGTTGCCTGCTGCGACCCGGCTTACCACCCTCTCCACACGCCAGCGAATCACCTGACAGCGATCCCGTGCATCCAGCAAACGGGAGCCGTAGGTCGCTGCGTCGCTGCCTTCCGCCGACACGCGCGCCAGCAGTGATTCAGCCCGGCCAAGCTCATGCTCCAGTTGCACGACGCGGGGAAGGAAATAGATGCCGCGCTCGAACTCCGCAGCGGCCATGGCAACTCGCCACCCATCTCCAACCTGCCCGACGATGTTCTCGTCGGGTACCGTCACATTCTCGAAGAAAACCTCGTTGTAGTCGGCCTCGCCCGTTAGCTGGCGGATTGGACAAACACGAACGCCTGGCGACTGCATATCGACGAGCATGAAGCTGAGCCCTCGATGTCCCTGGCTTTCCGGGTCCGTGCGAACCAGCGCAAAGCACCATCGCGCAAGATGCGCCTGGGTGGTCCAGATCTTGTGCCCGTTCAGGGTCCACCCGGCCTCGCCCTTGACAGCCCGCGACTTCACCGATGCGAGATCGGACCCCGATCCCGGCTCGGAGTAACCCTGACACCAGATTTCCGTGCCAAGACGAATGCCAGGGAGAAAACGTGCCTTCTGCGCCGCTGTGCCGAACTGAAGCAGGGTCGGCGCCAGAATCGAGTGCGCGATGCTGTTGCTCGGCTGAGGAGCCCCCTTGGTAGCGCAAAGCTCGTGGAAAGCGATCAGGTCGGCTATGGGCAATGCGCGCCCGCCGTACTCCTCAGGCCAGGTCAAGGCAATCAGATTGGCGTCACAGAGGAGCGCGTTCCAGCGCAACCGGCACGCCTGGCTCGGATTCATGTGCGATGGGAACTCCTCGCGCAAGGCTGCCAGGCCCCCCTCCAGCCAGGCCCTGGCCTCCACAACGATCTCCGGCGCTTCGCTGGTGTCCGACACGGTGTTCATCTCGATGTTCGGCATGGGTCAACGAGTGGGATGGTCAGAGGTGCCGCTGGACAACACGACAAACGGTTCGTCACGCCACCGTAGCGGGCCTGCGACCCATTGGCCGATGGTCTCCGGAGAGACACCTTCCACCAGCGCCCGCGGGACAAAGCTCCCGTCCGCTACGTCGAAGACACCAATCTCCGTGTACACGCGATTCACGACGCCCTGCGCCGTCAGCGGCAATTCGCAGCGAGCGACCAGACGGGAAGCATTCGAACGGGTGAGCGTTTCCATCATGACCCAGACTGTCGGCGTTCCAACCGCAAGATCCATGGCCCCACCAACGGACGGCAGCGGGTCGCCTTCACCGAGGGCCCAGTTGGCAATGTCGCCGTTCGCAGCCACTTCGAATGCCCCAAGCACCGTGATATCGAGATGTCCCCCACGCATCATCGTGAAGGACAGTGCGTGGTCGCAGATCGATGCACCGGGCTGGAGCGCCACATTTTCCTTGCTGGCGTTGATGAGATCCGGGTCAGGTGGCACCGATGGGTTTCGCTGCGCCATGCCCAGGATGCCGTTCTCGCTATGGAGATGAATGCCAAGACGCGGTGAGATGTGCTCAGTCACCATTGTCGGCATCCCGATACCCAGGTTGACCACTGCGTACCTGGGAAAGTCTTCCGCAACAAGGCGGGCGATATCGTTTCGCGTCAGGCAGCGCATGTATCTCTCCGGACTACGCGGTTGACAAAGATGCTCGGCGTCACGATGTGGCAGGGGTCAAGCATCCCCGTATCGACCACCTCATCCGCTTCAACGATCGTGGTGCCGGCGGCCGTGCACATCACCGGCCCGAAGTTTCGCTGTGCATAGCGGTATTCAAGATTGCCGAGCATGTCCGCGCGAGACGCGTTGACGAAGGCATAGTCCGCAGGCAGCGGCTGCTCCAGTACGTATCCGCGTCCGTTCATCACCCTTGTCTCCTTGCCTTCGGCGAACGGCGTCCCGTATCCCGTGGGCGTGAAGAACGCCCCGAGCCCCGCCCCCGCGGCACGAATACGCTCGACAAGCGTTCCCTGTGGCATGACTTCCACCACCAGGCTGCCGGCAATCACTCGGTCCCTGAGCAATTCCGATCCCGGCATCCGCGGGTAGGAACAGACAATGCGCCGCACCCTGCCAACCCGCACCAACTCCAAGAAGCTTGGATCACCACTGCCTGCGTTATTGTTGATCAGCGTGAGGTCCCCGACGTCAGTGCTGTTCAACAGCGCGGCGAGTAGTTGCCTCGGGATCCCCGCGCCGCCGAATCCACCTACAAAGATGGATGCGCCGGATTCAATGTCGGCAACCGCTGTCTCAGCGGCGTCAATCAGCTTGCTCTGCATATTCCGTTTCCAATCCTGTTCCCGTTGCGCTCTCCAACTCCCAGACCACATGCCCAAAGGCCAGCTCCCGGTGGGTGTCCGCCTCCAGACACCGGAAAGCCGTCCGATCGGCGCCGAGCCAGCACTCGACATCAACGCTCCGTCCCGGGTACGCCATGCCGGTGAACCGGATATCAATCTGGGAAACAAAGCACTCGCCACCGAGCGGCGGCCGCCTCAAGACTGCCCGAGTGGCAATGCCTGCCATTGAAGCACCATGCAGGATCGGCGCGTCCAGGCCCGCCTTCCTTGCGCTTTCGGGGTCGATATGCAGTGGATTGCGGTCACCGGTCAGTCGATAGATCGCCGCCTGGTTCCTGGCAGTGGGCATCCGCAGCGTCTCATCCGGCCGCCGTTCCGGTGGGCTCGGTATAGGCGGCAGCGGTGTGTCCGAAAGCAGACTGTCACCCACGGAGTAGCCGCCATCGCCCCGGCAGACGTTGACCTGCTCGATCCGCGCCAAGCACCTCTCCGACGCTTCGTCGAAAATGCAACGCTCCACTGCAACCACAGCGCCACCACGCTCCCCCTTGTCTGTCACGCGTGTCACGCAACTGCGGCTGACGACGCTGCCCGATGCGGGAAGCGGACCGAACAACGTCATGCGCTGTTCGCCGTGCACGACCTTTCTCCAGTCAATGCCATGTGCCGGATCTCGCATCCAGAACCCCTGATAGGCAATGGCGACACCATGGATGGCAATGCACGAATCCCATCTTCGTAGAGGTACTCGATCTCGTCACCGAAGGCATCGGGATCACCCAGGCCGGCGCCAACCCCAAGGGCGTACAGGATGCAGTCGTCCGCGCCATAACGATGGTGCAGGGCATCGAAACGGGTCGATTTCAGTTGGTGATAGTCCAAAGGCATCGTGACCCTCAAACTGGATCCCAGGCAAACACTTCCGCCGAAGTGTCCAGCGGCATGAAGGATTGGCGAAGTGCCGGCATTCCGTGTGTGGCGATGGTGTCCGAGGTCCAGCCTTCGGAACGATGCACGGACTTCGCAGGTCGCGACTGGCTCATCAGGAATATTTCGTTGAGCCGGATGGCGAATACCTGGCCCGAGACGTTCGCCGATGCATCCGAAGCCAGGTACGCAATCAACGGCGCGATCGTTTCGGGTCCCATGCGACGAATCTTCTCGATATGCGCTGCCTGTTCGGGCGTCTTTGCCGGAATGGTCTCGGTCATCCGGCTCCAGGCGAGCGGCGCAATGCAGTTGGATCGAACGTTGAAGCGCTGCATGTCCAGGGCGATCGCCTTGGACATGCCGACAATGCCAAGCTTGGCCGCGCAATAGTTGGCTTGCCCCCGATTGCCGATGACCGCAGAGTTCGACGTCATGTTGATCAGGCTGCCACCACCCTGCTTCTGAAAGTGATCGGCGGCTGCATGGCTGACGTTGAACGTGCCGTAAAGATGCACCTTGACGACCGCGTCGAAGTCCTCGGGAGTCAGCTTGTAGAACATCTTGTCCCGCACGATGCCGGCGTTGTTCACTACCGCATCGATTCTGCCGAATCGCTCGATGGCGGTAGCGACAATGCTCCTGGCGCCCGCATACTCCGCAACGGAATCGCAATTCGCCACAGCGGCTCCGCCGGCACGCCGAATCTCCTCGGCCACCCGCTCCGCGGCGTTGTCGCCTGCCGCGCGACCATCAAGAGAGACGCTGAGATCATTGACCACGACGCCGGCGCCCTGACGCGCCAGTTCAATCGCGGCCGCCCGCCCGATGCCATTGCCGGCCCCCGTTACTACCACTACTTTTCCATTCAACATGTACCTATTTCTCCAATGAAAGGATCGTCGTCGCCTGAGCGCTCAACGTGCCGCCATTTCCATGGACGAGCGCCGTGCGTGCGTTCGCTACCTGACGGTCGCCGCATATGCCCTGCAGTTGCCGCACGGCCTCGACCAGGCCGAACATGCTGTACATCCCTGGGTGCACGCACGAAAGGCCACCCCCATTGGTATTCACGGGCAGCGCGCCACCTGGCGCGATGCGCCCGCCCTGGATGAAGCGCCCCCCCTCTCCCTTGGGGCAGAACCCGAGATCCTCTAGAAACAGGATCGGGTTGATGGTGAACGCGTCGTAGAGCTGAACGACATCGACCTCGTCGAGATGCATCCCGGCTCGCTGCAGCGCAGACGCACCCGAAATCCGTGCATCCGTCGTCGTCAGGTCGTCCATGCATGAGATTTGCCGATGGTGATGCGACATCGCCGTCCCAAGGACATGGACGGGCACCGACGCCAGGTCCTTCGCCCGTTCCGCCGCAGTCACCACAATTGCCCCCGCGCCATCCGTCACCAGGCAACAATCGCGCGCAGTGAACGGCGATGACACGACCTTTGCACCCAACACGTCATCGATCGTCAGAGGCTCTCGCCTGAACGCCTCGGGGTTCAGTTGCGCCCACTTCCGTGCCGAAACCGCAACCTCCGCAAGTTGCTCGCGCGTGGTGCCGTACTCGTGCATATGGCGCATGGCCGCAAACGCATAGCTGGTGGGCGGATTGAACGGCTGGAATGGGTCCTCAAACGGAAACGGGTCGAGCTTCGCGCGTGCCGGAGACGTGGCCGAGACGCTGTTGCCGCCACGTGGCGTCGCGCCGTAGGCAATCACGATGTTCCTGCAGAGACCAGCCCGAATCGCGGCGGCAGCCGTGAGCAGATGGCCAACGAACGACGCGCCCCCAATCTGCGTACTGTCGGAGAAGCGTGGGCGGACACCGAGGTACTCCGCCAGCTTCACCACCCACATCGAAGATGAGAGACTGGCCGTCATCAGACCGTCGATATCGGACATTCTGAATCCGGCTTGCGCGATCGCCGCGTGCACAGCTCTCGATGTGATCTCCAGATCGGTCTGCCCGCCGGCATCGCCAATGCCCGCCGTTGCGCTCCCGACAATCGCGATACTTCCGCGCAGCGATGGATCCCAGTCAATCATTCGCTCGTCTCCTCAAGAACAAGGCGTGGAGGCTCCGTGCTCGGATCCACGATGGCACGCAGACGCATGCCGATGGCCAGCGCGCCGGGAGCAGCCCCGGGAACCGTTGACATCATGCGAAACCCATCATCCATGTCGATCAGCACCACATTTCGTCCTGCGGACTCTCCGTAACCGGGAATCTCCGAGAAGGAGTACAGCGTGCCCGTACGCGTCATCGGCACCCATGCGTAGTGCTCCGCGTCGCATGTGGGGCAATGCGTGCGTGGGAAGAAGAAGCGCTTGCGACACGTCTCGCAACACTGGATCATTGGTGTCCCCTGCCGCAGGGCCGCGAAGAACACCTGCTCCGGCGATGCCGGATTTACCGCTCGCTTAGCTGCCTCACTATTCATCCTTGACTCCCGCTTGCTGAATCACGCCCTTCCACTTCTCCATTTCCGACAAGACAAAAGCCCTGTAGGTGGGCAGGTCCATATCGGCCGGCTCTGACCCTGTCGAACGGATGTACTCCGACGTCGCCGGCATGGCGATGGCCTTTCGGAAGCCCTTGTTGAGCATGTCCAGGACCTGCGGCGGTGTTCCGGCGGGCACATAGGCACCGACCCAGGTGGTCAGTTCGAAGCCCTTGTAGCCGAGTTCATTGAGCGTCGGCACCGTTGGAAACTCATCGCTCCGCCGCGCCGAGGCGATCGCCAGCGGAACGATCTTTCCGGACTTGAGATACGCATTCGCGGTCACGGATTCGGCCACGCCAAACGGAACCTGACCGGAAACAAGATCCGCCATCGCCGGTCCCGCGCCCTTGTAAGCAACGTGAACGAGCGGAAGTCCACTCTGTGCCCGCAGGAGTTCGCCGATAATGTGCGGAGCTCCGCCGATACCGGCGGTACCGTAGGGAATGCTTGGGTGGCTCTTTCCATAGGCTTTCAGATCGGCGAACGTCCTGATGTTGAGCCCTGCATTGACGAGCACGAAGTTCGGACTAATCGCCAGCAATGCAACCGGATCGAAGGCTTTCCTGGCGTCATAGGGCAGCGTCTTCTTCAGCGCGGGATTGATGACGTGGCTGGTCGCGCCCACCAGGATGGTGTAGCCGTCCGCCGGCCGCCGCCCGACGTACTCCGTGGCGATCTGCCCCGTGGCGCCCGGTTTGTTGTCGACGACGAACGTCTGACCGGTTTGCGCCTGAAGGTCGGCGGCAACCTTGCGGGTCAGGATGTCGGTCATGCCACCGGCGGCATATGCAACAACCAGCGTGACCGGCTTCGATGGGTAAGCATCCGCCGCATGGGCGGCCGAGATAAACAATGCTGCGAGCGAGATTGAAAAAACGAACTTCACTAGCGGTCTCCTATGCCCAAGGTTTCTGAATGGAATTGGTGCGCAGCCCCCTACTGGGGCTCGATGCCGGAACGTTTCACGATGTCGCCCCACTTGCCGATCTCCTTTTGAACAAAGCGCTGAAAATCCGGCACTGACATCTGGCCCGGCAGCGTTCCCTGTTGCTGGAGCATTTCCTTGAAGCGAGTCTCGTTCATGGCGCTCTTCGCCATCGCGTTGAGTTGACTAACGATTTCGGGCGGAGTGTTGGCCGGTGCGTAGAAGCCGATCCAGATCTCGGTCTCGTAGCCCGGAACGCCCTGTTCTGCGATGGTTGGAACATCGGGCAAAACCGCCGCACGGCGGCTGGTGGTCACCCCCACGGCGTTCAGCTTGCCTGCCTGGATGTACTTGATGGCGGTCAGCGCATCCACGAACGACGCCTGAATCTGCCCACCAAGCAGATCGTTGACCGCGGCTGCGGTTCCCTTGTAGGGCACATGCAGGAGCGGCGCGCCGGTGCGGCTCGCAAGCAATGCACCGGAAAGATGCGTAATACCGCCAGTACCCGATGAACCGTAGCTGAGACTCCCGGCGCTCCGCGCATACGCCAACAGCTCCGGCAGTTTCCTAGCGGGAATCGAGGGATTGACGACGAGCACCGCAGGCGTGCTCGCCAGAAGTGCCACCGGAGCGAAATCGTGGGCCGTGTCATAAGGCAACTGCTTCGTGATGGACGGATTGACGACGTGCGCCGTGGTCGTTACGAGCAGCGTGTAGCCATCCGGCTTCGCCTTCGCCACCTTCTCCGTACCAATGATCCCGCCGGCACCTGGCCGGTTATCAACCAGCACGGTCTGCCCGGTAGCATTCTGCATACTGGTGGCCAGTTGCCTAGCCAGCACGTCGGTCATGCCGCCGGCTACGAACGGCACGATCAGAGTCACCGGCTTCTGCGGATAGGCAACCGCCTGGGCAACGGCGGAAGCGAGCAGCATGCAGCCGCCCAACAGGCAACGTCCAAGCCTTGCACTTCGATTCATCTTGTCTCCTCCTTTATTGCGCGTGGTGTATCCCACGTCGTGTCACTGGAGGATTCGGATGGTAGCGACTGACCTATTCATGACACAATCGACTTCTTCTCATGAATCCAGTCGGTGTTGGAATGAATATCACCTTTCGGCAACTGCGCCTCTTCCTGGAGGTCTTCGAGACTCACAGCATCACCGCGGCAGCGGTTCGTCAGAACCTCACCCAGTCCGCCGCCAGCAAAGTCATTGCCGAACTCGAGTCTCAATTGGGCTTTGCCCTATTCGATCGCACGACGCGCCGGGTCGAGCCCACGGCTGCGGCCATCGAATTCCATGCCTTTGCAGTCGACGTGATCGCCACCATGCACGCCGCCACCCGCAGCGTCGAGGAATTGATTGAACTGAAACGCGGCAAGGTAAGTGTGGCGGCGTCGCCGCTGATGATCTACGGGCTGCTTGCCGGCCCGATCACCGAGTATAGGAAGCGATTTCCTGGCGTCAGCTTCGAGCTCCACGAATTGTCGACGGACGAAACCGTCGAGAGCGTGCGTGCGGGAACAGTAGATTTCGGGCTCGGTGCCGTCGAAACGGACCTGCCAGGTGTTGCGACCGAACTCGTGTATCAGGGGCGTATGCGCCTGGTGGTCAGCGACGACTGTCCCCTCGCAGCCCGCAAGCGCATCTCTCTGGCGGACCTATCCCACTGCAACCACATCAGCTTGCGGCGCTTCTTCAGCGTAAGACGCACGCTGGATCAGCTTGTCCTGGACAAGGGTGTGACGCTGCCAAGCGCTCTGGAAGTCGGCACGCTGACTTCCGCGCTTGGCTTGATCAAGCAAGGAGCGGGTGTGTTGATCGCGCCGGCCTATGCGGCGGAGATCGCTGAGGAATGGGGAATGCGAACGATCCCCATCGCCGATATTCCGCACGACGCGCATCGCATCTCGCTGATCCGGCGTCGGCTGGGACGCCCCACGCTCGCGACACGCCAGTTTCTTCGAGAACTCATTCCGCAACTGAAGCAGATGAGCTCCTGAACCCATGAACCGCCCGCCTACACGCCGCCAAACTCGGACCACGCAATCTCGATCGCGTCACGCAGTGAGAGCAGCACAGGCGCATATCGCGCCTCCAGCGGACCATCGTCATCGTCCCCTACCGCGTACGAGACACTCAGGGTATAGAGCACACCATCCGGGCCCATCACCGCAGTCGCGATGCCCTCCATGCCGAGCACGACGCGCGAGCGGCAATAGCCGTCCTTCGCGTACTTCGCCCTCGATGTGTCGATGCGCTCCTTGTACTTCGGCCACTTCTCGCCGTAGTGGCTCGCCAGCCTGCCCATCAGTAGTTGCCGCCGCGATTCCGGCAGGCCAGCAAGATATGCGTGCCCGGTCGAGCTTCTTACCATCCCGAATCGCGTTCCGGTCATTGCGGCACGACTCATCAGCCCGCGGCCCTTGCGAATCGTGTGGAGATAGACCATCCAGAACCCGTCGGCTGCCGATAGCGTGACGTTGATCTGCTCCGCCGTCGCCACCTGGCCCATCAGCGGCAACACGGCGTCCAGCTCCGAGCGTCCGATATGGAACGAGCGCGCCAGGCTCAGGCATACCGGCGCGAGGCGATAGCCCTTCGACACACCGTCGTATTCGAGGTAACCGCCTTCCACCAGCGAATGGGTAAGGCGACTGACCGTGGGCCTCGGCAGGCCACTGCGTTCGGCAAGCTGAGCGTTGCTCAGCACAGGCGCGCCGCTGACGAATGCGCGCAGTAAGTTGAGTCCGCGCAGCAATGTCTGGCTGCCCGGTGTGGTGCGCGAGAAAGGCTCGCTCTCGTGCGTCGGTTCAAGCATGGCTTCCTGCCGGCTTCGGTCGCTCCGGTCGTTTCAACTGTCGAAACGACCATACTGCGGCCCCCTCTCTACGCGGTCAAGGCTCGATATCCCGCGACCATCCCATTGAATCCCAATCAGAAGGAAACGTCGTGCCGCACTTACGTTGCCTTGATTCCTGGCTGGTTCCAGACTGCGATACCCGGCCCGCCCGATGATTTGCGCGTGGACAAGGACACCCCATTTGGCAATGGTGACGGGGCACCAAGTCCATTTCGTTGAAGGCCCCGTCCACACAATGATCTATGTCAGAAAATGTGCTTGATCCCGAGGGTCGTGCCGAACTGATTGCTGCCCGGCGGCGTGTGGCCGAAGCCGGCTGCGCCATTGCCAAGACCCATGTTCGAGTTTTCCTGATTCAGTGCGTAGCCCAGCGTCAGGTAGGCCTCGGTACGCTTCGAGAATGCGTACCGACCCGTGGCGACGAACAGCCACGGGTCACCGCCGGTGTTGCGGAAATCCTGGTAATAAGCGGCCGCGCTAAGCGTCACCGCCGGCCCCGCCTGCCACATCACGCCAGTCCACCACAGGTTCGACGCCTGATTCGACACACCTGGCAGCGCGCCCACGAGAATCGCTCCATCGTAGGCCTTTGCCCATCGGTAGCCGGCGAACACCTTGAGGGTGGAGAGCGCATAGGTACCGGCCAGCGTGGCCCGACGCGACGTGGCGTCGCGGTTCGTGGTCAATGTGCCGGTGTTGACCTCGTCATAGGCCGTGCCAATGCTGAACGGGCCATTGTTGTAGCTCAGGCGAAAGCCGAACTCCCGACCTAGTTTGGCATTCCCAGGCACCTCGCTGCCATCCACCGTGGTGCTTTCCGCGCCAAAGCTGTACATCGCCGTGGCCGTCAAGCCACCGAACTTCCCCACGTACTTCACGGTGTTGTCCGGCCGGGCGACGAAGGCAAGATCCTGATTGAAGATGGACCACCTCGGCGACAGCGCCATCGGGTCGAACGCGCCGATCATGTCGAACAACGCGCTCTGCTGACGCCCAAACAGGACGCTGCCCCATTGGCTCTCCAACCCCACATATGCCGATCGCCCGAACAGCCGTCCGCCCTGCGCTGATTTGCCAGTGTCGACATCAAAGCCACTTTCGAGCACGAACACCGCTTTCAGGCCTTGGCCAAGGTCCTCGGATCCACGTACGCCCCAGCGCGAACTGGAAAGGCTGCCCGACGTCTGCCTGACCACGCTGCCTCCGCCCACCTGGTTGTTGGTGAAGCTCACGCCTGCATCCACGACGCCGTACAGGGTCACGTTTGCCCGGGATTCCGCCGAAACGCAGCACAGCAATGCTGCGAGTGCGGGAACTGTCAATCTCGCCTTCATTCTTTTCCTCCAAGTTGAAAATGCCTCAATCTCCGGCTGAGGCTGGCCAGGTCATGGCGTGTGGACGCGCTCCCGCTTGAGCGGGAACGCTTCACGCCTTATTGATTTCGTGGCGCATCAAAGCGCTGGACAAAGCTCCGCCCTGCCGGCTGTTGTCGGCGAACGGTACGTTGCTCGTGGATGAGTGATTGAGTTCGGAGCGCGCGGCTACGGATTGCCCGTAACCAGAATGCTCGCGGTCTTCCGATAATGTTCGGCTTGCTTCTCGATCAGCGTGACGGCGTTACCGCGGATGCAGGCAATGCACGCGATACGGGGGCTGTCGACAGTAGTGGACTGAGCCCCATGCCGCAGTTGTGGTGTGTGAAGTATCCGTCGTCGTCGTGACGATGCGCGACCCGAGGTCGCCAGGTTGCGAGTTGCCATCCTTGTCTCCTTGTTTGATCAACTGCATGGATGGCCAATCACGTGAAGCGGCTCGGTGGGCGCTGACGAACCCAGTACTCGGCTAACCATTGCATGAGTGCGCGTTGTCGATCTGCGTCGACCAGAACACGCACCAGCGGCGAGTATCAAACACTTGACCACGCATTGCCAGACCACCGTTTCGGTATCCGAAACGAACCCGGAGAACCGATATGGGGAGAGCAGCGATAAGGAGAATCGGGCTAATGCGCGCCTTATCGAGCGTGCAATTCGCCATCGACGCTGGCGAACCACTGCAGCAGCAACTGATTGATTTCGTCTGCTCGTTCGTATTGCACCCAATGCCCGGCGCCGGGAACCAGATGCCATTGCCGAGCCGACAGATGTCCCGCGATGCGCGGTGCCGCTTCCACGGGGTCAGCCGTCACGTCATGCTCGCCCCAAATCAGCAGCGTCTTTCCGCCATAGCTGTCGAGCGCCTGTCCGAGCACCGGACCGCCGCGCGAAATGGACTTGCTGCGGAAGCGCGTGGCCATGCAAGCCCGTTCGTGCACCGCCATGGCCAGCGCGTCGATGCTGGCCGGATCGTGAAGCATCAGTGCTTCGAGGTTGTGCCTCAACCCCTGCAGCATCTGCTCGCGGTCCTCCGTGCGCCAGTTGACCATATCGAGTCGCTGGCGCCGCTTACCGCCATGCCCGGCAGAGCCCAGTAGCGCAAGCTTCTCGACATTCGGCAGCGCGGCTGCCAGGCGGGCCGCGACAACGCCACCGAAAGAGAAACCCGCCAGCGCGAATCCATCCGACGCGCCGAACCGCTGCCTCAGACTGGCTGCCACCGTATCGACCAGCCGATCCAGCCGGTCATCCGCGTGAGGATCGCCGTCGAGCGTGCCAGATTCACCGAAACCGGGCAGGTCAGGCAGCCATAGCGTGTGCTGCTGGCTCAGCGCCTCGATATTGCGCACCCAGTGCATCCAGTTTCCATGACCGCCATGGATCAGTACCAGGGGGGAGCCACGACCGATCTCGCGCCAGACCATCTCTGTAGGACCGGATCGGTCCCGGTGGACGACAGCCCTCGCGCTGAGCCGCTCGATCATCTCGTCTGGCGTCGCGGGCCGTGGGGGCGTTGTAGATATCGGGCTCGTCATATTGCAATTACGTGGGGACGTGGGAAATGAAGCGCTGTATCTGACCACGCACGGCGTGCCCGAAGCAAGTCATGGACGAGAAAAATCGCCTCGATTCGAGTATGTGAGTTTCGCCCTTATCCCTGCTCTTCGCTGACTCATCATCTGATCACGCCGGGCGTCAGCCGTTCGGGACCTCAGACCTTCAAGTCCGCCAGCATCTGTTCCGCCAGAAAATCGCACGGTGGCCGCGCCGATTTCGCGCTGCGCGCCAGCACGACCTCCAGCGGTGCAAGCGGCGGCAGTCCTTCAGACTCCCCCAGCACGGCGAGATGCGCCGGCACGCTGCATCGGGCCAGCGGCGCCACCGCCAGTCCAGCCTCGACCATGCTGATCAATCCAAGCAGACTGGGGCTTTCATACGACATCCGATACTGGATATCGGCCTGCTGCAGCGCTGCGATGGCGCCGGCTCTCGCGGCGCTGCCGTGGGCGAAGACGGCGATCGGGAGCGGACGCTCCCGCCAGATGGGTCGGCCACCGCGGGCCGAGACCCAGACCATCGGCTCATGGCGGATGAAATCGCCGGTGACGCCGCGCGCCTTCGTGATGCAGGCCAGATCCAGCGTGTTGTCCTTCAGCAATGGAATCAGCGCGTGGCTGGGCAACCCGATGACACGGATCTCCACGCGCGGATGGGCCGCCGCGAACCGGCGCAAGACCGAAGGTAGCAGCGACGACGCGTAATCGTCAGGAACGCCGATCGTGACGCGCCCGCGAATCTCCGGGCGAACCACCGCCGACCATGCCTCCTCCCGCAAGGCCAGCATATGCCGTCCGTAATCCAGGAGCGTCCTGCCGTCCTCGGTCAGGGCGACGTTGCGCGTGGTGCGCGTGAAGAGTGGTTTGCCGAGCACGTCCTCGATCGCCTTGATCTGCATGCTCACGGCCGATGGCGACCGATGCAGGGTCTCCGCCGCGCGCGCGAACGACCCGGTATCGGCCACGGCAACGATCATCTCCATCACGTCGAGATCGAGCTTCTTCATTTCATCAGTAAATCTGAATAATCGGATCAGTATAATCCGTTTTACTTAGCTATCCCGTGGTCCGATACTGCCAGCATTCCCGATCAAGGATGGTTCTGGACCAGGTGCTGCGCATGAGAACGATGTACGAATTCATGGCCGTGGGCGGCCTGCTGGCAATCACGCCGGGCCCCAATATGGTCTACGTGATGGCGCGCTCGGTCTCGCAAGGCACCCGGGCTGGGCTGACTTCACTGGCGGGCGTCATGCTCGGTTACATGACCTACATGCTCAGCGCGGCATTTGGCATCAGTGCGCTGTTCCTGGCGATTCCTGGCGCCGCGCGCCTGCTTGCCATCGCTGGTGCAGCCTACCTGCTCTACATGGCCTGGCAGATGCTCAAGCCAGGCGGCCGGTCCCCGCTTCAGGTCCAGGCAACCCAGGCCGAACGGCCGCGTCGCCTGTTCACGATGGGCGCGATGACCAGCCTGCTCAATCCCAAGCTAGCGCTGGTCTTCCTGTCGATACTGCCGCAATTCATCGACTATCAGGCGGGTGGCGTCCTCAGGCAATCGTTGGTCCTGGGGCTGGCCCTGACCGCCGCTTTCGCATCGGTCAACGCGCTCGTCGCCATATCGTCGGGCCGCGCCGCGGCAATGATGGGAAGCCACCCACGCTGGCTGCTGGCGCAGCGCCTTGTGGCGGGCGGCGTGCTTCTGCTGCTCGGGGCGAGGATGGCGCTGGAAGCCGCGCACTGGCCGGCGCTGTCGTAGCGCCATCGCCGGCCAGGCGAGTGGAAAGATCACCCGCTTACGGCGAGTTCATCCGCAAACTTCCCCGGATCGACGGCGGATGGACGATCCACGGCATCGTGGTATCCACCCCCGTATCGTCCAGGCAGCCCTCGAAGGTGCCGCTGCCGGGATACTGCTGATGGACCGAGAGCGTGACGGCGATCATGGCCGCGCCATTGGTGCAGATGCCGACGCTGCCGCCCGGCTCTGCAGGACGTATCACCTGCCCGCCCATCACGTCGCCGCTCTGCAGGGTGCCATCGGCTTGCCACCAGTGCCATTCGCCCCCGATGACGGTAGCCTCCACCACGGTACTCGTATCGACCAGGGCACCCGGCTCGGCTGGCGGCGGCGCCGTGCGGTCGAAGCTGGCAACCCAGAATCCGCCGTGGCCGGCAATCGTATCGCTGCACGGTTCACCGGTACCGGTGTCCGATCCCGAGAACGTCACGCGGCTGGCGCCCGTGTCATAGGCCACGTCCTCGTACACATCGACGCCCGAGAGGCAGGCCTGGGAATGAACTTCCGGATACGCGCAGGCGGCGCACCACGGAAGCAGCATGACCGACGCGACGCGCCGGACCTGCGCATTGAGATCTGGAGTCATGGCGACCTCCCGGTGCATCTTGTTCTTCCAATCCTTCCCATAGCTTAGGAAGCCCAACGCCTTCCTGCCGGGTCATTTTGCCGATAGCGGCGACGCGGCATCGCGGGGGATGGCGTCCTCCCGATCGATCCGACCAACGAGTGATGCAGACACCCCATTTGCACGCGTCGAAGTCACTACTGCGCAACTCGGCTGGCATCCTTGGCGTGCTCTCCTAGACTGGAAGCTTTCGTCACAAGAGACCCGCAAGGAAAAACCATGGCCGCGATCGAAGTGAAAGTGCCGCAGTTGTCCGAATCCGTCTCGGAAGCCACGCTGATGCAGTGGAAGAAGCAAGCCGGCGAGGCCGTCAAACGCGACGAGATCCTGGTGGAACTGGAAACCGACAAGGTCACACTGGAGGTGCCAAGTCCGGCCGACGGCGTGCTGGCAAAGATCGTCCAGCCCGATGGCGCCACGGTCCATACGGACGACGTGCTCGCGGTGGTCGACACCGAGGGCAAAGCAGTCGCTGCAGCCTCTCCCGTGGCGGCTGCAGCGCCGGCATCCGCCCCAGCGCCCGCACCTGCCCCTGCTCCGGTGGCCGCCGTGGCATCAGGTGGCGCTGGTGCCCCGGCATCGGCCAAGGCCGACTTCGACGTGATCGTGATCGGCTCCGGCCCGGGTGGATATATCGCCGCCATCCGTGCGGCCCAGCTAGGCAAGACGGTAGCCTGCATCGAGGAATGGAAAGACGACGCTGGCAAGCCACGGCTCGGCGGTACCTGCCTGAACGTCGGCTGCATTCCAAGCAAGGCGCTGCTCGCCTCGTCCGAGTACTTCGAGCAAGCGAAGCATGGGCTGGCCGAACATGGCGTGCAGGTCAAGGGCGTCACGCTCGATCTGCCGCAGATGATCCAGCGCAAGGCCGCGATCGTCGACAAGTTCACCGGTGGCGTGGAGTTCTTGTTCCGTAAGAACAAGGTCACCTGGATCAAGGGCCATGGCAAGTTCAAGGGGCGGGCCGCGGATGGCATGATCACCGTGGAAGCCAGCAACGGCAGCGAGACAACGTCGCATACGGCACGCAACGTCATCATCGCAACGGGTTCGAAGGCTCGCCATCTTTCGGGCGTGCCGGTCGACAACAAGATCGTCTCCGACAACGAGGGCGCGCTGTCCTTCGATTCGGTGCCGAAGAAACTCGCGGTGATCGGCGCCGGGGTGATCGGCCTCGAACTCGGCTCGGTATGGCGACGGCTCGGCTCAGAAGTCACGCTGCTGGAGGCGCTGCCCACATTCCTCGGCGCGCTTGACGAAGCTGTGGCCAGGGAAGCCGCCAAACAGTTCGGCAAGCAGGGGCTCGCGATCCACCTTGGTGTCGACATCGGCAATATCGAAGCCACCGCCAAGGGCGTCAGCATCGCCTACAAGGACAAGGACGGCGCCGAACAGAAGCTCGTCGCGGACCGGTTGATCGTGTCGATCGGGCGCGTGCCGAATACCGACAATCTGGGTCTGGATGCCGTGGGCCTGGCCGCCGACGCGCGTGGTTTCATCCCCGTGGACGACCAGTGCCGCACGCCGGTGGCGGGCATCTACGCGATCGGCGATGTCGTGCGCGGCCCGATGCTCGCCCACAAGGCCGAAGACGAAGGCGTCATGGCCGCCGAGGTCATCGACGGCCAGAAGCCACACATCGACTACAACTGCATTCCGTGGGTGATCTACACCGAGCCCGAAATCGCCTGGGTGGGGAAGTCAGAAGCCCAGTTGAAGGCGGAAGGCCGCGAGTTCCGTTCCGGCCAGTTCCCGATGATGGCCAACGGCCGCGCACTTGGGATCGGACATCCGGATGGCTTCATCAAGATGATCGCGGATGCAAAGACCGACGAAATCCTGGGCGTGCACATCATCTCCGCCAATGCCTCGGATCTGATCGCCGAGGCCGTGGTCGCCATGGAGTTCAAGGCGGCATCGGAGGACATCGGCATGATCTGCCACCCGCACCCATCACTGTCCGAGGTCATGCGCGAGGCTGCGCTGGCGGTGCGGAAGCGGGCGCTCAATATGTAGTTGGCGCTATTGCTCCTATTGGTCGTCTCGCCAAAGGTAACGGCCCAGGACCGACTGGAGCGTCTCGTAGCTGACCGGCTTCGTCAGCACCATGCCGATGCCGGCCTCCAGGCACGCGAGTCGCTCCTCGGGTCCAGCGGTGGCCGTGATGGCGACGATGGGCAGGTCGGGGGCCACCTGCCCCGCCTTGCCCGTGCGAATTCTGCGCGCGAGCGCCAGTCCTTCGATGCCGGGCAGGCTGAGGTCCGTCAGCAGCAGCGCGGCCGGGCCGCTTTCCAGCGCCCTGAGCGCGTCGGCACCGTCCTCGCAGAGCACCACCTCGCAGCCACCAATGCCCTTGAGCTGGTCCTCCAGCACGAGCAGGCATACGGGATGATCCTCCGCGACGATGACGCGCGGCAACGGCGGTTTATTGGCAGGCATGGACACGGTACGTGGCAACAGAAAATCGGCTGTCGCTATTGTGCATGTCGACGCAGCGACAAGGTTGCTGAAAACTCCGCAACTTCCCGCATCGGTTTGCAGCCTTTTCTGCAACCCCTTCCAATTTGCCGTTAGGCTGAGACGTTTCGCAATGTCTGACCCGCCAACCGACGGCGAAGATTGTCCAGGAAGATGTCGACCACACGCGCCGCATTGCCGTCCGAGAAACCGGCGCTATGCGGCGTGGCAATGACGTTCGGCAACGACCATAGCGGCGACGTCGCCGGCAATGGCTCATGCGCGAACACATCAAGGTATGCGCCGTCCAACCTTCCTTCTGTCAGTGCGTCGATCAGCGCTGGCTCGTCCACCACTTCTCCACGCGCCACATTGACCAGCCGCGCGCCAGCCGGCAATCGCCGCAGGGCCGCGCCGTCGACCAGCCCACGCGTCCGGTCCGTCAGAGGGCAGGCCAGTATCAACCAGTCCGTACGGGGAAGCACCTCGTGCAGGGTATCGAACGTAAAAGTCTCGAACCCTTCGCCAGCCGGCGTCGGCTGTTGCCGGACCACGGCCACCGACATGCCGAGCAGGCGCAGCATGGCACCGAGCTGCTGCCCGATCGGGCCCCACCCCACAATGGTTGCGGTCTGCCCCCGCACGTCACGCGGCAATCCCGTGCCGAGCAACGGGGCCCAGCGTTGCTCGCGCTGGGCGGCGAGCAGCAGCGGAAAATGCCTCGCCAGCGCCAGCAATCCCGCCAGCGCGGTTTGCGCCACCACTCCCGCATTGGCGCCGGAAGACGTGGTGACCGTTACCCCGCGCTGCCGCAACTGGCCGAACACGGCGCGATCGGCGCCGGCCGAATGCACATGCACCCATCGCAGCGCGGGCGCCTCGAGCATCGCCGAGTAGAAGCGCTGCGTGTCCGGCAGGATCTGATGCTTGGTCGATAGCCCGGTCACATCGCGCGACACGAAGGCGATATCGACATCGACACCCTTCGGATCATCAGTGGCAGGCGCCAGTACCGGCAGCCACGGCGTGCCGTCCATGGCCAGATCGATCGCGGCGCGATGCTCCCTCAGCGTTAGTTCGGACAACAGGATGCGCAATGGCTGGACGGCTTCTAGAGACTTCGGCTGAGTTTGAGACATGTCTGAATTTCAATCGACAGTGGCACCGGAGGCCTTGACCACGACCTTCCACTTCTCATATTCCTTGCGCGTGAAATCACCGAACTGCTGCGGCGAGCCGCCGACCGGATCGGCGCCTTCACGAACCATCTGCGCCTGCAGCGATGGCAGGATGTCATTTACGGCCTGATTGACCCGGGTGACAACCTCGGCCGGCGTGCCCTTCGGTGCGAAGAAGCCGAACCACGAGCCAGCCTCGAAGCCAGGGAAGCCCTTCTCCGCCACCGTCGGCAGATCCGGCAGCGAGCGGGAACGCTTCGCGCTAGTCACCGCCAGCGCGCGCAGCTTGCCTGCCTGGATCTGCGAGATCACCGATGGAATCGTGGCGAACATGAACTGGACGCGCCCCGAGAGCAGGTCGTTCAGCGCATCGGCACCCTTGTAAGGCACATGAGTGGCCTGGGCACCGATGCGTTCACTGAACATGAAGCCCGACAGATGCGACGACGTCCCCACCCCGGTCGAGCTGTAGTTGAGCTTGCCCGAGTTCGCCTTGGCATAGGCCACGAACTCGTCGAAGTTCTTTACCGGCAGCGCGGCCGGCACGACGAGCACGTTCGGCACGTCGGCGATCTGCACCACCGGCACCAGATCGGCCAGCGGGTCGTAGTTCAGGCGCTTGTAGAGCGTCTGATTGATCGAGATCGGCCCCACCGAGTTGACCAGCAGCGTGTAGCCATCGGCCGGCGATCGGACAACGTACTCGGTGCCGATATTGCCGCCCGCGCCGGGACGGTTGTCCACCACGAAGGATTGCTTGAAGCGCTGGGCAAGTTGCTGGCTGACGCTGCGCGCCAGCATGTCGGTGGTACCGCCTGCGGTGAAGGCCACCACCACACGCACGGGCTTGGCCGGATACGGAGTGCCTTGCGCCGACGCCTGCGCGGCGAACGTGAAACCAGTGGCGGCCAATGCAGTAGCCAGCCATCGAACGGGGGCGAATCGATGCATGTCTTGTCTCTCTTGTTTATATAGTTCTTATGCGCACCGGGACGATCTTGCGCGGGCCCGGCGCCATGCCACCAGTCGGGACCCGCGATTCGGGGCACAGATCCCGCCGGTTCGCCACTAGCCATCCACGCCTCTGCGGGCGTTGGATGGCATTCAGGCCTTCTTCTTCAGGTGCAACGGTGATGCGGTAAAACGGTAACGCGGTAAGGCGGTAAGGCGGGGATACGGGAATGCGTTAATTCGGCTTCCTAGTCGCGGAAGCTCGGGTCCAGGCGATCAAGCTTGCGCAGCAACGCTGGCCACTCCATGACGCCATACGGACGGCGCGTGCCCGGCTGATAGTTACTCCACGTGGCTTCCAGCACGTCCGCCGACACCTGCTGCAGCGGCGTGTTGCACGACATCGCCGCCACCTGCGAGCGGCAGGCCAACTCGAGCCGATGCATCCAGTTGAACGCCTCGCCCACGGTATTGCCAACGGTCAGGGCACCGTGATTGCGCAGGATCAGCGCCTCGCCCTTGCCCAGGTCTTCAAGCAGCGACGCCTGCTCGGCGGTATCGAGCACCACGCCCTGGTAGTCGTGATAGCCGATCTTCAGGAAGCGCATCGCTGTCTGCGTGATCGGCAGCAAGCCGCACGCCAGGGACGACACCGCCATCGATGCCCAGCTATGGGTATGAATCACACACGCCACCTCGGGCCGCGCGTGATGCACCGCGCTGTGAATCACGTAGCCGGCCTTGTTGATGCCGTAGTTCAGCGAACCGAAGTCCGGCTTCGACAGGATGTTGCCCGCGTGGTCCACCTTGATCAGACACGATGCGGTGATCTCCTCGTACATCATGCCGTACGGGTTGATCAGGAACGCATCCTCTTCATCCGGCACGCGCACCGAGATGTGGTTGGCCATCATGTCGGCCATGCCATAAAGCTCGACCAGCCTGTAGCACGCGGCGAGATCGACGCGCGCTTGCCACTCCGTGTCGCTGCACTGGCCGCGCATCGAGGGGATGTTCAGCACACCCGGTTTCGTCATGATCCTGTCTCCCTTTTCGGTTTCTTGATTCGATTCGATGTCTTAGTCGGCGCCCAGCGCGAGATCGCTCGGCCGGCGCTTTTCGATGTTGTACTTCAGCAGCGCCGCGCAGCGGTAGATGCCATGCGCGAACTTGCCGTACGGCAGCGTCAGGAACAGCGCCATGACGATGCCGAGGTGAATGGCCAGCGCTGTGGCCATCGCACCGGTATCGCGCAAGGCCAGCAACGCCAGCCCGCTCGCGCTGGTCAGGAACAGCAGCGCGATGAATCCACGGTCCATCGGCTTCTGATCCGGATCGCCGGTGCGCGGGTCGCGCCGCACATTGAGCCAGAACAGACCGGCGGTGCCGATCAGCAGGCCGATGCCGCCCACCGTGCCAAGCAGCACAGGCAGGCTCGTCAGCGCGTACGGTGCATGCAGATCCAGCAGGTAGTGATACAGCGTGGCCACCGTCGTCGCGGCAAAGCACAGCATGAAGCCGTAGAACGTGAAATGGTGGAAGCGCCGGCGCAGCAGCGTGAACGCGTCGTCCTCGTTGTTGCAGCCTTCGCCGTGCCCACCGCCGAGATACTTGAGCCGCAGCGCATCGTGCGCGGCGCCGCCCACGGCCGCACCGCCGTCATCACTGGCTCGCGTGCCGGGCGTTACCTGCTGCCAGAACCGCGTCACCCCGATGCCCAGCGCGACGATGGCGAAGACAAACACCACGCCGAACATCACTGCCAGCAGATTGTGCGGGAAGATCGCGTAGAAGTTGCCAGCCAGCGGCGCGTGCAGCAGGCTGCCACGCATCGCCAGCACCATCAGCAGGAACAACGCCAGGCCGCCAGCCAGCGCCAGCGCCGTGGTCAGCCCCGCGCGCCGGTACAAACCGCCGAGCGCGGCGGGAAATGCGTAGTCGCCGTAGGTCTGCACACGCACCTTGGCCATCGCCTGCGGAATATTGACCGCGAACTCATGCGGCGGCGCGTACTGGCAGGCGTGATAGCAGGCGCCACAGTTGTGGCACAGATTGGCCAGATAGTGGATATCGGCCTTGGGAAACTCCAGCCGGCGCGTCATTGCCGGGAACACCGCGCAGAAGCCCTCGCAATAGCGGCAGGCGTTGCAGATCTGCAGGGTGCGGGCCACTTCGCCTTCGTCTGCAGTCAGCGGCAGCGCGCCGCGCGCCAATGCCGCGGCCTCGCGCGTCAGCGCTTCAAGATGTTGCATATTCCTTTTCCGTTGATGCCTGTGAGGCACGCCTGGCCATGCCCTTTGCCGCCTTGGCGGCCTGCGTGCCGGCAATCCGGCCGAACGCGGTGCCGATCGCCATGCCGACGCCAGCGGTATAGCCCTTGCCGAGCACGTTGCCAGCCATCATCTCGCCGGCCACGAACAGGTTGTCGCTCGGCTTGCCATCGAAATGCACGGCCGACTCTTCGTTGACCTTCAGTCCCAGGTACGTGAACGTGATGCCTGGGCGAAGCGCGTAGCCGAAGAACGGCGCGGTGTCGAGCGGCCGCGCCCAGTGAGTCTTGGACGGCGTCACGCCTTCGGTGTGGCAATCGTCCAGCACCGTGTGGTCGAACTTGCCGACCCGGCACGCGGCGTTGTACGCGTTGATCGTCCGCATGAACGTGGTTTCGTCGAGCCCGAGCTTGCGCGCGAGTTCCGGCAGCGTATCGGCCTTCACGCCCGGGAACACCGGCGGCATGAAGCGCCCGACGGCCTTTGCGTCGATGATCGAGTAACCGATCTGCTGTGGCTGCTGCGCGACCAGACGGCCCCAGATCGCATAGCGCTTGGGCCAGAAGTCCTCGCCTTCGTCGTAGAACCGCTCCGCGTTGGCGTTGAGCACGACCCCGAGCGAGACGCAATCGATTCGCGTGCAGATGCCACCGTCATAGAGCGGCGCGCGCGCGTCGATAGCCACGCAGTGCGACTGCGACGGGTCACCGATCGCGTCGGCGCCCGCGGCAATCATGTGCTTGAGCAGCACGCCCATGTTGAAGCGGGTGCCGCGGATCAGGAAGTTATCGGCGGGCCATTCGCCCCGCTCGTTCTGGCCCCAGGCCTCCCGCAGCCACTCGCGGTTCGATTCGAATCCGCCGGCCGCCAGCACGCAGGCGCGTGCTTCAATCCGCTCGGCGCCGATACGCGCCGCCACGAATCGGCTGCCATCGAGCTCGATGGCGTCGATTGGGGCGTTGTACCGAATCTGCACGCCGAGCGCCTCGGCGCTGCGGTAGTACGCATTGACGAGCGCCTTGCCGCCGCCCATGAAGAACGCATTGGTGCGAGCCACGTGGAGCGCGCCAGATAACGGTGGCTGGAAATGCACGCCATGGCTGCGCATCCAGTCCCGGCACGACGACGACGCGCGGATCGCAAGCCGCGCCAGCTTCTCGTCGGTCAGGCCGCCGGTCACTTTCAGCAGATCCTGCCAGTACTCCTCTTCGGGGTACGCGTCGACCAGCACGTCCTGCGGAGCGTCATGCATGCAGCGCAGATTGCGTGTGTGGGAGGAATTACCGCCGCGCCATTCTCGCGGCGCGGCTTCCAGCAGCATCACGCTGGCGCCCGCTTCACGGGCCATCAGCGCTGCGCAAAGGGCGGCATTGCCGCCGCCGATCACCAGGACGTCGATCATGACCGGGCGTCCTGAGTGCGGGGATTGGGGGTGGGGGTGGAAATTGACACGCCTTTCTGAGCCTTCCTGGAGTCTGTCCGGGACTGTAGCCGCCCGCTCAGGGCCTGCTAACCCGTTGACTGGCATGGGGGTATCACGATTTGTGATGGGACAGCCAAGCCGGGCCCGAGGCGGGAAACAGGTGGCGGAGGATCGCGATGGGGTTGCATGGGAGGCCTTTCAGATCCGTCTCATATCCATCCCGGCTGCGCTGGCCCAGAGTATCGAACACGGCACCCGCGGTGCCGCTCTCTCAACCTCCAAGGAGCCGTTCACATCATGGATGACATCATCGAATTCAGTACCTCCAGGCGTGCCAGCCAGACCGGCACGGAAGGCCCCTGCCCCCATCTGCTGGCATTGCGGGGCTGTATGCGGCACGACGGCCGGCCGCTGACACCCGGGCAGATCGACCTGCTGATCAAATCCTCCGTCATGGAGGAATTCATGTCCAGCATGGGGTGGGACCCCACCACCGTCGTCAATGCGGGGGACTGGCCGGCTCTTGAGGACATGCCGTACGCCGGAGCATCGGCGAACCCGCTGTTCGGCTGCTTGGCTCAGACCTACCGCGAGCAGGGCGTGGAGTTCTATGTGCCGAGTACGGATTTCTTCCGGCCACTGGCCGCTGGCCAACCTGGAGGGCGTCAGGGATGATCGGGCTGGACACCTGCGTGCTGGCGCGGCTGATCCTGGACGACGATGCCGTACAGTCGCCGATCGCCGCCGGTCTGGTCGCCAGTCTGACCTCCCAGCGGCCCGGCTACGTGTCGACAGCGGTCATCCTGGAACTGGCATGGGTGCTGCAGCGGCGCCGCTCGCGGCCCGAGATCATCCGGGCCATCTATCGCCTGCTCAGGAGCCGGGCGCTGCGGGTCGAGTCCGCTCCAGTCGTCTATCGCGCGTTGGCGATGCTCGCGTCGGGGAACATCGGTTTCGCCGATTGCCTGATCGACCGTGCCGCGCACGCAGAGGGCTGCGAATACGTCGCCACGTTCGATCACGCCGCCGGCCACATGCCCGGGTTTCGCGATATCGGGCGTCATCCGTACCCGCTATCCCTCCACTAAGAGGCGCTATCAAAATGAAGCGAAGCGGTTCTGGCTAGGGTGAAGCAGGGGTTTCGGCTCGTATGCGAGCCGCCTGCGGAACGGCATGTGCCTGCGAGCACATGCGCGCCCTGCAAGGGGGCGGCCGCAGACAGTACAAGTGGACTGGCCAAGGGCGCGCAACGACGCCAGAATCATTTTGATAGTGCCTCTAGCAGCCGTGCCCCGCGCCAACCTCCCGATCGCACCAGACCACGCGCCGTATCGGCCAGCACCACCCGCAGCGCCAGCGCAGCGGGTGACAACTCATCGTCCGACAGACTGCAAAGCAGGTTCTGACGACCTACCTGCGGATCGTCGATCTGCGCCAGGTGAAATCGCGTTTCCGCATCGGGATAGCGCCCCACTGCCGCCCATGGTTGCAGCGTGGTGCCGAAGCCCATGTCGACGGCATCCATCAGCATCGCCAGCGAATCGATCTCCTGCGTGACATGCGGCACAACCTTGGCCCGGGAGAATGCCGCATCGAGCGTGCTGCGCAGACCATGAACACCGGTGGGCATGATCAGCGGCACCTCGGACAGATCGGCCATGGTCAGACGCGTGGGCGGCTCGGCCTTACCCTGCGGCAAGGCATTGCGGGACTGAATCAGGAAAAGCGTCTCCTCAAGCAGCGGCATGACCGTCCAGCGCCGCGCGGCATGGGTATCGAACAACACGGCCAGATCAAGCTGGCGCGCATTGAGCATCGCGGTCAGGTGTCCCGACAGGCTTTCGACAATATGCAGTCGCACGTCGGGATAGCGCTCGCGCATCGCGCGAATCAGCGGCACACCGATCACCGAGGCCGTGGTCGGCGCCAGCCCGACACTGACCGTACCGGTCAGCCGCGCCTGATGCGCGGCGCGGCGCGCCTGCTCCGCGTGCCGCAGCGTCAGCTGGGCTTCGTGAAAGAACGCAAGGCCCGCTTCAGTCGGCGTCACGCCGTGTGGCGTCCGGCGCAGCAGGCGCGTGGCCAGTTCGCTCTCGAGCCGGCTGATCTGCTGGCTGACAGCCGATTGCACCATGTCGAGCTCAAGCGCCGCCCGGCTCATGCTGCCGAGTTCGACCACTCGCACGAAGTATTGAAGCTGGCGCAATTCCATCTGTGTCCCCTGGCATCGCTACCGCCGATTCCGGCGGCAACGATCGTCATCTCGTGGGACGTCTTATACCAGATGCGAAACCCGGCGCGCCGAGACGCCGGCTCCGGGGTCTCAGGCTTCGTTGGCGCCGCTGTACCAGTCGACAGTCTGATCTAGGTACACCAGACCCTTTTCAGCCAGCCCCGGACGCATGTTGTACATGTCGACGCCCAGCACGCCGGAGGCCAGCTTCTCGCGCTTGCCAGCTTCCAGCGCCTCCCGCTCGGCCGCCTTCGCGGCGATGTCCGCCGCTTGCGGTCGCGCCACGACGACCACACCGTCATCGTCCGCGACGATCACATCCCCGGGTCGTACCAGCGTGCCGGCGCAGACCACCGGTACGTTGACCGCGCCCACGGTCTCCTTGACCGCGCCCTGCGCGGAAATCGCGCGGGACCAGACCGGAAAGCCCATGGCATTCAGCGTCGACACGTCACGCACACCGCAATCGATGATCAGCCCGCGCGCGCCGCGCGCCTTCAGCGACGTTGCCAGCAGATCGCCAAACACGCCGTCGGTGCAGTCGCTCACCAGGCCCACCACCAGCACATCGCCGGGCTGAACCATTTCCACGGCCACATGGATCATCCAGTTGTCACCGGGATGCATCAGCGCCGTGACGGCACAGCCCGAGATTGCCGAACCGGACTGGATCGGCCGCAGATATGGCTTCATCAGCCCGGTACGGCGCTGGGCCTCATGCACCGTCGCCACGCCGAACTTGCCAAGCGCTTCGACATCACGCGACTCGGCGCGCAGGATATTGCGATAAGCGACGGTTCTCATGCCAGGACCTCCGAGACTTGCGGGAAAATGCGGGCGTAGCCCTCACCGTGGGTAATCTTGCGATCGGAATTGCGCGTTGCCTGCGCGCCCCGCTGAAGCGCGACGCGGGTGTAGTACTCCCACAGGTGTTCCTGCGCGGCCATGGTCGTGAACGCGCGCTGCTTCTTCTCCCAGACCGCGGAGATATCGAGCAGCACGTCCGGCTTCCAGTTGCACTGCTCCGGCTGGTGCGGCTCGAACAGGAACACGGGCGGCGCGCCGATCACCGGCACTTCGGGCTTGTAGCCATGCGCCTGGGCGATGATGCGCGCTTCCTGCGCTACGTGGGTGGCCAGTGGGTGGTCGAAGTTATAGATGTCTTCACGCGAGTGCGTCAGCACCAGTTCCGGGCGAATGTCGCGATAGATGTCGGCCAGCCGCAGCAGCGCTTCGTCGGGCACGCGCAGCGGATAGTCGCCCAGATCGAAGCATTCGAGCGTGCCGCCCAGGATCTCGGCGGCGCGTTCGGCTTCCTCGCGACGCGCGACCTTGACCCGGTCCATCGTCATGCCCGGCTGCCGCCACATCTTCGCGGACTCGCCGCGCTCGCCGAACGACAGGCACACGATGCGCACGTGATAACCACGCTCGGCGTAAAGCGCGATGGCACCGCCCGCGCGCCAGACAAAATCAGCGGCGTGGGCGCTGACCACCAGGATGGAAGGCTTTGCAGCCGATGCTTGTTGTACGGACATGGCAATACGAAAAACGTTTTCGAGAGAATGGGCGCAGTCAGGCGCCCGGATGCGGCCTCGATCGGCCGCTCAGTCAACCACTCAGTTGGCCACTCAGTCAGCCGCTCAGTCGGCCCCTCAGTCGGCGGTAATCCCAGCCTTGCGGATCACCCCGGTCCAGGTCGTGGTTTCCGAGCGGATGAACTGGCCGAACTGCTCGGGCGTGCCTGAGACGATCGTCACACCAAGCTGACCAAGCTGCTTGCGCACGTCGGCATCATTCAACGCGGCGTTGGCCGCCGTGTTCAGCGCCTTGACGACCGGCGCGGGCGTCTTGGCGGGCGCCACGAGTCCCCACCAGACCGAGGCCGTAAAGGCGGGCAGCCCTTCCTCCTTCGAGGTCGGGACATTGGGCAGCAACGCCGAACGGCTGGCGCTGGCCACCGCCAGCGGCCGCAGCGTGCCGGACTTGATATGGCTGATCACTTCAAGCGGATTGATCGGCATGAACGTCAGGCGTTCGCCGATCAAGTCGGTAATGGCGGGCGCGCCGCCTTTGTATGGAACGTGCAGCACGTCGATGCCAGCGGACTCCTTGAGCATTTCGCCCGCAAGGTGGCCCGAGCTGCCGTTGCCGGCCGAACCGAAGCTAAGTTTGCCCGGTTCCGCCTTGGCCTGGGCGATCAGCCCCTTCATCGATGTGATGTTCGACTTGGCCGGCACGACCACCACCAGCGATGCCTCGCCAATCCGCGCCACTGGCGCGAAATCCGTGGCCGGGTTGAAGCTGAGTTTGTTGAACAGCGCTGCGTTCGTCGCCAGGCTGTTCGATGCCATCATGATCGTGTAGCCGTCGGCCGGGGCCTTGGCCACGAAGTCCATGCCGATATTGGTGCTGGCGCCGGGGCGGTTATCGACGATGATCGGCTGCTTGAGTTGCTGGCTCATGCGCTGGCCAATTGAGCGAGCCACGATATCGACCGCGCCGCCCGCCGCATACGGCACGACCAGCCGGATCGGGTGGTCGGGATACGCGTCGGCACGGGCCGTCTGGGCACCGATTGCCAGCGCGGTGGCCAGCATTGCGGCCAGAATCGGGCGGCTCCCGCCCTGCAAAACATGAATACGAGCGAGCCCGCGCAGCATGATGTCTCCAGATGTTATTAATCTCCTGGCACATTTTCGGCGCGGGCCGTGATACTGTCCAATATGTTTTCAGGTGGCTCGTTATTTCGAATTCGTATCAATGGACTTTCGCCAACTTCGCTATTTCGTGGCCGTGGCCGAGGCGCTGAGCTTCAGCGAGGCCGCCCGCCGGCTGCATGTCAGCCAGCCGCCGCTCAGCATCCAGATCAAGGCACTGGAAGATGAACTGGGCAGCCCGCTGCTGGAACGGTCGCGCCATCACGTGGCGCTGACGCCGGCCGGAGAACTGTTCCTGGACAAGGCACGGGCGGCACTGGCCAATCTCGAGGAAGCGCGTGACGTGGTCAGGCAGGTGGCCTCCGGCGAAGCAGGAGAGATACGGGTGGGATTCACGGCGTCGGTGCCGATGCAGGATGTCTTTCCGCGCGCCGTGCACGCCTTCCGCGAGGCACATCGCCATGCCCGGCTTGAACTGGTGCACATGTCCACTGGTCAGCAGCTCCAGCAACTCGAAAGTGGCGAAGTCGACATTGGATTCCTGCGTCCCTCGCCTCAGTTCCGGCCACCGGCGCGTATTGAAGTGCGGGAAGTCCTGGCGGACCGTCTGGTAGCGGTGCTACCGGTCGGCCACCCGTTGGCGCGATCGAATGAGCAGACAAAGATCGACATCAGTGAACTATCCGGCGAGAAGTTCCTGCTGTTTCCCCGCGGACTCGGCTGCGGCCTGTTCGACCACGTGACCACACTGTGCAATCGCGCCGGATTCGCGCCGAATGTCGCGCAGGAAGCGCGCGAGGCCACCACGATCATCGGTCTGGTAGCCAGTGGTGCGGGGGTGTCGGTGCTACCGGCGATCTACGCGCGCACGGGCATCCCCGGCGTGGCATACCGCGCCATCGCCGGGCCCGACGCAGGCAGCCGCATCCTGATGGCGCATCGCGCGGATGCGCTATCGCCGATCATGAAACGGTTCGTGGGATATTTCTGAGGTTGGGTGTTGCCGATTGCTGGCTCCCCTCTTCCGCTCGCGGAAGAGGGGAAAAAACCAACTGCAGATCAGCCGCCTGGCGCCGTCACCAGCCCATCCGCGCGGAACATCGCCTTGATCCCGCGCACGGCCTGACGGATACGCGATTCGTTCTCGATCAACGCGAATCGCACGTACTCATCGCCGTAGTCACCAAACCCGATACCGGGGGATACGGATACCTTGGCCTTGGCCAGCAGTTGTTTGGAAAACTCCAACGAGCCGAGCGCGCGATAGGGTTCCGGGATGCGGGCCCAGATGTACATCGAAGCCTTTGGAATATCGACTGGCCAGCCCGACTCGATCAGCCCGCGTGCCAGCACGTCGCGGCGCGACTGGTACTGGGCGGCAATTTCCTTTACGCACTGCTGGTCACCCTCGAGCGCGGCGATCGCCGCCACCTGCAGCGGTGTGAACGTACCGTAGTCGTGATAGCTCTTGATACGCGTCAGCGCGGCCACGAGGTCGGGATTGCCGACCATGAAGCCAATCCGCCATCCCGCCATGTTGTAGCTCTTGGACAGCGTGAAGAACTCCACCGCGATGTCCTTCGCGCCCGGCACCTGCATGATCGACGGCGCCTTCCAGCCATCGAAGACGATATCGGCATAAGCCAGGTCGTGCACCACGAAGATGTCGTGCTTGCGCGCCAGCGCAATCACACGTTCGAAGAAATCGAGCTCCACGCAGGCCGCCGTCGGGTTGGACGGGAAACCCAGCACGATCATCTTGGGCTTCGGGTAGCTGCCGCGAATCGCGCGTTCCAGTTCGGCGAAGAAGTCGATACCCGGCGTCAGCGGCACTGAACGGATGTCTGCCCCCGCGATCACCGCGCCATAGATATGGATCGGGTAGCTGGGGTCGGGCACCAGCACGGTGTCGCCACGGTCCAGCGTGGCCAGCATCAGGTGCGCAAGGCCTTCCTTCGAGCCGATCGTGACGATCGCTTCCTTGTCCGGATCGATATCGACGTCATAGCGTTCGCGGTACCAGTGCGAGATCGCACGACGCAACCGCGGGATGCCCTTCGACGCCGAATACCCGTGCGTGTCCGGCCGCTGCGCGGCGTCGACGAGCTTGGCCACGATATGCGGCGGCGTGGCGCCATCGGGGTTGCCCATGCTCATGTCGATGATGTCCTCGCCACGGCGGCGGGCGGCCATCTTGAGCTCGGCAGTGATATTGAAAACGTACGGGGGAAGACGATCGATGCGCGCAAAGCGGCGCTTGCCGGAATCGGCAGTCATGTGGAGTCCTTTACGTAAGCGCCCGGAACCGTCCGAGCGACGTCGCGACCGTTGTCTCGGTCGCTGGGGACTGAATTTAGCAAGACGCGCGCGATCGCACAACCAATAAATTGCACGCGTCGAACAACGCGCGTTGCGCTGCGTTACTGGAACATGCCGCTGGGCGGCTGCGTCGGACGATCCGGAGGAAGATGGCGCACGATGCAATCGAGCGCATCGGCATTGGACTTGGTACCCCCCATCGACCCGGCAATCGCGTCGCGATACTGCGGCACATCGATGCGGCTGTAGTAAAGCCTGGAGGTCTGGTCGAGCCAGTAGACGTAGTCGCTGTCGCTATCGGTGGTGCCGCTGCGCAGCCACTCGCCCAGGTTGTGGTTGCCAAGCCGCGTGTCGGCGCACGCATCCTGGATCGTGTTCAGATATTTGTTGAGGCCATGGGCCTCGTAGTTACGCACGGAGTCGGGGGCGCACGCCGCGGTGCCAACAGCGGCGGCGATGGCGGCGGCAACGGCAAACAATGGCGACAGGCGAAGGCGCGGCATGGCAGATCCCTGTGTCGATGAGCGTGGCGATTAGTGTATCCGCGCCACGCCCCTGCCGGAGCCCGCGACGAAAAATTTCAGATGTCGAGATTCAACTCTTCAGTCGTCGATCGTTTCATGCACCGCCGCATTGCCGCGTTTCCAGTAAGCCGATGCGCGAATACGCGACTTGTCGATGCCGCGCTCGCCCACCAGATACTGGCGCACCTCGCGCATCGCGGCGGCCTCGCCAGCAGCCCAGACGTAGCCTTCGCCCTGCGGCAAGCTGAGCCAGCGAAGCGTCGGCGCAAGCTGGCTACCTTCGGGCCGGCCTTCGCGGTGCACCCAGTGCACTTGCGCATTCGGCCCTGTCGCGAGCGGAATCTGCGCCGAGGCATCCGACACCTCCGCCACCACGATCACACGGGCGTCCGGGCCCAGTTCCTCGATACGACGAGCCATGGCTGGCAGCGCGGTGTCGTCGCCGATCAGCAGATGCCAGTCGAACCCGCGCGGGATCACGAACGAACCGCGTGGGCCGCCCACGCCGAGATACTGGCCCGGCTGCGCTTGCGCCGCCCAGGTGGAAGCAGGCCCGTCGCCATGCAGCACGAACTCGATGTCGAGTTCGCGGGCTGTGTTGTCGTATCGGCGGGGCGTGTAGTCGCGTGTCTCTGGCCGGGGCTGCCCTTCCGGAAAACGGATGCCGTCGGCCCCCACTTCTGGCAGCGCAGGCTTTTCCGCACCCGGGGGCGGGAAAAACACCTTGATGTGATCGTCGAACGAGCCCGAGACGAAATCCGCGAGGTCTTCGCCACCCAGTGTCACGCGCAGCAACTGCGGCGATACCCGGTGCGTGCGCAGCACCTTGAGCAGGCGCATCTTGAGCGGATGGCGGACGCGCTCGACTGTCAGATTGCGGTCGTCATTCATGCGTTCTGGTCTCCCGATTCGATGTCATCCGCCGCGCGGCTCAGGATGGCGGCAATCCGGCGCTGTTCGTCTGGAGACGCACCGCTGCGAAGCGCCAGCGCCTGCTTGAGTCGCATCCGCGACGCCACGAACTCGGGCACCCATCCGCCCTGCTCGGGCTCGCGCTGCGGCTCGCCGCGCATGGCCCGGCGCATCCAGTCCATCTTGCGCGCCACGTGCTGCAGCCGTGCCAGCATCTGCTCCAGCCGCTCACGGTTCTCTTCCAGATAGGCGCGACCGGCGTCTGCCAACTGGTAGCGCTTCTTGTTGCCCTCGGTATCGACCGTTGCGTAGCCGAGATCCTCCAGGAAGGTCAGCGCGGGGTAGACCACACCCGGGCTCGGCTTGTAGAACCCGCCCGTGCGCGCCTCCAGCGCCTTGATCAGCTCATAGCCGTGTGACGGCTTTTCCTCTAGCAGCGACAGCAACAGCAGTTGCAGATCCTCGGCGCTGAACTTGCGGCCACGGCGCAGGCTTTCGCCATCGAAGCCATCGGAGCCGTCCCAATCCCCACCGCCTCCACGGGACCAGAAGCTGCCACCTCGGCCCATCGCGTGGATCAGCACGCGCAAGCCATCGTGACGCTGCCCGCGCCAATGCCCGTGTCCGCCATGCCGCCCTTGATGACCTTGGCGACCTTCACCCCTACCATCAGAACCAAAGCAGTCCCTCATGATTGCACTCCAATAAGTCTTACGATGCATCTTAAGATATATATCGTACGATATAAAGTCAAGGACGGATTCTCAGGTCATACGGTATGGGATCGTTCCTGTCATAATGCAAGCCACTACGCAAACACCCAGGACACCCAAGGCATTCCACGCAGCACCCTTTCCGCAATTCAACCTGGCAGGAGGAGACACCGTGCCTGAGAAGAAAGCCATCCTCGTCGTCGGCGCCGGCGACGCCACCGGGGGCGCCATCGCCCGCCGCTTTGCCCGCGAGGGTTATGTCGCCTGCGTCACCCGACGCGATGTCGACAAACTCGCGCCACTGGTCGAGCAGATTCGGGCCGAAGGCGGCGAAGCCCATGCCTTTGGCTGCGACGCGCGCAAGGAAGAAGAGACGGTTGCCATGATCGAGCGCATCGAGCGCGATATCGGGCAACTGGAAGTCGCGGTGTTCAACATCGGCGCGAACGTGAATTTCCCGATTCTGGAAACCACCTCGCGCGTCTACTTCAAGGTCTGGGAGATGGCCTGTTTCGCAGGCTTCCTGATGGGCCGCGAAGCCGCACGCGTCATGGTGCCCCGGCAGCGCGGGTCGATTTTCTTCACCGGCGCCACTGCAAGCACGCGCGGCCGCGAGGGCATGTCGGCATTCTCGGGCGCGAAGCACGCGCTGCGCGCGCTGGCGCAAAGCATGGCACGTGAACTTGGCCCGAAGAACCTCCACGTCGCCCACCTGATCATCGACGCCGCCATCGACACCGCCTTTATCCGCGACAATTTCCCCGACCGCTACGCCACCAGGGCACAGGACGGCATCGTCAATCCGGAGCATATCGCGGACACTTACTGGATGCTGCATCAACAGCCACGCGATGCCTGGACCCATGAACTCGATCTGCGTCCCTGGATCGAACACTGGTAATCGCCCTCAAGCCAGCATTGCCAAGAAGCACAAAGCCGGACACAAAGGAGACATGCAATGACCAAGCAGGTGGAATTTTTCTTCGATTTCGGCAGTCCTTACTCGTACCTGGCGTACAAGGAACTGCCTCGCGTGGCGGCGCGTACCGGCGCCACGATCGTGTGGCGGCCGATGCTGCTGGGCGGGGTATTCAAGGCCACGGGCAACCATAGCCCGGCCGAGATTCCGGCCAAGAGCAAGTGGTCGTCCGGCGATACCGAACGCTGGGCCCGGCGCTACGACGCACCGTTCCGGCACAACCCGTTCTTTCCGGTGAACACGCTGACCCTGATGCGTGGCGCGATCGGCTACCAGCGCAAGGGCGACGCCGAGTTCCATCGCTATGTCGACGCGATCTTCAGCGCGATGTGGGAACACGGCAAGAACCTCAACGACCCGAACGAGATCGGCAAGGTGCTGGTGGCGGCGGGATTCGACCCGCGCGAGGCACTGACGATGCTCGACGACCCCGAGGTCAAGGCCGAACTCAAGCAGGTGACCGAAGAAGCCGTGGCACGCGGTATCTTCGGCGCGCCAAGCTTCATCGTCGATGGCGAATTGTTCTGGGGCAACGACCGGCTGACGTTCGTCGAGGAACAACTCGCCAGCTAACGCCACCTGCCCGGGTAAATCCCCCTCGGGCGGCCCTTCAGGTTGCCCCTCAGGCGAACCATCAAGCCGCCAGCTTGAACGTTGTCACGGCAGCGGCAAGCTGGTTGGCCTGGGATTCGAGCGAATCCGCGGCGGCAGCAGCCTGCTCCACCAAGGCAGCGTTCTGCTGGTTCACCTGCTCCATCTGCGACACCGCCTCGCTGACCTGCGAGATACCCGATGACTGTTCGATCGATGCGGCCGAGATCTCATTGACGGTATCGGCCAGTCGCCGCACGGCCACCACGATGTCCTCGATCGTGCTGCCGGCCTGCTCTACCTGCGCGCTGCCGGCGCCCACCTTGTCGACAGACGAATCGATCAATGACTTGATCTCCTTGGCGGCCCCTGCGCTGCGCTGGGCCAGCGCGCGCACCTCGCCAGCCACCACCGCGAAACCGCGGCCCTGCTCGCCGGCACGTGCCGCTTCCACGGCGGCATTGAGTGCCAGGATGTTGGTCTGGAATGCGATGCCGTCGATCACGCCGATGATGTCCACGATCTTCTGCGAGCTGGCGTTGATCTCGCTCATCGTCTGCACCACGCCGCGCACCACCTCGCCACCGCGCGATGCCAGATCCGCCGCGTCGCGGGCCAAGCCGCTGGCGCGCGTGGCGCTCTCCGCGTTATTGGCCACCGTCGACGTCAATTCCTCCATGCTGGCGGCAGTCTGCTCCAGCGCCGAAGACTGCTGCTCGGTACGCGACGACAGGTCGGTATTGCCCGCGGCAATCTCCTTCGCGCCGGTTGTCACCGCATCGGAGCCCGCCCGCACCTTCGCCACGGTGTCCGTCAGCCCATGCTGCATTCGCGACAGCGCGCGCAGCAATTGTCCGATTTCATTGCGGCCGGCTTCGGGCACCTTGATCGTCAGATCGCCGTCCGCCACGCGCATGATCAGGTCGCACGCCAGGTGCAGCGGCGCCACAACCAGCTTGCGCAGCGCCAGATGCACGACCACGATCAGCAGCACCGACGCCACCATGCCGACACACACCAGGATCAGCACCCGGTTGAAACGGGTGCTGATCCTGGCGATCACGGCTTCCGTGTGCTGCGTGGCGAGCGCCTCGAAACGCTCGACATCAGCCGAGTACTTCGTGCCTGTAGCCGTGATGTCCTTGTCGTTGATCGCCACGAAACCATCGGGATCATCCTTGCGCAACGCTTCGAGTCCCCGTTGCACAGCGTCATTGTGTGCCCGTGCGACAGCGACCATGGCTTCGCGTGTCGAGGCATCCAGCCCCTCCAGGACAGGCGCGTTGGCAAAGCGTTCCAACGCATCGGTGGACTTGCGGATCGACCCTTCCGCATTGCCGATTGCCTCGGCATTGATGCCGCCACCGGCTTTGGACGAGTTGTACGCACGCGTCAGCGCGGCGCGCGCGCGTGTCATGTCCTTGTAGGCGCTGTTAAGCAACTGCACACGCGCCGATACCTGATGCATGTCCTCCGCGGACTCACTGGCTGCGTACAACTGGGTCACGCCCAACGCCGCGCCAAACACGATCATCAGGCCGAAAATCACCAGGGTCGCCAGCAGGCCGTGGCGGATGCTCAGGTTATTCATGGGGCTCAACAGATAAGGGTGCAAGCCCGCCTTAACGACGCCCTCGCCTGAAGCTTGAGCCTATCCATGATCTTCATTTGCGATAGATCAAATGCGGGGCTTGCGAGAGGCTTTTTCAGCACCCCCGGGCGGCGGTATCGCGGACCGTGCTACGCTGTCTCGCGCATCGTGTGGTTCGTATCGCCGGTCCTGCTCCCCAGTCAACCGCCATCTCGCCATGTCCATCGCCTTCGACCTGCCTCCCGCCGCGCGTACCGGCCAGCCCGTAGACGCCATCGACACGCCTTCGCTCGTTGTCGACCTGGATGTCTTCGCCCGCAACATCAGCCGGATGCAGACCGCGGCCGACATGGCCGGCGTCAAGCTGCGTCCCCACGCCAAGGCACACAAGTGCCCGGATGTTTCGGTCGCGCAGATCGCCGAGGGCGCAGTGGGCATCTGCTGCCAGAAGGTCAGTGAGGCCGTGCCGTTCGCGCGCGCCGGCATCCACGACATCCACATCAGCAATGAACTCGCCAGCCCGGCCAAGGCGGCGCTGCTGGCCGAAATGGCCCGGCATGCGCGCATGAGCGTGTGCGTCGACGACGTGGCGCAGATCGACGCGCTGGCCAGTGCCGCCTCGGCGGCAGGCAGCACGGTCGATGTCTTCGTCGAGATCGATGTCGGCCAGGGTCGCTGCGGTGTGCGGGATGCATCCGAGGCGCTGCGGCTCGCGGAGCGCATCGCGAAACACGCGCCACTGAAATTTCGGGGCCTGCAGGCATATCACGGGGGCGTCCAGCATCTGCGCGGCTGGGCCGAGCGTCGTGACGCCGCCGCACGGGCTGCCGAGCGCACCGGTAGTGTCATCGCGCGCCTCGCCGCAGTCGGCGTGCGCTGTGACGTGGTGACGGGCGGCGGCAGCGGCAGCGTGGAGTTCGACCTGACCAGTGGCGTCTATACCGAAATCCAGCCAGGTTCCTACGTATTCATGGACGCAGACTACGGCAGCAATGCCTACACGGGCACGCTGCGCTTCGAACATAGCCTGTTCATCGCCACCACGGTCATGAGCGTGGCGGCGGGAGACCGCGTGATCCTGGATGCGGGACTGAAGTCGATGGCAGTCGATTCCGGGCTGCCGTGGATCTGGGCCGATGGCGCGGCGTCGACGACGCTCGACTACGTGGCAGCCAACGACGAGCACGGCATTGTGAAGCCGCGCCGCGCCGACACCCCCGAGGCGTTGCCCGCACTGGGCAGCCGCGTCATGCTGGTGCCGGGCCATTGCGACCCGACCCTGAATCTCTATGACGAGATCATCGGCGTCCGGGCCGGCGTGGTGGAATGTGTCTGGCCGATCAGCGCGCGTGGGCTGAGCCGCTGATTGCCGGAACTGGAGCGCCCGCCCGCTACGCGAGTTGGGCGGCGATTTCGTTCAGATCGGCCCGCGCCCAGATCGCGCCGGTCCAGGCCTCGAAACGGAGATCCGACAAGGGAATCGGCATCAGCGTGCCAAGCCAGTCGGTCGGCGCCGCGCCGCAGCGCAGTCCGTTGGCCACCATCGTCATGGCCTCGGGCACGTCGATTTCCGCCACACGCGTGACGGTCGGCCACGGTACCAGGCGCACGTCCAGCGCCGACAGACCAAATCGGTAAAGACCAAATCGGGTATGCAACGCCCCGCGCGTCAACGTGTGACGCGCTTGACCCAGCCCGTCGTCCTTGCTCGCCGACGGGTCCCACTGCTGGTTGCGTGAGAACCAGAGAATCTCCTGCTTGCCCAGGCGCGGCTCCCGCATCAATGCGGCAGCCGGCACGAGACGCCCGGCGCGCGCGATCGCGGCCAGTGGCGTGCCCACCGTGTAGTGCCAGACATAGTCGGGTTGGTTGTTCATGATGCAACTCCTCCAAGCGCCCTGCTCAGTTACCAGACTGGGGGCGGGAAGCCCTGATCACAAGCAAGGTCACGGCTTGTTGCACCCGCAACAAGAATGGGGTCAGACGCGTCCAGCACGGGTGCCACCTCCCTGCAGCCCAGGACTGGCGCGGCTTTCAGGGAAACATCGCCAAGTTGAAAGCCGCGCCGCTGCGTCAAAATTCGAGGGAAGCGTCTAAAACCATAGCACACGGTTTGGTGCATCGCAGCACAATATTCTGATGATTCAGATAATTTGACAGCTTGCCCGACTGGCCCAAAGCGCAAAAAAGACCGATGCCGTCATCGGAATTCTTGGGCCCGATGTCACTGCGAGGACAACCTGGCTGCTTACGCTGCGAAGCGCATCGCGAGTCACGCGACGCGCCGCTGCAAGACAGCAGCGGCCGGCCATACCCCGCACGAGACACCGACCATGATCGACGCAATCCGCACCATCACCCGGGCCCGCACCCGCGGGTGCCTGGCGGCCCTGCTGCTGTGTGCGACCCTTGCCGCCTGTGGCGGCGATGGCGACGGCAGCACTGGCAACTCCGGCACCACGCCACCCACCAGCACCACGCCCGGCGGCACGACACCCGGCGGCGACACTCCCGATTCCGCCAAGCCGCTCATGAAATGCGCGCCCTGAGCACCGACGGACGCTACCAACAACGACACGCTTGACCAGGGCAGAACCGCTATGAACTCCAGCAGCCGACGCAATTTCCTGAAGATGGCCGGCAGCAGTGCCGCCGCCACCGCCGCGCTTGCCGCATTCCCGCCGGCCATCCGCCGCGCGCTGGCCATTCCGGCCAACAACGCCACCAAATCGATCCGCGACGTCGAATACGTTGTGATCCTGACGCAGGAGAACCGCTCGTTCGATCACTACTTCGGCACCATGAACGGCGTGCGCGGCTTCAGCGACCGCTTCCCGATCCCGCTGCCGGGCGGCCGCAACGCCTTCCAGCAGACCTACGCCAGCAACAACATCAACCGCGTGGTGCTGCCGTATCACCTGGACCAGACCGCCGGCAACGCCCAGCGCGTGAGCGGCACGCCTCACAGCCAGCCCGACGCGCAGGCCGCGTGGGACCTCGGCCGCATGAGCGCGTGGCCCACCGCCAAGAAGACCCAGTCGATGGGCTACTACACCGAGCAGGAACTGGGCTTCCAGTACGCGCTCGCCAATGCATTCACGCTCTGCGACGCCTACCACTGCGGCTTCCACGGTGGCACCAACACGAACCGGCTGTTCCAGTGGACCGGCACCAATGATCCGTTCGGCAAGAACGGCGGCCCGGTGATCGACAATAGCGGCGACTCGCTCGACGCCACCGGCATCAACTACACCTGGACCACCTATCCGGAACGCCTGCAGGCTGCCGGCGTGACCTGGAAGGTCTACCAGAACATGCCGGACAACTTCACCGACAATCCGCTGGCTGGGTTCAAGCAATACCGCGCGGCCAACGCGGCGCTGGGCAATACCGCCAACGGCTCGCCCTATACGCCGTACACGCCGGCCAACGACACGGTGAACCCGCTCTTCAAGGGCATCGGCAACACCATGCCCGATGGCGGCTTCCTGCAGGCACTGCGCGATGACATCGCCGCCGGCACGCTGCCGCAGGTATCGTGGATCGTCGCGCCAGCAACCTACTCGGAACACCCGGGGCCGTCGAGCCCGGTGCAGGGCGCGTGGTACACGCAGCAGTTGCTCGACGCGCTGACGGCCAACCCCGCGATCTGGAGCCGCACGGTCCTGCTGATCAACTTCGACGAGAACGACGGCTTCTTCGACCACGTGCCGCCGCCGTGCGCCCCCGCGCTCGATGCCACGGGCAATCCCGTCGGCTACACGACGATGGATGCATCGACCGAGTACTACAGCGTCGACAAGACGCCGTTTGGTCCCGGCCCGCGCGTGCCGATGTACGTCGTGTCGCCGTGGAGCCGTGGTGGCTGGGTCAACTCCCAGGCCTTCGATCACACCTCGATCCTGCGCTTCCTCGAACAGCGCTTCGGCGTGGCGGAAACCAACATCAGTGCCTACCGCCGCGCGATCATGGGTGATCTGATGTCGGCGTTCGACTTCGTCAACCCGAATAGCAACACGGCCCTGGCCTTCACGCCGCTGCAGAAGACCGATGCCGACACGCTGCGCGCCGCGCAGGATGCCAAGGCGCAGATTCCCGCGCCGACGGTTGCCACCCAGTCGATGCCCACCCAGAAGAGCGGCACGCGCCCGTCGCGCGCGCTGCCCTACACGCTGCATACCAGCGGCTTCGAGGACCCGTCCACGAACACGGTCTGGCTGCGTTTCAAGAACGACGGCACCCAGGCCGCGGTATTCCACGTGTACGACCGCCTGCATCTGGGCGATGTGCCGCGCCGCTATGCGATCGAGGCGGGCAAGTCCTACGACGCGAAGCTCGACGTGAGCCGCGACAGTGGTCGCTACGACCTTTGGGTGCTTGGCCCGAATGGCTATCACCGCGCGTTCGTCGGCGATATCAGCGCGCAGAAGGCTGCCGGCGGCGGTGCCGCGCCCGAGATTCGCGTGTGCTACGACGAGGCCAACGCCCAGGTCTGGCTCACGCTGATCAACCGTGGCAGCGCAACGTGCACGTTCACGGTCAAGCCAAACGCCTATCGGAACGACGGCCCCTGGACGTTCGAGGTCCCGGCCGGCAAAGAGGTCGATCAGCACTGGCCCGTGGGATCGCAAGGCAATTGGTACGACTTCACGGTCACCACGCAGCAGGGTGGTTTCATGCGCCGCTTCGCTGGCCGGCTGGAGAACGGCACGCATACCGTCTCCGACCCGACCATGGGCGCCTGACAACAGCTCATGGCAGCCGGCCCGGCAGCCTCGCAGTTGCCGGGCCGGTGAGCCGCGCAGCCAGGTAATCGCCCATCCGCGGGATGCCCACGGCATCCCCGGGCCCGACTCCATGTTGAAGTAACGACCCCCCTCGGCGTCGGCGCTGTCATCACCTCCGTCGCGCCATGAAGCATCATGATGGCCAGCCCCACCCCGGCACCGAATTGGCCACACACAGGCCTTCGTCACGCTGTCATATTTCCGCCTTATAGTCGGCAGCTCTCCCGTTTCCGCTTGGAACCCCATGCTTGGCGATCTGCTGATGACCTTCTACGAGGTGGCGCGACAAGGCAGCATCACCACCGCCGCTCGCCAGTTGCGAGTCAGCCAGCCCACGGTCACGGGGCGCATCCGCCAGCTCGAGGAGCTCTACGGCGTGGAGTTGTTTCATCGCCGAGCCAGCCGCGTGGACCTGAGCGATACCGGCGTCGCGCTGATGCCGCTGGCCGAACAGATCGTGCAGCAGGAGAGCAATGCCGACTTCCTGCTGCGCAATGCCGGAAATCTCCGTATGGGCAACCTGCGGATCGGCGCAACCGGCCCCTATTACATCCTGCGCAGCGTGGCGGCATTCCGGCAGCGTTTTCCGGCCATCGGCGTCAGCATCCAGATCGGCAACTCCCGGCAAATGCTCGATGCGCTTTTCGAGTACCGCATCGATGCCGCCGTGTCGTCGCATGCGGTCAATGACGATCGCCTGCACCGAGTCAGGCTGGCAGCGGACCCGATGGTGCTGGTAACGCATCCCGCGCACCCGTTCGCGCGCAGGCCGCGCGTGGAAGTTTCCGAACTCGCCGCCTGTCACCTGCTCGTGCGCGAACAGGGCTCGATGACGCGAGAGGCCACGGAAAGCGCGCTCCGTGCCGTCGGAGAGGAACTGCCGGCGCACACCGTGATCGGCAGCCGCGAGGCCATCTGCGAGGCCATCCGCCACAACCTTGGCGCAAGCGTGATGCCGATGGGTGAAGTGCCACGCGACCCGGCCTTGACGGTGGTGCCGTTCGCCAGCCGCGCGCCGGTGATCCACGAATACCTGTACTGCCTCAACAGCCGGCGCGAGACACGGCTGCTCAGCGCGCTGCTGGACAGCCTGGTGCTGCCCGGCGCCGCCTCCGGGCGCCATTGCGAAGTGCCGCCGCCAGCGCCTATATTGAACTGATCCGCCCGTCTTCCAAGCGCCCTCCGCCCCAAACGCCTCCCATCGATGACCGACCCGGGCCGCTCCAGCTTTCCCGAGTACGACCAGCTACTCGCGCTGCTGGAACTCGGCGCGCCGTGGTTTCGTTCGAAAATCGCCTGCGATGTGACCGTGCAAGGCCACACGTTTGCCGTGCACGTGGCCAGTCTGGGCACCGACGCACCAGACGCCCCGGCCATTGGCATCTTCGGCGGCATTCACGGTCTGGAACGCATCGGCACGCAGCTTGTGCTCGATTACATGCGCTCACTGCTGTGCCGTCTTGCCTGGGACGACCTGCTACATCGCCAGTTGCAGACGGTGCGGCTGGTCTTCATGCCGATCGTCAATCCAGGCGGGATGTATGCGGCAACGCGCGCCAATCCGAATGGTGTCGATCTGATGCGCAACGCGCCGCAGGATGCCGATGCCGCCGTGCCGTTCCTGGCCGGTGGGCAGCGTATCGGCGCCTGGCTACCGTGGTATCGCGGCCGGGCGGGCGCGCCAATGGAAGCGGAAAGCCGCGCGATGCTTCACGTGGTGGAAACCGAACTGCTGCCGCGCCCACTGAGCTTCGCCGTCGATTGTCATTCGGGCTACGGCTGGCGCGACAGCATCTGGTTCCCGTACGCGCGCACGCACGCACCAATGTCCCACTTCCCCGAGATGTACCTGCTCAAGACCATGTTCGAACAGGCCCATCCACATCACGGCTACGCATTCGAGCCGCAGAGCCATCAGTACCTGCTGCACGGCGATCTGTGGGACTTCGCGTATGACCGCGCGCCGCCGCAGAACCTGTTCCTGCCGATGACGCTCGAACTGGGTTCGTGGCTCTGGATCAAGAAGAATCCGCGTCAGATTTTCTCTCGTGCCGGCATTTTCAATCCCATCAAGGCACACCGCACTGCACGGGTCCTGCGCCGGCATGTAAGCCTGTTCGACTTTCTCGGCCGGGTAGCCGTGGCGCCCAATCGCTGGCTGCCGAACGGAGCGCAGCGGGATCACCTGCTGGAGCAGGCGCGCGCGCACTGGCAATATGGACCGCCCATGCCATGAGCGCCTGGATCTTCCTGCGCGGCCTGACCCGTGAATCACGCCATTGGGACAACCTGCCGGCGCTATGGACATCGCGCGGGCTTGGGCAGCCGCTGCTGATCGACCTGCCCGGCAACGGCACGGCGCGCGACGCCACGGTGCCGGCCAGCGTCGACGGCATGATGGAGGCGGTACGGGCCGCGGCGCATGCATCGGGCGTGCCGGGACCATGGCGCGTGCTGGCGATGTCGCTCGGCGCGATGGTGGCAACCCGATGGGTTCAGGCGTGGCCCGACGACGTGGCGGGGCTGGTGCTGATCAATACGAGCATGAGGCCCTTCAGCGCGATAACGGAGCGCCTGCAGCCGCTGAACTGGCCCGCGCTGCTAGGCATGGCCCACCACTGGCAAGATCGCGTGCGCTGCGAACGGACCGTGCACCGGCTCACCTGCGAGCGGCTCGATACCCGCGACGCCGACATCGCCGGCTGGGTCGAGATCGCACAAAGCGCGCCGGTCTCGCGCAAGGCGGCATGGCTGCAGTTGCTGGCCGCCGCACGATTTCGCGCCATGACCGCCGCGCCGCCATGTCCGACGCTGATCCTCTCATCCGATGCCGACCGACTGGTCAATCCGGCCTGCTCGGCGCACCTGGCGGCAGCTTGGCGTTCGGATGGCGTCAGCCATATCCGTCATCCATGGGCAGGACACGATCTGCCGCACGACGATCCTCTGTGGCTGTGCGACACAGTGGCCGCCTGGAAGCAGGACAAAAAAATACCGCCGGACGGCTGATGCCCTCCGGCGGATGATGTGTCCTGCAGATAGTTTGGTACGCGACTCAGGCGTGCGCTTCGAGCAGCGCCGCAGCGCGCTTGTTGCACAGCGCGCCAAGCAGCGTTTCGGCCGCCGATTCCAGACGATCCTGCGTGCCGAACAGGCGCGCGGCAATCAGACCGCTCTGCAGCGCCCCGTAGATCACCTGCGCCAGCATGGCGGGCGGCACCGGGTACGGCGTGTCACGCTCTTTCTGGCCGCGCTCGAGCAGCTTCGCCAGCCAGTTTTCGTTGACGTGATAGAAGTCCTTGAGCACCGAGTGCACCGACTCCGGCAGGCTCAGGATCTCGGTCGACAGCATCCCCGCCAGACAAATCTGGTTCGACCCGCAGGTCTGGCGCAACGGCTCCAGGTACTGACGCGCCTGGTCCAGCACGGGCAGGTCGGCGCTGATGCCAGCAAGCCGCTCGCTAATCCGCCGGCTGTACTCCTTGACCGCTTCCAGGATCAGATCGTCCTTCGACGGGAAGTAGTAATGAATGCTGGAGGTCTTGACGCCCACCAGCTCGGCCAGGTCGCGATAGCTGAAGCCGTTGCATCCGCGTTGGCGGATCAGGATCAGCGTGTGTTCGAGCAGTTGCTCGCGGACAGGTTGCGTTTTCATGGTCGCCACTTTATCTACACGAAGATAGATACACAACCGGGACTTTCCCGGAGCCAACCAGCGGCCATTCAGGCCGGGAACCCGCGACGGAGGTGGCGATTGCAAAACCACGCCACTTTCCGGCCGCCGGGAATCCGGGCATTCGGCCCGGACGATTTCATCTTAGCGTGCGTATCGCACCATGAAAGCCCGGCGCCCCATCGAGGGCGCCGGGCTTCAGCCGACAACCGCCCGGTCGGGGCGGCCATGGCGCTGGTCAGGCAAGGGCGCCGTCGGTGTAGACGTCCGGGGTCCGGGCACCGTCGAAGTACGGGTTGCGTGCTTCATTGCCACGGGCGCCGTCCAGATACGGATCGGCCTTGCGAGCCGGGCTGGCAGAAACGCCACTGCGGTCAAGGCCGGCTACGAAACGCGCGCCATCCAGATACGGGTCGATGGTGCGTTCAACCAGGCCATCGCGATTGCTGATGCTGGCCGTCAGGCCGTCCCGGTTGCTGATGCGGGCGCCATCCGTGAAGGCGTCACGGCTGCCGATATGCGCGCCTTCGGTAAAGCCATCGCGATTGCTGATGCGAGCGCCTTCGCTGAAGCTATCGAACTTGCCTTGGCGGGCGCCATCGGTAAAGGCGCTGCGCTGGTCGTTCACGCGATACGTATAACCGTAGACCTCGCCGTGCGAGGTGGAGGCTTGGGCGGCGCCCGTCACGAAAGCGGCGGCAAGGGCGGCGGCGGTCAGGATGGTCTTGGCGTTCATGATGCTCTCCTTCTTCAAGGGGCCGGGCAATCCGGTTCAGGTTGTGGATTGCGGGGCCGAAGTCTGTCTGCAAATTCGCGGCGCTCTTCTTCGTCTTCTTTGCTGATTGCTATCTACTACTAGATAGATTCAAAGACTTAAAAAAAGAACCGTTTCCGGTACTGCGTCACTGTCTGGTGTTGCTTGGATTGCCCGCTGCGGTGGTTGTTTGCGCTGCAACGTGTTCGTCCATGGCGTGAATACTATCTACCTATAGATAGATAAGCAAGAGGAAACTTGGGATGCCACCCACAAACTTTTCTATTGCCCCGATTGAAATCATCAATCTCACAGGTAAGTTGTTGATTTTGCGGTATAAAATTGCGACGCATCCCCCTTCTGATGCCTGCCGGTGCTTTCCCGACGGGCCTTGCAGGTGTTAGGGTTACTCACCCCTGCCGACAGTCGAGCATCGCAATGCCGCCCCCCAAAGCGTCCCCCGCCCCCAATCCGTACCGGCGCTGGCTGGTTGGCGCCGCAGGGCTGGCCGGCGTGGCGCTGCTGGCCGGCGTCGGACGGCTAATAATGTTTCGCGCAATCGAACGTGAAGCGTTCGTTCCGGCCTCGGGCGGCACGGCAAGGCCAGACGATTTCGGCGTTGCATCGCGTCAGTTTGCATTCGCAAGCGGCGACCGCCTGCTGCGCGGCTCATACGTCGCGGCCTCACCCGACGCGCCCGCACTGTCCGTATTTCATGGTGACGAGGAATGCCTGGCCGACTGGGCACCCGTCCAGGCGCTATTGCACGCCGCGGGCATCAGTTCCTTCGTCTTCGATTACAGCGGCTATGGCGCCAGCACGGGCCGGCCTTCCGTTCGCCACCTGCACCAGGACGCCCTGGCTGCCTATGCCCAGTTCCGCGCCGTTACGCCGCAGGCGTCGCGGCACTACGTCATGGCACACTCGCTCGGTAGCGGCGTATTGCTGGATGTCGTGGGCGATCTGGCGCCGGCACCTGACGGCATGGTCATCGGCGCCGGATTCCGCTCGGCGCGTGCCGCCGCAGTCGTCACTGGCCGGGTGCCGCGCTGGCTCGCCTGGATGCTGCCGGACCCATGGAATAACATCCGGCAAATCCGGAATCTGACCCTGCCCATCCTGCTGCTGCACAGCAAGCGGGATGAGACGATCCCGTTCCGGGATGCCGAATGCCTGGCGCGGGCCGCACACGGTCCCCGACGGCTGGAAGCCTTCGAGGATCTTCCGCATGACGCTGCGATCGAGCCCTCCTACATGACCCGCTTCTGGGCGCCAGTGATCGCCTATCTGAAGAGCGGGAAGCTCTGACGGCGATAAGCGACAGGCTACAGCTTGAACTCGCCCACCACCTTCTGAAGCTCCTGCGCCTGCTCGGCCAGCGCCGACGAAGCCGCAGCCGCCTGTTCGACCAGGGCGGCGTTCTGCTGCGTCACATCGTCCATCTGGGTCACGGCTACATTCACCTGCTCGATGCCGTCGCTCTGATGCTCGGAAGCCGTCGCGATCTCGCCAAGGATCTGCGTCACACGACGCACCGCCTGGACAATTTCCTCCATGGTCTGCCCGGCCTGGCCGACCAGCGCCGAACCGCTTTCCACCTGACGCGCCGAGTCATTGATCAGCACGTTGATCTCCTTGGCAGCCGCGGCGCTGCGCTGGGCCAGTGTGCGCACTTCGCCAGCCACCACGGCGAAGCCGCGACCCTGCTCGCCCGCGCGCGCTGCTTCCACGGCGGCATTCAGGGCCAGGATATTGGTCTGGAATGCAATGCCCTCGATGACGGCGATGATGTCCGTCACCTTGCGCGAACTGACGCTGATGGCATTCATCGTTTCCACGACATTGCCGACGATCGCGCCACCGCGCTCGGCGATGCCGGACGCCGAAGCCGCAAGCCCGTTGGCGGTGCGCGCGCGATCGGTGTTCTGCCGGACCATCGCAGTCAGTTCGCCCATGCTCGACGCGGTTTCCTGCAGCGTGGCCGCCTGCTCCTCGGTCCGCTGCGACAGATCGGTATTGCCCACGGCGATTTGCTGCGATGCCGAAGAAATCGAATCGCTGGCGGATTTGATGCGCGTGACCAGGTCGGTCAGCATGTCTTCCATCTCTCCCAGGCCGCCGAGCAGACGACCGAAGTCGCCACCGCGCTCGGTTTCGAAGTCCTTGCTCAGATCGCCGGCAGCCACCGTCTCCGCGATGAATTCAGCCTCTTTCAGCGGCGCCTCGATCGCACTGGCCAGACGGGCCCAGCACACGACGCTGAACACCGCCACGGCCGTGCCCAGCCCATAGAGCCAGCCTCGCGTGTCCCCATCGGCGATCTGGCCCAATGCCAGCGTCATCATGACCGCCACCAGCACCACCACCACCCCAAATGCCGCGCCCAGCCGGATGCGCATGCTCAAGTTATCCCACGCCATCTTTCTCCGCTCCTCTTTCGTGCCCCGCGTTGTCCGGGGCTATCGATGGACTAACGGATCCAGCAAAGTAACCTTTACCCCTCCGAAAGAGTGGGACGAGAAAAGACAAAACCGGGACAAAAACAATCAGGCGAGGCGTTCCCGCCATCATTTGGTCATCGGCGCGTCATGCCGCTGTCATGCGGGAGAAATGCCTGCAATTGACCGATGTTGCGTGCGGCAGACGGGGTGTCGTTTTTTTGCCGATGGCAGGATTTGACGGCGCGGATCGCGTCGGAGACCGGCAGTGGCACCTCCGCCACAATCGGTGGAATCGCCCGGCCCATTGCCCCAGAAACGACAAAGCCGGGACGCGCAGTTCGCGGCATCCCGGCCAATGGGCAAACAATCTACTCCTGCGTGCGGCGTACCGCAATCATTCTTGTGGTCGACCCCACATGAACCATGGTGACCCATCGTGTACCTTGCGCCGGATCGTCTATATTTGACCGCAATGGCGCTCACATCCGTTCACGACTCACCGCCGTAGACAGCCCCTGGAGGTAAATGCCATGCGTTCGCTTGCAAACTTGTTCAGTCCGCCGACGCCCGAGAAAATCGCCGAGAAGGAACTGCAAGACATGAGGCTGACGCTTTTCCAGGCAGAACGCCGCCTGCTGGAAGCGCAGATGCAAGTCGACTACTACCGGAACATGATCGCTTTCCTGGAAGAAGTGGGAACGAGCGGCGTGGAGGGTGTGGCCGACCGACGCTATGCGATCACCCATACGGGCACGGACGCCGCCGCTGCACCCGCACGTGCCGCACCGGGCCTGACCACGGTGCCAATCGTGCCCTCTGCCGCCTGACGCCGCGCTGGCGTGGCAACACCCGCATGGGCTCGTTCGGGCCTGTGCGATACTGGCCGCCTTCCCTAGCTTCGTGCTGTTGCACTGGAACCGGCCATGAGCGAACCGCTGCCCGCCATCGAAATTGAAACCGCGCCGAACCCGGCGTTCTCCGTGATCTGGATGCACGGGCTGGGTGCCGATGGCAGCGACTTCGTTCCGGTTGTCCCGGAACTCGGATTGCCCGAAACCCTGGCCATCCGGTTCATCTTCCCGAACGCCCCGGCGATACCCGTGACCTGCAACAGCGGCTACGTCATGCCGGCCTGGTATGACATCTACTCGCTAGATGAAGCGGGTCGCCGTGCCGATGAACGGGGCATCCTGCAATCCCGCGATGCCATCCGCGCGCTTATCGCACGCGAGAACGCGCGCGGCGTGCCAACCAACCGCATCGTCCTGGCGGGGTTCTCGCAAGGTGGCGCGATCGCGTACACCACGGCCCTGACCCATCCCGAAGCGCTCGCCGGAGTGATTGCGCTGTCGACATACATCCCCTCGACCGACCTGATCGCGTCCGAGGCCGCACCGGCCAACGCCGCCACGCCAATCCTCGCCGCCCACGGCACCGAGGACGATGTCGTGCCGCTGGTGCTTGGGACCCGCGCGCGCGACTGGGTGGCTGCCGCGGGTCATCCGGTCACATGGCTGACCTACCGGATGCCGCATTCGGTCTGCATCGAGGAAATTGTCGATATCGGCCAGTGGCTGCAGGAGCGCTTTGTGTGAGTGCCGCGACGATTGCCGCGCTAACATGGCGGCCGTCCTTCATCCGCCTCTTGTGCCCCACCCCCGATATCCACGCATGATCCCCGCCGCTCCCCTGCCCCGCATCGACTTCAACACCCGCAAGGCCCTGATGTTCGCGCTGACCGCCGAACGGCTGTCAGCCTTCTACGAACACGGCCAGTGGATGACCGAGGGCCAGGGCGCCACGCTCGCGGGCAACTGGCTGTCGCGCTCGAAACTGCAGCTGGCACTGTCGGAGCGGCGTGTGCTGTCCGACCTGAGCGATCAACTCGCCCGGCAATTGGCCGAAACGCTGTCGCGTGAAGCCGGCCTCTACGCCTCGCACGAGATGATGGAAGCCCTCGATCCGAACTACCAGTCCGCATTCGCGCACGACATGCTCGATGAGTGCGAGCGGATGCTGCGGGAGGCTGGCGTCGAGGAAGACTGAGCATCTAATAGCACTTACAAAGTGCTAGCAGTGTTCAGCGACGCCCACAATGGACTGTTCCTGGCGGCACCACGGCACACCAGCAAGTCCGTGTTCCTCCAGCACGATCTCCGCCCCGCGCTGTCGGAACGGGGTGTGCTGGTCATCTCCGTCGATGGATGAGCGGCCCAGCCGTGCGCTTACCGCGGCCGTGATGCCCCCTACCGCGCCTCTACCGCAGTCCGCTTCGGGTTCAGCAGGTCGGCATCGAGCCGCCGGAACACCATGGCGGACGCCAGCGTGATCACGCCCACACTGAGGAAGGCCAGCCGATAGGCCGGAGCAGCCACGCCAAGCTTGGCCGAGAACAGACTCACGAGTCCACCGCCAATGGTCACGCCGAGGCCGATCGCGAGCATCTGCACCATCGAAAACAGGCTGTTGCCGCTGCCTGCGTCTTCACGCGACAAACCCTTGAGTGTGACGCCGTTCATCGCGGCAAACTGCATGGAGTTGGCGGCACCGAAAATCGCCAGCTGCACGATCGACAGCCCGAGCGGCCAGCCCGGCGAGATCGCCGCGAACGAAGCGATCGAAGCCCCGACGATCACCGTATTGACGAGCAGGAATATGTCGTAGCCGAAGCGATTCACCAGCGGCACGATCCAGCGCTTCGAGATGGTCCCGGAAATGGCTACCGGCAACAACATCAGGCCCGAATGAAACGGGGAGTAGCCGAGCTGAAGCTGAAACAGCAGCGGCAGCAGGAACGGCACGGCGCCCGAGCCAATGCGGCAGACCAGGTTGCCGACCAGCCCCACGGTGAAGTTGGGCTCCCGAAACAGCGCGAGACGGAACAGCGGCGTGCGATGGCGACGTGCATGCGGAATGTAGAGCAGCGCGCTGGCAATGCTTGCGGCCATCAGCGCGGCGCTCAGGCTACTGACCGAACCACGCTCGAGCGCGAGCGAGAACGTGACCATGCACAGCGACAGCAGACCACAGCCGATCCAGTCGAACGGCGGCGCGGCATCCACTTCGCCAGCCGGCAGGTAACGATGCACGGCGAACAGGCCGACCAGCCCCACTGGGACATTGATCAGGAAAATCCAGTGCCACGACGCGCTCTGCACCAGCCATCCGCCGAGCACCGGGCCAAAGATCGGCCCGACCTGCCCCGCGATGGAGACAAAGGCCAGTGCGGCAATGTACTGCTCGCCGGGAATGTTGCGCAGCACCGCGAGCCTGCCGATCGGCAACAGCATCGATCCGCCAATGCCCTGCAGCACCCGCGCGATCACCAGTTGGGTCAGCGTGTGCGCCGTGGCGCAGAACACCGAGCCAATCACGAAGATCAGGATTGCGCTGAAGTAGACGCGCCTTGTGCCGAACCTGTCGGCCAGCCAGCCAGACGCCGGGGTCAGCATCGCCATGGTCAGCGTGTAGGCCACCACCACAGGCTTGAGATCGAGCGGTTTCTCGCCCAGGCTGCGCGCCATTGCGGGCAACGCGGTGTTGACGATAGTGGTGTCCAGCGTCTGCATGAAAAAGCCGGCGAAGACGATCCACAGCATGGCCTTCTGGGAGAAGGCCTGATCGGTGGCGGAAGCAGAGGCGGTACGCATAGGAAATTCTTGATGGGGCGGCGTCACTCCGGGTAATCCCGGAGACGTTCGAGCATGGTACCTAGCGGACACCCCATCGGGAACCCCTCTGGCTTTGTTGACTGCAATCGGATTTGCCGATGACAATGCGTCGATGCTCAATCCCGTTTGGATCCAGACTTTCGCGACCGTGGCCACCGCGCGCAGCTTTACCGACGCGGGGCGTCAGCTTGGCCTGTCGCAATCGTCGGTCAGCGACCATATCCGGCGGCTCGAAGGCAGCGTGAACCGGCGGCTGTTTGTGCGCGATACGCACTCGCTGGCGCTGACACCCGATGGCGAAGCCCTGCTCGTTCATGCCCGGCTGATTCTCGAATCCCTGGCCCGTGCCGAATCCCAGTTCAGCGGACCGCGCCTGCAGGGCCGCGTGCGCCTTGGCACCTCCGAAGACCTGGCGCAGGGTCCTCTGCCGAATGTGCTGGCCGCATTCCGCGCCACGCACCCGGACGTGGAGCTCGAGATCACCATCGGCATGACCAGCAAGCTGTACGAGTGGATGGAAGCGGGCACGCTGGACCTCATCGTCGGCAAGCGGCGCGAAGGCGAGCGCCGCGGCGTGCCCCTTTTCCGTGGCCGGCTCGAATGGCTGGCGCGACCCGGTACGGTTGTGGATGTGCGTCAGCCTCTACCGCTGATCCTCGTGAACGAACCGAGCGTGACGCGCTCCGTGGTGCTGGACACGCTGGCCAAGAACGGCTGGCGCTGGCGCGTCGTGTGCACCAGCAGTAGCCATTCCGGATGCATCGCAGCGGCGCGAGGCGGGCTCGGCATCACCGTGCGGGCCGAGAATCTGACCGGCGGCGGCCTGGTGCCACCGGTCAATTTCGATGCACTGCCAGCACTGCCGGACGTGGAGTTCATTACGCTGGCCGCACGCCGACTCACCGAGCCGGCCGACACGCTGCTGCAACTGATTCGCAAGAGCGACCTGCGCGCCGCGCGGGTCGATTGATGCCTGCTTAGCCTGGCAACGCACCCAGCGCCTGATAGGCGGTCAGCAGGTGATATGGCGTGGTGGAAGGCATCTCCGCCCGCACGACCATGCCATCGGGCGCCAGGCATTCGTGCCAGCCACCGGCATGGAGAAAGCGCGTGCGGAAGCGGTCAGTCCAGACCGCGAGCGCATCCAGCGCTTCGCCATCATGTTCGACCGATCCCTTGACCGCCAGCGCCCGGGCGAACTCGGTCTGTGCCCAGATACGCTCGGTGGCATCCAGTACGCCCCCCGCCCCATCCAGCGCCGCGCAAACACCCAGCGTGTCGTCCGCCACGCCGTGGCGGCGCGCGAAATCGAACGCCCGGCGCAATGCCGATGACAGTGCCGCATCGGCGAACAATGCCGGGGCCGTCATGACCAGCGAATACCACTCGAATTGATGTCCCGGCTCGATCCGATTGCCGGCGCTGCCCTGTGGCAGTTCGGCCACGCATCCATCGGCGGCATCGACAAAGCGTGCATGCACCGCATCGGCCAGGTCACGGAGCCGGTTCGCGAACCATGTGTCGCCAGTGGCTTCCAGCGCGGCGAGATAGGCCTCGGTCAGGTGCATGACCGGGTTCTGCAGCACGCCGCTGCCATTGGGTGTGAAATCCTCGGCCAGGGCCGCGTGATACAGCCCGCTGCCATCGGCAAAGCGGTTTTCGATGACATCGACCGTTCGACGCAGCAGGTCCAGCGCCGCGGCGCTGCCGCCAGCGCGGTGGTAATGCGCGCAGGCGAAGACCACGAAGGCGTGGGTATAGAGATCGCGTGTCGTATCGAGCGGCTGGCCGTCGGCGTCGATGCTGTAGATCCAGCCGCCCGCTCCATCGCCGAAGTGACGTTGCAGCGCTGCAAGCAGCGTATCGGCATGTGTCAGGTTGCCGGCCGTCGCAAAGACATAGAGCTGGCGCGCGCACGCCATCGCCCGATAGCGTTTGTCCGGCAACGGCTGGCCAGTGGCGCCGTCCAGTGCCTCATGCGCCAGTTGCATCGCCGGATTCCATCCCGCGCCGGTCCAGGGCGGCAGGACGGCCGTATCGAAATGGGCGAGCAGCGCGGAGATCCGGGCGGAAAGGGTCGGCGGCGAGACTGGCATGTCGGATTGGGTTCGGGTGGGCCGGATAGTCGACCCGCAAGACCGAAGCCAGACAAGATAGCAGGCCCGGAGATACGAGGAAAGGCCGCCGACGCCGCACCGCATCATTTCGGGGTGGCAATGCCCCGCGACGCTGACTATGTTGAAAGTCCGCCGGGTTGTCGTTCCTGTCATGGCCCGTCGGCAAGGGAGAATTGCCATGCCCACCACCCATCCCATGACCCTGACCGACCACCGCCGCACGCTGGTCATGCATGTGCTTGAAGACCCTCCCGGACGCTATACGTGGCGCATCGTGGTGGAAGAGAAATGCGGCGGCGCCGAATGCGACAGCATGATCGAAGCCGCGGCCGACTACCCCTCGCACGCGGAAGCGGAGGCGGCCTGCTGGGCTGCCGGCAACAGCATGCTCGACAAGCCGCGCGCGGCGGGCGAAGTCACTGACACGCAAACGCTCCACTAGGCGCGCGCGCCTGCAAACGCCCCCGGCCTGGGCCGGGGTTTCCTTCAAAGGACGAACTAGCGATGGACAAGCCCACCGTAAGCCCCCGCCGCTTCGTCGAGATCCTGAACGAGCGGCTCACCCGGCATCCCCTCTACCGCGAGGGCATGCACGTGTACGCCATTCCGCCCCATTCGGAGCATCCGCACAGCCTCGTCTGCGTGGGCCCGCGGGGGACCGAATGCGTCTGCACGACGATCGAGGCCATCGTGCGTGGCGAGTGCGACGTCTTCCCCGACATCGCACGGGACTGGCGCCCCCGCCCGAACCCGCCCGCGCACGAACACCGCGCGCGTTAGCGGTCGATTGGCGGTCACGATCCGGCGGGCTATGGCCCGCCGGATCGATTTCGACTGCCTTGAACGACACAATCCTGCGCTGATCGCTCCGGCTGGATACAATGGCTCCGCAATCCCCTGCCCGGAGCGCCGATGAAGAGAGATTTCGAAGCGGATGGCATGACCGCCGACCCGTTGATCCCCGAATCCGGATCACAGTCGGCCAGCACCACACCGAGCCCGGCGGCGCGTGCCGCCGAAATGGCCGCCACGGTTGCCCGAGCTGCCATCGACCAGGCCGATCATGCGATGCGCAACTGGACCGACCCGGTAGAGGGTCCGGTGCGTGCCGGGTCCCCCGAACATCTGCGCATGTTCTGCAACATGCTTCTGCAGACCCACAACCCCTACAAACCCGCCGTCATCGAGTGGCCGAAGCTCTCGCCGGAAGCGCTTGAGCGCGTGACCTCGCTGCCGATCTGGGACATCGCCGTGCAGACCGAAGGCCGCGCGTCGATCCGCGTGCACAGCTTCGCCCGGCTTCAGCGCAACCCGCTGTTGCGCAGCGCGCTGGAAATGGATGGCGACGAGGAAGCGCGGCACAAGGTGGTGCTGGCCAAGCTGGTCGAGGCCTACGGCATCCAGTTGGAACCCGAGCCCGAATATCTGCCGCCGTCCGACATCGAATGGGGCTGGCTGGTTACCGGCTACAGCGAGTGCATCGACAGCTTTGCCGCCTTCGGCCTGTTCGCGGCCGCCAAGGATTCGGGCTTCTTCCCCGCCGAACTCGTCGAGACCTTCGAACCGGTGATTCAGGAAGAAGGCCGCCACATCCTGTTCTTCGTCAACTGGGTGGCCTGGTACCGCGCCAGCCTGCCCTGGTGGCGTCGCCCCGCGTTCGCCTTCAAGGTGTTCCGCGTCTGGCTGTTCCTGATTCGGGAACGGATCGGCCTGGCCCGCCAGATCGAAGTGGACGAGCATGGCGGCGCCCAGGATGCCAACTTCCCGATGAACGCCGCCGAAACATTGGCCGACTCGCTGACGCCCGGCTCGATGATCGATCTCTGTCTGGCGGAGAACGATCGGCGCATGGCGGGGTATGATGCGCGGCTTCTGCGTCCGACCACGGTGCCCAAGCTGGCGCGCTTCGCACGACGCTTCGTCAAATAATTCGCCATGCTGTTTGGATTGTCCCTGCTGACCCTTGTGGTCTGGTGCGTGCTGGTCTTCGCCCGCGCCGGTTTCTGGCGCGTGCGCAAGCCCACGCCCTCTCCCGCCCCGGCCGAATGGCCCACCGTGGTCACCGTGATCCCGGCCCGCAATGAAGCGGACGTGATTGGCCGCGCCGTCACCGGTGTGCTGAGCCAGCGCTACGCCGGCCGGCTCCATCTGGTGGTGGTGGACGATCACAGTACCGATGGCACGGCGGACATCGCGCGTGCCGCGGCCCTGTCCATCGGCAAGGGCGACGCGCTGACCGTGATCGGGGCACGCGACCTGCCCGCCGGCTGGAGTGGCAAGGTCTGGGCGCAGTCCGAAGGTCTGGCCGCCGCCGACAAGGCCGCGCCAGAGGCCAGGTATGTCTGGCTGACCGATGCGGATATCTGGCACGGTCCGAATGCGCTGGCCGAGCTGGTGGCCCGCGCCGAGGACGAGCAGCGTGACCTGGTCTCGCTGATGGTGCGCCTGCGCTGCGATTCCGCGTGGGAACGCATGATCGTGCCGGCATTTGTCTTCTATTTCGCCAAACTCTACCCGTTCGCGAGCATTGCGAACCCGCGCAGCCGCGTTGCCGGCGCGGCGGGCGGCTGCATGCTGGCGCGGCGCTCGGCGCTGGCCCGTATCGGCGGGTTCGAAGCCATTCGCGGCGAGTTGATCGACGATTGCAGCCTTGCGGCGAAGATCAAGGCAGGTGGATCGATCCGGCTCGATCTGGCGGATGACAGCATTTCGCTCCGCCCCTACGACGACTGGCAGAGCCTCTGGAACATGATCGCCCGCAGTGCCTACACGCAGTTGCACTACTCGCCGTGGATGCTGATCGGAGCCACGCTGGGCATGATCCTGACCTATCTGGCCCCGCCGGTCCTGGCGCTGGCCGGCGGCGCGGGGACCTGGCCAGCCTGGCTGGCCTGGCTCCTGATGGCCATCAGCTACCGGCCGATGCTGCGTGAGTATCGCCAACCCGTGTGGATGGCACCGCTGCTGCCGCTGACCGCCCTGTTCTACCTGGGCGCCACGCTGGATTCCGCGCGGCGCTATTACCTGCGTCGCGGCGGCCAGTGGAAAGGGCGCTCGCAGGCGCCCGTACGATCGTAACGTCCAGATGGCGGGGCCACCCGCCATGCCGATCGGCTACTTCAGATAGCCGGCTTCCCGGAACCACGTGAGCGCGTCGCGCAGCCCTTCCTGATAGGGGCGCGGCGCGTATCCAAGCTCACGCTGGGCCTTGGCGGAAGTGAAGAACATCCGGTATTGCGACATCTTCAGCCCATCCACGGTCACGAACGGCTCCTTGCCGGTGAAGCGTGCGATGGTCTCGGCCACGCGCGCGACCGGATAGAGCGGCCAGCGCGGCAACTCGATGGTTGGCGCCTTGCGGCCGGCCATGCCCGCGATGTCGGCCAGCATCTGCCGCAGCAGCACATCCTGGCCGCCCAGGATATAGCGCTCGCCGATGCGCCCTTTGTCCAGCGCCAGGAAATGACCGTTCGCCACGTCGTCCACGTGGACCAGATTCAGGCCGGTATCGACGAAGGCCGGGATCTTGCCGGTGGCCGCTTCGACAATGATCCTGCCTGTCGGGGTCGGGCGCACGTCGCGCGGGCCAATCGGCGTGGAGGGATTCACGATGACCGCCGGCAGGCCTTCCGCCACCAGACGCTCCACCTCGCGCTCGGCAAGCACCTTGCTGCGCTTGTAGGCACCGATCGCCTCATGGCCGGCCATTGCCGCCGTCTCGTCGACCGGCGCCGTGGCGCCCGCCACACGCAGGGTGGCCACGCTGCTCGTATAGATGACACGCTCCACGCCAGCGGCGCGTGCGGCGTTCATGACCGTGACCGTGCCCTCGACGTTCGAACGCACGATTTCCTCGGGATCAGGCGCCCAGAGCCGGTAATCGGCCGCCACATGGAACAGGTAGCGCACGCCGGCCATGGCGCGGGTCATCGACGCCGCATCGCGCATGTCGCCTTCGACAATCTCCACGGGCAAGCCGGCCAGATTGGCCCGCGGGCTGGTCGGGCGCACAAGCACACGCACCTGGAAGCCACGGTCGAGTGCCTGTCGCATCACAGAGGAGCCCAGGAATCCCGACGCACCTGTAACAAGAATGCAATTGTTAATTTCAAATCCCCTGACAATACTGCCGGCGCGGCAGGCATTTCTGCCCCGCAGAAGCCCGCCCACAGCCGGATTGCGGTGCGGCATTCTCGCCGGAAACGCGCTGTTGGCAAATTCCCACGCGGCGACACGAAAACTGACACCGGTATATAGTAACCACCGTAATCCGGAAATGTGATCCCGGGAGTACCAAAATATAAATGTCTTCTAATCTTCACAAGAGGGTCTGGGGGCCATTTCGATGCAGGTGATACTTGCTCAACCTCGCGGATTTTGCGCAGGTGTCGTCCGCGCGATCGAAATCGTCGATCGAGCCCTCGTCAAGCATGGCGCCCCCGTCTATGTGCGACACGAGATCGTACACAACAAGCATGTGGTGGAAAGCCTGCGCCAGAAAGGCGCGCGCTTTGTCGAGGAACTCGACGAGGTGCCTGGAAATGCGGTGACGATCTTCAGCGCGCATGGCGTGTCGCGGGACGTGGTCAGCGAGGCCGCCCGCCGCGAACTGCACGCGATCGACGCGACCTGCCCGCTCGTCATCAAGGTTCACAATCAGGGACGCCAGTACGCGGCAGCGGGCCGCCACGTCGTCCTGATCGGCCATGCCGGCCACCCCGAGGTGGAAGGCACGATGGGGCAGATTCCGGGCAAGGTCATCCTGGTCCAGAACGAGGCCGATGTCGCCACGCTGGACCTGCCGAATGACGCACCGGTCGCTTACATCACACAGACCACGTTGTCCGTGGACGACACCCGTAATATCATTGCGGCGCTCGGCGCGCGATTTACCAATCTGGTTGGCCCGAGTACACGCGATATCTGCTACGCCACTCAGAACCGGCAGAGCGCGGTGCGCGAGTTGTCCACCCGCGTGGACGTCATCCTCGTGATTGGCGCCACCAACAGTTCCAACTCGAATCGCCTGCGCGAAATCGGCACCGAGAGCGGCGTACCGAGTTACCTGATCGCCGATGGCAGCGAGCTGGACCCCACGTGGGTCCGCGACGCCGCCGTCGTCGGCATTACCGCGGGTGCCTCGGCACCCGAAGAAATGGTGGAAGACGTCATTGCGGCCTTGCGCCGCCTTGGTCCGGTCGAAGTCTCGACCATGGAAGGGATCGAGGAACATGCCGAATTCCGCCTGCCGGCCGAGCTGGACGATGTGAAGCAGGCCCCGGCGGCCAGTAGTACCACTGAACCCAGCGACGCACGCCTTGCCGACCAGACGGCGGCAGGCTGAAGCAACGAACCTAACAGGAAGCACCCCCTTGGCCATTCCCTTTCTGCAGGTCGCCCGCGTAGGCGCCTACATCGCACGCAAGCATCTTTCCGGGCAGAAGCGCTACCCGCTCGCCCTGATGCTCGAGCCCCTGTTCCGCTGCAACCTCGCCTGCTCGGGCTGCGGCAAGATCGACTATCCGGACCCCATCCTGAACCAGCGCCTGTCGGTGCAGGAATGCCTGGAGGCCGTGGACGAGTGCGGCGCCCCGGTGGTCTCGATCGCCGGCGGCGAGCCGCTGCTGCACAAGGATATGCCGGAGATCGTGCGCGGCATCATCGCCCGCAAGCGTTTCGTCTACCTGTGCACGAACGCGCTGCTGATGGAAAAGAAGATCGACCAGTACGAGCCGAGCCCGTACTTCGTGTGGTCGATCCACCTGGATGGCGACCGCGAAATGCACGACCATTCGGTGAACCAGGAAGGCGTGTACGACCGCTGTGTGGAAGCGATCCGCATGGCCAAGGAACGTGGCTTCCGCGTCAACATCAACTGCACGCTGTTCAACGATGCCAAGCCTGACCGCGTGGCCAAGTTCTTTGACTCGGTCAAGGCGATGGGCGTGGACGGCATCACGGTCTCGCCGGGCTACGCCTACGAGCGCGCCCCGGACCAGCAGCACTTCCTGCACCGCGGCAAGACCAAGCAACTGTTCCGCGACATCCTGTCGCGCGGCAACGCCGGCAAGAACTGGGCGTTCAGCCAGTCGACGATGTTCCTGGACTTCCTGGCCGGCAATCAGACCTACAAGTGCACGCCGTGGGGCAACCCGGCGCGTACCGTGTTCGGCTGGCAGCGTCCGTGCTACCTGGTCGGCGAAGGCTATGTGAAGACCTTCAAGGAACTGATGGAAGACACCGACTGGGACGCCTACGGTGTCGGCAACTACGAGAAGTGCGCCAACTGCATGGTCCACAGCGGCTTCGAAGCCACGGCTGTGGCCGACACGTTCGCGCACCCGATCAAGGCGCTGGGCGTGAGCCTGCGCGGCGTGAAGACCGATGGCCCGATGGCCCCGGACATCCCGCTGGACAAGCAGCGTCCCGCCGAGTACGTCTTCTCGCGCCACGTGGAAATCAAGCTGGCCGAGATCGGCAACCTGAAGAAGGCGCAGGGTAGCCGCGCCGAGGCCGCGCAGGCCGCTCAGGTGCACTAAGCCTGTTCTGGTGACGTGAAAGCAATCGGGGTCGGCATTGCCGACCCCGATTGCTTTTCCGGACCACTCAGGCCATTCAGGCCCACACAGGCATCAAGTCCGCGCGTTGTGATTCGTCAGGTACTTCACCAATCCATCCACGCCGTCACGAGCGACGATGTCCGCAAACTGCTTGCGGTACACCTCGATCAGCCACGCCCCCATCATGTTGATGTCATAGATGCGCCAGCCTTCCGCGCCGCGCTCCAGCCGATAATCGATCAGCATCTCGTCGCCGTTGTTCATCACCCGCGTGGCCACCACCACGTCGTTGGCATTGCTGCCGGTTTTGGCCGGCTTGTACGAGAATTTCGGGCTCTGCTCGCGCAGTTGCGAAAGCGACACCGCGTAGCTGCGCACCAGCAGCGCCGTGAACTGCTCCTGCAGGACCTTCTGCTGCTCCGGCGTCGCCTGTTTCCAGGCACCGCCCACCGCCAGGCGCGTGGTGCGGCCAAAGTCGGTATAGGGCAGGAACTCGCGCTGGACCACCGCCGTGATCTTCCCGAGATCGCCCGCGCGGGTTTCCGGATCGGCCTTGATCTTCGTGATCACGCCCTCGACGGCGGACTGCACGAGCTTGTCCGGCGATGCGCTGGTATTGACCTGCGCATGGGCGGTACTGACGACGGCCACGGCGGCGATCGGCGCAATGATGGCGGCGGGAAGGAATCCGTAACGGTTCATGACAATCTGATGCTCAAGGTATCGGCCGGCTGGCCAGTCGAGCCAGTATATAGCGTATCGCCGCGAGGCCGGACCGCATGGCGCGCAAGGCGCTCCGGACCTGCAACGCCACCGTCACCCGCTATACTCCGGGTGCCGCCCACGCGCCCCTCCGCAACCGGGCGATGAAGAATTCAAACACATGATCAGACCGCTGCTCGTTCGCACCGTCAAATTCGCTACCGCCCACGCCTGGCTGGTAATTGGCATTTCCTTGTTGCTGACCGTTGCCGCAGGCATCTACGCGGCCCGCAACTTCGCCATCAACACCGATATCAGCCGGCTGCTTGAATCCGACGCCCCCTGGGCGAAGCACGACCAGGCCATCAGCGACGCCTTTCCGCAGCGCGACAAGATGATCCTCGCCGTGGTGCAGGCCCCAGCCAAGGAGCTTGCCGATGCGGCCGCCAATGAACTGGCCGATGCCCTGCGCAAGCAGCCCAAGCGCTTCCGCGCGGTCGGGCAGCCCGGTTCGGGCCCGTTCTTCGAACGCAACGGCCTGTTGTTCGCCGATACCGCGAGCGTCAACGACATGGCCGAGAAACTCACGCAGGCCCGGCCGCTGCTCAACAACCTCGCGCACGATCCCACGTTGCGCGGCCTGTCGGACCTGCTGACCACCACGCTGGCCCTCCCCTTGCAGCTCGGACAGATCAAGCTGGCTGACATGGAAAAGCTGCTCCAGGCGAGCGCGAATACCGTCGACGGCGTGCTGGCCGACCATACGGTGGCCCTGTCGTGGGCCGGACTGGTCGACGACAGCCTCAAGGCCAACGCCGACGGCAACGCGTTCAGTTTCGTGACGCTGTCGCCGGTGCTCGATTTCAGCGACCTGCAAGCCGGCTCTGGCGCCAGCGAAGCGATCCGCACCGCGGCCACCGAACTCAAGCTTGCCGAACGCTACAGCGCCGTTGTGCGACTGACCGGCCCGCAGCCCCTGGCCGACGACGAATTCTCGTCGGTCAGCGAAGGCGCCGCGCTCAATGGCATCCTCACACTGGTCGTCGTGATCGGCATCCTGTGGATGGCGCTGCGTTCCGCGCGGCTGATCACGGCCGTCCTTGTCAGCCTGATCTCCGGGCTCATCATCACTGCCGCGCTGGGCCTGCTGATGGTTGGCGCGCTGAACATGATTTCCGTGGCGTTCGCGGTGCTTTTCGTCGGCCTGGGTGTCGACTTCGGCATCCAGTTCGGCGTGCGTTACCGAGCAGAGCGGCACGAGCATGACGACATCAACAAGGCGCTGGAGCTGGCGGCCCGCGACGTAGCAGGCCCGCTCACGCTGGCCGCGGCTGCCACCGCCGCGGCGTTCTTCTGCTTCCTGCCCACCGACTACCGCGGCGTGGCCGAGCTTGGCAAGATCGCCGGCGTCGGCATGTTCATCGCCTTTGGCACCACCTTCACGCTGCTGCCGGCCATGATCCGCGTGCTGGCCCCGCCGGGCGAGGACGAAGTGCCGGGCTTTGCCTGGCTGGCCCCGGCCGATACCTTCTTCGAACGCCATCGCAAGGGCACGCTGGTGGGCGTGCTGGCAGTGCTGATCGCGGGCGCCCCGCTGCTGCCGCACCTGCGTTTCGATTTCGACCCGCTGCACCTGAAGGACCCAGACTCCGAATCGATGTCGACGCTGCTCGCGCTCAAGGATGCGCCGCAGGCCGGGACCGACAACGTCAGCGTGCTCGCCTCGTCCGTGGCGGCGGCCCAGCAGATCGCCACGCGGCTCAAGACGCTGCCGGAAGTCGAGCGCGTGGTCACGCTGAAGACGTTCATTCCGGATGACCAACCGGCCAAGCTGGCCATCGTCGCCGGCATGGCGAAAAGCCTGATGCCCGTGCTGACGCAAACGCGCTCGCAGCCGGCCGAGGACGTGCGCCGCGTGGCATCGCTGCGCAACGCTTCGCGCCAGCTCGCGCTGGCCGCCGAGGATCACCCCGGCCCGGGCGCGGCTGCAGCCGACCATCTGTCGCAAGCGCTCAAGAAGCTGGCCGATGCGCCGGCCGCCACGCGCGACCGCGCGGAACAGGCCATTGCGCTGCCGCTGCAACTGGCGCTGGCCTCGTTGCAGAACGCGCTGCAGCCCGAGCCGATCTCGCAGCAGACGCTGCCGCCCGAACTGGTCCGCGACTGGCTCGCACCCGATGGTCAGGCACTGGTCAGCGTCAGCCCGAAGCTGCCCCCGCCCGGCGCGAAGAACGATGACGCCCGCGAAGCGGCGCTGAACCAGTTCATCGACGTGATGGCGCGCGTGCAGCCGGACGCCACCGGCGGCCCGATCGCGATCCGCGGATCGGCCGACACGATCATGACCGCGTTCGTGCACGCCGGCGTGTTGGCGGTGATCTCAATCACGGTGCTGCTGTGGATCACGCTGCGGAGCGTCGGCGATGTGCTGCGGACACTGATCCCGCTGCTGGTTTCCGGCCTCGTGACGCTCGAACTCTGCGTGGTGTTCGGCATCGCGCTGAACTTCGCCAATATCATCGCGCTGCCGCTGCTGCTGGGCATTGGCGTGGCTTTCAAGATCTACTACGTGATTGCCTGGCGCCATGGCAAGACCAAGCTTCTGCAGTCGAGCCTGACCCACGCCGTGCTGTTCAGCGCCGCCACCACGGCGACGGCGTTCGGCAGCCTCTGGCTGTCGCATCACCCGGGCACTGCGAGCATGGGCAAGCTGCTGGCGCTGGCGCTGGCCTGCACGCTGGCTGGCGCGGTGTTCTTCCAGCCGATCCTGATGGGACGCCCGCGCCGTCAGCCGTCGGGCCGCGCCGAACCGCTCGGCCCGTCGCTGCCCCCGCTCTCGGTAGCCGCGTCCATGTCACAATCTGCCGATAACACAGCGGGGCCGGATCAACGCCACCCAGGAAGGTAGGCGCCGCACCCTTACAAGAAACCAAAGCCAAGACCGTTTCCCGATGCTATCCCGCTTTTCGCCTTCGGGCGCCGTAGCACTGCGCCAGCCCCGGCTTGCCCGCGCGCTGGCCGCCGCCTCGCTCTCTGTCCTCGCCACCGGCTGCGCCACAGGTCCTCAAGCCAATCCGCAGGATCCGCTGGAGCCCATGAACCGGGTGATCTTCAAGGTCAACGACACGATCGACACCTATGGCGCGCAACCGCTGGCCAAGGGCTACAAGGCGGTAACGCCGGAGCCGGCCCGTCTGGCCGTGACCAATTTCTTCTCGAACCTGTCGGACGTGGGCAACTTCGTCAACAACGTGCTGCAGGGCAAGGGCGTCGATGCGACCGAAACGATGATGCGCATCGCCATCAATTCGGTGCTCGGCATTGGCGGCCTGATCGACGTGGCGACGGCCGCCGGCCTGAACCGCCATTCGCAGGATTTTGGGCTGACCCTCGGTACCTGGGGCGTGCCCGCTGGCCCATACCTGGTGCTGCCGATCTACGGACCGAGTTCGTTCCGCGACAGCATGGGCGTGGCCGCCAGCATCTACCTGGACCCGGCGCACTATCTGGATCCGGCCTGGCGCAACTCGCTGTTTGGCGTCAACGTGATCAACACGCGCGCTAACCTGCTGGGCGCGACGGACCTGCTCTCGCAGGCCGCGCTCGACAAGTACGCGTTCGTGCGCGATGCCTATTCGCAGCGGCGCCAGTACCTGCTGAACCAGGGCGAGAACGCGCTGCCGTCATACGATGAGGTGGACGAGTCGGACAAAGCCTCGGAGGCCAAGCCCGCTGCTGCTGGGGAGGCTGCTCCGGCCAAGCCCGCTGCTGGAGAGGCTAATCCAGCCGCCCCGGCAACTCCGGCAACTCCGGCTGCTCCGGCTGCTCCGGCTGCTCCGGCTGCTCCGGCAACCCCGGCTGCCCCGGCTGCCCCGCCGTCCGATTCAGCAAAGTAGCCAGAATCAGAATAGCGTCTCGCGCCAATCGAGACGCTTGCCCTCTCCACCGCCCCCTAAAGGGCCTATCAATGGCTGCTGGTTCGCTCTTCGGCGGAGAGCGTCAGGGCGTTTGTCCGACGACTACGCAAAAAATTGCCCGCGTCGGGATGCGACGCGGGCCGGAAGGCGCGCGGATGCGGAGTCCGCGGCACCCAGATCGTAGGCAATTTCCGAAAACGTGACTGCCAACAATTGTGTCGGCCCGCATTCAGGACGCGCGGCCGCGCAGGGGCAACCAGATGGAGAACATCGTGCCCTTGCCAACTTCACTGGCAACCATCACCCGGCCGCCATGGCGCTCCGCCACGGTCTTCACAAATACAAGCCCCAAGCCACTGCCAGACGGCGCATCGGCGCCATGCGCGTGCACCCGGCTGAACGGCCTGAACAGTTGTGCCTGGGCGTCTTGCGGGATGCCCGACCCCTGATCGGACACCTCGATCGCCATATAGGGGCCGAGCCGGCGCAGGCGCACCGTCACTTCGGTGCCGCACGGGCTGTACTTGATGGCGTTGTTGACCAGATTGGTGATGGCGCGAGCCAGCAGGGCTGGCGCCACGCGCATCCTCGGCCCCTGCTCGTCGATGTCGAGCCGCAGTTCGGTCCCACGCGCCTTGGCCAGCGCCCACAATTCATCGGTGGCGTCGAGCACGATCTGCGTCAGGTCGGTCTCGGCAAACGTCAGGCTTTGCGATTCGGCCTGCGCGATTCGGATGAAATCGTCAGCCAGGGCAAGCGTGCGGTGCGCGTGCTCGCCGATTCGTCCGAGCAGTTCGGTCTGCGGCAAGGCACGGTCGGGGCGTGACTGCATGTCGATCAGTGCCAGGATCGACGCCTGCGGCGAGCGCATGTCGTGAGACAGGAAATGCAGTGTCTGCTCGCGCTGGCGTTCGGCGCGACGTATCGCGGTGATGTCGATCAGGCTGACGATCACGCCCGCGGGACGCCCCGCCTCGCCATGCAGTGGCCCGCCATGCAACAGATAGCGCCGGCCGTCCTCGGTGGTCAGTTCCACGCCATGCGAATCCGACGACGACATCACCGGCGCGTCACCTTCGAGCGCACCGCACAGCGCGTCCCAGTAGGCCAGACCCGGCCCCGCCACCGTGAACATCACCTCGATCAGGTCGGGCAACCCGGGGCGGCCTAGCTCGCCGTATGTATTGCTGCCGCGCATGTACCGCAGGTCGTTGGCATAGTACGCGCCGTCGATCCCCTGGAGGATCGTTGGCGCCAGCGCCACCGCGCGCCGGTTCGCCACCAGAATGCCGCCATCCAGATTGCAGATCACGGTAGCTTCCGGCAGGCTCTCCAGTCCGTCGGACAGAAAGCGCCGCATGTCGCGCAGGCGCGAGGTCATGCCGTAGACCGCCTGCATCCGGCCATCGAGCGAGTGGTCGATGCGCGTGGCTGGCGCCGCCAGCAAGCCGGGCTCATGCGCCAGGCGCCCGAGTTCTTCGGACAGGAAGCGAAGCGCGGCTTCCTGACGCCGCCAGCTCCACAGGGGGTAGACCATCATGCAGCCAAGCACCGCGCCCGACGGCGCGAACCACAGATGCATGCTGCCTGGCAGGCAGAGACTGGTACCGACGACCGCCGCAACGATCGCCATCGTGGCGAGCAGCGCATTGCGCGGCGAGAACCGCAACGCCGCCAGGGCCGCCAGCAGCACCGGCAGGATCGTCCCGAGCCAGCCCACCGGCTTGGGCACGGTAACGATGCCGGTGCCGTCGAGCAGCGCCTGCAGGGTGTTGGCCAGAATTTCGACACCGCTCATGGCGCGCCCGTCGCGCGATACCGGCGTCGGAAACACATCGCCGAGTCCGGTGGCGACGGTGCCGATCAGCACCGACTTGTCGCGAAAGTAGCCGCGACTGACCTCGCCAGAAAGCACATCCAGCACCGAGACGCGCGCGAACGACCCCGGGGGGCCGACGAACGGAATCCGCAATCGGTCCTGACTGATCCAGCCCGCGCCATCCATGCGTACCGCGCGTTCGTTGCGGAACTGCGCCGCTGTCACCGGTGTGTGCTGGCCCAGCGCTGCCATGGCGGCCGCGAAGTGCCAGACCGGCGCCCCCTCGCCATCGCCCTCGCGCAGATACACCTGTCGGGCCACGCCATCGGTATCCACAATCATGTTGATGTGGCCGGTCTGCGCCAGCAGGCCATCCATCGGGCCGCGCAGCCGCGCGCCGCTCGATCCTGACTCGCCGACCATGGGCAAGACCACGTTGCCAGCCCGCGCCACGGAACGCGCCAGGTCGGCATCGTCGGACGGATAACGGATATCGTGTTCGGACAGGATCACATCGATGCCGATCGCACGCGGATTGTCAGCGCCGATCTGGTCCACCAGCGCGGCAAGCACCGTGCGCCGCCACGGCCAGCGGCCGATCACCCCGATGCTTTCGTCGTCGATGGCGACGATCACGATGTCATCGCGGGCGGGATGCTTCTGGGCCACGATGGCCAGGTCCAGCACGGCCAGGTCCGCGCGCTCGAACCAGGAGAAACTTGACGCGGCGAGGGAGATCACCAGCACGGCGATGGTGAGCAGCGCCCACTCCAGTCGCGTGCGCCGACGAAAGCCCATGGCGCCCGGGGCGCCCTCCCGCTCGGCCGCGTCGAACTGGCCGCCGCGCAGGTCAGCTCTATTGGGCGCCAAGTTGCACGCCTTTCTTCGCGCCGCCCGTCATAATCACCGCACCCTGTCCATCACGCAGCACAGATTGCAGGTCGATTCGCTGTGGCGCGGAAAACGCGCTTGCCAGAGGCACGTCCGTTCCAGTGGCTCGTGCCACGCGAACGAAGTATGTGCCGGGTGCCGGGCGGGGAATCGAAAGCGCGCTCTCCGTAGTATGGAACGTGACCACATCGCCACTGAAAGCGGGATCGGACGCCATCTGGAGCACATAGCCCGTGGCAGCGGCGGCTCCGGCATCGGCAGGCCAGCGCACGCGCAGTTCCTCGCCGTTGTCGACCGGCGCCGGCACTGGCGGGGCCGGTTGCACTGTCACCTTTAGCGTGTCGCCCCATGGGCCCGGCTGATTCCGCGCATCGAACGAACGCAAGCGCCACCACCACTGCCCCACCGCCAGCGTGCGGACGGCCTCCACGCCATTTTCACGGCGCGTCTCGGCGCGTTGAGAAAACTCGGGATCGGCGGCCAGCGCAAGCTCGTAGCCCGATGCGTCCTGCACGGCAGCCCAGCGGAACGCCACCTCGCCGCCATGCTCGACGGCGTCGGGTGCAGGCATCAGCGAGAACGGCGCTGGCGGATTGCGCCAGACCTTGAACGGTTGCACGCCGTTCCGTCCGGCTAGCCGCTGTGGCGACAGGGCGCTGACTGCCAGGAAAAGATCGCCGTCCGGCAGATCGTCGAATACGGCCTCCGGCGACGCCGACTCCGTCGTCGCTACCCATTCGGTCAGCGCGGTATCGCGCGCCACGCCCGCGCGGTAGCCAGCCGCGCCCGGCACGGCCTGCCAGCGCACCGTGACGGCACGGCTGGAAATCGGCTGCGGCAGCGCGGCAACGACCGGGGCGGGCAACAATGCCGTTGGTTTGGACAGTCGGCCCGCGGTCGACACCCCGACACCGTAGCCGGCGGCGACTTGGGTGGCCGAGCCCGGACGCGCACCCGCCCCCACACCGACCTTGCCTTCGATGACTTCGCTACGGCTACCACCGTCATCGGCGCTGACGCGATACCGCGTGCCACGCACGCCGGTCACCATCAACGGCGTGCTGATCTCATAGCGCCCGACGCCACCGCCCTTCGGCGCGACCACGGAATCGGCGCCGCCCTTGTCGATGCCGATCATCGTATCGGTCAGACCGCTGCGCGCGAATGCGCGCAGTCGGCGCACCTGCAGCTTGGTCGCCGCTGGCAGCGACACACGGGTCCCGTCACTCAGTTCGAGCGTTGCCGCACTATTCGGACCGATCTCGATCCGCGCCGATTCGGCCAGCGCCATGCCGGTCTGCATCGGCCTGCCATCGACGCTTGCCTGTCCGCGCACGAAAACCACTCGCGCCGTCGACGGCGCTACGGGGATCTGCGACAGGGGAATGCGAATCCGCGTGCCGGGCACCAGCCGGTACGGATCTTCCACGCGATTGAGCGTCTGCAGCAGATGCCAACCGTCCGTGCTTGTCATGAAACGCGTGGCCAGGCCGATCAGGGTGTCGCCCCGCTCGACCTCATAGATGAAATCCTTGCCCTGCGTGCCCGCAGGGCCGGCCAGCGCACTGCCAGACAGAATCAGGGAAATCAGCGCACCTCCCACGGCGGCGCGGTGCAGCGTGGGACGGCTACTCATGAGCGGCCGTGGCTTCGAACCGATAGCCATGCGAATAGACGGAAGCCAGCCGCACACCGTTCTCGGGGCGCAGGGCCAGCTTGATGCGCAGGCGCGACATATGCGTGTCGAGCGTGCGCGAGGCGGCATCCATCGCACGCCCCCAGACGGCCTGTTCAATCACGTCGCGCGCCAGCAGGCGGCCAATATTGCGGAACAGGAACAATGCCAGGTCGAACTCGCGCGGCGACAGATCGACGTTCTGACCGTCCAGCGCGATAACGCGCCGGCGCGCGTCTACGATATAGGCGCCTTGCCGGATCAGATCGTCTTCGTGCAGGGTCTTGGGATATGCGCGACGCAGCAACGCTCGCACGCGCGCGACGAACTCGCCCGGCCGGATCGGCTTGGCAAGGTAATCGTCGGCGCCCACGGACAGGCCCGCGACGATATCGGATTCTTCGATGCGACTGGTCAGGAACAGGATCGGTGGCAGGCGTCCCGAATGCTGGCGGACCCAGCTCACGAGTTCATAACCACTGACGTCCGGCAATTGCCAGTCCATGACGACCAGGTCGAACGCCTGGTCCCGCAACGCTCGCAAGAACGCGGAACCGGTCGCGAAGCTCGAGCATTCAAAGCCCGCTTCATCCAGCAGCTGGCAAATCTGCTCGGCCTGGCTGGTGTCGTCCTCCACGGAGGCAATTCTCATACTTCCCTCTGATAACTACGGCCTGTGTCTGGCACGGCGGTGTTATGTTACCGAACGGTAACACGGCCCGTCGAGGCTACGTTAGAGGGGATTCTGCGCTTCGGGTGTTGCAGACCAACCTCAATCCTTACCTTTTTCTCTCAGTTTCCAATTGCGGGCGTAACGGTTTCGTGCACGCAAAATGCAGCATCGCCACGCATCGCGTCCTTTATTGGAGCATATAGGTTTCGTACTCGAGACGGTCAAGTTTACGATCGAGCAGATATAACGCAAGTGCTACGACGATCAGCAGCGAGACCGCGAAGCCATAGCCATACCAGGCCGGCCCAAGCTCGAGCGTGAGGCGCGTCAGCACGAAATTCAGCACGACGAACGTGCCGGTCAGCATCAGCACCTCGCGGCGGCGATCCAGGTAGAAGTAGATGTTCAGCACGCCCAGCAGCACCACCTGCAGGCTGGCGCCGATCACGTCCACGTAGAGCAGCGGCAGATACAGCTCAGAAATCCCGAGCAGTCGCAGCACCCATCCGCCCACCACGAACAGCACCAGCGACGCGATGGCTTGCACCTTGACGATCTCGTACAGGCCCAGGCGGATGGTCTGGACCATCGTGTTGCGCATGTCCTCGATATGCTCCAGCGAGCTGCCGCCGCGCACCGCGTTGTAGAACGCGTCGTAATACTCGACAAAGTCCGTCTCGATCCGCACCAGGAACACCGCCATGCCCGGGATGATCGCCAGATAGGCCAGGAACACCGGAATGTCGTAGATGATCGACGCATGGAGCGGCCCGATCATCTGCTGGCCGGTGGACGGCGCATACCAGAACATGAACTTGTCGAGCCAGATGCCAAGGTTGTAGAACAGGCCGATGGCGACCAGGCTCGGATACGCGTAGCGCTTCTGGAAGACCTCGAACGACATGAAGCGGCGGCTCGTGTAGTTCCGGTAGATCAGCGTGATCATGCCCACCAGCAGGCATAGCTGGCCGACCACAAAGCCGCCGAGCAGCCCTTCGAGCCCGCTCTTGCGCATTGCCAGCGCCGCCAGCACGGTGATGGCATAGCCGATCAGGAAGGTCCACACGATGGCCTTGTACTGCTTCATGCCGGACAGGAAGATCGCCGCGATCCAGATGTTGCTCATGATCACGAAGCCCGCGATCATCAACAGCCGGTACAGCACCGACTGCTCCGGAAAGGCCCAGAACGCGCACGCCAGGCCGATCAGCCCCGCCAGCATCGTGGCCAGCAACGCCACCGCGTGATAGTTCGACAGCACCAGATCATCGCGACGCTCGAACAGCCGGTCCGAGGTGAAGCGCGTGAACGAGAGCTGCATCGGCCCGGTCAGTATCAGGCTGCACGCGATCAGGTACGTCACCGAGACCTGGAACTGCGTGATAAGCATGCCCGGAATCACGAAACCGACCGATAGCAGGCCAATCAGCAGGATGCCGACGATCGACAGCACCCACGGACCGGAGCTGATCACCCCGGCATAGGCATAGGCGCCGATCAGCCCCGAAAGGCTGTCCCGCCGCAGCATCTTGCGCAGTTCGAATCCGATGCCGGCCATGTCAGCGCCCTCCCCCGTGCACCGGGCACTTTGCCGGGCTTGCCCCGCCGCGTGCGTGATGCGTGTTGTCCGGCATCGCCATCATCGATGCATAGAGCGTGCGATAGCTGCCCACCATCTGTTCCTGCGTGTAGTAGCGTTCCACCCGCGCGATGCCGGCGGCCTGGGCCGCCTGCCATCGCGCGGGCTCCTTGATCAGTTTCAGCGCCGCATCGGCCAGCGCAGCCGGGTCCGCAATGCGCACCACGTCGCCCGCGGCCCCCAGCGCCGCGTCCTCGCCGGGCAGCCCGAAGACGAGCTGGCTGCACGAGCCGACGTCGGTCGTCACGCACGGCACACCCGCCGCGAACCCTTCGAGCACCACCAGCGGCAACGCCTCGGAAATCGAACTCAGCACCAGCACGCCGACTTTCGGCAGCAGTTCGTCGATCTTCTGGAAGCCGAGAAACTTCACCTTGCTGCCCAGCCCGAGGCTTTCGGCCAGGCTGCGACACTCAGTCGCGTAATCCGGATCTTCATCCTCGGGGCCGGCAATCCACCCTTCGGCATCGGGATACTCCCGCACCACAGTCAGCATCGCGCGAATGAACGTCTTGATGTCCTTGATGGGCACCACCCGGCCAATCAGGCACAGCACCGGCGGCACACCCGGCGCGCGCCGCTCGCGCAGCGCCGAAAGGCGCGGCAGGTTGATGCCATTCGGGATATTGTGCGTGCGCTCGGCCGGCGCGCCATCCAGCACCTGGCGGCTGCGGTTGCCTTCGTACAGCGCCGTGATCTCGTCACCGGCCTCATAGCAGACGCGACCCAGCGTCTCGAAGAAGCGCACCCAGAGCTCGCGGAAATAGCTGATCTGGGAAATATCGCGCTCGAAGATGTTCCGGTTATCGCGGATCCACTGACTCTGGAACAGGTCGATCTTCCGTTCTTTCGTATAAATGCCGTGCTCCGAGACCAGCAACGGGCGCCCAGTGCGATGCCGCAGCATTGCACCGAGGAATCCCGCGTATCCGGTGGAAACCGTGTGATAGACCTTGGCGGGAATCAGCCCGTCCACGATCCGCACGAGCTGCCACAGCGGCTTGTGCATGATCCGGACAGTCCAGAAATAGTCCGTGAACGACGGATCGGTGCAGTACCGTCGGTACTGATCGGTGATCGTGTCCCACGCCCGCTTGCTGTAGAGGAACGCATCCTCGGACAGCGCGCCGCCCTCGCCCAGCGCCGGCATCAGTTCGCGAATCAGATCACCCGCCTCCACCTCCCTGCCGCGCTGGCGCAGCATTTTGTGCAGTTCGTCCGAGCGGTCGAAGGCATGCGCGTCGCCCTTCGTGCCATGCACCATCGGCGGCGGCGCGAAGTCGTAGAGGAAGTGCGTTTCCAAATGCACCACGTTGTCCGGCAGCGCGTAGGCCATCTCGCCATAGTCCTGTCGGCGGCTGCCGATGAAGACGATGCCGAACCGGATATCGGGGAAGGCGCGGATCATCTGATTGACCCAGCTCGACACCCCACCACTCACATAAGGAAACGTGCCTTCCAGAAGCAGCATGACGTCCGCGGACGTTCCCTTGACCAGAATCTCGCTCATGATTGCCAGTACCGCAGCAGGGGCCGCACCAGTGGGAGCGGCGAAGGACTGTCGAAATCCGCCATCAGGCGGCGCACGGTGGCATAGTCGCGTTCCAGGTAAGCCGCCTCGGCAAGCAGCGGCAACACGCGATCACGCGCGAAGCCGAGCGCTTCGGCACGAGCCAGGAACTCGCGCGCCTCGGCGGGCGCGTTGCGCGTCAGCGCCAGCCGGCCGCGCATGTACCAGAGCGCGGCGATGTTGCCGTCGATCTCCAGTGCCGCGCTGGCGTAGCGCTCCACCTGGCTAGCCGTGTAGCGGTACACATCGCCCTGCACCAGGTTCTGGTAGATCAGTTCCCAATACAGGTCAGCCAACCGCTGGTTGATCTCCCCGCGCGCCTGCGGGCTGTCAGCCGACTCCAGACGGGGCAGCTCGGCCAGGATCTTCTGCGTAAGCTGCTTTTCCGCGCCATCGAGCATGCCGTAGGCCAGCAGCCGGATATCGTCGGTGCTGTCGGCCAGCAGTTCGCGCAGCACCGGGCTGGCCGTTCGCGTGGGCATCGACTGCATGGCTACCAGCGCGGTCATGCGTTCAGGCAATGGCGCGCGCGTATTGCCGAGTTGCGCGCGCAGCCGCGCGCCCCCGCCATGGGTCACACGCTGGATCAGGTGGGTGACGAACTCGGGCAGCGCTACCGATGCAATACCGCTGTTGCTGCCACGGCGCGGGAACAGTTTCGAGAACAACAGGCTGCCCATGCACACCAACACGCCACCCGCCGGCACGAAGAAGCAGAACGCTGCCAGATAGCCATAGCTCCACACGAAAGGCGTCCGGAAGCGGCGCGGCAACAGGCGCCACAATGCCAGCCCCAACAGCGCCGCGGCCGCGCCTTGCAGCGTCAGGAAGCCCAGCAACAGCGGCAGCCCAGTCCCGCCGCCGAACAGCAGCGCCAGGGCGGAGATCTGGAAGGCGGCGCCTCCGAAGGTCAGCTTGCCCATGGGTCAGCCTGCCCTTGCCGGTCCGGCGCCCGCCACGCTGGCGTCGCGCATGCCATCGGCCTGCACGGCCGTGATCGTGGACGCCCCATCGAGCTGGCAGCGGTGCAGCAGCCGCATGAGCGCCTCCTCCGCACCCTCGGCGGGCACCGAGAGCGTGTAGACGCCAATATGCGCGCTTGAGAAATCGGTGCCGAACTGCGCGCGCAGCATGTCCTCGATACGCACCAGATAGGCGGATACCGCCTGGGCGTCCGACAGCGGCATCAGCGTCAGCATGGCCCGGTGATGGGCGTTGCGCACCGGCCAGGCCACATCGAGCGCACGACGGCTGCGCACGACCTGCTCGAACAGCGCATCGCGCGCTTCGTCGAGGTCGAAGACCAGCGCCACCACCGAACTTTGGATGCCCGTCTCGTGACGCAGCCGCGACAGCCGCGCGTAGTCGAGCGCGAACGCATACGGAATAGCCGGTGCCATTTCCTGGATGCCGTGCGTGGCGCGGGCATGTTCCACGCCATCGGCGTAGTAGCCCATCAGCACCATCAGCATCTGCAGGTTTTCATAGGTCAGCGACAGGAACGGCATCCGTTCCACGACCAGCACGCCAATCAATCGATCCGACCCCGCCAGCACGGGCGCGACGGCCACGTAACGCGTCTGCGCGTCCTGCTGGAGCCCCGTGGAACGCAAATGCGCCAGCGCGCGCGTTTCAAGGCAGTGCCGCACGAGTGGATCGTTGACGTCGATCTCGAAGGCCGGGCCGATGCTGGCCACGGCGTTCGGCACGACACGCTCGCCATCGCAGGCATAGAGCGCCGCGCCCTCGACCTGACAGGCCTGTGCGACGACCTGGAGCATCGGCTGCGCGCCGGCCAGCGGACCGGTATTGCCGCCGTTCATCGCGTCCTGCAAGGCCACCGCGCGCAGTTGCGACAACGTGTCGCGCAGCGTCGTCGGACGCGCCAGCAGATCGTTCTCGAGCCGGGCATGAGAAATGCGCAGCAGATAGTGGTTCTTCGTCAGCGCGGCCAGCCGTTCGTCGAGATAGCGATTCACGGCCCGCGCTCGCGCCAGGCGCGTATTCCACACGTCCCCGAACTGCCCCGCCACCAGCACCAGCAGCAGCCCGCCCATGAAGAACATGCGCGGGAAGGCGCCACTGTGCGCGCCGATCTCGTCGAAAAAGAACCAGCCGCCCAGCAGCATCAGCACCGCGCCAACGCCCACCAACGTGCCATAGCGCAGCGCCAGAATCACCGGCAGCAGCCAGACCCATGGAAAGCCCATGCCCAGCAGCAGCGGATTCTGCGGCAGCACTAGCCAGGTGATGCCCATTGCCGCCGCCATGATCACGATCATCTCGATCACGGCTGCCGCACCGCCACCCGCGGGCGCCAGCCAGCGCGCGTAGCGCCCGCCCAGGCCGATGCCCTGCCCCTGGCGCCTTGTTTCCACGGTCTTGGCCACGTCTCTCCCCCGTCCTTCCGTGCTCAACCCTGCATCAGCGGCGCCAGCAGGCGACGCAGCAGCTTCTGCGCCACGCCCGAGAGCGACTCGCGGCTCCAGCCGGCGTTGCTGCCGGTGGCCGACCACACCACCTGGCCGCTGGCCACGTCGATCAGCTGCAGCGAGATGCCCACGGCGGGCTCGCCGTCAACGCCAACTTTGTAGCGCCACTCCTGCACCGAGCCGGTCAGCGCGTAACGCGCGCGCTCGCCACGGGCCCACTCGAGCGCCTTGCCCACCGATTCACGCTCGGCCGGTTCGAACAGCGTTTCCGGGTTCAGCGAGGCGGGGTAGCGCTTGAGGTTCGCCACGCCGCCGGTCTTCAGCAGCGATTCGGCGATCGCCTCGGCACGCAGGCCAGCCTGGGGCGTTTCGGTGTTGTTGACGATGGGCAGTACCGCCACCACGTCGCCGGGCGACATCTGCGGCGCGCGGCCCACGTCGGTCACCGCGCAACCAGCCAGCCACAGTGCCGCGCCGAGCGCGCCACACCAGGCCATCACGCGGCCCATGCGAGTCGTCATCCTGTTCATGTTTTCCATCCCCCTCGTTACTCTCAAGAACTCGATCATCAGTATTCACTATCAGTAGAGCCAGCGATATCGCAAACCCACTTCCGTCAGCGGCGTGCCGCCGTTGCGGGACGCGGTTTCATGCAGCACGTACATCGACATGTGGTCGTTGCCGAACACCGAACCAGCCATGCCAAGCTGGCCGCGGAAGTTGTGCCCCGCGCGCGAGTCGTAGAGCGCCCCAACGTCCAGGAAGGGCCGCCACTTGCGCGTGTAGTCGTCGAGCAGTTCGGTGCCAAAGCCGAACAGCACACCCGCCTGCGTGAAGTTCTGCGGCATGTAGAACGCAGGCGTAGCGTCGCCACCGACCGGCACCAGCCGCTGCATCGTGGGCGTCAGCGTGCCGCCGTTGGTGTTGTAAATGCCGCGCGTGCCGACGATGCGGACCGTGTAGTCAGGATACTGCGTGCGAATGCGATAGCCGGCCTCCACGTCGTAGACCATGCCGTGCCCCAGCGAGCTGCGGTCCTGCCCGTAGAAGCGGTCGTACTCGATCCGTCCGCGAATGAACTCACGCAGCCCCAGCCGCCATGTCGCGCCCAGTTCGACCAGGTCCTTCATGCCGCCCACACGTAGTTGCGCCGATTCGTCCGCCTGCTGGTTGTAGCCGAGCCGGCCAGTGAAAGACACCCGATCCTCCAGGTTCCACGCGCCAGTCAGCCGCGCCGTGGTGAAGCTCTGCAGGCCGTCGCGACGCCCCACGCCCAGCAGCCAGAGTTTCTGGGTGTCGCGGTAGGTCAACGCCAATTCGGCGCGACGGTCGCTGCCAGGCACGTTGTCAAGCGCAGTACGGTCGGTCGAGCGCTGATCGCGGAACACGCCGCGCAGGTTCAGCGCATAGCCGTCCCAAAGCCGGGCTCCACCAGCCAGGCTGTACTCGTAGAACTCCAGCGGATTCTGACGCTGGTACGACGCGCGCGGCTCGATTGCCTGGGCGTTGAACAACAGTGCGTCCTGCAGTGTCTGCTGCAGCGAGTCATCAGTGCGCGCCAGTTCCTGCGTTTCAAACGCCTGGGTCTGGGCAGCGGAAAGTCGGTCGAGCTGGCGATTGACCTCGATCTGGCTCAGCACAGGCACCTTCCCGGCCTTGCGCTCCATGATCCGGTCGAGCTTGTCCATGTCGTTGTCGTCGAGCGCAATCGCGATCTCGGCATACGCGGGCCTCTGCAGCCGCTCGGCGTACTGACGGGCCAGCCAGGCTCGCGCGAGTTCGTTCGACTCCGACGACATCGCCCAGGCCAGCGCCACCTCGCGACTGGCGGCCGTAAGCTGCGCCTGTCTGCGCCGTTCGCGTTCCACCAGCGCCGGCGGCGGCGTCACCTCGAGCGGGGACAAACCCGGCACGTTACCGAGCTGCGAGGGCGATTTTGGATCGCTGGGCGCAGCCTGCCGCGCGGCGACGCTTTCGCGGTCGCGCCGCAGCATCTCGACGACGAGTCCACGCGACACATCGGCCGAGGCAAATATCTGCCCGAGCGCGATCATCTGCCGACGGAGATCCGAGCGTGCCGGACGACCCTGCGCATCTTCTTCGTCTTCATCGGCATACTCGTCGCCGGCGCTTTCCTCGGCCCACTTCGCGCCACCCACGGCCCACGTACGATGCAGTTCGACCCATGCCTGCCGGCGGATACGCCAGGCCAGATCGGTCTGGCCGATAGCCTCGCAGGCATCGGCGGTCACGCCGAGCCAGAGCGGATCGGCGCTCTTGCCATGCTGCATCTTGCGCAGGAAGTGCAAGGCAGTGCGGCCGTCCTGGAAGCGCATCGCGCCGGCTGCGTAGGCACCCCAGAGGCTCGGATCATTCTCCGCCTCTGGCTTCAGCCGCAGCATCACTGCGCGCACCTCGGTGTCGGTACCCATGTCGACGAGTGCCCACAGCAGTGCGCCGTAGGTTTCGCTATCGGCATCGGCCTGCCCGATGGCATGACGCAGATCGGCAAGCGCGCGTTCGTGATTACCGGTCGCGCGCCAGTACTCGGCGCGACGCATCAGGAAACCCGCCGACGATTCGGCCTGTCGCGTCTGCTCGGGAGTCAGGCTGGCAAGCATCTGCTCGATGCGGATATAAGCGTGCGCGCGCGTGTAGTAGTACATCGCCAACTGAAGCTCATCGAGCTTGCCGTTCTTGCGCCAGCCTGCCTCTGCAATGCGGCCGGCGTCGATCGGCCAGCGATCGTAGTACTCGATCAGGTTCGCGAAATCATCGTCCTCGGTATCGCGAACTTCGGCCAGGCAGTCGTTGCGGGCAGCGCCGGGCGGCATCGCCATGCAGTGATCGTCATGACTCTTGGCCATCGAGATCATCATCTGGCGATAGCCGTACTTGAGCAGATCGTCCCGCTGCGTCAGGCGGGCAAGCTGGGTGTACGTGCGCCAATAGAGCAGGTCCTGCGTGGTGGCCTTGTCGCGCGCAGGCAGCATCGCGTCCATCGCCTGATCCAGCCGGCCGCGCACGAACAGTATGTTGGCGCGTTTGAGCGCGTAGAGCGGGCGCGCGCCGAAGCGCTTCTCCAGTTGGCCGTAGAGCTCGAACGCGCGGTCGTCCTTGCCGGCGCGCTCGGCCAGTTCGGCATTGCGCTCCATCACCTGACGCCCGTTCGGCCCGTTGGCGAGCCCGTCGAGGAATGCCATGCCGGCCTCCGGCTCGCCGAGCCGTTCGTAGGCCGCGACGACCTCGTCGATCGTCTTCAGATCGCCGCCCGCCGCACGATGCCGCAACGCCGCCAGATAGGCCCGGTCGTCGTTGAGGCCCGGCGCCAGCCGCATCACGTTATTCCACGCGCGTTCGTCGTTGGTCTCCTGCGCATACTTGAGCCAGCTTTGCAGCGCGACCATTGGCTGGCGATTCCATTCCGCCACCTGCGCCAGACGCTCGCGCCAGACGGCGTCGTTGGGCAACTTGTCCACGGCCGTCTGCGCCACGCGCTGGGCCTGATCGAGCTTGCCCGCGGCCAGGAACACGCGGTAGGCCAGGTCGTAGTCGTCGGGATTGAACGTCTTGCCATTGGCGACGGCCGTGGCCACTTCGGCCTTGGCCGTCTCCTGGGCCTCAGCCTGCGTGATGTCGCGCGTGGCCGGTTTCGTCACCACGCCAGACGCCGGAATCGCTTCCGCAGCCGCACGGCGCAGGCCGAATTCGCCCACCTGCTCGCGCAAGGCGAGGCCGCGCGGACCGTCGAGGAACACAACGCCGCGCGCGAGCCACGGCTCGGTATCGGAGACCCGGCGGAGGTTCCCCTGCCGTTCAGCCTGTGCGAACTGCGTGCCCTTCGTCGGCCGGTTGGCCGACAGCTTGAGCAGGCGCTCCACATACTTCGCCGCGATATCCGGCTTGTTCGCCGCCAGCGCCAGTCTGGTCAGATAGCGCAGTACCTCGGCGTCATCGAGCAGCTTTCCACCATGGCGCTCCGCTTCGGCCAGCGCTTCATCGAGCAGATTGCCGGCCTGCAGTGTCTGCAGGGCCTGCAGGAACAGCGTGCGCTGCTCGTAGAGATTTTTCGCGCGGGCCTGCGCCTCGAACAACGCGCGGGCGGAATCGCGATAGTTGCCGCCCGCCAGCGCGATGCCGGCAAGCTGGCGATTATAGAAATCCACGTTGGCCGGGTCGCGCACGCTGAGTTCGCGGAATAGCTTCACGGCGGCAGCCGCATTGCCGACCTGGCGCGACTGCGTGGCCAGCGTCTGCAGATCGGCCACCGACCAGGCGCGCAGCATCTCCGGCGTGGTGGCGTCCTTGAGCAGGCCGTTCATCATGGCCAGACGCTCCGCGCGCTCGGGGGAATCCGGCTGGGCCGCATAGGCGCGCTGCTGCGCGATCTCGATGCGCGTGCGCAGGATCTGGCCCGTCAGGTCCTGGCCCTTCACCGCCAACATGCGTTCGAGCATCGTCTCGGCATCATCCAGCCGACCACTGCGGGCGTACTGTTCGGCCAGCACGCTCATGAAGTTCGTATCGTTGGGCGCCACGCGTGACCACGCCTCGAGATAGGCCACGGTCAGGCCATCGACGGCCCTCCCCTGACCAAGCAGGCGCTCACGCAGGGTCTCGCGCGGGAACATCAGCGCCAGCCCGACCCCCACAATCGCGGTAAAGGTCAGAACCAGCGCCGGCGGCAACAGCCGCTCGCGCTCAGGCGCCGCAGCGGACTTCGACTTGTTGCTGGACATGGATCGGATCATTGACCGCCGGAGTATCGAAACGCAGCGTATTGCGATCGCGCACACCGGTTACTGGCTTGCCATCGATGGAAACACTGCACTGGCCCGCGTTGGCGAGCCGGAAGAACGGCTTGTAATAGCCGGCGAAGGTAAATCGGGTGACATTGCCGTCGCGGCGCCAGTCGCGCACGAGACCGTTGGCCTCGGGCAGCTCCGGCACCGACTGCGTGGCCGTGGGTGCGAAACGGAAGCGCGCATTGCCACCATCCAGATGCACGTAGACGCCGCCACCTGGCGCCGGCGACGAACCTGTCACGCCGGTCGCGGTGGCCACGTCGGGCACGCCCGCGCCCGTCCAGCGCAGATTGCGCAGGTTGCCATCGCCCCGCACGCGCCATGCGCCGCTGGCCGGCGCGCCGTCGGCGCCATCGCCCAACTCGCGGGCCACGGCCATCCCCTGCCAGTCGATCACCTTGAGCACGTAGTCGGTGGAGTGCATCGGCAGCAAGTTCTGCGTCAGCACGTAGTCATAAACCTTGCGCAGCGCCTTCAGCGATGCCACCTTGGTGCCCGAGTAACTGTGGTAGTAAATGTTCACCGCCTTGAAGCGGTACGGCTTCTCCGTCATCTCGAACGTTTCGATCACGCGCTCGAAGCCGTAGTACGGCCCATGCCACAGGTTCGTATAGACGTTCTCGTTCTGGTTGGTCGCGAACACCTGGAACGTGTGATCCGCCTTGTGGATGCCCAGCGGGGCGATGGCAGTCCAGGTCGGGTTGCTGCGCGTGATCAGCGTGTCGCCGCCATTCATGTTCAGCACGCCAGCGGCTTCGGTCAGCTTGAGCGCCTCGGGCGGGGCCTGGCAATCGCCGGGCCACAGCACCAGCTTCACTGGCTTGTTCGGCGACAGCACCTTGTTGATGTAATCGATCGAGCCGCCGATTTCGCGGTTCAGGTCCATCTTGTAGCCCGGAATTGCCAGGTGATAGGTGTCATCGCCCTCGATGATCCTGGCATTGCTCTCCTGTCCCGGCACGGTCCGGCCCCATTCGAACGGATGCGAATAGGTATGGCTGGCCACCTCGACATACGGCTGCGCGAAGATCTTGCGGGCAATCGGCTCCAGTTCTGGTGCCAGCTTCGGATACATGCCGCTCTTGCCGACCTCGCCTTCAATCACGGACATCGTCATCGGCAGGCGGTACCGGTCGAAGATCTCACGGAACAGCACCTCGCCCGAATAACCGCCACCGGGAATCTCCGCCTTCGAGGCAAAACCGTCGCCATCGATATGGATGGTCAGCAGCCGGCGGCCGCTTTCGGTGGTGGAATCCGGCACCGGCATCAACGGCAGGCGCAATGCCTCGCGCAGGAAGTCGATCGGCTGCACGATCCAGCGGTCCTGCCCCTTGGGCGTGTTCTGCCGCACGGCGTAGGGGCCCATCACATAGCCGCCCCAGGCCGTGATCGCTGCGGCGTCATACGTCAGCGTGCCCGAGCGCAAGCGCAGCAGCGTGCGCGTGTTCGCCGCGCCATCGCGTATCTGCACCGGCACCGCATCGGTACGGTCCGGGGCCACCTGCTGCTCGAAGCCCATCATCTTGTCCTGCGACAGGATCTGGACGTCACCCGAGGTGCGGCCCTTGGCCACCTTCAGGTCCAGCATCCGCGCGAGCGCCCCGTCGGGCTGCGCGCCAAACCCGTTCATGAAGACCACGGGGATGCCCTGGCGGATCTGTTTCTCCGCCCAGGCGTAGAAGCGGCCCGGGTTCTGGCGGATATTGCCGTTGGTCCAGACCACCACGCCGGCATAGCGGTCGGGAGTGATCTCCGGCAACGTGTCGCGCGTTTCGGCGAAATCGACGCGATAGCCCAGATAGTTGAGCGGCATCGACAGGAAGCGCACGCCGACGCTGTCGTCGATGGAAACATCGAGTTCGTTTTCCTGCACCACCAGCACGCGGCGCGGCATGACCTCGAACGACCCGACGCCCACGGTCTGCAGGCCGGAATCGGTGACATAGGGAGTGATGCCCAGCGCGCCGATGCGACGCGCGGTGTCGCGTCGGCATTGCGCGTCGGTGGGCGGGCAGTAGTCGATCGAGATCACGGGCAGGCCGTACTGCTCGCGGACGATGCGCGCCTGGTTGAGCAACCAGTCACGATCCTGCTGGCTGACTTCGGTATACGCGCCCTGCGCTTGGTTCCAGCCGCGGAACAGCGATTCGAACACCACGCCGTAGGCCAGCGAATGCACCTGGGGCAGAATCTCGAAGCCACGGTTGAACAGCAGCTTCGCGTCTGGATAACGTGCCTTGATTGCCTGAAGCACACGCACCATGCCGGCTTCCTGACGCGCGCGGTCGGCGTCGGTCTTGGCCACGAGATGGTAAGAATCGAGCGTGTCGAGGAAGAAACCGCGATAGCCGCGTTCCCACAGCGGCGTGATTACCTTGTCGACATAGAAGGCGGGCCAGCCGTCGGCGGCCTGATCGACGACTCTGGCGTTCCATGCGTCATTGCTGCCGGAAAGCCAGGCCTTGGGGATGTCCTTGAAGTACGCGCGGCTCGGCAGAACTTCACCGACGCTGACATATGCGAACCAGGCGGTGTTCGGCGTTTTGGCGCTACGCGGATCGAAGCCGCTATCGGGCTCCACGACGGCCACGTCGAAGGCCTGCAGCATGTCCACGGGCGGGCGGGCGCCATAGTGAAATGCCACGCTCGGCGCAACGCGCGCTGGCGCCAGCGACTGCGCCAGCGCCGCGGTCGACGGCGTCAGTGTGCCAAGCACAAGCCCGACACCGGCTGCCACAATGGCAATCACGGCCATCACTACACGCCACGCACCGGAACGCGAGCGGCCTGTCAGCCCGTCCCTCTCCTCGAAAAGTCCCCGAATCCATCGTTGTAATTGCTTCACTGGCTTAAAGTCCGCTGCTGTTATGACGGTTGCCGATGGCGGCGCGCAGGCCCTGCTCGCATACATGGCCCGCATTTCGGACGATGCCCAAGCCTGCATTATGCCTTACGCATCACTTCTATATAGGATTTTTCCTATTTTGCGAGCAGGTGGATCCTAGGCCATCCGTTTGAAACAGATTGTCAAAAATTGTGCCCGACAAGCCATGTCACGCGTACGACATTTGGCACGATTCAACCTGCGTGGCCCTTGACCACGCGGGAATCGGTAAGCAGATGTTACACCGGGTGGTAAAAATGCAGATGTCTGCCGCCACTACGCTCGCCTTGACCACAAGTTTCTCAGTTCGTGCATACGGGATAACCATACCTCTCAGGATTTTCATTCCGGCATCTGGCCCATTTGAGGTATTGCGGCGTGATTGTCCGCATGGCAACTGCGGGGAACTGTGTGATATCTCACACTCCTCCTTACGAATATGTACCGACTGCCGGTACCGCCACGCCCGCAATGCCTGACATAACATCGTAGAAGGCACCCTGATGTCAGACAAATCCGGAATGGATGTAGAAGAATTTAATATCTGCTGTTTGTATGCCGAAACACCATTAGGGGCATGGTCCGATTGACAGCCAGAAAAAAACCGTCAAAATGGCTGCTCGCATGTGCGCCGGCCTGAAGCGTTTTGCTCCGGTTCGTTGTGAGCGACATGCTTGGTCGGGCAATTACGCCCATTTGAAATTCGAGGTTGGATAGACATATGGAAACCGGTACCGTTAAGTGGTTCAACGACGCCAAGGGCTTCGGCTTCATCACGCCGGACGCAGGCGGCAATGACCTGTTCGCACACTTCTCGGCGATTGAAGGCAATGGCTTCAAGTCGCTGAAGGAAGGTCAGAAGGTTCGCTACGTGAAGGCTATGGGCCAGAAGGGCGAACAGGCCACGAAGATCCAGGCTATCTAACTGGATCACCGGGCAGTTTATCTTGCCTGGGAAGCCCCGCTCCGGCGGGGCTTTCTGCTTTCTGGGCTTTCCACAGGGCAGATAATGTATTGCATTGATGACGTTCGGTCATCGCGGTGTTTCTTGCGCGTGGCAATTCACTTGGCCGCACTAATGGCCATGACGATATGCGCGGCGCAAATGGCACTTGGACAGACGACACGCAACTTCGGCAACGACCCGTTCCTGCGAATCTCGCAGGCGATCACCAATTGCCCCGAACCGGCGGGCCCGCGCATTACCGAGGCGGATTGGAAACGCGAGGCGCACCACCGCATCGAGGAAGGTAACCACTGCTATATGGAAGGCCGTTGCAGGCTGGCCAACGCTTACCAGTACGACCAGGAAATTGCCGAGGCCCTGCGGCGGCGGCTCGACACGCTGCGGCACACGATGCCCGCCTGGCAGCAAAGCTCGCTCTGGATCATGGTGCGGGGCCGCTGGCTGACCGTGCAGGGCTGCGTGGCTGCAGATTTCGACCGGAAGGGATTCCTGGGGGCGCTGCGCGAAGTGCCCGACGTAGAACGGGTCATCGACCAGACCACCACCACCCCGGCACGCGGCGTACCATACCCGCGTTATGGTGATAACGTCACAAATCCCCCGGCGCGATGAAGTTGCTATAATCGCCCGACTTCGAATCCCCCCAAATTCTGCCGTTCCCGGGGCGCCACCCGTTGGCTGCCCCGCTGGAAGGTATTTGACAATGCGTGCCGAGGAAACCCGTGGCCGGTACTGAAATCGCAACGCCAGGCGGGCCGATCGCCGGACCCGCCGTGTCATCCGGAAGCTCGTTCCACGCGGCCATGCGCATCCTGCCCGCTTCGCAGCGGCAGGCCATGTTCGAGATCTACGCGTTTTGCCGCGCCGTGGACGACATCGCCGATGGCGACACCCAGCACGCCGACCGGCTCGCCGCGCTGGAACAGTGGCGCGCAGACATCGCCGCCTGCTATGCAGGCCAGGCGCCTGCGGCGCTGCGCCCGCTCGACGAGCAGATCAAGGCGTTCAATCTCCAGCAGCAGGACTTCTCCGACGTCATCGACGGCATGATCATGGACGTCGTTGCCACGATCGTCGCGCCGGATGCCGCCACGCTGGACACCTACTGCGACCGCGTGGCCAGCGCCGTCGGCCGCCTGGCCGTGCGCGTGTTCGGCCTGGACGAAGCACCCGGCATTGCGCTGGCGCATCACCTTGGCCGCGCGCTGCAGTTGACCAACATCCTGCGTGACCTCGACGAGGACGCCGAGATCGGCCGTCTGTACCTGCCGGCCGAGGCCCTGGCCGCCGCCGGCATTCCCGTCGGCAAGCCATACGACGTCATCCATCATCCCGCGATCGCCGAAGTCTGCAACGGCATCGCGCGCGATGCTCAGGCTCACTACGATGCCTCCGCCGCGATCATGGCGCGCTGCCCGGCGCGCGTGGTGCGTTCGCCGCGCATCATGTCCGATGTCTATCACGGCATCCTGACTCGCCTGCTGGCCCGTGGCTGGCAACCGCCGCGCGCACGCGTGCGCGTGCCCAAGGCAAAGCTGGTCTGGATTCTGCTCCGACATGCCATCGCATGATTTGCCCGCCTTGTATTTAGCCAAGGCACGCGGCCATTGCCGCGTGCCCAGAACAGAGAAGTGCCCCCGATTTAGATGAACCAGGCCGCAACAATTACCCGCCCCCAGGATGAAACGCTGACCACCAGCGCCCGTCGCCCTGCCCAGCCGGCCCTGCCCGATCCGCTCGATGCCGGCATCGCACATGCCGTCGAATCCCTGCTGGCGCAACAGCAGTCCGATGGCCACTGGGTCTACGAACTCGAAGCCGACGCCACGATTCCGGCCGAGTACATCCTGATGGTCCACTACCTCGGCGAGACGCCGGATCTGGTACTGGAAGGCAAGATCGCCAACTACCTGCGCCGCATCCAGAACGCCGATGGCGGCTGGCCACTGTTCCACGCCGGCGCCTCGGACGTCAGTGCCAGCGTGAAGGGCTACTTCGCGCTGAAGATGGCCGGCGACAACCCGGAAGCCGAGCACATGCGCCGCGCGCGCGCCGCGATCCACGCGATGGGCGGCGCCGAGGCCAGCAACGTCTTCACCCGCACGCTGCTCGCGCTGTACGGCGTGATGCCGTGGCAGGCGGTGCCGATGATGCCGGTGGAAATCATGCTGCTGCCCGAGTGGTTTCCGTTCCATCTGTCGAAGGTGTCGTACTGGGCCCGCACGGTCATCGTGCCGCTGCTGGTACTCAACAGCCTGCGTCCGCAGGCGCGCAATCCGCGCAAGATCGGCATCGACGAATTGTTCGTGCGCCCGTGCCAGGCCACCCGCCTGCCGCGCCGCGCGCCGCACCAGAGCCCGCTATGGGTCGGCGTGTTCCGCACGCTCGACGCCGTGGTGCGCATGGCCGAGCCGCTGTTCCCGCGTGGCCTGCGCCAGCGGGCCATCGAGCGCGCGCGTGAATTCACGGTCGAACGTCTGAACGGCGAAGACGGCCTCGGCGCGATCTTCCCGGCGATGGTCAACTCGGTGCTGATGTTCGACGTGCTCGGCGTGCCCGAGAACGACCCGAACCGGGCCATCGCGCGCCGCTCGATCGACAAGCTGCTCGTGGTCAAGGATGACGAGGCTTATTGCCAGCCATGCCTGTCGCCGGTCTGGGATACGTCGCTGGCCGCCCATGCCTTGCTGGAAGTCGGCGAGCCGCGCACGATCGCGGCGGCCGCACGCGGGCTGGACTGGCTTGTGCCGCTGCAGGAACTCGAACTGCGCGGCGACTGGACGGTGCGCCGTCCCAACGTCCGCCCGGGAGGCTGGGCCTTCCAGTACGCCAATCCTCACTACCCCGACGTGGACGACACCGCCGTGGTGGCTGCCGCGATGGACCGCGTGGACAAGGGCGACCGCTCCAACCGTTATGACGAAGCCGTATCCCGCGCCTGCGAGTGGATCGTCGGCATGCAAAGCAGCAACGGTGGCTGGGGCGCGTTCGAACCCGAGAACACGCACCTCTACCTGAACAACATCCCGTTCGCCGATCACGGCGCACTGCTCGATCCGCCCACGGCCGACGTATCCGCGCGTTGTCTGGCGATGCTGTGCCAGCTCGGCCAGATGCCGGCCAACAGCGAGCCGGCCGCGCGCGCGCTGCGCTACCTGCTCGACGAACAAGAGGCCGACGGAAGCTGGTTTGGCCGCTGGGGCACCAACTATATCTATGGCACGTGGAGCGCGCTGTGCGGGCTGAACGCCGCCGGCATCGGCACGGACGCGCCCGAGATGAAGCGCGCGGCCCAATGGCTGCTGTCGATCCAGAACGAGGATGGCGGCTGGGGCGAGTCGGGCGACAGCTACAAGCTCGAGTATCGTGGCTATGAAAAGGCCCCGAGCACCGCATCGCAAACGGCCTGGGCCATGCTCGGCCTGATGGCCGCCGGCGCGGGCGACCACCCCGCCCTGGTGCGCGGCGTCGAGTACCTGCTGCGCACGCAGGCCAGCCATGGTTTCTGGGACGAGCCGTACTTCACGGCGGTGGGTTTCCCTCGCGTGTTCTATCTGCGCTACCACGGCTATTCGCGCTTCTTCCCGCTCTGGGCACTGGCGCGCTTCCGCAACCTGCTGCGCGATGGCAATCGCGCCATCACCTGGGGGCTCTGAAGTCGTGGCGGTACTGGCAGTCAGCGGGATGGATTTCGAGGCGCGCATCGCGTCGGGACCGGGCGTGGAAACGCTCTATGGGCATCGCGATGCGGCACTGGCGCGTGTGCTTGACGCCAGGCTGGTGCAAGGCTGCGACGGCGTGATCAGCTTCGGCGTGGCCGGCGGGCTCGATCCCACGCTGCCGCCGGGCACCGTGATCGTCGCCACGGCCGTGCGGGTGGGCGACGCGTCTTACTCGACCGACCCGTACTGGACAGCGGCGCTTCGCCGCGCCCTGCCTCAGGCCGTGTGTGGCCTGCTGGCTGGCTCCGATACCCCGGTCACCACGGTGACCGACAAGACCGCGCTGCACGAATCCCACGGCGCCCTGGCCGTGGACATGGAATCCCATATCGCCGCGCTGGCCGCCCAGACCCACCAAATTCCATTCGCCGCGCTGCGCGTGGTGATCGACCCTGCCGACCGTCCCGTGCCCCCACTGGCCGTGGCCGGCATGGCGGCCGATGGCAGCACCGACATCGGCGCAATCGTCTTCGGCCTGCTCAAGGCTCCGCATCAACTTGGCGGCCTCCTGCGGCTGGGGCGCGATGCTTCGGCGGCAAAGTCCGCACTATCTGCCGCCCGACACGCTGTCGGCGCTGGCTTCGCATTGACCGCACTCGCGGCGGCCTGACGCCGCCCTTCCGTCTTTTCGCTCTCCCCCAACCCCTCTCGCGCCATCGCGGGTGAGGGGTGCTCACCCACGCCCACCAAAACACCCGCTGTTTTTCCCCCTCTCCCGCAGCGCCAGAGCGGGCTGGGGAGAAGGCAAGCTGTTCAAATTCCCATCCAGGTCAGGATCACACCCGCGTGCCGCAGCCTGACATCCCGCCGCCACCTGTCATCCACCATGACTTGACAGTCCGTCGCCCCCCTCCTATCCTCCGTTTCATTCCTTTCTTAAGATCGATGTTCTGTACTATAGAACATCAGAAATTGGAGACCCCAGCATGAGCAAGACCCACCCGACCCGCCCGACCTCCTCGCGACGCCGCAACCTCGTGCACGGCCTGATCGCCGTGGCGGCCATCGCCACCCTGCCGGGTGCGTCCGCATTTGCCGCCGATGCCTATCCGGCTCAGCCGATCCGTCTGGTCGTGCCGTTCCCGCCGGCAGGCGGCACTGACGTGCTATCGCGTCTGGTCTTCAACAAGATTGGCACCGCCACGCACTGGACGGTGGTGGTGGAAAACCGCGCCGGCGCCGGCGGTAACATCGGCCTCGACGCCGTGGCCAAGGCACGGCCCGATGGCTACACGATCGGCATGGGCCAGACCGCCAACCTCGCCATCAACCCGACGCTCTACCCGAAGATGCCGTACAACGCGGTCACGGATTTCACGCCCGTGGCCCTGGTGGCCGCGCAGCCCGTGGTGCTGATCGTGCGACAGGACTCGCCCTACAAGACGCTGGCTGACCTCGTGGCCGCGGCCAAGACCAAGCAACTGTCGATGGCGTCGGCAGGCACCGGTACCGTGGGCCACCTGACCGGCGAGATGTTCCAGCGCCGTGCCGGCTTCAAGGCGCTGCATGTGCCATACAAGGGCGCATCGCCCGCGCTGACCGACCTGATGGGCGGCCAGACCGACTTCTACTTCGCCACGCCGCCGATCGCCATGCCGATGCTCAAGGCTGGCAAGCTGCGCGCGCTGGGTGTGACGTCGGTCAAGCGTGTGGCGCTGCTGCCGAATGTGCCCACCGTCGCGGAGCAGGGCTACGCGGGCTTCCAGGCCGAGGACTGGAAGGCACTGGTGGCGCCCGCCGGCACACCGGCCGACGTGATCGCCCGCCTGAACGCGGAAGTCAACAAGGCGCTCAAGGATGCGGATACGATCGCCAGACTGCGAGACGAAGGCAGCGAACCGCGCGGCGGCTCCGCGGCGGACCTCGCCACGTTCATCAAGAGCGAGCACACGCGCTGGGGCACGATCGTGCGAGACTCCGGCGCTCGCGTTGAATAAGACCAACAACATTCCTGGCCGGACCCACATACCCCACATGCAAAAGCCGCTTCGCAATATCCGCGTGCTCGACCTCACCAACGTGCTGGCCGGGCCCTTCTGCTGCCACCAGCTCGCCCACATGGGGGCCGAGGTGATCAAGGTGGAAACGCCCGGCACGGGCGACCTCGCACGTCAGCTTGGCGCCGATGCCGAACTGAACCGCAAGCTGATGGGCGTGTCGTTCCTGGCGCAGAACCCCGGCAAGCGCTCGATCACGATCAACCTCAAGCACGCGCGCGGCAAGGAAGTCTTCCGCAAGCTGGTGCAGAGCGCCGACGTCGTTGTCGAGAACTTCCGCCCCGGCGTGATGACGCGCCTGGGCCTGGGCTACGACGAACTCAAGCTGGTGAACCCGCGCCTGATCTACTGCGCGATCTCCGGATTCGGCCAGGATGGGCCGCTCTCCGACCTGCCGGCCTATGACCAGATCATCCAGGGCATGGCAGGCGTGATGAGCATCACCGGCGAACCGCAGACCGCGCCGTATCGCGTCGGTTATCCCGTCTCCGACACCATCGGCGGCATGACCGCGGCCTTTTCCATCGCCGCCTCGCTGGCCGATACCGAACGCACGGAAGGCTACTTCCTCGACGTATCGATGCTGGAAGCCACGCTGGTCACGATGGGCTGGGTTGTTTCCAACCATCTGGTGGCGGGCAAGGACCCCGCCCCGATGGGCAACGAGAACATGACGGCGAGCCCGTCCGGTACGTTCCGCACCGGCGACGGCCCGCTCAATATCGCCGCCAACAAGCAGGAGCAGTTCGAAGCGGTGTGCCGCGTGGTGGGCCGCCCCGAGCTGGCGACCGACCCACGCTTTGCGGAGCGCCAGTCGCGCCTGGCGAACCGCGCGGCGCTGACCGCCGAACTGGAAGCGGAACTGGCGAAGAAGTCCGCCACCGACTGGTGGCAACTGCTCAATGAGGCTGGCGTGCCGGCCGGGCCGGTGCTGAAGGTGCCGGACACGCTCGCACTTCCGCAGGTGCGCGACCGCGGCATGATCGGCGCGTTCGAGAACGTGCCGGGCGTGGGTCGCGACATCCGCCTGCTGCGCACCGGTTTCAAGGTCAACGGGCAGGCACCGTCCGTGGACACGCCCCCGCCGCAGCTCGGCGAGCATACCGACGACATCCTCGGCGAACTCGGCTATGACGCCGCCGCCATCGACACCCTCAAACAGGAGCGCGCGCTATGAGCGCCACGAACGAAACGATCGACGCTGGCCAACAGGCTTCGCAGGACTGGTGGCGTACCGAAATTATCGACATGAAGCCGGGTGAGATCCGCTATCGCGGCTACCCGATCGAGCAGTTGATCGGCAATGTGTCGTTCGCGCAGATGATCTGGCTGATGCTGCGCGGCGAGCTGCCGGGCAAGCGCGAAGGCGAACTGCTCGACGCGGCGCTGATGGCCGCCGTCGACCACGGCCCGCAGGCACCCAGCATCGCCATCGCCCGCATGGCCGCCACCTGCGGCGTGGGGCTGAACAATGCGATGGCCTCGGCGGTCAACGTGCTGGGCGACGTGCACGGCGGCGCCGGCGAGCAAGCGGTGGAACTCTATCAGGACATCGCGCGCCGCTTCGACGCCGGCACGCCGTTTGACGATGCCGTGGCCGCCGGCCTGGCCCACTATCGCGACCTGCACGGCAAGTTCGTCTCGGGCTTCGGCCATCGTTTCCATCCGCTCGACCCGCGCGCGCCGCGCCTGCTGACGCTGGTGGATCAGGCTGCCGACGATGGCGTGGTGTCCGGCCGTTACGCAGCGATTGCCCGCGCGGTGGAAAAAGCGCTCGGCGCGGGACGCGACAAGCCGATCCCGATGAACATCGACGGCGCGACCGCTGTCATCTACGCGGAACTGGGCTTTCCGGCACCGCTGGCACGCGGGCTGTTCTGCCTGTCGCGCTCCGTGGGCATCCTGTCTCATGCGTGGGAGCAAACCCAGCAGGGCGGCCGCAACAAGGGGCCGATTCCGCGCCAGTTCATCTGGACGTATGACGGGCAGCCGCAACGGGATGTGCCGGTGGATGGCGGGGCGGTATAAGGACGGCCTTAAGGACGGCATAAGGGCGGCCCAGGTCCACCGGGCCCGCCCGGGTATCCACCGTCAAACAATCATCTGCGGCTCGGTCACCGATTGCAGCGCGTCGCCGACCGGTGTCTCTTCGATCATGCTGGACGCCAGCATGAACTGGTCGCGGCCGCGCTGCTTGGCCTGATAGAGCGCGCGGTCTGCCGTGGCGAACAGGCTGCGCCACAGGCCCTCACGGCTTGAGGGCCCGCCGCGCAGCTCGGCCACGCCGATGCTGACGCTGGCATGACCGCCCGCGCCGGGCAGTTCGATCGCCCTCACCTTCCGCAGAATACGATTGGCCAGCGCAGTGGCCTGGTGCTCGTCCGTATGCGGACAGAGAATGCAAAACTCCTCGCCACCATAGCGCGCGGCAATATCGGACGCACGCCGCGAATTGTCGAGCGCCGTCGCGATTTCACGCAGCACGTTGTCACCGGCATGGTGGCCGTGCGTGTCGTTGACCAGCTTGAAATAGTCGACGTCGATCACGAGGCACGACAGCGCCTCGCCGTCGCGCTGCCAGCGCGCGATCATGCTGACGGCCATCATGTCGAGCGCGCCGCGATTGAGCAGCCCGGTCAGCGCATCGGTACGCGCGCCGCTCTCGTTGCGCGCGATGATCTGCTCCATCGACATCAGGCAGAAACCGAACAGGCCCAGCAACACGGCGACCAGCGGCGCCAGCGGCCAGACCGAGCCTTCGGGCTGCAGGAAGAAAGGCGTGACCTCGAAACCCTTGAATGTCGCCCCGTAGCTCAGCGCCGCCACCTGCGAGATCAGCAGCACCAGGTGGGAAGCCAGCACCAGCGGGCCGCCGATGCTCCTGCGGCCGCGCGCGCTACGCAGCATGGTGATGACAGTGGAAAACGAGATCAGGGCCAGCAAGCCGTACGCGAGGGCATGCATGAGCATGCTGCCGTCGGGCAGGCCGGTCAGCAGCATCAGCAGCACCAGCGCCACGAAGCCGACACCGTGCAGCAGCGCCGCTTGTTCGGACATGCCGTAGTAAACGCGCACGCCCCGGTAGATCGTCAGGCGGCCAAGTACATAGGCACCGGCACCGAGCGCGCCGAGTTCCGCCGATCCGGCGCTTGCGCTGGCCGCGACGACCAGCCCCGCGCCTGAGGCGATCACATGCCCGACAGCCCACAGGCGGCCAGCCTCATTGGCGCGCAGCGCGAGCACCAGCCCCGCCGCCATGACGAGCGTGCTGGAGAAAACCACCATCATCACGACCAGGACGGTCTGCTGGGCCAGGTGCACGGGAGTCGAATCCTCTAAAGCTACCGGGGGCGGCTGCCGCTTGTCGAGGTTTACCCTTGGCGGGTGGCCCCCTGTTGCAATCGTCGGCACGAAAGCACGCATCTTATCCCGCGCGGGTCACCGAGCGGCACCCCCGACAAGCCGGGGGATGCTCAGTCGTCCTGCGGGGCAGTTGCCGCCGAGGATGAGGGTCCGGCGGCTTCGACGACCTCCGGGAAGGTCCCGCCAAGCGCCTGCGTCAGCCCTCGCGCGGCATCGAGTACCTGTTCGCGGAACGATTCGGAGAAACGCGGCGTCGGGCAGGTCAGCGTCAAGGCGCCCTTCAATTCCCCACCGGGCCCGAACACCGGCGACGACACGCCCGCGATGTCGGGGCTGCGGTCGCCCACCAGCGCGATCACGCCTTCGTCACGGATACGCTGATAGATCTCTCCGCGCGCGCCGGCGAAAGCGCGCAGCACACGGCCGCCGGCGCCGCGATTGAGCGGCAGCAGATCGCCGGCACGAATGTGGTCGCGTACCGGCTGCGGGGAGTCCACGCGATAAAGGCAGAGCCGGTGCTCGCCCTGCTGGATATGGAACGCAGCCGATTCGCGGGTAGCGCGCACCAGTTCGCGCAACGCCGGCAACACGACCTGCTCGAGCGAGAACGACGCCGCGTAGACCGCATTGAGACGCGCGATCTCGGGGCCGAGCCCGTAGCGCCCATCGGCATGGCGCTGGATCAGCCGCGCATGCTCCAGCGAGGCCAGCAGCCTCAGCAGCGTGCTCTTGTAGAGGCCGCTGCGTTGCGCGAGTTCGGCCAGCCCCAACGTCCCGTCGCCCTCCCGGAAAGCCGACAGCACGAACAACGCCCGATCCACGGCGACGGCACCACCTTCGGCGGCGTGCTTGTCAGCTTCGGAGAGTTGGGCGGCTTTGCGGGGCATGGAGAAAGCGTCGAAGGCGTGGCATGGAACGGGCGTCCACGGTATAGAACGGTCAAATCAATGTCAATCTGCACGCCAACGCGCCGCACAGGCCGCGCCCATTCCCGGTATGATTGCCGCTCCCGGGTTTTCCCTATGTTGTCGTACCTGATACACGACCCGGACCCGGCCTGAATCCCCGTCCAATCGCGCCCCGCACCGAATGACCACCCCGCTTTCCCCCGAGGCCACGCCGCCGCATGGCGATCTCGCCGCCGGCAATGTGACCCGCCGCATACTTGGCATCGTTGTCTTCAACTTCATCGCATATCTCAGCGTCGGCCTGCCGATCGCCGTGGTGCCCGGCTTCGTGCATGGCGACCTTGGCTATAGCGCGGTACTGGCGGGTCTGGCGGTCAGCATCCAGTACCTGGCCACACTGCTGAGCCGCCCGTGGGCCGGCAGCCTGTGCGACATGAAAGGGCCGAAGCGCTCGGTGCTGACGGGCCTGCTGCTATGCGCGGGCAGCGGCTTGCTGCTGCTGGGCGCCGCGCAGTTCGCGGGCAACGACTGGCTCGCGCTGGGCTGGCTGCTGTCGAGCCGCCTGATGCTGGGCGCGGGCGAGAGCCTGGTGACCACCGGCACCATCGCCTGGGGCATCGGCAGCGTGGGCGCGCGCCATACGGCAAAAGTGATTTCCTGGAATGGCGTCACCACTTACGGCGCGCTGGCGGTGGGCGCGCCCGTGGGCGTACTGCTGGCCGGCCACGGTGGCCTGACCGCAATCGGCATCGTGACGTCGGTCATTGCTGGCGCCTCGTGGCTGCTGGCGCGCCGCCAGGCCGCCGTGCCAATCCTCAAGGGCGAGCGCCTGCCCTTCCGCAGCGTATTCCGCGCGATGTCTCCGTTCGGCTTGTGCCTCGGGCTTGGCTCGGTCGGCTTTGGCGCGATCACGGCCTTCATCACGCTCTACTACGCGGGGCATGGCTGGGATCATGCCGCGCTGGCGCTGACCGCGCTCGGCACCTGCTTCGTCCTGACGCGGCTGATCATGGCCGACAGCATCACGCGCTTCGGCGGTTATCCGGTGGCGCTGGTGTCGTTCGCGGTGGAGGCAGCGGGTCTGGCGATGCTGTGGCTGGCCCAGGCGCCGTGGCAGGCATTGGCTGGCGCGGCCGTGGTGGGCTTCGGTTTCTCGCTGGTCTTTCCGTCGCTCGGCATCGAAGCCGTCAAGCGCGTGCCAGCCACCAATCGCGGCTCCGCGCTAGGCGCCTACGCGCTGTTCTTCGATTTCTCGCTCGGGCTGACCGGCCCCGTAGCCGGCCTGATCACGAAGCACGCCGGCTACCCGGCCGTGTACCTGTTCGCCGCGCTGGCGGCGGTGCTGGCGCTGATGCTCAGTCAGGTCCTGGCCGCGCGCTATCGCGACCGGCTGGCGCCGGCCACCTGATACTCATCTGACTTCCACCGGATCAGAGCCGTTCGCAGCAGTACGCCTCGGTGCTGTACGGGAACGACACCACGTCGCGCCCCTGCAGCGCCGGGTCGGTGGCAATGACCTCGCGCAACCGGGCGCGCACGGCGTCCTGCTGGTCCTGCGGCAGCGACGCGATGAAGCTGACCGACATCACGCGATCGACGATCACCTGTTCCGGCGCGCCGCTGTGGGTGTACGCAAAGCGTGTCAGACCGAGCGGTCCCATGCCATCGGCCGGGAAGACCTTCTTCCAGTCCCCCTTGTAGAAGCGCGGCGCATCGCCCTCGAACGGCGTCATGATCTCGGTCAGCCTGGCGACCCAGCCTACCGACTCGTCGCGGACATTCCACACCAGCCCGAGCTTGCCGCCGGGCTTCAGCACGCGGCGGATTTCCTGCACGGCGGCAGTGTTGGCAAACCAGTGGAACGCCTGGGCGCAGACCACCGCGTCGACGCTGCCGTCGGGCAGCGGAATCGACTCGGCGCTACCCGCCAGCGCCTGCACATCCGGCAGCTTCGACGACAGTTGGGCGCGCATGGCATCGACCGGTTCCACGGCAATCACCGTGGCGCCGGTCTGCGCCAGCAGGCGCGTGAACTTGCCGGTGCCCGCGCCGAGGTCGACAACAGTCTTGCCGGGCGCCACGCCAAGCGTGTCGCGCAGCCAGCCGGAAAGCTCGGCGGGATATTCGGGACGCCCTCGGGCGTAGGTATCGGCCTGGGCGGAGAAGCCCTGGGCGGCAGCATGATGGATCGCGGTCATGAGCGCGTACGTTACTCCGCTCGCATGACAACGGCAAGACCCGCCTGCCAGTGCTGCTACTGTGGCCTCCTAGTTCGGCTGCTAGTGCGGCTGCTAGTGCTGCTGCCCCCAGCGCCGGACGGTAACGCGCTCCAGTGTGGCGAATACCAGCCCTTCCACGGCCAGTCCGATCAGGATTACCGTGGCCAGCCCCGCGAACACCCGGTCGGTATAGAGTTCGTTGCGGTTCTGGAAGATGTACCAGCCCAGGCCGCCCTTGCCCGACGAAGCACCGAAGACAAGCTCGGCCGCGATCAGCGTGCGCCACGCAAAAGCCCAGCCGATCTTCAGCCCGGAAAGGATGGCCGGCAACGCCGCGGGCACCAGGATCAGCACCACGAAGCGCAGCCCGCGCAGACCATAGTTGCGCCCCGCCATGCGCAGCGTTTCCGGCACGCCGCGAAACCCGGCATACGTATTCAGCGCGAGCGGCCACAGCACCGAGTGCACCAGCACGAAGATCAGGCTCTTGCTGCCAAGCCCGAACCACAGCAGCGCCAGCGGCAGCAGCGCGATGGCCGGCAGGGGATTGAACATCGCGGTCAGCGTGTCGAGCAGGTCGCGCCCGATACGCGTCGACGCAGCCAGCGTGGTGAGCGCGAAGGCCAGCACGATGCCGGCGGCGTAGCCCTGCAGCAGCACTGTCAACGACACCGCCGCCTTGCCCGGCAGTTCGCCACTGGCGATGCCTTCGCCGAACGCCCGTGCTGTGGCCAGGAACGTCGGCAGCAGCAGATCGTTGTCCTGGATGCGGGCGATGATTTCCCACAGTGTGGCCAACACCACCAGGATCAAGGCCTTGCGCAACCAGCCTTGCTGCCACAGTTGCCGGTACCACGGCAGCGGCAGCGACAACGGCGCGGCCGTGAAGGGAGCCAGCACGTGCTCGTACTCGGGGCGAACCGGGGGATTGGCGGTACTCATCGCTTGCATCTCGAATCGAAGGGCGGGAATTTGGGGATACCTGGGAATTCAGGCGTGAACGATGCGGCTCGACGCATCCTCCACGGTGGCGGGTTCGTCGAACAGCATCCGGTGGATGCGGTGCGCGGCCGTCTGGAATTCCGCGCTGCCCTGGCTGGCCAGCGTGAACTGATGACTGTTGAGTTCCGCGCGCACCCGCCCCGGATGCGGCGACAGCAGCAGAATGCGGCTGCCGACCACCAGTGCTTCCTCGATCGAGTGAGTCACGAACAGCAGCGTGAAGGCCGCGTCGTCCCACAGCGCGAGCAATTCCTCCTGCATCCGGCGGCGCGTCAGCGCATCGAGCGCGGCGAACGGCTCGTCCATCAGCAGCACTTTCGGCCGCATGGCCAGCGCGCGCGCAATCGCCACCCGCTGCTTCATGCCGCCCGACAGCGTGTGTGGATAGGCATCGGCAAAGGCCGCGAGCCCCACCTTGTCCAGGAAATGCAACGCCACGTCGTTGGCCTCGGCCTTTGACATGCCACGCGCCTGCCGCAGCGGGAACATCACGTTCTGTCGCACCGTTTTCCACGGCGGCAACTGATCGAATTCCTGGAACACGACGATGCGGTCCGGCCCCGGCTTTTGCACCCGTTGCCCATCGAGCCGGATCTCGCCTTCGGCCGGCGGCACGAAGCCCGCAACCGCCTTGAGCAACGTCGACTTGCCGCAGCCCGAAGGCCCCAGCAGCACGAACCGGTCGGTGGCGTGGACGTCGAAGCTCACGCGATGCGTGGCGCGCACCACGCGCTGCGCGGTGCGGTACTCCAGCGATACGCCATCCACCTGCAGCAGCGGTTCGTGACTGGCGACCACACGCAGGTGCGCGCTATTGCCTTCGGCCATGTCAACTCCCTTCGGCGGTTGCCGGGTCCTGGAAGAAATAGTCCTGCCACGACTTCGGCTGATGCTTGATCGCACCCACGCGATACATGAAGTCCGCCAGCGCGAACGTGTTCTGCGGCGTCACCTTGAACTGCACCTGCGGGTTCTTCAGGATCTTCACCAGCAGCGCGCGGTCGATCTTCGCCTTGTTCACGCGGATATACAGATCGGCGGCAGCTTCCGGGTTCTTCGTTGCGAACTGGGCGGCTTCGGCCAGCGCATCGACGAACGCGCGGTAGGTTTTCGGGTTCTCGCTGCGGAATTTCTCGGTCGCGTAGAGCACCGTGGCGGAACTGGGCCCGCCAAGCACATCGTAGGAATTGAGCACGATGCGCGCGTTCGGATTTCCCGCCAGTTCCTGTTCCTGGAACGGCGGGTTGCCGAAGTGCCCAGTGATCTCGGTGCCGCCTGCAATGATCGCCGCGGCAGCATCGGGATGCGGCACCGCCACGGTCCATTTGTCGAGCCGGTTGAATTCCTTGTCACCCCACTGCTTGGCAGCGGCATATTGCAGCACGCGCGACTGCACCGAGACGGTCACCGCCGGCAACGCGATGCGGTCTTTCTCGGTGAAATCCGCAATCGTCTTGATCTTGGGATTGTTGCTGACCAGGTAATACGGGAAGTTGCCAAGCGACGCCACGCCCTTCACGTTCTGCTTGCCCTGGGTGCGGTCCCACAGCGTCAGCAGCGGGCCAACACCAGCCCCTGCGATGTCGATCGCGCCGGAGAGCAAGGCATCGTTGACCGCCGCGCCACCGGAAAGCTGCGTCCATTCGACCTTGACGTCGATGCCCTGCTGCTTGCCGTGTTTCTCGATCAGTTGCTGGTCGCGTGCGACGTTGAGCAGCAGATAGACCACGCCGAACTGCTCGGCAATGCGCAGGCGGCCTTCGGCGTGCGCATTGCCAGTCAAGGCAAGGCCCGCCGTCAGCATGGCAACGGCGGCGCGACGGGTCAGGGTGGAAGCAGACGTAAAGGCGGACGAAAACAACGACATGCAATGGACTCCTGAAAAATGGGGCCGGAGTGAAAAAACGGGAACCGGATCAGAACGGCTGATCGCCTTCGATCGTGGTGCGATACATCACGCGCCGCTGGTGATCGGGTGTGCCGGCGGCCAGATGCAGCAGCGACCGGTTGTCCCAGAACACGAGGTCGTGCTCGCGCCACTGATGGCGGTACACGTGCTCGGGCTTCACGCTGTGTGCGAACAATTCATCGAGGATCGCGCGGCTTTCGTCATCAGGCAGGCCGACGATGCGCGTGGTGAAATGCTCGCTGACGAACAGCGCGCGGCGCCCGGTCTCCGGATGCGTGCGAACCACCGGATGCACCACGGGCTTGACCTGCGCGATCTGCTCCGGCGTCAGGTTCGGACGCCACGGGCTGCGCGCCTGCAACTCCGCGTACCGCGCCAGATACGTATGCTCGGCGGCGAGATCGGCCACCTTGCGCTGCAGCGCTTCCGGCAGGCTCTCCCATGCGGTGTGCATATTGGCGAAAAGCGTGTCGCCGCCTTCGGCGGGCAACTCCCTTGCGTGCAACAGGGAACCAAGACTCGGTGTCTCCTTGTAGGAGAGATCCGAATGCCAGAAGTGGCCGGCATCACCCAGCCCGATCGGCTTGCCGTTCTCGATCACGTTCGAGACGATCAGCACTTCGGGGTGGCCCGGCAACTGGAACTGGTTCAGCACGTGAATCTGCAGCGGCCCGAAGCGGCGGCTGAAAGCGATCTGTTGTGCCGGCGTGATGCGCTGGTCGCGGAACACCAGCACGTGATGATCGAGATGCGCCTGATGGATGCGCTGGAAATCACCATGCGACAGCGGCCGCGCCAGATCGACCCCGATGACTTCCGCACCCAGTGCGGCGCCCAGCGGGCGGATTTCGAAATCCTGAAGGGATCTGGCGGAAGACTCGGTGGCGAGGTTGGCGGAGGTATCGACGGTGGCGTCGGCAGTGGCAATCGTCATGGCAGGTCTTTGCTCTGGGGGAAGCACAAGTCTTGCACTGTAGGGAAGCCGCACCAGCCGGACAACGAATCAAATCGCGCGCGATTATGCGGATTCCTTATATCGCGTTGGCGCGCCCGCGGCCTCGCGCCTAAACTTTCTGGAATGACTGGAACAACACCAGGCGCGCGGGAGGCCCGTATGCAAGATGCGATACGTTCCATGCTGTCTCTGTCGATGGCGACAGCCTTCGTGGTCTTGACGGGATGCGGAGGCAGCGACAAGCCCAAGGCAGGGGCACCCGCCACGTCCAGCGGCAGTCCGGCTTCCGCCGCATCCAATGCCGCATCCGTCGCCGCATCCAACGCCGGGGCCGGGGCCATCACCCAGCCGCCCATCCCGGAAGGCCAGCCAGCGGAGGCCGCAGCGCCCGGCCGGTTCCAGATCGTCGCCAGCGGCCAGACTCGCACCGGCCCGTTCCTGCTCGACACGCAGACGGGCCGGATCTGGCAGCTGAGGGAATTCGCCGGTCTTCAGGGCTCGCCCGTCGCGTGGCACGAGATGACGATCATCGACGACAAGGGCGGCATGGGGATTACATCCACCCAGTTCCAGAAACTCTATCCACCACGTGGCGGTGTACCGCCACAGGCCGCGCATCGGCGCCGCTAGCGACCCGGCTTCGCGTCCCCCGATGAAACTGCCCCACCCGCCCGCGCCGACAATGTGACGGCGGTGCGCCACCGCACGCCCGCAGCGCGATTCCGTGCCCTACACTCAAAGGCAGCAGCGTTCACAAGATGCTGCGCCGCACAGGACACCGCGAACCACAAGGGAGCAACCTCAAGGGGACAACCACATGGGCACTGTTGCGCGTTTTGAAATCGGCTTTACCCGCTACCTCTCCCCCGACGGCTCGCCCGAGCCCGACCTTCCCGACTTTGCCCGCGATCCGGCCACCCTGCTGCCGCTCTATCGCGCCATGGTGCTGACCCGGCAGTTCGATCTCAAGGCCATCGCGATGCAGCGCACCGGCCAGATCGGCACGTTCGCGTCCGCGCTGGGCCAGGAAGCGATCGGCGTCGGCGTGGCCACGGCAATGCGCCGCGACGACGTGCTGGTGCCGTCGTACCGCGATCATGCCGCGCAGTTTGTGCGGGGCGTCACGATGACGGAGAGCCTGCTGTACTGGGGTGGCGACGAGCGCGGCAGCGCGTTTGCCGCAGTGCCATATGACTTCGGCAACTGCGTGCCGATCGGCACCCAGGTTGGCCATGCGGCCGGCGTGGCCTACACGTTCAAGCTGCGCCAGGCGCCGAACGTGGCCGTGTGCATCCTCGGCGACGGCGGCACCTCGAAGGGTGACTTCTACGAAGGGATGAACATGGCCGGCGCGTGGCACGTCCCACTGGTCATCGTTATCAACAACAACCAGTGGGCCATCTCGATGCCGCGCGCCAAGCAGACGGCGGCGGCGACGCTGGCCCAGAAGGCGATCGCGGCGGGCATTCCTGGCGAACAGATCGACGGCAACGACGTGATTGCCGTGCGGCAGCGCGTTGGCGCGGCCATCGAACATGCGCGCCACGGCGGCGGGCCGACATTGATCGAGGCGGTGAGCTACCGCCTGGGCGACCATACGACAGCCGATGATGCGTCGCGCTACCGGGACGAGGCATCGGTCAAGGAAGCCTGGCGCTGCGAGCCCATTATCCGGCTGCGAGACTACCTGGCCCGCCTCGGCGCCTGGGACGCCGCGCAGGAAGAGGCGCTGATCAAGGAATGCCAGCAGGCCGTTGGCGCGGCCGTGCAGGCCTACCTTGCGCTGCCGCATCCCGATGCATCGGCGATGTTCGATTGCCTGTATGAAACGCTGCCAGACGCCATGGCCGAACAACTCGACACCGCGCGGCAATACGACGCCTCTGGCAAGACCGACACCTCGGGAGCCCATCATGGCTGAACTGCATATGGTGGAAGCCGTCAACCTGGCCCTGGCCCATGCCCTGGCCAACGATCCCGACGTGGTGCTGCTGGGCGAGGACATCGGCGTGAACGGCGGCGTATTCCGCTCGACCGTGGGGCTGCAGTCGCGCTTCGGCGAGGCCCGCGTCATCGACACGCCGCTGGCCGAGGGCGCCATCGTCGGCGCGGCCATCGGCATGGCGGCGATGGGACTCAAGCCTGTCGCGGAGATCCAGTTCGCCGGCTTCATCTATCCGGCGATCGACAACATCCTGAATCACGCGGGTCATATGCGGCACCGCACACGCGGCCGGATCACGTGCCCGATGGTCGTGCGCGCGCCGAGCGGCGCGGGCATTCACGCGCCCGAACACCATTCCGAAAGCCCGGAGGCCCTGTTCGCGCAGATGCCGGGCATCCGCGTGGTCATGCCTTCATCGCCGGCGCGCGCCTACGGGCTGCTGCTTGCGGCGATTCGCGACCCGGACCCGGTGATCTTCCTGGAGCCCACCCGCCTGTATCGGCTGTTCCGGCAGGAGGTCGCCGACGACGGCCAGGCGCTGCCCCTCGACGCCTGCTTCACGCTGCGCGAGGGCACTGACCTCACGCTGGTGAGCTGGGGCGCGATGTTGCGGGAAACGCTGGCCGCAGCCGATGTGCTGGCCGACGAAGGCGTTTCCGCGGCAGTGATCGACGTGGCCACGCTCAAGCCGCTGGATATGGAGACCATCCTGGAATCGGTTGCGCAGAGCGGCCGATGCGTGATCGTGCATGAAGCACCGCGCACCGCCGGCCTGGGCGCGGAGATCGCCGCCAACCTGGCCGACGCGGGACTCTATTCGCTGAGCGCCCCGGTGCAGCGCGTGACGGCGCCTGACACGGTGGTGCCGCTGGCGCGACTCGAACACAGCTACATGCCGTCGGTGGCGCGGATTGTCGACGCGGCGCGACGCGCGCTGGAAGCAGCCTAGCCAAGGAGAGATAGCGATGCGGATCTTCAAGCTGCCCGACCTGGGCGAAGGCCTGCAGGAAGCGGAAATCGTCAACTGGCATGTGAAGCCCGGGGACATCATCGCAGCCGACCAGCCGCTGTTGTCGGTGGAAACAGCCAAGGCCATCGTCGAGATCCCCTCGCCGTTCGCCGGGCAGGTTGCGAAGCTCTTTGCGCAGCCCGGCGACATCGTCCACCTGGGCGCGCCACTGGTCGGCTTCGAGGGCGCGGGGGCGTCCGACGATGCTGGCACGGTGGTAGGCGCCGTGAAGGTCGGCACGCATGTGGTCAATGAAGGCGTCACGCGCGTAGGCGCCGCCGGCATTCCCGGCGGACACGGCATCAAGGCCACGCCGGCCGTGCGCGCGCTGGCGCGCAAGCTGTCGGTCGACCTGTCGATGGTCACCCCATCCGGCCATGATGGTGTGATCACGGCCACCGATGTGCAGCGCGTGGCCACCACCCTGGCGGACGTCGGCGCGCCGGACGTGCTGCGCGGTGTGCGCCGCGCAATGGCGCAGAACATGGCGCGCGCGCAGAGCGAAGTGGCCGCGGCCACGGTCATGGACGATGCGGACCTGCACGCGTGGCAGGCGACCGGCGCATCGGTGACCGGTCAGGACATCACGATCCGCCTGGTGCGCGCGCTGGTGGCCGGCGTGCGCGCGGAACCGGCGCTCAACGCGTGGTACGAAGGCAGGACCGGCAGACGCCACCTGCTCGAACGGATCGACGTGGGCATTGCGGCGGACCTGCCGGAGGGGTTGTTCGTGCCGGTGCTGCGCAACGTCGGCAAACGCGATGCCGCCGACCTGCGTGCCGGGCTGGACCGAATGCGCGCCGACGTGGTCGCGCGCACCATCGCGCCGGAGGAGATGCGCGGCAATACCATCACCCTGTCGAACTTCGGCATGATCGCGGGCCGCTACGCGGCGCCCATCGTGGTGCCGCCAACGGTTGCCATCCTCGGGGCGGGGCGCGTGCGCGACGAAGTGGTGGCATCCGGCGGCGTGCCTGCCGTGCACCGGGTCATGCCTCTGTCGCTGACATTCGATCACCGCGTGGTCACGGGCGGCGAGGCGGCCCGGTTCCTGCGCGCGGTCATCGAGGATCTGGAACGGCCCGAGTAGCACGACAGGAGTGATTCCGGCGATACCGGCACGGCCCTGGCCAGGCCGGCCATCCGCCACATGGATGAAGGCCATTTGTCCGTCCGGCAGGCAAACCAGTTCCTATACTGGATTTTCGCCGCATAGACGGCTGCGTCACGCCCCCACCCAACCCACCAATAAAGGAGCACGACCATGGCAATCCGACTTGGCGAGGAAGCACCGGACTTCACCGCCGACACCACTGAAGGGAAGATTCATTTTCATGAGTGGATCGGCGACAGCTGGGCCATCCTGTTCTCGCACCCCAAGGATTTCACGCCGGTCTGCACCACCGAGCTCGGCTACATGGCCAAGCTGAAGCCCGAGTTCGACAAACGCAATACGAAGATCATCGGCCTGTCGATCGATCCGGTTGGCGACCATTCGCGCTGGGTCAAGGACATCGAGGAAACGCAGGGCGCCACGGTCAACTACCCGATGATCGGCGATCACGACCTCAAGGTGGCCAAGCTCTACGACATGATCCACCCCGAGGCGAGCGGCGGCCCACGCACGGCAGCGGACAACGCCACGATCCGCGCGGTGTTCATGATCGGCCCTGACAAGAAGGTCAAGGCCATGCTGGTCTACCCGATGAGCGCGGGACGCAATTTCGACGAGGTGCTGCGCCTGCTCGACTCGCTGCAACTGAACGCGAAACACACCGTCGCCACGCCAGTCAACTGGAAGCCGGGCGACGACGTGATCATCCCCACTTCGGTGTCGGATGACGACGCGAAGAAAAAATATCCACAGGGCTTCAAGACGCTCAAGCCCTATCTGCGAACGGTTGCCCAGCCGAAGTAAGGACCGAAGTAAGCACCTCTGTTAATACAGATGGGGTAGTCCGCACGACGGATAGGAACTATCCACAGAGAGCGTGGATAATCCCCCTCTTGACAACCCGCCAGCCCGCGCCGGTATTGGCTCAAGGTTGATTGCCTAATTTTTGGGCAATCAACCCTGGCGGGGTTTTGCTTGCAGGGGTTGAAAATTTGTGCGTTGAGTTGGGGACCGAAGTCGGGGACCGGCCTGCTGCGCTCTGCTCCGATGCATGAGAAGGGGAGGGAGGCTGGACCTCCCTCTCAATGAAAATCCCGACTCCCCACCATCAGCCTCCCCAGCAACGGACTCAGATCCACCAGTTCGTCCGCGACCAGATGACGCACCTCGCCCTGTCGTTGCCAGGTGCCGATCACGCCGAGCAGCGTCGCTCCCAGGACCTCCTTGCGCTGCCGCTCCACCAGGTCTGGCCAGATGATGACGTTGACGGCGCCGGTCTCGTCCTCGATCGAGGTGAAGATCGTGCCGCTGGCCGTCGATGGCCGTTGGCGCACGGTCACGATGCCGCAGGCGCGCACGCGGCGGCCGTTGGCGCAGTTCGCGAGTTGGCGTGCCGTCGCGAACTTGAGCGCGCGCAGTCTGTGCCGCAGTAGTGTCAGCGGATGGCACTTCAGCGATAGCCCCAGGCTGGCGTAGTCGGCGGCCACGTCCTCACCGAGTTTCGGCTCGGGAAGTTGCAGTGCGTGCTCCTGCGGCGGCGCATCATGCAGCAGATCGCGATGCGCGGTCTGCACCGCCGCGCCACGCGCGTGCCAGCGTGCCTGGCGTCGATGCCCCGCGAGAGATACCAGCGCATCGGCCGCGGCCAGCGCGTCAATGTCGTGCCGGTCCAGTGACGCGCGGCGCGCGAGGTCCTCGACGCTGTCGAATGGCCGCGCCACACGCGCCGCCTCGATCCGCAGCGCGGCAGCCTCGCGCATCCCCTTTACGCGATTCATGCCCAGCCGCACGTCGCGGAAGTTCTGCCCTTCCCGGCGCGGCTCCAGCGTGCTCTCCCAGTTGCTGATCGTCACGTCCACGGGCTGCGACGTCACGCCATGCCGGCGCGCGTCCTGCACCAGTTGCGACGGCGAGTAGAAGCCCATCGGCTGACTGTTGAGCAGTGCGCACAGGAACGCCTCGGGGTGATGACACTTGATCCAGGCGCTGACGTATACGAGCTTGGCGAAGCTGGCCGCATGGCTTTCCGGGAAGCCATATTCCCCAAACCCCTCGATCTGCTTGCAGATGGCCAGCGCGAACGATTCGGGATAGCCGCGCCCGGTCAGCGCCCGTACCAGCGCGTCCTGATGCTTCTTGAGATCGCCACGACGACGCCAGGCCGCCATCGAGCGCCGTAACTGATCAGCCTGCCCGGGCGTAAACCCGGCCGCCTCGATCGCAAGCTGCATGACCTGCTCCTGGAAGATCGGCACACCCAAGGTGCGGCCCAGCACGCGGCGGATCACGTCGTCGAAGTAGGTCGGCAGCTTGCGGGTGAGGCGAAACGCTTCGCGCCGCTTCAGATAGGGATGCACCATACCGCCCTGGATCGGCCCCGGCCGCACGATGGCCACTTCCACCACGAGGTCGTAGTACTTCCGCGGTTGCAGCCGCGGCAGCATCGATTGCTGCGCGCGCGATTCGATCTGGAACACACCGATCGTATCGGCCTTGCAGATCATGTCGTAGGTCTTGACGTCGCCATCGGGCAGATCTTCCATGCGTGTGGGCAGTCCGGCGCGCTCCGGGTCCGGATTCGGGATCATCGCCAGCGCACGACGGATCGCGGTCAGCATGCCCAGTGCGAGCACATCGACCTTCAGCAACCCCAGCGATTCCAGGTCATCCTTGTCCCACTGGATCACACTGCGGTTTTCCATCGCCGCATTCTCGATCGGCACGAGCCGCGACAGCTTGTCCCGCGCGATCACGAAGCCGCCCACGTGTTGCGACAGGTGACGGGGAAAGCCGCGCAACTGCTCCGTCAGGCTGGCCCATTGCCGCACGGTGATGGAATCGGGATCAAGCCCGTAGCGCGAAATGCGGTCAATGAACGCCGCGCCGCCATCCCACCAGGCCTGCCCCTTGACCACCTGTTCCACCACGCCCGGGTCGATGCCGAGCGCGCGCCCCACGTCGCGCAACGCGCTGCGCGAGCGGTACGTGATCAGCGACGCGGCCAGCGCGGCGCGATGGCGGCCGTATTTTCCATAGATGTACTGGATCACCTCCTCGCGCCGCTGGTGCTCGAAGTCGACATCGATATCGGGCGGCTCGTCACGTTCGCGCGACAGGAACCGGCCGAACAGCAGGTTGGCCTGTTCCGGGCTGACCTCGGTGATATGCAGGCAGTAGCAGACTAGCGAGTTGGCCGCCGATCCGCGCCCCTGGCACAGGATGCCCTCCTGGCGCGCGAAGCGGACGATATCGTGCACGGTCAGAAAGAACGGCTCGTAGTGTTTCTCCTCGATCAGTTCGAGTTCTTCCTTGAGTTGCGCCTCCCATTCCGGCGCCATGCCATGTGGAAAACGTTCGGTGATGCCGCGCTCCACCTCCTTGCGCAGATAGGTGATCGGCGTTTCGCCGTCTGGCACGAGTTCCTCGGGATACTCGTAGCGCAGCATGTCGAGCGAGAAGCGGCATTGGTCCGCCAGCTTCAGCGTCTGCGCCAGCGCTTCGCGCGGATAGAGCCGCGACAGCACCTGGCGCATGCGCAGATGCGCCTCGGCATTTGGCGCGAGGGCCCGTCCACACGCGGGCAAAGGCTGGCCGATGCGGATCGCGGTCAGCACATCGGCCAGCGGCTTGCGCGAGCGGACATGCATGTTGACCGCGCCGGCCGCCACCAGCGGCACGCCGGTTTCCGCCGACACCTGCTGCAAACGCGCGCGATGCATGGCTTCGGCATGGCCCTGCAGCAGTTCCATCGCCATCCATGCGCGATCGCCGAAGGTTGCGCGGCACCAGCGTGCCTGCGCGCGCAGGACGTCGAGATCGGCGCAGTAATCGGGCAGCAGGACCACCAGGCAATCCGGCATGCCGCGCAGATGCGCCTGCTTCGGCTGCGGATCGGCAAGATCGGATGGATACAGCAGATAGCTGCCCTTCTCCGCGCGGGTGCGGCCCAGCGTGATGAACTCGCACAGGTCGCCAAACCCGATGCGATTGCGCGCCAGCAGCACCAGGCGCGGTGGCGGCATGGTGTCTTCGGGCGCGGCTGTCAACGTGAAGCGGCTGCCGATGATCAGGTTGAACGCATCGGCAGCGGCGGCGCGGGCTTCGAGCACGCGATGACGGCGCGCGGCGGCATCGGGGTCATCGTCGAAATCGTCCGGCGACAGCGCATCCTCATCCTCCGCATCCCCCGCATCCTCCACACCTCCTGCATCGCTCTCTTCGTCGCCGGTGTCGAGGTCGAATACCGACAGTTCTTCCATCTCGTCGACATCGCCCGTCGTCTGCCCCGCGGCAAGCCGCCGGGCGCTGCGTGCCACCGCCTCCCACATATCCTCGCGCAGCACCTTGATCGCATGATGCGCGCGGGCGGTGCCGGCCACCGAGCATTCATCGGTCAGCGCCAGCCCGCTGTAGCCCAGTTGGAACGCGCGCGAAATCAGTTCCTGCGGATGCGAGGCACCGTTCAGGAATGTGAAGTTGGAGATGCAGTGCAGCTCGACGTAGTCGGGCAGCGACGGCAACAACGAAGACAGGCCGGACAGCACGATCAACCTCCTGGCATCCGGGGCGCTCAGGCAAACAGCCCATGCAGGAACCAGCGGTATTCGCCGCCGTCTTCCTGCCCGTCGCGCGTGGGATGCCCCGGGCGTTCACGATAGACCCAGCAACGCAGCCCGTCGTCGCGCTCGGCGATGAAGTAGTCGCGCGTGGCCAGGCCACCATCCCACCAGCCGGCCTCGATGCGTTCGGGGCGCGTCAGCATCACCAGCGGGCCCTCATGAATGGGGCGATGCTTGTGCACGCGCAGCGGCAATGGCGATTCCAGCAGCCATAGCGGCCGTTCGGGCGGGGTCGTGCCGCCGTTTGTCGTGCCGTTTGTCGTGCCGTTTGTCGTGCCGTTCGTCGTGCCCCGGGCGGGCGGTTCGTCGACAGGCGCCCATTGATTGGCGCGCTCGGGCCGGTGATCCGCCAGTGGATGCGGTTGCAGCACGTTGTCGCGCCCTAGCCGCGCCACCAGCGTATCGAGCAGCCGGCCCAGTTCCGCCGGTTCGGCACCCGGTTCCGGAAACAGCGAGTCGCTTTGCGGTACGCAAATTTCCATCGCCTCCACGCGCAACGCCAACCCGCCCACCGGCGCATGAAAGCGGATCTTGTCGAGCTTCTCGCGCAGTAGCTTCGACAGATGCACGGGATCGCGGCTTGGCTGCGCCAGCCTGAGCGGCACCGGCGTGCTGTCGGTGTCTTCGCCCAGCCGGTAGCGTTCGTGCTCCAGCATCAGCACGCAGCGCGTCACGCCGGCCTGCTGCACGGCCAGCCAGCCCGCGAGCGCCAGCAACAGCCGCTGCGCCCCGGCCAGCACGCCCTCGGCCGACTCCACGCGGCCTGGCAGTTCCATGCGCTGCGCAAACGCCGGTGGCGCCTCGAACCAGGCAAACCCGGACGAGATCTGGCCATAGGCCTGGTCAAGCCGCGCCAGCAATTCCGTGCCGATACGGCGTGACAACCCCGCGCGCGGCAACCGGCGCACCTGCCCCAGCGTGCGGCAGCCAATGCCTTCGAGCCATTCGGGATCGGCCAGCCTGTGCAGGCATTCCACCGGCAGGCGGTCGAGCAGGTGCGTCATGCGGGCGGCACGCACCGCGCGGCGCGCGGGCCGGACAATGCCGCGCGACGTCTTGCGCAACGGCTGACGCGCCAGCCATGCGGCGCCCTGCGCCGTGGTACCGCTGCCAATCTGCGCAAACGTGCCCAGTTGCCGCACACGCGCGCGAATCGCCCGGCACAACGCGCGATGGCCGCCGAACAGGCGCAGGCTGGCCGTGACATCGAGCATCACCGTGGCCGCTTCGGGTTCGGCATCGATCGCCACCGCCGGCGTGAAATGCAGCAACGCCAAAGCGGCCGAGGTCATCAATGCGGACTCCGCCGCGAGATCGCGATCGAGTTGCACCACATCGGCCGACAGCGCCTGCACGCCGCCGCGCCGCATTCCATAGCGCACGCCCAGCGCCACGGCCGGGCCATTGGCCAGCACCACGCGCTCGTGCTCGATCACCGCCACCGGCAGCGCCTGATGCAGCGTTCCGGTATGGGGTGCGGGCCGGGGATCGGCGGACGCACCGGCGGACGCACCGGCGGACGTAATGGCAGACGCACGGGCAGACGTAGCGGCGGGCATACCGGCATCGACCGGCTCAGGCCAGCTCGGCTGCAGCGCGTCCAGCGGCAGGCGCGGCAGGTGCACCGCGATCCAGTACGCCGGGATGGCTGGCGCTGCCGCGGATGTCGGAGATATCGGGAACATGATGATCGGCTCCTGCCGGAGTTGCTGGAACGACCAGAGCGACCGGAGCGACCGGAGCGACCGGCGTGGGCACCGCGGGCACACCCGCGCGCCGCGGCACATGGAGCATGCCTTCCAGCGGCAACAGCAGCGGCGTGTCGCGTGCCGGGCCGCGCCGCTTGTGAAAAACGATGGATAGCAGATTGCCGGGCAACGGCGATAACGCCAGCCGCAGCATGGCCGGCGACGATTCGTGCAGCACGCGGATCGGCCGCAGCACCCACACCACGGTATCGCCGGCCTGCGCCAGCACCTGCAGACGCCGCAGCGCCTCTGGCCGCGCCGCCGGGAGCCAGACCAGCACCGCGCCGAACGCCTGGCTGCGCAACATCTGCTCGGCCGCCCACGCCATGTCGGCGCGGCGCGATGCCACGGTCGCACCCGCCTGCGGACGTACCCAGTAAAGCTGACGCGCGGGCAGGCCACCGTCGGCCAGTCCTGCCGCCAGTCCTCCCGTCAATCCGGCCGCATTGGGCAGGTACGGAGGATCGACGAAACCGATGCGGCGCCCCGCCGCGGCCAGCGCGCGCAACGCCGGCATCAGCAGACGCAATTCGCCCGCGCCACCCTGGGCCAGCAGCAACTCGGTCACGGCGCCAGCAGGCCAGCCGCCGCCTGGCAGTTCGGCCGTCAGGGCGTCGTACCCGGTCGGGCACACGGGCAAGCGCCCGGCGCGGCCGAGCTGACCCGCGCGCCACAGCCCGGGGTAGCGGTGCTCGAGTTCGCTCACCGATGCACGGGGCGCGGAGGAGGAGGAAGCCGCATGGCCCGCCACGACTGTCGGCGGCGTGACATGCGATGACACGGTCATGATGTGGATGAAGAGGCGCAATCGACTGGCGTTGCCCTCGTATTTTTACGAATACTGTATATTTATACAGTATCGAGACCGATGCAAGCCTGCAGCACGAATGTGGCGCGCTCACCGCCTGGAATGTGCGCTTGTCAGCGAACTGCCACGGATTCCCGGCACGAATGCAAACAAATGTCATGCACGATTGTGCAGTCCGGGGCAGGTACGCAAAATGCGCGACATGAAACAACGGAATACGCGCGATTGCGTGCATCTGCTGATCGATGGTCTCAAGCGTCAAGGTCCGCTGCGCCGTGACGTGATGGCCGACGCGTGTGGTCTCACCCCCGAGGAAACCACGCGCGCGCTGAAGGCCGCGCGCCAGATGAGCGTGGTCGATCACGTGCCCTACGGTCCCGGCACGTTGCCCGCCGCCATCGTCTACCAGCTCACGGGCCGGCAGCTCCCGCCCGCCCGCAAGAGCACGCGCGTACCGCGCGCGCCCGACGACCGCTTCCAGCCGCTGCTGGAGGCCTGGTGGAGCAGCAGCGAACTCGATCACGCCGATCGCGCGTAACCACGCTCATGCGCTCGCCGGCCCGCACCGGGGAGCTGGGGAGACTTCAATCGGGAATTAGGAGCGGGGCTGTCTCACGATGACCGACTCGATGGCCGATTCAATGACCGATTCAATGGCTGATTCGGCGCCGTGACAGGCCGCGTAATGGTCGCAGCCCTCGCACGAGGGCTCAGGGCAAGGATGAATGTCGAGCCGCTCGCAGACGCGGTGATAGAAGAACTTCTTCCATTTCATGTCCGTGGTATTGGCCGCGAAGACCGGCCAGAAGACCTGCCGCAGCAACGCGGACACATCGTCGCGCCCGGACAGGCCCATGTCCTGCCACAAGTGCGTATGGCCAAAGCAGCCGCAGGCCAGCGCGTGCGCGGCCCAATGCACCAGCATCCCTGCCGCGCCCGGCGCGCAGCCGTCCTCGAGCATCTCCACCAGATCGGCGAATTCGCACGGCAGGCTGTCCGGCGCCTGTGGTGGAACATCTGGCGCCCACCCCGCCTGCGCGGCCCCGGGAAAGCAGTGATCCAGCATGTGCCGGAACGCGTCCGGCGGCAGGCCGAGCCATTGCGCGAAGCGCGGCAGGCGCCCCGCGCAGGCAGACTCCAGCACCCCGGCCAACGCCCGTGTAACGGGATCGCCGGGTTGGGCAGCAAAGGCATCCAGCAACAGCAGTGAGCGGTTCATCGTGGCAGCAGTACGGCAGCGCGCCCGCGGAATGGCGGGCATCGCATCGCAATATAACCACGTATATAACGCCAGTCAAACCGCGAACGGCGTCCTACTTCTCGCGACGATAGCGAGCCTGCACGATCTGCATCCACTCGCCGTTGTCGGCCTGCATGAACGACGTCAGCGTGCGGTGATCGTCATCCACCAGGGCCACAACATCGCGGTACTTCGCCGTTTTTCCCTCGATCATATTGCCATCCGGGCCGAACGCCGGGCCATCGGCACGCAGCGTGAGCGTGCGCCCATCGGCCTCGAGATCGCCTTCGTAGACCCACATGTGGGTCATCATCGAACCGATGAACGTGCCGACGAAATGCTTGCGAACGGGGTCGTAGCCGAGCGTCATGATCGTGACCGCCGACCCGCAGCCCGGAAACTCGCCCTCCGCACGCGCCTGCACCCAGACGTCGCCCACCTGGCTGACCTGCTCGGGGATCTTCCATTTTTCAGGCGGCGCCTCCGGGCCCATCTGGGCCTCGCCTTCGCCTACCCACCTGCCGACGAGCTTCTGTAGCCAGCGGTGTTCGTTGGTCGCTTCGATCTTCATGCAAACGCCTCCTTGTGAGTTGCGCCGCCACTTGTGTACGGCGTACACAAAAGGTTAGAGGACGGGGTCGTCGATGTCCAACAAAAACCCGCAAGATGACAAAAATGTCATCTTGCGGGTTTCCGGTGTGGCAGGGTCAGCGCGGAAATTACTGGGGCAAACGCACCTTCGGCACGATGAACTGGTTACCGGGGGCGCGCATCACATCGCACTGCGCCTCGCCCTTGCGGGCCTGTCCGGACTTGTCCACGTACTCGATGCTGCCGACCACGCTGTAGACGTCTTCGGCCACGCGGCGAGTGGTGCCTCGCACCCAGCGAAACTGGTCGGGATTCGGCAACGCGGCCTTCACTGCGTTCATGCAGGCACCGGGCGCCTCGGGCGCTTCGGGCTTGCCGCCGCGCTGGCCCAGCTCGACGTTGACGGGCGCGTCGGCCGAGGATGCGGCAGGCGCCGCCATCGCGGTCACCGGCAGCGCGATCAATGCGAGCGCCGTCAGCACGCGGCGCGCTTGGATCGTCATGGTATGCACTCCAAACAAAAAAAGGCCGGCACGCGCGTTGCATGCCGGCCGGTTGCCATTGTACTGGCGTACGGATCGAATGTTCCGGGTCGCGTTACACCGACTACACCGACATGTCGCGCGGCTCCGGCTTGCGGTCATCGAACCAGCGGTACAGCGTGGGCACCATGACCAGCGTGAGCAGCGTCGACGTAATCAGCCCGCCGATCACCACCACCGCCAGCGGGCGCTGCACCTCGGAGCCTGGACCCGTCGAGAACAGGAACGGCACCAGACCCAGCATGGCGATCGTCGCGGTCATCATCACCGGACGGAAACGCTGCGTGGCGCCGCGCACCACCGCGTTGCGCAGCGACATGCCCGACTCGCGCAATGTGCGGATGTACGACACCAGCACCACCCCGTTCAGCACCGCCATGCCCCACAGCGCGATAAAGCCCACCGACGCCGGTACGGACAGGTACTCGCCCGTGACGAACAGCCCGATGATGCCGCCGATCGATGCAAACGGCAGCACCGTGATGATCAGCGTGGCATAGCGCACCGAATTGAACAGCAGGAACAGCAGGAAGAAGATCGCGGCGATGGTAATCGGCACGATGATCTTCAGGTGGCCCATCGCGCGTTCCATGTTCTGGAACTGGCCGCCCCACTCGAAGTAGTAGCCCTCGGGCAGCTTGACCTTGCTCTCGGTGGCGGACTGCAGTTCGGCCACGAAGCCGCCGAGATCGCGATCCTTCACGTTGATCATCACCACCACGCGGCGCTTGGCCATTTCGCGGCTGATCTGCGCCGGGCCATCGGTCACTTCGATCTTCGCCACGCTCTGCAGCGGCACCTGCACGCCATCGGGCGCCGATACCAGCAACTGGCGAATCTCCTGCACGTTGCTGCGGAATTCCTCAGGCAGGCGTACGGCCGCCGCAAAGCGACGTTCGCCTTCGAAGATATCCGTGGCACGCTTGCCGCCGATGGCGATCTCGATAATGTCGTGGATGTCCGACACGTTCAGCCCGTACCGCGCAATCGCCTGACGGTCGATCTCGATCGACAGGTATTGCTGGCCCGAGATCCGTTCGATACGGATGTCCTGCGACCCCTGGATGCCACCTGCCACGCGGGCGATCTGGCCGGCCAGGTCACGCAGCGTCTCCAGGTCGTCGCCGAAGATCTTCACGGCGATATCGGAACGCACGCCGCTGACCATCTCGTCCACGCGGTCCGAGATCGGCTGCGCCATGACGATCTGCACGCCGGGAATGGCCTTGAGCTTCTCGCGGATCGCGTTGGCGATGTCGTCCTGTGTCCAGCCATCGGGCCACTCGTCGCGGTCCTTGAGGCTGGCGATCGGCGTCGATTCGTTCTGGCCCTGCGGGTCGGCCGGGCTTTCGCCACGACCCACGCCCGAGACCACCGACTTCACGCCCGGCACTTCGAGCACCAGCTTGTTGGCCTGTTTCTCCAACTTGATCGACTCTTCCAGCGAGATGTTCGGCACACGGTCGATAGCCGGCACGATCGAGCCTTCCTTCATCTCCGGAATGAACGATGTACCAAGCAGCGGCACGATCATCAGCGTGGCGATGAACACCCCCACCGCCGACAGCACGGTCTTCTTGCTGTTTGCCAGCGACCAGTGAAGCATGCGCAGGTAGTAGCGCTTCATGAACGCGATGACGCGCGTGTCGTGTTCGGCGCCGCCCTTGAGCAGGTACGACGACAGCACCGGCGACAGCGTCAGCGACAGGAACAGCGAGATCGCCAGCGCGATCGAGATCGTGAAGGCCAGCGGCGCGAACATCTTGCCTTCCATGCCGGACAGCGTCATCAGCGGCAGGAACACCAGGATGATGATGCCCACGCCCACGATCACCGGCGTGGCCACTTCCTGCACCGCCTTGACCAGCACTTGCGTGCGCGTCAGCCCGGTTTTCTCCGCGTGGCCGAGCCGCTCGAACGCGTTCTCGACCACCACGACCGAGCCGTCGACCATCAGGCCGATGGCGATGGCCAGCCCCCCCAGCGACATCAGGTTGGCCGACAGCCCCACCTGGTTCATCACGATGAACGTCAGCAATGGTGTCAGCACCAGCGTGGCCAGCACGATCACCGAGGAACGCACGTCGCCCAGGAACAGGAACAGCACGATCACCACCAGCACCACGCCTTCGAGCAGCACCTTGGTGACGGTCCACAGCGCGGAGTCCACCAGTTCGCTACGGTCGTAGTACGGCACGATCTGCAGCTTGCCCGGCAACATGCCACGCTCGTTGATATCCGCCACGCGTGCCTTCACGCGGCTCACCACTTCCTTGGCGTTGCCACCGCGCATCATCATCACGATGCCGCCGACGGCCTCGGTCTGGCCGTTCTTGACCAGCGCGCCCTGGCGGACCTCGTGGCCTATCGTCACCTGCGCCACGTCGCGCAGGTAGACCGGCGTGCCATTGATCTCCTTGAGCACGATGCTGCCGATATCGTCGACACCCTTGGCCAGGCCCACGCCGCGGATCAGGTACTGCTCGGCGTAGTGCGGCAGCACGCCACCGCCGGAGTTGGCGTTGTTACGCGCCAGCGCCTGGTAGACCTGCTGGATGTTGATCCCGTAGTGGCGCATCCGCTCCGGATTGACCAGTGCCTGGTACTGCCGCACGAAGCCGCCCTGCGAGTTGATTTCCGCCACGCCCGGGATCGAGCGCAGCAGCGGCCGCACCACCCAGTCCTGCGCGATACGGCGCTCCGACAGTTCCTCCTGCGTCAGTTCGCGGTCGCCGTCGTCGGCGCGGTCCAGCGTGTACTGGTAGACCTCGCCCAACCCGGTGGAAACCGGCCCGAGCACCGGCGTCACGCCCTCTGGCATTCGGCCGGAAACCTCGATCAGCCGCTCCATGACGAGCTGCCGCGCGAAGTAGACGTCGGTCTTGTCCGTGAACACGAGCGTGATCAGCGACAGGCCCGCCTTGTTCAGCGAGCGCATCTCCTCGAGTCCGGGCAGGCCCGTCATCGACATCTCGATCGGCACCGTGACAAAGCGCTCCACTTCCTCAGGCGAGCGTCCCGTGGCTTCCGTGGCAATCTGCACCTGGACGTTGGTCACGTCCGGGAACGCATCGACGGATAGCTTCCCGGCCGCGCGCAGGCCAAAGAAGAACAGCACCACGGCGATCACGCACACCACCAGCCGCTGCTTGATCGCGGCTTCAACAAGCGATGTCATCATGGCCGGTTACCCCTGCTCCTGCTGCTTGCGCTCGTTGTCCAGGTGGAACGCGCCTTCCACGACCACGCGGTCGCCAGGCTTGATGCCACTCTGGACCACACGCATGCCGTCGCTCTCCGGGCCCAGCTTCACCTTGGTCAGGCGGTACTGGCCGTCGCTAACTTCCACATAGACCTGTTCATCGTTGCCTTCACGGACCACGGCTGAACCCGGCACCACCAGCAGTTCCACCGGTTTGGCGGCGATCAGCATGGTGGCGAGCATGGCGGGCTTGAGACGACCATCCTTGTTCTGGAGTTCGGTACGAACCAGCACCGTGCGCGACTGCGGATTCACGGTCCGACCCACGTAGATCAGCTTGCCCGTGATGCGGCCATTGCTGTTGGCGAGTGACGGCACCTCGATATCGACGCTCTGCCCTTCGGCCACCTGCGCAGCCTGCTGCTCGGGCACCTCGGCGACGACCCACACACGCGACAGATCGGCCACCGTGTACAGCGCGTCAGCCGGCTGCACCACCTGGCCCTGCGCCACATTGCGCTCGACCACCGTGCCGTTGATGCTCGAGAACACCGGCGAGTACGACTCGATGCTGCCGCTCTTCGCCAGCGTGGCGATCGACGCGGCGGACATGCCGAGCACGCGCAGTTGATCGCGGTAGGCACGGGCCTCCGCCGCGGCAATCGCGTATTCGCTTTCGCGGCGCTGCAGTTCAGCACGACCGATCACGTCGGCGGCGAACAGTTGCCGCGCGCGCTCCGCATTGCGGGACTGCAGCGTGTTCTGCGCCTCGGCCTTCAGGAAGGCCATCTGGGCAGCGCCCAGTTCGCTACTGTGCAGGCGGGCCAGCACCTGGCCCGCCTTGACCTCCTGGCCGAGCACGGCATAGAGATCGGTCACGCGGCCAGTCACGCTGGCGCCGATGCGCGAGACGCGCTGCTCGTCGAAGTCGATACGGCCCGCCACGCGCAACATCTCGCTGAATGGGGACGCGGCAACCGGCGCCACCTTGAGTGTGCGCTTGAGGTTCTCCTCGGGCTTGACAATGCCAGGTGGCAACTTCGGCGCCTCGGCGGCCGGGGCGGGGTCATCGGAACAGCCGGCCAGCGACAGCATCATCACGGCGGCGGCTGCAAAGGAAAGCAGGAATTGGGGACGCATGATCAGTTCAGATTCGGGAGATCGGGCATGGACGACGCCGGGGCGGTATTGACGCCCGGCGAGGCCGACATGAGCTTGTCAATCTGGATGGCGGCGACTTGCAGTTCGTACTGCGCGGCAATCAGCTCGCTGCGCGCGCTACGCAGCACGCGCTGGGCGTCGAGGTAGTCGAGAATGCCGCGCTCGCCGAAGCGATACGCGGACTCAGCCACGCCCAACGCCGACTCGGCCTCGCGCACAATGCCCGATTCGAGCGCCGTCACCTGGGCCTGCGCGATCTCGTATTGGCGATAGGCGGTGTCGAGTTCCTGCATCAACTCGAATTCACGCGCTTCGAGCGCCGTGCGGGCCTGCGTGGCCTGCGCCGTCGCCTCGCCCACCGGGCCGCTGCGGCGATCCCAGATCGGAATCGTCATCACCAGGCCGATCTGCGAAACATTGTTGTCGGGCTGCCGCTCGGAGCTGGCACGCACCGCCACCTCGGGCCAGCGCAGCGCGCGCTGGTAGTCCACGCCCAGCTTCGCGCGTTCCAGCTCGCTGCGGCGCTGGGTCAGCTCCGCATTGCTGGCCTGCAGCGTGTCGCGCAACGTTGCCAGCGGTGGCATGTCGGGCGCGTGCCCGAGGCTGCCGTCCAGCGCGAAGCGCGCGGGCATTACGCCTCCCACCTGCTGGCGCAGCGTGGCCTTGGCCTGGTCGACACGCAGCTCCGCCGTCTGCAGCGTCTTTTGCGCAGCCAGCAGTTCGGTGTCGGCCTTGATCAATTCATAGCGCGGGGCCTCGCCGACGTTCACGCGCACCTTCGCGCGCTCCTGGATCTGACGCGTCATGTTCAGGTCCTCGCGCGCGGCGGCCAGTTCGGTCTCGCGGCGCAGCACCTGGTAGTACGACGTCTTCACGCGCGCGGCCAGGTCGCTGCGGAAGCCTTGCCGCATTGCCTCGGACGCCTCCAGGCCACGGCCCGCCATCTGCTCGCGCAGATTGCGCTGGTTCGGGTAATCGAGTTTCTGGACGATTGCGTAGGACGGCGCATTGCCGCTGGTCACGCCCGGCTGCTTGCCGGACAGGCGTCCATACATCACTTCCACCTGCGGGTTCGGATACGCACGGGCGCTGGTAATAGCAGCCGTGGCAGCATCCACATTGGCCTGCGCGGCTTCCACGCCCTTGTTGGTCGACTGCGCCAGTTGCAGCAACTGCGGCAGGTCGAACGTGTCGGGGGCTGGCGTGGTAGCGCGCGGCATGGCCCTGGCGGCGAGCTTCGCCGCTTGTGGCGAGGCAGCCCCGGGGGCGGCGGTAACGCCGGCCGGCACGGGCTGCGCGGCCCAGGTCGGCGCGCTCATCAACGACAGCGCGGCGGCCCAAGTCAACGTTTTCTTGGTCTTCATGTCAGGATCGGTCGAACGGTACGACTGCCCCGGTGCCTACACACACGTTTCCCGTCACACGCCCCGCCACCGAACATCGTTCGGCAGGCGGGCACGCATGGCGTCAGACCGCGACGGCAAGCGTCACGGACGTGTGTGGGCTCAGGGGCAATGAAGGCGCACCGCGCGTGCAGTCAGCACGGACGGCGGCCTGAGCGATCAGACGAAGGGTCTGGGCGGCCGGAACTGGCCTTCGGACTGGAACTTGCCGCGTTCCGTGAGCGTGGGCAGCACGACATCAACGGATTGCGCAAGCTGGAATGCGGGAAGGATGAATAACGCGCTGGTCTCGTCGACCGCGTCGAAAAGATCGAGCGGATCGAGCAGATCAGCCGACCAGATATTGCAGTACCCCGGCGGCGGACCGTCATCGAATTCCGCCTCGTCACCGAAGTCGGGATCTCCCGGCAGGGCAAGCTGCGCGAGATCGTCACCGGTGGCGAGCCTCGCATCGTAATCGGGGATGGCCACCTCGACCTTCGCCGCTTCCGCTTTCGCCGCTACCACCTTCGGCACGGCCGAGCGCACGTTCGCCGCTGCCGAGAACGACAGCGCGGACAGGCACAAGGCAGTCAGCAGGAAGAGGACGAAACGCATCAAATCGGGGGCGTGAAAATCGGATAAAAATCACATTTCTTGTGACTGATACGGTACAACTGCAGCATCAGTCTGAGAATTGTGATATTGCGGCACAGCATTGTAACCGACCGCAACAATGGACCCGGCGGAGGGCGGCAAGTTCCTTTGGCGGCTCCAACGACCGATCGGTGTGAAGCATCCGCACGGCGCGCCGGGGCGGAGCCACCGCCGCGAATGCGGCGCGGATCCCGCTTCAATCCGGCGTCCCCGATTCCACCGCATCACCGTTTTTTGCCCTATGCCAATCGCGGGATTGGCATACCTGCCAAGTGTCCGGGCATGTCAGAATGACGCCTTCGGGCCAGATCGGACTGGATCGGGCCAGATGAATCCTGGCTTTCCCGCACACATCGACTGTCCTGGCACCCAATGAAAATACACGGCAAGACCGCCGCGGAGATCTTCGACTGTGTACGCACCCTGACGCAGTCCCGGCAACTGCTCCCCGGAACGTCTCTTCCCCCCGTACGCGACCTGGCCCTGGAACTGGGCATCAATCGGAACACGGTGGCCGCGGCCTACAAGCGCCTCGCCATGGCGGGCATTGCCGTAACGCAGGGGCGGCTTGGCACGATCATCCGCGACCAGTACGAGCCGGGTGAGCAGGAAGGCACGCTGGCGGGCAGCCCCCTGACCGATCTTGCCAGCGGCAATCCGAATATCGAGTGGCTGCCGGATATCTCGGCCGCGCTGCAGAGTCGCCCCTACAAACCGCGGCTCTATGGCGAACCCACCGTCAATGCCGGGCTGGAAGCGTATGTGCGGAAATGGTTCGAGCCCGACTGCCCCACGCCTTTCGAAGTCAATCTGGCGCATGGCGCCGTCGATGCCATCGAGCGGCTGCTCAACGCGTATCTGGTGGCTGGGGACAAGGTAGCGGTCGAAAATCCCTGCTTCCTGAGCAGCATCAACATGCTGCGCGCCATCGGACTGCAGCCGATCGGCGTGCCCGTGGATGCGGAAGGCATCCAGGCAGAAGGTCTGGCAAGCGCCCTTGCCAAAGGGGCTCAGGCTGTCATCCTGACGCCGCGCGCGCACAACCCGACGGGCTGCTGCCTGAGCGAGAAGCGGGCGCGGGCAATCTCGCGATTGCTCGCAAAGCATCCCAATGTGCCGGTAATCGTGGACGACCATTTCGCCCTGCTCTCTGGCGCCTCCTACCACCCGGTGATTCCTCGCAGCACCTATCGCTGGGCCGTGGTGCGGTCCTTCACCAAGGCACTGGGCCCCGATCTTCGCGTCGCCGCGGTTGCCAGCGACGTGGCCACATCCCGGCAGCTACGCTTGTGCCTGGCGCCCGGAACAAGCTGGGTCAGCCACCTTCTGCAGGACATCGTCGAGGTCACCGTCACCCGCCCCGAGACCATCAGGCTGATCGACAAGGCCCGGAACGACTACGCCCGACGCCGGCAGGCGATGGAGCAGGCGCTGGACGCTCAGGGCATCGGGCACATGGCGCAGGGCGATGGCTTCAACCTCTGGGTGCCCTTGCAGCGCGACGACCAGGCCATCGCCCTGGCGCTAGCGCGGCAAGGCTGGCTGGTCCGGCAAGGGAGCGTTTTCTCCGTGCAGGATGGCGTGCGGGGCCTGCGCATCACGATTTCCGCCATCGAACCTGCGCAATGCGAACGGCTGGCGCAGGACATCAGGCGCAGCCTTGGGTAGATCGCCGTCACCACGGTGGCAATACAGTGATTCCCTGCCGTAACAACGACACCTTGCGACGACACCTGGCAGAAACGGTACAAACAGTACAAACGGGATCGTTCCACATTAGAATTCTGCCCCATGAAACAATCAGCGGCCCGATGCGTTGCACCGGGTCGCCCCAACGCCCGCCTCCATGTCCTTTTCGGTCCTGCTGCAACGCCTCGCCCCGCTACACCTGCTGACCCGTATCGCAGGTCAACTGGCGGATTGCCGTCAGCCCTGGCTCGCCCAGTACCTGATCCGCACGTTCGTGCGCCGGCACAAGATCGACCTCGATGAGGCATTGGTCAGCGACCTCACCACCTATCCGACGTTCAACGAGTTCTTTATCCGCGCGTTGCGCCCCGGCGCGCGCCCGATCGCTGCGGCGGACTGGACCAGCCCGGTGGACGGCACGATCAGCCAGATTGGGCGCGTCGAAGCCGGCCAGATGATCCATGCCAAGCAACATGCCTACAGCGCCACCGCGTTGCTGGGGGATGCCGCCCTCGCGAAACAGCTGGAGGGTGGGTGCTTTTCCACGGTGTATCTGAGCCCCCGCAACTACCACCGGATTCACATGCCGTGCGATGGGCGCCTGCTGGGCATGCGTCATGTGCCCGGCAAGCTGTACTCCGTCAGGCCAGATATCGTTGAAGGCATCGACGGACTGCTCGCCATCAATGAGCGTCTGGTTTGCTGGTTCGAGCATCCGCAGCACGGCGTCTTTGCGCTGGTGCTCGTGGGCGCGGCCATCGTCGGGCGCATCGCCACGGTCTGGCATGGCCTGGTGGAGCCCAAGCGATCCGGGCAAGTCTCGGAGTGGCACTACGCCGACGGCGCTACCGCACCTCAACTGAAGGATCTGCTCCAGGGTGTGGAGATGGGGCACTTCCAGCTCGGCTCGACGATCGTGTTGCTGATGCCGGGATCGGCATGGCAATACCATCCTGACTGGCAGGTCGGACAGCCGGTGCGGCTGGGTCAGGCAATTGCCAGCCGCGGCTGAATCGTCCCGCAATCGCCCCACGATCACCCCACAACCGCCCCACGCATCTGACCGATTTCAGCCCTGGACGTGCTCGTCCAGGGACGTCTTGACGAACAGCGGCTCGATGCCGAGCACCCGCACGCCACCGGGGCCGCTTTCCACCACACGACGCTCATCCGTTGCCACAAGCAACTCGAGTCGATAGCCATCCGCAGCACCCAGGCGGCCCGCAACGTCCTTGACGGCCTCCGCGGCCCACGGCGTGCCGGAGTCGAAATGGCCCAGCAGCCTGTCATGGCGCCAGATGTTGAGTCGATACGTTTTCATCGGATCACTCTCGATGCGTGGTACAGGGGTTCGATGGCAATTGAAGCTCCAGGCTTTGCGCGCGACGGGTGGCTTCCAGAGCGGTCACCACGTGGTCGCTGGCGCTTGCAGCGGCCTCGGCCAGCGGCATTCCTTCCAATAGCCGCGCGGTCAACTTCGCGCTGAACAGGTCTCCGGTGCCCTTGGGCGACACCGGGATGCGGGGATGGCTCAGCACCTGCGCATCGTCCCGGGTGACGATGAGCAGTTTCATGTCGTCGTGTCCCCATGTGCCGGGGGCCGCGCTGGTGACTACCATCCATTGCACGCGATCGGTCAACAGGCTGCGCGCGGCGGCGACGACCTGCTCGACGCTGTCGGCGGAACGGCCGCTCAGATGCCCGAGTTCGAAATCGTTCGGCGTGAGTCCATGCGCCAGAGGCAGAAGCAGTTCGCGCACGGCCTCGACCATGCCATCCGCGACATAGATCCCGGTGTCATGGTCACCGATCACCGGGTCGACGATCACCTGCACATCCGGGTACTCGGCCAACACCTGATTGATCCAGCGGGATAGCACGGCCACCTGCTCCGGATTGCCGAGATAGCCGACCAGGATAGCTTTCAGGCGCTGGAGCGCACCACGGGCCGACAGGTCGCTTAGATATCCCCCGAACCAGTCGGTGGGTAGCGCCCCACCGTGCAGCGTCGGGTAGTGAGGGGTGTTGCTGAACATTACCGTCGGCACGGCGGCCACGTTCAGGCCATGCGCGCGCAGCGTCGGCAACGCCACGTTGTTGCCAACATGGCCATAGACCACCTGCGACTGTACGGACACAACGTCCATGAAGATGGGACGCAGCGCGTCCCCGGAATCTGTCTCAGCAGACATGGATCATTCCCTTGCGATGCAATTCAGCGTGTGCCATCAACGTTCGTCTTGAAGGCCGGAGCGAGCAGCACTCATTGTAGAGTCGCCCTCCTCCGCCTCTGGCCAGTAATAGCTATCGGGCGTAGATCTGGCGCCAAAAATTGCCTGACCAACACGCACGACCGTGGCGCCTTCCTCGATAGCAATCTCGAAATCCCCGGACATACCCATCGAAAGCGCCTCGAGCCCGATGCCGACGGGCGCATCCTGCCGTAGCCGCTCGCGAAGCTCGCGCAGCAGCACGAAGCACTGGCGTACCCGCTCGGCTTCCGCCGACAGCAGCGCCAGCGTCATGAGCCCGCGCACGCGCAGGCCGGAGAACGCAGGCAGCGCGCGCAGAAATCCCGGCACCTCATCGGGATGCAGACCAAATTTGCTCGCCTCGCCGGACGTGTTGACCTGCACGAACACATCGAGCGCCCTGCCCTCGATCTGCAGACGTCGGTCCAGTGCCTCGGCCACGCGCAGGCTGTCCAGCGCCTGGAACTCGGTGGCGAAACGCGCCACGAGCTTGGCCTTGTTGGTTTGCAGGTGGCCAATCACCGACCACTGCAGGTCTTCCAGATCCGCCAGCGCCTCCCACTTTCGGTAGGCCTCCTGCGGCTTGTTTTCGCCGAGCAGACGGCAGCCGGCCGCATGGGCCAGACGAATGCTCGCCTCCGGCTTGGTCTTGCTGACGGGCAACAGCCGCACACCGGCAGGATCACGGCCAACCCGGTGACAGGCCGCCGCGATGCGCGCATGAACCGCTGCGAGGTTGTGACGGAATTCCTCCACGGACTCGGCCTGTGGCCAGCGGTTGTGCAGGTCGTGGAGCGGCTGCGTCGGATGTGCGGCGTCTGGGGAATCAGGGGAATCTGTGTGCATGGCCCGGGCCTCGGCGCATATCGGGATATCAGCGGTGAGCGGACATGCCACTCCCGCCGCAGCATTGTCATAGGACAAATTCTATCACGACACAGGACGGAATGGGATCCGGCGAAAACCGAAACCATGCACGGGCACAGGCCCAAGGGTGCAACGGCAGCCCCTACAGATCCAGCACCAGACGTGACCCCGCGCATCCGGCCACACAGACCATGACGTCCTGGGCGCGCTCCTCCGGCGACAGGACCCGGTCCCGATGAATCGGCGGGCCTTCCAGCCAGGTCGTCCTGCACGCGCCACAAACGCCGCCTCCGCAAGACACGGACACGTCCGCCCCAAGTGCCTCCAGCGTTGCGACCAGCCCGACATTTGGCTCGACGATCGCCTCCTTCCCGCTCCTTGCCAGCACCACGGTATAGGGCGCCGCGTCGGTATCTTCCACAGGTTTGGGCGGCGTGAAGCGCTCGATGTGCTTGCGGGCGTCCGGCCAGCCTTCGACGATCCGCTCGAAGACGTCAAGCATCCTCACCGGACCGCAGCAATAGGCTTTGGCGTTCCCATCGCACGCATTCAGAATTGCATCCATATCCGGCGCGGATTCGACGCGCGTGTCGTACAACCGGACCCTGCCCGCCGCGATGGCGTCGCCCAGCATGTCGACGAGCGATGGCGCCCCCGCGCTGGACCAGTGCAACACGTAGTTCGTCTGGCCCCGCAGTTCGAGATCGCGGATCGTCGAGATAAACGGCGTCACACCTATCCCGCCTGCGATGAAGACGTTCATCCCCGTATCCGTGGTGCGGATGCCACCTCTGGGCAGCGACACCCCGATCGACGCCCCGACATCGAGCCGCTCGTGCACGAAGGCCGATCCCCCTCGCCCCGCCACCTCGTGCTTCACGGCGATGACATACCGGTTCCTGTCCGAAGGCGCGTTGCACAGCGAGTACGTGCGCACCAGGCCGCCTCCGAGATGCAGGTCGATATGCGCGCCGGGGGTGAAAGGCGGCAATGGCCAGTGGTCCTGGTCGCTGAGGACGAACCGCTTGACGCCGGGCAGTGGCTCGTCGATGGCGGACACCACCACCGAGACGGTCTTGATGGGCCGGGCCGCCATCAGGCTGGCCTCACTACATCGCCAATACGGACCACACCGCCGCTGAGTATCTTGCAGTTGAGACCCGAGCGATGAACGAGCGGATCGAAGACAGCCTTGCCCAGGATTTCCTCCAGGTGACGGCATGGCGTGGACAGGCGAGTGGCTTCCAGCAACGTGTCGCCAAGCCAGAACCGGCGCCCCACGAGGTGATTGAGAGGCACGCCCTCTACCGTGACGTTCCGGCGGTGTTCCTCGGGATGCAACACGACCTTGGCATCCCGGGCCAGCGCCTCGAGCGTTTCCAGTTCGAACAGCGTGACCTGCCGGCCCTCTTCAGGCTTGTGAGAGTAGAACCCTGCCTCGTTGCCGATCATGTAGCGATCCCCTTCGATACCCTTGCCAGCGACGAGGGTGATCTCCGGAAAGGGCAGCATCGGCAGGAAAGCCCTTGGCGTTTTGTGAAGAAAGCGGACAACACCACGCCACGACGGCGCAGTGGCTTCGACGCTGCGGTCTGAGGTCTGACTCACGGTTTCCTCCATACCCTTAAAATTTCCTATATGACACACTGTGTCATGAAATCATAGGGCCAGAGGTACGGCGCGGCAAGTGAATTGCAGAACTACGTGATCCGTTGTTGCCTGGAGCGAAAGTCAGCCTCCGCGAGGGTTCGCCTTCGCGTCACGCCTTCTTGCGATCGCTGACGACTACCAGGGCCTGTGCCTGAATCCGCCCCAGCGAACGTGACCGGTGCGGAATGGAAGCGTTGAAATACAGCGAATCGCCAGCGCTCATGCGCACGGTACGGTCATCGAACAGGACCTCCATCTCGCCCGAAACGACGAAGATCAGTTCCTCTCCCGCATGGCTCGCCATGGGCTGGCCTTCTTCCAGCGTGAACGGCGGCACCATGATGAACGGCTGCATCTCCTTGTCGGGCCGTTCGGTCGCAATGGCCTCGTAGGTATAGCCAAGGCGCTCCGTGGAAGGGCTGAAAGGAATCCGGTCCGCCGCCCGGATATGAAGAATCTCGTTGGCTCGCGACGACCGCGTGATGAGCTGATCCACCGTCACGCCCAGCGCATCGGCCAGCTTGAGCACAGTGCCAATGGTCGGCGACGACAGTCCCCGCTCCAGCTTGGACAGGTAGCTCTTGGTCAGTGACGCGCGTTGCGCCAGTTCTTCGAGCGTCAGGCCGTTGAGTTTGCGCAGCTCGGCCAGCCGCTCGGCAATGCTCGGCTCGGCCGCCACGGGTTCCACTTTTTGCTTTTTGCTCATCCCGGAATCGAGGTTTGTGCGCGCCTGAACCGGCGCATCCATCGGTCCGCGATTTTACGGCCCGATGGACCCACCCGGCAACTCGGTTGCACTAAGGACACTTTGGTGTCATGCTAGACACACTTGTTTCCAATATGCCCCCTGAAGGAGAATGCAAGTGCGTCCCACCCGCCCTACCCGCCCCCACCGCCGCCGTAGCCTGTCATCCATGGCCAGCCTGGCTGCCGCCATGCTGCTGAGTATCCCGTTCACCGCCAATGCCACCGGATACCCCGACAAGCCAATCACCCTGGTCGTGCCGTTCGGCGCCGGTGGCATTACCGACCTTATCGCGCGAGCGACGGGCAAGGCGCTCTCCGAGCAGCTTGGCCAGTCGGTGGTGGTAGAGAATCGGCCCGGCGCCGGCGGCAACATCGCTGCCGACTTCGTGCGGCGCGCGCGCCCCGATGGCTACACGCTGATGTTTGCCACCGTTGGCGTGCTGGCCGTCAATCCGCATACGGACGTCAAGGTCAACTTTGATAGCGCGAAGGATTTCACCTACATCTCGCTTGTGGGGTCCACGCCATTCCTCGTCGTGGTTGGCGCGGATGTTCCGGCTAACACTCTGCCCGCACTGATCAAGCTCGCTCAGCGCAAGCCCGATGCCATCAGCGTCGGCACCGCCGGCGTGGGGAGCGCGCCCTATCAGGGAATGCGCATTTTCCAGGACGTGGCGAAGGTCGAATTCCTGCATGTGCCATTCAAGAGCGGCGCGGAATCCGTCACCAACGTCGTATCGGGCCAGGTCAACATGACATTCGAGGCCACGCCCCAGGTGATGCCGTTCGTGACGTCCGGCAAGCTCCGCGCGCTGGCCGTGGCAAGCCCGCACCGGCTCTCCACCGCGCCGCAGGTACCCTCCACAGCAGAGCTTGGCTTTCCATCACTGGTATCCGGCTCCGTTGCCGGCCTGATCGGACCCGCGGGACTTGATCCGGCCATCGTAAAAAAACTCAATGCCGCCGTGGCGAAGGTGGCTGCCGATCCGAAGTTCAAGGCAACGCTTATCGCGCAAGGGACCGAGCCCGCCGCGTCATCACCCGAACAATTCCGCAAGCTGATCAGCGACGAGAATCAGCGATGGTCTGCCCTGCTTGGCGCAGGCAACAAGTAAAGCCACCTCCTATCCCGACTCCAGCACATCCCTGAAGGACACAACATGGCCAATACCATGCAGTTGAGCAAGAGCGAAATCGTCGCGTCTTCGCTCGAAAAAATGCAGACCGAACTCCGCGCGGACAGGATGCCGCTGCGCGAAGCTGTCGCCGAGACCTGCCGGATCCTGTTCACGTTCGGGCACGATTCCGTGCTCTCCGGCCAGATCACGGCGCGGGCGGAACAACCGGGCACGTACTACACGCAACGCCTGGGTCTTGGCTTCGACGAAATCACGGCGGACAACCTCCTGCTCGTCAATGAGGACCTCGAAGTGATTTCGGGGAACGGGATGCCAAACCCCGCCAATCGCTTCCATTCATGGCTCTATCGCGCGCGTCCCGATCTGAACTGCATCGTGCACTCTCACGCGCCGCACGCTTCCGCGCTTGCCATGCTGGAAGTGCCGCTGACGATCTCGCATATGGACACGTGCGTGCTGTACGACCAGACCGCGTTCCTGGAAAAATGGCCTGGCATTCCAGTCGGCAATGAAGAGGGCGAACTCATCGCGGGCGCCCTGGGCGACAAGAAGGCGATTCTGCTGTCGCACCACGGCCTGCTGGTAGCGGGCGCATCGGTGGAAGAAGCCTGTGTGCTGGGCGTGATGTTCGAGCGCGCCGCTCGCCTGCAACTGCTGGCGATGGCCGCCGGGGAGATCCAGCCGATCCCGCCCGAACTCGGTCGCGAGGCTCAACGCTGGGTCAGCACGCAGAAGCGATTCGAAGCGACCTTCGCCTACTATTCGCGCCGCGCGCGCCGCCAGCTCGACGCGCAGTAAGGTTGGCGTAGTCCCCTCGACTGCCACAACGCCGCCGCCCGACCAGGCGGCCAGGCGGCTAGGCGGCGGCGTCGTGGACGATGCTTCCGGTCGCCGGCGTATTCATGGCCCCGACCGCGATATCCATCAGCACCCTGCTGCGCTCCGGCGACATCACGACCACAAGGTATTGCACGGGGTGCTGCTGATCGTCATAGATCAACCGGTTGATACCGATCAGCGGCTGGCCCGGGGGTACCTGCAGCAGCCGCGCCTGCGCCGGCGATGCAGCGATGGCGGTGAACTCCTGCGCCACGCGCCCAAACCGGATGCCCCGCTTCATCAGCAGTTCGAACAGCGGCTCTGTTTCCAGATCCGACTGGTTGATCTCTCCGATATACGCCTCCGGCACCCATGTCTCGGTAATCATCACGGGCACTGCGGCCTTGCGGCGCAGACGCGTCACGTGCAGCAGCGGCGACGCCTCCTCGATCCCCAGTAGCTGCACGATATCCCCTGCCGCCAGCAGCCGCTCGAAGTTCAGCACTTCGACCTGCGTTTCATCCGAAATCTGACGTAGCGATTCGAGATACCCAAGCGTGGCCATCGGGCGCATCGCCGGCAGTTCAAGGCGAACGAACGTGCCCTTGCCCTGGCGCTTCTCCACCAGCCCTTCCGCTTCCAGATCGGCCAATGCGCGCCGCACCGTGATGCGCGAAACGCCAAACATGGCGCAAAGCTCTTCCTCCTTCGGAATCATCGCGCCGGCGCGGTACTGGCCGCGCACGATCTGATCGCGCAGGACCGTGAACATCTGCCGGTGCAACGACGTGCCCGGGCTACGTTTTAGCGCGCTATGCATCACATCCGATGTCATTTGTGGCGAATCCCTCCTGTCAGTCCGGAGCTTATCCGAAATTCTCCTTGCTGTGCCGTACCTATGACATCATAATAATATAACAACATTAATTGCGGACGAGGCAGCGCATGCCGAGTCCGTACAGATAAGACGGAGACAACATGACTGATCGGACGCTGTCCGCGGCATCGCAGGCCGCCCCCGCACGCATCAGTGCCGGCGAACTGGCCGCACGGATAGACCGCCTTCCGGCCACGCGCAGCACCTGGAGCCTGGTCCTGCTGCTCTCGCTGGGGGCCTACTTCGAGTTCTATGAGCTCTTCTCCACGGCCTATGTGCTGCCAGGGATCATCCACAGCGGCGTGCTCAGCGCGACCACGGAAGGCTTCTTCGCCCTCGACGGCGCGGCGAGCTATATCGCCGCGACATTCCTTGGCCTCCTGATCGGCGTACTGGCATTCGGGTCGATTGCCGATCGGCTTGGGCGGCGCTCGGTATTCACCGTCGCCCTGCTCTGGTATTCGGCGTCGGCGGTATGCATGGCGTTCCAGCACGACGCGGTCTGGCTGAACTTCTGGCGGTTGATGACGGGCATCGGCCTCGGCGTGGAGCTGGTCACCATCGACGCCTACCTGAGCGAACTCGTGCCGGCGCGCATCCGTGGCCGCGCGTTCGCGGTGAGCGCGGTGATTTCCTACCTTGCCGTGCCGTCAGTCGCGTTGATGGCCTGGTGGTTCGTGCCGCGCGCCGTGCTGGGTCTCGACGGCTGGCGCGTGGTGGTGCTGATGGGCGGCGTCGGAGCACTGTTCGTCTGGCTGTTGCGGCTGGGCCTGCCGGAAAGTCCTCGCTGGCTGGCCAGCCATGGCCGATTGCAGCAGGCCACGGCAGTGGTCGAGCAACTGGAAGCAAAAGCCCGCCAGCAGAGTGGCCGCCCCTTGCCGGCACCTCTCCCGCCGCGCGAGGTGCCCGTTGGCAAACCGGCCGCCTTCCGCGAGATCTGGCGCGCGCCGTACCGACGCCGAACAGTCATGCTCGTACTGTTCCACGCCGCCCAGGCCATTGGCCTCTATGGCTTTTCGAACTGGATGCCCACGTTCCTGGTGCAGCGTGGCGTGGGGCTTTCCTCGAGCCTCGAGTACGGATTGATGGTCTCCCTCGTCGCACCGCTTGGCCCGCTGCTGGCGGTGGCCTTCGTCGATCGTGTCGAGCGCAAGACCCTGATCGTGGTCTCCGCGCTGGTAATGGCCGGCGCAGGCACGATGTTCGTGAACCTGAACAGCGGGGTCGCCATCCTGATGACGGGCGCGCTGCTGACACTCGGGGGAACCATGATTTCGCTGGGCTTCCACTCGTACCAGGCCGAGCTGTATCCGACGCGCCACCGCGCCAAGGCGATCGGCTTCGTCTATGCCGTGAGCCGTGTCTCCGGCGCATTGAGCGGATTCCTGATCGCCGCATCGCTGAAGCACGCTGGCGTGCCCGGCGCGGTGGGGCTGATCGTCGCCTGCATGCTGCTGGTGGCCCTGAGTATCGGCCTGCTCGGACCGCGTACCTCCGGCCTCTCGCTCGAGGAGATCAGTCAGTGACCCAACCCTTCGCATCATCCTCAAATCAAGCCAGGAGACCTCGATGAACGCTGCCACCCAGCTGCGCCAACTGCTCGCCCGACCGGAAATCGTGGTCGCACCGGGCGCTTATGACGGCCTCACCGCCCGCCTCGTTCAACAGGCAGGATTCAGCGCCGTGTACATGACCGGCGCTGGCACCGCCGCCGCCCGCGGGTTCCCTGACTTCGGCCTGCTCGGCATGAGCGAAATGGTCGAGAACGCTGCCGTGCTCGCGCGTTCGGTGGACATCCCGCTGATTGCCGATGCCGACACCGGCTATGGCAACGAGCTCAACGTCACGCGCACCGTGCGCGAGTTCGAATCCCGCAACGTCGCGGCCATCCATATCGAGGACCAGGTCTTCTCCAAACGCTGCGGCCACCTGGACGGCAAGGAGATCGTGGAACGAAACGAGTTCCTCGCCAAGATCCGCGCCGCCGTGGCCGCGCGGCGGCATCCGGACTTCACGATCATCGCGCGGACCGATGCGCGCGCCGTGGTCAGCCTCGAAGAGGCCATCACCCGCGCGAACCTCGCACTTGAGGCCGGCGCCGATATGGCATTCGTGGAAGCGCCGCAAACCCGCGAAGAAGTCGCCACCATCCCGCGCGAAGTCAGCGGGCCTTGTTTGCTCAATCTGGTCCCCACCGGACGCACACCGCTGCTGCCATTCGCAGAAGCGGGGGAACTCGGATATCGCATGGTCATCCTTCCCGGTCTTCTGCTCAAGGCCACCATCGAAGCCTGCGACGCCGCGCTGCAGGACGTGCAGCGCGAGGGGCAAATGCCCGCGCCCCGGATGGACGCGACCGTCGCCGCGCTGTTCCGCCGGCTGGGTGCCGACGAATGGAGCGCGCTCCGGCAGCACTTCCAGCAAAGCCCTCAGGAGTGAAGCATGGATCGAACGCTTTTTGACAAGGTCTGGGATGCGCATGTCATCAAGGACCTCGGTGACGGCTGGGCGCTACTGCACATTGACCGGCATCTGCTGCACGATCTCTCCGGCGCGCCGGCCCTGGGGGAGCTCGCCAAGCGCAAGCTGCCGCCGCACAACCCGGAACTGTGCTTTGCAACGCCCGATCACGTCGTCTCCAGCGCGCCCGGTCGCACGGAAACAACGTATCCACTTGGTGCCATGCTCTGGGCCGGGCTCAAGCAGGGGAGCGAGAAAGGCCGCATTCGTCTGTTCGACCTCGGCCAGCCGGGTCAGGGCATCGTTCACGTCATGGCGCCCGAACTGGGCATCGCGCTCCCCGGCACGACCCTGGTTTGCGGTGACAGCCATACGTGTACCAACGGTGGCCTTGGCGCGCTGGCCTTCGGTATCGGCTCGTCCGAAATCGTGCATGTGCTGGCCACCCAGACGCTGCGCCAACAAAAGCCGCTGCGTATGCGCGTGCGTGTCGATGGACGACTGCCCAGGGGCGTGACACCGAAAGACCTGGCCCTGCATATCATCGCAACACTCGGGGCATCCGCCGGCGTCGGCCACGCCGTGGAGTTCGCCGGACCGGCGATCGAAGCCATGCCGATCGAGGGCCGGCTGACCTTGTGCAACCTCGCGGTGGAGCTGGGCGCCAAATTCGCCATGGTCGCACCGGACGACGCCACGTTCGACTACCTGCGCGGCCGGCCTTTCGCCCCAAAGGGCGAGTTGTTCGAGCGTGCCGTCGAGACGTGGCGGTCCCTGGCCGGCGACGCGGACGCCGTGTTCGATCGAGAAGAACGCATCGTTGCCGAAGCCGTGCGTCCGGTGATTACGTGGGGCACCAGTCCGGACCAGGCAGTCGCCATCGACCAGTGCGTTCCCCACCCGGACAGTGCCCCAAGCCCGGCCGTAGCGGAGGAATGGCGCGCAGCGCAGGCGTACATGGGGCTCGAGGCCGGACAGGCATTGGCAGGCACGCCCGTCGACTGGGTTTTCATCGGCTCTTGCGCCAACTCCCGGCTGTCGGATCTGCGCGATGCCGCGCACGTCGTGCGTGGCCGCAGCGTAGCCGCCGGCGTGACAGCCTGGGTGGTGCCCGGCTCCGAGCTGGTCAAGCGCGCCGCCGAGGCCGAAGGGCTGGATCGCGTCTTCGAAGATGCTGGATTCCAGTGGCGGGAGCCCGGCTGCAGCATGTGCGTGGCGGCGAACGGTGAACAGGTGCCTCCGGGCGCGCGAGCGGTCTCCACCTCGAACCGCAATTTCGTCGGCCGTCAGGGACCGGGCGCCCGCACGCATCTGGCCAGCCCGGCCATGGCAGCGGCTGCGGCGATCACTGGGGTGTTGACCGACATTCGGAGCTTCTGAGATGCAACCGTTCCATACACTTGCTGGCCTTGCGGCGCCGTTGCCCCGCGCCAACCTCGATACCGATGTCATCATCCGCATCGATCGCCTCACCACCGTACCCAGAGACCAACTTGGCGTGCACGCCTTCGAGGCGATTCGTTACCTGGCCGATGGCAGCCCCGATCCGGCATTCCTTCCGGCCCAGCCTGAGTTCTCCGGCGCGCCGATTCTTGTCAGCGGTGCCAATTTCGGCTGCGGCTCGTCGCGCGAGAGCGCCGTCTGGGCGCTGCAGTCGATGGGCTATCGGTGCATCATCGCGCCAAGCTTCGGCAGCATCTTCTACAACAACTGCTTCCAGAACGGCATCCTGCCCTTGATTCTCGACGAGGCGCTGGTCAGCGAACTGATGAACCTCGCGCGCCATGCCATCCCGTTCAAGGTGGATCTCCAGCACAAGGTGGTCGAAGCCGGCGATCGCCGCTGGAGCTTCGATATCGACCCACTCCGCCGGGAGATGCTCCTCCAGGGCCTCGACGAGATCGGGGGCACGCTGCTCGAAGACAACCAGATCCGTGCCTGGCAGGCCGCCGACCGTCAGCGCCGGCCCTGGGTATGGGACCTGTCCGAAGCCAATGCCGATAGCGGAAGCGGAGTCAAATCATGCTGAGCCGCCTGCTGGGACGTCTCCTGAAAGGACGAAGGGCCGGAGAGCAACGCCTTGCCTGGCATCACCCGGCCGTTGCCTCTGCCCCCGCTCTGCTGGAACTCAGCAGCGGCAGCTTCGGCGCCGGGCAAACGATTCCGGTCGCGCACGCCGGCAAGGGCGTCGGCGAGAATCGCTCGCCCGCACTCGCCTGGCGCGGCTTGCCTTCGGAGACCGAGGAACTGGTGCTGATCATCGAAGATGCCGATGCGCCCTTGCCACGCCCATTCGTGCACATGATCGCCACCGGCATCGACCCCAACCTGCCCGGCCTGCCGGAGGCCGCCTTCAATCCACCGGCAAGCATCCATGCCGTGCTGGGCCGCAACAGCTTCGGCAAAACCGCCTATGCCGGCCCGAGAGCCCTGCCCGGCCACGGCCCCCATCGCTACTCCTTCCAGTTGCTGGCACTCAACGGGAAACTGCATTTCGACAAACCGCCGACGCTGCCCGAAGTGCTGGCGCAGCTTGACCGATCGGTCCTCGCCCGGGGCCGTCTGGATGGCATTTTCGAACGTATCTGAAAACATGGAGAACAGCATGAGCGAACAGGCTCGACGACAGGCCAGCGATCCCTCCGGCCCAACCGGTCAACTGGCTACCTGGCTGGCCAACTTCGACTTGAGCGCGGTGCCTGACACCGTGCGCGAACGGGCCAGATTGCTGCTGCTGGACGGCGTGGGTTGCGCGCTGGTTGGCGCCCAGCTGCCGTGGTCCCGCACCGCGGTCGAATCGGTCATGGCCCTCGAAGCCGAAGGGCCGTGCAGCATCATTGGATGGGGTCGCAAGGCGACCGCTCCGGTGGCCGCCTTGCTCAATGGCACCTTTATCCAGGGGTTCGAACTCGACGACTTCCACCCGCTGGCGCCGCTGCATAGCGCGTCACTGATCCTGCCTTCGCTGCTCGCCACGGCGGAAAGACTCGGCGGCATCCGTGGCGATCGGATGCTGGCGGCGGCGATCGCCGGCTTCGAGGTGGGTCCGCGCGTCGGCCTGGCCCTGCACGGTGGCCAAATGTTGTCGCGTGGATGGCATTCCGGTCCGGTGTTCGGCACGCATGCGGCGGCTGCGGCCGTGGGCTTGCTGCTACAACTGGACGCCGCGGGCTTCGAAGACGCCCTTGGACTGGCGGCAACGCAGTCCGCCGGCCTGATGGCCGCGCAATATGAAGCGATGTCGAAACGTATGCACCACGGCTTTGCCGCGCGTAACGGACTCTACGCCGCCCATCTGGCGGCCAGCGGCTACAGCGGTATCCAGCGCGTTTTCGAGCGCGAGTACGGTGGCTTTCTCTCGACCTTTGGCGAGGGGCACAACCCCGATGCCACACAGATCGCGCACGGACTCGGCGACCACTGGGAGACGCCCCGCTTCGTGCTCAAGGCCCATGCGGCGATGGGCGGGCTGCACGCGGGCATCGACGCCCTCCTCGATCTCGTCGCCACGCACCGGTTCCGCGCCGAGGATGTGGAGCGCATCGACGTCGACCTTTCCCACGCCGTCTATCACCACGGCTGGTGGGACCTCGCGCGGCCAATCACGCCGATTGCCGCCCAGATGAACATCGCCTACGCGCTTGCGGTAACCCTGCTGGACGGCGAAGCCATGGTGCGACAGTTCGCGCCCGAGCGCATCGACCGCGATGACGTGTGGGCACTCATTCCACGGATTCGCGCGCACCACGACGCCGGATTCGACCAGGCCGGCGCGCTTGGCCGTGGCCGGACCCGCCTGCGCATTCGCCTGCGTGACGGCACCGAGTTGCAGGCCGAACAACCTGCCCCCAAGTCCGCCCTGCAACCGATGAGCCGCGAGCAGGTGGTGGCCAAGTACCGACGACTCACCGACGGCCTGCTACCCGCGCAGCGCCAGCGCGCCATCGAGGATTGCCTGCTGTCGCTGGATGACCTGGAGGATTCGGGCACGCTCACCGAACTACTGGCGGGACCGGTAGGATCGGCGATGTCGTAGCGCCGATCTCACCCTGCCAAGACCACGTTCAAGGCCTCGTTCACCGCGGCGATCACGGGCAGCCAGTCGCCCGGCGTGGTCTGCCTGACCAGCCGTGCAGACGGATACCAGCGACTGTGCGTCGTATCCTGCCGCCAGCGCCAGTCAGCGGCCACGGCGAGCATCAGCCACAGTGGCTTGCCCATGGCACCGGCAAGATGCGCAATGGCGGTGTCGATCGACACAACGGCGTCGAGCGTTCCGATGATCGCCGCGGTGTCGGCCATGTCCTCGATGTGATGCCTGAAATCATGCGGCCGTCCGGTGCCGGCGTACATGGCAAGGTGTTGCGCATCATCGGCGGGGATGTCCCGCTGCAGCACAATCCAGTCGATGTCATCGCGCGCGAATAGCGGCGCGAGCAGATGCAGCGGGATGGCGCGGTTCTCGTTGGCGCGTATCCGTCCCGACCAGGCGATGCCGACGCGACGGCGCTTCAGGCCCGACAATCTGGCGCGCCACATCTCGCGGCTGGCCTCGGGCACCGGCAGCGGCGCCGGCATGTCCGGAATGCTGTCCATCGACGTGCCAAGCATGAGCGGCAGACTCATCAGCGGGCACCACGCTTGCGCCTCCGGCGGTGCATCGTCCAGCGCGACGATTGAAACTCCCCACTGCGACGCCAGCGGCTTGAGCAGCCGCAGCAATGCCGATTGCACACGCAGGACCACCTTGCCCACCCGGTCGCTTGCAAGTGGCACGAAGCGCAGGAAATGGAGCGTGTCGCCGAGGCCTTGTTCTGCGTCGACGACCAGGCAGCCGTCGAGCGGCGCGCCCGACCAGCGCGGCCACTGTGGCTCGCCAGCGTAGGCATCGAGCTTCAGGCGCCACTCGTATTCCGGCAGTCCACGCGCGAAATCTCCCGCCGACAACCAGTTCATCGCCCGGTGGAAATGGGCGACAGGCCAACCCGGCCGCAGTGCCAGCACGCGCTGGAACGCAGCTTCGGCTTGCACGTAGTGCCCGAGTGCAAGGTGTGCGATACCGAGGTTGAACCACGCGGGCGAGCATTGTGCATCGTGTTGCGTTGCCAGCCCCAGTTGCTCGATGGCCTGCGCGTACCGCTCGATCGCGCACAAGGTGGTGCCGGCGCCCAGACGCGCCTCGACGGAGGCAGGATCGAGCGCGATGGCGCGCAAGAACGCCTCCGCCGCAGGAACGCCATGCCCTGCCCCTTGCAACGCATGGCCAAGCAGCGTGTGGAATCGCGCCTGACCCGGGGCAGTTGCGATGGCCCGACGGGCAGCCACCACTGCCTCAGCATGAAGGCCGAGCGCCAACCTTGCCGAAGCGAGGTTGGCCAGCGCTGCCGCGTCCTGCGGCTGTAGCCGGATCACCGCCTCGAAACTCTCCACTGCCTCGGCGGCCTTGCCGGCGGCCATCCACGCTAGCCCAAGGTTGAAATGCGCTGCCGGCATGGCAGGTGCGAGTTGCGTCGCCCGGACGAGGCACGTCACGGCGGCGGCAAAATCGCCGGCTGCCTTGCAGGCGATGCCGAGGTTGACGATCACACCAGCATCGCCAGGGGCGAGCACGGCGGCGCGCCGCAATTGCGCCACGGCTTCGGCCGGTCGGCCCGCCTGGTGGCACAGCAGACCAAGATGGTGATACGCACCCGCGTGTCGAGGGTCCGATGCCAGCGCGACGCGATACAGGCGCTCCGCGCTTGCGAGGTCGCCGTGCCGGTGCGCATTCATGGCTTGCTCGAAGGCGGGTGTCTTGGCTTGCATGGACTGAAGGTGAATCCTGGCGATATCGGCATTTTTTGCCCATTTTTTAGTTCCAGTGCTCCTGTCGCACACCTGATCGCCGGGATTCCGGGCGAATTGTGGGTTCACCCGCGAAGGAGGGGTAGAAAAGCCGCCACGTCTTGCCGTCAGTGTCCGCGGACCATTCCGGTCGTATTTCCCCTCGCAGGAGACTTTCAGCAGTGAACAACATTCCACGCAAACCCACCGTCATTGCCGCCTTGTGCGCGACCATGCTGGCCGCATGCGGTGGCAGCGGTGACAGCAACAGCCCGAGCACCAGCACGCCTCCGACGACCACGCCCCCGGCCGTCACCACGCCGTCGATCACCGGCAAAGCCATCGACGGCTATCTGGTCGGCGCGACCGTCTGCCTGGACCTGAATGCGAACAACGTTTGCGATAGCGGCGAGCCGTCGGCCACGACCGACGCCAATGGCAATTTCACGCTGCCGTACACCGGCGACACCAGCGGCAAACGCCTGCTGGTGCAGGTCACGCCTGCCACGAAGGACCTGTCCCGCCCGGCGGGCTTTACATTCCCGGCCAGCTACACGATGTCCGCCGTGCTCGAAGGCGGCACCACCGGCCAGCACGTGTCCCCGCTGACGACGCTGGTGACCGCGCAGATGGAAGCCGGCATGAGTCGCGACGAAGCGGTGCGCGCGGTGCAGGCACTGCTGGGCAGCAACGTCGATCCGACGGCCGACTTCGTGGCCAATGGCGACGCTGCCACCACCGCGAAGGCCATCGCCATCATCGACACGATCACCTCGCTGGCCAAGGACGGCAAGGCCGATGCCACGATCGTGCGCAACGTGCTGAACGCGATGGTCACCAAGGGCGACGTGGCTGTGACGCAGGCCGATGTCGATACCCAGGCCGCCAAGCCGCTGTACACGCTGGCCGATGCCTCCAAGGTATTGGCGGCGCCGGTGTACAGCTACATCGATTCGCTGATGACGAACCTGGGCTCCCCCACGCAAGCCGTCATCCAGATTCAGAACAATGCGCTGCGCAAGGACTACCAGGCACGCCAGACCGCCGGCGGCGCCTGGGAGGCGGCCGCCAGCGACTTCGTATCGCTGGGCGATCCGACGTCCGAGTTCGACATGAAGGCCGACGGCACCTGGACCAGGCTCCTCCAGCCCTCCGATCTGAAGGCACCGCTACCGCTGACCACCATCGGCCACCGGCTCGCCGGTACCGATCCGGTAACCGGCATTACGTTCCAGTACGAATCGCGCGACGTGGACATGAGCAACCTGCCGGCCTTTGACGCGGTAACAGGCGGCCGGTTCGGTCCCGACACCTCGCTGGCCCCGGCATTGCAGAATGCAAAGCTGCCGGCGGGCACCCAAGGCTACCTGGGCATCCAGTCATACGACACGGACCGTGTGGTGCTGCCAATTGACCTTGGCGGCTGCCCGGTCCCCTACCAGAGCAACAGCCAGTGCCCGATCGCCCCGGGACTGCCAACGGCCTACCCGTCGGCGGTCATCAACGACACGGCGCTGCCCAGCCCGCTCACGTCGATCCGTCAGCTCGTGGGCCGCACGATGATCGAGCCGGTGATGAGCCAGGTGAAGGTCCAGATCAACGCGGATGGCACGGCGCAGTTCTCGCTGCTGAACTCGGTGTTCGGTTCGCAGGTCAGCCCGGGCCAACCGCTCGGCATGACCGCTTACACCACGGTCACCGGCAAGTGGTCCATCTATGCGCGCAACGAAAACGTGATGGTTTTCGACATGTCGCGCGATGCCGCTGCCACCGTGGCAAGGCTGGGCTGGAACGCCTGGCCGGTGGGACAAGGCGCCAAGCTGGTATTCGCGCTACGCGATGGCCAGCTGCATAGCGGCGTGCTGTTCCCGGCGGGCTACACGGAACGTGCCTATCAGTTCCGTAATGGCCTGCCCAGCGTCCTGACTACTGCGGTCAATCAACCGCGCTGATGCATTAGGGCAGTGACGCACTGAGGGGCGCCGGACGGCGCGGAGCGGGCGGGCTGCGCCACCCGCTGCTTCGCACCGTCCGGCAAACCTGTCCTACCCGATCAGTCTGGTGCCCGCTCGGGCACCGGCAGGTGCACCCACTCCTTGTAGAACGCGTCGATATCCGGCTCGAAGTCGTGGATCACCGGATACCACGGGGTGGGCGCCTCCACGTCATGCATCGCGCCGCACGACGGACAGTAGTACTCGCGATACACCTGCCAACTCGTATCAGGCGCCATCAGCGTCGGATAGACCTCGGCCATGGCCTCCTCGGTATCACGCACATAGATGGAGGCATGGAGCTTCCAGTTCTCGCGGTAGTCGCAGAACTCGTGGCCGCAGTCGCACTTGACCACCCACTTCTTGCTGGCGGCCGATTGCACGATATACATGTGCGGGCTGAGCGGCAGCACGATGCGGTCCGGAAAACTCACCTTCGCCTGCAAGGCCGCCAGGTACTGCTCGAAGCGGCTTTCGTCCTTGGGCATCGACAGCATGCGGAACGTGGTTTCCCAGTCGAGCTTCCCCTCGACGAGGTGGTCGACTTGTTCGTTGGTATAAACAGACATGGTTCGACTCCTGAGTGCGGTGGTTACTCTTCGACCTGGACGACGGTGGTGACGTCCGGCATCAGCGACAGATCCATACGGTGCTTGGCGCCATAGGCCGGCACACCCAGTTCCTCCTCTTTCACGTGCCATGCCTCGGGCAGGTTCCAAAAGTCCTTGAAGCTCTGCGTGAACTTCTCCGACAACGCAAAGCTCGTGGCAAACATGTGCTGCACCTGGACCGATGCGTGCTTGTTGAGAATGCGCTCGCGCTCCTCCTTCATCCACTCGCGCGTCGGCACCGCGCGCGCCAGGCGCTCCTTGCGGATCTCCGCGCGACGCTTTCTGGTCTTGGCGGCATCCACCGCGAACACACCCCTGGCGTCCTGAGCGAACACAGCGCCATAGACCTTCTGCGCATACTCAGGCAGCAAGAACTTCTGGTTGAGGTCCGCCTCGATTGCCTTCGAGTCCCGATCGAGTGGATCGCCGAAGCCCGGGCCGCCGCGCAGGTAGTTCAGGTAGAGATCGTGGTTGGCATAGCAGTCCTCGGTCGTGATGCACTGCTTGTCGCGCTTGACCTCGGCGGTGGCGTCGATATGGCGCTCGTAGTCCGGATTGGCCGGGTCGATGTCGCCGCCAAGCGGCAATGAGTCGCCGCTGGCAATGCGCTGTTCCAGCCCGGTGCGGTGCGCTTCGAAGCGATACCCGGTGGCCGACGGATAGCCACCCATCATGCCCCAGTCGCTGTTCATGAAGCCGTTGCCCATGAAGAACATCGTCCAGTCCTGGGCGTTCCAGACCATGCGCAGGGTCTCGAAGCCGCAGCCGCCGCGATACTTGCCGTAGCCGCCGGAGTTGGCCTTGACGTTCCGGCCCAGGTAGAGCAATGGCTCGGCCATCTCCCAGATCTCGATGTCGCCCATGTCGCCTTCCGGGTTCCAGATGGCAGCGGCGTGGTTGAGACCGTCCTTGACTGCGCACGCGCCTGTGCCGCAGGAGCTGGCCTCGAAGCTGTTGACCGCGTGAATCTCGCCATCCTGGTTGATGCCGCCACCCTGCAGCCAGTTGGAAGTATTGGCGTTGCCCGCGTTCACTTCCTCCAGATAGCCACGGCTGAAGTACGACTGAGAGAGACCACGCCACAGCGCCGCCCAGCCGGACACCAGAAAATGCCAGGCATACGCATGGCCGGTGCGCCGGTCATCGGGATTGCACCATGTGCCCTTGGGCAGCCGGAACTCGGTGGCGAAGTAGGCGCCGTCGTTGATACGCTGGGTCGGCACCAGGGTCTGACACATCATCACCCAGATGCCCGAGGTGAAGGCCACCTGGTGGGCATTGAACGTGTGCCAACCCCAGCGGCTCGCGCCTTCGAAATCCAGGCGCCACTTGCCGTCCGGGCGGATCGTCATTTCCACCGGCGAATGCATGATGGAGTCGAGCTTGGCAAAGGCGTTGGAGACCTGCACGTCCGGATGCTTGTACGGCACGTCGACGAACGACACCTTGCGGTACTTGCCTGGCAGCGTCATGGCCTTGATGCGGCTCAGGAGCCCGCGGCGGCCTTCCTCGATGACTTCGTAGCCGAACTTCTCGTAGGCCTCGATGCCGTCGGCGCGGATCACCTCCTCCACCAGATCGCGAATCATGTGGCAGCCGGCGATGCGGGTCCGTTCGTCGAGAATCCAGTATTTCGGCGTGCGTACCGAGCGCTGCGACTCATGCAGCCAGTCGCGGAACGGCACATCGTTCGCGCCCGTCTTGCGGCACGTGATCATGTAGCCGTCGCCGAAGCGTTGCGTCTGGCCCGTGGACATGGAGCCTGGCGTTACGGAGCCCGTGTCGATGACATGCGTCACGCCGCCCACCCAGCCGATCAGCTTGCCTTCCCAGAAGATCGGCACGATCGTAGCGATGTCGCATGGGTGCACGTTGCCGATGGAGCAGTCGTTGTTCGTGAACATGTCGCCGGGATGGATGCCGGGGTTGGCCTCCCAGTTGTTCTCGATCATGTACTTGATCGCCGCACCCATCGTGCCCACGTGGATGATGATGCCGGTGGAGGTCAGCACACAGTCCCCGACCGCGTTATACAGCGTGAAGCAGAGCTCGCCCTCCTGCTCGACGATCGGGCTGGCGGCAATCTTCTTGGCGGTTTCACGTGCATGGACCAGTCCACCCCGCAGCTTGGAAAACAGCTTCTCGTATCCGATCGGGTCGCTGTCCCGGAAGTCCAGACTGGTAAGGCCGTTGTAGTGGCCAGATTCTTCGGTACGGGCGAGGATGGCGTCGCGGGCTTCCTTGAGGGTCTGGCCGTTCTTCAACAGATCGGCGAACCCGACTTCCTTGTTGCTCATCATGTTCATGATGTGTCTCCTTATTTGACTTCCTTGAGATGGAACAGGCGGTGCTTGTCGATCGTGGTTTCGAAGCCGCCAGGCACCACGAACGTGGTGGCGTCGGATTCGATGATGGCGGGACCCACGATGTGGTTGCCGGCCTTGAGCGACTCCATCTTCCAGAGCGCGGCATCCATCCATTTCTTGTGGCGGTAGAAGGGCCTAACCCCCAGGTAGGCCTCCCCGGGTGGCGTTGGACCGGCGTCCGGGTCCTCTGGCAGCACGGGCTTCTGCGTGACCACCATGCCGCGCAGGATGGCTCCCGTGATCGAAAAGCCCAGTTCCGGCGAGCGGGCCGAACTGGCGTAGACGCGCCCGTAGGTATTCTCGAACGCGTCGACGATGCGGTCCCAGTCCTCGGCGGACGACGCGGTGGCTACCGGCGAGACGATCTCGAGATCATTGAGCTGCCCCATGTACTGCATCTTGTAGCCCGGGATCAACACGACGTCCCTGGCATCAAAGCCGTTGGTCCGGAACTCCTCGATCACCTTGACGGCCAGTTCCGACCACGCTTCCTGCAGGATCCGGCACGCGGTCTCCTTGCTGGCGTCCGGCGCGAATTGCCCGACACCGAGATCCACCGATTTGTCATAGCGATACTCGAAGTCCGCGCAGGCGCAGCCGAAGGCCGAGAAGCCAGCCGCCCAGGCCGGCACCACCACGTCCTTGAAGCCGACGCCGCCGGTGTATCCGTAGGTATGCACGGGGCCCGCGCCGCCGTAAGAAAAGCATGTGAACTCGGCAGGGTTGTAGCCCTTGGCGCTGATGTTGGCGCGCAGATACTCGGACAGCGTGAGGTCCAGCAATTCGATGACCCCTGCTGCCGCGTCCTCGACCGACAGCCCGAGCGGATCTGCGATCTGTACCTTGATGTGCTGGCGGGCGCGTTCCACATCGAGCTTGATCGCACCGCCAAGAAAGTTCTCCGGGTTCAGATAGCCCAGCACGACGTGGCAATCGGAAACGGTGACCGTATCCAGCCCGCTCTCCGGCCAGCAGGTACCCACGCGGTAGCCGGCGCTATCGGGCCCGAGCTTGATCGACTTGCTGTATGGGTCCAGCCGCACGAAGCTGCCAGCGCCCGCGCCCACCGAGTCCATCGCCACCAGCGGCAGCGAGAGCACCAGGCGGGCCATGTCGGGGTCGGACTTGATCGCGAAGTTGCCCTTGGTGATCAACGCTACGTCGAAGCTGGTGCCGCCGATGTCCGAACAAGCGATGTTCTCATCGCCCAGCGCCTCGCCCAGGAGCTTTGATCCGATCACGCCACCAATCGGCCCCGACACGATCGTCCGCGCCAGTTCCTTCGCCTTCCAGCTGATCGTGCCGCCATGGGTGGCCATCACACGCAGATCGAACTTGGCACCGTGTTTCTTGAAGCGGTCGCTGACCTTCTTCAGCGTCTGCCGCGAGGGCTCCGCGCCGTAGGCCTCGAGGATTGTGGTGTTCATCCGGTGGCTTTCCTTGCGCGACGGGTAATAGTCCACCGACGCAAACACCGGGACATCGACCTTCAGCTTCGTCAGTTCATCCTGCACGATGTCGCGCGCACGTTGTTCGCTGGACTCGTTCTTGTGGGATTGCAGCAGGCAGATGACGATCGCCTGCGACTTGGCCTCCACCAGTTCGCGCGTGGCCTGCCGGACTTCTTCCTCTCGCAGCGGAATGACGACCCTGCCCTGCACATCCGTGCGCTCGGTCACGCCACGCGTGCGCGAGACAGGCACCAGCGGTTCGTCGTAGCGATGCGTGTTCAGGTGAATGCGGTCCTCCAATGCGTAGCCCAGATAGCTCTGCAGCGCACGCCCCATCGAATGGATCTGCTCGAAACCGCGATTGCAGATAAGGCCGACGTCCAGGCCCTTGCGCATAAGAATGCGGTTGAGCATCGCCGTGCCGGAATACACGCAGGTCAGCAGTTCCGGGTAGACGTCATCCACGGTGCGCTCCCAGTGCGCCAGCGCATCCTCCGACGAGTTGTAGATGGCCAGCGATTCGTCGCCTGGGTTGCTCTGCGCCTTGCCGACCACGAACCGGCCGTCCGAGCGCACGAAGAATGTATCGGTCATCGTGCCGCCTGCATCGATGCCCATCACCTGTACGGTGGAGTGGGGTTGCATGTTGTCTCCTGTCATTGGTGTCATCGTCGTGGGAGGTCCCACACACCCTTCATGGCAAGGGACATGCCAGGCGGCATTGGCACCTGCAGGAGCCGATCACATGTGATTGAAATCAATGCCTTGCCGTCACCGACTGGCCAGTTCGGGCATGGGGCAATCAACGCCCAACGTTGTGCAATTTCCGGACGTCTACGCGAAAGTGTCCGGATTCCGGACACTTTCGCGCCCCTGCTGCACAGCACAAACCCTTGATTGCAAAGAGAATTGTTGACTTGCGAAAAGCGTGGGGCTACGGTTGCCGGAATCAACTGAGAGTGATCGCTCCATGCCGTTCACCCACTACGGCACTCTGGTCCCCCGCATCAGCGACGAACCTGTCGTGGCCTCGGCCTGGGAACGCTTCCTGCGGGACCATCCCCATCATCCACATGAGGGGGATGGCGTACGCAGAGTTGTCCTCGCTTCCTGGCAGCGGTGTCGTTCCGAGGCTGTCGACCCGACCCTGCATTCGGCGCCGGGCGCCGCCGACGATCGCCTTCGCCAACTGCGCACCCAAAACCGTGACCTCTGCGACGCAGCGGGTCCGGCGCTCGAAGGCCTGCGCGACATCTTGCGCGAATGCGGCACGCTGATCATGCTCAGCGACACCGACGGCACCATCCTTCAGCTCAATGGCTCGACCCGCGTGCGCAGCGTCGGCGAGGAAGTCAACCTTGCCATGGGCGGATGCTGGAGTGAGGAAGTGATCGGCACCAATGCCATCGGCACCGCGATCGCCACCGTCGCGCCGGTGCAGATCCATGCCAGCGAGCATTTCTGCTGGGACGTCAAACGCTGGACCTGCGCCGCCGCGCCGATACTCGATCCGTTCGGACGTCACCTGCTTGGCGTCGTTGATGTATCGGGCGTGAAGGAGTCATTCCACGGGCACACCCTCGGTCTGGTGGTGGCGGCGGCCCGGCAGATCGAGAGCGAGCTGGCTCGGCGCGACGTGGCGATGCACGAGCGGCTGCTGGCCCGCTCCATCGACGATTTCGTGCGCTATGCCAGCGACTTCGTGGTCCTTGCCGATTTCCGCGGCCGTGTCGTTCGTATCAACGGCCACTCGCAGGCCGCCGGGGATGCCCATGGTGTACGTTTCGCGCTGGAGACCGGCAGCGCGATACCAGGGCTCGACCTCACACAGACGGAGGTCGATCAAATACGTCAGCGCCCGGGCTGGCTGCGGCCCGAATGGCTTCACACGGTCAAGGATCGCGAAGGACTGCTCGGCACGATGCTCGTGATTCCACTCGCGGCACGCCCGGGCCGGACCAGCATTTCACTCCCCGCCGCCCCGACTGCGGTGACAACGGATGACCCGTTCACCGAGATCATCGGCGAGAGCGAAATTCTCGCCGCCACCAAGGCACGCGCCCGCCGTATCGCGTCGCTCGATCTGCCCGTGCTGCTGGTCGGTGAGACCGGCGCGGGCAAGGAGCTGTTCGCACGCGCATTGCATCGGTCTGGCAAGCGGCCCGACGGTCCATTCGTTGCCGTGAATTGCGGCGCTCTGACGCGCGAATTGCTGGCCAGCGAGCTATTTGGCTACGCGGAAGGCGCCTTCACGGGGGCGCGTCGCGGCGGCCATCCCGGAAAATTCGAACAGGCCGCAGGCGGCACGCTGTTCCTCGACGAGATCGGCGAGATGCCGCTCGACATGCAGCCGCATCTATTGCGTGTGCTGCAGGATGGCGTGGTGGTTCGTCTGGGGGATACGAGGGAGCGGCAGGTATCGGTGCGACTTGTCGCCGCGACCAACCGCGATCTGCAGAAGGAAATTGCCGCCGGGCGCTTTCGCGAGGATCTGTACCACCGTCTCTGCGCGGTCAGTCTGCAGCTTCCGGCCTTGCGCGACCGGCCTGGCGATATCGAGTCCATCGTCAATCACCTCAACCACAAGCTCGCGCGCAAGTACGGGTGCCCGCCGAAGCGGATCGAACCGTCGGTCTATCAGACACTGGTGCGCTATCGCTGGCCCGGGAATATTCGTGAACTACAGAACGTGTTCGAGGTCATGTTCGCGCTCGGCGAGAACAATGGCATCGATGTGTCGATGTTGTCCTCCCTCGTCGAATCCGGGCCGGCCGGAGACGCGACGGCTCTGGCCCCGATACCGATATCGGCAGCGTCTGGCCGCCTCGACGATCTGGAGCGGCAGGCGATACTCGCCGCCATCAACGATGCGCGCGGCAACCTTTCAAGGGCCGCCAGAACGCTGGGGATTTCAAGAAGCACGCTCTACGTCAAGCTTGCCGCGATCCGGACCTAAGGACATAGCCCCGGATGCAAACCTGCCCGTAGAGCGCGCAATGCCGAAGATCAGGCCAATGCCGGATAGTCGACGTAGCCGTGCGGGCCAGTACCACCGTAGAGCGACGCGTCCTCGAACGGACTGTTCAGCGGCTGGTTCTCACGGAAGCGACGCGGCAGGTCGGGGTTGGTGATCATCTTGCGGCCGAACGAGACCATGTCGGCACGGCCACTGCGGATCGCTTCTTCGGCCATTTCCTTGCTGTAGCCGTTATTGAGCATCCACACGCCCGAGTACAGGCGGTGCAGCGCCTCGTAGTCGAACGGCACGTTGTCGCGCGGGCCACCCGTGTAGCCTTCGACCACGTGGATGTACACCGGATGGAGCTTCTCCAGCTCACGCACGACGTATTCGAACAGCGGCTGCGGATTGCTTTCCACCGCATCGTTGACCGGCGACACCGGCGCCAGTCGGACACCCACGCGATCGGCACCGATTTCGGCAGTCACCGCCGCCATGACTTCAAGCAGGAAGCGGGCGCGGTTCTCGATACTGCCGCCGTAGGCGTCGGTACGCTTGTTCGTGCCATCGCGCAGGAAGGCATCGAGCAGATAGCCGTGCGCGCCATGCACTTCGACGCCATCGAAGCCAGCCTTGATCGCGTTGGCCGCGGCGACGCGGAAGTCATTCACGATCTCCGGAATTTCCGAAGCTTCCAACGCGCGCGGCAGCGAGCATTCGACGTAGCCCTGGCCATTGATATACGTCTTGGCATTGGCCGCAATGGCCGAAGGCGCCACCGGTGCCTGATTGTCGGGCTGGAAATGCGAGTGCGACATGCGACCCGTGTGCCAGATTTGCAGGAAGATCTTGCCGCCTTGCGCGTGCACGGCGTCGGTCACCGTCTTCCAGGCCGCAATCTGCTCGGGCGTGTAGACGCCGGGGGTATTCGTGTAGCCCTGGGCCGTCTCCGAAATCTGCGTGGCTTCGGCGATGATCAGGCCGACGCTGGCGCGCTGGCGGTAGTACTCGACCACCATCTCGGTCGGCACCAGATCGTCATCGGCGCGGCTGCGCGTGAGCGGTGCCATGGCCATGCGGTTGGCGAGTTCGATACGGCCCAGCTTGATCGGCTGAAACAGGGCTTCGGTGAGGAATGCTTCGGTCTGTGCACCCATGAATGACTTACTCCAAGGTTGGACTGTGGTGGATGCCGGCCGCGGCGGCCGGCTGGAACAGGTGGTCGAACATCAGGTCGACGCTGCGGCGCAGCGGGGCCACCGAGCGTTCGATCTTCATACGCAGCAAGGCGCCCTCCCACGTATCCCAGACGAGCCCCGAAAGCTCGGCTGACGCGATATCGGCGCGGATCTCACCATGCGCCTGGGCAAGGCTGATCATGCCGGCCAGCCGTTCGCGCCAGGCGAACTGGGCGTCCTGCAGCACGGCCCGACAGGTATCGCTCGTCAGGGCGATCTCGGCAGCAAAGTTGCCGATCAGGCAACCCGCCTGCGTGGGACAGCATTCGTGATAGGTAATCATCCGCGTGAAGACATAGCGGATCGCCGCCATCGGCTCGGGCGGGGCGTCCTCCATCATGGCTTCCCATGAGCGGTGCAGATAATCGGCGTACTCCGCGATGATCGCTGCCGCGAACGCTTCCTTGCTTTCGAAGTGGTTGTAGAACGAGCCCTTCGGCACGCCAGCGTGATCGGTGATCTGCTGGATGCCGGTGGCGTTGTAGCCGTGGTGGGAGAACAGTTCGCGACCCGCCTTGGTCAGGCGGTTCGGAATGTCGGTCTTGTCTGATGTACGAGCCATGGCGGAAATAATATGACCAGTCGTCTTAAAAAGTCAAACGCCTGAATCGTCACTATTTCCGCCATTGGCCATGGGCCTGGCGGCCCTGCTCCGCCCAGCCTAGTCCAGATGTGCGCCAGACTGCTCAATCAATTGTTTGGACTTGGCCCCCTCCGCCAACGCCCATTTGCGGAATTCGTCCGGCGACGCAGAAGGCAGCGCCTCATTGCCTTGCGCCGCGAGCTTGCGCACCACCTCGGGATCGCTCAATGCCTTCTGGCTTGCGGTGAAGAGCTTGCGCACGACATCGGGCGGCAGATTGGCTGGGCCAAACAACCCGAACCAGAACGTGAAATCGTAGCCCTTGACGCCACCCTCCGACACCGTCGGCAGGTTCGGGAGCAACGGCGACCGCTTCTCCGACGTCACGGCCAGCGCCTTGAGCTTGCCGGTCTCCACCATCGGCAGCACCGACGGCGGCGTGGCGAAGATCATCTGCGCATCACCAGCAATCACGGCCGTCACCGCCGGCGCGCCACCCTTGAACGGCACGTGCTCCATCCGCGTGCCGCCGAGCTTGTTGAAGTAGACGCCAGCCATATGCGGCGCCCCGCCACTGCCGGACGACGCATAGAAGTACTTGCCGGGATTCTGCTTCGCCTTGGCGATCAGTTCCTGCACCGACTTCACACCGATATCGTTATTCACCGCCAGGACCATCGGCGCGATGGTCCAGCGCGAGATCGGCGTGAAGTCCTTCTGCCCGTCGTAGCGGATCGTCTTGTAGAGGATCTTGTCCGCGCCGAAGAGGTTCGCGCTACCCATGAAGACCGTATAGCCATCGGGCTCGGCGCGGGCTGCCGCTTCCGCCGCGATGGTCGTGCCGGCGCCGGGCTTGTTGTCGATGATGATGCTCTGCCCCAGGTCCCGGGACATTCTCTCCGCGACGATGCGCGCCACGGCATCCGCGCCGCCGCCCGGCGGGAAACCGACGATCAGCCGGATCGGTTTGGTTGGATACGCGGCAGGGCCCTGCGCCCACGCCAGCGTCATCGGCACCAGCAACGCGGCGGCGATGCATACCCTCGATGCCTTCGCTATCTTCATGCTTCTGTCTCCATTTCGGTTCTACTAATGAAAGCCGGCTCCCTGGACTAGTTGCCCTGGAACCTTGGTTTGCGCTTTTCCTTCCAGGCCAGCGCACCCTCCTTGATGTCAGCCGATTGCGCGGCGCGTGCAACGTCGACAGCCAGTTCCTCGACATCGAGCACGCCCCGGGCAATCCGGTTGAGATGTTTTTTCATGCCAAGCACCGCGAGCGGCGCCATGCTGGCGACCGTTTCGCTCAGCGCATCGACATTCGCGTCGAGGTCGGCGGCGTCGACCAGCGATGTCAGGAAACCGCAGCGCAGCAGCTCGTCCGACTGGAGCCGGGCCGCGGTCAGGAAGAGCCGCTTGGCGGTGTCCAGGCCGAGCCTGGTCACGTATCGCTCCATGCCACGCTTGTAGAAATGCAGGCCGAGACGCGCGGCGGGCATGAACATGTCCGTTGTCGGTACGCCAACGCGGAAGTCGCACGCGAGCGCGAGATCGGTGCCGCCGCCATAGACGCCACCGTTTAGCGCGGCGATGGTGACAGGCCGGCAGTCCTCGACCGCGTTGACGAGTTCTTCAAAGCCCGACCCACGCTGCCCCGCCGCGAGCTTGCCGATATCGAAGCCGCTGCAGAAGTACTTCCCGGTGCCACGAATCCGCAGAACGAGCGCTTCGCTGGCGTTCACCGTTTCGATATGGCGATGAATCTCGTCGAGATCATCGGGCCCAAGGCGATTGGCGACGTCGGGGCGCTGGAATGTGATGGTGGCAACTCGCCCTTCGATGGCGAGCGAGGGCAGTCCGGATGTGTCGGTCATGGGAGGTTTGGGGATGAAGGTGTGTAAAGGCGCTCACGCAGCAAATCTGTGCATGCGCAAGCTAACGTTATGTGTACATAAACGACGAAAAAGATCGAACTCCGGGCCGGAAGGCGGCCGGAAAGCGCCGGCAGCAGCGTAGAATCGCCACATCTACAGCGATGAACACAGGCATGTCGGAAGAAAAGAAGAGCCGCACCGAGACCATCAGGTCCGAGATAGAGCAGGAAATCCTGTCCGGGCACCTGCCGAGCGGCACCCAGATCGATGAACAGCAACTGATCGACCGTTTCGGCGTGTCCCGCACGCCCGCGCGCGAGGCGCTGATCCAGCTCGCCTCGGCGGGACTCGTCACCCTGGTGCCGCGCCAGGGCGCGATCGTGTCGTCGATTACATTGCGCGACTACGTCGCGCTGAGCGAGATCCTGGTCCAGCTGGAATCGCTTGCCGCCCGACTCGCCTCGCGCCGCATGACACCGGCGGAGCGGGACGCGCTGGAGACCGCGTACGAAGCGTGCGCGGCCGCGCAGGGAGATGCCGAGGCCTACCGCGCCGCCAACGACGAATTCCATGGCGTGCTCTACGAAGGCAGTCGCAACGACATCCTGGCCAAGCAGATCCGCACCATGCGCGCGCGGATGCGTGGCATGCGGGACTACCGCTTCGAGCACCCCGCGCGCGTTCGCGCATCGCTGGCCGAGCACAAGGCCGTGCTCGACGCGATCAAGGTTGGCGACGAGGATGCCGCCGCCGAAGCGATGGTCCGGCACATCTCCGCGGGCGGCAATGTCTATGCCGACATGATCGCGGCGATGCCCGACGATGGCGCGGCGGTCGGCCGCGGACGTCGCCCGTAAACACATCACGCGCATCACGCCGCGACCGGATGAGCGCAGTCGTGGACCACGGCGTTGCGTAGCAGGTCCTCGATCTCTCCCGTGGCAAATCCAAATTCCTGCAACACCGAACTGGAATGCTCGCCCAGCGCGGGGGCCGGGCCGGTCAAGCTGGCGTTGCCCCCGTCGAACAGGACGGGTAGCCCCAGCGCGCGCGTCATGCCGCCGCCTGGCTTGCGGGCTTCCATGACCATCCCGACTGCCTTCGCCTGCGGATGCTCCAGTGCCTGCCCCACGTTCTGAACCGGGCCGACAGGCACCCCCACGGCATCGAATCGCTCCACCCACGTCGCCACGGGCGCGCCCCTCAGGACATCGGTGATCAACACTTCAAGTTCGGCACGGCGCGCGAGTCTTTCCGCCGCGCTGTCGAAACGCGGATCGGCCTTCCACTCCGGATGCCCCAGCACGTCGGCGATGCGCTCCCAGTTGGTCTGATTGGCGCCCCCGAGCGCGATACCGCCATCAGCGCATTGATACACCTGGTAAGGCGCGATGAGCGGATGCGCCGTGCCGACCGGCTTCGCAATCGCCCCGGTCGAGAAGTAGGCCGCCGCGTACCAGTAAAGCTGCTGCATCGACGCCTGAAGCAGCGAGGTCTCGACGCGCGAGCCCTCGCCCGTGCGTAGCCGGTTGATGTACGCGGCCAGGATACCGAATGCGGCCAGGATGCCAGCATTGACATCGGCGATCGACATGCCCGGCTTGACCGGGTCGCGGCCGGGCTCTCCCGTCACGCTGATGAGCCCCGAGAACGCCTGCAGAATCAGGTCGAAACCGCCCTTGCTGGCCAGCGGCCCCGTCCGTCCGTATCCGGTAATAGAGCAGTAGATCAGGGCCGGATTCACCTCGCGCAGCACGTCGTAGCCAAGGCCCAGTTTCTCCATCACTCCCAGACGGAAGTTCTCGGTCAGCACATCGGCCTGGGCAACCATCCGCTTGAGCACGGCCTTGCCCTCTTCCTTGCGCAGGTCAAGTCCGAGCGACCGCTTGCCGCGATTGACAATCAGGAAGGAAGGCGGCAATCCGCTGTCGCCCGGCCGACGGTACTTCCGCGCGTCATCCCCGGCAGGAAATCGCTCGATCTTGACCACGTCGGCCCCGAGATCGCCCAGCATCAGCCCACAGGTGGGGCCCGCCAGAATCTGTGACAACTCAAGCACTTTTACGCCAGCCAGCGGGCGAAACTCATTGGCTTCCATTTTTTGCATACTTTGACTCTGTTAATGTATGCGGATGGTACACCAAAATATTTCAAATCAAAAAGACGAAATTTCGGCGGCTGGTGAACCTCGGTTCAGGCCAACGCCACCCGGCCGGGCCAACGCTGGCGACACACCGCCGCCAGCAGCAGCACCGGCAGAAAGACGCACCAGAAACTGACCGCCTGATAGGCAAGCGCGCCGAGCACCGCGCCGGCGGCAAACCCCACCACGGCTGGCAGCATCTTGCGCAGCCGCGTGACGATCGCCCCGGTCTGTTCCGGGCTGGCGGAAGTCAGATCGACGAGATCGATCACGACCTGGGTGGTGTTGCCAGTCATGATGGTGGTCGGCCCCAGGTCGGCCAGCGCGGTACGGGACAACGCGTTCTGGATGCCCATGGCCACCACGGCCAGCATTCCCGCAAGCGTGGACGGCAACGCATTGGCAGTCAGGCCAGCGCCAGCCTTCGCCCAAAGCCCGGTGCCGATGAACAGCAGCAGGAACAGGCATTCGATGGCGAGCAGCAGCGCAACCACGGGACGCTGGCGTCGCGCGAAATTCGCCTCGAGCACACGTGTGGCGGCCACCGCGATGACAAAGGCCGGCAGTGCCAGCAGCTTGGTCGCCAGGCCGTCCGAGTTCCCGGTCAACTCCACGCCGATCATGATGAAGTTGCCGGTCACGTGGGCCGTGAACAGCCCGAACAGGGCGACAAAGCCAACCACGTCGACAAAGCCTGCGACAAACGACAGCACACAGCCGTGCATGCTGGCCGGAATAGGTTTCTGGTTCTCGAGCGCCATGATTCCCTTGTAGTGGTCCCTCTATCGATCAGCGTCGATTCCCGTCCGTGCGACGCTTCACTACTATAGGAATCAAACCAACGGGGGAGCGCGAGATGACAAGAGTTGGCGTGTGGCACTGGATGCGCCCCCTGGCGGCGTTGGCGACGTTATCGGCCTCGGCCACCTGCCTGGTCGGCACGGCCAACGCCCAGTCATCCGTTGTGATTTACGGGCGACTCAATACGGCCGTCGAATACGCGTCAGCCTCCACCGCGACCGACGGCACCCACCTGGGTGGCACTGCGCGGCTGACCAACAACCGGTCCGTCTTCGGTATTCGCGGCGAGGAAGCGCTCGGCTATGGGCTCAAGGCCATCTGGCAGGTCGAGAGCACGCTGTCGATCGACACCGGCGCGGGGCAGATCGCTGCACGCGACACGCGGCTCGGCATGGCCAGCCCGTACGGCACCGTATTCATGGGCAACTGGGATACGGCCTATACCACTTCGACCAAGACCCTCGACCCCTACTACCCGACCACCGCCGGCTATATGTCGATCATGGGCAATGGCGCGGCCGCCACCACGGACAACGTCCAGAACACCAACTCGTTCGACCGGCGCCAGCAGAACTCCCTGCATTACCAGTCGCCGCAATGGCACGGGTTAAGCGGCGCGATGACCTGGGGCCTGCCGGAAGAAAAGATCAGCGTGCCGCGTAATCCGGCGCTGTACTCGTTCGCGGGTGCGTACGAACGCGGCCCGCTCAGTGTGTCGATGGCCTACGAGATCCATCAGCACTATCAGACCGCCGGCCGTAACGACGATGGCATGAAGGTCGGCGTCTCCTACCAGTTCCCCACGACGACGATCGCCCTGGTGTACGAGCGATTGCACTATCGCACTGCCACCGGCGACCTGACGCGCAACAGCTATTACACCTCACTGGTCCAGAAGCTCGGACCCGGCAGCGTGAAGATCGGCTTCACGTTCGCCAGCAACGGCGCGGGCAATGCGACCGAGACGATTGGGTCATTCCATGCCGGCCCCGAGACCGGCGCCACGCAGATCACTGTTGGCTACGACTATCCGCTTTCCAAGCGCACGTCGATCTATACCTACTACAGCCGGATCAATAACAAGCGGAACGCCCTCTATGACTTCGCCATCAACGGTCTGGGCGTGAAGGCCGGCGCCGACCCGCAGACCTTTGCACTGGCCATGCGGCATAACTTCTAGCACCCGAGCGCGCCGTTCCGCCATGGGCGAAAGGAAGCGACGCCCAGGCAAGACGCCACTCCCTGCCCGACTGCCACCGGCAGGCCGCTCAGCTAGCGATACACAACTTCAGCCGAACAGCTTGTTCGCGGTCTTCGCGATCAGTTCGCCCTGGTGGCGCGCACCCGCGAGTTCGATGGCGCTCGGCTGACGCTGCCCTTGTCCACCAGCGATGGTCGTCGCGCCATACGGCGACCCGCCGACGATTTCATCCAGCGTCATCTGCCCTTGATGGCTGTACGGCAAGCCGACGATAGTCATGCCGAAGTGCAGCAGGTTGGCAATGATCGAGAACAGCGTGGCTTCCTGCCCGCCGTGCTGAGTGGCAGTAGACGTGAAAGCGCCACCGACCTTGCCGTTCAGCACGCCGCGCATCCACAGGCCACCGGCCTGATCGAGAAACGCGGCCATCTGCGAGGAAATGCGCCCGAAGCGCGTTGGCGTGCCGACCACGATGGCGTCGTAGTTAGCCAGATCCTCCACCGTGGCTACCGGCGCTTTCTGGTCGACCTTGAAGTGGGAAGCCTCGGCTACCGCCGCCGGCACCGTTTCCGGTACCCGCTTGACATCGACGGTAGCGCCGGTGGCGCGAGCGCCTTCAGCGACTGCCTCCGCCAGGGCTTCCACGTGCCCGTAGGTGGAGTAATACAGCACCAGGACCTTGGACATTTGCAGACTCCTTCATGAGGTTTCTATGGTTCCGGCAACGCCGGAGGGATTCGGCAGCGCCAGCCTTTGGGGCGGGCGCGCCACGACTCAAGGCAATTCGTCGAAGAAGAGATAAACGGCGACAATGCGGCCGTCCCTGGCAACGATGAAGTCGGTACCCGCATACGCAGGCGCTTCGCCAGGACGCCCCGATACCCATCGAATGCGCCCCCCGTCCCCCGCCACCTCGGGCTCGGCAATCGGCTGATACCGGAAGTCCGGATGCGACGCCTTGATAACACCTGCAATCCTGTCGATCGCGTCGCGGCCACGATGGACACCGCTGTTCGGATCGTAGAACACGCTGTCGTCAGTAAAGATATCGTCGATGGCGCGGCGCCTGCGCGCCGGATCGATTTCGCCGAAGACCTCTTCAAGATTGCGCCGCAACAGCGTTGGAATACTGTTCTGCATTGGTTGCCTCCTGCAGGCAATAGGTCATGCTTGCCAAGCAAGCGCCGATATCAGTTCGCCCGCAACGCCGTCTTGCGCGGCGCCGGCCCCGCAAGACGCGCGTCCAGGCTCCATGCGCCCGCGCCAAAGCTGGCGATCTGCAAAAGGCCGCCCGCGATCATCAGATTCTTCAGGAAGTGAATCATCTGATTCTGATCGGCGAAGTTGTGATGGAAGAAAACGGCTGTCGCCACACAGAATGCCGCCATCACTAGCGACGCCGCGCGCACCCGATAACCCGACAACAGCATCACGCCGCCGCCCACCTCGACCGCCACCGCGATCAGGTATGCCAGCGGCGCCGCCGGCAGGCCGACTGCGGAAATATAGCCAACGGTTCCGCCATATGCGGCCAGTTTGCCGAGACCGCTCATGAGAAATGGCGCACCGAGCAGGATGCGGCCGAGTAGCGGGAAGTACTTGTTGTGTTCCATGGTCATGTCCTTTCAGACGAAAGTGCTTCGAGGTGGATGGATCAAGTGACTCTCAACAGGTTTCCACCATCACCAGTTCAGAGTGTTCAAGCGCCGCGACGTCGATGGATGCGGCGTTCGTGATCGCCACCCCATCGCGTCGCCCGACGAACTCGCCATCCACGGCGATACGTCCCGAAGCCACCACGAGGTAAGCGTTGCTGTGTGGAGCGAATGAATGTGTGAGGCGATCGCCGGGCCCGAGCGTCGCGGCGAGAAGCCGAGCATTCGCACGGATCGGCAGTGCGTCGCCGTCGCCGGGAAATCCACTGGCCAGTACCGCGAAGCGTCCGGATCGGTCAGCCTCGGGAAAAGGCCGGGTCTCCCATCGCGGGTCACCGCCACGCTCGCGCGGCAGCAGCCAGATCTGATAGAGCCTGAGCGTCTCGCTGCCGCGGTTGGACTCGGCGTGACGAATGCCACGGCCGGCACTCATCACCTGAACCTGTCCCGCCCGGATCGTGCCGGTAGAGCCCAGCGTGTCGCGGTGTTCGAGCGTCCCCTGGCGGACATACGTGACGATCTCCATGTCGCGGTGCCCATGAAGCGGAAAGCCTCCATCGACCGCTATCTCGTCGTCATTCCAGACAATCAGCGAGCCAAGCGGGCGATGCGCGGGGTTGCCAGCGGCATCGACCTGGAAGTGGTGCTTCGCGCGGAGCCAGCCATGATCGGCTGCATCCAGTGATTCCCAACGCCGGTGTACGAGCATTTCCATCCCCTCGGTCAGGCCGTCCGCGATCGGCCGGCTCTCCCATCGACCCGCACGATTTAGCGTGGTCTCTGGTTGGGATGAATGCTAGACAAGCAACGACAACGGCGAAATATCCGCGTTTGCAAAGCATCGTTGCCACCAGTAGGATGATCCGATCATCCTGAAGGCCCCTCCACATGGATCAGATACCGGACCTCAACGACCTTCGGCTGTTCGCCGAAGTGGTGGATCGCGGCAGCTTCACTGCCGCCGCCCGTAGCCTTGGCCAGCAGACCTCGAAACTGAGCCGGCGCATCCGCGCACTGGAAGAGGCGCTTGGCGTGCGCCTGCTGAACCGCACCAGCCGCAGCCTGTCGCTGACGGAGACCGGGCGGCACTTTCACCAGCACTGCCTTGCGGTGGTGGCCGAAGCCAGGGCCGCCAAGGAGATCGTCGACCAGACCCGCTCGCAGCCACAGGGCACCGTGCGGATCAGTTGCCCGGTTGCGCTTCTCAGCTCGGGTGTCGCCGAGACGGTTTCCCGTTACGTGCGCGACAACCCACAGGTGCAGGTTCTGATCGATGCCACCAATCGCCGCGTCGACGTCATCGAGGAAGGGCTGGACTTCGCGATCCGCGTCAGGCCCGCGCCGCTGGAGGACACCGACCTCGCGGTCCGGCAACTGGGCTTGTCCACGTTTGTCCTTGTCGCAAGTCCGGAACTGGCAAGGCTGCACGCCCCGCCAGCCTCGATCGAATCGCTACAGGACTGGCCGACCATTGCCATGGCCAGCAACAACGAGCGATACATCTGGAATCTCGTCGATGCCGCCGGAAAGGAGCGTGCTTTCGCGCACCGCCCCCGACTCGCAACGGACGATATCGCTAGCCTGAGAATCGCCGCGATGCTCGGCGTCGGCGTGGCCATGCTGCCGAGGGAATTCATCGAAGAGGATCTGCAGTCAGGCCGGCTGCTGCATCTGCTGCCCGAACTGGCCTCGACGAGTGGGCTCGTGCACGCGATCTTTCCGACGCGGCGCGGCATGGTGCCCGCCGTGCGGCATTTGCTCGATGCCCTCGTCGCCGGATTCGAAGCCGCGAATCAGAAGCGATAGTGGGCCGGCCCCTTACCCTTTATTACCCTTAGCCCAACTCCCGTCCCATCATCCAGCGCTTGTAACGCCTTGTCTGGCAGGCGTTGGCCATTTGCTGCACGACCAGTGCCCTGAGCGGGGAGACCCGTGGATGCGTGCCGCGTCCCTGGCTGAGCCGCTTGAGCTGGAACTTGACCACGGCCATGTTGGCCAGCGAACCCAGCACCTTGTTCTTCCATGTGATCGGGCGGAGCGCGGGCGCGTTGTTCCTGCCCGCCAACCAGTCGCGCGGCAGGTTGGGATCGATGGACAGCGCGGTAGCGATGCCAACCATCGCAATGCCGCTATCGACCACCTGGTCGGCCACGGCGCGGCGACGGATACCACCCGTGACCATCAGTGGCATCTGCGCGATGGCAGCGATATCGCGCGCAAAGGCCAGAAAGTACGCCTCGCGCTCGAGCGTGCGGCCATCCCGCGCCTGCCCTTGCATGGCCGGGGCTTCGTAGCTGCCGCCCGACAGTTCCACCAGATCGACGCCGAGCGGATTGAGCAGTTCAACCACGCGCTTCGCGTCATCGGGGCTGAATCCCCCACGCTGGAAATCAGCCGAGTTCAGCTTGACGGACACCACGAAAGCTGGCGACACCGCCTGCCGCACCGCACGTACGATGTCGAGCAGCAGGCGCGCGCGGTTCTCGATCGGGCCGCCCCATTGGTCCTGTCGCCGGTTAGCCAGCGGCGACAGGAACTGACTGAGCAGATAGCCATGGGCCGCGTGGATCTGCACCCCAGTGAAGCCGCTCTGCTCGGCCAGTTGCGCGCTGCGGACGAAGCGCTCGCGCACATCGTCGATGTCGGCTGCCGTCATCTCCCTGGGAACGGGAAACTGCTTGGACAGCGCGCCCAGTTCCAGCGGAACCGCTGACGGCGCCAGCGTGGTCTGTCCCAGCGCGGCGGGCATCTGGCGGCCGGGGTGGTTGATCTGCATCCAGACGTGGGCGCCGCGCGCGCGCGCGATCCGCGCCCATTGCCGGAAGCGATCCAATTGGGCGTCGTTCTCCAGCACGACGCCATTCGGTCCGGTCATTGCCCGGTGATCGACCATGACATTGCCCGTAAGCATCAGGCCGGCGCCGCCCGCGGCCCAGGCTTCGTAGAGGCGCAACAATGCGTCGGATGGCGCATGGTCCGCATCGGCCATGTTCTCTTCCATGGCGGCCTTGGCCAGGCGGTTGGGAATGACTGCGCCGTTGGGCAGGGTGAGGGGCGTGAACAGTTTCATGGCTGGGGTTCGCAGGCATTTGCGCATTGCGTTGACGACTGCGTAACCCTAAGCTTAAAGTCAACTTTAATGTCAAGTCCCCTGGAACACTGCAGATGAAGATTGGAGAACTGGCACGCCTGAGCGGCGTGGCCGCCTCGCGCATTCGGTTCTACGAGGCAAGTGGCCTGCTCCAGCCGGTACAGCGGCAGGCCAATGGCTACCGTGAGTACGCCCCGGAAACGCTGACACGGCTAGAAATCATCCTGCGAGCCCAGAACGCCGGCTTCTCGCTCGACGAAATCCGCGCCATCCTTCCGACCCATCTCAACGACTGGCCGCGCGAAAAACTGATCGAGGTATTGCGGCGCAAGGCCGGCGAGATCGAATTGTTGGAACAGCGGCTGGCAGGCACCCGGCGCGACCTGCTCGCGCTCGCCCACGACATCGAGAACCTTGCCGACGACGAAGACTGCTCGGGACACGCGCGGCACGTGCTGGGGCAGATGGATCAGCGCTCCGGGCGCTGATCCATGCTGTTTCATTCAACGGTTACACCGATTACGCCGGGCATATCCCGTGCGTAGCACGGCGATGCTGGACCAAAGTCCCCTACCCGATCCAGGCGTCGATTGATAGGCTTAGCTGCAGTGGCTCCCACGAGCCGCGTGTGGCTTGACGCCTGTGCAAAGAGGAAAGGACCAGGAAGCCACTCCGGCATCGGCGATATCAACAGGCAAAGCACGATCGTCAAGGCCGAACACGTCACGGAGGTGGCGCATGACCCGCACCGATCTGATCGCCTGCCCCGAATGCGACCTGCTCCAGCGCGCATTGCCCGTGCCCGTCAAGGGCACGCTGCGATGCTGCCGCTGCGACGCTGAACTTGCCCGCAACCGCCCCGACGGCCAGGAGCAAGCGCTGGCCCTTGCGCTCGGCGCGCTGGTGCTGCTGGGCATCTCGAATCTCTACCCGATCGTCGGTCTCTCCGTCAGCGGCACGCTGGTGCAAACGACCCTCGCTGGCGCGGTGCGCGTGCTGTTTCACGGCGACATGTGGCCGCTGGCCATCCTGGTCCTTGTCACGACCATCGTGATGCCGGTGCTGCAGACCGTGGGCATGTTGTGGATCCTGCTGCCGCTGCGTCTGGGTCGCAAGCCCTGGTTTGCGCCTCAGGTGTTGCGGCTCTGCCATCAGGCCGAGTCCTGGGGAATGACCGAGGTGCTGATCCTTGGCCTGCTGGTGGCCCTGGTCAAGCTCGCGCACATCGCGTCGGTAGTGCCCGGCGTCGCACTTTGGTCGTTCGGCGCGCTGATGCTCGTGCTGGTCGGGGCCCACACGGCCTTCGACCCGCATTCGCTATGGGCACACTTCTCGGCAGTGCGCGCAACCGGCGGTGCACGCGCGCATCTGGAACCGCCAATCGTTTCGGGCCCCATCACGGCGGCGCATTGCGGCCTGCTTTCGTGCCACGATTGCGGACTGCTGACCAGCGCCCACACGCGTGACCATGCGCTGGCCTGCCCGCGATGTGGCGCGACACTGCATAGCCGCAAACCCGCGAGCCTGACACGCACCTGGGCATTGCTGATTTCCGCCATCGTGCTGTACATCCCCGCTAACGTACTGCCGGTCATGTACACGAGTTCGCTGTTCGGCGCGGAGAACGACACGATCCTGAGTGGTGTCGCATACCTGTGGACATCAGGCTCGTGGATGCTCGCGATCGTGGTGTTCATTGCCAGCATTGCGGTACCGATGCTCAAGATCCTCGCGCTCGGCTACCTCGCCTTCTCCACGCAGTTTCATTCCACCTCTGCGCCGAAGCGCCGCACGAAAATCTATCGCGTGGTGGAGTTCGTCGGCCGCTGGTCGATGCTGGATATCTACGTGATCACCGTGCTCGTCGCACTGGTGCAATTCAAGGCCCTGGCCACGATCCAGGCCGGCCCCGCCGCCATCGCCTTCGGCGCCGTGGTGGTACTGACCATGTTCGCCGCGATGACATTCGATCCGCGGCTGATCTGGGATGAAGCGGAGCATCAAACATGACCAGTCCAGGCCAGGACCCCGATACCCCGGACTTCCCCGAAGCCGTCGCCAAGGCGCCATCGCGCTCGCGCTGGCGCCTGCAGCTCATATGGCTCGTGCCGATCATCGCCGTGCTGATCGGCGGCTGGCTCGCGGTGAAGGCCGTGATCGAACAAGGACCGACGATCACCGTCAGCTTCAAGACCGGCGAGGGCCTGGAGGCCGGCAAGACCAAGATCAAGTTCAAGGACGTCGACATCGGCATAGTCAAGTCGGTGGCGCTCTCCCCCGATAGCAAGCGCGTGGTGGTGACCGCCGAGATCGCCAAGGACGCCGGACGCCTGCTTGTCGACAACACGCGTTTCTGGGTGGTGCGGCCGCGCATCTCGGGCGGGTCCGTTTCCGGCCTCGGCACACTGCTGTCCGGCTCGTATATCGCCACCGATACCGGCACGGCGACGGCGACGCGCCACGACTTTGTCGGGCTCGAGACGCCGCCCGCATTCACCAGCGACGTGCCGGGCCGCGAGTTCACGCTAAAGAGCGAGGACGTGGGCTCGCTCGATGTCGGCTCCCCGGTTTACTTTCGCCGCCTTCAGGTGGGACAGATCACCGCGTTCGACCTCGACTCCGACGGGCGTGGCGTCACGCTCAAGGTGTTCGTGAATGCCCCGTACGACCGGTTCGTGCAGCAGGGCACACGCTTCTGGCACGCCAGCGGCGTTGACGTTTCGCTCGATACGAGCGGCTTGCGCGTGAACACCCAGTCCGTGGTGTCGATCCTGATCGGTGGCATTGGCTTCGAGACCCCGTATGAAGCGCAGGACCAACCTGCTGCAGCGGCAGGATCGACCTTCGCGCTGTTCCATGACCGTGTCACCGCACTCAAGCGCCAGGACAGCGTCGTGCATCACTACGTGGTCAATTTCACGGACACGGTGCGCGGCCTGGCCGTCGGCGCTCCGATCGAGTTCCGGGGCATCGTGATCGGCGAGGTCACTGGTATCTACACGCGCTACGATCCGGCGACGCGCAAGTTCAGCATTCCGGTGGAAATAAACTTCTACCCGGGACGATTCACGTCGCGTTACCGCACCGGGGCCGCCTTGGGCCCGGTAGCCGAAAATCCCCGCGAGCTTGGCGACTTCCTGGTCTCCCAAGGGCTCCGAATGCAATTGCGGAACGGCAACCTGCTGACCGGGCAGCTTTATATCGCGCTGGATTTCTTCCCCAACGCACCCAAGGCCAAGATCAACTGGAACGAAAGCCCGCCGGAGTTTCCGTCCATCCAGGGCGATCTGCAGTCGCTGCAGCAATCCCTGACACGCGTTGTCGCGCAACTGAACAGCGTGCCCTTTGCGCAGATCGGCCAGAACACCAAGGACATGCTCCGCAACGCGACCTCGCTATTGACGCGGCTGGACTCGGAGCTCGTGCCGCAAGCACGCGACACGCTGGCATCGGCACGCTCCACGCTCGACTCCGCCAACACCGCGCTCGGCCCCGACTCGGCGCTGCAGCAGAACACGGCGGACGCCATGAAGGAACTCGCACGTACGGCCGCCGCGCTCCGCTCGCTTGCCGACTATCTGGAGCAACACCCCGAAGCGCTGATACGCGGAAAATCGGAGGACAAGCCATGAAACGCGTGACAAGGTCGATCGCCAGCGCAAGCGTGGCATTCGTGGCGCTCATCGGGCTGCTGGCCGGCTGCAGCTCGCCGAAAGCGCGGTTCTACACGCTTGATCCGGACAACACTGTGGAGCGTGCCTCCACCGCGACACCAGTCCGTGTCGTCGTCGGGCCGGTGACGATACCGGATCTGGTCGACCGGCCTCAGATCGTGACACGTGTCTCGGCCAACGAAGTCAAGGTCAACGAATTCGCACGCTGGGCCGAGCCGCTCAAGTCCGAAATCTCCCAGGTCATTGCCGCAGATCTGAGAACCATGCTGGGGTCCGATCAGGTGACTGTCGTCGATACGGGTTCGAATGCAATGCCGGCCTGGCGTGTCCGCGTGGATATCCTGAGTCTGGATACGGAGCCGGCCGTCGCCGTGTCGATGGATGCGCTATGGACCATCCAGCCGCCGGGGAAACAGCCGGCGATCGCCGGGCGCTCGGTGGTACGCGAGGCCGTTGCCGGCGATGGCTTCGAGGCGATCATCTCGGCGCATAACCGCGCCCTCGCCTCGGTGAGCCGCGATATCGCCACGTCGATTCGCACCCCGTCGGGCCGCTGAGCACCCAGAGCTGTCCGGCGCTGTCCGGCGGCTCAGCGGATAACCGAGTGAATCGGCGCGTCAGTCCAGCAGATCGGAGTAATCGCCCTGCGCGTAGCCGCGTGTGCGAGACCAGGGCGCGCTCGCCGGCGTCGCGACCGACGTGACACGCGTGATCTTCTTCTGTGTGCCGCTCGTGTTGAGCGACTGCACCAGGCGCGGATACTGCCCGGCCACATCCCATTGCACCGTCACGCGCTCGTCGCCGCGGCGGGCCGTGTATTCCTGCACGCCATCGCGTACGGGCCCGTTGGCCTTCATCGTCTTGAGCAGGGCGGGGTCGAGCAGATGGCTCGCCGCGGCCCAGGAACCATCGAAACCGATATTGCCGTAGTCACCCTGGCGCACCTCGAAGGTCTTGCGCATCTGATCGCTGACGAGCCGAACATTCAGTTCGCCGTTGGGCTTGCGTTCGATCCAGCGCGCCGCCGTGGAAACATCCATGTGCTTGTGGCCCTTGTCACCCGCCGCATGTTCTGCCTCGTCATGCGCATGCCGCACGCTCGCCGGCACTTCGCGCTCGATCCAGACCGAGTCACCGTTGCGATAGACACGCTCGCCGAACGACACATCACGCTTCACGCCATCCTTGCCGAGTGCCGACAGTTCGTGCTGCACGCGCAGCGCGAGTGGCCTGCCCGAATCCGTAGCCGTGGCCGCGAGAGCCGTCGACGAGGCGCATACGCCGAGCGCCAGCAGAACGAACTGGCCGATTGCCTGCTTCACGCCGGCTTGTTTCATGCTGGCTTGTTTCATGCTGGCTTGCTTCATGTTGATCATTGCCGTGCTGAAAGTGGAAAGCGCACGCCGGCGAACCGGCGTGCGTCATGGCACGGGCACGTGAAGTGCCCGTGTCGGGTACGACTAGGATCAGAGACCCAGGGCCGACTTGACCACACCGAACACCTTGGTGTTGTCGAGGGTGCCCTTCAACGGCGCGCTGCCGGGGCCGGTGGAGAACAGCATCACATCGCCGCCACCGTGCGTTTCGGCACCCGGGGAACCCAGGTTCACGCCAACTTCCTGCAGATAGTCATTGGCGGTGGTGTCCACCAGCGACGGGTTGTCGCGGGTAGCCTTGCGCGGGGTGCCACCGTTGCCGAACACCAGCGTGGTGTAGGGCAGACCGTCGGCCGCCAGGGCGGTCTTCTTGGTCTTGTAGTCGGTGGCCGTGGCCAGGATCGGGTTGCCGCGGTGCGAGTAGCCGTTGATCGTCATCGTGTGATCGTGATCGGCGGTGACCACGATGATCGTGTTCGACAGATCGACCATCGACAGCGCGCGCTTGATGGCGTCGTCGAAGGCGATGGTGTCTTCCAGCGCGCGCTTGGCGTTGGTGCCATGCAGCGCGTGGTCGATACGGCCACCCTCGACCATCAGGAAGTAGCCGTTGCCGTTCTTCGACAGCAGCTCGATCGCCTTGGCGGTCATGTCGGCCAGGCTCGGCTGGGTAGCGCCTTCGCCCTTGCCCGCCACGCGGTCGATCTCGTACTCGAGATGGCTCGTCGTGCTGAACAGACCAATCAGCTTGTTGCCGCTGGCCTGCATCATCTGGTCGCGCGTGGCGGCCACGGCGTAGCCCTTGGCGGAGAACTCCGTCAGCAGATTGCGGCCATCGGCACGGCCCTTCTTGTTGGTCGTGGCGTCAAACGGCGTCCAGTGGTTGCGTCCGCCGCCCATCAGCACGTCGACACCGTCACCCAGCGCCGTGTTGAAACCCGCGCCGCCCGGCACCGCTTGCGCGGCGATGTCGTACTGCGCATCGCGATGGCAGATGTGCGAGTACGTGGCGGCCGGCGTGGCGTGCGTCAGCTCGGTCGTGGTGATGGCGCCGGTCGCCTTGCCGCGCGCCTTGGCCAGTTCCAGCAGCGTCGGCACCGAAGTACCGTTGGTCGGCAGGCAGTTGTTGATGGTCTTGTTGCCGTTGCCGTCTGTGCCCGGCGCGGTCGCCTTCGTGTCCGGGGACATCGAGATGACCTCGTTGTTCATCTTCACGCCGGTCATGTAGGCAGCCATCGACGGTGCGCTGTCGGTGGTTTGCGCGTCGTTGGAGAACGTCTTGATGCGCGCGGTGCGCTTCAGCGATTCCATCGTCAGCTTGCCCGATTCGCCGTACTTGTAGATACGCGATGCGGTAACGGTGGCGGGGCCCATGCCGTCGCCCAGGAAGAAGATGACGTTCTTGGCCTCGCCAGCGGCGTGCGCCGCGGGCATCGTCAGGCAAGCGCTGGCCGCCGCGGCCGCCAGCATTCCGATACGGGTAGTAATTTTCATGTCGATATTCCGTTGTGCGGTGATGGCGGGTTGGCTCAGAGTCCGATTGCCTTCTTGATCAGGCCGAACACCTCGATGTTGTCCATCACACCGGTGAAGCTGGTGGCCCCGTTGCCCATGGCGCCGATGAACACATCGGTGCCACCGTGGGTTTCACCACCCGCGGGCATCGGAATCACAGCTTCCTGGTGATAGGTCTTGTCGAAGACCTGCACATCGGTCAGCGCGGTACGCGTGGCCGGACGGTTCTCGCCATTGCCGAAGCCGATGATCGAGAACGGGTTGCCGGTCGAATCGAGCTTGGCCGAACCAGTCACGTAGTCCTTGACCAGACCCAGCACGCCGGGGTTGGCATCGCTGGTCTTGCCCGTGCGCTTGGCGTAGCCGTTCAGGACCAGGGTGTGGTCATGGTCGGCGGTGACGACGATCAGCGTGTTCTTCAGGCCCGGGTCGATGACGTTGAGCTTGTCGATGGCAGCCTTGATCGCGTCGTCGAATGCGGCGGTGTCCTGCAGCGCCTTGCGGGCGGTGGTCTCGTGCAGCGCGTGGTCGATACGGCCGCCTTCCACCATCAGGAAGAAGCCCTTCTTCTTGGCAGCCAGCACGTCGATGGCCTTGCCGGTCATTTCTGCCAGGCTCGGCTCCTTCGCCGGATCGCGATCGAGGTCGTAATCCATGTGGCTCGCGTTGAACAGACCCACCACCTTGGCGGAGCTGGCCGTGATCTTGTCGAAGTCCGACTTGCTGGCAGCGTAGCTATAGCCAGCCGTCTTGAACTCGCCGACCAGATCGCGGCCGTCGGTACGCTTGCCGCCTGCGGCCGTAGCCAGGAAGTGCTGGCGGCCGCCGCCGAAGATCACGTCGACGCCATCGGTCAGCGCGCCGTTGAAGCCAGCGCCCTTCGGTACCAGTTGCGCAGCGATGGCGTTCTCGCCGTCGCGGTGGCAGATGTGGGCGTAGGTGGCCGCCGGCGTGGCGTGCGTGATACGCGTGGTGGTGACCACGCCCGTGCCGTAGCCGGCAGCCTTCATCTGCTCGAGCAGCGTCGGCACGCTCTTGCCGTTGCCCGTCGCCGGGCAGGTGCTGTCAGCGCCCGACACGTAGGCCTTGCCGTTGGCGTCCACGGCGCTCGTTTCCGGAGTCATCGAGATGACTTCGTTGTTCATTTTCACGCCGGTCATGTAGGCGGCCATCGACGGGGCGCTGTCCGTGACCTGGGCGTCGTTCGAGTACGTACGGACGAAGCCGCTTTCCGGCATCGTGTCGATCGTCAGATCGCCTTCCTCGCCCACCTTGTAGATGCGCGCGGCGGTCAGCGTCGTCATGCCCATGCCGTCGCCGAGGAAAAACACGACGTTCTTGGTCGGCGTGGCGCCGCCTTGTGGCTGCTCGATCGGCGGCGTCGTGCCACCGTTGCTGCCGTTGTTGCCATTCGACGCCGCGGCGTTGTTGTCATCGCCGCCGCAGGCCGCGAGGGCGACCGACATGGCGGCTGCCGCGAGTACGGAAATCCTTCTCATTATGGTGTCCTCCCTGTTTGAGACGGACTGGAGGATGCATGAGAAATGTGGCAGGAAGATTACTACTTGATTCTTCTGAAAGACATTCTTGGCCAACCCAGAATGGCAGCCATGTTGCTGCGCATTCGTTACATGGCAATGGCAACAGGCCGCGTTGCCGCGCGGAAGGCGCTTCATTTTTGCAACACCTCGCGCCACACCACGGGATCGCGTTCCCCGAAATGAGCATGGGATGACCACGAACCGCATCCGGTCGCCAGTGGTTCGCAAATTGCGTGCTTTCGGCATTGCTCAGGCTGTTTTGCCGAATCTTCCAGGCGAGCGCCGTCACCGCCATCGTCTTCGGGTGAACGACGAAGCGCCGCGCGAATTCGCGCTGAATCCCTGAACCACCGTCCCCACGCTCTCCCTGCCGGATGGGGTTCACGCCCACACCCGGCGCTGCGCCGACGGCGCCCATCCACTTGTTGCCGGAGACTCACCATGACCCGCTACATCGTGCTGGCAAGCTTCACCGATCAGGGCATCCGCACTGTCAAGGAAACGACCAAACGCGCCGCCGCCGTGCGTGAACTGGGCGCGCAACTTGGCGTGCAAGTGAAGGATGTGTTCTGGACACTGGGCAAATACGACGTCGTGCTGACGCTGGAGGCACAGGATGACACCGTGGTGACGGCGTTCGGGCTGAGCGTCGGCGCGCTTGGCAACGTTCACACCCAGACGCTTCGGGCATTCGATGCCACCGAGATGCAGGCCATCCTCGGCAAGATGCGCTGAGCCGCGCAGTGCTCCGAGTCGGTGTTTGCCACGGTCATCGTCGGCGAACACCGCCGCCGATGCATCGCGACAACAAATGTAATGCGCTTGGCGAAATTGGAAACACAAGTTTACTCGCCGTAGGGCGCGTGCGTTCTTAGACTCTCCGACTTCTGGAGATTGATATGAACAACTGGCTGAAGGAACGATTCTCAGACCCCCATCGGGCGATGGACACGCTCTGCACGGTGGCGTTTTCGCTCTGCGGACTGCTATTCGTGTACTTCATGGTCCTTGTGATCGCCGCGCAAATCATGTTCCGGTCGTAGGTGCCAGCGGTAGCGGAAGTCCTTGGGCTGGCCCGCTGCGCAATGGTTGGCCTCATCGTCAACTATTGGCCCAGCCTATCGCCCGAATAACGATCCGGTCTTGGACGCTATGGCGGAAGGCGCGGATCATTCTGGGCATGGTTTTTCCCACCCGTCGGAGTTTTCTGATGAAGTCCGCCCTGCTCGCCCTGTGTGGCGCAGCCTCCCTCCTTGCCTCGCTGTCAGCCGTTGCCGGCCCCGACTTTGCCGTGATCGAGCGCGGTCGCGCCGAGGCCCGGCAGCGACAGCAAGTCACCCGCCCGGCCTGCGACACCGCCGCGGCCAGCACGCCGAAGGTTTCGGCCACTCCGGCCACCGCTACCACTCCTGCGCAGTCGAGCTGACTGACACCGATCAGCCCTAGTCCATCGCCCATCTGCGGCGATACAAGCGCCAATCCGCTTCGTGACTCAGGCTGCGACCTGAACGCATGGTCGCCGCGCCGTCGGGTGCGGATTGGGATCTGGATTTCCTCATGTCGCCTATCGAAAACATTCACTTCGATCCAGGGCGGCATTCGGTAAAGATCGTGCATCTTGACCGGACCAAGGGAATGCGCACGCGATGGGAGTACTCGGCGGACGAATCGGCTGCCTGCCGCTTGCCGCCCACGGTTGGACCGCGGGCGGCGGCGGTGCGGCAGCGGCCAGACTACCCGCCTGAACTACCAGATGGCCGAGCAGGTCACTGGGCCCTGGAGCGGATCCGTGGGCGCGAGCTGGGCAATCAACCGCGGCGTCGGCTTACTGCTGGAGATCGGTTACGGGTATAACCGCAACTACGTGATTGCTACTGGCTTCCTCCGGTTCTGACGACGATGCGCACGCCCCTGGTTATCCCGCTCGCTCTTGCCCTGGCCGCCGCGAACGCGGCCGCGCAGTCGAGCGAGCCGGCGCAGGACCCGGAACACGTAGGCTGGATAGACAAGATCCTTAACAAGCTCGGCGCCTCGAAGCAGGTAGACCTGAGCCACGGCATCGACTGGGGCGTGTTACCGGGTCCTTTTTATAACCCGGAGATGGGTTTCGGCATCGGCGCCGCGGCCATCGGCCTCTACAAACCGAAGAACGCCGAGGAAGATACACAGCTCTCCACCGTCAACATCCATGGCTTCGCCACCACCACGGGGGCCCTGGGTATCGGCGTGGACAACAACACGTTCTTCGCCGACGACAGTTACCGCTTCGTGTTTTCCGGCGCGCTGATCAATATACCCACGTCGTACTGGGGCATCGGATACGACAACGCGGTCAACGACGCCAACAAGGAGGGCTATACGCGTCGCGGCGTCGTGTTCAAGCCCCGGGTCATGATGCGCGTGCAGCCCAACACCTATATTGGCGGCGGCGTCGACGTCGAGTACGACGACGCAACGCACCTGGATCGCGGCGCGAACAGCGCGCTGGCCACCGACCCGCACGGCACTCGCGTGCTCAGCAGCGGCCTGACCGCCCATTTTTCGTACGACACGCGAGACTTCCTGCCCAATCCGTACAAGGGGCAAGCGCTGCTGCTGAACGGCACTGTCTACCGGCGCGCGCTGGGCAGCGACACCGATTTCGAATCGCTGGAACTCACCTACGACCGCTACTTCCGTATGCGTGAGCGGGACGTGCTGGCGTTCGACATCTACGGCAAGTTCAACTGGGGCGATGTGCCGTGGAGCATGATGTCGATTCTCGGTGACAACAAGCACATGCGCGGCTACTTCATGGGCCAGTATCGGGACAAGGCGATGCTGACCGCCCAGGTGGAATACCGCTGGCACATCGTGGGCCGGCAGGGCATGGTGTTCTGGCTCGCCACTGGCGCCATCGCCGGCAACCCCGGCGGGCTGACGTCGGCCCACTGGCTACCGAATGGCGGCGTGGGCTACCGCTTCGAGTTCAAGCCGCGGGTCAATGTCCGGTTCGATGTCGGTGTCGGTCGCCAGACGAAGGGCGCCTACTTCCAGATCAACGAAGCCTTCTGACGTTCGGCTGACCTTCCCGGGCGCAAAAAAAATGCCGCGACCATTGGCCGGCCGCGGCGTGTCAATTCGCCGGTCCGTGCGACACCCACTTGTCGCCCGTTTGCACCCATCGCTGGTGACCGGCTTGTCTTTCCATGGCAGAGGAAAACCGCCACGGCACAGATCGTAGGCGTCGCACATGACGCATTCGTGACAATTTGTCCTATCAATAGGGCATCTATGGCCGTATATGCCGTCCACACATTATTCAACGCTGTCGCAAAAACCACACGGTGAATATCGTGCCGCGCCGACGTTTTTCATGCATCACATCGAAAGTGCCGTTGGTAGGGAATATGTCCTCGAAAACCTATTGAAGTCAGCGATCGACACGGCTAAGGTTCAGCGCACATAACATTTTCCACGGTAGTCATTGTTGGTCAGAACAATGACTGCTCGCCCCCGACGGAAAAATAATGAGCCATTTCATCCCGGGACGCCTCGCGTCTCTCGCCACACCGACTGCCGGATCCGCCGGCACTCGCTCGCGCCAGTTGCCGCGGCGCCATTACCCGCAGCGCAATCCCATTTCCGATTTGTAGTGTGGTAGCAAGCGTCGACCAGTCCGGGCCATAAATATGTCCAACACCCGGTGCGTCGACACATCTGGGGGTAATCCGACCGCGGCGTGACGGGTCAACCGGCTGGGCCACCCAGACCCGCCGGCGCGCCATGCTGCAAGCGGAACGGTTGCCCAGGACCCTCGTCTGGAGAACGCTCGATGAGCAGTGTGATGAATCAAGGCAGCAGCCCGGCCTATGGCCCGGCCCCGTTCTTTTCCAAGGAAGCGACCTACGCCAAGCCGGGATTTTCCCGCTGGATGGTCCCGCCCGCCGCGCTGGCGGTTCACCTTTGCATCGGCCAGGCCTATGCATTCTCGGTATTCAACGTACCGCTTTCGAGGGTAATCGGCATTACCGAGTCAGCACCCGATGACTGGAAACTGACCACGCTTGGCTGGATTTTCTCGCTGGCGATCTTCTTCCTTGGCATTTCCGCTGCATTCGCCGGTAAATGGCTCGAGCGCGTGGGTCCGCGCCTGACGATGTTCACCGCCGCCTGCTGCTTTGGCAGCGGGTTCCTGGTCTCCGCATTGGGTATCTACACGCACCAGATCGCCCTGCTCTATCTCGGTTACGGCGTGCTGGGCGGCATCGGACTGGGCCTGGGCTATGTATCGCCCGTGTCCACGCTGATTCGCTGGTTCCCGGACCGTCGCGGCATGGCCACCGGCATGGCGATCATGGGCTTCGGCGGCGGCGCGATGATCGCCGCGCCGCTGTCCGTGGCGCTGATGAACACCTTCAAGACCGCTACGTCGGTCGGTGTGGCCCAGACTTTCGTGGTCATGGGCATCGGCTACTTCGTGTCGATGCTGATCGGCTCGCTGGCCATCCGTGTGCCCGCCCCGGGCTGGAAGCCGGCTGGCTGGACCCCGCCCACCACCGCCAGCAAGATGATCACGCGTAATCACGTGCACATCGACCAGGCCCTGAAGACGTCCCAGTTCTACCTGCTGTGGCTGGTGCTGTTCCTGAACGTGACGGCCGGCATCGGCGTGCTGGGCCAGGCATCGCTGATGATTCAGGAGAGCTTCAAGGGCAGCGTGACCGCCGCAGCAGCAGCCGGCTTCGTTGGCCTGCTGTCGCTGTTCAATATGGGCGGCCGCTTTTTCTGGGCTTCGTCCTCTGACTGGATCGGCCGCAAGAACACCTACTTCGTATTCTTCGCGCTGGGCGCTGTCCTGTACTGGCTGGTGCCACAGCTTGGCGCAAGCGGCAACATCGCGCTCTTCGTGCTGGCCTACTGCGTGATCATGTCGATGTACGGCGGCGGCTTCGCCACGATCCCGGCTTACCTGGCCGACATGTTCGGCACCGCCTTCGTGGGCGGCATCCACGGTCGCCTGCTGACGGCCTGGGCCGCCGCGGGTATCGCCGGCCCGGTGCTCGTGAACTACATCCGCGAGTACCAGGTCGCGCACGGCGTGACCGGCGCCGACGCATACACGATGACACTGCACATCATGGCGGCCCTGCTCGTGGTCGGCTTCATCTGCAATCTGCTGGTGGCGCGCGTCAGCGACAGGCACCACATGAGCGAAGCCGATGTATCCAGCCTTGCCGGCAATGCCAGCGCAGCCCACTGACCGCCCGACGGAGAGATGCACATGGACAATTCACAAGTGAAAGCCCACCCCACCAGCAAAGGCCTGCTGGCCATCTTCTGGCTGTATGTGCTGGTGCCGCTGGTCTGGGGCGTATCCAACACGATCACCCAGGCAATGAAGCTCTTCCACTGAGCGGCATCGCACGAAGAGAAGGCCGCATTCATGCGGCCTTTTTTCTTGCTCCCGGATCGAGCTGCCGAGTGAGGTCGTTTGAGCCGCGATACAACAATCTGGTATCGTAGAAAATCCAAAAATTACAAAACTCGCCATGTCATCAGCGATACTCGGCGTTGCTGCAGCGGGAGTGCTTTCTTTCTGTTATCGGGTGACCAATGTCTAGGCGCGATCCGGCGCTTCGCCGCAGTCAGAATCCGCCCATGTCGGCGGGCCGCCGGCGACTTCTTATTGCTGGAGGCTTACTGCTGCTGGTTGCACTTGGCTGGTCACTGGTAGCTGTCATCCGGCCCGCCATCCAGCATACGATCATCATCACCACCGGCGCGGACAAGGGCATCTATCAAGGTTTCGCGGATCGCTACGCGGCCATCCTGAAACGCGACGGCATCAAGCTCGAGATCCGCAGTTCTTCCGGTTCGATCGAGAACTACGAACGGCTGAAGAATCCGGATAGTGCGTACGAGGTGGGGTTCATCCAGTCGGGCACGGTCAGCCCGAGCGATACCGACGGGCTGCAGACCATTGCCGCCGTCGCCTATGAACCGATCTGGGTGTTCTATCGCGGCGCCGCCAGGATGGACCGACTGTCCCAACTGCAAGGGAAGAAAGTCTCCATTGGCGTTCCGGGCAGCGGGCTACTCGAAGTCTCCCGGATCCTGCTCGCGCATAGCGGCATTACCGCTGCCAATACCACGCTGCTGCAAATGGACGCCAATGCGGCCTACCAGGGCCTCAAGGATGGGCAGGTGGACGCCGCGTTCTTCATCGGCAGGCCGGATGCGGAGATGCAGCAGACGCTATTGAACAGCGACCTGAAGCTGATGAGCTTTGCCCAGGCCGATGCGCTGGTGCAGAAATTCCCGTCGCTCTCGAAGATCGTCTTCCCGCGTGCCTCGACCAGCATCGTCAACGATCTTCCGCAGGCCGACGTCACGCTGCTGGCCGCCAAAGCCCTGCTCGTATCCAAGGACACCATGCACCCCGCATTGGTGTACCTGCTGCTGGAAGCCGCCAAGACCGTCCACGGCGGCGAAGACTACTTCACGCCGCTCGGCACGTTTCCCAACCTGAACACCAACGAGTTCCCCGTTTCGGAGGAAAGCACGCGCTTCTTCAAGTCGGGGCGTCCTTTCCTGCAGCGATACCTGCCCTTCTGGCTGGCCAGCTTTGTCGAAAGACGGCTGCTGATCCTGCTCCCCTTCATGGCCCTGCTATTGGGCCTGTTGCAGGCCCTGCCGCGCTTCGCGGAGTCGCGGATCAAAGGCCGGCTCGTGGTCTGGTATCGGGAGATCAAGGCGCTGGAAGATGAAATCTGGAAAAGCGAGCGGCCAACGCGGCACCAGATTGCGCAGTGGCGCGAGGAAATCGAGCAGATCGATGCGCACGCCAGTCAGATACGGATGCCGCAGCGCTATTTTCAGGACGTCTACGCCCTCAAGCAGGCAATCGCCGTGGTGCGGAACCGGATTCTGCACGTGGCCGGAACGGTGAAGGAATAGCCGGTACACAAAAACAAGGGCTGGCCACGTCACCCGCCGGTGGCTCACCTGACCCCGGCGCAGTTCCCGTTTCATTGCCGTTTCCTTTCACGGGCGGAACGCAGCATTCCACAGGCCCGGCTTGCAGTTCGCCGGCGGCTTCATACACTTGACGGGTTGCCCTGCCGTAGCGGCCAAGGGCTCACCTTCCAACGAAATGGAGTCGCCATGAACATCGATCTGTCGGGCAAGACCGCCCTGGTCACCGGTTCCACCGCCGGCATCGGCTTTGCCACGGCGCGCGGACTGGCCGAGTCTGGCGCCCACGTGATCGTCAACGGCCGTAGTCAGGCCTCGGTCGATAACGCGCTGGCATCGCTGAAGAAATCCTATCCCACCGCCCAGGCCACCGGATTCGCAGGCGACCTGACCGACGCTGCCGTCTGCGACACCCTCGTCAAGACCCACCCGGCTGTCGACATCCTCGTCAACAACCTCGGCATCTTCGAGCCGAAGGATTTCTTCGATATTCCGGACAGCGACTGGACACGCTTCTTCGACGTCAACGTGCTGTCCGGCGTACGCCTCTCGCGCGCCTATGCCAAGGGCATGGCCGAGCGCAAATGGGGCCGCATCGTGTTTATCGCCTCTGAGTCTGGCATCAACATTCCGGTCGAGATGATCCACTACGGCTTTACCAAGACCGCGCAGTTGGCAGTCTCGCGCGGTCTGGCCAAGCGGATGGCAGGCACCGGCGTCACGGTGAACGCCGTGCTGCCCGGCCCGACGCTATCCGAAGGCGTGACGGCCATGCTCAAGGATGAAATCGCGAAATCCGGCAAGAGCGCCGAGGAAGTGGCGGCCGAGTTCGTCAAGGCACACCGCAGCACGTCGATCATCCAGCGCGCGGCCAGTGTCGAGGAGGTGGCCAACATGATCGTCTACGTCTGCTCGCCACAGGCGTCCGCCACCACCGGCGCGGCCCTGCGCGTCGACGGCGGTGTGGTCGACACGATCGTGTAAAGCACACCAGGGATCGGCGGCGGCCTGCTCCCGCGGGGAGAGGGCCATCGCCGTCCCTGCGGCTACGCTGCCTCGCCGCTCCACTCGCGTATCAGGTCCACGGTCAGGCCGTCGGCCTCACAGGTCGCCTCGCCAAGTTCGCGCGCCCAGTACCGCTCCGACCCATCCGCCAACCGCCACGCGTGCAGCCGGCGCGTGTAGAGTTGCAGGTCGTACTCCGCCGTCACACCAATCGCGCCATGCACCGCGTGGGCGATCGACGTCACGGCCGTCACCGCATCGCTCGCATTGAACTTGCCGATGGCCGCACGCAGCCGGTCAGGTTGCCAGCCGTCGGCCGCGCAAGCGATCTGTGCCGCCATACGCACCGCCGCCACCTGCTCCGCCATCACGCTGATCTGATGCTGGATCGCCTGGAACTTGCCGATGTTGCGACCGAACTGCGCCCGGTCGTTGGCGTATTGCAGCGTCAAGTCGAATACGCTCGACATTGCACCCGCCATTTGCACCGCGTGCAGGCACGCGCCCACCGAACGCAACAGCCCAGCCGGTAATGGAAAGCGTGGCGCGGCACATCCCCCGAGCGACAGCGTCAGGTCATCCCTCACGCCAGTGGGCGAAAGCGCCACGGCATCGCGATGGACGAGCGCCGCCTGGGCGCCGTCCTGCACCAGAAACCACGTTGCCGTAGCGCCGCACGGCACGTGCGTGCGTTGCGCGCCGTCGAGATCGGCCAGCGCAATCGGTCCCTCCGGCACCTCCGGCACACCTACGCCCGCCATCCGCAGCACGGCACGCGCAAACATCGTCTGCGCCAACGGCACCGGGAGCACATGCCGGCCCATCACGAACAGCATCGGCGCGACGTCCGCCAGGCTCAATCCGGCTTCCGGCAGCAAGCTGTCCGCGAAACCGCTGTCATCGAGCAAGCGCCAGAGATCTGCGCCACTGCCGCCGGACTCGATCTGTCGCACGACAGCGGGCGTGCAGTGATCGCCTAGTAGCGCTTCCAGTGCTTCCGAGTATTCGTTGTACATGGTGCTTCCTTAATCCCTTAAGCGTCCCTCAGCATCACTAGCGTCCCTGCATCCCTGTGTCCCTGTGTCCCTTAGAGGCGCTATCAAAATGAAGCGAAGCGGTTCTGGCTAGACGCGCGGCCGCAGACAGTACAAGTGGATCGGCCAAGGCCGCGCAACGACGCCAGAATCTTTTTGATAGCGCCTCTTAGCGAAGGCCCAGGCCGCGGGCGATCATGCCGCGAAGGATCTCTCGCGTACCACCGCGCAGCGAATAGGTTGGCGAAATCTGGCTGACATAGGCAGCGGTGCGAACCAGCTCCGCATCCATCGCCAGCTCCGGATCATCGCCCAGCGCCGCTTCGGCCAACGCGCCGATCGACTGCTCCAGGCCGGTGCCGAGATCCTTGACCAATGCGGCCTCCACCAACGGGCTTTCTCCGGCAGCCAGCCGCGCCGTCACGGCCACGGACATCGCCCGTAGCGTCGCCAGCCGGCCGACAATCCCGCCGATCGTGACCGCATCGCGGCGCACTGCGGGCAGACGACGGAGCGCAGCCACCCAGGCATCGAGCAGCACCACGCTCGAGTACAGCCGCTCGGGGCCGCTGCGCTCGAATGCCAGTTCCGCGTTGACCTGTTCCCAGCCCGCGCCTTCGTTGCCGATCAGCGCGTCGGCTGGCAGCAGCACGTCCTCGAAGCTGACCTCCGAGAAATGCGCATCACCGCTCAGATCATGGATCGGCCGAACCGTCACGCCCGGCAGGGACAGGTCAACGATCACCTGCGACAACCCCTTCTGCCGGTCTCCAGCCTCGCCCGACGTTCGCACCAGCGCGAGCATGTAGTGGCAGCGATCCGCGTTGGTCGTCCAGATCTTGCGGCCGTTCAGGCGCCAGCCGCCACCTGGCTGCGGCACCGCACGCGTGGCCACGCTGGCCAGATCGGACCCCGAATTGGGCTCGCTCATGCCGATGCAGAAGAACGCCTCGCCCCGGCAGATACGCGGCAGATAGAACTCGCGTTGGGCATCGCTGCCGTAGCGCAGGATCAACGGGCCACTCTGGCGATCGGCAATCCAGTGCGCGGAAACCGGCGCGCCGCAGGCGAGCAGTTCCTCCACCAGCACGAAGCGCGAGAACGCATCGAGCCCCGCACCGCCGAACCGCGCTGGCAGCGTGACGCCAACCCACCCACGTTGCGCAAGCGCGCGGCTGTACGCGGCGTCGAATCCCATCCACGATCGCGCGCGGACATCGGCGGGAAGATCCGGCAGATGCTCGGCCAGGAATGCCTTCACCTCGCGCCGGAACGCCAACGCCTCAGGCGGCAGGGATGTCAGCGAGAACGTGCCAAACAGTGAACTCAAAACGGTACCTCCGTAAGCGCCCGGTGAGCGCCTGATGCTGCTTCAATCCAGCGTCACGCCGGTGTCCTTGACCACCTTGTGCCAACGGTCGATTTCCGATGCCACGTACTTCGCATAGGCCTCCGGGCTCGACGCCCGCACCTCCGCGCCCTGCAGCGCCAGGCTGGCACGCACATCGGGCGCCGCAAGCGCCTTCAGCGCCGCGCTGTTGAGCTTCTTGATGATCTCCGGCGAGGTCTTCGCGGGCACCATCATGCCCTGCCACGCACCCACTTCAAAACCATGCATGCCAGACTCGGCCAGCGTCGGCACGTCCGGGAGTTGCGAACTGCGCGCGCTGCTGGTGACGGCAAGCGCGCGCATCCGCTTGTCGCGGATAAACGGCAGCGACGAGTTGATGGTGTCGGTCATGAACTGCACCTGCCCGCTGGCCAGATCGGTCAGTGCCGGGGCGCTGCCCTTGTACGGCGCATGGGCGGCGTCGAGCCCGTTGGCCTGCAGGAACAAGAAAGCCGCCAGATGCGTGACGTTGCCGTTGCCCGCCGAACCATAGGTCATCTTGCCCGGATTGGCCTTCAGCCAGGCAACGAACTCCGGCACGGTGCGCACCGGCACCTGCGCGTTGACTTCCAGCACGAGCGGCACCATCGCGGTCATCGCCACCGGCGCGAAGTCACGCTTCACGTCATAGGGCAGCTTCTTGTACAGCGCCGGGCTCAAAGCGATCGACGACGTGTTGTACAGCACCGTGTAGCCGTCAGCCGGGGACTTGGCCACCATCTCGCCGGCGATATTGCCGTTGGCGCCGGGCCGGTTGTCTACGATGACCTGTTGCCCGATCTCCTCGGACATCTTCCGCGCAATCACGCGCGACACCAGATCGGTAGGTCCGCCGGGCGGGAACGGCACGACGAGCCGGATCGGATGATCCGGAAACTCGCCCGCCATGGCCGGCTTAATGGCCAGCGCGACGGCCGCCGTCAGCGCGAAGGCGCAACCGGCAAGCAGAATCGAACGAATGGAATGCCCGGCTTTTTTGCTCTGTGTCGGCATGATGGTTGTCTCCTCCAGAAAGTACGGCAAGTACGGCAAGTACAGCGAAAGCGGCTACGCCACCGGATCAGCGGCCCGCCAGCAGGCGTCGCGCCGTGTACGTCATGACCAGCTCGTTACGCTGATTGAACACCTCGATCGACGAATCCACCACGGCGCGACCGCTCTTCGACGTCGGACGAATGCCAGTCACGGTGATCCTGGCATGGATCGTGTCACCCACCACCACCGGACCGAGGATCTTCTGCGTCAGCTCGAGCATCGCCAGCCCCGTGCCCTGGATCATCGTTTGCAGGATGAAGCCCTCGATCAGCGAGTACGTCAGCGCGGCGGGCACCGGACGTCCCTTGATGGCGCCAGCCTCGTAACCTTCTTCGATAAAGATCGCTTCGAGCATCCCGGTGACCGAGATGAAGTTGACCAGATCGGTCTCGGTAACGGTACGGCTAAAGGTCTCGAAAACCTGCCCTTCGCGGATGTCCTGCCAGTAGAAGCCCTGGCCCAGGCGTTGCGGTTGTGAAGTCGTCATGGTGTCTCCTCGGGAATTCGGTGATGGATGCGGGGCCTACTGATTCGATTGCAGCCGGTCGATCTCGTCGTCGCCAAGTCCGGCGGCGGCAAGAATCTCGCGCGTGTGCTCGCCAAGCCTGGGCGGCACGGCCGCGCGCGCGCGTTCGCCATCGAAGCGCACTGGCGCGCCGGGAAAACGCAGCGTGCCCATCGACGGATCTTCGATCTGGTCGAAGAAACCGGTCGCGCGCAGGTGCGGATCGTCAACGAGTTCGTGAAGGTCGTTCACGCGGGCCACCGGAATTTGCAGCCGCTCGCAGATGGCCAGCCAGTCCGCCGTGCTGCGCGCGCGCACGAGTTCGCCAGTGATTTCATAGAGCGTTTCGATATGGCGCGTGCGGGCGGCGATATCGGTAAAACGCGCGTCGGCAGCCAGGTCCTCGCGCCCCGACGCCTGGAAGAAGTCACGCCAGTGCGCGTCGGTGTACGGCATCATGCAGACGTAGCCGTCCGCGGTCTGGTACGGCCGGCGCAGCGGTGCCAGCACACGCGGATAGCCGGACGGCCCGCGCGGCGGCTCGAAGTGCTGCCCGTACAGATGCTCGACCATATTGAAGGCCACCATCGATTCGAACATCGGCACTTCGACCATCGAGCCCTTTCCGCCTTGTCGCGCCCGGCCCGCAATCGCAGCCGAGATCGACAGCGCGGCCACCAGACCACTGGTCTTGTCCGCCGAGATGGTCGGGAAATAGCGCACGGTGCCGGTCTGCGCGGCCATCAGCGCCGCGTTGCCACACAGGCCCTGGATGATGTCGTCATACGCGGGACGGCCACCGTACGGGCCGTCCTCGGCAAAACCGAGCAGGCTCACGAAGATCAGTTGCGGATGGCGCGCCATGACGCTGGCGGGATCGAGATCCAGCTTCGCCAGCTTTTGCGGCCGCATGCTGTGGACGAAAACATCGGCCGACGCCAGCAGCCGGTGCAGCGCCGCCTGCGCCTCCGGGCGCTTCAGGTTCAGCACCACGCTCTTCTTGCTGCGGTTCACGCCCAGGAAGATCGCGGACATGCCGTCTTCGGTCGCCGGGCCGGTACGGCGCGTGGAATCGCCTTCGGGCGTTTCCACCTTGATGACTTCCGCGCCAAGATCGGCCAACCACTGGCTGGCGTAAGGACCCATCACCACGGTCGACAGATCCACCACGCGGATGCCGGACAGAGGCAGCATACCGTGTCTCCTGTTGTATTGATTCGATGTATTGATCGGCCAAGATTAAGGCAGCCGGCCTCATTGCGTCTAATATTAGATTTTTAGCAACCGATATTCATTGGATATCATCATGGATCTACGTCAGCTCCAGCAATTCGTCGTGCTGGCCGAAACCGGCAACTTCCATCGCGCCGCCGAGCGCCTGCACATGGCGCAACCCCCGTTGTCGATTTCGATCCGCAAGCTGGAGGAATCACTGGGCACGCCGCTGTTTGTGCGCACCACGCGCGGCGTGCGGCTCACCCAGGCGGGCGAAGCGGCGCTCAACGATGCGCGCCGGGCCCTGTTCCATGCCGGCCAGGCGCGGGCCGCAGCGGTGTCTGCGGCGCTTGGGGAACGCGGCGCGCTGCGTATCGGCTTTGTCGGCTCCGCTACCTATGCGTTGCTTCCCCGTCTCATCCCGGCCTTCCGCTCGGCACACCCTGGCATCGACCTGATCCTTCACGAATCCACGTCGGCCGCGATTCTGGACCGCATCGAACACGGCCAGCTAGACGCCGGACTCGTACGCTTTCCGATCCTCAACAGCGGCCCCTATACGCTGACCCCGCTCGAGTCCGACGCCTTCGTGGCGGCCGTGCCGGCCGACGGGCGTTTTGCCGAGCAGGAGAGCATCGCGTTGAAGGCACTGGCCGACGAGCCCTTCATCATGCATCCCCGTGCCGATGTGCCGAACCTGCAGGCCGTGGCGATGCTGCTGTGCCAGCAGGCCGGTTTCGTACCGCGCATCGCGCAGGAAGCGGTGCAGGTCCAGACCATCGTCAGTCTGGTGGAAAGCGGATTGGGCGTGGCGCTAGTGCCGGGCGTGGCGGCGCGTTACACGAATCGGCGCGTGCGCTTTCTGCGCCTGTCCAGCCCGCGCCCGGCGGCACGTATCGGCATCGCCCTGGCCACGCAGCAGGACACCGACGATCGCCATGTGCAGCGCTTTATCGCTGCAGCGCAGCGAATCGCAGGCGACTAGGCGCAGCGGCACAAGGCCGCTCCAGGCGGCTTCAGGCAGCAATTCCGCAGGGCGGCTGCGGCTATACAGCCGATGCATGGCCGCCATGAAACTTGCGCCATGGGTGCATGCACCTTGCCGCACGCGCCTTACATTCTGGCTTGCATCCGGGCGGTACCGCATCCATCCCTCACGGAATCGAGCCAGTGAAAAAGCTTCTGATTGCCAACCGCGGCGAAATCGCGCTGCGGGTTCAACGCGCCGCGCAGGATCTCGGCATTGCCACTGTCGCGGTGTACGCCACCGACGACGCGCAATCGCGCCATCGCCAGCTTGCCGATGAAGCCATCGCGCTACCCGGCAATGGTCCGGCCGCCTATCTCGATATCGACGCCATTCTCGGCGCGGCGCGCGCCGCTGGCTGCGATGCGATCCATCCCGGCTACGGCTTTCTGAGCGAGCGTGCCGACTTCGCGCAGGCATGCGCGGCAGCAGGTATCACGTTCGTCGGCCCCACGCCCGAGCAGCTTGCCCTGTTCGGCGACAAGGGCCGCGCGCTCGAACTGGCCGCGCAGTGCGATGTCCCGGTGATGCCGGCCACCCCCGGTGGCGCTTCGCTCGACGACGTCCGCGCGTTCTTCGCGGCGCAGCAAGGCAATGGCATCGTGCTGAAGGCCGTGGGCGGCGGCGGTGGACGCGGGATGCGCGTCGTCCGCGATGCCGAAGCGCTGCCCGAAGCCTACGCGCGCTGCCAGTCGGAAGCCCGCAGCGCCTTCGGCATCGAAGCGATCTATGCCGAGCGGCTGGTCGAACGCGCGCGCCATATTGAAGTGCAAATCATCGGCGATGGGACCGAGATCATCGCGCTCGGCGAACGCGACTGCACGCTACAGCGCCGCTTCCAGAAATTGGTGGAAATCGCGCCGAGCCCGGTGCTGACACCCACCCTGCGCGATCGCATCGTGCAGGCCGCCAGCAGAATCGCAAGGCACACCGGCTACCGCAGCCTGGGCACGTTCGAGTTCCTGGTGGAGACCGACGACGCCGGCACGCCCCACGGCTTCGTGTTCATCGAAGCCAATCCCCGTCTGCAGGTAGAGCACACCATCACGGAACAGGTGACGGGTCTCGATCTCGTTGCCCTCCAGCTTGGCCTTGCCGATGGCCGGAGCCTGCGCGACCTGGGTCTCGACCCCGCCGCGCCGCCGACAGCGCGGGGCTTCGCTGTTCAGCTACGCATCAATGCCGAGGCCACCGATGCGCAGGGCCAGGCGCGCCCGGCGCAGGGAAGGCTCGAACGCTTCGATCCGCCTACCGGGCCGGATGTTCGCGTCGACACCCACGGCTACACCGGTTACGCGCCGCCTGCAGGCTATGACTCCCTGCTGGCCAAACTGATCGTGAGCACCGCCTCGCCCCGTTTCGAAGACGTGGTGCGGCGCGTGCGGCGTGCGCTCGGTGAGTTCCGTGTTGACGGCGTGCCAAGCAACCTCGACCTGCTGCGCGCCCTGGTGGCACGCGAAGACTTCGCGACGCAGCACGTCCATACGCGTCACTTCGAGGCGATCCTTCCGGAACTGCTGACCGCCGCGCAACGCGTGGCGGCCAGTGACGCAGCGCGACAGGCTTCCATCGGTATCACGCAGACCGCCCCCGTGCCTGTGCCGGTGCCGACCGCTACTGCCGAGGCCATCGACGAAGGACTGGTTGCAGTGCGCGCGCCAATGAACGGGCGCGTGGTCGAGATGCGCGTTCAGGAAGACGACATTGTGCAACCGGGCCAGATCGTGGCGATCCTCGACGCGATGAAGATGGAGCACACCATCGCGGCCGAGTGCGCGGGGCGTGTGATCGATGTGCGCGTCGGTGCCGCCGGCCAGACTATCGAAGGGCAAATCCTGCTCGTGCTGGAGCCGGTGGCTGACGCCGGCGTCGCGCATCACCGCAGCGAAGCGGCCGACCCACGCGCGATCCGCCCCGATCTGCAGCGTGTACGCGATCGCGATGCGTTCCTCGATGATGCCGCGCGGCCGGACGCGGTGGCGAAACGCCATGCGCGCGGCCAGCGCACCGCGCGCGAGAACGTGGCTGATCTGTGCGATGCAGGCAGTTTCGTCGAGTACGGCGCCTATGCGGTAGCCGCGCAGGCCAGCCGACGCAGCGCCGAGGACCTGATCGCCAATACGCCGGCCGATGGCCTGATCACCGGCACCGGCCGCATCAACGGCACCCGATTCGCACCGGAGCGCGCGCGCTGCGCGGTGCTGGCGTACGACGCCACGGTCCTGGCGGGCACGCAGGGCAAGCGCAACCACATCAAGACAGATCGCATCCTGCAGGTGGCCGCCGAACAGAAGCTGCCAACTGTGATCTTCGCGGAAGGCGGCGGCGGACGCCCCGGCGATGTGGACTTTCCCACCGTCGCCGGCCTCTACCAGCCGTCCTTCGCCGCATTTGCCGCGCTGAGCGGCGAGGTGCCGGTGATCGGCATCGCCGCTGGCCGGTGCTTCGCGGGCAACGCGGCCCTGCTCGGCTGCAGCGATGTGATCATCGCCACGCGCGACGCGAACATCGGCATGGCCGGCCCCGCGATGATCGAAGGCGGCGGCCTTGGCGTGTATCGTCCGGAGGACATCGGCCCCGCCGCCGTGCAGTACCAGAATGGCGTGGTCGACCTGCTTGTCGACGACGAAGCCGAGGCCGTGCGCGCGGCGAAGCATTACCTGTCGATGTTCCAGGGCCGCACGCAGGACTGGGAGGCGCCCGACGCCCTGATGCTGCGCGGCGTGGTGCCCGAGAACCGCCTGCGCGTTTACGACACCCGTGCCGCGATCCAGGGCATTGCCGATGTTGGCAGCGTGATCGAATTGCGCGCGGGCTATGGCACTGGCGTGCATACCGCGCTGGCGCGTATCGAAGGCCGACCCGTGGGCATCGTCGCCAACAACCCGCGCCACCTGGGTGGCGCCATCGACGTAGACGGCGCGGACAAGGCCGCGCGATTCATGCAGCTGTGCGATACGCATGGCCTGCCGATCGTCTCGCTGATCGATACGCCGGGCTTTATGGTCGGCCCGGAGATCGAAGCCCGCGCGCAGGTCCGCCATGTGTCCCGCCTGTTCGTGCTGGGCGCCAAGGTGCGCGTGCCATTCATGGCCGTGGTGCTGCGCAAGGGCTACGGCCTGGGCGCGATGGCCATGGCTGCGGGCGGCTTCCGCGCGCCGGCGTTCACCATCTCCTGGCCAACCGGCGAGTTCGGCGGCATGGGACTGGAAGGCGCGGTACGGCTCGGCTTCCGCAAGGAGCTGGAAGCGCTGCCGGCTGGCCCCGAACGCGATGCCCTCTACCAGCAGCTCGTGGCGCAGATGTACGAACGCGGACACGCGATCAATGCCGCGGCCGGGCTCGAGATCGATGCAGTGATCGATCCAGCCGAAACGCGGCGCTGGTTGCTGGCCGGGCTCGATGCCGCCCCACGAGACGAGGCGCCCCGACGCTACGTGGATGCGTGGTAGCCACCGCATTGACTGAACTGCCCCCTGACTCCGCTCCCGCCGTGCCGGAGCGCGGAGCAAATACTCCTGGAGACACGATGGAAGACGCAGCTTTCTTCGCAGATCTTGAAGCGCGGCATCGCCGCATCTGGCCCGCCGGCCTGCCCACCTCACCGCAGTATCCACACGGCGAGATCAGCCTTGGCGAGACCCTGCGCGCATGGGCGCGCATCCAGCCTGAGCGGCCCGCGCTGATCTACTACGGCAGCGAGATCACCTTTGCCGAACTCGACGACCTGAGCGAGCGCTGCGCGGAACTGCTGCGGGGCCACGGCATCGGCCCCGGCAATCGCGTGGCCGTTCTACTGGGCAACTGTCCGCAGTTCCACATCGTGTTCTACGCGATTCTCAAGCTTGGCGCCGTCTATGTGCCCGTGAATCCGCTGTTCAAGGAACACGAACTGGCCTACGAGCTGAACGACGCCGGTGCGACCATGGTGATCGCGCTCGACACGCTTGTGCCGATGCTGATGACGGTGAAGCCGCAGACCAGCGTGGAAACCGTGTTCAGCACATCGGCCGGCGAATTCCTGCCCGCGCATCCCACGCTGCCCGTTCCGGCTGGACTCGATGCCGCGCCCGTGGCGCACGCGGGCACGATCGACCTGATGGCGGCCATCCAGACATGCACGGGCAACGTGCGCGACGTGAGCGTGGATCTCGACGCACTGGCCGCGCTGAACTACACGGGTGGTACCACCGGTATGCCCAAGGGCTGCATGCATACCCAGCGCGACATGATCTACACGGCGGCCGCCACGCTGGCGGTCACCAGCGGGCGCGAAGACCAGGATGCAACGCTGCCGTCGTCGGACGTGATGCTGAACTTCCTGCCGATGTTCTGGATTGCTGGCGAGAACCTCGGGTTGATCTATCCGATCTTCAGCGGCGCCACGCTGGTGCTGCTGGCGCGCTGGGACCCCCTCGCCGTCATGACCGCCGTGGACCGCTACCGCGTCAATCGCACCTTCATGGTCGTCGACAACCTTGTGGAATTACTGCAGCACCCCGAACTTGCGCGGCACGACATGCGCTCGCTGCAACATACGCGCGTGGCATCGTTCATCCGCAAGCTGACCGTGGACCTGCGCCGCCAGTGGCACGCGCTGACCGGCAGCGTCGTGGCCGAAGGCGCCTGGGGCATGACGGAGACGCACACGAGCGACACCTTCACCACGGGGATGCAGACAGACGATATGGACCTGCACGGCCGGCCAGTCTTTGTCGGTCTGCCAGTTCCGGGCACGCGCATCAAGATCTGCGACTTCGAAACCGGCGTGACGCTGCCCGTTGGCGAGGAAGGCGAGATTGTCGTCACCACGCCCTCGCTGCTCAAAGGCTATTGGGGCCGCCCCGACGCCAATGCCGAGGTGTTCCGGGACGGCTGGTTCCGGACAGGCGATATCGGCGCCTATGACGATGCGGGCTACCTGCACTTCCTGGGACGGCGCAAGGAGATGATCAAGGTGCGCGGCATGAGCGTATTCCCGTCCGAACTGGAAGTCCTGCTCGGACGTCATGCCGCCGTACTCGGGTCCGCCGTGGTCGCACGTCCCGATCGGGACAAGGGCCAGGTGCCGGTGGCCTTCATCCGCCTGCGCCCCGGGCATGACGATGTGTCGGCCGAGGCGCTGACGGCATGGTGCCGCGAGCATATGGCGACCTACAAGGTGCCCGAGATCCGCGTGGTGGACGAGTTGCCGATGACGGCAACGGGCAAGGTCAAGAAGGGGGAACTGCAGAAACAGTTCGAGCAGGACGAATAAGAGGCGGGCGGACAGCCTGCCACCGCGCCCCGACACGACCAAGAGAACATTGGAGACAACGATGAACACCCAGCGACGCCACTTGTTGAAGCTCTCCGCCGCGATGCTCGGCGGCCTCGCGCTGCACCGCCCCGCGTTGGCGCAGGCCGTCACCGGCCCGATCCGCATCGTCTTGCCCTATCCGCCCGGCGGCTCCACCGATGCGATCACGCGCTTTATCGCGGACAAGCTCGGTACCGCGCTGAAGACCAACGTGATCGTCGACAACCGCCCGGGCGCGGCTGGCATGATCGGCGCCGCCGCTGTTGCCACAGCCGCGCCTGATGGCCGCACGCTGCTGTTCACGAACACCGCCCTGATCCAGAGCCCGTTGATTCAGCCCCAGCCGCTGTACAACCCGCTGACCGATTTCGAAGCGCTCACTCTCGTGGCGGATGCCGCGCAGGTCCTGGTGGCCAGCGATGCCACCCCGGCCCGGACACTGCCCGAGTACGTCGAATGGGCCCGCAAACATCCCGGCTCCGCCTATGGCAGCCTGGGGGTCGGCTCCACTGGCCATCTGTACGGTGAACTGCTCAAGCGCAAGGCCGGTATCAATATCGTCCATGCCGCCTACAAGGGCGATACGGCGGCCATTGGCGATCTGCTGGCCAACCAGTTGCCGGTGGGCTTCGTCTCCACGGTGATGGCCAAGACCTATGGCGATGCCGGCCGCATCAAGGTGCTGGCAACACTGGGCCGGTCGCGCGTGCCATCAATGCCGAATGTACCGACGTTCGCCGAAGCCGGGCTCAGCGGCTTCGAGTCCATCGGCTGGATCGGCATGCTGGCGCCGGCCCGGACGCCGGCGCCACTGGTGCAGCGGCTATCGAACGAGCTTGCGACGATTATCAGGACGCCTGCCGGTTCGAAGATGCTGATTGACAGCGGCATGTTGCCCAGAGGCACGACGGCGCAGGAGTTCGCCGCGTTGCTCCGACGCGACCAGCAGGTCTGGCAGACGCTCGTGGCTCAGTCGGGCATCAAGGCCGAAGGATGAGGCACGAAGTGGCAGTACAGGAATGACTGCGTGTGCCCCGCCGGGGTTGTATGGGTCTCCGTGGTGTGCGCGACGAGATCGAACGCGGGGGCGAATTCGGCCCGCAGCCCTGCGACGTCGTATCGCGCCACCGGCAGGCCGCTGCACTGCGTGGGCCCGTCCAGCGCGAAGGTGGCGATGATCAGGTGACCGCCGGGCCGGACCGCGCGTCTGGCCTGCGCCACATACGCCCCGCGATCCTCTGACTCAGTCAGAAAGTGAAATACGGCACGGTCATGCCAGAGATCGACGGACGCTTCCGGCAATACCGGCGTGGTGACATCGCCAACGATCCAGCGCACGCCGGCCGCCCGCGCGCCCAGACGGTCCCGCGCGGCGGCCAGTGCATGGCCGGCGAGATCGACAACCACCAGGCGATGAAATCCCTGTGACAAAAGATGATCGACCAGCGTCGCGGCACCTCCGCCAATGTCGGCGATGGTGGCGTCCGCTGGCAGATCGAGCTTGCGGATCAGGTCGAGTGACAACGTCGGCGCAGATTGATACCAACTGACCTCTGTTGGCGGCTTCGTCGCGTAGACAGTCTCCCAGTGATCTTTGCTTTGCATGGCTTTACGGGCGATAGGCATGGTAGGGCCGGCGGCGGGCACGGCGATCTCCGTCGAAGGTACCAGAACCACGCTTTTCCATCTTCAGCGCCTTCGCGCAGGCCACGGTCACGGTCACGCATCAGATCACGTCTTGATATATTCCACCGCCGTCGGAGCGGCGTGACCACCGCGTGTGGCCGCCTTGACACTTCGCTTAATGGTTTCTTTAATAAGTACGCATAACCGGCGCAAAGTCCGGCAAGCCTGTACATAACCAGAGGCCGCTATGCAATCAGGCAGCGTCGAAGATCCCCAACGCAAAACGGAAGAGCTGCGCAGCTTCCTGTTTCTGACCGCCGTGATGGTGCCCGTGCTCTCGATCATCGTCGTGGCCGGCTATGGCTTCATCGTCTGGATGAGCCAGTTGATCAGCGGACCGCCAACCCATTGAATATTGCCATTCAGGATTGGCCTTTGGTCCAATGCCCGGGCCATAACAAGGCTGCGACGCTAGGCTGAGCAGCCGAAAAGCTGGAGTCCCCCGCCATGCCAGCATCAGGAGTGTCGATTCCCATCGTGCCCGTGCCGGCCGGCGAAGAGTGGCATATCGCCGGCATCATGGTGTACGCGAACCCAGAAAAGCTCGATGCCGTCTGCACGGCCATCGAGGCCATGACTGGCCTGGAGATCCATGCAATCAGTGACGCCGGCAAGATCGTCGTCACCGCGGAAGCGCCCAGCTCGCGCGCCATCGCCGCGCAACTCACCTGTCTGCATCAACTCGAAGGCGTCTTTTCCGCCACGCTGGTCTACCAGCACAACGAAGATGCCGCCGCCATGAACGAGGAGATCTCCGATGCCACTCACGCGCCGTGATTTCATCAAGCAGACAGCCATCGCCGCCACGGCCTCGGTGGCGGGCGTCTCGCTGCCGACGGATGCGGCCAATTTCGTGACGGACAGCGAAGTCACGAAACTGAAATGGTCGAAGGCGCCCTGCCGCTTCTGCGGCACGGGGTGCGGTGTGACAGTCGCGGTCAAGGACAACAGGGTGGTGGCCACCCAGGGCGACCCGCTTTGCGAGGTCAACAAGGGCCTGAACTGCGTGAAGGGCTACTTCCTGTCGAAGATCATGTATGGGCAGGACCGCCTGACCAAGCCGCTGCTGCGGATGAAGAACGGCAAGTACGACAAGAACGGCGAATTCGCGCCAGTCAGCTGGGATCGCGCCTTCGACGAGATGGAGACCCAGTTCAAGCGCGTGCTCAAGGAGAAAGGCCCGACCGCCGTGGGCATGTTCGGCTCCGGCCAGTGGACCGTATGGGAAGGCTACGCCGCTTCCAAGCTGTACAAGGCGGGGTTCCGCTCCAACAACATCGACCCGAACGCGCGCCATTGCATGGCATCGGCCGTGACCGGCTTCATGCGCACCTTCGGCATGGACGAGCCGATGGGCTGCTACGACGACATCGAGGCCGCCGACGTCTTCGTGCTGTGGGGCTCCAATATGGCGGAGATGCACCCGATCCTGTGGACACGCATCACGGACCGCCGCCTGAGCCACCCCAAGACCCGCGTGGCCGTGCTGTCCACGTTCACGCACCGCTCGTTCGACCTGGCCGATATCCCGGTCATCTTCAAGCCCCAGACCGACCTGGCGATGCTGAACTTCATCGCCAATTACATCATCCGCAATAACAAGGTCAACAAAGACTTCGTCAACAAGTACACGGTGTTCAAGGAAGGCGTGACCGATATCGGCTATGGCCTGCGCCCGGACAATCCGCTCCAGAAGGCGGCCAAGAACGCCGGCAACCCGAACGACTCCAAGCCGATTACGTTCGACGATTTCGCGAAGTTCGTCTCGAAATACGATGCTGACTACGTCAGCAAGCTCTCAGGCGTGCCCAAGAAGCAGCTCGAGCAACTGGCCGAGCTTTATGCCGATCCGAATCTCAAGGTCATGTCGCTGTGGACCATGGGCTTCAACCAGCACACGCGCGGCACGTGGGTCAATAACATGGCCTACAACGTTCACCTGCTGACGGGCAAGATCGCCACGCCGGGCAACAGCCCGTTCTCGCTGACAGGGCAGCCATCCGCCTGCGGCACGGCGCGGGAGGTAGGCACGTTCTCGCACCGGCTGCCGGCCGACATGGTCGTCACCAATCCCAAGCACCGCGAGGAAGCCGAACGCATCTGGAAGCTGCCGCCGGGGACCATCCCCGACAAGCCCGGCTACCATGCCGTCCTGCAAAACCGGATGCTCAGGGACGGCAAGCTCAACGCATACTGGGTGCAGGTTAACAACAACATGCAGGCTGCGGCCAACATGATGGAGGAGACCCTGCCCGGCTACCGCAATCCGAAGAATTTCATCGTCGTCTCCGACGCCTACCCGACGGTCACCGCGCTCTCCGCCGACCTGATCCTGCCCACCGCGATGTGGGTGGAAAAGGAAGGCGCGTACGGTAACGCGGAACGCCGCACGCAGTTCTGGCATCAGCTCGTGGACGCCCCGGGCGAGGCGCGCTCCGATCTCTGGCAGTTGATGGAATTCTCGAAGCGCTTCAAGGTCGAGGACGTCTGGCCGGCGGACCTGATCGCGAAGAAACCCGAGTACAAGGGCAAGACGCTCTTCGACGTGCTGTATCGCAACGGCCAGGTCGACAAATTCCCGCTCAAGGAGACCGCGTCCGACTACAACAACTACGAGTCCAAGACGTTCGGCTTCTACGTCCAGAAGGGCCTGTTCGAGGAATACGCGACGTTCGGCCGTGGCCACGGCCACGACCTGGCGCCGTTCGACATGTACCACGAGGCACGCGGCCTGCGCTGGCCGGTGGTCAACGGCAAGGAGACGCGCTGGCGCTATCGCGAAGGCTCGGACCCGTACGTGAAGGCGGGTACCGGCTTCCAGTTCTACGGCAACCCTGACGGCAAGGCCGTGATCTACGCCCTGCCCTACGAGCCGCCGGCCGAGTCCCCGGACAAGGAATACCCGTTCTGGCTGGCCACGGGCCGCGTGCTCGAACACTGGCACTCCGGCTCGATGACGCGGCGCGTGCCGGAGTTGTACCGCGCCTTCCCGAATGCGGTGTGCTTCATGCATCCGGAGGACGCCAAGGCGCTGGGGCTGCGGCGCGGGGTGGAAGTGGAAGTGGTCTCTCGGCGCGGCCGCATGCGCACGCGCATCGAAACCCGCGGACGCGACGCGCCGCCGCGCGGTCTGGTATTCGTGCCCTGGTTCGATGCCAGCCAGCTGATCAACAAGGTCACACTCGATGCAACCTGCCCGATCTCGCTGCAGACCGACTTCAAGAAGTGCGCGGTCAAGATCGTCAAGGTATGAGTACAGGAGGACACGCCATGTTGCCAAGCCGATCCTGGGTCCCCCTGCCCCTGCTGGTCCTCATGCTGGTGGTCATGCTGCTCGGCGTGCCGCTGGCGCGCGCGCAGGGCCTGGTGGACTCGATGCGTGGCCCCACGCCGGTGGCCAACGAGACCTCGCCGCCAATACTGTTCCCGACCGAGAACAAGGACATCCGCCGTACCCGCAACTACACGATGCAACCGCCGACGATCCCCCACAAGATCGACAGCTACCAGCTCGACAAGGACTTCAACCGTTGCATGTTCTGCCACGCGCGCACGCGCACGGAGGAAACACAGGCCATTCCGGTCAGCATCACGCACTACATGGATCGTGACAACAACGTGCTGGCCGAGATCTCGCCACGGCGCTACTTCTGCACGCAATGTCACGTGCCGCAGGCCGATACCAAGCCGCTGGTGAACAACACGTTCGTCGATGTGGACGCGATCCTCAAACGCAGTGGCGGCACCAAGGGTGCCAAATAACCAGGCGACGGTGACCGATCATGTGGGACCTGATCAAGCGCTACTGGCATACCATCAACCGCCCCAGTGCCTACTTCAGCCTGGGATTCCTGACCCTGGGCGGCTTCATCGCCGGCGTGGTGTTCTGGGGCGCGTTCAACACGGCGCTGGAACTCACCAACACCGAGCAATTCTGCACCGGCTGCCACGAGATGCGCGACAACGTCTACCAGGAACTGCAGGGCACGATCCACTTCACCAACCGCAGCGGCGTGCGCGCCAAATGCTCGGACTGCCACGTGCCGCACAACTGGACCGACAAGATGGCGCGCAAGATGCAGGCGTCGAAGGAGGTCTGGGCCAAGATCTTCGGCACCGTGGACACGCGCGAGAAATTCCAGGCACACCGGCTGGAGCTGGCGCAGCACGAATGGGCCCGCTTCAAGGCCAACGATTCGCTCGAATGCCGCAATTGCCACGACTACCAGTCGATGGACTTCACGCGCCAGAGCCCGCGCGCGCAGGCCATGCACTCGACCTATCTGGCCAACAAGGAAAAGACCTGCATCGATTGCCACAAGGGGATCGCCCACCACGTGCCTGACATCTCCAAGGCCGAGGAGCAATAGCCTATGGCCGACGCGGTACTGGAGGCCCGCGAGCTTGGCGTCCGGCGCGGCCATTGCGCTATCTTCCGCGGCCTCGGTATTTCCCTGGCACCCGGCGACCTGTTGCAGGTGATGGGCCCAAACGGCGCTGGCAAGACCAGCCTGCTACGCGTGTTGTCCAGCCTGATGCCGCCCGCCGAGGGCGACCTGTACTGGCGAGGCCGCCCGGTGCGGGCCGGAGACCCCGACTATCTCGCGCAGGTTGCCTACCTCGGCCACGTCAACGGCATCTACCCCGATCTGTCCGCTTTCGAAAATCTTCAGTTCGCCGCGCGCATGGCTGGCCAACATCCCGATGCGGAAGCCATGCACCATGCACTGGCCAGGTTCGGCCTCGATCGCGTCGCCGATGCACCAGCGCGCACGCTCTCGCAAGGACAGCGCCGCCGCGTGGCGCTGGCCCGGCTGGCACTGGCGCCGCGCGCGCTATGGCTGCTCGATGAACCGCTGACTTCGCTCGACGATGCATCGACCGAGCGCTTCCACACGCTGCTCGCCGAACACCTGCATCGGGGCGGCATTGCCGTGATCGCCACGCATCAGCGGCTGCCCGCCGAGGGTGCCGTGCTCGATCTCGCCAGAGACGCGGGTTCGCCATGATTCAGGCCATCGGCACGATCATCGCGCACGACCTGTCGATCGCATGGCGGCGGCGCACCGGGCTGCTTGCCAGCCTGGTCTTCTTTGTCATCGCCACGAGTCTCTTTCCGCTCGCCATCGGCCCGGACCCGCAGCAGTTGCGCGCGCTGGCGCCGGGCATCCTGTGGGTATCGGCGCTGCTCGCGTCGATGCTGTCGCTGTCGCGGCTATTCACACAGGAACACGAGGATGGCAGTCTCGACCAGCTCCTGCTGTCGCCCCACCCGCTGGCCTTGCTCGTGCTGGCCAAGATCGGTGCGCACTGGCTGACCAGCGGCCTGCCGCTGCTCGTGCTGACGCCGCTGCTGGCCCAGCAATACAGCCTGCCGGCCGGCTCCGCGCTGCTGCTGTCGGCCTCGCTGCTGGTGGGAACCCCTGCACTTAGCCTGATCGGGGCCGTTGGCGCAGCATTGACGCTGGGCGTGCGCGGTGGCGCGGTGCTGTTGTGCATCCTGGTGCTGCCGCTGTCAATTCCTGTGCTGGTGTTCGGCGCCAGCGCGGGCGCGGCGGCCGATGCCGGGCTCGACGTGATCCCGCAGTTTTCGCTACTCGGCGCCTGCCTGGCGCTATCGCTGTTCCTGTGTCCGCTGGCCACGGCGGCAGGCTTGCGCATCGCCATGGAGTGACACGATGCAGCGCGACTTTCCCCTCGACGCCAACGCCCGTTCCCCACGCACCGCGCGGGCGCGCTGGCTGGCGTTCGCCGCGCCAGTGCGCTTCTACCCGCTTGCCGGGCGCCTTGCGCCCTGGTGCTTCGCCGTTGCGGCGCTGTTCCTGGCCCTCGGCCTGTACCTCGGATTCGTGGTGGCGCCCACCGATGCCCAGCAGGGCGAGGTCTACCGGATCATCTTCATCCACGTGCCGGCAGCGTGGATGTCGATGTTCATCTACGTGGTCATGGCGGGCTGGTGCGCGCTGGCGCTGGTGCTGCGCACGCGGCTGTCCTCGATGATGGCGTCGGCGCTGGCGCCCACAGGCGCGATGTTCACGGTTATCGCGTTGTGGACCGGGGCACTCTGGGGCAAACCCACGTGGGGCACGTACTGGGTCTGGGACGCACGGCTGACGTCGGAGCTGATCCTGCTGTTCCTCTACCTCGGCTACATGGCGCTGGAGGCAGCCATCGACGAGCCGCGCCGCGCCGAACGTGCCTGCGCCGTGCTGGCGCTGGTCGGCGTGGCGAATGTGCCAGTGATCTACTTTTCCGTGCAGTGGTGGAACACGCTGCACCAGGGCGCATCGGTCAGCCTGACTGCTGCGCCAACCATGGCGGCCACGATGCTGGCCGGCATGTTGACGATGACGGTGGCGTGCTGGCTATACGCGATCGGCGTGGCGCTGGTGCGCCTGCGCTGCATCCTGCGCGAGCGCGGCGAGATCGACGCCGGCACCCTGGAGACCATGCCATGAGCACGCTGAATCTCGACATGCTGGCCGGACACGGCGGCTATATCGCAAGCGCCTTCGGCATGACCTTTCTGCTAATCGCCGCGGAACTGATCCTGCTCCGCGCGCGGCGCCGCAACAGCCTGCGGGCAAGGTCGCGCCGATGACGCGCAGGCAACGTCGCCTCGGTCTGCTGCTGGCCGCGCTGCTGTGCGGCGGCACGGCACTGGCATTCGTGCTGAATGCGTTTCGCTCCAATCTCGTCTTCTTCTTCAGCCCGACCCAGGTGGCCGCGCACGAAGCGCCGGCATCACGCAATTTTCGTCTCGGCGGCCTGGTCGCCCCCGGCTCGCTGAAGCGCGATCCAGAAAACCTGACGATCCGCTTCGTCGTGACCGATACACGGCACGACATACCCGTGGTCTACCGTGGCCTGCTGCCGGACCTGTTCCGCGAGGGCAAGGGCGTGGTGGCACGCGGGGCGCTCGATCGCGATGGCACGTTCGTCGCCAGCGAAATCCTGGCCAAGCATGACGAGAACTACATGCCGCCCGAAGCCGCAGATGCGCTCAAACGCGCCGCATCGGACAACCCCACGGAAAAAACGCGATGAATCCGGAACTGGGCCACTTCGCACTGATCCTGGCCATGCTCGTGGCGCTGGTGCTGGCAACGCTGCCGATGGTGGGCGCGGCACGCGGCAATGTTGCCTGGATGTGCCTTGCACGGCCCGCCGCTTTCCTGCATGGCATGCTGCTGATCGCGGCCTACCTCTCGCTGACATACGCCTTTGTCGACAACGACTTCAGCGTGCTTTACGTGGCGGCAAACTCCAACAGCGCGCTGCCGCTGATCTACCGCATGGCGGCGGTATGGGGCGGCCATGAGGGATCGATGCTGCTGTGGTCGCTGATGCTGGCGCTGTGGGCGATGGCCGTGGCGGGCTTCAGCCGCCGCCTGCCACTGGCGTTCGTCGCGCGCGTGCTCGGCGTGATGGGGGCCATCAGCACCGGACTGCTGCTGTTCGTGCTGTTCGCCTCGAATCCGTTCCTGCGTCTGTTGCCCCGCGCGATGGAGGGGCGCGACCTCAATCCGCTGCTGCAGGACCCCGGCATGGTGTTCCATCCGCCATTCCTGTACATGGGCTACGTCGGCTTCGCGGTGGCGTTCTCATTTGCGGTGGCGGCCTTGCTCGAAGGCCGGCTCGATGCGGCGTGGGCGCGCTGGTCGCGCCCGTGGACGATCCTGGCGTGGATGTTCCTGACCATCGGCATCGCGATGGGCAGCATGTGGGCCTACTACGAACTGGGTTGGGGCGGATGGTGGTTCTGGGATCCGGTGGAGAATGCGTCGTTCATGCCCTGGCTGGCCGGCACCGCGCTGATCCACTCGCTGGCGGTCACCGAAAAGCGCGGCGCGTTCCGTGCCTGGACCGCTCTGCTGGCGATCTTCACGTTCTCGCTGAGCCTGCTCGGCACGTTCCTGGTCCGCTCTGGCGTGCTCACTTCGGTCCACGCGTTCGCGGTGGATCCCCGGCGCGGCATCTTCATCCTGACCTTGCTGGGACTGGTCACGGGGCTGGCGCTCGCGCTATTCGCGTGGCGCGCGCCCCGCCTGACCCAGCGCACCGATTTCAACCTGACCTCGCGCGAGTCTTTCCTGCTGGCCAATAACGTGCTGCTGGCCGTGGCCGCCTCGGCGGTGCTGCTCGGCACGCTGTATCCGTTGCTGCTCGACGTGCTGGACCTCGGCAAGGTATCGGTCGGCCCCGAGTACTTCGAAGAGGTGTTCGTACCGCTGATGGCCCCCGCCGTGCTGCTGATGGGCGCCGCCCCACTGGCACGCTGGGGACGCAGCGACCTGCCCGACATGGCCAGGCGCCTGCGCTGGGCGGCCGTGGCAAGTGCGGTCATCGCGCTCGGGCTGCTGGCCGTGCTGCGCAACAGCTCCGCCATGACCGGGCTCGGCCTCACGCTGGCCGCGTGGTGCGCAATGAGCGGGCTGGCCAGCCTGGCCACGCAGATGCGGCACGCGCGCGACTGGCGCTCCGGCCTGCGCCAGTTGCCGGCCGGCTACTACGGCATGTTGCTGGCCCACATCGGCGTGGGCGTGTTCATCACCGGCGTCACGCTGGTCAAGAGCCAGGAGAGCGTGCGCGAGTTGTCGATGCGCGTGGGCGATTCGGTCGCGGTGGGCGGCTACGATTTCCGCTTCGACGGTGTGGCGCCGGTCAGGGGACCGAACTACGACGCGCTGCGGGGCACGGTTACGGTGACGCGGCAGGGCCGCCCGGTCACCACGCTAGCCACCGAGCGGCGCGTCTATCGCAGCCAGGACATGCCGACCACCGAGGCCGCCATCGACACCGGGCTCGCACGCGATCTCTATGTCGCGCTCGGCGATTCGTCGGATGCCACGTCCGCCGATGCCCGCTGGGCGCTGCGGGTCTACGTCAAGCCCTTCGTCTCGTGGGTCTGGGGCGGCTGCGCGTTGATGGCGCTGGGCGGACTCCTTGCCGCCAGCGACCGCCGATATCGCGCGCGCCATCCGGCGATGGCGGTCACGTCTGCGGTCACGACCAATGACGATGCGGGGGCTCGCCCCGCCACGCCCCCGCTGACGCTGCCGGCCAGCAAGGAGTCCGAAGCATGATGCGCTTCCTGCTTCCATTGGGCGTATTCCTGGCGATCGTGATCGCCCTGGCGGCGGGGCTGCGCCACGATCCACGCGAGCTGCCTTCGTCGCTGGTGGGCAAGCCTGCGCCCGCATTCGTACTGCCGGTACTTGAAACCTCTGCAAACGCCAACGTGCAAAAATTCGACCCGGCCAGCCTGCGCGGCAAGGTCTGGGTGTTGAATGTCTGGGCGTCCTGGTGCACCGCGTGCCGCGCCGAGCATCCGGTCCTGCTCGGCATGGCCGGGCAGACGCAGGTGCCGCTCTATGGCCTGAACTACAAGGACACGCGCGGTGCGGCGCTGGAGTGGCTGCAACGGATGGGCGACCCGTACAAGGCCTCGGCCGTCGATGCGGATGGCCGCGTCGGCATCGACCTTGGCGTGTATGGCGTGCCGGAGACCTTCATCATCGACGCAGCGGGTGTGGTGCGCTATCGCCAGGTCGGCCCGGTCACACAGCAGGTCCTCGAACAGAAGCTGCTGCCACTCCTGAAATCGCTCGAAAACGGGGGCGGCCGTGCCTAGAACCTGGCTCTCCACGCTGACGCTGCTGATTGCGCTCCATGCCGGCGCGGCATTCGCGCTGACGGATGCGGAACTCGACGCGCGCGTGCTGGCGCTCTCCTCGCAGCTTCGGTGCCTGGTCTGCCAGAACCAGACACTGGCCGACTCAAACGCCGATCTGGCCGTCGACCTGCGCCGCCAGATCCGGGCCCAGATGGCGCAAGGGGCCAGTGACGACGCGATCAAGACCTATCTGGTGCAGCGCTACGGCGACTTCGTGCTCTACAAGCCGCCGTTCAAGCCGCAGACGTGGCTGCTGTGGCTCGGCCCCTTCCTCCTGCTCGTGGCGGTGCTGGCCTGGCTCTGGCGCGGCAGGCGCCGCCAGATGGCCGCGGGCGATGCCGTGGAGGAGACGGAACGGGACATGCAATCGCCCGCGCGCCGCCAGTCGCCGCTGACCAATGCGATGCTGTTTACCGTGCTGCCACCGGTGGCCGTCGCGCTGTATCTGCACCTGGGCTCGCCAGTATCGCTGCTCGGATCGGCAGTGGCGCACGATGGACCTCACGGCCCCGATGGCGAGGTCACCCTGACGGCCGCCCGCGTCGAGGACATGGTCGACCAGCTCGCCGCACGCCTGCGCAAGAATCCGAACGACGCCGAGGGCTGGGTCATGCTGGGGCGTTCGTACATCGTGCTCGAACGCAACGACGACGCGGCGGAGGCATTCGCCCGCGCGGTGGCGCTGGAGCCAGAGGTGGCGTCGCTGCGTTCCGACTACGCGGACGTGCTGGCCAGCGTCAACGGCGGATCGCTCGAAGGCCCGGCGATGGCACAGATCGACGCCGCGCTGCGGCTCGACCCCGACGACCCGAAGGGGCTGGCGCTGGCCGCCAGCGCCGCCGCCGAACGCGGCGACAAGGCTGGCGCGATCGCCTACTGGGAGCACCTGTACCGGCTGCTGCCCCCGGATTCGCAGACCGCCGGCCGGATCGCCGCCAATCTGGCGGCCGCCCGGTCGGTAGCGGAGCCCGGACAGCGCAAATAGGGCCATTCACGGCCGTGCGGCCACACCTGGGCACATGTCACGGGTGGCGATCTCACGGCATCGTAGAATGGCTGCTGGCTTGCGCTTAAGGATTCCACCATGGCCGATTCACCCGGTCTGTATCACAAGACGTTCCTGTTGTTGCTCGCGGCGGTCTCCATCGCGTTCTTCTGGATTCTGCTGCCCTTCTATGGCGCTGTTTTCTGGGGCGCCGTCCTCGCCATCATCTTCGCCCCGCTGCAACGGCGCCTGACGGCCGGGCTGCGTGGGCGCAACAACGTGGCAGCGCTGCTCACACTGCTGCTGGTGCTGGTGCTGGTTATCCTGCCGCTGACGATCATCACCGCCTCGCTGATCAACCAGGGCGCCAGCCTCTACGACAGCATCCGCTCGGGCCAACTGAATTTCGGCGTGTACTTTCAGCGCGCCGTAGACGCCCTGCCGCCCTACGTGCGCACACTGCTGGCGAAGGTGGATCTGACCAGCATCGCGGACTTGCAGGAAAAGCTGAGCGCCAGCGCGTTGCAGGCCAGCCAGTTCGTGGCCACGCGGGCACTGAGCATCGGCCAGAATACGGCCCAGTTCGTGATCAGCTTCGGCATCATGCTGTACCTGCTGTTCTTCCTGCTTCGCGACGGCCCGCGGCTGTCCCGCAAAATCCGCACGGCCGTGCCGCTCAGCGATTTGTACAAGCAGCACCTGATCCAGAAGTTCACCACCGTGGTACGCGCCACCGTGAAGGGCAACGTGGCTGTGGCACTCGTGCAGGGGACACTCGGCGGCGGCATCTTCGCGGTCCTTGGTATCCAGGGCGCGCTGCTCTGGGGCGTGATCATGGCATTCCTTTCGCTGCTGCCCGCCGTGGGCGCAGGCCTGATCTGGGCGCCCGTCGCGGTCTACTTCCTGCTGACCGGCTCGACGGTCACGGGCCTGGTGCTGATTGGGTTCGGCGTGCTGGTGATCGGCATGGTCGACAACGTGCTGCGCCCAATCCTGGTCGGCAAGGACACCCAGATGCCGGACTACGTGGTGCTGATCTCCACGCTCGGCGGCATGGCGCTGTTCGGGCTCAACGGCTTCGTCATCGGGCCGCTGATCGCCGCGCTGTTTATCGCCTGCTGGGACCTGCACGCGCACGGTATCGACGAGAACGGCGATATCGGCAGCAACGGCCCCACCGCCTGACGGAGAACGACGGTGGATCGCCTGCAGGCCATGAAGACGTTCGTGACCGTGGTGGATGCGGGCGGCTTCACGCCCGCCGCCCGGAAGCTCGACGTGTCGCTCTCGGTGGTCAGCCGCGTCATCACCGAACTGGAGACACACCTGGGCGTGCGCCTGCTCACGCGCACCACGCGGCTGGTGCGCCCGACGGCAACCGGCGCCACCTACTACGAAAACTGCCGCCGCATCCTGGCCGAGATCGAGGAAGCCGAGCTTGCCACCACGGGCGCCCATGCCGCGCCGCGCGGCAAGCTGTCGATCACGGCTTCGGTCCTGTTCGGCCGTCGGTTCGTCACGCCGATCGTGGTCGAGTATCTGCGACGCTATCCGGAAGTCGATGCCGAATGCCTGCTGATCGACCGCAACGTCAATTTCGTCGAGGAAGGCATCGACGTCGGGGTCCGCATCGGCCCACTGCCCAGTTCGTCGTTGCAGGCCATCCCTGTCGGTCGGGTACGCCGCGTGGTCTGCGCCGCGCCTGACTATCTGGCCCGCGTCGGCACGCCAGCCACGCCCGACGATCTGGCCCGCCACACCGTCATCCAGACCACGGGTATCTCCACCCTGCCCGAATGGCGCTTCATGCGCGATGGGGAGAGCGCGCCGACACGCCTGACGCCGCGCCTGGCCACCTCGACCAACGACTCGGCCATTGGTGCGGCGGTTGCGGGCTTCGGGCTGGCGGCGGTGCTCTCTTACCAGATCGCCGACGAAGTCCGCGACGGCAAGCTGCGCATCGTGCTCGATACATTCGAGCAACCGCCGCTGCCGATCCATGTGATCCATCGCGAAGGCCGCCACGCCATGCACAAGGTGCGCGCCTTCATCGATCTGGCTGTCGATACGCTGCGCGCCACGGCGTCGCTGAATCCGTAAGACGCCCCCATCGTCAGGTTCTCCGCGGATTCTTCTCGAATCCGCAAGAGTCACTTCTTCCCCCGGCCATTTTTCGTGGCACGGGACGCCCCTATATTTGATGCGAGCCCGGCATTTGCCGTAGCGCCGAACTATCGCATCCAAGGACGTCCCGACCATGAAACTCTATGTGCACCCGCTTTCCGGCCACGCCCACCGCGCACAGCTGTTCCTGTCCCTGCTCGGCCAGCCGGCAGAACTGATCGAAGTGGACCTGATGACCGGCGCGCACAAATCGCCCGAGTTCCTGAAGCTGAATCCGTTCGGCCAGATCCCGGTGCTGGTCGATGGCGAGACGGTCGTGCCCGATTCGAACGCGATCCTGGTCTACCTGAGCAAGAAGCTCGGCCGCACCGACTGGCTGCCCGAAGCACCGGCGACGGCAGCGGCTGTGCAACGCTGGCTGTCGGTCGCCGCTGGCGACATCGCCTTCGGACCGGCCCGCGCGCGCATCGCCACACTGTTCAACGCCCCGTACGATCTGGATGATGCGGTCGCGCGGGCCCACGTCGTGCTCAAGCGCATGGACGATACGCTGGCCGACCGCCCATGGATCGCCGCCGATCAGCCAACAATTGCAGACGTGGCGCTCTACAGCTATACCGCGCGGGCGCCGGAGGGCTTTGTCGATCTGCGGGACTACGGCAACGTGCGCCAATGGCTGGCACGCGTGGAAGCGCTGCCGGGCTTCGTCCCGATTGTGAAAAGCCCGGTCGGACTCGAAGCCTGAATCCGCCAGCCTGAAATCGCCTGCCTGAGAAGTCGCCACCTGGAGCGCGCCATGAACCGTCAACCTGCCCCCCATGCAGAGCTGCTGCCCGGCACGCCCTGGCATACCGGCGAGCGCATCCTGCAATCGCGCGCCGGCGTGGAAGAGCGTCTGGCCGAAGTGGGTCCGCGCGTGGTGCGTGATTACATGCCCGACCAGCATCGCGAGTTCTTCGCGATGCTGCCCTCCATCGTCATCGGCGCGGTAGCCCCGGACGGCCAGGTCTGGGCCACCCTGCGCGCGGGACAGCCAGGCTTCCTCCAATCGCCCAATCCGTATCTGCTGGAAGTCGCGAGCCCGCGCGATGCCGATGATCCCGCCGACAGTGGTATGGAAGACGGCAACGCCATCGCACTGCTCGGCCTTGACCCAATGACCCGCCGCCGCAACCGGCTGAACGGCACCGTGCGCCGCGATGACGCGCGCGGCTTTGGCGTGACGGTGGGACAAAGCTTCGGCAACTGCCCGCAGTACATTCAGAAGCGCGAGTTCGTGGTCACGCGCGACCCCGCGACGCCGGGCACCGTCGCGCCCCAGATCCTGACCGCGCTCGATGCTAGGGCGCGGACGTTGATCCGCCATGCCGATTCGTTCTTCGTCGCGACTTATGTGGATCTGCCGGGAGGACGCCAGGTGGATGTCTCCCATCGTGGCGGCCGACCCGGATTCGTGCGCGTGGATGCCGACGGCAGCCTGACGATTCCGGACTTCGCCGGCAATACGTTCTTCAATACGCTTGGCAACATGCTGGTGAATCCGGTGGCGGGACTGGTGTTCGTCAGCTATCCGACCGGCGACCTGCTGCAGATGACGGGCCGCGCCGAGGTCATCACCGATTCGCCCGAGATCAGCACTGTCGAGGGTGCGGAGCGGCTGTGGCGCTTTTTCCCCCGGCAGATCGTGCGCCGCGATCGGGCGCTGCCGCTGCGCTGGGATTTCATGCCCGGCGGCGAATCGCCGCAGGCGCTGCGGACCGGCATCTGGCCCGGAGATCCAGCTTCATGACAGGAACATGAAACCCCCACGGGTGTCAGGCAGCGCAGTGCCTGTGCCACAATCGCGCCAGTCTCTGCCCGCACGGATGCGCCCTCGAACATGTCCCTGGAAGCCCTGCAGAACATCAATCCACAATCGCTGCTCGACACCGCCATCAGCCTGGCCGCCGCCTTCGTCCTGGGCGGAATGATCGGCTACGAGCGCCAGTACCGCCAGCGCACGGCCGGCCTGCGTACCAACGTGCTGGTGGCGCTGGGCGCCGCGATCTTCGTCGATCTTGCCAATCACATCGCCGGCCATGAGGGCGCGGTACGCGTGGTGGCATACGTGGTATCGGGCATCGGCTTTCTGGGCGCGGGCGTGATCATGCGCGAGGAAGGCAACGTGCGTGGGCTCAACACCGCGGCCACGCTCTGGGGCTCGGCGGCGGTGGGCGCCTGTGCGGGAGCGGACCTGATTCTCGAAGCGGGCATCGGCGCATTGTTCGTCCTGGCCGCTAACACGCTGCTGCGACCCGTGGCCGATCGCATCAACCGCCAGCCGATGGATACACCAGCCGTGGAAGTCACGCACACCGTGCATGTGATCACGCTACGCGAGTACCAGAAGACCGCCATGCGATTGCTCGAAGACGCGCTGGAAGCCGCGCAGTATCCAACGCGCGACCTGGAAGTCCGCGCGTTCGGCGATCAGGATGTGGAAATCGAGGCAGCACTGGTGGCCACCTCGGTGGACGGCGACGCGCTCGACGCGATCGTCGCCCGACTCGGCGGCACCAGCGTGGTCAGTCAGGCGTTCTGGAGCGCAAGCACAACGGAGTAGAAACGGGGTCGGCCTTTCAACCGGCAATCGCTTCAACGACCGCCGGCACCACAAGCTGCCCCAGCAGCCGCAGCGCAGTCATCTCATCGGCCGTCCACGCCTGCACATTCGCCAGATAGTTGAACGTGCCGATCACCGCGCCGCGTCGGCTCAGCGGCACGTTGACCACGCCGTTCAGGCCAAGGCCGCGAATCACGGCGATGTCGTCGAACACCGCTGCCAGCGCCTCGTCGCCCTCGCCGACGAAGACCTCGCCGCGCACCAGCAACTGACGCGTCCAGACCGTATCTCCCTTGATCTTCTTGCCGCCCACCGGATAGGCTGCCGGGTCGGACGACCATAGCCGTTCGATCTCGCCCGTCCTCGCGTGCCATGCGTTGATCGTCAGCAGGCCGGGGCCGACCATCGCCAGCGTGGCCTGCCCCACGGCATCCATCGCGCCTTGCGGCGTGGCCGCATCGCGCAGGCGGTCCAGCAATGCATTCAGTTGTGCCTGCCAATGCATCGGTAACGTCATGTTCGCTGCGCCCGCCATCATTCGCCCTGGATGCCGAGTTCGCGGATCAGCTTGCCGTAGCGGTCCGCATCGCGGCGCAGGATCTTGCCGAATTCCTGCGGGGTGGACGTCGCCGTCTCGACGCCGATCGACTCCATCTTGGCCTTGACGTCGGGCAACGCCATCGCACGGTTGATCTCGTTGTTCAAGCGCGTCACCAGTTCCGCAGGCATGTTCTTCGGGCCAAAGGCGCCGTACCAGACCGAAAGCTCGTAGCCGGGCAGCGTCTCGCCCACCGTCGGCACATTGGGCAGCAGCGGGGAGCGCTTGGCTTCGGTCACGGCCAGCAGGCGCAGCTTGCCGGACTTCACGTGCGTCAGCGTCTGGGTACCCGCCGAGAACAGCAATTGCGTCTGGCCCGCCACTGTATCGACCACGGCCGGCGCGCCACCCTTGTACGGCACATGCAGCAACTGCACGCCAGCCATCTTCTCGAACAGCACCGCGCTCAGGTGATTGGTGGAGCCGGGGCCCGCGCTGGCGTAGGCGACCTTGCCCGGATTGGCCTTCGCGTACGCAATCAGTTCCTTGACGTTGTGCACCGGCACGGACGCGTTCACGACCATCGTGTTGGTCACATAGGCCAGCAATCCCAGCGGCGTGAAATCATCCACGCCCTTGAACGGCATGTTCGGCATCAGCGCCGGGTTCATCGCGTGCGTGCTCATCGAGCCGATCAGCAGCGTGTAGCCGTCCGGCTTCGCGCGTGCCACCATCGCCGAACCGATGTTGCCGGAAGCGCCCGGCCGGTTGTCGACAATGACCGGCTGGCCGAGCGACTTGGTCAACTGCTCGGACAGCGTGCGCGCCAGGATATCCGTCGAACCACCCGCCGCCCACGGCACGATCAGTGTGATCGGCTTGGTCGGCCAGGCATCGGCCGCGCTGGCCAGGTTCGCAAACGACATCGTCAATGCGGCGGCACCGCACAGCAGGCTTCTCAGTACGGACTTCATCTCGGACTTCATCTCCAACCCCCTTCGGTTTCTGTTTCTGTATCGGTCTTCGGTAATGTCGTGCGTGAATCAGCGGCCGACGGCATAGCCCTGCATGCCACGCGCGTTGGCGCCGGCGCGCAGCACGAGCCGCCCCCTGGCGTCGCGCTCGCGTGTGCAGGCCGACATGCGGCCCTCTGACCAGTCATCACCGACGCGAACCTCGTGCCCACGGGCACGCAGCGCTTCGATCGTGGCAGCGGGAAAGCGCGATTCGACGGTGATGCGGTTCAGTGTCGTCTGGCGCGGCCAGAACGACTGCGGGAAGTGGTCGATATGCCAGGCGGGCGCGTCGATGGATTCCTGCAGGTTCATGCCATGCACCGCGTGGCGCATGAAGAATGCCAACGACCACTGGTCTTGCTGGTCGCCGCCGGGCGTGCCGAACACCATGTAGGGCTCGCCGTCGCGCATCGCCAGTGACGGCGACAGCGTGGTGCAGGGCCGCTTGCCCGGCGCCAGCGTGTTGGGCAGGCCCGGTTCGAGCCACGTCATCTGCAGGCGCGTGTTGAGCGCGAAGCCGAGCGACGGAATCGTCGGGCTCGACGACAGCCAGCCGCCCGAAGGCGTGGCCGCCACCATGTTGCCGTGCCGGTCGATCACGTCGATATGGCAGGTGTCGCCGACGAACAGCTCCCGTTCGGCCCATTCGGTTACCGGCGGTAGCGCGGCGAAGGTCGGCTCGCCCACGCCGAAGCGCGTATCGGCAGCGGTCAGCGTGCGCTCGGCCACGGCGGGGTCAGGCATACGCGGCGCGCGGCCACCCAGCGCGCCGGGGCACATCGTCAGCGCCGCCCGATCACCGATCAGCGCCGCGCGGCTGGCCAGATAGTGCGGATTGAGCAGCGTGGCCAGCGGGCTATCGACGAAGCGCGGATCGCCATACCAGGCGGCGCGGTCGGCCATCGCCAGCTTGGCAGCCTCGGCGATCGTGTGGACGAACTCGGGCGATGTTGGCGCGTGCGCCTCCAGCCCCGCATGGCGCAGCATCCCGAGTTGCTGCAGGAACACCGGACCCTGGCTCCAGATATCGCACTTGGCCACGCTGTAACGGCCAAAGTCCAGCGAGACGGGCGCCTCGACCGTGGCTTGCCAGTGCTCCATGTCCTCGAAGCGCAGCAGGCCGATGTGCTTTTCGCCAGTGGTGTCGCGTACCGGCGTGTTGCGGCAGTATGTGTCGATCTCCTCGGCCACGAAGCCCTGATACCAGCAGCGCATGGCCGCGTCGATCTGGCCTTCGCGGGTGTCGCTCTGCGCGATCGCAGTCGTCACGATGCGCGTATAGGTATCGGCCAGCACCGGCAGCGTGTGCAAACTGCCGGGGCGCGGCACCTTGCCGTCCGGCAGCCAGGTATCGGCCGAACTGTGCCATTCGTCGCGGAACAACGCCTGCACGGCAAGGATCGCCTGCGAGATGCGGGGCACGAGCGGAAAGCCGTCGCGCGCGTAGCCAATGGCCGGTGCGAGCACGTCGGCGAGCGACCAGGTGCCATGATCACGCAGCATCGTCATCCATGCGCCGAAGGCTCCCGGCACCGTCGCCGGCATCAGCCCGATGCCGGGCATCATCTCCATGCCCATCTTGCGCAGCGCTTCCGGATCAGCCAGCGCCGGGGCAGGGCCCTGGCCGCAGACCGAGCGCGCGGCACGCTCACGCTCGCTCCAGAACAGGATCGGCACCTCACCGCCGGGCCCGTTCAGATGTGGCTCCACCACCTGCAGCACGAAGCCGGCTGCCACGGCAGCATCGAACGCATTGCCGCCACGTTCGAGCACGCCCATGGCGGTCTGCGTGGCAAGCCAGTGGGTGGAAGCAGCAACGCCGAATGTGCCGACGATCTCGGGGCGTGTCGTGAACATGAAGTGTGCGCGCAATGGCTGGATCGGAATGTAGTCGAGTATAGGCAAGTGAAATAACCACAAAGAGCCAAATACTTATCGGTGCATTACCATTCGGTTATACGACTCCTTTCCATTGCCGCCATGCCGATCGCCACCGACAAGCTGCTGCACAACATCGTCTCCCGGCTGCGCCTGCGCCACCTGCCGCTGCTGCTTGCGCTTGAGCGGCAGCGCTCGATCTCGCGCGTGGCGGCCGAAATGAACCTGTCACAGCCGGCCGTGACCAAGGCGCTGCGGGAAATCGAGGACATTTTCACCACGCCGCTGTTCACCCGCACCCGCAACGGCCTGGAGCCGACCGCAACCGGCACGGCAGTGCTGGGCCATGCGCGCATGGCGCTGGCCGACGCTGACGCGCTGGGGCGCGAGCTGGCCGTGATCGAGGCCGGTCTGCGCGGCCGGCTGCGCATCGGCGCCATCCCCTATACGGCGCGCGCCGTGCTCGATGCCGCGCTCGCCTACGGGCTGAACCGCACGCCGCGCATCTCGGTGCTGGTCAGGGAAGGCACCACCGACGAACTGGTCGTCGCGCTACGCCAGCATGAACTCGATTGCGCGATCGCGCGATCGTTCTACCTGGCTGGGGAAGACATCGTCCAGCAACCGCTCTATCGCGAGGAGCCTGTGCTCGTGGTACCGTCACGCGCTGCCGCGCGGCTGTCGCGCGGCGGACTGGACTGGAAGCGGCTGGCCGAGCTGGACTGGATACTGCCGCCGCACCATACGCCGGTGCGCCGCACGATCAATACGATGTTCGCGCTGGCCGGCGTGGCGCCGCCGCTGCCGATCGTCGAAACCTATTCGGTCAAGCCGATGGCCACGCTGCTACGCAGCCAGCCGCACGTGATCACGATCGTGCCGAGGTCAGTTGGGGCCGAACTGGTCGAACTGGGCGATGCCGAGATGCTGCCGTTCTCGCTCTCGTGGGACCTGCCACCCGTGGGCTTGATGTGGCGGCGCGAGTCGCAGGAAAACGAACTGGTGACGGGGCTGGCAGCGGCGCTGCGCCAGGCCATCTGAAACGACAGCAGGAACAAGGAAAAGGCTGAAAACCGGGATGAAAACCGTCGGACTCTATCTGCTTACCGCGCTGGCCGAGATCCTCGGCTGCTATCTGCCCTACCTCTGGCTGCGCCAGGGTGCGAGCCCGTGGGTACTCCTGCCCGGCGCGGCATCGCTGGCCGTGTTCGCGTGGCTGCTGACACTGCATCCGGACGCCTCCGGCCGTGTGTATGCAGCCTACGGCGGCGTCTATATCGCGATGGCCATCGCATGGCTGTGGGCGGTGGATGGCGTGCGCCCGAGTCCTTGGGATTTGGCCGGCGTGGCGGTGGCGCTGGGTGGCATGGCCATCATCGTGTTCCAGCCGCGCTGACGCGCCGCCCTTCTCTTTCTGCTTTCCCTGCGCTCCCGCTTTGCCTCCGCCTCCGCCGCTATTGGAAGGTGCGCAGGTAAGCAAGAAGATCGGCGATCTGCTGCGGATCGCTCATGCCCCAGAAACGCATCTTCGTGCCCGGCACCACCTTGCCCGGCGACTGCACAAAGGCGCCCAGCGTGGCATCCGACCAGACCACACTCGACGCCTTCATCGCGTCGGAATAACGATAATCCGCCGTACTGCCGGCCTTGCGACCGAACACGCCATTGAGCTGGGGTCCGAATGCGCCACGCGCCGACGGGCCGACGCGGTGGCATGAGGCGCAGAGCCGGGTAAAGGCCTCCTTGCCGGCCTGGGCATTACCGACGGCGGCATTGGCTGCATTGGCTGCATTGGCTGCGTGGGCGACTGGATGGACAAGCAGGGCAAGAACCAGGGGTAATGCGTATTTCATGCTGCGGGATAGCTCGCCACCTCGATCAGGTTTCCATCGGGATCACGGCAATAGACTGATGTGATCGGCCCGAGCGCCCCGGTGCGTTGCACCGGACCGACTTCCACGGCCACCTTGTGGGCCAGGAAATGCGCAATCACCTCCTGCGGCGGCATGTGCGTGATGAAGCAGAGGTCGTCGCTGCCGGAGGTCGGATGCACACCCGTGAACCATGCAACGGTGTCTTCGCCCACCGGGCGCAGATTGATCTTCTGCTGGCCGAACTTCACCGATACCCGTTTGCCGGAACGTGACTCGAAGTCCTCACGCTTCATGCCGAGCACCTGCTCGTACCACGCGGCGCTGGTTTCCACGTCCTTCACATTGAGCACGATATGGTCGAAGCGATCGATTGCGAGCGTCATGGGGGCCTTTTTCCTGATGGGATTGTCGGGGTCCGTACGATACCGACAGAGAGATGTAACAAGACGTTTGGCTGTGAAACAAGCGGTACTGTACACCCCGTGTGATGCATACGCGTACGTATAATGCGGTCTTCCACGACGGGCGCGTCGTGCGTAACTGACGCGCCCAGACTCTGACTCAGACTCAGTCTCCTCCGCCGGGCGGCATCCCATCCGCATGTCAGCCCGCACTCGTTGAAAGCGGCAGGCCGGCCACCATGCGCGGCTGCGCTTTCGTTGTCCATCCTGGCGCGTCGCGCCCGGCACTGCCTGCCGGGACTGGCGAACCCGGAAAATTTCCACGAAGTGCAATTCGCCATGAGCAAGATTTCCAGGCTCGCCTTGAGCCTTGTATTGGCCGCACTGTTTCATGTCGCCGCCCCCGCGCTTGCCGCGGAAAGTGCCTCGGACGCCGAAGCCCAGCAAATTCCCGTGCTGACGCACGCGGAGGCCGTTGCCGAACTCAAGCGCCTGCAGACCGAGCAGGACCAGATCAAGCAGCAGGCTTCTGGCGCCTTGGGGCGCACCAAGCTCGATGGGCTTGGTGGCGACCTCAAGCAACTGGCCAACGATGTCGACAAGCTCGCCGCGTCGCTGACGCCGCAACGCGCGCAGCTCCAATCCCAGCTCGATGTGCTGGGCCCGCCGCCCGAAGCCGGAAAGGCAAAGGAAGCCCCTGCGGTGGTCGCACAGCGCGCCGAACTCACCGCGCGCAAGACGCAGCTCGACGACGAACTGAAGCAGGCGGCCAACAGCAAGGACAACATCGCGCACCTGCAGGAACAACTGGCCAAACTGCAACGCACGCAGATGAAGGATCAGCTTGCGTTGCGTTCGGAGAGCATCCTGAATCCCCAGTTCTGGAAGCCGCTCTTTGGCCGCGCGCCGGAGGACCCGGAGCGGCCCGGCGCCTTCACCGACGAGATCGTCCCGATGTTCGAGCACGCCTGGGCGCCTGGGCAACGGGCGACCACGGTCATCCTGCTCGTGATCGCGCTGGCCGCGTGGACACTTGGGCGTCGTCTGCTCGAACGCGGCGCGGCGTGGCTCTGCCTGACGCAGTTGCCCGAGGCCCGCATCCGACGTAGCGCGCTGGCGTTCGCCACGACACTGGCCACGGTGATCGCCACAGCCATCGGCGTGCGCATTGCATTCGCGGCATTCACCGGCGGCGAAGACGTCCCGCCCGAGCTTCAGGACCTGCTGAACGATATCGCCAAGCTGGCGATGACCAGCGCGCTGATCGCGGGCCTGGGCCGCGCCCTGCTCTGCACGCGGCATGCTTCATGGCGGCTGCCTGCGCTAGCCGATCGGTTGGCGCTCGCCATGAAACCGTTCCCAACGGTGCTGGCCGGTTTGCTCCTGCTGGCCGGCACGCTCGAGCAGTTCAGCCGCATGGCCGATACGAGCCTGCCGGTCACGCTGCTTGGCAGAGGCGTTGTGTCCTTGGTGGTGGTGTTGACGATTGGCGCCGCACTGCTGCGTGCCAGTCGCGTGCGCACCGAACTGCTCGCCGCCGGAGAACAGCCCGAAGCCCGCGCCACGCTCGTCGGATTGATCCACCTCGGCGTCACGCTGACCGTGGCGGTCTCGTTCGGCGCGCTGCTGATCGGCTACATCAGCATCGCGCGCTTCCTGACCTACGAACTGGTCTGGTTCGATATCGTGCTGTGCAGCCTCTACCTGCTCACGCAACTGACGCGCGACATCTGCGAGGCCACGTTCTCCACGCAGTACGGCGGCGGACGCGTCATCAAGCAACTGTTCGGCGCAGGCGATACCCAGCTCGAACAGGCCTCCACGGTCTTTTCCGGTCTTGGCTCCAGCGTGCTGCTTCTGCTGGCCGTGCTGGCGCTCCTTACCGGCGGCTTCGGCACGACTCCCGCCGATCTCTTCAACAGCCTGCTGGCCATGCTCGGCGGCGAGAAGCTACGCGCGCTGAACATCATGCCGGACCGCATCATGAACGCGGTGATCGCGCTGGTGGTCGGCATCTGGCTGCTACGCTCGGTACGCCGATGGCTCGATGCGGAACTGCTGCCGAAGCTTTGCTCGGAGTCCGGACTGCGTGCATCGCTGATCACGCTGTTCAGCAATATCGGCTACGTGCTGCTGGTACTGCTGACGCTCTCGCTGCTGGGCGTCAAATGGGAAAACCTGGCGTGGATCGTCAGCGCGCTATCGGTCGGTATCGGCTTCGGCTTGCAGGAGATCGTCAAGAACTTCGTCTCCGGCCTGATCCTGCTGACCGAGCGCCCGGTCAAGGTAGGCGACATGGTCAGTCTGGCTGGCGTCGAAGGCGATATCCGTCGCATCAACGTGCGCGCGACGGAAATCCAGCTGGCCGACCGCTCGACCGTGATCGTGCCGAACTCGCAGTTGATCTCGCAGAACCTGCGCAACGTCACGATGCACAACAACACGCAAGGCGTGGCCACGCTGCAGTTGACGTTCCCACTGAACACCGACCCCGAAGCCGTGCGCGACCTGCTGCTCGACGTCTACCGCCAGAACGACGCGATCCTCGACATCCCCGCGCCATCGGTGACGTTTAGCCAGTTGGCGCCAAACGGCATCACGCTGAGCGTCACCGGCTATGTGAACAGCCCCCGCATCGCTGGTGGCACCAAGAGCGACCTGCTGTTCGAGATCCTCAAGCGGCTTCGCGCCGAGGAGATTCCGCTGTCGGCGCCACAAACGCTGCGGCTGGAGAATATGGCGGCATTGGGGACGTAAATAGGGGTGTAGATCAGGGGCGCAGATTGGGGCGAGTTGACTCCCCGTCACCCCGTCACCCCGTCAGCCCATTGCTCCTTCGTGCCCAGTCCAATAATCGGCGCCATCGTCATGGGTGGCGAGCGCGATCACCTGGGTGCACCGTTGGCATGTGTAGAGGAAGGCCTGCGCACCGGTGCCGGATATGGCATCGCCGGTGCGGATCAGGCGGGGGTGTGGCGGAACATAACCGGGACGACCCAGCAGGCTCTTGCAGAGTTCGCAAGGAACCATGGCGCTCTCCAGATTCTGGTGCGATTCGCGGCAATGACACCCGCGACAGGTGATTTTTGTGCAACGCAGCAGAATCCAGTATAGGCGCACGATCGTTCGATCGCCACGCCCGGGCGATGTGACTTATTCCTTACCGGCGAAGCGGTCCGTTGCGGCAATCAATTGGTCGAGAATGCCGGGTTCGCTCCAGGCATGGCCCGCGCCTTCGATCAGATGAAAATCCGCGTCCGGCCAGGCCTGATGCAGGGCATAGGCGTAACGCACCGGACAAGGCATGTCGTAGCGACCATGCACGATCACGCCAGGGATGCCGGCCAGACGATGCGCGTCGCGCAACAGTTGCCCGTCGTCAAGCCAGGCACCGTGTGTGTAGTAGTGGTTTTCGATGCGCGCGAATGCCAGCGCGAAATGTCCGTCGGCATGTTTGGTGCTGATATCGGCGTCCGGTAGCAGCGTGATCGTCTCACCTTCCCAGACACTCCAGGCCTGCGCGGCCTCGACCTGCTTTGCCTTGTCCCCGCCGGTCAGGAGCTTCCGATAGGCGGCCATCATGTTGCCGCGCTCCGCCTCCGGCACCGGGGCCTGAAAACGCGCCCATTTGTCGGGGAACATCTCCGATACGCCGAACTGGTAATACCAGTCGAGTTCGGCCCGCGACACCGTATAGACGCCACGCAGCACCAGTTCGCTCACACGCTGAGGATGTGTCTGCGCGTAGGCAAGCGCCAGCGTCGATCCCCATGATCCCCCGAACACAAGCCAGCGCTCGACGCCGATCCGCTCGCGCAGTTTTTCGATGTCGTCGACCAGATGCCAGGTGGTATTGGCCTCCAGCTCGGCATGAGGCGTCGACTGGCCGCAGCCGCGCTGGTCGAACAGCAGCACATCGTAGCGGGCGGGGTCGAACAGGCGTCGATGATCGGGCGAGATGCCGCCACCGGGCCCGCCGTGCAGGAACACCGCCGGTTTGGCGCCGCGCGTGCCGACGCGCTCGTAATACAGCACGTGGCCATCGCCGACGTCGAGCGTGCCGGTCTCGTAGGGTTCGGTAGCGGGATAGAGGGTGCGCGGTTCAGGCATGTCGCCTCCCGGAAAGCCTTGAGGGAAGCCAAGTGTAGCGCCATCGTGCAGCGCAACGCACCTTTAAGTTTCGTTTAAGTCTTGGTCCCTACAGTGGAGCCGTACCGCAACCGCCTCCTGGAAAGGTGACGTATGACCCCTCAAGACATGCAAGCACTGGAAACCTTCCTGAGCCAACTCGTGCAGGCTCGCGCCGATGGCAAGGACCCGCAGGCCGCGGCGATGATCGCCGATGCGGCCGCCCGGCAGCCCGACGCCGCCTATCTGCTCGTACAGCGCGCCATGCTGCTTGATCGCGCACTGGTGAATGCCCAGGCCCAGATTGCATCGCTCCAGCAGCAGGTTCAGCAAATGCAGCAGGGCCAGGGCTCGCGCAGCTTTATCGATGACGCCAACGCCTGGGGCAACCACCCCAACCGCCCGATGCCCGGCGCCGCTCCGTCCGCGCCGCCGCCATATCAGGCCGCCCCGCAGTATCCATCCGCGCCGCAACCCGCCCCGCAGCCGCCGCAAGCGGCCCGGCCCGGGTTTCTGAGCGGAGGCCTGGGCGGCACGCTTGGCAGCATCGCCACCACGGCGGCGGGTGTCGCGGGCGGCGCGATGCTATTCCAGGGCATCGAAAATCTGTTCCACCGCAACAGCGGTGGCGGCTTCTTCGGGCAACCGGCAATGGGTTCGGCGCCCACCGAGACCGTGATCAACAACTACTACGAGGACGGCAGCGGTAGCAACGGCGGTGGTGGTGGCAGCAATGCGCTGCTGGCCGACAACGGCAACCTCGACAGTGGCAACCTCGACAATGGTCTGGACGACTTCGTCGACGACGACTACCGGAACGACGACTCGATCTTCTGATTCTTCTGGCCGTCCTGAACCCGGCGCGGGATCCTGCCTCCGGTCCCGCGCCGTGGGGTCTTGTTCAGGCTGTCACGGTGATGTCACGGCGAGAGGCACTCATCAGTGACCACCCAAACACGACCATACCGGCCAGCGCCAGCAGCATCCCGACCCAGCCAGTTGAGGTCCAGCCGAGACCGGCGGCGATCGTCACGCCACCCAGCCATGCGCCGAGCGCGTTCGCCATATTGAACGCCGAGTGATTGAGCGCGGCGGCCAGCGTCTGAGCGTCTCCAGCCACGTCCATCAGGCGGATCTGCAACGGCGGGCCCAGCGCCACGGCGGTGCCTACCAACATCACATTGAGCGAAGCGAGCCACGGGTATGGCGCGGTGTACACGAAGGCGCCCAGCACCAGCGCGGACCAGAGCAGCACACCACCGACGGTCGGCATCAATGCCTTGTCCGCCAGCTTCGCGCCGGCCAGATTGCCGGCCACCATGCCGACGCCGAACAAGGCCAGCACGATAGGAATACCGCTGGCGGGCATATGCGCCACCTCGAGCATCGTCGGCTTGACATAGCTGAACACCGCGAACATGCCACCAAAGCCGATGGCGCCAATGCCGAGCGTGAACCAGACCTGCTTGCGCGCCAGCGCGGACAGTTCGCGCAATGGGCTTGCATGGCGATCGGCGGGCACGAACGGCACCCAGCGCCACACCAGCAAAGCCGTGAGCGCGCCGATGGCGCCGACTATCACGAACGCGGCGCGCCAACCCAGCCACGTGCCAATGCCGGCAGCGATTGGCACTCCCACAAGGGTCGCCACGGTCAGCCCGAGCATGACCAGGCCGACGGCCTGCGCGCGGCGCTCGCGCGCCACCAGACTTGCCGCCACCAATGCGGCCACGCCGAAGTAGGTGCCATGCGGAAATCCGGTGAGCAGGCGCACGACGAGCATCGGCAGATACCCCGGCGCCAGCGCGCTGGCGAAGTTGCCCAGGGCGAAGGCGCTCATCAGCGCAATCAGCAGGTTGCGGCGTGGCCAGCGCGCGCCCAGCACGGCCAGCAATGGCGCGCCGATGACCACGCCCAGCGCGTACGCGCTGATCAGGTGGCCGGCCTCGGGAATCGTGATTGCCAGATCGCGCGCGGCGTCGGGCAGCAAGCCCATGATGACGAACTCGCCGGTGCCAATGCCAAAGCTGCCAACGCCAAGCGCCAGCAAGGCACGGCGGTCAGCCGCGCGATCACGGGCCGTGGCGGCATCGCCTTCGGTAGATGAATTCGGGGACGAACGGGTGAGATCGGGAACGTTGTCGAAGTTTCCGTGTGGGGCGGTCATGAGCAGAGAGATTGCGAAGCACTTGTCATAGCTTGTCGCCGCTCACTGGCGGACAGGATCTTGCGTCCTGTCTCGGGGGCTCCAGCGTGCTCCGCGCGGCGCGAAGGCGCTATTGTGAAGCAAAACGGCGCTGCTTGCCGGGCACGGCCCGGTGTGGATGAAAAGGCCGGTCGGCGCACAATCGACACATCATTGACACACCATCGACGCCCCCATCGCCCGATGATCGGTGCACATTCCGCGCACGGTCGCGCCATGGTGGTCGATCCCACGATTCCATCGCATCCGTACTGCGCGCAGGGCTATCGGCGCACGATGCGCCGCCCTATGCTGAAGTTATGCGACGCCCGCGTCCCGTACCCGTGAACCACGGCCCGGGTGCCGCGACTCGTGTGTGGGAGGGGATATGTCCCTGCGTAGCATCCTGTTCATCGCCGCCGTGACCATTACCTGGAATTCGCCTGCAGCCGCGGCGGGCTGCCAATACGACATGCAGTGCAAGGGCGACCGAATCTGTCAGCAGGGCCAGTGCATGGCGCCCGACAGCGACGACTCCGACGCCGCGACTGCCAAGGGACCATCGGTACAACAGGCACAACCTGTGCAGCCGGCACAGGCGGCACCACCCGCGCAGTCGGCCATGAGGCTGACTCCCGCGTCCACCACCGCGAGCGCGCCGCGCAACTGCTGTACCGTGGCAGGCAAGTTGCGGTTGACCACACCCCAATCGGGCGATGCCGCGCTGATGGTCGGCGATGCCTGCCAGGGCCTGACGGCCACGGGTAAGCCAGTTCCCGGAACGGCCTGCAACTAACGCCTGCAGACATCCCCATCGACAATTCAACGTCATCCCGACGACATCTGACTGTCATCCGGCGGCCGCCATCACACCGCCATCACGGGCCCGGAGCCATCCGGGCCCCACCTATCGCACCGCCGCCGCGATCGACTCCCGCAGCCACTGATGCGCGGGGTCGCGATGAACCCGCTCGTGCCACAACATTGACATCTCGAATCCCGGCACCTCCACGGGCGCATCGACGATCTGCAGCCGGTCGTTGTCCCGCACCAGCCGGGCCGGCAGCATCGCGACCAGATCGGTGCTGGCCAGCACCGATTCGAGGTAGAGGAAGTGCGGCACGGACAGCACGACCCGTCGCGACAGCCCCACCTCGACCAACGCCTCATCGGTGGCGCCGACGAATCCCCCGCCCTCAGGCGACACGATCACATGCTCCAGCGCGCAGAACTGGGCGATGGTCGGCTTGCGCTTCAGGCGTGGGTGCTCACGACGGCCGGCCAGCACGAAGCGCTCGGTGAACAGCGGACGGAGATGCAGGCTTTCCGGGGCATCGGTGGTGATATGGAACACCAGATCGACGTCACCCTGCTCCGCCTGACGTGCAATCCGTGGCGGCGCCAGTTCAACGACCGCCATGCGGGTGCCGGGCGCGGCCTCGCGCAAGCCGGCCAGCGCCGGCAGCAACACGGTTGTTTCGCTGTAGTCGGTGGCGGCAATGCGCCATGTCTGCGTGGCCTCGGCGGGGTCGAACGGATGCTCCGGCGAGATGGCCGCCTCCAGCGCGGCCAGCGCCTCGCGCAGCGGTTCGCGCAGGGATTCAGCGCGGGCGGTGGGGCGCATGCCACGTGGCCCGGGCAGCAAAAGCGGATCGTCAAAGATCTCTCGCAGCCTGGCCAGATGCACACTCACCGAGGGCTGGGAGTAGTGCAGCCGCTCGGCCGCGCGCGTGACGTTATGCTCGGCCAGCAGCGTGTCGAGTGTGACGAGCAGATTCAGATCGAGGCGCCTCAAATTAATCATGGCAATACCTGGAATATTAGGAATTCATTTCCAATATAGCTCAGGCGAACCTAATCTTGGTCCTGACCCATCCTCAGTCATCAGGACACCGACATGAACGTACTGCTTGTCTATGCTCACCCCGAACCGAAATCGCTGAATGGCTCGCTCAAGGACTTCGCCGTGCAACGGCTGGAAGCGGCAGGCCATCAGGTGCGGGTCTCGGACCTCTATGCCATGCAATGGAAGGCGCCGCTCGATGCCGGCGACTCGCTGGCACCTGCGAATGGCACGCCGTTTCATCCGTCGCTCGCCTCGAAGCACGCATTCGAGAACGGACTGCAAAGTCCCGACATCGCACGCGAGCAGGAAAAGCTGAAGTGGGCCGACGCGGTGATCCTGCAGTTCCCGCTCTGGTGGTTTTCAATGCCCGCCATCCTCAAGGGCTGGATCGAGCGCGTCTATGCCTTTGGCTTCGCCTACGGTGTGGGCGAGCATTCGGATTCGCGCTGGGGCAATCGATATGGCGAGGGCACGCTTGCAGGCAAGCGCGCCATGCTGATGGTGACGACTGGGGGGTGGGAATCCCACTACGATGCGCGCGGGATCAACGGACCGATCGAGGACATCCTGTTCCCGATCCATCACGGCATCCTGTACTACCCGGGATTCGACGTGCTGCCGCCCTTCCTGGTATTTCGGTCGGGCCGGATCGACGGCGATCGCTATGCCGCGGTGACCGAAAAGCTTGGCCAGCGGCTGGACACGCTGTTCACGACGGAACCCATCGCCTTCCGGCCACAGAACGGCGGCCAGTACGAGATTCCGTCACTGATCCTGCGGTCGGACATCTCGCCGGGACAGACCGGATTCGCGGCGCACGTGGCGCTGGAGAACTAGGCCGCTGCAGCAGCCGTGGGCGTGTGGGCAGCCAGTTCGCGGTAATAGCGCGTGTGGCGATAGAGCCCGTAGAGGCTCGTCGCCGTGAAACCGAGTTGCTGCACGAACAAGCCGTAGGTGCCGGTAGCCAGCGCGAAGGCACTCCACACCAGGTTCGAGCAGATGTAGGCAATCCAGCCCCAGCGCGACGCGCGGTTGTGAAGTGCGACAAGGAAGGAGCCGCTCATCGCGAGGGCGCAGCCCGACCATTCCAGTCCGTTGAGCAGGTTGGGGATTTGGGCCGCAAGCTCCATCTTTGTCTCCGTTTTGCGTTCATTTTTTGTATGCAAACCGAAGACTATCGTCACTGACAAATTCTGGCAAGAGGGGCTACCCGAGGTTTACCTCGGACTCGCCCCTCCCCCTTTGCGCCGCGCTCAGGCCCGCGTCAGGTTGTCCGCCAGCGCCACTGCGGCTTCCTCGCTGGTGCGCTCGAAGCGCAGCGGCGTCACCGACACCGCGCCACGCGCCACCACCATCGCCTCCGCATCGTCCACGTCGGGCCTCGGGCCGCGCGAGAACTGCAACCAGTGATAGGGGAAGCCGCGCGGGTCCACGTGCGCGCGGACGTCGATTGCGTTGATCAGCCCGACGCCCTGCCGCGATACCGTCAGCGGACCGGCCGTATCGGCTTCAACGTCCGGGAAGTTGACGTTCAGACACGCGTCATCACTCCAGCCCGCCATCACCAGGCGGCGAATCACATCGCCTGCCAGCGCCCGGGACGTCCCCCACTTCACCGCATTGCGATCCTTGAAAACCTGGCTCAGCGCGATCGAGCGGATGCCCAACAGCATGCCGGTCATGGCTGCGCCGACGGTGCCGGAGAACACGGTTTCGAGCCCGAGATTGCCGCCGCGATTGATGCCGGACAGCACCAGGTCCGGGGGCGTATCGCGCATCACGTGGCGTACTGCCATCACGACGCAATCTCCCGGTGTACCGCTGATGCCGAAGCGGCGCGGGCCTTGCTCGGTGATACGCAGCGGATCATGCAGGCTGATCGAGTGCGAGGTGCCGCTTTGATCGTGCTCGGGCGCGACGATCCAGACTTCGCGCGCGATCGTGGCGGCGACCTCCGCCAGCACGGCAAGGCCCGGCGCATCGATGCCATCGTCATTGGTCAGGAGCACGCGTTCGACTACAGGTTCAGACATGGAATAGGCTCAGGTGGTTGGAGAAGGCCCGCCGCGCAGCCCCGAAGCGCCGCGCGAAAGCGACCTTTACTTTAGCCGATCCCGCTCCGTTCCCGCCGACCTCGTCCGCCACGAGACCGGCAGCCCCCGCTGGCTTACAACTGGGGCGCCCTGCAGGCCGCGCCGCCGGCATTCGCGGCCGGGGCCATGCCAAACACGGCCTGCGCCCCGCACTGCGAGCCAAACATGCGCGACTGGTCATGCCCCACGCCGACCACTTCGAACGAACGATGGGTGCTGGTCTGGTCCGGCGCACCGAGGAAGCTGTCATAGCGCCAGTACGCGCGCGCCCGCTGGAGGCGGGTCGGCCCTTCGGCTTCCGCGCCACATGACTTGTCGAGAACCCGATGGTTCGGATCGTTGTCCTTGCTGCCAACCAGATACGTCACCTTCCGCTGCATGTAGCGCCTGTAGAGCGTCTTGCCATCGGCGCCCTTTGCATAGGCCACCATGTCCTGCATGCCATAGCGGTACTCGTCGTAGCCGGGACACACCGCGGTGCTGTATGGCGCAAAGCGCTTGTAGTCCGGCGCCACGGGCCGATCCGGCGTGAAGTACAGGTATGAGGAAGGGTTGGCCACCACGTAGCGCAGATCGATGCCGCGCGCGCGTACCGCCTCGTCGACGTTGTTGAGCACGGCGTAGCGATGCACGATCTGCGCCCCGGCCGAATGGCCAGCCACGGTCACCTTGGTCACTGCGGGGAAGCGCGACTTGTCGGTGACATAGGCCACCAGGTCGTCCAGCACCTGCAGCGAACTGACTTTGACGCCCGATGCTGCATCCTCGCCGGAAATCCAGCCCTGCACGGTCCATACGGGCATGTTGTCAAAATGCTTGGCGGCATCGGGCGTGCCGGGGAAGTTCGGAGCAATCAGCAGGACTTCATCGGGATTCTGGCCACTGGCCTTGAGCAACTCCGCGCCAGTCGCGTAGTAGCCGTCACCATTGCGGCGCAGGCCATGCTGGATAAACACGACCTCCCTGATGCCCCGCATGTCGCCGCCGAGCGGATGGTTCGCGTACACGGGGAAGTCGTAGCCCGAGCCCTGGCCCAGATGCACCCGCTGCCATTGGGGCTTGCCGGTGGCAGCGGCCTGAGGCGCGTCGGACTGGGTCGCGCAGCCGGCGGCTAGCACGGCAGTCAGTATCAGTCCGAGGGCGGTTAGACGTACGGGACGCATGGTGTCTCCTTGCTATCGACGTCCGCCATGCTAACAGCCCTTGATATGGGTTCTCGACCGCCCTTGCATGGGCGCCGGGAGCAAACCCTCGCCGCGCTCAGCGCGGCAGGCCTACGTAGTTTTCCGCGAGCGAACGGCATGCGGCTTCGGAGCCGACCAGGTAGTCGAGTTCGGCTTGCTGGATGCGGTGCGCAAACGCGTCGGCATCCGGGAAGCGGTGCAGCAACGACGTCATCCACCACGAGAAACGCTCCGCCTTCCAGACGCGGCGCAGGCACTTCTCCGAGTACATATCCAGTTCGTGCGAGTCGTCGTGCTGGTAGTGCGCGATGAGGCCATCGGCCAGGTAGAGCACGTCGCTGGCGGCCAGGTTCAGTCCCTTGGCGCCTGTTGGCGGCACGATGTGCGCCGCATCGCCCGCCAGGAACAGCCGGCCGTAGCGCATTGGCTCGCACACGAAGCTGCGCAGCGGGGCAATGCTCTTTTCGATACTCGGGCCCGTGACCAGCGCCTCTGCGGCGGCCGGGTCCAGGCGATGACGCAGTTCGTCCCAGAAGCGGGCATCGGACCAGTCCTCGGGTTTCTCCGTGGACGGCACCTGCACGTAGTAGCGGCTGCGGGTCTTCGACCTCATGCTGCACAGCGCAAATCCACGTTCATGGCTGGCGTAGATCAGTTCGTCGGCCACCGGAGGGGTCTCGGAAAGAATGCCAAGCCAGCCGAACGGATAGACACGTTCGAAGATGCGCTTTGACGGTTCCGGCACGCTGGCGCGGCTGACGCCGTGAAACCCATCGCAACCGGCGATGTAGTCGCAGACCACCTCATGCTCTACACCATCCTTGCGATAGCACACACGTGGGCGATTGCCGTCGAAATCGTGCAGCGAAACATCTTCCGCTTCATAGACCGTCGGCACGCCCGACGCCTGACGCGCGGCCATCAGGTCGCGCGTGACCTCGGTCTGCCCATAGACGGTAACGTCACTGCCGATCAGCGCATGGAAGTCGATGCGGTGGCGCTCGCCGCCGAACGACAGTTCGATGCCGTGGTGCACCAATCCTTCCTCACGCAGCCTGCCGTCAACACCGGCACGCTTCAGCGCCTCAACCGTCACGCATTCGAGAATGCCCGCGCGAATGCGGCCGAGGACATACTCGGGGCTGCGTTGCTCGATGACGATGTTGTCGATGCCCGCGACAGTCAGCAACTGCCCAAGCAGCAGCCCGGCAGGACCTGCACCAATGATGGCGACACGCGTGGAACGGGAATTGAACGAGCCATTGGGGGCCATGGCGAGTCTCCTGGTTTGTATGTATTTGTTGGGCCTAACGATAGAGCCTCGCGCGCCATGCAGGAATGGACAGATCGAACCATCGAAGTGACAATCCGAACATTCAGGGTTCACCCGATATGCCCCCATGAGAACCGTTCCGACCTACTCGCTCTATGGCGTGAATTCTTCGGAGCCCCTGCTGGATCAGCTTCATTTCGAGTCCATCGCCTCGCGCAGCCAGCTCTACGCGTGGGAGATCAAGCCACACCGGCACGAACGCTTCCTTCAATTTCTGTACATCCATCGCGGCAGCGGAGAAGCCCTGCTGGAGGGCCGCAAGGAACGACTCGCAAGCGGGTCGCTGATCACGGTGCCACCGCACCACGTGCATGGTTTCGTGTTCGCGCCCGACGTCGACGGCATCATCGTGACGATGACCGACACCTACCTGCGCACGTTGCTGGCCGGCTTGCCTGGGACGGTGCCGCTGTTCGAGCACCCACGGCATGACCGCGTGGCGCGACGCCACGCGCTGGCGGGCACGCTGGCGCTGTTCAGGGAGGAGATGGAATCGGTATCGCCGTGGCGCGGCGCATCGCTATCGGCGTTGCTGACGCTGATGCTGGTGGGCATCGCGCGCATCGCCGAGGCGTCGGCCCCGGCGAAGACGCAGGCCGGCAGCCGGCCGGCCCGGCACTTCCGGCAGTTCCAGCAACTGCTGGAGACCGACTATCGCGAACAGAATGACATCGCGCACTACGCCGGGGCGATCGGCGTCACCCCGACGCAGCTCAACCGCATCTGCCGCCAACTGGCCGGGCATAGCGCATTGCAGCTCATTCACGCACGCGTGCTGGCCGAAGCGCAGCGCGACCTGCTCTTCAGCGATCTCGATATCAAACAGATCGCGATGACACTCGGCTTCTCGGACGCGGGCTACTTCTCACGCTTCTTCGCGCGGCTGACCGGGCAGACGCCTACCGCATTCCGCGAATCGGGCCGTGCCCGCCTGCCAGCGTTCGCGATCAAGGACGCCATGAACGCGACGGATACGGCAGGCGTGGCGGACGCCTGAGCATCAGCCGCGCGCGCGATCCACTTCGGCAAAGACTTCTTCGGCCATGTGGAAGGCCGAGTTGGCCGCCGGCACGCCGCAATAGATCGCGGTCTGCAACAGCACTTCCTTGATCTCGTCGCGCGTGACGCCATTGTTGGCGGCTGCGCGGAGGTGCAGCTTCAGTTCCTCGGAACGGTTCAGCGCCACCATCATCGCGATCGTGATCAAGCTGCGCGAATGACGTGGCAGCCCTTCGCGCGTCCAGATCTCGCCCCAGGCATAGCGCGTGATCAGGTTCTGGAATTCCTCGTTCAGCGGCGTCAGCCGTTGCAGCGAACGGTGGACGTGCGCACTGCCAAGCACTTCCCGACGCACGGCGAGGCCCGCATCGTAGCGCGCATGATCGTCAGTCACCGGCAGGCGGCCGTTGATGAAGTCAAGCAGCGCGGCGGTAAAGCGCCCCGGCTGCTCTCGGTTCGAGAGATGCGCGGCGTGGAGCTCTATATAGATGGCCCCGGGAATGGCCGCGGCCAGTGCCCTGCCCTCTTCCGCAGTGGTCGACGGATCGTCGCTCCCGGCGATCACCAGCACGGGTACCGGAATCGTCTTGACCGCCTCGCGCAGGTCGGCATCGCGCACGGCGGCGCAACTCGCCGCATACCCACGCGGATCGAGCCCTGCCAGCACGGCACGCAGATCATCGAGCGCGCGTCCGGACGTGGCGACGAACGTCGGCGTGAACCAGCGGCCCAGCGATGCATCGACCATGCCGCCCAGGCCATCGCGGATCACCGCGTCGATGCGCGTGTTCCAGGACTCGGCCGTGCCGATCTTCGGCGCGGTATTGGCCAGCACGATCTTCGAGAAGCGTTCTGGCGCATACGCGCCGAGCCACATGCCAGTCAGACCACCCATCGAAAGGCCGCAGAACACGGCCTTGTCGATGTGAAGCGCATCGAGGATGGCCAGCACGTCGCGGCCCAATGTCTCCACCGTCAGCGAAGTCTCGGTGGTAGTGGATCGGCCGTGGCCGCGCACGTCGTAGCGCACCACGCGAAAACGGCCGGCCAGCGCGTCGGCCTGGGGCTGCCACATCATGTGATCGGTGCCGAGCGAGTTCGAGAAAACAATGACCGGTGCGTCTTCCGGTCCGTCGACGGTGTAAAACAGCCGGGCGCCGGCTTGATCGAGGTAAGGCAAGGGAGTCTCCTGTCAGGCCTGGTCTTGGTTCTCTTGGATATCCTGGTTCGCGCGCAGCGCCTGCCAGTTGGCAACGGCGGCATCGGCGAAACGTTCGGATTGTCCAGCGTACTGCGCGGGATCGCTCAGGCGGTCGAGCGCGGCGTCGTCGAGCAGCCCCGCGTGCTTCGGATCTTCGGCCAGCGTGCGGGCCAGCGCGATACGCAGCGTGGTGTCTTCCGCCACCGCGCGGCGCGAAGCTTGCTCCACGAGATGATGAGCCTGCAACCGGCCGATGCGCCGCCCCAGTTCGAGCATGGCTGCCTCACCGAGGATCAGGCCATGCGTGATATCGAGGTTCGCGCGCATACGGGCTTTATCGACCTGCAACCCGGACACGACGTCCGCCATCTGGCGCAGCGCGCCTGCCGCCAGCGTGACGATCTGCGGCAGCGTGTCCCATTCGGCCTGCCAGCCACCAAGCGCACGCTCATGTTCCTGCGTCATGCCCGCAAGCATCGTCGCCACCAGCGGTGGCACACGCGTAGCCGCGGTCAGCACCGCCGCGCATCCCACCGGGTTGCGCTTGTGGGGCATCGTGCTCGATCCACCACGTCCCGGGCCGGATGGCTCGGCTACCTCACCAACCTCGGTCTGCATCATCAGCGAGATATCGCGCGCCATCTTGCCCAGCGTGCCGGTCAACATGCCGAGCGCGGTGGCCACTTCGACCAGGCGATCTCGATGCGCGTGCCACGGCAGCGCGGGCACATCGAGTTGGAGTTCAGCGGCGAAGCGGGCCGCCACGGCTGCCGCGTCATCGCCCAGGCTGGCAAGGGTGCCGGCGGCGCCACCGAACTGGATCACGCGGGCCTGCGCCCGAACGTGGTCTAGCCGCATCAGATCGCGGCGCAAGGCATCGAGCCAGCCGCCGGCCTTGCAGCCAAACGTGGTGGGCAGCGCGTGTTGCAGCCATGTGCGTGCCACCATTGGCGTGGCGCGATGGGTCGCGACCAGCGTCGCGCAGGCATCGCCCGCACGCAGCAAATCGACGACGATCTCGCGCAGGGCATCGCGCAGTTGCAGCACGAGCGCGGTATCGATGATGTCCTGGCTGGTTGCGCCCCAATGCACGTAGCGGCCAGCGTCGGCGTCGCGCTGGGTGACTGCTGCAGTTAATTGCTTGACGAACGGGATGGCGAGATTGCCGGCGGATACCGCCGCCTGCGCCAGCGCCTCGAGGTCGATCACATCGACCCTGGCGCAGACTTCAGTAATGACGGCGGCGGCAGTGGCGGGAATCACGCCGCACTGCGCTTCGGCACGCGCGAGCGCGGCCTCGGCATCGAGCATCCGGCGTACGGTGCCAGTATCAGAGAAGACCTCGAGCACGGCGGGACTGCCGAACATCGGGTTGGTCAGGCGAGAAAGCGTGGGCATCGTCGGTGGGGGCAAACCGGTGGTAATGCGCCGATTGTCATGCAAAGCAGGGCACGGGGGAAACCCCCGCGCCCTGCTTGCAGTGCATCAGATCAGATATCGAAGAACACGGTCTCGCCCGCGCCTTGCAGCACGACGTCCCAGCGGTAGCTGTTCTGGCCATTCGGCTGCGCGATCAGCGTGGCGCGACGCTCGGCCGGCACCAGCGCCAGCACGCTGTCGGCGGCATTGGCCGCGGTTTCCTCGGGGAAGTAGATGCGCGAGGCGACGTGCTTGACCAGCCCGCGCATGAACACCGACACCATGATGTGCGGCGCCTGCGGACGGCCTTCCACGTCGGGCACGGCGCCGGGCTTGACGGTAACGAAGCGGAACGACCCGTCTCCCTCGGTCGGCACTCGCCCGAAACCGGTAAAGCCAGGGACCAGCCCAAGCTCGCGCTTGTCTTCCGGATGGCGATAGCGGCCAGCCGGATTGGCTTGCCAGATCTCGACCATGCCATCGGGCACGGGCTCGCCGTTGCCATCGATAACGCGGCCTTCGATCACGATGCGCTGCGCGGTCAGGTCGGGCGCGTCGGCGGTCAGGTCGGCGCAGTTCAGGCCGGTCAGGCCGATATGCAGGTAGGGTCCAACGGTCTGGGATGCGGTGGCGTACAGCATGGCCTTACTCCATCGGCGTGGCATCGCGGCCGCGCAGCACGATATCGAAACGGTAGCCGAGCGCGTACTCGGGGGCGGTGTTTTCCCAGTCGAAGGTCGAGATCAACCGATTGCGTGCCTTCTCGTCCGGCACGCAGTTGAAGATCGGATCGAACGGCAGCAGCGGATCGCCGGGGAAGTACATCTGCGTGACCAGCCGCGTGGCATACGCGTTGCCGAACAACGAGAAATGGATGTGCTGCGGCCGCCAGGCGTTATGGTGGTTGCGCCATGGATAGGCGCCCGGCTTGATCGTCTTGAACTGGTAGCGGCCGTCGGCATCCGTGATGGTGCGACCCTGGCCCGAGAAGTGCGGGTCGAGCGGCGCATCGTGCTGGTCGCGCTTGTGCACGTAACGGCCGGCGGCGTTGGCTTGCCAGACCTCGATCAGCGCATTCGGCACCGGGCGTCCGTTTTCATCGAGCACGCGGCCTGTCACCAGGATACGTTCGCCGATCGGCTCGCCACCGTTGCCTACGGTCAGGTCGTTATCGCCCTCACTGACAAACTCGGGGCCGAAGGTCGGGCCGGTGACCTCGGAAAGCGATTGCGGCAAGGCGATCAGCGACTGGCTCGGCGAGCGGAGTTGCGTCGAGGCATACGGATCGAAACGGTACTCGGGCTGGGTGTTCCAGTACGGCCGACGGTACTGGTCCGGGCGGGCGGAGCGTGGGGGCATCGCGCTGTCTCCGTGGTGGCGTTGTGTGAGCGAATGGGCTCGACTGTATTCAACGGCATAAGTCATGTAAATTGAGTTTTTACGCAATTTGAATGATTTTTTGTTATGCATGGTAGCCCGACGTCACGTGAAGCCCGCATCGACACGTTCCGCAGCCGGATCCGGCTACGCCATCTGCATTGCTTCGTCACCGTGGCGCAAACCCAGCATCTGGGCCGGGCCGGGGAGCGCCTCGGCCTGACACAGCCGGCCGTCTCCAAGACGCTGACCGAACTCGAGGAACTGGTCGGTGCCCGGCTGCTGGTGCGGCAGCGAGCAGGCACGGACCTGACCGCCGCCGGAATGCGCTTTCTGCGCCAGGCGCTGCGCGTGCTCGAAGACCTCGACGCCGTGGCCGACAGCCTGACCGGCGCTGACGCCGCGCGGCAGGAGCGCATTCGCGTGGGTGCGCTGCCGAGCGTCGTCCCGGCTTTGCTGCTCGAGGCGGTGACTGACTTCCGCGCGAATCATCCGGAAGTCGGACTCGCGGTGCAAAGCGGCATGAACCGGACGCTGATCGACCTGCTCAAGGCTGACGTGCTCGATGTGGTGATCGGCCGCATGGACGACCCCGCCGCGATGGAGGGGCTGTGGTTCGAATCCCTCGCAGCCGAGCCGCTGGTGCTGGCCGTGCGGGCGGGCCACCCGCTTGCCGGCAATGCTCGCCCGACGATGCGGGACGTGCTGGCCTGGCCGATGGTGGTGCCGGCGGTGGGCTCGATCCCGCGTCACAGCACCGAGAGCCTGCTGGCGCGACACGGGTTCGCCTTGCCGGCCGGCTGTCTGGAAACGGCCGATGGCTATCTGGGCCAGCTCGTGACGCTGCAAGGCGACAGCGTCTGGGCGGCACCGCTTTCGGCCACACACCGCGCCGTCGCGGCCGGCGAACTGGTGCTGCTGTCCTTCGACACGCAAGGCACCGAAGAGCCGATCGGATTGCTCCGCCGGAGCGATCGCACACTCGAACCGGTGGCGGAAGCATTCGCCGATACGATCCGCCGCATCGCGGCGAGTCGATAGGGTTACTGGCGGCACTTGCTACCGGCCCGCGCGGCTTTTTTCCGGTATCCCGCATTCCCCGCATGCCCTTTTCCGAAGCGGTGTCGCGGCGGATGCGCGGGTTCCAGCCAACTGTGTCTTGCGGGTTTACGCCGATATTTCGCGCGCCAAAACGCTGCGTATGATCCGTTCCTATTGAGAACAGTGGTTCGCCTTTAGAACAATAAAGGCGAAACGGCCGCGTCAAACGCCCGTCAGAAATGCGAGAGCGGTCGCCGACAGATCCGAAACGGAGACAATCATGTCCCATGCCCCGCACTCAGCAACCGGTACGCTGGACGTCCAGTCGCTCATCGACAGCCAGCGCTTCTCCGCCTATCAATGGCTCATCCTGGTCCTATGTTTCCTTATCGTCGCCGTAGATGGCTTTGACACGGCGGCCATGGGCTACGTTGCACCGGCCCTGGTACAGGATTGGGGTATCGAGAAATCGTCACTTGGCCCCGTCATGAGCGCAGCGCTGTTCGGCCTGGCCTTCGGCGCGATCTTCGCGGGGCCAATGGCCGACCGGGTCGGCCGCAAGAAGGTGCTGGTGCTGTCCGTGTTCTTCTTCGGTGCCTGCAGTCTGGCCACGGCTTTTGCGCCGACGATCTGGTGGCTAACTGTATTGCGATTCCTGACCGGCCTCGGCCTGGGCGCCGCCATGCCCAACGCAGTAACGCTGATGTCCGAGTACGCGCCAGCGCGCCGCCGCGCGGTACTGGTCAACACAATGTTCTGCGGCTTCCCGCTGGGGTCGGCGGCCGGCGGCTTCTTCGCGGCGGCGATCATCCCGCAGTTCGGCTGGCATAGCGTGCTGGTCTTCGGTGGCATAGTGCCGCTGGTGCTGGCGGTGGTGCTGGTGACCACGCTGCCGGAGTCGGTCCGCTACATGGTCGTGCGCCAGTACCCCGCCGATCAGATCCGGCAGGTGCTGGCGCGCGTGACCGGCGCCCGCGTGGACAGCGCGAGCGCCTTCACGATCAGCGAGGCCGCGCCCGCGTCGTCGTCGGCCATTGGCACCGTGCTGGCGCCGCGCTATCGATTGGGCTCGACCATGCTGTGGCTCACCTACTTCATGGGGCTGGTGATCTTCTACCTGCTGACGAGCTGGATGCCGACGCTGATGAAAGACGCCGGATTCTCACTGCAGCGTGCGTCGTTCCTGACCGCCCTGTTCCCGCTTGGCGGCGGCATCGGCACCATCGCGGCCGGCTGGTTCATGGACCGATTCAATCCGAACAAGGTCATCGCCATTACCTACGCCCTGACCGGCGTGCTGATCTATGCGGTGGGCCAGGTCGCCAGCGGCGATCAGGTGGTGCTGGGCGTGTTGATCTTCCTGGCCGGCACCGCGATGAATGGGGCTCAGTCGTCGATGCCGTCGCTGGCCGCCGCGTTCTATCCGACGCAAGGCCGCGCGACCGGCGTGGCATGGATGCTCGGCATCGGACGATTCGGCGGCATCACCGGCGCACTGCTCGGCGCCGAGCTGTTGCGCCTGCACCTGGGCTTCGACGTCATCTTCACGCTGCTGGCGATCCCGGCGTTCGCCGCCACTGCCGCGCTGGTCGTCAAGCATGTGGGCGCCCGGGGCGCGGCCCCCCTCGACACCGGCGGGGCCATGGTGTCCGGACACTGAGCCCGGCCGCGTCGCCCCGGGCGCCGGTGAAGTTGCCCCATACGTGCTACCGTTCAGAGGTACCAGTGTCCAGCGCGCGATCTTGGATCAGCAAACCTCCGGAGACAATCTCTTCTTCATCGGCTTCATGGGCGCCGGCAAGACGACGGTCGGGCGCGCCGTGGCGCACGAGCTCGGCCGCCCGTTCTTCGACACCGACCACGAGATCGAGACGCGCTGCGGCGTGCGAATTGCCACGATCTTCGAGCTTGAGGGCGAGGAAGGCTTCCGCCAGCGCGAGTCGCGCGTCCTGGATGAACTGACGCAGCGCAGCGGGATCGTGCTGGCCACCGGCGGGGGCGCGGTACTGCGTCCGGAGAACCGCGCCATGCTGCGCGCGCGCGGCCAGGTGGTCTACCTCGACGCCACGCTGCCCGAGATCTGGCGCCGCACGCGGCGCAACCGCAACCGTCCGCTGCTGCAGACCGACAATCCGCGCGCGCGGCTCGAGGCGCTGTTTTGCGAACGCGACCCACTGTACCGCGAGGTTGCCCACATCGTCATGCCAGCCCATGGCGGCAGCATTGCCCAGGCTGCCGCCAATGTCCTGGCACAGTTGGGCCTTGCGCCTCCCGATGCCTTCCCACACGCACGAAATGACCACTCATGACCAATAACTCAAGTGAGTTATTGGTCCGCAAGCTACTCTGGATGCACACTTGCCGGGGGTCAGTCGACACGACCCTGAAACGACTTGGCAACTCTTGCTGCCCCGGCGATCCCGCGCGCCGGGGTATTTTCTTTTGCGGCGCCGCTTCTGCCGACAAGGGCCGACTCGATTGCCCTGTATCAAACTTCATAGCTCTCGGCACAGACGGACACAACTTTCCGCCCCGCCGTGGTGCACGATGGCGACCTCTTCAACGACTCAGCAAGGAGGTCCACCATGGAGATGACACACCACCCCGACACGCAATGCCCCAACCGGGCGACAGATGGTCAATGCGCCGTCGAAGCGCAGGACCAGCCCTCGAACCCGGAAGCCACGCAGCCCAACTCCCTTGCCGCGTTCATCCTGGCGATTCCTCCCGGCGACGCCAGCGATGAACGGGATTTCGCGCGAGTCCAGTGATCGGAGCGACCGAGCATGTATCTGGTCGACACCAACATCATCAGTGAGCAACGCAAGCGCGCCCGGGCGAACCCGGGCGTACTCGCATTTTTCGAGGATGCCGCCGCCAATGGTCGCGAGATTTTTCTCTCAGTCATCACGCTTGGAGAACTGCGACGCGGCGTGGAGCTCAAGCGCTTTCGCGGGGACCACAGGCAATGCCAGGTCCTGGATGACTGGGTGCTGGCGGTACACCGGCGCCATACCCGGAACATCCTCGGCATCGATGCGCAGATCGTCGAACTCTGGGGCCATCTGAGCGTGCCAGACACGCAAAACTCACTCGATAAGCTGATCGCTGCCACAGCGCTGGTGCACGGACTGACAGTCGTAACGCGCAACGTCCGGGACTTCGCGAACACCGGCGTCCGAATCCTGAACCCCTTCAGCGACGTGCCGTCCGTGCGACGGGTTCTCGCTTTATGCCCACGCCTATTCCGCGGGCGATCCCAGGCGGCACAGTGTTGAGTCAACGAAGCGGCCGGCCATGAGACTACACTTACAGTTTCTACGCCGTATTTACCGCTTCCTCTGTGAACTCCACAACTCAACCCTCTCTGCCAGCCTTGACCGACTTCCTGGGCCGTCCGGTGCCCAGCCACGACAATCCGCGGCCGGACCGGCTCGTGAAAGGCAACCCTGATCGCACCACCTGGACGCACTACAGCGCCGCTCAGGGCGACTTTGACTGCGGCATCTGGGCGTGCGAGCCAGGCGCTTGGCGCATCGCCTTCCCCGCTGGCAAGGAAGAGTTCTTCCACGTCATCAGCGGCCGCTTGCGCATTACCAGCCTGGCCGGCGAGGCCCGTGAGTTCGGGCCCGGTGACGCCTGTGTGATTCCCGCCGGATTCGAGGGCGTGTTCGAGGTGATCGAGCCCGTGCGCAAGCATTTCGTCGTTATCGATCGCAACGTCCGTTGATTTCATTCTCAGGAGACCGTGCCATGCCCATCCGTCTATCCGTCCCGACCGTAGCACTGGCAATGCTCGGCACCACCGGCGTGGCACTGGCTGTCAGCCCAAGCTTCGATTGCGGGAACGCCAAAGGACAGGTAGAGCAATTGATCTGCAAGGACGATACGTTGGCACGACTCGATCGCGAAACCACTCGGCTCTACGGACTGGCGCTCGACGCCCGGTCATTGCCTGCCCCACAGAAGAAAACGCTTCTGGCGGCGCAGCGCGGCTGGATCAAGGGCCGCAACGACTGCTGGAAAGCCAGCGATGCCGGGGTCTGCGTCACTGCCAGCTATCTGGAGCGCATCCACGAACTGCGCCACACCTATGCTGGCGCTCGCACGCAGGACGACAAGGGCATCAGCCGCGGCCCATTCGATATCCGCTGCCCAGACATCAAAGCCGTGATCGCCGGCACATTCGTGCAGACGGAGCCGGGATTCGCCTATCTGCGCTGGCTCGATCAACAACTGGTACTAACGCAAACGCCTGCGGCTTCAGGCGCGCGATATGCGGCCACGACCGGTAATGGTGAAGCAGTGTTCTGGGACAAGGGGCCGGATGCCCAGCTAACGCTGCCCGGCAAGGCGGAGATGAGCTGCCGCGTAGGCATAAGAGACTGACGAGTACGGGGACCACGAATCACCGGGTCCAGTCAACGGGCCCAAGCGGGCTCTCGGAGCGATTGCACCCAAGACGTGCACGCGCTCCGTTCATGGCCAGACAATCAGAGACGCCCTGCTCGTACCCTACTCGTACACCATGGTGAAGACCGAAGCTGCGTTCGCTCGCCCGCCTCTTACGGGCTCGCCAGTCAGAATATATCGTCCACCAAAACTGTAGGTACTTGCACCATCTGGCACCCGCGCTGTCAGCAGCACCGGCGTCCGCAGTTGCAACGGTGCTCCAATCGAATTCAGTAATTGCACGCCTACGCCCGAGGCATTCGATTGGCCGGGTGTGAGGCCAATGATATTGGGCTTTCCAACCAACGTCGTCACTGGATCAAATTGGATAGACGTCCTCGGCCCTGCAACGCAATTCATGGTCAGCCGGAACGGTATCGTGGGCCCGTAAGCGCCAGCCTCATGCCCACTGAATCCGGTTGGATAGGCAACCTCTCGCATATTGACGCTTACATTTCGGGAGCCCGCAGCAACCGAACAGGAACGCGTATTCATTGTTCCCACAATGCTGACTTGCGTGAGACCCACGCTATTGCTTGCGCCATCGGTTGCGGATACCCGCAACTCGCCTCCAACAAATCGAAGTGCTCCCGCCTGCCAGTTTGGCGCCGTCTTGATGACTTCCACGCTTACATGCAGATAGCCTGTTCCATATGCGGGGGACGAGTCTATCGGCTCATTCTGCAAGTTTGCGATGATCGTAAGCGGGAGAGGGGTCGTACTGGTGGGTGTGCCGTAATACGATCTATAAGTCCAGATCGAGATCCGCACGCCAACGCCCGTCAAATTCGTGGGGTAAACATTCCTGAACCCTGGCACCGGCGCACCTGGCATCGAGAAACGGACGTATGCCTTGATCCGATTATTTGCAGTCTGGGAAGATTTGCACCAGCCGGCATTGTGACCGCCATAGGTATCCCAGGCTCCAGAAACGGCGTAAATCGCCGATCCAACGGGCACAGGGTTGGCGGTACTTTCAGAAACAGTGCCAAGATTAATATTCATAGTGGCCGTTGGTGACGCCGAGGTGCACCAGGAGGCCATGGCAGGAGACCAGACCGAAAACAGGAGCACTGATGCCAGCCAACAGTTTTTCCAATTTGAGGCGAGTATTTTCATCAGCGCAACCCCGAACATTCCGAATGACAAACGTACGTCTGCATACGTTAAGGCTGCACACAATGCCACAAGGGCTCGCCCCCCTCCATCGCAGTTGCCCGAATATTTGACTGATACCCACAAGCGACAAGCATCACGCTCAAGCGATACAAGCCGCGCTGCCTTGCGGTGCTCAGGGCAAGAAAATGCCTCAAGTCGCAGGACAACTTGAGGCAAGGGAAACATGGCTAAAGGGAGTTACTCCTGGCAACAGCGATATCCACGCCATTCGGCGCGGACAGGTCCGAGATTAAGATGCCCCTGACGCAACAACATGGAAAACGTTCGACCCCGGGCGACAAGTCCATGCTGGAGCGTCGCAACTATCCCGGCAAAGGTGCCTCAGGCCACCTGGCCACCCTCCCCGGCTGCAAGCGCCACCGCTGCCATGGCATGTAGCTCGGTCGTATCGAATGTCGGCAATGCCGAATCCTCGGGCTTGATCAGCAACGTGATCTCCGTGCAGCCGAGAATCACGCCCTGCGCACCACCGGCCTTCAGCGATTCAATGATGCGCTGATAGACGGCGCGCGATTCACTCCGCACGACACCATGACAAAGTTCGTCGTAGATGATGTCGTGCACAAGCGTGCGGTCATCCTGATCCGGTATCACGACCTGGATACCATGGCGCTGCTCCATTCGGGCGCGGTAAAAATCCTGCTCCATGGTAAATCGCGTGCCGAGCAGGCCAACCCGTTCGATACCGGCACGACGCAGCGCGTCCGCGGTCGGGTCGACGATATGCAGGAACGGCACGTCGAGCACGGCTTCGATAGCGGGTGCCAGCTTGTGCATCGTGTTCGTGCAAAGCACGACGAAATCGGCGCCACCGGCTTCGACCTGGCGTGCCGCCTGCTGCATCTGGCTTCCCAGGTCCTCCCATCGCTCCGCATGTTGTAACGTCTTGATCTCTTCAAAGCAGACAGTGACCATGACGCTACGGGCGTTCCTGTGTCCGCCCAGGCGGGCCTTCATCCCCTGGTTGATCAGCCGGTAGTACTCGGCCGACGACTCCCAGCTCATGCCGCCAATCAGTCCTATTGTTTTCATCCTGCGCATCCCTTTGCTTTCATCTCCGCTCAAGCATGGACGAATCGCCCCCGATTGCCGTGGAGAAACCTCTGCATTTTCTCCGAGAAACCTCGGATCGAATGGCGTTACCTCTGCCAATATGGCCTGTCCTTTCTCATAAAGCTCCGTAGAATTCAAGTACTTCGTTCTCCACCTGCCATCGCAGAAAGCCCCATGCCCGCCCAATTCGAAGCCCTGCGAGTCCTGATCGTCGAAGACCATCCGTTCCAGCGCGCGGTAGCCGGCCACTTGCTCCATCGTCTGGGTGCCATGAATACCCACGCGGCAGCAGACGGACGCGAGGCGGAACAGGCATTGCGCGAACAGGCGTTCGACCTGGTCCTCTGCGACATCGATATGCCCAACTGCAACGGACCGGAACTGATGGCGCGGCTGACCCGCGATCGCGAGCACGCGTTCTTTGGCACGCCGCCGACTTGGGCATGGACCAGCAGTCTGGCACCAGACATCCTCGATTCGCATCGCGCCTTCGCCAGCGAGCACGTTTTCCCGCGCGTGTACGCGCTGGCCAAGCCGCTGCAATTGATAACGCTTCAGACCATTCTGGAAGAGGTCGCAGCCAGCAAGTACGTGCTGAATATGGCGAACCACAACGGGCCAACCGACGACGAGTTGCGTGATCTGGCCTGCCACCCGGACGCGCTCGTCTTCATGCTCCAGCCGCAGTTTCACATTGCGACCGATCGCCTTGCTGGCGCGGAAGCGCTTTGCCGCTGGCAGCATCCGAGACTGGGCCTGATACCGCCCACGCTCTTCATCCCCCGGCTCGAGGCGCTGGACGCGGCCGATGTGATCTTCCTCACCGCGATCGATCGATGCCTTGCGGCTCTGATTATTCTGTCCAAGGCCGGCATTACCGTGCCAATCAGTGTCAATGCGTCGGCGCAGACGCTCTGTCGGCCTGGCCTCGTGGAGCGGCTCGAAAGCGTGGTCGCCGCAAGCGGCGTGCCGCGCGCGCGGCTGACGCTCGAATTGACCGAGGAAGCCACTGTTCGGGATCCTTTCGCGCTCGGCATCGCGCTCAATCGCTTGCGGCTGCTCGGCTACCGCATTGCTATCGACGACTTCGGTATCGGCATTGCCACGCTGAAACTGCTGGCGGACCTTCCGTTCACGCAGATGAAGGTGGACAAGTCATTTGTCAGCCAAATGCTGGCCGGCAACCAGCGCGCCACGATCTGCCGCAGCATCATTCGGCTGGCCAATGATCTCGGCATGGAGTGCGTAGCCGAAGGCGTGGAAACGCCTGCGCAGTGCGCGGCGCTTCGCGCACTCGGGTGCGATATCGGCCAGGGATATCTGTGGGCACCACCCGAGCCCATCGACGTGTTTCTCAATGCCGCGCCTGGCCGTTATGGACAGGGATGATTGCCGCGCGCTGGCGCGCCCTCCCGCCACCCTGAAGCACCGGCCTTGACAGCACTCGAGAGCGCTTTAACCATCTTTCTTCGATTCACCTCCTGTGCCCCCCAGGCGCAGCCAGACACTCGGCGTGGTAGCTACGCCACTCCGAGCATTGCATGACATCGCGGCAATCCATACAATAACGATTCTCATTTACAAACAAGCTCACCTCCGCCGGCCCGTCGGGCGACAAGGAATGGACGATGGCCGCCGACGCTGGTCCACATCACGATATCCAAGCGCTCTACAGCGGCCACCATCGCTGGCTGCTCGGCTGGCTGCATCGCAAGATCGGCTGCTGGCACCGCTCCGCCGATCTCGCGCATGACACCTTCATACGTTTGCTGGCGCGTGAGGAAGCCCTGGCGATCGCCGAACCCCGCGCGTTCCTGACGACCGTCGCCCAACGGGTGCTGGCCAATCAGTGGCGGCGCGAGAAGCTCGAGCAGGCGTATCTGGAAGCCCTCGCCAGCCGGCCGGCCGCACTGACTCCTTCCGAGGAAGAACGCGCGATCCTGCTGGAAACCCTCAACGACATCGCTGAACGGCTCGACGGATTGCCTGTGGTAGTCAAGCGCGCGTTCCTGATGGCGCAGCTCGAAGGCCTGAGCCAGGCCGATATTGCATCCGCCTTGCGAATCTCGGTGACGACGGTCAAGCGCCATCTGGTTCGCGCCGGCGCGCAGTGCTACTTCGCGATGTCCCTCGCATGAGCGCGCAAGATCTGGGGATACCACCGCACGTGGCACGCGCCGCAGTGGAATGGCTGGTAACGCTGCAAGGCAGTGAAACGGATGAGGCATCCCACGCCGCGTGGCGCCATTGGCTCTCTCAGCATCCCGATCACGCGCGCGCCTGGGCGCGAATCGAGGCAGTGAATGCGCGATTACGCGACGTCGCATCGCCACTGACCACGGCCGTCGCGCACGCGGCGCTGACTCCGCCGCGCTCCGCGAGTCGCCGCCGGGCCGTCCAGGCGCTAGTGGTTGCCTTCACCGGCGGCGCGGCAGCATGGGCTGCGCGAGATCACGCGCCGTTGCAGGACTGGCTGGCCGATGTCCATACGGCCGTGGGTGAGCAACGTCTTCTGTCGCTCGCGGACGGCACGCAGGTCAGACTCAATACCGATACCGCCATCGATATCGCCTTCACGTCCACCGAACGGCGCGTTGTCCTGCGACGTGGCGAGATCCATGTCCAGACAGCCCCGGATCGACACTGGTCATCGCGCCCATTCATCGTCGCAACCGCCTCGGCCACGCTGCGCCCAATGGGCACCCGATTCGCGGTGCGCGTATCGGGTGACGCCGGCTGGATTGGTGTCACCGAAGGCGCCGTCGCGGTTCGGCCACAGGCAGACCCTACGGGCGGACGCATCATCGCCGCAGGCAAGCAGGCACGATTCACCCCGACGAGCGTCGATGCCCCCACGCCGCTACCCGAGAGCGATACCGCCTGGACCGACGGCATGATCGTCGCCACGGACATGCGCCTGGCGGATTTCCTCGCCGAGGTCGACCGCTATCGACCTGGGCGGCTGCGCTGCGCGCCAGACGTAGCGGATCTGCGCGTGTCAGGCACCTTTCCGATAGCGGATACCGATCGCATCCTCGATGCCCTTCGCACCGCCCTGCCCGTGCGCATCCAATTCCTGACGCGCTACTGGACAACGGTCCTTCCCGCCTGATTTTTCGTTTTTTCCGCCAAGGAGTGGTCTGTTCTGGATTCTCGCGTGACATAGGAGATGAGTCCTACTTTCACGCCTCTCCCGCCGTCGAATCCATGCCATCCCGAATCCTGGCGCTGCCGCGCCGCCGCTCCACCGTTGTTCTGAAACACACGCTCCTGCTGGCCGCCCTATACGGCGCCGGCGCCCTGTCGGCCATCGATGTCATGGCACAGGGCACGTCCACGCAGGCGACGTCGTCGCTTCGCACCTTTGACATTCCTGCCGGGCCGTTGCAGGCCACGCTGAATCGCTTTGGCCGCGAAGCCGGCATCCTGCTGGCATTCACGCCCGAACAGGCCGCCAACCACCAGAGTCCGGGCCTCCGGGGCCAGTACAGTGTGCGCGACGGACTCGATACGATCCTGCAAGGCACCGGCCTCGCCGCGTCGCCACAGGCCAACGGCAGCTACGTGCTGACACGCAAGGTCACCCAGGCCGAGAGCCAGCCCGCCACCGATGGCCACGTGGCCGCGCTGCCGCCTGTCACGGTCAGTGCCGACGCCGAGAGCTATCGCGCGCCGCCCACCACATCGGTGCTTCGGTCGGACGTACCGTTGCTGGATACCCCGCAGGCCGTCAATGTCGTGCCGGCGCAGGTCATGGCCGACCAACGGCCACGCAACCTCGACGACGCCGTCAACAACATCAGCGGCATCACGCAGGGCAACACGCTGGCCGGCACGATGGACGCCGTCATGAAGCGCGGCTTTGGCGACAACCGCGACGGCTCCATCATGCGCAATGGCATGCCGCTGGTACAAGGCCGCAGTCTCAACGCCAATGCCGATAGCGTCGAAGTACTCAAGGGACCCGCGTCACTGCTCTACGGCATCATGGATCCGGGCGGCGTGATCAACATCGTTAGCAAACGCCCGTCGCTGCAGCGTTCCACCTCGCTCTCGCTGTTGGGCACCACCTACGGGCATGGCAAGAACGGCGCAGGCGGCACGATCGACACCACGGGCGGCATTGGCACCACCGGACTGGCCTACCGGCTGGTGGCCGACTACGTCGACGAATCGTACTGGCGCAATTTCGGCGAGCGCCGCGAGACGTTGATCGCGCCTTCGATCGCCTGGTATGGCCAGGACACCCAGGTCAATCTGTCGTACGAGTACCGCAAGTTCCTCTATCCATTCGATCGCGGCACGGCGCTTGATCCGCGCACGATGGCACCGCTGCCGATTCCAAGCCGCCAGCGCATCGACGATCCGCTCAATGAAATGCATGGCGAATCGCACCTCGCGCAACTGACCGTCGACCATCAGTTCAATACGGACTGGCGGGCCCATTTCGGCTACAGCTACAACCGCGAAGGCTATGACGCCGGCCAGTTGCGCAATACCGGGCTGAACCCCGTCACTGGCGCCGTCATTCGCCGCAACGATGCCACGGACGGCGCGTTGAGCACCGACAGCTACGGCGTGGCGTACGTCAGCGGCAATTTCCGCGTGGCCAGCTTGCGCAACGAACTGCAGCTGGGCATGGACAGCGAATACCGTCGCGTCTATCGACAGAACATGCTGCGCCAGAAGGCTGCCGCACCATTCAACTTCTGGAATCCGGTCTATGGCCGCGAGACGCCATCCACCACGATATCAGCGAGCGACAGCGACCAGACCGACACCCTGCACGCCACGTCGCTGTTCTTCCAGGACAGCCTGTACCTGACGGACAAATGGATCCTGGTCGGCGGCGCACGCTACCTGAGCTACAGCCAGGTAGCCGGACGCGGCCGACCGTTCGTCACGAACACGGATATCTCGGACCAGAAGTGGCTGCCGCGCGCCGGCATCGTCTACAAATGGACGCCGGCGCTTTCCCTCTACGGTAGCTATACGCAATCGCTGAAGCCGAATTCGACGATCGCACCGCTCAGCGGTGGCGCGGTGATCGACGCGTCGATCGCCCCGGAACAGGCCCAATCCTGGGAACTCGGTGGCAAGGTCGATCTGGCCAGCGGGCTGAGCGGCACGCTGGCGCTGTTCAACATCGACAAGCGCAACGTGCTCGTCTCGCAGTTCAACCCGACCACCGGACTGACCGACTGGCGCACATCGGGGCGCGCACGATCGAGCGGCGTGGAACTCGACGTAACCGGCCAGATCGGCCGGCGCTGGAACGTGATTGCCAGCTACGCCTATATCGACGCCAAGACCACCGAAGACCCCAAGTACGCCGGCAACCGGCTCTGGAACGTTGCGCAGCACACGGCCGCGCTGTCGGCGGTCTACGACTTCGGCGAAATTTTCGGGGGTGACCGCCTCCGGCTCGGCGGTGGCGCGCACTACGTCGGCAATCGTCCCGGCGATTCGGCCAACAGCTTCTGGCTGCCAGCCTATACGGTGTTCGATGCCTTCGCCACGTACGAAACGCGGGTCGGCGGGCAAAAGATGCGTATGCAGCTGAACGTCAAGAACCTGTTCAACCGCGTGTACTACCCGTCGGCGGTCAACCAGTATGCAGTCGCCGTCGGCGACCCACGTCAGGTCACGTTGCTGACCACTTTCGAGTTCTAAGGATTCACGATGCCAGTTTCCCTGCTCCGCCGCACGCTTACGATCGGCGCCATGCTCGCTACTTGCGGCATGGCGTCCAATACCCTTGCGGCCACCGCGTCGCGCGGCACCGTCGCGCTGGTCATGCAAACCAATGGGCCGAATGCCGACGTCGACCAGAATATCCGCCTCCACCTGGAAGGACGCGGATTCACCGTCAGGATGCTGAACCAGGACACCCCGGCATCGAACGCAGGTGACGTCCGCCTCGTGATCCTGTCGTCAACGATCTCCGCGAAGCAGGTCGGCGCGGGCTGGCGCGAATTGGCGGTGCCGCTGCTGACCTGGGAGGGCGACCTGCTGGACGATCTGGCCATGACAGGCAAGCATCTGGACACTGATTACGGCGAATCCCGACGCGAGCGCTTTGTGTGGCTGGTCAACGCCCCACATCCCGTCGCGGCAGGGCTGCCGGCTGGCGCCACGAACGTGTATCGGAAACAGGCGGCGATGAACTGGGGCAAGCCCGGACTCGGCGCCAGCATCATCGCCACGCTCTACGGGCAGCCCGAGAAAGCGGCGATCTTCACCTACGAGAAAGGGGCAACGATGGACTACGAGTCGCTTGCGCCCGCCCGTCGCGTGATGTTCTTCCTCGGCAACGATACGTTCACGAACCTGTCCGGCGCGGGCATCAAGCTATTCGATGCCGCGATCGACTGGGCGACGGGAGACAGGTAGCGCGGTCAGCCAAGGCTGGCAGGCCGCTGCCGGCGCTACAATGCGCGCTCGACCATTCCCGGAGATCGCCATCATGTTGCCGGACAGCGAATCCCTACTCCTGCTCGTGACACGCGAAATGCCCTTCGGCAAGCACAAGGGCACGCTGATCGCCGACCTGCCGGGCAACTACCTGAACTGGTTTGCCCGGGAGGGCTTTCCTCCGGGGGAAATCGGCCGTCTGCTGGCACTGATGCACGAGCTCGACCACAACGGCCTGGCCCATCTGCTCAAACCATTGCGGGCACAGATGGGCCGCCGCTGACACTGGCTACGCCTAGCGCACCGTCTGTCCCGACACGACCTGATTCACCGTGTCGGGCGGAATCTGGTAGCTCCAGGTCTCGCTAAGCACCTTGCCGTTCGATACCAGCGCCTCGCGCATTTCCACCACCTTCTTCGGGTCCTTGACCTTGATGCGCAGCGTCACACGATAGCCCTTGGTCACGGGATTCGGCTGGATCACATTCTCGATCACTTCCGCGTTGTCGCTGACGCTGAACGACGGCTGCACCGGCGTGTTCGGCGGCAGATTCGCCAGCACCGGGCCTTCAAAGTCGATCACGAATCCAAGGCTGCCGTCGAGATGGCGAATCAGGTTGGCCTGCGTGATCTCGCCCGCAGTCCGCATCGTCTGCTTGACCCATGCAAGGTCTTTCGCAAAGATCGCGCGCTCGTCCATGGTCCAGTGCATGGTGTAGTCGGCGCGAATCGGCTGCCCCTTTGGCGGCAGCTGGTCCGGCGTCCAGAACGCGACGATGTTGTCGTTGGTCTCGTCAGGCGTGGGAATCTCCACCAGTTCGACCTTGCCCTTGCCCCAGTCACCCTGCGGCTCGATCCACGCGCTCGGGCGCAGATCGTAGCGGTCCTTCAGGTCTTCGTAGGCCGAGAACTCCCGCCCGCGCTGCAACAGGCCAAAGCCGCGCGGATTGTTGACTGCGAACGTGCTCAGCGCCACGTGCTTCGGGTTGTTCAGTGGCCGCCACAGCCATTCCCCGTCTCCGGTGTGGATGGCCAGGCCATTCGAATCGTGCAACGCCGGGCGGAAGTTGTTGGCGTCGCGCTGCTGGTTCGGCCCGAACAGGAACATGCTGGTCAGCGGAGCGATGCCAACCTTCGTCACCGGGCCACGCATGAAGACGCGCGCCTGCACCTTGAGTGTCGCGTCCTCGGCCGGATGGAGTTCGAAGCGATAGGCGCCCGTGGCGCTCTTCGAATCGAGCAGCGCGTAGAACACGACTCGCTTGTCCTGCGGGTTCGGCCGCTCGATCCAGAACTCGCGGAAGGCCGGGAATTCCTCTGGCTCGGACAGACCCGTATTGATGGCCAGACCACGGCTCGACAGGCCATAAACCTGCCCCTTGCCGATCACGCGGAAATAGCTGGCGCCAAGCACGCTCATGACCTCGTCGAGCTTGTCGGCCCGGTTGACCGGATACAGCACGCGAAAGCCGGCATAGCCCAGCTTGTTCGTCGCCGCGCGGTCCAGCTTCAGATCGCCGAAGTCGAAGCGGCTTGCGTCGTAGCGAATCTCCTGGACCTTGCCGCCGACGATTTCGCTAATGCGGACCGGCGAGCTGAATTGCATGCCCTGGTGATAGAAGCCCAGGCGGAACGGTGTGCCCTGGTCGTTCCAAGCCAGATGATCCAGCTTCGGCTGGATCTTGATGTAGTCGGCGAACTGCATCTGGGCAAACACCGGCGGCAGGTTGCTGACCGGCGCCGCATAAGGCTGCTCCGCCAGTTTCTTGGCACGCGCGGTCACGTCGTCGAGCGAAAAGGCATGGGCGGCCGGCGACACGCCGACAAGGCACCCGGCAAACACAAGCCCCGGCAAGAGAAGTTTCATCCTGTTACGCAAAGACGCGGCAAAGACGGCAAGAACCACAAAACCCTCCAGGTACAGACATCGATCAAAGGCCACAAGATTGCCAGTGTATGGCGTATAAGGCTGTAGACTTGCGGCGCAGTTCACAAAAATAACCCATTTCGCCTGACTAGCCTGTCAGACACATGGCGACAGCCGGGTCATCCTCCGTGCCGCATTATTGCCGGACGAGGCTACGGCAATCCGCCCATCAGAGACAAAAGCAACATGCGAATGCTTTCCATGCTGGCCCTCGCGGCTGGCTTTGCCTGCGCGCCCTTGATTGCGCCAACCTCCGTTTCGTCAGCCTACGCGGCGGACGTCCATGCCACCAGCAAGTCCGACAAGCAGGCGCTCATCGCCGATCTGATCGGCCGGATGACGCTCGACGAGAAGATCGGCCAGCTCCGCCTGATCAGCATCGGGCCCGAGATGCCACAGCCGCAGCTCATCAAGGAAATCGCGGCAGGCCGCGTGGGCGGCACGTTCAACTCCATCACGCAAGCGGAGAACCGCCCGCTGCAGAATGCGGCAGTCACGCAGAGCCGGCTGAAGATTCCGATGTTCTTCGCCTACGACGTGGTCCACGGTCATCGCACCGTGTTCCCGATCAGCCTTGGCCTGGCATCGAGTTGGGATATGGATCTGGTGGAAAAGACCGCGCGGATTTCAGCCGTAGAAGCCGCCGCAGATGGCATCGACGCCACGTTCGCGCCAATGGTCGACATCTCGCGCGATCCGCGCTGGGGCCGCACCTCGGAAGGATTCGGCGAGGACCCGTATCTGGTATCGCAATGCGCGCGCGCAAGCGTCAAGGGCTTCCAGGGCACGTCCCCGGCCAATGCCGACAGCCTGATGGCCTTCGTCAAGCATTTCGCGCTGTACGGCGCAGTAGAGGGTGGGCGTGACTACAACACCGTGGACATGAGCCTGCAGCGCATGTACCAGGACTACCTGCCGCCCTACCGCGCGGGTCTGGACGCGGGCGCCGGCGGCGTGATGATCGCGCTGAATTCGATCAACGGCCAACCCGCCACGTCCAACAGATGGCTGCTGCGCGACCTGCTGCGCAAGGAATGGGGCTTCAAGGGCGTCACGGTCAGTGACCACGGCGCGATCGACGAACTGCTGCGCCACGGCGTGGCCAGCAACGGCCGCGAGGCCGCTAAGCTGGCCATCGAAGCCGGTGTCGACATCAGCATGGCGGACACGCGCTATCTGGAACAACTGCCGACCCTCGTGAAATCGGGTGCCGTGCCGGTAGCGCTGATCGACGATGCCGTGCGCGAGGTGCTTGGCGCGAAGTACGACATGGGCCTGTTCGCCGACCCGTTCCGCCGTATCGGTGTGGCGGCCCAGGACCCGGCCGATGTCGACGCGGAGAGCCGCCTGCACCGTGCCGAAGCACGTGAGGCCGCCCGCAAGTCCATCGTGCTGCTGGAAAACCGCAACCAGACGCTGCCGCTGCGCAAGTCAGGCAAGGTGGCCGTGATCGGCCCGCTGGCCGACGCGCAGATCGACATCCTGGGTAGCTGGTCCGCTGCGGGCAAGCCTCGTCAATCCGTCTCGCTGCTGCAGGGTATGCGCGACGCGCTGGCCGGCAAGGGCGAGGTGATATACGCGCGCGGCGCCAACGTGACCGACGACGCCCGCGTGGTCGGCTATCTGAACTTCCTGAACTGGGACAGCCCCGAGGTGGTGCAGGACAAGCGCTCGCCGGGAGAGATGATCGACGAGGCGGTACGCGCGGCACGCGATGCCGACGCGATCGTCGTGGCCGTGGGTGAGTCGCGCGGCATGTCTCATGAAGCCTCGAGCCGCACGAGCCTGTCGCTGCCGGGCAGCCAGGAGGCACTGCTCAAGGCGCTGAAGACCACCGGCAAGCCGCTGGTGGTGGTACTGATGAACGGCCGCCCCCTGACGGTCAACTGGGAGAAGGACAACGCTGACGCGATGCTCGAGACCTGGTACGCCGGTACCGAAGGCGGCCACGCGGTCGCGGACGTACTGTTCGGGGACGAAAACCCGTCGGGCAAGCTGCCGGTCTCGTTCCCGCGCTCGATCGGCCAGATTCCGACGTACTACAACCACCTGCGCATTGGCCGGCCGTTCACGCCAGGCAAGCCGGCCAACTACACATCTCAGTACTTCGAGGAAGAATCCGGCCCGCTCTACCCGTTCGGCTACGGTCTGAGCTACACGACGTTCAGCGTGTCCGATATCCGGCTGTCGAGCTCGAAACTGGCCCGCAACGGGACGATCAACGCCAGCGTGACCGTGAAGAACACCGGCAAGTACGCCGGGGAAACGGTAGTGCAGTTCTACGTGCAGGACGTGACCGCATCGGTCGTGCGCCCGGTCAAGGAACTCAAGGGATTCCGCAAGGTGATGCTCGCGCCCGGCGAATCGCACGCGATTGAATTCCCCGTCACCGAGGACACGCTCAAGTTCTATAACGCGCGCCTCGAATACGTGGCCGAACCGGGCGATTTCAATCTTCAGATCGGCCTGGATTCAGCCTCGGTGCGCGAGGCGCGATTCACGCTGGAGTGAGACGCGTCAGCGGTTGCCGTCGAGCAGGTCGTTGAGGATCTCGTCGAAGCCAGCCTGGGCGTCTTCAAGACCCTGCAGGGCCGCGTCGAAGGTTTGCAGCGCAAGCTTCGACGGCTTGCCGGCGCCCTGCGGGGGATACTGGCTCAGCAGGGCGGTAAACGCCACCTGGACCTGGCGCGTGGCATTGACCACACGCTCCATGGCTTGCGCTTCTTCGGCGCGCTTCTGTTCGTCGTTCATGCGCAACAGCCCTCCTGGGCCTGGATTCGATATGCGGCATATCGTACAAGAACTCGCGGGCACCCGGCCCGGTCCAACGCCGCGTTACCCATTTTTCGGTTAGGCTGGGCAAGATCGTTCGCCCGTGACCAACCCTTCGCCCCCATGTTTTCACTCCTGCGCAGAACGCTGGCCGCCACGCTCGTGACCGCTGGAGGCTTCGTCTGCTACTGGACCTACCTGACCATCAACCAGGAACGGCTGCTCTTCGATGCACGCCGGCGCCCGCCGCGCGATCTGCCGGACGGCATCGTCGGCTACTCGCATGCCGTGCCGGGCGGCCAGTTTCGCGGCTACTGCTACCACGCCGACCACGAGGGCGTGGGCGACCTGTTGTTCTATCTGCCGGGACGGGGCGAAGATGTGCTGGAAACGCTTCAGTTCATGAAGTGGCTGCCGCACGGGATGGGCTTCGCGACGTTCGACTATCGCGGAATCGGTCACTCGGACGGAATGCCCTCCGAGGCGGCTGCCGTTGCCGATGCCAGCCAGTTCCTGCTGCATCTTCGCCGGGCCTTCCCCGGCGTGCGGGTGCATGTGGTGGGACGCTCGCTCGGCACCGGCGTGGCGATCCAGCTTGCCGACCTGCAGGATTTCGAAAGCCTGCAACTGATCACGCCGTACGATTCCCTGCTCGAGATCGTGCGAAAGCGCTTTCCGCTGGTGCCCCTACGTCAGTTGATGCGGCATCACTTCGATTCGATCTCGCATTGCAAGAAGGTGGTCCAGAGCACCAAGGTCCTTTTGGCCGAGAGCGACGACGTCGTGCCCCACGAATGCTCTGAACGGCTGATGGCGGCCTGGCCCGGCCCGGTCGCGCTGCAGATGATTTCGGGGGTCGATCACTACACGATCATCGAGCGTTGGGAGACATGGCACGCGCTGTGCGAATTCGCGCGGGAAGTGCCGCATCAGCCGCCAGACCGCACCCAACAGCATCCTCCCTCCGACCATACCGAATCCGGTGTGCCTTTGCCGCTCCCCGCAGCACGGTAGAATGCGCGCCATGAAAAAATTTGCAGTCAAGGCTGCCGGCGTCGTCGCGGCGCTGGGAGCCGCCGGCGTCCTGCTCGTCGGCTTTGCCGCGGTAGTCAGCCTGCGGCAACTCCCCTCGGTCGACGCATTGCGCGACTATCGTCCCCAGGTACCGCTGCGCGTGTTCACCAGCGACGACGTTCTCATTGGCGAGTTTGGCGCCGAGCATCGGGAGTTCATCCCGATCGAGAAAATGCCGAAGCTGATGACCGAGGCGCTACTCGCGGCCGAGGACGACCAGTTCTACAACCATGCTGGCGTGGACATCCCCGGCCTGGTCCGCGCGGCACTGGCAGACCTCGGCGAGGGCTACGCGCAGGGCGCATCCACCATCACGATGCAGGTGGCGCGCAATTTCTACCTGTCCCGCGAAAAGACGCTGGCCCGCAAATGGTACGAAGTCCTGCTGGCATGGCAGATCGACCGCACGCTGCCCAAGGACCGAGTCCTTGAGCTCTACATGAACCAGGTCTACCTGGGCGAGCACGCCTACGGCTTCGGCAGCGCCGCTCAGACGTACTTCGGCAAGCCGCTCGCGTCGCTCTCTCTGGCGGAGACCGCGATGCTGGCGGGGCTGCCCAAGGCACCCTCGACGATGAATCCGCAGGTGAACTACCCGCGGGCCAAACGTCGCCAGGAGTACGTGCTCGGCCGGATGCTGGCGCTGGGCATGATCACGCAGGACCAGTATCGCGAGGCGCGCGGCGCGCAACTCGTGGTGAGCCGCGACGCCAACGGCAGTTTCAGCGGGCACGCGGAATACGTGGCCGAACTGGCACGGCAACTGGCGTTCGACCGCTTCGGCGACGAAGCCTATACGCGCGGCATCAACGTCTACACCACGGTGTCGTCGGTGCGCCAGACAATGGCGTACGACGCCGTGCAAGCCGGACTGGCCAGTTACGGCAAGCGGCACGGTTCGGCGAAGGCTCAGGTCGCCCTGCCCCAGGCGGCACTGGTCTCGCTCGACGCGAGCACCGGTGCGATAGAAGCCATGGTGGGCGGCGCCAGTTTCGATACGAGCCGGTTCAACCACGCCACGCAGGCGCAGCGCCAGCCGGGGTCAACGTTCAAGCCGTTCATCTATTCGGCCGCGCTGGAACGCGGCATTTCTCCCGGCACGCTGATCAACGACGCGCCGCTGGACGACCCGCGCTGGCAACCGTCGAACGATGACAATCGCTTCGTCGGCCCGATCACGGTACGTCAGGCGCTCGCGGAATCGCGCAACCTGCCTGCCATCCGCACGCTGCGCGCCATCGGCATCCCCTACGCGATCGACTTCGCTGGCAAGTTCGGCTTCTCCACCAAACGGCTGCCGCCGTATCTGCCGCTTGCGCTGGGCACGGGCACCACGTCGCCACTGCGACTGGCGGCCGCCTATGGTGTGTTCGCCAACCAGGGCCACCGCATCGAACCCTATCTGATCGACAAGATTACGGATGGCGACGGAAACGTGCTGTTTGCCGCGCAGAACGCAGCGGAGGTGACGCGCGTGATCTCCGAGCGCAATGCGTTCGTGATGAACAGCCTGCTGCAAAGCGTGGTGGACGAGGGTACCGGTACCGGCGTGAAACGCTATTTGCGCCGCGACGATGTGGCCGGCAAGACCGGCACCACCAACGATTCGGTCGACGGCTGGTTCGCCGGCTACGCGGGTGATGTGGTAACCGTGACGTGGATGGGCTTCGATGACAATCGCAGCCTGGGCCGACACGAGTTCGGCGCGACCACCGCGCTGCCCATCTGGGCTGCCTACATGGAAGGACGCCTGGCCGGCGCGCCAGAAGCCAGCTTCCCGACGCCACCGCAGCTTGCCCGCCTTAATGACGACTGGGCCTACGCGGAGAACGCGGACGGATCCCACGGGCTTGCATCGATTGGATTCCCGCCGCCGACTGTCACGCCGGACGTACCTGCCGACGGAAACCCTCCCGGCGCACCGACAGCCGCGGCGCCGACCCCTGCAGCGCTTGAGATATCGCCGCAGGTATCGTCCCAACGTCCTACTGCTTCCGGCCTGTGACCACGGCCGACATGCCCGCTTACGCGACACCGCTGATCTGGAGCGTCGCGGCGCTATCCACGGCGGGCGTGCTGTTCCGGCCCTTCCGCCTGCCCGAGCCGTTCTGGGCAATGGCTGGCGCGCTGGTGCTATGCGTGGCGGGACTGCTGCCATGGCGCGACGCTCTCGAAGCCGTGGCACGCGGCAACGACGTCTATCTGTTCCTGGCCGGGATGATCCTGATCTCGGAACTCGCCCGCAAGACGGGCCTGTTCGATCATGTGGCCGCGCTGGCCGTGCGCGCCGCGCAAGGGTCGGCGCGCAAGCTGTTTGCGCTGGTCTATGGTTTCGGCATTGCGGTGACAGCATTCATGTCGAACGATGCCACCGCAGTCGTCCTCACGCCCGCGGTCATCGCCGCGACGCGCGCGGCACGTGTCAGGCACCCGTTGCCCTATCTCTACGCCTGCGCGTTCATCGCCAATGCGGCGAGCTTTCTCCTGCCAATCTCCAATCCGGCCAACCTCGTGCTGTTCGGTGACCGGATGCCGCCCCTGTCCAGCTGGCTGGCACGCTTCACGCTGCCATCGGTGGTGGCCATCGCCATGACGTTCATCGTCCTGTACTGGACGCAACGCGATGCACTGGCCGAGCCGATCGAGAATGACGTGCCGACGCCCCCTCTGACGCTCCAGGCATGGCTGACGACGCTGGGCATCATGCTGACCGGAGCGGCACTGTTGACGGCCTCGCTGCACGGGCAAGATCTCGGCTGGCCAACGTTCATCGGTGGTCTGTTGACCCTGACTGTCGTCTGCGCCACCCAGCCGCGACTACTGGTCCCGGCGCTTAAGGAAGTGTCCTGGGGCGTCCTGCCGTTGGTGGCCGGACTCTTCGTCCTGGTTGCCGGCCTGGCCCAGACCGGCTTGACCGCTCAACTGGCTCATTGGGTGCGGATGCTATCCGCGCTGCAGGGGCCGGAGGCCGTGCTTGGCGCCGGTGCGGCAGGCGTGCTCGTCGGCATCACGAGCAACATCGTCAATAACCTGCCGGCTGGACTGTTCGCAGCCTCGGCGCTGGCGGCCGGCCACGCTTCGGATACCGTCACGGCTGCCGTGCTGATCGGTGTGGACCTGGGCCCGAACCTGTCCATTACCGGCTCGCTGGCCACCCTGCTCTGGTTGACCGCCCTGCGCCGTGAAGGTCATATGGTCAGCGCCGGCACCTTCCTGAAGACCGGTGCGCTCGTCATGCCGCTGGCATTGCTCCCGGCCCTGGCGGTACTGCGCTGAGGCCATGCCCAGCAGCAGGTTGTTGCAGGTTGTGGTGCAATGCCAACTGCCATATAGTGAAGCACCGCGCACCGCGTGCGCCGACGCCCAACTCCCTGCGGCCACTCATGTCACACAAGGATCAGTCCGATCGCCCCGAGCACACGCCCACCGCCTCGCCCGTATCCAACCGGATTCGGGCGCGCATCGAGGCTGCCGGCGAGCGCTTCCATGCCAACGACAATATCTCTCGCCATATCGAGCACGGTGAACTCGAAGCCCTGCAGGCCGAGGTCGAAGCCCGCATGGAAGAGGTGTTACGCACGCTGGTGATCGACGTCGACCAGGATCACAACACACGCGAGACCGCTCGCCGCGTAGCCAAGATGTATCTCAAGGAGATCTTCGCGGGACGCTACGCGAAGGCACCGGACGTGACCGAGTTTCCGAACGTGGAACAACTCAACGAACTGATGATCGTCGGGCCCATCCGCGTGCGCAGCGCCTGCTCTCATCACCTGTGCCCGATCATCGGCAGCTTATGGGTGGGGGTGATGCCGAACCGCCATTCCAATCTGATCGGTCTGTCCAAGTACGCGCGACTGGCGGAATGGATCATGTGCCGGCCGCAGATTCAGGAAGAAGCCGTGGCGCAAATCGCCGATCTGTTGCAGGAGAAGATGAATCCAGACGGCCTGGCGATCGTCATGGAAGCCGAGCACTTCTGCATGCACTGGCGTGGCGTGCGCGATACCGATGCCAAGATGACCAACAGTGTCATGCGCGGCTCGTTCCTCAAGGACGACAAGCTGCGCCGCGAATTTCTCACCCTGCTGAATCTCAATCGCCGCTGACTCGCTGCCCGGAGGGAACACCGATGCTAGTCCGCCTGCTCTACGCCAGCCGTGCCAGACAGCCGCTTGACGCCGATGTGCTGGATGCCATCCTCGACACCAGCCTGGAACAGAACCTGCGTCATGGCATCACCGGCGTGCTGTGCCACAGCAACACCGTCTTCCTCCAGGCGCTGGAAGGTGATCGGGAAGCCGTCTCTCGGCTTTTCCTGAATATCGGTCGCGATGATCGCCACCACCACGTCGTGCTGCTGAGCTACGAAGAGATCGCCGAGCGCGCCTTCGCCGGCTGGTCGATGGGGCGCGTCAACGCGGGCAAGCTCAATGCCGCGACGCTGCTCAAGTACTCCGCGCAAGGTGAACTCGACCCCTGCCGCATGCCCGGTGCGGCATCGCTGGCACTCCTCACGGAACTGATCGCCGGGGCGTCGATCGTCGGCCGCGGTGGCGAGCGAGGACGCCACTGATGACCGAAGGCGAGCCCGGCGGCTACATGACCACGTAAATGCGTGCGCGTTTGCGGATTACTGGGTAGATACCTGCCCGAACAGGCCGCATTCAAGATCGCTCTCGAATTCCTCGATCCACGCCGACCCCGGGCCGGCCTCGTAGACGCTTTCCGCGCCGGTACGCTGCCGCCGCACCGTCACCTGACGGGCTGACGTTCCGTTTACATCGAAAACTTCGAACTCCTGGGCTGCAAGACCAACCTGCCGGAACAAGGCTTCGAGATCCTGACGTTCGTTGGCGGGAAACTCGGCGAATTGACGCATTGCCATGGCACACCTCCATGCGGGGGTTGTACGGCGCGATGCAACGTAAACAGCTGGCACGCGCGGCTTAGAGAATGCCACCAAAACCAACGGCAAGTGGCGCGCGACGAAAGACCATGGTCTGGTCGAATGTATTGTGACGCAGCCGACGTTCGCGGCGCGGCGGCATACATCGCACATTTCAAGGAATAGCGATGGACCCGACACTCCCCAGCCCGTAGTGTTTTTGCTCATCCACTCATTCATCACGGGCGAGACACACAATGCAGACGAAATCCAGCACGTTACGGGAGACGGAACACCGGCGAAAAGCCATCCTGCAAACGGCGCAGGCCCAGGCGGAAGCGCTCAACGGGATGTATCGGGACACACTCTCAGCGTTCCTCGTCGCACCAAATGCCGTGCCGCTGCCACGAGCCGCCCGTGCGATGTTCTGGCTCGGGCGGCTGCGGCAATGGCGCGCGATCGACCTGAGCGGCGACGAAGCATGCCCGCCCCCCAACGTGACCTCCCTGCAACTCGGCGTCATCGAGTCCATCGCCGGCACACATGCGCTGGCGCTCCACAAGGAAAAATGGAGTGGCCCGCACAGCCGTCAGGCATACGAACGCGATATGGCCCTGCAGGTAGCGATGCTGCTAGCGCTGGAGTGGCGCGAACTCGCTGCCTTCGCACTGCAAGCCTGGTTCGGCACCAGCAGCGAGCTGGCTTCCCTGCACCCGGTCAGTGGCATGACCGGCTTGATCATCGGTGTCGCGGGTCAGGCGCTTGGGGTCGGTGTGCCGCAAGCCACGTTCCAGAAGGGTGACGCCGTACTCTCAAAGATCGTCGAGCACTGGCAGGATAGCGATATCGCATTCGCGCCGCTGGCTCGTGAGCTGGCCGACAGACACGTCAACCAATGCCGGCTCGACACCGACCACTCGCTGTTCGACTTCGATCACCCCGTCGAGCAGGCCATTCCCGTCGAGCTTTTGATGCTTCTGCGCTTGCGCGACGGCGACGGCGACGGCGACGAGGTCCCGGCATGGCTCGCCCGCCACGGTGCTTTCTCCCATCCTGCGGCGGTCATGCTCAAGGCGATCACCCCATCTCAATCGCAACGGTGTCACAGCTTCATCACCAGCGCCACAACGCTTCTCCCTCAGTATGGAGACTTGTCCGCCGCGCTCGACCGTCAGCTCTCCGCGTCGCGCAGAATTTCAAGCTAAATCGTCGATTTGTCCCACCTATCGCCTTACCTGCCTTCGATTTATTTGCATCGAAACCATCAAAATCAGTCGAAGTACGATTTTAGTTTGATTAGTTAATTGCGAGAATCTTCGCCTTACGACTCTTGCCCGAACGCCTCCGCATGACTCTCCCGTCTCCATCACGACTGCGACGATATTCGTGCAGTTGAGATGCCATAGTGACATTCGCTATCGAACAGTTACAACACAAGTTGATCGCAAACAATTTCGACTAAACAGGTACGACTATCTCGCGCCGATACGATATAGAGTAATTTCCCTAATTTTCAGATAGCTAAACCCCCTCACGCAGCGCGTTCGCCCGAATGCGTTGCCTGGCTGCGAAAGGACATTGATGCATGACTGCGAAAACCATTCGGGTGGCGCTGGCGGATGATCATCCGCTCGTCGTTGTCGCTTTGCGAGATTGCCTGCAGCGTACTCCCGGCTTCCAGGTGGCATGTGAATGCACCAACGGCAGTGAACTGGTTGACGCCTTGACGCAGAATCCGGTCGACGTTGCCGTCACCGACTTCAGCATGGGGCATGGCGATACGTCACTGGACGGATTCAATCTATTGCGCAAACTACACAGGCGCCATCCGGACACGCGCATCGTGGTGGTCAGCGCCCAGACGAACCCTGGCGTGGTCAGCCGCGCGATGAAGCTCGGCGCGCGCGCGTTCGTCAGCAAGGAAGACGAACTCGACGAAATCGTGCGCGCCTGTATCCATGTCACCATCAGCAACGGCCATTTCTATTCGCCGTCGATTCGGGCGGTGCTGGACAGCGCCACCGCGGCGGCCACGGCCGCCCCAGCCACGGAGCTGACATTGCGTGAGCTCGATGTCGTCCGGCTCTATGCGCAGGGCTTCCAGCTCACCGAAATCGCCAACAAGCTCGGGCGGTCGGTGAGCACGATCTCCAGTCAGAAAACCGTTGCCATGCGCAAGCTGAGCGTCCAAACCAATACGGACCTTATTCGCTACGCCTATGAGAACGGCCTGATCTGATCCTTCAA
>NZ_CP083256.1:0-281638 GCF_059492215.1 Cupriavidus sp. HY129
ATGGTCGGGACCGGCCGCCGACACAGTCATTATGTCCACGACGTGCTCGACGCTGCGCTATCCGACAAGATTGGCTTGGCTCCCGGCACGGTGGACGTGGCAGTCTGCAACCCGCCGTACATTCGGCCCAAGTGGCGATCTGATTTTGGCAAAATTCTAGAGGATGCCGGATTGTCAGGCACGCTTGCCTCGCTGCACGACGCCGGCGCAGACCTTCTCTTCCTTGCTCAGAACTTGCGCCTATTGCGCAAAAACGGAAAGCTTGGGCTGATCCTTCCTGACGGCCTTATCACCGCCGAACGATTCTCCGGAGTGCGAAAGACCCTGCTTCGACAACATTTGATTGAGCAGGTGGTTCAGCTACCGCGTGGAGTGTTCAAGGGCACTGAGGCTCAAACCTACCTCGCCGTGCTGTCTAAGAGCGCCGGCGAGACGAATCAAGTGACGCTTAGGCAGATGGATTCCGACGGGCAACTCAGCGTGCCGATCGAGATCCTGCAGGAAGCGGCTGTCAAACGGCTCGATTTCACCTTTCATGCGCGAGTCGTGTCACCTCAGCGAAGTGGCGAAGGGCCGATGCGGATGTCCGTACGCCAAGCATTGACGGACGTCGTGCGAGGGACAGTCTGTTCATCGTCAATTTCAGCGTTCCCGGCTCCGGTGTTCCACCTCGGCGACTTTTCAGAACCGCTAGGCGAGCACGCCGTGAGGGTCGTGCCTAAGCGCTTTGCGCTTAGCGAACGCAAAGCTCAGCAAATGTTGGAAGAGGCCCGGCTGGCGCTGCCGGGCGACATTTTGCTTGCTCGCGTGGGCCGATCCCTTGAAGACCGACTAGCCTTGGTAGTTCACGGACCATGCGTTATTAGCGATTGCATCTTTGCGTTGCGTGCGATGGATGAACATCGCGAGCGCCTGTATCGGTTCTTCGACAGCGATCTGGGTAGGCATGCCCTGGCTTCTTCCGCGCATGGTGTGGCTGCAAGGTTTATGTCGAAGACCAACTTGTTCGAGATTCAGTTCTAACCTGACTCACGATGTCGCAGATTCCTCAAATCGGTAGCTTCGACCAGCTTTCCGTCGAGCGGGCGGTTCACTGGCTTAGTCGCACAGGCGTGCGGTCCCCCCTTAGCGTTGAGCGCATCAAGCAGTGGGTCAAACAATTTCAAGCGCCGGAAGAAAAGACACTAGCCTGGCTGATCCTACGAAACCTGATTTTTCGTACTAACGAGCAGTTGCAGTCTTCCATGCGGCAGGCCCTGAAACAGGCGACCATCCACTTTGTCGATCAGCTAGGCCTGCGGGAGAACGTTGCGTGGAATGATGCGCTTAAACGCCACGCTGGTCTGACCTTCTACTGCGGTCCGCCGTCGCTTCCGACTTTCGGCTTGCCAACCCAGCCCGGAAAGAGCGGTGACCTGATCGCCAGGTTGATTAACCAGCGGTATGGTATAGACAAGCAGTATCCCTCTGACGTCAAAGTCTTGCCGCCAGATGAACGATTCATCGTCGTAGACGACGGAACATATACAGGCGTCCAGCTTGCGAACTTCCTGCGGGGATGGGATATCGATTTTTCTCATGGGCGCGTCGCGATCGCTGTTGCGATGGCTCACAAGACGGCTTGCGAGCATCTAAAGAAGGAGTTCCCGAACGTGCCGCTAATTTATGGCGAGCTCCTGACCGCAGACATGTGCTTTCAATCTCTGTCTCAAAAGTGGATTGAGACCGGGCAATGGAGCTATGAGAAATCCCCGCTGGAAGTCTATGATGACGTGCACAAGCGCAATCAACCTTTTGCGAACGGAAATGGCGGCAACGGCTATGGCAATATCGGGGCACTGGTCGCGTTTGAGCACGGAGTGCCGGATGATTCGATTCAGCTACTTTGGGACGTCTCCCCGAGTTGGAAGCCGCTGGTTGAACGGTGAGCTTGACCATGCAAATTAACGCCTCCATGCTAGCGCGCACGCGCGCCGAGGAACATGACGCCGATGTATGGGGTGAATTCTTTATTCCACCCTATTTCGACCGATTGGCACTGACGACGGCCACCAAGTCGGCCTACATCACTGGCAAGCGTGGTTGTGGCAAGACCATGCTGCTGAAATATTTCGATTACCACACGGCGTTCTCGAAACGCAGGAAGGACATTCCTGCAGACGCTATCGACCATATCGGGATCTACTGGCGTGTCGACACCCAGTTCTGCAGCTCGCTCAAGCATCGAGGCATAGAGGACACCGAGTGGAGCGTCGTCTTTGAAAGCTACTTCGGGCTCGTCATCGCCACCGAGTTGCTCCGTGCGGTCGAAGCCATTGCCAACAGTTCTTTTCCGAATTTTAATTCGGACGACCTCGCGGCTCTCACGCTTCCTAGCGCCGCCGACTACTTGGACGATGCGCCAACAGGCGTTCGGCAGTTGGTCCAATACCTAGAGTCGATAAGACGCAAGTTCACGACGTGGGTTTCCAATGTGAAAGCGATGGACTGTCCCGTCCTGCCACCCGGGCGAGACTTCATTTTGTCGTTGGTGGGTGACCTCCGCGCAAAAGCTTCGTTGGCAACGCTTTCTGTCTTTGTTTACGTAGATGAAATCGAAAACCTCGTGCCATATCAGCGGCATGTCCTGAACTCGTTCCTAAAACACAGCCAGCGACCGCTGATCATCAACTTCACGTCAAAGGAACATCCCTCCAACAACGATACGTCCGGCCCCGAGTCGATTAACGCCACCCACGACTACCGGTTGGTTGACCTCGACTACTATCTGGAGCTTAGCGGAGCTGCCATGCCATTCTTTGCCGAGGTTTTCCTCGGCAACCTGGACATTGCGGCTGGGCGATTTGATAGTGAGTTGCTCGACGTTGTTTGTTCCCATGCACGTCTAGCCGAGCGCCAGAAGCCCCAGTACCAAAGGGAGGTCGTCGCGGACATGCGCACGCGATTTCCCGACGTCACTGACAAGCAAATTGCAGCGAACGCGCTTCAAGTTCAGACGCTGAAGGAAAGCCTTTATCGCCGGATAAGCAAGGCACTCAAGGATCGCAGGAGCAATTTGGCTGTTGAGGACTTCCTGTTTGAAGGTGCGCCTGCGGAAGCGTTGGTGACGCTCCCCGCGTTGTTAAACCGGGAAACGCTGCTTCCAGACAATGTTCTGGCGGAGCTCAAGAAATTCTCCAAGAACCGCAAAGGCTCCTTCGAGTCCACATGGATACACAACAATCTCTTCGGGGCGATTTTGGAGCTGTATCGGCCATTCGCCCGCGAATGTCCGCTGTACAGTGGCTTCGACACGCTTTGCACGATGTCGAACAACAACCTTCGGAATTTTCTAATCCTTTGCTACAAAACTCTCGAGGTCGCAGAGCTGCGCGATCAGATTGAACCACCCTATGCAGTTGATATTCAATGCCGGGCGGCCTATGACGCCTCCGAACAGCTGATCAAGGAAATCCGTACCTTCGGGCGTTTCGGCGAGCAGTTACGAGTGTTTGTGCTCAGGTTAGGAAGCATTTTCAGAGCACTGCAAGCCAGCCCTGCGATGAGCGAGCCTGAGCAAAATCAGTTCACAATCAACTCTGGCGGCCGTCCTTTGCAGGGTGACGAGCTAGCATTCATCGCGGAGGCGCTACGGCACGGGGTTTTGGTCGAGCAATTGGAAACCAAATCCAAATCGGGGGTTGGCCAGGATATCGTGGACTATCAGCTGAATCCAATCTACGCGCCATACTTTCAGATCAGCTACAGACGAAAGCGCAAGCTAGAAATATCAGTGGAGCAGTTTCACATGCTTATCATGGGCAACGAGAATGAGTACCGCGATCTCGCGCGCGGGCTTGCGCGCCAGCTGTCGGATACCGATGCGCTTCAGCTCGGCCTGCTGTTGTCATGAGGGTCCGGTTCTTTTCAGTCTCTGGAAGCAGCGCCGCCGACCTCAGTCTTCCAGACGACATCGTCCTGTTGCACGGCGAGGAGCTTGATGAGCGCGGTGAGTCGGCATGCGGGTGCGCGCCGAAGGACGCCCGCGTGATGCTCAGTTTTGGTGTCGAAGACATGTCCCTTACAGTCGGCGGCGAAACGAAACCGAGTGACCTGGCAGTTGAGTTGCTCAGTGGATACGACTGGCGCAAAGTGTTTCTGGAAGCCACTACGCTCGGCTTCGCGGAGCTGTTCTGCGCCGCCAACGCGTTGCTGGCCAGTGGCGCGACGACAGTGAATATCATCTACGTCGAACCGGGGGAATACACGCGGGTTAGCAAAGGCGCCGACCAGTTCGCCCTGTCCGAACCGACGCGCGGCTATGTTGCCATCCCCAACGCGATTGTCGATCTGTCCAGCGAGGAAGTCGAAGCTGGTGTCTTCTTCCTGGGCTTCGAGCCTGAAAGACTTGACCGAGCACTCGAAGAGTACCAGATGATCACCTCGAAGGACGTCAAGCTGGTTTTCGGTATACCCGCCTACCATCCCGGGTGGGAGCTCGACGCTATCATCCCGCACCTGCCGGCGTTGGAGCAGCACAAGCTGCAACTCGACTACTGCTCGGCCAACGACCCGGAAGCGGCGTTCGAGTGCCTTGAGCGAACACGCGACGCTCTCGGCACCGACAGACGGATGTTTGTCGCGCCGATCGGCCCTAAGCCCTGCGGCATTGCGTCAGCGATTTTTGCGAGTGTCTATCCTGAGCAAGTTGGTTTGCTCTTCGATCATCCGCGCCGCAAGCAAAAGCGGTCGACGGGAGTGGATCTCTGGCACCGCTTCACAGTGACGGTGGACCGCGGCGACGACGCGGCCCCAACCGCTACGGCCGGTTGACGCGTCAGGTCTTGGCGCTGCCAATCGCCGCTTGAAGCAGTTCCTTGATTTTCGACTCCGGCTTCCAATAGTTCGGCCCCTTCAGGAACTTCCCATTGCTGTCGTAGATGGGCTTGCCGTCAGCCCCCAGCTTGCTCTCATTGCTATCCATGATCACGCTCAAGACATCCTCGAGTGGGATTCCGTACTTCAGCGCTTCTGATCGGCAGTAGACAATCACGTCACCCAGCAGGTCAGCGACCGCGACCAGCACATCGATGGGCTCAGCCTTACTTTCACAGGCCGCGATGATCTCGTCGATCTCGTTTACCTCATCCAGGAGGGTTGTCTTGAACTTGCGCAGCCGATCGGCTGGGTCCGCCGGCAGAGCCGGCGTCGGCTGCGCCGGCAGCTTGTACATCGCGTTCATCTCGGCGATGCGCTTTGCAAAGGACGGGTTGCTCAATCTTATTCTCCAATAAAGTCTGAAGGGTCTACGGTAACAGAATCGAGGCGTAGAACCTTTCTAGAATACTAATCAACGTCTCTGCGCACTGCGGGGGTGCAGCCCGCGGATCTGCTCCAAGTCGTACACGTTCACCTGTTGACAGCTGGCGGGCGAATAGCGGAAATCTCCGCATTGTTCCTTGTCAAATTTTCCGATCGCGCCGCGCCACTTTCAGCCTTAAGCGATCGTGCGCCAGTACCCGATGGAGTGCGTCCTTGCGCCTTCGTTTCATACTCGACCTCGCCAGAGATACTAAAACATAAATTGGTCCGCTGTCTGCCTCGATCCTGGCGATCTACGGAGCTTGGGTGGCGGTTCGCGACTCGATGCAGCCGTCCACGGGCTGGTTCAGTAATGACCGCCCCTCTGCCGCGAACCGACATATCGGAGGGGAAGGCGCCGAGCACCTCTTTCTGACCAATCTTGGCAGGATGGAGCTGCGGAACTGCGAGCGCCCCGGGCCGACCGTTCTCTGCGGTTCGGATGCGTCTTACTGAGCGTCCGACCCAAGGCACTCTAGTCCGGTGCATCGTTCGAATAGTCCGGACCGATCGTCCCAACGTCGAAGTGAAGGCCCGACATCTTGACAGTGATCTCCGTAACGTCGTCCGCCGACAGCACCTGGGTTTCGTCTGCCGCGAAATCCTCGAGATAGAGCCCGATCGAAAGATCGGCTCTCACCTCGGTTTCACTCGTCGCATAGGCGTGGCCAACCGGTACGTCATCCTTGTCGATTGAGTCGGGAACAAAGAAGTCGAAGGAAAATCTCCCCTTTGCGACGAAGTCGACAGATACCGAAATGACTGCGTCGCTATGGTCGGCGGAGAGCACTGCCACATTTGCCGCATCAATCGCAAGCGAGCCGCGCTTTGGATAGAGTTCGACGACCTCGTCGTTAAAACCGCAATATGAGTCGGCATCGACGAAGGGAGAGTGGTCATCAAGGTGGAACTGGATGCTGGCTTCAATTTTCTCTTTGGCGGCTTCCGACTCAAGCCAGATGGCGGCGGCAGCGCGGACACGATCGGGCAACTTTTCGCCCCGTACAAGGACCAAAGCTGCGAGAACATCTTCGAGTTCAGGTGTGATGAGTAGGCGATCAGACTGATTGCTGTAGCGCTCCCAGTCGCCGTCCTTCGTAACGCAAAGCACTTTCGTATCGTTCTTATTCGCCCATCCTTCGAGGCTGAGCAGAGCGATTGCGTCCGGAAACTCAGCTTTCTTTTTTCCGCCTGGCTCAAATGGCGGCTCCGAAGCGAAGTATCGATCCATCACCGACTCAAGCGACGTGTAGTCGGAAGCTTGAATCACTGTCGCCGTCACATTCGCGAAGAAGGCGTCGAGCGCCTTCTTCGCATCCCGATCATGCTCGTGGATGGCGCGCGCGACAGCGCTGACCACCTCGTCGGCGGCAAATTTCTTTAGATGCTTCAGGACCTTCGAGTCGAAGGCTTTCTCCTGGCCAAACTTTTCCCGCAGATGACTTTCCATTTCCCGAGCAATAACGTCCGGAACCAACAGCCGCTTGCCGGCCTGCTCGACTTGCCGAAGCAACGGGAGGTTGCCATCATGGATGTTTTGCCCTTCCTCATCGAACACGTTCGTGTCGATGGCAATCGCCCCGACACGGCCGCGGGCCAGCCAGTCTTTGAGTTCCTCTTTATGCACTTTCTCAGAGTTTCAAGTGATATAGTCTTGGTATGGTACAGGAGCAGCGCCGCGCTCATGCCCGACTGCACCTAGATAGTAATGTCGGGGGTAGGTTCCATGCTATTGCCTTTGTGATCCACCGAGGCGATGCGATTCGGACATGGCCCGCATCTTCTGGGTGCACCAGCGTGAGGCCCCGACAGGAAGTAGCTGTACCCGGTTCGGGCGAGCCGTCTACGCGCTGACCATCGACATCCTGTGCGCCAACTACAGCCCGACCGCGGGCCGCGTCGAGGGATGACCGGCGTGCTGCAGGACTGCTTCCCGGACGCTGCTGGCGGGGTAGTCTTCATCCCAATGCAATTTACGACTGGACTCTGGAGGGTGAGTAGCTGTTTTTCTTAAATTTTGTGTTTGGCTTTGCTTCCGGAATTCTGCTTAGTCCGCTGCAACTGATGCCTTTCATTACGGTGTGAAATGGTATCTGGCCCTACCCGCAACGCAATTGAGTTCGGGAACCGTCGCAAATTGCACCAAAGTCAAAGCCACCACCGCTTGAGAGACGACCACGAACAGAATTGGATTGTGAACCGCCCCGGGTATCGAGGAGGCTGTTTGGTTTAAGTTGATGCCGGCGCGGCAGCGGTGTCGCTAAGTTGCCGGTAGTAGTTTGCCTCAGCTTCGGCCGGCGGGATATAGCCGAGGTGTTCCATCAGGCGGTGGTTGTTGAACCAGGCCACCCATTCCAGGGTTGCAAGCTCCACGGCCTCACGGGTTTTCCAGGGGCCACGCTTGTGGATCAGTTCGGCCTTGTACAGGCCATTGATGGTTTCAGCCAGCGCATTATCGTAGGAGTCGCCACGGCTGCCGACCGATGGTTCAATACCGGCCTCCGAGAGCCGCTCGGTATAGCGAATGCTGACGTATTGCGACCCCCTGTCCGAGTGGTGGATAAGTGTCCCATCATTGTCGGGCTGACGCGCGTAAAGTGCCTGTTCCAAGGCATCCAGTACGAAGTCCGTGGTCATCGAAGTGCTGACGCGCCAGCCAACAATACACCGGGCGAACACGTCGATCACGAAGGCCACGTATAGCCAGCCCTGCCAGGTTGAAACATAGGTGAAATCACTCACCCACAGTTGGTTGGGCCGTGTGGCGTGGAACTGGCGCTTGACGCGATCCAGCGGGCACGGCACCGAGTCGTCGGCCACCGTGGTGCGCTTCTTCTTGCCCCGGCACACCCCCTCCAGGCCAAGCTGCTTCATCAGTCGTTCGACCGTGCAGCGCGCCACTGCCATGCCTTCCCGGTTCATCTGTTTCCAGACTTTGTCCGCACCATAGACCTGCATGTTGTCCTCCCAGACCCGCTTGATCTCGGGCCTCAGCCGCTCATCACGAATCGCCCGGGCGCTGCGTCGCGACGGATCGCGAAGCCGAGCGGCATGGCGCCGGTAGCACGACGGGGCAATCTGCAAGACTTTGCAGATCGGCTCGACCCCGAAGACATCGCGATGTTCATCGACGAAGGTCTTCAGGACTTGAGCCGGCGGTCGAGCTCCGCCTGGGCGAAAAACGCGCTGGCCAGCTTCAGGATCTCATTGGCACGGCGCAGCTCTTTGTTCTCCCGCTCTAGCTCCCTGAGGCGCTCACGCTCGACAGTCGTGACGCCATCCCGCTGCCCACGGTCAATCTCCTCACGCTCAACCCATTTCAGCAAGGTATGGCCCGAGCAGCCAATCTTCGGGGCGATGGCGTTGACCGCCGCCCACAGCGACGGATGCTCTCCACGTTGTGCCAGCACCAGGCGAACGGCTCGCTCGCGGACTTCGGGGGAATACTTGTTCTGCTTGCTCTCAAGAGTTGGAGCCTCCTCAAAACCCGGGGCGGTTCATTGTGCGAAAACGGTGCCCATCGCTGACCGCTGGCGCTGCGCGAGCTAGCGGAGCCTGCCGCGCTTACCGCCCGCGTGCGTTCTCCAGCGTGCCAGGCAAACTGCCCATTGGGGTCGGGAACAAAATGCTGCAAAATCCAGGAACAAAATTATGCAAACCAACGATTCATGTCAGTTTGCACGATTTTTTTCCTGCTGCTGCTCCGCCGGCACGCCGATTGAGCGATGACGGTAACAAAGTTGCTTCAAGAATCGCTGCAGGAAATTGTTCTTCCGGCCGATGTTTGAAGCCATTTTGTAGCTTGCCCGAACGCATCGTTCAGTCGCCAGCCTGGATCTTGGCGACAGCGCGCGACGAGAACGTACAGAATTCGGTTGTGCGAAAACGATGACTGTCGATGTTAGGCGCTGCGCGAGCCGGCGAAGCCTGGGCACGCTTGCTCATTGGCGAAAAAGCTTGATGTCCTCCAGCATCGCTTGGGGATAAGCTGGCGGCAGGATCGGGCCGAAGTGCAAAGAGCGTCCGGTGCAGTACGGTCCACCGACGCTCAATTATCAAAATATCGGTGTGAGCAGTGCCGAGGTGCTCATTACTTGAGCAGGAACTCACTACCCCCTACCGAAGAGGTATGAAAGCCTTGCAAGATTTGCCGTACTACATGCTTAGGCGCAATTGTCGCCGTACAAGCAAACTATCATTGTAAGCACATGCATCCCGCACTTGTTAAGTCGTTTGGCGGCCTTTCGCTCCAAAGCTATATTCGCCACTTCCTGTTCGGCCTCATCTTCCCAGCGATCTTCATATTTGCCTGGAGCCATAGCAAGAGTGAGTGGATGTCACTCGCGATGGTGCTCTTCCTAAGTGTGAGCTCGCTTCTCTACCCCTACTCACGCTTTGTCTACGAAGGTGTTGTCAGCTATATCCTTGGTAACAACGCCTTCTTCATGAACGCGTTCTTGATGCTCCTTGCCAAGTACATCACTATGGCGTTCTGCTGGGTTTTTGCGGTTTTCGTAGCTCCCGTTGGGCTACTCTATCTCTACTTCACCGCCGACAAGCGAGCATCGCAATGATGCCCCGTAGCCCGTTCAAGAGCTTTTGAACGGGCTACGTTAGGCGCATCCGTCCTGCCCCAAGCGAACTAGAAGCTCACGCGGTGCCCAGCCTATGGCTTAACGGCGTACGTTGCATGGCCTTCATGGCGGCCTGGAAAATTTTCCAGACGGCGCGAGGTCGACTGCCTTACAGCCGGGGCTCTCTGGCTCAATTGGCCTTCACCTTCCCCGCATGATTTAGGCGGAGGGATCTCTGGCACTTCCGAATGGACAAGAAAGACAAGGACATCCAATGGCTGGGCGAAGAGGACGCCTACCTTGGCCCCGCCGCGCGGGCGGGGCTCGGTATTCTGTTCGAAAGCAATGATTGGACCTGGTGGAACGACCCTGGCGACGCGCGTGACGCGCTGGAACGTGCGGTGCCAAAGAGTGGTCTCGCCAAGTGGGGCGGCGACGCGAGCGTGATGGAGGCCGACAAGTGGGTGGATCCGCTGGTCGCCATCTCTATTGCCCGGGCGTTCGCGTCGCTGAATCGTCGCGGGCCGCTGTGCATCAAGGTGGTCAGGTCGGTATGGAGTTGGCCAGGACATGCCGAAACCGTCAATTCGGTCGCCCTTGAGCTCTCGACGGTCGTGGGGCCTGAGCGCGTCTTCGCGGACTGGCCACGGAACACTCGACCCCGTTTCCCATTGACTGCGACCGAGCAATCGCCGCTGCGCGTCATCGCAGGCACTCGGTTCGCGCTCGATCGCCTTCGCAGCGACGAGGTATTGCCTCGCCACGTCGTCTGGCGTCCTGATGCCAAGGTCGCCGACATCGTCGTTGCCGAATCGTTGGCGGCACTGGGCGATATGGTCGCGGCTCGGGTCGTGATCTTGTATGGCAGGCAGGGGGGAAATCTGCTGGCCCAGATCGAGAGTCTGCGGGACCGGTTCAGCGCGCAGTGCGTGATTCATGTCGACGTCGATGACGGACAGATCACCGAATGGCTCCGACTTCAGCTGACGTCATGGGGTGAGTTTGGACTGCCCCTCGGAGACGCCATTGAGGAAGCCAATGCTCAATCGAATGCCAGCGGCCGAATCTTGGCATCAACTCAAACGTTTATCGTGGGTAGCGCCCGATTCCTGCGCCAGAGTTTGATCAAGGAGAGGCGCGGCGATTACCTCGGATTGACCCATGCGCAGCGAGCAGCCCCGTCGCCAGAGGTCTTGCTGGATGCCCCCGAGCTCACGCCATTTTTGCCGACGATCGATGGCGAACGGCCGGGCACCGACGCCAAGCGTCACGTTCCACCCATGGAGAGGGTGCTGGATTCCCGTGTCCGGCAGGGCCATCGGGAGCTCGAGACTTGGCCTCTTCATGGCGTGGTGGACATCGTCGTCGATATCCGACTCAGGACGCCGTTGCACAGCCTTCGCCCGGCTTTCCCGGAACAGCAGGTCGAGTGGGACGGCGACAGTAAAGTTTTGATGGTCCACCTGCTTGAGATCGGAAGTGCTCCGGTCACTCGGCCGCTGACCGTGAGAAGGACGGGGGATTCCGAGGCTGTCACGTTTTCTCGCGAGATCAGGAACGGTCCCGTCGATCTGCGCCTCGTGGTGAGCGACGGCGCGCGCATTCTCCAGACCGCTCGCCTTCAATCAGCCCCTGGAGAGGCGATCCACTTCTTCATCGAGAATGTCGTGACGCCCGTTCATCGCAAGAAGCAGAACTTCGACTTGGCCCTGCTGGTCAACGACAGCCTCGGGAACCAGCCCAGCGTCGCATTGATTACCGCCGAGGGCGAAGCGATCTTCTCCCCGCTGACCGATACGGACACCGAGAAGGCCCGCAAAAAGCTGTTGGCTATCCTTCAACAGGCCGTGGTGGACCCCGAAACGCCGCTTGCGCCGATGCTGCTTGACCTGGCCAATCAGGGTTCCCTGCTGTTGTCCAGCCTCCGCGAGCTCGTGCCCACCTGGCCGGGCCAACTGACACGCGTCCAGCTGGTGACGCAGAGCAATGCCTTTTTCCCGATCGAGTATCTTTATGAAGGCACAGTGCCGGAGTCGAGCGATGCGGAACTGTGCTCACAACGCCACGGATGCCTGAAGAGCGGACATGCCATTCCGGGATGTCCCATTCGGGAGGCCGCCGTGCAGCTGTGCCCCATGGGCTTTGTCGGCGTGTCCGCGATCGTCGAACGACACACATGGAAGCCTGGACTTCCCGCGCCTCTGTGGAGACCGGCCGCACCAGGAGCACGGACGCGACTGGAGATCAAGGACTTGTCTACCGTCGCCTTCGCGGCAAGCGACCGCGCCGATGACTTCAAAGACGAAGACGTCGCTCCACACGCGGTGGTTCGACTCGCCGACATCGAAAAGTCCTTGGGGGTTCAAAGGCTTCCAACCTGGGCCCATTGGAAGGCCCGCGTCGCCGAACAGTCCCCGTCGCTGCTGCTGCTCGTGGTCCACATGGAGAATACCCAACTCTTTTTGGAAGAAGAGGTCGGCCTCAACCTGGCGGGGATATCCCGGATGCATGTCGGGATGGGGGCGCCCGTGGCAATCACCATTGGATGCAGCACCGGCTACGGAGACCTGCCGGGGGGCACCTTGCCGACGGTGTTGTTGAGGCATGGCGCGCGCATGGTCGTAGCGGCGATGACGGACGTGCTAGGTCGCCATGCCAATCGGGCGGCACGGGATCTAGCGATTGGGTTTCTCAGTGCGGCGAAGTCACCGACACCTGTTCTGGTCGGGGAGATCATGGGCACGCTGCGGCGCAAATTCCTGGCGGACGAGATCGCGCTTGGCCTGGCCCTGGTGGCATTCGGCGATGCCGACACGGTGCTCGGCAACAAATGAGCGGAGTGGAGAAGCGCATGTTTCGAATCAGAGCCATCCAAGCCGAACACGGCGACGCGCTGCTCGTCAGCTACGGCAACCCGGACCGGCCTCGCCATGTGCTAGTCGACGGCGGACCCGCTGGCACCCGGGAAGCGCTGCTGGCCGTACTGAAGCCGCTATGCGTCAACGGCCGGCTTCGACTGGAGGCTCTGGTGGTGACGCATTATGACCTCGATCACATCGAGGGGATGATCGAACTGCTGAGCGACCCGCCCGAGTGGCTCGACATCGCGGACGTATGGTTCAACGGCTATCAACACCTGCGACAGGCAGACAGGCTTGGTCCGAGTGAAGGCGACGCTCTGTCGAAGTTGATCCGGCGCCGGAATCTTCCCTGGAATCACGCGTTTCCGGATAGGGGCACGATCCAACAATCGTGTAAGGAGGTCATCCTTGAAGGCAAGCTACAGGTGCGGGTGCTGTCACCAGATGCCTTGGCGCTGAAGAAGCTGTCGGAGGAATGGGCGAATCCCGAGTTGCCGCCGACGGAGCCGCCCGCAGGCCCCGGTGACCGACTGGGACGCAAGGACCCTTGGCCCCCAGGAGACTTCTCACAGTTGTCCAAGTCAAAGTCCCGGTCCGATAGCTCCACTCCCAACGGCAGCAGTATTGCTCTACTACTGCAGTTCGGCGACAAGCGCATGTTGTTGGCCGCAGACGCGTTCGCCGAAGTGGTGAAGGCTGGGCTCGCGGTCCATCACTCGAAGCAAGAGCCGATCGATCTGCTCAAGGTGTCTCACCATGGCAGCAAGGCCAATACTGACCTGGATCTCCTGACGTCCCTCCGGTGCTCGCGATTCTTGATTAGCACGAGCGGAAAGAAGTACCGGCATCCCGACAACGAGCTGATCGCGCGGCTGATTGCCAAAGGCAAGCACCCAGAGATCTTCTTCAACTACGACGTGCCGCACACCTCGAGATGGCGCCTCAAACCGGAAGGGTGGCCGAGCTTCAAGCCCCTCTATCCGATGGCCGGCGAGCAGTTTGTCGAAGTTTCACTCTGAAGCCCACGGGACCAGTCTCCCCCTTCGATCGTAATCGGGGAACGGCCGCTTCGGCTAGGAACTGACTGACTCTTCGGGTCGACTGGCGTCAGCTGAATGGAAGGCGGCGGTCGGCGCAACCCATCTCCGCCGTTCGCTTTTCTGACGAGCGGACATCGAGCCGAAACAAGAGTCAGGTTGCCAGCAGCATTGGACTGGAGCCGCAAAGTCAACTCTTGTCTGGCTTCGCACATTCAAAGCGGAGGACGTTTCAGTCCAACCCATCGCTGCACGGAGGGCCTCTCCCACTGACGCGCAGCGTAGTCCATTAACCTTGTTGGTACCGGATCGCCATTCAGGATGAGGCGATTCAGCATTAACGCCAAATCTGTGTCGGCGATGCACCAAGCCCCAAAGAGATTTGGCGCATCTCCAGAGAGCAAAGCCTCGGCCGCACGAAACAACTTCTGCACCGCTGCATGGGCCGCAGGGGTAAGCGCCGGTCCGGACACCCCGTAGAACACCACCTCAGTTGAGCGTTCCTGTCGGATGGGCATCAGATCGCTGCGGAGCCAGGCTTGCACCTGGCGTGCCCTCGCGCGAAGATATCTGTCTTGGGGATATACGGGCGTTTCCGGAAAAGCATCGTCAAGGAACTCCGTGATTGCTGACGATTCCGACAAAGCGAAGTCCCCATGCATCAGCGTGGGTACGCGCTGGGTCAACGACTTGGCTGTATAGCTCTCGTCATAGTTTGCACGACTGCCGAGATCCACAGTCGAAAGTTCAAATGGCAATCGCTTTTCGTGAAGAGCCACAAAAGCCGACATGGCGTAGGGGCTAGCAAACTGAGCATCGGCATATAGGCGAAGACTATTTTCCTTCAACGTGATCTCCTTGGCGGGTCCGCTCGTGCGGAGCCTTGATGATATACGGCGAGTGACCGCTTCGCGCTGACAATGTGGAGGGACCGCTTATGGCCGGGATGGGGCGTTTGTTTCGTCATGCTACGATCCTCCGAAACGGACGGGGGGGACTATGGCAACAGAGACCTACGGGGGATACACCATTCGAGGCTTTGCGAAGCCCATGGGGGACGGCTCGTTCGAAGCTTCGGGGGCCGTAGAGAAGGGCACCCAAGTGCTGGAGACCTCCGATCCGATTGGCTTCTACCCGAGCTTCCAGCGGGCAGTCGCGGAAGGCCTCGTCTGGGCGAGGGCGTGGGTTGATGCTCATGTCTGAAACCTGAACTCCACCAGGCTCACTCACGGGTTGGCGATCCATGAGCCGGGGCCGTGGATCTGCTCCCACAGCGATCGGTAACTCCGCGGGCGTCGGTGCTTAGACCGGTGTTCGCGTAGTCTGCCCAGTCACCATCCGCGCTGGGACGGCGCTCGATGCCCTCGGCGATAACATTCGCTTCACTGCAGTCGGGGCGCACCGAGGCCTGCCGGTACGTACCGCGCAATCTCAGGCAACACCCGGGCGAGCAACTGGGCATTGAGCCGCCCGATCTCGGCACGCTGTACGCGCCTTATGATGTCACATCGACACGCTGGTCGAGCACAGACCTGCGCGTATCGGGCACTCGGCTTCGGCGCGATGACGGAGCATCAGCGCCGCTATGTGGTGCGCTGGTTCAAGGGCGATCTCGGGCAAACAGGATCGCAATGGCTTGCTGCGGGATCTCAAACGGTGGCTGTACGAACATCGCATTCTGCTGCAGCGCGATCGCACGCTGCGGCAACCGGTCGCGTTCAGGTGGCCGGGGAAGTCGAAACCACGCTGACCGGCGAGTTGACGCAAACCTTCGCGCACAACGTCATGGTACAGCTCGTCGGAGCCCGTTCGAAAAAACCTGGATTGTCTGCGACGGCTCACCTGTGATACAAGATAGCCGCACGTCTGGCGCAGGCCGGTGGCGTCATCTACAACTAGTCTTCCTTGGAACATTCAGAACATGGCAACAGGTACCGTCAAGTGGTTTAACGATGCGAAGGGTTTTGGTTTCATCACGCCGGACGACGGCGGCGATGACCTGTTCGCGCACTTCTCCGAGGTTCAGGGAAATGGCTTCAAATCACTTCAGGAGGGCCAGAAGGTCAGTTTTGAAGTCAAGCAAGGCCCCAAGGGGAAACAGGCAGCGAACATCAAACCGCTGTAAGTTCTCCGCGCAGCAAACGCGTCCTGCCAGGGCAGCGATCGGGCCGATGCGTGATCGCTGTGGGTCTGGAGTAGGGCGTCGAAAGGGGGCGCGTACTCCTCGCCTTTGCTCAGCGCTCGAGAAAGGGCCTCAACTTGTCAGCACGACTGGGATGCATCAGCTTGCGCATCGCCTTGCTCTCAATCTGACGGATCCGCTCGCGGGTCAGGTCGAACTGCTTGCCGACCTCTTCAAGCGTGTGGTCCGAGATCGTATCGAGCCCGAATCGCATCCGCAGGACCTTGGCCTCGCGCGGCGATAACCCGTCGAGTGCCTCATCGATCGCGGCGCGCATGTTCGCGTGAATCACGGCCTCAGCCGGTGAACTCGCAGAGACATCCTCAATCATGTCGCCGAGCGTCGCGTCGGCGTCGTCGCCCACAGGGGTCTCGAGCGAGACAGGTTGCCTCGCGATCCTGAGGATACTGCGCACTTTTTCCTCGGACATCTCCATGCGCTCGGCGAGGACGGAGGGATGCGCTTCCTGTCCCGTCTGTTGCAGGAATTCGCGCGAAATCCGATTCAGCTTGTTGATCATCTCGATCATGTGGACCGGCACACGAATGGTTCGCGCCTGATCGGCAAGCGCACGCGTGACAGCCTGCCGGACCCACCAAGTGGCGTACGTCGAAAACTTCCAGCCGCGCCGGTATTCGAACTTGTCCACCGCCTTCATCAGGCCGATATTGCCTTCCTGGATTAGATCCAGGAACTGCATGCCGCGGTTCACGTATTTCTTGGCGATTGAAATGACAAGACGAAGATTCGCTTCGATCAGTTCTCGCTTGGCCTGCCGCATTTTCAACTCCGCGGCGCTCATCTGGCGGTTGATCCGCTTGAGCTGCTGGAGCGGCAGCGAGACCCCGGCCTCGATGTCTATGAGTTTCTGCTGGCCGGCCTGAATGGCCGGCAGATGTCGCTCGAGCGCTGCGCCAAACTGCCGCGAAGTCGCCGCCAGATGGCTGGTCCATTCAAGGTCGGTCTCGTGGCCCGGGAACGACTCGACAAACGCCTCGCGTGGCATGCCGCAACGGTCGACGGCGATCTCCAGGATGCTGCGCTCGATTGCACGAACCTCGGTAACCTGTTCGTGCACACTGGCACACAGGCGGTCGATAGTCTTGGCCGTAAAGCGGATCGGAGCCAGTTCACGCTGGATCTCCAAGCGCAATTGCGCAACGGCTGCGGAACGGGCTTTCCCAGTAACGGGTGCATCCGGCAACTGCTCGAACAGTACACGCACGCGCGCGAAAATCGCAAGACTGTCGATCGTGAGTTGTTCGAGGCGGGCTGCGTTCGCTTTCTCCGGATCCGCGGCGTCCGTTTCAGCGTCATCACCATCCGGGTCATCGTCGGAGGCGTCTGCTTCCACTTGAACGTCATCGGACTCTAGCGCCATTTCGCTTTCGTTCACGTCGTCGCTGATGCCATCGACCAGTTCGTCGATACGCAGTTCGCCGGCAACGATGCGGTCCGCATCGGCAAGAATCGTGGACACGACTGACGGACACGCGGCGATCGCCTGAATCATGTCCTGCAGGCCGCCTTCGACGCGTTTTGCGATCTCGATTTCGCCGGCGCGAGTCAGCAGTTCACTGGCGCCCATTTCTCGCATGTACATCCGGACCGGATCAGTAGTGCGGCCGAATTCGGAATCGACGGTCGACAGTGCAGCTTCCGCTTCCTCATCCGCCTGATCGTCGGATGCCGCGGCAGGCGCGGCATCGCTTAACAGGAGCGTCTCCGCGTCCGGCGCCTGCTCGTACACGGCCACCCCCATGTCGCTGAATGTGCTGACGATCGTCTCCATCGCAGCAGTTTGCGTAAAGTTGTCGGGCAGGTGATCGTTGATGTCCGCGTGGGTGAGATAGCCGCGCTCACGGCCAAGCGCGATCAGCGCGCGCATCTGGCGTTGACGCTCCTCGTCCTGGCGCGCCATGGACGCGATGTCCAGCGGTGTTGCGACCGCCTGGATCTTTCCTTTTGGAGAGCGGCGGCCGGTCTTTGACGTGACCGCGATCGTGCGGGATGCTGAATCGTCGCGAACTGGATTTGCCAATACACTCTCCTCGACAGGTTGGCCGACGATCGTCGCGGACATGACGGCTGTTCAAGCCTGTCGGGGTGCGAACGAAATCGTGGAATGACGCACGGACAGTCGAGGTCAGAATGCCTCTCGCGGAATCCGGTGTGCGCAGAATGGGGGAATTTTGAATAATACCGGACGACGTTGTGCGCCGCAATATGCGGTGGGTAGTGTTGCCTCGTCGAGGAAGGTCGAAAGATTCTCCTGTTCTCGCAGTTCACCAGCATGCTCGAGCTCGTTGCCACCGCGCTCGACGAGGCGCATATCCCGTATCGGTGCTCACGGGCGATACCATCACCTGTTTCGCGAAGGGCACGTCCGGAAATCGTCCGGACCGGCACCGTGCACCTTCGGACACAAGCACTCGGCGAGCTCAGCATCCTCCCGCGATTTCAGCGCTAGTCGCAGGCTGCCGAGGCTCAGGCCTCCTCCGGCTGCGATCAAATCGAAGGCATCGACGCTGTCAGAGCAGAAGGCGCCACCTTGAGCACGCAAAAGAGATCTTTGAGCTGCTCCGGTAGAAAGGCCCGTGGCTAGGTACGACTACACTGGCCGTGCTCGTCCCCATGCGGGTCTGTTGGGGCGGGGCAGAGCATCAAGGCGTGACTCGGGGAGCTGAATCTGATCTCGGCTTCACCAAGGCTGCCTGGCGATGCGTTACTCCGACCACACCGCATCGACATCCCTTGTTAGGTGTCCCGCGAGGATGTAATCGCCAAGCCTGGCCGCCTTTGCCTCCAGGCGCTCTAGCTCACCCGTTGGCAGCTTGCTGAGCTCAAATTGGCAGTAAAGATTGCGCTGACGGAAGGTCAACTTCGGGCGAATCAGCCCGCCAACGAGCGCCGCCGGGGAGCTAACGGCAATGCTCTCATGGCCGCGATACTGGACGTGTACACCGAGCTTTTCACCCCGCCTGCCAAGCTCAATCGCATCTTGCCAACCAGACTCGTAGTTCAAATCCACGACCGTTACTCCCTCTGTTTCCAGGAGCTTCAGCGCCTCGCTTTTCGTCCCAGCCAGAGCTGTCGCCATTTTCTCCTCCACTACATACAGGGCGTGTGGCTATTCGCGCTTCTTCAGCCCTGATCCATATTGCATAGCAGCATTGTAAGCGGGGAGCGGCCGTCTTTGTCAGGTCCCGTCATGGGAGCAGGTTGAACCGAGCAATATGCTGGAGGTCCGCGTCTGGGCACGGGAGCCGCGGAACGGGGGAAGCGGGGGAAAGATCATAGGCGCAACACGCAGCCGCCCGCGCCAGCCGCTGCCACGGCAATGTGACACCGAACAATGCACCAGGATCCAGCCACAGGCGCCACACGCCAGGAAGCCACAGCTTATCAACCAGTTCGCGGCTTCGGCCGCGACGGTCGTCTGCTTTTGGGCTAAAGCTGACTGACTACCGAATTCGGCGCACCGCTTCGAGAATGGAATGCCCCTGACTTGTCAGGCGAGGATAGGCATTGCCGCTGGCATGACCATGTTCCATCGTGACCAGCTTGTGAGCCAACAAGGTGTCCAATTGCTCAGGTTCGAGGTCGTCGATCTCCTCCTCGTCGCCGAGCAGCAGTAGCGCGGCGATCTCATGCGGGCTTAGCATATGTCGGCCTCCGTTGTCGTGGTTTGGAAAAACGAACTACTACTACTGCTGCCGCGAGATAGATTCCCCAGTCGACAATGTGGACAGTGGCCGGGGCAATGGTGGATTGGTGCGAGGAGGGCGGGGAAGCGTACACCGAGCGGCCACAATAAACTTCTTTGTCGCCGGCATCAAGCCAAAAGAATGCGGCAACGCAGCAGCATGAAGCAACGCAACCAGGCGATGTTGCGCGCACCTACCATCGGCGGCGTGCCGATCATCTCCGACCCTCTGTTCGGAGCCTATGTGGAAGAGCGGTCAGGCACGCCACTACGGCCTGATCATGGTGACCCCTCGCTCAACTCGAGCGTCGCGCGATTGGCTACCTCGTGATGCCCCCGGCTGAACGCCGGAAGGCGGCGCCGAAATGATCGAGAGTAGCGGTGTCCGCTGCGCAGGCTAGCAGCAGAGGAAGGGGTGGGCAACGACGTGAGAAGCCGGCGCGAATGATGAGTCGTTTCCGCCAATTGCGCCAGAGCGCCGTATTGGCTCAATCGTGATGCCGCTTTTTGGCCGCCGCTAATTGCGCCAGGCTGCCAAAGGCGTCGCGCCCACAAGGACAAGCCAGACCGCTATTAGGTACGCCAGCCCTGCGGTTATACTCCGCTCTCCACAACTAACGGGTAATCAACATGGTCGCAGCAACTAAAAGAACTGTTCTTGCAGAGGCAGTCACGAAGAAAAGGTCTGCCGCGAAGAAGATGACAGTGCCGACGAAAAAGGCTAGCGTGCTCGCCCGTGAGGCTCAGGCAGCGAAGAAGCGCTTGCTGAAGTTGCGCGCCGACACGAAGAAGGCAATTGAAGCGGCAAAGCGCGAAATTGCCCAGGCCGTGGAAGCCGCAAAGGCCGCGGCCCGCTTTGAAAAGCAAGCCGCAAAGGACAAGCTCGCGGCGAAGAAGGCCAAGGCTGCAGGCGCCAAGAAGGCGACGAGCAACAAAGCTGCCGCAACGAAAGAGGCCGCGAAAAAGGCCGCACCCGGTATCAAGGGCAAGGTCGCCGCGAAAGCAGCGCCGAAGGCGGCAGCAGTGAAATCCGTGACGAAGAAACGGGCTTCGGCGAAGAAGGTGGTTCCAGCTGTAGCTTCGCCTGAAGCGTCGGTGTGATCCTTGCATCGGCTGGTAACGCCTATCCGCAACCAGCCGATTGGCGCAAGGTAGGAGCACTGCTGAGGAAAGCTGAGGCCCGACAAACTTTGTGCTGACAGCTTTCCCCCTTCCAATTAGGCCTCTAGCTCATGCCTGGTTCGAGCAGCGGACTCATCCGTTGGTGCCGTGTTCGACTCACGGGAGGCCCACCATTCAACCGCAGATGCGCAGCGGCGACTTCATCGTGAAGCCTTCGTTGTATGCGGATCGCTTGCGCCGAGCTCCATTACATCGCCCAATGGGATTTCACGCCGCCGAGCGTACCTATTTCTGCGAGCTACGGCTTTGGGGCGAATGGCCGCCATTCCTGGGGAGGGCGATATCTTCGTGTCACTTTATTCGCCGCCGACCGCTGTCACAGGCCCATACGAATATTCATTAAAGTGAATGGAATGTTAAGTTCCGTATGAAGGTAGAGAACGAATACCTTGCAGGCCGACTTTAGAATGCGTATAAGTCAAAAGCGACTGAACAATTGGAGGCGAAGATGGCAACGTATCAAGAATTGATGGCGCGGAAGCAAGCGTTGGAAGCCCAGCTCGAAGAGGCGCGTTCAACTGAGGTCGCTGGCGTCATCGAGCAGATTCGCGAGCTGATGACTCGGTATGAGCTGTCGCCGGAAGACGTGGCGCCGCGGCGTCGTCGGGGCCGGCCTGCCGGTACAGCGTCCGCTGCCACCGAGAAAGCGCCGCTGCCGCCGAAGTATATGGATCCCAAAACCGGCAAGACCTGGTCGGGACGTGGCCGGACGCCGGCTTGGCTGGGCAAGCGGCCCGAGCGTTTCCTTATCCAGCAGGAATGAGCTGTTTGCAACGCCAATGTGAGCGGGTCGGGGCAGGCAACTCGTCATGGGAATGGCCACCCCGCGGCGGACCGCGCAACACACGCGGTCAAATCGGGCGATGACCGAAAAAAGACGGCTCTCGACCGGTAGCAGAGAGCCGCAGAACGTCCATGAAGAAATCGGGAAACTTGTGGAGTTTCCCGCGCCCAGTATCGCCCAGTCGCCCCGCACCAGGCAATCGGCCTGCCCACTGTTGCGCACGGGCTCGCTTTACCCAAAAAAGAGCCCGCGTCACCAGGGCGGCGAAGCGGGCGGTAGCAGGACTACCCAGGCATGATATGACGTCGCAAGAAACGCTTAAGTCTGAATTAGTCCGAATTTAACGCGCTTTTTTCAGCAGAAGGCTCCCGCGTCTTACTAGAATGGAGCGGTCATCACTTTTGCACGTGGAAGTGATCAATTGAGCCTCTTTCGATACGTGCCTTATGCGGCCCTCTTGGGGCGACGCATCAGGTTGGTCGCCGAATAATGCCGCGGCTTGGCTTTATGGACGGTCGAGCCTCCGGAATGCGTTGAAGTGTCGCAGCGCCTTCTGGAAGTGGCCCAGTTCCTGATGCAAACGCGCTGCGTTGTAGTGGGCATCGGCGTCGTCCGGTGCAAGTTCGATGCATCGCTCGTACGCTGCCAGAGCTGACTGCGGGGCGCCGACATCCTCGCGTGCAACCCCCAGGTTGAAATGCAATTGCGGCGCGTTCGGAAGGACGGACAACGCCCCCTCATAGAGCATGATGGCTTCGTCGAATCGTTGTTGGTCTGCCAGCATGCACCCAAGGTTCAGGTAGGCGTTCAGCATTCCTGGCGAGATCTCTAAGGCGCGTCGGTAGGCCGCTTCAGCCGCATTGGCGTCGACAGGTTCAAGTGCATAGGCTTGCGCAAAGGATTCCTCGGCGGTCGGTTCGTTGGCACGCATTCGCGTTAAATCAACGACTCGCACATCGGCTTCATCCGGCCCGAACTCGATCAGCCGTTGGCCGCTCTCAACCAGCCACGCGCCGTGCCGGTCCCATGCCGATACGTTGCCGCTGCTTGCGGAGATTCGCAGGGCCGATAGGTGTCGGTTCGGTGTGAGCCGTTCGAGACGACGCAGCGCCCGCAGAATCCGTGCAGGCGCAACGCTCGACCTGTGCAGGGATTCGGCGGTACGAATCAGAACCACGTCCCGAAAGGAGAAGACGTACTGGCCGCGTGGGCCTCGTGCAGGCGTGACCAGCCCGGCGGCTACCAGGCTGGAGATCAGCCGGCGCGAAGCGCCCAGGCGCGTCTCCAGCTCGCGCCTGGTCAACCCTTCGCCGTGGCTCATGCCGACTTCTTAGTGGTGCGTCGGATCGGTGTCGGCTCGGAAGGCGCTGTGCCCCGCTTACCGGCTCTGCGAGTTGATGGCTCGGCGGCTTTGGCTTTTGTCGCGGGCAGCCCTTTCTTGGACAGACTCGCGCGAAGTGCATCCATCAGATCGATGACCTGCCCGCCGGCGGTGACTTCAACTGGTTCGGGCGATACGATCTGCTTGCCGGCGATCTTTGCGTCGATGGCGGCGAGAATCCTGACTTTCTCCTCGTCCTTGTACTGGGCCGGATCGTATTGGTCTTCCGAGGCTTGCTCGATCAGCTGGATCGCCAGCTTTAGCTCCGCATCTGAGACTGCCACTTCCTCGATATGCAGTTCGGCGATGTTGCGCACTTCATCCGCGAACAACAGTTGCTGGAACACCAGGCCGCCCTCGACCGGTCGGATCTGCACGATATGCGATTTGCCTTTCGAGGCCCACTTCGCAATGGCACAGCGACCGGTCTTCGACATGGCTTCGCGTAAAAGGCTGTAAGGCTTACCGCCGCGCTTATCTGGAGCGATGAAGTACGCCTTGTCGAAATACAGCGGATCCACGCTGCGCTCGGGAATGAACGCAACGATATCGACCATGTGGCTGGCACTCTCTTCCAAGGCTTTGAGTTCATCGGGGGAGAACGTCACGAAGCGGTCTTTCTCAAACTCGTAGCCCTTCACCATGTCTGCACGGTCGACAACCTTTTGGGTCTGCTCGGAAACGTACTGTTGTTTCAGCCGTGCGCCTTCTTTGCTCAGTAAGTTGAAGCGCACAGCAGAGCTTGTCTCGGTGGCGGTGTAGAGTTTGACGGGGATGGACACCAGGCCGAAAGACAGCGACAAAGAGGCGAGGGATCGTGCAGGCATTGGATACTCCACAGCGCAGATGCGCCAGCATTTAGCTTAATCGTTCGATGGCTGCGGTCAAATTTTGGGGTGCCTCCCAGTAAGACTGCCAGGGATCCGCCACTTGGAAACTGAGGTATTCGCGGGCATCGCGGATAGTCCACTGTGCGCCACTTTTCAGCTTGGTAAGCTGCTCCCAGAACACCGGCATGGAGACACCGAGTCCTGGCCGCGCTCGCGCCGAGAACGCGGCTGCGGTGGTCTGGGAGAAGCCATTGCGCAGATAATCCACAAAAATCCGCCCCTTGCGGTTAGCCGCCCCAGAGCGGGCGGTGAAGCGCTGGGGCAGAGTGGCCGCCAAGTGTTTGACGGCGGCACGCGAAAACGCCTTCACTTCGTCGTAGGAACGCTGCGGCGCCAATGGCACGACGACGTGCAGCCCCTTGCCGCCGCTCGTTTTCAACCAGGACTGCAGCCCCAGCTCATCCAGCAGCGTGTGCACCAGCATGGCGGCCTCGATCATCGTCTCCCATGCAATCCCTTCGCCAGGATCGAGGTCGAAAATGACTCGATCCGGACGATCTATGTGGTGGGCCGTCGAATTCCACGTATGAAACTCAAGCACATTCATCTGGGCAGCGGCGACGATTGCGTCTGCCGAATCAGCAGTGAGTAATGCGGCATGGCCGGGCCAAAGGGACGGGAGCTGCTCGGTGAGGCCAGGCATCGCCGTTTCCGCGTGCTTCTGAAAGAAGGTCGGGGCATCGATGCCCTCCGGCGCGCGCACCAAGGATAGCGGCCGATCCTTGAGGTGGGGCAGCATCCGCTCCGCCACGCTCGCGTAGTAGCGAACCAGCTCGACCTTCGTGATGCCTGTGGATTTGTCGATGACACGGTCCGGATTGGAGACCTTGATAGCGCTGACGCCGTGCGGCGTCACGGCAGTCTGGATCGCCTCTCGCCGGGTCGACTTAGCCGGATGATCGGCGCGCAGGCCCTTGAACGAGGCTTGGCGTACCTGGCCTTCAGGGGTCCACTCGGAAAACTCGACTTCTGCAACGAGGGTCGGTTTCACCCAACGTACAACGCCTTCCCGGCCTCCGCCCCATCGCCGGCTGGAACGCGCCTCCGTCGAAAAGGGACTTCGCTCAGTTTCCAAGGTGGTCAAGCGTCTTCTGAGTTCTGTTGCCGTCGCGCTGTCCCAGCCGGTTCCAACGCCGCCGACGTAACGGAGTTCTCCATCCGCATATACGCCAAGCAATAGCTTGCCTACCTCGGCTGTTGCACCACTGCGGTCCGAAAACCCGCCAATCACAAACTCCTGGCGCAGTTTGCATTTGGCCTTCAGCCAGGTCTGGGTGCGTGCGGAAACATAGGAGGCGTCGGCCCGCTTGAACATCAAGCCTTCGAGACCGAGCTGGCACGCCGCCTGGAAGATCTGCACTGGGGAAGCATCGAAGGCCTCGCTAAAGCGCACCCGTTCGGAGCGATCTCCGACAAGCTCCGCCAGCTTCGCGCGCCGCTGGGTCAGGGGCACATTGCGCAAATCCCGGCCTTCCCAGAAGGGTAGGTCGAAGCCGAAGAAGACGATTGCGTCGTTGCGATGCCCATCGATTGCGTTCTGCAAGGCATTGAAATCCGGCATGCCATCGCGAAGCACGACGATCTCGCCATCCAGCCAGCCTTCCGAGATGTCTAGCGTCTCGATCTCTGCCGCCAGGGATCCCAGCTTGCGCGTCCAGTCATGGCCATTACGAGTAAAGAGCGCTACTCGGGCATCCTCGATTCTGGCCAAGATTCTGTAGCCATCGAACTTTGTTTCGATGACCCACCCGGTACCAGTCGGAAGTGCGGGTGCCGGGGTGGCGAGCTGCGGCCCGAGCTTTGCCGGCAAGGGGACGAGCGGGGCGTTCACGATGGCGGTATCGGACGCCATTTCAGTAGAGCCCGTCGACGCTTGGGTCAGCGCACCCAGCGGTTTTTTGATGACGCTATCCGGGAAAGCTGCCAACACGTCAAACTCTGCCAGCGGTCGCGCCCAGGCATCTCGCTTCTTGAAGAGGAACCACTGCTCTGAGCTGTCGCCGGGCTTGGCGATGCGTACCAGTTCCCAACGGCCGGCCAACTTTTCTCCGTAAAGTTCAAAGAGCAACTTGCCTGCGGCCATACCTTCACGCGGATCGCCGATTGGCTCCCACGTGCCACGATCCCAGACGATCACCGAGCCGGCGCCATACTGTTTAGCCGGGATTTCACCCTCGAAGTTGATATAGTCGAGCGGGTGGTCCTCCACATGGACCGCGATACGCTTTTCGCTGGGATCGTAGCAAGGCCCCTTGGGCACCGCCCAGCTGAGCAGCACGCCATCGAGTTCGAGCCTGAAATCGTAGTGCAGCCGCCGCGCCCAATGCTTCTGGATCACGAAACGCAACTGTTCGGCATTCTTGCGCCGTTTTCGTGTTCCCGCCGGCTCTGGGGTGACGCTGAAGTTGCGCTTCTTCTGATAGCGGTCGAGGTCGGGCAACCGCTCCGCGGTGCGCGCTCTAACCTTTGACATCCCTGGTGTCGTTGCCATAGGCGTTTCGCATCCGGATCGCTCCCTTCCGTGGACGATCCGCTTGGCCCCTCTGTCTTTATGCCAGCATCGTCCCGGAGCCAATCGCTGCGTCCCAACATAAGTTAACTATGCGGCACCTACCTCAACCTTCCGTCGGTCGCCGCGTGGCACTACATAAACGTTTGACATGTCGGCTCCTCGGGTTGCCATATTTCTGCAGTCTAGGCCGCTATCTCAATGCCCTGTAGAAGGCAGCGTCTTACACGTCCACCCGGAAGGCCTGCCTTGCAACCGGCATGCTCACCCGTTAAGGGCGTGCCCCTGCAGGGTCAGGCCGCCGCCACTAGAATGGCTTCTTTAGCCACAACGCCACGGTGACAGCGATGTGCTATTCCGCGCAGATTCACGCCAGCTATCGAAAGTACGTTCGGGAATTCGGGGCCTCTGACAGTTTTGAGCATTTTGTCGAACTCTTCTGGGAGAAGCGCAGAGACGGCGGCTGGTCCAAACTGCCTAAAGCAATGCGTGCCGTCTGCCACGAACGACAAGGAGCGCGCTGTCGCCGACCTTGTTGCGGCGGGTGACAAAGATCAGGCGATAGCCTTGGAGACGGAGCTGTTCCAGCAGAAGACACGGCTGACTGCCGCCGAGCGCGCATTGGCAGGCAAGCCGACAAAGAAGGCGGAAAACGATCAACGCGTCGCGACTGACAAGATCGCGAGGGCGCAGCGCAATCTAGCAGACCTGCAGCGAACTGATTTGCTGGATCGAGACTCGCGTATTTTCCCGGGCCACTACGCGCCCGTGATGGTGGTGCAGGATGGCCAGCGAGTTGTGATCCCGATGCGCTATCAATGCAGGATGCCGGGGTGGACGCCCGCGATGGAGCGACAGAAACCCGGTACATACAACGCCAGACGCGACAATTTGAAGAAGGCATGGCGACAGCTATACGGCTATCGACACGGCATCATGATCGTCAATGCTTTCTACGAAAATGTCGCACGGCATCGGATGGAGCAGCGAGAGCTGGCACCTGGCGAGCAGCAAGAGAGCGTGGTTTTGGAGTTCAGGCCCGAGCCGCAGCAGGACATGTTGGTGGCGTGTCTATGGTCGATCAGCAAAGGAGGAGAGGGCGAGGCCGATCTCTATTCCTTCGCTGCCATTACCGACGAGCCGCCCGCTGAGGTGTCGGCCGCAGGGCATGATCGTTGTATCGTGCCAGTCAAGCCCGAGCATGTGGAAGCCTGGTTGAATCCCGACGCGAAGAACTTGGCCGCGCTCGATGCAATCCTGGACGACCGGAACCAGCCCTACTACGAGCACCGGTTGGCAGCGTAGGGAACGAAGAATCCCGATTCCATGTCGTAGAATCGCTCACCTCCTGGCAACTCAGGGTCATTGATGCGTGTTGGCCGACCGATACCTGCTCCTCCTCAGCCCCTCTGCGATTACTGCGGCGGGAAGGCGGTTCTTGCCCGCGTGGGAGAAGAGGCATACCCGTATTTGGAGGACCACGGGCCTGTGTGGATCTGCTCCCCGTGCCAGGCGTGGATCGGCGTGCGTGCGCGAAGCAAGCAACACACCCCGCTTGGAAGATTGGCCGACGCGGCATTGCGCGAAAAGAAGAGCCGACTGCACGATGCCCTCGATCCGTTGGTCACTGCGAAGATGCGGCGCGACGGTGTCAATGCCTTTGAGGCGAGGGGCAAGGCAATGAAGTGGCTGATTGCATCGCTCCGCATTCCAGTCGACAGTCCCAGCATCCATGCCCTTTCGCTTGAGCAGTGCGAACAGGCCATCCAATGCATCGCCGAGTTCCAGGCCTCACGTGGGCGAGAGCCTTCGGGTTCCTGATGAGGGCAACGAGGATACTGTTAGCAGAAATTCCTGCTCGCGGTGTCCAGGGATCCAAGCATGGGCGACAAGTCGACAAAGCGTTGCGCGATCAGGTGCCGCACCTCGCCTTCGCATTGCCACTGGCCATAGACACCGAGTAGGGAGGCCGTCAATACCTCGCGTCGGTACTTCTCCATCACGGACGGCCAGACGATGACGCTGACGGTACCGGTCTCGTCCTCCAATGACAAGAAGACCACGCCATTCGCCGTGCTCGGCCGCTGCCGTACGGTCACGATTCCGCAGCCACGGGCAATCTGCCGCGTCGCGTAGGTGGCAAGCACGTCGGCGGGCACAAAGCGCAATGCAGCAAGCTTGTGGCGGAGCAGGGCAAGCGGGTGGCGGTTCAGCGTGAGGCCGAGCGAGCGATAGTCGCTGACGATCTCCTCGCCTTCCGTTGGCTGTGAGAGTTCGGGCATTGGCTCGTCCAGATCCGCGGGCCGCAGCAGATCCTTGTCAGGTACCGCTGCAGCCGCCTGCCACATCGCCTGGCGTCGACTACCCGTAAGGCCAATCAACGCATTGCCAGCGGCCAGTACATTGACATCGTGCCGGTCTAGCGACGCTCTGCGAGCAAGAACCTTGACGGAGGCGAAGGGCCGGAGTGCGCGTGCCGTTTCGATGCGTTCGGCCGCTTCGCGGCGCATGCCCCTCAGCTGCGAGAGGCCCAGGCGTACAGCCAGCACCGAGCCTTCATGACTTTCCAGGCTGGCGTCCCAGCCACTCACTGTCACATCAACAGGAAGAACCGTGACGCCATGGCGCTTGGCGTCCTGCACCAGCTGGGATGGCGTGTAGAAGCCCATCGGCTGGCTATTCAGCATGGCGCAGAGGAAGGCGTCAGGCTCGTGGCACTTGAGCCACGCACTCGCGTAGACGAGAAGTGCGAAGCTTGCTGCATGGCTTTCCGGAAAGCCGTACTCGCCGAAGCCCTGGATCTGCCGGAAGATGCTCTCCGCGAACTCCAGATCGTAGCCGCGCTCGAGCATGCCCGTCACGATGCGTTCGTGGTATCGCTCCAACCCACCTTTTCGCTTCCAGGCGGCCATGGCGCGACGCAGTTGATCCGCTTCCCCAGCTGAGAAGCCTGCCGCCAGCATGGCTACCTGCATCACCTGTTCCTGAAAGATCGGTACACCCAGCGTGCGGGACAGGGCTTGCTCCATCTCCGGGCTCGGATAGCTGACCGGCTCCAAGCCCTGCCGGCGACGCAGGTAGGGATGCACCATGCCACCCTGAACCGGGCCCGGCCGAACGATCGCCACTTCGATGACGAGGTCATAGAAGGTGCGCGGCTTCAAGCGGGGCAGCATCGACATCTGGGCGCGCGACTCAATCTGGAACACGCCCACCGTATCCGCCCGCGAAATCATCTCGTAGGTCTTCGGATCTTCCGCTGGAATGTCCTGCAGCTCAAAGGCTTCTCCGCGTTGTTGCGTCACCAGATCCAGGGCTCGCCGGATCGCAGACAGCATGCCGAGCGCGAGGACATCAACCTTGAGCAACCCCAAGGCGTCAAGGTCGTCCTTGTCCCACTGGATCACGCTGCGATCGGCCATGGCCGCGTTCTCGATTGGCACCAGCCTGGAAAGCTTGCCACGCGCGAGCACAAAACCTCCTGTGTGCTGGGAGAGATGCCGCGGGAAGCCAAGCAGCGACACGGCCATGTGTGCCCAGCGTTGGGACAATGCCGCTTCCGTATCCACGCCGCTTTCGCCAAAACGCTTAAGGAGATCCGCTTTGCTGTCGAACCAATGGTGAGATTTCGCGACCAGGTCGACGATCGCGGGATCCACACCTAATGCCTTGCCTGTGTCGCGCAGCGCGCTGCGAGGCCGGTAGGTGGTCACCGCGGCAGCCAGTGCCGCGCGGTCCCTCCCGTACTTGCGATACAGGTACTGGATCACCTCCTCGCGGCGCTGATGCTCGAAGTCGACGTCGATATCGGGCGGCTCGGCGCGCTCTTTTGAAATGAACCGCTCGAACAGCAGGTTGCCGCGTGCCGGGTCAACTTCGGTAATGCCGAGACAGTAGCAGACGGCGGAATTGGCTGCGGACCCGCGACCCTGGCAGAGAATGCCGTTGGAGCGGGCGAACCGCACGATGTCGTAGACCGTCAGGAAATAGGGTTCATACGACATGTCGCGGATCAGTGCGAATTCATGTTCGAGTTGCTGCTGGACGGCAAGGGGGATGCCGTCCGGATAGCGACGGTGCGCGCCGACATAGGCTTCGCCCCGCAGATAGTCGGACGGCGTGACGCCATCCGGCACCACTTCTTCGGGATACTCGTAACGGAGCTCGTCCAGCGAAAATTGACACAGGTTTGCAATGTGGACCGACTCCGTCAGGTAGCGGTGCGGGTAAATGTTGGCGAGTCGCAAGCGGGAGCGCAGGTGCTGCTCGGCGTTAGGCAGGAGGTCATACCCACATTCGGGAACCGGGCGATGCACACGGATGGCAGTCAGCACGTCATGCATCGGCTTGCGCGAGCGTACGTGCATGGTGACGTTGCCAGTGGCGACGATGCGCAGGTGATGTCGCGCCGCGGCCGCTTCGACCGTGCCGCGGTGGATATCGTCCATCGGCTTGTAGAGCAGGCTCAATCCCATCCACGCCCTGCCAGCAAAAGTCGCGCTCACCCATGCCGATTGCGCCTCCAGCTTCTCGGCCGCCACGCCATAGTCCGGCGTGAACACGATCAAGCAATCTGGCAGCCCCTTCAGATGCTCGGACGGCGCTTCGGGCGCGGCCAAGTCGCGTGGGGTCAGCACATAGGAACCCTTGGCGGCGCGCATGCGCGCGAGCGTGATCAGTTCGCACAAGTTGCCATAACCTTCGCGGTTACGGGCAAGCGCAAGGAATGAGAGCGCGGGAGAGCCGTCGGCGTTCTGCAGCCGGAACCAGGCGCCAATTACAAGGCGAAGGCCGGCATTCCTGGCCTCTGTGTGGGCACGAACGATGCCCGCTAGCGAGCACTCGTCCGTGATGGCGAGCGCGTGGTAGCCCAACTGAGCGGCGCGCTCAGCGAGCTCTTCCGGCCGTGAGGCGCCGGCGAGGAAGGAGAAGTTGGAGCGGCAGTGCAGTTCCGCGTAGGCGGGCAGACCTGCCTTGGCGTTGATGTCCATGGTTTTCAGCCGAAGAGGCCATGCAGATACCACCGAGCCTCATCGCCTTCTCGGCTGCCCATGCGTTCCTGAAAGATCCAGTAGCAGGTGTGGTCCTTCGCCTCCGCAACGAAATAGTCGCGTGTCACCAGCTGGCCGCCCCACCAGCCCGACTCGATGCGCTCAGGCGGTGAGACGATACGCAGTGGCGATCCGTAGAAGGGACGGTGGTCGCGTTCAATCAGCGGCACCGGCTTGCCGAGCAGCCAAACAGGACGTGGCAGGCCTGCGGGCAACGTTGCGCTGGGCGGCTTGTCAGTGGCAGACTGCCAGCTGTTGGCGACTTCCGGGCGGTAGTCTGCACGCAAGCACGGTTGGCGGACATTGTCAGCGCCGAGGCGTGCCACCAGCAACTCAAGCAGGCGTGCATGGTCCGCCGGCGTGCCGCCCGGTTCTGGAAACAATGAATCGCTGGGGGGTGCCACCGGCTCGGTCTCGATGGCAGACACCGCGACGGCAATCATCGGCGCCTCGACAGTCAGCCGCGTCAGACGCTCTTTGAGCAGGCGAACCAAATGCTCTTCATGCCAGTTGGGCTCGGCCAGCGCAATCTCAATCTTCGTTGGTGCGATGGCAGCGGGGCCGCGCTCGTGGCGCAGTTCGACCGCAAACCGCTTGATGGCCAGGTGCCGGGCGGTTAGCCAGCCGACCATCTGTACCAGCAAGCCGCGAGTGTAGGCAAGGGCGGACTCAGCGTTGTCCATCCTATCCGGAAGATCCACCGCGGCGTCAAACGATGGGGGAGCTTCGACCCATTCGAAGACTTCAGGTGCTTCCCCATGGGCGCGATCCAACGCCTCAAGGATGGCGGCGCCGCATCGGCGCTGCAGGCCTGCGCGCGGCAGCCGGCGCAGGTCTCCTAGCGTCCGACAGCCGAGTCCGTCCAGCCACTCATCAAACGGCCGCGCCGCCGGCAGGATCGCAACGGGGATGCCGACCAGCGCTCGCACCAATGTGGGCATACTTAATGCCGTTCCGCCACCAGAGCGCGCAAGTAGCCAAGCGCCTTCGGCGGTTGGTGCGCATCCCGCGACAGGACTGAACCCCATTGCCCTGACGGCCGCCAGCATCCGTTGCCGCAGCTTGCGGACGCCGCCGAATAGTCGCAGCGTGGTGCTGATGTCGACAAGCACCGCCGCCTCCTCGGACGCAGCGACATTGGGCGAGAACTGCAGCATCGCCATCATGACACGCTCGAGCGCCGCCAGTTCTGCGCAACCATCGCGGTCAAAGAGAATGGTCTGCGGTGCGATCGTCTGTACGCCACCGCGGCGCATTGCCGGCTTCACGCCGGCCGCAATGGCCAGCGGCGACGCCATATGCACGCGCTCCCTGTCCAGGACAGCAACCGCTAGCTCAGTGGACCAGTTCGGTCGGAATACTTCGAGGGGCAGGGACGACAGGCGCAGGCAGATCCACAGGCGCAGCATGGCGATACAACAGAATGGGGGAGGGCTGCAGCGCTATGTGGAGCGGCGATTCCTGCTGCGGGCCTCGACGCTTAACGAACTGCACACGAATTCCGTCCGATGCGGGCTCCAATGTCAGGCGCAGCGGCGCCGGCGAGGCATCGCGTGCACAGGCCGTCGGACGAACCACGAAGAAAAGGACATCGGAGGCTTGGGCGGCAAGATGCAGACGCCGAAGCGCATCGTTACGCAGGTGCGACTGCCAAAAGACGAGCGCTCCGCAGGTCCCGGCGCGCAAGATCTGCTCCGCGGCCCACAGGGCGTCAGCGGTGTGCCGGGTTTCGATCCAGAGAGTCTGCGCGGACGGGACGCCCCAGTTGGCGAGCGCCAACGCTTGAGGCGCGTGCGGCGGTGCCAGAAGCGCGACAGGGCGGTTCGAGCGCGCGACGAGAGCAGGGCGTAGCAAGCGCAACTCGCCGATACCCGGCTGGCGCTGCAGCAACTCCGTCAGGCAACCGATCGGCCAGCCGCCGCCCGGAAGCTCCTTGTCGAGCGACGGATACCCGGTTGGAACGGTGCGTGCGTTGCCCCGAGCAAGCTGCGAGGCAAGCCAAAGTGACGGATGAATGGATTCTGGGGCGACGGTTAGCATGGCGAGCTCCTGCCCCCAGTGTACTGTATATTTATACAGTATTCACCTGCATTATCCGTCACATGAGCGGTTCCATCGCGCGATCGCTGCCACCAGCGGCCAACCAGCCCTGTTGCGAAAATCGCATCAGGGCTCGTATAATTTGGGTGTTGCAGGCAAGCGCGGAGCTTGTAGAGGTCGTCGAAAGACGGCAGCCCGTTTTGGGTGGGATCCTCGAATCCGGGGCCTGCAACCGTCTTTTCTCAGTCGTCGCGCACCGCGGCGATCACACGCCGACGCTCCCCATCTTCTGCGTCGCCGCACCAAAACTTCAAGCCGTAGCCGTCCACCTGTCCATTGCGCCGATACAGGTTGCGTGCGAGCATGCGCAGGTATCGGTCTTCCGTCTCCCCATACTGATTTCTGTGGACTGCGTAGAACGCGCTCGTCGCCACGGCGTCGGCGACCTGCAGGCCTGCCAACTGGTCGTGATTCACTGCGCGCACGCCATCAAGGTCGAGGCTGTCCCAATGGATGCGGCAGTCTTCCCGGCCCTGCAGTCGCACAAGGTAATGATGGAGGTCGGCATAGGACATCGCCGATCGGTTCGAGAAAATCAGTTCGGCCTTACCATCACCCTCACCAGGGCGCGCGGTATCCCTGCACAGCCAGCTCACGCGTTCCAGCAAAAGGCGGATCGTGTAGCGGTATAAGGAAAACGCCTCCTGCTGAAAAACCTCCGGGTCGGCGATTGAGGGCTTGTGGACCAGCACATGCACGTGCCGCAGTGGCGCCTCCCCAATCATGCGCGCCAGAGGCACCCGGTGCTCATGCCGCAGGTTGCGAAAATGCAGGGGCGATTTAGCAGGCTTCCTCAGTAGCTCCCTAGCGTTCTTGACGAGTTGCACCATTGCTAGGTCGTTCACAGTGCGAACTACCGTGGCGGACTGGACGAACCACCTCGAACTACCTTGCTCGTTGGGAAGGAACACAAATCCTTCGTCGCCCGACTCGTCGATATAGACGCGAAAGCTGGAGGTCATGCGTGATGCGTTGGTTATATGAGGGTGCCATTATGAGGCACACCAAAGGGCCGGGCTTCAAAATGATCTCGCTATGGACGCTACTTGGCCGGACGGACGTGCCCTATCCGTTGTCGGAAATGGCGGCAGGCGTCTGTAGTGGGCGCCCCGTCACGCCGATCACGATCTGCAACGCGCTGCTGGCGATCAGGGCGAACCGACACTTGTCGATGTCGAAGTCCTTGGTGTCCACGCTGAACAAGGGGTCGGCCATCGGCCTTGTGTGGGCTCATAAATCTGGAAGAATGCGTGGCAGGAGTTTTACTGGCTTGCCCTTCTGGGACTTCTCGAGGGGCGACCAATCTTCTGTTCCTGGGCTGCCACTTCTTATGGCAGAAACGTTCCCCTTCGGACCAGAAAGTCTTTGCAACGGTAGTTGAACGATTGAGCAGTTCCTCCAGCCGCAGCCCTTCCACCACGGTGGTATGGTCTTCGCTGCAGCAGCTCATGGCACAACCTCGCACGGCCTTGCCCTCGATGCAGCCACTCCTCCAGGCGAGTGCCTGGTCGGAGGTCGCGGCGACCGGCGTCGAAGTCGGCGCGCCAGGCTCGTGCGTTTAGAGTGACAGCCAGCGGCTAGAGGCCTTTTGTCGCGGCCTCACGATGAACTTGCGGCCGGCGCTGTCACAATCGCTAACTAATTTGATAGCTTACTTCACGACCTCGAAGCTACGAGCCTCTCTCTGATATAAATGCTAATAATTTCAGTAAGTTAGAAGAAGCGCTTCTATTTGCTGGTCATTTGATAGCGCGTACCGCAGGCCTCCATTTATGGAAAGAAGCCAGGAAGAGGTCCACGCTGCGCTGTTATGTGCGTGCTGTGCCCGGTCGCACTGAATGATTTAACATAAATCTTTTTATGCGAACTACTGGTGTAGCGGCAAAGTTGTAATGTCCGGTTCGGGGGTGCGGATGAATTCTTGGACTACTTGGAGGTAGTTCATGTATTCGTACGAGGATCGCATCAGGGCGGTCAAGCTGTATTTAAAGTATGGAGGAAAGACGGCAACGGTCGTTCGTGAGCTGGGCTATCCGTCGGGTAAGAACCTGAAGCGGTGGGTCAACCTTTACCAGGCACTGGGGGACCTGCCCGAGCACCGCCGTCCAAGGCATCGATACACGCTGGAGCAAAAAAGCGTGGCGGTGGATCACTACTTCGGTCATGGCTGCTCTCTAGTTGGTACCCGCAGAGCCCTCGGGTATCCCAGCACCGAAATGCTGGCCCGCTGGATTGAGGAGCTGCGCCCTGGCTCGCGTCGCATGGTCACGAGCACAAACACCAGTGCGCCGTTTGCGTCCGAGCAGAGACGTCAGGCAGTCACTGACCTTTGCGCCCGCCGGGGCTCAGCGGAGGAAGTAGCGAAAAAGGTTGGAGTAAGCCGACCGATGCTGTACAAGTGGAAAGATCAACTGCTCGGAGACGAGGCATATCGATCTATGCGCAAACGTAAATTGGCCTCGCCTGAAGACGAGCATGCAGCGTTGCTGGAAAGAATCGCGCAGCTCGAACAGCAGGTACGCCAGCTGCAACTTGAGCGCGACATCCTGGCGCAGGCGGGCGATCTAATAAAAAAAGACCAAGGCATCAACTCCCTGACCCTGACAAACAGGGAGAAGACACAGGTGGTTGATGCCTTGAAAGCTACGTATCCGTTGCCTGAGCTTCTTCGCGTCGTCGGGCTTGCGCGCAGTAGCTACTTCTATCACAAGACAGGCTTGAGGCTGCGCGATAAGTACGGCGATGTACGTAAGGCCATGGTCGAGATCTTTGACAGCAACCATCGCTGCTATGGGTACCGTCGTATCCACGCGATGCTGCGTCAGCGAGATATTCGGATCTCCGAAAAGGTCGTGCGCAAATTGATGGCGGAGGAGCAGCTTACTGTCCGTCGGCCTCGTCGTCGGTACAGTTCCTACAGCGGGGAGATTGGCGCTGCCCCCGAGAACCTGATTGCTAGGGATTTCCATTCGCAGGCGCCAAATCAAAAATGGCTGACAGACATCACCGAATTCCAGCTTCCAGCTGGCAAGGTGTATCTATCGCCCATGATCGATTGCTTTGACGGCAAGGTTGTAAGTTGGTCTATCGGCACGAGGCCTGACGCACAATTGGTCAATAGCATGCTCGACGGCGCCATCACCACGCTCACCGATGGCGACAGCCCCGTAGTACACAGTGATAGGGGCTCGCACTATCGTTGGCCGGGATGGCTGCAGCGCATCAAGGCGGCTGGTCTCATCCGTTCCATGTCGCGAAAGGGCTGCTCACCTGACAACGCAGCCTGCGAAGGCTTCTTCGGTCGCCTGAAAAATGAGATGTACTACTGTCGCAACTGGGCTGGCACGACGGTAGAAGGATTCATGCACGAGCTAAACTCTTACATCCAGTGGTACAACGAGCGGCGCATCAAATTGTCGCTGCGCGGCATGAGTCCGGTCGAATACCGGCGCCACCTTGGAATCGCAACTTAACTCAGTCCAAGAATTCATCCGCACCCCCGGACGGGACATTTCAACTTAGCTTTGACAACTGGTATGTTTTGAAGTGTTGCGCTGTGGCGGCGGTCGGCCACAGTAGTTCAAGGCTTTCCAGGCGATTCTGCGCAACAGATGCGGCGACTACCATCGCGCAACAGCGGGCCATTGGCTTTTTCCTCTGCAAGCCGTCTTTTGACCTTGAAAACCGCTGCATCGGCTCTTGCCAAGGGTCACGCAACACCATCCCGACCCACCAAGAATGCGTCATATGCCGTATAAATCACTTATGGCAGGATGTAGCATGGCGCCCAGGCCGCTTTCGCCGGGATAATTTGACTGGCATTACCTATGCCAGAACAGCCAGGCGAGCGCTGACGAGCCGGTTAAGGCTGACGCCTTGCTCCGCCGCCTGCGTCGCCAAGGAACGATGCAACTCCGGCGGGATGCGAAGCGATAGGACGCCGCTATATTGCTTGTCCGCCAGCGGAACGGGGACTTCTTCGCCGCCGGACTTCATGTCGGCAACGGCTTCCGCCACGACCTGCCGGATACCGGCCAAGGCGTCTTCAGGCGTGGAGGCGAGCCAAGACAATGACGGGAACTCTGCGCATAGCCCGACGTGCTCCTGGTCCTCGGTCGACCAGGTTACTCGGTACGTATAGTGGTCAGTTGGCATTTTTTCCCTCGTGCAGCTTCTCAATCGCCTTCAGCACTTGGTTGGCTTTCCCCTTGTCATTCTGAATGTTCACACGTGGGTCGCCCGGCCAAGGTGTTTTAAACACTGCATGGCTAGTGCCCGATTGCCTGGCGGTACCGAAATATTCTTCGCACACCTTCATGAGGTTCGAAAACCGCACATTGGCTGGCAGGCTCCTGGCGCATCTGCGCCAAGATCTTACGGGTGTCTGTCATGACAGCGTGGTATCAATAGTGCAACCATTTGAAAATCAAAGTGCGCGAACGGCTCAGAACGCCTTACCCGGCAAAACCCAGTCGAGCCGTGCGCGCCGGCCGCGCGGGGCGGTTGAAAGGCGGGTGTTTAACACCGAAGCGAGAACCGCTTGCCTCAAGTGCAGAGGCTCACGCAGCGCCCGGCTCTGCTATACGACCACCCAAGGACCCGAGCTGGAGATGCCGATCGCCGTTAGCGCCGCCGACGGGGTCGCGCCGGCGGTTTGCTTTCGTCGGCCCCCGTTGCGTTCGCGCTCGCTTCGTCCGGTTGCTGACTCCCAACGGCGGACGTCTCCGCGCCCTTGGCCTCCAAGTGAGCACGCAACGCTCTCAGCTCGGCCTGTGCCTCAGCGGCCAGGCTGACCGCTTCGATTAGCTTGTCCCGCGTGGACTGATGCGCGGCGTGCACCTCTGTCAGTTCCTGGCGTGCTTGCCCTTCCCGCGTCTCGGCGCTACTCAAGCGCGCTTCAGCGCGTTGGCGAGCCGCCTCTTCTGCCGCGCGCTGGGCTTCGGCAACGGCCGCGGCCTTCTCGGCCGCGGCGCGCAAAGCCTGCTCGCTCCCCCATTGACCCCGTACCGCGACCACTTCGTCCTCCAGGCGAGACACTGCTTCCAGGCGCAGTTCCGCTTGTGCCAGCGCGCGCCGTACGCGTGCCAACTCCTCCTGTTGGCGTGCCGCCCCTTGCTGCAGACGCTCAATTTCGTCGGCCTGCTCGTTCGCCCTGCCCGCGACGGTATCGCGATCGGTCGTCACTTCCAAGAGCTGCTGCGCCAGGTCGTCTCGCTCCTTTTCAAGCGCTTCGCCGTTCGCTGCCATCGCGGCGAGCTCATTCATCGCCTGCGCCAGGGCGGCCTCCGCTTCGGCGGCCGCTTCCTCGGCGACTTTGGACAACTCGGCGCCCAGCGCGGCAAGGAGGCGTGAATTCGGTTCGCTGAGCTTGCGTGGTGGCCGCTTCTGCTGCTGTTCCTGCCAGGTCGACCAGTACCGATGAATCGTGTTCATGCTGCCGCTGCCCAACCGCTCGCGCACCGCGGTCAGCGTTGGCTTTAGCTGTTGGGCGACCAGCGCCTCGGCAACCGCGGCCACTTGCTCGTAGGTGATGCCCGGACGTGCCATTTCGTATTGCTCGTGCTCCGTTGATATCGTATTGAAAATAATACGATACGATACGAAAAACAAGTACGAAACGACGGTGAAGGGGGAAACGGGTGCATGGCCCCGGCAGACGCCGCCGAGCCGCTCGGCCGCCGAACAGGCTGGGTGGAAAGGCCGCGAGCGGCCAAGGGTCTACCTCGAGACTGGTAGGCGCCCCGTCGCAAGGGGCCGCAACGACCCGAGGTACTCGATTTCCGGCGGAATGGATGCGGAATCGAAAGCGCGAAATCTAGCGCCAACCGTTCGGGCGTCGCTCCTTGACTTCGCGTTGGTGCCGATAGAGTGAAAGCATCCCTTCGACAACGATGCCAATGCTCTCCCACCAAACGCAGCTCCCCCTGTTCCCGACCTCGTCGGGCCGCGTCCATCCCGCCAGCGCGTCGGCGCTACTGCTACTTGCCTGTTCCGGCACGAAGCTCGACCGGCAGGCGCGTGCCATTGACCTCTACCAAGGCGTGATGTACGACTCCTATCGGGCGCACCTGCGACGGGAGGCTAGACCGAATGTCCTGATCCTCTCCGCACGTCACGGCTTCCTGGATCCGCACGCGGTGATCGATCCCTACGAGGGGTCGTCTCAGAAAACGGAAAATAAAGCACGCTAAGGCATAGCCGAACCTGCCAAGCTTGCTCCACCCTGTAGTGACGCGATCAGCGGGCAGGAAACGTTCCCCCTTCGCGCATGGCAGGCGCACACCAACTCAGACAGCACGGCCTCCATGCGCGCCAGGTCAGCCATTTTCTCGCGCACGTCCTTGAGCTTGTGCTCGGCCAGACTGCTGGCTTCCTCGCAATGGGTGCCATCCTCCAGCCGCAGCAGCTCGGCGATCTCATCCAGGCTGAAGCCCAGCCGCTGGGCTGATTTCACGAAGCGCACCCGCGTTACATCCGCCTCGCCATAGCGGCGGATGCTGCCATAGGGCTTGTCAGGCTCCAGCAACAAGCCCTTGCGCTGATAGAAACGGATGGTCTCCACATTGACCCCGGCCGCCTTGGCGAAAACGCCAATGGTCAGGTTCTCCAAATTGTTTTCCATATCGCTTGACTCCGTACATGAGTACGGAAGTAAGGTTACGCTATCCAATTTCAATTCGAAAGGACAAGCGCATGTCTGAACCAAAAACCGGGCGCGGCGCGCTCTTCACTGGAGGGCTTGCCGCCATCCTCGCCTCGGCTTGCTGCCTCGGGCCGTTGGTTCTGATCGCCTTGGGGTTCAGCGGCGCTTGGATCGGCAACTTGGCGGTGTTGGATCCCTATCGCCCCATCTTTATCGGCGTGGCGCTGGTGGCGTTGTTCTTCGCCTGGCGGCGCATCTACCGGCAGGCAGCGGCCTGCAAACCGGGTGAGGTCTGCGCGATTCCCCAAGTGCGAGCTACTTACAAGCTCATTTTCTGGATCGTGGCCGCGCTGGTTCTGGTCGCGCTCGGATTTCCCTACGTCATGCCATTTTTCTACTGATCGGAGTTCACCATGAAGAAACTGTTTGCCTCCCTCGCCCTCGCCGCCGTTGTTGCCCCCGTCTGGGCCGCCACCCAGACCGTCACGCTGTCCGTACCGGGCATGACCTGCTCCGCCTGCCCGATCACTGTCAAGAAGGCGATTTCCAAGGTCGAAGGCGTCAGCAAAGTTGACGTGACTTTCGAGACACGCCAAGCGGTCGTCACCTTCGACGATGCCAAGACCAGCGTGCAGAAGCTGACCAAGGCAACCGCAGACGCGGGCTATCCGTCCAGCGTCAAGCAGTGAGTCACTGAAAACGGCACCGCAGCACAACGGACGTCATTGTCTGGCGCCACAAACGATAAAGGATCTGTTGCATGACCCATCTAAAAATCACCGGCATGACTTGCGACTCGTGCGCGGCGCACGTCAAGGAAGCGCTGGAAAAAGTGCCAGGCGTGCAGTCGGCGCTGGTGTCCTATCCGAAGGGCACAGCGCAACTCGCCATCGTGCCGGGCACATCGCCGGACGCGCTGACTGCCGCCGTGGCCGGACTGGGCTACAAGGCAACGCTAGCCGATGCGCCACTGGCGGACAACCGCGTCGGACTGCTCGACAAGGTGCGGGGATGGATGGCCGCCGCCGAAAAGCACAGTGGCAACGAGCCCCCGGTGCAGGTAGCGGTCATTGGCAGCGGTGGAGCCGCGATGGCGGCGGCGCTGAAGGCCGTCGAGCAAGGCGCGCAGGTCACGCTGATCGAGCGCGGCACCATCGGCGGCACCTGCGTCAATGTCGGCTGTGTGCCGTCCAAGATCATGATCCGCGCCGCCCACATCGCCCATCTGCGCCGGGAAAGCCCGTTCGATGGCGGTATTGCGGCAACTGTGCCTACGATTGACCGCAGTAAGCTGCTGGCCCAGCAGCAGGCCCGCGTCGACGAACTGCGGCACGCCAAGTACGAAGGCATCCTGGGCGGTAATCCGGCCATCACCGTTGTGCACGGTGAGGCGCGCTTCAAGGACGACCAGAGCCTTACCGTCCGTTTGAACGAGGGTGGCGAGCGCGTCGTGATGTTCGACCGCTGCCTGGTCGCCGCGGGTGCCAGCCCGGCGGTCCCGCCGATTCCGGGCTTGAAAGAGTCACCCTACTGGACTTCCACCGAGGCCCTGGCGAGCGACACCATTCCCGAACGCCTTGCCGTAATCGGCTCGTCGGTGGTGGCGCTGGAGCTGGCGCAAGCCTTTGCCCGGCTGGGCAGCAAGGTCACGGTCCTGGCGCGCAATACCTTGTTCTTCCGTGAAGACCCGGCCATCGGCGAGGCGGTGACAGCCGCTTTCCGTGCCGAGGGCATCGAGGTGCTGGAGCACACGCAAGCCAGCCAGGTCGCCCATATGGACGGTGAATTCGTGCTGACCACCACGCACGGTGAATTGCGCGCCGACAAACTGCTGGTTGCCACCGGTCGGACACCGAACACGCGCAGCCTCGCGCTGGACGCAGCGGGGGTCACTGTCAATGCGCAAGGTGCCATCGTCATCGACCAAGGCATGCGCACGAGCAACCCGAACATCTACGCGGCCGGCGACTGCACCGACCAGCCGCAGTTCGTCTATGTGGCGGCAGCGGCCGGCACCCGTGCCGCGATCAACATGACCGGCGGCGATGCGGCGCTCGACCTGACCGCAATGCCGGCCGTGGTGTTCACCGATCCGCAAGTGGCGACCGTGGGCTACAGCGAGGCGGAAGCCCACCACGACGGGATCGAGACCGACAGCCGCACCTTGACCTTGGACAACGTGCCGCGTGCGCTCGCCAACTTCGACACACGCGGCTTCATCAAGTTGGTTATCGAGGAAGGCAGCCATCGGCTGATCGGCGTACAAGCGGTCGCGCCGGAAGCGGGTGAACTGATCCAGACGGCGGCTCTGGCCATTCGCAACCGCATGACGGTGCAGGAACTGGCCGACCAGTTGTTCCCCTACCTGACGATGGTCGAGGGGTTGAAGCTCGCGGCGCAGACCTTCAACAAGGATGTGAAGCAGCTTTCCTGCTGCGCCGGGTGAGAAAAAGGAGGTGTTCAATGAACGCCTACACGGTGTCCCGGCTGGCTCTTGATGCCGGGGTGAGCGTGCATATCGTGCGCGACTACCTGCTGCGCGGATTGCTGCGCCCGGTGGCGTGCACACCAGGCGGCTACGGCTTGTTCGATGACGCCGCCTTGCAACGGCTGTGCTTCGTGCGGGCGGCCTTCGAGGCGGGCATCGGCCTCGACGCGCTGGCGCGGCTGTGCCGGGCGCTGGATGCGGCGGACGGCGACGAAGCGGCCGCGCAGCTTGCCCTGCTGCGTCAGTTCGTCGAGCGTCGGCGCGAAGCGTTGGCCGATCTGGAAGTGCAGTTGGCCACCCTGCCGACCGAGCCGGCACAGCACGCGGAGAGTCTGCCATGAACAACCCCGAGCGCTTGCCGTCCGAGACGCACAAACCGATCACCGGCTACCTGTGGGGCGGACTGGCTGTGCTGACTTGCCCCTGCCACCTGCCCATCCTCGCTGTCGTGCTGGCCGGCACAACCGCCGGTGCTTTCCTCGGCGAGCATTGGGTCATCGCGGCGCTCGGTTTGACCGGCCTGTTCCTTCTGTCCCTGTCGCGGGCGTTGCGGGCATTCAGGGAAAGAGAATGAGCGCTTTCCGGCCGGATGGATGGACGACGCCGGAACTGGCCCAAGCGGTCGAGCGCGGGCAGCTTGAACTGCACTACCAGCCCGTCGTCGATCTGCGCAGTGGTGGGATTGTCGGCGCGGAAGCCCTGTTGCGCTGGCGTCATCCGACGCTTGGACTATTGCCACCGGGCCAGTTCCTGCCCGTGGTCGAATCGTCCGGCCTGATGCCTGAAATCGGCGCTTGGGTGCTGGGCGAAGCCTGCCGCCAGATGCGTGACTGGCGAATGCTGGCATGGCGACCGTTCCGGCTGGCCGTCAATGTTTCGGCGAGCCAAGTGGGACCGGACTTCGACGGGTGGGTAAAGGGCGTGCTGGCTGATGCCGAGTTGCCCGCCGAGTATCTCGAAATCGAGCTGACCGAATCGGTCGCGTTTGGTGATCCGGCGATCTTCCCCGCCCTGGACGCCTTGCGGCAGATCGGTGTGCGCTTCGCCGCCGATGACTTCGGGACGGGGTATTCCTGTCTGCAACATCTGAAGTGCTGCCCAATCAGCACGCTCAAGATCGACCAATCGTTTGTCGCCGGGCTCGCCAACGACCGCCGCGACCAAACCATCGTGCACACCGTGATTCAGCTTGCGCACGGGCTGGGCATGGATGTGGTGGCTGAAGGCGTGGAAACATCGGCGAGTCTTGATCTATTGCGACAAGCGGACTGCGACACAGGACAAGGCTTCCTGTTCGCGAAGCCAATGCCGGCGGCGGCATTCGCCGTCTTCGTCAGTCAATGGAGGGGTGCCACCATGAATGCAAGTGACTCGACCACCACCAGTTGCTGCGTGTGCTGCAAGGAAATCCCGCTCGATGCCGCCTTCACCCCGGAAGGCGCGGAATACGTCGAGCACTTCTGCGGGTTGGAGTGTTATCAACGCTTCGAAGCGCAAGCGCATCGGTTACGTCCGCGTCAGCAGCTTCGACCAGAACCCAGAACGGCAGCTCGAACAGATCCAGGTGGATAAAGTGTTCACCGACAAGGCGTCGGGCAAGGACACACGGCGGCCCGAACTGGAACGGCTGCTCGCCTTCGTGCGCGAAGGCGACACGGTCGTGGTGCACAGCATGGATCGTCTGGCGCGCAACCTCGACGACCTGCGCCGCCTGGTGCAGGGCCTCACCCAGCGCGGCGTACGCATCGAGTTCCTTAAGGAGCATTTGACCTTCACCGGCGAGGACTCGCCGATGGCGAACCTGATGCTGTCGGTAATGGGCGCGTTCGCCGAGTTCGAACGCGCCTTGATCCGCGAGCGGCAGCGCGAGGGCATCGCGCTCGCCAAGCAGCGCGGGGCCTACCGTGGCAGGAAGAAATCCCTGTCGTCTGAGCGTATTGCCGAACTGCGCCAACGTGTCGAGGCTGGCGAGCAAAAGACCAAGCTGGCTCGTGAATTCGGAATCAGTCGCGAAACCCTGTATCAATACTTGAGAACGGATCAGTAAATATGCCACGTCGTTCAATCCTGTCCGCCGCCGAGCGCGAAAGCCTGCTGGCGTTGCCGGACACCAAGGATGAGTTGATCCGTCACTACACGTTCAGCGAAACCGACCTCTCCATCATCCGGCAGCGGCGCGGCCCGGCCAACCGGCTGGGCTTCGCCGTGCAGCTCTGTTACCTGCGCTTTCCTGGTGTCATCCTGGGCGTCGATGAGCCGCCGTTTCCGCCCTTGTTGAAACTGGTCGCCGACCAGCTCAAGGTCAGCGTCGAAAGCTGGGACGAATACGGGCAGCGGGAGCAGACCCGGCGCGAGCACCTGGTCGAACTGCAAACGGTGTTCGGCTTCCAGCCCTTTACCATGGGCCACTACCGGCAGGCCGTCCAGTTGCTGACCGAGATGGCCTTGCAGACCGACAAGGGCATCGTGCTGGCCAGCACCTTGATCGAGCACCTGCGGCAGCAGTCGGTCATTCTGCCTGCCCTCAACGCCGTCGAGCGGGCGAGCGCCGAAGCAATCACCCGCGCCAACCGGCGCATCTACGATGCCTTGGCCGAACCGCTGTCGGACGCGCATCGCCGCCGCCTCGACGATCTGCTCAAGCGTCGGGACAACGGCAAAACGACCTGGCTGGCCTGGCTGCGCCAATCGCCCGTCAAACCGAATTCGCGGCACATGCTGGAACACATCGAACGCCTCAAAGCGTGGCAGGCGCTCGACCTGCCTTCTGGCATCGAGCGGTCGGTGCACCAGAACCGCCTGCTCAAGATCGCCCGTGAGGGTGGCCAGATGACGCCCGCCGACCTGGCCAAGTTCGAGGCGCAGCGACGCTATGCCACCCTGGTGGCGCTTGCCATCGAGGGCATGGCCACCGTCACCGACGAAATCATCGACCTGCACGACCGCATCCTGGGCAAGCTGTTCAACGCCGCCAAGAACAAGCATCAGCAGCAATTCCAGGCGTCCGGCAAGGCGATCAACGCCAAGGTGCGGCTGTTCGGCCGCATCGGCCAGGCGCTGATCGAGGCCAAGCAGGCGGGCCGCGATCCGTTCGCCGCCATCGAGGCCGTCATGTCCTGGGATGCCTTCGCCGAGAGCGTCACCGAAGCGCAGAAGCTTGCGCAGCCCGAGGACTTCGATTTCCTGCACCGCATCGGCGAAAGCTACGCCACGCTGCGCCGCTACGCGCCGGAATTCCTTGCCGTGCTCAAGCTGCGGGCCGCTCCCGCCGCGAAGGACGTGCTCGACGCCATCGAGGTGCTGCGCGGCATGAACAGCGACAACGCCCGCAAGGTGCCCGCCGACGCGCCGACCGAGTTCATCAAGCCGCGCTGGCAGAAGCTGGTCATGACCGACACCGGCATCGACCGGCGCTACTACGAACTGTGCGCGCTGTCGGAGATGAAGAACGCGTTGCGTTCCGGCGACATCTGGGTGCAGGGGTCGCGCCAGTTCAAGGACTTCGAGGACTACCTGGTGCCGCCCGCGAAATTCGCCAGCCTCAAGCAGGCCAGCGAATTGCCGCTGGCCGTGGCCACCGACTGCAACCGGTACCTGAACGACCGGCTGACGCTGCTGGAAACACAGCTTGCCACCGTCAACCGTATGGCGACGGCCAACGAGCTGCCGGACGCCATCATCACCGAGTCAGGCTTGAAGATCACGCCGCTCGACGCGGCGGTACCCGACACCGCCCAAGCGCTGATCGACCAGACGGCAATGATCCTGCCGCACGTCAAGATCACCGAACTGCTGCTGGAGGTGGACGAATGGACGGGCTTCACTCGGCATTTCGCGCATCTGAAATCGGGCGACCCGGCCAAAGACAAGAACCTGTTGCTGACCACGATCCTCGCCGACGCGATCAACCTGGGCCTGACCAAGATGGCGGAGTCTTGCCCCGGCACGACCTACGCCAAGCTGGCTTGGCTGCAAGCCTGGCACATCCGCGACGAAACCTACGGGGCGGCGCTGGCCGATCTGGTCAACGCACAGTTCCGCCATCCCTTCGCCGAGCACTGGGGCGACGGCACCACCTCATCGTCGGACGGCCAGAACTTCCGCACCGGCAGCAAGGCCGAGAGCACCGGCCACATCAACCCGAAATACGGGAGCAGCCCAGGGCGGACGTTCTACACCCACATTTCTGACCAGTACGCGCCATTTCACACCAAGGTCGTGAACGTCGGCGTGCGCGATTCGACCTACGTGCTCGACGGCCTGCTGTACCACGAGTCCGACTTGCGGATCGAGGAGCATTACACCGACACGGCGGGCTTCACCGATCACGTCTTCGCCCTGATGCACCTCCTGGGCTTCCGCTTCGCGCCGCGCATCCGCGACCTGGGCGACACCAAGCTCTACATCCCGAAGGGCGACGCCGCCTATGACGCGCTGAAACCCATGATCGGCGGCACGCTCAACATCAAGCACGTCCGCGCCCATTGGGACGAAATCCTGCGGCTGGCCACCTCGATCAAGCAGGGCACGGTGACGGCCTCCCTGATGCTCCGAAAGCTCGGCAGCTACCCACGCCAGAACGGCCTGGCCGTGGCGCTCCGCGAGCTGGGCCGCATCGAGCGCACGCTGTTCATCCTGGACTGGCTGCAAAGCGTGGAACTGCGCCGCCGCGTGCATGCCGGCCTGAACAAGGGCGAGGCGCGCAATGCGCTGGCCAGGGCAGTGTTTTTCAACCGCCTGGGTGAAATCCGCGACCGCAGTTTCGAGCAGCAGCGCTACCGGGCTAGCGGCCTCAATCTGGTAACGGCTGCCGTCGTGTTGTGGAACACGGTCTATCTGGAACGGGCTGCGCACGCGCTGCGTGGCAACGGCCATGCCGTTGATGACGCGCTGTTGCAGTACCTGTCGCCGCTCGGTTGGGAGCACATCAACCTCACCGGCGATTACCTCTGGCGCAGCAGCGCCAAGATCGGCGCGGGCAAGTTCAGGCCGCTACGACCGCTGCAACCGGCTTAGCGTGCTTTATTTTCCGTTTTCTGAGGCGACCCCAGAATCAACACCGGAAGATGTGAGTTCCGGTTACGCAACCGTGTCAAGACCTGCAAGCCGGACATCTTGGGAAGTCCAATATCCAGAATGAGCAGGTCGAACGTCTCGACAGACGCTAATGCGGTGTCCGCATCACTCCCGCAGGCGACCCAATCGACCGCGTAACCATTTTGACGTAGCGCTCGCACGAGCGCATCAGCGATGACAGTATCGTCTTCTGCTATCAAGATTCTCATGATGTTGAGTCGTGTGCGAGGTCCTGAGCGCAGGCGAGTTCAGGTTTGCGTCAATTTGGCGGATGCGCGCACGTATGCGTCCATGAGAATCTTGGCCTGCAGAGGCATGGACTGGCCGAGGAGGCCAGCGATGGTGCGAAGTTGAACAGCGAATCGCCGCTTATGTTCGACAGGCGTCGCTACGCCTCGATTGTCGAAATGCGCAAACGCCTCGTCGACAGTTTCCTTAAGGGTCTCGGAAACATCCTCGCCCGCCTGGTTCCGCGTGCCGAGTGCGAGACAACGATCGACATAGAACTGCACCAGCGCAGGGTTGAACGCGTTTTCCATCGAATATCTCCTTCGATCAGAACGAACCGGGCAGCCGAAGCCCTGGCACGGGCCAGGGCCTATCAACATGAGGGACGATTCCTCGCAAACGTGTAAGCGAAATCCGCGGCTAGATTTGGGTGACAAATTTCGTCGTAAGGTAGCCGTCGAACGTTTCCATGCCACCCTCGCTACCCATACCGCTATCCTTGATGCCGCCAAACGGTGTCTCGGGGAGTGCCATACCTGCGTGATTGATATTCACCATGCCTGCTTCGAGTTCGGTCGCGAGGCGGTGAGCCGATTTGGCACCTTCGGTGAACGCAAATGCGGCAAGTCCAAACGGCAGGCTGTTGGCTCGGACGATAACCTCTTCCAGGGTGTCGAATTTCGCGAGCGGCGCGATCGGTCCAAAGGGCTCCAACCGCATCAGGTCCGCACTGTCATCGAGATTGTCGACCAAAGTCGGTGCGAAGAAGCTCCCTCCGAGGTCTGGTGCGAATCCACCTGTTAGGATGTTGCCCCCCCTCGATTTCGCGTCTGCAACAAACCTCTCCATTTCGGAAACACGTCGCTCATGGGCGAGGGGCCCCATCGTGGTCGCTGCATCGATGCCGGGACCGAGCTTGGTCGTCTCGAAGGCGGCGACCATCTGGTCGCGAAACGTGTCGTATATGCCAGATTGAACGAACAGCCGCGTGGGGGCCACGCACACTTGACCCGCATTTCGCAGCTTCATCCGCATCGTTGTCTGTACGGCCGAATCTACGTCGGCATCGTCACAGACAACCACGGGGGCGTGACCTCCGAGTTCCATCGTCACACGCTTCATGTGAAGTCCCGCGAGCGCGGCAAGCTTCTTACCTACATCGACGGAGCCGGTGAATGACACCTTTCGGACCAACGGATGCTTGATAAGGTAGTCGGAGACTTCATGCGGTACGCCCCACACGACGTTTAACACTCCGGGGGGTAATCCAGCATCGTGGAAGAGCCTTGCCAGCGCTACGACCGCACTGGGCGAATCCTCCGGACCTTTCAGGATAATCGTGCAACCCGCACCGATTGCGGCCGAGATCTTCCTGATCGCCTGGTTGAACGGGAAATTCCACGGTGTGAACGCGGCACAAACCCCGACAGGTTCACGCACGACCACCTGCCGAACAGCGGAATCGCGCGAAGGAACGACCCGCCCGTAGATGCGACGGCACTCTTCTGCGTGCCAATCGGCGTGGTCTGCGCATGTGATGACCTCAGCGCGCGCCTCCGCCAAAGGCTTTCCTTGGTCCAACGTAATCGCTTTCGCGATTTCGTCAGCACGGTCCCGAGCGATCACTGCAGCACGACGCAAAATTTCCGAACGTTGGAGCGGCGAACTCTTCTTCCATTTCAGGAAGGCCGCTTGTGACGTAGCCACAGCGTGTTCAAGGTCTGCAGCGCTCGCGTGAGGCAAACGTCCCAGTACCTCACGCGAAGCCGGATTGGTCACGCTTTCAGACTCGCGCTGTCCATCGACACCGATAAATTCGCCGTTGATATACAGAAATAGCTCGGGATACACAGAAGCTCCTGGAAATTGACGCAATTTTCGAATGAGCCTACAGATGCGTTCGCACAGGCGAACGAGAAGGACAACGGCCAGCTAACCATGCCCTTCTTTCCGCGACTCGGGGGATTTAAGGAGGAGCGGGACTTTGAATACCGTGCAATATCTACGAAAGCTGGCGACGGCGGCTCACGCTCTCCTCGTTTTGATGCTCACGATTTGCTAATACGGCACGGCGACCGATGATGACCGCACACACAGACGACATGACTCCCGACCCGGCCACATAGGCGCAAACCAACCAGGGGCTTCCACCTGCGAGTGTTACGAGAACAGTTGCGATAATCGGCGTGAGACCACCGGCCGTGACGCTGGAGAACTGATAGACAAACGAGATCCCGGTGTAGCGCACCTTTGCGTCAAACAACTCGCACAGGAAAACAGATACCGTGCCATAGACTGCTGCATAAAAGATGCCGTAGGGAATCGCGATTGCCGCCCAAAGCAACATCGTGTTGCCAGCTGCGTGCGTGAAAACCCAGAAAGCAGGATAGACAGATGCTGCGGTAATCAGTGAAGCCAGTGCGTACAGCCGCGGGCGACCGAGCCAGTCCGAAATGCGACCGAAAATCGGGATGAAAATGGTGAGCACGACGCCACCGATCATCACCCCAACCAGGGCTTCGTTCCGGCTGATGCCAATGTGGCCCGTCAGGTAACTGATGGTGAAGACGCTGAAGATATTAAAGAACACCCCGTCAATGTGACGAGCACCCAGACCCAGGAGCATATTCCCCGGGAAGCGCTTGCACATATCGAAGAACGGCACCTTCGTCTCGCCGTGGGTGCTTTTGACCTTCGCAAACTCCGGCGTTTCCATCACGTTGAGACGGACCCACAGCCCGAACATCACAAAGAGAAACGAAAGCCCGAACGCAAGGCGCCATCCCCAAGCCATAAATTGTGCGTCGGTCAAGACGGCCGAGAGAGACGCGATGATGGCTGCTGACAACAGCACACCGACGGACAGACCGATTTGCGGCAGGCTCGTATAAAAGCCCTTACTCTCGGGGGGCGCGTACTCGTATGCCATCAGCACGGCTCCTCCCCATTCGCCGCCCAGACCGATGCCCTGAATCACGCGCAATAAGAGAAGCAGTGCCGGTGCCCAGTAACCAATCATGGCATATGTCGGGACCAAGCCGATTGCGACGGTGGAGATGCCCATAATCATCAAGGTGATGACCAGCATGCTCTTTCTGCCGACTCTGTCACCAAAGTGACCGAAGACGACACCGCCCAACGGCCGCGCCACGAAACCAACTGCGAAGGTTGCGTAGGCAAGCAGCGTTGAAGTCGCCGGGTCACCGACCGGAAAATAGAGTTTATTGATGACGATGCTGGCGACCACCCCATAAAGGAAGAAGTCATACCACTCAATGATGGCGCCGATGACACTGGCTGCTGCGACACGCCTAAGGGCTTGCTTGCTGGGATTCATGATGTCTCCACTTCATGAAAGGACTGACGCGAGTCACGATTGCCCGCGTTCTGCTCAATGGGGTGCCGTCGTTGCAGCACCTCCCTGATTTACCGACTGATTAGCCAGTCAACTCTGGTGCACTTCTCGTTTGCCGAGTTTATTAACCTTCTCTTTGTCGACGAAGTAAGAAGGCTCGGCGCGACGGCGCTCGCCGTTGAGAATCATGTCGGCGGCCTTCTCCGCAATCATGACCGTTGGAATGTTCGTATTGCCGGAGATGAGCGTCGGCATGATCGAGCAGTCAACCACTCGCAAACCCTCCAGGCCCCGGACCTTCAACTCCTCGTCAACCACCGCCATCGGATCATCGGCCGGCCCCATCTTTGCCGTCCCAGAAGGATGGAAAATCGTGGTCGCGTACTCCCGGCAGAACTGCAGAATTTCGTCGTCCGTGCGCACGTTCGGGCCGGGTCGATATTCGCGCTTCATGTATGAGGCCATCGGCTCAGTCGCGGCAACCTTGCGCGCGAACTTCACACCGGCGACAGTCGTGCGTCGGTCCGTTTCAGTCGAGAGGTAGTTGCATTGAATGCGAGGCGCTTCCAAAGCTTCGAGCGAGCGAATTCTGACAAAGCCGCGCGACTCAGGGCGGAGCTGGCAAATAGAGTAAGTGCAACCAGGAAAATCATGAACGTCGCCTGCCGTGCTATCAGCAGACAGCGCCGCGAAGTGGAACTGAATGTCAGGGGTCGGATTTTCTTCCGGCAGCGCGCGGCAGAACATTCCACCGTGATTGATACCGACTGCCAGCGGGCCGCTGCGGCGCAAAAGCCATTGCAGCCCCATCTTCGCACGTCCCGTCAGGCTGCGGACCGCGTCATTGGTTGTAATCGGCTTCGTTACTTCGTACATCAGTCGCACCTGCAGGTGATCCTGAAGGTTCTCGCCGACTCCCGGAGAGATGTGAACCGGCTTGATGCCAAACTCGGAAAGCAGCGACGCGGGGCCGACACCAGACAATTGCAGCAGCTGCGGTGACTGGATAGCACCGGCGCACAACAGGACTTCGCGCGCAGCCTTGACTTCGAGCGTGCGACCCTCTCGGATGTATCTGACGCCAGTTGCGCGTTTTCCCTCGAACAGAACCTTCGTTGCCTGCGCGAGTGTCTCTATGTGGAGATTCGCGCGGCTTCTCGCCGGCTTCAGGTAGCCAACTGCTGTCGAGCAACGAAAGCCGTTCTTCGTACTGACCTGGAAATAGCCCACGCCTTCTTGGCGCCCGTCATTGAAATCATTGGTGCGAGGCACACCAAGGTTCTCCGACGCATCAATGAACGCGTCCACCAGTTCGTGCTCAGGCGGTACGCTCGTCGCATGCATCGGTCCGCTGTCACCGCGGGTTGCCGAGGCCCCCAAGTCGTTCGTCTCAAGCTTCCGAAAGTACGGCAAAACATCGCTCCAACCCCAGCCCGGATTTCCAAGGTCGCGCCACTCATCGTAGTCACGCTTTTGTCCACGGATGTAAATGAGGCCGTTGATGGAACTGCTACCACCCAGCGTCCGACCGCGCGGCTGATAGATTTTCCGGTTCGCGAGTTCCGGTTCGGGCTCAGTGTAGAACCGCCAGTTGTACTTGGGGTGCTGCATTGTCTTCGCATAGCCGATGGGAATATGAATCCACGGATAGCGGTCTTTCGGTCCCGCCTCCAGCAGGCATACAGTAAATTTGCCGTTTTCGCTGAGCCGATTTGCAAGGACAGAGCCGGCCGAGCCGGCGCCGACGATGACGTAGTCGAATGTTTGCATGCTGCCGTGTCTCCTAATTTCGCTCGCGTCTGGGTGAGCGCTGTGCATTTGCAACTTGTATGCAGATGTCTTACCATATTGATACAATGGCGCCTGACACGGTGCAAGCGAAAAAGCGCTTCGGGCTGGAATCTGAGTCTGAAGATGCTTTTTTGAACTGAAAAAGCGTGTCGTTTGACCTTTCTGGGACGGACCTTGATGCAGGGAAACTCTGAAAAGCGCGGTGCTTCGCGGCGACGCACGGCCCTACCACCTCCGGCAACGGAGTCGATCGAGAATGGCATTACAGCAGTCGCTGAAAATCGATCTCGAACCATGGCTAGCGAGGCGCTTCTCAATCGCGAAAGCGCGACGGCGCTCTATATGCAGATTGCCGACTTGCTGCGCACGGACATCGACTCGGGAGTTTTCGCGACCGACAGCAAGCTGCCCGCGGAGAACGAACTCACCCACCGCTTTGGCGTAAGCCGCGTCACAGTCCGGCAGGCCATTGCGCAGTTGCTGGCTGAAGGCTACGTTGTCAGCAAACAAGGCAAAGGCACGTTCGTGTCCCGACAAAAGCTCTTGCATGACCTAAAGCCGATGCGAGGCTTCTACGACGCGCTCATCGCGCAAGGCGTCGAGCCGAAGACGAAATTGCTCGAGTTCACGCCTGCATCTGCATCGGAGGCCGTAAGACAAGCGTTCGGGGCGACCGATGCCGATTGCTTCCAACTGAAGCGTCTGTACCTGGTCGACGACGAACCGATAGCCCTTGTCGTATCGACACTCCCGCCGGAGGCAAGCGGCCTGACCTGGGAGCAGGTGAATCGCAATCCCATTTACGTGCTGCTCGAGAATGTCCTGAACATGCCCGTGACGAAGGCGGAAGTACGCATTCGCGCGCGCTCGGCGGGCGCGTCCGTGGGACACCTGTTGGGACTATCTGCCAAGGCGCCCCTTCTCGTCATGGAGCGCGAGTCTTTTGGAAACGACGGTGTGTTGAGGGAGCGCACTTCGTTCTACATCCGCCCGGAAAACTACGAGTTTTCGCTGAGCGTTCAAGGTCCTCTGCCAGTGGGCTCATCAATCAAGAACGTGAACGGCTCTTCCCCGCGCGCAGATAAAAAATAAGAAGCGTTCGAAGTCGAGGCTCTCCAAAGCGGAGAGCCTCGTAGCGACTCATTTGTCGCGTTTGCTCAGACCAATCGGGGCCTTTGTTTAGCTGTTTTTGCACGTCCTTCGCGACGCTTTTCATGCTCAGCTTTGCCGCCGATTCACGGGATGGATGGCAGACCGCGGCCGGAAGGGAGCGTGCGCCGCATCACACTGCGACAACAATTCGACGTCCTCTCCTCGCTGCAGCTTTACAAATGGGGCGCAAAAGGTAGCTCGGTCAGAACCGGATCGATGTGTCCAGTGCCATACGGTGAACCATGGCTCCGTAGCGGGCATAACGCCCCGCCACGGGAATCCGTTTACCTTCAGACGAGATGACTGCGAATGCGGCGCAGTTCGTCACCCATGCGAGTGAATCGCGCATCGGTCATCTCGACGGATGGCTTGGAAGTACCCAGCGTAGGCGCCTCCTTCGTTACCACCAGCTCAACGAAGGCCGGCGACGGACCGCTCAGAATAGAGCTAATCTGACTCTCGAAATCCTCCGGGTTGTCAATACGCAATGACGCCCGATAGCCCGCCGATCTGGCGAGGCCAACGAAGTCCACCTTCCGGGCGCCCGGTGTGTCGAGATTGCCAAGGCCCGAGAATTGAGTGCTGTTGTTGAGGAGGAAGTGGACGTATTTGCCCGGTGCTGCTTGTGCGACGGTTACCAAGCCCCCCAGCTCCATCAACAGACTCGCGTCTCCGTCGAGCACGAAGACGGGCCGCTCTGGTTGCGCCAAGGCCAGGCCCAGCCCCAAGGAGGCCGCTCCACCCATTAGGGGGACGCAGGCAACGTTGAGCGGGTCAGATGAAATCTTATCCATGGCGTTCATTGCACCCATCGTGCTAACGACGATGGCATCGCCACGGGATTTCTGAATAATTTGGCAGGCTTCTACGGTCGACATGGTCATGATTAGCTCCTTCACGCAGCATGCTGCGCTTTGTTTGCATCGTTCGTTTGCGAGAAACCCATGAAGTGGCCCGCGATGAGTACGGCCGGCCCTTTCCGTTCGCGGGAGGCTTCCCATGCAGCCGTGATGTGCTTCTCATCGCCCGGGGCTTCGAGACGCCAGTAGGGAATATCCAGTGTTTCGAGTAACGGTTCGAGCATTCGAACCATCAACCGGCGGGATTCTCGAGGGTCTTTCCCGAGGTTGGAAAACTCGCGTCCGAACTGACCGACCACGAATAGCATCGGAATGTTCGAATCGAGACCAAGGGCACGCACGCTGTTGATTGCCGCATAGAAGCCTTGGTTCTGCACCAGAATCACGACGTTCCGGCCGCCCGCATAAAGACCTGCTGCCACTTCGACTGCCTGGTCCTCCGTCGTTGTCGGCACAACTCGGATACCATTGTTCTGGTCTTCAAGCGCCTGATGCAAAGCAATCTGCAGCATGTCCGGAACAGTTGCGACGAAGTCGATTCCGCACTTGCGGAATTCGGCAATCACCTCGGCCGCGCTTACAGAGTGTTGGGTGAAATCGTTGTCCATAATTGACCTCTTTGCGCTGACGCGCGTTACATGCTCGCTTGCAGACCGGCGAGCGAATTGGTTCTGTGGTGGCTGTAAGGTGACGTGTTGCGTCCCGTGGCTGCGACCAATGACGGTTCGTGAAGCAGCCTGGAGCATGCGGTGACAATGAGTTGGCGCCACATCACAAGGATGAGCAGGAAGGTATACACGGCGAAGTCTCCATCTTCAGTTGCCCCGTAAGGTGAATTCGGGGTTTGCGACTTGTATCTAAATGTCTTAGTATCTAGATACAATATGCGACAGGTTGTCTGCAAGCAAAAAAGCGCAACCTGTTGGAAATTGAGACTGAAATTGCTTCTTTGAACAAGAAAGCAGAACGCCCAAGGAGAAAAATGACCGACGCTTCCGACACGCTCCAAGAGCACAAGATGTTGAGGCTGCTGAGTCTGCTCGAGCGCGTTTCCGCGTCGAACGAACCGGTGACCATTGCCCAGATAGCGATGCGCCTCGACATTCCAAAAGCCAGCGCGGCTCGGCTGGTTGACCTCCTCGTTTCCAGCCGGTATCTGGGGCGCATGCCCGATACGCGAGGACTGATACCGGGCCCGCGCTCCGTCCAGCTCGCCGCGGCCACACTCAGCAACAGTTCTTTCCGACGGGCGTGCCGAGCGATACTGCGCAGCGCGGTGTCTCGTCTTGGTGAAACCTGCAATCTGTCGGCCTTCGATGGCGACTGTGTGCTTTATCTTGAAAGGGTCGAAACTGCGGAACCGCTAAGAATGCATCTGGAGCTAGGTTCGAGGCACCCACTCCATTGCACGGCGGGCGGAAAACTTTTCTTGTCGCAACTCCCACTGGTCGAACGCACCGCGCTCCTTGATCGGCTCACGTTGAGTCCACACACGCCGCACACCATCACGTCCAAAGCGAAGTTAGAAGAAGAACTCGCGCGTCTCGCAGCGAAAGGCATTTCCACTGACCGGGAAGAGTTCATCACCGGCATGGTCGGCGTAGCGGTGCCGGTGATGACGGGCAACTCGCGCAACGCCATCGCTCTCGTCTGTCACGCTGCTTCCGCCAGAAGCAGCCTTGAGGACTTGCTGGCAAAGCTGCCGATTTTGAAGGAGGGAGCCTCACAGCTCAAAGTCCTATTCGACGCTCACGCTGTGGATTGAGGCTGAGGCGGGGACAGGTTCCCGCCTTCTCGTGGATCTCGTTAGGTCGCGTGACTCATGCGGCCGTACGCATCCAGTAGCGATGTCTTGTACACGACGCCGAGTATCGATGATGTGCTCGATGCGGGGTCGATAACGGGCAGGCGCTCGCCGCGAAATTTAAGGAACAGCTGCAATGCTTGTCCCAACGTCATGTCCGGCGTGAGGACATGAAAGTCCGGCAGCAGATAGTCCACTGCGGTCGTTCGCGCTGGCGTCCGAGGCGACACAAGGTCGGAAGCCACATCCTCCAAGGCGACGACGCCGCAGAAATGCTGGCTTTCGTCGACGACATAGAGATATTTCACAGGATGTTGTGCAAACATCCGAGTCAATTCCTCGACCGATGCGTGGAGAGGAACAACAGTGTCAGCTGGCTTCAGCAACTCTCGCATTTTCATCGCGGCGAGTGTTGAACGGTATTTCTGTTCGCGATTGCGCCGGACGGTCACTTCATACATCGAGCTGTGCTCCGCGTTGCGAGCAACGAAGTAGGCGATGACACACGACAGCATCAGGGGCAGAACCACCTGGTATGACAGCGTCATCTCAAAGATCATGAGAATCGCCATCAGCGGCGCGTTGGTGGCCGCAGTCAAGAAGGCACCCATTCCAACAATGGCATAGGCGAACGGTTGCGCGGTGGATAGCGGCCAGATGTCGTGAACACCGATTCCGAATATGCACCCGACCACCGCACCTACAAAGAGCGTAGGCGTAAAGACGCCCCCGACCGCCCCTGTTCCGGCTGTAGCGAGTGTCGCGATGACTTTGAGAACCAGCACCAGGAGTAGCGCCTTCCAGGTCCACTGCTGATGCAGTAGCGAGTTCACGACCTCGTAGCCATTTCCCCAGACCTCGGGCGCCCACACGGAGACGATACCGACGATAAGACCTCCCATTGCGAGCTTCATCGGAAGAGGAAGAGGCAGTTTTCCGAACCCTTTCTTGGAAACCGCGAAAAGCTGAAGGAACCGAGGTGCCAGAAGACCACAGAGAAGGCCGAGGACGATGAATGGAAGCACTTCGACGCCCGTGACAGTCGGAAATGCAGGCATCTCGTATGGAGGTCGATAGCCCGCGAACTCACGCATCGTGATATTGGCTACAACTGATGACACGACGATCGGGCCGAACCACTCCATCGCCATCGACCCGAGCACCAGTTCCGTGACGAAGAAGGCGCCCGCAATTGGGGCGTTATAGGCCGATGTGATGCCTGCTGCCGCGCCGCATGCAACGAGCATGCGCAAACGAGCCGGGTCGAATCGAACCAAACGGCCGATTATCGACGAGCAAAGCGCCGCGAGCTGAACCATCGAGCCTTCCCGACCAATCGAGCCGCCGCTTGCGATTGAGAAAAGCGATGACACGGTGCGCCAGATGCTCTGCCAAACCGGCACAACGCCGTCCCCGATGGTGACGGCCTCCATATAGTCAGCGCCGGACTTTGAAGCCCCTCGCCGCGCGACCAGTAGACAGATGCCTGCGATCAGACCTCCTCCCGTTGGCACCGCAATACGAATGGGCCAAGGTAAAGCTTTCGCCAGTTCGACGAAATTTCCCGGCTCTCCGCCTACCGCTTTCTGTAGCAAATCGACGCCTTCGCGAAAAGCAGCAGTCGCGTACGCGCCAGCGACGCCGACCACAACGGCCCACAAAAGCATTGCATGCGTGTCAGGCTGACGAACTGCCTTCCATAGGAAGGCCCGAAGCAGGCGAGAACTGTTTTTCATGAAGGGCCGCTGCAGGTGGGTCGATAATGCTGACCGGTCAATGCACAGACAGCACCGAAACTCTGACCTGAAACTGGGTGCCGCGACGTTGGGGGAACGAAGAACAACGCCGCTTTAAACGGCGGCGTTGTCATTCGGCGCGGTGAGACATGCTCAGTGTCGCGATTTGATGTGAACGGGAGACGTTTCGGATTGCCCGTGAGCGAACGTTGCGGAGGAGGTCTCACCCGAACCCGCGCGCAGCAGGCGAAGCGTCTTCGTTTCCGGGTCGACCTCGACCAGCGACCCGTGCGGAATAACCTCTGTCACGTCCTGGTCAAATCCGGCCAGCATCGAGATGCCGCCGAGCGCAGCGCCCTGTGCCAGAATCGTATTGACAGTGTTGAAGATGATGGCAACCGGCGCCATGTTCCGTGATTGCATCTCGTGGAGCATCCAGGCGCTCGCAACCCCGCCCTTCGCCGTATCCAGCACCAGAATCCGACCAACGTACGACTGGCCAACCAGTTTGTGCGCAGGACGCGAGAACACCCCTTCCAGACGATTCAAGTCGTAGCGGGCCGAGAACCCGTCCTTTGCAACAAGCGCCTCTGCCGACACCTTCTTTCCGAGCGCGTGACGCGCCGTCAATACCAGTTCGCTCATGCCAGTTCTCCCTTTTCCGCGGCAGCTACACACTCGTCCATCGATGCAAGCATGGGCGTGTAGCCGTAGCCGCCCAGAATATTCACAAGCTTTGCGCTGTTGGTCGCAAGCGTCTTCCAGCCCTTCGCTTCGGACATTTCGCGTGCATACGACTGATAGAAGCACATGCCGGCCAGAACAGTCCCGCCGGCGCTTTCGATGCGACGCGTGTAACCAAATCGCTCCGAGTCTGGCGAGACTTGCGGGCTGGTGACTGCGAGGAGCGGCACCTTGAATTTGCGGCCATCGCAGAGCTCGGCGAGCGAGCGCAGTTCGTACAGGCTCAACTGGGGCGCAGAGAATACGACCACGTCGATGGCTTTGGTCACCGCGTAGCTGGCGGCAAGCGCTTCGATTTGTTCGCGGTCGATATGATGATGAACCGGCAGTTTGTCGCCGCCAACGTCTTCAATGCGCTGGGCTTCAGGCGTGATCCCAACCAAGTGGAACAGCGCGATGGAACCGAAGCTCGCCATCGCAGCGCCAAAGTGCTTCAGGTCGTCGGAGGTCGGCGCACCCTCGATGCCTTCAATCACAGGCACTTGCCAGTAGTTGCCGGCCAGACGACCGATGACGCCACCAAGCGCACCCCATTCATTGAGTGTGCGCGGCGTGAAATCGACGCGAAAACGCATTGTGGCCTGTCGCTGTTCGTCGAGATGATAGCCGTAGCGCGGTGTGCGCCCGGTCAGGCCAGCAGACAACGCGGACGGGCCACCTTCGAAGTTCGAACGCGCGCCGTTCACCGAATTTGAGTAAATGACCACACCGGTGTCACCGAAGGCGACGTGCTCGCCACGCGTCGCGGCCAGCACCGTCTGATAGTTGATGCAGGTGTCAGTCATGCTGACGCCCAGGCGCTCGAACGCATGAATCGCACGGCGCTCCAGTTCGACCATCCAATCGCGCTGACCGAGGTCGTTGGCCTTGCTGAAATCTGTGCCGCGCGGGTCCGTGATGGTCGGAATGCAGACAGTGTGACGGCCGTCATTCGCCTCGGAGAGGCTTTCCAACCACATCACGCCGGCCTGCCCCAGGCTTTCCGTGTCAGCCATCACGTGCGCCTGCGTCACCGGGACGAAATCGCGCGCTCCGAAGAAGTCGCCGACTTGAACCTGATGTCGCATCGCCATTTGCAGGACCTTTCCGCGCTCGCCGTTGAGCATTGCGGTTTCTTCATCGTTGAGAAGCATTCGCCGTCTCCAGTCGTATCTCGTAAAGTGGGGCAATTCGCGTTGAACTCAGCCGAGCAGCGCGGCACTCGATTTCGAGAAGACATTACCCCGCGAGATGTAAGGCAATGTCTACTTTCTATCCGTTTCTTGTCTTAGCTTGTATTAAGACAACGTGAGCCAATAGTACCCAGCCGTCCGGGAACTGTCAACACTCAAATGAGGCTTCGCGTTATGGTCAAAGAATGGAATTTGGCAGTGGCCGAACAAGCTGAAACCCGCTTGGTTAAAGCGCGTCGAGGTGGATGCAAAAGAAAAGGCGCACGACAAAACAAGCCGTGCGCCTCCAAGATACGGGTAAAACCTGATGCAGTTAGCGCGATAGCTGAGCCTTCAAACGGAGGCGGAATTCGTGGAGAAGGGGCTCGGTGTAGCCACTGGGCTGCTCGTGACCTTGAAAAATAAGCGCACGGGCGACCTTAAAAGCGAGCGACGTCTCAAAATTTCCTGCCATCGGCTTGTAACTGAGGTCGCCGGCGTTTTGTTGATCGACGATCTTTGCCATCCGCCGCAGGATTTCCTCGACGTACTGTCGCGTAACCACCCCGTGTTTGAGCCAGTTCGCAACGTGCTGACTCGAGATACGAAGCGTTGCACGGTCCTCCATCAACCCGACGTTGTGAATGTCGGGAACTTTGGAGCAGCCCACGCCCTGGTCGACCCACCGGACCACGTAGCCGAGAATGCCCTGGGCATTGTTCTCCACTTCGCTCTTGATTTCGTCCGCACTCCATTGAGCGCTTTCGACTACCGGTATCGTCAGAAGCCCTTCAAGTAGTTCGTCCCGAGCGCTCGCTGCATCCGCCCTCTCAAGCTCCTGCTGTATCGCCTGAACGTCGACTGTATGGTAGTGCAGTGCGTGCAATGTTGCGGCGGTTGGCGACGGCACCCACGCCGTATTCGCGCCCGATTTCAAATGAGCAATTTTCTGCTCGAGCATCGCGTGCATCAGGTCGGGCATGGCCCACATACCTTTGCCGATCTGCGCACGGCCGCGCAGGCCGGCCGAAAGCCCCACCAGAACGTTGTTGCGCTCATAGGCGGCGATCCACTTGCTGGACTTCATATCGCCCTTGCGCATCATCGGTCCAGCTTCCATGGCCGTGTGCATCTCGTCTCCAGTGCGGTCGAGAAAGCCCGTGTTGATGAATGCGACACGCGCTGCGGCTTCGGCAATGCAGGCGGCGAGGTTCACGCTCGTGCGGCGCTCCTCGTCCATGATGCCCATCTTGATCGTGTTGCGCGGCAGTCCGAGCAATTCCTCGACCCGCGCAAACAGCTGGCTCGCGAAGGCGACTTCTGCCGGACCGTGCATCTTCGGCTTCACGATATAGATCGAGCCACTACGCGAGTTGAGCTTCGTTCGCCGGTCGTGCAAGGCGCACAGTGTTGTCATCACCGCATCGAGAATACCTTCGGGGATCTCGTGGCCGTCACGGTCGATGACGGCGGGACTCGTCATTAGGTGTCCGACGTTGCGAATGAACAGCAAAGACCTGCCGTGCAACATGACCGGCTCGCCTTTGGCACCGGTATACTCGCGGTCTGCGTTCAGTCTGCGCGTGAACGTCTTCTCGTCCTTGCGTACATTCTCGGACAAGCTGCCGTTCATCAGACCGAGCCAATTCCTGTACAACTGAACCTTGTCGGCTGCATCGACGGCGGCGACAGAATCTTCGCAGTCGATGATCGTCGATACCGCGGCTTCAAGCACGACATCCTTGACGTGGGCGCTATCCGTCCTGCCAATGCGGTCGTCGGCGTCGATCTGGATTTCCAGATGCAGGCCGTTGTGCCTGAGCAAAATTGCCGAAGGCGATTCTGCCGCACCGCGATACCCGACGAATTGCGCGGGGTCCTTCAGTTGCGCACGTCCATTTCGCAGCGTCACGACCAGGGCGCGGCCTTCGACGGCATAGTGCGTGGCTTCGGCGTGAGAAGCCAGGGCCAACGGCACCGCTTCGTCGAGGAACTCGCGTGCAAACGCGATAACGAGTTCACCGCGCCTGGGATTGAACGTCGAGCCACGCTCTGCGCCGTTCGCCTCGGAGATCGCATCGGTTCCGTACAACGCGTCGTACAAGCTTCCCCATCGGGCATTCGCAGCGTTTAGCGCATAGCGCGCATTAGAAAGAGGAACGACGAGCTGAGGCCCCGCCTGCCCAGCGATTTCAGTGTCGACGTTCTCGGTGGTTGCCTGAACCGTGGCCGGCGGCGGCACGATGTAACCGATATCGGTCAGAAACACACGGTACGCGTTCATGTCGCTGACCGGTCCTGGGTGTTCCTTGTGCCAGCGATTGAGCTCGCCCTGAAGTCGTTCACGTTCCTCGAGCAACGCTCGATTCCGCGGGCCGAGGTCGTACACGATTGACGAGAATCCGGACCAGAAGGCTTGCTCGTCGAGACCGGTGCCGGGCAATGCCTCGGTGGCGACAAAGCGTTCAAGCGAGGGCGCCACTTTGAGGCCGCTGCGCTCGGACATTTGAGTCATGTGCTGCTCCATCGGGAATCGGACTGATGAGGTGTTCAGCCCGCAATTTGCTTAAGAAAGTCGGGGAATGGCTGAGTTCGGGTGTTTGACCGTCTCACGTCAGCGCCTGAACTCCGGCGCGAGCGATCTGCGCGTCTTCGGCGGGCTTGACGCCAGATACGCCCACCGCACCGATCACCTGATCATCCACGATCACAGGAATGCCGCCTTCCAGCGTCGCGACGAGTGGTGCACTGACGAACGCTGTGCGGCCGCTGTTGATCATTTCCTCATAGAGCCGCGACTCGCGACGACCCACGGCAGAGGTCTTGGCCTTTCCAATTGCCATATCGGCGCTGATGGGCGCGCTGCCATCAAGTCGAAGCAGGCCGAGAAGATGCCCTCCGTCGTCAACGACAGCGATGGCTACAGTCCACTTGTTCTTCTCGGCCTCGGCGCGCGCAGCGTCGAGAATTCGCGTGGTCTCGGTAATGGTCAGGATGGACTTCGTTTGCATGTTTTCCTCGGGGTCATTGAAGGGTATCTTCGACAAGTTCGATCCAATGCCTCACTCCGGTGCGATTCGCGCCCCCGAGATGAGTCTGGCATCCGATATTGGCCGTGACGATGATTTCGGGATTGCCACTCTCAAGCGCATCGAGCTTGCGGTCGCGCAATTGGGTCGACAGTTCGGGCTGCGTGATCGAGTAAGTACCCGCCGAACCGCAGCATAGATGGGCGTCGGGCACGGCGGTCAAGTCATAGCCGAGCCGCGTGAGAATAGACTCGACGGCTCCGCCGAGTTTCTGGGCGTGCTGCAAGGTACACGGACAGTGAAACGCGATTCGCTTGCGCGCGCCGAGATTCAGCTTTTCCAGCGACTCTCCGCCGATGACCTCGGCGAGATCGAGCGCCATTTCGCTCACGCGCGCCGCCTTTTGCGCATACTTCGGATCACGGCTCAGCAGATAACCGTACTCCTTGACGAAGGCGCCGCATCCGCTGGCAGTCTGGACGATGGCTTCCGCACCGGCTTCGATCGCGGGCCACCATGCATCGATGTTCCGGCGCGCGCGCATCAGGCCCGCTTCCTGTGCGTTCAGATGATAATCGGTTGCACCGCAGCAGCCGGCCTGCGGCGCGTTCACGATACTGATGCCGAGCCGGTCGAGCACGCGCGCTGCCGCCGCATTCGTGTTGGGCGACAGCGATGGCTGCACGCACCCTTCCAGTATCAGCATGTGACGGGCGTGACGCGCGGGCGGACGCGGCTTCGCGGGCACAGTTTGCGCGGGAATCTTCTGCTTCAGCGCCTTGGGCAGAAAAGGCCGTGCGAGCCGTCCAGTCTTGAGCAACGCGTCGAAGACGGCGGGCCGCGGAATGACCTGACGCAGCCCCTCGCGAAGCATGCGCTCGCCTGCCGGACGCGGCACGCGCTTCTCGAGTTCGGCGCGACCGATGTCGAGCAGCGCGTGGTACGTCACGCCCGATGGACACGTCGTTTCGCAGTTCCGGCACGTGAGGCACCGGTCCAGATGAAGCTGTGTTTTCTCTGTAACGTCCTGTCCTTCGAGCAATTGCTTGATGAGATAGATGCGCCCGCGCGGGCCGTCGAGCTCATTGCCGAGAAGTTGATAGGTCGGGCACGTTGCGTTGCAGAAGCCGCAATGCACGCAGCTACGAAGGATCGATTCGGCTTCTTCGGCTCGCTGCAGGCCTTTCGCCTGCTCGCTCAGATTAGTTTGCATGCTGGCTCCCGTCAGATATCGGCGTACAGTCGGCCGGGGTTGAAAATGCCATGCGGATCGAGCTTGAGCTTCAGTTCGCGATGCAGGCGAACCAGCGGCGCGGCAAGCGGCGCGAACGGACTTTCTGCGCACGGTTGCTCCGGAACAGCGAGCCGCGAATACCGCGTTGCGTGGCCACCTGCCGCTTGCGCGATCGCGCGAATCTCGGCTGTCTTCGCCGTGCTCTTCAGCCAGCGCCGAGCACCGCCCCAATCCCATATGACATCTCCCGGCAAGGGCATGAGCGGCGCTGCATAAGGTAGCGACAGGCGCCAGAGCGGACGTGGATCCTCGAAGAACGGCAGTTTCTGCTCGCGCAGCAGCGTCCAGAACTGCATGTCGAGTTCCTCGCCGCCGATTCGGTCGACTGCGGAGGCAACTGAGCCCTCTCCGCCCTCGAGCCGCACGTGCAGAAGCCCGTCGACGTAACACGCGCCCGCAACGGGCAATGCGCCCCGTCGCCAGGCCGCCAGCTCGGTGATCGCCTGGGTGGCATCGATGTCGAGCACGAGGCTCCTGCGGGCACGCGGCTTGGGTAGCACCTTCATCGATACCTCGGTGATGACACCGAGACTCCCGAAGCTCCCCGCCGCAAGACGTGACATGTCATAGCCCGCGACGTTCTTCATTACCTCGCCGCCAAAGCGCAGGTGCTTCGCTTCCCCAGTAATGAGCCGGCAGCCAAGGACAAAGTCTCGCACCGACCCGGCCCACGGACGACGCGGCCCCGAGAGTCCGGTTGCGACCACGCCTCCGAGCGTCGCCTTGCCATCGAACTCAGGCGGCTCGCAGGGCAGCATCTGGCCGGCGGCATCCAGCGCAGCCGACAGCGCCGCGATCGGCGTCCCCGCGCGCGCCGTGATCACAAGTTCTGTCGGCTCGTATTGAACGATGCCACTGTGACTGCACACATTGAGCTCCACCGCCTCCGCAGGAGCTTCGCGCCCGAGAAACGATTTGGTGTCGCCACCGCGGATCCGCAGCGGGATGCGCGTCGAGACCGCGCGTGCAACTTCGTCGACCAGACGGTCGCTGTCATCCATCGGAATCGTCATGTTGTTCAACATCAGAAGCGCTCCAGTTCGGGAAACGGCAGAGCGCCGTGGTGCACGTGCATCGAGCCGAACTCCGCGCAGCGATGCAGCGTAGGGATGTTCTTGCCCGGGTTCAGCAAGCCTTTCGGATCGAATGCGGCTTTGAGCGAGTGGAACAGCGTCAGCTCGTCCGAGTTGAATTGAGCGCACATCTGATTGATCTTTTCGCGCCCCACCCCGTGCTCGCCGGTGATGCTGCCGCCGACTTTCACGCACAATTCGAGGATCGCGCCCCCGAGCGCCTCGGCTCGTTCCGTTTCGCCCGCATTGGCATCGAACAGGATCAGCGGATGGAGATTGCCGTCCCCGGCGTGGAACACGTTGGCTACGCGCAAGCCATATTCGGCCGACAGGCGCTCGATGCCCGCGAGCACGCCAGGCAACTCGCGGCGTGGAATCGTGCCGTCCATGCAGTAATAGTCCGGGGAGATGCGCCCGACCGCAGGAAACGCATTCTTGCGCCCTGCCCAGAACTTCTGGCGTTCTGCCTCATCGCGGGCAAGTCGTACGTCCGTTGCGCCGGCAGCCCGTAGCACCGTCTCGACCTTTTCGCAGTCTTCCCGAACGTCGCTCTCGGCGCCATCGACTTCGCACAGGAGGATGGCGGCAGCATCGACCGGATATCCAGCATGAATGAAGTCCTCTGCCGCGCGAATCGCGAGGTTGTCCATCATCTCCAGCCCGCCCGGTATGATGCCTGCACCGATGATGTCAGCAACGGCCGCGCCGGCGCGCTCGACAGGCGGTCACTCGACAATTTTCCGCATTTTTTAGCGCGAGATTCTGGCGCTGGAGCCTGCTTGCGGTGGCCATCACCATGCCTTGGTTTGTCGTGGTGTCCCAGCGCAACCCCGAATTTCTGAATTACTTCTTCATCCACGAACACTTCGCGAGATTCTCGTCCTCGGTTCACGAGCGGGACAAGCCATTCTGGTTCTTCCTGGCCGTTGGTGCGGCAGGCGTCCTGCCGTTCATGGGCTTGATTCCCCGTGCTATCGCACTCCGCTCTCGCAGCGCACAGGCAACGCCTGGCTTCGACGCACGACTGTTTCTGTCGCTGTGGGTAGTCGTTGTCATTGCCTTCTTTTCGATTTCGCGCTCGAAGCTGCCGCTCTATATCCTGCCCGCCTTACCACCGGTGGCCGTCTTGCTCGCGTACAGATCCATGACTGCAGCCCGCCCCACACTGGCGGCAAGCTTTCTTGCCATGCCTGTGCTCGGCGTTGCCATCGCCGTGCTGCTATGGCATCCGACAATGTCGAATGCGGTACTGAAGCTCAATATCAGCAATCCGGCCTCATTGCATACCTGGGGCGCCATCACGATGGGCATTCTGGTCATCGGTGGCTTCCTGGCCTTTGGGATCGCCCTGCGCGGCCACAGGCTCTGCGCGGTTGCCGTCGCTTCGCTGGCGACGCTGGCCAGCCTTCAGGCTGGCTTGATGGCGTCTCGGGCGTTTGGGTCCCTCTCCATCAAACCACTTGGCTTGGAAGCCAAGGCGGCGTCCCGCGACAACACACAACTGTTCAACGTGGGCCAGATTGACCGAGGTCTGGCGTTTTACGCCGAACGAGAACCGATCATTGTCGGGGCCAGATCCGAGCTGGATCTCGGCTTCTCGGTCGAGCCCGACAAGTGGATTGCTAATGAAGAAGCTTTTGCGCAGCGATGGCTGACCCCTGGTCACAAGCTCGCGGTCATGCGGCACGAGACGTTTCATCGACTGAGACCGCTGCTCGGCGGCAACACAACTGTGATCGGACGACATGGCGTCAACGTTCTGGTGCAAAAACCATGAACATCCCATCACGATTTGTACGGTTTCTGGGCGCGGGGGCGACGGCAACCGCTACACACTACGCAACACTGATCACGCTGGTCGGTTTCGGGGTTGCAGCGCTACCGGCGTCTGCCGCCGGCAGTGTTGCAGGCCTTCTGACGCACTACTGCATCAGCAGCCGATGGGTGTTCACACCAGTCCGACCACAACGCGCCACTTTCGGACGGTTCATTCTCGTTTCCGCGCTGGCGTTCTTTCTTAACTCACTTCTGATGTGGGCTGGACTAGCATTGGGGCTTCACTACCTGGTTGCTCAAATCCTCTCGACAATTTTCGTCATGTTGGTCAACTACGTACTCCATGCAAATTGGACGTTCATGAATGGAGCGATGCGATGAATGCCGCCAGCCTGCTGCCAGAGAAGATCTCGGTCGTCGTACCGCTCTTCAATGAAGAAGCTGTCCTGCCACAGTTTCACTTTCGGCTTCTCCGCGTGATGGATGGATTGGCATCGGACTACGAGATTATCTACGTGGACGATGGCAGCCGCGATCGATCACTGGCGGTTGCACACAATCTCAAGGCGGCCGAAGCGCGCGTCGGCATTGTCGAGCTGAGTCGCAACTTCGGCAAGGAAGCCGCGCTAACGGCGGGCCTCGACGTGGCAAGCGGCGACGCCGTTGTGATCATCGACGCCGATCTGCAGGATCCGCCCGAACTGATTCCGTCGTTGATCGAGAAATGGCGCGAGGGGTTCGACGTGGTGTACGCCACGCGCACTTCCCGGGATGGCGAATCGTTCCTCAAGAAGTTCACCGCGCACTGGTTTTACCGCCTGATGGGCAAGCTCAGCGATACGGAGATTCCGGCCGACACCGGCGACTTCCGCGTCATGAGCCGTCGTGCCGTTGCCGCACTCGGACAACTCCGGGAGCAGCACCGCTTCATGAAGGGGCTGTATGCCTGGATAGGATTCCGGCAGACGGCCGTCTTGTATCGGCGTGACGCGCGGGCATCCGGGACGACCAAGTTCAACTACCGCAAGCTGTTGCGTTTTGCCGTGGATGGCATCACTGCCTTTTCCACCGTGCCGCTCAAGTTTGCAACCTCGATCGGCCTGCTTGTTGCCGTTCCCGCCTTTGGCATGGCCGCCTTCATCGTTGGCAAGACGCTGCTCTACGGCGACCCCGTACACGGCTACCCATCCATGATGACCGCCCTGCTTCTGCTGGGCGGCCTGCAACTGGTTTTCCTAGGCGTGCTCGGGGAATATGTTGGGCGTCTGTTCAATGAAGTCAAGCGGCGGCCGGTGTATCTGGTGGCAAGCTATACGGCGCCGATCGGCCCCGGCACCCCCACCGCTGAGCCGGGGCAGGTGGCCGCAGCGACACGGGGTGGCACCCCGCCTGCAGCAATCTTTCACGCACCCGGATGCCCGGAAGGCAAAGCTCCTGGCCTCCCCGAGGCTCCTCAGCGGGATGCCATCCTCACGGAAACCCTTGCGCCAAGCCGATAGACAGCCCGCCTTCCATGCGCTCTCACGACATGGCCAGCAACTATCGGGATCATGACGTTTTCGAAAGAAAGAGCCTCGTATTCAACTTATTCCGTTCTTCGCATCCACCGACCATTGACCCTGTAGTCACTACAGACTATTTACTACAGGCATTGGCTGACGCGTAGCAGCGCAAGTCGTCGCAGCACCCGACACCACGGGGCCGCAGCGACGATCCATCCACTTAGGAGGAATGATGGGTTTCTTGGAAAGGCTCATGGGCCGTCACAGCGGCGGTCATCACGGCGGCGGAAGTGAGCACGGTCGTCGAGGAGGTCATCATGATGGTGGCGGCAGCTACGGCTATGGGAATCCTTTGCCACCACAAAGCCCCGCCGGCGTCCACTGCCCCAACTGCGGCACGGTGAGCGCCCAGGGCGCGCGCTTCTGCCAGCAATGCGGCAGTTCACTGGCTCCGGCGCCGTGCAGTCGATGCGGCACCTTACTCCCACGCGACGCAAAGTTCTGTGGAAGTTGCGGCAATGCCGCCAAATGAGTCGGCGGCCATAGCTGCCGCCGCATCTGGCATCGCCATCATTGCGGCCGGGGCCCGTCATGGGGATTTGTCGCGATAGGCTAGCAGTCGAAGCGCATTGAACACGACGATCAGCGTCGACCCCTCATGCATGGCCACGGCGGGCCCGATACCGAGGCCGAGGATCGTGGCTGGCAGAAGGAACGCCACGACGCCGAGGCTGATATACACGTTCTGAAGGATGATGGCCCGCGTATGTCGGCTTAAACCGACCACAAAAGGTAGGTGTTGGAGGTCGTCGGCCATCAGCGCAACATCCGCCGTTTCCAGTGCCACATCTGAACCTGCCGCACCCATTGCGATGCCCACCGTGGCGTTGGCCATTGCCGGCGCGTCGTTGACGCCGTCGCCGACCATGGCCACTTTGGCTTCCGCGCGCAACGTCTGGATGGCTTTGACCTTGTCCTCAGGCATCAGATCGCCCCAGGCTTCATCGATACCTACGTCCTTGGCGACGGCTTCGGCTGCGCGCTGGTGATCGCCGGAGATCATGATCATGCGTGTGATACCCAGCCTGCGCAGTGCCTCGAGGGCGGCGCGCGCCGAGGCGCGCGGCGTGTCCATCAGCCCAATGGCGCCGAGGTCCCGATCTCCCTGCCTGACGATCATTGTCGTGCGGCCAGTGCTGCGCAGCGTCTGCACTGCGCTCGCCATCGATTCGCTAAGCGGTGCAATCCCGTCGGCGCCGAACATGTCAGGCTTGCCAATCCAGACGGTCTTACCGCACAACGTCGCCGTGACCCCGCGTCCGGTCAAGCTTTGGAGATGAGACGCTTCCGGGATGGAACTGCCTTCCAGGCGCTTGCGGCCATCGCGGGCAATGGCCGCAGCCAACGGGTGGTCGCTGAGCGACTCCACGGCGACCGCTACGCTCAACAATTCCGCTTCAGCTACTCCTTCGGCGACCATCACATCGGTAATACGGGGGCGCCCCTCCGTCAGCGTCCCCGTCTTATCGAATGCAATGGCTTTCAGTGAACCCAGGTTTTCGAGCGGCGCCCCGCCCTTGATCAGTACACCCCCTCTAGCGGCGCGCGCTACCCCCGACAGCACCGCGCTCGGTGTCGCGATGGCGAGCGCGCATGGGCTGGCGGCAACCAGCACCGCCATGGCGCGGTAGAAGGTCGCACTGAACGGCTCATTGATCACTAGCCCTGCAAACAGCAGCAATACCGCCAGCACAAGCACTGCAGGAACAAAGATCCGTTCGAACTTCTCAGTGAACCGCTGGCTCGGTGACTTTTGCGCTTCGGCCTCGTTGACCATCTTGACGACTTTCGCCAGGGCGCTGTCCGTGGAAAGGCGCGTCACTTCCACTTCAATGGCGCCGGCGCCATTGATGGTTCCGGCGAACACGCGGGACACGGCCCCTACGGCATCGGGCTTCCTCCTGGCTGCGGCGGCGTCATCCACGGGCTGCTTGTCGACCGGGATGCTTTCGCCAGTAACCGGCGCTTGATTGACTGCGGAAGCCCCCTTTACCAGAAAACCATCGGCGGGGAGGCGTTCGTTCGGCCGAACCACCACCACATCCCCCACCTGCAATTCCTCGACGGGGACCTCTCGTACCTCGCCTTCACGCCGCACACTTGCTGTAGCCGGTGCGAGCGCCGCCAACGCTTCGATCGCCCGCTTGGCGCGCCCCATGGCGTAGTGTTCGAGCCCGTGGCCGAGACTGAACAAAAAGAGAAGTAGCGCGCCTTCCGCCCAAGCGCCTAACGCCGCCGCCCCTGCGGCGGCTACCAGCATCAGTGTGTCGATTTCGAACTTCTTTAGCCGGAGGTTCTCTATCGCTTCCCGAACGGTATAGAAACCACCAAAAAAATACGCGCCGACAAAGAAGGCAACCGGAATCCATGCTGGCAGGCTGCCGAACAGCTTACCAACGGCAAATCCGAGACCAAGCAAGGCCCCACAGATCAGGGAGAAGATTAGCTCAGTATTCGGGCCAAACACGCTGCCGTGTGCGTGGGCCTCATGCCCCTCGCCTTCCCCATGTGCATGATCCTTGACGCCTTCGCGGTGTTCATGGTCTGCATGACCGCTCTTCCGGGCACCGATCTCAACCGGCGCGAGCCCGCGTTTTGACAGGGCCTGCTCGATCCCTGCCGCGGAGATCCGATCGTTGTCGAATTCGACGCGCGCTATGCCGGAGGCGCTGACTTCGGCCTCGATGACGCCGGGCAAGGCCCGCAGTTGGCTAGCTACGGTTCGCGCTCGTCGTTCGTGCCAGACGCCCTTCAATTGCCAAAGCACATGACCAAACCGCGACGAAATCACCGCACCCGTGCTTGTCACCAGCTCCCGGATGCGGGCAAGGGAAATCGCTGCGGGATCGTAGTGGACACATATCTGTGAATCGCTATCAACATTTGCAGTTTTTATATGCGCCGCCTCGACGCCCTCTTTCCCTCTCAGTTCGGACAGCAACCGTTCTACACAGGGATCAGAGGAATCGGGAAGGCCAGGAAGCAAGACAGGAATGTCCAGGCGCAGCTTTTCGGTCATTGTCGCGGGCTCCAGTCAGTCTGAATCGGCATTCACGCCGTTGCACACTATTAGCAACTAGTGTGCCCCGCATTGCAACAACAAAGCTCAACGAGTCAGCGCCCCAATGCCCCGCCGTAATGCGTTGGTAATGTGCCCGCAATCTGAGCGTACTATCTTGCGGATGACAGGATCCTCATGTCATCCGTCCAGGAACCATACAGATGATTAGCGCCGTCGCATGCTCTGCCTTGCTGGCCTACGCTTTGCCGGCTCCTGCGACCGGTGATCGACTCAGCGAGAAGCCGACCCAGTGGCACACCCTCGCCATTGGACATTCAGACACGGGATACGCCTCCCGCGACCAACGGGTTGCCTGGGCGGCCAACCCGCGACATCGCACAGCCAAACATCCGTCGAAGCAGGAATCCGCAGCGAGCACACCGGAGCCGTCTTCCAGAGACGCGTCCAGCGCTGTCGCCGCACCCAAGCCGCCCTGCCAGTAGTCGCGGTTTCCCCGCTAGGGCCGCATGTCCTGGTAGAGCTTGAGCATGTCCTTGTACTCGTCGGCAGTCTTTTGAATGGAGAACCGCATCCGCAGCGCGTTCTCTGCAAACGCCACACGCTCGACGTCCATCTCCACGGTGTTGCCGTCCATACTCGACTGCAGGGGGACGCGATACATCAGATCCTCTTCCAGCGCGGGCTTGCTTGCCTCGATGTGTCGCGGCGAAGTCATGGTCATGCCCGCAAAATTCTGGCCACTGCCCATCACCCTATCCAACTCGGCGCTGAAGTCGATATCGCGCGCCTTGTAGTTCGGCGTATCCGCATTTGCAATATTTGCAGACAGCAGCTCGAACCTCCGTGTGCGAAGTCGCAGCGCTTGCTCATGAACGCTGTCTTCGCTACGCGCCCATTTTGCGACGTATGGCGTGTCCATCCTTACTCTCCAACTAGATCGGAACCCGCAGCGTATTGCAAAGGCAGTCGATCTTGCTTCGAGAGAAGCGACCTCTTTTCGTGAGTTTCCCATTACCGGCCCGCAATGTTCGCGCGCACACAGGTTGACGCGTCCGCGCGAAAGCCATGTCAATCCACATAACCCCGGTACGTTCCACCTTGTCGTCATCACGCGACGAAGTGACCCCACGTAATTACTTCGCAATCTGACCGTCATCTGCAGATTTCTATACTCGCCCCCACCAAATTAATTTCGGGTCTTAATGAGGAGAATCCATGAAGATTAGTCGCATTGCCGTCGCATCCCTCGGTCTGTTCGCTACAACCGCATTCGCTCAATCGAGCGTCACGCTGTATGGTGTGGCCGACGCGGGTATCGAGTATCTGAGCAACGTCCCATCGGCTTCGCCCGGTGGCTCGAACCAGGTTCGCATGACCTCCGGCAACATGTCGACGTCGCGTTGGGGCCTGCGTGGCGTCGAAGACCTTGGCGGCGGTCTGAAAGCCATCTTCGAATTGGAAAGCGGCATTTCGTTCGACACCGGCGCACAGAACAACAGCACCCGTCTTTTTGATCGTAGTGCCTTCGTAGGATTGGGTAGCAAATATGGTCAACTGACGTTGGGTCGTCAAACGACACCAATGTATGACACCACGCTGCAACTCGACCCGATGGGCTTCGCGCCGCGCTACTCGCTCTTCAAGATGGATGACGTCTTGGCGGGTCGCGCTGACAATGCTATCAAGTACCGTGGCATCTTCAGTGGCCTGACGGTCACCGGCCTCTACAGCTTTAGCCGCACCGGCGGCGGCGAAGTGCCGGGGAACTACAAGGTCGATCGAAACATGGGCGTATCGCTCATGTATGAAACCGGCGCCCTCGCTGTCGGCGCGGTGTACGACGAGATCCAGGGCAGCACCGTCGCCACGGCCGACCGCAAGGACCGCCGCGCTCTAATTGGCGCGAGCTACGCTTTCGGACCGGCTAAGGCATTTATTGGTTATCGCTGGTACAACGGCAATGTCGGTGCGCTGCCGACGAACGGTTCTAACATTTACTGGGCCGGCCTGCGCTATGGCCTGACGCCCGCACTGACGCTGACCGGCGCCGCCTACTACACGGACAGCCGCAATTCTGGCGCAGACCCGTTCCTGTTCGTTGCCTCGGCAGATTACGCTTTCTCGAAGCGTACCGATGTGTATATGAACGTCGGTTATGCACTGAACCGCGGCAACTCGCAGCTGGGCATGAACGGCTACAACTCGACGACCGGCAGCCCGACCAACGTTGTCCCTGGCAAGGATCAGACCGGCGTCGTCGTAGGCGTACGCCACAAGTTCTGAGCGAGCTCAAAAGAATCGACACTTTCTTGTTAATTCAAGAGAGTTTGTGCCTCCCAACCGGGAGGCATTTTTTTATGACAGGATCGTAATACGCGGGTAATTCAGTGGAGCAGGTCCGGTAGCTAGACTGTGAACACGGTGAGCGATTAGAGACTCACAAACATTGACTCCGGAGAGATTCCATGAAGACGATTCACACTGCCCTGATTGCTGCTGCCCTCACGATTGCTGCCGCCGGCTCCGCCATCGCTGCTACCCCTGATGGCCAGATCCACCGTCCCCGCGACCCCTACACCGACGGCGGACGCGCCGCAGTCAACGACATTTACGCCGGCGGTGCACGCATCGACAAGCGCGACGTGTTCACCGACGGCGCACGCCTCGGCCAGCGTGACGTATTTACCGACGGCTCGCGTATTGGGCCGCGTGATGTGTTCACCGATGGCGCACGCGGAATTTGACGCAAGCCGTCCCTGAAACTCAGACCGACCTCTGTGGGGGAGCCAGGCACCCGTCAGTTGCTTGGCTCTTGGTGCTCTTTCGCTTTATCCCGATGGCGAAAGCTTCCGAAGCTTGCCCTCCCCGGAGGGCAAGCTTTTTTTCCCTCCATCGGCGTCAATCCGGTGCCGTTCATGATGCGGTGGCGCGTGCTACAACTTCCCATCGCCTCGTGTATTGCTAAGCGGCAGAACCGACGCCAATGACGATGAAAAAGGCCCCGCATTGTGCGGGGCCTGTAGTTCACCGGTTCAGCAACGTTCAGCCACCTGTGAAGAGGTCGCTTCTATCAATATAGACGCGCACGCCAGCGCTACCCGGCAGATCCGGCATCAACAAGCCAAGGTCCACACTCGTATCCCTGACCATCTGGGCGAAGGTCCATGCGACGATCTTCTCGCCGGCCCGAAACGCCACCGTCTCGCCAGAGTCCACGTTGACATACCGCATCCCTGGCTTCACGTCGATAATGCGACTGGCCTGAGATTGGCCGGCTGGATCGCCATACAAGGTCGCGTGACGCTTCGCCATCGCCTGCGCCGTCGCCGTCGACGCAGGCACGCCCGGTTTCAACCCGGTCATTTCCAAAGCATACGAAGCCGACATCCCACCCAACAGCAACGCCGCAAACAGCAAGGCGTGTTTCTTCGTTTTCATAGTCATCTCCTTTCTAGAGACTTCGTTGATCTATGAAAACGAGTGTATAAATTGTACGCATGCTGCAGCCTTGCCCGGCGATTACAAATAGGCAATCGGGCTCATTGCACCACTCTACCCAACGACTGGTCGGTCCTGACTCGGCCTACCCACCGAAACCCGCGCTGAGGCTTCAGCACCGTTGAGCGGGAAGCGCAATGTAAAGCGTGTCTTCCCATCCAAGCCGCTCACGGCTGACGCGTCGCCGCCATGGAGCTCCATGATCGACAGGACGATGGCCAGGCCCAGCCCCGTGGACTGTGACGAGTTGGATCTCGCCCTATCCCCACGGAAGAACCGATCAAAGATGAGGGAAAGTTCCCGCTCCGGGATTGGGTCTCCAACGTTCGTGATGTCGATGCAACAATGTGCCGCTTCGCGGCGCACCACCAGATCTATCATCGAATTCGGCCACGCATGACGGACCGCATTTGACAGAACATTGTTGATCGCACGCTGGAACAGAATGGCATCAGCGACCAGGGTGGCATCCCCGCTTACCCTGATTACGACGCTTCGCTCCTCTGCAAGCACCGAAAAGTAGGCGGACAACTTGCGAAGTTCTGCATTCAACTGGAGTTCCGTCAACTCGAGCGCCACATTGGCACTGTCAGCTCGCGCGAGGAACAACATCGCATCGATCATCCTCGCAAGTCGCTGGTATTCGACCAGGCTTTCCTCCACCAAGGCGACATACTCGGGCCCGGTGCGGTCTCGTGACAAGGCGACCTCGGCATGTCCAATGAGGTTGTTAAGCGGCGTGCGCAAATCATGGGCAAGATCGGCGGAGAACCGCGACAGCTTCTGATAACCATCCTCGAGGCGTTGCAGCATCGCATTGAACGCAGAGGCGATATCACGCACTTCGGTGGGCTTGGGTGGCATGTCCACCCGGTAGCTCAGCCGTTCCACACTGATCCGGTTGATCTGCTTGATAAGTACGTGCGCCGGCTCCAGCTCACGGCGCGTAATGGCCGCCCCCACCAGGGCCGTCAATATCACACCGACGGTGGTACCAAGCACGAGCGTCGTCCGGAATCGCGCAGTCACCTGCTTCCTGTCCTCGCCAGACTTCGCCACGAACACCGTCGCCCGCGTACCGTCTCGCCCCAACACCGCATCGGCGGACTGGAACATGAGCGATGACTTTCCCGTGACCGCCGCTTGGTCAGTGCCTTCCAGCAATGCATCGTTGCCCGTGCGAAACAAAAGCCGGCCATCCAGCGCCGTGACGCGAACGATGAGGTCCGAGTAACCTCGCACCAGATCATCGAAGCGATGCTGCGCCGCCGGGACGCCCTGCACCCCGTCCACCTCGCGCAAGAAATGCTCGACCTGTTCGAGTTTTCCCTTTACAACCTCATCGTCTCTGGCCTCGAGTTGCGCGGCGAGCGAGTAGTAAGCAAAGGCGCCCATGCTGGCCAGCGCGATAGACAGTACCAATGCAAAGAAGAGCCCAAGCCGCCTCGTCAGTGACAGCGGGGTTATCGAAGTCCCGGGCCTCATTCCGTCACCGGCCGCGCTCTGGGTCGAGGACATAGCCCATTCCCCGTACGGTATGGATCAGCTTTTGATCGAAGGGATCATCCACCTTGGATCTCAGGCGCCGGATCGCGACGTCAACGACATTGGTATCCGTGTCGAAGTTGACGTCCCAGACCTGGGACGCGATCGTGGTTCGCGACAGCACCTCCCCTCTCCGGCGCATGAGCAGGTGCAACAGCGAGAACTCCTGATTCGTCAATTCAATGCGGGTAGTTCCCCGGAATACCCGCCTTCCAAGCACGTCGATGTCCAGATCGGCAATGCGCAATCGCTCGGACTCCTTCGAGGTGCTTTGGCGCAAGCAACGCCGGATACGGGCAAGGAGCTCGGCAAAGGCGAAGGGCTTGACCAGGTAATCGTCTGCCCCCAACTCGAAGCCTCTGACACGATCCGCCACATCATCCAGCGCCGTCAGAAACAGTACGGGTGTCTCGGACTTGGATCGAATGGACTTGATGACCGTCCACCCGTCCATACCTGGCAGCATGACGTCCAGGATGATGACGTCGTAGTCGGTCTCTTCCGCCATGTGGAGCCCATCGCCACCATTGTTCGCGATGTCGACCACGAAACCCGACTCCGACAATCCCTTCTGCAAATACTCCGCAGTACGCGGTTCGTCTTCTACAACAAGTACCCGCACCTTAGTTTCCTCCTGCAGCAAGCGACTTCGATCCGACCAGTGCTGGCGATGCATTGAAATGCTGAGCTGCATCCGCTTGTTCGCATGGTGCCAGTTCGAACTGAATGGTCACGTGCGTGATATCGAATTTGTCAGCCAGCATCTGCTTCAATTCCGGTAGCACTTCCATTTCCGGGTTGACGGCCGTGTCATTCACGACATGAACCGTCAAGCTCGCCTTGCCGCTGGTAAGTGCCCAGATGTGGAGGTCATGGAAGCTTTTTACCCCGGGCGTCGCCAGAATTTGCTTCTCAACCTCTGCCAGATCCACGTCATCGGGTACGCCTTCGAGCAGCACATTCAGGCTCGACTTCAGCAGGATCCACGTGCGAGGCAGTACCCAGAGGCCGATCAGCACCGCAATGGCGGAGTCGACCCACGCCCAGCCCGTGAAGCGGATGATGATCGCACCGGCGATGACGCCAACCGACCCGAGCAGATCGCTCCAGACTTCCAGATAAGCACCCTTCACGTTCAGGCTGCTGCTTTGCCCGGAGGACAGCATGCGCATGCTGATGAGATTGATGATCAGGCCCAGCACAGCCACGACGAACATGCCGGTTGACTCAATCTGAGGTGGCGATTTCAGCCGCAGGTAGGCTTCGTACAGGATGTAGATAGCCACACCGAACAGCAGCAATGCGTTAAAGGCCGCGGCAAGAATCTCAAAACGGTAGTAGCCAAATGTCCGCTTCTTGTCCGCGGGTCGCTTGGCGATCGCAATAGCAGCCAGTGCGATGGCCAGTGCGACGGTGTCCGTGAGCATGTGCGCGGCGTCGGAGATCAACGCCAGGCTCTTCGTCATGACACCACCGACCACTTCGGCAATCAGGAACGTACCGGTCAGCGCAAGGGCGATCTTGAGCGATCGCTCGTTGCCACCGGGATGGTCGTGTGAGTGACCTGCGCCCATAGAAACTCCTATAAAAATTGGGCGGTACGATGACCGCCCAAGGATTTACGTCATGCAGGCTGGCGGCCTTGATCCGGTTGATGCGTCTGAGTGACTGGCTCGCGAGTATCTTCCGCGTCCTCATCCTTGCGGTGAGCAAGTCGATAGAGCACCGGCAACACCAGTAGGGTCAGCGCCGTGGACGACAAGATGCCACCGATTACCACCGTTGCGAGGGGACGTTGCACCTCAGCGCCCGTACCGGTGGCGATGGCCATCGGCACGAAACCCAGGGATGCCACCAGGGCCGTCATCAGCACCGGACGCAGTCGCGTCAGGGCGCCAACTCGGACCGCGCTGTCGAGGGAATGCCCTTCTTCGCGCAGCGATCGGATAAACGACAGCATCACCAGACCATTGAGCACCGCCACCCCGCACAGCGCGATGAAGCCCACCGCTGCAGTAATGGACATCGGAATGCCGCGTATCCACAGGGCAAGAATCCCGCCAGTCAGCGCAAAGGGAATGCCCGTGAAGACTAGCAAGCCATCCTTGATGTTGTTGAACATCGCAAACAACAGTACGAAGACCAGCAACAGCGCCACCGGCACTACCACCTGCAGGCGGGTGGTGGCGGACTGCAGTTGCTCAAAGGTGCCACCCCATGTCATCCAGTAGCCAGCCGGGATCTTGACCTGGCTTTGGATAGCCGCTTCCGCCTCGGGCACGAATGAACCAATATCACGTCCACGAACGTTGGCACTGATCACGATGCGGCGCTTGCCGTTCTCGCGCGAGATCTGGTTCGGGCCGGGCGCCATTTCCAGCGTCGCCACCTCGCTCAATGGGATAAACGTCGTTCTCGCGTCCACTCCTTTTGGCAACGGAATCGGCAATCGGCGCAGAGCCTCGACCTCGCCGCGCACAGCTTCGGGCAGGCGGACCACGATATCGAAACGACGATCGCCCTGGAAGAAGGTTCCGGAATCACGGCCTCCGACGCCCGTTGCCACCGCGTCTTGCACGTCGCTCATGTTAAGCCCGTATCGCGCCGCCTTCTCCCGATCGATCTTGACCGTCAGCATCGGCAAGCCGGTGGTCTGTTCTACCTTCACCTCCTGCGCGCCGGGGATGCCCTGCAGCACGGCCGATACCTTCTTCGCCGTCTCGCTGAGCACGTTGTTGTCATCGCCGAAGATCTTGACTGCGACGTCCGAGCGGACCCCGGAGATCAGCTCGTTGAACCGCAGCTGGATCGGTTGGGAGAACTCGTAGTTGTTCCCGGGGATCTTGCCGGCTTCCTCCTGGATGGCGGACAGCAGTTCGGCATGTGTTTTCTTCGGCTCTGGCCAATCCTTCTCAGGCTTGAGCATGATGTAGCCATCCGAAATATTCGGCGGCATCGGATCGGATGCAATCTCCGCCGTACCTGTCCGCGCAAACACGCGCTCGATTTCGGGGAATTTTGCCTTGAGGGTCGTCTCGATCGTCTTCTGCATCTCCACGGACTGCGACAGGCTCGTGCCAGGAATGCGCAGCGCCTGGATGGCAATGTCGCCTTCGTTCAGATTGGGGATGAACTCGCTGCCCAGGCGGGCCGCAATGGCCACGCACAGAACAATTGACACCGCGGCAAACGTCAATACAACGGCCGTGTTCGCGAGCGACTTTTCCAGCAGCGGCTCGTAGCGACGCTTCGCCCAGAGCATGAGACGATTTTCTTTCTCGGCCACCCGTTCGCCGATGAACAAGGCGACCGCAGCCGGAACGAACGTCACGGACAGAATCATCGCGCCCAGCAGCGCCAGGACGACCGTGAACGCCATCGGGTGGAACATCTTGCCTTCCACCCCCGTCAGCGCAAAGATCGGCAGGTAGACGATCATAATGATGAGCTGACCGAAGATCAGTGGGCGACGCGCCTCCTTCGCTGCGGCAAACACCTCATGGAACCGCTCGGAGCGCGTCAATGGCCGGCCATGGTGTTCCTGCGCATGCGCCAGTCGCCTCACACAGTTTTCGACAATCACCACCGCGCCATCGATGATGATGCCGAAGTCGAGCGCGCCCAAGCTCATCAGGTTCGCACTGATCTTGTAGTTCACCATCCCCGTGAAGGTGAACAACATCGCCAGCGGAATGATCGTCGCGGTAATCAGCGCCGCGCGGATGTTACCCAGGAAAAGGAACAGAATTACGATGACGAGCACCGCGCCTTCAAGAAGGTTCTTCTTGACGGTCGCAATGGCCTTGTCGACCAGACGTGTCCGGTCGTATACCGTTACGATCTTCACACCTTCCGGCATCGTACGGTTAATGGAAGCGACCTTTTCATCGACCGCTTTTGACACAGCCCGGCTGTTTTCGCCGATGAGCATGAATACCGTGCCCAGCACAACTTCCTTGCCATTCTCGGTTGCCGCACCGGTACGCAGTTCCTTGCCAATCTCCACATCCCCGATGTCGCGAATGCGGATCGGCTGCCCCTGCGCTGTACCGACAATAATGTTGCGGATGTCGTCTTCGGACGCAACCTGACCCGGCGCACGAACCAGATACTGCTCGCCCCTACGCTCGATGTAGCCCGCACCCACGTTGTCGTTGTTCTTGTTCAGCGCATTGACGACGTCGGTCAGCGTCAGCCCGTACGACGCTAGCCGTTCAAGACTCGGCGCGACCAGGTACTGCTTGTTGAAACCACCGATAGTATTGATCTCGGTGACACCGGGCACGTTACGCAGTTGCGGCCGTACCACCCAATCCTGGATTTCGCGCAAATCTGTCGGCGTATAGGCAGTCCCGTCAGCTTTGCGAGCACCCTCTTCGGCTTCAACGGTCCATAGATAGATCTCCCCGAGGCCGGTCGAAATAGGCCCCATCGCCGGCACAACGCCTTCAGGCAGATTGTCCTTGGCTTCCTGGATGCGCTGGTTGACGAGTTGGCGCGCGAAATAGACGTCCGTGCCATCCTTGAAGATGACCGTCACCTGCGACAAGCCATAGCGGGACAGGGAACGCGTCTGTTCGAGTCCCGGCAGGCCGGCCATCACGACCTCGATCGGATACGTAACACGCTGTTCGGTTTCGAGCGGTGAATAGCCTGGTGCCGAGGTATTGACCTGAACCTGAACGTTGGTAATGTCAGGGACCGCGTCGATCGGTAGTCGGTTGTAGCTGAAAATCCCTAACCCGGCCATTCCAAACACGGCGAGCAGGACCAGCCATCGCTGCTGGATGGCGAAACTAATGATACGTTCAAACATTGCTGTTTCCCCCGTATCAATGGCCGTGTTCGGCGCTGGATTTGCCAAGTTCGGCCTTCAGAACAAAACTGTTGGCGGCGGCGTAACGTGCGCCCGGCTTCAGGCCCTCGACAATCTCGATGACCTTGCCGTTTGTCCGGCCGACCTTCACCGGCTGCGGCACGAATCCACCTTGAACCGCGACAAAGACTACGCTCTCGCCATTGACGTCCTGGACGGCCTCGGTCTTCACCGCAACGGGCACCTCGACATCAGCACCGAATACGTCGACCGTGACGAAGAGACCCGGTCGCCAAGCCATCTGTGGATTGGTCAATGTTACGCGGGCCTTCGCCGTCCGCGTCTGCTCGCCCAGCAGCGAACCCACGTATGAAACGGTGCCATCTGCCTTCACATCGGACGATGCCGAATTGATCGACGCCTTTTCGCCGATGCGCACCCGCTCGACATCCTTGGCAGACACCACGAACTCGGCCCAGACGGACGACAGATCCGACAGCGTGAACACGTTGGCGTTGTCCGCCACCGCTTCCCCAAGCGAGATATGCTTTTCAACGATCATGCCGTCGAACGGTGCGCGCAGCTCGTAGCGATTGAGTGCCGTCGAGCTGTTGCTGGCGCCAATGGCGGTCAGCTTCTGCTGCGCGTTCTGGACACTGATCTGCGCTTCCTGCAGCGCGTTGCGGGCGCTCAGATAATCTTGCTCCGCAGAGATCTTCTGTTCCCAGAGCTTCTTCTCGCGGTCATAAGTGACACGCGCCAGATCCAGACGTTTCTGTGCTGCGAGCAGTTCGCTGCGCTGGTCAGAAAGTCCGGTGCTCGCGATGACCGCGAGAACCTGTCCCTTCTTAACCTGTTGCCCAATATTGGCCGGAACGCTCTCTACGACGCCAGCCAGTCGCGGCACCACGTGGGCTGTCTTGTCTTCGTTGAAACGGATTTCGCCGGGGAACTGGACGCCAGCCTGGACCTTTGCCGAGCCCGCGGTTTGAACCACTACCCCTGTCTTGGCCAGCTGGTCCGCTGTCAACTCAATCTTGCCTTCCTCTTTCGAGAGCCGCACGGCGAGTGGCGAAGACGAACCGGGCAAGGTCACATTTGCGGTCACGTCAAAGACATGGGGCTCGGCAACTGGCTGTTGGCTTTCCAGCGCGTCGCCAGACACCACGAACTTGAGCGCTTGAGACTCGCCCGTAGCCCGCACGAGCTGGCCTGTCGCTGCCACGCCATTTGCCACCGCCTTCCCAGACTTGCTAACCCAGAGCCGAATACGGGCCTCGCCCTTGGATTCGGCCGTGCCAATTTCGACGTCATAGCCATCACGCGAAAAGAGCGCGCCACCATTGGGGCCCTTCTTGACCTCGTGATGCTCGCCGTCGCCGTGTGACTTGTCATCCTTGTGGTCGGCTTCCGCCGCCTGCTTGCCATGGTGCTCGGTGTCGCCATGCCCCTTGGATTCCGAGTGCCCACCCTGCTCTTCCGGCGCAGAGCGCCCGCTCAGCAGAACGCCACCAGTCGCGACGCCGCCCACCAGTACGATGGCCGCAATGGCAGCCTTTTGTTTGTTCGAAATAGCCATGTTTTATGAATCCCGTCTTAACGTCCCAGAATGCGATCGATCGTGGTCGCCGCCTGATAGGTTTGTCCAAGCACGCCGAGATAGCGGATGCGTGCCTGGAACAGCGTGCGCTGGGCATCCAGGACGTCCAGATAATTGAACTTGCCGGCCTCGAAGCCAATGGTCGCCGCGTTGAAGGCTTGCTCGGCGCCTGGCAAGACGGTCTGCTTCAGCGTTTGTGCCGAGGCGCGCGATACCGACAGCTGGTTCGATGCCATCAGGAGATTTCGGGTCAGGCTGATGCGATTGGCCAGATATTCATCCTGGGCCTTGTCCGCCTGGCGAATGGCCGAATACAAGTTGCCCTGATTCCGGTCAAAAATCGGCAACGGGATCGCCACACCGATCACCGCCATGTTGCGGTTGGCTTCTGTATCTCGCTTGGCACCCAGACTGACTGTCAGATCCGGATACTGGCGGCTGCGCTCAACGCCCACCAATGCCTGGCGGCGGTCAAGTTCAGCGCGGCTTGCGGCCACCAGCGGTGAGTTTTCCAGCTCCTTCTGAAGGAGTTCAGGCGCCGGCCTGGATGGCAGCGCGTCCAGATTGCCCTGTGCTTCGGCAAACTGCGGCGATGCATTGCCCCACAACGCCGTCAACGCCTGACGGGCGGACTGCAGGCTCGCCGTTGCTTCGGCCAATTCAAGTTCGGCGTTGGCCTGTTCGACACGTGCCTTAGTTTCGTCAACCGGGGAGATCTTGCCGGCCGCGACGCGGCGTGAAGCGGCTTGCGCGCCCCTCGCAGCGATATCCGCGGAGCCAGTTGCCAGCTTGACGCGTTCCTGTGCGATCAAGACGGAAAAAAAGCTCTCGATTACCTGCGCCCGAATGTCACCGCGAACGCCAGCCAGCGTTGCCTGCGCCAGTTCGCGCGTCCTTTCCGCGGCATTGATACGAGCCGAGCGCTTGCCGCCCAGTTCGATGGGGATATTCATCTGGGCGGTGGATGTACGGGTGGATTTCCGCGTGTCCTCGACCAGCGTCTGGAGTTCCGGGTTCGGAATAACCCGGGCCTGCATGATCCCACCTTCTGTGGAATCGAGTTCCTTGGCGGCGGCGGACAGGTTGAAATTGCTTCCTGCCGCCAGCGACAACGCGGCCTCGAGGGTCAACGGTCCCGCCGCTTCCCTTGGGAAGACGGGCACCATGGACGTGCCGGTGTCAGATTGCGCTACGGCAAAGTTTGGGCTGAGAAATGCTACCGCCAGCCCGAGCGGCAGAAATAGTCTTCGCATCGAATTGCACCAAGGTATGTGACCAGGAGAATTCGGCGAGAGACGAAAGGAGAAAAAGAGTCGTCGTCTCGCCGATCAAGCGAGACGCTGCCACTGAGGACGGTCGGGAGCCCTGGCATTCAGAGACGAGAACTCGGACGAATGTTGAGTATCGGTCACTTCTACCCGATTCGCTATCAACACGTCCTGCGTCTGTCCATAGACGAACGGGAGGGAGACCAGATGGCATACCCCGCAGTCTGTATCCACGAATGGCTTTTTCTCGGCATCCGTTTTACCTTCCGGCTGCTGATGACGATGCTCGTGGTGCCCAAGGTGCCAAGTGGCCGTGGCTTTCTCGTGCTGACAATAGCGTGCCGCTGCCGCCCAGGAAAACTGGAACGGCAAAATGAGCAGCACGAAGATCAGAACGAAACGTCGCATTCCTTGGGAGACTGTGCGGGGGGCTTGGGGTTGAAGTACTAACGGCTGGGCCGTCGCCGAAGTTTACATGAATCCTCGATCACCAGCATTAAGAGCAGATTACGATTATCGCTTTCGCCTGCTCGTTTTGGGGTGCCGCTTTCGCCCCTCATCAGTCTTACGCTTGGGGGCGGGCCCATGCTTCCACCGCAAATAGACAGCGAACCCCACATACAGGACGATCAGGCCGACCAGCATCACGAGCATGCTCTCGACAACAGAATCGGAGACGTGAGCGTAGTGCATGGCTGTACGTGTATGCGGAGTTGCCCGCATCAGGCAAGCGTCACGACCGCCCGGAGGACGCCGGCGTCATGGAACAAATCAAACGACTCCACGACCACCGACAGGCCGAGAAACCAGACCGAGTCCGCAATATTGCGTTGAAAGGAAGACACATGGACCGTCCATGTCGACTCCCCCCTATACAGCGACAGACGGGGAAAGAACGCTGGTGTACGGCGTGCGTATTCGGCGAATTCCGGGAAGGCGGAAGCCAGAAAGCGGTCTTCCGTCCGGATGACAGCCGGGTACATCAGCGCAAATGCGAGCGCCAGGACTGCGGTAACCGCCAGCGACTCGGTCATCGCCCCTAGTCCGATAATGCCTAGCAAGTTGCAGACATAGAGCGGATGGCGACACAGTGAATATGGACCCGAGGTCACCAAGGTATTGTTCTTGCGCCCGGAAATGTACAACGCGCACCAGAGCCGCCCGACCGTGGCCAGGCTCACCCCCAACATCCCCAGCGTCAGCAGCAGCGGCGACACCCAGGTACCGTCCCAGCGAGAATGGCCAAAGACCAGACTTGCCAGGACAAACGTTACGACAACACGCCAAACGCCGATGCGGTGGCGTGTCAGGAAATTGTCCAGCGCCCTCGAGAGACCAGCGGGTTGGGACGGGGAGATTGAAGAATCGGTCATGCGGTTCGGGGGCTGGAGGAGAATGTCGCGCACTTCGAGTGGACACACTGGCGCGAAAACGAGCACTAATGGCCGGCATTCTAAGGTTGCCCTTCCGTTGTCAGGCTTTATTGCCGAAATGTAATACGTTGTTAATCTTGCCCCCCGGCCAGCGAATCCGGTTGTGTCATAGCTCGGCAATCTGACAGTCATCTTCTGCGACATAGACTGTCTTGGCCATTTTCAGGACACACCCAGAGACGCTCCGCAATGAACGACATCATCCGCACATTGAGCTCGGAATTCTCCGATCTCGCTAATGCTGCCGAGGCAGTACGTGCCGTCGTTCGAATGACCGTCTCTATCGTTTTGGGGGGCTTGCTGGGGTACGAGCGGGAGAGCTCGGGAAAATCCGCAGGCGTGCGCACTCACATGCTCGTCGCGCTGGGGGCATGCGTTTTTGTCGTGGTTCCCCTCCAGGCGGGCGTGCAGCTTGCCGACATGAGCCGCGTGCTTCAGGGTCTCACGTCAGGCATCGGATTCCTTTGTGCAGGGGCGATCCTGAAGCCGGACAATGAGACACACGTCAGGGGGCTCACAACTGCCGCGAGCATCTGGATTGCTGCCGCGATCGGCGTGGCCGCCGGCATGGGCCATGCGGTGACGGCCATCGTCGCGACTGCCTTCGCACTCATCGTGCTCAGAATCCTTCAAATGTCGAAGAAGTAAGACTCCCACTGCTCCCAAGCCACGTGCAGCGCGAATGCGCCAACTTCAGGTTCGGCCAGCATTTCCCAAACGTATGAGCGCGCTTAACAATACGCAAACTCCATCGCATGAGAATTTACCTGGATTACAACCTGTTTGCGTACCTTCACGAGGGCACGAACCCGGCTCTGCAAGCCAAAGTGAGCGCACTGTCCGATCGACATGAGTTTCCTTGCAGCCCGGCGCACATGGAAGAAATTGCCTCGGCGCTCGCAAGACCTTCGGATACTCCCCCGCTCGATCGGTTAGCGGCCGCTTTCTGCAAAATAGACGATGTTTCTCGAATTAGCCGGAACGTGCAATTGTCTCCGACGACGTTAGGCCCGATGGTTACGAAAGAAGGAACAGCCTCTCGAGTGCTTTCTTCGGGTCATGCGGCACTATCGCAAAGAGCCGGTTGTCGAGAAGAACGACTGGTATACGCGGGACTCCGTAAAGAAGGGGTCACTTCAGAAAACGGAAAATATTGCACGCTAAGGCATGGAAGAGGACCACTGCTGTCCCCAGGGGCATTGGCCAGCCGATGGCAAGCAGGTAGAAACCAAAGTCGGGGGACTCCCGTTCTCAGAGATCGGCTAGCAGCAGGTAGGCGCGGTCGAGTTGCCGATGAGCTTCCTGCCGGCGATCCATCGCTTCTAGGGCGAGCAGGAGGTCCTCGGCCAGCTCGAAATCGCTTTCCTGGCATGCCCTTTCGAACACCGCAAAGACCTCTTCATACAACGTGCGCCCCGGAACGCCCATTTGACTAACCTCCGGCGGAAAATCCGATGCTCTCTGCCGACTTGGTCCTGCCACGCCGCAGGGGCTTCTGTCCCCCATGGTTAATATGGACGTTCCCACGGCAGGGAAGGTCAAGCATTTTTCCGGCCGCGGGCCGACCTATGGTTCGCAAGCCGCCGCGCGAGACGGTTAGTGCTCGCCCCCTACAGTTCGTCCAGCGACTAGTTACCCGCACCCGGGCGCAGCCGCACCACCAGCATCGCCGCCCACTGGATATGCGGCCAGGCCAGCGAATAGACGAATGTCTGGATCAGGGGTCCCCTTGATTTCGCCGCAATTTACCGGGGTAGCCACCCGTAGCAGCCATGCGGGTTCCAGGGTGATGCCCACCCTAAAACCCTAGTCAAATCAGTCACTTGCTGACTGGTCCTTTTCCCCTTGGTTTTGGAACGTTGACCGCCCCCGCCGCGCGGCCAAGCGCGCCCTGTGGCTGGAAGCCATTGTTTCCGCAAGATAACTAGATTTATCCGTCTTCGGTAATTTCAAATTACTATTAAATTGCTTTCCTAACGTTATATATGTACGTAAGATAGGGTGACTTTACACCTGGATGCCACCATGCCCCGCCTCGCCGCCACGCCCGACCAGATCCGCGCCACCGTGCTGGCCATGCTGACCGAAGCCGGCGACGCGGCGCCGCCTACGGCCGCACGCTTTCGACGCGTGGTATCGGTGCGCAAGCTGCGCGACCGCCTCGGCGGCGGCGACCCGGCGACGCTGTCGCGCACGCTCAATGCCATCGAGGCCGAAGTGGTGCGCGCGGGCCTGGCCGACCTGGCCCTGCCCGAGCTGCCCGCCGAGATCGCCGAAGCGATGCGCGCGTTGTGGCAAGCCGCGGTCGCGGTGCAGCTTGACGATGTGGTGCGTCTGCGGCGCGAGGCGCAACAGACCGCAGAGGCCGCGCAGTCCGCCCGCGCCGAGGCCGACCTGCGGGTCGAACTGCTGCGCCAGGAACTCAGTGAGGTCCGCGGGCAGCTTGCCGCGCGCGACACCGTACTGGCCGAAGCCAGAGCGGCCCTGGCAACGGCTAGCGCGCGGGCCGACGAGCAGGCGGCACGTCGTGGCGAACTCGAGACGGCACTCGCGACCGTGCAGGAACGTGCCGTGGCGGACGAGCGCGCCCACACCGAGGCGATCGCCACGATCCAGACGCGCTACGAGGCACTGTCGAAACAACTCCTGCAGGAAACCGCCCATCAGCGCGATGCGGTGCGCGCCGAGCGCGCACAACTGGCCTCACAACTCAAGTTCGCGGAGCGGCGCATCGCTGCGCTAGAGGAGGAGCGCGGACGACTGGACGCAGAACTGGTCAGCGAGCGCGCCGCGCGCCAGACCGCCGTCGGCGAGGCGAGCGCGCTCAAGGCCGTCACCGCCAGCCAGCGCGCCCAGCTCGACGAAATGCTGCGCGCGACCCTGGCCGCTGCCACGCCCGCCGCCAAGGTGGCACGTGCGACCCGATCGACCGCCAAGCCGGCCGGTAAGCCCGACGGCAAGCGCCGCGACAAGCCATGAATCCGGCCGACTGGATCGATACGGGCGCGGTGCCGCCGCGCCCCTTGCCGGCCAAGGTAGACGCGGCGCTCGCCTACCTCGCCGAGGCGCTCGGGCACCCGGTCTACGCGCACTGGACCCTGACGCGCATCAAGCGCCGCTACGGATCGCTCGCGGACGCCAAGGCGGCGCAGCCGACGGTCCTCAAGTTGCTGCTGACCCACGACGGGGCGGTCGAGTACTGGGAGCGCGGGCGTCTGCGCACCGCGCCGGCGGATCAGGCGCCGAGCCCGGACGCGATCCTCGCTCGGCTGCTGCACACGCACCGGCGTCGCTTCCGGTCCGCCGGCGCCTCGGCGAACGCAGTGGCAGTGCCGGCGACCGCGCAGACAACGGGGCTGGTGGCAAATCCGTGGTTGGCTGCGCACAGTCACGCAGATCACGCGTGGCTTGCGCGCACCGGCCGCTTTGCCCAGCCTCAAACCGCGGCCAACACGCTGGGCGCCGTCGACGACGCGCAGGCGCTGGCGCTTTTTCTGCGCGACCGGACTGGCCGATCGTCCCACACGCTACGCGCCTATGGGGCCGAGCTGCGTCGGCTGATGCGCTGGTGCGGCACGCATGGCTTCGGGCCTTTGTCGGACCTGACGCGCCAGCAACTGCTCGCCTACCGGCACACGTTGGAGCACGGCTCGCCCGGCACCGCGGACACCTCGCCGCCCCTGTCCGAAGCGACCCGCACGCGCGCACTCGCGGTGGTAGCCAGCCTCTACGGGTACTGGTACTCCACCGGCTACCTGCATGCCAACCCGGCCGCCGGACTGTCCGCCGGCAGCCGCGCACGAAGCGGCTTTGTGCCGACGCGGCTGATCCCGTCGGCACTGCTGGACGCGTGCGATGCCTGGCTTGACGCAAACAGTGCCGGCGATTTGTTGCCGGCGCTTCGCCAGCGTGCGATTTGGGCGCTGTATCGCTATGCCGGCGTGCGCCTGGCGGAACTGGCCTGGTCGGCCGAGACTGCACTGCCCCGACTGGAGGCCGAGGCGCCTGGGCGGTGGACGCTCTATGTCTGCGGCAAGGGGCGCAAGGTACGAGCCATCCCGCTGCCGGCCCAGTGCATGGTCGTGCTGCGGGCCTATCGGCGTGCCCGCGGCCTGCCACCCGAGCCATCGGCGCACGAAACATTGCCCGTGATCCACGGCAGCAAGGGGGAAGCGCTGCAGCAGACGGGGCTCTATCGGGAGATCAAGGCGATCTTCGCTGTCGTGGCCGATGGTCTGCAGGCGCGCGAGCCGGCACAGGCGATGCTGCTGCGCGCCGCGTCGCCTCACTGGCTGCGCCATGCCTACGCACGTACGCTGGTGGTCGACCACCAGGTGCCGCTGCCGGCCGCCCAGGCGCTGCTTGGCCACGCCTCCGTACAGACCACGGCAGCCTACGCCAAGACCGACCTGACGCAATTGCGTGCCTTCGTCGATGCCACGTTCGCTGATGATGTGCCGTAGCGACCGGTCGGGCCGGCGAGGACCCGATGTGCAGGCGACACGGCGCCTGGTCGACCAAGTCAGATGGCTCAGAACAACCCATCTCAGTTGCTCGGAGACCTGACATGAAGTGACCGCTATGGGCGCCGATGTGGACGTCCTGATCCGGAGCAGCCAGGATGTGCGAGCAATATTGCCAGAACGAGCGTTAAGGCCTCATGACCCGCATTGCAGGGCGATGATCTGCATTCTTCAGCGGAAGATAGATCTCATGCGAAGCGGGGTCGACGGCGAGGCTGTGCGCATTTGCTCCGACAAAGCCTTCCGCGACCTTTGTCACGTCTGTAGCCGTGACCTTGAAAACCGACAGCACGCCTGACTCGCTTGCCACATACAGTTGGCCAAGATTTTCGTCATAGCCCAGCACATCCGGCTCCCCGCCGACTCCGAGGTTTGCGACGATTCGTTTGGCTTCCAAATCCAATACTAACAGGCGATCATTTCCCTCGCAGGCGATGAACGCTAACCGGGACTTCGGCACGATTAGCAACCCGTGGTTGCCTTCTGCTCCCGGCAGCGCGATGCGATCGAGGACTCTGTCAGTCTGCGGATCAATCTCGGCCAGAGACTGGCGACCCTGGACGTTCACGAAGATGTGTTTCGAGATGGGGTCGTACTGCGTGTTCCCGACGGCTCCGCCTAACTCAATGGTAGCCACACGCCGGTTAGTTCGGACGTCGATCACGGTTTCGGTGTTGCCATGCTCGTCAGAGACATACAGCTTGCCAACCTCTGGCGCATAGGCGATCCCGTCAGGATACTTGCCGCCTGGGATGCGGGCCACGATCTTGAACGTGGATGCATCGATTGCCACGACCTCATCGGTTCCGGTTGCCGACGCGTACACGCGATTGAGCTCCGGAATGGCGAGCGTTCCGTGCACATGGCCCACGTTGGCTATGGTTGCCACAATGGTCTTCGACTTGATGTCCATCACGACGATCTCGCTATCACCGAGATGAGCAATAAATAGCTTGGAACGGGCCGGATCGAGGCTGAGATAGTCCCATCGGGTCGTCCCACCTGGCAATGGAAAGTCGCCTGCGTGTTGCAGCGGCAAGGCGCGGGAGGGCATCGCCGTCGTACCGGACAAGCAGAGAGCTGGTCCGAGCAACATAGCCAATAAGAGTACCCAAACGGATAGGCCGTGGTATCGCAGCGATTGCTGTTGTCGCGGGGTGCGCCTTGTGAACATAGCGATGCTCCATGACCTAAGGTCGATGCACGCCAGCCTGTGCGTCCAAGGCCTTCTTGATGCTTGCGGCGAGCTCAGTCGCTTTACCCTTGCCCCAATAATGCAGGAACATATAGCGCGGCTGTTCGTTGGTCATGTGCTGGTGTATGGCAACGATATTGATTCCACCTGATCGCATCGCTTTGAGCACCACCTGAAGCTCCTCTTCGCGCATCGCAAAGTCCCCGTCCACGATGGCGGAGTCATCGGTCCCGGCGAACGCCGCCCACGTGTTAAGGCCCATCTCATTGCCGAACGTGACGCCATGCATGGTCCCCTTGGCGCCGATGACGACTTTGAACATCCCGTTGCTCGCCTGTCCCTTCTTGCCGAAGACGGTTTCAAGCGGTGCGGCACTGATTGCATTCTCGTGCGGAATCGCACCTGAGAAGCCGCTCGCAACGGAAGGGTTGGCCGCGCGTATTTCGGCTATCTTGTCGTATAGCTTCTTCACGCCGGCGGCTAGCTGATCAGGATCGCCCATACCTCCGATGTGCATGAAGTACACCCGCGGTTGATCAAAGAAGAAGTGATTGTGGAGCGCCGTGACTTCCAATCCGGCATCGAGCGCGACGCTCATGGCTGGATTCACTTCGTCCTCAAGAAGCACGGTGTCTCCCATCAGCATGACTTGACGTCCGTGCGCAGGAGTGAAAGCTGCCCAAGACGTTAGCCCCATGAAGGGGGGCATGGCCGCACCATCCACTTTGATCGGTACGTCGGTACGTGGTTTGGAAACCTTGAAGACGTTCTCGGCTTCGGAGAAACTGCCCTTCAAGCCGGTGATCTGCTCGAGTCGAGTGGTATCCAGTGCTGCACGTCGCTCCACGGGGGCTGCGGTGGCGATGGCGCAGGCACCGATGATGTAGGAAACGGCCAGTACGACTTGCTTTGCAGCTTGCATTGTTCGCTCCAGTTTCGCGCCTGAAAGGCGCCAGGTCGGCTACACGCCGAATCTCGATCAGTTGAGCGGTTTGATCCGTCTGAAGGCGGTCAGAATGGCGAGGTCATAGCCGATTTTCAGCACACCGTAGGCCAACAGCGGTGCGCCAATCCAGCCCATGGCCATTAGCCCCCCTGCAAGTACCGGGCTGACCGCAGCGGCCAGGCTCCTCGGCACAGCAGTCAGACTTGCCGCCGCCGTACGCTCAGCGGGCGTCACCACGGCCATCACGAACGCCGTTCTAGTCGGCACATCCATTTGCGACAGCGCACTGCGCGCAAGCAACAGCAGCAAAGTCAATGCCAAGGATGGCGCGAAGGCGGCAGCGATCAGAAAGGCGCTCGAACGGATGTGAGTGAACACCATGGTGTTTAGCAACCCGATCTTCCGCGCCAACGGCACCGCCGCGAGCTGGGAGGCCGTTGTCAGCAATCCCGCCCAGAAAAAGAACTGACCCGCTGCTCCCGGAGACATTCCGAAGCGCTGCATCAGCCAAAGCGACAGCAGGGCATTGACTACCAGACCGCCAGCAAACGCATCGATGCTGAACAGCATCGCCAGCCTGATAACGACATGACGAGATGGCCCCAAGGGGGTCGTCGGCGCGGCTGACTGCGGATGAGGCTTGGGAAGACGGGCATAGAGCGCCCATAAGGCGATGCCGGTCAAGGCGTAAATGACAAACATCCACCGCATTGCAGCCAGAAATGACACGTCGGCGTGAGCGGAGATCCATGCCGGCAAGGCAGCAGCTAACGCGCCGATGGCGGCGGAGAATGCCCCCACAAGGCTGTACCGAGCGAACAGCGCTGTCCGCGCCTCAGGTGTCGTGGCGTCTGCAAGACGGGCTTGCTCCAGCGGCAGGAACACGCTGACATCGCCAGAGCTCGGGTTCAGCGTACCGACAAAGGCTACGATCAACAGTGGCCAGAGTGATGTCAGGACTGCAAAGCCCAGCCCTGTAGCCGCCATCAGCACCGCAGCAAGCATCAGCAGACGGCGTTGTGAAAAGCGGCTCCCAACGAGTCCGACGAGAATGGTTCCGAGCGCGGAGCCAATCAGCGTCCCGCTGCTGATCAGTCCGACAGAAAACTGGCCGAAGCCAAGCCCCAGCAGATACGCTGGCAGGAGTACCGCGACATACCCGTCGCACAATCCACGCAACGCACGGCCGACGAGAAGCGGCTTCACGCTTGCGTCGATTCCAGGCGGAAGCACAAGACTGGCGAGTTTCGTACGGAAGGTTGCGCGTGCCGACATGCCAGCCTCGCCTGGTGCGGAGTCAGTCCTCGTCATCGTCGTCTGCGAGTTGTCTGCCATCCTCGCCGATCAATATTGTTGTCTTGTCAGCGCCGGACCCGAAAGTGACCTCGTATCTAGTCCTGCCATCCACTACCTGCTTTTTGATGTCGCCGACGGCGCGGCCCCTCGCCTGCTGGTCAATCGTTGATCTGACTGGTGCGGGAACCTGAGCGATGGCGACCACCTGGTGACTGCGCTCGCCGAATGGGTGCCTGTCGCAGCCCGTCGTGGCCAGGGCTAGTGCACCAGCCAGTGCAGCCGTTGCGAACTTGCGAAGACGAGAAGACATCGCAGGCTCCCTCCTTTCTTCACTGAATCACCAACTTCCCTTGCGCCACGAGGACGCCATCGCGGCGATACTCAATCATTTGGCCGTACCGCCACACCTCGAAACACTCCTCGGCCTTTGCGCTGGGATAGGCCAGGCAAAGATTGCTGCCGCGTACACTCCAGCGCCCCTTCTGCACCTGGCCTTGCATGATGGATTCGACGGTACCGTCCGATGCGAATTTGTCGGCCCAGTGGGGGCCGTCAGTGATCACCTTCCCGCTGATTGTCCGTTTGATCTCCGATGCCTTCAGGTGTCGAAATACGTCTTGCGCCGTTGCTGCGGTCGCTGAACTGGTGATAGCGATTCCTGCACATACCGCAGTCAGTATTCGTTTCATTTGAACGTCCCAAGGGAAGTCAGGTGGAGACCTGTGGTGGCCATTGATGGGTTTCCGCCTAACAGCTTTGACACCATGCGTACAATGCGTCGTACATCACCATGCCTTGCGCAAGCATCTCGTGGTCATTCGTGAAGACATGAGAAAGCCCTAGTGAAATGGCGTAGAGCCCGCTTGACTGCGGCGTGAGGTCGAGCCGCGAGGTATCCGCACCGCGAACAATGCTGGCTAGTTGCTGAAGGGCCGGATTCTCGCCTAACTTGTACTTCTCCAGAAACGCGTCGAAGCTGCACAGCTCACCGACGTGCGTGAGCTCAACACCTGGGATGTCGTAGGGGATCGCGCCGGTTTCGTTGGCGATGCGAACCACGTCGCCCGACGGTACATACAGGAAGTCGGGCGCGTCATCGACAAATCGGGCGATCAGCCATGGGCAGGCAATACGATCGATCTTTGGCCGTTCACGTGTGATCCATTTCATGGCTCTATCCGTAATGGTTTCCGAATCGTCGGGTGATTACCTGCGATCCAGTCTTCGAATCCACCAACCAGATACGTCGCGTCGAAGCCAACGGCCTCGAGTAGCGCTGCGCAGTCCTGGCTGACCTGGTGGCCGTGGACGCAATAGACGGTAACCGGGCGATTCGCATCAAGCGTGGCGATCCAGTTGCCAAGTTCGTCCGGATTGCGCCAGGCAGCCCCCGCAATCATTTGTTCACTCGCATCGAACGCAGGCTTACGCCGGACGTCGATCAACTGCGGGGCGTTTAATCCGTGCAAGGCAGCCGCGAGTTCCAAGGAAGATGTGGCGTTAGGCATAGGTGTGCCTGCTTCGGTTAGTCCCGCACGGCAGCCGCGAAGCGAGTGGCCGCCCGTTGCCAGTGGATGTTCTGCATGAACGCGTCCACATAAGCTGCCGCCTTTGCGCCGTAGTCCATGTGGTAGGAGTGCTCATACATATCGAGCGCCAGGACCGGTGTACCCCCAGCCAACGTATGGGCGTGGTCAGATGCCCACTGGTTGACCAGCCGCCCGTCACGCGGCGAGTAAGTAAGCAGTACCCAGCCCGATCCGCCGCCGAGCGCCTTGCCCATCGCGGTGAATTCGGCCTGCCAGCGTTCGACCGAGCCGAAATCACGTTCGATCGCCGTCTTTAAAGCACCGTCCAGCGAACCGCCGTCACCCAGGCTGTCGAAGTACACCTCATGCAGAATCATGGAATTCGTCGCGATGAGTTCTTCGCGCTTCAGTCCGTTGAGCGTGAACACGGGAGCGGTTGCCATATCCAGCTCTGCGAGCGTGGCCGTAATGGCATTCAGTCGCTTGACCGCGCCGCCATAATTGTTCTCATAGTGGCTGAAGATCAGCTTCTCGGAGAGGCCAGTCAGCTTCGCAGGTTCACAACCTAGCGGCTTCATTTCGTAGAGCATAAGAGTCTCCTGTGGCATCTCAGTGATGCAACAACGGATAGGCGACCAGACCAATCAAGGCCGCCCCGGCAACGATCATGGGCTCGGACAGCTTCTTGAACTTCAGAAGCAATGCGACGGTGACAAGCGCCAGCAACGCTGTCGGGATATCAACGATCGACCGCTTCGCCAACACGATCACCGCGCCAGTAATGGCGCCGATGGCCGCCGCGGTGACACCGTCCACAAAGGCGAGGATCGCAGGTAGTTTTCCGTATTTCTTGAAATATGGGGCGGGTAGGACGGTGAACAGGTAGCACGGTAGAAACGTTGCGGCCGCAGCCACGCAGGCGCCAGGCAGGCCGGCGACGAGGTAGCCAATGAAGCCAACGGTGATGACCACCGGGCCGGGTGTGATCATGGCGACTGCGACGGCATCGACAAACTGCTTGTCGTTCAGCCAGTGGTACTCCGTCACCACACCACCGTACAGGAACGGCACGATGGCAAGTCCCGACCCGAAAACGAAGGCTCCCGCCTTGGCAAAGAACACGCCAATCTGGGAAAGAAGCGGCCAATCCAACGTACTCATCATGCCGCTTGCCGCCGGCAGTGGGGTCGCAGCGAACGCATTCATCTTGCCTTGGCGCAGCCACTTCGGCGGGGCGCGCCAGAACCAGACCAGGACGCCCGCGGCAAGGAACAGCCACGCCACTTCCGATTCTGTAATGACCGTGACGGCCACGAGCACCAGATAGATAAACCAGAGCAACTTGTCGTTGCCGACGCTCTTTTTGGTCAGCTTGTACGCGCTGATTGCGATGATGCCAATCACTGCTGCGCCTACGCCATAGAATACCGACTGCATCCAGGTCAGGCCGCCGAAGCGCACATATGCCCACCCGAGTGCCAACACCATGAGAAACGACGGCAGTACAAAGGCCACGCCGACGAGCGTTGCGCCTACGATGCGGTAGTGGACGTATCCCAGGTAAATGGCCAGTTGAGCGGCAAGCGGTCCCGGCGCGAGCTGGGCCAGGGCAAGGCCTTCCTTGTAGTCGGCATCGGTGATCCACTGCTTTGCCTCGACGAGGTCGCGGTGCATGTAGCCGGCTAGCGCCACGGGACCGCCAAAGCCGAGGGTGCCAAGCCGCAGGAAGTACATCACCAGTTGGCGTAGCGTATAAGTGGGCGCGGTATGTACCGAACCGGCTGCAGTGGTATCGGGTGGTTGGGGCGAGTTCATCGTGTCTGTTGAATAGTTTGCTTCTTTGTTGATTGGCAACGACTAGCGTTTGCGCGGGCTTGAGAAATGCGTGTACAGCGAGTCGAGGACATAGCCGACTTCATCCAGCAGTGCGTCGTCGTTAGGGAGGCGTTCCCGGGCGCCTGCCAGCACTGCCTCAAAGCCACTGGCTTCGGCAACCGGTGTGCCGCCGACATCCAGAACATGGATCATCTGGCCGAGGCGGGCGAGCCCTTTGTCTTCGTCTAGTCCGAAGCTGGCGAGCAGCACCTCAAACGAAACGCGGTCGCCAATGTGTGTGAACGTCGCGCCATCGAAGTCGAATCCAAGTGCGTCGTCAGGGCACTGACGGACATCTTCGAGCCAGAGAAAAGTGGCATGGGGATCGATAAAGCGCCGGATCAACCAAGCGCAGGCGACACGGTCTACCCATAGATGCTGGCGGGTCGCCCACTGGCGCCCCTGATACTGGGTCGGGTCACGTCGCGGAATGTTGCCGGCTACTCCGTGCGGCTCGCCGGGCGAAAGCAAGATGTCGATCGCTGCATTGAAGTCGCGCCACTGCAATTCGGCACGGGCGGACGCCTCGTTAGGGAAAAAATCGACCTTGCGGATAGCGTCGATCCCTCGACCGTGCCGGCGTGCCACGCGCAGCAGCTCCGCCTCGTCCGAATCGGACAATGTTGAGCGGGCGCTGGAGAGTTCGACCATCCATTCGGCATATTCGGTGGACCGGTCGAACAACGCGCGATACTCCGCCTCCTGCTGGTCGTCAGCGGCCTGTACGGACAGCATCCAGACCTTGCCATCCTCACTGGCCGCATCGGTTGCCAGTGTCTGCAAAGGTGCCCGCAGTCCTGGCAGATTGGGGAGTAGATAGGCCCCGTCCCGCAGTGCTGTGGCGCCAAGCGCCTTGATCCCGCGCCAGAATCGCATGCGCGCAGTGGAGGCGGATGTTGGCAAGCTAACGACGAGCAGTAGCCAGGCAGTCTCGGGAGAGGATGGGAGAGCGTTCATGCAGACAGCTTAGCGGGCTGTATGCGCTACTTCAATGTTGTAGAGATCTCTACAAAATCAACGTTCGGCGCCTTGGAGATTGCAATAAAGTGCCGTATGAGCACTTTTACCTCCATGGTGCTCGCTCCTTAACTCGCGAGCAGTCTGTAGGACGATGGCGGATGTATGGCCAGCCCCTATGGAGTTACAAGAATTCATCGCCCCCTGCGCATACGACAGAGCCCTCTACATCCGGGCCATCGTTCTTGTTGCCGAGTTGGGTCTATTTAGGAGGTGCCTTATGAAAGGACTCTCGATCGCATTGATTGTGATGGGATATCTCGCCGTTCCTTCTGCTGTTGCCGCCGCCCCGCACGCAAGCGAAGGCATTCTGGTCGACGAACAGGGAATGACGTTGTACGTCTTCGCTGGAAAGAGCAGCCCCGATGCCAAATCCTGCGAGGGGAACTGCGAGCGGAATTTTCCACCTGCACTCGCCGCTTCCGACGACAAACCGGTTGGGATGCTCACGCTAGTCCCCGGCCGCGGTGGTAAATCGCAATGGGCTTATCAAGGAAAGCCGTTGTATCGCGGCCTGATGGACAAGAAGCCAGGCGACCGTTCAGGGGATGGTCTGAATGAGGTTTGGCACAGCGTGCCTGTGCGATGAACGCTTGGTCGAAATGAGAGTTCGGGCGGGAGACCCTCGTGCATTGACTGCGGTCAGAACCCTGGCGGCCGCGACGTTGGCGGCCGCCAGGTAATGCCTGGCTTTGCTTTAGTGGCAGTGACGAATGCCGGTCTTGTGGTCCATATGACAGCCTTGACTGTCAGTTCCGCCGCTGTGCGCCCATACACTGCCCGATGCGCAAGCCAGAACGGCGGTGAGAATGATGGCAATCCGTTTCAAAGTCAGTCTCCCTGGAATATTGGTTTGCGGTCTCAATTTGCCGCACGCTCAAACTATCATCAGAGCGGTGATTAGGCCTTCCCCGCCACGGGAGGGCCTGTTGCGGCCGTGTCACAGCGCCAACGCCCGAGAATCTCGGCGGCAAGACGTGCCGCGAGGCTGAAGTCTCCTTCAGCCCCTGAGTCGCGAATTTCTGCAATTTTCTACCCGAGGTTCAAGGGGGAGTCCTTCGCGCAGCCGTATAAGAGGCAATGGATCTGGATGGAGGTTTGCCATGGCAGACGTGGAAGAGTGGCTGACGCACGCGAGAAAAGTGACGCAAGAGGCGTCCATTGGGGTCGATGTGACCAGCATTCAGGAGTGCATCAGTGCAGAGCCGGCCCAAAGAGTCCTCGTCGCGCGCCGCGACGCGTGGCGTGCCATCTGCTGCGCCGCATTTGCAGCCTTGGTCGCGTTTGCGGCAATCAATCGCGTGGCGACCATCATGTTGGAAAAGCCTGCCCCGACGTGGGTGGCGACGCCGTCCGCCGCCTCTCCCTTTGGACTCCTCATCGGTAAATGATGAAATCTCGTACCCGACGGCTTTCCTTGTCTACGCTGTTTGGCGCACTACTTGGCGTGTCCGTCGCGGCGGCATGGCTGTATTACTCGCATCGGAATGAAGCCGGACATGGTGACTTGCATGAAATCCTGCACGAAGCTGTTCCACTAGATGCCAACGAGCGCGAGATTCTTGAGTTGAAAGAAGATGCCTTTGCGCAGCGTCGGCGCGAGATCGAAACACGCCTGCGGGCTGCAAATGGCAAGCTTGCCGACGCCATCGCCAAGAATCCCGCCTGGTCACCGGAGGTGGAAGCAGCAACCCAGGAAGTAGAGCGGGCCGCCGGCGATCTCCAGCGAGCGACCTTGGTTCACGTGTTTGAAATGCGTGCGGGCCTGAAGCCGGAACATCGACCTGCTTACGATCGCGTTCTTATCGATGCACTACGCCGCGGCTCGCAGTGAATCCGGAAGACGCTGACAGGATCCTTGCCGCACAGGCCGCTTCCGGCAACCAGCGTGCATTCGGCCAACTTGTGGCGCGACATGGCGTGGCGCTGGCTCAGGCCGCGCGCAGCTTCGGCATCCCTGAAACCGATGTGGACGACGTCGTCCAGGACACCTTTGTTGCCGCCTGGCACGCCCTGGATGACTTCGATCCCGACAGGCCATTTCGCGCCTGGCTCTTCCGCATTGGGCTGAACAAGATGCGGGACTTGTATCGCTTTCGGCGCGTCAGGCAGTTCCTTTTCGGTGCCGAAAACCTCGGCGACCTGGAGCTTGCGGGCGGCGTGGCCAACGACGAGCCGGGCCCGGAGCAACAGGTTGCCGCCCGGCTGGAGTTGGCCCGCGTGGCTAGCACCTTGGGCAAGCTGGACACGGGTTCGCGAGAAGTCATAGTCCTGACGGCCATTGTCGGGATGTCTCAGCCAGAAGCGGCTGCCGTGCTTGGGCTGAGTGTGAAGGCTGTCGAAGGGCGCATCGGGCGGGCACGGGCCAAGCTTTCCGCCCTGCTGGATGCTGACTCGGAAAAATAAGTTTGGATTCACCGAGGGGAAGCATCGACCTGGTCCGTATAGAGAGGGATAGCCTCCACCGCTGACCTCTTGATGAAACAGGTGATCTCCTCGTTCCTTTGTCGACCTCGCTTCGTCGGCTCCGCAATATGGCTGCTGCCCGTTGCGTTGAGCCACGCTGCCGAGGCGCCTCCTTTTCCGAACCTGTTGCAGCAATCGCTTGCACTCGCTCCGGCGATGGTCGCGCAGGCCGCCAATGTTCGTGCGGCTGGCGCCGATGCTGCTCAGGCCCAAGCCTGGCTGAATCCGCGAATCGATACGGTGCTTGAAAACCTTGGCGCTCCCAGTAGTGATGGGCTGAGTCAGCGCCAGAATACCTATTCGATCACGCAGCCTTTCGAGCTAGGAGGTAAGCGCGGCGCACGGATCGAAGTTGGCGAACGCAACTTCGCTGCGGCGCAAGCACGGGAGCGTCAGGCACAGGTAGCCTACGCCGCCGAACTTGCAGTAGCCTATGCAACGGCTGAAGCGGCGCTCGGACGCAAGATACTGGCCACGGAAAACCTGGCGCGTGCCAATGAAGAGTTGGCGGCCGCGCGTGCGTTGGTCGATTCCGGGAAAGAAGCCAGCTTGCGCAGCGCGCAGGCCAAGGCCAGTGTGGCGGCGGCGCAGGCCGCGGAGGCGGCAGCCACCAACGATGCCACCCAGGCTCTGGCGAGATTGTCCGCGATGTCCGGCGCCTCCGAACCCTATACGGCCGTCACGAGTTCCTTGCTGACGACCCAGGCCGTCGTCCCGAATGCCCCGGCAGCACTCGCCGAGTCTCCGTCAGTGCGGGCCGCCGAAGCGGAACGCAATGCGCTGGATGCTCAAGTTGACGTCGAGAGGAAGCGCTGGATTCCTGATGTTGGCGTCAGTGCGGGCGTCCGCCGCTATGGCTGGACCAATTCCAGTGGCTATGTGGTTGGGGTCACGGCCTCCATTCCATTGTTCGATCAGAACCGGAACGGCATCAATGCCGCGGTTGAGCGGGTTGCAGCCGCCCAAGCGCGGCTTGACAGCGTCCGGCTCGAGGCCAACGTGGCGCGCCAATCGGCCATATCCCAGGTAGCGACCGCCGACAAGCAGCTCGCTGCTGCCAGCGAAGGAGAGCAGGCGGCGGCAGAAGCCTATCGCATGGGGCGCATTGGCTATGAATCCGGCAAGACGCCACTGATGGAATTGCTAGCGGTGCGGCGAGCGCTCGTCGACGCCCGGCAACTGACGATCGATGCGCGCCTGGCGCGCGTGCGCGCCCTGGCGGCGCTGGCACAGGCGGACGGCCGCCTAGCCTTTGAGGAATCACGATGATGAAGAACGAGCGCCGGTCGGTCAACTGGCCGATGATCGCAGGGGTCGCCGCCGTCGCAGCGGCAGTAGGTTTTGGCGCGGCGCATCTCCCAGTGTCGGAGAAGTCCCCCGCATCTACACAGGCCCCGGAAGCACAGAAGCCACAATCCGCCCCAGTAAAGCCCGGTCTGAAGGAGGTTAAGATCCCAGCAACCTATCTTGCCGCCGCAAACATTGCCGTAGAACCTGTGGCGAGCGCCGCCGTCGGAACGGAAATACTTGCGCCCGCCACGGTTGCTGCGCTGCCCGGTAGCGAAGCCGTGATCGTATCGCGTGCGGCCGGCGCCGTACAACGCGTCCAGCGCCGGCTTGGCGACGTCGTGAAGGCTGGCGATGTACTCGCCCTGGTCGATAGCCCCGAGGCCGCCGGCATGGCAGCGGAGCGGAAAGTGGCCCAGGCCAAGGCCGATCTCGCGCGCAAGACCTACGAGCGCGAGGCGAGCCTGTTTCAGCAAGGCGTGACACCGCGCCAGGAAATGGAGGCGGCAAAGGCTGCTCTGGATGTTGCGCAAGCCGAGGCGCTGCGCGCTGCTACGGTGGCCCAGTCCGCTCACCTTGCGTCCGACGGGCGCTCGGTCGCCGTGGTCAGCCCGATTGCAGGAAAGATCACCGCCCAGTCCGTCACCCTGGGTGCATTTGTGGCGCCACAAGCCGAACTCTTTCGGGTAGCCGGAACTGGCGCCGTACAGGTAGAAGCCGCCGTGACGGCTGCAGATACCAGTCGCATCGTCGCTGGGAGCGAAGCCACCATTCTGTTGGCCAATGGATCGCCATTGTCAGCGCGCGTGCAGGCGGTGACGCCAACCGTGACGGGCAGCGCTCGCGTTGCAACCGTGGTGGTGGTACCAGCACAGCCTACAGATCGACTTGTCGTTGGCGAGGGTGTGCAGGTGCGTCTGCGTACAGCGGTGGCTGATGCCGCCGCCCTGTCCGTGCCGGAAGACGCGGTGCAGAACCTCGACGGCCGTGACGTCCTATTCGTCCGCACGCAGGAAGGCTTCCGCCCTATGCCCGTCCTCGTCGGCACCCGCAGCGGCGGCTCGGCACAGATTCTGTCAGGCGTGCAGGCTGGAGAACAGGTGGCCACCCGTAATGCCTTCCTGGTTAAGGCCGAGATGAACAAAGGCGGCGGGGACGAGGAATGATCGAGAGCATTCTCAGCGGCTCAGTCCGCTATCGCTGGCTGGTCCTGTTTCTGACAGCAGTTGTCGCCGTAATTGGGGCCTGGCAGCTCAACCTGCTCCCCATCGACGTCACACCGGACATTACCAACAAGCAGGTCCAGATCAACTCCGTGGTGCCAACGATGAGCCCCGTGGAGGTAGAAAAGCGTGTCACGTATCCAATCGAGACGGCGATTGCTGGTCTGAACGGGGTGGAAAGCACGCGATCGATGTCGCGCAACGGCTTCAGCCAGGTGACGGTGATCTTCAAGGAGAGTGCCAACCTGTACTTCATGCGCCAGCAGGTGTCAGAACGACTGGCACAGGCGCGGCCGAATCTGCCAGAAAACGTCGAGCCACAGATGGGGCCTGTTTCGACGGGGCTGGGGGAAGTGTTCCACTACAGCGTGGAATACCAGTATCCGGACGGCACAGGGGCCTCCATCAAGGACGGCGAGCCCGGATGGCAGAGCGACGGCAGCTTTCTCACCGAGCGTGGCGAGAGGTTGGACGATCGTGTGTCACGACTGGCCTATTTGCGTACGGTGCAAGACTGGATCATCCGCCCGCAATTGCGCACCACGCCTGGTGTCGCCGATGTCGATTCCCTAGGGGGCTATGTCAAGCAATTTGTGGTGGAGCCGGACACGGGGAAGATGGCAGCATACGGAGTTTCCTACGCGGACCTAGCCCGGGCGCTCGAAGATACCAACCTTTCTGTCGGCGCGAACTTTATTCGGCGCTCAGGCGAGTCGTATCTGGTCCGCGCCGACGCGCGTATCAAATCTGCGGACGAGATATCCCGTGCCGTGATTGCGCAGCGGCAAAATGTCCCGATCACAGTCGGGCAGGTAGCGCGCGTCAAGATTGGTGGTGAATTGCGATCAGGCGCCGCCAGCCGGAATGGCAATGAAACGGTGGTGGGCAGTGCGCTGATGCTGGTCGGTGCCAACAGCCGGACGGTGGCGCAAGCCGTGGGTGACAAGCTCGAACAGATCTCGAAGACGCTGCCACCAGGCGTGGTGATTGTCCCGACGCTGAATCGTTCGCAACTGGTGATTGCAACCATCGAAACGGTGGCAAAAAACCTGATCGAAGGCGCGCTGCTCGTGGTGGCGATTCTGTTCGCGCTGCTGGGTAACTGGCGTGCCGCCACCATTGCCGCGCTAGTCATTCCGTTGTCCCTGCTGGTCAGCGCAATCGGCATGAATCAGTTCCACATCTCGGGCAACCTGATGAGCCTGGGTGCGCTCGACTTCGGCCTGATCATTGACGGCGCGGTCATCATCGTCGAGAACTCCCTCAGGCGGCTGGCCGAGCGCCAGCACCGCGAAGGGCGCCTGCTGACGCTCGATGAGCGTTTGCAGGAAGTTGTCCAATCGTCACGTGAAATGGTGCGTCCGACGGTCTACGGCCAGCTTGTGATCTTCATGGTCTTCCTGCCATGTCTGACATTCCAGGGCGTGGAAGGCAAGATGTTCTCCCCGATGGTAATCACGCTGATGCTGGCGCTTGCCTCTGCCTTCGTGCTGTCGCTCACCTTCGTGCCGGCCATGGTCGCCGTGATGCTCCGGAAAAAGGTTGCAGAGACAGAAGTGCGCGTCATCGTGGCGACCAAAGAAAGTTACCGGCCATGGCTGGAGCATGCCGTGGCACGCCCAATGCCCTTCATCGGCGCAGGCATCGCGACAGTCGCTGTGGCTACAGTGGCGTTCACATTTGTTGGTCGCGAGTTTATGCCCACGCTGGATGAGTTGAACCTGAACCTGTCGTCGGTTCGGATTCCGTCTACGTCGATTGACCAGTCGGTTGCCATAGACCTGCCGCTCGAACGCGCCGTCTTGTCGCTGCCGGAAGTGCAGACTGTGTATTCGAAGGCGGGTACGGCCAGCCTCGCCGCCGACCCCATGCCGCCCAATGCATCGGATAACTACATCATTCTGAAACCGAAAAGCGAATGGCCGGAGGGCGTGACGACCAAGGAACAGGTGATTGAGCGTATCCGCGAGAAGACAGCACCGATGGTCGGCAACAACTACGACGTGACGCAACCGATCGAGATGCGCTTTAACGAGCTGATCGGTGGGGTCCGAAGCGACGTGGCCGTAAAGGTGTACGGAGAGAATCTCGACGAGTTGGCGGCCACAGCGCAACGCATTGCCGCAGTCTTGAAGAAGACGCCGGGAGCGACGGACGTCCGTGTGCCTTTGACTAGCGGCTTTCCGACCTTTGACATCGTGTTCGACCGCGCCGCAATCGCCCGATATGGACTCACGGTCAAGGAAGTCGCCGATACTATTTCCACCGCCATGGCGGGCCGACCTGCCGGGCAGATTTTCGATGGTGACCGCCGCTTCGATATTGTGATCCGCTTGCCCGGTGAGCAGCGGGAAAACCTCGACGTCCTCGGCGCGCTTCCCGTCATGTTGCCGCTATCGGAAGGCCAGGCCCGCGCCTCGGTGCCTTTGCGCCAACTGGTACAGTTCCGGTTCACGCAGGGGCTCAACGAAGTAAGCCGCGACAACGGAAAGCGGCGCGTCTACGTGGAGGCCAATGTCGGCGGCCGTGACCTGGGCAGTTTTGTGGACGATGCCGCGGCGCGGATCGCCAAGGAAGTGAAGTTGCCGCCGGGTATGTACATCGAATGGGGTGGCCAATTTCAGAATCTTCAGGCGGCTACGAAGCGCCTGGCCATCATTGTCCCGCTGTGCTTTATTTTGATTGCGGCGACGCTGTACATGGCGATCGGCAGCGCGGCGCTGACGGCGACCGTGCTGACCGCCGTGCCGCTGGCACTTGCGGGGGGCGTGTTTGCGCTGCTACTGCGCGGGATTCCGTTCTCTATTTCGGCGGCAGTTGGCTTCATTGCGGTATCCGGTGTGGCGGTGCTGAACGGACTGGTGCTGATTTCCGCTATCCGAAAACGCCTGGACGATGGGATGGCGCCTGACGCTGCGGTGATTGAAGGTGCGATGGAACGCGTGCGCCCGGTACTGATGACGGCTCTGGTGGCCTCTCTGGGCTTCGTGCCGATGGCGATTGCTACAGGTACAGGTGCCGAAGTCCAGAAACCACTAGCTACGGTCGTCATCGGTGGACTCGTCACCGCAACTGTGCTGACACTGTTTGTACTGCCGGCCCTTTGCGGCATAGTACTGAAGCGCCGGACCGCTGGCCGACCGGAAGCGCAAGCAGCGCTGGAAGCATGAGTTTGCGAGTCCACGCTCCCACTGCGCCTTGATCCTTGATTTCCCATGTCTATTCGTACCGCATCTCCGGCATTACTGGCCGCTCTGCTTTTCGGAGCTAGCACGCCGCTGGCCAAGGCGCTAACCGGTTCCGTTGCCCCACTCCTGTTGGCGGGCTTGCTCTATCTTGGCAGTGGCATCGGACTGGCGCTTGTGCTCGCAATCCGAAGAGCCTGGATCACGCCTGACCCAGGAAATGATGACGTGGGTATTCCGCGAGGGGAAGTGCCGTGGCTGATCGGCGCCATCCTCGCTGGCGGCGTAGCGGGGCCAGCGTTGCTGATGACCGGGCTCGTCTCAACCAATGCCGCTTCGGCATCCCTGCTGCTGAACGTGGAGGGTGTGTTCACGGCCGTCATCGCCTGGGTGGTGTTCAAGGAGAATGCTGACCGCCAGATTGTCCTGGGGATGATCGCGATCGTGGCCGGTGGCCTTCTGCTGTCTTGGCAGCCGGGCAGCCTGCAGATGTCAACCGGTGCGCTGCTTATCGTGGGTGCCTGCCTGTGCTGGGCCGTAGATAACAACCTGACCCGCAAGGTCTCCAGCAATGACGCGCTGCTCGTCGCCTGCCTGAAGGGGCTTGTCGCTGGGCTATGCAACACCACCCTCGCCTTGACGCATGGGGCGGTGTTTCCATCGGTCAGTACTGCGGCGGCAGCGCTGATCATCGGATTCGCCGGATACGGTGTAAGCCTCGCCTTGTTTGTGGTGGCGCTGCGGCTGTTGGGCACTGCGCGAACCGGGGCATATTTCTCTGTCGCCCCATTATTTGGCGTCCTGCTTGCGTTTGCGATCTGGCCTGAGGTGCCAGGCTTCGCATTCTGGGCGGCTTTGGCTTTGATGGCCTTGGGTGTGTGGTTACATCTGCGAGAGAGGCACGAGCATGAGCATACCCATGAGCCACTGGAGCATAGCCACTCGCATCGGCACGACGAACACCATCAGCATGAGCATGACTTCCCATGGGATGGGAAGGAACCCCACAGGCATTGGCATCGGCACGAGGTGATGGTGCACAAGCATCCACACTACCCGGACGTGCATCATCGCCATTCTCACTAGAGTTGCTTTGCCTCGGTTCTGCCTGGCAAAGGCCTCTATAGGTAAGAGGCTCTCGACATCCCGACGACTCAGCCGAATAGGCTCGTTGGGTCATCCGGTACGCCATGTCGTCGCTAACGTCTGCGCGGTCGTGGCACTCGGAAGTAGTCGATGCGCGTAGCGCGCAATCGGGAAATCGAAAGTACCGCGTAAGTTGATGCCTTCCAGCCGAGTCGGTGCGATCTGCCGTAGGTCCTCGGCACGCATGGATTCGCCGCCGAGAGCTTCTATCGCCTCCAGGGCGTGCTGCATGTGCAGTGTGTTCCAAGCCATCACGGCATTGGTCAGCAGCGTCAACGAGGACGAGACCGCTGCCAGGGACGCATCGTGTCGAGCCAACTCCAAGGGAATTTTTCCGTAATGGATGGCCCGCTGCACGGTATGCACAGCTTCACCGCGATTCAGGGCATGCTGCATCTCTTGGCGGAACGCGGAGTTGGTGAAATAGTCGACGAGGAAGATCGTACGGAATAGCCTTCCCAGATGCACGCCTGCCTCATAGACGTGTTGGCCCCGTGCCGCCGCGCCGAAACGTGTCAATGCCTGCACCGCCGTGCATTGGCCGGTCTGGACCGACGCCGCGATCCGGACCAGTTCATCCCAGGCAATTTCGATCAACACCAGCCGAACATCCGCGTCCGCGACCGCGGCCAGTTCTGACGGAACCGCATAGCCTTTGGGGACATGCAACCGGCGATCACGCAGATGGGAGAGCCGCGGGCAGAGATCGAAGCCCAGCAACCGTGACAGACTCATGGCGAAGTCGGTGTAGCCGTGGGTATCGACGGCGAGTTGCGTGACGTCTTCCCCGCCATTCTGACGAATCACGCCCTCGATGGCGGCACCCGCTTGTCTCTCATTCAAGAGGATCGGCTGGTCGTAGAAGATGCCCCATCGATCGCGGACATGGGTGTACATCCCAATCGACGCGGTACGTCGACGCGGGTCAGTCCGCGCTTGCCAGACCGAGCGCGTCGTCTCGAGCGACATCATGTCCGATGAGGCCAAGTCGGCGCGACCCCAATGCGTGGCGATGGGATGCTGATGCATGAAGACAAGCACTGCATCAGCGGATTTTCGCAGCTTCCGTTCGTCCGCGATACGTTGCATCATCTGGCGAATCGCGCTTGATGAGAGTTCCGGCACCATGCGGGAGAGATCTGCCGCAGACATCGACGTTCCGTGCGCGAGCACTGCGGCGTAGACCATGAGCAACTCACTGCGGGAATAAGGCTCTCTGCCCAGCAGCATCCAACTGAAATGAGTGTGGCTATCGATTTCCAGAAGGATCTCGGGTAATTGTCCTTCTGGATGCCGGTCAAACAGTGCACGCCGCAGGGCGTCAACCGAAGTCTCGGGCCGGTTCGCCTTGAGCGGTTCTAAATGGATGGCACTATCGATCTTCAGTTCGCCCCGCGCGGCCGCATCGCGCAGTCGGGCTAGCCCCGCGTCCAGATGCGCGACAACAGGTTCCAAAAATGCGTTGGCGTCCTGCGGCAGTTTGAGATGGCCATAGAAGTGGTTGCGCCGCGCCTGCCAATCCTGGCCGGATATCAGCATGGTGGCCTGGCTGCGGAAGGCGAAGCTGTGATCCAGGAATACCGAGCCATTACGTAGCGCCACGCGCAGCGCAAACAGCGTTCCCCATTCGAAGGCGGCCAGCGCTCGCCTACGGTCCTGCCCCTCCAGTATTGGCTGCCAGGCTCGCCCGAAACGCACAGTCCCCCGATTTGGTAGCCAGTCGGCCCTTCGTGCATAGAGATTGCGCAAAACCTCCATTGCCTCTATCGCGGGATGGGCGGACTGCGTGGCGAATGGAAGTCGGACTATCCTGGCCAACATGGCTCTGGCAACCCGATGCCTCGACAAGAGTTGCTCGCGAATCATGCCGGCACGGGTTCGCAGGTGCTGCTGGCTGGTTGCGGCGTCCGCCAACGCATCCAAATGTTGGCAGAGCGCTTCACGCGTGAGCGTGTCGTCAGCGATGAGCCCTTTGACGGCAGAAGCAAATTCTCGCAGCTTAGTGTCTGGATCCGGTCGGCCAGCGTCAATGAGTCGTCCGGCATCGTTGACGGATTTGCGAATCCAGTGGCGCAGCATGGACGACATCTGGTCCGTGGCAGCACACAAGGCATAGCGCAAAAAGCAAGCGGACTCCAGGCGGCGGGATTGTTGCACCACGCGTTTGCTGACCGAGGGCGGTCGATTCGCGCAACGTCTCGCGTAGTGCCGCACCACCGCCTCGTTGCAGACCGCCGGCCAGCGATGTTGGATGCCCAACTTGTACAGCCGCTCGATCTTGTCAAACAGCTCCCCCATTTGATGCGTGGAGCTTCGCAAGGGAACAGCCCACAGCCATTGCTGCAGACTCGATTGATTGCCTTCCGGGCGAGGTAGCAAGGCGCCCCACGCATCAAGCGATGCTTCCCCATAGGCGAGCACTAACGCGTCGGTCAATGAAGCCTCGGAGATCTCCACTGCCTGGCTGATGAGGCGTTTCAGCGCACGATCATGCGGAATCAGAACACGATGCTCGTACAGCCACCGCTTCAGCTCGTGCAGCATGTCACTGCGATTGGGTTGTCCAGCCAATCGCTCCTTGAGCCAACGCGTCACGTAGCGGCGCTGATGCTCTGCCATCGGGCTGAAACCAAGCGCCTGATAGGCGAGCATCTGATGGTCTACCAGTGTGTCGGTGCGTCCGTCATACAGGGCGCTCAGTGTGCCCATATCCGGCGGAGCGATGCCGAGTTGGGCGCCCACATAAGCCCAGAGAAATTTCGGCACCTGCTTGGAGGCGTCAAGGGTGCGCCCCGTCATACGGACAAAACCGATATGGACGGCACAGGCCAGCCGATACAGGTGACTGCGCCGCGCGTCGATCAGCGCGCGCTCTTTGGGGGAGAAGGTGAAGAATGTCGCAAGCTCGAACTCGCTGAGCTCGCGCGGCATCTGCCGCATGCCGAGATACGCCAGTTGCCAGTGATCCATCGCGCTTGCTCCCAAGCAGTAGACGGACCGCCGAGATTAGCGGCAAGAAGACCGAGACGCAACGAGACGCCGACTAAGAGGCTCTCAAGCCACTTGCGAAACTGAAAATCATGAGTCAGCAACTCATTGATTTACATGACTATCGTGTTCGTCTCTGCCCGGAAACCCGCATGAGTGCTTGGGGTCGCTATCCCGGCAAACTGCAGCACAATCAAGGGCACCCCAGATACTGCGGATCGGCGGGCACCGGGCCATCTAGAACGGCGCTCTGCCTGCACCAAGGCACGCGCCCATCCCGTTTCCAAGCGATATCGATCGTAATCGGTAGTGCAGCGCCGGCTGGGATGGCGGCACAGCACACGCCACCGCCACCGCCAGAAGTCTTTGACGAAACCTCGATGTTGCCGCCGCCGGCCCCGTTGACGGTAAAACTGCCGATGTAAGTATCCGTGTAGTTGTAGCCGACGATGGTCAGCCCGCTCATGTTGGCCGGCAGGCGATTGTGGGGGGTAATCGGAGGCATCCGGTCATCAACGCCCGAAACCGTGCCCGCCGCGGCGCCAGGCGATATCGCCAACACCAGAAGCCCAAACAGCACGGCTCCGAGGAAATTTGCAAATCCGTTAACTCGTGGCGACTTCATAGGCCGTTAATTCCTATCTATTCGACGCGCACAGCGGCCGCGTCCGCCAACGCATAGCACATGACCCTAACCTGGGCGCTACTGATGCCAGCGCTTACGCGCCCGCTCCTCTCTCGCTTGCCGGCTTTTCCTTCGTCGAATTGCACGGCCTTTCCTCCAAGCCGAAAAGCTCTTGACGAACCGGGAGGAGATCCCCCAGCCGTAGTCGATCAACCACACAAGCGCGAACAAGGCGATCACGATGCCGACGAGTATCAGTACGTCGACCAGCGTCTGCTCCCACGACACAAACCGCCCAATACCGCTGCTCCCATGTCTCATTGACGTCTACCTAAGATCGATCTCGAAAGAGCCGGTATGATCGGCACGCCTCGTCCTGGTTTCCCTGGACTATCTCGGCAGCATGTTTACTTGCATGTCGGTGATGGGCCCACCTTGGTAGTCGAATCCTGCGCACACCTCTATCCTGCCAATCTGCCATCGGGCCTCACAGCGCCCGTAGTCGAGCATCCAAAACTGATAGCGGTCTCCCAGCAAATCGACTGCCTCTCCCAGGGTCAGCGAGACCAGACGCAGAGGGTCGAGCAGCACCGCCAAGACTTTCCTCTCCCGCTCGTTCCTTTCCGCCTGTAGTCTTCGCAGCCGGCGCAACCGTACATATCGAAAAAGCACCCATGCAAGCAGGCAGCCGACAGCTACCGGCGTGGAGACCGCCACGCGCAAGACCTGCGTCTCCACGGAAAGTACCTCGGGAATATGCATAAGCTGTTTGGGGTGAGTAACGTAATTGTGCCGAGATCCGTGGTGGCTGTGCAACTGAGAAAAACAACGCTCTTTGCACGATACGTCAACAAAAAAAAAGAGCCCCGACTCTCGATGAGTCGGGGCTTCTCTTACATCAACACAGGGCCAACTGGGCCTGCTTGATCGCGTGGTTTCCCCACGCTTCGCGCGCCCTGCCCGGCAGTGCCTCGGGGGGCACAGAGCGGGCCAGTACGTCTCGGACATCATAAGCGTCCGTCAATCCCAGTCGGTCCTTGAAGGCGGTGCGCCTCGCAATGTCATCGTGCTCTACCTTCTGCGAATGCGATAGCGTGAGACATCCAAAATGCAGGTACCAGCGGTACCCCGCCGTGATAGACCCAGGTCGGTTGCCCGCGTCATGCATCGCCAGCAGGCGCTCGACTTCGAAGTCAACAATGAATGCAGCCGATTCGGCATCGACATCGAATTGCTGCTCTGTGGGGAGATCCAGTACCGCACGACCGTCGGACGTCGTGACGATCGCTGGCGCACAGCAACTCCCCTCGGTGAGAGATTCTCGCATCGGGTCACGCAGACCAGTCCAATCCGCGCACGGGGCCGACTCATCCCAACCGTCCCCTACGTGAAGAAATCGCGCGGTCGGAATAGGCGTCGGCGCGACTTCAGGCACATCCGGAATGTCGTATCGTATCCCTCGCGCACGAATGTCGCGCAGATCGGCCCAAGCCGCAAAGGGCCTTGCCACGCCGTTCAGAGACTGCATCGCATCAACGGCTATCATCAGGTCGACTGGCAGCAGCCGGAACTTCGGCGCGTCACCCGCAGCTGCCGCTCGTCGCTCTTCATCGAAGTCCAGCTGCAGCATGAAACGAGTCAACTGCCGCAGCATCGCCGGATGATACGTGTCAGGCTGGATTTTGATATAGCCGCCTCGAATTGTCCGGCCAATCCAGTGTCGACGCTCCCAGTCATGGCGCGTAGCTCGAATGAAGCAGTTGAGCCGATGCAGGCCACGAGCATAGGCATAGCGTTCGTCGAATGCGATCATGTTGGCGAGGCTCTTGTCCTCCGCCATTTGGCACACGTGACATCCGAGACGGGCGCCGCACCTGCCCTGCTTTCTTGCCGCTCCATCGAGGATCGCGTCGGCCACTACGGCGCAGCTGGTGCCAACCGAATGCGCATAAATCCGGCGCATCTCTTCGAAATCCGAAAAGCCCGGCAAAGCACCGGACCCATAGAGGGCGACCGCCTCCCAGACATCGTCGTCGGACCACCGTGCGATCGGGCTGACAACCCAGTCGCCATCCTTGTTCTGCATGGCCGCATGATCCGACTCCCCTCGAGAACGCATCGCCGCCGCCCGCCTGGCGCTCTCGTCATACCGCGTTCCTAGGCAAGTTACCGGAGGTGGTAGACCTTTCGCCGCAAGGTCTCGGAATAGCTTTCGTCGGAACGCCCGCTGCGGACTGATCTTCAGGTCGGTACTGCAATCGCCGTGCGTCCCAGGAAAGCTTGGCAAGGCCCGGCCGGATAACACTTTCAACTGAAAGGTTGCGGCCATGGACGGTTGAACCACCTTGACGATAACCTTGAAGTCGTGATCCCTGCCGTACTGATGCATCCGGCGCAACTCCGCCCGGTAATGATGCGAGACCTCTGGCGATTCCACGAGGGTGTCGCCCGTCGTCGCAACAATGATCGGCGTGCCACCTGCCGCGCGATAAAGCATCGCAGCGTGCAACACCAATGCCGCTACGACACTGCTATCTTTGCCGCCGCTGAACGCAACGACAATGGGATGCCGTGCGTGCAACAGAGCGGTGATTATCGCGAGGGCGTTGTCGATCTTCTTCTCGATCGGCTCGAAAGCGCCTTGGGGAAATAATGAAATGGTTTCCATGATGGTCCTGAATGGACCAACGCCCAACGGGCGCTGGTCCCGTTGGGTTGGAAGGAAAGAAGCCTGCGATGACGCAGGCGTTATGAGACGTGCTGGAGCGACTTCGCTCAAACCAGCTTGCGGTTAGGGGGCAGCAAACCGAATTTCGCGAGCGCCTTCAAATTGGTCTCGACGTACGTCACCATGCCGTCGATCTTGACGGCAAGATAGTGGTCAAAGCACGCGGCGTCCTGCGACACCTCCACGCTTTTCGCAGCGTGGAACACCTCGAGAAGTTTCTCGCGATCCACATCGGCCCCCTGCCATCCGAATATACGGATGAATGTGTGGACCTTGCGGCGCCTTGGCAACAACTTTTCGGCCACTTCGGCCGTGACGAACACTTTTGACATGACTAGTAACAGGGCTACGCCTGTGTGATTAACGGATCAGGAGAGCTCAAAGGCAGCCCTTCGGAAGGGGATAAAATCCGACCGGCATTTCGGTTTCGGCGTCGATGCCGTACTGGCAAACGGGTCCAGTGCCGCAATTGCCGCCGCCACAAATCTGTTGGCAGTAGCTCTCGATGCCATCGGCTCGGAGTTGGGCAAAAATATCTTCATGACATTCGATGGCCATTGGAGACAAAAGAAAAGCCCGCTCCCTTTCGGGAAGCGGGCATACGGTTAATGAATGGCGCCGATCTACTGGAGCGCCAGCGCAACGACATCGATGACGCCGTCGGCGTCGTCGACCAGGTCAGGAGTCTGCGAAATATAGAACTCCCGCTGATAGCCACCGATCCGCAGCACCTCCCGCTTCATCTTCATGAAGGCGCGCTTACGCTCCGGATCCAACGGACCATCCGCCTCGTCAGTGAACAGTGTTTGGAAAGGCTGCTGCGCGTCCTGCGCCCGATAGAGGGCGATTCCGCGCGTCAGGCACTCGTTGATCCAGACTTTCTGTCCCCCTGACATCACACCAAACTCCTTTGTGGTGTCGTTGTCAGCGTCAATCACGTTGAGGGAAAAGCCCTCACGCAGCTCACCGCTGGCCAGCGCTGTCTGCGTCTGGATCGCGATGGTGAATCGCGGTCCATAGCAAGCCAAAAGCAAGTCATTGACGATCTGCGTGATGGCGGGTCCCGCGTCATCAATGGACAACGCGATCACACCATCGTTGCCAAGGCCTTTCGCGAGCAGCTTCCATTGCGCAATCTGGTCGGACAGCGCCTGGACCTTGGCCTCGATTGCCGGCATACCAGCAAGCTCGACCTCAAGACGCTCACGCTCGGCCACCAACATGCTCTCCTGCCGAATCAATGCTTCGATCCGGCCGGCGATCGCAGCGACAGCCTCCCGGCTGGCTGCGATCTGGCGGTCCATCTTGGCAAGCATGCCGGTCACGTCTTCCGTGGCCAGCGTCGCCAGTTCCCGACAGACCGCAGCGACTTGGAATTGCACGTCCGCGATATCGCGCTTCTGGCGCGCTACGCGTGAAGCATCCTCCTCGGCCAGCGCTGTCAGGTCCCGTTCGGCGTGTGCCAGTCCTTCGCGCGCGGCATCCAGCAGTGGCTTCTTGGCGGCCATCGCTGTGAGTCGCTGCAGCAGTTGCTGATCGCGAACCAGGTGGGCCTCCAATGCCGACAAGGCAGCACGTGCCGTGGCTCGCTCGGATAGCGGGCCTTGCATCGATTGCACCTGTTCCTGCTTCTTTCGATAGCTTTCACGCAGTGCTTTGACCGACACCACCTGCTCTCCAAGCCTCGCTTTTGCTGTACGAGCCTGTGCCAGCAACGGACAGTTCGCGTGCATGGGATCCTCACGGCATGGCACCGTTTCAATGACCTCGGCTTGCAGTTTCAAGGAATCGGCCAACTTCGCGCCGGCAATGCCTTGCTGTTCCAGGCCCTTCAACTCGGTACTGAGCGCTGCATGCTCGACCTGGACTGCATCGAGCTTCTCCACGATAGCGCGCTGGCTGACAATTTCCTCCTGCCTTCGGCCAATAGCCATCTGCAGAACGTCACGCTGGCCAGACGCCGCCTCAATGTCAGCGGCCTCCGCCAGTACCGCGCGATGGCCTGCCACCTGCCGATCCAGATCGCTCCGGCGTGTCAGGACACGTCCCGAAGCGGCCTGCTCGTCGCTGGCCAGCGATGCCGCACGCTGGTCCAATTCGCCCTTGCGCTGGTTCAGTTCCCGCAACCGCGCTTCGGTACCGGCATTGGCGGCTTGCTTCGCCGCCAGCGTCGCGCGCTCCTGCAGCAGCTTGGCTGCATTTGCACTCTCACCGTCACGAGCATTGCGCTCCGCATCCAGGCTTTCGCCTATCTGCCAGATCTCCCGAGCCACCACCGCGGCACGATCACGCTTGCCCGTTAGGGTCAGCACGTCGCGCTGCAGGGTGTCGAGCGAGCGGGTCAGCAGCTTGGCCACCTCGCCCGCCTTCGCAGACAGGTCACGCAAGTGATCGATCCCCAGCAACTCGGCGAGCAGCTTCTTGATCTCGCCGGGCTGATAGCTCGCGAGGGGCCGCCTGTTTTGGGCAGAAAACACGCTCGTGAAGAACGCCTCTGGAGACCCGAGGACGGCTTCGAGACACCGGTTGTAGGTATCCGCCTTGCCGTCCGAAAGCGTGCCGTCTGCCAACTGCACAGGCTTCCACTCACCCGCGGCGTCTTTCTCAAACAGGTAGTACTCGGCCTTGCGGCTCTTGCCCGGATTGCGAAACGCGAACGCGGAGCGGTAGGTCTTGCCGCCGTGCTCCCATTCGAGGTCCTTTTCCGCGCGCGGGGCGCAGAGATGGTCCCAGTACGAGAACGCGTCGGCCGACATCTTGCTGGCGTGGCTTGGCATGACGGGAAACGGATGCAGGTTGTCCATGATCGTTGTCTTCCCAGCCCCGTTGGGGCCGACAAGGGCAATCAGGCCGACCGGCAGCGTCGACAGATCCACCGTGACGCTATCCCGATGCATGCCGTCTCGGATCCCGTGGAATCCGGAAAGCGTCAGCTTCAGTGGGCGCATTCGGACACCTCCAGGCCGGTGAAAGAATGGAGATAGTCGGGCGGCACTTCCATCGCGTCGTCCGAATAGTCGGGCATCTCGGCCAGCACAGGGCGATCCTGTTCCGGCTTGCCCTCGATGGCGCGCTCGACTGAGCGTCGCGCAGCGGAAAACTGCTTGCCAGCAAGCTTCATCACGGCGTCCCAATCCTGCTCGCCAGTGAGGGCGCGCAGTTCCTGCTCGCTCCACTGTGATGCCAGGCCGTTGGAGAACGACCAGATCAAGTCCTGCAGTTCCTTGGACGGGGCTACGGCGAAGAAGGTGTTGCCACCCGCCTCACCCAAGGCCATCACTAGCATGTGGTCGCGCTTGGCGATCACGGCGCCGCGGCCGGGGCCGAACGGCTCATACATCGTGCACGGCGTAAAGCCGTGCTGCTCGCAGAGGCGCTTGGCCATGTCCGAGCGGTTGATAAAGGTTTCCTCGACAAAAAGCCACTCGGGGCCTGCGTGGTAAAGAATCATCTTGCACTCCAGGGATATGACGGAGTGCGCCCCGGACGGGAAGCACCCGTCTGGGTAAGTAAAGAAGGAAATGGATACTGCTGGGTCGATGCGCCGGTGGCGCCGGTAAAACCAGATTTCGACAGCCTCGCGGGCTGTCGGAACATGGCTTTCGCATGTTCTAGGGATTGGCGTATTGCTACGCAAAAAGATCGTCCGTCAGCCAGTTCATCGGTGCTGACGCAGTGGCAATGGGCGCTACTGGCTCCGCCGCCGCGACCGGGAATGCCTCGGGTGCGGCGCTCGGTTCCTCGAGCTCCATGTCCGTCAGCTTCGCAACGAACGGTGGCGCAACAGCTTCTACGGCGCCGACCTTCTGCGTAACGGGCATGGACATTTCATCAAGGCCAGCCAGCACCTGATCGGCTATCGCCTGGGCCTCGAGGTTTTGGAGCATCGACAGACTGTCCAGCAACGGATTTGCATCGACACCGGTCAGTTCGCACCAACGTCCCAGCTTTGCGGACAAAGTGGCCGCCCGGCTGATGCCTTCAGCGCGGCTGCGAACAGCCGGCAGGACACGTGCTTCCAGCTTGACCTCGGCACTGCCGACAAAAAGCGCCTCGATGGCTTCGCGATCGACCAGTTGGCGATGCTCCTCATTGACCGTCCACCGCACCCGCACGAACTTGTGCGCTGCGTCCGCGGCCATCTCGGCAAGTTTTGCCATGTCAGGCGGCCCGTCGAAGTCGATGCAGACGGTCTCGCTCGCGGGTGTCTTCACCGGGATAGCCACTGCCTCCCCCGGAGATACCTGCCACTGAAGATAGCCTTTCGCGCCGATTTCGCCGTAGTGGAACCGTCCGATAGACCCGGGATAGGCCACCACCCTGCCCTCACGTTCCCACTGCTGGGCACGGTGAATGTGGCCGAGCATGAACGCGTCGCAGTGAGCCTCGAACAGTGCCCCGATAGTGAACTCGTGGTCGAGTCCGGCCATCGGCACGCCGTGCTCCGTCTGGCAACCGTTGACGGTGCCGTGGGAAACGCCGATCGTACGGACGCCGTGTGAGCGCCATTGACGATTCACAGTGCCCGCGGCAGCCAGATAGTCAGCCAGGTGGTCGCCAACCGCCGTCGCGGCGTTTGCCACGCCGGCCGCGGCCGCCAGCACCGCCTTGTTGACCGTGGGTACGCAGGTGAAGACGACGTCTGGTAGCCCTTGCTGGGTCAGCAGCTTGTCCATTTCCGCATGGCTGAAGATCGCGCCATCGCTCGGAATGAATGTCCGGCCAACGAGCGCGACCTGGTGAATCCGGTCTGCAACGTATACCGGGAAGCTTGCGCCGATCAGTCGGAACAGATCCAGCGTGCCTGGGGGCTCGTGGCTGAAGGTGCCTTGAAGCATCACCACAGGCATGTGCACGGATAGCTGGTGAATGCGTCGCGCCAGCGCGGAGAGCGCCGGCGTGTGGGCATCCAACCGGTGGTCGGTCGAGTCGCCCGACACCACGGCAACCCGGCAACGATTTGCGATCGCGTCCTCCACCGCAAAGCCAAAGCAACGATCTGCCTCGGCCAAATGACCAGGGGAGTAGTGCAAATCAGAGAAATGCGCAGCCAACAGGCTTTCGCCATCTTCGAGCATTGTGGAACCTCCAAGGGAATGTGCCGGCATGCGGCAAGAAAGAAGAAAGGGAAGCCCATGGGCTCCCCTCAACTGCCGGCACAAGGCTGGCGATAGTTATGTAGCGACGTCAGCGGCGATAGCCGCTACGTGTTCACGGAAGGCAGCGGGCTTGGTCAGCGCAGTGCGAAGTTGAGCCAAGAACCCCCGCACATCCTGTTCCCGCTTGGACCAGCCGCGCCCGAAGGTCGCCGCTGCATAAGCTTTCAACTGGCGGGCGCCGTCCTCGCTATTGAGCCCAAGGCGCTTCACGAGATCGAGATACTCGCTCTCCAGGTCCTCAGTACCCGCCGTATCGGATGGGGGCACCGAACCCGCGGACTGAACTACGCCGCTTTCCGACGTACCGGTCTGCGGCGCCTCGATGGTGCCGTCATCGACCGACCCGTGGTCGGGCCGAACCTCCCTATCCCCTTCCAGCATGGAAACGGCCTGTTCTGCCATCTCCAATGCCGGCGGGCGCCGATCCGAGCCATCAAGCAATGCCGCGATATCGATTTCGGCGTCGAGCGTGATCAGCCACTGCATCTGCCGCACCGGCTTGCCGGTGTCATCGATGCGGCTGATCTCAAGCTCTTGCTTGGACATCCAGAACTTGGCGCCTACGAGCCGCCCTCGCGCCATTGCCACGGTCTGCATAGCCGCGTGGGCTTTTTGCAGGACGTAAATCGAGGTGGTGGGCATTTCGATGAGCCCGAGTCCGGAGATATGCGGAATCGCGAAGAAGAAGCTCGCAGACAGGTTGCAATGGCCGCCTTGGTACTGGGGACATTCCTGCGGATCGCACAATCCATCCTGAATATCATTGTCCTGCCTCAGGATGACGGTGCGACCGCCCCAGGTGCGCTTGGCACGATTGGCGCGCTCATCGCGCACCGGAGGTGCGTACATCTTGCAGTAGCGCCTGCCGTCACGGCCATATTCCGAGAAGTACTGCCTGCCGCTCTTCGTCCATGCAACGAGCTGGTTGGGCATGTTGCTCAGCCAGTCGTCGAACGCGAAGACCACGGGAAAACGCCAGAGGCGATGTCCGTTGCCGTCGTTGCGATCTTCGCCGTAGCGTTGGACGATGTCTTCGGCCAACGCCGGGTTGGCGAAGTCAGATGCACGGCAGGTGAACCAGGGAACGTTTTTCGGCACGAGCGGCGTCTTGATGCCTGTCGCCCGCGTGATATCGCCTTCGATGCGCTCGAAGCTGTCGCCCCGCGCGAGACCAGCATCGTGGATCTTCACGGCTTCGAGCTTGTCGCGCGCAGCTTTGGTGAGGACCTTGATGCCGGGTCGGATCTTGCCAATGATGGGCGGCCGCATGGGCCGCTCTTCTAGCAGGCTTCGGCGTCCGCCGGGCTCGCTGTAGGTGATGGGTGCATGCATGCGTTCTTTCTCCTGTCGAGGAAACGAACGACGTTGGCCCGGATGGACGCAGCATGCTCCCGAAGGCGCAGGGCTGTGTCGGCCCCGCGCTGGGTCGTTACGCGATTAAGAAAGTCGTTCTGTGCGACTTCCGGAAGACTGGCGACATATGCCGCCTCACAAAGGGATCGCCAAGCCTGCGGCATGTCCCTGTACTCGGGACGGCGCAAATTCAGCGTTGCCGCGATCGCGGCGGAAATCTCGGCGTTCTGGTGCATGAGCTTCTCCTGAAGATCGAGGTCTCTCACCAGAAACAAAAAAAGCCCGCCCCGGTTTGCGCCGGCAGCGAGCTTTGATGTCAGGAACCCGAACTGCCACGCCCCTTCCGGGGGCGTGGCACTCGGGGAGCGGCGCACTAGTGCGCGCGGCTCAATGTTGAGGACGTAAAGTCGCCCTCGTGCAGCATGGTCACGCTGCACAACAACCCTTTTCGCGAACCCACAGGTTCGGCCGCAGGTTCACGGATCGGCTCGACGTCTGCCGTTCTGCCTAGGAGGGGCCTTTGAGAGAGCTCCACATGGTCCCAGGCTCGAACGGTGTCCAGCGTGCGCTCATGAAGAGGCACAGCGAGAACGCGTATTACGAGCTGATGAGGGGAAGTGTTCGGCGAAAACACTTAGCACAAGAGATATCCACACTGGTAGCCAACCAGTCGGCGCGTGCGCAAATGCACGACTTGAACAAAGAGATGGACTCGCCAGGAGTCAGAGTCGATGCGTCGATGACGCTAGGTGTGAAAGCATTGTGGCACAGGACTTTCTTTCAAAACTGACGAATGCTCGGCTATTTCGCGTAGCTTTCGAAGTCATGTGGTGTCCGTTCTTGTCCGACAATTCCGAGTGAGAGAGCATCCGAAAACATGGACAAATGGCCGAACAGGATCCACCCAAGAAGCCCGCTACCGGGCTCAGGCCCATCGAGCGCCTGAACAGTGAGGAACGCCTCAGCCGACTGACACCGGCAACGGCATCCGCAACCAACCACGAGTACTGCTCAAAGTTCGCTCGGGACTTCCTGGACGCGCATTTTTACTTTTGCTCGTCCAAATTTGTCGTCGCGCGCGGCGGTAAGGTCAAGGCACTTGACGAGGCATTCCGAGACGCGGAAGCGTGGTACGCCAAAGCCTTGGAGTGGATCGGAAACAAGGATCAGGTCGAGATCCCGCTGTTTTACGAGTCGCGGGAAGTGCAGGTGTCGCATTCGTTTGCCGGTCGCCTTCTCCGGCTGCTGATGCAATACGACAGGCTCTTCGCGGAAACCCTCTACGGCCTGAACTGCGAATCCATCCCGGCTGACGCGCGCGAGAACACGACGGCAGTGGCCGCCAAGCGAATCAAGGCCATCCAGCAACTCTGCATCCCGGACACCGACAAGTTCGCTCCGGACGGCACCCTCCTCAACTCTTCCCGGAGCCAGAACCATGGACATGCGTGAGATCGAGCAGCTGCATGCTCAGTACGCCCAACCCGCCCTGACCATCGACATCTCGCCCTCACCGGCACGCTCGTCGACGCCGCCGTTGTGGCTTGGCAACGATAATAGTGGCGGCTTTGGTAAGGAAGCATCGGCTCCCGCCGGTGGAAACTTGTCCGTGCCTCCGCGTGCGTTGTGGGCAGCCGTCTTCGTCGTGGGCGCCGCCGCAATGTTCCTCATTGGCAGTTCCATGGGCAAGCGCGACGCCCGTACCCATAGCTCGGACGGGCCCGCCGCAGCCGTCACCGCGTCGGAAGCAGGGCCGTCTGCGGCTTCCCAGGCAGAGCCCGAACCGCATTCGCACGAATGGCCCGTGCGCGGCGATGCGAACAATGTCACAAGCCCAACGCCGGCATCTGGCGCGGCGCCACTGGCGGCAGCAGCTGACACCCCGAGAATCACCCTGCCTTCGCAGGAACCTGTCAAACCGATTGCGCCCGCCCCGAAGCCAGCCCCCGCGCCTGCAGCGCCTGCAGCGGCGGCCTCCGCGCCGGCGAAAGCCGCAGCGCCCGTCGTGCCTGCGCAGATCGCCCGTCCAGCCGTATCGCCGCAAGCCGCCCCCAACCGCGAAATCAAACTGTTCTAAGAGAGCGTCCCATGACGATGCCAAGTACTCCAACTTTCAGCGTCCTGCGCGCCGGCATGAGCATTCACGGCGATCTCGTTTCGGAGGACGGCTTCACCTGCCTCGCCCTCGTTACCGGCAACGTCAGGGCCAGCCACGGCCTGTTGCATATCGGTCGTGGCGGGGTCGTCCATGGCGACGTGGAAGGCGAACACATCATCATCGACGGCACCGTAGAAGGTGACGTCAAGAGTCGGGTCTCCCTCAAGATCAACGGCCGCGTGATCGGCCGCATCTTCTACGCCGGGACCATCCGGCTGGGCGAAAACGTGACGCTTGAAGGCAGCTCCATCACTCGGGTGCCCGCTGTGGGCTACGTGGCGTCCCCCCAAAAGGAGGATGCGCCCGCTATCCACATCGATGACCCGGAGGTCCCCGGTACTGCGGCGTAAGGAAGGAACATGTTCCTTTCAAAAAACGCGAAAGCGACCGTCTGAGACCACTCTTTCAAAGACAAAAGGCCCGGCAACGTCAGTTGCCGGGCCTTCTTGTTTAATAGACACGCCGCAGCGTCATCAGCTCCGCTTGCGTGAACACACCTGGGAACGTGATCCAGGGGAAATCGATGGCATTGGCGGGATCCCTGAAGGACAGGTAGGGAAAATCGCCATCCAACTGTATGCGGAAAATCCGTCGGAGCCGATCCTTGCCTCTGACTTCGTAAAGCACCCCATGTATCAGATCGAAGACAACGGCGCCTTGACTGAAACTAGCTGACGCGCCCCGATTCTGTTGGTATCGCAAGTCCATCCACGTATCGTAACTGAGGGTAGTCAGGCGATCGCGGGTCTGGACGAGCCAAGAGGTATATTGCCCGGTGAACCGCTCCTTCTGCAGGCTGGATAGTTCAATGGTTTGGTGCATGAGTCGGTCCTGTACTCGCTGCACCCTGTTCCCTGCCGTGCTACGGCAAACGTACTCGCCCCGTAGCCCGGCGATTGCGGCATCGCCTCCGCGAAACAGCCATCGCGGATAACGTGAATAGAAATCAATGTGGAACATGGCAACGAGCAAAAGAAAAAAGCCCCGGGCTGTGCCGGGGCTTTAAGACCTGAAACGACCACTCCATTACCAAACAACGGCAACGGAGCGGCTCGCTTGAGGGCGGATAGAAGAGACGCTCGAAGTTGCTTATGCAATCTCCGCGAGTTCGAGGGCTGCGTCCCAGGCGCGCTGCTTGAGAAATGCGCCCGCGCCGAACCATGCAGAGTCCAGCCGATTACCCGGCGAGCGGGCTCGCTGCTGGTGGTCGACGTACTCGGTGACGCTGTTCACCAAGCCCCAAGCAGTGCCCGATGCAGACTCCAGCGCAGCGCCGCGGCCGGCCCCGTCGAAAAGACTCAGCACGGCTTTCAGGCCACGCTCGTTCATTCTTGCAGGCGCATCGGCACCATCCCTCGCCGAGGAATAGGTAAAGAGGCGCTGGAAGAACCGCTCGGACTCGGCCTTGCTGACCTTACGGTCTGCGAGGCTGTGCATGTTGGCCATGAAACCATCCCACGACGAAATGGCAATGCCGAGCTCTTCTTTCACCGCACGCGGATCGAACTGGCTACGATGCGGCACCTTGACGGCGCCACGATTGCGACCCAACGCGATCTGCAGCGTGTTGTTGCAAACCACGCGGACCGAGGTGAACTGCGCCGTGGTCGCCAGCGTGCCATCGCAGGCCGTGGCCAGCAGCAGGTAGCCACGGACCTCGTCACCACCCTTGAGGAGCGCTGACTGTCCCGTACGGGCGAGCGCCCAGAGCTTGCGACCCTCTTTCAACACGCCTGCAGTCTCGAGCTGATAGCCGCCCACCTGCACGAGGTCTCGATAGAACTCCAGGATCTCTGCAGGCTGAACAACCTGGTACCGCTGAGATACCGTCGACAGCGGCTTGCCGTTGTCCGAGCGGTACAGGACCTTCTGCTCGGGAAACGACTGGATGGGATCCAGGTCATGGGAACCAACGCGGTACATAACGTTGGTCTCCTCAATGCGCCAGTTCATGCCGGCGGCTTCGGCCCAGACTTCGAGGGGCTGATGCTCCGCCAGGCGGTTGCCCAGACCGTGCCAGGGGGTTGCGCCGGCGTACGCCATGGTTTGAACCAGATGGGACATAAAATTGCTCCTAAAAATGGGAATGCGAGCGACAGGCTGTGCTGACGCTCGAAGGTGGAAATGAAGGGAGAAAGAAATGGAGACCGTGCTTGTGCGCGGTCGGGGATGCGACGCTCGCCATGAACCGCCTACGGCGACAAATGACAACGCGCCGTGTGGCTACAGCAAGGTGGATTGCATGGGGATCGGGAAGATGCCCACGGAGCCGTCCCGACAGGGAATGCTCCCTGTGGGCGGTTTCAAGAGATGGCCGGCGGTGCCGGCGTAGGGTCGATGCGTCGGAGACGCGGGTAAAACTTTGTTTGGACTGAACGTATTCACTGCAAACAAAGCTCTGGTGGTACGGGAAAGCCTATCGCAAGAATCTTGAGCCGAGCCTGCGAAAGCTACGGATTTTTGATAGCCAAATCGAGAATATCCCCCAGCCGGATTCGGCTGGGGGCAAACAATCAAGCGGTCACCTCGGGGGCGATTTGCGCAATGCGTGCCCGCGCATAGTTGAGCGTGCCGTCCTTTGCACGCAACGGCCGCGACATGCGCTTCACCGGATCATAGATACGGTAGCGCGTGACATTGCCCCGACGCTCGTCGACGAGCTGGGTAAAGCCGGCCTCGATGCAGAAATCGACGTACTCGCGTCCGTTCATTTGCTGACCGGTCTCGAGCCTGTAGGTCGTGCTTTCCGCCAACGATATTGCATCGGCCATCGAACGTTCAGCGCGCTTGCGCGCTTTGTCGATGGCTTCATGTGCTTCCCATTGCGCTTGCTCGTCTACTGAGAACCCACATAGCTCGAAAAGCCGACGACGGCGCTCTGCCGCGCTGCATTGCAAGACATCGACACCGAGTTCGTCACGCAGAGCGCGCTTAGAGTCGGTATTCCAGTCCTTGGGGCCGTCGAAGATGTGGAGTACTGCCGCAACATTGCGCTCCATGACCGCGAGCGCCACCCGGTTGGCCCAATCGTATCCATAACCGGCCCGGTAGATTGCGGCCGCCTTGGTCTGACGATCAAACTCGCGCTGGCTGATTTTCTGCCCTTCGCGCTCCTCAGCCGCCTTTTTCATGGCTTCCTGGTACTGCCGCTCGCTTATCAGACCGTGGATTCGCGCCGCCAGTTTGGTGGCCGGCCGTGCATTCTCACCTTCGAGGGGCTTGGGCGTGGGCATCGTCCGCGGAGGAACAATTCCGGCCGCGAAAAGAGCGTCATCGACAGCCACGTAGCCACCGTCACTCGGCACGTTACGCACTGCTGCGAGCAGTCTGGGAGCGTTGTGCGGCGTGATCTCCAGCTTCTCCCCGCGCATGACCTGGCAGAGCGCTTGCAGCACGCTGGACGACAGGGCTCCTCGCAGGGCCGGCACTTCGATCAAGGGCTGCATCCAGAACTCGGACCGCGCATGGTGCGGATTGTCGCGGTAGGTATTGATGATGCAATCCCGCACCTTCTCTCCGCGCATCAGCGCGTAGGCGACATGTACCTCATGCCGGCAGTTGGGACTCGCGGCCGGGTGATACAGCGGGCCATTCGTGCCATAGCCGAAGCGGCGGACAAATTCACCGCAAACGAAGCCTGCGATATCGAACGCTCCGCGATCCTCAAACAGATCTACCGTCTGGAACAGCGGACCTGCATCGTCGTGAGACATGTCGATAGCCTCCTCGGGGAAATACGCCAAGCGGCCAGCGGCCACCACGGCGCCCCAGGCGGCGCGGCTCATCTCGTGTGGGCGCAGGATCTTGCCGCCGACACGAACGATAAACCGATCCACCTCGTCGAGGATCATCGAAAGGATGGCCCGCCGCGTGCCAACGGGTCGAACGGCAAAGTTTCCGCCGGCCAGTCGAACCACTGGAATTGCGCCGCGTTCGACATGGCGCACTGCGATATCTTCGACGCGTGGCGCTGCCTTCCCGTCTCTATCTTCATTCAGGTACTGCAGCACGCCGGCGAGCGTGGTGCGATGCTCGGCGCGTTGGCCGATATGAATCACGTACATGGGGAGCTCCAGGACGGAGCATGCCCCTTCGGGGACATGCCCCGAATGGGTTGGAAAAGAATGACCTATGCAGGCACGCCCGCTTTCGCGTCGTGGATTGCCTGCAGGAGGTCGACAGAAGTGATGCGCCAGACGGCCCCGCGAGCGTTGCCTACGGCAAGCGTTCGAGTCGGTTCGAAACAATCCGAATCGAGCAGCGCGACCACGGTGGACATAGGCAAGCGCCACAGGCAGACGATCACCTCATTGTCCGCAAGCGTTTCGCTGGGGACGTTGCTCGTGAAAGTCTCGTAGAGATCGCCGGTCTTCGTTTCGACCAGCGACAGTGCAGCGCGATCGTTGACGGCATAGAGTTCCACTGCGATGCGCAATGGACCAGGCGATCCGGCCAGGCCGGCGCCGTCGATGGTGATGGGCATAGGGGTCTCCCAGGCCCACCGCCTTGCGGGATGGGCCCGCAAGGGTTAAGGAAGGGGTCAGGCAACCGCAGCGGTGCGCCGATCGGATCTGCTGCGACTGGCCACGACCCGTGCCGCAGCGACTTCCGTAAGGATTTCGGCGTCGACAATGCGCCAGACTTCACCCTGGTCAAACCCGACCTGGTTCCAACGGCCGGTTTGCACGAACTTGCCGGTCTCAAGCAAGGCAGCCTTGAGATCGGTTGGCAGATTCCAGTCGCCCGTAACGAGGAACTCGTCGTCGGCCAGATTGGCATCGGGCAGGTTCACCGACAACACGCCGTAGGGCATTTGGTCATCGGCGCAAACCAGTGAGAAGGCTGGGCGTAGGTTGGTGGAATAGACACTGGCACGAAGCAGCACGCCAGCAGGATAGCTGGCCAGGCCTGCGCCATAGACAGTACGGCTCATCGGGATACTCCTTTAGTGGGGAGACGCCCCGACGGGACGACGCCCGTGTGGGAGGGAAAACGAAAAAACGCACCCCGAGAGGTGCGTTCAAGCGGTGAGCCGACGAATCGGCTCCTGAGAAGGAATTGCCTCAGCCGTTGCGGTCGAGGTCTTCGAGCATGCGCTGGCGATCGGCATTGCGTTGAACCCACATGCCGAAGGCGGCCAAACACAAGGCAAAACCAAGAACAAATGGTCCAAACATCACTTCTCTCCTTTCGCCAAGACTGCTCCTAGCGCAAATAGTACAGCAGCACCGAGGAGTAGGCACGCGGCGTTAATCACGACCGTGGCATTGATCGATTGCACGCCGGCAACGTATCCAGCGAAGCCAACGGAGCAGGCTGCGGACAGCGTATGGTAATAGCGACCATATGCCTGCATCTGATCCTTGGTTGGGTTGGTAAGGGCGTCGGCCAGCCGACTGAGCCAACCGTCGCCGGTGGCATGCTCGGTGTCGAGCCGATAGACAGCGTCCACCATGTGCACCAGCGGAACGGAACTGCCCCGTTGATGGGCCACGAGCGCATAGCCCTCGCCGGCATCGACCGCAGCTGTGACACGTGCCGCCATCCGCTTGGGAAGCTCGACAGTGTCATCCGTATGCAGCGTGGCAAACGCCGTGGTTTCTTCTCCGGAAGTGGAGTTGAACGTGACCTTAATCAGTCGACTCATGGCGTACTCCTTTCAACCGCGACGCCCGGCCACCACGCGAAGCGTGGCGACGAGGTTCGCGTAGCCCTGGTCGCTGGCCAACGATTCGACGGCGACAGCGTTTTCACGGCCGCCGGTCAAATCTTCACGGTTCCGACAAGTCCGGTACGACATGAGCACACCGCCTTCGGCGCCGGCGGGATGCTTGATCTCGACGAGCAACGAATCGGTGTGCAGCGCGAACACGTCGACCTCGCGGCGACGCTGACGATGCTCCCTGATCGTGAAATCGCGTGGGCGCAACGCCATGTCTCCGGCGACGCGGCGCAGAACGCGGCAAGCATCACGACGGATCTCCTGGCATGCCGCGGTGTTGGTCGACGGATGCCGACGGGTAAAGGATTTGGGGATTTTCATGGATATCCTGGATAAGGACGGGACATCCTTCCCCACGGGACGGTTGTCCCAGCTGGGTTGGTAGTCCGGCGATGCCGGACATGGTCGATGCGTCGAAGACGCGGGTGAAAGCGACTTGCCCAAGCCTCGGGGCTTGGGCAAGCCCTCTCGGGCTTGCGATAGGTTGGCCCGCGCGGCAAGCCGCGCAGGAGAGAACGAGATGGGACTCCGACTGGAGTCCGCTTAACGCGTAAGACGGTAGCCGTTACCCGACGACACGAGGTACAGCTGCTCGCCAGTCGTGAACTGCTGATCGGCATCCTGCGTGAGAACGATCTGGCTGCCATTCTCCTTGCGGACAACGACCTCGACGCCTGCACGCCGGTTGAGCTGCGAGGCAACGCCCTGCGCCAGCACCGCGGAAACGGTACCGGACATCGCACCTGCGACATAGCGGCCATTGCCGCCGCCAATCACACGCGCGCCGAGCAATCCACCGACCAACGCGCCGACAACACCGGGGATACCGCTGTTGGCCGACGAGTAGCCGTCACTGTCGATGATCGTCACCTGACGGAGACGAATGACAGTGACGACTTCCGCGGAACCCGTGCGGAGCGCTTCCGAACTGCGATAGCTGTTCGGAGACGTCTGCTGAGCTGCGCAGCCGGTGAAGATGATCGAAGCAAGGAAAAGCGAAGCGATACGCTTGAACATGATGGCCTCTTCAAAAAAATAAGGGCCAACATGCCTACGGGCAGGGTGGCCCGTAGGTGGGAGAAAAACAGATGTCCGGCTATACAACCGGAAAGGTCGATGCGTCTGAGACGCGGTAGGTGGAGCAATCTTAGCAGCGTTGCCGTGCTTTCAGCAACCGTTGATCGACGCGATCTCTTCGGCGTCCTGTTGCAGGATGCCGTACTCGATTACGGGGTCGACATCGCTGGCATAGCCCTCGCAAAACAGAGGGTTCATGATCTCCGTATCGTTGTGTACGAAAACGAGGCACGGTAGAAGATCGCCCATACCGTCGTCGCACATGGCGATGTGGAAGCCGATGCTGGGATATCGCGCATGGAACCGGGCGAGATCGTCCACGGTCGCGCCGTTTGCAGGTCGAGACAAGAAATGCTCCTAAAACGAGCACGCCCTATCGGGCAAGTGCCCGAGCGGGTGGATATGGAAGATGCCGCTGTGATCAGATGCGGCCGATCTCGCGGGCCAGCTGGTCGAGAATGGCTTCGACAATGCGCTCGCGCCGGGTCCGCTGCGCCAGCGCATTGAACGCGAGGTCGGGACTGAGATGCGCGAGCGCATCCACAATGCCAATCCAGGTCTCCGCGACCACAGCGATACGCACAACGTTGGCGCCAACCGGCGCCTTGCTGGCAATGCAGAGCAGCGCGTCGAAGCGCGAGAGGTCGAGCGCGTGCTTAAGCTCCATGCGCTGTTCGACATAGCTAGCGATGAGGAAGGAGCAGAACGCAGCAAGACCGACGTCGGCATCGGATGCCAGCGCCTGAATCCATTCCAGCGCGGCAGGCCGCACGTTCACGTAAAGCGAGTCGCCGCGCGGCACGCGGTCAACTTTGGCGAGCTGCCAGCCCCAGTCCGGTCCGATGGCATAGAACTGCACGAGCTTTCCGTCGAGGACCTGCGGCACGGCGTCGAACCACGTTGCACCGTCTTGCGCGGTCTCCACAAAGGCATTCCGGCTTTCGTCGAAAGCCAGGCCGCGTACGTACTCGCACAACTGGAGACCTTCGGTCCGCGTGAACAATGGGGAGCGCAGCGGTTGCCATGGCTTCCCATTGGAGAATGCGATCGCGACCAGCGATTTGGGTAGCCTTAGAGACGCCACGAAGATCTGGCGAAAGGCTGCGGGCGATTGAACTTGACTCATGAACGTGCTCCAAAAGATGTGGAGCACTCCGCCAGGGCAGGTGCCCCAACGGGATGAGAAAGATATGTGGCCGCGGCCACTGAGTCGATGCGCCTAAGGCGCGAGGTGTGGCTGCATAGTAGCAGCCAGGCACGCGCGATTGCAACGGCGCGCAAAAGAAAAAAGCCACTCCCGACGAAATCGGGAATGGCTGTTTAAACAGACTGGGCAGGCTTGCGCTTCGCTCGTGCTTTGCGTGCGCCAAGCTTGTAGCCGAAGCGCTCCCACACGACGGGATCAACGGGCAGCGGACTCGTTCTCCCCGTCAACAGGTTCACGAACGCGCCGCAGTTCTGCAGCGTGCCGGTGCGGAACAACGTCCAGAGCAGGTTATACGCCTGCACTGCGATCGCCATGTTGATCACCAAGGACTGCTTCTGCAGTGCCTCAGCCATCGAGCACGAAGGCGCGGTATCAGCCTTGTCCCCTTTCGGATCCAGCAGCTGCGGATACAGATCACCGACGTGCGGCAGGCGCTCCTTTGCCTTACCACCGATTTGACCGAGGATTACCTGACCGTCATCCGCGTTGTTGCCGCAGTCGAGGTAGTAACCACCGGCACCGCGCTGCATGGCACCGACAATCGCCTTGCGCGCGGCACGGCTATCGACGCAGCCGATCACCATGTCGCACACGAAGCGATCTCCCGACCCGACGCGCCGGGTATGCGCTTCCCAGCGCGTACCCATCAGGTTGTTGAGCCGGTTCACGATCAACGTCGCCTTGTACTGGCCCACGTCCACCGGATAGAAGCCCTGACGGCCGACGTTGGTCTCGCTGACGGTATCGTCATCGTAGACCGTGCAGTCGATGCCGCCGGGGTGGCCCAGCTCGAGCATCGCATGATGCAGGCGTGCAAGATTTGGCAGCAATGCGCTACCGGTACCGCCGGCGCCCACAACGGATACGCGCCAGGCCCGAAGCAGCATGTCCTCTGGAATGCGATGGACGAAGGTCATGCCGACACCTCCGCGCGCGCCGCGTCGTACCAACCGTGCGGGATGCGCTCGACGTTCTCGAAGATGCCCTTGGCACATAGGCGTAGAGCCAGCGATGGCACGGCGGCATTGCAGTTGCCGATCACGAAGGCAAACTTTACGTCGTGCCGGTCATCCGCATCGTCCGTTGCCGAAAAGAATGCCGGGTAGCGACCATGAGAATGGCAGTCGACCACCAGAACATCATCGGCACCGAGCCGGGGACGGTCGTACTTGAGGTGGCCAGTACCCTGCGCCAGGATCCGCAGCGGAACCAGGCGGAACTGCTGGGTACGGGCATTCCAGACCACGAACGCACCGGTTTCATTCGGATACGCAGCGCGCGCCATGTCGGTAAACTCACCGATGAGCGCCGGAGGCACGCGGCCGCAGCGCAGTTCCGTTACTTCGGTCGCATCGCCATACGGGATGGCGGTTTGATGCTGGAACTCGCCGAGCCGGCGAACAACGCGCAGCCACGGCCGCACGATCTCGAGGAACACACCGTTAGCAGCGATGAGCAATCGCTCACCTACCTGCTCCAGTGCCGGCAACGCGCCGTGGCGCGGCACCATCACCGAGGGAAACGACTGCTGCAAAGCCATATCAGCTGGATGCATGATTAGTTGTCCAGTTTGCCGGCGATTAGTTGCGCGAGCGTGAGTTTCATGGGAACGAGAACCTGCTTCGGAAAGTCCGGAAACTTACCGTCGAGCATGTCCTTCCAGAAGGCGTAGACACCGCGTTCGTACGCGACTCGTTTGCCGCCGTGATTGGGGTGGGTAAAGGCCGAGTTGAAGAAGCCCTCCTCCCAGCCAGAGATCGAAGCCACGTCGATCTGCTTTGGCACCTGCGCCGAGCCAATGCAGATCCTTCCGTGGTCCCAAGTGTTGAAGTAAGGCGGCTCGAACAAGGCGGTCTCCGGGCCCGGGCGATCCTCGCCCTGCAGGGCAAAGACGCTGAAGCCCGAATGCGACGCCTGAAACACTAGGGCTGGATGCGCGACGATCGCGTTACGCTCACCGAACTCCTCGCACTTGAAGAACACGCGGCGCGAGGCCGCAGGGCACCACCACGTGACAGTGGTGGCACTGATCGACAGTACATTCGGTGTCAGGAACTCGCCCTTGGGCAGCGCGTTCGCGGCAACCTGCCGAACCGCATGGATGAGAGCCATGCGGTTCAGCGGTACGCCAGCGCCAATCACCGGGCGCCCGGAGGCATCCGACACCATCCGATGGGCAGTCGCGTACGAGAACTGTCCGGGACCCTCCCCATAAAGCAAAATGGCCCCTTGGAGGGCCACGTCATGCGACCGCGACACGGTCAGGATTTCGGCCATGTGGCCCTCCTAGTCAGAGATAAGTGTGAGAACGCGATCAAGCGCAGCGATGATCTTGAACATGCCGCTCAAATCCTCGAACTGCTGCCGGATCGCCTTTGGCTCAACGGCGATGGGAATGAAGCACTGGAACAGTGTCGCGTCACCGCTGTTAGCGTACCCGTCATAAAGGTCGTCGAGCACCTGTGTGACGTAGTCCGACTCTGCATAGGCCAAGGTCGCCGCGGAGTGGGCCGGCTCAGCCCACTGTGAGTCAGCAACGGCCGAGCGGTCGCGCTGTCGTTTGACCGCGAGATTCAACTCCGCCAGCGCCACGCAAACATCCTTGAGCCAACCATGCTGGCTTCGGGCCAGCTCGTAGAGCTTCCTGCTGCCAACGGTCTTTAGCTTGCGCGACTCCGGGTACGCATGACAGAACGGTGGAAGCACGTCGTCGGGCGCGAGCTCGGGACGGACGGCCGATGGCAGATACCGTGCGATGTCGCCTTCATCCATGCCACAGCCATTCTTGAGAAACTCACGCGCATCATCGTCGTTGGCCAGGGTGCAGTCGTACTCCCAGTGCCAGCGCGCGAACAGGTCGAGCAAGACATCCGGTGTACGAAGGTGCAACGATTTCGAGCTGGCCAGATTGATCAGCGACATGGCGGTGTAGAGCAGGTAGGGATGCACTGCACGCAGCGCATCTGCCCGGGCCTTGCCAATGAAATAGACCTCATCGCCAGGCAGGTCGATGGCCAGGTAAAGCGATGCATCCACTTGGTCATCCCAGCCAAACTGCATCAGCTGATCCTTCGCCGCATTGAGGTCGACAAGCGAGAAGCTGAAGTTCAGCCTGCGGCAGGTAGGCATTCGCGCGGCCAGCCACGCAAACATCGCCTGCGCGAACGCATCCGCGGCGCTGGTCGGATTGACGACGTCACTGGCTCGAAGCACGCCAGTCTCGAATTGCGCGCGAGCAAGTTCGAGCGCATCGGGCTCGTCACCGAACGACAGGAACGCACGACCGGGGGTCTCCGCCGCGATGGCCGGGAGCGTCAGAAAACCATGGGAAGGTCGATGTCTGGCAGCGGGATGCTGTCGCGCAAACGACCATCCGGGTTGTCCTCCATCGAGCGCTGGAACAAACGACCGAGGATCGAACAGCATTGTTGAGTCTCCTCAGAATGTAAAAAAACCGCCCTCTCGGGCGGCTTCGTAGTGGAAGAGAACTGGCCTGACGCCAGCGCTTTCATCAAGTCAGATTTGCGCATACGCGCCCTTGGCGCCGGCAGCGCGCACAAAGGTAAATCGAGCAACACCGTCCTTTACCTCCGGACCATCCACCGCAGCGGTGGTCAGCTCGGGGTATTGCGCGGAGTAGACATCGCGAACCTGGTCCGGCGTGAACGCAGCACCGGGATCCATGAACGTCATGCCGTTGTACGAGAACTGTCGGATCAGCTTGACGATTTCGAGTGCCATGATGGGCTCCTTAAAGCAGGGATGAGAGATCGGTGCCCGAGGGCACCATGGTGCCCGGTTCGGCCTTGGCTTCGGTCTGCGTGTCGCCCTTCGTAGTGCTACCGCGTACCGCAACCTCTCCCGCATCGTTGTCATCGTCATCGTTGCCATCGCTCGAACCCGATCCCGACGCCGCCTTGGCCAGTGCCTTCGTCGCTTTGGACGACTGCGTGGTCTTGGCTGCATCGAGAATCGACTTCGTTGCTTCGGCCTGCTCCGCCAGAGAGCGATGCGCTGCCGTGACGCTCGTGACCGCGTTGGCAAACTCGGCGTCCAGCTCTGCCGCCGTTGCGGACAACACGACTGGCGTCGTCAGCGCGGCATCTGCGGCATTCTTGATAACGGGCATGACGACAGCCGACATGGTGTCGCCTTGCATCGTGAGCGTGATCACGACCTTGTCGCTCGCGCGAACGAGCGGTACCAATTCAGTGAACATGGTGAGTCCTTTGGGGAAATGGAAAGACAGATAGGCGCCATGAGCGCCCATCCAAACTGTGAAGAGTGAAGTTCGGTCAGAAGCCCAAAACCTTGGGCACCTTCCCGGTGTAGTCGAAACCGTCCACCGCCAGCAGGCCGGCGATGACTTCGGGCTTCGATTTGTTGAACAGCTTGGCAAAGCCGTCGCCCAGCGCTTTGCGGATACCCAACTCGTCGGCGAGAACCTTCATCTCCGACTTGGTGAGCATCTCGAGGAAGTCCTGCGCCTTCTGCAGGTTCCAGTGCAGCTTGAGATCGAGCTTGTGATAACGGCACAGGTCACGAAGACTCGTCACGTCCATCCCGTCGATCGCCGCCACCGTCGTTGCAACAGTCAGCTGCTGGCGCTTGCCAGGGTCCAGCGCCTGTACCGCCGTCAGACAGCCGGGGAACGTAGAAGACGCCTTCTGCTCGGTAAGCTTCTCGAAGAACTTGCCCATCGTGTCGCCAGTGATGGTACGTGCAAGCCCGTGCAAGGCAATCGAGATCAGGTACGCGTTGGCGAGTTCGGCATTCTGCGCGACTTCCTTGCGCAGCGCCTTGCGCCAGACATCGGTCCGATAGGCTTTCACCTTCTCGGATTCACTGATCGACGTAACGGGCTTCTCTGCAGGTGCAGTGGCCTTGCCCGCCGCACCCTTGGCGGTAGCAGGCTTGTCGGAAGAGGAGCTGCTGCTCGCGGGCGCTTGCGTGGCCGCTTTCGCGTCGCGCTCGGCCTTGATGCGAGCCGCGACCTTCTGCGAATTGCAGGCGGTATCGAAGCACTGGCCGCCATAGACCTTGCCGAGAGAGCCCGGGAGGCCACTGACGGCGGCGCCAAAATTCTGGCAGCCGTGGCACGCCTTGGCTTGTTCCTCACCAACGCCAGTGGGACCCTCGACCAGCAGTTGAACGCGGGTCTCGTTGTCCCCCGCGCGCACGATCCGAATGACCTGGTACTCGTCCTTCAGCCCATAGGCAATGCCTTCGAGCTTCCGGTCGGTCTTCTCCGTATAGCATGCGCGATTGGTACAGTTGCCCGTCGCGATCGCCTCGCCGAACATCTCCGTCTGCAACGAAGAATTGTGCTGGCAGGTCGTGCACTGCGTCTTCTCGAAGATGGCCTTCTCGAGGCTGCACGCGGCGGCCTCGATGGTCTTCTTCAATTCCGCAACTGCTTTCTTCTCGCTCACGATGACGGGCAGCAGCTTATCTTGCGTGCCCTTCTCGAGCGTCGCCAGCAGCTCGGCATGCCCCAGCTGGATCGTGCGGGTATTGAGCGCCTCCAGAACGGATTCGCTGCAGTTCATCAGCGCGAGGCGCTTGTCGAGCGTCGATCGCGACCAGCCGAGCTGACGAGCCGCCTCATCGCGGTCCCCCTGCAGCCAGCCCACAATCTTGGCCGCTTGCACTGCCTCCTCGGAAGGAGCCATGTCGGCACGCTGGATATTCTCGATGAGCGCAAAGCTATCTGCTTCGGCATCGGTCATGGCCATGATGATGACAGGAACGGGATAGTCTTCGCCGTGGGCCGAAAGCGCTGCGCGGTAGCGGCGTTCACCTGCAACTACCTCGTACTCGCGGCCGCTCTCGTCTTCTTCCACGGGGCGAATCAGGAGGGACTGAAGCACGCCATTGACCCGGACGGACTCGGTGAGCTCGGCCATTTCGGCAGGATCGAAGTACTTGCGCGGATTACGGCCAGGACGGATCTTGCCAACAACTACGGTCGGAGTTTGCATTTTCTGGGTTCTCGCGAAATGGGGAACCCGTTGCCGCACCGGGAACGTGGTTCCCGATGGGATGGAAGGATGGACTACCAGGCTATGCTGGCCGGCCACCGTACTGCAAAAGCTGGCACCGGAAGGTGCGGGGTCGATGCGTCTAGGACGCGGTAGGTGCCGAGAAGAATACCTAAATTTTGTTTAACAGGCAATCGCTAAAGTGCCCCAGCAATACCGGCCCCGGTAGCAGATCTCGCAGGATCGCAGTCGCACCTCCAAATCTGTGACTCCGAGGCCCTACGCCATCCTGGGCGAGCCCTATCCCATCGACGCTATGTTCGGTAACACACGGAAGCCGACCCATGGGCCTCATTATTTTCCAGCCACGACGTAAACTTTTCCGACATAAACAAGATTTCATAAACTAGCCGCTCCTATGGACGTTAATGCTCTCACAATGGCGCATCAAGTCATCACCATGCTCGAATTCTACCGAGCACATTACGCGGACTCACAGGTCTTTGTCGATAAAAAACGAGAACTCGTAATGTCTCTAAAGAATATTTCCTCTACGGGCGTCGATGACGCCCCATTCATATCGGCGTTCTCTGATGCAATAGACAAGCTGTAATTGAGGCTTTCAGCAATACCATTAGCATCTACCGATGCTCCTGAGAGATTATAAAATGACGAAACCTTTCACGCTCTTTAATGCAGCCGCGCTTGGTAAGTCTCAACCAATTGTTGATGTCGGCGAGCCGGAACCGGTCGTTGGAATTGCGACAGATGACTATATCATTGCGCTCGCGAACCTAACTAACATAGTCGTGAGTCTTCAGCGAATGAAGGTGGGAAATAATCCGTGGACGGCCTTCACACCCATGGCTCCAATAGGAAGAACATGCAGCTACGGCGACCCAAAAAAATGTGCTGACGAGGGAAAGTACCAGAAAGTCACCGTTATCGGATGCGGAGGGGCTAGTTTCTCCATCGAGCTTCGGAATCACGACGGCGAAGGCGCAGTGTGGGATGGGTTGTATGCTGACTGTCAGTATGGCGGCGGCGTTTTATTTCTCGTCCCATGAATTCGCCTTAAAGACCGCGAGGACCTCTGTCGACCGAACCTGTAATCTTCACTAGTATCGGACTAGATTAAGATTCAAAAAAAAAGCCCCTCACAAGGAGGGGCTGGTAGGAACGGGTCCATCTGAGAGAGCCTGTAGCGGGGTCGTGCTACAGAGATCATCTTATCGTCGAACCCGCTCCCCGCAGGAGGCGAAAGCTCGCCAATTTTGCGGGTGTTTTGCGGTTAGAACAGCGCGAGCTGGTCGTCAGGCACAAGGACCCGCAGTGCCGCTGCGGGAATGGGTGTTCCGTCAGCGCGAAACGCCTCGTCGGCCGCACGGTCGCCGACCTCCGTCTCATTCACGCGCTTCGCACTCTGGAGCAGCTCCCGCATGGCCTCGGCCCTCCGGCGAAACCTGAGCTTCTCGCCCCAGCCTCCCACGACATGTGCCGGCGTGAACCAGGTAGACCAGGCCTCCACCGACAGCGCGTTGCCGTGAATGACGATCGCGGGGATGTGCAGCAGCGCCAACTGGACATACGTCATGTGCACGCACCGCGGATCGATATCGATGCACGTGGCGTGCATCGTCTGCTGGTAATTGTGCCCCGCATCGTGCAGTGCATCGGCACAGGCAATCACCATGCCGCCCGCGCCACACGCTGGCTCGCTGAGCGTCACGAAACCATCGCGCTGGACGAACGGAGCACCATCTCCTATGTTCATTCGCGCCATGAGCCGCGAAACGGGGTACGGTGTGAAGAACTGCCCCGCCTTGTCGTTACCGAGCTCAAGCATCATGTACGTCTGACCAAGGACATCGGCCAGACCGTCGCCGTTGGGCACCCATCCCTGCACCAAATCCTCGAACGTCTGGACCAGCGCCCCAAACATCTGTGGGAAGCGCTCGCGATCCACGCGCTCGTATCGCCTGACGATCTCTTTGTACCGTTTCTCACGAGCCTCGGCGTGGTGGCGATCAACGGAATTGCTGATGGACAGGGCTGCGATCTCCACGAAATCGGAGAACACCTCGTGTACCGAGTATCGGTGGCCGAACTGCTTGAAGAGCGACAGCAAGACCTTGTGCGGCTCGCTAGCACTGCCTTCGAACCTCCGTTTGGCGGCGCGACTCATCGTAACCGCTCACGCAGAAATGGGTACGCGGCCGAGGTGGGACTGGCAATCTGTGTATGTATTCGGGGCATTTCAATCGGCTTTTTTTGGCCGGGGAAACGCACCCTCCGGGACGAATCCCGGCAGGGTTGAAGAACTGAATTAGTGCAGACGGTAAGCCGTCGTGACAGGCGTGAAGCCCATGGCCCACCATTGGGCGATGGGATGGTTGGGAAACTGCGGGATCTGGCCGCTCCGGAACACGTCCGGTACCAGCGCGAGTGCTTCCGGGCGGGCCATTACAGTCGCCCGCCATTTCCCTTGAAGCTCGAGCCAGGTCAGCTCGGCGCGTGCGATGTGGTCCCACTGCATCGGGAGCATGGCCTCGTCGAAGCGCTTCGCTCCCTCGGCCGTCATGACGGCTACGACTTCGTGGTAGCGCCCGAGTTCGTGCGGAAAGCCGCAACGAACGAATCGGAGATCCTCGGGATCGGGGTTATCGAAGATCCGCTGCAGCTGGCGGATGTACACGGCGCACTCGCGCCGCGAGCGCTCGCTGTAATCTTCGTGGCCAACCTGTGCGCACGATTCCTCCGCCGGCACGGGGCCGACTTCGATGCGGATAGTTCTGGGGTAAGACATGGTGCGTTTCCTATGCGGATATGGGAAACGCCCCGGCCGGGACGTTTCCCGGTTAGGAGGGGGGCCGCGCGCGAGCCCGGTAAAGGACTGCGCGCGGCGATGCTCAGGCCAGATGGCCAGAGAGATGCGAGAACTTCGACAACACCCAGGCGGCGGCCACCACGAGGACGGCCGCTGCGAGAGAGGTCAGTTGGAAGTACAGCAGTGCGAGGCTTGCAGTCGTCACGATGAAGAACAGCGCGGCGAACAGGATCACGACCAGCGCAGCAACGGCGATGGCGGTCTCACGGGTCTCGATAACAGGCATGATGGCTCCAGAGAAAGTGGAGCCATGACCCATAGGGGACAAAAGCCCCAATGGGTGGAAGAAAAGCAGATGGCCGGTACGCCGGCAGGTGTCGATGCGCAGTAGCGCGGAGAATCGGACGAATCTTACCTCGCCTTCCGACAACCTACAACACCACGACGCCTACCGCTTCCCTGCGGCGTGCCGGGCGAGACGATTTGCCTCACGGAGGCGATTCACCACGGCCCAGCGACGTTGCTCGACCTCTTCTGGGTTCTCCAGATTGGAATAGTCCTGCACGGGACCGTCCCCGACGAAAGGCACATAGTCTTCGGGAAGCCGGCCGTCAGCTTTGGCTTTTTCCCGCTGCAGGCGCCCAAGCCCGTCGGTACTCTCTGTAATGGCGACGTAGTCCCACCGCGTCGGGACGGCATCCTCCGCGAACCAAACCTCGCCTTCGCCCTTCCCCACGATTGCAACGACGTCATAGATGCTCCCTACGGGAGAGGGGTTCGCCCGAACCTCAAACCGCAGAACGTCGGGCCGCGGATGCCAGAACACGCGGTCCAGGTAGCGCTTGAAGATGAACGCGTCCAACCGCGCAATCTCGCCATATTGCGGCTCGCCTGGGGCAATGAACTGCGGCTCGTTCTTCGGGCGGTTGCCGAGCGATACCTCGCGGGCCATCGATGTAGTGACTTGGGACATGGGTTTTCGGTAAAAGGCGCACGAAATTCTATCCCTTTCGCGGCCTACGCCCGCTTTTCTGCCTTGAAAATGTTTGGCGGCGAACTTCGCCCGCCGGCGGCCTTGACTTCGATGTGGCCCCGGTATCTTGGTCCTAGACCCATTTACCTTAGCCGCCATGCGATTCACCCGATTCGGACGCCACTCCCCCATCAACTTCAATACCCGCCGCCAAGCCGCCTTCGCTCGCAAACAGCAGCGTGAGCGCGAGCGGTACCCGCTCTTCGCCGAGCATGTCGCCGCCGAGCAGCATTCTGCTGATGACGAGTTGGCGCGCCGGCAGCGACGTTCGGACCGGCTCGAAGCGTCCACGCGTGACCACCAGGCCCGTGTCTGGCGGCAGAAGCGCGCGGTCTACTTCTCTCTCACCCCAGAACAGCAAGCCGAAGTCCGCGCCAAGTGGCTGGCCTGGACAGGCCCCACCACCGCGTTCTATTTCGCTTACATCGTAGACAACATCAGTGGCGAGGCCGCACGACGCGACGAGGTGCTTCGCGCCCGCACGCTGGAAGTGCGGCGCCGCGTCCTCGCGAACATGCCCGAGCAAGTCGCTTTGGAGATGGCATGACGCCGACCACTGAGCAGGAACAGGTTGTGGAAACCGTCCGCGGCGGTGGCCCCGTCAAGGTCAAAGCCTACGCCGGCGCTGGCAAGACATCGACGTTGCGCATGGCCGCAGAAGCCCGCGGCCGCGCGCGCGGCCTCTACCTCGCATTCAACAAGGAGATCGCCAACGAGGCGGCCCGCAAGTTTCCGCAGAACACGCGCTGCCGCACCGTGCACTCCCTTGCATATAGCGGCACACGCCCGGAGATCACCCGCAAGCTGCGCAATCCCGTCGAGCCGCCCCACCAACTGGCGCTGCGCTATGGCTTGGGCAAGCTGCACCTGCCGACGACGATCGGCAAGGATCTGGAGCTGAGCCCGAGCAAGGTCGCACGCATGGTGATGGACGGAGCAGCCCGCTTTTGCCGGTCGGCCCAGGCCGAGCCGCTGGCATGGCACATCCCGGTCGACGCGATCGTGAAGGACGATGAAGCCGAGCACCTGCGCGAAGCCCTCCTGCCTTCGGTGAAACGTCTCTGGTCGGAATATCTCGATCCGGCCGCGCCTTCGGCAATCGGTCACGATACGTACGTAAAACTCTGGCAACTCAGCAGGCCCCGCATCGGCGCCGACTTCATCCTGTTCGATGAAGCGCAGGACGCCGACGGCTTGATGCTCTCTGTGCTGCGGGCCCAGCAATGCCAGGTGATTTACGTCGGTGATCCCTACCAGCAGATCTACGAATGGCGCGGCGCGGTCAACGCCATGGACCATATCCGCGCGCCGGAATGCGCCCTCACCGAGTCGTTCCGATTCGGGCCTGCGATCGCACAGTTGGCCAGTCGTGTCCTCGCGCTGATGGACGAAGACACGCCCGTGCGCGGCCAGAACGGAGTCGCTTCCCGCATCCTGCACGAGTCCGCCCTCGGACAAGAACGATTCGACGCGGTTCTGTGCCGAAAGAACGCTACGGTCCTGACTCACCTGGCCCAAGGCATCGGCCGCGGCGATCGCGTCGCGGTGCGCGCCAACGTCGACGAACTGCGGGCCTTTGCGGACGGGGCGGAGCAGCTCATGCGCGGCCAGCGAATCGGGTATCCGGCCACTCTCGCCCTCTTCGAAACGTGGGAAGAGGTGCAGGAATATGCAGAGTCTTTCGCTGGCCGGGATCTTAAGCCGCTGGTCACGCTGATCGACAACGAGGGAGTGGATTACCTGCGGCTGATCCTCACCCGCGTATCGCCCGAGGACGAAGCCGACTACATCGTTTCAACCGTACACCGGGCCAAAGGCCTCGAATGGGACCGCGTGCAGCTGGCAGGGGATTTCAAATTCAAGAACGGCGACGACGGCAAGCTGACCATGGCGCCGGAAGAAATGCGGCTGCTCTACGTCGCCATGACCCGCGCCAAGCACGTACTGGATGTAAGCGAGATCCGCCGCGACCTGTACACGATGTTCCGTGAAGCCGGCGTCTAGAGAGGAAACATATGATCACCGTGCGGATTGGCGGGAACGAGTTCCCCCTGGACGATGTACTGGACGACCCCGGCCGCTACGCGCGCCACCTCGAGCGCGCCAAGAAAATCCAAGGCTTTGCTGAATGCGGGTGCGGCACGCAACGGCCCAGGCCGAAGCTCGTGATCCGCCGCCACCGGGACATTTTTCTGCTTGCCCGATGGCCAGAACAGGCGCACCAACACGCGGCGGCCTGCCCGTTCAACCGGCAGACGCTGGCCAAGTCGGGGCCGGCCGATGACCTCGATGCCTTCCGGCTCAAGGACGGCCATCATGACATCCGGCTCGGGGTAGCGCTGAGCGTCAGCACGCGTACGCCAGCGGCAACCGTCCAGCGGTCTGCGCAGGGCCAAAGCAGCAAGCCCCAGCGGCGCTCCGCCGGGCTGCTGGCGTTCCTTGAGTATGCCTGGGAGCAGGCCGGGCTGAACGTGTGGCCCGGAACCGGCTATCGCGGTTGGACGGCTTGCTGGTCACAACTGACCACCGAACTTGCGGGATGCCGGATCAACGGGACGTCTGCCGACGGTTTGCTCCACATCGTTCAGCGATGGGATCCCAGTCGCAAAGCGGAAATCCTTGCCGAGTTCGACGCTTGGCAGGCCCGGCTCACCCCCACGGCCGCCGGCAACCCGCGCGGCATCGTCATTGGCCAGCTTGAATCCCACGAACCCTCACAGTACGGCGGCAAACTCGTATTGCGACAGAGCCGGCAACGCTATTTCCTCAATGCGGACCTTTATGCGCGCCTGCAGAGTTCGTTTGGCAGCGCCTTGTCCGCCGTGGGCAGGGACGACCAGCGCTGCGTTGCAATCCTACTGGTAGAGATGTCCAAGGGCGGCTATCTGCGGGTGGTCGACGTCGCGGCGATGCTGACCAACAGCCATTTCGTGCCGTGTGACTCGTCGCATGAAATCGCCATGGCCGATCGCCTGATCGCCGAGCGTCGGGCGTTCCGCAAGCCGCTGCGCCATATCGGCCGGGCTGCCACTCACCCGGACTTCATCTTGACCGATGCAGCTCCGGAGGTGGTCATCGAGGTCCTCGGCATGTCCGGCAATGCAGACTATGACGCGCGCATTGCCGAGAAGCGGTCGCAGTACCGCGCCTCAGGCGTTCCGTTCCTTGAGTGGAACGTCAAGTCCGGTCCGGTCGCCAGCGTCCATCTGCCACCCGCGAACCGAAGAAATGACGGCGCCTGATATCGCATCGGCAGCGCTGGTTGACCGTGAATACGCCGGCGCGTTGGATCTGGTCCAGCGCTTTCGCGCCGCCTCGGTAGCGCTGCTGCAGCGGCATTTGCAGATTGGCCCCGATGTGGCCGAATCGTTGCTGCTTCGCATGTCGCGGGAGACAACGCTCGTACGCAGGATGCCAGATGGGCTCTACCTCTTCGTCGGCGAAATCATCGGCAACGAACTGCAGGCTTTCCACGGTTTCGCCCGCGAGGTCCTAACGGCAATCACCGTAGGTCGCATCGACGCCGAGCAACTCCGCGCTGCTGCCGACCGTTACGGCATTACGCCGCAAGTCTTGACTTCGTTGCCGCCTCGATAGGCTGATGAGGTAACCCGGCGCGTTGCACCCAACACCCCGCGCCTCCATACGCAGCCCGACCATATGGAAAAACATATCGTACGAGAAAACATACCCTCTGGAGCCGAGTCGCCGTCGCTTGTCAGTATCGGCCGCGGGCCCATCGCCGCACGAGCCAAAGGCGGCTACCTAGTGCATTTGGTGGACCTCGCCACAGGCCTTGCGCTATGCGGACACAAGCCGCGCCATACGGCCAAGCGCATGAAGCGCCGGAGTGGCTGGCTACCGTATGGCGCCGTGCCCCCTACCTGCATCAAATGCAAGGCAGCGCAACCGCCTGAGACCGAGGGGCCCGAGCGCGACCCCCTGACGATCGACATGTTTGAGGACGCACAGTCATGAGCGAAAACACTAAGATCGAGTGGACCGACCACACCTGGAACCCGTGGGAAGGCTGCCAGAAGGTAGGCCCGGGCTGCGACCATTGCTATGCCGAAACCCGCAACGAACGCTTTGGCGGGGGCGTTGCCCCGAACTGGGGACCGGGGGCGCCGCGCCGCCGCACCTCCACGGCCAACTGGCGAAAAATGTTTCGGTGGAACGCTGCTCACGCCGCGTTCGCTGCGGTCCACGGCCGCCGCCAGCGCGTCTTCTGCGCGAGCCTGGCCGACGTGTTCGATATCGCCGTGCCTATCGAATGGCTTATCGACGTGCTTGATGTCTGGCGCCAGACGCCGCATCTGGACAAACTCGTGCTGACCAAGCGCATCGGTAACGCTACGAAGCGGCTCGGCGAGGCGTTCAACACACTGATGCTGCGCGACGATTGTGCAGAGAATCCGCTCGTACCTTGGCTGGCGACTTGGATCGCCGGCAATGCGCCCGCCGATATCTGGCTCGGTGCAACGGTCGTGAACCAGGCCGAAGCGGATCGCGATATCCCCAAGCTGCTGCGCACGCCGGCAAAGACGCGGTTCCTTTCGATGGAGCCGCTGCTCGGCCATGTCGACGTTTTCTCCTCTGCGACCGGCGAACTGTTGCACACGTCCGGCAACGACTACGAGCCGGGCGCCCTCGACTGGATCATCGTGGGAGGTGAGAGCGGCGTCGGCGCCCGGCCGATGCACCCGGCATGGGCGCGTTCCCTGCGCGACCAATGCGCGGCGGCCGGCGTGCCTTACCTCTTCAAGCAATGGGGGCACTGGCACACGGCAGTCGTGGACGGATCTACGGGGAAACCGACATTCCGCGAGTTCGCGTCGTTCCAGCAATGGGTGAGCAAAGCGCAGACATGGGTCGCGGGCGGGATCTGCCTCGACAGGCACGGCGTGCCGCTCGAGTGCGGGGAAGATTTCATACGCGCACGCGACGCAGGGAGCTTTCCAGTGACCGTGATGCACGCTGTCGGGAAGAAGGCCTCCGGCCGGCTGCTGGACGGGGTGGTCCATGACGCCTTCCCTCTGACATCACTCGACGTCGGCGCTGCCTGCGGACGCGCACTGGCGCGTTCGAAATGATGGATCAACTGAGCCTGTTTGGCCACGTCGCGGCGGCGTTCGCCGAGGCGCCCCCCGAAGGCATCGCCACCGCGCATCTGTACGAAGCAGTCGCGACTGCGGCCGGCATCGGCGTCGACAAAGCTTCCGCCAGAATCCCGGTCGGCGCCGCGGGCGCACTGCACAGCCCTTTCAAGCGCGCCGTGCGCTGGCACCAGCAGACGCTGAAGTCCATGGGCATCGTGGAGCGAGTGGCCGACCGCGCCGGCTTCTGGAAGCTGACGCAGCCGGTGACGAAGGAGCTGGATCGCGCCGCTGACGGCGTGCGGCTGGTCGCCTTCAGCACCACGCTCGGAATGGCCGTGTGGGCGCGCCACGAAGACGTGTTTCGTGGCCTCCGCGAGCCGATTGCGCTGTGCGTCACGTCGCCGCCATATCCGCTGCGCCAGGCGCGCGCCTATGGAAATCCCACCGAGGCGCAATACGTCGATTTCCTGTGCGAGGCGCTCGAACCCATCGTTGCAGGGCTGGTGCCCGGCGGTAGCATCGTACTCAACGTGTCGAACGACATCTTCGAGCCGCGCAGTCCGGCCCGCTCCCTCTATATCGAGCGCCTGACACTGGCACTGCACGACCGGCTCGGCCTGTCGCTGATGGGCCGGGTGCCCTGGGTGAACTACAGCAAGCCGCCGGGGCCCACGCGATGGGCCTGCGTGGAACACGTCCAGCTCACATCGGCTTACGAGCCGGTGCTCTGGTTCACAAATGATCCCGCCTGCGTGCGGGCCGATAACCGCCAGATCCTCCAAGCCCACACCGAACGGCACCAGCGACTGATCGCCGCCGGAGGGGAGACACGCAACGCCGTGTACGGAGATGGCGCTTATCGCATTCGGCAGAGCGCCTTCGGCAACCAAACGGCCGGGCGTTTGCCCCGCAACGTCATCGAGCGCGGCCACAGCTGCTCGGACACTCGCGCCTATCGCCGTGCCGCCCAGGCACTCGGCTTGCCGACCCACGGCGCGATGCAGCCCACCGACATCCCCGACTTCTTCACGCGGTTCCTGTCACAGCCAGGCGACCTTGTGGTCGATCCATTTGGCGGGACGATTCGCACCGGTCTGGCCGCCGAGAGGTTAGGCCGGCGCTGGATCGCAACGGAATGGATCCTGCAATACGCGCGCGGTGCCGCCGAGTTGTTCCGCCAGTTCGACGGCTTTCAGATGCACCCGGCCATGCAATGGGCCACTCAACCCAAACGACAATGACGCAGCACGACGACAACGAACGCGAATACCCCGAACCCGAAACCGTCCTTGCCATCCGCGGTGCCATCGCGACCGGGCAGCTGGGCGGCCCCATGGGTCCGCCTGGCCACTGGCTCAATGAATTCTGGCAGATTGGCGCCGCGCTTCGCGACCATGCCGAAATCCTGCAGGGCTTCGAGGACACCGCGCTGCAGGAACTCCTGAATACGACGGCAGACTATCTGGCGGCCGACGTCCCTTAGCCCGGCCGCCTTTCGCACAGTCCGTCGCGCCCGACCGTTGGGCACAGGATGCGGGCAGGCATAATGCCGGCATTTCCCGATCCTGATTCTCCCCATGCCCAGCGGCCTCCTCCAATGCGCCCACTGCGACGGCGCCCCGACCTACATCTCTGGCCGGCTCCAGGCAGTTATCGTATGTGAAGAATGCGGCATTTCTACGCCTCCTGTTCGCCTGGACTCTGCGGACAAGGACACCGCGTTCACGACGCTCAGCGCGATCTGGAATAGCCGCGTCGAGCACCGCCCAGCCGACCAGAACGCGGTCTCAATGATGTCGCGGCGCGCGCTCACCGCATCGGACATCCCCTACTTCCTGAATCTGCTGGCGGCAACGACCTCCGACTGGGAGACGGTCGGACCCAAGTTTGCCGCCATGGCCGCGGCGCTTGCCCAGCCAGGGTACGAGTTCAAGCACGTAGATCCACCGGAGACCGTGATCTCCCAGGCGGCGAGATACCAGAAACTGTTGAAGCGCGCGAAGATCATCTATATCGATGGCGCACCGATGATCCGCTTCGATCATGTGCCGGCACTGTGCGCGGAGATCGCCGAAGAATCCCTCGCCGACAAGGACTGGCCGCTTCTGGATCTGCACGAGTTCATTGGTAAGGCTATCGATGGCCTCCCCGATCACTGGCAGCCTTGACTTTGGCCCAGAAAGGGCAAGCTGGGAGCGTGTTCAATGACGCCCTCCCAGCAATGATCCGTCAACTTACAGTCGCCCTTCTCCTCGCCGTCACCGCGGCAGCCGCCTCCGCCAAGGACGCCGCGCAATGCGGAAACATCCTCGAGGCCGGCAAGCCCGCGGCCAGCCGTCCTGCCGCCAACACCAAGCTTCTCTGCTACCGCGCGTACGCAGTCCTCTACTCGCCGCAGACCCGCACGGCCCTATGGTCCGCGGAACGCCTGACCGCCGCCGCGGCGGATGCGGCCCGCACATTGCCGCGCGACAGTGATTTCTATGAAGAAGATCGCTTGCCGGCTGGCGAGCGTGCGCAGCTGCGAGACTTCGTACGATCTGGATACGACCGTGGCCACCTTGTCCCGAGCGGTGATTTCGGAGACAAGGCGTCTCAGGCCGAAAGCTTCAGCCTCGCCAACGTCGTGCCTCAGAACAGCACGTCGAACCGGAGGACCTGGAGCCATATCGAGACATCGACGCGCAAGCTCGCGCGTCAGTATGGCGCCATCCATGTCGTGACCGGTCCGGCATTCACCAATGCCGCCCGAATGCTGAACGGCCGCGTGCGCATCCCGGACTATTTGTGGAAGGCAATCTATGTGCCGGGCGTCGGCGCTGCGGCCTACGTCGTCCGTAACGATGCGACGCAAGCCTACAGCGTCATCAGCATTAGCGAACTGTCGCACTTCACCGGCATCGATCCGTTCCCCGCTCTGGCGCCGACAAAGCGAGGCGTCGCATTGAATCTACCGCCGCCGACACCGCATCCGGGGGAGAAGGCGGTTCGCCGTGTCGCATTTGCCTGGCTTGTTGGAAACGACAAAGCAGGGGATGCGGCTGAATCCCTCGGTGGGCTGGTTCAGCACGCCGGTGCGCTGGCCACGCTCATGCTGGCCTACGCGCGGTAGCATCCCGCCGGAAGGAACATGTTCCTTTCAAAAAAGACGAAAGGCGCGCCTTTTGACGCGCCTTTCGCTTTCATACTGGCCGATTTACAGTCAGCCTCGTGCCCAAAGCCACGTTCCGAGGCCGAAGTACAACGATAGCGGGATGGATGCCCCCGCCAGCGAAGCCAGAACGAAGCGGAGCCGGGAAGGGCGCCGCGGCGCGCGCGCAAGCTCGATAGCGCGCCAGCGGACATTGTCCACCATGTCCCGTACCTTCGGGTCCACCGCGGACTCGTCGAAGCCCGCCAGCCACACCATGTCGGAGTTGTGAATCTCGCCCACGAACATCGATATCTCACTGCCCCCCAACACCCTCGCCCGTTCCACTGCGAACTCCAGCATGAAGACGCTTCGCAACGGGATGTTGAGCTCAGGCTCGATCATCGCAAGCCAGCGCCAATCAGGATCCGGAAACACAGGCCCGCAGCGATCACCCACGCCCGCCCGCCGCCGGCAATTCTCCACGAGATAGGCGTAGGGCTCCGGAAAGCCGGCAATCCTGCGCCGCTCGTCGGGCGAGAGCGCATGGAAGGCGGCAGAGCCACCGATGTCCTGGAGACGACGAAACCCGTTCGCTCCGAAGCGGTCCGCCATCGTCCGCCGCTCGCGCCGCATGCCGGCGGCCACCATAAACATGCGCATCGGCGTGAGAGCGGCTTTGAACTGCATCCGGAATGCATCGCGCAGTGGGATCTCTGTCCAGTCGTCCATCTCGACCTGGATGCCCCGGTACAGCTTCGCGAACTTCGTCTCGCCAAAGACAAGCTCTCCCGGGGCATTCTCGATCGCGTCTTCGACCAGAGCTTTGTACTGGCGATTGGTGCCGCCCGTCAGACCATGGAGCACGCCATAGACATGGCAAGTGACGCCGCGATATCGGATCGTCGCCGCATCGAGGCGTTGCGGGATCTCCGCGGTGCCGGCGAGCAGCTCCGCGACCGGCACGTATTGTGGGGAGGCCGCATGCATCGCGTCACCGGCCACCGGCGCCCCCGTTGACCGCGTCCTTGAATCGCTGGCCCGCCTTGAACTTCACGGTCTTGGCTGCCTCGACCCGGATCTCCTCGCCGGTGCGCGGATTGCGCGCCATGCGTTCGCCACGCTCGCCTTTGCTGAAGGTACCGAAGCCGATCAGGCTCAGGGTTTCGCCGCGGCCTACCGCCTCGACGATGGCATCGAGCGTTGCATTGAGGACGTGCTCGGCCTTGGTCTTCGTGAGGCCGTCGACACTGCGCGCAACGGCGTCGACCAGTTCGGATTTCGTCATGAGGGTAGATCTCCTTTCGAGTTGAATGTGCCAGGGTATTCAAGCACGCCCCGACTACATCGCCTGCCTTGAAAGACCCACCAATTTCATGAACTTTCGGCGCTGGAGCCCGCCTCTCCCCCTATCGGCCGCGCAGGCAGCTCCGCAAAGTCCTTCAAACCACCGAGGTAAGCGCGCCCCTGGCATGCGAGACTAAGATGCGCGACGTCGGCCTGCTTAAGCGCTACACCCAACGCCTTTCCCAACACATCGCCCTTCTCCGACGGCATCGCGGACGAAATGCGGAAAATCGTTCCCGCCTCAGTATCGTGATCCTCGAGCTGCCACCCGGCCCCGCTCAACCGCCGCCTGGCTGACAGTGCGAAGTGCATCGATACCAGGTCACTCAGATAGGCGCCAACCGCAACGCCGTCACCCCAGATCTCACCGAAGTCGAAGAAAGGGTTGTCCACGATGTACCCTTCGATACCGACCTCGGAAACCTCCAACTCATCGAAGGTATAAAGCAGAATGCCACCCCAACTAGTGCGCAGGCCTCGCCGGCGAGCCGACGGCCACGCCGGGGAGGAAATGGGAAGCCAGGGCCATTCGGCGGTTGAGTTTGCCGCGACGCCATTGGCTAGGATGCGGCGAAGCGCATCGTCAGAGTAGAGTTTGTCTACATACATGGGTCATCTAAGCCTCTGTTTTGCCACCACCCACAATATCGGCCATTACGTGTCCCACTTCGACAATACGCGATACAGCTTGGCGCGCGAAATGCCCAATGCCTTCGCCGCAGCGGCTTTGTTACCGTCGGCTTGCGCAATTGCCGCCTCGATCTCTGCGACCGTGGGTTCGGGCCTGTCCTGGGCGCGCTGCGTTGCATACGTCGACAAGTACGCGTTGGCCTTTGTCGCGCGGCTATGGCCTGCGGCCTCCACCACCTTTCGCATGGCCTCGTGGTGCGCAGCCGCGTCCTCAACCTTGCCCCCGCCCTTGACGGCAGCGGGCTGCCCGCTGTGACGCTGGTACATCTGCTGCAGATATTGGTGGCGAAGCCCGTGTGCCGTCACGCCAGCGCCATTCTTGGTGACACCATGCTTCTCCAACACCGTATAGAAACGCCGGCGCCATTGCTTCTGCGTATAGGTCGCCGGGATGAGCGACTCCCTCCCAGGATTGGTCGCTTGCGCCAAGCGCGCGGCCTGCCCTAGCAGGTCGTACTGCCAGTCGAATTCGATAGGCACGCGTCTCGGCCGGCCGCCCTTGGTGCCATCGTGGACATGCAGCATGCCCGATGGAAGGATGTCCAGAGCAGGACGCAGCCGCCAGCTTTCCTTCGCACGCAATCCAAATCCGGCCTCAAGTTTCAGCTGCAGCGCGACGTGCCGATCCGTCACCTCAATCTCGGCAATCTTCGCCAGAGCATCGATCCCCTTGCCTTCCCAGGACCGATCTTCTTTGGCGACGTAGCCGCGAACGTAACCCTCCGGGCGCGCCGTGTAGTCGTCGATCCGCCCCACCATGTTGGCCTTGCCCATCCACGACATGAAGGCGCGCAGATGCGTCAGCCGCAACTCTACAGTGCCGACATTCAGCTTGCGATCTTCTACCCAGTAGCGGACAAGCCAGCGAACGTGCTTCTGCCGGATTGCATACGGCGACGTCACCGCCATGCCACCGATGCGCCGTAACTCCACCATCATCGCAAGAAGCGCCTGCGCCCTCTGGCGTTGAGACATTTGCGAGAGCGACCGGCCGCTGACTCGCGTGCCGCTATGCGGTAGGTGGAGGTGCTCGCTCGCCAACACCGCAAACTCGGCCTTGAAACGCTCGGGGAGGTTGTACTGGTCCAGGATCGGTCGAAGGTTAATTGTCTTCAGCATGAAGGATTCCGATTCGCGCTAAGCGCATACCGCCGGCCGCGCAAATCTGCGCAACCCAATTCTCGGCGGCGCCAACCCCGAATTGGCCCTGCCCGCTTGGTGCACCGGGGTACCACCCCCAGCTTGCCGGCCCACCCTGCCGGTCCTACAACCACTCTTCCGGTCCTTTAGCGATGCCAAACCGATCGGCCCTGAGCATGGAAGCAATGCGTCGTGACCGTCCGCTTCGCGAACACGCAAGGCTCTCGCCTCACGCGCCGCTTACGCGGCCACCCTATCCGGTGCATCTCTGGATGCGAGCCTGCCTTCGCGTGGATTGCGTCCACACGCCTGCGGCCTTTGCCGTGATGGGTGATTACCTGTTGCGCCGTTCTGGTACCGGTGGCGCCCCCCGGATCGATATTTGCTCAGAAGCCTGCGTTCGCCGTCATTCGGCACGCAAAGCAGCTCCCCACCCCAAAGTCAGATCATCCCCGCCGCAGTGTGTCGGGCTTCGTGATCCGCACCCAGCCACGCGGCTGTAAGGGTGTCGGGCATACGCGGAATTTCCACAGAGCACCTGTCCGGTGTCCGGCTTCGGAATTGTCCACACTGCGGTCTATTTTCACGAACAGACCGCCAATCGGCTTGGTATCGCGGTGTCCGGTGTCCTCACTATCCGACACGGTCCATTTGATTTAATTGAAAAAAATGCCGTTTCAATTTCCGGCGTGAACAACTGGCGATCGCAAGGCCCGAATGTCGGGGTTTTGCGTGCTGGATTTGCCGCGCAACTGGCGGCGAGGTCGATGCGTCGGGGACGCGGTAAGTGCTCGAAGCATATACCAGGCATGGGCCAAACGGCAACGTTTGCCACTGCAAAATCGCGAGCTTTCGGCGACTTGACTTCGATTTTCCGACGGTAGAGTGGGCTATGTCGATGTGCCATCTAATCCGACGCTCTCAAAGCAAGACCGACAAAGTCCGACCAAGTCCCAGATGCTCCCACCGACCTGAGGCGAGTGAATGGGGCTCGGAGGTACAAAGTCCCACTTGCTCGGAACACGAAGGACATTCGACACATCGGAGCCATCCACTTCAATGAATCGCCAAGGAGCACAAATGAGAATCTCGACCGTCGCAATCGATGTTGGCTACGGCAACACCAAGTCCGCCTTTCCGCTTGGCTCGGACATCGCAACCAACATGTTCCCCTCGCTGGCACCCATTGCCGCAACGTCCTCTCTCACCGCGCATACCGGCGGCATCTTCCGGGCTCGAAACGTAGTGAATGTGGAGGTCGATGGTGCGCGATACGAGGTCGGACCCGATGTTTCGCTGAGCGCCGCTCATGTCCATACCGGTCGCTCCCTGTCTGAGGATTATGTAACGACACCCAACTACGCTGCCCTGCTCGCCGGCTCGCTGCACTATGCCAATGCCATGGAAGTTGATCGGCTCGTCCTGGGCCTGCCGGTGCACAATACGCTGAAGTACGCTGCCTACCTCAAGGACCGTTTCACCGGCACCCATAACTTTGGGTGGGGCGACGTTCACATCAACAGCGTGCTCCCGCTGCCGCAGCCGCTGGGCACGCTGATTACGTACATCCAGCAAAACGGCAAGAAGTACGACCCTGAGAACGCATACCTGGTGATCGATGTCGGCTACTTCACAACCGATTGGGTGGTGGCGCGTGGCTACACCATGGACGACACGCGAAGCGGCGGGGTGCCTGGAGGCGTCGCGCGCATCTACCAACAGGTGGCAAGCCTCATCTCGGCTGACCGTGGGCATCCCACCGACAGCATCGAACGCATCGACAAGGCCATCCGCGACGCCAAGCCAATGGTGTTTTTCGGTCAGGATCTGGACGTTTCGCCCTACCTGGCAGAGGCCATGGCCGTCACCCATCAGCCGGTCAAGGAAATCCAGGCACGCGTCGGCCGCACCGACGATATCCGGGCAATCATCCTGACTGGTGGCGGGGCCCAGCTCTACGCCCCGACAATTCGTGCTGCCTTCCCGCACAACGTGATCCACATCATGGACGCGCCCTGCTTCGCCAACGTTCGCGGCTTCTATACCATCGGTTCCGCACGGCAAGTCGCCAAGGCCGCCTGAGGACGCCCGCCATGGACAAGCTCCAGATGACCGTGACGCTGTCCGCCGACTCGGCTCCTGATCTGCTCGCGTATCTGCGGCAGTTCCCGGGAGCTCGGGAGCGGGCGTTCATGCTTAAACTGCTCGCGCAACGGGGGCTGCAGCTTGTGCTCAGCGCTGGTCCCGACACGCTGCTGCGTCCTCCCACTGCTGCAACGACGCCGACCGTTGCAGCACCGGTACCGCCTCCACCGCTGCTGGCTCACCCCGAACCCTCAGGAGCGAGGGAGCGGGAGACCGCCGCACCATACGCTACAGTAGCCGCGATCCTGCCATTGTCGCCGGCTGCGGCAGGCCGGCTTGCTGCGGATCGACCGCAGGTTGCCTCAGCCCATGCACAGGAGCGGCCACGGGCTACACCGGCGCCCGCATCTGAGCCTGCCGCGGACGGTCCTGATCCGCTTGCGGGACTGGATCTCGGTGCGCTCAATGACGCAATGGCGCGATTCGGCTAAGCGAGAATCTGCGGCGCACGGCGGCGCTTGACTCCGCCTCTTCATGTGGCAACCTAATAGCATTCAGAGAAAACAGGAGGATACCGAGCCATGTTTGAATACCTGTCCACGACTCAAGGCATTAACCGCTTCGTCTTCACTGTCCTGATTGGGTGGTGTCTTCTGGAGGCCGTCCTGGTCGTCTACAACGGCGTCAAAAACCGAAAGCGCGGCTGATCTTCGATCGGGATAGGGGCAGGCCTCGCGGCCTGCCTCCTCCCACACCACCGTGCATACGGGTCCGTACACGGCGGTTCGGATCAGTTGATCGGCGATGGTCCCAGCGACGGAAGGCCCAACGAGCGGAAGTAACGATTCGACAGCGCCTTGTTCAGTGCCGGGCTGTGGCTTAGGCGCCAGACACCGTGGGGCGAACCCGCCGTTTGTGCGGCAAGGTTGCGGTCCACGCCTCGCGCAACTAGCTCCCGGAATCGGGTCCGGCCACGCTTCCACTGCGTCCAGAAGAAGCAGCGTAGGCGGCGTCGGGTCCATTCATCCAGTTGCTTGAGCACGCTGGGCGTTTCACAGAAACCAAAGTAGCCACGCCAGCCCGTCAGATATCGTTTCAGCGTGCCGATCAACTGGTCGACGCTGATCCCGCGCGAGCGTTGCGTCAGTTCCCGGACCCGATCCTTGAAGCGAGCCAGGGCCTTGGGCGCGATGCGCCTTCTGACCTGCTCCCGCCCCAAGAAGGTGAAGCCCAGAAACTTCCGAGTGTGTGGCCGGGCGACCGCGCTCTTCGCCTCGTTGACCTTCAACTTCAGCTTGCTGGTGAGGAAGGCTTTCAGCCCACCCATCACCCGTTGGCCCGCGCGTTCGCTGCGCACGTAGACGTTACAGTCGTCTGCGTACCTCACGAAGCGCAGTCCGCGTCGCTCAAGCTCGCGGTCTAGATCGTCGAGCAACAGATTGGATAACAACGGTGACAGCGGACCGCCCTGGGGCGTGCCCTCGTCCGTTGCACCAACCAGCCCGTTCTCCAGCACACCTGCCGTCAGGAAGGAGCGGATCAGCTTCAGGACGCGCCTGTCGCTGACCCGCTTCGCCACCCGGCTCATCAGGATATCGTGGTTCACGCGATCGAAAAATTTCTCGAGGTCGAGGTCTACAACCCAGCGATGCCCTGCCTGGATGTAGCCCTGTGCGCGCTCCACGGCCTGATGCGCCGAGCGTCCCGGACGGAAGCCGTAACTGGAGTCCGAGAACGTCGGGTCCCACTGCCTTTGCAGCACCTGCAACACTGCCTGCTGGACGAACCTGTCGAGCGCAGAGGGGACGGTCAGCGCGAACTGCACAAGCGCTCAACGAGCATTTGGGATGGGCTGAGATCCGCCATCCGTTTCATCCGCTCCGGGGCCAGCGTTTTCCGGTCCTGAAGACGCGCCGGGTGACAGGCGTCGACACATTGCTACTGGGTCATGTCGAGCGCGGCAGCTTCAGCATTGCCCGCGAATGGACCGACTGGGGCGCGCCTGCCGTCGAAGACGATTGCGAGATCCCTGTGTCTCGCTTCGATCTGGGCATGCTGCTGGAGCTGATCGCGTTGATCGACCAGCTTGCCGCTTCGTCCTCCAAGAAGTCATCAACCAAAGGAGCTTGATCAATGCATTTCATTGCCCTACTATCAGACCAGTTTTTAACGTGGTCCGCCAATGGAAGATATTCCGTCGTCAACATTACGCAGGCGTCGCGCGCAATTGCTCAAGCAAATGCCGGCGTTGGACACGCTCTTGCGGGGCTCGCTCATCGAACGCTACAAGCGCTGCGGCAAGCCCGGCTGCAAGTGCGCCGATGGCCCAGGTCATGGCCCCAAGTACTACTTGTCGGTGAGTTTTCCCGGGCGCCGACCACAAATGGACTACGTGCCACAGGCCGATTACGCCGACGTCACCGAACACCTGGCGAACTATCACCGGGTCCGCGAGATCATCGAGGAGATCTGCGAGATCAATCGCGAACTATTACGCCGCCGCGAGGCGCTATAAGGGGCGTCGGTGAGCCAGTCGCCGCTGTCGCTCACCAACTCCATCGACCTGCAATCGGCCGGCGTACTCATCGCCAACATGCTCGAAGCCTGGCTCATCGCAGAGCCCGCGCTGGAGTTGACCGAGGAGGCCGTCGATGAACACCAAGATCACCCCCCAACATCAGAGCAAGCCGGCGTACATCTATATCCGCCAATCGACGCTGGCCCAGGTGCGACACCATCAGGAGAGCACGGAGCGCCAGTATGCGTTGCGCGACAAAGCGCTGGCATTGGGCTGGCCACAAACGTCGATCCGGATCCTGGATCGGGACCTCGGTCAGTCAGGCGCGCAGATGACGGGCCGCGAGGACTTCAAGACGCTGGTGGCAGATGTCTCGATGGGGCACGTGGGCGCCGTGTTTGCGCTGGAGGTCTCGCGCCTGGCGCGCTCGAATCTGGACTGGCATCGCCTGCTCGAGTTGTGCGCCCTCACCCATACCCTGGTAATCGACGCCGATGGCTGTTACGACCCAGGCGACTTCAACGACGGCCTGCTGCTCGGTCTCAAAGGCACAATGGCACAGGCGGAACTGCACTTTTTGCGCGGGCGCCTCCAAGGCGGCAAGCTCAACAAGGCGCAGAAGGGTGAGCTGCGCTTTCCGCTCCCGGTTGGGTTGTGCTATGACGACGAAGGCCACATCGTCCTGGATCCCGATGACGAGGTGCGCGGCGCCGTGCAGTTGGTGTTTCGTCTCTTTCGAGAGACCGGCAGCGCATACGCGGTCGTCAAGCGCTTTGCCGAAGATGGCCTGCGCTTTCCGAAGCGCGCCTATGGCGGCGCCTGGGCGGGCCGGCTCATCTGGGGGCGCCTGAGCCATGAGCGCGTGATCGGCCTGATCAAGAATCCTTCGTATGCGGGCATTTATGTCTTTGGACGGTACCAGTACCGCCAGCGCATCACGCCACAGGGGGAGGTGCATAAGCGCGTGCAGCCGGTACCCAAGGCAGACTGGCGCGTCCATCTACCCGACCATCACGAGGGATACATCAGCCCGGAGGAGTTTGAGCGGAACCAGGCACGCCTGGCGGGCAACCGGACCAACGGTGAAGGCACCGTGCTCAGCGGTCCGGCGCGTGAAGGATTGGCGCTGCTTCAGGGGATGCTGATCTGTGGCTGCTGTGGTCGGGCGCTGACCGTGCGCTACCAGGGTAACGGTGGCATCTACCCAATGTACTTGTGCAATGCGCAGCGCCGCCAGGGTTTAGCGACCAGAGATTGCATGAGCGTGCGCAGCGACCTGCTCGACAACGCGATCGGCGAAGCGATGCTCGCGGCCCTGCGGCCAGCCGAACTCGAACTCGCCGTGACCGCCCTGAACGAACTCGAGCAGCGGGATCAGGCCATCATGCGTCAGTGGCATATGCGCATCGAACGCGCCGAGTATGAAGTCGCTCTTGCCGAGCGTCGCTATCAGGAATGCGATCCCGCCAACCGTCTGGTCACGGGCACCCTCGAGCGGCGCTGGAATGACGCGATGCTTCGCCTCGCAGCGATCAAGACGGAAGCCGCCCAGTTCCAGAGCCAGAAGGCGCGCGTTGCCACACCCGAACAGAAGGCCCAGATCCTCGCACTGGCGCGCAATCTGCCGCGCCTCTGGCGTGCTCCGGCGACCCCGGCGAAGGATCGCAAGCGCATGCTGCGACTGCTCATCCGGGACATTACGGTCGAGAAACTTCCCGCAACCAGACAGGTGGTCCTACACGTGCGTTGGCAGGGCGGCACCTGTACCGACACCACCGTGACTTTGCCCAAGCCGGTCGCCGACGCGATGCGCTATCCCACTGCAACCGTCGAGCACGTGCGCAAACTGTCGCAACATTTGTCCGACCCGCAAATCGCTGCGCACCTCAATCAGGAAGGCCTGCGCAGTTCAACTGGCAAATCGTTCACGCTCTCCATGGTCAAATGGATCCGCTTCCGGTACGGGATTGCGGCGACCAACTTCATGCGGCCTGACGAACTCACGGTTCAGCAACTCGCTCACCGACTGGGCATCAGTCCACACGTCGTGTATTACTGGATTGAGCGCCAAGTCGTCCACGCTCGTAAGCTCGACGGGCGGGGCCCATGGTGGATCACGCTGGATCCCGTCAAGGAACAGCAACTGCGGGACTGGGTGCGCACTTCAGGGCATCTTCGGGGGCAACATTCCCACACTCAACTGTGAGAGGTGCATTATGAGATCACCGTCGGTATGCCGAGATTGCGGAACTCCCCCGGTTTGCCGACTTTCGGGATCGAGACCTGCCGGACCGGTTGCGGCTGATAGGTCCGCGCACGCAGTTCTGCCTGCAGACGGTCCAGATGCTGGTCCGCCTGTTCGGCAAAGTCTGCCACGCTGATTCCATCGACACCGCCACTGCCCCGGTTGGCCCGGACTCGCTCCCAGGCGACTTCCAGATTCTTCCGTTGAAAAACCTTGTCAATTAATGAGTGGACCTTCCTTGCTTCCATCGGGTTGATCCAGTCAGACAGTCTCCTCGGGCGCGGATGTACGGGTATTTCACTCATGGAACTGATCCTCCTCCGTGTCCTTACTCACTGTCGTCCGGGCTCTTCCCAATCATCTTCGCCGGCTGCCTTCCCCGACCCACTTCTGTCGCCGATCGCTCGGTCACGTGGTTTTGGCCACGCTTCAGGTACTACTCAGCCGTCCGACTACTGGCACAGCACCGCTCGCCACTTCGCTCCTCGCTTATAGGCTCACTTCCCGCGGTGCCACCCGCAGACTGTGCCAGTCCTCCTGAGGTCACACGCTGTTCTTCCGTACCGTGCCGTCCGCAAACACCTTGGTGCGGTGGGTGAATGAGAACGCCTTCGCCCCCATACTGCGGGCTCGACCTTGCCCCACCTTTGGCCGACCGGTTCGTCATCGGGGCAGCCCCCATCGACTACGGCCCGGTACTTCTCCTCATGCCCTTCGGATTCCACCTCGCGGTGGACACCCTGCCCTCCGGAGACCTACGGGAAGGTGGCTCCAGGTCTGCCTTGGCTGTCTCCGGCTTTCGCCTTCGTGCCCGGTTAGGCATCTCCATACCTGCCTTCTCTCTCCGGCCAGCGAGGCATTACCCCCGCTTTTGGATATGACGCCCCTCATCTGAGCGTCAGAGGGACTTGAACCCTCCCGAACAACGCGCTGCTCAGCGCACAATATGGCCTCTGCTGACTTCTACACCGCCATCCCGACGCCTCTCGACGTCGGTAGCACCATGGCAGCGGTGCAGATCTCCCCGGGTATGACGCACCCACCTTCACGCTTATGCCTGTCGGATATACGCCGCACCGTTCCGTGCAAGTACTGGGCTTTGGCAATTTTGGCTACCTCACCCCGATACGACGCCTCATCCGCTTCCTGTTCGTCAGGCCAGCGCTTTGCCTCGGACTTCCTTCAGACTCCCAGTCGCCCGGGAAACCCTTGTCTCTGGCTAACACTTCCCCTTGCCGGGTGTGTAAGGGACTTGCACCCTCAAGTGAGTGCGCCCTGCCGGGCGCACCAAAAAAAAAAGGTTCTTCACCGATTTCCGGGGAAGGCCGCCCGGATCTTCAGGAAGAAGTAATGGTCATCGCGGAAGCCATAGGCCATCCGTTTGATGACCTTGATCCGGTTATTGATGCCTTCCACCAGATTGGTTCCCAACGGCCAGCGGCTGTGAGCCAGGATGCCGGGTAAATATGGCTTGAGGCGTTTGGCGAACAGGCACAGAGGTGCGATGCCGCTGGCCATTGCGCGCTCGTACCACCCTTGCCAGAAGCGCCGGGCGTAGCCGGGATGCCGATATGTCCAGAGCGTCTTGAGATCGTCCTTGAGCACGTAGACGGTCATCAGCGCTTGGTTGGCAGCCAGTATTTCATCAAGCCGGATCTGATCGGCCTCACGCGTGACGTTCTCCCGATTGCGCAGCAGTAACCAACGAGAAGACTTCACCACCTGACGAGCGGTCTTGTCGCCGCGCAGCCGATTAGCCTCATCCACCCTGACGCGGTCGATGACCTCACGACCGTACTTGGCCACCACGTGGAACAGGTCATAGACAACCTCCGCTTGCGGGCAGTGCATCCGCACTTCCAGGTCGTAGGCGGTATTCATGTCCATCACCGCGGCGCGAAGCCGGGCACAGCCTTCAGGGCCAAGCAGCTTGAAGAAGGGCCGGATTTCCTCTCGGGAGCGACCGCGCCCGACCCAGAGTACCCGCTTGCTCGACGGCTCGACGATGACTGTGGCATAGCGATGGCCCTTCTGGATCGCAAACTCGTCCATCGCGATCACCGTGACCCCGCTCAGATCGACCGGTCCCAATTCCCGCTCAAGATGGCGCAGATCGATGCGCTTGACCGTGGTCCAGGCCAACCGGTAGAAGGCCGCGACATGGCGCAACGACATGACCTTGCACAGTTGCGCTACGCTGGCCGCAAGCCGCGTCGTAACCCGCGCATAGGGCGCGAGCCAGTCCAGGCGCTCCAGCTTCGGGCCACATCGCCGGCAAGCCAGACGAAGTCGCGGCACGATCAGCTCCACCGGAATCTCGAACACAGGCAGATCCCGCACGCGCCGCTCTACCCGATCATGGATACTGCTAACGCCCCGACCACAGCCATCGCAGCACCGCCTACGGCGCCCCTTAGGTTCCAGCCGGATGATGCAAATACGCTGCCCATTGCGGGTCTCTTCCCAACTATCGCGCATGCGATAGCCTTCCCAGCAGCCGAGCTGGGCCATACAATCGCGTGGGGCCAACCTCCACCTTCCTGATTCTTGTTGTGTCGCAACTCCAAGATAACAGTGGTGGGCGTGTTGGCCCTTTTTGTTTCTAAACGGTCACGCAGATCGGCGAAGAACCAAAAAAAAGCCCAGCAGTTTGCTGGGCTTTTTTGTGAATGGGATGGCCTCTCAGTGAAGAGTCGGCGCCAAACAGTAGTCGAGGGCGGAATCGAACGAGAACTTCCGGTCTAGGAACGTGAAGCCACCGGACGGCTCTCGGCGGTACACATCGAAGAATTGCGCTTCCGATTGTCCGGCCTGAACTTCCGTAGCGGCGGTCGCACGCATAGCTTGGATATGCAGTTTATTGATGATTGCTGTGAAACCCTTTTGCGGCATTGCTTTTCTCCTCGGAGAGCCTGCCAAGGGGGGACTCCTTCCCTGTGGGAAGGACCCACAGGGCAGAGGTTAGGTAAGGCGCCACCGGCTGGTGGCGAACTGATCAGGCGGTAACAGCCTGTTGAGACATCAGGCGCAACTGGTACTCGGTGCGCCATTGATCGCAGAAGTCGGTTCCACGAACCTTTGGTCGATGCATGACGGTGTGCAGCCCTTCGGCGCGCAACCGCTTTTCCAACGCGAGCGCGTCGGCCATGCCTGGGGACTTTCGGGTCTTCGGGTCGATCCTGTCAAAATCCGCGAAGATGTGGACCGTGCGGATGCCCAGGTCCGGCGGCACCACAAACTGACTCAGCAGTACCCGGTTGAGGCAATTCCATGCCGGCACGCCGAAGAGCATGTACGCCGCATAGGCGCTCTCCAGCCCTTCCGCGACACCAACTTCACCATCGCGCGGTTGCATCAGACGCACTGCACCACCGGTCAGCGGCAACGCAGACACACCATTGCGCTTGGCCGGGAGGATCTCCCCATCCGCAGTGATTATCGTCGCCTTGGCGGGCTGTCGCGGGTCGAGCGACGTGCGATGCACCGTGGCCATGCGCCCATCTGGCCGTGTGAATTGCGCAACGATGGTCGGGTAGCGGCCAACAAGCTGGCCTTCATACCAATAGTCCTGCACCGCCAGGCGCAAGGCCGTTGGCCGCGGCGCGCGCAGGCCAGGAACCCGGGCAGCAAGATAGCGCATGGCGTGATCGCCAGGCACCAGCCCGGCAGCAGCTTCCCACTGCTTCGCAATACGCCGCATCTTGGTGGCGGGATCTACTGCTTTCCCCCGGCGAGCTGAATTTGGCCTCGTAAAGGGGGGGTCGATCGGCACAGCCCGCTCGCCATTCAAGTCCCGCCACAGTTCCGAGTAGGTCATGCCGGTGTAGCAACGCACGAGCTCGAGGCCGTCGCCGGCTTTCGGATTCCCTGCATTGCACTTCCGGCAGACCCAATCGCCGCGGCCGCGTTTGTTGTCATAGGTAAAGCGGTCATGGCCACCACAGAGGGGGCACGGACCTGGGCGTCCTCGCCAGAAGTTGTCCGTCAGGACTTCCGCTGGCACGTACTGCCTCACCAGAGCGTCCCATTGAGCGGGCGTCCAGCTTTTTACGATATCACTCAGTTCTTTCATGGGATGGCTCCAGGTGGAGGGTTGGTCGATGCCTGAGACAGGCGAAGGAACGCTTGCTCAAAAGACATCCCGGCCGAGGCCAGAAGGTCTTTTCAGCATTGCGTTTAGCTGAGGGGAATATGGGGATTTGGCCGAGCGGCCGAGAAAGGCACCGCTGCTACCGGGCAAGCCGGTAGCAGTTAGTTCAAAGAGGCACTTCTTGGAGGAGCGCGTCAGTACATCGGCGCGCCATCGTTGCGGAAGGGAATGCCATCGAGCACTGCAGGTCGCGCGAAGGGAATCTCATTGTCGTCGAATCCGCCGAATCCACCCGACGGCGGTTGCGCAGGCTGCTGACGCGCCGCGCCCGAGCGTTGCGTTGGCGGAGCCGAGCGCTGCTCGCTCCCACGACGCTGCTGCGAATCCGCTCGCTCTGCGCCGGCATCGCCGTCGTCATCGTTGACACCCGCGCGACCACTGAGCATCTGCATTTGATCGGCGACGATCTCGGTACTGTACTTGTCCTGGCCGGACTGATCCTGCCACTTGCGCGTACGAATGCGGCCTTCGATGTAGACCGGCGAACCCTTGCGCAGGTACTGACCAGCAATTTCTGCCAGCTTGCCGAAGAACGAAATGCGATGCCATTCGGTGGCTTCCTTCATTTCGCCGGACTGCTTGTCCTTGTAGCGATCGGTGGTCGCAATACGGATGTTTGTCACCGCGTCGCCACTGGGCATGTAACGAGTTTCAGGATCTGCCCCGAGGTTGCCCAGGAGGATGACTTTGTTGACGGATGCCATGGTGCTTCCTATTCAATGAACGAGATTGATGTTCCAGACCCACCTGTCCCAGAGCTTCTGCTCTCCGGTCCTTGGGTCCTTAATGGGATCGCCAGTCTTCTTATCGAAGGCTGGCACCTTTTCCTTGCGCAGGCGTTTGACCGCAACACGGTCACCCAGCTTGCAACCGGCTTCTGCGAGAGCGTCCTTCAGACCTTCGCCCTGCAGGGTCTTCTCGCCGGCACTCGTGTACAGCTTGACGGCAAACGAAGTGTAGGTACGAGGCCCGCCAGACTTACGGTTGGGGAACTCCATTTCGCCCCACTCGATGAGCTTGCCCACGGTGTAGGCGGAAGAGGAACCCTTTTCAGAGGAGGCGCTTCCGCCCCCTTCCCGCTCGCCGTCTTCGCGTTTGCTGCGCGATGGCTGGGCGCCATCCAAGCTACGCGTTGGCTGAAAGCGGCGCCCTCCTGCTGGCGCGTCACTACTTGTCGGCACGTCCGGCGTGAGTTCGCGCTCGGCTTGAAAAATGACGTCAGCCGCGACCTTCTCCAGCGCTTCGCCTGGATGCACGCTGACCTGTTTCCAACGAGGGATCACCTCCGGCAGCAGCTTGTCGCCATACGGCGTGCTTTGCAGCCGATGATGAAAGCCCCCAACGAAGTGGATCACGCGATCACCTTCGTCCCGAAGCAGATGGGGGACGCCGTGAACATAGAACTGCCGCTCGTTGGCGGCGCCCGTGCCGACCGGGATCGTGCTGGGAGAGGATGACCCTCTGTGTTCCGCGCTCAGAACACCGGCCACACGCTTGATGAGATTGAGCCAAGTCATGGTCTAAAGAAGGGAGCCACAGCACAAACGTCGGACCACATCGAGGTCGCAACGCAGCCTGGCATGATTGAGAATCACGTCTTGCAGGGTCTCAGGGTCGACCCCGGATACTGCGCAGACGTAGCTATATGGCAACGCGCCATTCCAGTAGCCAAAGATCCAGCCGAGCGTCATCGAGTATTCCTCCAGATCGAGAGGCCGATTGCGCATGCGGGCACGCAGCATCTCGGCACAGTCGATGAGGGACTCCGGCATGTTGTCGCCGCGCCGGCTATCGCAGGCGAGGCTGATGAGAGCGTCGACCATTTTCTCGCGCACCGCCTTGCTCCAGAGAGAAGGGTCGGGCAACGGGTCGAGCTTGGGAGGGGGCACTACGATGGCGGCCGCCTCACCGAAGAAGTCGAGCTGCCATCCCGCTGTTGTCGTTTCCATGATGGTCTCCGGACAGGCACCCGGAGACCCGCCAGCCGGCGGATAACGGGTACCCGCGACAGGTGGAAAGCGCCGCCTCAGAGAGGCGGCAACGGATCAGGAACGGTCGTGCGTTCCCGCTCGACGAAGCGGCGTCACCACAGCCGAGCGTTCATACGGTTGCTCGAGCGGATCTCCCACTTGATGCGATTCGTGCTTCGATTTGGATTGGGTATCCGGCATCGAAACCTTCGGCGCTGCGGGCACGGCCTTGTTCCAGACCATGGCCCGGTGATACAGGAATGACAGTCCAACGACGGTCACAAAGGCACCGACGATGAACGACTGCGACGCCATGTACAACACCATGCAGAGCATGAAGAATTTGAATGGACGCTTGATGAGATTCGTGACAAAGGATTCCATAGTTTCTCTCCAGAAACGTTGCAAGGGATTTCCTGGCAGATGCCAGGCGATGGTTCGATGCTCCGAGGGAGCAAGGAATCTCTGGAGGAACAGCTGCGCTTCAACGCGCTTGCGGCATGCAGTAGCGCATGGCGAAAGCACGCTGGCGTGGGCGGGGGACTATGAGATTGAGCGCTGCCGCCATTCGGCGCGCACTAGGTCGATGCGTCTGAACGCAGGTTTGTCACGATCCTAACGACAGAGGATCAAGGAAGGTAGGCAGAAAGCTAACCAAAACACGGTGGCTTTCCGGGAAAAACGCATGAGCATGCTCATGGTTTGAGGTCGCGTCCGCAAATTAAGGTTTGTTTATTTCTGTTTTTCGAATGTCTAATATCGACCCCTAACGTTAGGGGTAAACCCCTAAATTCCCGGGCAAACGGTACCGATAAGCGAAGCATAAGCAACCAGCTTTGCACCTGTCCCGGCAAATGACACCCCTAAATGAAGAGCTTTTGCTGACCAAAAGGCGTCGCACGTTCCGTACTCTCCATGAGGACTTGACAACGCTTCTGGGCCGTAACGCTGGTTGTCAGGTTCCTTCCAAGTGAGCGAAAAATGCCGCAGAAAAAAATCAAAACTGAAGACGTTCCTGCCGTGCGGGCAGACATCGTGAATTTCCCTGTGCAACCTGAGGTCTCCCGAGCGGAGATAGCCTTACGCAATGCGCTCGGGACTGTCCCAGTCAACGAGGACGCATTCAGCCGTCTTCTTCAATGTGTCCGAAACATTCAGCGCACGAAGGACAAGATCTCTCGTCTGCTCCAGGACCTTGGGGCGGACCTTCAGCTCATGCATGAATCAACGACGGAAATCGTCGCTGCTGAGTATGGCGACACCCGAGCGGCACGGTCACGCGCGCGGGAGATGTTCTTCACCATCGCTGAGGACGCACTCGACCTCACTCGTAGCCAGGCACAGCTATACCTGAGTCTCTACCATCGCTTTCTTCAGCACAACGGCGCGCTTTCGAAGCTCAATATTGGTGAACTTATGGTTCTACGCCGGCGTGACTACTCCGCGGAGGAAATTGACGCGGTCATCGAATTCAAGGAGAACGACCCGGCCTACCATCGCAAGGACATTCGCAAGTTCGTCGAGCGGCTTCGTAAGCAGGAGGAGGAGGTTATCGACGTCCAAACCAAGTTGGACATCGCGACAGCGGAACTTGCAAGTACGGTTTCCGAGAATGCCGACAAGGATTTTGAGATTAGGCGCCTCAACACTGAGCTCGGACGATTGGCGTCAGAACGCGACGCGGATCGGGAAGCGCTGAGTCACGTACGGGAGGAGATGACCCGGCAAAACTTGAGCTACAGCGCTATCCGGATGCAGATCGATGATCTGGAGCGCGAGAAGCGAGAGCTGCAGGACCGCATGGCGTTCTCGAAGGCCAATACCCGCCCGGAAACCGTTGAAGTGCAAGTGGTTCCGCTAGGCTACGCCTCCCTGGAAGACGCCCTGGCCGCCAAGAATGACGAACTCTCCGCGGCAAAGGCAGAGCTGGCCGATATCCAGTCGCGGCGCCAGCAGATTGAGGACGAAATCGCAGAACGCTCGTCCGTCCTGGATAAGCGTGCGCGCGCCCGTGATGAACTCGCCAAACTGGTGACGGAATTCGAGCAAGTCGTTTCGACATTCGCGTCGGTGCAGCTCGCCGTACAGATGGCCGGAGACGTTTCCGAATTCCGCCCGGCCTTGACGGTGCTCGACAGCATCGTCTCACGTCTCCACGCCGACATTCGCTCGGCCCTGAATGCCCGATGAGAGCAAAGAGCTATGCTACAGCACTCCCCCACCGCCGAGTTTGAGCGTTTGCGACTCACCAGGATGACATGCGATCGGATTCGGTCGGCAAACTATCACCTCACCGATCACCTTGCGGAACTGCTCGGCGCGCACCCTGAGCTTGAGCAGATGCTGCATATTGGCAAAGGTGGCGTCGACAAGGTCCGCAAGGCGGAGGCCACGCAACGCGATTTGATGGGCACCCCGTTCCTCGTTGTCGTGCCGACGCTCTCCGAGGTACAGGACTGGCGTTGCTTGAGTGAAAACACAACGACCACACTGGCCGTCGACACACTGCGTTCTCAGTTACCTGGCTGGACCAACGACGACAAGCTTCGCTTGTTCTACAACAATCGCCATTACATTTGGCTGATGGTCGAGTTGCTCCACGTCAGCATTCTGGCCGCGCCGCTTCTCGGGATCACCAAGGAGCTAGCAGAGTATCTGCGTTCGCTCCCGCAGCACGTCCTTGACACGGCCATTGCGCGGGTGGACTTCCCGATTTTCCGTTGGCGCCTGCATAGCAAGACTTTCTGGATCGACTTTGATTCCAGTCGGCTGGGGACCGATTCGAAAGGGCATCACTTCCTGACCTCCACCCCGCTGCGCGCCGATCGCTTGGCGACGAAGAACAGCTGGACGAACCTCCGGTTGGAGCCATTCCAGAAGAAGGTCTACAGCGAAATGATGGTCCGAAGCTACTGCCGCGCCTCGACTATCACATCGCTGCTGGGCATAACCTCGACACGTACCCGCAAGCTGTTCCACCTGATCCACGGAAAATCCTCTCCCTCCGGTCAGCTACCGACGTCGACCGCCTGGTACTTCGAACATCCTACCCATCGCCTTCAGGCGACGACCATCGTCACGCTGTATCGCATTGCATTGGCGTTCGGCGCCAATGTTCCGGAGGCATTCATCGCAGCCTACGATCTTTTTGAAAAATTCTTCGGAACTTCGTCCAAGATCTCTGCCGATCGGGCATGTCACATTTGCCGAACCATGTCCACCGATGCGCAATTGGAATTGGCACCTTGCAGGGTATGTCGGACCCCCTATCTCATTGCAAACGCGGCGCCCCGTATTGAACTCAGCCACGCATTCTCCTGCCCCGGCTGCAGTGGGCTACTTGGCGGTCCAAATGGCGCGGCGCGCCGGCACAAATAGATCAAAGAGGACTGAAGGATGATGAGTACCGCTATTCTATTCGTTCTCGTCTTTGTAGTGCCCCCGGTCCTGGCATACATGCTCGCGCGGCAATGGGGATGAAGCGGCTGGAAGTGGGCGTTGATCTGCTTCTGCACGCATTACATCGGCCTCTTCCTGCTGTATCTGCTGCCGTCAAGGGAGACCCCAAAGCTTCAGCAGTACTGCGAGAAGCATCCCGAATGCGCAACGAATATTGGCATGGCCTGCTATTGCGGATCGCGCAGCATCCGCCTGTGGCGCGAACAACGGTTCCTCTCCATGCGGCAGCACCATATTTGCAACCACTGCGGCCGGACCCCTTACACCACTGATGCTGAAGCCCCACCTTCAGGGGGTCAAAGTTGGCTTTAGTTTGTCGTCTAGATGGTGTTCCCCTTCGTGTATGCTCACGCCGGCCGAAGGCTGGGCGCGGACTTGACTTTGCGCCCCGGACGTTAAGCTAAAAATAACGGACCGATCCCCGGCCGATTCAAAATCAGAGAAGAAAAATGCAAAACTCCAAATTCGCTTTCTCGGTCCTGGCCACGGCCACGGCGCTCACTTTGGCCGCATGTGGCGGTGGTGGTGGCGACGACGGTGGCTCCAAGCAGGAGCCGAGTACACCAACCACGCCAACGGTTCCGCAGGCTCCGACGTCGGTGCCGCCGGCGACAACGGTCTCCGCCCCTTCGTACCCCAGTGGCGACCTGCGTCTGGCAGCGTTCAATGCCCTGAGCGACTATCGGATCAAGATGGGCGTCGGTGCCCTGAAGCAAGATACAGCCCTCGATGTTGCCGCGGACAACCACGTCGCGTACCTGAAAGCAAATTCTGCGGTTGGCCACGACGAAACTGCCGGCAAGCCCGGCTTTACCGGTGCAACTCCTTACGAACAGGGCGTAGCCGCGGGTGCCTCGAAGGACCAGTGGATCAGCCAAGCGGCAGATGGTTCCATCGGCTGCCTGGCGGACTTTAGGAACTCGGTGTATCACCTGCAGGGCATCACCAGCAACCAGGAGACGATCGGCCTTTCCATTCGTGACGGTTATTGCGTTATGAATTTTGGCGTAAAGACCGGTGCAAACGGCAGCGGATATGGCCTCCCGCAGTGGGGTGGACAGCAAATGGCGACGAACGCCTTTGCTTATTCTCCAATCGACGCCGAAAGCGTCCCAGGAACATTCACCGCCACCGCCGAGTCGCCAAGCCCGGCACCAGATCTGCCGAGCGCAGGCCACCCTGTCATGTTCAGGGTTCCAGCTCCCAATGCAAGTGACGTGCTGACGGTCTCAAACTTTATCCTCACGGGCCCAGCGGGTAACGCAGTTCCCGCCAGAGTTCTGGTTGCCAGCGCCGCGAAGCCGAGCTCAGTCGCTTCGGCTATCTCGGATCCCTACGTCTACAGTGGAGTGGCCTTCCTTCTCCCTACCCAACCGCTCTCGGCTGGCACTTACACCGCAACTTTCGCGGGCGCTCGCAACGGCGTAGCCATCAGCAAGTCTTGGAGCTTCACGGTATACTGACGTAGCGCCAAGCTGCAAAATTGGAAATGGCCCGCATCGATGCGGGCCATTTTCTCTTCTTCCGCGGGCTAGTCTCACTGCACTGTAGCGCCGTTATTACAAACACTGGCCGGCGCCAGGTATGTCCAAGTGAAGCACGTCCCTGGGCCGTTGCTGCCGCCGCCGGTCAAGGCCGAGTCGAACCCAGGCCCAGTAACGGCTTGAAACTGCATTGACGGTGTGCCATGAGTGATGACCCACCCGTTCACGACCGTCGACGCCCCCGGATTTCTCACGGTGACCAGCGCAGACGTCAATGCTGCGTATCCGCCAGAAGCTTTCAACTGATCGTAGGGGACACTGCCGAACAGCACATACTCTACATTACTGCCCCCGAAACCTTGCCGGGATGTGTACGAGTATGCGTACGGGGTAGCCGCTGGAACCGGCACGCCGCCACCCGCCGCAAAGCCGCCAGCAACAAGCACAAACGTCACCGTGTTTGGCGGTGGTGGAGGCGGTGGTGGAGGTGGTGGCGGCGGGGGCGGTGCCGGAGCGCCGCAAGTGGCCAGACCATTCTGGACGAGCCAGATCTTCCCGGCAGGACAGTCTGCCACTGTCATTGGTGACGCCGGAAACGTGTACAACTGTGCGGCCGCTGTTGAGAATTCGGCAGCGAGAACGCTCGCCAAAAGAATGCGCTTCATAGATCGATCTTGCTTCTAGTACATGCAGCCTGTCGTGACGGTGCCCAGCAGTTGCCCTCCAAGAGCCCCGGTATCGTTGCCGCTATACCAAGCCGCTGGCGACATGGCGCTTGCCTGCGCGTACCAGTAGGTGCCATAGTCGTTCACTGAGAAGTACGTTCCTTGAATGGGCGGCATTACGGTTCCAGTGATATTCACCATTTCCTGCCTTGGTGTGTACATCGCCCAAGCGGTGCCGCCAGGGCAGTTGTCCTTAGAGAACGTCATTCCATCCGATACGTTCTCGAATTTCCGCGTGATCGACAAGTTCCCCAACCCGTTGGTCAACGCGACATACCGGTTCCCTTTGCAGATGTAGCCGACGTTTGTACCGCTCGTGGCAAGCTGGCCATTGTTTCCGCACCACGTACCGTCGGTCACATTCGTGACGGCCGTGCCGATCGGCTGCCAAATGCCGCCGAAGCAAATCACGAGCCCCGTTCCCGTTGTGCTCGTCCGGATCGATTTGTCGACACCGCATGCGCTGCCTGGGCTTCCGGTGCTGGTCAGGTATGTCTCACCGTTGCTTGTGAGGGATGTGTTTGCCGACACCCGCCTTGCGTTGTTGACGTCATTGCCGCCCAGGTCGAGCGATGTCTGCATCTGGTTCAGCTCGGGATGCCCCGGTACCTGGACCCGGTACAGATACCCGTTATTGGCCTGCGCTCCGGTGAAGGCCAACAACGAAGCCAGCCGGCCACTCCCCGGGTTGGTGTAGTTCGCCAGCGGCACCTGCCACGCGCCGTACGCCCCATAGGCCCTGGTTGGCACCATCGTCGGGTCTCCGTTCTGCCCTGCGTATGGTACGAAGCCGCCCTGCGCACCGGCTTGCGCAGCGATCTGCACCAGCTGGCGCGTGTCTGTGATGGCACGGCCGCCCTGCGATGTGACAAGCGCCTGCAGGTTGTTTGGCGTTGGCTGCATGACCTGGAGCAACCACGTCTGCCCGAACACGTTCGTCACTGAGAAACCAGCGGGCAGATAGCCACCATTGACTAGCATCGCCGGCGTGACCGACACCGGCACACTCGCCGTGGCCTGGGCGACCAGCGTTGCGGCTTCGTCCTGCACGAACTGCAGGGCGGCCTTATCGAAAACCAGCATCTGGCTCGCCGCGGCTGCGGTCTGCACGTTCGTGACGCCGGCTTTCGCCCACGTCGCGAAGCCGGCAAGGCTCAGCATCGAGAGCATCAGCGCGATGAGATATCCGAGTATCGCTTCCATGCGTTTCTCAGGTGTTCAGCTGGACCCAGTGGACCAGCGCCCCAACGGGAATGTTCGCCGGCACGCTGTACGCCATGCCGGTTGCAAGATTGACGCCCGTGCCCTGACTTCGGACGCGGAACCACGCCAGGCTGCCTTGGGTGGTGCCGAGCAGCGACGCGCCCGCCCCTGAGGACACGCGCACATAGCCGTACACGTCCCGCCCCCCAGCTGGGTTGGCCACGGCCATGCAGCCCGCGCCGGCAGGAGTCACCATGCCCGCCGGCAGCACCGGCGTGACACTTGCTCCGACCAGGCCGGGCGTCGCGCCGGCCGTAGCTACGCAGGCTGCGCCGTAGGCCTGCGCCTGCTGTGCGGTGATGGTTGCCACCGATTCCATGCGACCGGGCACACCGGCACCGGGCGCCGCTTGCGACAACTGCGCGAGCTGCGCCACGAATCCAAGACAAAACAGGACCGTGGCGATGGGCATGATCAGGTAACCCATGACATTTCTCCTGAGGAACCAGCACGGGCCCTCGACCTCACTGGAAGGTGAGCGTAAAGGCGGCAGTCCTTGAGAAGCAGGGCCGCGCTCACGCCCTGCTTTGCGGTCCGACCGCCGCCTTCACCAAACTGAATTACCCCTTGCGAGCCACCGTTGGCAGAAGACAGCGTCATGGCATGCCCCAGGAATCGAGCAGCGTGGTGCTGCGAACCATGTCCGTCGGGAACACCCGCCGGTAATCATCGACGGAACGATCGCCGTCGTGAAGTTCGGTGGAGCCGTCGTAGCCCTGCGAGAACCCTGCGCGGGCAATCGTGCTCAGCTGTGCAATGTTGGTTGCCACTGCCCCGGCCTTGTGGCTCTGGATGCGGTTGTACCCCGCGTAGGAAACTACCAATGAGTGCCAACTGGCCCAGAACAATCGCGATGATCCGACCAAGAATCCCATCCACGTCATACCCCTAAAGTGCCATGCTCGATTACGTTGCCTTCCATCGTGGATGTGATACCGATGCAGAAGCGGTCGCTGTAGCCGCACGCTCGCCTTACTCACTGGAATGTCAGAGCGAAGGTCGCCGTGGCGCTACAGGCCGCGCCGGCGGTCGCCTGGTCGGGAAGGTTGGCCTGGTTGAACGTCGTCGAGCCGACTGTCAGCGTCACATAGTCCTTGAGACCCACGGCTGCGCTTACGCATTGCTTTGCGGTCTGTGCGTTGCCGCCGCCGAAGGTGATCACGCCCTGCGAGCCATTGTTGGCGGACGAAAGCGTCACTGCATTGCCCCACGGATCGACCAGCGTCGTACCGCGCACCATGTCCGTCGGAAACATGCCGCCAGTAACCATGGCCGCGATGTTCGCCGTCGTGAAGTTGGTATACCCGTTGTTCCCTTGCGAGAATCCGGCACGAGCGTTCGTAATCAGCTGCGTGAGGTTGGTCGCGACTACACCGGCTTTATGGGTCTGAAAGCCGTTGTAACCCGCGTAGGCAATGCCAACCAGTGCGAGCAGGCCCAAGACAATGGCGACGATGCGCCCGAGAATTCCATCCATTCGATACCCCTTTTTGAGTTTGAAATAAGCCGTTTGTTAGAACTGTCCCATCGAGGACGTGAGGATCGATGAGAGAGAGTTGGAGCCGAGCTGCAGCACCACGAAGGCCAGGAACATCAACCCGGTGAAGATCGCGGACATGACCATCCCTTTGGCGAGCAACTGCCGCTCGATGACCTCAGCGTTTTGGCGCACGGCCACCGTGATCTTTTCGGTGAAGTCATCGAAGCCCGCATATGCGCCGATTTCGTCGATTAGATCCAAGGACGGGAATCCATTGCCGGCCTGACGCATGGCCTCCGCCAGGTCCAGACCATCAGCAAGCCCAAGACGGATCGGCCGCAGCCGTGACGCCAGCCAGGGCGACGCCGAGCTGATCTGTCCCTCCAGCGCAACGGTGTCAGGTACGTTCGCCCGCAACAGTGCGACGAAGGACATCAGCCAGGTGAAGCCAGTAATCTCTCGGTACGCCGTGAACGGGAACACGTGCCGGTCACAGACTCGCCTGCCCGGCCCCGTCCATCGAGACAGCGCCCACCAACTCCAGCCGGCATATGCACCGATCCCGCCGAAAATCACTGGCGCTGGCCACCCCACCGCCAACTGCCCCATCCAGTACATCGCATAGGCCCAGTCCGTCCATCTTTGGAGCGGCAGTACATCGAGGAACTGCGGGACGATGTATCCCCCGATCAGCAGCAAGACCACGTAGAGCGTCACGAGATACACCGTTGGCGCGAAGAAGCTCGCCTGTAGCTTCTGACGAAGGCGTGTCGTCAGGTCCCGAACGTCCAGCACGAGCCGCATCGCTTCCGGCAATTGCCCCGCCCTCTCACCCGCGTCCAGCACGCTGCGCTCGAGATCGCTAAGGCTTGCGCCCATTGCCGCCATCAGTGTCTTGCCGTCGCGTACCTGGCGACCCACCTCGTTCGCCGCCTCGGCCGCGCGCTTTCTGCCGCGCCGAGCTTGCCGTTCGCGGAAATCCTCCAGAACCTGCGCGAGAGTCAGCCCATTCTCCAACTGGCTGGATGCCTGCTGATACAGGCGCCGCCGCATTCCCCAGGACAATCCGTTCACACTTGCTCCCGCATCGGAATGGCATCGACATTTCGCTCGGCGTCAACCGGATCGAGCCGGCCGGCCAGGACCAGGTCCATGGCGTGAGCGATCATCGGCTTGTCGGAGCCGGGCCGCGCCCTGTGGTTGCGCCTCGCCGCCAACACCCCGTCGTTGATGCAGTCTTGCATCAGCGCCTCGTTGGTCACTACGACCTCTGCCACTGCCTGCTGACCGACAATGCCTTCGCCATGGCAGTGTTCGCACCCTGCGCCGCGAACGCGCACGCCAAACAGATCCCCCCAAGAGCGCATCGCACGCATCATGTAGTCCGGCAGCGGTTCTGCCGCGCTTTCAATTGGCACGCAGCATTCCGAGCAAAGCAACGGGACGATCCGTTGCGCAATCAGACCGATGACCTGGTTGTGATTGCAGATCACGTCCATCGCCAGACGCACGTGGTCGAGCATGACGAGCCGCAAGAAGGTTTCGAACGGATCGGTCACGTGCAGGGTGGTCAGTACCAGGTGACCAGTGGCCGCGGCCTGCAGCGTTGCGATCGCCTCTTCAACACCACGGATTTCGCCCAGCAGTACGGCATCCGGGTCCATCCGCAGTGTCATGCGCAGCATCTCCGGAAAGCGTTCGCTTTCCGTGACAAGCTGGATCGCCCAGTCCATCGGGTACTCGGTCGGGTTCTCGATCGTGACCAGCCGCTTCTGGGGGAATAGACGGGCCTGGTGGCGGGTGCACTCGAAGAGCGTCGTCGTCTTGCCGCTGCCGGTTGGGCCCGTCACGACGATCACCCCCATGGGCCGACGAAGTAACTGCGAGATCAGTTCCACCTGTAAGGGCGTGTATCCCATCTCGCCGAGCTTGAAATCGCCCATCGGACTCTCTGGCATCCGAAGGTCCAATCGCTTCGCCGCCTCGAGCGCTTCGGACTTCTTGGCTCCCTGGTGATGTTCCCGGTATTGCAGGCGCGCCACGAGAAAGCCACCGCCGCTCTCCACCGGATAGGCCGGCCCGCGGACGATCCGCACACTGGAAAGGCCCGTGCCGGGCAGCGCGTCGCCGGCAATCTGCGCATCCTGGACGTCCAGCGGATTGTAGGTAGCGGCCTTCACGGTGGCCAAGCCCGTGTACATTGCCCGGATCAGTCGCTCCCCCTCTTCCCTGCGCATGGACAGGGCGGCGACCGTGCGCAGGTCCCCTTTGACCCGCACCTGGATCTCGGTATGGTGCTCACGGACCAGGATGTGGATATCCGAGGCGACCAGCACGGCGCAATCGGCAATCAGCCGGCGCGCCAGGCTCAACGTATGCAGGTCTGCATCCTGCAACAGGCCTGTACCGCGCTGCTGCCGCAATACCGAGAGTTCCTGCGCGGACACCTTGCGCACTTGTGGCGCCGCACCGCTGCGCCGCAGCTTCGCTTCCCAGGTAAGGAAGCGAGGCGTACCAAAGTGCCGCGCGTCCACGTAGATTTCGCAACCGTGCACCGCCAGCACCTGCTGCACTTCATCATTGGTGAGGCCGAACTCCTCGACGAGATTCTCGACATAGAGTCCGCTCTCGGACGCGCGCTGACGCAGAGCCGCCGCTTGCTCAGCCGTCAGGCGGTTCATGTTGCAGGCAACGCGGTCGAAGGTTGCCGGAATGGTCTTCGGATAGAGGATATGGGGCGCCAACACATCCGGTGGCGGCGGCAAGGTCAGCACGTCGGATTTCACCGACGGCTCGGCCCGCAAGGCAATTGCCGTGAAACGGGCAGGATCTCGGCTCGGATTGCGCCACAGGCGCGAAATGGTCCCGATCATCGTGGTTTTCCGACGTTGTGATTGGCCGCTACCGGCGGCGATGCACCGTCCCGCAGTGCGTATAGCTTCCCGGTTCCCTTCCATGCCTGAGTGGCTGCGTCGTAGCTGACTTCCGTGAGCCGCAAGCCAGGCACGGCATCAAGACCTCCGCCCGTGCCGAGCCAAGGCGGTGCGCCGAACGAGATATCTGCTGTCATGGAAAGCCAGGGATCAACCGGTGGATTGCCATTTGACGGAGGCAGCGCGGGCGGCATGGTCAACTGCAAGCCCACGCCACTGCCGTGCGCGTAGGTCCACATTGACCGCTGTGCATCCGCAACGGAATGAACAGCCGACGCCGAAGGCAGAAAGGCAGCCGGGACATTTGACGAGGCATTCGCCTGATTGCCGTCCGACGTGAGCACACCCGGCGCATTGGCGGCGATCCCGCCATCCCGCTTCCAGTTCGTTTCGATCGTCATGGTCGTCGAGGTGGCTCGCTTGCAGTGCCATCCGGCGAGCGTCCACCCAGCCTCAGCGAGCGCCTGGTTGTCCCACGCACGGCGGCATGCCTGAAGGAAGGCCGCCGGCGCGGCCTCTTCCACCCAAGGCAACACCCGTTGCTGCGCGGCCTCATTGGCACGCTGCGCGGCGGCGATTGCGCGTTGACGCATCAGCTGGGCTTCGCGCTCCGCCTTTTGCTGTTGGTCATACCAATACCACCCGCCCCCGGCGAGCGCGGCTGTCCCCGCGATCGCCGCCGCGACGTAAGCGGTCGACTTCCATGGCCCCGTCAGGACGTCCCGCATGGCCGACACGCCCTTCGACGCACGCGCCATCGCCGCCAGGTCGCGCAGCGTCCCCTCAACCTCCGTCCATTCGCCAAGCGCCCGATGCTGCGCGCGGACTGCAGTCAACTCTTCCAGAGTGCCGACTTGATCTCCACCGGTAATGACGGCATGGCCTTGTCTGACCGCCACATACCAGCAGCGGCTGCCTTGCAGGTGAAAGAGGCCCATCCATGGCTGACGATGCTGGCTCGCCACGATGGCGGCGAGCGGCTTTAGCCCAGCAGGCTTCGCGCCGGCCATGGGTTCGCAGAAGCCACTTTGGACCGCACCTTCGGCGCTTTCATGGACCACGCCCCAACGAACATTGCGGCCAAGCTCCAGAGCGCTTGCACGCAAGGCGCTATTGGTAGGCTGTGCCTCCTCGTGCAGCCAGGACAACCCAATAGCAAAGCCGCCCTTCAGCCCGGGGAATGACAGGATCTCGGCCATGGCTCAGGGCCTCAGCGTGCGCACGCGCTTGCCGTTGGCAAGCCTCACGCCGGCGTCATCGATGCTCACCACCTTCCAGCCGCCATCCAGCGTGTCACCGGCTTGAACCGGCACGGTACGCCCGTCGACATCGAGAATGGCGTTGTAGTGGCCGTCGAAGGCGCGTAGCGACACGAGGCGTGTCCCATCTGACAGCCTTGGGCTGGCCCCACCCGTCGGCATCGGACCGGTCAGCGAAATTGAAGGTGCCCCGCCTGGCTGCGGCGCCCCCGCAGGTGCGGCCGTGATCGAGTCCTCCGCGCGCTTCACTTCCGCCTTGTACTTGGCGATCTCCGCACGGGCCTTCCACAGCGCGAGCTGCGACTGCAGGGTGGCCAGCTCCGGCGCATCCGTGTTCCGAGACGGCTGGGTGGCTTCGACCGGAGCGCCTGCAGTGGTGCCTGCAGTCGCACTCGCTGCAGCGATCGCTGCGGTAGGATCCGTGACCGATTTCGCCGTCGGACTGGAAGCCGGGGGCGAGGTCACGTGGGCAGCCCCAACTGAGGCAACTGCGGCAGCAGCCGGATTGGGCGACGCGAGAGCCGCAGTGGTCGTGGCGGTCGCCGACAGACAAGCAACGGCGATGGTCAAGGCAGCCGCAGCCCAACGAAGATTCAATGCGCGTTTCTGCATAGTGTTGTCTCTGTGTTACAGGAGGCGAGCCGAGATCACGATTGCGATGACCGTGTCTCCCCTGGTGGCGCCGACACCGCCACCAAGAGCAGCCATCCATGGCTCACCGACGCCGTTGTTGGTCGTCGCTGCCTTCTGATTGCGCAGGCCTGTCAGCACCAGGGATTCGCCCGGCTTGAGGCTTACCGACTGCGCGAAGCGATTGGTCGGCATGGTGCGCAGCTGCACGCTGGTCTGATTCGCGTCGCCGCCTGCGTTGAACCGCTGCAGCGGAAGCAGGTCCGACAACGTCATATCGAAGTTCATCAGGATCCGGCCATCGACGACCTTGGGCAGGAACGCGCTGGTAAAGCCATAGGTCACGGTGCCTGTCTGGATGGAACTGGTCGAGCCGACATTCGCTGCCAACGTCGTCTGCGACTGCGGCACGTAGTCCTGCAGGGTTGCCGTCTGCAGGGCGAGCACCTTGCCGTTCTGGGTGACGCCTGAGCGCGACACCACCTGCGACACGTTGCCGAGGCTGGAGAGCGCCTGGACCACGGCCTTGCTTCCTGCCAGGGGGCCGCTCATGATCGTTGCGCCCAGGTTCATGGGCGAGGCGCTGCCGGAGATAGTCGGCGTGCTGGGCGAGCTGAAGGAGACGCCGGTGTGGCCGCTCGAGCTTTGGTAAGCGAGCGACAGGTTCAGGCCGTAGTTGTCCTCGCGCGTTACGCGGACTTCATAGACCTGCACATCGATGGCAACCTGCTTGCCATACATGGCAGCCAGGCTCTTCACGAACTGCTCGACGCGATCGCACTGTACGGGGTCGCCAGTGACCGTCAAAGTGCCCAAGTTCTTGTCAACAACGACCTCAGCACTGGCGCCGGCAACCGCCTTTGCCGTGTGCTGGAGTGTTTCCCAGGGCTTCATCTCGACCGACATGTTCGTCGACTGACCGCTCCTACCCGCGCCGGTCCCGCCAGCACCGCTGCCATTGCTGCTGGCACCGGACATGCCGCCGGAACTGCTGTCCGAGGTGGTGATCGATCCGGCCATGGATGAGGAGTCCGCAAGGCTCGGAAGCATGTAGGTACGCGTCTCGGTCCTGAAGAACGTCACGGTGCCGTCGTTATAGCGAGACCACGCGACAAAATGCGCCTCAAGCACCTCCAGAAATCCTTTGAAATTGCCTTCATAGCGCAGGGTCAACGGCAATGCCGGCGCCATGCTTGCGCCATTCGCCGATACCGAGGCTCCGCCGGCCAGCGGAGCACCCAGGTCCACCACACGCGGAGCCCCACCCATCGGGATAGGCCCACTTGGTCGTGGCCCGGATGCCGGTTGTACTTGAGCCGGGATGACTGGCAGCGCCGACGCGTCCACGGTGGCGCGCACACCGACGCTTTGCGCGATCCAGTTGGCGGCCTCGGTCAGCGAGCCGATGCTGCCTTTGAACACCACATGCTTGCTGTAAATGTCCGGTTGTGGCTTGCTTGCGCGAACCTTCTCTCCCATCAGCCATGCGCCCTCATGCACACGGAACACCGGCCGGCTGCGCGGCGCATCGGCATAGTGCGCGTTGGCCTCACTGCCGATCGCAGTTTGTACATTGCGTGTTTCGATCACGCCGCAGCCGGACATCAACGTGGCGGCCGCCACGGCAGCCGCCGTAAAGCGTTTCCTTCGCATACTCATTGCACTATTCCGTTTTGGCTGATGATCACCGTGCGGTTGCCGCGCCAGCTATCGCCGACCACGTCCGCACCATTGCTCGCGAGCTCTTCGACGACACGCTTGACGGCCGTTTCGAAGTCACTGCCGTAAGCTTTGTCGCCGGGGACGATCCAACCGTCCGGGACGTTCCATGCCACTGTCCAGCCAGCCCGGGTAGCCCAGCCTTGAAGCTGTTGTTGGAGGGGCTCCCCTTTGAGGAGTCTGAACTCATGAGCCACCGGCGCGACGGCCGCCGCAGCGGGCGAGGTGTCACCGGAGCCCAACACGGCGCTGCCTGTTACAGTGGTCCTCATGGGCGACACAGCGGCCAGCAGTGCCTCCCCGCCGGCGGCCTTGCTGGTGCGCTCGGGCTGCAACGACTGCCACCCATCGCTCGACAGTTGTTGTGCTGGATGCGCGCTGGGTGCCTTGGAAGCGTTGGCGGCCGGCGTGACGCACAGACTGGTGACCAGCGAGGCAATAGCCCCGGCGATGCGGATGGTTCGGTTGGATTGGCGCATAGCTATGCTTTCGAATGAACGGAATGGACTACCGCAATGCGGCACGTTGCAGCGCCTGCCACCGGGCATGGATCTGGTTGGCGTACCGCAACTGCTTGTCGGGCGACGCGGCGTTGTATGCGCCAACCGCCTTCCATGTCGGGCCGAAGCGCTGGATGTTCTCGCGCAGAATCCAGGCGCCGACGTAGGCATTCACGCAGCCATCGAAGAGGTGGGCCCGCGTAATGCCGTACTTGCTCAGCCGCGGCAAGTGAATCGAGTTGATTTGCAAGAGCCCAATATCCTCTGAGCCGTTCGTATTTCGGTTAGTCACCCACGGCCTCATGCCGGACTCTTGGATGGCGATGCTCCGCAGCAGCGGCGGGCTGACACCGTGGAATACGGCGGCATCGTCCAGGCAGTCGGCATAGGCAGTCCCAGCCAGCAGTGAGGTGACGATCAGCGCTCCGATCCTGCGAATCATCACAGCGCCACCTTCCCGGGTTGCTCTTTGAACCGCACTTGCGGCACGCGATCCACGTAGACCACGTTTCCGTCGGCGATCACCGTCAATCGCGCCGCAATGCCGTTGAATTTGTAGTAGCGGTCCTTTTGCTCACCGTTGCGCTGGTGGTCATCGCCGAAGACCGACACGCTGACCATCGATTTGGCGAAGCTCAGGTAGGTCGTGCCGTCCTTTTCGAAAGCCATTTCCAACCCGGCGCCGTTCTCTCGCGGGAAGACGTAGTCAATCTCCGGCACGCGCTGCACACTCACGGACTTTCCGTCCGCTATCGCCGTAAACCGGTCGACGGTGGCAAAGGACAGCACGCGCTGGGCCTCATCCCACTTCGTCCAGATCTTGCTATCGGTCTCGTCGCGCAACACCAGGTCCCTGGGCTCCTGCTCGAGCCGAATCTCGATGCGACCCTGCTTGTTGTCGCGGATTGCGACGGCACCGAAGGCCGATGCCAGGGTCGGGCCCTCCGGCAAAGGCGTTCCGGCCACCGGCACCGACGCTGCGGCTTCTGTTGGGCCGCCCGGCTCCATATGGGCTGCTGTCGCAGAAGCTTGCACCAGCCCACCCGTCCCCGCGGCCGACGCTTCACCCATCACCGAGAAGCTCTTCGGAGGCGCAACGCGCAGTGCGATGTTGCGGCGAGTGAAATCCACTTCGGCGTAAAGATCGCGGCGATCGAGGACCCGCGCGAGCGCCTGGAGCCAGTTCTCGCCACCCTGCAGCTCAATCGAGACGTCATCCGTCAGCGGAATGTCCTTCTGCGCCGTGCCGGTCCAACCGGCAGGCGCAATAGACTTGACCATTTGCGCCAATGGCAGGGACGACCGTCCCGCGCGCACCAGTGGCAAGCCCGTATAGCTGCCGATCAAAGCCAGCCTGCCCGAGATCGCCGCGCGCGGCAGATCGCCCAGCGGATTGGCCGGCTCGGACGTAAAGCCGTTGGCTCGCTTCCAACGCGCCACGACCGCCTGGCCGTTGGCCGAATAGCGCACCACATCGGGAACACCATCGACCACCCAGTACGGGCCGTTCTGCGCGGCACCGTCAGCCTGCACCACTTGGCCCGGCCGCGGTTGGATATACGTCGAGAGCCCGTCATTGAAGATCAGGGCAGGCCGATCCGCAGCCCGCGCAACGACCTGGTAATCGAAGTCCAGCGGCTCGGTGTCGGTCGCTGCGTGAGCGCTCGCCATCAACACCAGCGCGGAGAGAAGAAGCGACCTGATCATCGGAATTGGGCGACGTGGTTCATGAAACGAGCGAAGTACGGCCCGCCGCGCTCCGGATTGGCGCTGTGGTACCAGGCCACGGCCTTCATCGGGGAGCCGCTGCGCCGCAGGTTTTCGGCCAGGATGTCCTCCGCTACGCGGATATTGGTCGCCGGTGCGAGCGCTTCCCAAGGCGACGAGAAGCGCTTGCCGTGATAGCACCAGTTCACCTGCATAAGACCGACATCAAAATCGCAGCGCTGGCTGGCCAGCAGGCGGTTGACCGCCGCGTACGCTTCCTCGCGCGTGGCGAAGAACATGCCGCGCCCCGCGACGTTCAAGGTCCACGGCCAAGGGCGGCCGCGGTATGCCGATTCATTCATCGCGATGCCAGCCGTAATCTTGGGATCGACTCGTTGGCCCATCTGAGAAAACGGCTCGGTCTTCGGCGCGCAACCCCACCCGCCACGGCGCTCCGCGAGCGCTTCTTGGGCTGCTTCGGTGAGGATGGGCGGCCGCAGCCAGCCTTCGCGTGCGAGGAGGACAGCGATCGGCACGGCCTTCCCGCCGAGTTGGACGACTGGACCTTCCTCGGCCCCGGGCTCGATCAATGCGCCAACCAGCCTGGCCGACCAGCCTAGAAACGCGTCGAGGCCGCAATACAGGACCGGTTTTCCGGCGATGGTGTGCAGCCGGTCTTTTCCATCGGCATGCACTACCAAGGCGTTCGGGCTGATCACAGCCTGAATCATTGCGGCCTGTGCCGCGCCGGCGAGTACCAGCGTGGTCAGGGCGAGCATGGTCTTAGTCACGATATGCCTCCAGCACCATGTCGTGCTTGACTTGCACCATCATCTTCTGGCCCGGCTCGGTCGTGATCGTCGGACGGATGCTCTGGTTGCGGTTCAGGATGGTGGATGCGGTTTGCGCTGCAATCTGGCCGGCAGCATTGCCGTACGTCGTCAGGCCAGACGGTCCCACGGTTGTGGCTGTGTTGCTGTCATTAAAGCGTTGCTGAAGGACACCGATAACCAGGGCGCCACTGAAGATCTTCCAGAAATGGTTGTTGACGTCTCCACTGATGCCGGAGTGCCCGTTTGGGTCCGCCCCTTGCATACCCATGAGGGGCACCGTCTTCCCATTGGGCAACTGCATACGGACGAACGCGGCGAGGATGCGCTCCTGGCCGATCGTGACCTCGGCGCTGTAGGCACCTACCAGGGTGCTGCCGGCTGGGATCACCTTGCACCGCCCATTCACCGTGTCGTAGACGTCCTGCGAGACGGTCGCGCGGAATTCGCCCGGCTTGTCCGAATTGAGGCCGCCCGCGAACGTTGCCGGGATGACGAAGCCTCGGCTCAGCGTGCACTTCGGGAGCTTGCCGTCGAAGCCGGTGCGCAAGGTCGTCATGGCACCTGCTTCGCGGAGAAACTGCTTGTCCGGCGAGACGGCCAGTTCCGGCGCTTCCGGCGCCCCGTTGGCAGTGCTGGCACGGGCCACGGCGGCTTGCTGCAGCGCCCGCATCTGCGCGGGATCGGTCAGATCAGCAAGCCCGGCCGGCACCTTGGCCTGCCCGAGTTGGGACTTGCGCATGCCCTTCTTGAAGATCGAGGCCGTGAAGATATCGTCTTCTTCGTTCTTCTTCGCATCGGATGCTGCAGCTTTGGCCGGGGCGGCAAGATCCTTCGCCGTCATCACTGGCGCGCTGCCTGTGTCCGGCTTCACTGCCAGTGCGCGTTGGCGCTCCGCTTCAGCACGCGCCTTGGCCGCCTGATCACGAATCGTGGCCTCGAGCGTCTGCCCGTTGTCGCCGCTGCTGGCCCGTTGGCGCAGCTGCTCCGCCCGATCCTGCTCGGCCTTGGCATCGGACTGCTCTTCGCTGACCGACTGGAAGTAGTAGCCGAGCCCGCCCACCAGCAAGGCGGCGATCACGCCCAGCGCCATGACGATGTTGCGCGGCAGCTTTCCCTTGACGGTGCGCTCCTGCGCATCCGTCACATCGGAGACACCGGTGGACGATGTGCGATCGCGCATCAGAACAGCCCCAGGATGCGCCGGCGACCGCGCTCGACCTTGACCTCCTCGCTCCCGGAGCGCAGGGCGATGGCTTCCGCCAGCCGCTGTACGACCAGAAAGTCGCCACGGCGTATGAAGTTCACGACCACATAGTCGCTGCCGTCCTTGGCCAGCGGCACCGGCCAGTCCGCGCCCTTCGGTATCCGCAGCCACACCGCCTTGCCATCATCAAAGGCTGCCTCCGGCTTGAAGCTGGCGCTGCCCGAGATGGAATACTCGAAATTGAGCTGCTCAGGCCCTACGGCAAGGGCATCCGGATTGCGAACGCCCTCCAGATCAGCTCTCCCCTCGCCCCGCTCGCCTCTCGCATCACTACGCGCCTTGGCCTTGGCCGCAAACGTCGTGGGGATACGAAAGCGCACTTTCTGGTAGAAGATGCCGCCCAACGGCGACGATACGAGCGTGAACTCGTAGCTGCGCTTGTTGGTGTTCACTGAAAGGGTATTCACCAGACCCGCCGCTTGGGGCTTCACGTACAGATGGTTCAGGCCATCGGTTTCGTAGTCCCAACGAACGCTCTCACCCCACGCCGGCTCGCCAACGATCTGCTCGTCCTCGGGGAACTCGATCGTGGTCATCTTCAGCGGCGCGCTCAGCACACGAAAGATCTGGTCGCGGTTGTAGGTAAAGACGACGAGGCGGGAGTCACCCGGCAGCGCGATCGGCTCTACGCCGCCGTTAAAGGGGTTGGCCGGGTTCATGGCGTCGCTAATGTCGCCGATGCCGAGGCCCGCGACACTGGCGCCGACCCGGCGCACCGGCTTATCGGCGGCGTGCGCGTCCGGTATGGCAAGAGTCAGCGCCATCACAGCGGCGGCAACCAGGGAACTCAGCGGGGATGACTTGCGGATATCCATGAGCGTAGACCCGGCTTCATGCCGGCGATTTCTGGAGGCTGAAGAAAACGGGATGGACACCGAATGGATTCGTGCCAAGCACGGCGTCGCTCGTCGGCGGTTTTACCTGGTAGCGGAACGTCATCGCGTACCGCATCTTGCGCGGCTTGTAGCCGTCCTCCGTCGTGGTGGTAATGAATTCCACCGCGACGGTACTGTCGGGCAGGACGGCCACATTGGTTACCTTGACTTCGCGGACAAGGGTTGCCGACGCACCGACTTGCCGAAACGGTTCATCCTCTGCCACCCAATCCTCGAACTGCTTGCGAGAGGATCCGATCATCTGTTCGCGGACAGAACGCAGGTTGCGCGCCATCCGTGAGTCCTCGACCTGGGTTGTCAGGATCGGTTCGATGGTGAACCAGCGCGTCACGAGATCCTTGAGGGCCCATTGCAACTGAATGCCTTCCGGCTGGAACGCCTCAAGCTCTCGCACGATCGGCTTGCCGCTCGCATCCGCCGACACGCCTACAGCCTTCACGACCGAAGGCGGCGGTTCACGCGTCATGATCGCCGCCAACGCAATGCAGCCCAGGCCGAGGGTTGCGACCTTCCAATGGTTGCGCTCCACGGAGATTCTTGTGGTGCGATCGAAGATCAGCTGCTCGGGGCTTTCATTGCCATACATCCCTGGCGCAACGGCGAGGGGCTTGGCATTGTCGGAATCTTTGCGGAAGAAGCGCATGCTGCGGCAGTCCTTTGGGATGCCGCCAATTTAAGCAGTGAAGTCACCCCTTCAGGTCGCAGAAAGCCATGCGATTTTGCGCGGCTTTCCGAGAATCTCCGCGATCTCGCCAGATCACGCAGGACACTTGAGAGACCTCCGGACGCTGTAGCGACGCCTGGATCCTGCGACGGGCTTTGGGAGCCGGCTAGAGGCGTCGTTTGATGCTGCCTCTCCCGTCGCACCCTATATCCAACTGCCCCGAAGGAGGATTACCCGGAAAGCCGATGGTTTTGGTATCCCTTTCCGCGAAAACAGCATGAGCATGCTCAGACTTTCCTCTTCGCACCACACCAAGGCGTTGGCTCAGATCAGAGCCGTGCCGAAGAACCGTAGAAAGCTGGCAAAAGTCGTATATCTTTCAACGCGCCACACGATACATCGCCCGCCAACAATAGCGGGCATGGAATCCTCAGTCTCCAACCACCCCATATTGCAACTCAGCCAGCTCGAAGAAAGCGCGGTCGCGATGTTCTTTGAATCGCTCGCGCCAATACGCGCCTACATCGATGCGTCCGATGTGGCCGAGGTCATGGTCAACAGGCACGACAGCATCTGGGTGGAGCGGCGCGGCGAGATGACGCGATTGGACGTGAGGATCGAGCCCGCAAAGTTGGAAGGTGCTGTTCGCTCCCTGGCTTCCTCGGTGCAGAAGTCTGCGGTGCGGGGCACCGCACAAGGCATCATCAATGCGGGCCACAAAGGGCTTCGGATCGCCGCCGTCATGCAGCCCACAGCCATTGACGGCCATGCGCTGAGCATCCGCCGGCACCGCGAGACCAATCTCTCTCTTAGCGACTATGTGAAGGCGGGGGCCTTCTCGTCCCGGCACGCCTGCAGCAAACACACCGATCAGCCCATATTCACGGGCTCTGTCGAAGATGAAGCGCTCAAGGATGCCCTCATTGAGCTTGTCCTGCAGCGGAAGAACATCCTAGTCGCCGGCGGCACATCTTCCGGCAAGACCACATTCTTGAACGCACTGGTCGAGAACATTCCCGACGGCGAGCGTGTCCTGACCATCGAGGACACGATGGAACTCAAAACGCGGGTACCCAATACGGTCCGCCTGCTCTCCAACACCGACAAGAACGTGACCACCCAACAGCTGGTCGCGCTCGCCCTGCGATTCCGCCCCGACCGCATCCTCGTTGGCGAAGTCCGCGGCGGGGAGGCGTTCGACCTGCTGCAAGCGCTGAACACGGGTCACGACGGCGGCATGGCGTCGCTACACGCGAACAACGCCCGCTCGGCCCTCTCCCGCATGGAAAGCCTGGCGATGCTTGGCATCCCGCCAGGCTCTCGTTGGGAACTGGATGACATGCGCAAGCTCATCGCTGAGTGCTTTAACTACGTGGTGCATATGCGCCGCACCGGCGAAATGCGGCACGTCTCGGAAATCATCGAGATCAAGGGCTTCCGCAACAACGACTACGACATCGAACGCGTTTTCTAAACCAAGGAGTCTCTCCAATGTCTTCCCCGTTTGTTCAATGTGCCGCCAAGACGGCGCGCAAGTACGCCCCGTCGATGCTGGTCCTGGTCGGCATGCTGAGCGTGGCCACATCCGCCGTCGCGGCCGACTACGGGTTCCTCGGCAACCTCGGCGAATTCATCTGCGGCATCGCCACGTTCATCAACACGAAGTACCTCTTTGTCGCCGGTCTGATCCTGATCGTCCTGGGCGCTATCGGTATCGCCAACTCCGAGTCGACCATCATGAAGTTCGTCTCGGTGATCTGTATCGGTATCGGTCTTGCCGCTGCAGCCCCGGCGATCATGAAGACGCTCGGCGTTGCTGCCCAGTGCTCCGGATTCTGATATGCGCGAACACCACGTCAGCATTGGGCTATCCCGCCCTCGCCAAATCGGCGGGGCCGTGCGCGGACTGGCCATCGCCAACGGCACGGTGGTCGCTCTGCTGGTGTACGTGACGTTCCGCAGCGGCTGGAAGATCCCCGTCGCGGTGGTGCTGATGGGCATGGCGTTTCATGCGCTCTTGCGCTGGCTCACGACCCGGGATCCATGGTGGAACCAAATTCTGAACGTCTATAACCATTACGGCGATCTGTACGAGTCCACCCCGTGGCACGGCAAGCTGCATACCCTCTTTCGCCGTCCCTACGGCTTTGACAGCGACCTGCCATGCTGAAGTTAAAGCGCCGTCCCCTCTATGAGTTGGTGCCGTGGCTGACATCGATTACGCCGGAACTCGTCCTCAACAAGGATGGGTCGCTACTCGCTTCCTACGCGTTTCAGGGTGTGGACGCCGACAGCCCCGACAGCAATGACATCACGTCTGCGCGCAATCAGCTGGACCAGGCATGCCGTACGTTCGACAACCGGATTACCGCGTGGTGGAAGATCAGCCATCGGCGCGCTCGCGACTACGTTGAAGGAGAGTTCGCCTCGCAGGCCGACGAGCGTCTGGACGCCCTTAACCGGGCGCACATGACGACCGGCAAGTACTTCCACAATGCCCACTCGCTGGCACTCGCTTACACGCCGGAGAGCGGCATCGCGAAGTTCTTCGACAAGGCCGGTTTCCACATGACGGTCGGTGGCAAGTCCATCTACGCGGCGATCTTCGAGGCGACGAAGGACACGCTCTTCGCGCGCAGCGCCTTTGCCTTTGATCTGGAGAAGATCTCGACCGATGCGCGTCGCTTCGAGTCGATGCTCGACGCCTTCACCGGCGGCGTGCCGCGTCTGCGCACGCGCCGCCTTGTCATGCAGGAAAGCTACGCCGCCCTGCACCAGGCTGCCAATCCGAGCGTTCCGCCGAGGCGCATTCGCTACCCGGTGACGCTGCTCGACACCCACCTGACCGAATCCGAAGTGACCGTCGGCGCCGAGCGCCTGTTGTTCGAGTCCGCCCATGGCAAGCGGTACGCGGCAATCGTCGCCGTTAAGGAATGGATGAGCTTTCAGGAAGCGGCACTGGACAGCCTGATGCAGCTCGACGCCGAGCTCGATGTCTGCATCATGTATCGATTCCTCGACACGGCTCGCGCTGCGGCCTACATCGAAAAGGTGAGGCGCTTCTACAAGATGGCAGCGCTCAACATCCGCTCCATCCTGAAGCAGTACTTCGCCAAGGAAGAGGCCGAGAACGACGAGGGCCGCGAGGAACTGGCCAAGGAAGCTGGCAAAGCGCTCCAGCGGCTAACGGCCAAGAACACGCAGCACGGCTTTGCCAACATCTCCATCATCGTCTACGGTGATTCCGAGGCGGCCGTCGAGGACTCGGTCAGCGAGGTGGTTGGGGCGCTCACCAACGCTGGCTTCGGGGCAATCCGCGAGAAAGCCAATCTGATGGCCGCCTGGAACTCTACCCTGCCCGGCCGCTGGGACAAGCAGCGCCGACTGCAGTTCGTCGAGACGCCCGCGGTTTCCGACCTCGCCCCGGTCCGATCGGTCATGCCCGGCCCCTCGCGCAACGACTGGCTCTCGGACAAGGCAGGCAAGGAAGTGCCACCGCTGACCTGCCTGCCCACCCGCCATCGCACCGCGCAGCGTGTCGACCTGCACCAGCCCGGTGGAAATGCCCACCTGATCGTCATTGGCCCAATCGGTGCGGGTAAGTCCGTGTTCCTGAACTTCCTGGTTTCCCAGGCTGGCAGGCACGAAGCTCGCCGCATCCGATTCGACAAGGACAGATCCACTCGCATCACGGCGCTCCTGAGTGGCGGGAAGTTCATCGACATCACCGGCAAGTTCGAAGCGGCGACTCGGGTCAATCCGCTGTCGTTGTTGGCCGATCCTATGAACTTCACCTACGTCTCCGAGTGGGTGACGCTGGCCATTGAGGACGACTCCTTCACGCTTTCACCCCAGCAACGCCAGGATATCTTCGAGGCAGTGAAAATCCTTGCCGGATATGGGCGAGAGAGCTGGACCCTGGGCCGGCTCGCAACGCTGCTGCACGACAGCTTGCGGGAACGTCTGCAAATCTGGCTGCAAGGCGGACAGTACGGGCATTTCTTCGACCATGCCGAAGACGCGTTCGAGATCAGCGACAACCTGTCCATCGAGATGGGGGATCTGTTCCTGAACTATCCGCGGGCGGGCGCGCTGTTCATGGACTATGCGTTTTATCGCATCAGCCAGAGCCTCGGCACGCGATACACGATCATCGAGGTGGAAGAGCTGGGCTTCTTCTTCACCAACAAACGGTTCTACGAGCGGTTCGAAATGTGGATCGTGACCATCCGCAAGCTCAATGCGGCGCTCTGGGGTGCGACGCAATCGCTCAAACAACTGGCCCGGGTTGCCGACTTCGAGATCCTGAAAGAGAACGTCGGCAACTTCATCTACCTACCGAACAGCCAGGCGAACACCAGCAAGGACCTTTACAAGGAGAAGTTCGGCCTGACCGATGACCAGATCCAGATGGTCAACGATGCAGTACCGAATCGCGACTATCTGTGGATCACGCGCTCCCAGACCCGGATGCTGCAAAGCCCGTTCTCCGACGAGATGGTGGCGATGTTGCGCTCGGATGGTGTCGCGCAATCGATTCTTGATCGTCATTACGCGTCGGGTGCACCCGACTGGCAGCAAAGCTACGTGCGCGAAATGCTCGCGCGATCCGTCTAAGGAAAGTTCCAGTGAACAAGTGGTTCATCAAGGCCGCGGTCGCGGCATCCCTTCTTGTTTCGTCGGTGGCCCACGCCAGCGGGCTTCCCGTTATCGATGTGGCCAATCTGGTCCAGACGACGCGGACCGCCCTGCAATCGCTGAAAACGGAGATCTACGAGAACACAAACATTGCCTATCAATACCGGATGATGGCCAACCAGCTGCTGCAGGCCACCGGCATGGACCCCGTGCACCTGGCTGAACAGCTGGACGCCATCAAGGACGACATCGGCAAATACGACGTCTACGGCGTGACGCTGAAGGATCTCTATGGCACGGTTTCCGAGAATGCCGACTACCTGAGCAAGGTTCAGAGCATGGTGGCCGCATCCGGCAAATCCAGCGGTCAGTGGCTTGAAGATCAGCGCACGCTTCTCACCAACGGCGACAAGACCGCGAAGAACCTGTTCAACCTGGGCAACAGCGTCGTCAAGAACGTGCAGACCCAGGCGAAGCGACGCCAGAAGATCCAGAAGGAAATGAAGCTGACTGGAACGGCACAAGCTGCTGCCGAAGCGACGAATGAGATGCTGGATGTCCTCGCAAACCAGAACTCCGATCTGCTGCAGATCATGAGCGCCAAGACGCAGTCAGACGCCGACAAGGATCAAAAGGCACTGGCCGTCGAGGCCGAGTCGGTAGACGTCGCGCGCCGGCTGCAGGCAGAACGCGAACAGCAACGTCAGCGCATCCTGAACCTGAAATGAGCCACGCCTCGCTGATCCGACACAGCCTCTGTGCGATGCTCACCGCGCTCGTCTTCAGCTTCCTCACCCTCTTTTCCTGCGTTGCCGTCGCGCAGGAAGCGATCAGCAGTGGGGATAGCGCCACGGCTGCAAGTGCTGGCGCACCTGGTGAGGTCGGTCAAGGCATCAAGAAGGCGCTGGACAAGATGAACGGCCTGCGAAGCGGGCTCATCCAGGCTGCAGTTTGGCTCAGCGAGCGGACGCGACCTGACGCCAACAAGATCGCATTCGGACTCGGGGTAATCACCCTCGTCTTCGCCGGCCTACGATTCGCGGCAACGAGCGACGCAGTATCCGCGTGGACGGATCTCTTTGAGACCTTTCTGGTAGTTGGCATCTTCGCGTCTCTCTACGCCAGCTACACCAGCTTTGCGCCCGGGCTGTTTGTTTGGTTCAACGATCTCGCCCAAGCTATCAACGGGGGGGTAGACATCTACAACGTCCCAATCTCGTTGGCAAGGACCGGAGGTAGCTTCTACGACTCCGTGCTGAGGACACTACTCGCGGGGTTCGCCAACCCACTCAAACTGATTGATGCCGTCGTCTCAGCGATTCTGTTCGGCTTGGCATTCATTGCGGTGCTGATTGCGGCCTTGATCTACTCGTGGTTCATTCTGGTGGGTCACCTGCAGGTAGCCGTAGGCATCGTGGTGGGCCCACTAGCCGTCGCATTTGGCATGGCGGACGTCTCCCGAAAATACTTCACAGCGTGGCTGGACTACATGGTTACAGGATCGATGTATATGGTGGTCGCCGCCATCATCTCTCAGCTGGTGAGCGCCACACTGCTCAGCATCGTCTCAGACGTTGGCAACATCGGCACGGACACGCTTCTTGCTGCAAGCTACGCACTCAGTATTGCCATCCTATTGGGCTTTGTCGCGCTGGAGATTCCGAAGATCGCCGGATCTCTCTTCGGAACTGGTGGCGGGGTGAGTGGCACCGGTGGCATGAAGATGTTTGGGCGCGGAGCCTGGAACCTCGGCAGGAAGTTGGCAGGGAAATGATGACCCCTCACATTCACCTTTCCGCTTCCGATCTCCTTTCCTCCCAGGCAGACCGCGTCGCGCTCATCCGACAGTACGCCAACGAAGCGGATGGCGCGGACTTCAACAGCAAGTGGCTTGATGTGCTGGAGCGTTGTGCGACGTGGTTCTCCAGCATGCCGCTGCGCCACAACGAGCACGCCGAGGCCGGTGGTGCGTTCCGGGCAACGGTTGAGGCGGCCTACTTCGCCATGCGCCTGTCTGGCGCACAAAAGTTCGCGGCCAATCAGACGTCCGAACGGCGCAGGCAGTTGGAACCGCAATACCTGTATGCGCTGTTTCTCGCCGCCTGCTGCTCCCGCCTTGATGAGTCATGCCGACACTTCAAATTCTTTCGGGATAGGGATGGGGCGGAGTGGATCCCCGCCGTGCATGGAGCTTTCGGTCCGTGGCTAAGCGATGACACGTATCGCGTCACCCGTCGCGATGCGGTGCTCCCACTGGAGCGCATGCGCACCGCGTTGCTGGCGCGCGAGATTCTTGGTGCGGACCGGCTCGCACAGTTCGACGGCCAGGTCCTCGCTGATCTTTTTGGCGCCATCAACCCCGAGCCTCGACCGACCGGACTCGAGACCTTGCTTCAAAAGGTTGTCCGGCAGGCCATCGACACAGTGACACAGTTCGAGATCAAAGCCCGCCGCGCCGCCTTTGCGCCCGACAGGACGCCTGCACCGAGTGTCGAAGCGCTAGCCGCCGCGGTAGATTCGACCCAGATCAAGGCACCCGCCCCACCAGCACCGGCGCAAGCCGATTCGACACCCGGCCCGGAGAACGCGAGCACCGTGGTGGTGTCGCAGATGGAGAAGGAAGCAGGCCCTGGAACTGGCGAAGCCCAGTCTCAAGCCGAGACAGCCGAAGGCACGCAACGCGAGGTAGCGCGAAGCATCGTACAACTCGACGGCACCAAGTCGCTGCGCCCCGATCAGGCTGCCGACCCCTTCAAGGAAGCCTTGGAGGGTGCGTCCAACCTGATGCGCGAGTTCTTCAGGGCGCTAGCACAGGACGTGTCAGCGGGAAAGGTGAAAGTATCGTGGGTCGATAACAAGCTGGCAATTAGCAAGCGCATGCTCGGCAATTACGGCATCGCGTCCGAGACGCTCATCGACAACCTTCGCAAGTTCCAGCTGCTCTACAAGATCGTCGGCCAAGACATCCTTCTGGTTGACAAGGTGGCGAACCTCATTGCGTCCCCTCCGCAATCCCCAGAGAGCAGCGAGTGATGCACCACTACATCAATCACTTTCGGCCCATTTATGAATTCCGGGCCGCGATCGGGTGGCTTCTTGCCGCAGCTTTGATGTTGCTAAGCGATATGCCGAGCGCCGGGTATTTTTCCCTGTTCTGCGTTGGCATGCTGCTGTTCCGGTCTACACAGGTTTGGCGCGCGCTGAAGTTTCGGCTGGCCATCTCCACCAAGTGGCTTGCGGTCCTTCCGATCGAGGCGCTCCTCGCGCTGAGCGCTCGCATACGAAAGACCGACGATGCCATGTATCTTGGCACTGGCTTTGAGTGGACACAGAAGCATTGCCAGATCGCGCACGACATCCTTCGCATGCCGTCAAGCGATATTCCCGGCTTGCCGCGGTGGCTGCCGCAGCCTATAGTGGAGCGCGTCGAGAAACTGCTCGCGCCTGCGGGCAGCATTGCCGACCATTCGCCCCAGGGCAAATCATGGATACACGGCATGGAGCCGAAGAAGATCCAGGTGCCCTTTCACTACAAGGCGATGCCCGGCCATACATCGGTAAGCGGGACGACCGGCTCAGGCAAGACCCGGACCTACGAGGTCATTTCGACCCAGGTCATCCACAATCCCAACGACGTTTTAATCGTCATCGACCCGAAAAATGACGGCGAGTGGGTCGCACGTGTCAAGCGCGAGTGTGAGCGCACTGGGCGCAAATTTCTCTACTGGAAGCAGGCCGCTCCCTCGCAGTCCATCCGCCTGAACCCGTTAGAAAATTGGTCTCAACCCTCGGAAATCCCAACTCGCATCGCCCAGCTGATGGAGGAAGGACCCTTCCGCCAGTTCGCATTCTTGTTCATCGACCGCGCGGTAAAGGGCGAACTCTACGTCGGCGACAAGCCGAACCTGCGGTCAATCCTTCAATACGCCCAGAACGGCATTAACAATCTTCTGGATCGGGCCCTGCAGCGCTTCTTCCCTGAAGCCGGCAAGCCGGATTGGGAAGAGGAGGTGATGGGCTACATGCAACAGGCCGGCCAGCGCCCAGGCGGCACGCGCTTGGACGGGATGGCCCGGCTCTACATCGAGCGCTTCTCCGACAAGGGGAATGGCCACGAGGCTATCGATGGCCTCATCGCCACGTTCCAGCACGATCGGGACCACTACGGCCGCATCATCGCCTCTGCCCTGCCGTTGCTCCAGATGCTGGCCACCGGCGAGACGGGCCTCATGCTGGCGCCAAAGGCAGACGACTTCGACGATGACCGTGAGATCTGGGACATCGATAAGGTCATCAAGCAGAAGGCGGTGCTCTATGTCGGTGCGGATTCGCTCTCCAACTCTATGGTGGCCCAGGCTGTCATGTCGATGCTGCTAGCCGACATCGCTTCCGTCGCCGGTTCCATTTACAACTTCTACAAGAAGCCTCCAGAGATCGTCCTGATCGTCGACGAGGCAGCCGAGGCGATCAACGAGCAGATGCTGCAGATCCTGAACAAGGGCCGTGGCGCAGGCTTCAAGGCATTCGTCGCCTACCAGACACGCTCGGACTTCACCGCCAAACTGGGAAACGTGGCGAAGATGCAGCAGGTTTTAGGCAATCTGAACAACCAGCTCGTCTTACGATTGGAAGATATCGACACGGCCGAGTGGTTCTGCGAGAAGGCTGGCACCACGGCCATCCGGAATGTCGTGGTGTCGAGCAGCACAAGCACTGGCACCGAGGCGCATGTCGGGGAGTTCAGCGGTTCCGTGTCACGTTCGACCCAGCTTGAGAAAGCGCCATTGATTCCGCATGAGTTGATCATGCAGTTGCCCAACCTGCAGTACTTCCTGCGTATCTCCGGTGGCTCCGTCTACCAGGGTCGAATTCCAATTATCCAAGGTTAAAAGGTCAATGCGCACCAGCCTGTTCCGACAAATCGCCAAGGAATACAAACTCTCCGCGAAGCTCTCGCCCGTTTTCATCGTCTCGCCAGACCTGGACGACGTATGCACGCGGGTAGTCGAATACATCGGCGTGAACTTCCGCGTGCGTGAAGACCCGTTGGTCAAGGAGATGCTAACAGACGCTATCGCCGCCTGGCGCGCCGCTCGAAAGCATGGTGACGCCAACGCGGCCTTCATGAAAGGTCTGTTCGGCCGTGCCCACGATCTCTACGCCAAGCGCTACGCCGCATTCAAGGGCGAGAAGTACAACGTTTGGTATCCCTATCACGAGTCGATCCCCTCTTTCGAGCAACGCCAGCCCATCGGCTACGTCTGCCAGGTGGTAGACGAACCAGTTCCCGGGAATGTGACGCAGCGATGCGCAGCATTCCAGTTGGCCGCACGCGTGCTGACCGGGTACAGCTTTACCCGCTACTTCGAGAACTACGATGTCGCTCGAGACTTTGCATACTAAGGCGAGGCAATCGCTCGCTTCGCTGCGCAAGACCCAGCCGCGGATCGCCGCACGGCTCTTTCGCGTCGACGAGGCACTCGCGTTCGAAATGCAGGCGTGGATTTCCGCAGGGAATGCGGATACCCCGATACCAAGCGCATTCCTGCTCGGCAACGCGGCCCCGTGCTTCGCGCTGATTGGCATTGCGGCGCGTAAGCCGGCATTGTTCTGGGGCGCGCTCGCTGCGATCCCTGCGCTGCCTGTTCTGCTCGCTCTGCACTGGATCTGAGCCATGGCCAACAGTCGATTCGTCTCCCATGTTCGGATGTGGATGCTAGCCGCGCCGCTGATGATATGTGCCATCGCTCCGTTCATACAGGACGATGCCGTATTCGAAGTGAGTGAAGCGGAACAGGGTTCGGTTGAACATGTGCTCGGACAGCCCAAGGCGGACAAGGCAACGATGTTGGCTAACGACCGCTTTGATCGATGGTTTGTCCGGTCTGGTGCGTTGCGCGCATCGTTCTCCGGCTCGGATGCGAACACGGCGCTACCCGATGCCGGCGCATCCGAATTTGGGCGTGGTTGGATGCGGCACTTCTGGTTGACCATCTATCGAGCGGTCTATCGGTCGGCGGTTGCGCATTACTGGCTGTTTGGCGGCATGGTGCTGCTTGCTGCGCTGCTCAACGACGGCGCCGTGTCGAGAAGGATCCGAGCCGCCGGCGCTGGGTTCGCGAACCCGGTGACGTTCCATGTCGCCGCACATGGCTTGCTGCTGTGCTTCGGCTTCGGTGCATCCGCCCTGCTGCTTCCGATTTCCCTGCTGGCCTACTGGTGGACCTTAGGCGTCTGCCTGGTCGGCTTGCTCAGCTGGCGCCTTGCGGCGTCATTTCATGTCGGCAAGTAGTCGACACCATCTTTCTGAATGCCAAAGGCCAAGTGGCTGGCCATCCAAGGAGAAATTATGACCACTACCGATCTAATCCCTGCCGAGCTGCCCGCTACGGTCAGCGAACTGCTTGATCAGCCACTGGCCGCTGTTGCGGTCGACGTTGCCGGCACCGCGGATCGGCCCGATGACGTCGAGTCGGAGCTGCTTGAGATGGAGGCGTCTGCCGACGCCCTGCGGAAGGAAGGCATCATTTCAACGGCTGACCTGGAGAAGAAGAAGGCAGAGGTCGAGCGCACCCGCAAGCTGTTCCGCGAACTCTCGCCGGCAGACCGCCAAGCCATCGTTCGCCGGCGTCGCGAACTGGGTCGTCAAATTCTCGAGCGCGAGCTCGCTGGCGCGGCTGTCGTGGCCGTCGGACTGAAGTTGAATCACACCCGACTGCGGCCGCTGTTCGAGCAATGGTGGCCGTACATGAACCGCATGTCGCTCAACCTGCAGCGCTTCGGTCAGTCGACCTTCTCGCGCAGCGAATTATCGACCATCGAAACGTTCCTGGAGCGTGAGTTGGCAAAGCTCGAGGACTATGTCGACGAGCAGCTGCGCGTCGCAACCGCCTACCGCCAGCAACGCGAGCAGGAGATGCGGGCCAAGGACGACATCGTTTTCGAACCGACGATTACGCGGCCGTCCGTCGAGCTGGAGGTCCAGGCCTACTCTCGCTTTGCCGTCCGAGCGCTTCAGGTCCTCATCAAGTTCGACCAAACCATGGACCAGTTCGATTTCATGGTCTGGAACGGGATCCGCGACATGACGGACGTCAATGACGAGGTCACGAGGTTCCTGCGAAAGTTCCAGCCGCTCGGCCTCCGCTGCTATACGACACACCTGAAGCTGATGACCACCGTTCGCGGCGTCTGACTGTCCGCCTGCACGGTCCCGCTCAGTCACACCAAGTCCCACCAAGCCCTAGTTTCTACCCTCCGTTTAGAAGTAAGAGGATTGGCACTCTGTGGGACGCAGTGCCACTTGGTGATGGCTAGTGGGACCACGTGAGACATGATCTCACTTTCGAACGTATCAACAGACGTCGACATCTGCCCCGAGGTACCACTTCGGGGTACTTGCTGTTTTGAACCGGCACCAAGTGCCACTTACTGCCACACTGCGATCGCCATGTCGCTCGAAAAGGTATTGGAAGGACTGAACCCCGCCCAGCGCGAGGTGGTCGACCTGCGTCAGCACTGCGTCGCCGTGGCCGTGCCAGGCGCCGGAAAGACGGCGACGATTGCGGCGAAGGCAGCCGTGCTGCTCGCCAACCCAGACGTGACGGTGGGCGCGGTAACGTTCAGCAAGGACGCTGCGGTCGAATTGCGTGACCGTATCCTGGCGCTAGCCGGGGCCGATGCCAAGAAGCGACTGCTCGCGGGCACCTTCCATTCGCTGGCCTATAAGCAACTCGGGAAGGGAACCGGCAAGCTCACCGATATCGTCCACGACGGCGTTCGATTCGCTATCGTCGGGCAGATCCTGCAGGAAGGGGGATTTGATGGGAAGGTCGAGGATGCGATCGCTGCGATTGAGCGCGCCAAGATGCAACTGGCCGACCCGCCTTCAGGAACTGTGGAGGCTCAATTGTATGAGGCCTATCAGAGCGCCCTGGCCCGGAACGGCAAGATCGACTTTCAGGACATGCTGCGGTTGGCTGTAGCTGGGATGCAAAGCGGAACCATTGCGCCCTACCGTATGACGTACCTGCTGGTCGATGAGTACCAGGATTGCGACAGCTTGCAATCACGCTGGACGGCGCTGCACGCGGAGGCCGGTTCGATAGTGACGGTGGTCGGGGACGATGATCAATCGATCTACGGATTTCGAAGTGCGCTCGGATTTCGGGGCATGGAGGTATTCATCAAAGAGTTCGACGCACGGTCCGTCATCCTCGGGAAGAACTACCGCTCACACACTGAGATCCTGGACATCGCGGATCGTGTCATTCGAAACAACAAGGACCGTATCCTGAAGGAGCTGGTAGCCCATCGCGGGCCTGGCGGCGCTATCGAGTTCAAGCGATTTGAGGACGAGTACAAGGAAGCCGTTTCAGCCGTTGAGGCGCTGACACCGGTTTTGCGGGCTGGCAAAACGGCGGCCGTGCTGGCGCGGACGAACCGCATTCTCGATCCATTGGAGGCCGTCTGCCGCTCGCACGGTATCAAGTACTACCGGGCAACCGGCCGCTCTATCCTCGATCGCCCGGAGGCAGCGTTGATGGGGGACCTGCTGGAACTGATTCAGAAGTCCAAGAGCTCTGGCATCGATGCCCTGCTAGGTTTCGCCGGAATCAGCTCGCATGAGCTGCAGCTGCTACACACGCAGACTACGGCGAAGCCGGAGGGATCGATTCCGCGAAAAAAGGACCTGGTGCAGGCCGGGATCGCAGAACCAACAGTCGACAAGTATCGCGATTTCCTGAAGAAGCTGGCGGAATGGCAAGCGCTCTGTGAACGCGAGTTCCTTTCCCTCGTTCTCGATGGCGTGCGCGAATGGATGCTCAAGTTTGTGGCGGACGAGCCGGGCAAGCGCGCTATCAATACCGCATATGACGTCCTGACGCGGCTGAACGGTCCATTCTCGGAACGCGTGCTGTTTCTGCGCCAAAAGAATAACGAGCCGGCCGACGACGCCTTGGTGCTGACGACCATGCATGCCTCCAAGGGGCGCGAATGGTCGGCTGTTGTTGTGATCCGGGCCGAGGAAACCATCGTTCCGGACGAAGCCAGTCCGGAGAGTGAGGAGCGGCGACTTTTCTACGTTGCCCTCACGCGCGCCCGCGACTGGCTGCAGATTTCTACGGCAAAGAAGAACCCCACGTCCCGGTTCGTTGTTGAAGCCGGGCTAACTTGATTTATTAAGCAACCGATCGTTCGTGGCGTCTGATGGTTGCGAGCTCCCTGCCATCGCGCGTGCCATAGCCGTCCGGCACTTCATTTTTGTGCGTAGCGGTGGCACTCGGATTTCAAGGAGGGGTTGTTGAGCCCGTAGGCATCCTCATAAGCGAAAAAAGCCTGGAGTCCGCATGCTCCAGGCTTTTAATCGGCATTGACAAAAGGCGTAGCGGGCTTCAAAACCCTCTTGACTCGTCCAACAACAAGACAGTCTGAGTTTATGAAGCCCACCCTTCGTTGTCAATGCTCCCCACAAGTTTGCGCATTGATCGAAGAAGATGAGATATCGCTTCGACGGGCTTCCTATTGCCCGAAGAACAACAACGTGTGGCGGTGCGCCGCACTCTCCGGCCCCTGTCGAAAGCCACGGTTCGCAAGCCAAGCCAGCCAGGTGCGATGCCGGCCGGCTGCCGGAGCGGATTCTCAGAGCGATCGCGTTGGTCTACGAGTCCGATGGGCTCCGCGCTTTGCACATCACCAATCGCCAAGTCTTGGCAACGCTCATCCGCTTCGCCCTGAACCAGAAGGATCCCACCTCGCTCGCCTTCATAAAGAAGGCAACGATTGCGCAGCACCTCGCGATTAGCGAGGCCACTGTCTATCGGGCGCTTGGCGCACTTGAAGACGCCGGGCTTATTGAGCGTGAAAGGCAGCAACGCACGAGGACGCAACTCGAGGTTGTCGGGCGCATCGGGTTCACCGCAAAGTTGCTACAGTGCATCGGGATCGCTAGCCGGGAGCTTGGGCACCCAGAACCTCGAACGGGCTCCGATGAGTCGCGGTCCAGCTCCGCATGTCTCGCACCGGTGAGTGGCGTAAACAACCCCAACCAGTCTTCTACGAAGAAACATTCGGGGCCGAGAGAGTTTGTGCAAATTGATGATCGGGCCGTGCCCATTGATCTAGCGCCTCTCGTGCGTGACCAAGAGCTGACGACGTCCGCCCTCTTCCTTTTGATGCGGCTCGCGAGGGAGGCCGGCCACCGACTGTCGGACGTTGTTTCGGCAGCGGGTCACTTTCTTGGTCCACTCCGGGGACGAGAGCTGTTCGCCTACCTCAAGTCTCTCCTCGGAAGGCCCATAGACTATAGGCATGTCGTCCAAACTCGGAAGGCCCAAGAAGACGAGAGGCGCGCAACCGCCGCGCAGGCGGCACAAGACCGGCTGGAGGTTGCCCAACTCATTGAGCGATACCGTGGGCGACGGGTGTCTGCACCCGACGGTCGGATCTATGAGGTCGACTCGGCGTCGATTGTGATCACCGAGGCCAACGGTCGCCGTAATTCATTAGGGCATGAGCAAGCGCGTGCCTGGCTGATCGAGATGGACAGAGCTGCGACTGGGCTCTCGCGTGCCCTAGCCCAGCCGTCGTCAGCGAAACGGTCATCGTCGGCCATGGCACAGGCCGCTATTGAGCAAGTTCGCGGCATCCTCGGTGGCAGACCTCCTTCCAACATGTTCAGTCGGCCTGCTTAATGAGGGCATCGGCGTTGCGCATTTGGTGGGCCGGGTGGGATTTGAACCCACGGTGTCCTCTCGGAGGCGGATTATGAGTCCGCTGCCTGCAACCAGCACGGCGTCCGGCCCTGAGTATTGCGCACCTGCACTTCCAGGTGCGGCGATTGTATGCGTGCAGCCGAGGTTGGTGGGGGCCGGCCCGCAATAGAGCGGACGCCGCCGTGGCCTAATTTGTCACGCGATACCGCTTGATGCCGGTGAGCGCGGTCCACGCTGCGCGGCGTTAGGCCGGCTTTCCGTCACTAAAGAACGTTGTCCTGACTATTCGCACGGCTGCGGGCAGCCTTCCTCAGCTCACCGGCCACAAATGAACAGAATGAAGTGGCAATATTTGGTCGCTCCATAATGTTCTTTGCGTTTATGTCCGCAGGTTTGAGACCTTGACGCTCGATCGTTCGCGTCCCAATCGTCTTCGTCGTGACGAACTTACGGACTAGGTCTTCACGGGTCGTCATCTCGGCGCTCTCAAAATAGTCTCGAGCCGCGCGGACTTCCTCCAGCCTGCGACGCTCTGCGGCGGCGTCTGCCGCTGCAACGCTCGCCGCGACCGCGGTCTGCGCAGCAGACTTCGATTCGACTTCCTCCTTAGCCTTGTCTGCGAGCTTGGCTTGAACTCTCTCAACTTCCTTGTCTGCTTCGGAAACGCGATAGTCGTTTGCGATTGCATCCAACAAATAGCCTGATGCTCGCTTGACCTTGTCACCGGAACGGATACGCCATCGAACGTATTCGATAGCCTGCTGAATCCTCTCATCCGTCCAGACGCTGCGGTTATCCGCGATTCGCTCGAACTGAGAGTCAGTCAGTGCAAACTCCTTCTCCAATGCCTGGAAGAGCGCCACCGAATTAAGCATGGCCGCTTTGGACGCCAGGGCGGCATCCTTTCGCTTCATCTGGAAACGAATCTGGTCTTTCTTCCTAGACCGGGGTGTCCCCGCACGGGTCTCATAGGACAGTTCAATGTCGGAAAGCTCGTTGATTTGGCTTACTGCTTTGTCAAGGTAGTCACGCTTGAAGTACTTGAACTCCGCGTTATTGGCCCATGACTTGCCCGGTAGATTCCGCACAACATCGAGGGGCAACCAGTCCGTCCGCTCGTCCGATACGTTGGGCAGGATGTGGTCATAGATGGCGCGAGCGTAGATGAGCGTGAACTTCGACGTGACCAGAAGGCTCGTCCAATACGAATTCTCCGGGTCTTTGATGAGCCGTTGAAGCTCTACAGGGACACGGAATCGAATCCGTCCGTCCCTCACACTGACCCGACCGATCAATTCGAGCCAGTCGCCCTCTTCGTCTGAGACCCGCACGGTATCGACATCAGGATTGCGGGCATCGCTGTCAGTCTCGTCGCCGTCATGTGCCGCACCGGGGCTTTCAAGGAGACGGCCGCTCGCGTCCACCGACACAACGGGTGCGCTGGTCACTTCGAGCATCGACGACTTCACGCTGCGAATAACGCTCGAAAAGTGTTTCCTGTTCTTGCTGTCATAGCGCATCAGCCATTTGAAAAAGCTTAGCGAGACTTCGTAGCCTTCCTTGACCTCGGGTTCCTGCGCCACGATAAAGTACGCAGCGTCGACAAACCGGCGAGCGGACATCCCCAGTCCGACAATGCGAGCGAAGACCTTGTTTTTGTGGTAGCCAATATCCTTGTCGGTGGCGACCTCATGTATGGCTGTCTGTGCGGGCGCCATCTCGACGAATAAGTCGAGCGCGTACTGTAGTGGTGTCACCCGCTTTGCTACGCTGCTTGCCATGCCGGGATTCCTGAGAGGGCAGCTTGTTTACGTTATGAATTGCACGAGACTTTAGTCAGGTGATGGTGAGATGTCAATGTGGACTCATCTCACCTGGAATAGGTGCCTCGTGTCGGCCGAGGTACATGATCTCTCACCTTGGTACACAATCTCTCACCTCACGATCGTCGGCTGGTTGAAATTGCTTTTATAAAACAAGCGTATACGAGAGATGTCCACAGGAGTGAATCAAAATCTCTCACCTGAACTACCTATCTGGTCTCTTTTCTCACCTTCGGCTCCGCGATCTCTCCCTTTAGACGTATACAACTACCACCTGAGGGAACAAAGTTTCTCACCTTGCGGTAGGCGTATCCCTCACTTTTGGCTGATAAGTTTTTGATTTTTATGAGGATCACCCTGCTCTGTTTGTAGGTTTGTTGGTTTTTCTTTGTTTACAACACAAACAAACAAACAGACGCCAGTCAAAATTCGGTCGCCATGGGTGGGAGCTGCAGGTGACTGAGTCCCACGCGAGATCCATTGAAGGTGAGAGATTTTGTGCCGCAGCTGTTCGGGCGCTGAAGTCAAGGTGTTATCCGAAGGTGAGAGATTTTGTAACCTGCGATCGCACTTGAGTTTTTGAACAGCGATGAAGCCTTCAAAAGGTGAGAGATTTTGTACCTAGGCTCGTTTTGAGAGTTCGCTGGTGGTCTGCTTGTGGCCACCTCAGCGCGCGTAGGCTTCTTGATTGGCTTGGCAGAGCACAAAATCTCTCACTTTTACAGCCCCCTGGTTCTAGGAAGTGGCTTCTAACTCTGCGGACCAGTCGATCGGGTGAGAGATTTTGTTCGGAGTTCTGTTGATGCTGTGCGTAGGCGTCGCGTGGCTTACAAAAACTCTCACCTTAGGTTTCATCTTGAGCTTTGAAGTGTGGATCGAACAGCACATCGCTGGCGATGGATGCGGGATTGGGTGAGAGATTTTGTACCAAAGAACACGGCTAAGGTGAGAGGTGAGAGGACTTGGCTCTCACCTTTTATGGCTCCTTGGCGACTTCCAAAAGTTCTTTGAGTCGTTTGCGCCACCTCTTCCCATATCTTCCGAAAACGTTGTAAATCAAAGGCTTGTAGCTTAGTTTCGTAAACTTTAGTGATTTCGCTGTGTCGCGGATTACACAAAATATGCGGACGCGTTTGCTCAATTGCTGTATTCTGCGCTTGTCCAAATTTCGGAAAAAGAGCTGCGATGGCGAATATCAGTCAACCGATGCCCATAGACCCGACGGTCACCCTAGCTGAGATTAGCGATTTTGCAGATGTGGTGACCGACTACGCAGTCGAGTTACGTGACCAGATTCTTGCGCCGCGGCCACGTAAGACGGCACCGATGTTTAGTACTTCAGAAATTGCAGAGCTGTGTGGTTTGAGCCGTCAGCAGGTCTTGCACATGGCGAAGAATAGCGACGGTGTGCTGCCTGAAGGGCAGACCGTTGGTCGCGGCCGAACGTTTACTTTGGCTGAGGCAAGAAATTGGGTCCAACAAGTATCGGACATCTACCAGACCCCGCTGGTTGCTGGACCTAGCGATTTCGAAGGCAAGATTATTATCACTTCGCAATTGAAGGGTGGGTCCGCAAAAACGACTACGACTATGTGCTTAGCGCAAGGCCTTAGCTTGCGTGGCCGTAAGGTGCTGGTCGTCGATTTGGACCCCCAGGCGTCCCTTTCTGAGTTGTGCGGCTTGTACGCGGAGAAGGAGGTATTCGCCGATGACTCAATTCTGCCTTTCATTTACAACCAGGATGTCGAAGGTGGCTTGGAAGCGAAGTTGCAATCGACATACTGGGATGGCCTGGACGTTATTCCGGCTCACACGGAACTAGTGGGTGCGGAGTACCACCTCCCTGCTATGCAGATGAAGGTGCCAGGATTCAAATTCTGGCAGGTACTCCGTGATGGTCTCCAGCCACTGCGAAAGAAGTATGACTACATTATTCTGGATACTTCGCCGTCGCTGTCCTACCTCAACTTGAACGCATTGATGGCGGCCGATGCCATGGTCATGCCCATGGTGCCGGAAAACCTGGACTTCTTTAGCTCCTTGTCGTTCTGGCGACTCTTTTCGGATGTCGCAAAGTCATTCATGAGATTCGAAGCCGATAAGAAGTACGACTTCGTGTCAGTGCTCTTGACGCGAGTTAACTATGGGCCCACATCGGCAGCTCCTGTGGTGCGAACTTGGGCTCAAGGTGCATATCGGCATTGGCTCGCCCCTTTTGAAGTGCCTGCCAGCTCAGTGATGAGCTCCGGCGCACTGGCATTTACCACGGTGTTTGACATCAGCAGCTCACACAGCCAAGCCAAGTCGCTTCAGCGTGTTCGGCAGCCGCTGGTGGATTACTGCCGTTGGGTTGACGACATGTTTGTGAAACAGTGGAGGCCTGCACAATGAGCAACATTCGCGAACAAATGCTCGCCAAGACGGCGAACATCCGCTCAACGGCGGACCGTAAGCCGGATGCCACTCGTCGAGCAAATCGGACTGAGACAGCGCCAGGTATGGCGGGCGCATTGGCTGCCGCGCAATTGAGGGTTCAAGAGTTAGAGGCGACGGGGTTGCCTTCGGAACTGCCGGTTGCGGATATTGTTCCCAACCCCTGGCAGCCGCGGCGCACCTTCAATGAACTCAAGCTGACAGAGCTTGCTGAATCGATTCGCGAGGTTGGGTTACTGCAGCCTATCGTAGTACGTCGCGTTGAGCCAGGTTTCCAACTTGTGGCCGGTGAGCGCCGGTGGCGTGCACATAAGATGTTGGGGCTCGAGAACATCAAGGCTGTCGTCGTCGACTGCAGCGACGCGGACATGATTGTGTTGGCCTTGGTCGAAAACATCGGCCGAGACGACCTTTCCGACTACGAGATCGCCTTGTCTATTCAACGTTCGGAAAAGGAGTTCCCGAACCGTACACGACTTGCGGAGGCGGTAGGCTTGTCCAGGCGAGGGCTTTACAAGTTCATGGCTTTCTATGATTTGCCCGATTTCGTGAAGCATGACTTGGACCTGCAGCCAAGTCTTCTTGGGAGTAACGCCGCAGATGCACTGGCGTCTTGCCTGAAGAAACACGGAGAGGCGGGTGTGTCGGCAACTAGAGAACTATGGACCGATGTCGTCGGGGGCCATCTTGATCAGGGCAAGCTCGCCGCGGCCGTAACCGCATTGGCTACTAAAAAAGTGTCGGGCTCAGCGGCTCGCGAGCGCTCCATCGAAAAGTTCTTTGCTGGTCAGAACCACGCGGGCAGCATCACAAAGGATATAAAGAACTTTACAGTAAAAATCAAAACCGGAGTTCTATCCGACTCCCAGGAGACGCGGATTCGCCAGTTCATCAGCGAACTATTCAGTGGCACTCCAAATTGATGCGCAGTTTAGTCACATCAGAAGCCCGCCAATGGCGGGTTTTTTTACGGCTTAAGTGTGCCTAAAAGGCCGACTCAGAGCGAGGGTGCCTACGGCCGCCAGAACTGTGCTTCTAGGCATAATCGGCGGTGGCGCGAGGTGTGCCTATTAGGCACAACTTGTATCGCGTGACTTCAGTTGCTGAGATATTTCGTCACTTCGTCTGTGCCGCGTGCGCGCTCTGCCTGGACGTGGATGAAGTCGTCTGTTGGGAGCGTATATGAGGAGGCGCTGCAGGACGTCAATGGGCATCAGCTTTGCGGCTGGCTGCGTGGGAAAGGTGACAGACGAATGGAACCTACAAGCGCGCCGCGCCACACGCTTGCCGGGCAAGTCGGTACTCTGGTCGTCAACCCCGTTTGAACCTAACAAGTACTGTCCGGCGAAAAGCCGTTACCGGCCAGTGTGTTTGTCGTCTCAGTCGGGCTGAAATGCTTACCCGTGGGCCCATGGCGTGTCCGAAATCCCTACAGGGGATAGAAGCGCGAACGAACTCAATGATGAGTTGAAGTCGTAACCCGGCCGTCCCAACGCAACAGAATGGCGTCCACTACCGTGTTAGAGGAAAGGTATCTCTTTAAGTTACCCAATTCCCAGAGGACGGTGGGTCCGCCTGAGGTTGTGGCACGCGCAACCGTGGACGCGTCCCAGTCTGCTGACGGCGCCGCTAGAGCCGGGCCCACTCGCCCTCGACCGCAGCCTACCGTCGGTGTGTCTAATAGGCGCACTCCTGGCGCCGTTCGCTGAGCGCGCCTATTAGGCACAGTGAGGGCCCACCTTCCCATTGTTCGAATGACAAGGTCATCTGGAGGCCGAGACGAGCTCCGCTCCCGCAGCCTAACAATGGTGTATAGGCTAGTCATCCTGTGGTTATGCCCGTTGTGACGGCGCCAAGAACGTGTGCCTATTAGGCACACTCCGGAACCTCCGTCCTCTTGTGCGCAAGCCGCACTGTGCGTAGCTATGCTTAGCGGCACACGACGTCGCAACCGGACAGACGGTGATTTTGCGTTTGTAAAAGTCTCGAAACACTACAATTTGGTGACCTTACAAGAAGCTACCCGCCGCGACCCACAATCTTGGTGTTCTTGCCGCAGTGAGAAAGGGCCACGAAGGCCGGATATAGAAGCATGAGGATGCTCCTCACTGCCATCGCAGATCTCGACGCCGGAACAGACAACCGCGCGGTCGGCGGGCTTGTCGGCTGAGGGCGGCCTCGCTGCAACTTTGGCCACGGTGCAGGGCCAAGACGCCGGACAGGCTACGCGCCCAATGCTAAAGGAGCTCACACGCCTCGCCAGTCATCGCATTCGACTCTGGTGCGAAAACTCGGCCGTTGCCGGTTTGGCGCCATGCGCGCTAGGTCGGATGGGCCGGTGCCAAGTATCCCGTCGCTTATGAAGCCGTGGGCCTCTGCTGAATCCCACCTGTCGGATGACGGACATTTGTCTTAGTGGGGAGGAAGTGTGCTGCAGCTGGGGCACGTTCCCAATGAGATCATTCTGGTGAACCGCGGCGCAGTAGCCGGCTGGTACCCCGCTGGCCTCTAGCTTGATTACCGGCTCGTGTAACAACTAGAGCGTTTTGGTCAGCCCGACCCTACGCGGGTTGGCTCGTCCCTGTTGACGCTATGGCAGCGATCATCCTGTTCGCTTGGGATTGCACTCTTCCCTTGTTGTCACGTATGGCTCTCAAAAAGCTTGGCGATTTCATGTAAGGTGCGCTTTCTCTCCGAGGGCACATACAGCGAAGTCGTTTGCAATGAGGCATGGTCCAGCAGCCTTTGAAGGACATCTGTCGGGACATCATTGGCTACCGCATGGGTGGCGAGGAAGGTGTTCCGCAATGGATGGGGCGTAGCAGCTGCCGCTCCACCTGATGAAGAAGTAACGTCGTATCCCCTGCGATGCGCTGCAACGCCCGTTGACAGCATTCGGTAGAGCCCATCCGGGGAAAACCATGGCCCCGTCAGTGCTGGTATCTCCGCGCTTAGCTTAATGTGGATTGACTGTGCTGCGGGCGTAGAAGGCATTCACCACAGGGGAGAGCAGGGAGAGCTCCTGGTCTCCCGGATTCTCAAAATAACGTACGCCATCAACCCAACCCGCTCGCAATGCGTCAATGACGCGCGTGGGCAGGCGCACCGTGCGCCATTTGCTTCGCTTGCCGAGGAGTGCCCTGCCATAGCCAAGGATACCGTCTCGCCTCGCGAGGGCTTCCCACGACTCTCCAGACAACGCCTTGTCGACTGCAAAGGGGATCTCGCGCCGTGCTGCAACTGGCTCTTTCGCTGTCAGCCAGGGGTTGCCGCCCCAAATAGCGCACGCCGGCCAACCAGAAACAAATCCGCGCGCACCGCATAGCGCTGGGATTCCCCCTTTAGCGGTCCGGCGAACGGGCGTCAGCACGCTGCAGTTAGCGAAGTCTTGGGGCCGATCCAGAGCGCATCCGGCTGCGCTAGGAAATTCTTGTAGCGATCGCAATCGTCGGCGCCCACGTAACCCCATTGATATATTCTCGCCCCGCTGGAAATGAGAATGGCTGGATCCGTCGGCGACGACCTGTGAGGTTCACGACCGCTCGCGATGCTTTGTAAGTTGCGCTTCCTCTCCCCAGCGGACAGGCAGCGAACTCGTCTGCAGCGATGCCTGGCCAAGCAGCCTTTGGACGACGTCGGGCGGGATATCGTTGGCCACTGCCTGAATGGCGAAGGTGGGTCGCAGCGCATTGGGTGCGGCCCTGCGCAGCAAACGGCGCTCGGCCTCGTCAAGCGGCAGGGTACTGTCTACCGCGAGGCGAAGCAGCGTCGTTGTCAGCATCCGATAGAGTCCGTCCGGCAAGAACCCCTGGCCATGCCGCTGGCATCGGCAGCCTTCCAAGTGCCAAGTAATCGGCCGAACGCATGGCATGCCAACGCAGGTGGTGGAACCGGGCAGGGGATGCACGCGCGGCTATTCCCCTATAGCAGCTTTGATGTAGTGCCAGATTCGTACTAGCTGACGGTCGAACCGATCGCCGCACACGCAGCCCCGCCGCACGTTCGGAGGATGGGCCGCAGCACCCCTCCTGCCAGTGAAAAGCTGCCGGGGGGGCATGGCGGACTAGGATGCAGCAAGCGACCGGTTGGCGCCTCCCTACATTAGGCCGGTCAGGCCGGCAATGCCGCGTAACCCATACAAAGTGTACACTCACTTTCCAAAATTCGGATAATGATAAGCCAAGTGACAAGGCAGGCCGAGGTCTACGAGCACTCCAGTCGGGATTGTCGGCCAGTAGACTTCTGTGAGCTGCTTGTGTTGTATGGACCCGCGGTGGGGGGAGGGATTTCGCCTCCGGCGCTTCGGTTGGCCTTGGCATCCAGGCGCTAGCAGCTCAGGCCCGGCTGGCGCGCGTGCGAAGCTGGCCGGGCGTGAACCCTTCCGATGGGACCCCGCGCTGCTCGCTGAAGCGCCGCCACAGACTACGCAGCAATTGATCCAGGCCGGTGGCCGAGTACCCGCCCGCCACGCCCGCAAGCCGCTTGTTGCGCCCGCGCGCGGTGGCAGGCTGTATCGTGGGCGCCAACAGGGCTGCCTGCGCCGGCGGCATCATGCTTGGCCAGCCACGATCGACCCAATGCGCCTGCAAGGCCTGTCGGACGGCCGTGTCAAGGGCCACCAGCTGCTGCCGCGCACCCGGGCGTCGCAGGAAGGTGCCCTCGGCACTCGACTGCAGACTGGCGCAGCGCAGTGCGGCCAGCTCGCTCAGTGGCAAGCCTGCGTCGCGCATCAGATGTATGGCAGCCAGCGCAGCCCGATGCCTCGGGCCCTGGCGCGCCTCCCCCAGCCAGACCAGGAACGCCTCCGCGTCGGGTTGGACGGACGGCGCGCGCAGCGCCGTGGGCGCAGCGGCGGCGGCTTGCCTTGGGATGAGCGGGGTGCCCGCCAGATGCCCGGCCTTGACCATTGCGCGTAGCAGCGCCCGAACCACCCGTAACGCGGCCGCCACCGAACTGGTCCCCAGTGGGCCTTCGAACGGCCGCCAGTGCATCCTGTCGCGCGCCCCGCTCGGGCCGCACCAGAACGCCGCCGGCTGAGGGTCCGCTAAAAATTCCGCATACGCCTCCAGATCGCAGGCCTCCAACGCCTGAAGCCCCTTCTTGCGCGCTGCATTCCACAACAGCAGCCTCTCGGCCTCGCGCCGGTAGCTGTTGCGGGTATGTGGCGCACGATCCTGTAGCCAGCCGCGTACGAACGCCAGATCGGCGGCAAGCCCCGGCCCTGTCGCGGTATTTGAGGCTGGCACCAGCATGTGCTCGAGTGGCACGGGATATGGCATACCGGGGGCCAAGGCCAAGGGCACCAGCGCGTCGCGGTGGGCGTGGGCGGCAGGCGGCAGCACATAGGCCTTGACCGCCGCGGCGCCCATGGCCGAGCGCTGGCGCACCAGCCAGTGCGTGATGACCTCGGCCGACTGCGCGCCAATGCGTGGCACGGCACGCCACCAGCTGCTGCCGCGCCGATTTGCCAAGGACGTCAGGTCCTCGATCCGCCGGATCTCGGCGGCCATCAGTCGGCGTGCCAGGCTCGGCTTGAACCAGAGCGACACCTCGTGCTGGGGCTGGGGGTAGCCTTGTCCAAGCTGCTCAAGCGCCGACACGGCGTCTACCCGCCGCGACATGCCCACCCCTGAACGCGCGCGCAGCGCCTCGAACATGCCGGCAATCTCGGGCCGGCCATGCTGCAAGGCGAACTGCACCAGCCGGTCGCGCAAGGCCAGGATCCGCTGGATCGCCTGGGCCTCGCTCAGGTGCTCGTCCTCATCCGGGTCCAGCAAGTAGCGGTTGGCGATGTCCACCGGCCGCATGCCCTGCGCATAGGCACGGACCACGGCAAACTCGGTGCGGGTGAGCTTGGTGACGGCGTTGAGGCTGGGATCCAGAACCATGGAGGCAGCGGTAAGTGCTTGAACTATAACAATATTCAGCAGGAGCCATCCGGAGCCGGGCCGAAATGCTGACTAAAGCGCAATGTAAATTATTTTTGTGCCGGCGGCTAGGCCTCACCCAGGACTGTACGCCACGCCCATGACCGTGCCGTGCGAATGTCCCGAGGGCAGGGCGGCCACCGCTCCGGGCCAGATCGCTTACGCCTCTGCCGTCAAAACGATGTGGTCGCCTGCGGACGCGACGCCGCGCCAGATCCCGGCCTCGGGCGCTACGACAGAAGGGGAACTAGCGCCGGTTTCTGACAGCATCAATCGCCCGTCGTACGCCGCCGGGCAAGCTGTGGGTGCGGTTCGAGGTAGAACGTCTATACGCGTTGAAACTTCTAGTGGTTTTGTTTAGACTTGTATCAACGTTCTTGGAAGGCTTTGATCATGCGAAAAAGTGCAACTCTGACGATCCAAAAGTGGGGGAACAGCTTGGCCGTCCGGATTCCGACCGCAGTGGCCCGCTCGGCCCATTTCGCTGAGGGTCAGGAAGTCGAGGTCTCGGTCGAAGAGATTGGTGTCACGGTACGGCCCGTTGGACGTCGTGCCCTCACGCTCGCGGAGAAGTTGGCTCTGTTTGATCCTATCAAGCATGGGGGTGAAGCCATGGCCACGCAGCGTGTCGGCGCGGAGGCTATCTGATGGCGGGCAAGGTATGGGCACCTGAGCGACGCGACATCATTTGGATCGACTGCAATCCGCAAGCCGGCCGTGAGATGAAGGATATGCATCCGATGCTTGTGCTTTCTCCGCGGCCGTTCAATGAGCGGACCAGTATCGTGATTGGCTTGCCGATGACCACGGCGGCCTACAACGACACCAATCCGTTTGCGATCAGGTTTCAGGGACCGAAGGGGAAGGACAGCTACGTTCTGGCCCATCAGCCCAAGTCATTTGACTGGCGAGCCCGCAACGCAAAGGCCCACCCCTGGAAGCAGGCGCCTTTGGAGGTCTTTGCTGCCGCCTGCGAGCAATTGAATCAGATCATTGCGATCGCAGAGTGACCTCAAAGGGATTTGCCGACTGCCACGGTGTGAGTGTGGATGGTCACGTGACCTCCGCGCCCGGACTGGGGGCAACAGAAGATCCATGATTTTCCCGACCACCGAACAAATTCAAGCCTGATAATACGCGCGGTGCCGCCCCAAGCTTGGCAGAAGTCATCGGTTGCCACAGCGCCGCCTTGCCAACTGCCCGGATTGCGCCTGTAATGGCTGCGTGGCAGGCACAGGCAGTCGGGAGGCGAGATGCGCTGCACGAATTGCCAGTTCGAAAACCCCGCGGGAGCCAGGTTCTGCGAGGAGTGTGGGCAACGGCTTGCGCAGATCTGCCCGCAATGCGGCAGCGCATCCAGCCCCACCGCGAGCGTGCGGCGCGTTGTTGGCGGACACGGCGGCGCTATTCCTCATTGCTCTTCGAGCTGGGCGCTCCCTTCAACGCCGCGGCAAGGCTATCAGCACTCGAGAAACTGAGTCGCGAACTGCTTCGAAAAGTTTCGGCGCGCATGCTGATCGTTGACGAGGTTCATCACTTGTTGGCAGGCTATCGGGAGCAGCGTGCATCCCTGAATCTGCTGAAGTTCCTCGCCAATGACTTGAAAATCGCGGTTGTCCTCGTTGGCACTCAAGACGCCGTCTTGGCGCTCCAAACGGATCCTCAGATGGTCAGTCGATTCGCCCGTTTCGAGGTGCCGAGATGGCAGGAGACGGAGGCATTTCGTTCTCTTCTCGCAGCCTTCGAGATGATTTTGCCGCTTCGACGTCCGTCGAATCTCGCACGGCGAGAGATCGTACATGCCATTCTGACTGCAAGTGGAGGGCTAACCGGGGAAGTGTCGCGTGTCTTGACTGTTTCCGCAGAACTCGCGATCCGGGATGGGAAGGAGGCCATCGACCTGGGTCACATAGAGAATGCAGCGCGAACCCTGCTCTCCTGAGGGTGTCAGGCCTTGGCCCGTTGCTCCGCGTCCATTCGATGACGAAGCGTTTGGCGGTTGGCTCGGTCGCCTGGCCGCAAGGTATCAGATCAGTGTTGACCAGTTGTGGCAGATTGGCGACCTTGGTGCGTTTCCGGCGTTGACCAATTCTGGCTGGCTGCTATTTCCCCCGATGGACGAGCAGGCACTGTGCCGCCTTGCGATGCTGACTCATATTGGTATGCCAAGGCTCGAGGCACTTCAAACACCTATGGCGTGGGTGTCAGACCGAGATCAGCTCCCATACTGCTTCGACTGCCTGGTTCTGAATCCCGTCGACGCAGCTGTGGCAGCCTCAACTCAAACCAACTGGCCTCCTCGAAAGCCGGGGCGATTCAGGCCGACACGCGCGGTGGAGCCTGCATGCCCCCATGCCCTTCATGTCGCCTGTTTGGAAGCACAATCCATTTCTGCCGCGGGAAGAACGCTCTCGGAGACGCTGCGCAGCTTGTGAAGCAAGGCAACAGAGTCGCGCTCGATTCGCTTACGCAAAACCAGCCGATCAGCCATGCGGGCCACCACACTGGAAAACCGATACTCCAGCGTCCGCACGAAGCGCGTGCCAGTGGCTGTGCCGATGCACTCATACGTGACGAACATCTCAAGACCCCGGTTGCCACGGGCCCGGGTTCGCCAGAGCCGATCCGGAAGACTTTCCACGACTTCCCACTGCAACTTGCCTGCACGGCCGCCGACGTACGCAAAGTGGCTCCCAACCGGCAGCGACCCTCCCTGCCCGGTGACCGCTACGTGGTAAGGATGCCACTCATGCCAACGAAGCGGAGTACTCACGTAGGCCAGTACCTGGCTTGGCGTCCGGGCGATATCAATGGAATGCTGCATCTTGACGGTGGGGACCAGGCTCTCGCTTGCTTCTTCGGGCTCCCAATGAAGGGTTCCATAGATCCAGTCCCACAGTGGAAACACTACGGCGAAGTTCTTGGTCTGCATCAGGTCACGGCGGTGATGCAATTCATGCAACCGCCGCATGTGGCGAATCCACGGCAGGCGACAGATCGGATTCTGCGGCGGGAGGTGCTCGCAGGCATGAAAGATCTCGTAGCTGAGATAACCGCCCAGTAGCGTGGCGGCAAACAGCGCAGCGACGTTCGCATTGACCAGGCCGATGATCGACCAAGCGAGCAGCGCGCCAATGCTGTAGACAACGATCAGCCATGCCGGGAACAGAATCACCCGCCAGTCCTTGGCGAACTCGTAGCGCATCTGGTCATCTGCGAAAAAACTATGATGGTCGCCCGTGTGGCGCTGGTAGAACGCCTTCGCGAATCGCTTCTTGTTGTGCCCGAGACCCTTATGGGTGCGGTACTCGCCCCTGCTGTAGAAAATTAAGGTCGCCGGCACAGTTAGCCACTCCACCGCGCTGACGTGGTCCAACTTGTTCAGCAAGAAGAGGATCAAGGTCACGCCGAAAACAAGAACGAAGCCAGCATGCAGCCAGGGGTTGTAGTAAGGCGAAATGTTCGCCCGGTATTTCTTCCGGAAGGTTTGGGTATCAAAAGACATGATCGGCTCTCAAAGACTGTTGCGCTGTCGGGCTCGCGATACGTGGCCAGTTCCGCCAAGCCCCCGCGGACCTTTCTGACGTCTGGCGCCAGTAGGTCGCTTGGTGTTGTAGTCTATTGGTGCGATCATTTTCATTCCAATGGATATTGATGATGAGAATTATTGATGAATCAGAATTTGCAGCAGATTGATCTCAATCTCCTCTTCGTGTTCGACATGCTGATGCAGGAGCGCAACCTGTCACGCGCGGCCGAGCGACTGCACAAGAGCCAGCCGGCGGTGAGCAATGCTCTCAGTCGTCTGCGCGAGCAACTGGGGCAACCTCTTTTCCGCCGTACCGCTAAGGGACTCGAGCCCACTGCCGGGGCGATGACGCTGCACGTGCCGGTACGGCAAGCCCTGCGCTTGCTGCAGGCAGGGCTTGCCGTTCAAGAGAGTTTTCAGCCGGACACGGAGCGAACCTTCCGACTGTCGATGAATGACTATGGGCAGCTACGGCTGTTACCGAGCCTGATGACCCGGCTGATGGCGCTGGCGCCGCAGGTGAAGCTGCAGGTACTGTCGGACGAAGGTGCCCTGATCCCGCAGCGGCTGGCCAGCGGAGATCTGGACTTGGCGATTGATTACCTGTACTTCGACGACGCCGATTTGCTCTACCAACCGATTCACGAAGAGCGCCTCGCAGTTATCGGCCGACCGGGCCACCCTGCATTCAAGGAAGGCCTCGACAAGACGGCGTATCTGGCCGCACAGCACGTCTCGCTCCTGCCGCGGGCCGGCCGCGGCAGTCCGCTCGAGATCGTCCTGGGCTCGGCCAAAGTGCAGCGCCATGTGCAGTTGCAAGTTCCGCACTACCTGACCATTCCAGCCATCGTCGCCAGCACCGATTTGCTGGGTACCGTGCCCTGGCACTTGGCCAGGCATTTCGTGCACAACTATGGCTTGCAGCTCGCGGATCTTCCTTTCGAAACGCCTGCGGTGCAGGTCAGCTTGATATGGCACCGTCAACAACAACACATGTCTGGTCTGCAATGGCTGAAGGAGCAAATTGCGCAAGTTGCACAGACCGAATCGAGCTGATGTGGCGGGCCTCATTGGGCTGCCTGCGCGATGGATCTTTGAATCCATAGTGGCGCTGCCGGCGCTGTGTCGGGAAATCGGGCGGCGCGTTCGAGCCCTGCAGCCGCACCAATAAAATCAAGGGTTTACAGGGGTTTTCCTGTAAACCCTTGTGCATTTTGCGGTCTATGTAACCGCCATGTAACCCGATTGGATCGCCGCGATCCATCTGGAACCATGTCCTGCCTGCGCCTACAGTTGCTTCGTGCCCCATTTGCCCGTGTGGCACATAGGTCTCGCGCGATAAAATCCTACCCACTGCATCAAAGGGGAACGGGATCGTGTCACAAGCAACAACGCCACAAGAACGCGTCGCTGCCGCAAGGCAGCTTTATGCCGTTTTGAAAGGGCATCTCGATCGTCCAACTTGCACCGGCAGGATGTGCGGAATTCCCTCGTGAGGCGATGGGCCTCGATGGAAAAGCGGACGTCATCGACCGTCAGACCAAGGCTCGCGAAATCATGCGGCTATGGGAAGTCTTGGGACGATCAGGACAGTAATGCATGATGGCAAGGTGTTGCACTTTTGATTTGAGGCCGCCATCTATTATCGAGGTGGCGCAGTACTTTCGCGAATTACTAGGTCAGGCTCGAACTCGGTCTGGATGTTTTTGGCTCCTCCTTCGATCTGCTCAATCAAGTTGCGCGAAGTAAGCTCGCCAATCAGAACGGGATTCGAGTGCACTGTCGTTAGCGCGGGTGTTACCAGTTCCGCCATCTGCCAGTCGCCGAAGCCTGTGACAGAGATGTCGCTCGGAACCGAAAGTCCCAATGTGCGGCACTCCGCGATCGCCGCCACAGCAATGAAGTCATTGATGCATATCAGGGCGGTCGGCTGTTCCCGATGCAACAGCAAGTCCTTGCGCTGCAGGCAGACGCGCACCGCTTGTCGCACAGCAGATGCATCGTAAGGGGTCGGAAAAATGCGGTTATCGGGTAAGGAAATGTCGTTCTCGCTGAGGACGTCTCGGATCCCCAGAAGCCGTTGAGACGATAGAAACTGAGTTTCGAGAGGACCTGGGAGCACTGCAAACTGCCGGTGTCCTTGTTTGACTAAGTAGGTGGTTAGCCTGCGCATAGCCAAGCGGTTGTCATACCCCACCGTCGGATGCATTCCTTCGCGGTCCACGGCCCACATTAGTACATACGGAATAGCGTGCTTGTGTATCAGCGAGAAGACTTCGGGATGATGTTGTGAACCGATTATTGCGATCCCGTCGACTCTACGCTCCAATAGGGCGCGCGCACAGCGCAATTCGGTCTCACTGTCGTCCCGATGGCAAGTCAACAGAACGGTATATCCAAGCCGGTCGAGCTGGGCCTCCAAGGTATCTACTGCTTTGGCGTAAAGTTCATTCATCAGTGTCGGCGCAATTATGCCGACCGATCGCGTGCGCCCCTGACGTAGTTCGCGAGCCGCCGAGAAGGGAACGTAGTTGAGGCTTGCAATAGCGTTCTGCACGCGCTCCAGCGTGTCAGGTCGCAGCCTATCCGGCGATGTCAGTGCACGGGAGACTGTTGCCGAGGAAACGCCGGCGAGGAGGGCGACTTGCTTGACATTCACCATATCGGGTCAGATGTTATCTTCAGCCGGAATGTCGGCCGTCTGCCATCCATTGTAACGATTGGTAGTCGAAAGCAGTTTCCGTCGTCGGGGGGTTCCCGACGACGGATCGACATCCCTGGTGAGGCTAGTCGAGCCGGACCTTTGCTGAATCTGCCACTCGCTTCCACTTCGAAACTTCGGCGCGAAGAAACGCATTGAACGCCTCAGGCGTGCCGCCTGCGATCTGCGCTCCTTGAGCCATCAGCTTGTCGCGGAACTCCGGATCCTGAAGGGCTTTGTTGAACTCGCTGTTCATCTTAGCAATGATGGCCTGTGATGTCCCGCTCGGGACCATGAACCCGCCCCAGGAAACGGCTTCGTAGCCGTTTATCCCGAGCGCTTCATCTACCGTGGGCACATCGGGCAGTGACGGTAATCGAGTCTTGCTCGTGACCGCGAGCGCCCTGAGCTTTCCACTCTTGACTTGCGGCATTCCCGCGAGCGAGGTGGGAAGGGCAACATTGATCTGCTGACCGAGCACGTCTGTGAGCGAAGGCGCGTCTCCCTTATAGGGAACGTGGTTCATCTTGACGCCAGCCATGGTACTAAGGAGTTCCCCGGCCAGATGGCTGCCCGAACCATTGCCGGCGGATCCAAAGGTGATCTGCCCTGGCCTAGCCTTTGCCATCGAGACTAATTGGCGCAGGTCCTTTATTGGCGAATTTGCTGCTGTGACGATAATGAGCGGCACCGTTGTCACTAAGGAATTGCTGATCAATGAGGTTTGCGCTTGATGTTGCACAAGCCAAGGACTTCAGCTTTCGCAATCCGGGAGAGATGGGCCGATTCAAGCCGTCTTTCTCGCGTTTCGCACCTTTCCTGGTCGCGCTTTTGCGCGCTCAGGACGGATTGCTCCCCTCTGAGGACAACAACAGCCTCCTGGCGAACACCAGATTCGCCAAACCAAACAGGCTGAACAACTGCGCCGTGTTCTTGAACAGGCCCTTGTAGCGAACCTTGCGATGATCAAACAGATTCTTGATAACGTGGAACGGATGCTCAACCCGCGACCGAATCTGTGCCTTGACCCGCTCGACGGCGATCAGCAAGTCCTTGACGGCTCCGTCACACATCGCCTTGATCTTGCCGCGCTTGACGGCCACCTGCCACTTCACGGTCTTGCCTTGCATCTCCTCGCGCTTGTCCACGCCCGTGTAGCCCGCGTCGCCAAACGCATGCTCCTCGTGGCCATGCAGCAAGGCATGGGCCTGCGACACGTCCGACTCTTGGCCGCAGTGCCCACCACGCTATGCACCAGCCCAGAGGCCGCATCCACGCCGACATGGGCTTTCATCCCAAAGTGCCAAGCATTGCCTTTCTTGGCCTGGTGCATCTCCGGGTCGCGGCTCTTCTTTTTGTTCTTGGTCGACGGTGGCGCCTCGATGATGGTGGCATCCACAATCGTGCCTTCCTTCATCATCAGTCCCCGCTCGCACAGCATGATGCCGATCTCGTCGAACAGCTTTCGCGTCAGTTCATGCTCGACGAGCAGGCGGCGAAACTTCAGCAGCGTGGTCGCGTCTGGCACCGCCTCGACTGCCAGGTCGATCCCGGCAAACGCCCGCATCGCCATGCTGTCGTACAGCGCGTCTTCCAGTGCCTCGTCCGACAGCCCGTACCACTGCTGGAGGAAGTAAATGCGCAGCATCCGCTCAAGGCCGATCGGCGGCCGGCCACGTTTGCCCTTGGGGTAGTACGGCTCGACCGCCGCAATCAGGCGCGCCCACGGCACCACGCTCTCCATCTCCGACAGGAAGCGCTGGCGGCGCGTCACACGCTTCTTGCCGTGACTTTCCGCTTCCGCAAAACTGATCTGTCGCTTCATCACAGGACCTGAATCATGGACACGCTCATGACAACGCGCTCACCCAATGCCTCGATGACTCGCGCACTGATTTAATCAGACGGTATGGACGCCTCCCCCCGGCAACGGGGCGCCGCTTACCTGCAAGAGTAACTGTAAGGGTCCTCGCTGCCATGGCATCCCTATGCCAAAGTGGAGGTGTCGATTGCAAACGACCCTGATCGGGACGATCCAAAATGAAGCTTACCGTCATCGGCATGGATATTGCCAAGCATGTCTTCCAACTTCATGCGGTGAATGCCAACACTGGTGAAATCGAGCGCATCAAGTTGAAGCGGAGCCAGGTCACCGACTTCCTTGCTCAGCGGGAGCGTTCACTCATTGCCATCGAAGCTTGCGGCAGCGCCCACCATTGGGCACGAGAACTGCAGAAGCTCGGCCACGAAGTGAAGCTCATCTCTGTGCGATCGGTTCGTCCCTTTGTGTTGCGTAATAAAACCGACGCTGCCGATGCCAGAGCTATCTGGACAGCAGTCCAGCAGCCCGAGGCGCGGTTTGTTGCGATCAAGAGCGAGCAGCAACAGACCATTCTGGCGCTGCACCGCATCCGGGCTCAACTGATGAAGTTCCGGATCATGCAGACGAACGCATTGCGCGGCTTACTCTATGAGTTTGGTGAAGTCCTTCCGGAAGGATATCGGGAATTTGCCGAAAAAATTTCTGGTGCGCTTGCCAAGATCGCGAATCGCTTGCCAGCCATACTGATCGACAGCCTACGAGAGCAATGGGCACGCGTGCAGGCAACCGACAAGGAAATCGCTGTGCTGGAACGTCGGCTCAAGGTTGCGCTTTGCGACAATCAGGAATGCCAGAAGATCGCTGAAATTCCTGGCGTGGGGCTGCTAACCGCCACGGCTGCGGTGGCTGCGATCGGCGATGCCAAAACGTTTCGCTCCGGGCGTGAGTTCGCTGCCTGGTTAGGCTTGGTACCGAAACAAACGGGCACCGGTGGTCACGTGCGCCAGCTTGGCATTAGCAAGCGAGGTGACACCTACCTGCGCACCCTACTCATACACGGCGCCAGATCGGTGATCATCAAAGGCGCATGAACCGCCTGGCTCGACGGATTGCTTCAGCGACGTCCTTTCAATGTAGTGGTGGCTGCCGTAGCCAACAAACTCGCCCGGACCATCTGGGCGGTGCTAGCAAGGGATACGAGATACACGGCACCCGCCATGGCTGCATAGCCAGGTGCGTGGCCCGCCTGAACTGACTTCTTCTCAAGGAGCGCAAGCATTGATCGCATGATGGCTAACAGGTTGGACCGGGGCGAGGAAAACCCGATAGGGAATGTGAGCAGCAACGCTCGATGATCAGATGAGGACCTCGCCAGCGAATTCCATATGGGCCAGCAGGCTGAGCGGCCTGCACAAAAGGGCCGGACATAGGCGTGCTGCCTTCACCTGTCGACCACCATGTCAATCGGCTTGCAATCCGGGAGGCGTCCACATAAGGCGATTCCCTAGTGACGGATCGCGCCGCAGCAACTATGACAGTTGTGCATCGCCAGAACACCGGGTTGTCGCGCCATCATCAGTACGAGCACGCTGACAACCAAGGTGGCCGCATTGATCTGGAGTATCGGATGCGGGCTCAAAGTACTGGCTACTGAGCGGCCCCAGATCTCAATGCCTTTACGTTGACCGCCAGCCAAAGCGGCAGTGTCGCAGACACCACGCATCAGAACAGCTTCGAAGATTGATCCTGCCCGGCAACTTTCATGTCGCAGAATCGTCTGCGTAGCTAGGTACGCCTCCGCTACTCCCAAATTAGGGCGTCATCTCCTGGATGCAGCTTGATGCGGGTTTCAACGTGCCTTCCTTCGGCGCGAGTATGCCTGCGGACGGTCCATTCTCGATCGTCTGTTGCGAAGATATTGGCGCCAACATGGGCGTTGCCGTACGGGGCGTTAGTATGCGCAAGTGATCTGCTAATGCGATTTCCAGCGTCCCATTGCCAGTTGCAGCTAGTAGAACGACCACGCCTGGGTTACGGTGAAATGGGAAGCGCTGATCATCCAAGAAATCAGAATCGTGCGTCAGTATGATGCGTCGCGTTTCACAAGCCGTCGCGAAACTGGCCTCGTCGGCGTGTCCAATGAGCGCCATGCTAGGGTAAGCCGCCTACTTTTCCGATGAGCGTAAGGCGTCCGGGCCAGCCCTTGCGCCCGCAGCGCTCGTGCCGCCGTGATGCCGTGATGCCGTGATGCCGGCGGCGGGTGCCCCGACGACTACGATGTGCTCACGGGAAATCATCAGAGATCCTCGTGAACCTCGATTGCAAGCGCCGGACAGATCCCAGCGGCCAAGCGGGCAGATTCGTGTTGATCAGTCGACGGTTCCGCACCCGGGGCGATGAGCGAACTCCCTACGCTGGCCCCATCCCAACAAGCCTTGAGACCATCGCTGCGGCATTCTGAAGTGTTGGAATGATTTCATTCTCGATCCTTTCGGGTGTCGCCTCGGCTGGCGATGTGGAAATCCCGATAGCCAGCTGGCGGTTGCCAACCCGAGCAAGCGGGACTGCAACTGAGATCTGATTGCTCTCTGGATACTCGACCATCGCCCATTCACCGACCCCGAGGGTCAACGCCTGTGTGAGCGCGCTACTTGGAGGCAGGATGCTTCCAACCCGGAGATTCATCACCACGAGGCGACGGCGTTCCGCGAGTGCCATCGCCCTTCCAATAATGATCACCCCGTCGGGGTTCGCTTCACCCAGGTTGGATGTTCCTGCGTACGTGTCAGCCAGTTGCTGGAGCATCTGCTGAACCGAGTCTGTCACTCCCAAACTTTCCAAAGCAGCAAAGCCGATTTCGAAGACTCGGGTAGTCAAGCGCCATTGGTTGCCCTCGCGCGCGACATATCCCTCCTCCTCCAAAGTCAATAGAAAGCGCAGAACGGTCGGGTGCGGCAGGTCTACGGCACGCGACAACTCCGCCAACGTAGGTCGCCCGTTCTCTCGGAAAGCGCGCAGCACCGCTAGACAGCGTTGGATCGATCTATTATTCTTCATTCGTACACCCTGTGTACCGCTAGTTCACCTAGTGAACATCATAAGCCAGGTGCCCTTGAGATGCAACCTGCTTCTTGAGGTCAGGAGACAACGAATGAAACGATGGATATTGGGCTTGAGCGCCGCTGTGGTGGGGTGCTGGGCAGCGACCGGTCAATCTGTTGCGAACGCCAGCGAGTCCTGGCCGAGTCGCCCGATCAAGTGGGTCGTGCCGTATCCGCCGGGCGGCACCACTGACATGCTGGCACGTATCGTCGGTGCCAAGCTCTCTGAACGACTCGGGCAGCCCGTGGTGATCGAGAACAAGCCAGGCGCTGGGGGCGATGTTGGCACGGCCTATGTTGCGAAACAGCCCGCTGATGGATACACCATCGTTATGGGCAATATTGGTCCTATTGCCATCAACCCCACGCTTACTCCCGACGCTCGCTTTTCTCCCACGCGAGATCTCGCGCCGGTGACGCTCCTGGCGGAGGTTCCCAACCTGCTGGTGGTCAACCCGCAACTGCCGGTCAAATCGGTGAAGGAACTCGTTCAGTACGCGAAGCAACAGCCCAATCCCTTGTCGTACGCAACGCCTGGCAACGGAACATCTTTGCACTTGGCGGGTGAACTGTTCGCTTCGACAGCGGGCCTGCGCATGGTTCATGTGCCATACCGCGGTAGCGGCCCCGGCCTGAACGACACGATGGCAGGCCATGTACCGATCATGTTTGACAACATGCCTTCGGCATTGAATCTCGTAAAAGGCGGAAAGGTTCGCGCACTCGCCATCACGAGTGCTGTCCGTTCCCCGTTGCTGCCGGACGTCCCAACGATGACTGAAGCTGGTCTGAGCAACTATCAGATCACTGGTTGGTTCGGCGTCTTGGTACCTGCCGCAACGCCGAAGCCGATCGTCACCCGTTTGGATGCCGAAATTCAAGCTGTACTCAAGATGCCTGACGTCCGCAGCAAGATTGGCGACATCGGCGGAATCATCTCTGGCGCAGGACGAGATGAGTTCGGCCGATTCATCCAGCAGGAGTCGGCGAAATGGCAAAAGCTCATTCGTACCGCGCACATCACCGTGCAGTAGGTCAGTTACTTTAAGGAAGAAGCAATGTTGAACTCGGTTGACAGAATCCTCGTTGCGGTGCGCGACCTCGATCAAGCAGAGCAGAACTACAGGGAAGTACTTGGGGCGCAGTATCTTGATGAGCTTGCAAGCGACCATCTGAATGCCCGTGGCCGTAGCCTGGTAATCGGCGAAAGCACGGTCGAACTTTGGACCCCGCGGGGAGCAGGGGTCGTAAGTGATCATCTTGATAGCTTCGGGGAAGGCCTCTTCTTTGGAGGGGTCTCGACAGCTAGCCTGGCTGAATGCCAGAGGTTCCTTGCCGAGCAAGGTATCCGATTTGCTGAAGCCGACGGCCGTCTCTATTTGAACGCGGGCGGCCTCTATGGCATGCCACTCGTTGTCAGCGAAGCGGCAGCGCGGGTTCGAGCGAATGGTCCTGTGTCGTTTCTGTACGAGCTCACCATGGTTCTCAGCACCGACTGGCGAGAAGTCGCGGATTGCTACGCGCGAAAACTGGGCCTGCAGCGCGACAAGGCAGTAGACATCACGTTCGCGCGATTTGGCTATGAAGGCACGCTGCTGATGTTCGCGCCGGATCGTCTCGATCGCATCGAATTGGCTGAAGCGCATGATCCCGCCTTTGCCATGGGCAGGTTTTCGGGCAAGCGAGGTGACGCACTTTACATGTGCTACATCGAAACGCATGATTTGGCGGACGTAATCAGGCGACTCGAATCGCGCAACGCAAAGTGGACCCGAAGGACCGACACGGGCAAGCCCGAGCAGGACGGCCTCTGGATCCATCCGAGCGCGCTGAATGGCGTCCTACTTGGTGTATCCCGAACCTCGTTGGCGTGGGGATGGTCCGGTAGCCCCGAGAAAGTCGAAGAGATTTCAGAGGTGCAGTCGTGATGCCGGAGATCTTCGATCAGCAATACATCGGGGGATCGTGGCGCCGTGCTTCTGGCACACAGCTCATCGACGTAGAGGACCCGAATACTGGCCTGGTATCGGCCCAAATTCTTCCAGGTACCGAGGAGGACGTCGGTCTCGCCTTGGGTGCCGCGCAGAACGCATTGGCCAGCTGGTCCGCAACATCCGTGTCGGACAAATGCGCAATTCTTAATCGCCTAAAAGACCAACTCACAAATCGGCAGGAGTCGTTGGCCGATGCTATCGCGGCTGAGGTTGGCACGCCCTTGAAGATCTCACGCATCGTTCAAGTCGACTCGCCCATTCGGAACATTGGGAACTTCGTAAAGCTGGCGGAAGGATTTCCATGGCAATCGCGAACGGGCCCATCTGTCATCGTCCGGGAGCCATTCGGCGTCGTGGCATGTATCACGCCATGGAATTTCCCGCTTCATCAGATCATTCTGAAGGTGGTGCCCGCGCTTCTGGCCGGGAACACAGTCGTGCTCAAACCAAGTGAATTGACGCCCCGAACAACGCGCCTTATCTGCGATGCCATCAATGACGCAGGCTTTCCTTCGGGCGTGGTGAACGTTGTGAACGGCTTGGGTGCGGTAGTGGGCGCAGCGTTGGCGCGAGCTGACGGCGTGGACATGGTTAGCTTCACAGGATCCACGGAAGCGGGTCGTGCAGTGTCTTGCTTGGCCGCGTCGACCATTAAGAAGGTGACGCTGGAATTGGGCGGCAAGTCGCCTTCCTTGGTATTGCCGGGTGCGGACCTGACTGTGGCCGTCAAGGGAACGCTCGCTTCCTGCTTCCTCAACAACGGTCAGACTTGCAGCGCGCTGACCAGGTTGATTGTTCACTCGCGTGATGTGTCGGCCGTCGAAGCCCTGGTGAAGCAAGAACTCGCCAAGTTCTCTGTCGGATCCAGCCTCGTCGAAGGCCATCGGATCGGCCCGCTCATTTCTGGCAAGCAGCGTGACCGCGTGCAGGAACTAGCGGAAAAAGGGGTAGCGGAGGGCGCCACGCTCATCGCGTCAGGCCAGGATGTTCCGCCTGCAGGATTCTTCGTCAGCCCGAAGGTGTTTCTCACAGATCAACATAACTATCTGGCCAAGGAAGAGGTGTTTGGCCCCGTGCTCTGCGTGATTCCCTACGACGAAATCGACGACGGCATCCGCATCGCCAACGCAACGGTGTATGGCCTGGCGGCGGCCGTTTGGGGCGATCCTGACCTCGCACTCGACGCCGCTAAGAAGATTCGTGCAGGACAGGTCGATATTAACGGCGCCCGATTCAACCCCGTAGCGCCCTTCGGCGGCTTCAAACAAAGCGGTGTTGGCCGGGAGGCGGGTCACGTCGGTTTGGATGAGTTCCTCGAGTACAAATCTATCCAAATGAACGAGGGATGACGGAATGTCTCTTATGCAGAAACAAGCTCTAGGGAACATTCGCGTATTGGATATGACGCGAGTGCTCGCAGGGCCATGGTGTACCCAGATGCTGGGCGACATGGGAGCCGATGTCATCAAGATTGAGCACCCATCGCGAGGGGATGATACGCGGCAGTGGGGGCCGCCGTATGCGATGACGAGTGAAGCGGAAGTGCTTGAGGATTCCACCTACTTCGCTTCCGCAAATCGGAACAAACGATCGGTTGGCGTGGACATCGCCAACCCAGACGGTGCGGATCTGATCCGTAAGCTCGTTCTTGAGTGCGACATCTTTGTAGAGAACTTTAAGGTTGGTGATCTGGCTCGTCGAGGGCTTGACTACGACAGTCTGAAAAAGATCAATCCGCGCCTGATCTATTGCTCTATCACCGGGTACGGCCAATCCGGGCCGTACGCTGACCGCCCCGGCTACGACTTCGTTTTCCAGGGGGAAAGCGGGCTGATGAGCATAACGGGCGAGCGTGATGACGAGCCTGGTGGTGGGCCACAGAAGGTCGGGATCGCCATTGCTGATCTGACGACGGGACTGTATGCGACGGTCGCGATCCTCGCCGCGTTGAACCACAGGAATGTCACGGGAGAAGGTCAGCACATCGATTTGGCACTGCTCGATTGTCTGGTTGGCTTGTCGTCGAATCAGGGATTGTCGTGCCTGATCAATGGCGCCGAACCGCACCGGTGGGGGAACGCGCATCCGTCTCTCGTACCGTATCAAGTCTTTGATACGGCAGACGGTAAGGTGGTAGTTGCTGTGGGGAACGATTCCCAGTGGCAACGCTTTTGCCAAGCGATCGACGCCAAAGAACTGGCCCGGGATTCGACGTTCTATTCCGCATCCGGACGCATTCGGAATCGAGAGGCGCTAATTGCGCAGGTGTCGTCGGTTCTTGCGGCGCGCCAAACCGAGCATTGGCTTGCCGCGTTCTCCGCAGCGGATATCCCGCACGGTCGTATCAATACCTACAAGGAAGCCTTTGCTCACCCACAGGTCATCCACCGTCAGATGACGATCGACGTGCCGGTTGACAAAGGTATCGGCTCGGTACGGGGCATCGCCAATCCCATCAAATTCAGTAAAACGCCGGTGCACTACGTTCGGGCGCCCGCGAAACTCGGTCAGCACACAGAAGACGTGCTTTCCGACTTGCTAGAACTTTCCGCGGACCACATCGCCGGTCTCGAAGAACGTGGGGTGATTAGTTGCCAAACGTCAAAAAAGACACTTCAGGAGCAATCATGAGCATCCAAGCTAATAATGTCGGAAACGTCCTGGAGATTTGCATTGCGCGTCCAGAAAAGCGCAATGCGATCAGCGCCGCGATGTACCAGGAACTGACCCGTCTTCTGGATGAGGCCAACGCGGACAAGGAATGTGCCGCAGTCATCGTGCATGGTGCGGGCGGACACTTCACTGTCGGTGCCGATATCAATGATTTCCAGACCCGGCGGGGTAATGAAGATTCCCCTGCTGTCACGCTTCTCCGGAAGATGGCCGCGATCGATGTGCCGCTAATCGCAGCAGTCGAGGGACTGGCGATTGGAATCGGCGCCACGATGCTGCAACACGTCGATTTTGCCTACGCATCCCAAGATGCGCGCTTCCGCATGCCGTTCGTATCGCTGGGTCTGTGCCCCGAGGGCGCATCCAGCTACCTGCTCGAATCGCTGGTAGGTGTCCGGAAGGCACGTGAGTGGTTGATGCTTGGAAAGTTCTTTGATGCAGAAGAAGCTTTCGATGCCGGGCTTCTGACGTCGCTGACGCAGGACGGGGAAGCCCTTGCACGGGCGCGCGAAACGGCTGCCGAACTGGCAAAGCTTCCCAAGGCTTCGGTACGCGCGACAAAGCGGATGTTGAACCACGAGAATCGTGCCGCTGTGGGTTCTGCGCTCGACCTGGAAGTGAAGATGTTCGCCGAACTCTTGAATACCGAAGCCACTCAGGAAATCTTCAAATCCTTCCTGAACAAGAAGCGTTAAGAACGCCATGGCCGAGTTGATAAAAATCGAATCAGAAAATTTCGTCCGGGTCATTACGATGAATCGGCCGGATAAGAGAAACGCGCTGAACTCGGAAATGTGCGACGCGTTGCACGACGCGTGGCAAGACTTCGCGGGCTCAGAGGATCGCGTTGCCCTGCTACGTGCAGAGGGGTCGGTGTTTACGGCAGGCCTCGACACGGACGATCCACCGGATTCCTTTTGGCATGCCATTCCCAATGTCGCATTTGACATTGGAAAGCCGGTTATTGCAGCGGTTAATGGCCCCGTGATAGCGGCGGGCGTATCGATGCTTGCATTCTGCGATCTTTGTGTAGCGACTTCGGCAACGACCTTCGTCTATCCCGAAGGTCGCCTAGGCATGGCAGCCGGCTTGATTAGCTCGCTGGTCGGTCGGATTCCCCACAAGATCGCGATGGAGCTCATGTTGACCGGGCGCCCGGTATCCGCCCAACGGGCCTATGAAGTCGGATTCGTAAACGAACTCTGTGAACCAGGAAGCGAAACAGAGGCAGCTCTAGTGACAGCGCGTCAGATTGCGAGCGCAGCGCCGCTGGTACTGCGTTTCCTCAAACAGGCGGCGAGACACTCGATTCCGGTAGGACTGGTTGAGGCAGGCTATAGCGCCCAGTACCAAGCTCAGATGCTGGCCAGGAGTGAAGACGCCCGGGAAGGGGCGTTGGCGGCCAAGGAGCGTCGCGCTCCCGTTTTCGTGGGCCGCTAGGACTAACTAACACAGTAGGGGACTGAGAAATGGATCTGAATTTCACAGAAGAAGAGCAGGAATTTAGAAAAGAGGTACATGCGTGGATCGACGCCCATTTGCCGAAGGAGATCTCGCACAAGGTGCACAACGGACTGCAGCTATCCCGCACCGATATGCAGCGTTGGCACCAAATTCTGGGGAAAAAGGGTTGGCTGACGTATAAGTGGCCAGTCGAGTTCGGCGGCACGGGCTGGACACCAGTGCAGCGGCACATATTCGAGGAAGAGTGCGCGTTGGCAGGAGCACCGCGACTCGTGCCCTATGGGCCTGTCATGGTGGCACCAGTCATCATGGCATTTGGTAACGCTGAGCAACAGGCGCGCTTCTTGCCCGGCATTGCGACGGGCGATGTTTGGTGGAGCCAGGGTTACAGCGAGCCGGGATCGGGTTCCGACCTGGCTTCGCTCAAGACACGAGCGGAGCGAAAGGGAGACAAGTACATAGTCAATGGTCAAAAGATCTGGACCACGTTGGCTCAGTACGGGGAGTGGATTTTCTGTCTCGTCCGGACCAATACAGAAGGGAAGCCGCAGGCAGGGATCAGTTTCCTGCTCATTGACATGCGTTCGCCTGGCGTCACGGTTCGGCCCATTAAGCTGCTGGACGGCGAGTGCGAGGTCAATGAGGTCTGGTTCGACAATGTTGAGGTCCCCGTTGAGAACCTGATTGGCGAAGAAAATAAGGGCTGGACCTATGCCAAACACCTTCTCAGTCACGAACGCTCGAACATTGCAGAAGTCGGGCGTGCCAAGCGTGAGCTCCGACGCCTGAAGCGAATCGCGGCTGCAGAAGGCATGATGGACGACCCTCGTTTCAAAGACGAGGTTTCGAAGCTCGAGGTAGATATTATCGCGCTCGAAATGCTGGTTCTTCGCGTTATCTCGGCAGAAAAATCCGGGAAGAATCCATTGGATATCGCAGGCCTACTGAAAATCCGAGGCAGTGAGATTCAACAGCGCTACAGTGAATTGATGATGCTGGCTGCAGGTCCCTATAGCCTCCCATTTATTCAAGACGCTATGTTGACGGAGTGGGATGGCGAGTTCCCAGGTGGAGAGCGACGGAACGCTCCGCTTGCCGCGACATATTTTAATCTGCGGAAAACCACTATCTACGGTGGCTCCAATGAAGTGCAGCGTAACATTGTTTCGCAAGTGGTCCTCGGATAAAGGAGTAGAGCATGGATTTCGAATTCACTGACGACCAGGACCAACTGCGAGATGCAGTAAGAAAGTGGGTAAAGCGTAGCTATACGTTTGAGCACCGTCGCAGTTCCGAGAGCAGCGGCGGATTTTCCGCGGACGCGTATTCGGAGCTTGCGGAGCTTGGGCTGACTGGACTTTACGTCCCAGAAGAGTATGGCGGCGTCGGTATGGGGCCGGTCGACGTTATGGTGGTTATGGAGGAACTGGGGCGGGGCATCGTACTCGAACCGCTGGCGCAAGTTCTACTTGCGGGTGCAGTGCTGTCGAACTACGCCGAAGCAAGCGTACGCGCGGCGTGGCTGCCTACGATTGCTTCTGGAGAAAGTCTGGTCGTACTGGCCCAGCAGGAGCGCGCGAATCGTTATCGCATCGATACGTGCGAGACGCGAGCAGTCGAGACGGCGGAAGGTTGGGAGCTTACTGGGAGTAAGAGCCTCGTGCCGGTTGGCGATCATGCTGCTGCGTACATTGTACCCGCCATGATTGCTGACACTCTCGGAGCGTTCCTTGTGGAGCGCTCCGCCCCAGGTGTATTGGTACACCCTTATCAAACTGTCGACGGCTCGCGCGCCGCGGAGCTGACGTTGTCGAAGGCGCCGGGCACGCTAGTCACCCGCGAAGGCCAGGATTGCCTGTCGTATGCCGTGGATCTTGGCATTGCAATGACGTGTGCAGAGGCCGTGGGCGTGATGGACGTAACCCTGGAGGCTCTGGTGGAGTACATGAAGACGCGCAAGCAGTTCGGCGTCGCTATCGCGAGCTTCCAAGCGTTGCGTCACCGCGTCGCAGATATGAAGATGAGTCTAGAGCTCGCGAGGTCTATGAGCTACTACGCCTCGCTCAACGTCAACGCGCCGGCGAACCAGAGACGTCGCGCCATGGCACAAGCGAAATATCAGTTGGGCGGGTCGATGCGATTCGTCGGCCAGCAGGCCGTGCAATTGCACGGTGGGATTGGAATGACGGATGAGTATATCGTCAGCCACTATTTTAGACGCCTTACCCAAATGGAATCGGTGTTCGGAGATACGCTGCATCATCTGGCGCAGATGTCGGACTCCATGCATCCCGAGCTTGACAAGGCTGCCTAAGGCGCCGCGAAGAGTAAGTGCTCGATGAATTGCGATGGCGGGTGACCCTCATCGTTTCCGGCAGCGCGGTGGTACATCCTCGCGCTGCTCATAGTATCGGACCGGGATAGTAGCGTAATTGATGCAGACGCAACTTCAGTCACGAAGCCAAGTCGGGATCCATGATATTTTTCTTCCAATTCCAATGAAAGTGACTTCGTTGAGTGGCGAGCAGATAATCAGCCGACAAGGCTATTCACGCGTAATTAAAGAGGGGAAGTTCGTGAAGCTCCCCGCTTTTTCTCCTGCGAGTCTGTTCTTGGGCGGCTCTATTTTTAAGAGCTCGCATTGCAGCTTCGATCTGGATGTAACTAGTTATTCTGTGGTGCGTGATCAACCAATGCACGATCTGTGGGATTCCAGGCCGCTTTGGGAGGCAATTTCATTGTCGGTGTTTATGAATCCAAAGGAAGCTTGGAATATTGCAGATATAGCGGATAGTTTGCAGACAACATCCTCGAGAGTCAGGCGGACCCTCTTCAGCCAGGGCAATTGCTTCACGGAAATATGTAACACGCAGCGGCTTATGCGTTCGCTGTTCGAATTGGCAGGACTGGAAAGATCTATACCGGATATTTCGAACAGAATTGGGTGGAGCCAATCCTATGACTTTGAGTCATCTTTCTATAATAGATTTAAAGTTTCGGCAGATGTTATTTGCGGAATGAAATTTTATGCCCGCTAGGCGATCTATTTAGAGGAGCTCTACTGAACGTTTGCCAGCCATCAACCGCTTCGAAAGAGATGGGCGGCCGTTGGGCAGGCCGCCCTCTTTTGCGATGGAAGTACCATCCGCCCCAGCCTCGCGCGCGCAGGCTGCTCGTGCCGCCGTGATGCCGGCGGCCGTTGCCCCGATGACTACGATTTGCTTAGCAGGCCGCTGAAATACCTCCAACGGAAGTCAGCGCGAGGACTGGCTGAAGCGTTGGTTTGAGGACCCCATCCAACCCCACATTCATGCGCGGCGCAGACACCTTCACCGAGAGTTTGTTCACGATGCGGAGGCTGGAGGATTTCGTGCCGAAGTCCCATCCGCTGCGCTCGATCCGCACCATGGCCAATCAGGCGCTGGTGAAGATGGACCGGTTGTTCGCGCAGATGTACGAGGCCGATATCAAGGGCGGCCGGCCAAGCATCGCGCCGGAGAAGTTGCTGCGGGCCATGCTGCTGCAGGTGCTGTACAGCATTCGCTCCGAGCGCCAACTCATGGAGCAGACGCAGTACAACCTGCTGTTTCGCTGGTTCATCGGGCTGTCGATGGACGACCCAGTTTGGGTGCCCACGGTCTTCACCAAGAACCGCGAACGGCTGATCAAACATGATGCAGTGATCCAGTTCTTCAACGAGGTGTTGGCCATCGCGCAGAAGAAGAACTGGCTGTCGGGTGAGCACTTCAGCGTAGACGGCACGTTGGTTCAGGCGTGGGCAGGCCACAAGAGTTTCGTGCGCAAGGATGGCGGCGACCAAGACGATAACGACGGCGGCAACTTCAAGGGGCGCAAGCGCAGCAACGAGACGCACGAGTCCAAGACCGATCCCGATGCCAAGCTGTACCGCAAGGGCAAGACAGCCAGCGAGCTGCGCTACATGGGTCATACCCTGAGCGACAACCGCCACGGCCTGGTGGTGAGCGCCATGGTGACCAATGCGGACGGACACGCCGAGCGCGAGGCCGCAAAGGTAATGCTCAACGATGCCAGGCAGGTGGTTGAGGACCTGAACGTGGAAGTAACCGTCGGCGCGGACAAGGGATACGACGCGCAGGAGTTCATTCAGGCCTGCCTGGAAATGAAGGTGACGCCCCACGTGGCGCAGAACACCTCGGGGCGGCGCTCGGCCGTTCCTGATGCCATTGCCAGCAGCGCCGGTTATGCGGTCTCGCAACAGAAGCGCAAGCTGATCGAACAGGGCTTTGGCTGGGTCAAGACCGTGGGGCGCATGCGTCAGGTGATGGTGCGCGGCCTGAAGAAGGTCGACCAGATGTTTGTGCTGAGCATGGCCGCCTACAACCTCGTGCGCATGCGCTCGCTGGGACAAATCCGTCCGCAGTTGCAGTAATCGCGGTAATGAGGCCGGAAATGGGCGTCAAAACGCAGGAAAAGTCGATGCAGGGAGGTCCGACTTCCGGATTGTGAGAAATAGCGAACCTACCAGCCTTGAGGCGAAGTACTCATCGCTTGCGCGATGAGTACTTCAGCAGCCTGTTAGGGGAATCATCAGAGAGCCTCGTGAATCTCGATTGCCAACGCCGGACAGATCCCAGCAGCCAAGCGTGCAGATTTTGTATTGATCGGCCGACGGATCGGCATTCAAAAGAATGACGATTCCGTCATCCTTTTGGTCGAACAGATCCGGCGCATTGACGACGCATTGGCCGGAACCGCAGCATTTTTCGGGATAGATTGTGATTTTCATCGTGATTCGCCGTAGTGGATTTACCAGCTAACGGGCAGTGCCCTAACACCATACATGAGCGAATCGCTCTTGAACGCGAGGCTCTCGATGGGCACGGCCAGCCGAAGATTCGGCAGGCGCTTCAGTAGGGCGGTGAACATGATCTGCATTTCGACTCTGGCGAGAACTTGTCCCATGCACTGATGCGGGCCGTATCCGAATGCGATCTGTGTCCGGGCATCACGGCGGAGGTCAAAGACGTGGGGATCTTTGAACTGCTCCTGGTCGCGATTTGCGGAAATACTAAGCACGACAACGGGATCACCGGCTCGGATCAATTGCCCATTCACGACAACGTCCTCCAGTGCGACACGTCGCGTCCCGGACTGTATGACATCCAGGAAGCGTAGCATCTCCTCCACCGCGTTTGGAACGAGGCTTGGATTCTGGCGAAGCTCTTCCCAGATGTCCGGCCTCTGAAGTAGGAAGAGCACCCCCATCGACGTCGTATTTGCCGTCGTCTCGTGCCCGGCAATCAGCAGAAGCCTTCCAAGCGAGACCACGTCTGTTTCAGTGATATCGCCCTTCCGTACATGATTAACGATAAGGCGACTGAGGATGTCCTCCCCGGGGCTTTCGGATCTCTTCGCCACCAGTTCACGCAGGTATTCGCACAACGCTTGATTCGCGGCGCTAGCCTCTTCCCTCGTCGCGGTGCTCGACGTCATGATCATCGCCTGTTCTTGGAAGAAGTCGTGATCGTCGTATGGAACACCAAGCAACTCTGAGATAGCCAATGCTGGTGTCGCCAATGTAAAGGCGCTAACCAGGTCAGAAGGCTGCGGCCCCATCGCAAAATCTTCCAAGAGCTTGTCCACGATGGCCTGAAGTCGCGGCCGCAGATTCTCGATCTTTCGGATCGTGAATTCGCCGGTCAGCATCCGCCGTTGCTCTGAATGCTTGGGTTCATCCAGGGTAATGAAGGTCCGGTTACTACTCCGAACAACCTTTACTGCGGCGCTGGAAGAGGGAAATCCCGGATGTGAGACGTCGGAGCTAAAGCGAGAGTCCGACAAGACAGCGCGAACATCGTCATAACGCGTGACAAGCCAAGCGATCTTTCCGTCCCAAAGCTTACCTTGTGCCAATTCGCCCTTCTGTTGCATCTGGAAGAACACCGGCGGCGGCGCCAAGGGATCTACGCGCTTAGGGGGGAAATCTGGGATTCCGCCGCTGTCGCCCTCAGCGTGAAAAGGACACGCTGATTTCGGCTCGTTCGCAGCCGCATCAAAAGGACAGCGCCCTTCTACCGCGGAAGATGGGTTGGAGGAAGGGGTGGGAGCAGGCGACTCCGTCATGGAAATATCTCCGAGGGCGATTGGTGGCTAATGTTAGGTAGCCTACCTATGTGGCGCAAAGGGGGTTTACCCTCAACAACAGAATCGAAGGTCGACCCGTAGACATCAGAAGAAAGCGGAGAACCCATATGTGGCGATATGCCCGCCGACGTTGGAGTGCTTGCCCGCCCGCAACACCATCGCCATGGCATTCCAGCGCGCCATGGCGGCCAGTCGGCGCTCGATCGAGGTGTCGCCTGGGTACGGCTGCTCGCCCGATTCGGCAATCGTATTGACGTAGGGCGTCGTGATTGCGCCATGGAAATCCCCGTGTCGGGCCGCGTCCGATTCATGCAGGCGGCCGATCAGGTAGTGGGCGCGTTCGCGGCCTTCCACTTCGGTCACGGCGGCCAGGGCCTCAATCCATTCCTGGGTTTCCTGCGGGTCCACATCCAGCGGCAATACGTGTAGCGGCAACACCGGGGCATTCATCTCTGTCTCCATGGGATTGACGGGGCTTCGGTTCGCATCAGGCCCGGTCGGATAGGCGTGGCCATTGCGCTTCAAATGAATTGCAGTTGCAATCGTCTGGGCATTGTGAGCGCTCTGCGGCATAATTGCAACTGCAACTATTGGAGATACCATGTCGACTGAGAAGCCGGATTTGTGGTTTTCGTTTGTACGGTCGCACCGGGCCTTGATACGTGAGGTGGATCGGCGTCTTGCCGAGGCTGGACTGCCAGTCTACGCGTGGTACGACGTGCTGTGGGGGATTGAAAGCGGGCCGGAGGAAAGCCGCCGGATGCATGAGCTGGCCGATGTGCTTGCCATCGAGCGGTACAACCTGACTCGCCTGATTGACCGGCTGGAGCGTGAAGAACTGGTGACCCGTATCCGGTCAGAGGAAGACGGCCGCGCCGCGTTCGTGTCCGTCACACGGCAAGGTAAGGCCTTGCGCAAGAAGATGTGGGGCATCTACGAGGCGGCGGTCAAAGAACTGTTTCTGGCCGAGTTCCGGCCGGAAGACATCGGGCGATTTTCTCGTGCGCTGGATGCGGCGGCAGCCAAAGCGGGGTGGCCGAAATAGGTTCGAACTCCCTTTTCGTGCGGTGACGCTTCTGGCTCGCGCCGGAGGGGACGAATGTGTCCGCTTTTTGGGACACGTTCGACTTAGTTGGCAACGGCGGTACCCTGACGCCTCAATCAAAGGTCAGTGGCATGACCGGCGCTTACCGACCCACCCTAAGCGGACATCAGGATGGAGCAGAGACTGATATCCATTAGGCGCCCCGCATGACTGAAGAATTCCCTCAGAACGTTGTCTGCAGCGCTTCATTTAATAGCTGGACAACGTATGCTTCGACCGCTTTGTGCCCGGTGAGGGCCTAGCTAGAGCGACGGCTGAGTTCCGTCCGTAGCGACAAAACGTAGTTTGGCTCACCAACTATCGGGGCGGCGCCGTACTTTCGCGAACTACAAGGTCAGGCTCGAACTCGGTCTGATTGCGTTTGGACCCGCCTTCAATCTGATCAACCAGGTTACGAGAAGTAAGTTCGCCAATCAGAACGGGATTCGAGTGTACGGTCGTGAGTGCGGGCGTCATCAGTTCCGCCATCTGCCAGTCGCCGAAGCCTGAAACTGAGATGTCGCTCGGAACCGATAGTCCCAATGTGCGGCACTCCGCGATCGCTGCCACAGCAACGAAGTCATTGATGCATATCAGGGCAGTCGGCTGTTCCTGATGCGGCAGCGAGTCATTACGCTCGAGACAGGTCCGAACCGCTTGCCGGACGGCAGATGCTTCGTACGGTGTCGGGAGAATGCGGTCGTCGGGTATCGAAATGCCGTTCTCACTGAGGACGTCTTGGATGCCCAGAAGTCGTTGAGAGGAGAGAAATTGAGTCTCTAGTGGCCCTGGGAGGACGGCAAACTTTCGATGTCCCTGTTTGACCAAATAGCTCGTCAACCTGCGCATCGCCAAGCGATTGTCATATCCCACCGTGGGATGCATACCCTCACGATCGACGGCCCACATTAGGACATACGGAATGGCATGCTTGTGGATTAGCGAGAAGACGTCAGGGTGATGCTGTGACCCGATAATGGCGATTCCGTCGACTCTGCGCTCCAAAAGCGCGCGCGCGCAGCGTAGTTCTGTCTCACTGTCGTCCCGGTGGCACGTCAATAAAACGGTGTATCCGAGCCGATCGAGCTGCGCCTCTAAGGTATCGACCGCTTTCGCGTAAAGCTCGTTCATCAGTGTCGGCGCAATGATGCCGACCGATCGCGTGCGCCCTTGACGCAGGTCCCGAGCCGAGGAAGACGGGACGTAGTTGAGGCTTGCGATGGCGTTCTGCACGCGCTCCAGCGTGTCAGGTCGCAGCCGATCCGGCGATGTCAGTGCACGGGAGACTGTTGCCGAGGAAACGCCGGCGAGGAGGGCGACTTGCTTGACATTCACCATATCGGATCAGCGGTTATCTTCAGCCTGGGATATCGGCCGACTGCCGTCATTGTAACGACCTTGGTAGTCCACAGGCAGTTTCCGTCGTCGGGGGGTATCCCGACGACGGACCGGCATTCCCGGTGAGGGCTAGTCGAGCCGGACCTTTGCTGAATCAGCCACGCGCTTCCATTTCGTAACTTCGGTGCGCAGAAACGCATCGAATGCTTCCGGGGTGCCGCCTGCGATCTGCGCGCCTTGAGCCATCAGCTTGTCGCGGACCTCCGGATCCTGAAGGGCTTTGTTGAACTGGCTGTTCATCTTAGCAACGATGGCTGGTGAGGTCCCGGTCGGCACCATAAATCCACCCCAAGAAACGGCTTCGTATCCGCTTATCCCGAGCGCTTCATCTACCGTCGGCACATCGGGCAGTGCCGGCAATCGAGTCTTGCTCGTGACCGCAAGAGCCCTGAGTTTTCCACTCTTGACATGTGGCATTCCAGCAAGCGCGGTGGGAAGGGCAACATTGATCTGCTGACCGAGCACGTCTGTGAGCGAAGGCGCGTCTCCCTTATAGGGAACGTGGTTCATCTTGACGCCAGCCATGGTACTAAGGAGTTCCCCGGCCAGATGGCTGCCCGAACCGTTGCCTGCAGATCCAAAGGTAATCTGTCCTGGCTTGGCCTTTGCTAATGAGACCAGTTGGCGCAGGTCCTTCACCGGCGAATTTGCTGCCGTGACGATAATGAGCGGCACCTTTGTCACCAAGACAACTGGCGTAAAGTCTTTCAGCGTGTCATAAGGAAGTCTCCCGTATACGGCCGGGTTGATGGCATTCGGCCCAAGGTTGGCCATCAGCACGGTGTAGCCGTCAGGCTGCGCCTTCGCAACGGCTTCATTAGCGATGATGCCGTTTGCGCCAGGCCGGTTCTCCACAACAACAGACTCTCCCCATGCCTGGCTAAGCTTAGCGCTTAGGAGCCTGGCGGTCACGTCTGAGGCGCCGCCAGGGGGATAGGGAAGAACGACCCGAATCGGCTGGACCGGCCATTCCTTAGCGTGGGCGGCGGCCAGACCGATGGTCAGTGTCACTCCGCAAACGGCTAATGCCCCCGCAATTCGTAGCAATCGATGCATGTCTGTCTCCTTTGAACGTGATCTTTATGGTGATCACTGTGGTCGGGCGGATTACACGTCAGATCGTCCCATCGCGGCGCATTGCCTCAATTTGCTCCACAGACTTCCCGAGCTCATTTTTCAGGATGGTTTCAGTGTGTTCGCCCAGCGCTGGGGGCGCGCGAAGGTAGTCGATACTGCTGCGAGAGAACTTGATAGGGTTCGCAACCTGGGGCGCGCTTGCACCGCTGCTGTGGGGCAAAGAGAAAACCATTTCACGCGCCCGGATATGGGGATCCTCCAGTGCTTCTGGAATGCTCTGGATCGGGCCACAAGGTACGCCGACCGATTCCAGCAGTTTGAGCCACGTGTCTCTCTCTTCTTCTTCAAAGCGAGCCGAGAGCACCTCCACAAGACTTTCACGGTTCTTTAGACGATCCGCATTGCGTCGATAGCGGTCATCATCCGGAAGATTGATTAAACCCAGCGCTTCGCACATGGCTCGGAACTGCCGGTCATTACCGACTGCTACGATCAGAGAGCCATCGCTTGCAGGGAATGACTGATAGGGTGCGAGATTGGGGTGCGCGTTGCCCCAACGACGCGGGTGGCTCCCGCCCACCAAATAGTTCGAGGCCTGGTTTGCCAGCCACGCCACCTGCGTATCCAGCAGGCTCATATCGACGTACTGCCCGCGGCCACTGCCGACTCGCTCAAATAGCGCGCTGACAATTGCAACGCTTGCATACATGCCAGTCATCAAGTCCGATATGGGCACCCCGCATTTTTGCGGGCCGCCACCGGGGACGCCGTCGCGCTCGCCTGTGATGCTCATCAGCCCGCCCATGGCTTGCACCACGAAATCGTATCCAGCCCGCTTGCGGTATGGGCCCGTCTGCCCGAAGCCGGTGATGGAGCAGTAGACGAGCCGAGGATTGATCTCACTCAGGGTCTTGAAGTCCAACCCGTAACGTTGCATATCGCCGAACTTGTAGTTCTCAACGAAGACGTCGCAATCTTTGACTAGCTCGTGCAGCAAATCCTGACCGACCTTGCTGCTGACATCCAGAGTGATCGAACGCTTCCCGCGATTGGCGCAAAGGAAGTACGCCGACTCTTCCGTCGTCGTGCCATCCTCACGAGTAAGGAAAGGCGGGCCCCAAGCTCGCGTGTCATCGCCGGTGCCGGGACGCTCAACCTTCATCACGTCAGCGCCCAGGTCGGACAATAGTTGCGTGCTCCAGGGTCCAGCAAGGATCCGGCTCAAGTCTAGGACCTTGATACCTGCAAGGGGGCCTGCCATATCTCCTACTCCTCTTTTTTGAGTTTCTAACTAATTAGCTCGGGTCGAACAGCACGCCAGGGTTCAAGACCTGGTGCGGATCAAAGGCCTGCTTGGCGGCCTTTAGCGCGGTGCAGAACAGCTCCGGCCGTTCCTTGTCGTACCAAGGGCGATGGTCCCGACCAAGCGCATGGTGGTGGGTCACCGTACCGCCTGCGTCCACCATGGCTTGCTCTCCAATGCGTTTGATCGCTTGGAACTGCTCGGGCAATCGAGCCTTATCGCCATAGGCAAACCACGTGAAATATGGCGCAGGGCCATCAGGGTAGAGGTGGGTAAAGCGGCAAGTCACCGAACCCGGGCGGCCGGTAACTTCGCGAATGGCCCGATGCGTTTCTGCCTTGACGTGCGCGTGAAGAGCGGCGAACTTGTCCCACGTGCACGCGGTTTCCATGGTCTCGCGCATGACGCCGCGAGCAATGGCGTACTCGCGCAGGTATGGGCCGCGCAGGAACTTGTTTCGCCAGCTCGATGTCGCAGCGTCCGCACCACCTTGGTTTCCGCTGACCGGATCATCGTCCCATTCGCCGCCGCACTCCGCGCAAATTTCCAGTGCTCGCTTCAGGCGTGCCTCGACCGGGTGGTCGGCGGACTCGAATCCCAGCACGAGAATGTCATAGCTGCCGTCGCTCGAACCCGTGTACAAGGCTTCTTCGCGTTCCACAAGGCGGGCATTGGCAGGGTTCAGTCCAGATTGAGACAGTACCCGTGTGGCCTCGACAGCGCGCGCATAGTCACGGAAACGTACGGTCACCTGCTTGCGGAAGACCGGCCGGCGGTGAAGCTTGACCCACGCCTCGGTAATGATGCCCAGTGCGCCTTCGGAGCCGAGGAAAAGTCGATCCGGATTGGGTCCCGAACCCGATACCGGGAAACGTCGGGATTCAATGGCACCCTGGGGCGTTACCACTCGCATGCTCTCGACGTGGTCGTCGATCTGAGTGAACGCGGTCGCAAAGTGGCCTGCTGCTCGCGTTGCGATCCAACCCCCCAGTGACGAGAACTCCCACGCTTGCAGGAAGAATCGCATGGTCAGGCCGGTGGGCTTGAGCTGTCGTTCCAGCTCCGGGCCAAGGACGCCCGCTTGAATGCGCGCGGCCTGCGATGTTTGGTCTACCTCCAGCACTTTGTTGAAGTGCTTCATGTCGATGGACACCACGCCACGGTAACGATCGTGCTCGGGCGGATTCACGCCGGCCACGACGCTGGTGCCGCCGCCGTACGGAACTGCAGCAACGTTCTGGCGCCCGCACCAGTCGAACAGGTCCACGATGTCCTGCTCAGTGCGCGGGTAGGCGATGACGTCCGGCGGGTTGGAAAATTCCCGGCGCATTGCGCGCGCAACATCCATGGTGCCCGCGCCGTAGGTGTGATACAGGCGGTCGTAATGATCGCTTGTGCAGATTTCGCGAAGCGACGCGGGCAGCTGTACGCGAGGTTTGCGCAGCGAAATTTCTTCGGGCGTCGGAAAAGGTGTCGCTTCGAAGTGCTCGACACCCAGCAAGCGTGTCCACGCTGCCTCGAACTCCCGGATTTCGTCCGGCGTGACGGTGTCACCCTCATAGCCCCACCCGTAAAACTTACGACGACGTTCCTGCATTGTTGCCTCCTGTGTGATGTGGTAATCGATTACATACGTTACGGTAACCTGCGTCAGAGACTGTAAATAACCAATGCCAGTACGGTGATGAGGCGAAAACAGCACTGCGTGCAATCGATTACATAAGTTTAGATTGGTGCGGCATAATGTCAAGCAGTTAACGCAGTCGCGGCCATGGGTTGGAGCAGGAGTCGACGAAGAGGTCGGATCGCTAAGAGACCTTCCCGCGGCGAGGTCACTGTGGGTTGGAGAGCGACTTACTTGGTGGTCTTCCCTTGCAGGGCGTCAGGTACGTCCTTGCCTGAGGACCCAGTGAGTCGATCCTGAGCAAGCAATCTGGGGGCGCTTGCTCGTTGCAGCGTTGGCATGGTGCTCGAGCGACAGAGCAGCAAGAAGTGTGGCCGCTCCCTAGGCCTCAAGCGATGACATGCGGCATATCCGCCCTGGGTAGCCCACCAAACGGAGAGAAGATATGGCCCTGCAACACATCCCGCCCATTCAATGTCTTGTCACCTTCGAGACGGTTGCAAGGCTTCGGAGCGCCACACGTGCCGCCGACGAGTTGTGTGTAACAACCAGCGCCGTGAGTCATCGAATCCGCCAGCTTGAATCTCACCTCGGTGTTGAACTCTTCGGGCGGAGTGACTTCACGCTTTCTGCACATGGTGCAGCGTACCTGGCGAATGTCCGAAGCGGCCTCGCTGCGCTACAGCAGATGCCGGTCAAAAATGGAAAAGCCTCTTCCACGCGACTGCGGGTCGCGGTGACCCCAACTTTCTCCAGGCAGTTCCTGATGCCCAAACTGGAACTGTTCCGCAACAAGTATCCGGACATCGACCTTATCTTGCAGGTCTCCATCCCATTCCTGGACGTCACAGCCGAGCCATCCGATTTGGAAATCCGGTACGGCGCGGGCGGATATGCGGACGTCGATCATCGCGTCGTTCTCTCGGAGGAGGTGGCGCCGGCTTGCAGCCCTACCTATCTCAACGAGTTCGGCCCCTTCGAAGGCTTCGAAATGGCGGGTGAAATCGACCAGGCGCGTCTGATACGTAGCCCGCTTGAGCCTTGGACGACATGGTTCTCCGCATGTGGATTGACGAGAACGGAGCCGCATGTGGGCGCTCAATTCAACGATCTAGGGCTTCTCTATGACGCAGCCGCGTGCGGGTTCGGCGTGGCACTAGTGAGGACCCGTATGGCGCAGTCATGGCTAGAGGGGGGGCGACTCATCCGCATATCGGATCGATCCGTGCCTTCACAGATGGCGCACTACTTATGCTGGGAACCTGGGGCCCTGGAGAGATGGGAGTGCGCCGCCTTTATGGAGTGGCTCACCGACTCGCTAAGTTGAGCGGCCCAAACACGGCAATCAAGTTTTCTGCAACTCAACCGCAAATAACTCTCAACCTGCTATATCGCGTGATTGTCTACAGTCAAGTCATGGCGTCTCGTCGACGCCTTTGACAGAAGTGTATTAGAACCTCCCCACACAATGCATCGCATTCATCGCTCAACGTTTGAGCCTCAGCGCCCGGAAGCAACGCTCCGCCTTGGAGCTGCAGCATCCGTCCAGGCTGATTGCGCGGTTCGCCGGCTCGCTACGGTCGCGCCGTCGCTCCGCACTGATTATCCAATAGACCGGCACAGCACGACGCAGCTTCATCGCACCAGGAGGGCAAAGTCATGAATGCGACGCGTGACGGCTGGTTGGCACATCCTACTGACGCTGAGCGGAGGGAAGCCCGGCGTGCGGAAGTGGTTTCCGCGCTAGAAGGCGTGCTGCCTAGGGACCTTATCCTGTCGCAGCGCGAGGACACCCAGCCATTTGAATGCGATGGCCTTACGGCCTATCGGGCGCAGCCGCTCGTCGTGGTGCTTCCCGAAACAGAAGAGCAGGTTGTTGCCATTCTGCGAACGTGCAAGACGCTCGGTGCGCCCGTCGTGGCTCGGGGCGCAGGCACGGGATTGTCAGGCGGTGCGCTCCCACATGAGATGGGCGTGCTCCTTTCGCTCGCTCGTTTTAACCGGATCGTCAGGGTAGATCCTGTGAGTTGTACCGCAGTGGTCCAATGCGGTGTACGCAACGCCGCAATCAGTGAGGCAGCCGCTACGTATGGGCTGTACTACGCCCCCGATCCGTCCAGCCAGATTGCCTGCACGATCGGTGGAAACGTGGCCGAGAATTCCGGAGGCGTCCATTGCCTCAAGTACGGACTCACGTTGCAGAACGTAATGAAAGTACGGGGATACACCATTCAGGGCGAGGCGATAGAGTTTGGATCGGAAGCCCTTGATGTCCCTGGGCTCGATTTGCTCGGCGTCGTTGTAGGCAGTGAAGGGATGCTCGCAGTGACATTGGAAGTCACCGTCAAGTTAATTCCTAAGCCAGAACTTGCGCGATGCATCGTTGCAAGCTTCGACACCGTCGAAGCCGCTGGTGACGCCGTAGCCAACGTCATCGCGGCCGGCATCATCCCAGCCGGCCTGGAACTGATGGACAAGCCGATGACCGCCGCCGTAGAGGACTTCGTGCATGCTGGCTATGACCTGGACGCGGCCGCAATCCTATTGTGCGAGAGTGATGGGACGGCGTTGGAGGTCGAGGACGAGATTGTGAAGATGAATGCCGTCCTCACCGCCAGCGGGGCCACTCGTCTTGAAGCAAGTCAGGACGAGGCGCAGCGTCTTCGTTTCTGGAGCGGGCGAAAGAATGCATTTCCCGCGACGGGGCGCATGAGCCCGGATTACCTGTGCATGGATTCCACGATTCCTCGCAAGAGTCTCGCTGCGATCCTTCGAGCAATCAGCGAGATGGAGGTGCGCTATGGGCTTCGCTGCGTGAACGTGTTCCACGCCGGCGACGGGAATCTACATCCGCTGATCCTTTTCGACGCCAACAATCCCGAAGAACTGCACCAGGCGGAGCAATTCGGCGCAGAGATTCTGGAAACAAGCGTCACGCTTGGCGGGACGGTGACCGGAGAGCACGGTGTGGGCGTGGAGAAGCTGAACTCAATGTGCGTTCAGTTCTCAGGCGCAGAGCGAGAACAAATGTTTGCGCTGAAACGTGCATTCGATCCGCAATCGCTCTTGAATCCTGGGAAGGTAATTCCGACGCTGCATCGATGTGCCGAATATGGTCGCATGACTGTTCGGCGTGGGATGCTGCCGCATCCAGAAATCCCGAGGTTCTAGAATGACGACGATCCCCACGGAAGTGTCTCATCTGATTGAGACAGTCCTGCATGCAAGAAAAACGAAGACCTCTCTCAACATCGTTGGCGGCGGTACGAAATGCTTCTACGGTGAAGAGCCGTCGGGTGAACCGTGTGATGTCCGGCGCCTCAGCGGAATTTGCAGCTATGAACCGTCTGAGCTGGTTGTCACCGCTCGTGCAGGCACACCGCTAGAAGAACTTGAGGCCGTGCTGGCCGAGCACAATCAGTACCTTGCCTTTGAGCCGCCACGCTTTGCTAAAGGAAGTACTGTCGGAGGAGCGGTCGCGGCAGGTCTGAGCGGGCCAGCACGCGTCGGGGTAGGGTCCATTCGGGACTTCGTTCTCGGCGCGACCATGATTAACGGCAAAGGCGAGCTTCTGACATTCGGCGGGCAAGTGATGAAGAACGTTGCCGGTTATGACGTTTCGCGTCTCCTGGCCGGCTCAATGGGAATACTCGGTGTTATCTGTGAGGTCTCGCTGAAGGTTCTGCCCATTCATTCATCGAGGATCACCCTGGTCATCGAACGCGACGAAGCAGGGGCGTTGTCTCTCTTAAACGGGCTGACTCGGCAAGCATTGCCAGTCAATGCGAGTGCCTGGCACGACGGAAAGCTGTTCCTCCGACTGAGTGGTGCAGCCTCTGCTGTCACGGAAGCCAGAAAGCGTTTGGGCGGGACTGAGCTGGAACCAGACGAAGCGTTGTCCTGGTGGGATGCCGTCCGCGACCACCGCCACGACTTCTTTTCACAGAGCGACGCGCCTCTCTGGCGTGTTTCCGTTCCGGCAGTCTCCCAACCCTTCTTGGCCGCGAATCAGCTTATTGAATGGGGTGGTGCATTGAGATGGCTATACACCGACGATCCCATCGAGGACGTTCGGGAAATGGCGTCATCGCTTGGTGGTCACGCCACGCTGTTCAGGGATCCGCATCATAGGAGCGGCGTGTTCACGCCACCGAGCGATGCGCTCTTCGAGATTCATCGCAATCTCAAGCAAGCGTTTGATCCCGATGGCATCTTCAATGTTGGTCGGCTCTACCCCGGCCTGTAAGGGGCTCCATATGCAGACAAAACTAAGTCATGAGTTTGCCAACACTCCAGAAGGGGCGGAGGCCGAAGAGATTCTGCGCAAGTGCGTGCATTGCGGCTTTTGTACGGCAACGTGTCCGACTTACCTGCTTCTGGGCGATGAACGTAACGGACCCCGGGGACGCATCTACTTGATGAAGCAGTTGCTTGAGGGGGAAGAGGTCACAGCAAGCACCCAACAGAATCTAGACCGCTGCTTGACGTGCCGGAACTGTGAAAGCACCTGTCCCAGCGGTGTCGAGTACGGCAAGCTAGTTCACATTGGGCGGAAGCTAGTCGATGAGCGAATTCCTCGTCCGCCAAAAGACCGCGCGGTGCGTTGGCTGCTGCGTGAGGGGCTAACTTCGCCATTGTTCTTGCCGGCCATGAAGATTGGCCGAATGGTTCGGCCGCTACTTCCTTCCAAGCTCGCCAACAAGCTTACGCCGAGCAGACCTGCGGGTCAGCGCCCAACGCGCCGCCACGCCAGGAAAGTGCTCATGCTCGAAGGTTGTGTGCAGCCGGCGATGATGCCGAACATCAATTCTGCGACCGCGCGGGTACTCGATGCAGCCGACTTTCAGGTTGTAAGTGTTCCTCGAGCCGGTTGCTGTGGCGCGATCCGGCTGCACACCGGAGATCACAAGGGCGGCCTCGATGATATGCGCAGAAACATCGACGCCTGGTGGCCGGCGATTTCCAGCGGTGAAGTCGAGGCAATTGTCATGAACGCGTCCGGCTGCGGCGCGACCGTGAAGGACTACGCCGACTTGCTAAAGCATGACGCGGAGTACGCCGAGAAGGCAGCTCGGGTTAGCGAGTTGACCCGCGACCTGAGCGAATTGCTTCCTGAACTTCTGCCAAGACTGCGCGGCAAAGTCAAAGCGTGCGACAAGCCGGCCTTGGCGTTCCATCCGCCGTGCACGCTGCAACACGGCCAGAAGCTGCGGGGAGTGGTGGAGGAGCATCTGGGACAGTTGGGCTTTTCCGTTCATCGTGCCAGCGTGGAGAGTCACCTTTGTTGCGGCTCAGCCGGCACCTACTCCGTTCTGCAGCCCGAAATTTCACTCCAGCTCAGAGACCGCAAGATCGAGCATCTGAGCGAGAAGCAACCTGACTGCATCGTGTCCGCGAACATCGGTTGCATCCAGCATTTGCAAAGTGGAACGCCCACGCCAGTAAAGCACTGGATCGAGGTACTGGATGATGCAATCGAGCCGGCAGTCCAACCAGAGGAACAAGTATTTATCTAGCGGCAGGGCAAGAAACGGCGTCGAAGTCGGCACGGGCTGCGAGAGCGGCCCATGCAGTAGTGTTTCGCCTCCTGCAAGTAACGCGGTCGGCGAAAAGTTAGTCACATCAAGATAAGAGGAGCATTTTGTGGCGATCTATCGAATTGGAGAGAAAGAACCGACAATTCATCCGAGCTCGTATGTATCCGAGCATGCGGTAATCATCGGCGACGTGGAAATCGCCGAAGACGTGTCCATCTGGCCCGGCGCTGTGATCCGCGGCGACAATGAAAAGATCACGATTAGGCGAGGCGTGAACGTCCAGGAGGGGGCTGTGTTGCACACCGATCCTGGCTTTCCCGTCGAGGTAGGCGAGATGGTCTCCATTGGACACCAGGCGATGCTTCACGGTTGCAAGGTCGGAGCACGTAGTCTGGTCGGCATTCAGGCTGTGATCCTGAATGGATCCGAACTCGGACAACAATGCCTCGTGGGGGCCGGATCCTTGATCGGCGAGCGCAAGAACTTCCCGGCAGGAAGCTTGGTCATGGGCACACCTGCAAAGCAGGTACGTGAACTAACGGAGGAAGTCAAAGCTGCGATCGAGAAGAACGCTGACGACTACATTAACAAGGCGAAGACGTACAAGAAGGACCTGGTCAAGCTGAGTTAGCAAGCTCCGCGCGTCGGCGGATCAAGCGTCGACGCCTTGAGACGAGAGCGCCAGCCAGCGCCTCGTCTCGTCATCCCTCTCCATCAAGATTGGTGCTCCGGCCATCGCGAACGAACGCGACAAGGCCCGGCCTTGAGTTGCTACCCGGCCACAGGCACAGAACCCCTTCACGCGCCGCCGCTGTCTGCGTGGTCGCTACCCTCACCAGTCGGACCATATCGACTCGGTGCCTCCAGGTACTTCGCGCGATCATTCTTCACTGAATCGTTATATCATCTGCTCAGTGATTGCCCCCTTTTTGTAGACATGACAGAACCTACGGTTGAAATGCTTGCGGACGAACTTAGACCCCGCTTGATGCGGATCGTTGTAGCGCTGCGGCGGGAAATGAGAGCGGCGCACGTGCCCCCCGCGCAGAGCGCTGTTCTTAGTGCATTGCTCGTAAGAGGGCCGATGCGAGTTAGCGATCTGGCCAGGAATGAAGGCGTCAGATTGCCTACGATGACGCAGATTGTCGGGCGGATGGTCGACGCCGAGTTAATCGCGCGCTCCGCACCCGTCGGCTCGTACAACAACATGATTCAGATTACTGATGAAGGCCGGGCTGTGGCCGGCAAATTGGCCGCACAGCGGACGGCGGCACTGGGCAAGCGCATGGAGGGATTGACGCCCGAGGAGTTGCAGACGGTGATCGCGATGTTCCCCATCATCGATAAGATGTTCAAAAGAGAACCGTGGCTGGACCACGAGTAATACCAACGAAATCTTCCTGGAAGACGACACGATTCGAGAAGGCTTATCGCTAGCCGGCCGCGCTTGCGCTGCAACTGCGGAGCCATGCAGGGAGTTGTCAGAGTCGCCGAGAGCAACCGCATCGCCCAATATGGGCCGCACTGCCGCGACCTATACGCTAATAAAAAAGGCGCCTAACACTCACTTAGGCGCCAAAACCTGACTGGGAACGTAGCTTCGGGGGAAAGGGCGACGTATCGCCCTTTGCGGCCCCCGATCTACACTTGAGTTACAAATTTCGTGACGAGATAGCCGTCGAACGTCTCGGTCCCACCCTCACTCCCGATACCGCTATCTTTAATGCCTCCAAACGGTGTTTCGGCGAGAGCGCTTCCAAAGTGGTTGATGTTGACCATGCCGGCCTCAAGGCGGGTAGAGACAGCATGCGCTGTCTTCGCTGACTCGGTAAACACGTAAGACGACAGGCCGTAAGTCAGTTTGTTCGCCCGTGCCAGCACCTCATCCAGATCGTCGAATGCTACAACCGGGGCGACAGGGCCGAATGGCTCGCAAGTCATGAGCATGGAGTCGTCTGAAATGTCTATAACGACGCTGGGCGCGAAGAAATGTCCTGTGTCGCTGCACCTGGTCCCTCCCACGACAACCTTTCCGCCGCGCGCTTTGGAGTCGGCAATCAACCCTTCCATTGCAGCAACACGGCGTTGGTTTGCGAGCGGTCCCATCTGTGTCGAGCTGTCTATACCGTTGCCGACCCGCACTGCGCCAATGACGTCCGTAAAACGCCTGAGGAACCTATCGTAAGCCCCGCGCTGGACGAAGAAGCGGGAGGGCGAGACGCATACCTGACCAGCGTTTCGCAGCTTGTAGTTTGCAAGCATCTCGGCGGCGGTATCGACATCCGCATCGTCGAAGACGATTGCAGGGGAGTGACCACCAAGCTCCATAGTGATTCGCTTCATATGGAATCCTGCGAGAGCTGCTAGTTGTTTGCCAACAGCAGTGGACCCCGTAAAGGAGATCTTCTGGACCAGCGGAGATGCAATGAGGTGTGCTGACACCTCCGCCGGGACGCCAAATACAATGTTTAAGCAACCAGGAGGAAGGCCCGCATCATGGAACAGTTGAGCGATCGCCAGCACGGCACTCGGCGTCTCTTCTGGTCCCTTCAGAATGATCGTACAGCCTGCGCCAAGCGCGGCAGAGATTTTCCGGATCGCCTGATTGAAGGGAAAATTCCAAGGGGTGAAGGCTGCGCAGACTCCGACCGGCTGACGTAGCACGAGCTGGCGGACGTTAGGGTTGCGGCTGGGGATCACGCGGCCGTAGATCCGCCGAGCCTCTTCTGCATGCCAGTCCGCATGCTCTGCACAAACCGTTACTTCGCCCACGGCTTCGTGCAGAGGCTTCCCCTGGTCAATGGTCATGTTGCGGCCGATTTCCGGCGCCCTTTGACGGGCGAGCTCCGCAACTTTACGCAAGATTGCACTGCGTTCCAAAGGCGATGAGTCGCGCCACGTCAGGAAAGCTCGATGAGCCGCCTCGACGGCGGTGTCGAGGTCCTCGCGGGTGGCGAGCGGCAGTCGCCCAACGACCTCCTCCGTCGCAGGGTTGACTACGTCCTGGTGTCGCCGGCCTTCAATGCCGAGAAATTCGCCATTGATGTAAAGGGATAATTCTGGATACACAGCGTGTACTCCAATGACTAAGAGGTTAGCTACGAAATTCTGTGCTTGTGACGGAGGTCGATCTATTCGAGCTTAAAATCACCGACCTTAATTACTGCATCAATGCTCTTCTTGCGCTGCTTAAGGTAGCCCTCGAAATCCTCCGGGGACTGCGTAATGACTTCCATTCCAGTGCCTTGCATCCGCGTGCGAAGCTCGCCGTTCTTCAAAATCGTAGCGACATCGCTCTGCATTTTTTTGATTGCGTTCTGGGGCATCTTGGCAGGCGCATACAGGGCGATGGTTCCCGTAAGCTGGACGTCAATCCCCGCTTCCTTGAATGTAGGGACGTTTGGCAGCATAGGCGAGCGTTCTGGCGTCGACACGGCAAAGGCCTTCACTTTTCCAGCCTTAACGAGTTGCGCGATCGGTGCCATATCGATCATGAGCATATCGATCTCGCCTGAAACGATAGCGGGGACACTTTGCCCAGCACTCTTGTAGCCGACTGGGGTCATCTTTACCCCGGTCTTTTGCGCGAACTCCTCCATACCGACACGCATGCCCAAGTTGGCCCATCCGTACGTGAACTTCCCGTTGGCCGCACGAGCTGCCTTAATGAGGTCAGCGAGGTTGTTGTATGGCGCGGAAGCCGGGGTCACCACAACGAGTGGGGTTGCGGCTAGCCCGCTCACAAGGGTGAGTTCCTTGGTGGGATCGACAGCAACAGTGGGGCGCAAGTTTGCGTCGATGATCAACGTGGACGGGGGCATGACCAGAAGGATCGAACCGTCCGGTTCAGCTCGCGCGACAGCCTTGCTGGCGATCGCCCCGTTTGCGCCTGGCCGATTTTCGACGATTACGGGCCGATTCCAGATTTTTGCCAGCTCTTCGCCAACTGCGCGTGCAACTACGTCGGTGCCACCGCCCGGTCCGTAGCCAACAAAGAGCCGGACCGGCAACGGGCCAGATTGCTGGGCGTACAGGATGGAGGGCAGGGCCAGGGAGCAGAGTAGGACTGCTCTGCGGATAGCCGAAGCGGGTTTTGTCATGTTGTCTCCTCTTTTATTATGAAATACAGCCTTAACCTGCTACCGCAGCTGGAGCGTGGCTCTTCGTCCACTCCTCCTTCAACGGCTTGATGTGCTCACGCGCTTTTCTACTGGCGTTCCAACTAAGAACGCCCATCAAAACGTCTCCCTGGTAGTAGCGAAAGATGCAGGAGTCGTCTTTCAGTTGATCCCCTTCGACAACTTCAACGGTGTATTGAGGGCCGATGCGTCCGTAGCTGTGGATTTGGACCTGGTACTGATCCGACCAGAAGAACGGCAGCGGAGCGTATTCAACGCGAGAGCCGAGCATGTTCTTTGCCGCGGCCATCGCCTGTTCGCTTGCATTCGTCCGGTGTTCAATACGCATGTGCTCGCCGTAGCCTTTGTGAAACCACTCTGCAGCATCGCCGGCGGCATATACGTTCGGGGCTGCTTCACAGTATTCATTGCAGACTACGCCGCTGCGGATGTTTAATCCGCTGCACCACTGCACGCTGGGAACTGCGCCGATAGCCACAACAATTACGTCGCAAGCAATCACAACCCCAGTGTCCAAGCGGACTTCGGTAATGGTGCGGTCACGCCATTTCACCTCCCTGAGTTCGCAGTCGTTGTGGAAAACCACGCCGTTGGCTTCATGGAGTTTTTCGATCCGCTTCCCAACGATATCCCCGACTCGCGCCCCGAGAGGAACTTTCGACTTGTCGATGACGGTCACCTCACAGCCGCTGGTCTTTGCAATCGCCGCTAACTCTGTGCCGATGAAGCCCGCGCCGACTACTAGTACCCGCTTTCCGGCAGTCAGATGTTCCCGAATCGCCAGCGCGTCGTTTAAGTTGCGCAGGCTGTAGCAGTTCGCCGCCTGGCTGAGGTTGGGAATCACTCGAGCGTCCGCGCCCGTGGCGATCAGCAAGCGATCATATTGAAGTGTGGAGCCGTTGCTGAGTTGCAGTGAACTGGCGTCCGTATCGAGGCCGGTGGCCGATGTCCCGTCCAGGTAGTGCAGGTTCAGCGCCTTCATGCCGTCTTCGGACACAAGGTTGAGCGCCTCTACCGGACATTCTCCTGCCATCAGCCGCTTTGAAAGAGGAGGGCGGTCATAGGGCATGCCGCCTTCCTTTCCAATCAGCGTGAGCCGCCCTCCCCAGCCCTGTGCGCGCAGCGCTCGTGCTGCCGTGATGCCGGCGGCCGAGGCGCCGGCAACGACGATGTGCTCGGGGGAGTTCATCACTGATCCTCGTGAATCTCGATGGCGAGCGCTGGGCAGATGCCAGCCGCCAGGCGTGCTGATTCGAATTGGTCAGCCGACGGCTCTGCGTTCAAGAGAATGACGATGCCATTGTCCTTTTGGTCGAACAGATCCGGCGCGTTGACGACACATTGACCAGAACCGCAGCACTTTTCGGGGTAGATTGTGATTTTCATGATGCTTCTCATTTAAGTCGGGATTACCAGCGAACAGGGAGTTCCTTGACGCCATACATGAGTGAATCGCCCTTGAACTCAAGGCTTTCCACGGGAACAGCAAGCTCGAGGTTCGGAAACCGCTCCAGCAAGGCGGTGAACATGATCTGCATTTCGAGCCGTGCGAGGGGTTGACCGATGCACTGATGCGGGCCGTATCCGAACGAGACCTGCGTCCTTGAATCTCGGCGAAGGTCGAACACATTCGGATCTTCAAATTTCGAGCTGTCGCGATTGGCCGAGACACTCAGCACTACAACGGGGTCGCCCGCCTGGATCATTTGTCCGTTCACGACAATGTCCTCGGTCGCGACACGACGCTTTCCTGAATGTGTGACATCCAGATAGCGCAGAATTTCTTCCACCGCATTTGGAACGAGGCTTGTGTCTTGTCGAAGCTCATTCCAGATATCCGGTCGTTGCAGGAGGAAAAGCACTCCCATTGCGGTCGTATTCGCCGTGGTCTCGTGGCCGGCAATCAGCAAGAGCCTTGCAAGGGAAACAACGTCCGTTTCGGTGATATCGCCCTTTCGTACGTGATTGACGATGAGGCGGCTGAGGATATCTTCCCCGGGGTTCTCCGATCTCTTCGCCACCAGGCCCTTCAGGTACACCTCGCACAACTCATGATTTGCGGCGATGGCCTCCTCAAGCGTCGCACTACTCGACGTCAGGACCATCGCCAGTTCCTGAAAGAAGTCATGGTCTTCGTACGGAACGCCAAGCAACTCTGAGATCGCCAATGCCGGCGTAGCCAACGTAAAGGCGCTAACCAGGTCGGAGGGTTGAGGCTTTGTTGCGAAGTCGTCCAGCAGCTTGTCTACGATCGCCTGAATCCGCGGGCGAAGGGCCTCGATTTTGCGGATCGAGAATTCACCTGTCAGCATGCGCCGATGCTCTGCATGCTTGGGTGCATCCATGGTGATGAAGGTCCGGTTACTACCCCGGGCAACTTTCATTGCAGCACTGACAGTGGGATAGCCGGGATTCGTAATGTCAGAACTAAAGCGAGGGTCAGACAGGACCGAGCGGACGTCGTCATAGCGCGTAATCAGCCAGGCGATCTTTCCGTCCCAGAGCCTAGCTTGCCCCAAGCCGCTTCCTTGCTGCATCTGGAAGTACACCGGCGGCGGCGACAAAGGATCGACCCGTTCGGGCGGAAAGTCGGGGATGCCGCTGTCCCCGCCAGCGTGCATCGGACACGTGGACTGCGCAGGTGAGGCCGCGTGAAACGGGCAGCCAGTCGACTGCGTGGGGGTTTGGGGGGCGGTCATGAATATGTCTCCGATGGGAAATTGTGAGTACATATTAGGTAGCCTACCTACTATGTGCAAAAGGGGTTTACCCTAATCGGTGCAGAGGATTGACCTCGCGTCACAAATCTCGAGCGGGACCAGGGGTGGGAGAGGAGGGCGTGGCTAGACTGGGGGAGCCCAGTTGGCCTGAAGGCGGGCGACCGCCGATTTCAGTGGTCAAGATATGCCGCCGGTGACCCACTGGGTATGCGCGAGGACTGTTTGCCTTCTGGTTGTTATAGCTCGTCCCAGGGTAGATATGCGGTCCGGCCGGGCTGGCTGACGACAGAGGTCGGTACCGAGTGAGGCGCGGCCGGAGGCCCGCTTGGGACCTGCTGGAGGCCACCTTTGACGCCGGGACCTTCCGTGAGGTCGGGATCGCAGGGCTTCGGTTCTTACCTATGCATAGGCGTGAAAAAACACCCGCATGGACGTGGGGTTAGAAGTGTGCGATCGCCACCACTCGCTGACCAAGGGGGCAGCCTCACGACGCGTTGTTAAAGAGGCGCGGGGGGACAGTGAAGCCGGTGCAAGAAGGCAAGCGAGAAAGCCGAAGCGACCTCGCTTTGGCAGCCTACAAATCAAATAAATAGGCTCCAGCTCTCCCCTAACTCGGCACTGAGGTACTCGAACATCGACATGAATCGAAAGCGCTCCCATTGATTGAACGCCTCGCGTACCGCTGCCATCAGTGACATAGCTACCTCCGGGGTGATCGACTTTAGTTAGGGGGGCCACCGCAAGAAAAAAGCAGGTCTTTCAACACTCGTTCGCATCGGCGCATAGCCCATTCCACGATGCAATCGATTACATGGAGCATAGGTCGCCACGATGGTCTGTCAAGATAAAGTGTAAAAGTGCCATTTGCGGCTCAAAATCAGCCACCTGACTTCGTTGATGGGAGGGTAAACGCCTATTTGATTGTAATAGGTAGGCTACCTAATATTTACGACAAATAAGAGTAAGCGCGCTTCGGTTTTTCAAACATTGCTTATAGAAGTGGAGACAAAATCAATGCAACATCATCCCCGAAGAGGTTCGACCCCCACCCCCCAGCGGGTCCGGGATGTTCTCAAGCCGATCTCCGGTGCCGCCGTGGGAAACATGCTGGAGTGGTTTGACTACTCGTTGTATGGCTATCTATCCGCCACCCTGGCGAAGGTGTTCTTCCCAAGCAGCGACCCGATCGTTAGCCTGATAGCGGCTTTCGCGGCATTCTCCGTCGCATTCGTTACCCGACCACTCGGCGCTCTGTTTTTTGGATCGCTGGGAGACCGGCTTGGACGGCGCGATACGCTCGCGATTGTCGTTGGTTTGATCAGCGTTTCGACGGTGTTGGTCGGTGTCCTACCGGGATACGAGGCGATTGGCATCGCCGCTCCTTTGCTGCTGGTAGCCCTACGCATGATTCAGGGATTTTCCGCGGGAGGCGAAGCAGGTGGAGCACTCGCATTCCTTGCCGAGTACGCCCCGACACGCCGGCGTGGCGTTGTGATCGGGTTCTTTGGTATGTCGGCTGGAATTGGTGCGTTGAGCGGATCCGGTCTTGTTCTGGCGATCACCAGCATTTTTGGTCAGACGGCAGTTGAGGCATGGGCCTGGCGATTGCCCTTCCTGATCGCTGGCCCGATTGGGTTGGGTGCGTTCTGGCTGCGGCTGCGCATCGAGGAAACACCGGCATTCCGGTTGCACTTGGAACGCGAGGGCGCGGCACAAGCACCATTGCGGGAGGCCCTTCGTGACGACTGGCGAAGCATTGTCAAATGTCTTGGCGTAGCGATCTCACACGGCATCCCTTACTACTTGATCCTGGCGTATCTCCCGTCATATCTCGTGTCAACTGGTCGGTTGAGTAGCGGGCAAGCTCTAGCGGCGTCCGGCCTGGCCTTTCTGGGTTCAGTGATTGTGATCCCATTCGCTGCAGCGCTATCCGACCGCGTGGGTCGACGACCCGTCGCCTTTACGGCGGCATTGGCATACCTCGTCGTTGCGCTTCCTTTGTTCCGGATCGTCGTGGGCTCGACACCAGAGGTGGTAATTGCCACGATGGCTAGCGTCGGTGTACTGATAGGGATGTATGGCAGCGCGCCGTTCTGCATGATGACGGAGCTGTTTCCGACACGCACACGCTACAGCGCCATGTCGATAGGCTACAACATGGCCATGGTGCTATTTGGCGGCACCGCTCCTTTAATCAGCGCTTCTCTGACGAAGCTGACCGGAAACCCTTCATCACCCGCCTATTTCATGATGGGAGGCGCGGTGTTGTCTATTTTTGCCATCTTGGCGTCTCCTGAAACGTCACGAGTACCGATTGACGAGCTCGGACAGTCGGACGAGCACATTCGCCGCGTGCGCATGGCGCTCAAGGCATCGGCTCGCGTTGAGTGATCTCCTGATTATGAAAACCGCTACATACGACTACATTGTTATCGGCGCCGGCTCGGCAGGGTGTGTTCTCGCTTCTCGGCTGAGTGAAGATCCCAGCGTCAAGGTACTGCTGATAGAGGCGGGCGCTCCCGCGTCATCCATCTTTGTTCAGATGCCGGCAGGGATCCGGGTTCTCTATAAGAGTCAAAAATTCAACTGGCGCTATTGGACGGAGCCCCAGACACAGCTGGACAATCGGAATATTTATATACCCCGGGGCAAGGTGGTGGGCGGTTCATCCTCGATCAATTCCATGATTGCTATCCGGGGGAACCGATCCGATTACGACAACTGGGCATCTCAGGGCCTGTCGGGCTGGGACTATGAATCCCTTCGTCCTTATTTTCGAAAGATTGAGGATGCATCACTGGTAACGAAGGCGAGGAATGACGATCGCGGGTACGCGGGTCCGATTCGCCTGTCATACGGCACGCAGCAAAACGCCATATCGACTTCGTTCATAGAGAGCGCAGTATCTGCCGGTATGCCCGAGAACAACGGATTCAATGGCGCGTCGCAGGTAGGCGCAGGATTCTACGAGCTTACGATTGCCGAGGGAAAGCGATCCGGCGCTTATCGTTACCTGGATCGAGCAGGTAACCGATCCAATCTGACATTAATGGCGAACTGTAAAGTCCGCAGGATTCTCCTTGCTGGAAAGCGAGCGCAAGGCGTAGTGATTGAGGATGGATGGGAGGAGGTGGAGCTTCGCGCGGACCGGGAAGTGATTCTGACAGCAGGAGCCATTGCCTCACCGCAACTCCTGATGCTGTCGGGGATCGGACCGGCCAAACATCTGCAGTCGATTGGTATCGCTCCCGTGGTCGATCTGCAAGGCGTCGGTGAGAACCTTCAGGACCATCTTGATTGCGCGATTCGCTTAGAAGCGTCGCAGCCCAATACGCTTACGCCCTATATCGGCCTGGTAAGAGGCGGAATGGCAGGAGCTCGCTATCTTCTTTCAGGAGGCGGGCCGGCTTCCTCTCAAGGCGTTGAGGCAGGAGCATTCTACAGCTCCGGCGGAAATCCGGATCTGCCTGAGTGGCAGGCCCATCTGATCATTGCGATGCGTAATCCACCGCCGAACGAAAAAGTTCCCCACGGATTTGCAGTCCGCGTATGCCAGCTGCGTCCAAAAAGTAGAGGCGTGCTGCGACTGCGTTCCTCAGATCCGTCCGCTTCTCCCCGAATCGACCCTCGCTTCCTCTCAGACGAGTCTGACCTGGAGAGTTTGGTGCGCGGCGTGGAACGCACGTGCGAGATTGTCGACCAGCCGGCGCTCCGGAAGTACATCAAACGAAGGCTCGACATCGATGCTTTCTCCACCGGTGCAGCCCGTAAGGCATGGATACGCTCGCATGCGGAAACCATCTATCACCCGGTTGGCACGTGTCGCATGGGAGTCGACGACAACGCTGTTGTTGATGAGGAGTTGAAAGTTCGCGGGGTTGAGAATTTGAGAGTAATTGATGGATCTGTGATGCCCACGATCATCAGTGGGAACACGAACCTTCCCATTATGGCCATGGCAGAGAAGGCCGCAGACTTGATACGAAATTCACGCACATCCGCTCGTTGAAGTTTTCGGAGAACTCTGTTCACTGGCGATTGGAGCTTGCTCCGTCGCCTTCTTCCCGGTTGTCCCCTTACACGGGGACGAAAGGTTGCAGCATAGATTTCCCAGCATCGAACGGGAACGTCTACGGGCTTGCGTCGTTTGATGGAAGCGTTGGGCCACACCCTTTCTCTCAAGCGCCGAAACCGCCGGAATGCCAAAGCGCGGGTTCCAGCAAAGAGGACCACGTGAACAAGGGACTCGCCAGTCAACACATACCCATCACGGGCGCGTCACAGGGCATCGGCCGCTGGACATTCCCTGTACTTCAATAACCTTAAGGAGATAAGAATGGTCAAGTTCACCTATTTGGTACTCACGAACGCGGTTCCGGGGCGTGAAGAAGAGTTCAATCGCTGGTATACCGAGCAGCACCTTCCAGACGTGTTGCGTGTACCGGGCGTGGTGAGTGCACAGCGCTTCAGTCGCACGGAGCAGCAGCGAAAAGCGGGGCCTCATCCGTGGCAGTACCTGGCACTCTATAACTGCGAAGCCGCTGACCCGCAGGTCGTCACAGATGGGATCCAGGCTCGCGTCAACACAGCGGAGATGCAAATGAGTGACACGGTAGGCGATGTCAAATATGGTTGCTATTTCGAGCCAATCACCGAGGTGATTCGCAGTAAGTAGACGGCATGGAAGTACCTGCTTTCCCGTCGTCTCAAAGATGAGTCGGGTAGAAGCTCAACAGCTTCTCCGCCACGTGAGGCGACGGGCCAGGGCGGGTCGCTTACTCCGCCGTAGCGGCGATGGAAGGCCATGCAACCCGGTGCGAGAGCTTGGGACTTGGGCCCAGGAGGCCAGCCTAAAACCTTCAGCGCTGCAATCACATGGGCGACTGCGTTGTTGCCCGTAGCGGATCACGCATCCATTTCGCGGCGCCAGGCTTGCGGGCTCTGCGATGTCCATCTCCGGAATGCGCGAGTAAATGCACTGTGCTCCGAGTACCCAAGTATCCAGGCCACCTCAGCGAGCGAAAGCCGTGGATCTTTTAGGTAATTCTCTGCAATCCGGCGTCTCGCGTCGTCACGTAGCTCGCGAAATTTCAGACCCAGTTTGTCGAGTCGCCGCTGCAACGTGCGGGGGGTCATGTGCATGGAGGAAGCCACTGTTTCAAGGCTCACTTCGCCTTGACGCGCGAGCCCGGCTACCGCTTGCCTGATGGCATGTTCCATGTCATCCATCTTCGGCATGGCACCCAACACAGCCTGTACCTGAAGCTCCATGATTCGCAGTAGCGCTTCATCAGGTTGACGCAGAGGCGCCTGCAAAAGGTCGGCGGGGAAGCGCAGACTCGTCTCCGGTTGGTCGAACTTCACCGGGCAGCCGAAGTATGCAAGATAAGGGGTGGTGTCTTGAGGTGTTGCGTTAACAAAGCACACCTCCTCCAGCCTCACATCACCATCTGTCATGGCTCGCGTGAAACGGGTCATCGCAGCCAAGGCCGTTTCGTCAACGAGCGGCCCCGTTGGTTCCGTCGAACGGGGCCACGTCATCACGACGGACTTACCTTCGGTTCTTAGCTCCGCCGGCGTTACGTTTGCAACCACACGGTCGTACTGTTGCCAGCGTTGCAAGACAGCCCCGACGTCAGGGCAAGCCCCAAGTGCGTATCCAAGCACGCCGAGATGCGCAGGCGCAATGCGCTGGCCAACGTGCAATCCGAGGAGCGGATCATTGCAAACCTCGGCGGCACGCTCAAGCAAACGCCGCCAGTGATCGAGCGCGTAGAGTCGCACTTCCTGGCAATTAGGGCTGGATTCCCCCAGCACATGCACGGCATCCAGCCCTTGGTCCTGCAAGTAGTCGAAAAGCAGGTTCACGTAGGTGCTGGCGTAGTAAGCGGTGGGCGCGGACATGGGATGACAATGAACAATGTCGCGAAGTGTCAAGAAAGTGTCGAGGACTGTCAATGCGGAGGGTCACCAGTTTGATCAAACTGTCGGCAAGCCAAGCGAACAGGAGTCTAAATTGCCGTCCGATATGATGAACTGGCTGCATTCCATATTTGGGAAGTCCGTGGATTGGAAGCAGGCGTTCATGCTCAGCATGGTTCCTCTCTTCATCATTGCATTCAGTCTCGAGACCCTGATCAATCGAAGGCGTAGAGCCGAATCGACACTGAACTGGAAGGAGGTGTGGGCGAACATCGCATTGGGCACCACTTACCAGATCATGGAGCCCCTGGGAGTGGCTCTTGTGACAGGATCCATCTATGCGTGGGTATATTCAAAACGTTTGTTTGATATCCCGGTGGACGGTTGGACCATTCTCCCAATCATTCTGTCGGTCGAGTTCTGCTACTACTGGTTTCATCGCGCCAGCCATCGAATCCGCTGGTTTTGGGCGGCGCACGTCGTTCATCATACCGGCGAGAGCATGAACTTCACTACGGCGGCACGACAATCGATGCTCAATGTGGTCGCTGGGAGTTTCATCTTTTTCCTTCCTCCCGTGCTCCTCGGTGTGCCGCCGGCCGCAGTCGCACTCATCCTGGCCGTGAATCTGTCCTATCAGTATTTCATTCATACCGAACTGATCCGCCGCCTTCCTGGCTGGATTGAGTACATCTTCAATACACCGTCCCATCACCGTGCCCATCATGGCCGAAACGACCAATATATCGACAAGAACTACGGTGGCATGTTGATCATTTTCGATCGCATGTTTGGCACTTTCGAAGAAGAACGGGAGACGGTGCAATACGGCATCACCCAACAGATTAAGTCCTACAATATCCTGGTGCTGAATCTCCACGAGTTTGTCGACATGTGGCGTGACGTGATGTCACCGGGGCCCGTGTGGCAGCGACTGCAACACCTGTGGCGGCCGCCGGAATGGGTGCGCCGTGGTCATGAACCCATCCACACATGGACGGTGGACAGGAACGAGCCGACCGGCAGTGAGTCGACACCCACTCCGTCAACATCCGCTACCTGAGAGCCAACTCATGCATCGCCTCTCTCAAATATACCTGGCCGTTTCGGCACTGGCTTTCCTGCTAATTGGCTTGCATACGTTTCACGACCCCGTTACGGCAATGGCGGGCCTCGATATGCAACCCCATTCGGTGAATGCCTTCAATGAGATCCGTGCCAACTACGGTGGCATGCATCTCGGTATCAGTCTGTTGCTGGCCCTGGGTCTACTCTCGAAGGCGTGGCGAAAGCCCGCGATGTGGATCAACGTCGTGTTCACCAGCGGCCTGGTGCTCGGGCGGCTGGTCAGCATTTCCGCTGACGGTTGGCCAAATGATCTCGTTCGAATGTTGCTTGGAATCGAAGCAGCAGCGGCATTGACCGGCCTAGCGCTGTTGTGCTTCCTCAACAAACATGATGCGCGCTCTTCCATGAGATGAGCGCTCACTTTGAGCGCCCGCGACGCGTGGACATGAGGTCATCGTTCACCCAGTCCTATCAAGTTAAACTCGCACCGATCAACCTCCACCTGTCCTGATACCGGTCTTGCGGACAACGCGCGAGATATCCGCATTGACGGGCTTCACCGCTTTCTAAGCATCCTTTCATCGCGACGGGTCCGACGCAGCGAAGAGAACGCTAGCTCTCCCGAGAGCAGTCAAGGTGTTGGGGCCTGGCCCCAGTAGAGACTACGGAGGTCGCGTCCAGGACCGTAGTGTTCGGTCTCTTCTGGAGTCTTTCGATGCCGTGTCTGCACAGCGCTTTTTTGACGGCTGCCCGGCGGTCCTTACACGCGTGGGCTGGTCGAGGCAAATCGAGACGAATCGCAATGACAAGCGGGCGCCGGCATCCGGGCGCTGGAGTACCTGCTGTAAAAGCGACTCTATGACCCCAGTCCTATTGGGTCAGATCCGCACTTGTCGCGTGATTGAGCAGACGCGCTCAGCGTGCGGGACGCCAGTTGTGGGGAAGCAGCTCGTCGATGCGGCTGTTCAGATGGGTGGGCAGGCGGGTCAGCACATCGGTGATGTAGGCCCATGGATCGTGCCCTTGCAGCCTGGCTGATTGCACCAGGCTCATCACGACCGCGGCGCGCTGACCGGCCAGTTCGCTGCCAGCGAACAACCACGAGCGCCTTCCTAGGGCCCAGGGGCGGATCAGATTTTCTAGGCTGTTGTTGTCCACACTGACCTCTCCATCGAGGAGGTGGTGCGTCAGCGTCGGCCAGTTCTTGAGGCTGTAGTCGAGCGCCTTGGCTGTGATGCTGCCCTCAGGCACACGTGACCGCTCCAGTTGCAGCCAGGCATGCAGTTGCTCCCACAGCGGCTTGGCGTCGCTGTGCCTCCTGGCCTGACGTTGCTCGCTGCTCAGCGTGGCGAGCTCGCGCTCAAGACGGTAGATCTGCGCGATGCGACGCAGCGCCTCTGGGGCGACCGTGCTGTTGCCCTGGTTCCGCAGCAGTTCGTCGTACCGACGTCGGGCATGAGCAAGACATCCCGCCGCTACGCGACCGGGGCTGGCTTGCAACACGCTGTCATAGGCAGCGTATTCGTCGCGCACCAAGGTACCTTGCCAACATCGCTCGTTGCGGTCTTCGCTAGCACCTCCCAGGAAGGCAATCGGGTACTGCGCGCCTCGGCCAATACAGAAGTCGTAGATCACGCCAGGCAGTGGATCGAAGGCGCCGCGCGAGTAGGCCCAGACGTACGCTCGCTTGGTCTTGCCGGCTCCCGGGTCGAGCAATGCCACCGGCGTCTCGTCGGCGTGCAGCCCCCTTGCTGCAAGTACGAAGCGCTTGTGCGCTTCATAGAGCGGTTCAAGCGCCGCACCAGCACGCCCGGACCAGGCAGCCAGTGTTGAGCGCGGCGTGTGTACGCCCGAACGGGCGTTGATCGTCTCCTGCCGGTAGTAAGGCCGATGGTCGACGAAGCGGCTGATCAGCGTGTGCGCCACCAGCCCGGCTGCAGGCAGCCCACCGTCGATGATCTGGGGTTCGACGGGTTCCTGCACCAGGCGTTGGCAGCAGCGGCAGGCCCACTTGCCATAGATGTGGCGGTGCACGAAGAACTCCGCCGGCACGATATCCAGCTTCTCGCTGACGTCCTCACCCACGCGTACCATGGTCCGTCCACAGCCCGGTGTTGGGCAGTGAGTATCCTCGGGTTCGTGGTGATGCTCGACTCGGCGCAGGTGGGCCGGCAGTGGCTGGCGACGGGGCTTGCGCGTGGACCTGGTGTTGTCTTCAACAGAGGGCTCGCCCTTGGCCTGCTGTAACTGCGCTTGCAGACTGGCCTCGTCCTCGGCCAGGGACTCCTCGAACAGCCGGCGCTGCTCAGCGCTCATCGCCTCGGTCTTGGCCCCGAACTTCCAGGCCTTGAGTCGCGCCAGCTCGAAGGTGATCTTCTCGATCTTGACGTCCTTGAGCTTGATCTCGCGTTCCTGCTGCTGAATGTGTGCGAGCATCTGCTGCGCCAATGCCAGCACGTCCTCGGGCGCGAGGTCCTGAAGGCCTTGATCTTGTAGTTGGCGCAGGTTCAGCATGGAGCCATCGTGCCAGCCACCGGGCACTACCACCATCCGGATTTATGCTGTCAACGCGCCGTGATCATCCTCATATCCGCGTAATGGCGCGCAGGTCCTCCAGGCGCTGCCAAGGCAGGCCGAGGACCAGGGCGTCGAACTGCGCCTGCGTCAGTTGTGCGCCGGTGGCGCCGGCCTGTACCGCAGGCCAGACAAATCGTCCCTGGTTGAGGCGGCGAGCGGCGCACCACACGCCAAAGCCGTCATGTATCAATAGCTTGACGCGGGTGTGGCGGGCGTTCGCAAACAGGTAGGCGTGATGAGACTGGGCTGCGCCGAAGACCTGTACCACGCGCGCCAGCAGCCGCTCGGTGCCGGCACGCATGTCGATGGGCTCGACGGCCAACCACAGCGCGTCGATGCGGATCATCGCAGCCAGTCCCGAAGCAGTTGGGCACATTGCTGTGCCGCTGACAGAGGCCAGTGCACAACCAGCGTGCCGCCTGGGCGCTGGATCTCGATGCGGATGGCGTCGGGAGCTACCGGAGCTGGCGTCTCGCATGGGACCGCCTAGGCCGGCTGCATGGTTGGTGTCAAAGGCTGAACATGCAGTGGAATAAACGCACGGCCCTCGCGCTGCGTTGCCCGCATCTGGCGTTCACGTTCCTCTCTGACCCATCTGTGCACCATGTTCGGGTGCAGCCCATGGCTGAGCGCCACGCCGGCTACCGATGCCCCAGGCTGGCGAGCTTGCTCCAGTACCGTCGCCTTGAACTCGGCGCTGTACTCTCTGCGGCGCGGCCGCTCGATAGTTGTCGACACTCGATCCATCGTCCCCACGATCCTCCATCGTGGGGACGATGCAGGATCCCGTGGATCGATTCAAGGCGGAAGAACTGGACGCTTACCCCTCATGTTCCGTAAGCAGCTCTTATAAAATGCAATTAATCGCCTTGATGCGACCAAAAACTTGAACGGAAGCTTGTATCAATGGGATGGCGCCGAAATTTCACGATGGTGAAGGTTCGGCGCAGGCTGCTATTTCTTGCTGCCCCAGCCGATCCGATGCCGCTCCTGAGTAGCTTCATGCCGCGCATCCTCTTCGCTGTGCAAGTAGCCGCTCGTCGTCGGCTGTGCCCAAAGTTGTCGCGCGCAGCCAGTGCGCTGAGGCGCTGGCCAGCACCGCGGCTTGCGGTTCCCATCCCGGCGCGCGCCCCCGCACGCGCTGCGCGGCCATGCGCCCCTACGCGATAGGCTGGCAACCTCAGACTACCATCGGCGTGGTAGCGCCATCGATCGACAGGATGGAGCCCGAAATATAGCTGGCCCGTGGCGAGGCGAGGAACAGCACAGCGTCCGCCACCTCTTCCGGCGTGGCCAGGCGGCCCAGGCCGGTGCGCGCGTTGGCGCGCGCCAGCGCCTGCTCCACTGTCATGCCGCCGATGCGCGCATCCACTTCCATGCCCTGCTGCAAGCGCTCGGTATGCGTAGCCGACGGATTGACCGCGTTGACGCGCACACCCTGCTTGCCGTAGGCATTGGCCAGTCCGGCGCTGGCCAGCATCAATGCAGCGTTAGCTGCGCCACCCGCCAGGTGGGCGGGGTTGGCCATCTTGCCACCCATGCCCACGATGTTGACGATGGCGCCGCGCCCTTGCTGCGCCATGCGCTTGACCACCGGGTCAATCACATTGATGTAGCTGAAGTACTTGGCGGTCATGGCTTCCTGCCACAGTTGTGGGGTCAGCTCGTCCGGCGGCCGGCGCTTGGCCGCGCCGGCCGAGGTCACCAGAATGTCGATGCCGCCAAGTCCTGCCACCGCTTCTTCCACCGCGCGTGCGGCCTCGGCGATATGGGTCAGATCGGCGGATACCGCGACCACGTCCTTGGCAAATTCGCCCTGGCCTTCGGCCAGCTTGGCGCAGGCCTTCGCCAAGTTTTCTGCGCTGCGCGAAACGATGGCCACGCGCGCGCCCTCACGCAGAAAGCCGACCGCGCAAGCGAGGCCGATGCCGCGGCTGCCGCCGGTGATGAGCACCCGTTGATTGCGGAGTTCGAGATCCATGATGGTGTGCCTTGGCTGGTGGGGAGTGCGGGCGTCGTTCGACAAATGGCGCATCCCCATGTGTGGCGGGCCGGTTGCAACGCCGGTGAGATGATAGGGGGTGATCATAGCGCGCCTGTTGGTGCCCACTATAGTTTCATGATGGTGAAATAATTTCCACGGGCGTCTACCTCTTGCTGCCCCAGCCGATCCGATGCCGCTCCTGCGTGGCCTCATGCCGCGCATCCTCCTCGCTGTGCAGGTAGCCGCTCGTCGTCGACAGCGAGCTGTGCCCGAAGTTGTCCCGCACAAAGCGCAGGTCGACCTGCTGGTCGGTCATATGCGAGCCAGCGGTGTGGCGCAGCCAATGGGCCGAGGCACTGGCCAGCACCGCGGCCTGTGCTTCCCATTCCGGCCCCCGCGCGCGCAGGCGCGCCGCGGCCATGCCAAACACCTCTTTCAGGATCAGGTGCAGCGCTCCGCGTGACAGCGGTTTCTCGCTGTCCGCTTTTCCAATCACCGGCAGCACCAGTGGCCGCGTCTCCCCGAACTGCGGAGTCGGCGGCAATGCGTGGGCGCGGCGGTAGCGCGCCAGTTCGGCAATCAGCTCGTCGGTCGCCGGCACCAGCCGCGTCTTGCTGCCTTTGCCGGTCACCTCCAGCCACCAGCGCTCGATGCCCTGGGCATCGCGGCGGCAGAAGAACGCCCCCATGGGGGTGGCCGTCACCTCCGACGCACGCAAGCCGCCCAGATAGAGCACGGTCAGCACCCAGCGGCAGCGCGCCGCATGCAGGCGTTCTCGCGCGTTTTCGGTTGGCATCGCTTCGACCGTGTCTTTGACGATCGCCCACATGTCGTGGCTCAGATAGCGGGTGATGCGCGCCTTGGTTGGCGCGCGCCGACGGCGGGCGAGGGCGAGCGGGTTACCGGCCACGTAGCCCGCCTCGGTGAGCCAGGCGAACAGCGCGTTCAGGATCACCAGCGCCTGGCGCACGCTGCCGGGCGACAGCGGCCCGGCGAACGGGCGCCAGTCCGGATGGCTGCGCGCGAGCTTCTTGCTGCCGGCCAGGACCCAGCGGGCGGCCGGCTGCGGATCGGCCAGAAAGCGCTCATAGACGAGCAGGTCCTCGTGCGTCAGGGAAGACAGCGGCTTGCCGAGCTGTAGCACGGCCCACAGGATCAGCCGCTCCACCTCGCGGCGATAAACGGTCACCGTCGCCGCGCTGTCGGCGTAGCGCGCGAGCCAGGCGGTCACGGCGGACAGGTCGTCGGTCGCCGCGATGCGGGTGGCCGTGGCGGGCGCTCGGTTGCTGCCGTCGTGCCCGGACAGCGCCGACGGCAGCCGTAACTGCTCCAGCGGAGTGGGTAGGGCGGCGAGGGGGGCGGACGTAGGTGGGGCGGGCGGAAGGGCGGGCGATTCCACGGTCGTTAGTTTGCACAATTTTGTATCCGAGACGTGGCCGTGAAATCGACGCCGCCCGGGCGTGCGAGAACAAATTTACTTCACGAAATTCTGCACCATTTTGTTCTCCCGGCGAACATTCGAAGCAATTTTGTATCTTTGCCAACGTTTGTTCCATTCTCGTCGTGCGATTTTTCCCAAATGTGCCCTAAGGTTTATAACCATCGCCTCTGGGGCGATCGGCCGATTTTGGAGCGTCGCATGGAAGAGGGTATTGACGACAATTCCTGTTGCTCCCGCCGGAGGATAGACGGGCGAACCGTCGACACTTCCCACTGGGCCAGCCCCGATGAGGGAGCGCTTACTGGTGACCGACGCGTCCTGTACCTTGCGAGAAAGCAGGCGGTTTCGCTGTATCTTTCCGGTGCCTCGGGCGAAAGCATCAGGCGGCTGACGTCGCTTGGCACAAGTCAGGCCTATCGTCTCATCCGGGAGCGCTGCCTTGAGACGCATCCCGACGGGCGTCCTTATGGCTGGCGCGGGCTTGTGCCATGGCTCCGAGTCAAGCCATACCGTCGTAGCACGAAGGTCCATGTCGACCAGTTCGGCCGCGGTGCTGCGGGCGCGATGCAGGCGCTGCTGGACAGTCAGCCGGCGCTTCGTCAGGCATTTGAGGCGCGTATCCTCGCGAGCGCCTCAGCCAAGCGACTAGTCGAAACTAAACAGTCGAGAAGGCGTCATTGCGCGTGGTTTCTGGACCAATTGCGTGGCTTCGGGTACGAAGCGCGAAACGAATGGCCGTTCAACACATTGAGCCTTGGCTACTCTTCGATCTGTCGGTATATCGACAAGGTGCTGTCGGCCAACCCAAGGGCGCTGGCCGCGGCGAGTGGCGGGCCGAATTTGGCTGTGAAGCTGAGGTCCGGTGACGGAACCGGGCGGCCGGTGCAGAGGTTCATGCAACGCGTCGAAATGGACGCGCACAAGCTAGACGGACGTTTCTGCGTGTCGCTTCCCCTGATGGGGGGCGGTTTCAAGGAGAAGATCGTTCATCGTCTCTGGGTCGTTGTGATCCTGGAGGTCGTTTCGCGCGCGGTGCTAGGGTACTACTTCAGCGTGAGACGGGAAATATCGAAAGATGACGTCATGCGCGCGCTGAAGCGGGCATTGGGCAGATGGTGCCTGCGCCCGGTCAGTTTTTGCGATACGCCGTATCTGCCTGAAGCCGGGCTTCTTTCCGCTCTGGGTAGCGATTTCGTCGGGCTATGCTGGGACGAGACCAGCGTAGATGGTGCGCTTGCCGAGACTTGTCAGCACGTGCGGGATGCGCTGCGCGACAGCGTCGGCTCCACGCTACTGGACCCGAAGACCTCGTTCTCGAAACGTCGAAGCAAGGATGACCGCCCGTTCATCGAGACGTTTTTCCGCAATCTGGCCGGACAGGGATTCCAGCGTCTTTCCAACACCACCGGCGCAAATTTCCAGGACCGCAAGGGAAGACAGCCGGAAGAGGTCGCCCTGGCGAGTCGATTCCAGTACGAATATGCGGAAGAGCTGCTGAACGTGCTCATTGCCAACTACAACGCGACACCGCACAGCGGGATTGGTAACCGCACGCCGCTCGCGTATGCGAAGTTCTTGTACCACCATTCCCAGCAGAGCTTCCGGCGAGCCGACCCCGCTGTCGTGGACACGCTATTCAGCATCCGCAAGCGCTGCATCGTGCGCGGGGGCGCTAAGAGCGGGCGTGCCCCGTTCGTTGAGTTCCATTACGGCCGTTATACCAACGACGTGCTGCACAACCGGCACGACCTTGTCGGCTCCGAGATCTGGGTGGTCTGCCACAAGGAGGATGACTGCCGGGTGGCGCTTGCCTCCACGCTGGACGGTATGTCACTCGGCGTGTTGCGGGCAGCACCGCCTTGGAACATGTCGCCGCACAGCCTGTCGCTACGTGCTGCAATTTGCCAGGCGTGCTCTCACGGAAAGTTTGCGATTCCGGCAGGCGTCGACGCCATCGATGTCTTCATGCGCTACGTGGAGAGTCAGGCGCACAACCGCTTGCCGGTCCATCCGGCCTACCTCGAGGCACGGCGCATACTGGCAGCCGCAGCCGATTCATCAATCGGGCCTTCCATGCTGGATGTAGCAATGGCTCGGGCCAAGGCAGGCAGCAGTTCTTCAAAGGGTAGCAAGGGGGCCGCTTCGGAGCCGACGGCAAGACGCGCGCAGTCTGGCGCCGCGGACCCGCTGAAGCCTTCTGCGGGTCCTACGCTGCCTCCGCGTCGAATGGCGCAGTCGAGGTAAGCCATGTCCTTCTCACTGCCCGAGCGCATCGATCCGCGGCACTGCATCGTGACGAAGCAATACGCGGTGTATACACCGCCCATGCACGAAATGATCGAGCAAATCGGCGAATGGATCGACCAGCAGCGCCCCGGCGGCTATATCTATGGTGCGTCACGCCTAGGCAAGTCCCGCTGTGTGCAGTGGTACGTTGCAAACGAATTGCAGGAGCGCTTCAAGGCCGTCATGCCCCTGGTGGTGTGGAATCGCCGCCCCGACAGTCACAGTAGTGAAGCGGGATTCTGGCACCAGCTCTTACTCGCCTCGCGTTTCGAATTCGCCAACCCGGCAAAGCCGCCGAAGAAAGCCGAAGGCATATACCTGTGCAAGCAACGCTTCATCGCCATTGCGAACAACGCGCAACGGAACTACATGGTGCTGCTTATCGACGAAGCGCAGGATCTGACGTTGCGGGAGTGGAAGTGGCTGGTCGGCCTGCAAAATGAGCTCGATTACGAGGGCTATTTACTCAGCGTATTTTCAGTCGGCTCACACCAGTTGAACTATCGCCACGAATATATGGCCATCACGGGCAACGCTCACGTCGCCGCGCGCTTTATGGCAGCGCATGCGCGCTTCCACGGCCTGCGCTCGCCCGAGGAGATCGGGTACGTGCTCAACGGCTACGATATCGACTCCGAGTGGCCGCCAAGCAGCGGCGTTCCGTACCTGGCGCACTTCGCGCCGGCGGATTATGCGGCCGGGCGCCGGCTCGCCGAATGCGCGGCGCTGCTGTGGAAAGCGCTGATGGAGCTTTCGCCCGAATCTGCGCGCGGGCATTTCGAATTTCCAATGCAGCATGTCGCGAAAGCCACCGAGGCGATACTCTTCCAACTGGCGCGGGGCGAAGACTGGGCCGACGTGACCTCCTATGAGAGCTGGTTGCGAGAACTCGCTAAAGCGAACTTCCCGGACCACATGAGGATCATCTCGACGGGTAGTTGACATGGCGGCCTACCCATCGGTGAACTGGTGGCCGGGAAACCTCCGTCCGTACGAGTCGAGGCTGTCGTTCGTCGCCCGCTTCTGCGCACTGAATGGCATCAACGTCCGAAAATGCGCGGAGTTTTTGAGTGTGGAGCCCGATAGCAGCACGCCGCTTCCGATCGACGAAATCAGGCGCCTGGCGTCCGTGCTGGGTGAGACCGCGCCGCTTGTCGAAGACGTTTTCTCGCCTTCCATACGGTTCATCGATGTCGGCCGTTATGGCCCGCCTCCCGATAGTCGCGAGCGACGTGCCATCCGCTATTGCGAGACCTGTGTGCAGCACGGCTACCACAGCTACCTGCATCAGCTTGGGTGGCTTTCGCGGTGCCCATTTCACCTGAGCGAGCTGAAAACGACCTGGGCGCAGAAGCACACCGCCAGGCTCGTGTCGCAGCGTGTGGGCGCGTTGGAGTTCGTGATGCGGCAACGCTGCAGGACGTGGCCGCACGGCATTGATGCCGGCTTTCCCGCCCGAGAGCCGGGGCGTGTTGCGTCGCTCGCCGGCTGGGTCGCACGGGCGAGCGTCGCTGCCGCGCGCATGTCGCTCGGCGAGATCTGGTCGTCGGGCAACGATGGCATGCCGGGGGCCGTCTCCCTCGACCAAGCGTTCGGTCAGCTGCGCGCGCTTGAGCCCCCGCCCGAGGACATCGAACCGCTCCTTACCGAAGCCGGTGATCGGTGGAGTCTGGAAAGCCACGCGTTTGCGCGGCAAGCGAAAATCCAGCTCGGCCGCCTCAGGTCGAGCCACCTCAGCTTTGCCGACGTTCTTCACTTCTATATACGCATCAACGCCGCTTCGGCGAATCCGTCTTCGTTTGTCACGCGCCTGAATGCCATGCAAGACCGACAGGCTCGCCATGGCACCTGTCGCTGTCGGTGGAGGCTGACTAAGGAGGGACGGCTTTCGCGCTGGGTCAGCGTGCGTCCAGAGGAGGGGCCCCGCTGGGGCCTGATCTGCCCATACGATATCGCGCTCAACGAACTTCAACTCGGCTGGGGCCGTTCGGACCTGGCGCTCTCCAATCGGCCGGCGGAGCAGGAACGGCGGCGCTTCTGCAGCGTTTCTCACGCGATGCGCGACTTGGGCCTCATCCGCTATACACGGGAGGCAGCGGTAGCGCCGGCGGGTTACCTATATGCCGATCAGGACGTCTGGACCTGCTGCGAGTGGGTCTGGGAGTCGACGCTAACCGCAGTGCTCGATATGGCGGTCACGTGGGAAATCGAGCTGACGTTCGATGCGTTGACCACTTGGCTAGATGACATCGATCGGGGTGTCGATCCGCTTGAGCGGGACGATTCCAAGTTTTGCGTCCGCCTGTGCGAAACCGACGATGGCCTCTTGCTGATCAAGTGGACGAGGGCAGAAGCGAATGTGCGTCGGGGGCGACCCCGGATCTGAACGCAACGTACCGTGAGCAACGTGAAGCCCGTTGGCTTGCGACGCATTGCGGCCAGAGTTTCGGCCCAGGGGGCTCGGAACAAAATTGTGCAGAAAACGCTAACAAAATTGTGCAAACCAACGGAAGTGCAATGTGGGCGGCAGCCGGCTGATAAATATAGACATAAGCGCAGTTATGTCTAAAGTATCGCCAAGAAAATTGTATATATAACGTATTACGTAGTAATATTTATCAACATTTCTGTTTTTTTCTCCCTATGCCCGCTGCCGACCTGGATCTGACCGACGCCGCGCTGCAGACCGCCATGGCCAACGACATTGCCGAGCTACGCAGTCGCTTCCCCGAGACCCGCGCGTTGTACCGCGAGGTCTGCGGCCTGCTGTTCTTCCGCTACGGCGTCACGCCCACCGCCAACAAGCTCTACAGCCTGGTGCGCAAGGGCAGCATGGGCACGCCGGCGGAGGTGCTGCAGGCGTTCTGGCAGGAGTTGCGCGGGCGCACGCGCGTCACCATCGACCATCCGGACCTGCCGGAGGCGCTCAAGTCGATCGCCGCCAATGCGGTGCAGACGATCTGGCAGGCGGCCAACGAGGCCGCGTCCGCCGAGCTGGCGACGCTGCGCGCGGAGGCGCGTCACGCCGCGAGCGAAGCGGAAGCCGAGCGGGATGCGGCGCGCGCGGAGACGGCGGCCGCACGCGAGGATGCTGCGGCGATCGCGGCCCAGCTGGCCGAAGCCCGGCAGGCGCACGACACCGTGCAGGCGGAGCTGGCCGCCGAGCGACAGGCCCACGCCGCCACGCAGGCCCGGCTCGAGGCGGGGCGGACGGAACTGGAGGCGGGCCGGCGCCAGCTGGACGCGCTGCGCACCCAATTCTCGACCGAGCTGGAGCGGGCGCGCGAGGCGGTAACGCTCGCGCAGGAACGCGCCGAAGCCAGCGAGCGGCGCAGCTTGCGCGAACTCGACGCCGAGCGCACGGCGCGCCAGCAGAGCGAACGCACGGCCGAAGCGTTGCGCGGTGAACTGGCGGCGGCACGCGGCGAGGCGCGTGATGCGGCCGTGGCGCAGGCGGAGGGCCGGGCTAAGCTGGAAGCGCAGGCCGCGGCGCTAGCCGATCGGCTCGCGGTGGCCGAGCAGGCGCAGCGCAAATCCGTCAGCGACCTGGACACCGTGCAGGCGGAGCTCGCGGCGGCGCAGCGCCGGGCCGAGCGCGCCGAGGCCGAAGCGGCGCTGGTGCGGCAGCTGCTGGCAGAGTTGCGGCTGGCGCCGCCTGAGCGAGACGGTGGTGCGCGGCGGCGCAAGGCCGGGAGCCGGCTAAACGAAAAGCCGGGCGAACAACTGGACGAAAATCAGGGGGCGCCGACGGCCTCCCTCACCCCGGAAGATGGCAGCGAGAGCAGTCACAGAAGCGACAGCAGCGATGACAGCAAAGACTGAGCGGGCGGCGGCGATCCGCTGGATCCAGGATCAGATGGCCGACTATGGGCTGACGATGGAAGAGCTAAAAGCGGCGGGGTGCTTCGATCCGCCGCCCCCGCCCCCACCGCCTCCGCCGCCCGTGGTCTGCTACCGCAATGCCGAGGGACTGACCTGGGATGGGCAGGGCGAGATGCCGTCCTGGCTGAAGCGCGCGGTCAATGCAGGGCAGAGCGTGGAGTTTTTTCGGGCCGGATAAACGAAGCTCGGCTGCTGCGAGGGATATATTTTCCTTTCCAATCATAGGTTTACAGAGGATATGGCGGATTTGGGAATCCCGGGTGTCCCTCTGGAAGACCTTGAGGAGGGCCAGCAGACCAAGCGGCGATGTCCTGGGCCGCGCGTGGAGCGAATCGCACTGATGATGTCCAAAAGCGCGTTAGCTGGGTCATCGTACTTTTTGTAAAAAATGGCGGTAGCGGACCGCTGAGCCACCTCTTGCACGGTCTCTCTGCGCCTTGGATCACCACGTGGCATTTGTAAGTCATTGATAGATTGACACTTTCTGCAGGTCGTCGTCAGGAAATGCACGGAAAGTACGATGACCCCTACCATCGGGCCACCGCCAAGGGCTATATTGCAGGCGGCCGAACAACCAGAAAAACTCTAATGATTGATATATCGAATGCTCAACTCGACCCATATCGCGGTTTCCATTATTTTCATGAAGATCTGAATATTTACCTGAAGGTAGCCCTCTCCTCCGCATTGTTGTTAGTTCGTCATTCGGCTGAGCCGCAGGATTCAGACAAGTTGCACGATCTTATAAAGCTTGCGCATCCGTCTTGGAATACCCCGCCTGTCAGAGATATGTCAATAGACATTCAGCGAAGAACTCACGCTTCCATCTCAGCCTTTGCCCTAATCTCTGTCTTCTCAGCATTTGATGACTTCCTCATCGGGACGAAAGCGGAGTTGCATCGATTTTATTCGGCCACAGAGTCATCCAGGCATATCGGAATGAATAAAGCGACACCGACAATTATAGAGGAAACAAATATTAACGACGGCGAAGAAAATGATGATGATGACGACTCGGAAGAACGACTGCGCGCTTTCTATGCCAAAAACGGATGGGACGGAAGGTCGATCGATCCGATCTTAAAGGTGGTAAGGTACTTTCGACTTTGTCGAAACTGCATCGCTCATCGAAACGGGCGTGCGTCGCGCGCACTTGTCAAACATTCTTCTGATGCAGACGTACATAAGCTGGTGAGTAACCTCTTGGACAAGGCATCCAACGGTCTTCGAAAGTACGTGATCAACGAGGATGTTTTTATCGAACCTACCCAAGCGATTCTCTGCTCTCATTTGCTTCGAAAGATCGCGCTGGATGCAAACAAAAAACTTCTAGGTACGCTTGGGTTTGATGGGTTCCTGCGGTCGGTAGCACATCACACAATGTTCAGTGAGACTATCGTGCGATCTGATGCTTACAAAACTCCTGAGGCAGTATTGAATTTCGCCCTAACGGACCGCTATCGAGCGACGATGTCAAATCGAGAGGAGTGTATCCAAGAAATGAAGCGTCTTGGTCTATGGAAAAAATACATGAGCGAGTTTGAGCGAAAGTACGGTACCGGTTATCTGTCCGAATACTAAGGACACCAAAATGATGGTCGGAACGCTCCGCAACTGAGCGAGCGGACCTTCGGATGCCCGACCGGGTCGCTGCTCGAGCGACCGGAACCGGCTACAGCCGTTGCCGCTTCAGCCATTCCTGGTTGGCGACGGTTAGTTGCAGTGCTGGGCCAGGAAGAACGTGAGGCTGGCGTTGCCCGGGCACAGAGATAAGGCACGATATCGTCCGCTGACCATGCCAAGGTGGCTAGCGGTTGTTGTGCCGAACCGGTTGCCCGCAGTCCGGAACCAGCCGGGCAAGGCGCGACGAAATTGCGCCGCCCTCGGCCCAGGGATAGTCTTACCGACTGCTTCGCACGGCCTCGAGCATGGACTGTCCTTGACGCGTCAGACGAGGGTAAGCATGGCCGCGGGCATGTCCGCGCTCGATCGTGACCAGTTTTTGGCCATCTAATTGATCTGGCTCGAGGTCATCAATCCCCTGCGCATCGCCAATCAGCAGTAGCGCGGCGATTTCGTGCGGACTCAGCACGTCGGCCTCCTTTGTCGGCGTCGGAAGACGGAAACTCCGACCGCTGGTCCGTGGATCGAGTGCCACGGAGGACGATGAGAACGGCAGTGAATGCATCGGTGCGAGGAACCTGCCGGTAGGGTACGCCGAACGTTCAAGGCCTGCGGCCAAGATGCGCCCTTATGCTCTTCAGCGCATAAGGGCGGGGGCGACTCTCGGGTGGGCTTGGCCACCGATTCGGCGGTAGTGAATTCAGGCCGCCCTTGTATTCCGGAAACCTCATGGCATGTAGCCGGGTGCGCCAGGTTCTGCCATAGGTCGGCAACTCATCGCCTTGGATCGCCCCCTCGATCAACGGCGCAGGAGACCCCGCGGGGTAGAACTTGCCGGGCCCGACCTCCACTGCTTAGCCGCAGAGCGGGAACGTTGCTCGAGATGGGCGTCGAGGAAGACAAGGGGGCACGAACGTGTCTGCGCTTGATGCTGGAAAGTCGGCTGCGGGCCATGGTCAGCGGCGTCAACCTTGAGCCGGCGACGGATTGTGAATGATAGAACTCATTGTTCGGCGCAGCTCTTTCGCTAAATGACGTTTGCTAAATTTTCTCAGTGAGAATCTTGCGAATGTTGAGAAAATTGAGTAGCCTCTGGGAATCATCCACAGTTCGTCTGCCTCTGACATGAGTTCCTATTCTAGTGTGGCCGATCTGGCCGCCCGCATGCGTATCGAGCCGGACACGCTTCTCGAGAGGCTTCGGGAAGCGGGGGTGAACAAAGCAGACGACCGCGAGCCCGTCTACGAGGCCGATGTCGCCGCGCTCAGTGCGCTTTATCGGAAGCTGCTCGGCCCGCGGACGATCGAGATCGCCGCCGAGGTGCGCGGGGAAGCGGATCCGGGTCTGGAGACGCCGGCGAAGCCTAAGGTCAATCGCGTCATCCTGGTGGGCCAGCTGGGCGAGGGTCCCGAAGTACGGTGCCTGCCGTCCGACGCGCCGGTCGCGAACATCCGCCTCGCAGTGGCCCACCGTTACTGGCGACTTCTGAGGGATGTCGTCGAATTCGGGTATGACACCAGGGAGACGCGCGCACTCCTGTATCTAGACCTGCTGGGAGGACACGTTCCGGCCAGATTGACGGCAGTCGTTCGCCGTCTTGTGCGCAGCGCTCTTCGCGCCTCGATTGCGGAATCCCGGCGGACGCACCGCCTTTCTGCTTTGGCCGCTCAGGTCCGGTCCTTCCTCGCTGGTCATGTAGTGTCGTGCCACCACGCCGACCGGGAGGCGACGATTCACCCGGCCTTTGCCCCGCCGGTTGCGGTCATTTGAAGGAGTTTGATATGACACCGCGTTTTCACGCGCCGGCTGCCGTCGCACCCGGCCCCCAACTGGTCGAGAAATTGGTCCACGACATTGACGAGCAACTGGAGCAGACCATCGACGCTGGCGAGCGTGCCCGCGTAATGGCCATTGTGCGCCAGTGCCTGACGGCAACGCTCTCCAGCCCCGCCTCGGCGGCGGCAGTCGAAGACCGCCTCGCCGTGTCATATCTGAAGCCCTCGGAGGTCATTGCGCAAGGTCTGGTGGCCATGTCGCAGGCGACGCTGTATCGCGCGGTGGAGGATGCACGCTTTTATTGTGTCACCCCCCGCGGCAAGGCGATTGGCCGCGCATTCCCGGCCTGGCAATTCGCGCCGCCGGTGCCCGAGTTGCTGACTCCGGTCCTGCGCCAGATGAAAAACCTGCCGAGCAGCGAAATCCATGCGTTCTGGGTGACGCCGGTTGACGCCTTCGACGACCTGACGCCGGCCGAGTTGCTGGCGGGCAGGGCGTTCGAATCGCGAGCGGCGCTAACTGCTGCGCAGCGTGGCCACCTTGCTCAAGCCGCAAGCGAGCGGCAGGGCAGGGTGATCACGCAGCTGGCCGCGCTGTCCTCGCGCAGTTCGGATCTGATCAGTTGATGTTGATACCAAGAGAATTTGTCGTACCGGCTTCGATTGCCGCTACTCTTCCTACCCTTGACCATTTGCGTCGGGCGCTGGACGGCGCGGTGGTCTTCGTGCCGGCCGGCACCCGGATTGTCCGCGCCGTCCGGCATCCGGCCGCGGTCATCCCGCCACACGTGGAGCGCACCTACCGATTCGGACCGCCCGCCGCATTGGCCGGTGAGGGAGGGCGTTACCCGATCTACTGGATGTATGCCGCCCAGGATCTCACGACTGCACTGTGGGAATCCGGCTTCTGCACGAACGACATCACGCAGCCGGGCACGTTCTATATCCCCCGAGCCATTGCGGAGACGGGCCTGATCGCGACCTTCACCGTGCAAGCGGATATCCCCATCCTCGATCTTGACGGCACCGTTCTCAGCAAGCTGGGCATTTATGATCGCATCCACGAGGGCGAATACGACTGGTGTCAGTGGTTCGGCCTGCGGATGTTCGACGTCCTGGCGAGCTTTGCCGACGGCGGCGCACCGATCGGTTTTCGCTATCCGTCGCGTAAGCATAAGGGCCATCTTGCGCTGGCTGTGCAATCCGGCTCACTGGGGCAATGGCGCCGCCAGGTCGATGTGCAGGTCGTGCGCTTCTCTGAAATGCCCGAGTTCAACGCGCTCCGGAGGGACAGCAGCTACGCGGAGCCCTTCGAGGGGGGATTTACGGTGGACCGATGAGTCGGCTCTCCCATGTGCAGCGGTTGCGGGGTGCGGCATGGCTACGACAGCTATGGTGATGCCGGGACGGGTCCATTGCTCGGCTCATGCTATGCAGAACGGCCCACACGAATGGCGGCTTGGCTGGAATAGGAATCGGATAAAGGAGTCAGTGGATGTTTGATTTCGGATCGTTGGCGAAGACGACGGCGGCTGAAGTGCCGGCGACGCTTGCCGAATTGTTCAAGCAACTGGATAGAAGGGCTACCCATACGGGCTTGCGCCCGGCGCAGCTTGCAGCGCTCGCTGCGTTGGATCTGCAGCTCGTACAGCGCGACGTGATCATGAAGCTCAGCACGGGCTCGGGTAAGACCATCCTCGGCCTGATCTATGCGGAGATGATGCGCCGCAAGTACAAGGGGGAGCCCGTCGTCTATCTGTGCCCGACAAGGCAGCTTGTCGAACAAGTTGTCGCCACTGGGCAGGCAATTGGCGTGAGTGTCTCCACCTTTGGCACCGGCCTTCCCTACGCGGCCATGAGCGGTGATGCCATTCTTGCTTGCACGTACGACAAGCTGTTCACAAGCGGCTCAGTCTTCGAGAGCCAGGCGATCCGGCCCTCGGCCATCGTGCTCGATGACGTGCATGCTGGCACCGAACGTGTGCGAAAGTACTATACCGTCCAAGTGCCGGCAGAGTGTCTCGATCAGCTCCGGACTTTGCTTAGGCCCTTGTGCGAACCAACCGATGCTGCGACGTGGGCCGGCATCATGAAGAATGATGTCGCTTCCCTGTATGAAGTGCCGTACTGGATCTGGGCACAGGTGTGCGGTCAGGTGGCACAGATACTGGATCCTCACAAGACGGAAAAGTCGCTGCGGTTCACCTGGCCAAACATCGCGCGCTATCTCGAACTGGCGCGCTGCTGCATTTCGGGCGTGTCCGCCGAAATTGTGCTGCAGGTCCCGCCGGTTGAGGAGGTGTCCGCCTATGCCGGAGCCAAGCACCGGCTGTTCATGTCGGCCAGTATCAAGGATATCTCGGGGCTGATTGCCGTGCTGGGTTGCGACCCAGCGGCGTACGGGCGCATTGTCGAGCCGGCTGAAGATGAGGGGGCCGGTGAGCGCATGATCCTGCCGACATCCCTCATCAGTGCAGAATGCAAGAAGGAGGAGATCGCCGCCGTCTGCGCCCAACTTTCCAAGCAGACCAACGTCGTCGTGCTGACAACCTCGGCGGCACAAGCGAAGACCTGGACCGATGCTGGTGCCACGTTGTCTCAGGACACCGAGTTCGCCGGCGCACTGGAGCGGCTTCGCACCACGATCGGCAACTATGTCGTTTTTGCGCAGCGCTTTGATGGCGTCGACTTGCCCGACGACGCTTGCCGCATTCTGGTGATCGACGGTATCCCGAGCGGTGAGCGCATCACCGACCAAGCCGATGCTTTCCGTCAGAAGGACAGTCCCGAGTACGAAGTCAGAACTGTCAACAAGTTCGAGCAGGCACTGGGGCGCGCAGTCCGGTCGAGCGCGGACTATGCGGCGGTCCTGTTGGTTGGCCCCGACATCGCGGCATTCATCGGCCGCAAGAACGTCGTCGCGCTTCTTGAAGCGCGGACGCGTCTGCAACTGGATCTCGGTCGAGAACTTGCACAGAACGCGGGAAAGGGCAGGCCTATTTCCGCCGTGATCGCGGAGATGGGGCAGGCCCTGCTGGGCCGCAATGAGGGCTGGAAGGAAGCGCACCGTGTGCGCGTCAAAGTTCAGGCAAGGCAGCCCAGACCAGCTGCACTGACTCCATTCGAAGCGGCTGCGGTGGCGATGCGGGAAGCGTGGATGCTGGCCAAAGCCAAGAACTTCCAGGGGGCGGTCACCCGCTTGCGGGAGGCGGCGAACGCGTCCCAATTGCATCCTATCCAGAAGGCCGAGATCCTCTATTGGGTTGCGACGTATCTCAATCAGTTCAGTCCCGCCCAAGCGGCGGAGACGTACAAGGCCGTCTTCGCAGCGAACACCAAGTTTCCGCGACCGGAGCAGGTCGCAGATCGCAAGTTCGCGCGGCTGACCAATCAGGCAATTGCCGTGTGCCAGGCGTTCAGCAGCTTTGCCTCTGCCAATGCAGCTGTGGCGCGATTGGACGAGGTCCGTGCGAAGCTTTCGTACGGCAATTCGGCAGAGGTCGTCGAGCGTGGTCTGCATGAACTAGGCGAACTGCTCGGCGCGACCTCCAATCGCCCGGAGAAGGAGACCGGTCGGGGACCGGATGTTCTCTGGCTGTTCGATGACTGCGGGCTCTGCATTGAAGCGAAAAGCGAGAAGACTGCGCCCATCTTCAAGACAGAGGCAGCGCAACTCGTCCTCAGCATGCAGTGGTGTGATGATTCGCTGGCCCCAGGTACACCCAAGCCAGTACCGGTGTTTGCGACCAATGTCACGGCAGCCGACCGGGCAGAGGACATTGGCTTCGGTCCTCGCCTGCTGAGCGAAGCGGTGCTGATGAGCATCATCGATCGTCTGCGGCAGGTTGTGCTAAGCCTTACCTTCGATGGGCCGCTCTTCACCGATCCAGCAACGGTTGGCCGGCGGTTGAATGAGTGCGGCGTTGCTGGTGCCCAGATTGTCGGAAGTCTGCCAGCGATGAAGCCGTAGTTCATGGCGGTGACTTCGGCCTCCCCGCCCGGCGCCCTGGAGCTGATTACACGGGCATCAGCCCTGCGCGCCTGGCCGCAGGGAATTCCGTCGGCGGACATCACCTGACGCTGGCGCGCGGCCGATGTCGATTCGATACCTTCGCAGGGACGCTGCCCGGCCACTCGGATGACGGCAACGATGGCAGCAAAAGCTGAGCGGGCGGACTCGATCCGCTGAATCCAGGCGCAGATGGCCGACTATGGGTTGACACTGGAGGAACTGGAGGCGGCGGGGTGCTTTGATCCGCCCCCGCTGCCACCCTCACCGCCGGTGGTCTGCTATCGCAACGCGGAAGGGCTGCCCTGGGACGGGCAGGGCGAGATGCCGTCGTGGCTCAAGCGGGCGGTCAATGCGGGGCAGAGCGTGGAGTTTTTCCGGGTCGGATAAGGCGTTCGCACAGAGCGGGGTACCGGGGTGCTGAAGATTTCAGGTTGCCGAGGATTGGCGGACTCCTTTCGAATCCCGGGCGCCCCTCAATGGGGTGCCATGGCCCGGGCGGTTTAGCGAAGCTCGCTTCAATGCACGATTAATGTTCTGCAGAAGTTGTCACAATCTGGACGCGTGAATGCAGTTCCAACGTTCAACGCGCGCGAGGTCGCCGATCGTGAGCATTAACTAGGATACACTAGCACGTCTTGCTACGGACATGCCGCACTGGAATTGTAGCGACTCCACAGAATAACAGTGCTGTGACAGACGAGGGAGATGGCTACGTCAACAAGTGGTATGGGTCAAGTTCTGGCTCGAGCAGGTCATACATCCGACCCTTGGGGGCGGTACTACACCACGCCCATTGTCAGCCAATCATTGGTTGATAGGATCGAGGTAGCCAAGCCGAAGCTAGTTCTTGAGTTGGGCTCTGGCTCTGGCTCCTTGTGCACCGCTGCCGCGACTCGCTGGCACAAAGCCCAGTTGGTGACAGTCGACGTCGACAGCCGCGCTCCGAAGGCCCTGGATGCCGAC